>NZ_CP127837.1:4354117-4404987 GCF_030291195.1 Enterobacter sp. PGRG2 | reverse complement strand
GGAGCCGTGGCTCCTTTGCGTATCCTTTTAGGTCACGTTACTGTCTGGTCAGAGTCCTACCGTGACACCTAACTTCCTGTTTTTCAAGGTGCTGTCCTTGCACTGTCCAATCATGATTGGTGGAGCTGGCGGGAGTTGAACCCGCGTCCGAAATTCCTACATCCTCGGTACTACATGCTTAGTCTGTCTTTACATTCACCTGCCAGCTGCGAACAGACACGCCACTGACAAACTAGCCTGATTAGTTTTAACGCTTCAACCCCAGGCAGGGCATCCACGCGATCTCTTTTGGGTTTGACCTCTCTTGATCCCCGTCCTAAGAGCGGAGGCTAGGGAGAGAGGGCTCTTAGCAGGTTATTAAGCTGCTAAAGCGTAGTTTTCGTCGTTTGCGACTATTTTTTTGCGGCTTTTTACGAGGCAAACCGCCCCTCGGCATGCACCTTGGGTTTCGCAAATCCCGTCGAATCCAGAATCAGCCCCAATGTGTTGAACTGAGTATAACAGATTTTTGACCCAGCACACCACTCCATAAGCCTGTCGGACGCTGGAGAAGCGCGTTCGCTCAAAGTGTGAACAGCACGGTAGTGACAGAGTGTAAGCAGCGCTTCATCCGTCTGAAGCGCTCCTGAATATTAAATAATAAATGATGGTAATTATCATAATAAGAGAATACAGGATATATTCTAGTTTAATTTTTAGCTTCACATTGCATTATTCAAATTCTAAGTAATCACTTGAGTGTTCATTTAAGTAGGGCTTAACCTTTATTTTAGTGATAAAGGATATATCCTGTTTCCCAAAAAAATATGTATTAATTTGTGATATTGGAATTTGCCTATTACGAAAAAGTGATTATATATTTTAAGCAGATGATTTTCGTATTTCTGCAATGGATGAAAAATCAAGCCCAGTAAAATCAACGTTTTGCCCCATAAATTGCTCCAGAAACCATACCGAGCCCAATTCTGCCAGATAACTTTGGCTCCCATTGGCTTACCCAAAATAAATACGTCAGGTGCGTGACATAAGGCACTTGCTGCAAGAGGAATATAATATGGCGCCGAAAAATGGCCTTCCCGGATCCGTGGATATTATAAATCAAAAGACCGGCGATATCGTGATGGAATATCCGCAAAACGCCGATCGCGTCGTTAATCTCTCGCAGACAAGTATTGTGCGCGTAAATGCTTCTCCCGCCTCGGTAAACTTTTACGAGCGCGAAGGCAATGACCTGATCGTCCATATGAAAGATGGCTCTACGGTTCGCTATCAACGCTTCTTTTTCCTTGATGAAAATGGTCTGCACAGTGAGCTGGTGTTCGAGGATGATCTCGGTGCGCACCACGCGGTGTTCCCCTTTGCCGCCGAAGCCGGACCAATGACCGCTGAAGCTATTGTCCCGGCGATGTCTGAGGTCGCCGTCGACTCGTTGATTGGCGCAGGCGGTATTTCAGCGCTGGCGGTACTGGGTGGGCTGGCTGCCGTAGGGGGCATTGTAGGTATTGCTGCCGCTTCCGGTGGTAGTGGCGGTGGTGGGGATAACGACAATAACAATGGCGGCACCACTCCTCCGGACGGTGGCGGTACGACTCCCCCTGATGGCGGCGGCACCACTCCGCCGGACGGTGGCGGAACCACTCCCCCTGACGGCGGCGGTACCACTCCGCCGGATGGCGGCGGTACGACTCCCCCTGACGGCGGCGGTACCACACCTCCTGATGGAGGCGGTAGCACTCCCGGGACGTCAACCCTCACAGTGGAACCCCTGGCTGAGGATAACCTGCTCAATCAGCTACTGGTGGCGCGCAATCAGGTGCTGAGCGGTTCGACCGAGGCGGCGAACGCCGGTAGTGTCATTACCATCATGTGGGACGACAACGTCTGGACCACGACCGTTAATCCCGACGGCTCATGGGCATTTATGTTCCCGCCGGAAGTGCTGCAAAGCCTGTCGCAGGGGCCGGGCACGCTGCGCGTACGGCTGCTTGATTTCAGGGGACGCACCGTTGAAACATCAATGGATGTGATGGTGGATACGGTTCCGCCTGTGCTGGACACGGTGCCGTTCGTACCGAACCAGGTATTTGACAGTTCTCAGCTTGGCGGGGATAAAATTCTTCGCGGATTTGCAGACGCCGCTGATGAAGGCAGCACCGTTTTAATTACCCTGAATGGTAATAATTACTTTGCTATCGTTGACAGTAACGGCAACTGGCAAACGACTATCCCGCTTACGGATCTTCAGGCGCTGAGCGATGGCGAAAGCTACACCATCAGCTACGAAATCACCGATCTGGCGGGTAACATTACCACCGGCAGCAGTGATTTTACGGTTAACCTCACCGCGCCGGCAATCAGCGTTAACCCGCTCACCGGCGATGATGTGCTTAACAGCGCGGAGATCCAGCTGGATCAAACGCTCTCCGGCAATACGCAAAATATCGCCGCCGGGCAGACGGTGACTATCACCCTGGGCGGACAAACCTGGTATGCGGTGGTGCAGGGCGACGGCAGCTGGAGCGTCACGCTGCCCTCAGGCGATCTGCTGGCGCTTGCCAATGGCAGCAACACCATCACCGTCAGCGTGGTGGATAAAAATAACCAGACGATTACCAGCAATCATCCGATCACGGTTGATACCGCACAGACCGGCATTGCTATCGCCATCGTCTCCACCGATGACTACCTGAATGCGGCGGAAGTGACCCAGCCGCTGGAAGTGCGCGGCGTCACCACGGTATTTGGTCCGGCGGTGTCGGTGCTGGTGGAGTTCAACGGCAAAGTTTATAACGCCGTGGTGGATAACGCGGGTAACTGGAGCGCGGTGATCCCCGCCGAAGATCTGGCGGAGCTGAAAGACGGCCCGCGTGAAATCACCGCCACCGTTACGCTCGGCACGCAGACTGCCTCTGATGAACATATTCTGAACGTGGCGGTTAACCATGTTCCGCAACCCTCGCTGAACACGCCTTTTGCTGACGGTATACTGAGCGCAGGCGAGCGGGATGTGGCGCAGACCATCGCGGGCAATACCGGCATCAGCGGGCCGGGGCAGAAAGTCTCGGTGCTGCTTGGCGGAAAAACCTACACCGCCACCGTCGACAGCGACGGCAACTGGGCGATCACCGTGCCGCCTGCCGATCTGCAAACCCTGCCGCAGGGAACGGTATCGATGACGGTCAACGCGTCGGATGCGGCGGGCAATACCGCAACGCTGCCGGGCAGCGCCATTGTCGATACCCTGGCGCCGGATCTGGCGGTGCTGCCGGTTGCCGGTAGCGGACGTCTGGGCCTCGAAGATATGAATACTGCACAGGTGCTGAGCGGTATCTCATCGGTGGAGGAAGCCGGGCGTCCGGTTACCGTGGTGCTGAACAATAAAACCTACACCACAACGGTGGGCAGCGACGGCAACTGGCGGACGGCGCGAATTTAGCGACTGTCACCCTGACGGACGCCGCCGGTAACCCACGCGTTATTGAGCAGACCATCAACGTCAAAACCACGCCGCCGACCGCCACCGTCACCTCCTTTGCCGGTAATAACGGGCTGGACGCGGCAGAAATCAAAACTGACCAGTTACTGCGCGGTACCACGACCGATGCCGAGTCGGGCAGCCGGGTAGTGGTGACGCTGGGCGGTAATACGTACCAGTCTGTGGTGGCCAGCGACGGTAGCTGGACGGTACTGATCCCGTCCGGCACGCTCTATCAGCTGACGCCGGGGGAAAACCCGGTGCAGATCAGCGTCACCGATATTTACGGCCAGACAACGAACAGCATCTATCCGGTGACGGTGGACAGCGCCCCGACGGCGGTGGCGATCAGCATCATCTCCGGCAATGACTATATTGGCGTGCAGGAAGCAGCGGGCGTGGTGACCATCAACGGTACCAGCGCCGGTCTGCCGCTCAACACCGAGGTGCAGGTGCTGGTGAACGGCGTGACCTATCCTGGTTTTGTCGATGCCAGCGGCAACTGGAGCATCACGCTGGCACCGGGCGCGCTTTCCGGATCGGCGGATGGTCCGCTGACCATCACGGCGAGCGCCGTGGTTAACGGCGTGACGGTGAGCGATACCCATACGGTTAATCTCATCCTCAATGCGCTGCCGCAGGCAAACAATGACCCGCTGTTTGGCGATGGTGTGCTGAACGGCGCGGAAATTCAGCAGAACCAGACCCTGACCGGGGAAACCGGCGTCACCGGGCCGGGGCAGACGGTGAGCGTCAATCTTGGCGGTAACACCTTTACCGGCACGGTGAATGAGAACGGGCAGTGGAGCGTGACCATTCCTTCCGGCGCGCTGGACAGCTTAACCAATACCGATTCGCCGCTGCCGGTGACGGTCACAGTGACTGATATTGCCGGTAACACCGCCACCAGCACGCCGATCAACGTCAACATTGATGTTGAACCGCCGGTGCTGAGTTTTGATCCTTTTGCCACTAACGACACGCTTAACCTGGCGGAAGCGGGCGCGACCCAGACGCTCTCCGGCGTCGCCAGCGGCGCGGGCGCAGACCAGCCGGTCACTGTTGTGCTTAACGGCCAGACTTACACCACCACAACAGGCGCGAACGGCGTATGGTCTGTCGATATTCCGTCTTCGGCGCTACAGGCGCTGCCGGACGGGCAGGCGACCTTTACCGTTACCGTGACGGATGCGGCGCAAAACAGCACCACCGCCAGCCATAACATCAGCGTGCGCATCGATCCGCAGAAACAGCCGCTGCTTACCGTGGATCCGGTCGCCGGGGATAACGTGATTGACGCCGCCGAGCGCGGCGAAGCCATCACCCTGACCGGTAAAGTGCTGAACGTTGAAGCGGGCCAGACGGTGACCGTCACCCAGGGCGGCTCCAGCTGGACCGGCACCGTGGGCGCCGATGGCAGCTGGCAGGTCACCATTCCGCCGGGCGAACTGGCCGGTCTGCTTGACGGTGACTATGCGCTGAGCGTACAGGTCAGCGATTCGGCGGGTAACAGCACCAGCGCCACCCGGCCGTTTACCGTTGACACCACCGTCAGCGCGATCTCCATTGCGCCGCTCACCGGCGACGATCGGGTGAGCCTCAGCGATATTAATAACGCCAGTGGCCTGGTGGTCAGCGGCAGCTCCGTCGGACTGGCGGAAGGAACGCCGATCACGGTGACGCTGAACGGCAAGCTATACGCGGGCGCCGTTGGCGCAGGCGGGGCGTGGAGCGTAACCGTCCCGGCAGAGGAGGCGCGCGCCATCAGCGATGGCACCGCCACTCTCACCGTATCGGCCCAGGACGGCAGCGGCGATGTCGTGAGTAATAGTCATCAGTTCACTATTGTCACCACCACCCTGCCGGCCGTTTCCATGAATCAGCCGTTTACCGACGGTATTGTGAACAGCAGCGAAGCGCTGACGGGCGGCACGCTGAGCGGTACGACCGGCGTCAGCGGCGCAGGCCAGCTGGTACAGGTACAGATCGGCTCCGGCGCTCAGGCGCAGACGCTGACGGCCACCGTCGATGCCAGCGGCAACTGGTCGGTGAACGTCCCTTCCACCTTGTTGAACAGTTTAACCGACGGCACCGTGCCGGTGGTGATCACCGCTACGGATGGCGTGGGTAACGCGGCGGTGCTGGAAAGCAGCATCCTGGTGGACAAAACGCCGCCGGTACTCACCCTGGGCGATGTGGCGGGCGACGGCACGGTGAATGCCGCCGAAGCGGCAGGACCGATAGTGCTGACCGGCACCGCCACGCCTTACGATCCGGCGCAGCCGCAAACCGTCGTCGTGCAGATTAACGGCCAGACCTATAATGCCCTGATCCAGGCCAACGGAGACTGGAGCGTGACGCTGCCTGCCGGGGCGCTGAGCGGCATCCCGGATGGCCCGGTAAGCATGACGGTCATCGCGACTGACAGCGCAGGGAACAGTGCCGTCATCAAAGAGAGCTTTACCCTCGACGCCTCGCCGGTGAATGCGCCGCAGGTCACCATGAACAGTATCTCGACGGATAACTATGTTAATGCCAGCGAAGCCGGTTCGCCGCTGGTGGTGTCCGGCTCGACGGTGAATGTGGAACAGGGGCAGATCGTTACCGTTACGCTGAATGGCGTTGACTATCCGGCCACCGTGCAGGCCGACGGTAGCTGGAGCGTGGCAGTTCCGGCGACTGACCTGGCGGCGGTGCAGGACGGCGTGCAGCCGATCCGCGTGACCGTCACCGATGCGGCGGGAAACCTCGACGACGCCACGCAGAACGTCACCTTTATCACCCAGCCAGGCAGCCAGCCGACGCTCAGTATCGACAGCGTGGCGGGGGATAACGTTATCAGCGATCCGGAAAGCAGCGGCGCAGTTGCCATTACCGGTGTCTCCACCAATCTGGCGCAGGGCACACTGGTAACGGTGACGCTGGCGCCGGGCGGAGGCAGCTATACCGCCAGCATTGGCGCGGACGGCAGATGGTCGGTGCAGGTGCCCGCCAGCGTGGTCAGCGGGCTGGCGGATCAGACTTATACGGTCACCGCCACCGCCAGCGATGCGGCCAGCAACCCGGCAACCAGCACGCAGCAGGTGCGTGTCGATACCGTCGGGCCGGACATCAATCTGGATCCCAGCTTCCTGTCCGATGGGCTGGTTAACATCAGTGAATCCGCCGTCGCCCAGACCCTGAGCGGCACTACCACGCCAGGCTCCATCGTATCGCTGACGATCAACGGTACCCCTGTCGAAACCCGGGCCGATCAGCTGGGTCAATGGAGCATTGTCATTCCGGCAGAGGAGTTGCAGGCGCTGCCGCAGGGCCCGTCCACGCTGACCCTTACCGCCACGGATCCGGACGGCAACATTTCCAGCACGCCGCTGCCCATTAATGTGGGCAACACGACGCTGCCTGCCATCACCATCGGCAATACGCTGATGCTGACCGATGGCATGATAAACACCGCAGAAGCGACCGATGTGGGGCAGATCACCGGTACCTCAACGGGGTTGCCTGCCGGGGCGACGATCACGCTGTTTATTGGTACCGTGCAGATTGGTACTGCCTCGGTTGGCAGTGATGGCAACTGGACGGCGACCATCGCGCCGGGCACCTTTAACCAGTTTGCTAACGGTCCGTACACCATTACCGCCAGCGCCGCCGATGCCTATGCTAACCCGGCCAGCGGCAATCTGGGGATAGAAGTGGTGCGCGCGGCCCCGGATGCGACGCTGCCTGCGACGCTCTTTACTGACGGCATCATCAATCAGCTGGAAGCCAGCACCGGGCAGATCCTTACCGGCACCACCGGCCTCACCGGCGGCGGGCAGACCGTGGCGATCACCATTACCGGCAATGGCCTGACCGATCCGATCACGGTTAACGGCGCCGTGGATAATAACGGTAACTGGACGGTACAGCTGCCATCGACGGTCTTAACCGGGCTGAGCGACGGCGCTTACTCCCTGGCGGTGACCGTAACGGATAAAGCCGGCAACAGCGACACCAGCCCGGCTCAGGACTTTGACGTCCGCGCGGGTGTGCTGCCGACGCCGACGCTGGATACGGCCTTCGGTAATGGCGTGCTGATCAGCAGTGAAGTGGCAGACAGTACGCTCACCGGCACCACCGGGCTGGATAAAGCCAGTATTCAGACTATCCAGGTCAGTATTAATAACGGTCCCTTTATCACCATCACCGACGCGAATATTGGCGCGAACGGCGAGTGGACCCTGCCAGTCAGCGCCGGGACGCTGGGCACATTGCCGGACGGCACCATTCCGGTGAAAATCATCGTCACCGATACGGCGGGCAATATCGTGAACGGCGACGGTAACTTCCAGGCCGTGATCAATAATGTGCCGGAAGTTACGCTGGGCACGCTCTTTACCGATGGCGTGCTGAATAATTCGGAAGCGGCCGCAGGCCAGGTGCTGACCGGCAACACCGGGGTCACGGGTGCAGGGCAGACGGTCACCGTTACCCTGAACGGCGTGCCTTACAATACCGGCGCGACTGTGGATGCAAACGGCCAGTGGAGCGTTACCCTGCCGCCGTCGGCGTTAACCGGCTTAACCAACGGCCAGACGCAGACCGTGGTGGTGACGGTGAGCGATGCCTATGGCAACGTGGATTCCGCCACCCAGACCTTTGTGCCGCAGCTGGCATTGCCGACACCGGGCGTGACTAACCTGTTCGGCGGCGATGAGACGCTGAATATCAGCGAGGCGGCAGGCCCGCTGACGTTGACCGGCAGCACGGGTCTGAGCGGCGGCAATCAGTTTGTCACCGTGACCATTGATGTTGACGGCGTCACCTATGTGGCTGATGTCGATCCGGCGGGTCAGTGGACGGTGTCGCTGCCGGCTGGCACCCTTCAGGGGCTGGATCCGGCGACGGCGCACACTATCGTCGTGCGTGCCGAAGATCAGTACGGTAACGTGCAGACCGCCCAGGTGCCATTTGACGTCGCCTTTACCGCGCCGACCGTGACGGTGAACACGCCGATCTTTGGCGATAATTATCTCAACATCAGCGAATCCACCGCGCCGGCCAGCCTGTCAGGCACCTTTACTTCAAGGGATCCGGCGGCCACCACGGTACAGGTCACCATCGGCGGCAAAATCTTTGACGCCACCGTCGATCCGCTGACCAATACCTGGACGCTGGCGCTGGACAGCGACAGCTGGAACGGTGTCGATCGCGGTCAGCAGAGCGTGATCGTCACCATCACTGACGATGCCCAGAATACCGGCAGCACCAGCACGCCGGTGGTGATCGCCCTTAACCAGCCGACCATTTCAGTGAACGCGCCGTTCGGCAACAGCGATCTCGACTGGACGGAAAGCCAGCAGCTGCAAACCCTCACCGGTACCACCAGCAATGTGGAGGTGGGGCGCACCATCACCGTGACGCTGGGGGGACAGACCTTTACCACCACCGTACAGCCGGGCAATACCTGGGCGCTACAGCTCACTCCGTTGCAGATGGCGACGCTCGCCAACGGCAGTACGACCCTTGAGGCAACGGTGCAGGATATCGCAGGCAACCCGGCCACCACCGGGCCGGTGGGCGTCACCATTGATACCGTACCGCCAGCCTTCAGCGTGACGGTCAACCCGGTGGCGGGCGATAACTTTATCAACGCCAGCGAGTTCAGCGCCGGGCCTGCGATCACGGTCAACGGCCAGAGCAATGGGTACCCGGCAGGTACGCTGCTTAACATCACCGTAAATGGCGTGCTGGTGGGAACGGCAACGGTGGACGGCAACAACACCTGGACGACCAGCGTGCCGGTCAGCGCCTTCCCGGACCAGACGAGCTATACCATTGAAGCCACCAGTCAGGCTGCGCCGAACTCCACCTCCTCGGTGGTGGTGCAGGTGGATACGCTCGCCCCGACGCTGACCCTGAATCCGGTGTCCGGTGACGATATTATCAACGCCGCCGAAAGCGGTCAGCCATTGACGCTGGGCGGCACTGCCAGCCTGTCGGAAGCCGGGCGCACGGTGTCGGTGACCCTCAACGGCAAGACTTACTATGCGGTTGTAGGATCGGACGGCAACTGGTCAACGGTGGTGCCGCAGGCGGATGTCGCCGCGCTGCCGTCGGGCAGTACGCCGGTGACGGCGCAGCTAAGCGATGTCGCAGGCAACCCGGCGGTGGACGGCAGGATCCTCAGCGTGCAACGCGATGAGCCGCTGCTGGAGGTCAACGCGCTTAGTGTGCCGGCGGTGCTGAATACCGTGGAAGCCGCCACCGGTATGCTGGTGGCGGGACGCGGCGAGCCGGGGAATACTGTAACAGTGACGCTCGGGCCGCTCAGCTGGAGCAGTACGGTCGATAGTAACGGTAACTGGAGCCATACCTTCCCGGAACTGGATCTGCGCACGCTGACCGACGGGGCGCAGGTGATTAACATCACCTCCACCGATGCGGCAGGTAATACGTCCAGTAATAATGTCGGGCTGAACGTCGCCCTCAACCAGGGCCTTGGCGTTGTGGTTAACGATGTCTTTGGTACCGATGGCGTGCTGAACGTGGCGGAATCGCTGCTCACGCAGCTGGTGACCGGGCAAGTAAGCGGCGATTATCGCGGCGCGACGGTGAAAGTGACCATCGCCGGGGTGAGCGCCACTATCCCGACCACCACGGTGGGCGCCGATGGCAAATTCAGCATCCAGCTGCCGCCCGATCTGTGGACTGGGCTGACGCAGGAAACCCTGCAATTGCAGGTGGATGTCACCGATATTTACGGTAACTCCACTAATCAGATCATCAACGTCGGCACGGCGCTGACCGATCTGCCGGTGATCGGCGATATTACGGTGGCGGCAGATAACATCATCAACCTGGTCGACAGTACCACCAGCCAGGTAGTGTCGCTGGGTCTGAATAATGCGGCCAATGTCGCGGGCGTGGTGGTCACCATTGCCGGGCGCACCATTCAGGGAACGCAGGATGCGCTGGGGAACTGGATCGCCACGCTGCCGCCGTCGTTACTCGGCGCGCTGCCGGACGGTACCGTAGGGGTTGCGGTCAGCGTAACGGATAAATTTGGCAACGTAGTAAATGGCAGTACCGATCTGACGGTGGCGGTAAAAGCACAGCCTTCTATTGTGCTCGACCCGCTGTTTGGCGACGGTATGCTGAGCATTTCGGAACTGTTAAGCGGGGTGATCAGCGGTACGGCGACCGGGCTGAATGGCCGCACCCTGAGCATCAAAGTCGGCGATACCACTGCATTCACGACCAATGTGGACGGCAACGGGAAATGGTCCGTTGCGCTGCCGGAGGCGGTGCAGGCAGCGCTTCAGGGGCTGGGCACCGGCAACGTGGCGGTAAGCGTGCAGGCGACGGATCAGTACGGCAACAATGCGGCCGTGGGCGCAAACGTGGCGCTGGATCTGCTCGCGCCGGTGCTGAATGCCGTCACCCTGTTTGGCGACGGGCTGCTGAACGCCGCCGATGCGCTGCTGACGCAGACCATTACCGGTAGCGTCGGGCAGGCCCCGGTCGGTTCCACGGTGAGCGTGCAGATCGGCACTAAAACCTTCGCCGGTGTGCTGGCGGGTAACGGTACCTTCAGCATTAATGTCAGCCCGGCGGATTTAGCTTCGCTGGCGGACGGCGTGCTGACGCCAGTGATCACCATTCAGACGCCGGACGGCAATACCACCACCACCAATGGCCCGGCCATCAAAGTGGGGCTGACCGGTCTGCCGACGGTGAGCGTCAACACAGGCACGCTGTTTGGCGGCGACGGTTATCTGAGCCGGGCGGAAGCGGATGCAGGCCAGATCATCAGCGGCGTCACCAGTCTCGCCAGCGGCACGGTGACCGTGCGCGTCGGCACTGCCACGCTGACGGGCACCATCAACAACGGTACCTGGTCGGTGAACGTTCCGCCATCTGTATTGCAGGGACTGGCGGACGGTAACGTCACCGTCAGCGCCAGCGTGCGTGATGATGTTGGAAACCCTGGCTCCAGCTCGCAACTGATTAACGCCGTGATCAACGCGCTGCCTTCTGTCAGCCTCAATACGCCGTTCGGCGACGGGAATCTGAGCCTCTCGGATCTGCTGGGCGCGCAGGTGCTTAACGGTACCACCACTAACCTGGCGGCAGGCACTGCCCTGACTGTCACCCTCGGCGGCCTGACCTTCAACACCACCGTCGGCAGTGATGGCTCCTGGCGTTTACCGCTGCCGACCGCCACCCTGCAGGGGCTGACGGACGGTACGTTGTCCGTGGGCGTCACCGCGCGGGATGTGGCGGGTAACGTCGCCACCGATACCAAAAATCTGCTGGTAGCCATCCAGCAGGCGCCGACGCTGGTGATCAACTCACTGTTTGGCGACGGTGGGCTGAACGCGACGGATATTCTCAGCGCCCAGACCATTACCGGCTCGGCGACCAATGCGGTCGGCTCGCTGGTGAACGTGACGCTCGGCAACAAGGTTTACCAGGCGCTGGTCGGATCCGACGGCAACTGGTCGGTCTCGGTGCCGAAAGCCGATCTCAGCGCGTTGCTCGACGGCACCTTGACGGTTAACGCCTCGCTGACCAACCCGGCGGGCAACGTCGCGGGCACCAGCGGGCTGCTGAACGTGATCACCCACAGCCTGCCGTCTATTTCGCTGACCTCGCTGTTCGGCAACGATGGCTTCCTGAACGTGGCGGAGTCGAACGGTACGCAGACCATTTCCGGGCGCATTAACGGTGGCATCACCGACGGCTCGCGGGTTGTGGTATCGCTGGGCGGCACCAGCTATAACGCCACGGTGAACCCGGACGGCAGCTGGTCGTTACCGGTCAGCAGCACGGTGCTGAAAGGGTTGACCGGTGGCGCGCTGAAAGTGGGCGTGTCGGTCATCGATAAAGTCGGCAACACCAACAGCACCAGCACGGATGTGACGGTCAAACTCACCACGCCGGAGTTGACCTGGAACCCGCTGGCGACCCTGAACCCGCTGACGCTGCTGACCAAAGGGCTGACGTTAAGCGGCGGTTCGCGCAATCTGGGGGCAAATGCAGTGGTGCATTTATCGCTGCTTAACGGCACGGTAAGCACCACCGCGATAACGGACGCCAACGGCAACTGGTCCACCACACTGAGCCTCGGTCTGAACATCCTGAACCTGTTGTCGCTCACCAGCGTGGTTAACCTGTACGCCACCGATGCCGCTGGCAACACCGGCTATCTGAACGTCGGCCTGGGCGGGAATATCATCTCCACCACGCCGCCTGCCACTCTGATGGCGCTGGCGACGGATGACTCCAGCTTCGTGCTGCATTCAGACAGTATCAACACCGTACAGGAGACTGACAGCGCACCGGCCAGCACCCTGACCGCACGCGCTACCGCGACGGCTGCCACTACCGAAAGTGATAGTACGCTCAACCAGACGGAGGAGGCGGCCTACACTATTGGAGGCGTCAGCATCACCCTGGCGGACGGCACCGAAGCCAGCGGCGATAGCGTGCAGGGCAGCGAGGGCAATGACACCATTCACCTTACGACCCTGGGCTTTGTGGAGATCGACGGCGGCGCAGGCACCGATACGCTGGTGCTCAACGGCGTGGATCTGGTACTTAACCTGATCGACGCCGCCACCCGTGTGCACAACATTGAGATCATCGATCTGGGCAAATCGGGCACCAACAGCATCACGCTGGATCTGAACGAGGCGCTGACGGTGACCGATAAACCGGAAGATGACCTGATCATCAAGGGGAGTAAAGGCGACAGCGTGAATCTGGTGCATGGCAACAGCGACATCTGGGCGATCAGCGGCCAGCGGGAGGTGGATGGTATGCAGTTCGACATCTACCACAACAGTTCACAAAGCAACACCTTAGGCGATGTACTGGTGCAGCAGGGTCTGCACGTCAATATGGTCTGATGACCGGATCGCAGCCTCAGGGACGAGGCGAGGGAACGTAAAATATCACCACGGGCAGCCAAAGGTGGGATCATGAAATTAGCGACGATAGGGCTGTTGCTGCTGGCAGTGCCCGGAACAGCGATACTGCCAGCCTGGGCTGAGGAGTATCAGTGGCAGACCGCGCCCGGCGAACAATTCCAGGCGCAGCTGACCATCAAAGAGGCTATTTTGCGCGCCTTCGCCCGCAATCCAAAAATTGCTCAGGCGGCGGCGCAAATCCAGGTGGGGAAAGCCAATCTTTCCGAAGCGGAAAGCGCATGGTTTCCACAGGTGTCTTTACAGGGGAACGTCGGACGTTCGCACCGTACCGATTCGGCCGGATCGCTGAGCAGTAACGGCGCGGGGGGCGTCAGCTTAAAACAGCTGATTTACGACTTTGGTAAAACCGGCGGCAGCATTGACGAGCAGCATGAGCTGTCGGATGCCTGGCGTTACGATCTCTACAATGCACTTAATGAAGTCGGCATGGAGACGCTGCAAACCTACTTGCAGGTCAAGCGTCATCAGGCGCTGGCGGACGCGGCGCGTAAAAATATCGCCTCATTGAAGGCGGTGCAGGAGATGGCGGATCTGCGCGCCCAGGCCGGGCTGAGCTCGCAGTCTGACGTTTTACAGGCGCAGACGCGCATCGCCGGGCTGAACGCCACGCTCGCACAGTACGAAGCCCAGACCCGCTCCGCGCAGGCTGCCCTGAGCGTGCTGACCGGCGTGGTGTCGGATACGCTGCCGGATCTGCCTGACGATCTGATGAAACAAAAAATTACCCTCAAATCGCTGCCGTACGAGCGCAGCAATGCCGTGCGCAGCGCCCAGTCGAAACAGCTGGCGGCGGAACAGCGCATCCGTCAGGTGCAGGCCCAGCACTGGCCGACGGTGTCGGTACAGGCGGGGCGAACCCGTTATCAGAACGAAAATAGCAGCTACTGGGATGACCAGGTGCAGCTTGTCGTGGACGCGCCCCTCTATCAGGGCGGTGCGGTCAGCGCGCGGGTGGATGCGGCAGAAGGCGACCGCGCCAACGCCCGCGCCCAGGTGGAGGCCAGCAAACTGGAGATGAATCAGCGCGCCGCCACCGCCTGGGCGGATCTCACCGGGGCGCAGCAGCGCCAGCGGGCAGGAGACGCGCAGTTTATCAGCGCCGATCGCGCCCGCGAGGTGTACCGCGATGAGTATCGTCTCAGCAAGCGCAGCCTCAACGATCTTCTGAGTATTGAACAGGATGTCTTTCAGGCAGACACGGCCTCGATCACCGCGCGCTATGACGCCTGGGACGCCGCCGTCCGTTATGCCGGCGCCGCAGATAATCTGCTGGATATGCTGGGCATTGAACGCAGCCGCACTATTGGCGATACCCTGCCTTCACTTTAAGGAGCAGTAATGCAAGAGCCTGATACCGAAAGCTGGATCAATGTCATGGTGCGCGCGGCGGGGCGATTCGGCCTGCCTGCCGATGCCCCCGCGGTGCGCCAGCAAATGCGCTGGTTTGAAGCGCTGCCGCAGAGCGCCCGGCTGGAGCGCTTAAGCGGCCTGATGGGGCTACAGGTGCGCACGGTGCCGCTGGAGCGTATGCGCTGGAACGCGCAAAACCTGCCGGTGATCGTCCAGCTGGAGTCCGGGGAGTTGATGCTGCTGGAGTCTATTGACGCCGACGGGCTGGCGACCTACTGGTTGTCGGAAGGGGGCGATCTGGTGCGCGAAGAGCCGCTGGAAACGCTGCTCACCCGCGTCAGGCCGGAGGTGGTGATGCTGGGCATTGCCGCCCGTGGCCGCGATGCACGCATTGATGATTTCACCAAACCCTGGGAAGCGCACTGGTTCTGGCGGCACTTTCGCCACAGCGGACGCAAGCTGTCGGAGATCGCGCTCGCCTCACTGCTCGGCAACGTGCTGGCGCTGGCGGGGATTTTATTCTCTATGCAGGTGTACGACCGGGTGATCCCGGCCCAGTCGATCCCCACGCTGTGGGTGCTGTTTATCGGCGTGCTGTTCGCCGCCATGCTGGAGTTTTTTATTCGTCTCGCCCGTACCCATGTGTCGGACATTATGGGTAAGCATATCGATCTCAACGTCTCGTCGCTGTTTTTTGCCCGCGCGCTGGCGATCAAAAACGATGCCCGTCCGAAATCCACCGGTTCGTTTATTTCCCAGCTGCGTGAAATCGATCAGGTGCGCGAGCTGCTGACCTCCACCACCGTCGGTGCGGCGATGGACATTCCGTTCGTGCTGCTGTTCCTCGGCATTATGACGCTGGTGGGCGGCCCGCTGGTGGCGATCCCGCTGATCGCTATTCCGCTGATCGTGATCCCCGGCATCCTGGTGCAGTGGCCAATGGCGAAACTGGCCAAAGAGGGGATGCGCGAAAGCGCCATTCGTAACGCGGTGCTGGTGGAGTCCATCGAAGGGGTGGAGGACATCAAAGCGCTCCAGGCGGAACCCTATTTCCAGCGCCAGTGGGAACACACTCATGCGGTAGGCGCGGGGATCGGCATGAAGCAGCGCGTGTGGGGCGCACGGCTCAGCGGCTGGGCCTCCACCGTGCAGCAAATTACCTACGCCGGAATGCTGGTGTTCGGCTGTTATCTGGTGATGGAAGGCAGTATCACCACCGGGACGCTGGTGGCCTGTAGCTTGCTGTCGTCGCGTACCATCGCGCCGCTGATGCAGCTCACTATGGTGTTCTCCCGCTGGCAGCACGCCAAAACGGCGATGAACGGCCTGAACGATCTGCTGAAAAAACCGCTGGATAAAACCGCGGGGGAAAAAATGGCGCACTGCCCGGTGCTGGCAGGCCATTTCCAGATGCAGCAGGTGCAGTACAGCTACGATGTGGAAAAGGGCGAGCAGGCGGTGCAGATCCCCGAACTTACGATCAAACCGGGGGAACGCGTGGCGATCCTCGGAAAAACCGGCGCCGGAAAATCCACCCTGCTGAAACTGCTCTCCGGTCAGGCGCAGGCCAGTAAAGGCAAAGTGATCATTGATGGCGTGGATATGGCGCATATCGATCCTGGCGATGTACGTCGCCAGCTGGGGTACCTTTCCCAGGATTCGCGGCTGTTTTTTGGCACGCTGCGACAAAACCTGATGCTCGGCCATCCCCACGCCACCGAAGCGGAGCTGATCCAGGCGCTGCGCATCAGCGGGGCGATCGGTATGGTGCAGCAGGATGCCGCCAGCCTCGACCGTTTGATCAACGAGGGCGGGCGCGGGCTGTCCGGCGGACAGCGGCAGATGGTGCTGTTAAGCCGCCTGATCGTGCGCAATCCGCAGATTGTGCTGATGGATGAGCCCACCGCGTCGATGGATGAGCAACTGGAAGCCTGGGTGATCCGCCAGCTCTCCCAGTGGCTGACCGGGCGCACGCTGGTACTGGTAACGCACCGTCCGGCGCTGCTCAATCTGGTGGACCGCATTGTGGTAATGGAGAACGGCAAAATCGTTGCCGACGGGCCGCGCGATACGCTGATCAAGCAGGCGGTGCGCAACAGCAGCGTCTCGTCAGTCGCATAAGGAGAACGCCATGAGTCAATTAAGTATGCAGGACGATCTGGCGCGCCAGGGCCGCTTTTACTCCTCGGTGATCTGGCTGACGCTGATCGGCCTGCTGTTTTTTGTCGTCTGGGCCTGGTGGGCGGTGCTGGATGAAGTGACGGTCGGTACCGGCAAGATCACCCCCTCCAGCCACGCGCAGGTGATCGACAGCCTCGACGGCGGCATCGTCAGCGGTCTGCTGGTGAAAGAGGGGGATATTGTCGAACGCGGGCAGCTGCTGGCGCGCCTCGATCCTACCCGTTTTCAGTCGAACTACGGCGAGGCGGCGTCACGGGTGCGCACGTTGCGCGCCTCCAGCGAGCGTCTGCGTTCCGAACTGACCGGCGAGCCGCTGCGCTTTAGCGCCGAGTCAATGCGCGAGCCGGACCTGGTGGCCCGTGAGCGGCAGCTGTATGAGTCGCGGCGGCGAAACCTCAATGAGACGGTAGCGAATCTGCAAAAAACCTATCAGCTGGTGATGTCGGAGCTGCGTCTGACGCAGCCGCTGGTGGCCAAAGGGGCGGCGAGCCAGGTGGAGGTGATCCGCCTGCAACGGCAGGCCGCCGAGTTGCAGGGCAAAATCGACGATGCCCGTAACCAGTTTGCGGTGCGCGCCCGCGAGGAGCAGGTGAAAAACAATGCCGATCTGGACGCGCAGATCCAGGTGATGTCCGGTAAAGCGGACCAGGTGGATCGCGCCTCGCTGTTTTCGCCGGTGCGCGGCATCGTAAAAGACATTCAGGTGACCACCGTCGGCGGCGTGCTGCAACCGGGCGGCAAGCTGATGGAGATCGTGCCGTTAGAAGATCAGCTGTTAGTTGAGACGCGCATCAATCCGCGGGATATTGCCTATATCCGTCCGGGCTTACCGGCTACCGTAAAGGTGACGGCCTATGATTCGTCAATTTACGGGGATTTAAGCGGCAAGGTGGAAGTGGTATCGCCGGACACCTTGCAGGATGAGGTGAAGCGGGATCAGTTTTATTACCGGGTGTATGTGCGCACCTCAAAAGCCGAGCTGCATAACAAGAGCGGCAAAAGCTTCCCGATTTTACCGGGTATGGTGGCGAACGTGGAGATCAAGACCGGACAGAAAACGGTTATGGATTATCTCATCAAGCCGCTGAACAAGGTCAACGAGGCGTTGCGGGAGCGGTAATTTCGCCCCCCTCCCGGCAAATCAGGGCCGGGGTGAGGGGAGAAGCACGGATTTAACGGCCCGCGTGTTTCATAATGCGGGCTTTATCCACCGCCCACTCTTTATCTTTCACATCGTTACGCTTGTCGTGCTGCTTCTTACCTTTCGCCACGCCGATTTTCACTTTGCACCAGGCGTTCTTCCAGTACAGTGACAGCGCCACCACCGTATAGCCATCGCGGTTGATACGGCCATACAGCGTATCCAGCTCGCGCTGGTTCAGCAGCAGTTTGCGGGTACGGGTGGGATCGCAAACCACATGGGTGGAGGCGACGGCCATCGGCGTAAAGTTGGCGCCAAACAGGAAAGCTTCGCCATCGATCAGGATGACATAGCTGTCGCTGATGTTGGCTTTGCCGGCGCGCAGCGATTTAACTTCCCAGCCCTGCAGGGCCAGACCCGCTTCAAATTCATCTTCGATAAAATATTCATGGCGGGCGCGCTTGTTGAGCGCGATGGTGGCTGAGCCAGGTTTGTGTGCTTTTTTCTTGGTCATAATGCCGCTCAGTATAGGTAATCTGATGTTATAAAAACACCCCATTCCGTCCTGCGAGGTGTAACGCGTTATATTAGCACGAGTTGCGGCTAAGCGTTTTCCTTTCCTGGGAGGGAGATGTTATTATTTATAAGGTGTAGATCCCAGGAAAACGCTATGCCTCAGATTAGCCGATCTGCGTTAGTGCCTTACAGCGCAGAACAGATGTATCAGTTAGTAAACGACGTGAAGTCCTATCCGGAGTTCTTGCCCGGCTGCACCGGTAGCCGCGTGCTGGAGTCTGGTCCGACGCAGATGACCGCTGCCGTGGATGTTTCGAAAGCGGGCATCAGTAAAACGTTTACCACACGCAATACATTGACCAGCAATCAAAGCATTTTGATGCACCTGGTCGATGGTCCTTTCAAAAAGCTGATGGGCGGCTGGAAATTTACCCCGCTCAGCCCCGAGGCCTGCCGCGTCGAGTTTCAGCTTGATTTTGAATTCACCAATAAGCTCATTGAACTGGCGTTTGGCCGCATCTTTAAAGAGCTGGCGATGAACATGGTGCAGGCCTTTACCCATCGCGCCAAAGAGGTTTACAGTGCCGGGTAAGATGGTGGTGGAAGTGGCCTATGCGCTGCCGGAAAAGCAGTATCTGCAACGGGTTACGCTGAACGAGGGCGCAACCGTTGAAGAGGCAATCCGCGCCTCCGGGCTGCTGGAACTGCGGCCGGATATTTCGCTGACCGGAAACAAAGTCGGTATTTTCAGCCGCCCGGTGAAGCTGGCCGACGAGCTGCACGATGGCGATCGCGTTGAGATTTACCGCCCGCTGATCGCCGATCCGAAAGAGCTGCGTCGCAAGCGGGCAGAAAAAAGCGCGGACAAAGAGAAGTAAGGGTTTCGCAGGCCATAAAAAAAGGTGCTCATGAGCACCTTTTTGTTTTTCTGTACCCTTACTGCGAAGTCAGGGCAGGCTTGTTATCGATGTTGGTCAGAACGCCGTTGCTGTTAAAGGTCAGCGTCAGGGTCTGCTGCGTCACATCTTCATGGCCGGGTTGCTGACGGAAGACGTAGAACCAGGTGTTAGTACCGAACGGATCGGTCACCATCGGCGTGCCGAGCGCGTAAGCAACCTGCTGTTGCGTCATACCGATACGGATTTTAGATACGTCGTTAGGTGCCAGGTAGTTGCCCTGATTAATATCAGGACGGTACACCACTCGCTCCAGAGTGGAACAACCTGCGGTCAACATCAGAAGAACCGCTGCGGCAGCAGTCAGCGTTTTACAGCGCATAGTGATTTCATTCCTTTTCGGGCCAGAGCAGTACGCGGCTCATTGGTAATATGCCGATGATAATAGACCTTTAGTCACATTAAAACCTTTATACACTTCATCCTTCCGGCTGCCTCATCGTTGGCTGCGTTCACTCACCCCAGTCACATAGTGAACTATGCTCCCGGGGATTCGTTCGCTTGCCGCCTTGATGCAACCTGAATGCTTTTGTGTAATTACACTTCATCCTTCAGGCTGCCTCGTCGTTGGCTGCGTTCACTCACCCCAGTCACATAGTGAACTATGCTCCCGGGGATTCGTTCGCTTGCCGCCTTGATGCAACCTGAATGCTTTTGTGTATACACTTCATCCTTCAGACTGCCTCATCGTTGGCTGCCTGAAGGTGTATGTGTAGCAGTATCCGGTCTTACGGCGATTTAATGTTTCACTATGACTCTGAATTGCTGAAAAAGTTTAGGCCGCCAGCAGCTCTTTGGCGTTTGCCAGCGTATTACGGGTAACTTCGCTGCCACCCAGCAGACGCGCCAGCTCCTGCAGACGGGCGCGTTTGTCCAGCGGCTGCATGTGCGTTTCGGTCATGGCGCCGTCCGTCTCTTTACTGACATAGAAGTGGTGATGCCCGCAACCCGCCACCTGCGGCAGGTGGGTGACGCACATTACCTGCGTGGATTCGCCCAGCTGGCGCAGCAGTTTGCCAACCACCGCCGCGGTCGGGCCGCTGATCCCCACATCCACTTCATCGAAAATCAGCGCCGGGGTTTCCATTTTACGGGCGGTGATCACCTGGATGGCCAGCGCGATACGCGAAAGCTCACCACCGGAGGCCACTTTTGAAATCGGCTGCAACGGCTGACCCGGGTTAGTGGTCACGCGGAATTCGATGCGATCCGCGCCTTCCTGGGTTAAATGGCGATCATCGAAACTGACGTCAATGTTAAACACGCCGTGCGGCATCGAAAGTGAGTGCATACTTTCAGTGATTAACCCACCCAGCTCCTGCGCATACTTCACGCGCTCGGCATGCAGTTGCTGCGCGGTAGCCAGCGCCTGCTGATGATGTTTTTGCACCGCCAGCGATAAGGTTTCCTGCGAGTCGGCCTGATCGTCCAGCAGTTGCTGTTCGTCGAGCAGATTCTGATGGAACTGCGCCAGTTCTTCCGGGCTGATGTGATGCTTACGCGCCAGCGAAATATACTTCGCGATACGCTGTTCCAGCTCGAACAGACGGTTTGGATCGAGATCGAGGCGATCGCAGTAATGGCGCAGCTCTTCGCTGGCTTCGCTGATCTGGATGGCAGCCTCTTCCAGCATATCGAGCACGCCGGAAAGTTTCGTGTCCATACCCGCCAGCTCTGTCACCAGCTGACGCGCGGTATACAGCTGGCTTTGCAGGTTGGCGTCGTCATCGTCCGCCAGCAGATTGAGCGCACTCTGACTGGTGCTGAGCAGCTGGCCGCTGTTAGCCAGACGTTTGTACTCTTCGTCGATCTGCTCGAATTCGCCCGTCTGCGGGTTAAATTCATTGAGTTCTTTCAACTGATAGTGCAGCAGTTCAGCGCGCGCACTGCGCTCCTGGCTGAGCTGCTGATGCTGCGCCAGTTCGCGGCAGCTCAGATTCCACTGACGATAATGCTCCGCCATCTGCTGCATCAGCACCGACTCACCGGCATAGCCGTCTAGCAGGGATTTCTGATGTTCAGGTTTGATTAACTGCTGATGGGCGTGCTGGCCATGGATCTGGATGAGCAGTTGTCCCAGCTCGCGCAGCTGCGAGAGGGGGACAGCCGTACCGTTAATAAAGCCACGGGAACGGCCATCGCTGCTGATCACGCGACGAAGTAAACACTCACGTCCGTCTTCAAGCTGATTAGCTTCGAGCCAGCGCAGCGCGGCAGGAGTGTCTTTAAGGGAGAAGCGGGCGCAGAGATCGGCGCGCGAGGCGTCGGTGCGCACCATGTCGGCGTCGGCGCGACCGCCGAGGCACAGACCGAGCGCATCAATAGCAATAGACTTACCGGCACCGGTTTCCCCGGTGATGGCGGTCATCCCGCTGTGAAAATCAATTTCAAGCTCACGTACGATTGCAAAGTTGCTGATGGTCAGTTGTGCCAACATAGCTGCTTTCCTGTATGAAAAACCATAACTGTGTTTTCGTACAGTATAAACTGGTTTTATATCCAGTAAAGCCCTGGCACTGAAATTAAAACAATTTTTTTGACCAGCCGAGCTTGGAACTTAATGTATTGAAATAGTTATAATCTTTCGGATGGATCAGATTCAGGTGATAGTCACAGCGGCGGATCAGCACGTCCTCACCCTCCTGAATCGGCAGAGCGATCTGGCTGTCGCAGCTAATTTCCAGATCGCTGCGGCGGTGCGAGAAGCGCAGGCGAATGGTGCTGCTGCTGTTGATCACCAGCGGCCTTGCCGAGAGTGTGTGCGGGAACATCGGCACCAGCGTAATGGCGTCCAGCTGCGGCGTCAGAATAGGGCCGCCCGCCGAGAGCGAGTAGGCGGTCGAGCCGGTGGGCGTGGAAATGATCAGGCCGTCCGAGCGCTGTGAAAAGGCAAACACTTCGTCGATGTAGACTTCAAATTCAATCATGTGCGCCACTTTGCCAGGGTGCAGCACCACTTCGTTAATGGCGGTGCTGATGCGCTTCTGGCAGTCCTGCTGACAGACCTGCGCTTCCAGCAAAAAACGTTTTTCCGCGATGTAATGGCCTTCTAATACGTCAGCCAGCTGCTGCTGAGCATTGTCCGGATCGAGATCGGTTAAGAAACCCAGGTTGCCACGGTTGATGCCGATGACGCTGATGTCATAGCGGGCCAGCGTGCGCGCCGCTCCCAGCATATTGCCGTCGCCGCCTACCACCACCGCCAGATCCGCCTGCTGACCAATTTCGGCAAGTGTGCCCGTCTTCACATTTTTGAGACGAAGTTCCTGGGCAATCTGTTGCTCGACAATGACATCGTAGCCATTACCGCACAGCCAGCGATAGAGCATTTCATGTGTGGTCAGGGCGGTAGGGTGGCGGGGATGTCCCACAATACCAATACACTTGAAATGATTATTCATATTCTGGAGATCCTTGTGCCGGATGATGATGACAATCTCGCTGCTTCCCTTGAATCCCGGAAACATATCCCCATAATAAGCGAAGTTAGCGAGATGAATGCAAAAAAACGCGGAGAAATTCATGAGCAGTAAAGAACAGAAAACGCCTGAGGGGCAAGCCCCGGAAGAAATTATCACGGAACAGCACGAAGAGGTCGAGGCGACAGAGTCAGACGCTTCTGTTGAGCAGGTGGATCCGCGCGATGAACAGATTGCGAACCTCGAAGCGCAATTAGCCGAAGCGCAAAATCGCGAGCGCGAGAGCGTGCTGCGTATCAAAGCGGAAATGGAAAACCTGCGCCGCCGTACTGAGCTGGACGTTGAAAAGGCGCATAAATTTGCGCTGGAGAAGTTTATCAACGAACTGCTGCCGGTGGTCGACAGCCTGGATCGCGCCCTTGAGGTAGCCGATAAATCCAACCCGGATCTGGCGCCGATGGTCGAAGGTATTGAGCTGACCATGAAATCGATGCTGGATGTGGTGGGTAAATTCGGTGTGGGCGTCGTGGCGGATACTAACGTGCCGCTGGATCCCAACGTGCATCAGGCCATTGCCATGGTGGAATCCGATGAAGTGGCTGCCGGTAACGTGCTGGGCGTGATGCAAAAAGGCTATACGCTGAACGGTCGCACGCTGCGCGCGGCGATGGTTACCGTCGCTAAAGCGAAAGCTTAAGCGGGGTTTTTAGTGCCGGGTGGCGGCTAACGCCTCACCCGGCCAGTTTATTCCCCGACGCTGTCCCGCAGCGGTTTCACTGGGATCACCTGCACCTGCTTAATCATATTTTCCTGCACATCCAGAATATCAATATCATACTGCCCGATCCGCACCCGCGTGCCGGTGGCCGGGATCTCTTCCAGCGCTTCCAGCAGCATGCCGTTGACGGTACGCGCTTCTTCTTCCGGTAAGTGCCAGTTAAACGCTTTGTTGATTTCACGCACGTTGGCGGTGCCGTCGATGATCACCGAGCCGTCGTTCTGCGGCGTCACTTCTTCTGCCAGCGTCGGTGACATGGAAGTGGTGAAGTCGCCGACGATCTCTTCCAGAATGTCTTCCACGGTCAGCAGACCCTGAATATCGCCATACTCATTGACCACCAGGCCGACTTTCTTTTTATTGCGCTGGAATTTCACCAGCTGAATGCTCAGCGGCGTCCCTTCGGGGATATAGTAAATTTCATCCGCCGCACGCAGCATTACTTCTTTGGTAAACTCGTTTTTCTCGGTCATCAGACGATAAGCTTCGCGCACGCGCAGCATGCTGATGGCGTTATCCGGCGAATCCCGCCACAGCACGATGCGGCCATGCGGGGAGTGTGTCAGCTGACGGACAATCGACTTCCAGTCATCGTTAATATCGATCCCCACAATCTCGTTGCGCGGCACCATGATGTCGTTAACGCTGACCTTTTCCAGATCCAGCACCGACAGCAGCATATCCTGATTACGGCGGGAGATTTGCGAGCGCGATTCATTCACGATGGTACGCAGTTCGTCTTTACTGAGCGCGCCGCTGACCACCACATCCGCCTTGATGCCGACCATACGCATCAGCAGGCGCGTCACCATATTTAACAGCCACACCAGCGGCATCATGATGATTTGCAGCGGACCGAGCAGGAAACTACTCGGGAAGGCGACCTTTTCCGGATAGAGCGCGGCAATCGTCTTCGGCAGCACTTCCGCAAACACCAGCACCACAAAGGTCAACACCCCGGTGGCGATGGCTACCCCGGCGTTACCGTACAGGCGCATACCGACGATGGTGCCGATGGCTGAGGCAAGAATGTTGACGAGGTTATTGCCGATCAGCACCAGGCTGATTAGGCGGTCCGGCTTACGCAACAGCTTTTCGACGCGCTTAGCCGCGCGGTTGCCTTGCTTCGCCAGGTGGCGCAGGCGGTAGCGGTTCAGCGTCATCATGCCGGTTTCAGAGCCGGAGAAGTACGCCGAAACGATTACCATGATGATCAGCGTGATGATGAGGGTGGTGGTTGATATATGTTCCAGGGGAAAATCCTTTGTTTCGTTAGCCTGCCAGCTGCTGTAACACGCGGCTGCCGAAATAGGCCAGCGTCAGCAGACCTGCGCCCGCGACGTTAAACCAGACGACGGGACGTCCGCGCCAGCCTTCATGATAGTGGCCCCACAGCAGCACGATATAGAGGAACCAGGCGATAATCGACAGCACGGCTTTATCGATATTTTCCATGCTGAACAGGTTGTGCATATAGAACAGCCCGGTGCACAGGGTCAGGGTCAGCAGCACGACGCCAATCTGGGTGATATGAAACATTTTACGCTCAATGCTCATCAGCGGCGGCATTTCACTGCTGAAGGCGAGGCGTTTGTTCTTCAACTGGTAGTCGATCCACGCCAGTTGCAGGGCATACATGGCGGCAATGATCAGCGTCGCGTAAGAGAACAGCGACAGGCCAATATGTACCATCATGCCCGGCGTGGTTTCCAGATGCGTGATGTATTCATTAGGCACAAAAATGGCAAAGGCCAGATTGATCAGCGCAAAGGCGTAGACGATGGGCAGCAGCAACCAGCCACGATTCTTTGAGGCGACAATGGTCATTACCGTGCAAATCATCAGGCTGACCAGCGAGCCGACGTTCAGCAGGCTTAAATTCTGGCCGCCTTCGCCCGCCGGAAAAATGCGTGCTTCAAGCGCAACGGCGTGACTGACTAATGCAACGACGGCTGAGACGATAGCCATGCGCCGCCATCCACTGTTTTTTTGCAGCAAACCGGGAATAATCAGCGCCAGGCTGATGGAATAGGCGACAAGAGCGAGCAGAGCAAAAACGGGCATAGTGGTGTCGACAGTAAGCAAGACAGAAGAGGGAGTATAACGTTACGTGTCGCTGGCTCCAACCGTTGCATCAGACTTTGCATGCGGCACCAGGGGTACCGTAATGGCCTTTAAATATATTCACTGATTAAATATAAGCCTTTTTTGGTGAGTGTAATCACATTCCATCGTGAAACAATTTGCCAGCTATATAATCACTGGTTAATTTGCTCTCTCGAGTTAGCATGGGTTTTCCTCCAGGCGTTGAGTGGTCCGGGAAGATGATTGATCCGTTTTAACGCCTTTTATTATTTTTGATAAATATAGTAAAGGTGAGTTATGACTGCGCAAACGTCAGGATTTTTGCAGGGTATTTGTCGGATAAGAAACGCCCGTAGCGGGAGGTTATCCAGTTGGGATCAAAGTGGACGTAATCAGGATTACTGGATCATTCCACCTAGCGAAACTATTCGGCTGGCGGACATCCAGGGCAGTGGGTGCATTACGCATATCTGGATGACCCAGTTTTGTCGCCGTCTTAAAGGCGCCGCGTTAATTGATCCAGTCGCCGGGCAATATGTTGGGGCGATTAACGAAATCAATAATGCTCTCGGGGTTAGCTGGGAAGAACATGATGCCGATTATTATCGCAAGGTGCTGTTAAAAATATACTGGGATAATCAGACGCAGCCCTCCGTGATCGCGCCATTAGGCGATTTTTTTTGCCTCGGTCATTCAATCTCCGCCGGTTTCAATTCGCTGCCCTTTACCGTTACCGTCCGCCCGGAAGAGCGTTATCGCAATGGCGGCAGCGCCGCCTTTAACTGTTACCTGCCGATGCCTTTTAATGAACGGGCGATTATTGAAGTGGAAAATCAAAACGATATTCCCTACGGGCAGTTCTTTAATATCGATTTTGAATGTTATCCGGATAAACACCCTGCGGATGTGGCTTACTTCCATGCATGGTGGAAGCGGGGAAACCCCTGCCGTGGCTGGGCACCGGAATTGCAGGACAACAGCCCGGAAGTGAATATTCCCTGTACCAGTGCAGAGTATCATTACCGGCTTTTAGATATTGAAGGTGAGGGACATTATATCGGCTGTAATCTCTCGGTACGTCACTGGCAGGGCACAGAGTGGGGTGAAGGGGATGAGATGATATTTATTGATGATGATCCCCCGCTGGAGCGCAGGATCCAGGGGACGGGAACGGAAGATTATTTCAGTCAGGCGTGGGGGATACAGGATCGGGAAAGCTTATTTTGCGGCTCGTCGTTACACGACTCTCATGTTGCAGGTATCCAGACCCGCTATCGCTTCCATCTCACCGATCCGATTCATTTTAAAAAACGTATTCTCGTCACCCTGCAGCATGGTCACGCCAACCCTCTTTCCTCCACCCTGTACTGGTATCAAAAATTACCCACGCCGCCACTGACAATGCAGCCTGTTGACGCGCGAATTGCGGCAAGCCCTGGAGCACTTTTTGCG
Organism: Enterobacter sp. PGRG2; assembly: GCF_030291195.1. Taxonomy (NCBI): domain Bacteria; kingdom Pseudomonadati; phylum Pseudomonadota; class Gammaproteobacteria; order Enterobacterales; family Enterobacteriaceae; genus Enterobacter; species Enterobacter sp. PGRG2. Next base: position 4,377,657 of record NZ_CP127837.1, on the reverse strand, counting down.
ACGGCAGAAAATCACTAAAAAATAGATCTGACACAACAAATTGACGAGATAATAATATGAAACTCTCTTTCAGCGAAAAGGTTGGCTACGGCGCTGGCGATACGGCTATTGGCCTGGTGATGGGATCCATGGCCATGATCGTCACCTATTTTTATACCGATGTTTATGGACTCAAGGCGAGCCACGTCGGCATTTTACTTATTGTCGTGCGGTTTGTTGACGCAATAAGCGATCCGTTAGTAGGTATTATTACCGACAGAACAAAAACACGCTGGGGGCGTTATCGCCCCTATCTGCTCTTTTTCTCCATTCCGTTTGGTCTGACGATCTGGATGATGTTTTCTACACCGGATTATACTTACGCCGGAAAGCTGGCATGGGCATTCTTTACTTATATTCTGTTAACGCTTGCCTATACCCTGATCTCCATTCCTTATATTTCGCTCATCGGTGTGATTACTGACGATCCACAGGAGCGACTTACCGCTAACGGATTCCGGTTTGTGATGAACAAAACGGCGGTGCTGGTCGTAGCCAGTGCCGTTCCCATTCTGGCCGTTTATTTAGGGGGGAATGACCTGGCAAGAGGCTATAAAATGACAATGGGGGTGATGGCCGTTGCCGCCACGCTGCTTTGTCTGTTCTGTTTTGCTACGGTGAAAGAGCGGATTGTTCATCCGGTAAAGCCCTTTATTTTTAAACAGCAAATTAGCCATTTATTTAAAAACGACCAGTGGTTAATCCTTGGCCTTGCGATTGCCATTATTATGTTCGGCGGCATTATCCGCAGTTCCGTTTCTGCCTATTATGCGAAATATTATCTTAATGGTGGCGAAGATCTTATTGCGTCCTTTCTGACCATGGGCGTCGTGGCGTCAGGCATTGCTATCTTTTTCGCCACTTATATCACTAACCGTTACGATAAAATTAAGATGTTTCGCATTACCCAGTTTCTGACTTTTGCTTTCGGTGTCGCGATGTATTTTGTCGTCGGACAAGATGACATCTGGCTGGCATTTGTCTTTTATTTTTTACTGAGTCTGCTCGGCGATATGCAATTGCCGGTCTACTGGGCGGCGATTGCGGAAGCGGTTGATTACGGTGAACTTAAAAGCGGTGTGCGGGTTTCCGGCCTCGCGTTTGGCGGCATCTTATTCTTCCAGAAGTTTGGTATGGGGCTGGCAGGGGGCTTTGTCGGACTGATGCTGAGCAGCTTTGATTATCAACCCGGACAGACTCAGTCAGCACAATCATTGATGGGCATTGCGCTGTTGATGACCATCATCCCGGCCATTTTTAACCTGTTGGTTACCCTGTTGATGCGTAAATACATCATTAATAATGACTATTACTATAAGCAGATTAAGGTCCGTCTGGCTGGAAAAGTGGAGTGAAGTCACCGCTAAACGGCGCTTATCGGGCCGTTTAGCGGATAGCTGAGGTGAGCTGGCATAACATGTCGCGCTGCAATATGGCGAAAGAAGGCTTCATGTTATACTGCGGCAAAATCGTATGTATGTGTCGCTTCATGCGGCCAACGTTTCTGACTCAGGCGAGAGACAATGTTTGATAATTTAACCGATCGTTTGTCGCGCACGTTGCGCAACATCAGTGGCCGTGGACGCCTCACCGAAGAAAACATCAAAGAAACGCTCCGCGAAGTGCGCATGGCGCTGCTCGAGGCGGACGTTGCCCTTCCGGTTGTGCGCGATTTCATCAACCGGGTTAAAGAAAAATCGGTTGGCCAGGATGTGAATAAAAGCCTGACCCCGGGCCAGGAGTTCATCAAAATCGTACGCGGCGAACTGGTTGCGGCGATGGGTGAAGAAAACCAGGTGCTTAACCTGGCCGCGCAGCCGCCAGCCGTGGTGCTGATGGCGGGCCTGCAGGGTGCGGGTAAAACCACCAGCGTCGGTAAACTGGGTAAATTCCTGCGCGAGAAGCATAAAAAGAAAGTACTGGTAGTGTCGGCGGACGTGTATCGCCCGGCGGCGATCAAACAGCTGGAAACCCTGGCGCAGCAGGTAGGCGTGGATTTCTTCCCGTCCGACGTTGCCCAGAAACCGCTGGAAATCGTTAATGCGGCGCTGAAAGAAGCGAAGCTGAAGTTCTACGACGTACTGCTGGTGGATACCGCCGGTCGTCTGCACGTTGACGAAGCGATGATGGACGAAATCAAACAGGTTCACGCCGCGATCAAGCCGGTGGAAACGCTGTTTGTCGTCGATGCGATGACCGGTCAGGATGCGGCGAATACCGCCAAAGCCTTCAACGAAGCGCTGCCGCTGACCGGGGTGGTGCTGACCAAAGTGGACGGCGATGCCCGCGGCGGTGCGGCGCTCTCCATTCGTCATATTACCGGTAAGCCGATCAAGTTCCTCGGCGTCGGCGAGAAAACCGAAGCGCTGGAGCCGTTCCATCCGGACCGTATCGCGTCCCGTATTCTCGGCATGGGCGACGTGCTGTCGCTGATCGAAGATATCGAAAATAAAGTTGACCGCGCGCAGGCTGAAAAGCTGGCGACCAAACTGAAAAAAGGCGACGGCTTCGATCTGACCGACTTCCTGGAGCAGCTGCGCCAGATGAAAAACATGGGCGGTATGGCAAGCCTGATGGGCAAGCTGCCGGGCATGGGGCAGATCCCGGACAACGTTAAATCGCAGATGGACGATAAAGTGCTGGTGCGTATGGAGGCGATCATTAACTCAATGACGCTGAAAGAGCGTGCTAAGCCGGAAATCATTAAAGGTTCCCGCAAGCGCCGCATCGCCGCCGGTTGCGGCATGCAGGTGCAGGACGTTAACCGCCTGCTGAAGCAGTTCGACGACATGCAGCGCATGATGAAGAAGATGAAGAAGGGCGGGATGGCGAAAATGATGAGAGGCATGAAAGGGATGATGCCCCCAGGATTCCCGGGTCGATAAATATCCCGGCCTGGCTTGTTTACCATTTTGACACCGGGGTGTGCTCGTCACCGTCACGTACTACGTGTACGCTCCGGCGACTCCGCGCACGCCGACGTCAAACTGCCTGCACCGCCGACGGCCTTAAATCTCCCCTTTGCTATATCTTGATTGCATTTCCCCCAGAAATCAGTAAAATTTTCGGGCTTTTAATATAACACCGGGCTCCGTCCCTCCGAGGGGGCCCGGTGTTTTATTCACACAAGAGGATGTTATGGTAACTATTCGTTTAGCACGTCACGGCGCTAAAAAGCGTCCGTTCTACCAGGTTGTTGTTACTGACAGCCGTAACGCACGTAACGGTCGCTTCATTGAGCGCGTTGGTTTCTTCAACCCGATCGCCAGCGAAAAAGAAGAAGGCACCCGCCTGGATCTGGATCGCATCGCTCACTGGGTTGGCCAGGGCGCAACTATCTCTGATCGCGTATCTGCGCTGATCAAAGAAGCAAAAAAAGCAGCTTAATCTGTCACGGTGGTCATGATGAGCAAGCAACTCGCCGCAAAAGTCCCTGTTGAACCGGTTGTACTGGGCAAAATGGGTTCTTCCTACGGTATTCGTGGTTGGCTCAGAGTGTTTTCCTCCACCGAAGACGCCGAAAGCATTTTTGACTATCAGCCCTGGTTTATCCAGAAGGCGGGTCAGTGGGAGCAGGTACAGCTGGAAAGCTGGAAGCACCACAATCAGGATCTGATCATCAAGCTGAAAGGCGTTGACGATCGTGACAGCGCGAATCTACTGACTAATTGCGAAATTATGGTAGATACCTCGCAGTTGCCGGCCCTCACCGATGGCGACTACTACTGGAAAGACCTTATTGGCTGCCAGGTAGTGACCACCGAAGGGTACGGGCTGGGTAAAGTCATTGATATGATGGAAACCGGCTCCAATGACGTTCTCGTCATCAAGGCAAACCTGAAAGATGCATTTGGTATCAAGGAGCGGTTGGTTCCGTTCCTCGATGGGCAGGTTATCAAGAATGTCGATCTCACTACTCGCACCATTGAAGTAGATTGGGATCCTGGTTTTTAAAACCTCCGGATAAATAGTAAAAGTCGGTGCTAAGGGGATTGGCGCGTGTTTATTGGTATCGTTAGCCTGTTTCCTGAGATGTTCCGTGCGATTACTGATTACGGGGTAACTGGCCGGGCTGTAAAAAATGGCCTGCTGAGCATCCAGAGCTGGAGTCCGCGTGATTTCGCTCATGACCGGCACCGTACCGTGGACGAACGTCCTTACGGCGGCGGACCGGGGATGCTGATGATGGTACAACCCTTGCGGGACGCCATCCACGCAGCGAAAGCCGCGGCGGGTGAAGGCGCAAAGGTGATTTATCTGTCACCTCAGGGACGCAAGCTTGATCAAGCGGGCGTCAGCGAGCTGGCAACGCATCAGAAGCTGATTCTGGTGTGTGGCCGCTACGAAGGGATAGATGAGCGCGTAATCAAAACCGAGATTGACGAAGAATGGTCTGTCGGCGATTACGTTCTCAGCGGTGGAGAGTTACCCGCAATGACGCTGATTGACTCGGTTTCCCGGTTTATTCCGGGGGTACTGGGACATGAAGCCTCGGCAACTGAAGATTCCTTTGCCGATGGATTGCTGGACTGTCCGCACTATACCCGTCCTGAAGTGTTGGAAGGGATGGAAGTACCGGCAGTATTGCTGTCGGGGAACCATGCCGAGATACGTCGCTGGCGTCTGAAACAGTCGTTGGGCCGTACCTGGCTTAGAAGACCTGAACTTCTGGAAAACCTGGCTCTGACTGAAGAGCAAGCAAAGTTGCTGGCGGAGTTCAAAAAAGAGCACGCACAACAGCAGCATAAACATGATGGGCAGGCGTAAGCCCCCAAATATCAGTTTACCCAGGATAAGAGATTAAATTATGAGCAACATTATTAAGCAACTTGAACAAGAGCAGATGAAGCAGGACGTACCTTCCTTCCGTCCGGGTGACACCGTGGAAGTGAAAGTATGGGTTGTTGAAGGTTCCAAAAAACGTCTGCAGGCATTCGAGGGCGTGGTTATCGCTATTCGTAACCGCGGTCTGCACTCTGCATTCACTGTTCGTAAAATTTCCAACGGCGAAGGCGTTGAGCGTGTCTTCCAGACTCACTCTCCGGTAGTTGACAGCATTGCTGTTAAACGTCGTGGTGCTGTACGTAAAGCTAAACTGTACTACCTGCGTGAGCGCACTGGTAAGTCTGCTCGTATCAAAGAGCGTCTTAACTAAGATATCGCTTTCGCGACATCCCATCAGAAAAGGGCTGACCTCCGGGTCGGCCCTTTTTTTATTCCCCGCATGCCCAAAACCTGCCCGCCAGATTAACCAAAAACCAATAAATCGTTTACAATGACCCCCTGCATGCGGAGGAGTCGTGACACAGAGCGCATTTCATCATATCAGCATCAAGCGTAAAGCAGCATGGCTCGCCCTGTTTGCTATTTTGCTGATCCTGGTCGCGCCGCTTATCTCTGTCAGCCTGCAAAAAGATCCCATGGCGAGCATGCCGGGCATGCATCATGACATGAGCATGATGGCTGAACACCACGACAGCGCGCCGGACGTTATTCCGGTCGATCATGCCGAAGCCTGCGGCTACTGCGTACTGCTGGCGCATGTGCCGGGCCTGATCCTGCTGGCGGTGCTTTTTCTCTCCGCTACGCTTACCCGTATTTATATCGCACCGCTTCCCCCGCCCGAACGGGCATGGCGTTTTATTCCCTGGCTTTATCCTCAAACCCGCGCGCCGCCGCGCCAGTCTGCTTTTTCCTGTTAAAACCCATTAAGCCTGTGCCTGCGCACAAGGCGAACCTTTGCTTTCAGTAAGGAAAAGTATGACTACCTGCACCCCGCGCGCGGCCTGGTTAAACCTGCTGCGACGCCTGCATTTTTATATTGGTCTGTTTGTCGGGCCGTTCATCTTTGTGGCGGCCCTGACCGGGACGCTGTACGTTGCCACCCCACAGCTGGAAAACCTGTTTTATGCCGATACGCTTTACGGTACCACTACCGGCGAACGTCAGCCGCTGGCGGAACAGATCGCGGTGGCGGAACAGGTTACCGGCGGTCATCTGCGTCTGCATGCCGTGCGTCCGGGACTCGCGGATGCGGACACTACCCGCGTAATGTTTGCCGATCCGGCGCTCGGCGTGTCGGAGCACCGGGCGATTTTTATCGATCCGGTAACGCTGGCGGTGAAAGGGGATCACACCGTCTATGGCACCAGCGGCATCCTGCCGTTCCGGCAAATCATTGACTACGCGCATCGCTCGCTGCTGCTTGGCGATACCGGGCGGCTGTACAGCGAACTGGCGGCGTCCTGGATGTGGGCCGCAGCGCTGGGCGGCATAGTGCTGTGGTTTTATACGCGCCCTAAGCGCCGCCTGAACAACAGCTTCCAGAACACCCGGCGTGTACACGTCACCCTCGGCTGGATCCTGCTGGCGGGCATGCTGCTGTTTTCCGTCACCGGGCTGACATGGTCCCAGTGGGCGGGCGGGAACGTTGACAAAATGCGCGCTGCCTTCGGCTGGATGACGCCGCAGGTGAACACCCAGTTGCACGGCCCGGCGCAGGCAGCCGATCCCCATGCGGAACATCATGGTCATCATCATGGCATGGAGATGCCTGCCAGCGTTGAGGACTCGGTACAGTTTGATGAAGTATTGCAGGTCGCGCGTGCGGCTGGCATCAATGCGGCGAAGCTTGAGATCCGCCCGCCGCGGGATGCCAACAGCGCCTGGACGGTCACCGAAATCGACCGTAGCTGGCCGACCCAGGTGGATGCCGTGGCGGTGGACGCAAATACTATGCAGGTGATCGACAGCACCCGGTTTGAGGATTTCCCGTTGATGGCGAAACTGACCCGTTGGGGCGTGGATTTCCATATGGGCGTGCTGTTCGGGCTGCCCAATCAACTGGTGCTGATCGCCTTTGGCCTTGGACTGTGCGTGATGATTGTGATGGGTTACCGGCTCTGGTGGCTGCGCAGGCCTGCCGGGTCGAACGTCAGCCCGGTACAGACATTGATGCAAAGCTGGCTGGCGCTGCCCGTGGCAGGACGTATTGTGGTCAGCGTGGTGGCGCTGCTGCTGGCGCTGGCATTACCGGTGCTGGGCGTCAGCCTGCTGCTGTTTCTGGCGGTGGACGTGCTGCGCTGGCGCAAAGCCTGCGCCCGGCGACCCGTCGCGGAGTAAACACCGCACGCGGATAGCTTAATTAAGCCGGCTGTCGCGTGCGCCTTCTTCCATGCCTTTTTGCCAGTGCGCACGATAAGTGCTGGCATTTTCAAGCGTGTCACAGCCCGCCGGGTAAATTTTCCCGGCGCGGCCCCAGGCATACAGAAAATCATCCTGACAGATCTTTTTCAGGCCATCCGCGTAACCCTCTGCGTACCGGGGACGGTTAATTTCTTTGCTGTTGTGCTCGAGCGCCAGCGTCTCATTATTCTTTATGACCGCGCCGGACAGGGCATCGTCTTTACCGGCGCTGTACCAGTCCGTACCGGTCCAGGTCGGGGCATGGCTGTAAGGTTCTACGGAACAGCCGATCAAGAAAATGGATAAAAGCAAAACCATACCTGTCTTCATTACGTCCTCCTGTGTGTTAGGTAAGCGTAGCCCGAATAACGGTACATGCTGCTGTGTATTGTTATCTTTACACATTAAAAGCATTTAAATGGCCTTAAAATGCATATTGTAAAGTAAAGTGTACGTATTTTGGATTGAAATGTTTACCGTTTGTGGTATCGTTAAATCACTCTCACAACGAGACACTATCGCAAACGAGCCAGACAGGATCGCCATCATGCAAAAAGACGCGCTGAACAACGTACATATTACCGACGAACACGTATTAATCACGCCCGATCAGCTGAAAGCGGAATTCCCGCTGACGGCGGAACAACAGGCGCAAATCGAGCAATCCCGTCAGACGCTGTCTGACATTATTGCCGGGCGCGATCCGCGTCTGCTGGTGGTTTGCGGTCCGTGCTCCATTCACGATCCGGAAGCGGCCATTGAATACGCGCGTCGGTTTAAAGCCCTTGCCGCAGAGGTCAGCGATAGCCTCTATCTGGTGATGCGCGTCTATTTTGAAAAACCCCGTACCACCGTTGGCTGGAAGGGGCTGATTAACGATCCGCATATGGATGGCTCTTTTGATGTGGAAGCGGGCCTGAAGATTGCGCGTCGTCTGCTGGTAGAACTGGTGGGTATGGGCCTGCCGCTGGCGACCGAAGCGCTGGATCCGAACAGCCCGCAATACCTGGGCGATCTGTTCAGCTGGTCGGCGATTGGCGCACGCACCACCGAATCACAAACGCATCGCGAAATGGCCTCCGGTTTATCCATGCCGGTGGGCTTTAAAAATGGCACCGATGGCAGCCTGGCGACGGCAATTAACGCCATGCGCGCCGCAGCCATGCCGCACCGTTTTGTGGGGATCAATCAGGCGGGACAGGTTTGCCTGTTACAGACGCAGGGCAATCCGGACGGGCATGTGATCCTGCGCGGCGGCAAAGCGCCAAACTACAGTCCGGCAGACGTGGCGCAGTGTGAAAAAGAGATGACGCAGGCGGGACTGAAGCCGTCGCTGATGGTAGATTGCAGCCATGGTAATTCCAACAAAGATTACCGTCGCCAGCCCGCGGTTGCAGAGTCTGTCGTCGCACAGATTAAAGATGGCAACCGTTCGATTATTGGTCTGATGATTGAAAGTAATATTCACGAAGGCAATCAGTCATCCGAGCAGCCGCGCAGCGAAATGAAGTATGGCGTTTCCGTTACCGATGCCTGCATCAGCTGGGAAACGACCGATGCGCTGCTGCGCGAGATCGATAAGGACCTGCGCGCGCATCTGGCGACGCGTCACGCTTAAGAGGTTGTCATGGTTGCAGAATTGACCGCGTTGCGCGATCAAATTGATGAAGTGGATAAGGCGCTGCTGGATCTGCTGGCGCGCCGTCTGGCGCTGGTCGTCGAAGTGGGCGAAGTGAAAAGCAAATACGGTTTGCCGATTTACGTGCCGGAGCGCGAAGCCTCAATGCTGGCATCGCGCCGGAAAGAAGCGCAGACGCTGGGCGTGCCGCCGGATCTGATTGAAGATGTATTGCGCCGGATAATGCGCGAATCCTATTCCAGCGAAAACGACAAAGGCTTTAAGACGCTGCATCCGACGCTGCGCCCGGTGGTGATCGTCGGCGGTGGCGGGCAGATGGGGCGGCTATTTGAGAAAATGCTCCAGCTTTCCGGCTATGAAGTGCGCATTCTGGAAAAAGAGGACTGGTCGCGCGCCGCATCCATTGTGGCGGACGCGGGTATGGTGATTGTCAGCGTGCCTATTCATGTGACGGAATCCATAATTGCTAAACTGCCGCCGTTGCCGGATGACTGCATTCTGGTTGATCTGGCGTCGGTTAAAAGCGGGCCATTGCAGGCGATGCTGACAGCGCATAACGGCCCGGTGCTGGGTCTGCACCCGATGTTTGGCCCGGACAGCGGCAGCCTCGCTAAGCAGGTGGTGGTGTACTGTGATGGTCGCCAGCCGGAAGCGTATCAGTGGTTCCTGGAGCAGATCCAGGTCTGGGGCGCGCGGCTGCACCGCATCAGCGCCGTGGAGCACGATCAGCACATGGCGTTTATTCAGGCGCTGCGCCACTTCGCCACCTTCGCCTATGGCCTGCATCTGGCGGAAGAAAACGTTCAGCTTGAACAGTTGCTGGCGCTCTCGTCGCCAATTTACCGGCTGGAACTGGCGATGGTCGGAAGGCTATTTGCCCAGGATCCACAGCTGTATGCCGACATTATTATGTCGTCAGAAAATAATCTGGCGCTGATCAAACGCTATTACCAGCGCTTTGGCGAGGCGATTGGCCTGCTGGAGCAGGGCAACAAGCAGGCCTTCATCGACAGCTTCCGTAAGGTAGAGCACTGGTTCGGCGATTACGCTGAGCGTTTCCAGAGCGAAAGCCGCGTATTGCTCCGCCAGGCGAACGACAGCCGTCAATAACTGAAAAGCTGCATATACTTGAAGCCAGTGGGTGATCCGCTGGCTTTTTTTATAAGAAGGGATTTGTTATGGCTGAACCGCAACCGCTGTTTGATTATACCGGCCATCTGCCGGAATGCCCGACCTGGAGTGAGGCGGAGCAGGCGCTTTACTGGGCCGATATTATTGAAGGCGAAATTCATCGTTACCATCTCGCCTCGGGCGAGCATACTGTGCTGCGCTTTCCGGAGGAAGTGGGCTGCTTTGCGCTACGCGAGAAGGGCGGTTTTATTGTCGCCATGCGCACTGCGATATGGCTTGCCGATAAGCGCGGGCTGCTGACCAATAAAGTCTGCGATAATCCGTCCAACCCGCAACTGGCGCGTTTCAACGACGGCGGCACCGATCCGCGCGGGCGTTTCTACGCCGGAACCTTCTGGGCGCCGGGGGATTACAATGGCGCGCAGCTGATGCGTATCGATAACGATCTGACGCCGAAAGTGATCCAGTGTGACATCAAGGGTGCTAACGGGCTGGCCTTCAGTCCTGACGGCAAGTGGATGCTCACCTCGGACACGCCGGAGAAGGTGATTTACTGCACGCCGCTCGACGCCGACGGCGAACCGGGGCAGCGTAAGGTGCTGCGTCGCTTTACTGACGGAGAGGGAATGCCGGATGGCGCGGCGGTGGACGTGGAAGGCGGCTACTGGAGCGCGCTCTATGATGGCTGGCGCATCGCGCGCTTCTCGCCGCAGGGCGAGCAACTGGAAGAATATCGCCTGCCGGTACGCTGCCCGACGATGGTCTGTTTCGGCGGCGCGGACATGAAAACGCTGTTTATTACCACTACAAGGGAAAACATGACCCCGGAAGAAACGGCGCAATATCCGCTGTCGGGCGCCATTTTCACCCTGCCGGTGCAGGTGGCAGGGGTGAAAAAGGCCCTTTTCGTGGAACGTTAAGCCGGATTGACCGGCACAACGTTTTCCCCCGGATAACAGCCCAGCACTTTCATTGAGCGGGTGATCTCGCTCAGTTCGTGCAGGGCTTTTTGCATGGCGGCGGATTCGACGTTGGCCTGAATATCCAGATAAAACATCTCTTCCCACGGGTTGCCGTAAATCGGACGGGATTCCAGCTTGGTCATGATCAGATTGTGATTACGCAGGACCAGCAGGGCCTCTACCAGCGCGCCCGCCTGCTGACCAGTGGCAATGAGCAGCGTGGTTTTCGCCGGCACCTGATCGGACACTTTCACCGCTTTACGGGCCAGCACGACAAAACGCGTAATGTTTTGCGTCTGGTTCGCGAGGTTACGCTCCAGCACCTGCAATCCATACAGCCCGCCGCCCGCTTCACTGCCCAGCGCCGCCACATGCGGCGACTGTGCCTGCGCCACGCGCTCCATGGCTGCCGAGGAGCTTTCGCAATACTCAATTTTCCAGTGCGGATAGCGATTCAAAAACTGGCTGCACTGCTGGAAGGGCTGCGGATGGCTGTAGACCGTCTGGATCTGATCCAGGCTGGTGGGGCCGGAAACCAGCACGCAGTGGTCGATAGGCACCGTCATTTCCGCCACTATGGATAAGCTGGTGTGCTGCAACAGATCGTAGACATCGTTGATCGCCCCCGAGCTGGTGTTTTCAATGGGCACCACCGCGTAATCCGCCTGGCCCGTTTCCACCTGGTTAAAGATGTCGTGAAACTTTGCGCAGCCGCTTTCGATGAACTGTTCAAAGTGGCGGGCCGCATACTGACGTGCCGCAAGGTGTGAATACGAACCTTTGGGGCCGAGAAACGCAATGCGCGCCGAGTGCGGATTAGTTTGATTGAGATGCTGCTGAAGCAGGGCCTGCTGGGTCAGCACTGAATCTTCAATGATTAGCTGGAACAGGCGGGTAATGTAATGCGCATCCAGATGCTGCGCTTTGCCAAGCGTAATCAGGCGCTCCAGCAAATCACGCTCGCGATCGATATCGCGAACCGGACGATGGGACGCCAGCTTCGCTTTACCCACTTCCACGGCAAGCAGACGGCGTTCCGCCAGTAACGTCAGTAATTGCTCATCCAGAGCGCTGATCTTTACGCGCAGATCCAGTAACGGGTTTTCCGGTGTCATAGTGTTGCCTTTTTTATAGTTATCAATAAAAAAGGCCCCCCGGTGTGGGAGGCCTTATTGTTCGTCTTCGCATTCTTTATCACACGACGAAACGCCTCCCGGTCAGGGGAAGGTAAAAAAGAATGCGAAGAAAAACGGAACAAGTTTCATGGTGCGATCCTGAACAAGTGTCTGAGTAAAGTAACCGTACTGTTTTCACCCTGTCAATAAAAAACGCGCCCGAGGGCGCGTTGGCGATACACTCAATGTAAAGGATTACTCTTCTTCTTCAACTTCAGCGAAGTTGGCGTCTTTCACCGAGGTGGTGGCGCGACGCGCTTCACCTTTGTGTTGCACTTTATTGAGCTGCCGTTCCAGCTTGTTGATCAAGTCGTTAATCGCGGTATACATATCTTCATGCTTCGCACTGGCGACCAGATGCCCGTTAGGTGTATTGATGGTGGCATCCGCGGTAAAGCCCTGCGGCTCTTTAGAGAGAATGATATGTGGGTTAATCAGGTGTGTTTGCCATTTATCCAGTTTGGCGAGACGGTCTGTGACATGCTGGCGAATTGCCGGAGTAATTTCCATTTGCTTGCTGGTAATGTTCATTGTCATAGATGTTACCTCTTGTCTTTCCGTCTTGGTATTAACAAGCATAACCTGCATAGTGTCAAAATGTGTGATTTGAATCACATTATTTCGTCACTTTTTGTCAACGACAGCTTTTTGTGATTTAAAACGTGAACCCGGAATTTTTACCTTGTTGATACTCATAATAGGGGGCATAGTTGACCGGATGGCCTGCACGGAAACCCGCTCCGGCGGCAGGTAAAACGCATAAAAAAACGGCAGCTCACAGGAGCTGCCGTTTTACATTGGGGAGGAAAATCAGGTATTGCTGCTGTTGGCGGCGATGATTTTCGCCACTTTGTCCGCCTGCGCATTCAGCTGCAGTTTACGGTATGCATTTTCCATCAGCGGTAACGCGTCACGCGTCGCCTGGGTATCCGGATAATCACGCAGCATGCCTTCAACACGGTTTACCACCGCCACCCATGCGCCGCGATCGGTATAGTATTGCGCGACGGAGTATTCATACTTCGCCAGGCGATCTTTCAGGAACACCAGACGTTTGGTGGCATCCGTGACATACTGGCTGTTCGGGTAGCCACGCACCAGTTTTGAGAAGTCATTGAAGGCATCGCGCGCGTGCTGCGGATCGCGGTCGCTACGGTCAACGCCGAAGAAGCCCTGCAGTGCGCTGTCATCCAGCGCCATATCAGTCAGGCCGCGCATGTACATGACATAGTCAATGTTCGGATGAGTCGGGTTCAGACGCATGAAACGGTCAATCGCGGCCTGAGCCAGCGGCAGATCGGCGTTTTTATAGTACGCATAGATCAAATCCAGCTGTACTTGCTGGGAATACGGGCCGAACGGATAGCGGTTATCCAGCGCTTCCAGTTGCGTTATTGCCTGTTTCCAGTTACCGTCCTGCAACTTTTGCTGAGCAGTCGCGTAGATTTCATTAGGCGGATTATCAGGCACCTCTTCCTTTGAACCGGAGCAACCCACCAAAGCCAGGCTCAGCGTGGCGGCTGCCACCAGATATTTCATGCGCGTCATGACGTTTTGACTTTCCTCAAAATGTTTATGCGGGAGGATTCTCTGTTCCTGCTCCCGATTAAGACCAGCTACAATAGCACACTATATTAAACGGCAAAGCCGTAAAAACCCAAGGTTAACGAAGAAGCTGTCTATGGCACAACTAGTACAACTCACCGCAACGGTGTCCGAAAATCAACTCGGTCAACGCTTAGATCAGGCATTGGCCGAAATGTTCCCTGATTATTCACGATCGCGAATAAAAGAGTGGATCCTTGACCAGCGCGTCGAGATAAACGGCAAGGTGTGCAGCACACCAAAAGAAAAAGTATTGGGGGGCGAACGCGTCACCATCAATGCTGAAATCGAAGAAGAAGCGCGTTTTGAACCGCAGGATATTCCGCTGACCATCGTCTATGAAGATGATGACATTCTGGTGATCAATAAGCCGCGCGATCTGGTGGTTCACCCGGGTGCTGGTAATCCTGATGGCACCGTGCTGAATGCGCTGCTGCATTACTATCCGCCGATTGCTGATGTCCCCCGTGCCGGTATCGTGCACCGTCTGGATAAAGACACCACCGGCCTGATGGTGGTCGCCAAGACCGTGCCTGCGCAAACGCGCCTGGTGGAGTCGCTGCAGCTGCGCGAGATCACCCGTGAATATGAAGCGGTCGCGATTGGCCATATGACGGCAGGCGGTACAGTGGAAGAGCCTATCAGCCGCCACCCGACCAAACGTACGCATATGTCCGTGCATCCGATGGGCAAACCGGCGGTTACGCATTATCGCATTATGGAACACTTCCGTGTGCACACGCGTCTGCGTCTGCGTCTGGAAACCGGACGTACACACCAGATCCGTGTGCATATGTCGCACATTACCCATCCGCTGGTGGGCGATCAGCTGTACGGTGGTCGTCCGCGTCCGCCGAAAGGCGCGTCGGATGAATTTATTGCCGCGCTGCGTCAGTTTGACCGTCAGGCGCTGCACGCGACCATGCTGCGTCTTTATCACCCGATCACTGGCATCGAAATGGAATGGCATGCGCCTATCCCACAGGACATGGTCGATTTGATCGAGGCGATGCGAGCTGACTTCCAGATCCATAAGGACAGCGTAGACTGGCTATGACACACGTGATTATCCCGCAATGGCCGCAGCCTGAGAGCGTGGCGGCCTGTAGTTCGACCCGCATCGGCGGCGTGAGCCTCGCGCCCTGGCACTCACTGAACCTGGGTGCGCATTGCGGTGATAACCCGGAGCACGTCGAGGAAAATCGTCAGCGGATGTTCGCCGCGGGCGGTTTGCCATCGAAACCGGTCTGGCTGGAACAGGTCCACGGTGATCAGGTGCTGCGTCTGGACGGCGGGCCTTATGCCTCAAAACGTGCCGATGCGTCATACAGCAATACGCCCGGAACCGTGTGCGCCGTGATGACAGCGGATTGCCTGCCGGTGTTGTTCTGTAACCGTGCCGGAACGGAAGTCGCGGCAGCTCATGCTGGCTGGCGTGGTTTATGCGCCGGTGTGCTTGAAAACACCCTGGCCTGCTTTGACGATAGCCCGGACAATATTATGGCCTGGCTTGGTCCGGCGATTGGTCCGCAGGCGTTTGAAGTGGGGCCGGAAGTCCGTGAGACTTTCATGGCAGCAGATCCGAATGCGGACGCCGCATTTGTCGCCCGCGATGAAAAGTATCTTGCCGATATCTACCTGCTGGCGCGTCAGCGTCTGGCGCGCGCAGGCGTTAGCCAGATCTTCGGCGGTGACCGGTGCACCTTCACAGAAACGAACGAATTTTACTCATATCGCCGCGACAAGACCACCGGGCGTATGGCAAGTTTCATTTGGCTGAGATAACCTAAAGAATCAAGACGATCCAGTGCGCGTCATTTTCTTTCCATATTATTCAGGTCATTAACCTTGAATAATTGAGGGATGACCTCATTTAATCTCCAGTAGCAAATTTGACCTGTTTTCTATGGGAGGAGTTATGCGTCTGGATCGTCTTACCAATAAGTTCCAGCTTGCTCTTGCCGATGCCCAGTCTCTGGCGCTGGGGCAAGACAATCAATTTATCGAACCTCTTCATCTTATGAGCGCCTTGCTGAATCAGGAAGGGGGATCGGTACGTCCTTTATTAACCTCTGCTGGCGTCAATGCGGGCCAACTGCGCACCGCTATTGAGCAGGCGTTAAGCCGTTTACCGCAGGTGGAAGGCACCGGCGGCGATGTGCAGCCGTCGCAGGATCTGGTTCGCGTACTGAACCTGTGCGACAAACTGGCGCAAAAGCGCGGCGACAATTTTATTTCCTCAGAACTCTTTGTTCTGGCGGCGCTGGAGTCGCGCGGTACGCTGGCAGACTTACTGAAAGCCGCCGGTGCGAATACCGCTAATGTGACGCAGGCAATCGAACAAATGCGTGGAGGCGAAAGCGTGAATGACCAGGGGGCAGAAGACCAGCGTCAGGCCCTGAAAAAATTTACTGTCGACCTGACCGAACGGGCGGAGCAGGGCAAGCTCGATCCGGTGATCGGTCGTGATGAAGAGATCCGCCGCACTATCCAGGTGTTACAACGTCGTACCAAAAACAACCCGGTGCTGATCGGTGAGCCTGGCGTCGGTAAAACCGCCATTGTCGAAGGGCTGGCGCAGCGTATCGTCAATGGTGAAGTGCCGGAAGGGCTGAAAGGTCGCCGCGTACTGGCGCTGGATATGGGGTCGCTGGTGGCGGGCGCGAAATATCGCGGAGAGTTTGAAGAACGCCTGAAAGGGGTGCTCAACGATCTCTCTAAACAGGAAGGTAATGTGATCCTGTTTATTGACGAACTGCACACCATGGTGGGCGCAGGTAAAGCCGACGGCGCGATGGATGCCGGGAACATGCTGAAACCGGCGCTCGCACGCGGTGAACTGCACTGCGTCGGGGCGACCACGCTTGATGAATATCGTCAGTACATTGAAAAAGATGCCGCGCTGGAGCGTCGTTTCCAGAAAGTGTTTGTCGCTGAGCCATCTGTCGAAGACACCATTGCGATCCTGCGTGGTCTGAAAGAGCGCTATGAGCTGCACCACCATGTGCAGATTACGGACCCGGCGATTGTCGCTGCGGCGACCTTGTCACACCGCTATATTGCCGATCGCCAGTTGCCGGATAAAGCCATCGACCTGATCGATGAAGCGGCGTCCAGCATCCGTATGCAGATCGACTCCAAACCCGAAGAGCTGGATCGTCTCGACCGGCGTATTATCCAGCTGAAGCTGGAACAGCAGGCACTGCTGAAAGAATCTGACGAGGCCAGTAAAAAACGTCTGGAAATGCTCAATGATGAGCTGTCCGATAAAGAACGTCAGTATTCCGAACTGGAAGAAGAGTGGAAAGCGGAGAAAGCGTCGCTGTCGGGTACGCAGACCATTAAATCGGAGCTGGAGCAGGCGAAAATCGCCATTGAACAGGCGCGTCGTGTCGGCGATCTGGCGCGGATGTCTGAACTTCAGTACGGTAAAATTCCTGAGCTTGAAAAACAGCTTGAAGCCGCCACACAGTCAGAAGGCAAAACCATGCGTCTGCTGCGTAATAAAGTCACGGATGCGGAAATCGCAGAAGTGCTGGCGCGCTGGACCGGCATCCCGGTAGCCAGAATGCTGGAAGGTGAGCGTGACAAATTACTGCGTATGGAGCAGGAGTTGCACGGGCGCGTAATCGGCCAGAACGAAGCGGTTGAAGCCGTATCTAACGCTATTCGTCGTAGCCGCGCCGGATTATCAGATCCGAATCGCCCGATTGGTTCGTTCCTGTTCCTCGGGCCGACCGGGGTGGGTAAAACCGAACTCTGTAAAACGCTGGCTAACTTTATGTTCGACAGTGATGACGCCATGGTGCGCATCGATATGTCCGAGTTTATGGAGAAACATTCGGTGTCACGTCTGGTGGGCGCGCCTCCGGGATATGTCGGTTATGAAGAAGGCGGTTACTTAACCGAAACGGTTCGTCGTCGTCCTTACTCTGTCATCCTGCTGGATGAAATCGAGAAGGCGCATCCGGATGTGTTCAACATCTTACTGCAGGTACTTGACGATGGACGGCTGACAGACGGTCAGGGGCGGACGGTCGACTTCCGTAACACGGTTGTCATTATGACCTCGAACCTGGGATCCGATCTGATTCAGGAGCGTTTCGGCGAGCTGGACTACAGTCATATGAAGGATGTGGTGCTGGGCGTGGTCAGCCAGAACTTCCGTCCGGAATTTCTAAACCGTATTGATGAAGTGGTGGTCTTCCATCCGCTCGGTGAAAACCATATTGCTTCTATTGCGAAGATCCAGCTGCAACGTCTGTATCAGCGTCTGGAAGATCGGGGCTATGATGTGCATATCTCCGATGAGGCACTGAAATTGCTCAGTGCCAATGGGTTTGATCCGGTTTATGGGGCGCGGCCATTAAAACGTGCCATCCAGCAGCAGATTGAGAACCCGCTGGCACAGCAAATCTTGTCCGGGGAGCTTATTCCTGGCAAAACCATCCAGCTGGTGGTTAAAGATGAGCAAATAGTTGCCGTGCAGTAATTCACAAAACGAAGAAAACGAGCCCTGCGGGGCTCGTTTTTGTTTAAAAACCAGGCGAAAATACGCTTCACCGGCTCGTTTTGTATGAATATTGTGCGAACGATAAGTTTTTTTAATTTTAGACTTGTCAGCCCGGAATAACTCCCTATAATGCGCCACCACTGACACGGAACAACGGCTTACAGGCCACCGGGTCAGAAGGTCTTCCTCCGGGAATGACCAGCAGAGAAAAGCAAAATAATCGCTTGACTCTGAATGAGGAAAACGTATTATACGGGACCTCGCGACACAGCGCTAAAGCGCGTCGCAACTGCTCTTTAACAATTTATCAGACAATCTGTGTGGGCACTCAAGGACATGGATTCTTAAACGTCGAAAGACGCTAAATGAATACCAAGTCTCTGGAGTGAACATACGTAATTCATTACGAAGTTTAATTCACGAGCATCAAACTTAAATTGAAGAGTTTGATCATGGCTCAGATTGAACGCTGGCGGCAGGCCTAACACATGCAAGTCGAGCGGTAGCACAGAGAGCTTGCTCTCGGGTGACGAGCGGCGGACGGGTGAGTAATGTCTGGGAAACTGCCTGATGGAGGGGGATAACTACTGGAAACGGTAGCTAATACCGCATAACGTCGCAAGACCAAAGAGGGGGACCTTCGGGCCTCTTGCCATCAGATGTGCCCAGATGGGATTAGCTAGTAGGTGGGGTAACGGCTCACCTAGGCGACGATCCCTAGCTGGTCTGAGAGGATGACCAGCCACACTGGAACTGAGACACGGTCCAGACTCCTACGGGAGGCAGCAGTGGGGAATATTGCACAATGGGCGCAAGCCTGATGCAGCCATGCCGCGTGTATGAAGAAGGCCTTCGGGTTGTAAAGTACTTTCAGCGGGGAGGAAGGTGTTGAGGTTAATAACCTCAGCAATTGACGTTACCCGCAGAAGAAGCACCGGCTAACTCCGTGCCAGCAGCCGCGGTAATACGGAGGGTGCAAGCGTTAATCGGAATTACTGGGCGTAAAGCGCACGCAGGCGGTCTGTCAAGTCGGATGTGAAATCCCCGGGCTCAACCTGGGAACTGCATCCGAAACTGGCAGGCTTGAGTCTTGTAGAGGGGGGTAGAATTCCAGGTGTAGCGGTGAAATGCGTAGAGATCTGGAGGAATACCGGTGGCGAAGGCGGCCCCCTGGACAAAGACTGACGCTCAGGTGCGAAAGCGTGGGGAGCAAACAGGATTAGATACCCTGGTAGTCCACGCTGTAAACGATGTCGACTTGGAGGTTGTGCCCTTGAGGCGTGGCTTCCGGAGCTAACGCGTTAAGTCGACCGCCTGGGGAGTACGGCCGCAAGGTTAAAACTCAAATGAATTGACGGGGGCCCGCACAAGCGGTGGAGCATGTGGTTTAATTCGATGCAACGCGAAGAACCTTACCTACTCTTGACATCCACGGAATTTGGCAGAGATGCCTTAGTGCCTTCGGGAACCGTGAGACAGGTGCTGCATGGCTGTCGTCAGCTCGTGTTGTGAAATGTTGGGTTAAGTCCCGCAACGAGCGCAACCCTTATCCTTTGTTGCCAGCGGTTCGGCCGGGAACTCAAAGGAGACTGCCAGTGATAAACTGGAGGAAGGTGGGGATGACGTCAAGTCATCATGGCCCTTACGAGTAGGGCTACACACGTGCTACAATGGCATATACAAAGAGAAGCGACCTCGCGAGAGCAAGCGGACCTCATAAAGTATGTCGTAGTCCGGATCGGAGTCTGCAACTCGACTCCGTGAAGTCGGAATCGCTAGTAATCGTGGATCAGAATGCCACGGTGAATACGTTCCCGGGCCTTGTACACACCGCCCGTCACACCATGGGAGTGGGTTGCAAAAGAAGTAGGTAGCTTAACCTTCGGGAGGGCGCTTACCACTTTGTGATTCATGACTGGGGTGAAGTCGTAACAAGGTAACCGTAGGGGAACCTGCGGTTGGATCACCTCCTTACCTGAAAGAACCTGCCTTGCAGTGCTCACACAGATTGTCTGATGAACGTAATGAGCAAGACGGCTGCGAAGTCGTGACACCTCGTGTCCCCTTCGTCTAGCGGTTAGGACTCCGCCCTTTCACGGCGGCAACAGGGGTTCGAATCCCCTAGGGGACGCCACTTGCTGGGTGTGAGTGAAAGGCACAACCAATCAGTATCTCAAAACAGACNNNNGGGTCTCGTTTGAGATATTTGCTCTTTAAAAATCTGGATCAAGCTGAAAATTGAAACGACACGCTGTTTCTTTTCTCCGTAATAAGAAAAGAAAACGGTGTGTTCGAGTCTCTCAAATTTTTGCAATCAGAAGTGAAACATCTTCGGGTTGTGAGGTTAAGCGACTAAGCGTACACGGTGGATGCCCTGGCAGTCAGAGGCGATGAAGGGCGTGCTAATCTGCGATAAGCGCCGGTAAGGTGATATGAACCGTTATAACCGGCGATACCCGAATGGGGAAACCCAGTGCAATCCGTTGCACTATCATGTCATGAATACATAGTGGCATGAGGCGAACCGGGGGAACTGAAACATCTAAGTACCCCGAGGAAAAGAAATCAACCGAGATTCCCCCAGTAGCGGCGAGCGAACGGGGAGGAGCCCAGAACCTGAATCAGCATGTGTGTTAGTGGAAGCGTCTGGAAAGTCGCAGGGTACAGGGTGATACTCCCGTACACAAAAATGCACATGTTGTGAGTTCGAAGAGTAGGGCGGGACACGTGGTATCCTGTCTGAATATGGGGGGACCATCCTCCAAGGCTAAATACTCCTGACTGACCGATAGTGAACCAGTACCGTGAGGGAAAGGCGAAAAGAACCCCGGCGAGGGGAGTGAAACAGAACCTGAAACCGTGTACGTACAAGCAGTGGGAGCCTCTTTATGGGGTGACTGCGTACCTTTTGTATAATGGGTCAGCGACTTATATTCTGTAGCAAGGTTAACCGTATAGGGGAGCCGAAGGGAAACCGAGTCTTAACTGGGCGTTAAGTTGCAGGGTATAGACCCGAAACCCGGTGATCTAGCCATGGGCAGGTTGAAGGTTGGGTAACACTAACTGGAGGACCGAACCGACTAATGTTGAAAAATTAGCGGATGACTTGTGGCTGGGGGTGAAAGGCCAATCAAACCGGGAGATAGCTGGTTCTCCCCGAAAGCTATTTAGGTAGCGCCTCGTGAATTCATCTTCGGGGGTAGAGCACTGTTTCGGCTAGGGGGTCATCCCGACTTACCAACCCGATGCAAACTGCGAATACCGAAGAATGTTATCACGGGAGACACACGGCGGGTGCTAACGTCCGTCGTGAAGAGGGAAACAACCCAGACCGCCAGCTAAGGTCCCAAAGTCATGGTTAAGTGGGAAACGATGTGGGAAGGCACAGACAGCCAGGATGTTGGCTTAGAAGCAGCCATCATTTAAAGAAAGCGTAATAGCTCACTGGTCGAGTCGGCCTGCGCGGAAGATGTAACGGGGCTAAACCATGCACCGAAGCTGCGGCAGCGACACTATGTGTTGTTGGGTAGGGGAGCGTTCTGTAAGCCGTTGAAGGTGGACTGTGAGGTCTGCTGGAGGTATCAGAAGTGCGAATGCTGACATAAGTAACGATAAAGCGGGTGAAAAACCCGCTCGCCGGAAGACCAAGGGTTCCTGTCCAACGTTAATCGGGGCAGGGTGAGTCGACCCCTAAGGCGAGGCCGAAAGGCGTAGTCGATGGGAAACAGGTTAATATTCCTGTACTCGGTGTTACTGCGAAGGGGGGACGGAGAAGGCTATGTTGGCCGGGCGACGGTTGTCCCGGTTTAAGCGTGTAGGTGTGTGTTCCAGGTAAATCCGGTTCACTTTAACACTGAGGCGTGACGACGAGGCACTACGGTGCTGAAGTGACAAATGCCCTGCTTCCAGGAAAAGCCTCTAAGCATCAGGTAACACAGAATCGTACCCCAAACCGACACAGGTGGTCAGGTAGAGAATACCAAGGCGCTTGAGAGAACTCGGGTGAAGGAACTAGGCAAAATGGTGCCGTAACTTCGGGAGAAGGCACGCTGGTGCGTAGGTGAAGCGACTTGCTCGCGGAGCTGAAACCAGTCGAAGATACCAGCTGGCTGCAACTGTTTATTAAAAACACAGCACTGTGCAAACACGAAAGTGGACGTATACGGTGTGACGCCTGCCCGGTGCCGGAAGGTTAATTGATGGGGTTAGCGGCAACGCGAAGCTCTTGATCGAAGCCCCGGTAAACGGCGGCCGTAACTATAACGGTCCTAAGGTAGCGAAATTCCTTGTCGGGTAAGTTCCGACCTGCACGAATGGCGTAATGATGGCCAGGCTGTCTCCACCCGAGACTCAGTGAAATTGAAATCGCTGTGAAGATGCAGTGTACCCGCGGCAAGACGGAAAGACCCCGTGAACCTTTACTATAGCTTGACACTGAACACTGGTCCTTGATGNGTAGGATAGGTGGGAGGCTTTGAAGCGTGGACGCCAGTCTGCGTGGAGCCATCCTTGAAATACCACCCTTTAATGGCTGGTGTTCTAACGTGGGCCCGTAATCCGGGTTGCGGACAGTGTCTGGTGGGTAGTTTGACTGGGGCGGTCTCCTCCTAAAGCGTAACGGAGGAGCACGAAGGTTAGCTAATCCTGGTCGGACATCAGGAGGTTAGTGCAATGGCATAAGCTAGCTTGACTGCGAGCGTGACGGCGCGAGCAGGTGCGAAAGCAGGTCATAGTGATCCGGTGGTTCTGAATGGAAGGGCCATCGCTCAACGGATAAAAGGTACTCCGGGGATAACAGGCTGATACCGCCCAAGAGTTCATATCGACGGCGGTGTTTGGCACCTCGATGTCGGCTCATCACATCCTGGGGCTGAAGTAGGTCCCAAGGGTATGGCTGTTCGCCATTTAAAGTGGTACGCGAGCTGGGTTTAGAACGTCGTGAGACAGTTCGGTCCCTATCTGCCGTGGGCGCTGGAGAATTGAGGGGGGCTGCTCCTAGTACGAGAGGACCGGAGTGGACGCATCACTGGTGTTCGGGTTGTCATGCCAATGGCATTGCCCGGTAGCTAAATGCGGAAGAGATAAGTGCTGAAAGCATCTAAGCACGAAACTTGCCCCGAGATGAGTTCTCCCTGACCCTTTAAGGGTCCTGAAGGAACGTTGAAGACGACGACGTTGATAGGCCGGGTGTGTAAGCGCAGCGATGCGTTGAGCTAACCGGTACTAATGAACCGTGAGGCTTAACCTTACAACGCCGAAGATGTTTTGGCGGATTTGAGAGATTTTCAGCT
>NZ_CP127837.1:4241461-4353971 GCF_030291195.1 Enterobacter sp. PGRG2 | reverse complement strand
AAAGAATTTGCCTGGCGGCACTAGCGCGGCGGTCCCACCTGACCCCATGCCGAACTCAGAAGTGAAACGCCGTAGCGCCGATGGTAGTGTGGGGTCTCCCCATGCGAGAGTAGGGAACTGCCAGGCATCAAATWAAGCAGAAGGCCATCCTCACGGATGGCCTTTTTGCGTTGTGCTGCGTATAAAAAAGCTTAATGCCGGGCAAGCTGCCACACGCTATAGCCTGTAGTAGCACCCGCGACATCCCATGCAAAATCCTTCCAGCTCCAGCCACTTCCTGCCGGGCGGCTATCCCATAACTCTTTTGATGCCCCCAGGCTTACAGAAAACATAAATCCAAAGGCCGCGCTGCGATCCTGATTAATCCCCTGGTGCTGAGCATATTCGTTACCGGCAGCCGCCAGCATGGCTGAGGCGAGGAAATGCTGCGCTTTATCCTGGCCGTGCCATTCGTCATGGGCCATATGGCTGCAACCACTAATGAAAAGAAGACCGAAAAGGGGGAGGTATCGCATTATTATCTCCATTAAAAAGCCCCATCAATGACGGGGCTCAGGGCAAGCGCAGAAGTTACAGTATTCGACTAATCAGCCTGTCGATGCGGATCCGACGCAGACGCCGTATAAGCTTACGTACTTTCACCGGGTAATCGGCGATACTTTGCAGATCACGATAATGCTGCACAACAGTAGTATGCGTACGGATCAATTCCAGCTCTTTATCACGTAGCGGAGCCAGTTCCTGCTTAGGATCGTGGATCAAAATCGCATTTTCCAGATCCAGTCGCCAGGCGCGTGGGTTAAGATTGTTGCCTGTCAGCAGCATCCACTCCTCATCGACCCACATACCTTTAAGATGATAGCTGTTATCTTCATCTTTCCACAGACGAACAACCAGCTGATCGTTATTGACGTAATACTGCAGACGACTCAGGAAACGTCGCAGGTTGATCTCGTAAAGATACGGCAGCGCACCGATGATCTTGAATGGCTCATTTTCGGGGATGAAAAAGTCATTCGCAGTTTTATCACCGACAATAATCTCCACCTTTTTGCCATCGCGCAGCAGCTGGATGATATTGCGCACCAGTATTGCCGGCAAGTTAAAGTATGGCGTACAGATGGTGAGCTTATGCTCGGTGCACGGCATCAGGTGATAGATAGTTTTATTGAGCAGGCTGGATTTTCCCAGCCCGACGAGCGGCGTTACTGCCAGCCGATCGTTATCCGCATCGCCCTGGAAATGATAAGACGCATCGCGTAATTCCTGACGATAAAGTCGGATATCGTTTTTGATTTCCGGGCTTTTCGGACGCTCCGGATTATCCAGACGATTTACGCCGCGCCCTTGTACCAGATTTTGTTTAACCCAGCCGAGCATTACATCCGCCATCTGCGGATTACGGATAAGCTGATAGCGATCGTAACGGTATTTATCGTGTTGATGCAGGTAAACATCATTCAGACTGGCGCCGCTGTACAGCACGCTGTCATCAATAATGAAACCCTTAAAGTGGAGTACGCCGAGCGCTTCACGGGTGTTAACCGGCACGCCGTAAACCGGTACTTCTACGCCAGGATTTTCCTGGGCCATGCGGCAGTACCAGTCTGCGTTAGTATTGGATGCCGCCGCGCCGATGCGTCCACGCTGCGCACGGTGCCAGTCAACCAGTACGCAAACGTCCAGTTCAGGACGCTGCCGTTTGGCATCATAAAGCGCCGATAAAATGCCTTTACCGCCATCGTCCTGCTCCAGATAAAGCGCAATAAGGCAGATGCGGTGCGTGGCACTGGCGATTTTTTGCAGCAGGGTCTCCCGGAAATCCGCAGGAGAGTAGTAAAACGCGACATCATCAACTGACTGAGAGAGCTTAGGTAGTTGGGCAAGGTGTTGTTGATGTTTATTACGCTTGAATTTTGACAACATCACAGTGCGTTTCTTCTCTGTTTATTGAAGGGTCCTCTGTACTAAGCAGACGACAGAAGCGGGCAATGATACCACCAGAGCCAGCCAAAGTGATCAACATTTCCAGTACCTTACTCTTCATTACTCTGCCGTATCCAGCCGGAGCGTCAGGCCAACGATCCCGTCTTCCAGCTGAACATCGACGTTAAATCCGAGTTTTCGCGCCAGCGTTACCATGCCACGATTGTTGGGCATAGTAATACCATTCAGGCGTTTAAGTCCGTGATCGCGGGTATAACTGATAAGTTTTTCCAGCAATCGACGCCCAAGGCCGAGGCCTTTCAGATCGGAGCGTACCAGCACAGCAAACTCCGCATCAATGTTATCCGGATCGGAAATGGCGCGCGTCACGCCAAGGATTTCATCACCCTGATCGGTTCGGCGTACAGCCACAAATGCCATTTCCCGATCGTAGTCGATCTGCGTCATGTTAGCTAAATCTTCATGGGTAAATTCATTGATCTCACTAAAGTAGCGATAGTAGAGATCTTCTTTTGTGACCTGTGAAATGAACTGCTGTAGCTGGGGTTCGTCCTCCGGGAGGATCGGGCGAAACAGGCTACGTTCGCCATTTTTCATCTCCACCCACTCTTCCAGATGCTGCGGATAGGGGCGAATGGCCAGCCGACTGTCATTATTGCCATTAAAGGGCGCCAGTTCGAGCGTCACATCAAGGGCGATGAATTCACTCGCCGAGGCAAGAAGAGGGTGGATATCCAGACGCTGGATCTCCGGGCAGTCGACGATCAGGTTAGACACCTGCACCAGCAGCTGGCTCAGCCCGGCAATATCCAGCGGTCTTAACGCGCTACGGCCGCGGATTTTTTTACTCTTGATCGCCTGGATCACCAGATAACGGGCGAGGTTCATATTAAGCGGCGGCAGGGCAACCGCCGCCTGATCTTCTGCCCGCCACTCCACACCGCCTTCCCCTAACATGATCAACGGCCCGAAGACCGGATCGTGTTCCACCACCACGCGAAGCTCCTGTGCCCCGGCACGGTTTGCCATGCTTTGCACCTGTAAGCCATGGATACGCGCCTGCGGCCAGCGCATTTTCACGCGATCGATAATCGCTTCTGCCGCCTGTTGCACTTCAACCGGCGTGCGCAGGTAGAGCATTACCCCCTGCACCTCCGACTTATGGGGAATATCGGGGGAACGCAGTTTTAGCGCCACCGGGTAACCGATCTGCTCGGCAATATGCACCGCTTCGGCGCTATCGCTGGCGATCCAGGTCGGCAACGTCTGCAGGCCATAAGCACGCAGAACGGGCTGCACTTCATGGGTATCCAGCGAGGTCGCCCCCTCCTCAATCGCTTGTTGCAGGAGGTGATGCGCTTCAGCGGTATTCGCGGTGAGGTTACTGGGCAGCGCAGGGGTCTCACGTAACTGCTTCTGGTTACGACGATACTCAACCATATGCATAAAGGCGGTGATACTTCCTTCCGGCGTGCGATAGGTGGGCAAACCCGCTTCGCTGAACAGTCGTCGCGCCTCCTGGGAGGAGAACTCGCCGCACCAGTTGGTTAACACCGAGACATATTTCCCGCGCGGATGCTTTTTCAGCGCGTCTATTAACGCCCGTGCGCTTTCGCTGCCCGGCGCGGCTGCGCTGGGCGCATGGATCACCAGCAGGGCATCCATGTCCGTGCTGTCGAGCAGAATATTCAGCGCGGCAATGTAACGCTCGCTGCTGGCGTCATCGCGTAAATCAAGCGGATTCCCTGCTTCCACATAATGCGGAAGGGCGTCCCGCAAGCGCGCCAGTACCTCATCGCTGAGGGTGGCCAGTTTGCCGTTACGCAGCCAGAGTTCATCCAGCGCCAGCGCGGCGGGGGCAGCGCCGTTACTGACGAGCATCAACCGCTCCCCGCGCAGCGGCCGCATATGACTTAACGTTTCCACGGCGGAGAAGAGTTCATGGGTGTCCTGAACGCGCAGCAAACCGGCGCGCTGAATAGCCGCATCCCAGGCGGGATCCATGCCGGAATGGGCATGCAGCAGCCGCTGAGCCTGCGGGCTACGACCGCTTTTGATCACCAGAATAGGCTTGTTACGCGAGGCGCTGCGCGCCGCAGACACGAAACGCCGGGCATCGCTGAGGTGTTCAAGGTAGAGCAAAATGGCGCTGGTTTTCGTATCCCGGGCAAGGAAATCGAGCAGCTCATCCACATCGATGTCCAGACTGTCGCCAAGCGCAATAAAGTAGGAGAAGCCCATCTCGCGCTGCTGCGCCCAGTCAAGGATGGTATTGGAAACGGCCGCCGACTGGGAAATAAAGGCGAGTTTTCCGCGCCGGATGGGGACGGGAGAGAAACTGGCGTTCAGCCCCTGCCAGGGAGCCAGCAGCCCCAGGCTGTTTGGTCCCAGCAGACGCATCTGGTAACGGCCCGCGCAGGCCAAAAGTTCAGCATGCTGTTCCGGCTGGGCGGAAAGAATAATGCAGGTTTTACAACCTTTCTCACCCAGCGCCTCCAGTAATGCCAGATTACGGCTGGCATTGGTGCAGAGCACCGCCAGATCGGGGGTAAAAGGCAGGCTCGGTATATCCGGCCAGACCAGCACGCCCTGTACCGCTTTCCACGCGGGGGTGACCGGCAGCACAGGACCGGCAAACCCTCCCGCCAGCAGGTTACGCATCATCAGATAACCGGCACGATCTGGTTTCATGGATGCGCCAATAACGGCAATCGACTTCGGACGTAACAGCGCTTCCAGCCCTCGTTGGCTCATACAGGTCTCCGGAAAAGAGCGACCCGATGATTTTAAACGCTTTCTGGATCTTCTGCTGTGATACTGCCCTGATGATGAGGTTTTCCCGCCAGATAACGTTCCCGGAAACAGGAGAAATGATCGCCCAGCGTCTGCGCCGCTTCGGTATCATCCGCCAGATCTAACAGCGCGATGGCGACTTCCGCCGTGCAGTACTGATCGTCCGCATGGGCGGCGCGCAACCGGTAGGCTGATACGCGGGACAAGTCGACGGAAATCACCGGCAGCGCATCCAGCCACGGGCTTTTACGAAACATTTTACGCGCTTCGGTCCAGGTGCCGTCGAGCATGATAAACAGCGGCGGCTTACCGGCGGGCGGGGCGGCCAGCACCTGACGCTCGCTTCCGGCATAGGAGGCGGGAAACACCACCATCGGCTGATAACGGGGATCGGCCACCAGATCCAGCAGCGCCTGTGGCGGTTCGGTACGCGACCACTGAAAGGCTGCGGTATCCGGCAAGGTATCGGCAATCAGACGCCCGGTATTGCTCGGCTTCATGGGTTCGGTATCAAACATCACCAGGCAAAAGCGGCTGCGCGCGTCGGCAGGCTGAATGGTATCGCACAGGCACTGTTTAAGGGGCAGCAGACAGCGCTGACAGCGGCGGATGCGGTTGCCGCGGGCAAGAAAAGGGCGGGTGGCACGGGCAAGACGTTCAGCCCGGAGTTGCAGGACGGCGTTAGTTTTCATGAGTGCGCGCAGAAAAAACGCTATTGTCGCAGAGGAAAATACGGGGCACAAGTTGTGCCCCGTCAGATCAGAGTGATTCGTTCAGCCAGCTGTCAAAAGGCGCTTTCGGCACGGCGCCGTTTAACATGTCGACTACTTCACCATTTTTGAACAGCATAATGGTCGGAATACTGCGGATACGGAAGCGGGCGCTGAGTTCGCGTTCGGCTTCGGTGTTCACTTTGATAAAGCGTACTTTGCCGCTGCGCTCTTCCGCCACGTCTTCAAAGATTGGCGCAAAGTTACGGCACGGGCCGCACCACGGCGCCCAGAAATCCACCACGACCGGCAGATCGTCCTTGAGCAATTTATCCAGGTTTTCACCGGTGGCGTTAATGACTTCACCATCAAACAGTTCATGACCACAACGCCCACATTTCGCGATGTCATTAACGCGATCCTCGGGAATGCGGTTAAGCGCCTGGCAGCTTGCACATACGGTATTCATAACTAACCTCTGGTAAACCACGGGTACAGGTAGTGACAATAATGTTTCCTGAATGTTACGTATTATCATTGAAGGTGACACAGACAACAACGCGTTTTGTTCAATGAGTACGATAGCCGCTGGCTTTTAAACGAAGTAATGGCTATGCGACTGCACATCGGGTAATCTGCGCGCTTCGCGCAGCGCTGGTGGAGAAAAGCATGAACGACGAACTAAAGAATAAAAGCGGCAAGGTCAAAGTGATGTATGTCCGCAGTGATGATGATTCCGACAAACGCACCCATAACCCGCGTACCGGGAAAGGGGGAGGGCGTCCGGGATCCTCTCGTGCAGACGGTGGCCGTCGCCCCGCCCGCGATGAACGTAAAGGTCCGGGCCGCGATCGCGATCGCAGCCGTGACCGTGATTATGACGGCGAATCCTCTTCGCCATGGCGTACCGTTTCCCGTCCGCCGGTCGACGCGAGCGTGAAGCCGGAGGCCACGACCGCAGGCGGCAAAGCCTTTGTCGATCCTGAAGTCATTCGTCGCCAGCGCGCGGAAGAAACCCGCGTTTATGGTGAAAACGCCTGTCAGGCGCTGTTCCAGAGCCGTCCGGACTGCATCGTCCGCGCCTGGTTCGTGCAAAGCGTCACCCCGCGCTTCAAAGAAGCGCTGCGCTGGATGGCGGCTAACCGCAAGGCATACCACGTTGTGGACGAAGCGGAGCTGGTGAAAGCTTCCGGCACCGAACATCACGGCGGCGTGTGCTTTATTATCAAAAAACGCAGCGGGATCTCCGTTCAGCAATGGGTAGACCAGGCTGGCGAAGAAGATTGCGTACTGGCGCTGGAAGATGTGGGTAACCCGCATAACCTCGGCGCGATGATGCGCAGCTGCGCGCACTTTGGTGTGAAAGGCGTGCTGCTGGATGACGCGGGCATTCTGGAATCGGGTGCCGCGATCCGTACCGCTGAAGGCGGCGCGGAACACGTGCAGGCGGTAACCGGCGACAGCATTATCAGCGCGCTGGATGCGTTCCGCAAAGCGGGTTATACCATAGTCACCACTTCCAGCCATGAAGGTACGCCGTTATCTGCGGCGACGATGCCAAAGAAAATGGTGCTGGTGCTCGGGCAGGAGCGTGACGGGTTATCTGATGCCGCGCTGTCCAGCGCGGATATGAGCATCTCGATTCAGGGCACAGGTAAAGTGGAAAGCCTCAACGTTTCGGTGGCAACGGGTGTGTTGCTGGCGGAATGGTGGCGACAAAACAAAGCCTGATGCAAAAATGCCAGCGTAACGCTGGCATTTTTTTTACTCGGTTTCCGCAGGCAGTACCGGCATCCAGTCGATGGGCGTTTCGCCGTGCTGTTCCAGCCACTCGTTCGCCAGTACGAAATGATGGCAGCCGAAAAAGCCACGGTGCGCCGAAAGCGGCGACGGATGCGGCGCTTTCAATACATGATGGCGCTTGCCGTCGATAATCGCCCCTTTCTTCTGCGCATGAGATCCCCAGAGCAAAAACACCACCCCTTCACGATGTTCATTAATCAACGCGATTACTTTATCGGTAAAGGTTTCCCATCCCAGACTGGCGTGTGAATGCGCCTGACCGGCGCGCACAGTCAGCACCGTATTAAGCAACAGCACGCCCTGACGCGCCCAGCTTTCCAGATAACCGTGCGTCGGCCGTTCAAAGCCCGGGATCGATTTCTCCAGCTCCTTATACATATTCAGCAACGAGGGCGGAATGGCGACGCCAGGACGCACAGAAAACGCCAGACCATGCGCCTGCCCGGGGCCGTGATAGGGATCCTGACCTAAAATAACGACTTTCACGTCCCCCAGTTCAGTAAAACGAAAGGCGTTAAAGACATCTTTCTGCGGCGGGTAGATAGTGGCGCCCGCCTGACGCTCGGCGGCGACGGCGTTAAGCGTGTCGATAAAATAAGGCTGCTGTTTTTCTTCGGCCAGCACATCGTGCCATGTCAGTGAAGTAGTCATGCCGCTCTCCAGCGAAAAGTAATAATGCCTAGCTTAACTGCTTCTGCTGCCAGAATAAAATTGCCAGGCTTCATAGTGCGTCATTGCCCAAAAAAATTTTAAAGCTTACAAAATAATTTTATTCATCACAGGGCTAAAATTGATATAAAACAATTATTTCCATCTATAGGCACTTTTGTAGTGTGGTTTTTATTGATTTAAGTCAAAGAATGACGGCTGGCTGACTGGTATATCTACACTCAAGCAACAATGGTTTTACCAATTGGCCGACATCAGGCCGGTTAAAACAAATTATGAAGCCCGGGAGGCATAACATGATTACAGGTATCCAGATTACTAAAGCCGCAAACGACGATCTGCTGAACTCTTTCTGGCTGCTGGACAGCGAAACCGGTGAAGCACGCTGCGTATGCGCAAAAGCCGGTTTTGCAGAAGACGACGTGGTGGCTGTCAGCAAGCTCGGCGAGATTGAATATCGCGAAGTGCCGATGGAAGTGCAGCCGCAGGTTCGCATTGAAGGCGGTCAGCACCTGAACGTTAACGTGCTGCGTCGTGAAACCCTGATGGACGCGGTTGAACATCCGGAAAAATATCCGCAGCTGACCATTCGTGTTTCCGGCTATGCGGTGCGTTTTAACTCGCTGACCCCGGAACAGCAGCGCGACGTGATTGCCCGTACTTTCACTGAAAGCCTGTGAAAAAGCGTATAAATCAGCGATAAAAAAAGCCGGGTTATTAACCCGGCTTTTTTATTACTCGTTTGTGGTCTCCTGCGAACCGCTTGGCTTGCGGCGCTTACCCACGTTTTTCGCATCGCGATGGCGATTCTTCACCCGCGGTTTCTCTTTTTCTGCTTTTTTCTTCTCGGCGCGTTTCGCCAGCACTTTTTTCGACGGCTTGCCGGTCAGCTTATCGCTTGGCGCACGGGTAGTCGGACGCAATTCATCAATAACGCGGGCTTTCAGCGGCTCGTCAACGTAGCGGCCGACTTTCAGCAGCAGCAGATGATCGTGCGCTTCGACCAGCGAAATCGCCGTGCCTTTACGACCCGCACGACCGGTACGGCCGATACGGTGCAGATAAATATCCCCGCTGCGCGGCATGTCGAAGTTGATCACATGGCTCACATCCGGAATATCGATACCACGGGCCGCCACGTCGGTGGCGATCAGCACGTTTACGCGGCCTTCCGTCAGACGTTTGATGCCTTCGGTACGCTTCGCCTGCGGCATATCGCCTTCGAGGTAGCAGTTGTTAATACCGGCCGTACGCAGCAGACCCGCCAGTTCATGCACACGCTCGCGCTTACGCACAAAGACGATGGTGCGGGTTGCGTCGTCCTGTTTCAGCAGATGCTGAAGCAGCGCCACTTTGTGATCCAGATTATCGGCGCGGTAATACCACTGATGGATTTTCTTACGCTCGCGCGTGGACGGCGTGGCGGAAACTTCTTCCGGATCCTCCAGCAGACGCTCAGCAAACTCTTTCACCGCATTGCCTTCCAGCGTGGCGGAAAACAGCATAGTCTGTTTGCGCCAGCGCGTTTCGCCCGCAATATGTTCAATGTCCTGCGCGAAGCCCAGTTCCAGCATACGGTCAGCTTCATCGAGGATCAGCGTTTCCACTGCGCGGCAGTCAAAGTTTTCTTCTTTTATGTACTGCATCAGACGACCCGTGGTCGCCACCACGATGTCCTGGTTTTCGCTGAATACTTCCGCGTGGTTCATATAGGCGACACCGCCGGTAATGGTAGCGATGTCCAGATGGGTATTGGCGGCTAATTCACGCGCATGTTCCGCAACCTGCATGGCCAGTTCACGGGTCGGCGTCAGGATCAGAATACGCGGCGGCCCGGATTTTTTACGCGGGAAGTCGATTAAATGCTGCAACACAGGCAGCAGGTACGCCGCCGTTTTACCGGTGCCTGTCGGCGCAGAACCGAGTACATCACGGCCTTCCAGCGCGGGCGGAATAGCAGCCGCCTGAATGGCAGTCGGGCGTGTAAACCCTTTATTCTGGAGCGCTTCCAGAAGGGTTTCATCGAGTTCAAGTTCGGAAAAAGTCGTTACAGTCATGTTCTACCTCTGTGTGGGGCGCTGATTATAGACGTTATGGCTGCAATCTTCATCTGTTTGTGTGGATAAGCCTTCCCCGGCTTATCGCTTTCACCTATGCTACCCCGGTTTCATTAAGAAGGTTGTAAAGAATGTCGCCAGGCAAAACGTTGCTTCGTCGTGATGGATTCACGTTTAAACAGTTCTTTGTCGCGCACGATCGCTGTGCGATGAAAGTCGGTACTGATGGTGTTTTACTGGGGGCATGGTCGCCCGTGGCAGGCGTTAAACGCATTCTCGATATCGGCACCGGTAGCGGCTTGCTGGCGCTGATGCTGGCGCAGCGCACCGGCGATACGGTAGCCATTGATGCGGTAGAACTGGATGAGGCCGCAGCCAGTCAGGCCAGGGAAAATGTCGATGAATCCCTGTGGAAAGCGCGCATTCAGGTGCACAGCGCCGACATTCAGCAGTGGGTGAAACAGTGCACCCAGCGTTACGATCTGATTGTCAGTAATCCGCCTTATTTTGAGAAAGGCGTTGAGTGCGCTAGCCCTGAGCGTGAGCAGGCGCGTTATACCACGACGCTGGATCATGCAGCGTTACTGGCCTGCGCGACAGAATGCATTACCGAAGAGGGCTTTTTCTGCGTGGTATTGCCGGAAAATATCGGCAATGTCTTTACGCAAAACGCGCTGGAAGGCGGCTGGCATCTGCGCCTGCGCACCGATATTTCCGACACTGAAGGGCGACTGCCGCACCGTGTGCTGCTGGCATTCTCCCCGACGCAGGGAGAATGCTTTAGCGACCGGCTGGTGATCCGCGGTCCCGATCAGCGCTATTCCGAAGGCTATACGGCGCTGACCCAGGCGTTCTACTTATTTATGTAAGCCTGGCGATAACACCGACGGCCCGGAGGCAGGCAACAGCGCCGGGTAGTCGAGGGTGTAATGCAATCCGCGACTCTCTTTGCGCATCATCGCGCAGCGCACAATCAGCTCCGCCACCTGTACCAGATTCCGTAACTCCAGCAGATTGTTGGAGACGCGAAAATGGGCATAGTATTCGTCGATCTCCTGTTGCAACATCTGTATCCGCCGCAGCGCACGCTCCAGCCGCTTAGTGGTGCGCACAATGCCGACGTAATCCCACATCAGTAAACGCAGCTCATGCCAGTTATGCTGGATCACGACCCGTTCATCGGCGTTATCCACACGGCTTTCGTCCCAGGCGGGCAGGGCGGCAGTGTCACGTACGTAGGGCATACGGCGGGCAATATCTTCAGCGGCAGACCAGCCGTACACCAGGCATTCCAGCAGGGAATTCGACGCCATGCGGTTTGCGCCGTGCAGTCCGGTGTAGCTGACTTCACCGATGGCGTACAATCCGTCGACATCGGTGCGTCCGGCCTCATCCACCATGACCCCGCCGCAGGTGTAATGGGCGGCAGGGACAATGGGTACCGGCTCGCGGGTCAGATCGATGCCCAGACCGAGCAGCTTTTCGTAGATCGTCGGGAAATGCTGGCGCACGAAGGCTTCCGGTTTATGACTGATGTCCAGATACATGCATTCAGCGCCGAGACGTTTCATTTCATGATCGATGGCGCGGGCGACAATATCCCGTGGGGCCAGTTCGGTGCGCTCGTCAAAATCAGGCATAAAGCGGGAACCGTCCGGGCGTTTCAACAGCGCGCCTTCGCCGCGCAGCGCTTCGGTGAGCAGAAAATTACGTGCCTGCGGATGGAAGAGCGCCGTGGGATGAAACTGGTTAAACTCCAGATTCGCCACCC
The DNA here is from genome assembly GCF_030291195.1 of Enterobacter sp. PGRG2. Taxonomy (NCBI): domain Bacteria; kingdom Pseudomonadati; phylum Pseudomonadota; class Gammaproteobacteria; order Enterobacterales; family Enterobacteriaceae; genus Enterobacter; species Enterobacter sp. PGRG2. The sequence continues at coordinate 4,342,221 of NZ_CP127837.1, read as the reverse complement.
GACAGCCAGCACGCCAGGCCATGGCGATACCGTCCCCGGAGGCAATATCCGGATTGGTGGTGTACTGATACACTTTTGAAGCGCCGCCGGTGGCCAGCACTACCGCTTTGGCTTTACAGGTTTCCACCACTTCTTTATTGCGATCCCAAATCCAGGCACCCACCACGCGACGCGTACCCGGCAGGCCGATTTTATCGGAGATAATGAGATCGACCGCGTTAGCGCGCTCAAGCACCCGAATATTCGGATGGCTCAGCGCCTGGCTGACCAGCGTGGTTTCCACGGCTTTGCCGGTGGCATCGGCGCTGTGCAAAATACGGCGATGACTGTGCCCGCCTTCCCGCGTCAGGTGATAACCCTCAACGCCGTTGGGTTGAGTGTGGGTATCGAATAGCACGCCCTGATCGATAAGCCACTGCACGCAATGACGGGCATTGCTGGCGACAAATTCCGCCGCATGGGGATCGACAATACCGGCACCGGCGATCAGCGTATCTTCCACATGCGCCGCGATACTGTCGGTTTCATCAAACACAGCGGCAATGCCGCCCTGGGCATAAAAAGTGGAACCTTCGCTGACGGGGCCTTTACTCAGTACCAGCACGTTATGGCGTTCAGCCAGACGCAGGGCCAGCGACAGACCGGCAGCACCGCTGCCAATAATCAGCACATCACAGGCGTGTTCAGGTGTTGTGTTCATTTCGTGTTTAATTTACTAAACAAGGTTGTCGCAGCATAGCACTGCCAATCCCATCAGAGCACCTGTTTTTTAAGGCTGTGTTATAGGTACTAAACAGGTTATATCAGTCAGCGCAGATAAAAAAAGTGAAATTAATTTGCGAAGCAGAGCGTTAGCAACAGATTAAGGGATGAAATCGGGGGCGCGTTGCGTTACTCTTCAGGCGGCTAATAATGCCTTTATTGCTGGTCAAAGTACGTGGTTTAAAGTCCGTAGACTTATAATGAGTTATAACCAACAGTTTGCGAAACGATACACAAAAACAAAGGCGTAACGGAACTATTCACGAAACCTATTCTCTAATGACCTGCTTGCTCATAGTGCAGTATTGGAGTGGCGTTTCGATTACGCGTGGAAACAGGGTTTGGGGAGACATTACCTCGGATGAGCGAGCAGTTAACGGATCAGGTCCTTGTTGAGCGGGTCCAGAAAGGAGATCAGAAATCGTTTAACTTACTGGTAGTACGCTACCAGCATAAAGTGGCGAGCCTGGTCTCACGTTACGTGCCGTCTGGCGACGTGCCGGACGTGGTACAAGAGTCCTTTATTAAGGCCTATCGTGCGCTGGATTCATTCCGGGGAGATAGCGCTTTTTACACCTGGCTGTACCGTATTGCGGTGAATACCGCTAAAAATTATCTGGTGGCTCAGGGGCGTCGTCCGCCGTCTACCGATGTTGATGCAATTGATGCGGAAAACTTCGAAAGTGGCGGGGCGCTGAAAGAAATTTCGAACCCTGAGAACTTAATGTTGTCTGAAGAATTGCGACAAATTGTTTTCCGCACCATTGAGTCGCTCCCTGAAGATTTACGCATGGCTATCACCTTGCGGGAGCTGGATGGTTTGAGCTATGAAGAGATAGCCGTCATCATGGATTGTCCGGTCGGTACGGTTCGTTCACGTATCTTCCGTGCGCGGGAAGCCATTGATAATAAAGTTCAACCGCTTATCAGGCGTTGACGATAGCGGGATACTGGAAAAGGTATTTAGGCATGCAGAAAGAACAACTTTCCGCTTTAATGGATGGTGAAACGCTGGATAGCGAACTCCTTAGCGAGCTTTCGCGCGATCCGGAAATGCAAAAAACCTGGCAGAGTTATCATCTTATCCGCGATTCAATGCGAGGCGATACGGCCGATGTTCTGCATTTCGACATCTCAGCCCGCGTGATGGCTGCCATTGCAGACGAACCGCAACGCCAGACGACGCCGCTGATCCCTGAAGCGCAGCCTGCACCGCAGCAATGGCAGAAAATGCCGTTCTGGAGCAAAGTGCGCCCGTGGGCAAGTCAGCTCACGCAAATGGGCGTGGCCGCCTGTGTATCGCTTGCAGTTATCGTCGGCGTGCAGCACTATAACGGGCAGTCTGATGCCACCCAGCAGCCAGAGGCGCCGGTATTCAATACCCTGCCGATGATGGGTAAAGCCAGCCCGGTTAGCCTTGGCGTTCCTGCTGATGCCTCCCAGCCTGGCGCAGGTCAGCAACAGCAGGTGCAGGAACAGCGTCGTCGAATCAATGCCATGTTGCAGGATTACGAACTGCAACGCCGCCTGCACTCCGAACAGCTTCAGTTTGAGCAGGCCCAGACTCAGCAAGCCGCAGTCCAGGTACCCGGTACTCAAACCTTAGGAACGCAATCGCAGTAATGAAGCAACTTTGGTATGCCATGTCCTTTGTGACGGGTAGCCTGTTCCTCTCCTTCAACGCCTCGGCTGATATATCATCCGGGGCGTTGTTGCAGCAGATGAATCTGGCCAGCCAGTCACTCAATTACGAGATGTCTTTCGTCAGCATCAACAAGCAGGGTGTGGAGTCATTACGCTATCGCCACGCCCGTCTCGATAATCAGCCGCTTGCCCAGCTTTTGCAGATGGATGGCCCGCGCCGCGAAGTCGTACAGCGTGGCAGTGAAATCAGCTATTTCGAGCCTGGCCTTGAGCCGTTCACGCTTAACGGCGATTACATCGTCGACTCGCTGCCGTCGCTGGTCTATACCGATTTCAAACGCATCTCTGCCATTTACGATTTCATCTCCGTAGGACGTACGCGCATTGCCGATCGCCTTTGCGAAGTGATCCGCGTGGTGGCGCGGGACGGCACGCGTTACAGCTATATCGTCTGGCTCGATTCAGAAAGCAAACTGCCGCTGCGCGTTGACCTGCTGGATCGCGACGGTGAAACCCTGGAGCAGTTCCGCGTGATTGCTTTCTCGGTGGACAGCCAGGTGGGAACCAGCATGCAGTCATTGGCTAAAGCCAGTCTGCCGCCGCTGCTCTCCGTGCCGACGGGCGATAAGATTGAATTCAACTGGACTCCGTCCTGGCTGCCGCAGGGCTTCAGCGAAGTGGCCAGCAGCCGCCGGAAATTACCCACGGTGGATGTACCCGTTGAATCGCGCCTTTATTCAGATGGTTTGTTCAGCTTCTCGGTGAACGTGAACGCCGCAAACCAGAACAGTACCGATCAGATGCTGCGTACCGGGCGTCGTACGCTCAATACCACCGTGCGCGGCAACAGCGAAATTACCGTAGTGGGAGAACTCCCGCCGCAGACCGCAAAACGTATTGCGGACAGTCTTAAATTCAGGGCAGCACAATGATTAAAGAGTGGGCAACCGTCGTCTCATGGGAACAGGGCGAAGCCCTGGTCAGCTGCGATGTGAAAGCATCCTGCAGCAGTTGCGCCTCGCGTTCCGGTTGCGGCAGCCGCGTGCTTAACAAGCTGGGACCGCAGACCACGCACACGCTGGTGGTGCCCTGCGACCAGCCCCTGGTCGCCGGTCAAAAAGTCGAGCTGGGGATTGCTGAAGGCAGTCTGCTTGGCTCCGCAATGTTAGTGTATATGACGCCGCTGGTGGGTATGTTTGCGGTGGCGGGGATTTTCCAGACCCTGTTTGGTTACGATCTCGCAGCGCTGGGCGGCGCGGTGCTGGGCGGAGCAGGCGGCTTTTTGCTGGCGCGCGCGCTTTCCCCGAAGCTGGCCGCGAAAGACGCCTGGCAGCCGGTGATCCTGAGCGTGGGTTTACCGCCGGACATGCTGCGAGTGGAAACGCCGCACTCCAGCGCCAGTCAATAATTTCACGCCTTTTTGCCTTAATCGTTACCGTACAACAGACAGCGCCGTCGCCTGCCGCGCCGTACGCGGGATGAGCATTTCCCCGCGTCAGGGTTGTAGTGTAGAATGCGGCGTTTCAGACAACAGACGTGGGCTCAGTACAGCGGCCTCTTAGTTTCCGTAAGGCATAAAATCTCCATATATGAAGAACATACGCAACTTTTCGATCATCGCTCACATTGACCACGGTAAGTCGACGCTGTCTGACCGTATTATCCAGCTTTGCGGCGGCCTGTCCGATCGCGAAATGGCAGCCCAGGTGCTTGATTCTATGGATCTTGAGCGCGAACGCGGCATTACTATTAAAGCGCAAAGCGTTACGCTCGATTACAAAGCATCAGACGGCGAAACCTATCAGCTGAACTTTATCGACACCCCCGGCCACGTTGACTTCTCCTATGAAGTCTCCCGCTCCCTTGCCGCCTGCGAAGGCGCGCTGCTGGTGGTGGATGCCGGTCAGGGCGTCGAAGCCCAGACGCTGGCGAACTGCTATACCGCACTGGAAATGGATCTTGAAGTCGTACCGGTGCTTAATAAAATCGACCTGCCGGCCGCCGATCCTGAGCGCGTGGCGGAAGAGATTGAAGACATCGTCGGCATTGATGCCACCGACGCCGTGCGCTGTTCAGCGAAAACCGGCGTGGGCGTGGGTGACGTGCTGGAGCGCCTGGTGAAGGAAATTCCTGGCCCGCAAGGCGACCCGGACGCACCGCTGCAGGCGCTGATCATTGACTCCTGGTTCGATAACTACCTGGGCGTGGTCTCGCTGATCCGTGTGAAAAACGGCACCCTGCGTAAGGGCGACAAAATTAAAGTGATGAGCACCGGCCAGGTCTACAACGCCGATCGTCTGGGCATTTTCACCCCGAAACAGATCGACCGTACCGAACTGAACTGCGGTGAAGTAGGCTGGCTGGTTTGCGCCATTAAAGACATCCTGGGCGCGCCGGTGGGCGATACCCTGACGCTGGCGCGTAACCCGGCAGACAAAGCGTTGCCTGGCTTTAAAAAGGTGAAGCCGCAGGTTTACGCCGGTCTGTTCCCGATCAGCTCTGACGACTACGAAAACTTCCGCGATGCGCTGGGTAAACTCAGCCTCAACGATGCCTCCCTGTTCTATGAGCCGGAAAGTTCTACGGCGCTGGGCTTTGGTTTCCGCTGCGGCTTCCTTGGCCTGCTGCACATGGAGATCATTCAGGAGCGTCTGGAACGTGAATACGATCTGGAGCTGATCACCACCGCGCCGACGGTAGTTTACGAAGTGCAAACCACCTCGAAAGAAACGATTTACGTCGACAGCCCGTCCAAGCTGCCGCCGCTGAATAACATCGAAGAGCTGCGCGAGCCGATCGCCGAATGTCACATGCTGCTGCCGCAGGAATATCTCGGTAACGTCATCACGCTGTGTATTGAGAAACGTGGCGTGCAGACCAACATGGTTTACCACGGTAAGCAGGTGGCGCTGACCTATGAAATTCCGATGGCGGAAGTGGTGCTCGACTTCTTCGATCGCCTGAAGTCCACCTCCCGCGGCTATGCGTCGCTGGATTACAACTTCAAACGCTTCCAGGCCTCTGACATGGTGCGCGTGGATGTCCTGATCAACAACGAACGCGTCGATGCGCTGGCGCTGATCACCCACCGCGATAACTCCCAGTACCGTGGACGTGAGCTGGTGGAAAAAATGAAAGATCTGATCCCGCGTCAGCAATTTGACATCGCGATCCAGGCCGCCATTGGCAACCATGTTATCGCCCGTTCAACGGTGAAACAGCTGCGTAAAAACGTACTGGCGAAATGCTACGGCGGCGACGTCAGCCGTAAGAAAAAGCTGCTGCAAAAACAGAAAGACGGTAAGAAGCGTATGAAACAGGTCGGTAACGTCGAGCTGCCACAGGAAGCTTTCCTCGCCATTCTGCATGTAGGCAAAGACAGCAAATAAATTAAGGAGTTGGCATGGCGAATATGTTTGCCCTGATCCTGGTGATCGCGACGCTGGTGACCGGGCTGTTATGGTGTGTGGATAAATTTATCTTTGCACCAAAGCGCCGTGAACGCCAGGCGGCGGCGCAGGCGGCCACCGGCGATGCAATCGATCCGAAAACGCTGAAAAAAGTCAGCCCGAAACCGGGCTGGCTGGAAACCGGGGCATCGGTTTTCCCCGTGCTGGCCATTGTACTGGTGGTGCGTTCCTTCATTTACGAGCCATTCCAGATCCCGTCTGGCTCCATGATGCCAACGCTGCTGATCGGCGATTTCATTCTGGTGGAGAAATTCGCCTATGGGATCAAAGATCCAATTTACCAGCACACCTTGATTGAAACGGGTCACCCGAAACGCGGCGATATCGCCGTATTCAAATACCCGGACGATCCGCGCCTTGATTACATCAAACGCGTCGTGGGCTTACCGGGTGACAAGGTGAGCTACGATCCGGTGACCAAGCAGGTGACGGTACAACCAGGCTGTCGTTCTGGTCAGGCATGCGAAAGCGCGCTGCCGATCACTTACTCCAACGTTGAGCCGGGCGATTTTGTGCAGACCTTCGGCCGTAAAAACGGCGGTGAGGCGAGCAGCGGTTTCTTCGCGCTGCCGAAAGGGGAAACCCGTGACAACGGTATTCGCCTTAACGAGCGTAAAGAGACGCTGGGCGATGTGACGCACCGTATTCTGATGGTGCCAATCGCGCAGGATCAGCTGGGGATGTATTACCAGCAGCCGGGTCAGCAACTGGCCACCTGGATCGTGCCGCCGGGACACTACTTCATGATGGGTGATAACCGCGATAACAGCGCGGACAGCCGTTACTGGGGCTTTGTGCCGGAAGCGAATCTGGTAGGGCGCGCGACGGCGATCTGGATGAGTTTTGAGAAACAAGAAGGTGAATGGCCAACCGGCGTGCGTTTCAGTCGCATCGGCGGCATTCATTAATTTGTCGGGTTGCAGTCGTCATGGCTGCAACCCAAATTATTTCTCTGATAAATCTATTCCGTTAACGACATACCCCGCCGTTGTGTATAGAATATTCCCCCGAAGTTTAAGGTTGGTGCTGCAAGGTGCCACGGCACACGAAACCGCGTTGGTTTGCTCAGGTCGGTTTCGTGTGCTGTATTTTTTACGCATTATTTTATCTGGTATCGCATGAATCCCATCGTAATTAATCGGCTTCAACGGAAGCTGGGCTACACTTTTCATCATCAGGAATTGTTGCAGCAGGCATTAACCCATCGCAGTGCCAGCAGCAAGCACAATGAACGTCTCGAATTTTTGGGTGACTCGATTTTAAGCTTTGTGATCGCCAATGCGCTGTATCACCGTTTTCCACGCGTGGACGAAGGCGATATGAGCCGCATGCGCGCCACGCTGGTGCGCGGCAATACCCTGGCTGAGATCGCCCGCGAATTTGAACTCGGCGAATGCCTGCGCCTCGGGCCGGGCGAGCTGAAAAGCGGCGGTTTTCGCCGTGAGTCTATCCTTGCCGATACCGTTGAAGCGCTGATTGGCGGCATTTTCCTCGACAGCGATATTCATAACGTCGAAAGATTGATCCTCAACTGGTATCAAAGCCGTCTGGATGAAATCAGTCCGGGCGATAAACAAAAAGATCCGAAAACGCGTTTGCAGGAATACCTGCAGGGGCGTCATCTGCCGCTGCCGTCTTATCTGGTGGTGCAGGTGCGTGGTGAAGCCCACGATCAAGAATTTACTATCCACTGCCAGGTAAGTGGTCTGAGCGAACCGGTGGTAGGCACAGGTTCCAGCCGCCGTAAGGCAGAGCAGGCCGCCGCCGAACAGGCGCTTAAAAAACTGGAGCTGGAATGAGCGAAGAAAAAACATACTGCGGATTTATTGCCATCGTGGGCCGTCCCAACGTTGGCAAATCCACTCTGCTGAACAATCTGCTCGGGCAGAAGATTTCTATTACTTCCCGTAAAGCGCAGACCACCCGTCACCGTATCGTGGGCATCCACACCGAAGGGCCGTATCAGGCTATCTACGTGGATACCCCGGGTCTGCACATGGAAGAAAAACGCGCCATTAACCGTCTGATGAACAAAGCGGCAAGCAGCTCCATCGGCGACGTAGAGCTGGTTATTTTCGTGGTGGAAGGCACGCGCTGGACGCCGGACGACGAGATGGTGCTGAACAAACTGCGTGATGCCCGCGCGCCGGTGATCCTTGCGGTGAACAAAGTGGACAACGTGCAGGAGAAAGCCGATCTGCTGCCGCATCTGCAGTTCCTGGCAAGCCAGATGAACTTCCTCGACATCGTGCCGATGTCTGCGGAAACCGGTATGAACGTTGATACCGTGGCAGGGATTGTGCGTAAGCATCTGCCGGAAGCGATCCATCACTTCCCGGAAGAGTATATAACCGATCGCTCCCAGCGCTTTATGGCGTCTGAAATCATCCGTGAAAAACTGATGCGTTTCCTCGGCGCAGAGCTGCCTTACTCGGTAACGGTAGAAATCGAGCAATTTGTCACCAACGAGCGCGGTGGTTACGACATCAATGGTCTGATCCTCGTCGAGCGCGAAGGGCAGAAGAAAATGGTGATCGGCAACAAGGGCGCGAAAATCAAAACCATTGGTATTGAAGCCCGCAAGGACATGCAGGACATGTTCGAAGCCCCCGTGCACCTGGAACTGTGGGTGAAGGTTAAATCCGGCTGGGCCGATGACGAGCGCGCCCTGCGTAGTCTCGGTTACACCGACGATCTGAAGTAAGCCCTTATGGAAGGCTGGCAGCGCGCTTTCGTCCTGCATAGTCGTCCCTGGAGCGAAACCAGTCTCATGCTGGACGTCTTCACGGAAGAATCCGGTCGCGTGCGTCTTGTTGCAAAAGGCGCACGCTCTAAACGCTCCAGCCTTAAAGGCGCGCTACAACCCTTTACCCCTCTGCTGCTCCGCTTTGGCGGACGCGGCAACGTCAAAACGCTGCGCAGCGCCGAAGCCGTCTCCCTGGCGCTGCCTTTAAGCGGAATTTCCCTTTACAGCGGTCTGTATATCAACGAGCTGATTTCGCGCGTGCTGGAGCACGAGACGCGCTTCTCTGAACTCTTCTTTGAATACCTGCACTGTATCCAGGCGCTGGCGGGCGTCAACGGTTCGCCGGAGGCCATTCTGCGCCGCTTTGAACTGGCGTTGCTCAGTCACCTGGGGTACGGCATCGATTTCCTGCACTGCGCGGGCAGCGGCGACGTGGTGGAAGACACCATGACCTACCGCTATCGCGAAGAGAAAGGGTTTATCGCCAGTGTCGTGCTGGATAACCGCACCTTTACCGGACGTCATCTGCGGGCGCTGGCGGAGCGCGAGTTTCCTGATGCCGACACGCTGAAGGCCGCGAAACGCTTTACCCGCATGGCCTTAAAGCCGTACCTTGGCGGTAAGCCGCTAAAAAGTCGCGAACTGTTTCGTCAGTTCATTCCTAAGCGCGCGGCACCCGATCCCCAATAAAATGAACATGTCATACGAGGACTGTCATGGCTGAATTACTGTTAGGCGTTAACATCGATCACATTGCCACATTGCGTAATGCGCGCGGCACGGCGTACCCGGATCCGGTGCAGGCCGCGTTTATCGCTGAACAGGCGGGCGCGGATGGTATTACCGTGCATCTGCGCGAGGATCGTCGGCATATTACCGATCGCGACGTGAAGATCCTGCGCCAGACGCTGGATACGCGCATGAATCTGGAAATGGCCGTTACCGATGAGATGCTGGACATTGCCTGTGACACCCGTCCGCATTTTTGCTGCCTGGTGCCGGAAAAGCGTCAGGAAGTGACCACCGAGGGCGGGCTGGACGTCGCCGGTCAGCGTGAAAAAATGCGCGCAGCCTGCAAACGTCTTGCTGATGCGGGCATCCTGGTCTCACTGTTTATCGACGCCGATGAAGCGCAAATCAAAGCCGCTGCGGACGTGGGCGCGCCCTACATCGAAATCCACACCGGCTGCTACGCCGATGCGGAAGACGAAGCCGCGCAGGCAAAGGAACTGGAGCGCATCGCGAAAGCCGCAACCTATGCCGCCAGCCTCGGCCTGAAAGTGAACGCCGGACACGGTCTGACCTATCATAACGTGAAAGCCATCGCCGCCCTGCCGGAAATGCACGAACTGAATATCGGTCACGCGATTATTGGTCGCGCGGTGATGAGCGGGCTGAGAGAGGCGGTCAGCGAAATGAAACGTCTGATGCTGGAAGCGCGTCGCTAATGGCGATCCTGGGATTAGGGACGGATATTGTCGAAATCGCCCGTATCGAAGCGGTGATCGCCCGTAGCGGCGATCGCCTGGCACGACGCGTGCTGGCGGAAAACGAGTGGGCCATCTGGGCTTCGCATCAGCAGCCGGTACGCTTTCTGGCGAAACGCTTTGCGGTAAAAGAGGCGGCGGCAAAGGCCTTCGGCACAGGCATTCGCAACGGGCTGGCCTTTAATCAGTTTGAAGTGTACAACGACGAACTGGGCAAGCCGAGCCTGCGGTTATGGGGCGAGGCGCAGAAGCTGGCAGAAAAGATGGGCGTCAGATCGATGCACGTTACGCTGGCGGATGAGCGCCACTACGCCTGTGCGACGGTGATTATCGAAAGCTAGATTTTATCAGCGTGATGCAGCATCACGAACTTATCCCACAGCTGTTCGTTATTTTCGCTATGTGCCGGATCTTTTAAGATGGTATTCGGGATCGGGCACACCTTCTGACAGGTGGGCGTTTCGTAGTGGCCCACACACTCGGTGCAGCGATCGCTGTTGATTTCATAAATGCTGTCGCCCATCGAAATGGCCTCGTTCGGACACTCTGGTTCGCACATATCGCAATTTATGCATTTTTTGGTGATCAACAGCGCCATCAGGAAAATCTCAGAAACAACACAAACAGGGCGGGCATTATACGCCCAATTTCTGCTCAGACCAGTTTTTTTACCAGTGCTTCACTGTGACGAATACGCTCCGGCGCGTGTTCAATATCCTGCTGCACCAGCGCCATAAACAGCAGATCGGTTAGCATCATCTGCGCGCTGGAGGAGGAGATGGCTGCGCTGCGCGTCGCCTGTTCCTCGGCAATGGTGTACAGACAGTGGGAAGCTCGCTGTTGCAGCGTGTTCGGCGTAAAGCCGGTAATGGCAAGGATCCTGCCGCCGACGCGAAAGGTTTCATCCGCCGCCAGATTGATTTCCCGCCGCTCGCCGGAATAGGACACCGCCACCAGCACATCACCCGGCCCCAGCGCCTGTACCGTTGCCAGCAGCGCGTGCATATCCTGCTCCACCACCGCGTTAAAGCCAATCTTTAGCAGCTTCCAGCCAAAATTCCGCGCCACCAGTCCGGATGCGCCGATCCCGGTAAGCACAATACGCCGCGCGCCGCGCAGCAGCTGCACGCTCTCCTGAAGTTTCTCTTCGCTGTTCACGTCCAGGGTCGCATGCATGGCGTTCACATTGTCCTGGATAAGTTTCTCGCCCACCAGACGCAGCGGATCGTCGCCGCGGATCCGATTATGCAGCGGCACGGCCTGCGGGTTTGGATGGCTGACCAGCGCTTCGCTTATCGCCAGCTTCAGCGCCGGAAACCCTTTAAAGCCGAGCTTCTGAGAGAATTTCACCACGCTGGACTGGCTGACGCCGGCTTCGCTGGCTAACTGCTGCGAGCTAAGGTGACGGGCCACGTCCGGCTGCGCCAGAATAAAATCCGCCAGCTTCTTATCGCTCTGCGCCAGCCCAGGGTAGCGCTGACGGATGCGAATCAAACAGTTCATAGGCTCTCCCCGACAAAATGTGACAATGGTTGCAAATTACACATTCCGCTCGCATGAATGAATATAATATTCCATCATGCCGCGGTTAAAGTGAATAAAAAATTCTTGAGGTCGAAATATGAATCTTGGCTTACTGGTATCAGAAACACGCAATTCACAGACAATGGATTTAGATGCCTTGTCGACCATCGAACTGGTTAACCGTTTTAATCAACAGGATACGCTGGTCGCCCTGGCAGTGAAAGAAACATTACCCGAGGTGGCGAAAGCGGTGGATGCCGCCGCCACCGCCCTGAAGTCCGGCGGGCGGATTATTTATATGGGCGCGGGCACCAGCGGGCGGCTGGGGGTACTGGATGCCTCCGAGTGTCCGCCCACCTTTGGCGTACCGCATGGGCTGGTGGTCGGGCTGATTGCCGGCGGGCCGGGGGCGCTGCTTAAAGCGGTGGAAGGCGCGGAAGACGATCCGCTGCTGGGGGAGGGCGATTTACAGGCGCTGACCCTGAAGGCAGAGGATCTGGTGGTCGGGCTGGCCGCCTCCGGGCGCACGCCTTATGTTATCGGCGGGCTGAAGTATGCCCGTACCCTCGGCTGTACTACGGTGGCGATCTCCTGTAATCCCGGCTCGCCGATCGCGCAGATCGCCGATATTGCCATCTCCCCGGTGGTCGGGCCGGAAGCGCTGACCGGCTCCACGCGCCTGAAATCCGGCACCGCGCAAAAACTGGTGCTGAATATGATCTCCACTGGTGCGATGGTGAAGTTCGGCAAGGTCTATCAGAACCTGATGGTGGATATGAAGGCCACTAACGTCAAACTGGTGGATCGCGCCTGCCGCATGGTGGTGGAAGCCACGGGCGCAGAACGCAGCGAAGCCGAAGCGATCCTCAAACAAACCGACTATGACGTCAAACCGGCGATCCTGATGATCCTCAGCGGGCTGGATGCCGCCGCCGCGCGGGCAAAACTCGCGGCGCACCAGGGCTTTTTACGCGCAGCATTAGAAAATTAACGAGGCGGGTATGGATAAAACCACAACGCTGGCCAGTGAGATCCTGCGGGGCATTGGCGGGCAGCAGAATATTTCGCGTCTGGAAAATTGTATGACGCGGGTGCGCGTCGAAGTGCACGACGATGCGCTGCTGGATATTGCCGGCTTAAAACAGCTCCCCGGCGTCAGCGGCTACGTGAAGCAGGGGGAGCAGCACCAACTGATTGTCGGGCCTGGCCGGGCCGCGCAGGTAGTGGATGCTATGAAAGCGCTGATGGGTGATAAAGGCGATACGCCGGTGACCGACGACGTTGAGCGCAACAAAGCTCAGGCCAAAAGCAAATACAAAGCGCCGATGAGCGATGCGCTGCGCATGCTGGCGAACGTTTTCATTCCGCTTATTCCGGCCTTTATCGCCTCGGGGCTTATCACCGGCATCATTAATATTCTTAAGCGCCCGGATATTGTTGGCGACGTGGCGACCCAGTATCCCAACCTGCTCGGTCTGCTGGCGATTTTCGGCAGCGCGGTGTTTGCCATCATGAACATCCTGGTGGGGGTGAATACCGCGAAAGTGTTCGGCGGATCGCTTGCAATGGGCGGCGTCATGGCGGGGATTTTGTCCAGCCCGCAGCTGGCGCAAATTACCCTGTTCGGGGAACAGCTCCAGCCGGGACGCGGCGGGGTGATCGCCGTGCTGCTGGTGGTGGCGCTGATGTGCTGGATCGAAAAGCGCCTGCGCGCGCTGCTTCCCGGCTCTATTGAGCTGATCCTTAACCCGCTGCTGACCACGCTCATCACCGGCGCGATTGCCATAGTGGCGCTGCAACCGCTTGGCGGCTGGATCTCCGAAGCCATCGCCCACGGTGCGTCCTGGGCTATCGATCGCGGCGGTTTCCTGGTGGGCGCGATCATGGCCGGGACATTCCTGCCGCTGGTGCTGACCGGGCTGCATCAGGGGCTGGTGCCGATCCACGTCGAACTGGTGCAGGCCCACGGCTATAACGCGCTGTTGCCGATCCTCTCTATGGCGGGCGTAGGTCAGGTGGGCGCGGCTATCGCGGTGCTGATGAAAACCCGTAACAGCCGCCTGAAAAAGCTCTGTAAAGGGGCGCTGCCGGTAGGTTTGCTGGGTATTGGCGAACCGCTGATTTTTGGCGTCACCCTGCCGCTCGGCAAGCCATTCCTCGGGGCTTGTCTGGGCGGTGCCGTGGGCGGGGCGCTGATCAGCTACTTTAAAGTGGCGACAGTGATCACCTTCGGAATTTCCGGTTTACCGCTGGCATTAACGATAGTGACCGGAAAAGTCGTGCTCTATCTGTTAGGCTATTTAGTGGCGGTTATTGCCGGGTTCCTCTTTACCTGGCTTTTAGGGTTCAACGATCCAGAGGAGTAAGGTTTGGCTAACAGCGAGCGTCGTGTCGTTTTTTTTGACCTGGATGGCACACTGCATCAGCAGGATATGTTTGGTACCTTCTTGCGTTACATGTTGCGTCGTCAGCCACTGAATGCGCTGCTCGTTCTGCCGTTGCTGCCCATTATCGGCGGCGCGTTACTGATCAAAGGACGCGCCGCGCGCTGGCCGATGAGTCTGCTGTTATGGGGCTGTACCTGGGGGCACAGCGAAGCGCGCCTGAAACAGCTGGAAAAGGAGTTTGTCGCCTGGTTTCGCACCAAAGTCACCGCGTTCCCCGTGGTGCAGGACCGTCTTACCAACTATCTTGCCGCCTCCGACGCCGACATCTGGCTGATCACCGGTTCGCCGCAGCCGCTGGTGGAGCAGGTCTATTTCGATACCCCCTGGCTGCCGCGCGTCAATCTGATCGCAAGCCAGGTCCATCGCCGTTACGGCGGCTGGGTGCTGACCATGCGCTGCCTCGGCCATGAAAAAGTGGTGCAGCTGGAGCGCAAAATCGGCACGCCGCTGCGGCTGTACAGCGGTTACAGCGACAGCAAACAGGACAACCCCCTGCTTTACTTCTGCCAGCATCGCTGGCGCGTTACGCCGCGCGGCGAACTCCAGCAACTCGAATAGTGCCTGATACATAGCGACTGTGTATAATGCGCCCCGCTTTTATCACTGGAGTGCTATAACTTGTCCGACGCTGAATTGACCCACGAATACTGGATGCGCCATGCGCTTACGCTTGCTCAGCGCGCCTGGGATGAAGGGGAAGTACCGGTCGGCGCGGTGCTGGTGCACAATAATCAGGTGATTGGCGAAGGCTGGAACCGGCCCATTGGCCGTCACGATCCCACCGCCCACGCCGAAATTATGGCGCTACGGCAGGGCGGGCTGGTACAGCAAAACTACCGTCTGCTGGATACCACGCTCTATGTGACGCTGGAGCCGTGCGTGATGTGCGCAGGCGCAATGGTGCACAGCCGCATCGGGCGGCTGATCTTCGGCGCGCGGGATGCGAAAACCGGCGCGGCAGGATCCCTTATCGACGTGCTGCACCATCCGGGTATGAATCACCGGGTGGAGATTATGGAAGGCATTCTTGGCGAGGAGTGCGCCGGTATGCTGAGCGCCTTTTTCCGGGCGCGGCGGGCCGAGAAAAAAGCGTTGAAAAAGGGCGCGACAGACGCGCGCTAAGGCGCGGGTTTTTGCACCGGCGGCAGCTGCGCCGGAGCCTGAGGTAGCACCAGCGGGGAATGGCCCAGCACCTCCGCCGGGGAAAACGCGCTGAAAGGCAGCACGCCTTCTTGAGGCGCATCCAGTTCCTCCATCTCCACGATCGGATAGCTTTGCGCCAGACGCAATGCCTCCGCCGCCTGTTTCTCTTTCTCCTGCAAATACCCCACCAGGCTTATCTGATACTTACGGATATTCTCCACATAGGCATAGGCCTCGTGACCCCGCGCATAGCCGTAGGTCAGCTTGCTGTACCAGGGCTTCTGGCTCAGTAAGGGCAGGCGTTGCTTAACATCAGACCAGCTGTCCGGATTGCCTTTGGTGCGGGCGGTCAGCGCGCGGGCGTCCAGCATGTGCGCGTAACCCATGTTATAGGCCGCCAGCGCAAACCAGATACGCTCTTCTTCCGGCACCGTCTCCGGCACTTTGCCCATCATGTCCTGCAAATAGCGCGCGCCGCCGCTGATGCTCTGCTCAGCATCGGTACGATCGCTCAGGCCAAGGCTCTGGGCAGTATTTTTGGTCAGCATCATTAAGCCGCGCACGCCGGTGGGCGAGGTGGCCTGGGTGTCCCAGTGGGATTCCTGATACGAAATTGCCGCCAGCAGCCGCCAGTCAATATTCTGCGCGTATTTCTCAAACAGCGGCTGCAGTTCCGGCAGCACATTGTCCACCGCCCGCAGGAAGAAGCGGGTATCGACATAGTCAAAGCCCTCGCCGTGGCCGAGATACTTCTCCTCCAGCCGCGCCAGGGTACCGTCTTCATTGATATCGTTAAAGAAATCGAGCATCGCCGCAGACAGGGTGTTGTCGCTGTCTTTGTGAGTAAACCAGGTTACCGGCTGCTCATCGCTGATATCCAGCGCCACCGCCAGTTCCGGATGCACCCGCTGGAACAGGCTGATGGCGACAGAATCCGCCACTGTGTACGCCAGCTTACCGTCCGCCACCTGTTGCAGCAGGGCGCTGGTGCCAAGTTTTTCATCCACCGTCCAGCTCAGATCCGGGAATTTCTGCGCTTTCAGCGCCTGCAAATCGTTGATGGCGACATGCCCCGGCGCAATGGTCAGCTGCGAGGCGTTCACTTCCGCGAGCGAGCGCGGGCGATAGCTGCCCACCCGGTACACCAGCTGTTGCGAGACGGAATAGTAGATTGGCCCGGCCTGATAATTACGCACGCGCTCGCTGTTATACACCAGCCCGGCGGCCAGCATATCGGCGCGGTCATGATCGAGATCGTCAAACAGCTGGCTGATATTCTGGCGCACCGTCACTTTCAGCGTCACGCCCAGATAATCGGCAAACTGCTGCGCCAGTTCGTAATCCAGACCGGAAGGTTTGTCTTCCACAGAAGACCAGGTCAGCGGGGAGACAATGGTACTGACGCGCAGCTCACCGCGCGCCTGGATGGCGGCGATGCGGTTTTCGGCTTTAGTTGACCAGGGAATGGAAGGCCACAGCGCCGCTGCCAGCAGCAGGGTAACGATGCCGATAAGCAGATAATTAAGCTTTAATTTTTTCAATTAGTTAATTCTCTGCGCCGCGCGAGTCCTGAGTAGATGCTGCCCTGATAACAATAATGCGTGATGAAGGATGAGCGGCATTTTGCTTAACAATAAGGCAGTTGGCAACTAATTCGCAAAGCGGCAGGCGCAGCGGCGCAAAAAATGCGCCGATTTTATTTCCACGCAAACGGTTTCGTCGGCGCTCACTATTCTCTATAATGTGCCCGTTTTCCCCACCTTGCGCATACGTAAAGCGTCACCGACGCGCTAAAGACGAGAGACTTATGATGGAAATTCTGCGTGGTTCGCCTGCCCTGTCTGCCTTCCGTATCAACAAATTGCTGGCGCGTTTTCAGGCGGCCGACCTTCCTGTAAGCAACATTTACGCCGAGTATGTCCATTTTGCCGATCTCACCGCCCCGTTAACTGCCGATGAACACGCCCAACTGGCGCGTCTGCTGCAATACGGCCCGGCGCTCGCCAGCCATACCCCGGCAGGCAAGCTGATCCTGGTGACGCCGCGTCCCGGCACCATTTCACCCTGGTCATCCAAAGCCACCGATATCGCCCACAACTGCGGGCTGGCGCTGATCAGCCGCCTTGAGCGCGGTGTGGCGTATTATGTTGACGCTGCTGAATTGAGCGCGGAACAGTGGCAGTCCGTGGCGGACGAATTGCATGACCGCATGATGGAAACGGTGTTCGCGGCGCTTGATGACGCGCAGCAGCTGTTTGCCCATCACCAGCCTGCGCCGGTTTCCAGCGTTGATATGCTGGGGCAGGGGCGTCAGGCGCTGAACGATGCCAACCTCCGTCTGGGGCTGGCGCTGGCGGAAGACGAAATTGACTACCTGTTCGATGCCTTTACCCGTCTGGGCCGCAACCCGAACGACATCGAGCTCTATATGTTCGCCCAGGCGAACTCCGAACACTGCCGTCACAAAATCTTTAACGCTGACTGGGTGATCGACGGCGAACAGCAGCCGAAATCGCTGTTTAAAATGATCAAGAACACCTTTGAACAGACCCCGGATCACGTCTTGTCGGCTTATAAAGACAACGCCGCCGTGATGGAAGGTTCAGAGGTGGGGCGTTTCTACGCCAGCCACGAAGAAGGGCGCTACGACTTCCACCAGGAGCCGACGCATATCCTGATGAAAGTGGAAACCCATAACCACCCGACGGCGATCTCGCCGTGGCCGGGCGCGGCAACCGGCTCCGGCGGTGAAATTCGTGATGAAGGCGCCACCGGGCGCGGTGCGAAGCCGAAAGCCGGGCTGGTGGGATTCTCCGTTTCCAACCTGCGTATACCGGGCTTTGAACAGCCGTGGGAAGAAGATTTCGGCAAGCCGGATCGCATCGTTACCGCGCTGGATATTATGACCGACGGCCCGCTTGGCGGCGCGGCCTTTAATAACGAATTCGGTCGCCCGGCGCTGAACGGCTACTTCCGTACCTATGAAGAAAAAGTGAACAGCCACAACGGCGAAGAGCTGCGCGGCTATCATAAGCCGATCATGCTGGCGGGTGGGATCGGCAACATTCGCGCCGATCATGTGCAAAAAGGCGAGATCAACGTTGGCGCGAAACTGATCGTGCTGGGCGGTCCGGCGATGAACATCGGTCTGGGCGGCGGCGCGGCGTCCTCTATGGCCTCCGGCCAGTCCGATGCGGATCTCGATTTTGCCTCCGTACAGCGCGACAACCCTGAAATGGAACGTCGTTGCCAGGAAGTGATCGACCGCTGCTGGCAGCTTGGCGAGGCTAACCCAATCCTCTTTATTCATGACGTCGGCGCGGGCGGTCTGTCCAACGCCATGCCGGAACTGGTGAGCGACGGCAACCGCGGCGGTCGGTTCGATCTGCGCAAAATCCTCAGCGATGAGCCTGGCATGAGCCCGCTGGAAATCTGGTGTAACGAATCCCAGGAGCGTTACGTGCTGGCGGTCGCCGCCGATCAGTTACCGCTGTTCGATGCCCTGTGCCGTCGCGAGCGCGCCCCTTATGCGGTGATCGGCGAAGCCACCGAAGAGATGCACTTAAGCCTTGCCGACAGCCACTTCGGCAATCAGCCTATCGACATGCCGCTGGACGTGCTGCTGGGCAAAACGCCGAAAATGACCCGCACGGTGCAGACGCAAAAAGCGGCAGGCGAGGCCTTTAACCGTCAGAGCATCACCGTGGCGGAGGCGGTTAACCGTGTGCTGCATCTTCCTGCGGTGGCGGAAAAAACCTTCCTTGTCACCATCGGCGACCGCAGCGTCACCGGTATGGTGGCCCGCGATCAGATGGTGGGGCCGTGGCAGGTGCCGGTGGCGAACTGTGCCGTGACTACCGCCAGCCTCGACAGCTACTATGGCGAAGCCATGTCGCTGGGCGAACGCGCGCCGGTGGCGCTGCTGGACTTTGCCGCCTCTGCCCGTCTGGCGGTCGGCGAAGCCCTGACCAACATCGCCGCCACGCAAATTGGCGACATCAAACGCATTAAGCTCTCCGCTAACTGGATGGCGGCAGCCGGCCACCCTGGCGAAGACGCCGGGCTGTATGAAGCGGTCAAAGCGGTGGGCGAAGAACTCTGCCCGGCGCTCGGCCTGACCATCCCGGTGGGTAAAGACTCCATGTCGATGAAAACCCGCTGGCAGGACGGCAACGAACAGCGCGAAATGACCTCGCCGCTGTCGCTGGTGATCACCGCCTTTGCCCGCGTGGAAGACGTGCGCCATACCATCACGCCGCAGCTCTCCACCGACGATAACGCCCTGCTGCTGATCGACCTGGGTAAAGGTCACAATGCCCTGGGCGCAACGGCGCTGGCGCAGGTGTATCGTCAGTTGGGCGACAAACCGGCGGACGTACGCGACGTGGCGCAGCTGAAAGGCTTCTACGATGCCATCCAGGCGCTGGTGGCGGGACGCCAGCTGCTGGCCTATCACGACCGCTCTGACGGCGGCCTGCTGGTGACGCTGGCAGAGATGGCCTTTGCCGGTCACTGCGGCATTGAAGCCGATATTGCCGCGCTGGGGGACGATCGTCTGGCCGCGCTGTTCAACGAAGAGCTGGGCGCGGTGATCCAGATCCGCGCCGCTGACCGCGAGTCGGTGGAAAACATTTTAAGCAAACACGGTCTGGCGGACTGCGTGCACTATCTGGGCAAGGCCGTAACGGGAGATCGCTTTACGCTTACCGCCGGGCAACAGCCGGTGTTCAGCGAAAGCCGTACCACGCTGCGTATGTGGTGGGCAGAAACCACCTGGCAGATGCAGCGTCTGCGCGATAACCCGGAATGCGCCGACCAGGAGCACCAGGCAAAAGCCAACGATGCCGATCCGGGTCTGAACGTGAAGCTCTCCTTCGACATCAACGAGGACATCGCCGCGCCATATATCGCGACAGGCGCGCGTCCGAAAGTGGCGGTACTGCGCGAGCAGGGCGTGAACTCCCATGTTGAAATGGCGGCGGCGTTTCACCGCGCCGGTTTCGACGCCATCGACGTGCACATGAGCGACCTGCTGGCGGGCCGTACCGGTCTGGATGATTTCCAGGCGCTGGTGGCGTGCGGCGGTTTCTCCTATGGTGACGTGCTGGGGGCAGGGGAAGGCTGGGCGAAATCCATTCTGTTCAACAGCCGCGTACGTGACACCTTCGAAACCTTCTTCCATCGCCCGCAGACGCTGGCGCTGGGGGTATGTAACGGTTGCCAGATGATGTCCAACCTGCGCGAACTGATCCCTGGCAGCGATCTGTGGCCGCGCTTTGTGCGTAACCACTCCGACCGTTTTGAAGCCCGCTTCAGCCTGGTGGAAGTGACGCAAAGCCCGTCTCTGCTGTTGCAGGGGATGGTCGGCTCGCAGATGCCGATTGCCGTTTCTCACGGGGAAGGTCGTGTGGAAGTGCGCGATGACGCCCATCTGGCGGCGCTGGAAAGCAAAGGCCTGGTGGCGCTGCGTTTCGTGGATAACACCGGCAGGGTGACGCAGACCTATCCGGCTAACCCGAACGGCTCGCCGAATGGCATCACCGCCGTGACCTCGGAAAACGGTCGCGTAACGCTGATGATGCCGCACCCGGAACGCGTATTCCGTACCGTCAGCAACTCCTGGCATCCGGAAAACTGGGGCGAGGACAGCCCGTGGATGCGTATCTTCCGTAACGCCCGTAAGCAACTGGGATAATGCTCACACGCCACTGTCGGTTTTAGCCGACAGTGGTGCATTTTCCTGTCTCTTTTTGGCGACACTTAACTCGTTGATTTTATTGGTGATGACTTTTGCGCTTCCTCTGTGTTGCTTTTTGGCGACAGTATGGCGTAAAAGTGAGCAGGCTAAGTACCACCGTTTAAATAATTAAATCCTTTTAATTCAATGCTTAAATAATAAACCCTGTACATTGGCACGGGTTGTGCATATTATAAGGCAGTGGCTCATTCACCTTCTTATGTCAGCCCCTTCGGGACGTGCTACATAAACTCAGAATGACGCACAAAAAGGTGCCTGCCGTCCAACTGCTGATCATAGCGCTGCTATTTCAGACCCCGGGCGAAACGTCGAGTAAGGCACCGCCTAATTCCAGATAAAGCCGGGTAATTCCCGGCTTTGTTGTTTTTGTCCCACGGTAATCTTAACTTTCCCCCGGCGCGTTACTCAGTTAGCATCCTCTAAAATCCGCTTTCACGAGAATAGTGCGTTGAAACCCTGGCCCGGCTTCCCCCGCTCCCTGCGACAACTGGTTATGATGGCCTTTTTGCTGATCCTGCTGCCGCTGTTAGTGCTGGCCTGGCAGGCATGGCAGAGCCTTAATACCCTCAGCGCCCAGGCGGCGCAGACCAACCGTACCACGCTGATTGATGCCCGTCGTAGCGAGGCGATGACCAACGTTGCCCTCGAAATGGAGCGCAGCTATCGCCAGTATTGCGTGCTGGACGATCCCACCCTGGCCCGCGTCTACCAGAGCCAGCGTAAGCGCTACAGCGATATGCTGGATGCCCACGCAGGCGTGCTGCCGGATGAAAAACTCTATCTTGCGCTGCGCCAGGATCTGAACGATCTGGCGCAGTTGCAGTGCCATAACAGCGGCCCCGGCGACGCCGCCTCAGCGCGGCTGGAGGCCTTTGCCGCCGCTAATACCATGATGGTGCAGTCCACGCGCGCGGTGGTGTTTTCCCGCGGGCAACAACTGCAACAGGAGATCGCCGAGCGCGGGCAGTTCTTTGGCTGGCAGGCGCTGGTGCTGTTTCTGGTCAGCCTGGGGCTGGTACTGCTGTTTACCCGCATGATCATCGGCCCCGTGAAGGGCATTGAGCGGATGATCAATCGTCTTGGCGAAGGGCGCACGCTCGGGCAGCGGGTGCTGTTTAAAGGGCCGCGGGAATTACGTTCGGTGGGCGAGCGCATTCTCTGGCTCAGCGAGCGCCTCGCCTGGCTTGAGTCCCAGCGTCACCAGTTTTTACGCCATCTTTCCCACGAACTGAAAACCCCGCTCGCCAGTATGCGCGAAGGCACGGAGCTGCTCGCCGATGAAGTAGTTGGCCCGCTCACCCCGGAGCAAAAAGAGGTGGTGGCGATTCTGGATGACAGCAGCCGTAACCTGCAAAAACTCATTGAGCAACTGCTGGATTACAACCGCAAGCTGGCGGATGGCGCGGTCGAACTGGAAAGGGTTGATTTAGCGCCGCTGGTGGAGGCGGTGATCGCCGCACACAGTTTACCGGCACGGGCTAAAATGATGCATACCGACATCTCACTGCCGGAAACGCACTGCCTGGCGGAGCCGATGCTGCTGATGAGCGTGCTCGATAATCTCTACTCGAACGCGGTGCACTATGGGGCTGAATCCGGTAACATTTATATTCGCAGCTACACTCATGGGGCACGCTTAGCCATTGAGGTAGCCAACACGGGTACGCCGATCCCCGAAGCGGAACAGGCGATGATTTTTGAACCCTTTTTCCAGGGAAGTCATCAACGAAAAGGGGCGGTGAAAGGCAGTGGGCTGGGGCTGAGTATCGCCAGAGACTGTATTCATCGCATGCGAGGTGAGCTGCATCTGGTGGCCGACAGCCAGTCAGATGTCTGTTTCCGCATTGAGCTACCGCTCAGTGCGCCGGAAAAATCCCTAAAATGAATCTACGTCTGGTGAGTATGTCGCACATTTTTAATCGCGTGCTTAACGCGGTGTCGTTGTCAGGGCTTCTGCGCGCAGGCTTGCCCTGTCTGCTGCTGACGGGCTGTATTGCCCATGTGCCAAAAAGCGCCGTCAACGAAAAACAGGAAGAGAAACTTCCCCTGCATCAACTGGCGGATTTCCTGTCCACCGACTGCAACGACATCTGGTCGCTGCACGGAAAATCTGTGGATACTAACCCGCTGTACTGGCTGCGCGGCATGGACTGCGCGGAACGCCTGGCGCCCGCGACCGCCCGCGCCGAAGCGCGAAGCTGGCCGGATGACACCTGGCAGGATACCTTCAAGCGCGGCATTCTGCTGGCCAGCGCCAAGATTTCGCCGGTGGAACGTCGCGCCTTCGTTACCCGTCTCGACACCCTCAGCCCGCAGCTACCGGCCCAGGTACGTCCGCTGTATCAGGTGTGGCGCGAAGGGCAGGCGCTGCAATTACAGCTGTCAGAAGAGCGCTACCGCTACAGCAAGCTCCAGCAGTCTGCCGATGGCGAACTGGATACCCTGCGTCAGCAGCAGCAATACCTGCGTGAACAGCTGGAAACCACCTCGCGCAAACTGGAAAACCTGACCGATATCGAACGGCGTTTATCGACGCGGAAACCCGCCGGTAACGATCTGCCTTCCACCAACCCTGACGTGAAAAATGAGGATGCCAGCCATGACAAGCCGTAAACCCGCCCGTCTGCTGCTGGTGGACGACGATCCCGGCTTACTTAAACTGCTCGGCCTGCGTCTGACCAGCGAAGGCCACAGCGTGGTCACTGCTGAAAGTGGCCAGGAAGGGTTGCGCGTGCTGGCGCGAGAAAAAATCGATCTGGTGATCAGTGACCTGCGGATGGATGAAATGGACGGCATGCAGCTGTTCGCCGAGATCCAGCGTCAGCAGCCGGGCATGCCGGTGATCATCCTGACGGCGCACGGCTCGATCCCCGACGCGGTGGCCGCCACCCAGCAGGGCGTATTCAGCTTCCTCACCAAGCCGGTGGATAAAGACGCGCTCTACAAAGCCATCGACGGCGCGCTGGAGCACTCCGCCCCGGCAGGGGATGACCTCTGGCGGGAAACCATTGTTACCCGTAGCCCGCTGATGCTGCGTCTGCTGGAGCAGGCGCGCATGGTGGCGCAGTCGGACGTCAGCCTGCTGATTAACGGCCAGAGCGGCACCGGCAAAGAGATCCTCGCGCAGGCAATCCATAACGCCAGCCCGCGCAGTAAAAACGCTTTTATCGCCATCAACTGCGGTGCCTTGCCGGAACAGTTGCTGGAGTCCGAGCTCTTTGGTCATGCCCGTGGCGCCTTTACCGGCGCGGTCAGCAGCCGTGAAGGGCTGTTTCAGGCGGCGGAAGGCGGCACGCTTTTCCTCGACGAAATCGGCGATATGCCCATTCCGTTACAGGTGAAATTGCTGCGCGTATTGCAGGAGCGCAAAGTGCGCCCGCTCGGCAGCAACCGCGATATCGACATCAACGTGCGCATTATCTCCGCCACCCACCGCGATCTGCCGAAAGCGATGGAGCGCGGCGAATTCCGTGAAGATCTCTTTTATCGCCTGAACGTGGTGAACCTGAAGATCCCGGCGCTGGCGGAGCGTGCCGAAGATATCCCGCTGCTGGCGAATCACCTTCTGCGCCAGTCAGCGGATCGTCATAAACCCTTTGTGCGCGCCTTTTCCACCGACGCCATGAAGCGGCTGATGACCGCCAGCTGGCCCGGCAACGTGCGCCAGCTGGTGAACGTTATCGAGCAGTGCGTGGCGCTCACCTCCTCGCCGGTGATCAGCGATGCGCTGGTGGAGCAGGCGCTGGAAGGGGAGAACACCGCGCTGCCGACCTTCGCCGAAGCCAGAAACCAGTTTGAGCTGAACTATCTGCGCAAGCTGCTGCAAATCACCAAAGGTAACGTGACTCACGCCGCGCGCATGGCCGGGCGCAACCGCACCGAATTTTATAAATTGTTATCGCGCCATGAACTTGATGCGAACGATTTTAAAGAGTGATCCGCAAAGCGCAGTGAATATGGTAGTGTGAGCAACCGATAACGTAGCCGCCTGCAGGCAAAAATTCAGGGAACCACCATGAAAAAGATTGATGCGATTATTAAACCTTTCAAACTGGATGATGTGCGCGAAGCGCTGGCCGAAGTGGGCATTACCGGGATGACCGTGACCGAAGTGAAAGGCTTTGGCCGCCAGAAAGGGCATACCGAACTGTACCGCGGCGCTGAGTACATGGTGGACTTTCTGCCGAAAGTGAAAATTGAAATTGTCGTCACCGACGATATTGTTGATACCTGCGTGGATACCATTATCCGCACGGCGCAAACCGGTAAAATTGGCGACGGCAAAATCTTTGTCTTCGACGTCGCCCGCGTGGTGCGTATCCGTACCGGTGAAGAAGACGACGCGGCTATTTAGCATTCTTGCCGGGTGGCGCTGCGCTTACCCGGCCTGCAAAACTCTTCGCAGGCCCGTGCAGGCGAAGCGCCGTCGGGCGATTACAGCATTTTATGCGGCCCGAAGCATTCGTAATGAATGTTGTCTTTATTCACGCCCGACTCCACCAGCTGTCGCGCGGCAAACTGCATAAACACCACAGGTCCGCACAGATAGAACTGCATCGCCGAATCGGAATACAACCCTTCAGTCTGACTCAAATCCATCAGGCCTTCGCTGTTATAGCCAGCCCCCGCGCGATCCGTGTCAGTCGGCAGACGATACCAGGTGTGCGAACTAAAGTGAGCAAGCTGTGCGCCAAGCTGCGCCACTTCATCGGCAAAAGCATGCACATCGCCATTCTCCGCCGCATGGAACCAGTTCACCTGCGCGGCGTGCTGACGGCTGACCAGGGTATCGAGCATCGCCAGCATCGGCGTCTGGCCGACGCCCGCGGAAATCAGCGTCACCGGTGTTTCCGGCGTCACCTGTAAGAAGAAATCACCCGCCGGTACCGCCAGATGCACGATGTCACCCACAGTCGCGTCATTATGCAGCCAGTTTGATACCTGACCGCCCGGCTCGCGCTTAACAGCGATACGGTAGCTTTTCCCGTTGGGTTTGCGGGTAAGGGAATACTGACGAATTTCCTGATGCGGAAAACCTTC
This sequence comes from Enterobacter sp. PGRG2, assembly GCF_030291195.1. Lineage (NCBI taxonomy): Bacteria > Pseudomonadati > Pseudomonadota > Gammaproteobacteria > Enterobacterales > Enterobacteriaceae > Enterobacter > Enterobacter sp. PGRG2. Next base: position 4,316,200 of record NZ_CP127837.1, on the reverse strand, counting down.
CGGCTTCAGCCATACGCCGAGATACTGCCCCGGCTGATAATCCGCCACCGGCTGACCATCCACCGGCGCAAATTCAAAGCTGGTGATAAGCGCACTCTGCGGATTTTTTGCGGTGATGCGAAACGCTCGTGTGCCTTCCCAGCCGCCGGTTTTGCTGGCGTGCTCCTGATACAGTTCGCTTTCACGATTTACAAACACGCCTGCCAGTACGCCATAGGCTTTGCCCCACGCATCCAGCACTTCCTGGCCCGGACTGAACATCTCATCCAGCGTCGCCAGCAGATGCTCACCGACAATATTGTACTGTTCTGGTTTGATCTGAAAACTGGTGTGCTTCTGGGCGATCTTCTCCACCGCCGGCAACAGCGCAGGCAGATTTTCAATATTACTGGCATAGGCGGCAATGGCATTGAACAGCGCTTCACGCTGATCGCCATTACGCTGATTGCTCATATTGAAGATCTCTTTCAGCTCAGGATTATGTTTAAACATCCGGTCATAGAAATGGGCGGTAAGTTTCGGGCCGGTTTCGACGAGCAGGGGAATGGTGGATTTCACGGTAGCGATGGTTTGTGCGTCTAGCATGGCAGCTTCCTTTTTAGCAGAACTATAAGTTGTATTTTATATGCATCTTATAGAAATAACCCTGCGCTTGTAAATGATTTAATGCATTTTAGTTATGGCGGCTCACAGTCATGAAAAATTTACATCACAAAGCTGAAAAGAAATCCGGATCCCCCGGGTTACGGCTTTTCCATCAAACCCTTGTACGGCGGGCAGCCAATCGTTTGCGTAAAATCCTTTGTCAAGACCTGTTATCACGATATGAATCAGTTATACTGGTCGCCGTTGCCCAAAAGGGCCCCCCTTCAGAGCTGTAATTACCGTTAGCTGAGTCAGGAGATGCGGATGTTAAAACGTGAAATGAACATTGCCGATTATGATGCCGAACTGTGGCAGGCTATGGAGCAGGAAAAAGTACGTCAGGAAGAACACATTGAACTGATCGCCTCCGAAAACTACACCAGCCCGCGCGTGATGCAGGCTCAGGGCTCTCAGCTGACCAACAAATATGCGGAAGGTTATCCGGGTAAACGTTACTACGGCGGTTGTGAATACGTGGATATCGTTGAGCAACTGGCGATCGACCGCGCGAAAGAACTGTTCGGCGCTGACTACGCTAACGTCCAGCCGCACTCCGGCTCGCAGGCTAACTTCGCGGTATACACCACACTGCTGCAACCGGGCGATACCGTGCTAGGTATGAACCTGGCGCACGGCGGCCACCTGACTCACGGCTCCCCGGTTAACTTCTCTGGCAAGCTCTACAATATCGTGCCTTACGGCATTGATGAGACCGGTCATATTGATTACGCAGACCTCGAAAAACAGGCGCAGACCCACAAGCCGAAAATGATCATCGGCGGCTTCTCCGCGTACTCCGGCGTGGTTGACTGGGCGAAAATGCGTGAAATCGCCGACAGCATCGGCGCTTACCTGTTTGTCGACATGGCGCACGTGGCCGGTCTGGTTGCCGCGGGCGTTTACCCGAACCCGGTGCCGCATGCCCACGTGGTGACCACCACAACCCACAAAACGCTGGCTGGTCCGCGCGGTGGTCTGATCCTCGCGAAAGGCGGCAGCGAAGAGCTGTACAAAAAACTGAACTCTGCGGTCTTCCCTGGCGCGCAGGGCGGCCCGCTGATGCACGTGATCGCCGGTAAAGCCGTAGCGCTGAAAGAAGCGCTGGAGCCGGAATTCAAAACCTACCAGCAGCAGGTGGCGAAAAACGCGAAAGCGATGGTGCAGGTATTCCTCGATCGCGGCTACAACGTGGTGTCCGGCGGTACCGATAACCACCTGTTCCTGCTGGATCTGGTGGACAAAAACCTGACCGGTAAAGAAGCTGACGCCGCGCTGGGTCGCGCTAACATCACGGTGAACAAAAACAGCGTGCCGAACGATCCGAAAAGCCCGTTCGTGACCTCCGGTATCCGTATCGGCAGCCCGGCCATCACCCGTCGCGGCTTCAAAGAAGCGGAAGCCCAGGAACTGGCTGGCTGGATGTGTGACGTGCTGGACAGCATCAATGATGAAGCGGTGATTGAACGCACGAAACAGAAAGTGCTGGAAATCTGCGCCCGCTTCCCGGTTTATGCCTGATCCGCGATAAACCCTGAAAAGGCCGCGTAAGCGGCCTTTTTTATTGCCGGGTGGCGCTGCGCTTACCCGGCCTACTTGTCTTTGGTTCTTCGGGTTAATCCAGGCCCGCGCAAGCGCAGCGCCGCCGGGCATAACCCGCCAGCCGTTAATGTAGGCCCGCGCAAGCGCAGCGCCGCCGGGCATAACCAGTTCATGTAGGCCCGTGCAAGCGCAGCGCCGCCGGGCRMTATCACCGCTCCCCGCGCAGCGTCACACCCACATCCCCGCCCGGATGCACCGCCAGCAGCGTCTCCTTCGTATACCCGCTCTCGCTCATCAGACAGGCGCAGGCCGCATCAAAAATCGCCAGCACCAGAATGATTGAGGTGGTTGCCAGCATATTCAGCGGATCCACTTCCCGCTGCACGCCCGTTGAGATCACCAGCCGCGCCGCCTGAGCAATCGCCGACCCGCGGTTTTCCGTGACGCTGATCAGCGGCACTTGTCTGGCCGCCAGCCCCGGCAGCAGGCGGGTCAGTTCGTCGGAGTTTCCGCCGCGGGACAGCATGATCATCAGATCCCCCGCCCGTAAAAAACCCAGATCGCCGTGGGCGGCATCGGTGGCGTTCAAATAGATCGCCGGACGCTCCACGCAGGCCAGCATATGGGCGATTTTGCGCGCCGCGATGCCGGAGGTTCCCACCCCGGTGACCACGATTTTCCCCGTACAGCCGCGCAGCTCTGCCAGCAGGGCGTCCCACTGTTCAGCGGTCAGATGCTGGCCCAGTCCGGCCAGCGCGTCGCTGTAGGTTTGCCAGGCCTCGTTTGCCTGACGCCAGGCGCTGTTCATTCGACCTCCTGCATCAACTGACGGTATTTCATATGATCGAGGTACATCTCATGGAACACCTGATATTTACGATCGTAATACTGCTTGATACGGTTGGTTTGCGGCGTCACCGTTTTACCGATGCGGCTCATCACTGACATCGCCTCCGGGAAGCTGTCGAAGACGCCTGCGGCCACGGTGCCCATCATCGCACTGCCCAGCAGCATGGCTTCGCTCTCTTCCGGTAACAGCATGGCGCAGCCGGTGGCGTTGGCGTGCTCCTGCACGAACACCGGATTTTTGGTGCCGCCGCCGCTGGCCATCACGGTATCAATGGCGTAACCGGTCTGATTCATGGTTTCAATAATATGGCGGGTGCCCAGCGCAATCGCCTGAATGGTCGCCAGATATTGCAGCGCCATGTCCTCGGGCGTGCGGGAAAGCTTCAGGCCGGTGATCGCCCCGGTGAGCGTCGGATTAGCGCGCGGCGAGCGGTTGCCGTGGAAGTAGGGGAGGATATGCATATCGCGGGTCAGAAAGGCGATGTTTTCCGGCTCGCCCGCCATTTTACGCAGCAGGGCATTCAGCAGTTCATAAATGGTCTGCCCCTGGGTTTTTGCCTGCGCCAGCAGCGTTTCATAGCAGGGATGCGACTGGATCACATGATCGATAAGCGCGCCTGTCGCCGACTGGCCGCCTTCGTTCAGCCAGTAGCCAGGCAGCACCGCCGAATAGTACGGCCCCCAGACGCCGCCGATAAAACGCGGCGCTTTCGAGATAGCCATATGCCCGGTGGAAGTCCCGCCGATCAGCGCCACGCGGCGATCAAAATCCGCCACTTCCCCTGACACGCCGCAGGCGCCCAGCGTACCGAGCGTACCGGCGTGGGCATCAATAATAGACACGCTGACCGCCGTGCCCGGGATCAGCCCCATTTCGCTGGCGGCGCGCGGCGTCAGGCCGTGGCCGAGCGGTTCGCCCATGGTTTTTACATAGCGGCCAATTTTTTCCGCGTCGTGCTCAAGGAGATCCTCAAGCCCTATCTCGCGGAAATAGCTGCCGTCCCACTTATCTTCATGGCCCATGTAGGTCCACTTGCAGACGGTGGAGCAGAGGGAGCGGGTATCATCGTCGGTGGCGCGCCAGGTCAGGAAGTCCGGCAGGTCAAAATAGTAACCGGCATTGGCCCAGGTGTTCGGCATATGCTGCTTCAGCCACAGCAGTTTCGGCGTCTGCATTTCCGGGGAAATGATGCCGCCGACGTAATCCAGCACCCGATGGTGCAGGGCGTTGATGCGGTCGGCCTGCGTAATAGCGCGGTGATCCATCCACACAATGATATTCTGCTCGCTGCGCCCGGAGGGGCTGACGGTCAGCGGCTTGCCCTCTTTATCCAGCACCACCAGCGAACAGGTGGCGTCGAATCCCAGCCCCTTCACCTGGATCGGATTGACGTCCGACTGGTTAATGGCATCGCGCACTGCATTACACACCGCCTGCCAGATATTGTCAGAAGACTGCTCAACGAAATCCGCCTGCGGGCGATACATTTCAATGGCCCGGCTCGCCTGGCCGACCATTCTGCCGTTCAGGTCAAATACGCCCGCGCGGGCGCTTCCGGTTCCGACATCCACACCAATGAAGTAACTCGCCATCTTTTTTCTCCTGAAATCAGGCTTTACGATTCTGTAAGGCAATAAAGAGGATCAGCACCGCGCCCCAGAGCGCCATCGTCAGATAGCTGCTGATCCCCAGCAGATTGAAGCCGCTTTCCAGCATTTGCAGCACGACCAGCGCCAGCACCAGGCCGATGACGCGACCAAAGCCGCCGTCCGGGTTTATGCCGCCAAGCACCGAGGCAAGAATGGTCACCAGCAGATAGGATTCGCCATAACCGGCCTTCGCCGAGTTGAACTTCGCCATCATCAGGATGGCCGCCACCCAGCCGAGCAGGGCGGAAATCACATAGACGGAAATCTGCACCCGCACGGTATTCACCCCGGAATAGCGCGTGGCCTGCTCGTTCGAACCCACCAGATAGAGGCTGCGTCCAAGCGTCGTGTGCTCCAGTAACACCCACAGCAGCACGGCTACAAGAATAAACAGCAGCAGGGCGACGGGGATCCCCGCGAGGGTGGCGTTACCTAAATACTGGATCGCCGCCGGGAAGCCGGAGATCACCGTGCCGTTAGAAAACAGAATGTTCAGCCCGGAGATCAGCGTCATGGTGCCGAGGGTCGCAAGAATAGGCGAAACGCCCACCCACGCGATGAGCGCGCCGTTAAGCACGCCTATTGCCACCGCGACGGCCAGCCCTGCCAGCAGCGCCAGCATAAAGAAGAGGGGGTTATCCGGATGGCTGACAATAATCGCCGCCATCACCAGCGAACAGGCGTTGGCACCGGCAATAATCGACAGGTTAATGCCGCCGGTGAGCATGGTCAGCCCCATGCCCAGCGCCAGCATGCCGAGGATCGGCAGCTGCGAGCTGATGGACTGGAAATTCGCCACGCTGAAAAAGCGACTGCCCAGCAGCGCCGAGAAGACCACGGCGACGACAATAATGATCACGCACTGGAGGCGAATGATGGCATCACCAGGCAGATAACGGGCGAAGGTTTTCATCTTAAAGTTCCCCTGCAAGTTTGCGTTTTTCGTTCCACGCCGTCGCGCTGATGCTGATCAGGATAATGGTGCCGCTGAACACGGTGTGCCAGTAAGAGGAGACGCTTAACAGCGTCAGGCCGTTTTGCAGGAAGGCCAGCAGGATCACCCCGAGCAGCGTGCCGGTCAGCGTGCCGCGGCCGCCGGTCATGCTGGTGCCGCCCAGCACCACGGCGGCCAGCACCGTCAGCTCAAAGCCGAGCAGGGAGTTAGGCGCAACCGACTGAGTGATCTGCGCCTGCACCACGGCGGCAATACCGGCGAGAATGCCCATATAGCCGTAAACGCAGAAGTGCAGCTTCAGCAGGTTCAGCCCGAGGCGGGAGGCGGCGTCACGGTTGCCGCCCATGGCGTAAATCTGGCGGCCCAGCCGGGTGTAGTTCATCAGAATGGCAGTGAATATTATCACTGCGGCGAGACAGAGCAGCGGCAGCGTCAGGCCATAGTCGTAGCCGTCGGCAGCGGTAAAGGAGAACCAGTTGATGCCGTTCATAAACCAGTCCGGGAAGCCGTACAGCCAGGTGCCTTTGGTGGCGTAGACCAGCAGACCGTAATAGACGTTGAGGGTGGCGATGGTGATGATGATCGCCGGTACGCGCAGCCAGTAGACCAGAAAGCCGTTAATCAGCCCGAGCAGCAGGCCGACGGCAATAGCCATCGCCAGCGCCAGCACAAAGTTGCCGCCGTGGGCGATCATCCAGCTTGCCATTGCATACTGCGCGATGGCGGTCATCGCCGGAAAAGAGATATCGATGCCGCCGGAAATCAGCACCACAAACAGTCCGCAGGCCAGAATGCCCAGAATGGCATAGCTGGTGGCGACATCCGTCAGGTTGCCCAGCGAAAGAAACTCATCGGTGCTGACGCTCAGCCCGACGATCAGGGCGATCACTAACAGCCCCAGCCAGAACTCATGTTGCCCGACGAGGCGGGAAAGACGCACGTTATTCATTGATGACCTCGACCACTTCAGCAATTTCCGCTTCGGTACAGCGATGGGGGTTAAATTCAGCGACCAGCTCGCCGCGGCGCATCACCAGCACGCGATGGCTGTTGTAGTAGGCTTCCGGGATCTCATCGCAAATCATCAGCACCGCCATACCCTGTTCCGCCAGATCGCGGGCAATCTGATAAATGCCCTCTTTATTGGCGATATCCACGCCGACGGTGGGGGAGTCCAGGATGAGAATGCGCGGGTTAGTCGCCACCCATTTGGCGATGGCGATACGCTGGGCGTTGCCGCCGGAGAGGGTTTTCACCGGCAGGTGTGGATCGGAAACTTTAATGTTCAGATCGCGGATCAGATCGCTTACCAGCTTTTGCGCTTTGGCATGATCGAGCAGGCCGCTGCGGGTATGGAGTTTGTCGAAGACCGTGACGATGGTGTTGTCATAGATCGACTGCTCCATGATCAGCCCCTGCGTCAGGCGATCTTCCGACACATAACCGATGCCGTGTCTGATGGCGTCGTGATTATTACGCAGGCGCACCGGCTGACCGTTGATGCGTATTTCGCCGCTCTCCGGCTGCGTCATGCCAAACAGGCTCAGGCACAGCTCGGTACGGCCCGCGCCCAGCAGGCCGACAACAGAAACAATCTCGCCGCTGCGTAATGACAGATCGATGTTCTGGTATTTTCCTTTGCGGCTCAGGTTACGTAACTCCAGCATCGGCGGCTGATCGGCGGGCGGTTTTTCCGGCAGCGGGCTGTAGTGGAAACGCTGCCCGGTCATCAGGAACGCCAGCTCGTGGCTGTCCAGCTCCTGCGCAGGCCAGGTGCCGACAAGCTTACCGTCGCGCATCACGCTGATGCGATCTGCCACTTCCATCACCTCATCCAGACGGTGGCTGACAAAGACCACGCAGATGCCCGCCGCTTTCAGTTCATTCACCACCCGCAGCAGGCCGTTCACCTCCTGGCGCGTCAGCGAGGCGGTGGGCTCATCCATGATCACCAGCCGGGCATCGGCGGCGATGGCGCGGCAGATCGCCACCAGCTGGCGGTCAGCAATGGAGAGTTTTTCGACTTTTTTATCCGGGTCGAGGGCCACGCCAATGCGTTTCATGGCGGCCAGCGCCTGGGCTTTCATCGCCTCGCGGCGCACCCAGATATCGCCCCCCGGCAGATAACGGTTAACGGCAATGTTTTCCGCCACGCTGAAGTTCGGAAACAGCGACAGATCCTGGTAAATCACCTGAATACCGTAATGGGCGGAGAGCTGCGGCGTCAGCTGATGGAACAGCTTGCCGTCGAGCATAATCTGCGCGCCTTTTTCCGGGTGGTAGACGCCGGAAATCACTTTAATGATGGTGCTTTTTCCGCAGCCGTTCTGCCCTGCCAGACAGTGAACTTCGCCTTTTTTCAGCGTCAGGTTCACGTTATCCAGCGCCAGCACGCCCGGAAATTGCTTGCTGATATTCTCAAGTGAGATAAATGCGGCGGTGTCTGCCATGGGCAATACTCCTGCAAGCGCCCTTACGGGCGCTGAGTGTGAATTGTTTTAGTTATTCGGTTTCCCTGGTGCGGGCGGAGTGCCTCAGAAACCGAGTGATTGCGCGTTATCTTTGGTGACTTCGAGGATCTTGTTAAAGCGGATCACTTTTTTGTCCATATCCACATCGGCTTTGCCTAAACCATCGATGGTCAGATCCGGCGTCACTTCCTTGCCCTGCAACAGCTGATCGGCAACGGTAACCAGCGCATAACCGGCATCTTTCGGATCCCACAGCAGCGCCTTTTTAATGTCGCCGCGCATCAGGTACGGCGCGGCCTGGGCAGGCATGGCAATACCGACAACCGCCATTTTTTCTTTAGCGCGTTTCTTCTGCACCGCCTGACCGGCACCGATTGGGCCAAGGGAGCCAAAGCCGATAATACCTTTCATCTGCGGATAGGTTTTCATCAGATCTAGGGTAGTGGAGTAGGATTTATCAATGCTTTCCGCCACCGGCAGGCGGGAGGTGACTTCAAACATCTCGGGGTATTTTTCTTTCTGATATTTGATGGCGTAGTCCGCCCAGGCGTTATGCAGCGGCACCGTTAACGATCCCACGTAAATGGCGTAGCCGCCTTTGCCGCCCATGCTTTTCGCCAGCTCATCGACGTTAGCCTGCGCATATTTTTCGCTGTCGATGGTTTCAATATCCCACTGGCCGATCTGCTGATCCGGGGATTCGTGGGTCAGCACCACAATGCCTTTGTCGCGCGCTTTTTTCAGCACCGGCTCCAGCACCTTCGCATCGTTAGGCACCACGATAATGGCGTTGACGTTCTTGGCGATCAGATCCTCAATCACCTTCACCTGCTGGGCAGGATCGGGTGTGGAAGGGCCAGTCTGATACGCATTCACATTCAGCTTTTTGGCGGCGTCGTTCACGCCGGTTTCCATGCGGTTGAACCAGGGAATGCCGGTGACTTTCGCCACCACGGCAATTTCATACTTTTCCGCCGCCGCAACGTTACCGGACAACATGCTGACAGAAACCAGGGCTGCACTGAGTAAGGCGAGTTTGAATTTCATAGTTTTACCTTATGTAGGGTACGGGCATGTCACGCACAGAGATTAACAACGAAGGGAAGAGGAGATGAATCGTAGATTTTTTAAATGTGATGACTGCCCATTTTTGTTATTTTTTAGATCTAATTTAGTTAAATTATAGTTAAAAAATAACATTAGCTTCACAATGAGTAAGGCTGTCTTTGTTAAATTCGGATTTTTTATTAACTATAAATTAACAATTATTTATCATTTGATGGGTTGAAGCGGCTTTTTTGCCGGATTTCTGCGCGCCAGCCGCCGGGAATGTTTCAAATATGTGAGCTGAAACGATAAGCCTGCCCTGGGCGGTTTTTTACCGGTGATGTTAAAAACCTGTTAAGCGCTCACTTGTGTTTACCGCCGTTTATCGCCAGACTGTCGCCACCATTCAGGAGGAAATCATGGTTCTGCACTCCACGCGCTGGCTGGCGCTCGCCTACTTCACCTATTTCTTTAGCTACGGCATCTTTCTGCCTTTCTGGAGCGTCTGGCTCAAGGGCACCGGTTTAACGCCGGAAACCATCGGTATTTTACTGGGCGCAGGCCTGGTGGCGCGCTTCCTTGGAAGTCTGCTGATCGCCCCGCGCGTCAGCGATCCTTCCAGACTTATTACCGCGCTGCGGGTGCTGGCATTGCTTACGCTGCTGTTTGCGCTGGCATTCTGGGCAGGACGTAGCGTCGCCTGGCTGATGGTGGTGATGATCGGCTTTAACCTGTTTTTCTCGCCGCTGGTGCCGCTCACGGATGCGCTCGCCAACACCTGGCAAAAGCAGATCACCATGGACTATGGCCGGGTGCGGGTATGGGGATCCATCGCTTTTGTGATTGGCTCGGCGGTGACCGGCAAGCTGGTGAGTCTGTACGATCATCAGGCGATTCTGGCGATGCTCACGCTTGGCCTGATCTCCATGCTGCTGGGAATGCTGCTGCGCCCGACGGTAATGCCGCAGGGGCAAAGCCGCCAGCAGGAGGCCGCAGGCTGGCCGGCGTGGAAAAGCCTGATCCGCCAGAGCTGGCGTTTTTTGGCCTGCGTATCGTTGTTACAGGGAGCGCACGCCGCCTATTACGGCTTCAGCGCCATTTACTGGCAGGAGGCGGGCTATTCCGCCTCAACGGTGGGCTATCTCTGGTCGCTGGGCGTGGTGGCGGAAGTGGTGGTCTTTACCCTGAGCAATAAACTGTTCCGCCGCTGGAGCGCCCGCGATCTGCTGCTGCTTTCGGCGGTGTGCGGGGTGGTGCGCTGGGGGCTGATGGGCTGGACGACGGCGCTGCCGGGACTGGTGCTGATCCAGATCCTGCACTGCGGCACCTTCACCGTCTGCCATCTGGCAGCCATGCGCTATATCGCCGCCCGTCAGGGCGCTGAAGTGATCCGCTTGCAGGCGGTTTACTCCGCCGTCGCCATGGGCGGCAGCATCGCGGTAATGACCGTCTTCGCCGGATTCCTGTTCCAGCATCTGCACCAGGGCGTCTTCTGGGTGATGGCGCTGGTGGCCTTACCGGCAATGGTGCTGCGTCCGCGCATCAGCCCTCAAGCATAACGCGGATATGGCTCTGCTGCTGCTCGCTCAGGGATCCGGCGGCATGGATTAGCGGGGCGGAGAACAGCGGCAGGGCGGTGGCGTAGGGCGTGACGATCAGCGCCACTTCCCGCGGCGCGCCTTCCTCCTGAAACGCTGCCAGGCTCAGGTGCTTAATATTGAGCGGCAATAGCGTCAGTTCGCGCAGTTGCAGCTCAATCTCCTGCTCAAGCTGCGGATCGTCGCCGGTGAGGATCAGCACCTGTTTTTCGTGCAGATCGCTCTCCTGCATCAGCCACGCGCCAAATATTACCGCCACCAGACCGGTCTCCTCCGGGCTAAAGCGCAGACCATATTCCTGCTCCATGCCGCCCATTACCTGTGTGGTGGTGCGCATCAGGCGCGGATAGAGGCGGTGCATCTCCTCCGGCAGGGTGTCATCAATGCCGATGCCGAACAGACTGCGATCCAGCGCCTGCGCCAGATGGATATAGAGCTGATCCGCCAGCCCCTGCTCATCGCTGAAGCGCATACCTGAAAGTGCATGAAAGCGGCCAATCATCTGGTTCACCGCGCGGCGCAGCCGCAGGTCCTGCTGATGCCCGTCGCGCAGCGGATCCGGGGTGCGCAACAGCATAAACATCACCGCCAGGAACAGGTGTTCGCTGTCGTGGGGCATCTTCGCCACCCGGCGTTGCCAGTGACGCACAATGTCCTGAGCGGCGCGGTATTCTGCGCGGCTCTGCGCCCAGGCCTGCTGGACGGGATTAAACTCCGGAGTAAAGCCAAGCTGATGTTGCAGCAGGCAATACTGCAAATAGAGACGCAGAAACTGCACGTCGCGGCATTCAAACTGGCGCTGCAAATTGCGCGCGCAAAGATTAATCAGCGCCTGAAGATTGGTATCGTCATACAACGGGCGGGCAATCTCGCTCTGTTTAAGGGCGGTTTTTAAGGCCGGGGTAAAATGATCGTTGATAAATTGCGGGCACAGGCGCAGCGCACGCCGCAGCCAGTGCACCAGGCACAGCCGCTGATCCAGAACGCTGCCCTCGATGCGATAACAGCCATCGGGCTGGGTGATAATATTCAGCCGATGATAACGCTGGATCTCCAGACCCGTGTCGGCTATATCTTGCCGGGTGACGGCACCATCCACACCGTTCAGTTCGCCAAGGCTTTCGGGCGTCAGAGCGTGTCCGGGCAACGACAACATCAGAAAAGCATGGCAGCGACGTTGTGGGCTGGAGAGGACAGATGGAGGGGTCATCACAAGGGTCATCTGCGTTGGCTCCAGTTAGGGGTTTTTGTTAAGAATAGCTAAAGGATGCGACGGCGAAAGCGCAAGCGGGGAGCTTTCCCTCAGGAATGCCGGGGAACATCACAGAATTTTTCACGTAAGGAACACATGCAAACAGTTAAACAATGCGCCGGTGCGCTCTTTCTCGCGCTTTTATCGCTGCCCGCGCAGGCGCATCCGCACAGCTTTATCGGCCTGCAGACGGCGCTGGTGGCGGACAACGGCCAGCTTACCGGGCTGCAAATGCGCTGGACGATGGATGAGATCACTTCAGCGGATCTGTTGTATGACGCGAAAGACGCAAAGCCAGGAGATGAGATCTGGAAAAAACTCGCCGCCGAAGTGATGGCCAATGTGCTGGGGCAGCACTACTTCACCGAATTCTGGCACAACGGCCAGAAGGTGAAGTTCCTCAATCGCCCCAGCCAGTACGGTATGGCGCGGGAAAGGCATCAGGCGGTGCTGACATTCGTACTGCCGCTGGCCGAGCCGCAGCCGCTCGCCGGACAGACCTACACCTTTTCCACCTTCGATCCCACCTATTATGTGGACATGAGCTATGCCCGGGATCAGGACGTGACGCTGCCCGCGGCGCTGCAAAAAAGCTGTCAGCTGAAGGTGGATACGCCGACGCCGGGCGAAGAAACCCTGAAGTTCGCGCAGTCGCTGGATAAAGAGGACGCGCCGCCTGAAGACATGGCGCTGGGACAACAGTTCGCGCAAAAGGTGACAGTCATATGTCAGTGACAGGCCAGACGATGAAACGCCCGCGACGCTGGACGGCGCTCTGGCCGCTGGCGCTGTTTATTATGGTGGCCGCCGTGTGCGGCATTTTGCTGTGGCAGCACTGGTCATGGATCCTGTATGAAAGCGTTGGCTGGCAGCGGGATGTCAACAGACGCATGAGCGGGCTGTTACAGGCTGTGGCGGATAATCCGGCAAGGGCAGGCGGCTCGCTGTTAGCATTCAGTTTTCTCTACGGCGTGCTGCATGCGCTCGGGCCGGGACACGGCAAAGTGGTGATCGCCACCTGGCTTGCCACCCATCCGTCAAAACTACGATCCAGTATTGGCCTGACGCTGGCTGCTTCCTTATTACAGGGGCTGGTAGCGATTGCGCTGGTAGTGGTGGTACTGACGCTACTTGAGTTTCCCGCACGGCAACTGCATATCAGCGGAGCCTGGCTTGAGAAAGCCAGCTATGCGCTGGTGGGGGTGCTGGGCGTACTGTTATGCGTTCGCGCGCTGAAAAAGTTACGCCGCTTACTCCGGCGACCGACCTTTAAGTCTTTCACGCCGCATCATGTCCATGACGAGCACTGCGGTTGCGGGCATCAGCATCTGCCCACGCCGGATCAGTTACAGAGCGGCGATGACTGGCGGGCGCGGCTGATGATCGTGCTGTCGATGGGGATGCGTCCCTGTTCCGGCGCGCTGATGGTGCTGCTGTTCAGTAAGGTGATCGGGGTGTTTGGCTGGGGTATGGCGTCCGCAATGGCGATGGCGGCAGGCACCTCGCTGACCATTTCGTCGCTGGCGCTGCTGGTGCACAGTTTCCGTCAGTTAGCAGTGAAGCTTGGCGGCAATAAAGCGCCGGTATTGTGGCGGCAGATCGGCTGGAGCACGCTGGCGCTGGCCGGAGGGGCGGTGCTGGTGGTAGCGGCAGTGGTGATGTGGATGAGCGCGGTAACGCCGGTGCGGGGGTTAAGACCGTTTTGATACCGCCGGATGGCGCTGCGCTTATCCGGCCTACAAAACCCGCAGAACCACACAGTTCCGTAGGCCCGGTAAGCGAAGCGCCACCGGGCAGAACCAGACAGTCCCGTAGGCCCGGTAAGCATAGCGCCACCGGGCAAAACCAGACGAATTAACGCTTCAGCGCATCGCTCAGTTCGTCACGCATGTTCGCCAGCATGGCTTTCACCACGCGCGGGTTACCTGCCACGATGTTGCCGGTATGCATGTAGTTATGGTTGCCGGTGAAATCACACACCAGGCCGCCTGCTTCACGCACCAGCAGTTCGCCCGCGGCGAAATCCCACGGCTTCAGGCCAATCTCAAAGAAACCATCCACGCGACCGGCGGCAACATAGGCCAGATCCAGCGCGGCAGAACCGGTGCGACGGAAGTCAGCGCACTCGGTGAACAGTTTACCGATCACATTGATATAGGATTTGGAATGCTGTTTGGCTTTGAACGGGAAACCGGTCGCCAGAATAGTGCCGTCCAGATCGCGGGCGGTGCTGCCGCGCAGACGGTAGCCGTTCAGCTGTGCGCCCTGACCACGGGTAGAGGTGAAGAGTTCGTTACGCATCGGATCGTAAACCACAGCGACTTCAGTGCGGCCTTTAATACGAACAGCGATGGATACCGCGAAGTGCGGCAGACGTTTGATAAAGTTGGTAGTGCCATCCAGTGGATCGATAACCCATTGTACATCCTGATCTTCGCCTTCAAGCTCACCGCTTTCTTCGGTGATGATGGTGTGCTGCGGGTAAGATTTGCGAATGGTTTCGATAATCACTGCTTCAGCAGCTTTATCAACGTTAGTCACAAAATCATTGCTGCCTTTCTGGCTCGCTTCGACAGAGTCAGGAGTTTCGTAGTGTTTGGCAATTAAATTACCCGCCTTGCGCGCTGCGCGCACGGCGATGTTCAGCATCGGATGCATCGGTCTCTCTCACTGGATGTTAAAGAACGGGGGAAAACGGCGCAGAGTATAGCAGCGAGTTCGTTATCTGTCTTCGGTTTATGATAATATGCGTGAATAATCTTTAGCCGTAGAAAACTTATGCTGCAAAATATCCGTATCGTACTGGTTGAAACTTCTCATACCGGCAACATGGGCTCGGTCGCCCGCGCCATGAAAACCATGGGTCTGACCAATCTCTGGCTGGTGAATCCGCTGGTTAAACCTGACTCGCAGGCCATCGCCCTGGCGGCAGGCGCCAGCGACGTGATCGGCAACGCCAATATTGTGGACACGCTGGATGAAGCGCTGGCGGGCTGTAGCCTGGTGGTCGGTACCAGCGCGCGCTCCCGCACCCTGCCGTGGCCGATGCTGGATCCGCGCGAGTGCGGCCTGAAAAGCGTCAGCGAAGGGCAACATGCGCCGGTGGCGCTGGTGTTTGGCCGTGAACGCGTCGGTCTGACCAACGAAGAATTACAGAAGTGCCACTATCATGTGGCCATTGCCGCCAACCCGGAATACAGCTCGCTGAACCTGGCGATGGCGGTGCAGGTAATCGCCTATGAAGTGCGCATGGCGTGGCTTGCCACCCAGGAAAGCAGTGACGCGCAGCCGGAGGAAATCCCCTATCCGCTGGTGGACGATCTGGAGCGCTTTTACGGTCATCTGGAACAGACGCTGCTGACCACCGGTTTTATCCGCGAGAACCATCCGGGGCAGGTGATGAATAAACTGCGCCGCCTGTTTACCCGCGCGCGCCCTGAAGCGCAGGAACTCAATATCCTGCGCGGCATGCTGGCGTCGATTATTGAGCTGAAGAATAAAGAGAAGTAACGGTTGCTTGCCCGGCGGCACAGGCTTGCCGGGGAAGTTAATAACGACGGCACAGAAGGTCAAATACCTGACTAAAACAGTCAAGTAAATAGTTGACCATTTTAGTCGGGAATGTCAGACTTGCGCCTGCTATGCAACACTACATATTTTAATAACAACCCCGGGCAGGGGCGCGTTTGAGGTTAAGTAAGACATGAGACTAACATCTAAAGGCCGTTATGCCGTTACCGCAATGCTGGACGTTGCACTCAACTCCGAAGCTGGCCCGGTTCCGTTGGCAGATATTTCTGAACGTCAGGGTATTTCCCTTTCTTACCTGGAACAACTGTTCTCCCGCCTGCGCAAAAATGGCCTTGTTGCCAGCGTTCGCGGTCCAGGTGGCGGCTACCTGTTAGGCAAAGACGCCAACAGCATTGCCGTAGGCGAAGTGATCAGCGCCGTTGACGAATCCGTAGACGCCACCCGTTGTCAGGGTAAAGGCGGCTGTCAGGGCGGCGATAAATGCCTGACCCACGCGCTGTGGCGCGATCTGAGCGACCGTCTGACCGGCTTCTTAAACAATATTACGCTGGGCGAACTGGTGAATAACCAGGAAGTCATGGACGTGTCCGATCGTCAGCACAGCCAGGAATCACAACGTAATACCCGCGCGCAGGACGCTATCGACGTTAAGCTGCGCGCCTAGTTATCCGACTCGATTCGGATAATACATAAAAAATAAAGAATTTCTGAATCAGGCCGGGACCGCGTGTTCCGCCCCTTCGGTCGTACATCCAGCCGATTGCCTGATTCCTTGCATTAGAGTGATGTACGGAGCTTAAAAGCAATGAAATTACCAATTTATCTCGACTACTCCGCAACCACGCCGGTGGACCCGCGTGTTGCCGAGAAGATGATGCAGTTTCTGACCATGGACGGGACCTTTGGTAACCCGGCCTCCCGTTCCCACCGTTTCGGCTGGCAGGCGGAAGAAGCTGTTGATATCGCCCGTAACCAGATCGCTGAACTGGTTGGCGCAGACCCGCGTGAGATCGTTTTCACCTCGGGCGCGACAGAATCCGATAACCTGGCGATCAAAGGCGCTGCCAACTTCTATCAGAAAAAAGGCAAGCACATCATCACCAGCAAAACCGAACACAAAGCGGTTCTCGACACCTGTCGTCAGCTGGAGCGTGAAGGCTTTGAAGTGACCTACCTTGCCCCGCAGCGTAACGGCATTATCGACCTGAAAGAGCTGGAAGCGGCGATGCGTCCGGACACTATCCTCGTGTCCATCATGCACGTGAACAACGAAATCGGCGTGGTGCAGGATATTGCGACCATCGGCGAACTGTGCCGCTCGCGTGGCATCATCTTCCACGTGGATGCCACCCAGAGCGTGGGTAAAATCCCGGTTGATCTGACGCAGCTGAAAGTTGACCTGATGTCCTTCTCCGGTCACAAAATCTACGGTCCGAAAGGTATTGGCGCGCTGTATGTGCGTCGTAAGCCGCGTATCCGTATCGAATCCCAGATCCACGGCGGCGGTCACGAGCGCGGTATGCGTTCCGGTACGCTGCCGGTGCATCAGATTGTCGGCATGGGTGAAGCCTATCGTATCGCCAAAGAAGAGATGGAAAACGAGATGGCGCGCCTGCGCGTCCTGCGTAACCGTCTGTGGGATGGCGTGAAGGATATGGAAGAAGTCTATCTGAACGGCGATCTGGAGCAGGGCGCGCCGAACATCCTCAACGTCAGCTTTAACTACGTTGAAGGCGAGTCGCTGATCATGGCGCTGAAAGACCTGGCTGTCTCCTCGGGCTCCGCCTGTACCTCTGCAAGCCTTGAGCCATCCTACGTGCTGCGCGCGCTGGGCATGACTGACGAGCTGGCGCACAGCTCTATCCGTTTCTCGCTGGGTCGTTTTACGACTGAAGAAGAGATCGACTACACCATCGAGCTGGTACGCAAATCCATTGGCCGTCTGCGCGATCTTTCTCCGCTGTGGGAAATGTTCAAACAGGGCGTGGATCTCAACAGCATCGAATGGTCACATCATTAATCGGTTTCGGCATCAGGAGAATAGAAAATGGCTTATAGCGAAAAAGTAATAGATCACTACGAAAACCCGCGTAACGTTGGCTCTTTTGACAACAGCGATGACAGCGTTGGCAGCGGCATGGTGGGTGCACCGGCCTGTGGCGACGTCATGAAACTGCAGATCAAAGTCAACAACGACGGCATCATCGAAGACGCGCGTTTCAAAACCTACGGCTGTGGCTCTGCTATCGCCTCCAGCTCGCTGGTCACCGAGTGGGTGAAAGGTAAATCACTGGACGAAGCCCAGGCGATCAAAAATACCGATATCGCTGACGAGCTTGAACTGCCGCCGGTGAAGATCCACTGCTCTATCCTGGCAGAAGATGCGATTAAAGCCGCGATTGCGGATTACAAAAGCAAACGTGAAGCCAAATAGTTGAGGTTTGTATGTCGATTACCCTTAGCGACAGTGCTGCCGCGCGCGTAAATTCCTTCCTGGCCAACCGTGGAAAAGGGTTTGGCCTGCGTCTGGGCGTCAGAACCTCTGGCTGTTCTGGCATGGCGTATGTACTGGAGTTTGTTGACGAACCGGCGGCTGAAGATACCGTTTTCGAAGACAAGGGCGTGAAAGTCGTGGTCGACGGCAAGAGCCTGCAATTCCTCGACGGCACTCAGCTGGACTTCGTAAAAGAAGGCCTGAATGAAGGGTTTAAATTCACTAACCCTAACGTTAAAGATGAGTGTGGTTGCGGCGAAAGCTTCAACGTTTAATCGTGCCTGAACCAACAAACCCCACCTCAGCCTGCTGTGTGTGGGGTTTGCTTTAACTGATCAACCCCGGAATGGTTATGGACTACTTCACCCTCTTTGGGTTGCCCGCCGGTTATCACCTTGATATCCAGGCGATGACAGCTCGTTTTCAGGATCTGCAACGTCAGTATCATCCTGACCGGTTTGCCAGCGGCACCCCAGCCGAGCAGCTTGCCGCAGTACAACACTCCGCCACGATCAATCAGGCATGGCAAACGCTGCGCAACCCCTTAACGCGCGCCGAATATTTGCTGTCGCTGCAGGGTTTTGATCTCTCCTCCGAGCAGCATACCGTGCGTGACACGGCGTTCCTGATGGAACAGCTTGAGCTGCGCGAAGAGCTGGATGAGATCGAACAGGCGAAGGATCTCGACAGGCTTGAAGCCTTTCAGACCCGCATCGGCACGCTGTACAACGCCCGTCAGCAGCAGATGATTGAACAGTTAGACGCGAAATCCTGGGACGCGGCCGCTGATGCTGTGCGCAAACTGCGTTTTCTCGATAAACTACGCAGCACGACAGAACAACTCGAAGAAAAGCTGCAAGATTTTTAATTTCGGAAGCTAACATGGCCTTATTACAAATTAGTGAGCCTGGCATGAGCGCTGCGCCGCATCAGCGTCGGCTGGCGGCAGGCATTGACTTAGGCACCACCAATTCGCTGGTGGCTACCGTGCGTAGCGGCCAGGCAGAAACCCTGCCCGACAGCGAAGGGCGTCACCTGCTGCCCTCGGTCGTGCATTATCAGCAGAACAATCACTCAGTGGGTTATGACGCCCGCGACAACGCCGCCCGCGATCCGGTCAATACCATCAGTTCGGTAAAACGCCTGATGGGGCGCTCGCTGGCGGATATTCAGGCCCGTTATCCGCATCTGCCGTTGCAGTTGCAGGCCAGTGAAAACGGTCTGCCGATGATCGCCACCCCGGCTGGCTTGCTGAATCCGGTGCGTGTGTCCGCGGATATCCTTTCCGCACTGGCTGCCCGCGCTAAAGAGGCGCTGGCGGGCGAACTCGACGGCGTGGTGATCACCGTACCTGCCTACTTCGATGATGCCCAGCGTCAGGGCACCAAAGACGCGGCGCGTCTTGCCGGGCTGCACGTGCTGCGCTTGCTTAACGAGCCGACCGCGGCGGCCATTGCCTACGGTCTGGATTCCGGCACCGAAGGGGTCATCGCGGTTTACGATCTGGGCGGCGGCACCTTTGATATTTCCGTCCTGCGCCTGAGCCGTGGCGTGTTTGAAGTGCTGGCTACCGGCGGCGACTCCGCGCTGGGCGGCGATGATTTCGATCACCTGCTCGCGGATCACATCCGTGAACAGGCGGGCCTGAGCGATCGCAGCGACAACCATCAACAGCGCGAGCTGCTGGATGCGGCCATCGCGGCGAAAATCGCCTTAAGCGACGCCGACAGCGTTGAAGTTAAGGTGGCGGGCTGGCAGGGCACTATCACCCGCGGGCAGTTTGATGCGCTGATCGCGCCGCTGGTAAAACGCACATTACTTTCCTGCCGTCGCGCGCTGAAAGATGCGGGCGTCGAGGCCAGTGAAGTGCTGGAAGTGGTGATGGTCGGCGGTTCAACCCGCGTGCCGCTGGTGCGCGAGCGCGTCGGCGAATTCTTTGGCCGCACGCCGCTGACCTCCATCGATCCCGATCGCGTGGTGGCAATTGGCGCGGCAATCCAGGCCGACATTCTGGTGGGTAACAAGCCGGACAGCGAAATGCTGCTGCTGGACGTCATCCCGCTCTCCCTCGGCCTCGAAACCATGGGCGGCCTGGTGGAGAAAGTGATCCCGCGCAACACCACCATTCCGGTAGCGCGAGCGCAGGAATTCACCACCTTTAAAGACGGGCAAACCGCCATGTCGATCCACGTGATGCAGGGCGAGCGCGAGCTGGTGCAGGATTGCCGTTCGCTGGCCCGCTTTGCGCTGCGTGGTCTTCCGGCGATGCCGGCGGGCGGGGCGCATATCCGCGTCACCTTCCAGGTGGATGCTGACGGACTGCTTTCCGTCACCGCGATGGAGAAATCCACCGGGGTGGAAGCCTCTATTCAGGTCAAACCGTCTTACGGGCTGACCGACAGCGAAATCGCCACCATGATCCAGGATTCCATGAGCTTTGCCGGGCAGGACGTGAAAGCGCGTATGCTGGCGGAGCAAAAAGTGGAGGCGGCGCGCGTGCTGGAAAGCCTGCAAAGCGCGCTTGCTGCCGATGCCGCGCTGTTAAGCGCCGCAGAGCGTCAGGCCATTGACGACGCTGCCGCGCATCTGCGCGCGATGGCGGAAGGCGATGACACCGACGCAATAGAACAAGCTATTAAAAATACAGACAAACAAACCCAGGAATTTGCCGCTCGCCGCATGGACCAGTCAGTCCGTCGCGCGCTGAAAGGCCATTCCGTAGACGAGGTTTAACATGCCTAAGATTGTTTTTCTGCCTCATCAGGACCTCTGTCCGGATGGCGCAGTTCTGGAAGCGAATACTGGTGAAACCATTCTCGACGTGGCGCTGCGCAACGGTATCGAGATTGAACACGCCTGCGAAAAATCCTGCGCCTGCACCACCTGTCACTGCGTGGTGCGCGAAGGTTTTGATTCGCTGAACGAGAGCACCGAAGACGAAGACGATATGCTGGACAAAGCCTGGGGGCTGGAGCCGGAAAGCCGTTTAAGCTGTCAGGCCCGCGTCGCCGACGAAGACCTGGTGGTCGAGATGCCGCGCTACACCATCAACCACGCGCGGGAGCATTAATATGGGCCTCAAGTGGACCGACAGCCGGGAAATCGGCGAGGCGCTGTACGACAGCCGCCCGGATCTGGATCCGAAAACCGTTCGCTTCACCGATCTGCACCAGTGGATTTGCGACCTGGAAGACTTTGATGACGATCCAAACGCATCCAATGAAAAAATTCTGGAAGCGATTCTGCTAGTCTGGTTAGATGAAGCAGAATAATTAAACGGGCTGCCTGCGGGCGGCCCTTTTAACATACAGGCCAGAAAGGATAAAAAAATGACAACTGAAGCCATGAACATCACCTTATCCACCGCGCCTGCCGACGCGCGCTGGGGCGAAAAAGCGACCTACAGCATCAATGCTGAAGGCATCACGTTGCATCTTAACGGTAAAGACGATTTAGGCTTGATCCAGCGTGCCGCGCGTAAAATCGACGGGCTGGGTATTAAACATGTGGCGCTGGCTGGTGAAGGCTGGGACGTGGATCGCAGCTGGGCTTTCTGGCAGGGTTATAAAGGGCCGAAAGGCAGCCGCAAAGTGGAGTGGGCCAGCCTGCCGGAAGCGGAGCAGAAAGAGCTGGACAGCCGCCGTAAAATTATCGACTGGGTGCGCGACACCATCAACGCCCCGGCTGAAGAGTTAGGCCCGGAGCAGCTGGCAGAGCGCGCGGTCGATCTGCTGAGCGACGTGGCCGGCGATCAGGTCAGCTACCGCATCACCAAAGGCGAAGATCTGCGCGAGCAGGATTACATGGGGATCTACACCGTGGGTCGCGGCTCTGAGCGTACGCCGGTATTGCTGGCGCTGGACTACAACCCGACCGGCGACAAAGACGCGCCGGTGTTCGCGTGCCTCGTTGGCAAAGGCGTGACCTTTGACTCCGGCGGCTACAGCATCAAACAAAGCGCCTTTATGGACTCCATGAAGTCCGACATGGGCGGCGCGGCCACCATCACCGGCGCGCTGGCCTTTGCCATCACCCGCGGGCTGAAAAAACGCGTCAAACTTTATCTCTGCTGCGCCGACAACCTGATCAGCGGCAATGCCTTCAAACTGGGCGATATTATTCGCTATCGTAACGGCAAAACCGTGGAAATCATGAATACCGATGCGGAAGGCCGCCTGGTGCTGGCTGACGGCTTAATCAACGCTGACAAGCAAAAGCCGCAGATGATCATCGACGCCGCCACCCTGACCGGCGCGGCGAAAACCGCCCTGGGTAACGACTACCACGCACTGCTGAGCTTTGACGACCAGCTGGCTAACCGTCTGCTGGCGAGCGCCGCTGCCGAAAACGAACCGTTCTGGCGTCTGCCGCTGGCGGAGATCCATCGCAGCCAGCTGCCGTCGAACTTTGCAGAGCTCAATAACACCGCCAGCGCGGCTTTCCCGGCGGGTGCCAGCACCGCGGCAGGTTTCCTGTCCCACTTTGTGGAAAACTACAAACAGGGCTGGCTGCACATCGACTGCTCCGCAACCTATCGTAAGGCGGCGGTGGAACAGTGGTCCGCAGGGGCGACCGGTCTGGGCGTGCGTGCCATCGCGAACCTGTTGACGGCGGAATAAGCATGTCGGAAACGAAGAACGAACTGGAAACCCTGCTTGAGCAGGCGGCCACGGAACCTGCACACCGCCCGGCATTTTTCCGGGCGCTGATGACGGCCACCGTCTGGGTGCCGGGTACGGCAGCAGAAGGGGAGGCCGTGGTCGCAGACTCCGCGCTGGAGCTTCAGCACTGGGAAAAAGATGACGGCACTTCGGTGATCCCGTTCTTTACCTCGCTGGAAGCCTTACAGCAGGCGGTAAGCGACGAGCAGGCATTTGTGGTGCTGCCGGTGCGTACGCTGTTTGAAATGACGCTGGGCGAAACCCTGTTCCTGAACGCCAAACTGCCGACCGGTAAAGAGTTCACGCCGCGCGAAATCAGCCATCTGGTGGGTGGGGAAGAAAACCCGCTCAGCCAGCAGGAAGTGCTGGAGGGCGGTACTTCGCTGCTGTTGTCAGAAGTGGCGGAGCCGCCCGCGCAGATGATCGATTCGCTGACCACGCTGTTTAAGACCCTGAAAACGGTGAGGCGCGCCTGGCTGTGCTCCATCAAAGAAGGGGCCGACGCGCCGGCGAATTTGCTGATTGGCATTGAAGCGGAAGGCGACATCGAAACGGTGATCCAGACCACGGGCAGCGTCGCCACTGACACCCTGCCGGGGGATGAACCCATCGACATCTGTCAGGTGGTGGAAGGTGATAAGGGCATCAGCCACTTTATGATGGCGCATATTACGCCGTTTTATGAAAAGCGCTGGGGCAGCTTCCTGCGCGACTTCAAACAAAACCGTATTATTTGATCACCATGTAGGCCGGATAAGGTATTTGCACCGCCATCCGGCGTACTGTCACGCGTCTTTGTAGGCCGGATAAGGCGCTTGCGCCGCCATCCGGCAAACTGTCACCCGATCTTTGTAGGCCGGATAAGGCGTTTACGCCGCCATCCGGCACAGTATCAACCGGTCGCTTCAAGCAACAGCAAATCCATCAGCAGCACCAGATTCGACTCAAACGAGGTCACGCCCGCGGCCTCGGCATCGTAATGCACCGCTTCGTCATACAGCGGAAAGTGCAGATCCGCCATCCCCGCCAGGGTATTCGCCGAGGCGCGGGTAAAGGCCACCACCGTCATGCCGACATTCGCGGCGATCGTCGCCTTATCCACCACCTGCTCCGTTTCGCCGCTGCGCGATACGGCGATAAACACCTCATAGCGCGCCGCATTGCTGAGAAAAATATTGCGGCTGTCACCCGGCCCGGAAATAAACGCCGTTTTGCCCAGCACCTGTAACTTCTTGGTGAGGTATTCTGCGAACAGATAGGAAAACCCGGCACCATAGAGAAAAAAGCTCTCTTTTTCCCGCAACAGCGCCGCGAACTGGCGGCGTTTTTCTTCCGTTACCCAGCGAAAGGTTTGCTGATAGTTGTTTATAAACTGGCCGAACAGCGCGGGCAGATCCGCGCTCAGCCCCGCCTCCACGCCGATATGGGGCGTGTCGGTCAGCAGCTGCTTACAGTGCCAGATAAGCTCGCTGTAGCCGCTGAATCCGAGCTTGCGGCATAAACGCATAATGGTGGCGGTGGAAACGTAGGTCGCCTGCGCCAGATCGCGCACGGTCATTTTGCCCACCTGCAGCGGGTGCGCCGTCAGGTGGGCCAGCACGCGGTACTCCGCCCGCGTCAGCGATTTACTGTGCGTCAGCAACGGCGCCAGTCGGTTATCCATATCCGTGGTTATCCTTGTTTAGACAGGCTCAACGGGCAGGTCGTCCCGTGCGCCCCATTCACTCCATGAGCCGTCGTACAGTTTGACATCGTTGACGCCAAGCGTTGCCAGCGCAAGGATCACCACCGCCGCCGTGACGCCGGAGCCGCAGCTGGCGATAATCGGCTGATGCAGATCCACACCCTGACGCGCAAAGATTTCTTTTAACTCATCGGTGGTTTTCAGCTCGCCTTCAATCACCAGATCCGGCCAGGGCACGTTAAGCGCGCCGGGAATATGGCCGCGGCGCAGACCGGGGCGAGGTTCGTCGGCTTCGGCGTTAAAGCGTGCCGCCGGACGGGCATCCACCAGTTGTGCTGTGCGTTCGTGGCTGACCAGCAGCACATCGGTCAGACGTTTTACACGATCGGCATCGAAGGTGGCCTCGAAATCGCTTTCCGCCAGCGTGACTTCCCCCTCCTGTAGCGGCAGCCCGGCGCGCTGCCAGCCCGCCAGCCCGCCCGCCAGAATCGAGACGGTCTCAACGCCAAAGGCTTTCAGCATCCACCAGGCGCGCGGCGCGGAAAACAGGTTGCCTTCATCGTAGACCACCAGATGTTTACGGTGATCGACGCCCAGCTCGCGCATCGCCACCGCAAAGGCTTCGGCGCGCGGCAGCATATGCGGCAGGGGAGTGCTGTGATCGGAAAGGGCTTCGATATCAAAAAAAACCGCGCCCGGCAGGTGCCCGGCGCGGTATTCAGCGTTCATATCCCGCAGATGCTCCTGTCCGGCAGGGGCCATACGGGCGTCAATAATCTGGATTTCAGGATCATCACTGTGTTCGATGAGCCAGTCGGCTGCGACAAAATACGAGGTGGTCATGGTTGCCTCCGTCAGCNNNNTTACCCGTCATACTTCAAGTTGCAGGTGTGTTGGCTGCCTTCGTTCACCCCAGTCACTTACTTATGTAAGCTCCTGGGGATTCGCTCAGTTGCCGCCTTCCTGCAACTCGAATTATTTAGGGTATNTATTAACGGATTGTCGGTGTTTTTTCTCACACCGACAAGTTCACCATCGCTAAGTCGCGAGCAAGCTTCAGAAAATCACACGGATTCTCCGTCTCGCCAGGCTTTTTTCAGCGCTGGCCAGTAGTCCTGGTTCGCCTCGATCATGTCATCCAGAATCGCTTTCGCATGCTGCATGGTCGGCACGGTACGGTTAAGGGTGAAGGCCTGGAGCGCTTTCTCGTAGCTGCCTTCAATGGTGGCTTCCACCAGCAACTGCTCTGACGCCAGCTGTTGCATTAACAGCGTCTGGTGGAATAACGGCACCGCGCCCATACGCATCGGCTCCGGCCCCTGCGAGGTGATGTACGCGGGCACTTCCACCATGGCGTCATAGGGCAGGTTCGCGATTGCGCCTTTGTTTTCCACAATCACCAGATGGCGCTGACGCAGGTTGAACGCCAGCGAGCAGGCCACATCGACGATAAAAGCGCCATGCACGCCAACGTGAAAGGCATCGGGGAGAATACCGGTACGCTGATACTCTTCGGCTGCGGCAAACAGCTTTTTCTCGCGCCCGTTCATCACTTCATTGGCGCGGGTGATGTTCGGATCCTGATGTTCGACGATCTGATTCGGCATCAGGTAATACTGTAAATACGGATTCGGCAGGTACTCCGGGAAGTGCTCCATAATCGGCTGGATGTTACGCCAGGTTTTCACCCACGACGGATCCGAGTGCTGCGGATCGGTTTGCGCCGCATCTTCCGTCAGCAGGCCAAATTTCGCGATATGCCGACGCAGTTCCGGCAGGCGATCTTCGCCATCCACCAGCACGCGGGTAAACCAGCCGAAGTGGTTCAGACCAAAATAATCCACCTCCAGCTTATGGCGATCCACCCCGAGAATAGCGCCCATATTACGCATGGCGGCGACCGGCATATCACAGATATTCAGCACCCGCGCATGAGGACGCAGACGTCGTACCCCTTCGGCAACGATAGCCGCCGGGTTGGAATAGTTGACGATCCAGGCGTCTTTATGGGCATAGCGCTCCACCAGATCGATCAGTTCCACCATTGGCAGAATGGTACGCAGGCCGTATGCCAGGCCGCCAGGCCCGCAGGTTTCCTGACCCACCACGCCGTGACGCAGAGGGATTTTTTCATCCTGCTCGCGCATTTTGTACTGACCTACGCGCATCTGGGCGAAGACGAAATGTGCGCCGCTAAAGGCCACTTCCGGATCGCTGGTGACGGTAAACCTGATGCTCTGGCTGTGGTCACGGATCACTTTTTCCACTACCGGCGCGATGGTGCTCTGACGTGCGGCGTCAATATCGTATACGCGGATCTCCGCCAGCGGAAAATCTTCCAGGCGCACCATCAGGCTTTTTACGATGCCAGGGGTGTAGGTGCTGCCGCCACCGGCGATAGCTAAAATAAAGGGAGGTTTAAACATGTTTGGCTCCTTTAGAGAAACGTCTCAACGGCTTCTCGCATTTTTTTGACATGCAGCCCGTAGACCACCTGAACGTTATTACCTTGTTTGATGATGCCCTTCGCGCCTGTCGCTTTCAGGCGGGGCTCATCAATGACGTCGACATCTTTTACCGTCACCCGCAGACGGGTGTAGCAGTTGTCGACCACGTCAATATTCTCGCGTCCGCCCAGCCCCAGCACGATGGCTTCGCCCAGCCCGCTGTTATTGCCTTTCGCCTGATACTCCTGCTTGCTGTACAGGCGCGTCTCCTGATCGTCCTCTTCACGCCCCGGCGTTTTCATATCAAAGCGGCGGATCAGGAAGCGGAAAATCACGAAGTAGAGGCAGAACATGATCAGCCCGACCAGGATATACATCGGCCAGTTAGACTTTTCGGTGCCGAGCGGCAGGTTATAGAGAATGAAATCAATGATGCCGTTCGCGCCGATAGCGTGTACGCCCAGCAGATAAAACAGCATCATGCCGATACCCGTGAGCACCGCATGCACCACAAACAGCAGTGGGGCGACGAACAGGAAAGAGAATTCGATGGGTTCGGTCACGCCCACCAGCAGGGAGGTTAACGCCGCCGGAATAAGGATGGCTTTTGCCGCCGCTTTACGCTCCGGCTTCGCGGTCATATACATCGCCAGCGCCGCCGCGGGCAGGCCGAACATTTTGCTGATGCCGCGTGCATCCCAGACCACGGTGCTGCTCAGCTGCTTAACATCCGGACAGGCCATCTCCGCAAAGTAGATATTACGCGCGCCCTGATACGTCTGGCCGCACACGTCTGCCGTTCCGCCCAGCTCGGTATACAGGAAAGGGGTATAGACCAGATGATGCAGACCGGTAGGCACCAGAATGCGCTCAAGGAAGCCGTAAATCGCCACGCCAATGGGACCCGCGCCTTTGATCGCCAGTGCCAGCGTGCTGATACCGTGCTGGGCGAAGGGCCAGAGCTCGCTCATGATGACGCCCAGAATCATGGAAACCGGCAGCATAATGATGGCGACGAAGCAGTGACCGGAATAGATCGCCATCGCCCCGGCAAACTGCACCCCGGAGTAGCGGTTATAGAGATAACCCGACAGCGCGCCGGTGAGGATCCCGGCGAACACGCCCATCTCCAGCACCTGCACGCCAAGCACCATACTCTGCCCCGCGGCCTTCATTTGATCGGCCGGGGCCAGCTCGCCCTGCATTTGCAGCGTGACGTTCATGGCGTTGATAAAGACGACAAAGGTAACGAGACCAATCAGCGCCGCGTAGCCTTTATCCCGCGCGGCAAGGCCTACCGGAATACCGACGGCGAAGACCAGCGCCAGGTTAACCAGCACCGAAACCGCAGACTTAGCGATGAGCTGTCCGATGTTCTGAATAAGCGGGTGACCGAGAAAAGGCACATAGTCGGCCAGATTCCCGTTACCGAACACATTGCCAAATGCGATAAACAGACCCAC
Source organism: Enterobacter sp. PGRG2 (assembly GCF_030291195.1). Classification (NCBI taxonomy): domain Bacteria; kingdom Pseudomonadati; phylum Pseudomonadota; class Gammaproteobacteria; order Enterobacterales; family Enterobacteriaceae; genus Enterobacter; species Enterobacter sp. PGRG2. The sequence goes on along the minus strand of NZ_CP127837.1, from coordinate 4,287,914 downwards.
AATTGGCAGGATAAGTACCGGACCATAAAGCGATTTACCGAAATTCTGTAGGGCATTAACGGCTCTTTTCATAACGTATTCTCTTATATGAACCGCGCACAACGGTGCGAAGACAGGATAACGGTAGCAGCCGAAAGCGGTGCTTATCCAGCTATCTTATTGTTTTAAAAACAAATGACGCATAACGTAACATGTAACGTTATGACCTGTGATCCACCTTACAATGGTGCATCAACAGGCACAGGGCAATTTGCGAGGCGTCTTCCAGAGTCAGAATCTGACTTTGTATTTCAGCCGCTCGCGCATAATAATCAGCGTACCGTCGCGTAACGGGCTTTTGGGCAAGGGATACAGGATGAAACCGTTAAAATTAGCGGCGCTGTCAGTGGCATTACTGACAGCGCTCACCGTCGTGGGTTGTGATGACAATGATAAGCCGCAGGCAGCGCCTGCCAAAGCGGCAACCACAGCAGAGGCAAAACCCACCGCAAAACCTGATGCGGCGCAAAGGGAAAAACTGGCGGCGCAGAGCAAAGATAAAGCACTGACGCTTATCGACGCCTCAGAAGTTCAGCTGGATGGCGCCGCCACCCTGGTGCTGACTTTCTCCATTCCGCTCGATCCGGATCAGGATTTCGCGCAAAGCGTGCACCTCGTCGATAAGAAAAACGGCAAGGTCGACGGGGCATGGGAGCTGGCGCCCAACCTGAAAGAGTTGCGTTTACGCCATCTGGAGCCGAACCGCGAACTGGTAGTCTCCGTTGACTCTGGTCTGCTGGCGCTCAACAAAGCCACCTTCGGCGCCAATTACGAAAAAACCCTCACCACCCGCGATATTCAGCCCAGCGTTGGCTTTGCCAGCCGTGGATCGCTGCTGCCCGGCAAAGTCGTCGAAGGGCTGCCGGTGATGGCGCTCAACGTTAATAACGTCGACGTGAATTTTTACCGGGTGAAGCCAGAGTCGCTGCCCGCCTTCGTCAGCCAGTGGGAGTACCGGAATTCGCTCTCTAACTGGGAGTCAGACGAACTGCTGAAAATGGCGGATCTGGTGTATACCGGCCGCTTTGACCTCAATCCGGCGCGTAATACCCGTGAAAAACTGCTGCTGCCGCTCGGCGAAATCAAGCCGTTACAGCAGGCGGGTGTCTATATCGCGGTGATGAACCAGGCCGGGCATTACACCTACAGCAATGCCGCCACCCTCTTTACGCTGAGCAACATCGGCGTTTCCGCGCACCGTTATCACAACCGTCTGGATGTTTTCACGCAGAGTCTGGAAAACGGCGGGGCGCAGCAGGGTATCGAAGTGATGCTGCTCAATGAGAAAGGGCAGACGCTGGCGCAGTCATTAAGCGACGACAAAGGCCACGCGACGCTGGAAACCGACAAAGACGCCGCGCTGCTGCTGGCGCGCAAAGACGGCGAAACCACGCTGCTCGATCTTAAACTCCCGGCGCTGGATCTGGCGGAGTTCGATATCGCAGGCGCGCCTGGCTACAACAAACAATTCTTTATGTTTGGCCCGCGCGATCTCTATCGCCCCGGCGAAACCGTGATCCTCAACGGCCTGCTGCGTGATACCGACGGTAAACCGCTGGCGGCGCAGCCGGTTAAGCTGGAAGTGGTGAAACCTGACGGCCAGGTGGTGCGTACGCTGGTGAGCCAGCCGCAGGACGGGCTGTATCAGATGAATTATGCCCTTGATGCAAACGCTCAAACGGGCCTGTGGCACGTGCGCGCCAATACCGGTGACAACCAGTTGATCCAGTGGGATTTCCACGTGGAAGATTTCATGCCGGAGCGCATGGCGCTGGTGCTGGAAGGCAGTAAAACGCCGCTGGCGATGGCGGACAACGTGGACTTTAGCGTCACCGGTTACTACCTGTATGGCGCGCCGGCTAACGGCAATACCTTGCAGGGGCAGCTGTTCCTGCGTCCGCTGCGCGAAGCGGTGAAAGCCCTGCCGGGCTTCCAGTTCGGTAACATCGCGGAAGAAAACCTCTCCCGCAGTCTGGATGAAGTACAGGCCACGCTGGATGAAAAAGGCCACGGCCAGGTGAGCGTGGAAAGCCAGTGGCAGGAAGCGCACTCGCCGTTACAAGTGATCTTGCAGGCCAGTCTGCTGGAATCCGGTGGCCGCCCGGTCACCCGTCGCGTTGAACAGGCCATCTGGCCTGCGCAGGCGCTGCCCGGTATTCGTCCGCAGTTTGCCGCTAAAGCGGTGTATGACTACCGCACCGATACCACGGTCAATCAGCCGATGGTGGATGAAAACAGCAATGCGGCCTTTGATATCGTTTACGTCAACGCGGAGGGCGTAAAACAGCCGGTGTCCGGCCTGCAGGTGCGTCTGATCCGCGAGCGCCGCGACTACTTCTGGAACTGGTCAGAGAGCGAGGGCTGGCTGTCGCAGTACGATCAAAAAGATCTGGTCGAAGGCGAGCAGTCGCTGGATCTGCGCGCTGATGAAACGGGCAAAGTGACCTTCCCGGTGGAGTGGGGCTCCTATCGCCTCGAAGTGAAAGCGCCGGATGAAACGGTCAGCAGCGTGCGTTTCTGGGCCGGTTACAGCTGGCAGGATAACAGTGACGGCGCGGGCGCGGCGCGTCCCGATCGCGTCACCATGAAGCTGGATAAACCCGCCTATCAGCCTGGCGACACCATTAAGTTACATATTACTGCGCCAGCCGCCGGTAAAGGTTACGCCATGGTCGAATCTGCCGCAGGCCCGCTGTGGTGGCAGGAGATCGATGTGCCTGCTGACGGTCTGGACCTCGACATCCCGGTGGATAAAGCCTGGAAACGTCACGATCTCTATCTGAGCACGCTGGTGGTGCGTCCGGGGGATAAATCCCGCTCAGCCACGCCGAAACGTGCGGTCGGGCTGCTGCATCTGCCGCTGGGCGATGAAAACCGCCGCCTGAGCATTGCGCTGGATAACCCGCCGAAAATGCGTCCGAATCAGGATCTGACGGTCAAGGTGAAGGCCACGGTGAAAAATGGCGTGGTACCGAAAAAGGTGAATGTTCTGCTTTCCGCCGTCGACAGCGGGGTACTGAACATTACCGATTATGTGACGCCGGATCCGTGGAACGCCTTCTTCGGGCAGAAACGCTACGGCGCGGACATCTACGATATTTACGGGCAGGTCATTGAAGGGCAGGGGCGTCTGGCCGCGCTGCGCTTCGGTGGCGACGGCGATGAGCTTAACCGCGGCGGCAAGCCGCCGGTCAACCATGTGACCATAGTCGCGCAACAGGCGCAGCCGGTGACGCTGGATGAAAACGGCGAAGGCACCGTCTCGATGCCGATTGGTGATTTTAACGGCGAACTGCGGCTGATGGCCCAGGCCTGGACCGACGACGATTTTGGCAGCAGTGAAAACAAAATTGTCGTCGCCGCGCCGTTAATCGCCGAGCTGAATATGCCGCGCTTTATGGCGAGTGGTGATACCACCCGTCTGACGCTCGATCTCACGAACCTGACCGACAAACCGCAAACGCTGAATGTCTCCCTGAATACCAGCGGGCTGATTAGTCTGGAAGGCGCACAGCCGCAGCCGGTTAAAATCGCCCCGGGCGCACGCTTTACGATGCATATCCCGGTACGTGCGAAAGATGGCTTTGGCGACGGTGAAATCAACGCGCAAATCAGCGGCCTGACGCTGCCGGGGGAAACCTTCCCGGCGCAGCAAAAACAGTGGAAAATTGGCGTGCGTCCGGCGTACCCGGCGCAGACGGTCAATACCGGTATGCTGCTCAATCCGGGAATGAGCTGGACCGCGCCGACGTCAAGTCTCAGCGGATTTGCGCCATCAACCCTGCAGGGCCAGCTGTTGCTCAGCGGTAAGCCGCCGCTGAACCTGGCGCGCTATATTCAGGAACTGCGGGCCTATCCTTACGGTTGCCTGGAGCAAACCGCCAGCGGTCTGTTCCCGTCGCTCTATACCAACGCCGCCCAGCTGAAGGCGCTGGGTATTGTGGGCGACAGTGATGAAAAACGCCGCGCGGCGGTGGATATCGGTATCGCCCGTCTGTTGCAGATGCAGCGTGACGACGGCGGTTTTGCCCTGTGGGATAAAAATGGCGCAGAAGAGTTCTGGCTCACCGCCTACGTGACCGACTTCCTGGTCCGTGCCGGACAGCAGGGGTACAGCGTACCGACTGACGCCCTTAACAACGCCAACACCCGTCTGCTGCGCTACTTGCAGGATCCGGGCGTGATTGCCGTGCGCTACAGCGAAGATAGCGAGGCGAGCAAATTTGCCGTCCAGTCCTATGCCGCTCTGGTGCTGGCGCGTCAGCAAAAAGCCCCGCTCGGCGCACTGCGCGAGATCTGGCAGCATCACGATAAGGCGAATTCCGGCCTGCCGTTAATGCAGCTCGGCGTGGCGCTGAAGCTGATGGGCGACGAAGCCCGCAGCGGTCAGGCGTTCAAACTGGCGCTCAAAACTCCGCGTAAAGGGGGCGACCGCTGGACCGGGGATTACGGCAGCGCGCTGCGCGATAACGCCCTGATGCTGGCGCTGTTGCAGGAAAATAATCTGCTTAACGACGCGCAGAATCAGTTGCTGATGACCCTCTCTGAACAGGCTTATGGTCAGCGCTGGCTTTCCACCCAGGAGAGCAACGCCCTGTTCCTCGCTGGTAAATCCCTGCAGGATCTGCCGGGCACCTGGCAGGCGCAAACCTCTCTGGAGGCGGAAGCGCTGCACGGCAATAAATCCCTGACCCGCAATCTGTCGGGGGATCAACTGACCGCGCTGCAGGTGACGAACACTGCCGATACCCCGCTGTGGCTGCGTCTGGACACCACCGGTTATCCGGAATATGCGCCGCAGCCGTCGTCTAATGTGCTGCACATCGAACGCCGCATTTATGGCACCGACGGCCAGGCAACGACGCTCAGCTCGCTGAAGAGCGGCGATCTGGTGCTGGTGGCGCTGGAAGTGAACGCCAGCCAGAACGTGCCGGATGCGCTGGTGGTGGATCTGCTGCCAGCGGGCCTGGAACTGGAAAACCAGAACCTGGCCAGCAGCAGCGCCAGCCTTGAAGACAGCGGCGATGAGATCCGCAATCTGCTTAATCAGATGCAGCAGGCGGATATTCAGCACATGGAGTTCCGCGACGATCGCTTTGTCGCCGCCGTGGCGGTGAACGAAGGGCAGCCGGTGACGCTGGTCTATCTGGCGCGCGCGGTGACGCCGGGCACGTATCAGGTGCCGGTGCCGCAGGTGGAATCGATGTATGTGCCGCAATGGCGGGCGACGGGAGCTGCAAGCGGCCCGCTGATTGTCACGCCATAACGTGAAGCAACATCGTTTATTGCGCTCCCGCTGGCTTTGGCTGACGGGAGCGCTGTTGATCGTGCTGGTGTTGGTCTGGCTTGCGGATCGGATCTGGCCGCTGCCGCTCACCGAGGTGCATCCGGCGCGCGTGGTGGTCAGCGAAGACGGCACGCCGCTGTGGCGTTTCGCCGATGCTGACGGTATCTGGCGCTATCCGGTCACTATCGAAGAGGTATCGCCGCGTTATTTACAGGCGCTGATCCAGTATGAAGATCGCTGGTTCTGGCAGCATCCCGGCGTTAACCCGCTGTCGGTTCTCCGCGCGGCCTGGCAGGATCTGAGCTCGGGGCGGGTGGTGTCCGGCGGCAGTACGCTGACCATGCAGGTGGCGCGTCTGCTCGATCCCCACTCCCGCACCTTCGCCGGTAAAGCGCGGCAGCTGTGGCGCGCGCTGCAACTGGAGTGGCATCTGTCCAAGCGCGATATTCTTACGCTCTATCTCAATCGCGCCCCCTTTGGCGGCACCTTACAGGGCGTGGGGGCGGCAAGCTGGGCTTATCTGGGTAAACCCCCGTCACAGCTGAGCTATGCGGAAGCCGCGCTGCTCGCAGTACTGCCACAGGCGCCGAGCCGTCTGCGTCCCGACCGCTGGCCGGAGCGCGCCCAGGCGGCGCGGGATAAGGTGCTGGCAAGAATGGCATCGCAGGGCGTGTGGTCGGCGCAACAGGTGCGGGAGTCGCGGGAAGAACCGGTGTGGCTGTCACCCCGACAGATGCCGCAGCTCGCCCCGCTGTTCGCCCGTCTCGTCGCCGGGAAAACCCGTAGCGACAAGATTGTCACCACCCTGAACGCCGGGCTGCAACGCCAGCTGGAAGATCTGGCGCTGAACGTAAAAACCCGTCTGCCGCAGCGTAGTTCGCTGGCGATGATCGTCGTCGATCACACTGATATGAAAGTGCGCGGCTGGGTGGGATCGGTGGACATCAACGACGACAGCCGTTTCAGCCACGTGGATATGGTGACCGCCGTGCGATCGCCTGGCTCGGTGCTGAAACCCTTTATCTATGGTCTGGCGATGGACGACGGGCTGATCCATCCGGCTTCTCTGTTACAGGACGTTCCGCGTCTCTCCGGCGACTATCGCCCCGGCAACTTTGACAGCGGTTTTCACGGCCCGGTCAGTATGAGCGAAGCGCTGGTCAGATCGCTGAATCTGCCCGCTGTGCAGGTGCTGGAAGCCTACGGGCCAAAGCGTTTCGCCGGGCGTCTGCGTAACGCGGGATTACCGCTGATTTTACCGGCGGGAGCGGAGCCTAATTTATCGCTGATCCTCGGCGGGGCAGGGGCGCGCCTGGCGGACATTACCGCCGCCTATAGCGCGTTTGCCCGTCAGGGGAAAGCGGGTGCGCTGCGTCTGCTGCCGTCCGATCCTCTGGCCGAGCGGCCGCTGCTCTCCCCGGGTTCGGCCTGGATCATTCGCCGCATTCTGGCTTCACAGGCGCAGCCGCTGCCGGACAACGCCCTGTCGCCGGTGGTGCCGCTGGCCTGGAAAACCGGTACCAGCTACGGCTACCGGGATGCATGGGCGATTGGCATTAACGCCCGCTATGTGATCGGCATCTGGGTCGGCAGGCCGGATGGTACGCCGGTCGCCGGACAGTTCGGTTTCGCCAGCGCCGTGCCGCTGCTTAACCAGGTACATAATCTGTTGCAGGCACAGTCGGTGAGCGGCAACGCGCGTCAGCCTGTCGATCCGCGTCCGGCATCGGTGACGCGCGGCGTGATTTGCTGGCCGGGGGGACAGAGTTTGCCGCAGGGCGACAGCAACTGCCGTCGTCGCCTCGCCACCTGGCTGCTCGACGGCAGCGAACCGCCGACGCTGCTGTTACCGGATCAGGAAAGCGTGAACGGCATTCGTTTCCCCATTTGGCTGAATAAGGCGGGCGAGCGGGTGGCGGCGGACTGCCCGGACGCCACGCAAAAGACGCTCATCGTCTGGCCGCGGCCGCTTGAAGCCTGGCTGCCGGCGGGGGAGCGTCGTGCCGCCAGATTGCCGCCCGCTTCGGCGCAATGCCCGCCGCCTGGGCAGAATGCCGCCGCGCCCTTGCTGTTGACCGGCGTACGGGAAGGGGCGTTGATTCGCCGTCTGCCTGGCGAGGCGCAGGTTTCGCTGCCGCTGTATGCCCCCGGCGGAGAAGGACGCCGCTGGTGGTTTATCAATGGCGAAGCGTTAAATGAATCATCCGCAAGATTAACCCTGCAACTGACGAAGGCGGGCAGCTACCAGGTTGTGGTTATGGATTTATCAGGGCAAATGACGGCAGTAAGCTTCGAATTGCGCTAAAAAGTCAGAAAAATAAGCCTGATCTGTCAATTTTAAATAAGAACCATTTAGGTTAAGAGGCTTTTAAACTAATAACTTAGTGGTAGTTGATAAAGGTCAAATGGCATTCGTTCGAAAAAGATGAAACTTACGTTTTTTACGTAATCCCTCTCTTTTTTACGGATGAAAATGACCAGTTCCAGAAATCCCCGGCCTGAAGAAGGCCTGCTGCCTGTCTCACGGCGCAGTTTCCTTCAGGCCAGCTCCGCGCTGCTAACCCTGCCTTTTTTCTCCACGTCCGGTCACGCCGCACCATCAGACGCACAACCGCTGGCGGCGGTTACAGGCGACGAGCGTGTGGTACAGACCTGCAGCACCTTTGACTGCGGCGGTAAATGTGACATCCGCGCCCATGTAAAAGACGGAGTTGTCACCCGTATTTCCACCCGCACCGATAACGAACTGGATCCGCAGATGCCGGTGATGCGCGCATGTGTGCGGGGCCGCAGCTACCGCAAATTCGTTTATCATCCGGATCGTCTGAAATATCCGATGAAGCGCACCGGCAAACGCGGCGAAGGCAAGTTTGAGCGCATCTCCTGGGATGAAGCCACCACCCTGATCGCCGAAAAGATGCGGACGATCACCGAAAAATATGGCCCCGCCTCACGCTATGTTCACGTCGGTACTGCTGTTTCTGGCGGGCCTTTTTCCGGCACGGCAATGGTGCAGCGCTTACTGAATCTCACCGGCGGTCATCTGGCCAGCTATCACTCGGTAAGCATGGGTAACACCGCCGCGGCGACGCCTTATACCTACGGCGTGGCGGCCAGCGGTAGTTCGCTGGACACGCTTGTGGATACCAAACTGGTGATCCTCTGGGGCCACAACCCGACGGAAACCATCTTTGGCCACACTAACCACTACTTCCAGCAGATGAAGCAAAACGGCACTCGTTTTATCGTCGTCGATCCGCGCTATTCGGATACGGTGGCGTCGCTGGCAGACCAGTGGATCCCGCTGTTGCCGACCACCGATAACGCCCTGATGGACGCGATGATGTACGTCATCGTCACCGAATCGCTGCATGATGAGGCCTTTATTCGTCGTTATACGCTGGGCTTTGATGAAGCGTCCATGCCGGAAGGCGCGCCGGAAAACGAATCGCTGGTGGCGTACCTGACTGGCGCGAAAGATGGCGTGCGCAAAACCCCGGAATGGGCGGAGCGCATTACTCATGTTCCGGCGCAAACCATTCGCCAGCTGGCGCGCGACTATGCCACCACTAAACCGGCGGCGCTGATCCAGGGCTGGGGACCGCAGCGTCACAACTGCGGGGAACGCACCGCGCGCGGCTCGACGCTGCTGGCGACCATCACCGGCAACGTCGGCGTAAAAGGCGGCTGGGCGGCGGGCTACGGCGGCTGCGCGAACCGCAAATTCACCGTCGGGCCGGAAATGCCGGACAACCCCGTTAAAGCGCAAATCTCGGTGATGAACTGGGTGCAGGCGGCTGAGGACGCGTCAAAAGTCACGCCGCAGGACGGGCTGAAAAATGCGGAAAAACTCGACAGCAATATTCGTCTGCTGTTCTCGCTGGCCGGAAACTACCTCACCAATCAGAACCCGGATCTGCGCCAGGCCGCCAGAATGCTGGAGGATGAATCTAACATTGAGTTCATCGTCGCAAGCGATCTCTATATGACGCCAAGCGCGAAATACGCCGACCTGTTGCTGCCGGAAACCAGCTTTATGGAACGCTGGAATATCGGCGAAACCTGGGGCACCGCCAGCTATCTGATGCTGTCTGAAAAACTCATCGAGCCGGAATTTGAGCGCCGTTCTGACTATGAATGGCTGCGCGAGGTGGCGGCAAAACTGGGCGTTGAACCGGCGTTCAGCCTGGGGCGCGACGAGAAACAGTGGATCGAGAGTATCTGGGAGCGCACGCGTCAGGCGATGCCGGAAGAACAACTGCCGGATTTCGCGACCCTGCAAAAAAACCGTCAGCACCTGTTCAAAAGCGAGCCTTATGTGGCCTTCGCCGATAATATCCGCGATCCGGATAATCACCCGTTCCCGACGCCGTCCGGCAAAATTGAGATCTTCTCACAGCGGCTTTACGACATGCAGCATCCGGAAATCCCGGCGCTCTCCCACTATGTGCCCGCGCATGAAGGGCCGGAAGATCCGCTGGCGGAAAAATACCCGTTACAGCTGATTACCTGGAAAGGGAAAAACCGCGCCAACTCTACCCAGTATGCCAACCCCTGGCTGCAGGAAGTGCAGACGCAAAAACTGTGGATCAACCCGCAGGATGCACAGGCTCGCGGCATCCGCCAGGGAGATGAGGTGCGTATTCATAACGACCGCGGCATCAGCGTGGTACCGGCGGAAGTAACGCCGCGCATTATCCCCGGCGTGGTGGCGATGCAGGCTGGCGCCTGGTGGCAACCCGATGCGCAGGGCATCGATCGCGGCGGCTGCGCCAACGTTCTGAGTTCGGCGCGCATCACGGCGCTGGCGAAAGGGAATTCACATCAAACGATGCTTGTTGAGGTAGTAAAAGCATGAGTCAGTTTACAGACTATCCACCGGTGAGCGACAAGCAGCTGGGATTTTTTATTGATTCCTCACGCTGTTCAGGCTGTAAGGCCTGTCAGGTGGCCTGCAAGGATAAAAACGATCTGGAAGTCGGGCGTCGCTTCCGTCGCGTGTATGAAGTGACCGGCGGCGGCTTTATACCGACCGGGCAGGGCGGGGTGCAGCATAACGTCTTTGCTTACACGCTCTCCATTTCCTGTAATCACTGTGCCGATCCGATCTGCACTAAAAACTGTCCGACCACCGCTATGCATAAACGGCCTGGCGACGGCATCGTGCGGGTGAATACCGATAAGTGCGTGGGCTGCGGCTACTGCGCCTGGTCCTGTCCTTACGGCGCGCCGCAGTTAAATGCACAGACCGGCCAGATGTCAAAATGCGACTTCTGCGTCGATTTGCAGGCTAAAGGCGAACCGCCGGTATGCGTGGCAACCTGCCCGCTGGGCGCAATCAAGTTCGGGCCGATTGACGAACTGCGCGCGGCCTGGGGCAATGTTAACAGCGTGAAAGGGCTGCCGGATGCCGCCATCACGCAGCCGAATCTGGTGATCAAAGCGCATCAGGGCGCAGAAAAAGAGGAGCCGCGCCATGCATGAGTTGCCCTTACTGCTGTTTACGCTGCTGCTTCAGGGATCGGTGGGCATCACGCTCTGGCTGGCATTGCTGACAGCACGTGGCACCCCGCCGCGCAGCGGACTGTTGCTGGCCTTCATCATGGCAAGCCTGGGGCTGCTGGCCTCCACGCTGCATATGGGGTATCCGCTTAATGCCCTGAACGCCCTGCGTCATATCGCCAGCTCCTGGTTAAGCCGGGAAATAGTGTTTGCCTCGCTGTATCTCGGTGCGCTCGGGCTGTGCACGCTGCTTGCGCTGTGGCGTAAACCGGGGGGCGGATGGTTGCTGCCGGTGGCGGCGCTGTTCGGCGTGATCGATGTGTTCTGCATGGCGCAGATTTACATTAATACCGCGGTGATCGCCTGGCAGCACCTGAATACGCTGATCCTGTTTGCCGGTACGACGGGCATTGTCGGCTCGGTATATGCCGCGCTGAGCGCTCCGGATATACGCAGAAGGCGTATTACGCTTGCCGTTATGGTCGTGGCGCTGGTGGTACTGATTCGCCTGCTGGCGCAGCCACTGTGGATGGGCGCGCTCTCTGCCAGCCCGCAGATCGTCACCCTGCCGCATAATCCGCTGGCCGCCTTTGAGAAGCTGCGCACGCTCTCTATCCTGAGCTGGGCAGTGTCGGCGGCGGGCATGATTATTTTTGGTCTGGGAGGTATTCGGAAAGCGAAAAAGCTGCTGCTGGCGGGAAGCGGGCTGCTGTTGCTGGCTGAGATCGGTCTGCGCTTTATTTTCTTCAGTATCGGCTGATGGTGCGCTTCAGGCTCACTCAGAAAGCAGCGGCGCCAGCCATCGGCGACCGCTGCGTGCGCCATGCGCTGCGTTTTGCCCGCTGTCAGGCCTGCGTGTCGGCATGCCCCGTGGAGGCGCTGTCGGTGGTGAACGGAAAAGTCACGCTCGCAGAGGATCGCTGTCTGTCCTGCGGCGACTGCCTGTTTGTCTGTCCGACAGAGGCCATCAGCGGTATTACTCCGCCGATCCGCCATTACCGCGGGGATGCGCTGGTCGCGCCCTTGTCCTTACGGGCGGCCAGCACGGAAGAGCTGCTGATCTGGCACCGGCTTTATCAGCTTCGTGCCGTGGCCTGTAATATTGATGCGCAACCCGGCTGGGCGCTGGCGGTGGCGCGGCTCAACCTGACGTTGCGCCGATATCAGGAGCCGGAATGGCGGATTATTCCGCCAGCGGATGCCGGAATCGATAGCTCGCGCCGTTCATTGCTGCGCGCTCAGGCTATTGAAACCCGCAGCGCCCGTGTACCGTCGGGAAGGCGCGTGTTGCGCCAGCTGTATCCGCAGGTAAGCGGCTGGCTGCCGGACATAGATCGGCAGCGCTGCCAGTTATGTGGGGCCTGCTGGCGGATCTGTCCTGAACAGGCGCTGCGCGCAGAAGGCGGGCGTTTTATCATCGAATCAGCGCGCTGTACCGGCTGTGGAAACTGTCAGGCGGTGTGCCATCATCAGGCGGTGATCCTGAATGCCGGGCCGCGGGAGGATCCCGTCAGGCAACTGCCGCTGGCATCTGCCCGTTGCGCCTCCTGCCAGCAGCCGTTTCTGACGTGGCAGCAGGGCAGTACGCACTGTCCGACCTGCCAGCGGCATCAGCACGGTATGCGGGCGCTTTGTTGCTAATACTCATCTTATTTTAAAAAAATGTTACCTTCGTCCATAGGCAATAGTGCGGTTGCTCTCTATAATTCGCGCCGGGTCATACGCATGTATGCACAACAACAAAACATAACACTGAGGTAATCATGGCTATTGAACGTACTTTTTCCATCATTAAACCTAACGCGGTGGCAAAAAACGTTATTGGAAGCATCTTTGCGCGCTTTGAAACGGCAGGTCTGAAAATTGTCGGTACCAAAATGCTGCATCTGTCCTCTGAAAAAGCCGGCGGTTTCTATGCTGAGCATCAGGGCAAACCTTTCTTTGACGGTCTGGTTGAGTTTATGACCTCCGGCCCGATCGTGGTTACCGTGCTGGAAGGCGAAGACGCAGTACGTCGTCACCGTGAAATCCTTGGCGCAACCAACCCGGCGAACGCGCTGGCAGGTACTCTGCGCGCGGATTACGCTGACAGCCTGACCGAAAACGGTACCCACGGTTCCGATTCCGTTGAATCAGCTGAGCGTGAAATCGCTTACTTCTTCGCTGAAGGCGAAGTGTGCCCGCGTACCCGCTAACTATTTATTTAGTAAATGTCACGCGCGGTCGTGGCATCTGCGCAACATAATTTGTACAATGCAACGCCCCAGGATGAGCACAGGCTTACCGGGGCGTTTCTTTTTAACCCTCCACGGGCCATAACGTGTAATAACGAGGCCGGAATAAAATATGTCTGAACAAACTGTTACGCCTGAAACCGTTATCTCAACGGTACCGAATAAAGACGCCAAAATTAACCTGCTGGATTTAAACCGTCAGCAGATGCGCGAATTTTTCAAAAATATGGGCGAAAAACCCTTCCGCGCCGATCAGGTGATGAAGTGGATGTACCATTATTGCAGCGACAACTTTGACGAGATGACTGACATCAACAAAGTGTTGCGCACCCGCCTGAAAGAAGTGGCGGAGATCCGCGCCCCGGAAGTGGTGGAAGAACAACGCTCCGCTGACGGTACCATCAAATGGGCGATTGCCGTAGGCGATCAGCGCGTGGAAACCGTTTATATCCCGGAAGACGATCGCGCGACGCTGTGCGTGTCGTCCCAGGTCGGCTGTGCGCTGGAGTGTAAATTCTGCTCCACGGCGCAGCAGGGCTTTAATCGCAACCTGAAGGTTTCTGAAATCATCGGCCAGGTCTGGCGCGCGGCGAAAATCGTCGGCGCGGCGAAAGTGACCGGTACGCGTCCGATCACTAACGTGGTGATGATGGGCATGGGCGAACCGCTGCTTAACCTGAACAACGTGGTGCCGGCGATGGAAATCATGCTCGATGACTTCGGCTTTGGCCTGTCCAAACGTCGCGTGACGCTCTCCACTTCTGGCGTTGTGCCAGCGCTGGATAAGCTGGGCGATATGATTGACGTGGCGCTGGCGATCTCCCTGCACGCCCCGACGGATGAAATCCGTGACGAGATCGTGCCGATCAACAAAAAGTACAACATCGAAACCTTCCTTGCTGCCGTGCGCCGCTACCTTGAGAAGTCCAACGCCAATCAGGGCCGCGTGACCATTGAGTATGTGATGCTGGATCATGTGAATGATGGCACCGAACATGCGCATCAGTTAGCGGAATTGCTGAAAGATACGCCATGCAAGATCAACCTGATCCCATGGAACCCGTTCCCCGGCGCGCCTTATGGCCGCAGCTCGAACAGCCGTATCGATCGCTTCTCAAAAGTGCTGATGGAATACGGATTTACCACAATCGTGCGTAAAACCCGCGGCGACGATATTGACGCAGCCTGTGGTCAGCTGGCAGGCGACGTGATCGACCGTACCAAGCGTACGTTGCGTAAACGTATGCAGGGCGAAAGCATTGCGGTGAAAACCGTCTGACAACGATGCATTAGCGGTACACTCTCTGTACCGCTAAGCATAAGTATGTGGAATATACCGCCCAAATATACTCGTATAGTCAATAATTACGGTGCGTTTCAGCCGTGTTTAGGGCAGTATGTAATGATGGAACAACAGTTTAGCCTGTTACAGGAAAGCTTAACTGTTAACGCCTGGCAGACCGTCTTATACTGTCTTGCTCAGGTTAATTGACCAGAAGTTTCGCGGCGCGGGCGGGCATTCTGACCCGCCAGCGCCTCAATTTACATTTCACGTACCAGCAGTTGTAGCGAATGAATACTGAAGCCACTCACGATCAAAATGAAACACAATCCACTGGCGTTCGTCTGCGCAGCGCCCGTGAACAACTCGGACTCAGCCAGCAAGCGGTCGCTGAACGCCTGTGCCTCAAGGTTTCCACCGTTCGCGATATTGAAGACGACAAAGCGCCTGCTGATTTAGCCTCGACGTTTTTACGTGGATATATCCGCTCCTATGCCCGTCTGGTGCACATCCCGGAAGAAGAACTGCTGCCGATGATGGAGAAGCAGGCACCGGTACGCGCGGCGAAAGTTGCGCCGATGCAGACCTTTTCGCTGGGTAAACGTCGCAAAAAACGCGACGGCTGGTTAACGAGCATCACCTGGCTGGTGCTTTTTGTCGTCCTCGGCCTGACCGGTGCCTGGTGGTGGCAGAATCACAAAGCCCAGCAGGAAGAAATCACCACTATGGCCGATCAGTCCACTGCGGAACTGAACGCCAGCAACCCGGACGCCCAGGCGATCCCGCTGAATAATGAAGCTGCTACGCCGTCTGCGGAATCCGAAACTACGGGCACCGCACCGGCAGACGCCGCGCCGCAGACTGCGGAAACGCCAGCGCCGACAGCCCCGACCACCACCGCGCAGAATGCGGTAGTGTCGCCTTCCCAGGCGAACGTCGATCAGGCGGCGACCCAGCCGCAGACCCCTGCGGCAACGGCGCTGCCGACCGATCAGGCGGCCGTTAACGCGACCGCGCCTGCCGACGCCAACGCGCTGGCGATGACCTTCACCGCCGATTGCTGGCTGGAAGTGAGCGATGCGACCGGTAAAAAACTCTTCAGCGGTATTCAGCGTAGCGGTGCTACTCTGAATCTTGCAGGCCAGACGCCTTATAAGCTCAAAATTGGCGCGCCGGCAGCGGTACAAATTCAGTTCCAGGGTAAACCTGTCGATCTGAGCCGATTTATCAGAACTAATCAGGTTGCGCGACTGACCCTCGATGCCGGACAATCAGCAGCACAGTAACAGTCGGGCAACGCGGGAGATTATTCATGCATAACCAGGCCCCTATTCAACGTAGAAAATCAAAGCGGATTTACGTTGGTAATGTGCCCATTGGCGATGGTGCGCCTATCGCCGTACAGTCGATGACCAACACCCGCACGACGGATGTGGAAGCGACCGTAAAGCAAATTCAGGCGCTGGAGCGGGTAGGCGCGGATATCGTTCGCGTCTCCGTGCCGACCATGGACGCGGCAGAAGCTTTCAAACTCATCAAGCAACAGGTCAATGTGCCGCTCGTGGCGGACATCCATTTCGACTACCGTATCGCGCTGAAAGTGGCGGAGTATGGCGTCGATTGTCTGCGTATTAATCCGGGTAATATCGGCAGCGAAGAACGTATCCGTGCGGTCGTCGATTGCGCGCGCGACAAAAATATTCCTATCCGTATCGGCGTCAATGCCGGTTCGCTCGAAAAAGATTTGCAGGAAAAATACGGTGAGCCGACGCCGCAGGCGCTGCTGGAATCCGCCATGCGTCATGTGGAACACCTCAATCGCCTGAACTTTGATCAGTTCAAAGTCAGTGTGAAAGCCTCCGACGTTTTCCTCGCCGTAGAATCCTATCGCCTGCTGGCCAAAGAAATCGAACAGCCTTTGCATCTTGGCATCACCGAAGCCGGTGGCGCGCGTGCGGGCGCGGTAAAATCAGCGATTGGCCTCGGGCTGCTGCTCTCTGAAGGTATCGGCGATACGCTGCGTATTTCGCTGGCGGCGGATCCGGTGGAAGAGATCAAAGTGGGCTTTGATATTCTGAAATCCCTGCGCATCCGTTCCCGCGGCATTAACTTTATCGCCTGTCCGACCTGTTCCCGTCAGGAATTCGACGTGATCGGCACGGTGAATGCGCTGGAGCAGCGTCTGGAAGATATTCTCACGCCTATGGATGTCTCCATTATCGGCTGCGTGGTGAATGGTCCTGGCGAAGCGCTGGTGTCCACCCTTGGCGTCACCGGCGGTAATAAGAAAAGCGGTCTCTACGAAGACGGCGTGCGCCGGGATCGTCTCGACAACCACGATATGATCGCTCAGCTGGAAGCGCGCATTCGCGCTAAAGCCTCCATGATGGATGAAGCGCGCCGGATAGATGTCCGGGAGCTTGAAAAATAACGCGGCTGGGAAGCGGCTTGCTTCCCGTGTATGATTGAACCCGCAGCGCGCCCGCAAGGTTCGGGTAAGCGCTGAGGGTTCATTTTTATATCTATAAAGAGAATAAACGTGGCAAAGAATATTCAAGCCATTCGCGGCATGAACGACTACCTGCCTGGCGAAACTGCCCTCTGGCAGCGCATTGAAGGCACCTTAAAAAGCGTGCTCGGCAGCTACGGTTACAGTGAAATCCGCTTGCCGATTGTAGAGCAGACCCCGTTATTCAAGCGCGCGATCGGTGAAGTCACCGACGTGGTTGAAAAAGAGATGTACACCTTCGATGACCGCAACGGCGACAGCCTGACGCTGCGTCCGGAAGGAACGGCGGGCTGCGTGCGTGCCGGCATCGAACATGGTCTTCTGTACAATCAGGAACAGCGCCTGTGGTACGTGGGGCCGATGTTCCGTTACGAGCGTCCGCAGAAAGGGCGCTATCGTCAGTTCCATCAGCTGGGCTGCGAAGTCTTTGGTCTGCAGGGGCCGGACATCGACGCCGAGCTGATTATGCTCACCGCCCGCTGGTGGCGCGCGCTGGGTATTGCCGATCAGGTTCGCCTTGAGCTGAACTCCATCGGCTCACTGGAAGCGCGCGCGAATTACCGCGATGCGCTGGTGACCTTCCTGGAACAGCATCAGGATAAGCTCGACGAAGACTGCAAACGCCGTATGTACAGTAATCCGCTGCGCGTGCTGGATTCCAAAAATCCTGACGTGCAGGCGCTGCTGAACGACGCCCCGGCGCTGGGCGATTATCTCGACGAGGATTCCCGCGAGCACTTCGCCGGTTTGTGCGCGCTGCTGGATAAGGCGGGTATCGCCTATACCGTTAACCAGCGTCTCGTACGCGGTCTGGATTACTACAACCGCACCGTATTTGAGTGGGTGACCAACAGCCTGGGCGCGCAGGGCACCGTGTGCGCTGGCGGCCGTTACGATGGTCTGGTTGAACAGCTGGGCGGTCGTGCTACCCCGGCAGTCGGTTTCGCCATGGGCCTTGAGCGACTTGTTTTGCTGGTTCAGGCCGTTAATCCGGAATTTAAAGCCGATCCTGTTGTCGATATATACCTGGTTGCATCCGGTACCGATACGCAGTCTGCTGCTATGCAGTTTGCTGAAAAGTTACGTGATGCGATGCCAGGCGTTAAGCTGATGACCAACCACGGCGGCGGCAACTTCAAGAAGCAGTTTGCCCGCGCTGACAAGTGGGGCGCTCGCGTCGCGCTGGTACTGGGTGAATCGGAAGTCGCTGACGGCAACGTGGTGGTGAAGGATCTGCGCTCTGGTGAGCAAATTACGGTGACGCAGGATGGCGTTGCGGCGCATCTGCGCACACTACTGGGCTAATCTTCCCCGGTGAATTATCGTTAAGGAGAGGGACTGCGTGGAAATCTACGAGAACGAAAACGAACAGGTTGATGCGTTAAAACGCTTCTTTGCCGAAAACGGCAAAGCGCTGGCCGTTGGGGTTATTTTGGGTATTGGCGCGCTGGTAGGCTGGCGCTACTGGGCGGGCCATCAGGACGAGTCAGTCAGAGCGGTTTCGCTCAACTATGAAAACGCCGTGTCTGCGCTCAGCGCGGATAAACCGGAAACCTTATCCGCAGCAGAAAAATTTGCCGCTGACAACAAAAACACCTACGGCGCATTCGCGTCGCTGGAACTGGCTCAACAGTATGTTGATAAAAACGACCTCAACAAAGCGGTTGCCCAGTTACAGCAGGGTCTTGCCGCGGCCAGCGATGAAAATCTGAAGGCCGTGATCAATGTACGTCTGGCCCGTGTCCAGGTACAGCTGAAGCAGCCCGATGCCGCGCTGAAAACTCTTGAGTCGATCAAAGGCGAAGGCTGGACGGCGATTGTTGCTGATTTACGCGGTGAAGCATTGCTGAGTAAAGGCGATAAACAAGGTGCTCGCACCGCATGGGAGAGTGGCGCTCAAAGCAACGCTTCACCGGCGCTGAGCGAAATGATGCAGATGAAAATCAATAATTTGTCCATCTAAGAGGGACCCGATGCAATTGCGTAAATTACTTCTGCCAGGGCTGCTTTCTGTCACCTTGTTGAGTGGCTGTTCTCTGTTTAGCGGCGAAGAAGATGTCGTCAAAATGTCCCCGCTGCCGGTGGTTGAAAACCAGTTCACGCCGTCCACCGCGTGGAGCACCTCTGTCGGTGACGGCATTGGCGATTTCTACTCGAATCTGCACCCGGCGTATGCCGATAACGTTGTTTATGCCGCCGATCGTCATGGCACGGTGAAAGCGGTGAATGCTGCCGACGGCAAAGAGATCTGGTCGGTGTCGCTGGCGCAAAAAAGCGGCTTCTTCTCTACCAGCCCGGCGCTGCTGTCCGGCGGCGTGACTGTGGCTGGCGGCCATGTCTATATCGGTAGCGAAAAAGCGCAGGTTTATGCGCTGAACGCCGCGGATGGCTCTACGGCCTGGCAGACGAAAGTCGCGGGCGAAGCGCTCTCCCGTCCTGTCGTCAGCGATGGCGTGGTGCTGATCCACACCAGCAACGGCCAGTTGCAGGCGCTGAACGAAGCGGACGGCGCGGTGAAATGGACCGTTAACCTCGATATGCCTGCGCTCTCCCTGCGCGGCGAATCCGCCCCGGCGACAGCCTATGGCGCCGCTATTGTCGGCGGTGATAACGGCCGCGTCAGCGCGGTGATCATGGATAAAGGCCAGATTATCTGGCAGCAGCGTATTTCCCAGGCCACGGGTGCGACCGAAATCGATCGTCTGAGCGATGTGGATACCACACCGATTGTCATCAATGGCGTGGTGTACGCGCTGGCTTATAATGGCAACCTGACGGCGCTGGATCTGCGCAGCGGTCAGATCATGTGGAAACGCGAGCTTGGCTCGGTGAATGATTTCATCATCGACGGCGATCGTATCTACCTGGTGGATCAGAATGACCGTGTGCTGGCGCTGACCACCGAGGGTGGCGTCACACTCTGGACGCAAAGCGATCTGCTGCACCGTAACCTGACCACGCCGGCGTTGTATAATGGTTCTTTAGTGGTCGGTGACAGCGAAGGTTACCTGCACTGGATCAATACCGCAGATGGTCGTTTTGTCGCGCAGCAGAAGGTGGACAGCTCCGGCTTCCTGACCGAACCTGTGGTTGCTGAAGGTAAACTGCTGATTCAGGCGAAAGACGGCACGCTGTACGCGATTACGCGTTAATCACAGCGGCTGTCGGCTTGAGAAAAACGGCTCCTGTTGCAGGGGCCGTTTTCCTGTTTTTACGTTTTAGCGTTTTAATTTTTGTATTTGCACAGCGCTGCCCTCCGGCGACGCTGTAAATGATTTTTTGAAAGAGGCTTTAAACATGGTACCTGTGGTCGCGCTTGTCGGGCGCCCTAACGTTGGAAAATCCACGCTTTTTAACCGTTTAACACGCACCCGAGATGCGCTGGTGGCGGATTTCCCGGGGCTGACTCGTGACCGTAAGTACGGTCGTGCTGAAGTGGAAGGCCGCGAGTTTATCTGTATTGATACCGGCGGTATCGACGGGACAGAAGACGGCGTGGAAACCCGTATGGCCGAGCAGTCGCTGCTGGCTATCGAAGAAGCGGACGTTGTGCTGTTTATGGTGGATGCGCGCGCGGGCCTGATGCCTGCTGACGAAGCCATCGCCCAGCACCTGCGTTCCCGCCAGAAACCGACGTTTCTGGTGGCTAACAAAACCGATGGTCTGGATCCGGATCAGGCGGTAGCGGACTTCTACTCCCTGGGTCTCGGTGAGATCCACGCGATTGCCGCGTCTCACGGTCGTGGCGTCACCAGCCTGCTGGAGCATGTGCTGGTGCCGTGGATGGAAGAAGTCGATCCGCGTGAAGTGGAAGAAGTCGACGAAGAAGCCGCCTACTGGGCGCAGTTTGAAGCCGAGCAGAATGGCACCGAGCCGGTTGAAGAGCCGGAAGACGACTTTAACCCGCTGGATCTGCCGATCAAGCTGGCCATTGTCGGGCGTCCGAACGTCGGTAAGTCCACACTAACCAACCGTATTCTCGGTGAAGATCGCGTGGTGGTGTATGACATGCCGGGCACCACCCGTGACAGCATCTATATTCCGATGCAGCGTGATGAGCGTGAATTCATTCTCATCGATACCGCTGGCGTGCGTAAGCGCGGCAAAATCACCGATACCGTGGAAAAATTCTCGGTTATTAAAACGTTGCAGGCAATTGAAGACGCCAACGTCGTGCTGCTGGTGATCGATGCCCGCGAAGGCATTTCCGACCAGGACCTGTCGCTGCTGGGCTTTATCCTTAACAGCGGTCGCTCGCTGGTGATCGTTGTCAACAAATGGGACGGTCTGAGCCAGGAAGTTCGCGAGCAGGTGAAAGAGACCCTGGATTACCGCCTGGGCTTTATCGACTTTGCCCGCGTGCACTTCATCTCCGCCCTGCACGGCAGCGGCGTCGGCAACCTGTTTGAATCCGTCCGCGAAGCCTATGACAGCTCGACGCGTCGCCAGAGCACGGCGATGCTGACCCGCATCATGAACATGGCCGCAGAAGATCATCAGCCACCGCTGGTGCGTGGTCGCCGCGTGAAGCTGAAATATGCACACGCCGGGGGTTATAACCCGCCGATTGTGGTGATCCACGGTACTCAGGTGAAAGACCTGCCGGATTCCTACAAGCGTTATCTGATGAACTACTTCCGCAAATCACTTGACGTGATGGGGACGCCGATCCGCATCCAGTTCAAGGAAGGGGAGAACCCGTTCGCCAACAAGCGCAACACCCTGACCCCGAACCAGATGCGTAAACGCAAGCGTCTGATCAAGCACATCAAGAAAGGGAAATAATCCCTTTACGCCTCGCCCCGGCACGCCGCCGGGGTGAAGGCATACCAGGAGGCTTTATGGAACTGCAATGCCCGACCTGTCACCATCCGCTGGAACTTTCCGGCACGCAGGCGCACTGCGCGCACTGCGCGCACTGTCATCAGGATCTCGCCCTTGAAGCGCGTTGCCCGGACTGTCATCAGCCCTTAGAGGTGCTGAAAGCCTGTGGCGCGGTGGATTATTTCTGCCAGCACGGCCATGGACTGATCTCGAAAAAGCGCGTCGAATTTACCCTCGCAACGCCTTAATCACACACGCAATCTTTTCCGCGTCGCCACAGCTCTTCCAGCTCTGACGGGGCATCACTTTCCGCGATTAGCAAGACGATGTCCGCATGATGCGTGCTGTTTTGCTGCGTCCAGCTGATCTGAATGCGGTAATAGCGCTGATCGCCGCGTCCCGGTGACTCCGCCTTTCCCGGATCCTGTCCCAGCGGCAACGAGCGGCGCAGAATATTGCACACACGATCCCGTTGTTGTTCATCCAGTTCAGAAAGGGCGATACGGCGGGGCGCGGCAAGGCGCGGCATATACGCCACGCCGCCTTCTCGCGCCAGGTCAATAACGGCATCTTCCGTCAGCGCGGGCAGGGTTTTCATCACAGCACTCCTGTCTCTTTCCACGCCTGCTCAATGGCGTCGGCGACAGCGCTGCCAGAGCGTTTGCCGCCGTGCTCCACCGTCAGACGGGCAAAGGTGGCGAAATCGGCATTCTGCGCCAGCGAACGGTCGCACACCGTGTCATACCAGGCATAGCCCGCTTTTTCCCAGGCGTAACCGCCCAGCGCCAGCGCCGCGAGATAAAAGGCGCGGTTAGGAATGCCGGAGTTCAGGTGCACACCGCCGTTGTCCTCACGGGTTTTAATGTAGTCATCCATATGGGCTGGCTGCGGATCCTTGCCGAGCAGCGGATCGTCATAAGCGGTGCCGGGCGCAGACATTGAGCGCAGGCCGCGTCCGTTGATGCCTTCCGCCAGCAGACCTTCGCCAATCAGCCAGTCGGCCTGATCGGCGGTCTGCCCGAGGTGATACTGCTTCACCAGCGAACCAAACACATCCGACAGCGACTCGTTCAGCGCGCCCGCCTGCTCAAAGTAGATCAGGCCCGCTTCGGTTTCCGTGACGCCGTGGCTCAGCTCATGGCCGACGATATCAATCGCAATAGTAAAGCGGTTAAAAATCTCGCCGTCGCCATCGCCAAACACCATCTGCTGACCGTTCCAGAAGGCGTTCTGGTAATCCTGACCGTAATGCACCGTGCCGCTTAAGATCATGCCCTTATTATCGAGAGAGTCGCGCTGATACGCGTTCCAGAAAAACTGATGGGTAACGCCGAGATAATCCCAGGCTTCGTCGGCGGCGACATCGCCGTTCGACGGCTGGCCTTCCTTACGCACCAGCTTGCCGGGCAGCGCCTGGGTGTTTTGCGCGTCATAGATTTCGCGTTCGGTATCGCCGCTGGCGGCGCTCGGATGGGCAGCGGTTTTGCCATAGTGCTCCGCCATCAGCGTCTGCACATGCATCAATGTCTGACGGGCATACTGCTGCTGCGGCGGCGCGCCGTGGTCAATAATGTGGCGCAGGATATACGGCGGAATAACGGAATGCAGGCGAGAATAATTCATGCTGGTCTCCTTACTGGGCGAAAGCCGAAAAATAAGAAACACCAGCAGTATAGTTCCGGGCGGGAAGAGTTTCCCTTATCAGGCCTCAGGTTTACGCTTGCGGGTTTTCTTCACCGGCGTTACTTCTGTGACCTGGCTTGCCACCCAGCCATCTTCCAGACGGGTGGTCAGCGTATCGCCCGCTTTCACCTGCTTGGTTTTTTTCAGCACGCTGCCGTCAGCGGCGCTGGTCACGCTGTACCCGCGCGCCAGGGTGGCGAGAGGACTGACGGCTTCCAGATGGGTGATGGCGCCGCCAAAACGTTCGCGGGTACTGCTCAGGCGATCGCGCATGCTTTGTGCCAGACGGTACTCCAGCTGCTGTACGCGGGACTGGGCGCGATGGATGCGCGGTTGAGGGTTGTGCTGGTTCAGTCGCTGGGTGATGCGTTGCTGGCGCTGGGTAGTGCGCTTAAGCTGATTCTCCAGGGCGGTGGCCATACGCTGACGCAGGCGCTCCAGCACCGTTTGCTGACGCGCCAGCCGCAGCTGCGGATGCTGCTGTTGCAGACGATGATAAAGCTGTGTGAAACGACGATTGCGCGTCGCCAGATAATAATCCATCGCCATTTCCAGCCGCTGCTGGCCGATCTGCAACTGGCGCAACAATTCCTGCTGATTACGGCTGACCATTTCGGCGGCGGCGGAAGGCGTGGGGGCGCGCAGATCGGCGACGAAATCGGCGATGGTCACGTCCGTTTCATGCCCCACGGCGCTGACCACCGGAATGGCGCTGGCAAAGATCGCCCGCGCGACCCGCTCGTCGTTAAAACTCCACAGATCTTCCAGCGAGCCGCCGCCGCGTCCGATGATTAACACGTCGCACTCCTGACGGCGGTTAGCCTGTTCAATGGCGCGGACAATCTGCCCCGGCGCATCCTCGCCCTGAACCGCCGTCGGGTAGATGACCACCGGCAGAGAGGGATCGCGGCGCTTAAGCACATGCAGAATATCGTGCAGGGCGGCACCGGTTTTCGAGGTGACGACGCCCACGCAATGCGCAGGGGAGGGGAGCGGCTGCTTGAACTGGCTGTCGAACAGCCCTTCCGCCTGTAACCGCGCTTTTAACTGCTCGTATTTTTGTTGCAGCAGGCCTTCACCCGCCGGCTGCATGCTTTCAACGATGATCTGGTAATCGCCGCGCGGCTCATAGAGGGTAACGCTGGCGCGCACCAGCACCTGCTGACCATGCTGCGGGCGAAAGGTGACGCGGCGGTTACTGTTGCGGAACATGGCGCAGCGCACCTGGGCGGTGTCGTCTTTGAGGGTGAAATACCAGTGCCCTGATGCGGGCTGCGTGAAGTTGGAAATCTCACCGCTGATCCATACCTGGCCCAGCTCTTTTTCAAGCAGCATGCGCACCGTCTGATTCAGGCGGCTGACGGTATAAATTGCAGGGGATTGAGTCATTGACATGTGAGCTGGATCAAATTCTAAATCAGCAGGTTATTCAGTCGATAGTAACCCGATGAGAGGCGAACGCAACTATTTTTCTGAAAAAAGTGTGGATGCAACCGATTACGCTCTGTATAATGCCACGGCAATATTTAACCACCCGGTCAGAGATATTGCCCATGCTACGTATCGCTAAAGAAGCCCTGACGTTTGACGACGTCCTCCTTGTTCCCGCTCATTCCACCGTTCTGCCGAATACCGCCGATCTCAGCACCCAGCTGACGAAATCCATTCGCCTGAATATTCCTATGCTCTCCGCAGCCATGGACACCGTGACGGAAGCGCGTCTGGCGATTGCTCTGGCACAGGAAGGCGGCATCGGCTTTATCCACAAAAACATGTCCATTGAGCGTCAGGCTGAAGAAGTCCGCCGCGTCAAAAAACATGAATCCGGTGTTGTTACCGATCCACAGACCGTACTGCCAACCACCACGCTGCGCGAAGTGAAAGAACTGACCGAACGTAACGGTTTCGCAGGCTACCCGGTTGTCACCGCTGACAACGAGCTGGTCGGTATTATTACCGGTCGTGACGTGCGTTTTGTTACCGATTTAAGCCAGCCGGTCAGCGTCTATATGACGCCGAAAGAGCGCCTGGTTACCGTGCGTGAAGGCGAAGCGCGCGACGCCGTGTTTGCCAAAATGCACGAAAAACGCGTGGAAAAAGCGCTGGTGGTTGACGCGAATTTCCATCTGCTCGGCATGATCACCGTTAAAGACTTCCAGAAAGCCGAACGTAAACCGCAGGCCTGTAAAGACGAGCATGGCCGTCTGCGCGTTGGCGCGGCCGTAGGCGCAGGCGCGGGCAACGAAGAGCGCGTGGACGCGCTGGTCGCCGCCGGTGTTGACGTCCTGCTGATCGACTCCTCTCACGGTCACTCTGAAGGTGTGCTGCAACGCATTCGTGAAACCCGTGCCAAATACCCGGATCTGCAAATCATCGGCGGTAACGTCGCCACCGGCGCAGGCGCACGTGCGCTGGCCGAGGCTGGCGTGAGCGCGGTAAAAGTGGGTATCGGTCCTGGCTCCATCTGTACCACCCGTATCGTGACCGGCGTGGGCGTACCGCAGATCACCGCCGTGTCTGACGCGGTGGAAGCGCTGGAAGGCACCGGTATTCCGGTTATCGCTGACGGCGGCATCCGTTTCTCCGGCGACATCGCCAAAGCCATCGCCGCTGGCGCAAGCGCGGTAATGGTCGGCTCTATGCTGGCAGGTACCGAAGAATCGCCGGGCGAAATCGAACTGTTCCAGGGACGTTCCTACAAATCCTATCGCGGCATGGGTTCGCTGGGCGCGATGTCCAAAGGTTCTTCTGACCGTTACTTCCAGACCGATAACGCCGCTGACAAACTGGTGCCGGAAGGTATCGAAGGCCGCGTGGCCTATAAAGGCTATCTGAAAGAGATCATTCACCAGCAGATGGGCGGCCTGCGCTCCTGTATGGGGCTGACCGGCTGTGCTACCATCGACGAGCTGCGTACCAAAGCCGAATTCGTACGCATCAGCGGTGCAGGCATTCAGGAAAGTCACGTTCACGATGTGACCATTACCAAAGAGTCGCCGAACTACCGTATGGGCTCCTGATCGTTTCCACGCCCGGCTTAATGCCGGGCGATTTTGTTTTACTTGCCTCGGAATTAGCGTCAATGACGGAAAATATTCATAAGCATCGCATTCTTATCCTCGATTTTGGTTCGCAATACACACAGCTGGTGGCCCGTCGCGTGCGCGAACTGGGCGTTTACTGCGAACTCTGGGCATGGGATGTCACGGAAGCACAGATCCGTGAGTTCAACCCAAGCGGTATCATCCTCTCCGGCGGCCCGGAAAGCACCACCGAGCATAACAGCCCGCGCGCGCCGCAGTATGTGTTTGACGCAGGCGTTCCGGTACTGGGCGTGTGCTACGGCATGCAGACCATGGCGATGCAGCTCGGCGGTCATGTAGAAGGCTCGAACGAGCGTGAATTCGGCTATGCGCAGGTTGAAGTTAAAACCAGCAGCGCGCTGGTACGCGGTATCGAAGACTCCCTGAGCGCTGACGGCAATCCGCTGCTCGACGTGTGGATGAGCCACGGCGATAAAGTTACCGCGATCCCGGATGACTTTGTGACCGTCGCCAGCACCGAAAGCTGCCCGTTTGCCATTATGGCGAACGAAGAAAAACGCTTCTATGGCGTACAGTTCCACCCGGAAGTGACCCACACTCGTCAGGGTCAGCGTCTGCTGGAGCGCTTTGTACTCGACATCTGTGAGTGTGAAGCCCTGTGGACCCCGGCAAAAATTATCGAAGACGCCGTGGTGCGCCTGCGTGAGCAGGTCGGTAACGACAAAGTGATCCTCGGCCTGTCCGGCGGCGTGGATTCCTCGGTGACCGCCATGCTGCTGCACCGCGCCATTGGCGACCGTCTGACCTGTGTATTCGTGGATAACGGCCTGCTGCGTCTGAACGAAGCCCAGCAGGTGATGGATATGTTCGGCGATCACTTTGGTCTCAACATTGTGCACGTGGAAGGCGAAGCGCGCTTCCTGGATGCGCTGGCGGGCGAGAACGATCCGGAAGCGAAACGTAAAATTATCGGCCGTGTCTTCGTGGAAGTGTTTGACGAAGAAGCGCTGAAGCTGGAAGACGTGAAGTGGCTGGCGCAGGGGACTATTTATCCTGACGTTATCGAGTCTGCGGCCTCCGCAACCGGTAAAGCGCACGTGATTAAATCGCACCACAACGTGGGCGGCCTGCCGAAAGAGATGAAGATGGGCCTGGTTGAACCGCTGCGCGAGCTGTTCAAAGACGAAGTACGTAAAATCGGTCTGGAGCTGGGCCTGCCGTACGACATGCTGTACCGTCACCCGTTCCCGGGTCCGGGACTTGGCGTGCGTGTGCTGGGCGAAGTGAAGAAAGAGTACTGCGATCTGCTGCGCCGTGCTGACGCGATCTTCATTGAAGAGCTGCGTAAAGCCGATCTGTATAACAAAGTGAGCCAGGCCTTTACCGTATTCCTGCCGGTTCGCTCTGTTGGCGTGATGGGCGATGGCCGTAAGTACGACTGGGTTGTCTCCCTGCGCGCGGTGGAAACCATCGACTTTATGACCGCGCACTGGGCGCACCTGCCGTATGATTTCCTCGGCCGTGTCTCCAACCGCATCATCAATGAAGTCAATGGCATTTCCCGCGTGGTGTATGACATCAGCGGCAAACCGCCAGCGACGATTGAATGGGAATAAGATTAACCTGACCCCAACAGGTATTCCCGATAAAAAGCCCGCATTATTGCGGGTTTTTTTATGCCTGATATTTTATGCTCAGACATAATCCATCCTGTATTTTCCCCGCCGGTTATTCAATTATGTTATTTCACACCCGCATTAAGATAATGCTCAAACGTGAGCCGCTTCGCAAAAAATAACGGCGAAAAGCTTTTGTATCTATGATCACAGAAATAAAAAAACATAATTAATTAGTTCAAAAACGTAATGGATTCTCCTTAGTCACATGTGTCAGAAAGTGTTTCACCTACACAAAAGAGTCCGGAGAACTGATTAAAATGAGTGGAAACACAAAGCACAACCGGCATGATGAATATCATATATTAACCCGCGGCGAGCGTATTGGTTATGGCATGGGCGACTTTGCTCAAAACCTGGTGTTCGGTACGGTAGGCGGTTTTCTGGCGCTTCACATGCTGACGGTGAATACTATCAGTACGGCGACTGCCGGGTTTATATTCTTGTTTGTCCGTATCATCAATGTCTTTTGGGACCCGATGGTGGGAACCTGGGTGGACAAAAGAAGTTCGCCTGCCGGAAAATATCGCCCGTGGCTTTTAAGAGCAGGCGTTCCACTCGTCATTCTCTCCGCTTTGCTTTTTGCACCTATTCCCGGCATCAGGGGATCGGTTGCTTTTGCCTTTATTATTTATCTGGCGCTGGATTTACTTTATTCCGTGGTGAACATTCCTTATGGTTCACTTAATGCGTCACTGACAAGAGATCCGGAATCTATTGATAAACTGACCAGCACGCGAATGATGCTGGCGAATAGCGCTAATCTGCTGGTCTATACGCTCTTTCCAATGTTTGTGCAGATGGCCGCGCCCAAAGATCGCACTCTTAAGGATACCGGCTTTTTTGGGCTTGAACTGAATATGGGCAACTATACCGACCCCTCCGCTAACTACGCCTGGTTTGGGGTGTATTCAGTTTATATGCTGTTAGGGGCGGTAGCGCTTTTCGTCTGTTATAAATTCACCAAAGAACGTGTTGTGGCGACAGCAGAACAAACGGCCAGTGTAAAAACCACAGACCTGTTCCTTGAACTGAAAAATAACCGGCCGCTGGTTATTCTCGGACTGTTTTTCATGCTGGCGTTTACGTTCATGTTTTTCATGAACACCGTTAATGGCTTTTTCAATCAGTACGTAGTGGGGCATTCAGAATGGATGGGAGCGATTGGCCTGGTCGCCTCAATCCCCGGCATTTTATTCCCTGTTTTCTGGCCAAAACTGAAGAAAATTTTTGGTAAAAAAGGCTTCTTCCATTTTTTCCTCGGCATGTTTATCGCAGGTGAATTGCTGACTTACGTCTGGTCACGGGAAGGTATGCATGATGCGCTCTGGCTTGCCTACATAGCTACCTTCATTAAACAGTGGGGCTTAACCTCGGCGACCGGTTTCATGTGGGCGCTGGTGCCTGAAGTTATCGCCTATGGCGAGTTAAAATCAGGTAAGCGCAACGCCGCTATCATCAATGCCATCATGGGGCTGTTTTTCAAAATTGGTTTTACCATCGGCGGCGCTATTCCCCTTTGGTTACTGGCGGCCTATGGCTTTAATGAAACCGGAGCGCAGCAAAGCGCCCACGCGCTGGACGGTATCGTCATTACCGCGGTCTGGATCCCAATCCTGTTAGCTGCGATTTCAATGATTGTCATGCAAATCTATCCAATCTCAGACAAACATGTCACTGATATCAATCGTCAGCTTGATGAGATTCGTGTGTAGTCAGAAAAATTAACAATAAATAAAATTTAAGAAAGGTGTAATGATATGTCGCTTATTCAAAATCCTGTATTGCCTGGCTTTAACGCCGACCCGAGTATTATTCGTGTTGACGACACTTACTATATCGCAAATTCAACCTTTGAATGGTTCCCGGGCGTTCGCTTACATCAGTCAAAAGACCTGCAAAACTGGGAGCTTCTGCCTGCGCCGTTGTCAACCACCACGCTTCTGGAGATGAAAGGCAACCCTTCGTCTGGTGGTATCTGGGCACCCGCGCTCTCTTACGCCGATGGCCAATTCTGGTTAGTTTATACGGATGTGAAAGTCACGGAGGGCGCTTTTAAAGACATGACCAATTATCTGACCACTGCAACGGATATTCGTGGTCCATGGACAGAACCTGTTAAGCTTAATGGCGTCGGTTTTGATGCCTCACTTTTCCATGATGACGATGGTCGTAAATATTTGGTTCAACAAACCTGGGACCACCGGGAATATCACCATCCTTTTAATGGCATCACGTTAACCGAGCTTGATACACAGACGCTGAAATTAAAGCTTGAAACCGCACGAACGATTTATCGGGGCACCGCGGTGGCGCTTGTTGAAGGACCACACCTCTATAAACTGAACGGATATTATTATCTCTTTGCCGCGCAGGGAGGGACGGTGTTTACTCACCAGGAAGTGGTGGCACGTTCCAGAACCTTAGAAGCCGACAGTTTTGAAACCGCGCCGGGAGACGTATTCTTGACGAATGTCGATACGCCAGACAGTTATATTCAGAAGCAGGGGCATGGCTCTTTAGTCTCAACGCCCAAAGGTGAATGGTATTATGCCTCGCTCTGCGCCCGCCCGTGGAATCGTCCTGGCGAGTCGGTTTATGATCCCCGTGGCTGGTCAACTCTCGGCAGAGAAACCTCTATCCAGAAAGTGTACTGGGATCAGGATGGCTGGCCCCGCATTGAAGGGGGGCATGGCGGCAAAACTTTTGTCGAAAGGCCAGCTGATGCTATCCACACCGAAAGCGCAAAAGATCATAGCCAGTATGATGACTTCCGATCGCCGACACTGGATCTTAACTGGAATACGCTCCGGGTACCGTTCACCGAAAAAATGGGCACAACGGGCGAGGGTAAATTGACGTTAAGGGGGCAGGGCTCGCTGGCGAATACCCATGACCTGTCGCTGATTGCCCGCCGCTGGCAGGCCTTCTATTTTGATGCACAGGTCAAAGTCAAATTTGATCCCGTTAATTATCAGCAAATGGCCGGGTTAACGAACTATTATAACGATCGCCACTGGAGCTTTATTTTTATCACCTGGAATGAAATTAACGGTGCTGTCATTGAAATTGCTGAGAATAACCGTGGGAAATATACTTCATATCTGAAAGACGACGCCATTAAGATCCCTGAACACACTCATTACGTCTGGTTTCGCACGAAAGTCCGCAAGGAAACCTACACCTATGAATACAGCTTTGATGGGATCACTTTCACTGAAATTCCCGTTACATTAGATTCCGCTATTCTCTCGGACGACTATGTGCTGCAAAGTTATGGCGGCTTCTTTACCGGGGCATTCGTTGGTCTTGCGGTGGTGGACTACTCGGGTTACGACGCCTGCGCAGAGTTTTATGATTTCGCCTATCAGGAGCTTGGGGATTCGTTAACGGCAGATAATACTTATAGTTGGCAGGCTTCTGAGTCACGGTTCAATTAAAAGCTAAAGCGTCAATTAAGATCACATTTCAAGCCCGCGCAGACGCGGGCTTTTTATGCGTTACAGGCAGCAGGATATGCCCGTTCCGGTCACAAACGCGTGACCTTCTGAATTTGACCATGGTCGTTATGCGTAACCACAATGCGCTGCGCTTTCTGCAATTCCATGAACGTATCAGCGTCCACATCCAGGCTTGCCATCAGGTTCGGCAACTGAATGCGCTGGGCGTTTTTGCGCCTCTCATACCGAAAACGCAGACGATTGTAGGTCGCCCAGATAATAAGACCTATGGCATTCAGACAGGAGAAATAAAAGTAAACCTTCAGTCGATGGATCACTTCTTCTCCTAATATTTCAGGATTGAAGAATTTTATCAGGCTTAACGCTAATAAACTGATAAACAGCAACCAGACAATACAGGTCAGGAACAGGTCAAGGCCATAACGTAATGGTCGCGTTTCTGTGCAAATGATGTGATTTTCCATATCAACCTCTTTCAATACCACGATCCGGGCTGATCCAGCGCGCCCGTTTATTCTGCGAAATAATCATTACCCGGGTAAAGGCGACTATTGTCGTCATCAGGCTCAGCACCCAGTAAATGGCCGGGAACCAGATGACCCAGAAAAGTGCGCCTGCGAGGTTTTTCTCATAGCGGCTGTCGATAAGCAGGCTGACCGCAAACTGGGCGATGCAAATACAGGACAAAATGATCCCTGCCAGTCCATCGAGCGCCATATTTGACAGCGTCATTGCACCATGCGGGCTGGCAAGAAACAGGATAAAACTGATCACGCAGGTAAAAGCCCAGGCGGTGGAAAGACAATATTCAGTAAATAGCGGCCACATACGGCGGTTTTTCCACTGCCACAGTCGCGTCATATTCTTTCTGAAGACTTCCGCGCCGCCCTGCGCCCAGCGTAAACGTTGTTTCCATAAACCTTTTAAGGTTTCGGGCATCAATACCCAACACAATGCGCGCGGTTCATAAAAAATGCTCCAGTGCTTAAGCTGTAGCTTCCAGCTGATATCAATATCTTCAGTAATGATATCCTCACTCCAGTAGCCCACATCCGCCAGCGCTGTACGGCGGAAAGCCGCTACCACGCCGGAGATGGTAAATATCTGGCCATACATGCGCTGCGTGCGTTTAATCATGCCGATAATAGAGGAGAATTCACCGACCTGAATTTTGCCGATTAGCGTTGAGCGGGTGCGAATACGCGGGTTACCTGTAACCGCTCCGACGCGGGGATTCTCAAGCATGGGCGCCACAATATAAGCCACCGCGTCACGATCGAGTTTTGCATCGCCATCAATGCATACTAACCATTCACTTTTCGCCGCCGCCACGCCGGTTTTTAACGCGATGGCTTTGCCCTGGTTATGCGCCAGATGGATAACGCGCAGCCGTAAATGCTGTTTCGCCAGACGATTAAGAATAAATCCTGTGCCATCCGTTGAGCCATCGTCGACGGCGATCACTTCAATATTCTTGTAACGCTGATTCAGCACCGATTCGATGGTTTCGGCGACGTTGTTCTCCTCGTTATAACAGGGGACAATTACCGAAACCAGCGGCTTGCCTTTTAGCGTGGGAACATCATCTTCCCGCCCCCATGACCAGTGCCGTTCACGACTGAACCAGAACAGCAGCCCCCCGGCCATCCATAAAACAGACATAAAAAAGGGCCAGAAGAAAACAAAGCGAAGCATCGTTTCAACGGAAAATAACAGGGCTATCACCAGCGGAATGCTCACCACCAGGCACAGGATAATGAGCGAAACAATACGATTATTCATTTTCTGGATACCAGTTAGTTGAGATCTCAGGACTTATTACGCGGACATGATCTTCACCAGTAATAAGATCGTCCGGGGTGTAACCATAATTTTTTACGCCGTTGAGTTGTAATAACTCCATCCAGCTGGCAATGTCTTTAGCATCAACAGATTGCGTTTCTAATTGCACTATTGCTTTATCGTTCGCAGCAGAGAAGCTGGTGATATAGCGGGCAAGCTGCTGTAGCCACTTACTGGCAAACTTTTTGTCTTGCTTCGCCCGGTAGGGATTAGCGACAACTATCGTCCAGTCGTAAAGGCGTAATGACTCCTGAATACGTCGATTAAACATGTCGTCCATTTGCGGGTGCAATTCCGGCATGGCAATAATCTGACGTGCCGTTTTTATCGACGGTCCGCGAACAGATTTAACCGTATTCGCCAGAGAAACCGTTAGCGCGGTGGGCGTCGACTTGTTGGCGAACTCCCGTTTACGGGACGCTTTCTCATCGACAAAAACAACGCCGTCAAAGACGCTGTGTTCGGCCAGGTCCTCATACATGTCGTGTATTTTTTGCCAGGTGACGTCATCGATCACCTTTGAGGGCTTGTCTTTCCCGGCCGGGCTGAAGTCCCAGTTCAACAGCGGCATTGAGGCATATACCGCCACATCCGTGCGCGTCCTGAGTTGCCAGGCGAGACGATTGAACAGGTCTTCCCGGACAGGTAACCAGCGATTGGGGAAATACACCTCGCGAGTGGCGCTATTTGCTACCGGCGTTACCGATGCCTGTAAAAATACCGTACTCACATTCATGTCTTTAATGCGCTGAACAAGAAGATCAATATTCTTCTCCTGCCGATTTTTATCGACATCATAAATGCTATCAATGCTCACGCTGATTGAACGCATCTCTGACTGTTCCTGCACGCTGGCGACCATTTGCGCAAAATCAATCAGCGACGGGTTATTATCAATTAACAGGCGTGGGATCGCGTCCAGGTTATCTACCGTGGCGAGTCCGTCCTCAAGCGTAAAGAAGGTATCAAAACCCAGCTTTTTGAGCTCCTGTATGGCCACGCCATTTTCAGCACCATACGGCCACACCCAGGATTTGGGTTGTTTGCCGGTATATTTTTTTAGATGCTCAGCGATATTTTTACCATCTGCGCTAACGCGTCGACGATATTGTTGCTCCGTTTCATAGGTCGAGGTTGTCGGGTTATAGAAACGGTTAGCGATTGCTGGCAATTTGCTTCCGCTGGGGTTAGCTTGCACACCGTAATGGGAGTTCCAGGTATGAGCGCCTATTTCCACAAGCGGCGAGCGGGCAAGTTCAGCAATTTGCTGCCATGTCGCGATTTTCTCCCGATCAATATACTCATCGCCAAACTTTACCTTTTTATTGGCTGGCGTATCGACCCAACTGCCCACGGGGGCCCATAAAGCGGGCCACTGATAGGCTTTCAGTAGTGGAAAAACGCGGGTATAGAAACTCTGATAACCGTCGTCAAAGCTCAGCAAAACGGCTTTGGCGGGTAAGGTTATTTCGCCTCTGTGAGCTGCGCGAATTTGCTCCACGCTAATGGGATGATAGCCATTTTCCCGCAGCCAGGAAAATTGCTCCCGTAGCGCGCTGGTGCGTACCGACATAAAGCGCTGATCGGCACTCTCATCCTCAACGTCATGGTAAGCCAGCACAATAAAGCTGTTGTCAGGCCAGGGATTTTCCGCACGTAATTTTTGCCGTGTGTCCGGTGAAGAAAACGATACCTTTCGGTGATCGTTACAGGCTGTAAGCATGCTGATGCCAAGCACTATTATAAAAGTACGTAGTATCTTCTTTTTCTGCCATTGCACGCTGGCTTCAGCGCTATTTGCCGTAATACCATGCTTCAAGGCACGCGCAGGTGTGCGATGCGAAATACGCTCCGCCTGCGTACCGATACTGAAATTATCGTTAAGGTCATAGCGCGCCGAGAAGCGGCCGCCTAATTTATCGCCATGATTAAAATGACGCTCCATGATTTCGCCTTCCATCCAGATATCGCGCGAACGCCACTCTAAGCCTGCTGACCAGTCGCGAACGTTACCCTGGCCTTCGGTGAAATGACTGTTGATCTCGCCAAAGCCCGCAAATGCCCGCCAGTTTTTTGCCAGCGGCGGGGTATAAATGGTCGTGGTAAAGCTGTTGTCATGGCGGCCGGAATCAGGGCTGTCAGAATCCAGATCGACTGTTGCGCCAACACGCAGCTCCGCGGAATGATGAATATCGTGGGCCCGTTTCAGCTCTTTCACCGCAGAATTTGCCGGATCGCGTTTTTGCACGTCCGCTAATAACAGTTCAGCGTGTCGCCAGTCCTGAAGCGCCATTGCGACATAGCTCTGTTCTACTTCCAGCGAAATGTTTGTCGGCTCAAGCACTTCCGCTTTCTTTAATTCCTTCTCAGCCTTACGCGGCCAGCCTCTGGCCATCAGCACTCGCGCATAGTCAATTTTCAGGTTCTGGTTACCCGGTGCCCTGTCTTTGAGATTACGCAGGTAACGTTCAGCCGCAGGAAGGTCGTTGGCATATTCATGCAGCTCGGCCAAAAACAGATGGCCCTGCAACCATTCGTTATTTGGCAAAGGCAGCGGCGAACCTGGCATATAAGTATGAACAGGCTCTTTTTTCAGAATATGATTTGTCAGCAGCGACGCCGATTTAAATCGATTGCTTTCCAGATGGCTATAAAATAGATCGGCACGTTGCTCTTCGGTAACGTCTTCTTTTAATACTCCCTTGCTGTAGAAAAGGTCTTTCAGCATTGCTTCGGCTTGCTGCGGTTTCTTTTCATGCAAATAGGCCGATGCGACCCAGTAGCGGGCATATTCGGGAAGCGCGATACCTTCACTTTTCAGTACTTTTTCCTGCTTAAGCACATCCTTATGCCTGTCGCGTGCAAGCAGCGCACCCATTTGATCAATAAGAGCGCGGCGATAGTAAGGGGCCAGCTCTTTTTTATCCTTCCACTCACTTAATAATGACTGGTAGGTGGCTAACGCGCGATCGGCAATGTTATAGCGCTCGGATTCACTACGGGTTGGCATAAACGCCAGTCGTACAAGTTCGGCAGCATAACCGGCACGAGCATCAGGATCAGCGTGAGATCCATTCTCTTTCAGCAACACATACGAAAGATCGTTATCCTGCAGCGCCTCCTTATATTCTTTAACACCCGTGCCTGATGATGAATGCTGCATCGCCATCGTACTGGCAAAAAGTTCATTCTGCTCCTGTCCGGCGAGTCGATACACCCAGGCCGCCGCCAGATAGTTACGGCTGTCCGGATCCTTCTTAAGCAACGTATTTACATGTTCTATAGCGGCTTTATGATCACCGCTGTCCGCCAGCGTTAATAAATATCCCCGCTGATAGTCGGCATTGGCAGGATCCTTGTCGCATAAACGTTTCCAGAGCTGTAATGATTCAGACCAGCGTTTCTGATTGCGATAAGCTTTAGCCGCCGCCGGATAAGCCCGCAGCGGTAAGTTTTGATGGCTAAAGCGCTCATATACAGAAATCACCTGCGCATCCTCGCCTGCCCAGGAGGCGATCTGTAACCAGTCCGCAATTTGTTGATTGTTTAGCGATGCGTGGGAGGCGAACCAGGCCAGCGCGGGCGTGGTATTGCCGTTTCTGGCTTCCCGTACCAGCGCATTATAATTCTGAGGCTGTGCATTAACCTGGCAGCTAAAATAAGACGCCAGACAAACTGCAATTAATTTATAACGGGTTTTTTACACTGCTTTTCTTTACGTTAAACATAGGCCCTCATGTAATTTATCAGAGTGATACTGTCCCTTGCCTGATAAAGACATAATGGTGAGGCTAAAGTTATTTTATTTATGGACCGGAAAGGGTTAGCTTTTCTGACCCGCGAGCTAAAAGCTTGCTTTCATTTTTTATCCTGAAACAACCGGTGAGAAAAAAATTCTTCTCCAGACGCGGTCTGACAAAAAATACGATAGCGGGAAAGCTTTTCCTCAAATATTTTTCGCTCCTGCGGCGTCAGGCTGGTAAGCGTACACGCCTGCAAATTGTCAATGCCCAGCCACTCGCTAAAAGCGACAGAAAAAGCGACAGAATCAATATCCCGTTCGTTGAGCGGAAAATTATCAACAGTCATCTCATGCCTCATTTATTTTCAGGTAGTCATCGAGTAATAATCGCCATCAAAAACGATGCTTCTGTTCTTGCCTTCACGTTTCGCTTCATAGAGCGCCACGTCAGCAAAGCCGATAATATCTTTCACGCTTTCCGTACCGTTACTACGGTAAATACCGATGCTCGCGGTTATCTCGCCTGGTAATCCAAGGGAGGAGGAGTGGGAAAGCCGCGCGACGTTTTTGCATATGTTATCCGCCACATATTGCGCCTCTTTTTCAGAAGCGGCGGGTAATATAATGGCAAACTCATCACCGCCGAGACGGGCAAAAATATCTTTTGAGCCAAGATTGTTGCGGATCACCTGTGCAAATTCCTGAAGCACCTGATCGCCTTTTTGATGTCCGAAGGTATCGTTAATCTCTTTGAATTTATCCAGATCAAGTAACAGTACACTGAATCCGTTTTTTTTGTTTTTGTGCGCCAGCAGTGTTTCTATTTCCTCAAGAAAATAGGTGCGGTTATAGGCTTTTGTTAATGCATCGTACATGCGCATATGGCACACCTTTTTTAACGAGGTGAGGGTATCGGCAATGATGAAAGTCGTGATGAGCAAACGGCAACTCACTTTTATGCCCCTGATCAGGTTCCAGGCTACAATACTCTCCTGGCCATAAATATAAAGAATCACAACGCACAGCATTTCTGTCAGCATTAGCGCGGCAATGCCATTCCAGAGGGTGTTGTTAAAATTGTTGTAATAAACAACCAGCACAAACAACACCAGCGCGAGCGCACCACAGGCATAACGGGCATAGTCCATATTTTTTAGTGCCACGGGATGCCCAGGCGATGGGATAGCTGCATCTTTATAGAGATAACAGGCGGCGATATATACACAGATAATATATGCCGCTGACAGGGATAATATGATGCTGTCATTCTTCAGGCATTTGCCATGCTCTTTTATATCCGCGGCATACATCAAAAGCGCGGTAAAAATAAAGCTCATGGTGCATACTTGTCTTGCCAGGTTAAATATTCCAGGATTTGCGGCTTTACTCATTGATCGCACGAAATCGATGGTGCGCCATGTCGTCGCGTCATAGACGATAGAGGTACTTTCTGTGTAAAACAGTGCACCTGCCAGAAAAGCCATGCTCAGCAGTAGATAATGCTTTTTATGTTTATCACAATAATATTTGACAAGGATCGCTGAAAACGCCGCGACGTCCGTAGCAATTAATATCAGTAATGATAATAAGTGGAGTTGTGGTGTAGTATTTGAAAATACTGAATCAGCAATAATGATTAAATCTTTCATAATACAGGTATTGATTAGTAAATTAAAATCATGCTGTGTGCTACAGCCCAGGTTAAAGAGGGTGCATTATATGTTCAGCTTTTAATAACTATCGACAGATTTTTTAATTACATTACCGGAATGAAAATGCTGAAGTTTACGCGTTCCTCTGAATAAAAATTTAATTTCATTAAGTGTATTTCATGACGCAGCTTTAATTTATATCTGGTCATGATGAGCATATAAACAATTTTGCTAAAAGCTCCATAGGTATCCCAGTCCCCTTCGAAATTCATTTTTGCATAATTACCACTAAAAAGATGAGTGTTTTCTGCTGTTGCTGATTTCGTTGATGTCGCCCAGGAGATATCCACATCGACTATACTTTCGCGTCCTTTACTTAACAGCGCAGAGTGCTTAGCTGAGATAGCCAGTTCTTTTATAACTTCTTCATTATCAAGTAATAATTTTTTAATGCTTTTCGTCACGTCAGATACAGCTGGCTCAAAAATATGATCATGCACCGTCACCGTGTGGTTGTAAGCAAATTCCCGCGTTATGGTGCACAGCTCCACCTCCGGCAACTGGACGTCTTTCAGCAACAATGAAGGCTGTAATTTATCAAATTCCCAGACGTCTGATCTGCGATAATCTGTGGGCGACAGGCCAGTAAATTTTTTAAAGGCTCTGGCAAACCCCTGACTGCTCTGATAATGAAATAAGTATGCAATTTCGGTGATCGGCAGTGACGTCATGCGGATCAACACTGCTGCACGGCATATTCTCCGTTTAAGGATGTAATCACCCAACGATTGACCATATTGTTGCTTAAACCAGGTTTCAATAGTACGTCTGCTATAGCCTAACACTTTGGTCAGATCGTCAATGTTTGCCAGAGAATAGATATTCTCTTCAACCCAGGAAATGATGTGCTTGCGTATAGTTTCTTTCATTCCCTCAGATTTTCCTTAAATTCTAGCGGGTAAAATGAGGCGAACGGATCATTTTACGCAAAAGTGCAGCCGGTAAGTCATTATGAGTATAGATGAATAAAAGAGCGGCCCCTGGGGGAGGGTTCGTGCAGGAGCCGCCACCTGTCAGCGCAGGGCGGTTACAGGGTAAATTTTTACGGACGCAGGAATGCCCACGCTAACAGGAGCGTGCTGTCTGACAGGGTGAAGTCTTAGCGTTGTGCGGTGGGGTCGATAGTCTGGCTAATCTGTTGAGACTGGGCTTTATCCTGATGATGATACCAGGCGCCAATAGAGGAATAGACGAAGCGGCCAAAAAAGAAGAAGAAGCTGATGAGAAGTACGATACGGGTCATGCGACTGTCAAATCGATGTCGTTTTCGCATACTGTTTGCCTGACTCACAAGGGGTCCTATAAGGTAAGCCCGATCGACGGGCGGTACGTTATTAAGGCACAAAGCCAGATGCAGGTCAATTCACAATAATGTAAAAAATCGTCAAAAAAATATTAATCAGAATTATATATTCCGGCGCGAAACATTCATAATATCTATAAATAAAGTGCTGGAATGATTAATTGTGTAATTATTGATTAGTGTGGGCCGTTTTTTTGATGCAGATCAGTTATTCATGGCAGTACATAACTAAAATCGCAACAGACTTCACGAAATCGTACCTTTACAGACGGGTTGGATGCCTGCCTGAAACGCCCCTCCTGGACCCTGGGTTTTCTGACGAGCATCTATGACTTTTTTAAAAAGGTATCAACAATACAAAGATCAATGGTGGGCGCTACCGCTTTTCCTCCCTGTTGTTTTACTGCCATTCGTTATCCTTGCTAATACATCCACCCAGATTGCTGGCGGTGTCGTTACGCTCTACTATCTGCCGCTGGCATTTTTTATCAGCCTGATGCTGTTTTTTGGCTGGGCGGCGCTGCCTGGCATCACGCTTGCGCTGGTTTTCCACTACTACCCCCATACCGTCGGTATGGAAATTCTGGCAAAAACTGTCCATTTTCTTATCCCGACCATCCTTAGCTGGGCGGGGTATCGCCTTTTTGTCACGCGACGGCATATGGTGTCGTACGGAAATGCCGATTTAATGGGGCAGCGCCTTTTCTGGCAGGTGATCTGTCCTGCCGCCATTATTCTGCTTATCTTTCAGCTGACGACTTACCTCGGCATGTACAATAACTACAGCATGATGGCGGGTTCCAGTCCGTGGAGCGTTCGTACGCTGATCAATTTTCAGGCGTTGATGGTAGGCTGTCTGACCGGCATACCGATGTGCTATCTGCTGATCCGTATCATCCGCCATCCGCGCTATGTGCGCAGTTTTATTACCCAGATGCGACGTGAATTCCATCCGCGATGCTCACGGGTTGAAGTCGTGCTGTGGCTTGGCTTACTCATCGTCATCCTGGGTTTTTTACTGCAACCCATGAATGAAGAAAGTACCATTTTCAGCTCCAACTACACGCTGACGCTGTTAATGCCGGTAATGTTGTGGGGAGCGATGCGCTTCGGCTATCGTTTTATGTCGGTGGTCTGGACGCCGTTTCTTATCGTCGCGGTGCACTATTTTTACTGTTACCTGCCGGTCCGCCAGGACTATGGCATCCAGCTGACCATCACCTCGTCCAGTTATCTGGTGTTCTCATTCATCATTAACTATATGTCGATGCTGGCCACCAGCGAACGTATGGCCCATGTTCGCGTCCGAAAACTCGCTTACCTCGATCCGGTGATGCACATGCCTAACCTGCGGGCGCTGAACCGCGCGCTGGCGGATACGCCCTGGTCGGTACTCTGTTTTCTGCGTGTCCCTGAACTGGAAATGTTAGGACGTAATTACGGCGTCATGCTGCGCATTCAGTACAAACAAAAACTGGCAGAGTGGGTGCGTCAGGATCTGCATACCCATGAGGATGTCTATCATCTTTCGGGGCCCGATCTGGTGATCCGTCTGAATACGGAATCCTATGAAGAGCGTATTGACGCGCTGGACGCCAGGATCAAGCAGTTCCGCTTCGTCTGGGATGGCATGCCGCTACAGCCGCAGGTGGGGATCAGCTATTGCTACGTGCGTTCACCCGTCGTCCATCTTTACCTGCTGCTGGGCGAGTTAAGCACAGTGGCGGATCTGTCGCTGGCGACCAATCATCCGGAAAGTCTGCAACGTCGCGGCGCCGCCAGCTTACAGCGGGGCCTGAAAGATAAAGTCGAGATGATGAACCGGCTCCAGCAGGCGCTGGAAGCGGATCGTTTTGTGCTGCTTGCCCAGCCTATCGCCGGCATCCGTGGCGATAATTATCATGAGATCCTGCTGCGCATGGTGGGGGATAACGGCGAATATATCGGCCCGGACAGCTTCCTGCCGGTGGCGCACGAACTTGGTTTGTCGTCGCGCATCGACAAGTGGGTAATAGAAAATACGTTACGCTTTATGGATGCCCATCGCGATGTGCTGCCCGGTCAGCGTTTTGCCATCAACCTTTCCCCGTCGTCCGTCTGCCGCGCGCAGTTTACGCTGGAAGTCAGCCGCCTGCTGAAAGCCTGGAATATCGAAGCCTGGCAACTGATTTTCGAAGTGACGGAAAGCAATTCCCTTACCAACATCGAACAGGCTAATCAGACCCTCGGACAGCTGCAACATATGGGCTGCCGGGTGGCGATTGATGATTTTGGCACCGGCTATGCCAGCTATGCGCGGCTGAAAAACGTTAATGCCGATATTTTAAAAATCGACGGCAGCTTTATCCGCAATATCACCTCGAACAGCCTCGATTATCAGATTGTCGCGTCCATTGTTCATCTGGCGCGCATGAAAAAGATGCAGGTGGTGGCGGAGTACGTAGAAAGCGAGGAGATCCTGCGCGCGGCCATGGAGCTGGGGATCGACTATATGCAGGGCTATCTGATTGGCAAACCAGAGCCGCTGAGCGGCCTGGTTGATAGAGCAGCTTTGCCGTCATTGCGCGCCTGAGCAGGCGATGACGGCGGAGGCGATCAGGCGGCCACGTTGTCCGGGGCGTCTTCTTCCTCGATCTTGAGCATCCAGCCGGTAACCGACTGCCAGTACTCCTGTTCTTTTTCGAGATCAAAAAGCACCAGCGCATTCTGGCTGAACCAGTCATGGGGGAAGCTCAGCGTCCAGTGATTGTCATCGGTCTTCAGACGCAGGGTCGGCGGCGTGGTGGTGGCCTGACGCTGGTTATTCAGCAGCACGCCAAGGCGCAGCAACTGGATCAGCGGCAGGTAATGCTTCTTTTTGTACAGCGCGAAACGCGGCAGATCGTCAATTTTGATCCCCTTGCGGTGATAGCGCACCATCGTTGCCATCATCATCTGCTGCTCCTGGTTGAAGCCCGGCAGATCGCTGTGTTGCAGAATATAGGCTGAATGACGGTGCATACCGCTGTGATTAATATTCAGGCCCACTTCATGCAGCATGGCTGACCAGCGCAGCAGCGCCGCCAGTTGCGGATTATCGAGCTTAGGATTTTGCGCCAGCCACTGATCGTACATCAGCATGGTGGTTTCCAGTACGCGCTTCGCCTGATCCCGGTCGATATTGTACTGATTCGCCAGACTTTGTGCCGTGCGGCTGCGAATATCCTGATGGCGGAAGCGACCTTCCATCTCATACAGCACGCCTTCACGCAGCGCGCCGTCGGAAAGACGCAGCTCGCGGATCGCCAGCGCGTCGAACACGCCGCAAAGGATCGCCAGCCCCGGCACGAACACCGCTTTACGCTCGTCTGACAGACCCGGCAGGCTCAGCGCGTCAAAGTTTTTGGCTTTCAGGGTTTCACTGACCAGCAGATCCAGGCGTTCCGGCGTGATAAAACCGTCCTTTTCGCCCATCGCCAGCAACACTTCGTGGGCGGCCTTGATGCTGCCGGATGCGCCCAGCGCGACATTCCAGCCCTGAATACGGTACTGCCACGCCAGACCTTCCAGTTTTTGTACGGCGGCAAGGCGCGCACGCTGGAAGTTTTCCCGGCTGATGGTGCCGCCAGGGAAATAGAGCTGCGCAAAGCTCACGCAACCCATACGGCGGCTTTCCACCAGCTTAGGTTCGAAATCTTCGCCAATCACCAGCTCCGTCGAGCCGCCGCCAATATCCACCACCAGCTTGCGGCCTTTTTCCGGCTGCGTGTGCTCCACGCCCATAAAAATCAGCCGCGCTTCTTCGTTGCCGGAAATGATTTCAATGGGATAGGGGATCACCTCGCTGGCGCGTTTTAAAAACTCCGAGGCGTTCAGCGCCTGGCGCAGGGTATGGGTGCCGACAATGCAGACGCTGGACGGCTCAAAGCCCTGCAAACGTTCGGCAAACAGCGCAAGGCAGCTCAGCCCGCGCTCCATTGCCTCTTCGCTGAGCATATTTTTATCGTCCAGCCCGTCGGCCAGGTGCACACGCTGCTTCAGACGGCCGATGATCTGCATCGCGCCATCCACCACACGGGCAATCACCATGTGGAAACTGTTCGAACCAAGGTCGACCGCAGCAAATTCCTGCGGGCGAGGGGCGTTGTCATTTATAGGCATAGATTAGTCGGGCTGCTCGAGTGATTTGATGTAATCGTAAATCGCCAGTTGCGAGCGCACTTTACGGCGATTACCACGGGGTACATAAGTGTTGCTCAGCTCTTTGTCGATATAACGCGCTTT
The DNA here is from genome assembly GCF_030291195.1 of Enterobacter sp. PGRG2. NCBI lineage: Bacteria > Pseudomonadati > Pseudomonadota > Gammaproteobacteria > Enterobacterales > Enterobacteriaceae > Enterobacter > Enterobacter sp. PGRG2. The sequence continues at coordinate 4,243,511 of NZ_CP127837.1, read as the reverse complement.
AACCGTATCGTTAAGCTGAAGATCCACAATATTCAGTATTTGTTGTTTCAGGCGCGGATCCAGCAGCGGCGTTGCCACTTCAATACGGTAATCAATATTACGCGTCATCCAGTCGGCGGAGGAGAGATAAACCTGCTTATCGCCCCCGTTTTCAAAAATATAAACGCGATCGTGTTCAAGATAACGGTCAACGATGCTGATCACACGGATATTGTCGCTGATGCCCTCAAGCTGTGGGATCAACGAACACATACCACGCACCAGCAGATTTACCATCACGCCGGAACCCGAGGCCGCATACAGCCTGTCCACCAGGCCTTTATCAACCAGGTTATTCAGCTTCAGAGTGATCCCGGACGGGCGGTTGTTCTGCGCGTTGGCAATTTCGCGGTCGATCATATCATACAGCAGGCGACGGGAGTTTTGCGGCGAAACCAGCAGGTAATCGAAGTTTACCGGACGGTATGGATTCTCGATAAAGTTAAACACCCGACGCACTTCGTTGGTGATCCGCGCATCCGCCGTCAACAGTGAATAGTCGGTATACAGGCGCGCGGTTTTTTCATTAAAGTTACCGGTGCCGATATGGGCATAACGCACCACTTCATCGCCTTCTTTACGGGAGATGAGGAACAGCTTGGCATGGATCTTAAGTCCGGGCGCGGAGAAGATCACGTGTACGCCCGCCTCGGTGAGACGACGCGCCCAGTGGATATTGGCTTCTTCGTCGAAACGCGCCTGCAGCTCCACCACCACGGTGACTTTTTTGGCGTTATGCGCCGCATGGATCATCGCATCAATAATGCGCGAATCTTTCGCCACACGGTAAATGTTAATTTTGATCGCCAGCACGCTCGGATCGAACGACGCCTGACGCAACAGTTCCAGCACGTGCTCAAAGGTGTGGTACGGATAGTACAGCAACACATCGCGCTCGCGGATGGCATCGAATCCGTTACGGAATTTATCGAACCAGATGTGGCGCAGACGTGGCAGGGGCTTATTCACCAGATTGGCTTTGCCGACGTTCGGGAAGCCAATAAAGTCTTTGAAGTTATGATAGCGGCCGCCGGGCACGATGGAGTCATAGCGCGAAATGGTCAGCTTGTCGCGCAGCATTTCCACCATCGCGTCAGGCATATCCCGCTGATAAACAAAGCGCACCGGCTCGGCGGTCAGACGCTGTTTCAGGCTGGAGGACATCAGCTCCATCAGGCTCGCTTCCATTTCATGCACCAGGTCATACTCGGCATCACGGGTCATTTTCATCGAGTAGGCGTTGAGCGCATCGTAATCAAAGAAGCCTTTGAAAATATCATCGAGGCAGTAGCGCAGAATGTTATCCAGCAGGATCATCGGCTTACGGCGGCGCGGCGCTTCCGGCGGCAGATTGACAAAACGTGGCACCTTGTCGGACGGGATCTCCAGCAACGCATAGCGAATGGCGTCGCCACGGATAATTTCCACCGCCAGATAGGTGTAATCGTCTTTCAGGAACTGCACCAGATCGGTTTCGCGATTAATCAAAATGGGCGTAATGTGCTGGCGCAGATAGTGTTTGAAATAGTTACGCAACCAGCTCTGCTGGTTAACAGAAAGCTGGCGTTCGTTGATGAGGAAGATCTGGTTACGGGCCATTTCCAGCAGCAGTTCATTATAAAGGCCGTCAAATTCCTGATCGGCTTTTAGCACACGGGCCTGGATCTTGCCGAGTAAATGGCGTGAATGGGCGTTAGAGCCTTGCTCTTCGCTGATGATGATCCGGCGTTTCAGCTCGGCAAAACGCACTTTATAGAACTCATCAAGGTTGTTGGAATAGATACCCAAAAAACGCATGCGTTCGATAAGCGGGTTCGATTTATCCGCGGCTTCCTGAAGGACGCGCTCATTGAACGCCAGCCAGCTTAATTCTTTCTCGATATATAGCTTTTCCTGACCCATTACAACTCACACTCCGGTTCAATCACGGTTCGTGGCAATCCGTCTCTGCCTTCATTATGGCGAGCTTTGCCACAGGTTGTCCAATTGTGACAGGGAAGTATGACATTAA
>NZ_CP127837.1:4164245-4241346 GCF_030291195.1 Enterobacter sp. PGRG2 | reverse complement strand
CATCAGGCGCTGATGCCGCCATGCGGCAGCTGTTGCGCCAGCCGTGTCGCCAGATAGCGCAGGCTGGAGAACAGCCCGGCGGCGTGTACGGCGTCGTTTTTAATGGTCAGCGAGGAGAGCGTCCAGAGCTGCCCCTGCACGTTTTCATTAATCGCCAGGCTGAACGGCCCGAGGAACAGCCCGCACAGCGTCAGCGCCGGGTTGAGCAGCGCGTCGGCCAGTGGATGACGTTTCAGCCGATCGTCGCTATGCAGCCTGTTCAGTTCGAGGCTTGCCCAGGGCGTCAGTAGATCCTGTTCATCGTAAGGGGAGATGATTTTAATATCGCCCAGTGCCGCCAGCACCTCGTCCGCCAGCCTGCGTTTATTCACCGTGGCGATCTGACGCAGCGGCAGGTGCAGGGTGACGCCCGTCAGCCGCGGCCCGCCTTTTATTTGCAGGATTTCGGCTGTAGCGTAATACGCGCTGTTCATGCCCACCACGATATTATCCGGCAGCGCGACGTCATGTTCCGCACACAGCGTCCGCAGCCACTGCCATAATTGCGGCTCGTCCTGTTCAGTGAGGGGAATAGCGCATAATACCCGCGCCTGAATGGTAAATAAGCGCAGGCAATCGGCGACTTTCACCAGATTACACAGCAGCACCACGCCAATAAATCCGGCCAGGGTTTCGCCGACGATATATACCATCTCCCAGGTTTCGTTTTTCTTAACCTGATAAGAGAACCACAGCATATCGAAAACAATAATGGTTAACAGCGCCAGGATCAGAAATAACAGTTGTGCCGCGCTGGTCCACCCGAGCAGGTTACGAAACCAGTTAAACAGGCTGACGTCGCCATCTTCGCTGTGGCCCACCATATCCCGACAGCGCAGGCAGAAGCGCTGGGCCAGAATGCCGCAAAACAGCGACAGCAGGGCGCATACCATGCTTGAGATCGACAAATACCATTCGGCGGTGACCACCTTCATAAAGGCGAACATTTCCGGCGGGAACTGGGCATAAAGTTCGGCATTAGCTTTATGCTGCAGGTATTCTTTATCCGGTTTTGACGGCGGAGAGATATAGGATTTGATAATTTCAGTAGAAGTTTCATAAATCTGATAAATAGATACAACTTTATCATGTGATTTATTTATATGAATGAACTGACCGCAGGCGTAAAACAACAGCAGGGCAGGTAAAATCCAGGTGGCGAGAATAAAGCGGAAGTTTTTGAGCATAATCCATTGCTCCAGAGAAAAATAACCAGCGCGAATTTTACTCGCCGCGCAGGTGAAAATAAACTGGAATTTATTATTGATTCTGTGAATAAAATAAGCGCATCGCGGGCGGAATTCATGCCGCGATGCGTTTTATGGATCAGTCGCAGGCATGGCCCTGCGGCGGAAGCGGTACGCCATCCAGCCACGCGCGGTTATCGCGCATCGCCAGGCGGCCTTCGGTAAACCAGCTCACCACCAGCGGATAGATCGCATGTTCCTGGGTCTGTACGCGGGCAGTAATGTCCGCTTCGGTATCGCCCTCAAAAATCGGCACTTTGGCCTGCAGAATTACCGGGCCGCCGTCGAGTTCATCCGTTACGAAGTGCACCGAGGTGCCATGCTCCGTATCGCCGTTTTCCAGCGCCTGACGATGGGTATGCAGCCCCGGATATTTCGGCAGCAGGGAAGGGTGAATGTTGATCAGACGTCCGGCAAAGTGCGCCACAAACGCGGGACTGAGAATGCGCATGTAACCGGCCAGCACCACCAGATCCGGGGCGTAGGCGTCGATTTCCTGCATCAGTTCACGATCAAATGCCTCGCGGCTGGCAAACAGATCGGCGGTCAGGGCGTGCGCAGGAATATCAGCTTCGCGCGCACGTTCAAGGCCGAACGCGTCGGCCTTATTACTGAAAACCGCACGGATCGTGGCGTTAATTTTTTTCTGCTTACAGGCATCGATAATGGCCTGCAAATTGCTGCCGTTACCGGAAATAAGCACCACGATATTTTTCATTACGCAATGACCACGCGTTCGGCGGAATCGGAGGCTTTGATAACGCCGATTTTCCAGGCGGTTTCGCCTTTAGCATTCATCAGCTCAATAGCTTTATCCGCTTCTGCTGCCGGCAGGGCGATCAGCATACCCACGCCGCAGTTGAAAGTGCGGTACATTTCATGGCGGCTGACGTTACCGGCCGTTTGCAGCCAGTTGAACACGGCTGGCCACTGCCAGGACGCTTCGTCGATTACCGCCTGGGTGTTATCCGGCAGCACGCGCGGAATGTTTTCCCAGAAACCGCCGCCGGTCAGGTGAGCGATAGCGTGAACGTCGACGTGCTCAATCAGTTCGAGAATGTTCTTCACATAGATGCGTGTCGGCGCCAGCAGGTGATCGGCAAGCGGTTTGCCTTCCAGCTCAGTGGTTTCCGCATCGCTGCCGCTGACTTCCAGAATTTTGCGCACCAGCGAATAACCGTTTGAGTGCGGGCCGCTTGAGGCCAGCGCAATCAGCACATCGCCGTCGGCCACTTTTGAACCATCAATGATTTCTGATTTTTCTACCACACCGACGCAGAAACCGGCGACGTCATAATCTTCGCCGTGGTACATGCCCGGCATTTCTGCCGTTTCACCGCCGACCAGCGCACAGCCCGATTGCAGACAGCCTTCGGCGATACCGCTGATCACGCTTGAGGCGGTATCCACGTCCAGTTTACCGGTGGCGTAATAGTCAAGGAAAAACAGCGGCTCCGCGCCCTGGACCACCAGGTCGTTCACGCACATGGCGACCAGATCGATGCCGATGGTGTCGTGGCGTTTCAGATCCATCGCCAGACGCAGTTTGGTGCCCACGCCGTCAGTGCCGGAAACCAGCACTGGCTCACGATATTTTTGCGGCAATGCGCACAGCGCGCCGAAGCCACCCAGTCCACCCATGACTTCCGGGCGACGGGTTTTCTTCACCACGCCTTTGATACGGTCAACCAGGGCATTACCCGCGTCAATATCAACACCGGCATCTTTGTAGCTGAGAGAGGTTTTATCGGTCACTGCTTCTGTCCCCACGCGTTTACTTGCGGTAGAAATAAATTTCGGCGCAATTCTAACAGCCCAGGCAAACGTTTGCGAGTGCATTGTTAGGGGGCAGGCGCGATTATTCAGTCAGGCTCATTTCCGCTATGATTGATCGGGATCAACACAGTACCTGTAGCGCCGCGGACAAAAAGCGGTATAATCCGGCGATTTTTTTTGTGGCTGCTAACTGTCTGGGGAAGGAGAAGAGTATGAAGATCGTGGAAGTGAAACACCCACTCGTCAAACATAAGCTGGGATTGATGCGTGAGAATGACATCAGCACCAAACGCTTTCGTGAACTCGCCTCGGAAGTGGGTAGTCTGCTGACCTACGTCGCGACCGCCGACCTCGCTACAGAAAAAGTGACCATCGAAGGCTGGAACGGCCCGGTGGAAATCGAACAGATCAAAGGTAAGAAAATCACCGTGGTGCCGATCCTGCGCGCCGGTCTGGGCATGATGGAAGGCGTTCTGGAAAACGTGCCGAGCGCGCGCATCAGCGTGGTCGGGGTCTACCGCGACGAAGAGACGCTGGAGCCGGTGCCGTACTTCCAGAAACTGGTTTCCAATATCGACGAGCGCATGGCGCTGGTGGTTGACCCGATGCTGGCAACCGGCGGTTCGATGATTGCCACCATCGACCTGCTGAAAAAAGCAGGCTGCTCCAGCATTAAAGTGCTGGTGCTGGTTGCCGCCCCTGAAGGTATTGCGGCGCTGGAAAAAGCGCACCCGGACGTGGAACTGTACACCGCGTCGATCGATCAGGGCCTTAACGAGCACGGATACATCATTCCGGGGCTCGGCGATGCCGGCGATAAGATTTTCGGAACCAAATAATTGAATAAATAAAAAACAGCCGACTTCGATAGTCGGCTTTTTTTTGAATAAAAGAAGCCATTCGTTAATAACAAACACAACTCAGAGGAAAACACTATGACGCGCCGTGCTATCGGGGTGAGTGAAAGACCGCCGCTTTTACAGACAATCCCGCTTAGTTTGCAGCACCTGTTCGCCATGTTTGGCGCAACCGTGCTGGTGCCAGTCCTGTTTCACATTAACCCGGCCACCGTGCTGCTGTTTAATGGGATCGGGACGCTGCTTTATCTCTTTATCTGTAAAGGGAAAATTCCGGCTTATCTGGGTTCAAGCTTTGCGTTTATTTCCCCGGTGCTGCTGCTGTTGCCGCTGGGGTACGAAGTGGCGCTCGGCGGCTTCATTATGTGCGGCGTGCTGTTCTGCATCGTCTCTTTTATCGTGAAAAAAGCCGGAACCGGCTGGCTGGACGTGATGTTCCCGCCTGCGGCGATGGGCGCAATCGTTGCCGTCATCGGCCTGGAGCTGGCCGGTGTGGCGGCAAATATGGCCGGTCTGCTGCCGCCAGAAGGGCAGTCGGCGGATACTAAAACGGTGGTTATCGCGCTGGTGACGCTGGGCGTGACGGTCTTCGGTTCGGTACTGTTCCGCGGCTTTATGGCGATCATCCCGATCCTGATCGGCGTGCTGGCAGGGTATGCACTGTCGTTCGTCATGGGGGTGGTGGATACCACGCCCATCGCCGAAGCCCACTGGTTTGCGCTGCCGACCTTCTACACGCCGCGCTTTGAGTGGTTTGCCATCTTCACCATTCTGCCGGCTGCGCTGGTGGTGATTGCCGAGCACGTCGGGCACCTAGTGGTAACGGCGAATATCGTCAAGCGCGATTTGATCCGCGATCCGGGCCTGCACCGTTCGATGTTTGCTAACGGTTTTTCCACCATTATTTCCGGTTTCTTTGGCTCGACGCCGAACACTACCTACGGCGAAAACATCGGTGTCATGGCGATCACCCGCGTCTACAGTACCTGGGTTATCGGCGGCGCGGCCATCATTGCCATTCTGCTTTCCTGTGTGGGTAAACTGGCGGCTGCGATCCAGATCATTCCGGTGCCGGTAATGGGCGGCGTTTCCCTGCTGCTGTACGGGGTGATCGGTGCCTCCGGTATTCGCGTGCTGATTGAATCCAAAGTGGATTACAGCAAAGCGCAAAACCTGATCCTGACCTCGGTGATCCTGATCATCGGCGTCAGCGGCGCGAAAGTGCACATCGGTGCGGCAGAGCTGAAAGGCATGGCGCTGGCGACCATCGTAGGTGTGGGTCTGGCGCTGATCTTTAAGCTGATCAACGTGCTGCGTCCGGAAGAAGTGGTGCTGGATGCGCCTGACAGCGATAGCAGCCTGAAGTGATCGACGAGTTTGAGCCGGGCGTGATGCCCGGTTCAAACGCAGCGCAATTTTATGATAGACTCAGTGCGTTTTCTGTAAGCCCTGTTGAGGTCCCTCTGAACACACCGGCGCAGCTCTCTCTGCCATTGTATTTACCTGACGACGAAACCTTTGCCAGTTTCTGGCCGGGCGATAACCCTTCTTTACTGGCTGCCGTGCAAAACGTTTTGCGCCAGGATCACAGTGGATACATCTATTTCTGGTCACGCGAAGGCGCGGGACGCAGCCATCTGCTGCACGCCGCCTGCGCGGAACTCTCTGCCCGCGGTGATGCGGTGGGCTACGTGCCGCTGGATAAGCGCACCTGGTTTGTGCCGGAAGTGCTGGACGGCATGGAGCAACTTTCGCTGGTGTGTATCGATAATATCGAATGCATCGCCGGGGATGAGGAGTGGGAGATGGCGATCTTTGATCTCTACAATCGCATCCTTGAATCAGGCAAAACGCGGCTATTGATCACAGGCGATCGTCCCCCGCGCCAGCTGAATCTGCGATTAGCTGATTTGGCTTCACGCCTCGACTGGGGGCAAATCTATAAGCTGCAGCCGCTGTCTGACGAAGATAAAGTGCAGGCGCTGCAACTGCGCGCACGCCTGCGGGGATTTGAGTTGCCGGAAGACGTCGGCCGTTTCCTGTTAAAACGGCTGGACCGCGAAATGCGCACGCTGTTTATGACCCTCGATCAGCTGGATCATGCCTCCATTACCGCGCAGCGTAAGCTGACGATCCCGTTCGTAAAAGAAATCCTCAGGCTGTAACCTTGCCGGGTGGCGGCTGCGCCTTACCCGGCCTACAAGTTACGCCGTAAAACGTAGGCCCGGTAAGGCGAAGCCGCCACCGGGCAATATATTGCGCCATTTCAGGCAGTTCTGTAGGCCCGGTAAGCGAAGCGCCACCGGGCAACATGTCACGCCAGATCCCCCAGCAGATGCTCCACCAGCAGCGGGATCGGCCTGCCCGACGCCACGCTTCTGCCGTTTTCCCGCCACAGCGCCGTGCCGCTGATATCCAGATGCGCCCACGGAATTTCCGGCGGGCAGAAATGATGCAGCAGCCAGGCGGCGGAGGCGCTGATCGCGGCATTATTTGTCGGCGTATTACATAAATCCGCTATCGCGCTGTCGGTCTGCTTTTTCAGACGGGCATCCAGCGGCAGCGACCATACCTCATCGCCGCAGCGCTTCCCGGCATCGGTCAGTGCCTCGCGCAGCGGGTCGTGCTGCGTCATCAGCCCGCTCAGCTCATAACCCAGCGCTTTCACCACCGCGCCTGTCAGGGTCGCCATGTCGATAATGTACCGCGCCTGCGGGTGACGCTGCGCAGCCCAGGCAATGGCATCCGCCAGCACCAGCCGTCCTTCCGCGTCGGTATTATTGATCTCCACCGTCATGCCATTGCAGGCGCGCGCCACGCTGCCCGGCTGCATCGCATCAGGGCCAATCGCGTTTTCCGCCAGCGCCAGTACGCCCATCATACGCACCGGCAGAGCCATCTGCGCCACGGCCAGCAGCAGCCCCAGCACACCGGACGCGCCGCACATGTCGTATTTCATGGTGTACATGCCCGCGCCGTCTTTCAGCCACAGGCCGCCGGTATCGAAAGTAATGCCTTTGCCGACGTAGCAGCGCACCGGCGCATCTTCCGCGCCGTCATAGTGAATGACGAGCAGCCGTGGCGGACAGCTCGCCCCCTGGCCCACTGCCTGTAACAGGCCCAGCCCTTGTTCCGCGATCTGCGTTTCATCCAGCACCTCGCAGCGCAGGGCAGGGAATGGGGCGCACAGTCTTTGGGCTTCCTCCACCACAAACTGCGGCGTACAGCGATCGCCAGGCAGATCCGCCAGCCGCCGGGCGGCGATCATCCCTGTGGCAATCGCCTGCTGCTGATGGATCAGCGCCTCAAGTTTCGCCTGTTGTTCGGGCAGACAGAGCGCATCGATATGGGTAATACGCACCCTTGTGGCCGGGTTTGATTTCAGTCCCAGATCGTCCAGCCGGTGCGCCTGATTAAACAAAAAGCGCAGCAGCTGCTTCTGGGTGGTGTCGTTGATGTCCGTCAGATCGACGATTAACCGCGAGCTGCCCGGTATCGCCAGCAAGGGGCGCAGGGCATTCACCAGGCTTTCCGTCAGGCTCTCCTGCCAGAGGGCGTCCGGCAGCAGTGTCACCCGCGCGAAAGGGGCGCAGCCAAAGCGGGTATCGGCGATCTCCGGCTGCCCGCGCATTTCATTGATAAGCGGGGTGTCCGGTAATAAAGGGCAGGAGACGCGGGCGATGAGCTGTCCGCCTGGCGGTACCTGCGTGAGCGAAGTAATACATTGCCATGCGATCATAAATCCTCCTCTATCGGCGCGCGAATCCGCGCGGCATAGGCCTGCATCCATTCTTCATCCACCGGCTGATAATGGGTCTTTTCACGCAGGCGCTCCGCACGAAATACCGTCAGCGGCTGGCGGGCGGTGGCGACCACAAACGAAAAGGTTTTGATATTGGTCGCCGCGCCGAATTCGCCTTTATTGTTCATGCACACCACCGATAAATCTCCGGCGCGGCCAAAGCGCGACATCAGCTTGTCTTCCAGTTCAAAAACCACCGAGTCCGCCGCCTGTTGCGGCGTCATCCCCTGCGCCATGCGGCGGACGATTTCATAGCTGGCACAGCCTTTCATCAAATCTTCCCCGACGCCGGTGGCGGTCGCCGCGCCGGTTTCGCTGTCGCAATAGAAGCCAGAGCCGATAATCGGCGAGTCACCCAGGCGGCCACGTTTTTTCATAAACAGACCGCTGGTGGAGGTGGCGACGCTCATCGACCCCCGTTTATCCAGGCCGATAACGCCCACTGTATCGTGACCGTCATAGGGGCTAAGCCCTTTGTCGAGCGTTTCGCGGCAGCGCTTGCGATAGTGCTGCATGGCGCGATCAGTGAGCATGGTTTTTTCGGCAAAGCCCTGATTTAGCGCCCATTCGCGCGCGCCCTGGCCGACCAGCAGACTGTTATAGCGCTGGCGACTCAGCGCATGGGCCACCCGCACGGGGTTGGCGATATCCACCAGATTGCCCACCGCGCCGAACGCCAGCGTATCGCCGTCCATGTAGGCGGCGTCCAGTTCCACCTCGCCATTTTCCGTGGGCAGCCCGCCGTAGCCGACGGATTTATAGAGCGGAAAGTCTTCCACTGCGGCCACCGCGTCCACCACGGCCGCAGATACCGGCTGGCCCGCCGCCAGCGCGGAGGCAGACCCGGTAACCCCTTCCAGCGCCATTCGCCAGGTTGCGATAATTCCCCACATGCTTTACTCCTGTTTTGCCAGTGTTGAATCGGTTTGCACAGGCGCGATCAGTTCCGCCGCGCGGTACTGTTTATCAAGGATGCGCATAAAAGGCAGGTACAGCATCGCGCCGATCAGCAGGTTAAGCAGCTGCATCACGCTGCCGCTGAGATGACCGGTGACGATAAAACCGCTGATCACCGGCGGCAGGGTCCAGGGAATAAACACCCCGGTGGTGACCGCCACCGCGCCGATTTTCATCGCCGCGTACTGCACGGTAACCAGCACCAGCGGCACCAGGTTGAAGGGGATGAGCATGATCGGGTTCATGATCACCGGCAGACCAAACAGGATCGGCTCGTTGATATTAAACACCGAGGCCCCGGCCCCCAGCCGCGCCACCTCGCGCATGTTTTTGCTGCGGGCAAAGATCAGCATGGCGATGACCAGTGACAGCGTGGCCCCCGCGCCGCCCATCCAGATCATGTCAAAAAACTGTTCGGTGATAATGTGCGGCGGCGTGGCGCCCGCCTGGATCGCGGCAATGTTGTCGGTCTGGTTTTCCATCCACAGCGGGCGAATGATGCCGTTGACCATAGAGCCGGAGTTAATGCCCACTGACCATAAAATAGTAATGCTGAAGACCGTCATCAGCGCGCCAAAATAAGAGGTGCCGTAATGGCGCACCGGCGTGGCGACCACCTCGTAAATAAACTGGTGGATGGTGTGGTAGTGGCTGTTTTCAAACAAAATGCGGATACCGAGCACGAGGATCATCACGATCAACGCCGGGATCAGCGCGGCGAAAGATTCCTGCACCGCAGGTGGTACGCCTTCCGGCATTTTGATCACCAAGTTTTTGCGCTTCAGCCAGCAGAACAGCTCCGTCCACAGCAGCGATCCAATCATCGCCACGAACAGCCCTTTGCTGCCCAGCCACTCCACCGGGATCACCGTGATGCCGCCGTTTTCCGCCACTTTAATAAAGGGCGTGAGGATCAGAAAACTGACCAGCGCAAGGATCCCGCTGGAGAGACGATCTTCGCCGTAATGCTCCGCCAGCCGGTAGGCCACCAGGAAGCTGATAAACAGCGACATGGTGGAGAACACCGCGTTAAACGGGATTTCGATGATGGCGCTCCAGCTTTCGCCAAAGGCATGAGACATAAACTGCTGATAGGTCTGGTTGGGAAAGGATGAGATCACCAGCAGGATGGAGCCGACGATAATAAACGGCATAAAGGAAACATAGGCGCCGCGGATAGCGCCCAGATGCCGCTGCTGCGCCGTTTTAGCCGCCAGCGGCATCAGTTTTGCTTCAAGAAATCCCAGAACATTGTTCATTGTGAACTCCGTAGAAGATCGGACGACGTGATTCAGGTAAGGTCCGGGGATTATCAGTGAAGCGCGGCGACGGAAAGGTGAAACGGGTCACAATGTCCGGCGTTTCTGATATAAATCTCATAAGATTGGTCATAAGAATTTGATCCGGGAGCCGGGGATGGAAATCAAACTGCACGCTAATGCCACTACCACGCCGCGCGTCCGGCGCTATCTGCAACAGTCCGATAAAAGCGACCGCGAGCTGGCGAGCGAGCTGGGAATTTCGGTGACCACCGTCAGACGCTGGCGCAACCGCGAACAGGTCGCCGACCGGCATACCACGCCGAAAGTGATACACAAAGCGATGAGACAAGAGCAGATCGCGCTGGTCAATGCACTGCGGGATCTCACCCTCGCACCGCTGGATGAGCTGTTGCAGCTGGTGAACGACGGGCTGGGCATTGCCGTCTCCCGCGCCACCCTGAACCGCTATCTGAAACCTGCAAAAACCGCACGACAGGGCGCGCCGCTGAGCGGTAAAAAAGCGCTGAAAGCCGGGCTGCTGCCGCACTGGCTGACGCTGCACCACCTGCCGCTGGCGTTATCCATGGACGATAACGGCGAGCATCATCTGCTGTGGGCGCGGGAGCCGGTGAGCGGCTGGTGCTTCGCCCGGCTGTATGCGGGCATCTCGTCGCAACGGGTGGTTAACTGGCTGGAGGAGGGACTGGCAGCCTGTCCGGCTGCTATACAATCTGTTGAGACTTTTATCTCACCTGCCGCCCTTGCCGGGCTACCGGCGCTTCTGGCGGAAAAGGGTATAACGGCAGAAATACAGGATGTCAGGCCCGTCACCCTGGCGGTGACGACGCCATTGGTTGAGATCATTCCACAACTGAAAGCAGAGCCAGCCGCCGGGCTGCTGGCGCGGCTGTGTGAAAGCTATAACAACAAGGCGCAGAAAAAGCTGGGGGGCGCGACGCCGCAGGCTTTTTTACAGGCGCTGCGGCGGGAAGGGTGATCACATTTTGGTGTAGGGCTTAAAGCGTTCCTGCATCTGGCGCAGCTGATCGATACGGGCGTCATAGCGCGCCTGTTGCAGACTGCCGAGCTTAACCTGCGCGCTGGCGCTGCCCAGCAGGGAAATGGCCTGATCGAGTTTTCCCTGTAACGCCTGGGTTTCCGCCCGCGCCGCCAGTTCCTGATCGCGGTGTCCCTGCGCCGCTTCCGCCTGCGCCAGCAGATCCCAGCCGTTAATGTCGTCCTTATTGGTAAAGGTATAACGATTGAGAATGGCTGCGGCTTCGGCAGGCTGGCCCGACTGCATATAGGCGTTCGCGAGGTTCAGTTGCAACACCGGACTGGTTTTGATCTCACGGGCGTTTTTCAGGCGATTAATGGCGTCGCTGTTTTTCTTCTGTCCGAGGTCAATGTCGGTGGCAAGATCCAGATACCAGACGTTACCCGGATCTTCGCGCAATAAGGATTGCAGCGCCTGGCTGGCCTCGGCGAATTTGCCGGCCTCCATTGCCTGGAGTGCCCGGCCATATTGGGCCGCACGCTGTTCACGCACGTTGCCTTTCGACCAGCTATCCAGCTGCTCGCCGGTCAGCTGATTGCGGCCGGAATTATACATTCCCAGGGCGCGGGCTTTCGCCAGGTAAAAATCTTCCGACGATTGCGCCACCACCGCTGGCATCTGGTTGGCGCGGTTGCGGGCGTCCGAGAGACGGCTTTCCGGTAAGGGGTGCGTCAGCAGGATCTCCGGCGGGCGGGAGGAGTAGCGAGCCTGATCGAGCAGTTTTTCCAGGAACCCCGGCATCGCCTGCGGATCGAAACCTGCGCGTTGCAATACCTGAATACCGATGCGATCCGCTTCCTGCTCGTTTTGCTGGGTAAAGCTGATCATGCCCTGGCGGGTACCGGCGAGCGTACCGGTCAGCGCCGCCATTCCCGCCTGCGGGCTGGCCATCGCCAGCAGAATTGAGCCTAATGCGCCAGCCCAGGTCAGGGGCGCGCTGTTTTTCTGATCTTCCATTGCCCGCGCCAGGTGGCGCTGGGTAACGTGAGAAATTTCGTGCGCCATCACCGAGGCCAGCTGGCTTTCGTTATCGGCATAGCGGAACAGCGCCGAATGCAGCACCACGTTGCCGCCAAAGAAGGCGAAGGCGTTAATTTCGTCGTTATTGATCAGGTAAAAATGAAAGGGCGTTTTCACCGAGTTAGCGTGGGAAACCAGACGCAACCCCAGGGAATTAATGTACTGCACCAGCAAAGGATCGCTGATGAGCGGCGCGCTGCCGCGCAGCTGGCGGACATAATAGTCGCCCATCTGCATTTCCTGACCAATAGATAATGTGCTTCCTGCGGAGGTGCCCATATCCGGTAAGCTGTCCGCGGAATCGGCCAGCGCCGGAGCGGCGGGGCTTAGCGTCAGCGCCGCAATCAACGTGGCGGCAAGGGTCTTTTTAAACTGCCTGAACATAACCTCAATCCTTTATCTGGGTTTGACCGTTTGACCTGCAATACCCGTTATCGTTCCATGATCGCAAAAGGTGCAAAACAGCACAGCGGGCATCAGGATTATCTTAGCAAGCCGGGGCATAGTTTCCTGTTCCAGCGACAAAAAGCGAAGTCTTTTTAGTGTCATTTCGCTACAATCGCACCACGTCGTTTTGACGAAGACTCTCCAGGGAAAGAATTATATGCTCGAAATGTTAATGCAGTGGTATCGCCGTCGCTTCAGCGATCCGGAGGCGATTGCGCTGCTGGTCATTTTGGTCGCGGGCTTTACCATCCTCTTCTTTTTTAGCGGCTTATTAGCGCCCCTGCTGGTGGCGATAGTGCTGGCCTACCTGCTGGAATGGCCGACCGCCCGCCTTGAGCACATTGGCTGCTCACGACGCTGGGCCGCAAGCATCGTATTAGTGCTGTTTGTCGGTATTCTGCTGCTGATGGCGCTGGTGGTGATGCCGATAGCCTGGCAGCAGGGGATCAACCTCATCCGCGATATGCCGGGTATGCTCAATAAATTATCCGACTACGCCGCCACGCTACCCCGTCGTTATCCGGCGCTGATGGATGCGGGCATCATCGACGCGATGGCGGAAAACATGCGCACCCGCATGCTGACGCTGGGCGACTCGGTGGTGAAATATTCGCTGGCCTCGCTGGTGGGGCTGCTGACGCTGGCGGTGTATCTGGTGCTGGTGCCGCTGATGGTCTTCTTCCTTGTGAAAGATAAAGAGCAGATGCTCAATGCCGTGCGCCGCGTACTGCCGCGCAACCGCGGGCTGGCGGGGCAGGTCTGGATCGAGATGAACCAGCAAATCACTAACTATATTCGCGGCAAAGTGCTGGAGATGGTCGTTGTCGGCGTCGCCACCTGGCTGGGCTTTATCCTGTTCGGCCTGAATTATTCGCTGCTGCTGGCGGTGCTGGTGGGATTCTCGGTGCTGATCCCTTATATCGGCGCGTTTGTGGTGACCATTCCGGTGATCGGCGTGGCGCTGTTCCAGTTTGGGCTTGGCACCGAGTTTTGGAGCTGCTTCGCGGTCTATCTCATCATTCAGGGGCTGGACGGCAACCTGCTGGTGCCGGTGCTGTTCTCGGAAGCGGTGAACTTACATCCGCTGGTGATCATCCTGTCGGTGGTGATTTTTGGCGGGCTGTGGGGATTCTGGGGCGTGTTCTTCGCCATTCCGCTGGCGACGTTAATCAAAGCGGTGGTGCATGCGTGGCCGGATGTGCCCGCAGTCGAAGAGTAATATTGCCGGGTGACGGCAGACGCCTCACCCGGCCTGTAGTCGTTGCGACCTGCAGGCCCGGCAAGCGCCGCCGGGCAAATAATCAGCTATGAGTTTTAATCCAGTTCAGCACGATATCGTGGTGATTGCTGGTCTTAAAATCGTCAAATACATGTTCAACGACGCCGTTGGCATCGATCAGAAAACTGATACGGTGAATACCGTCGTAAGTTTTCCCCATGAATGACTTCTCACCCCAGACGCCAAAGGCCTCGCAGACCTTATGATCTTCGTCTGAGAGCAGCGTAAAGTTCAGCAACTCTTTTTCGGCGAAGCGGGACAGTTTTTCCGGTTTGTCGGTGCTGATCCCCAGCACTTCCACGCCCGCTTTTTTCAGATCGTCCATGTTATCGCGTAAGCCGCAAGCCTGAACGGTACAGCCGGGGGTCATTGCCTTCGGATAGAAGTAGACCAGAACGCGCTGTCCCTGGAAGTCGGCCAAATTAACTTGTTCGCCATCTTGATCCGACAAGCTAAATGTCGGTGCAGGATCACCGGCTTTCAGTGGATTCATTACTTCACTCCATCATGTTCATCAGTTTGAGAATAGTTGACGACATTAATACTGCCTTGTGCGTTCAGTTCTGTACATAGTGCTTTGAACGCTTGCTCGATAATTGAGGCATTCTGCGAAGCGGGACTGTGGGCGGTGATCTGGATAAAGAGCTGCGCGGCAGCATCGCCCTGGGCGGGCTGCGTGCGGGAAACCAGCTCCGCAATATTCATATTGTGCGCGTCGAACAGGGCGGTGAACCTTTCGATAAGATGCGGCGAATCAGGCACATCGACCTGAACCCAGACGGTGGCGGGCATCGCCGTACCGGGGCGCGCGGTGGTGCGCTTCATCACGATCAGCAAATCCAGCTCGGCGCCCTTTAAGGGGAGGGTGGATTCAATCAGGGTAATCGCATTCCACGAGCCGGAAAGCAGCATAATAAAGGTAAATTCCTCACCCAGCATGGCCAGCCGGCTGTCTTCAATATTACAGCCGCAGCTGCTCACGTGACGGGTGATCGTGTTCACAATACCAGGCCTGTCGACACCAAGCGCTGTGATTACCAGATAATGTTGTGATGACGGTGTCAAACCTGTTCTTCCTGTAAGCGGTGAGGTAATCCTAAGGAAAGCATAAAAAAAACCTCCATACAACCGCCTGAAGGCCTCTCGTCGCTTGCTTTTATTACAGTTCCAAACGTACCATTGAGGCTCTTGTTTGCACAGAGGATGGCCCATGTTCACGGGAAGTATTGTCGCGCTTATCACGCCGATGGATGAAAAAGGTAATATCTGCCGGTCAAGCCTGAAGAAACTGATTGATTATCACGTCGCTAACGGAACCTCAGCGATCGTCTCGGTAGGAACCACCGGTGAGTCCGCCACGCTGAGCCACGATGAACATGGCGACGTGGTGATGATGACGCTGGACCTGGCTGACGGGCGCATCCCGGTGATCGCCGGTACCGGTGCAAACGCCACCGCCGAGGCCATCAGCCTGACGCAGCGTTTTAACGACAGCGGCATTGTCGGCTGCCTGACGGTGACCCCGTACTACAACCGTCCTACGCAGGAAGGGCTGTTCCAGCACTTCAAAGCCATCGCTGAACATACTGACCTGCCGCAAATCCTGTATAATGTGCCTTCGCGTACCGGTTGCGATATGCTGCCTGAAACCGTAGGACGCCTCTCGAAAGTTAAAAATATTGTCGCAATTAAAGAGGCGACCGGGAACTTAAGTCGCGTTCACCAGATCAAAGAGCTGGTTTCAGATGACTTTATTCTGCTGAGCGGCGATGATGCGACCGCGCTGGACTTTATGCAGCTCGGTGGTCACGGCGTGATTTCCGTGACAACAAACGTGGCAGCACGTGATATGGCTGAAATGTGCAGGCTGGCAGCTGAGGGGCATTACCGCGAAGCGCGCGTAATCAACCAGCGTCTGATGCCATTACATAACAAACTATTTGTCGAACCCAATCCTGTCCCGGTCAAATGGGCATGTAAGGAACTGGGGCTTGTAGCGACCGATACGCTGCGCCTGCCGATGACGCCGATCACCGACCACGGTCGTGAAGTCGTTGCCGCGGCGCTCAAGCATGCCGGTTTGCTGTAAAGTTTAGGGAGATTTGATGGCTTATTCAGTACAGAAGTCGCGCCTGGCGAAGGTTGCGGGTGTTTCGCTGGTGATGTTACTCGCCGCCTGTAATTCGGACTCGCGATACAAGCGCCAGGTGAGTGGTGATGAATCCTATCTGGATGCCGCGCCGCTTGCTGAACTTCACGCGCCTGCCGGCATGATCCTGCCGGTAGAAAATGGCGACTACCACGTCCCGGTGACCAACGGCAGCGGCGCTGTCGGTAAGGCGCTGGACATTCGTCCCCCTGCACAGCCGCTGGCGCTGGCGACGGGTACCCGTACCCAGTTCACCGGCGACACCGCCACGCTGCTGGTGGAAAACGGCCGTAACAATAACGTCTGGTCACAGGTAGTTAGCATACTTCAGGCGAATAACTACGCCATTGAGAAACGTGACGACGCCAGCCAGTCGCTGACCACCGGTTGGGTGGACTGGAACCGTCTGGATGAAGACCAGCAATACCGCGGCCGTTATCAAATCTCGGTTAAACAGCAGGGCTATCAGCAGGCGGTGATGGTGAAGCTGGTGAATCTGGAGCAGGCGGGTAAACCGGTTGCCGACATCGCGTCGCTGCAACGCTACAGCACCGAAATGCTGAACGTCATCTCCGCAGGTCTTGATAAAAACGCCACCGCAGCGTCTAACGCCTCGCAGAGCCGTACGGACGCCACGCTGGACGTGCAGAGCGCTGCCGATGACACCGGTCTGCCGATGCTGGTGGTGCGCGGTCCGTTCAACACCGTATGGCAACGTCTGCCGGGCGTGCTGGAAAAAGTGGGCATGAAAGTGACCGACAGCACCCGTTCAACGGGCAGCGTGGCGGTGACCTACAAGCCGCTGTCCGACAGCGACTGGCAGGAACTTGGCGCGCGCGATCCGGGCCTGTCATCCGGCGACTATAAGTTGCAGGTAGGCGATCTCGATAACCGCAGCAGCCTGCAGTTCATCGATCCGAAAGGTCATACGCTGACGCAGTCCCAGAATGACGCCCTGGTAGCCGTATTCCAGGCCGCATTCAGCAAGTAAAAAAGAAGGCCGGAGTTGTCCGGCCTTTTTTATCGCCATTGACGCACACGTTTGCGTCGGGCCGGAAAGCAGAATTTAGTCTCTAAATCATCATACCTGGAGTAACAAAGATGCAAAAGAAAGCTGAGTTGTATCGTGGCAAAGCGAAAACCGTTTACAGCACGGATAACCCGGACCTGTTGGTGCTCGAATTCCGCAATGATACGTCAGCAGGGGACGGCGCGCGCATTGAACAGTTCGACCGTAAAGGCATGGTGAATAACAAATTCAACCATTTCATTATGAGCAAACTGGAAGAGGCGGGCATCCCCACTCAGATGGAAGCGCTGCTCTCTGATACCGAATGCCTGGTTAAAAAGCTCGATATGGTGCCGGTAGAGTGCGTGGTACGTAACCGCGCCGCAGGGTCGCTGGTTAAGCGTCTGGGCATTGAAGAGGGTATCGAACTGAACCCGCCGCTGTTTGATATGTTCCTGAAGAACGATGCCATGCACGATCCTATGGTCAACGAATCCTACTGCGAAACCTTCGGCTGGGTGAATAAAGAAAACCTCGCGCGTATGAAAGAGCTGACCTACAAAGCCAACGACGTGCTGTTTAAGCTGTTTGACGATGCGGGTCTGATCCTCGTCGATTTCAAACTGGAGTTCGGCCTGTACAAAGGCGAAGTGGTGCTGGGGGATGAATTCTCCCCGGACGGCAGCCGCCTGTGGGACAAAGAAACCCTGGATAAAATGGACAAAGACCGTTTCCGCCAGAGCCTGGGTGGGCTGATCGAAGCCTATGAAGCGGTGGCTCACCGTCTCGGCGTAAAACTCGACTGATCTTCCGCAACATCGTTATGCCAGAGGCACTTGCCTGCCTCTGGCGTTCTGTGCCGTCTTTCTTATGGAAATCCTGCCTGTAAACGCCTACGATCTAAGAATAATTCCAGAATAAATCAGAGGTGGTTATGCGTTGGCAAGGGCGACGGGAAAGTAATAATGTCGAAGACAGGCGTAACGAATCCGGCGGCCCGATGATGGGCGGGCGGGGCATACGCTTACCGGCAGGCAAGGGCGGGATCATCCTGCTACTGGTGGTGGTCGTCGCAGGCTACTACGGCGTGGATCTCACCGGTTTGCTGACCGGACAGCCAGCCACGCAGCAAAGCGCGCCGCGGGCCACCGGGCCGCAGGAAAACGAAGCCGCAAAATTCACCTCAGTGATCTTCGCCACCACCGAAGAAACCTGGGGACAAATCTTCCAGAAAATGGGCGAAACTTATCAGCAACCGGTACTGGTCATGTATCGCAACCAGACCACCACCGGCTGCGGCACCGGTCAGTCCGTGATGGGGCCGTTCTACTGTCCGGCGGACAGCAAGGTCTATATCGATCTCTCTTTCTACGATGAAATGAAAAACAAACTCGGCGCGGCGGGTGACTTCGCGCAGGGCTATGTGATCGCTCATGAAGTGGGTCACCACGTGCAGAAACTGCTCGGCACTGAGCCGAAAGTGCGCCAGCTCCAGCAAAACTCCACCCCGTCGCAGGCGCGCCAGCTGTCGGTGCTGATGGAGTTACAGGCCGACTGTTATGCCGGGGTCTGGGGACACAGTATGCAGCAGCAGGGCGTGCTGGAAGCGGGCGATTTGCAGGAAGCGCTGAACGCCGCCGAAGCTATTGGCGACGACCGTCTGCAACAGCAAAGTCAGGGGCACGTGGTGCCGGACAGCTTCACTCACGGTACGTCTGAGCAGCGTTATACCTGGTTTAAGCGCGGTTTCGACAGCGGCGACATGAAACAATGCAATACCTTCGGCAACCGCCTGTAATGCCCGGCGTTGACGTGTGAACTTAACCGCACTGACACAAAACATGGCGCGCGAAGGTATTCGCCGCCTGCTGGTGATCGCCGGGGAAAGCGCATGGTGTGTTGAACAGGCGCAGCGCTTTGCCCGCGAACAGGGCGATGAGGTGCTGTGGATCAGCGATAGCCCCGATGTACCTCAAGCCAGCAGTCCGCGCGCTTTTCAGCGGCTGCTGGGCCGGGAATTCACCCATGCCATTTTTGATGCCCGCGACGCTTTTGACGTGGCGGCCTTTGCCGCGCTCAGCGGCACGCTGACCGCCGGTAGTTGGCTGGTATTACTGACACCGCCGCTGGCAGACTGGGCCGCTACGCCCGATGCCGACGCCACCCGCTGGAGCGATACCCGCGACCCCATCCCGACGCCAAATTTTATCCGCCACTTCTGCCGCACCCTGGAAGAAGACAGCGAGGTGCTGATCTGGCAGCAGCGTCATGCTTTGCCATCGCCCGATTTTTCCCGTCGCCCGCCATGGCATCCCGCGACGGGCGCGCCTGAGCGGGAACAGGCGGCGATCCTTGAACGCCTCGCCGCGCAACCACCCGCCGTTACCGTCGTCACCGCCCCGCGCGGACGCGGTAAATCAGCGCTGGCGGGTATGCATCTCGCCCGGCTCGCCGGTGACGCCATCGTGACTGCGCCAACGCGGGCGGCGACGGACGTCATGGCGCACTATGCCGGGGACCGTTTCACCTTCATGGCCCCGGACGCGCTGGCGCAACGGCTGGCGGAAGGCGATGCGCCGCACGCCCGCTGGCTGATCGTCGATGAAGCCGCCGCCATTCCCGGCCCGCTGCTGCATCAACTGGTCGCCGGATTTCCTCACGTGCTGCTCACCACCACGGTACAGGGCTATGAAGGCACCGGGCAGGGCTTTTTGCTCAAGTTCTGCGCGGGCTTTCCAGGTTTGCATCATGAAACCCTCAGCAAGCCGCTGCGCTGGGCCGCAGGCTGCCCGCTGGAGGCCTTTATCAGCCGGGTATTGCTGTTTGAGGATGACACCTTAACCCGTGTGCCGGAGGGCGATTATCAGATCGCACCGCTGGGACAGACAAGCTGGCAGCAGGATCCCGCGCAGCCAGCCGCGCTTTATCGCCTGCTGGCCAGCGCCCATTACCGCACTTCGCCGCTGGATTTACGCCGTATGATGGATGCGCCCGGCCAGCGCTTCTGGCAGGCGCGCACGGCTTCCTTGCCGGTGGCGGCGCTGTGGCTGGTGGAGGAGGGCGGTCTCTCCCCGGCGTTAAGCCAGGCGGTGTGGGCCGGATTTCGCCGTCCGCGCGGCAATCTGGTGGCGCAGTCGCTGGCGGCGCACGGCGGCGATCCACTGGCAGCCACCTTTAAAGGCCAGCGCATCAGCCGCATCGCCGTGCATCCTTACCGCCAGCGGGAAGGCATCGGCCAGGCGCTGATCGCCCGTGCGCTTGACCAGAGTGATGGCTGCGATTATCTGTCGGTCAGCTTTGGCTATACCCGCGAGCTGTGGCGCTTCTGGCAGCGCGCCGGATTTAAGCTGGTGCGCGCGGGCAGCTATCGAGAAGCCAGCAGCGGCTGTTACACGGCGATGGCGCTCTTGCCCCTCACCGACAGCGGCAGAGCGCTGGTGGCGGCTGAACAGCGGCGGCTGGCGCGGGATCTCCCCTGGCTTGCTCCCTGGCGCGATGAGGCGCTGGATCTGCCGCCAGCCGCTGACCAGGGGCTGAGCGATGCCGACTGGCAGGAACTGGCGGGATTCGCCTTTGCCCATCGCCCGCTGTCGGCATCGACCGGCGCGTTGCAGCGGCTGCTTATCGCCTGCGACCTGCCGCTGGAGGCCCTGCGCGCGCAGTTAGCGGCGGGGCTGGATGAGACGCAAATCTGCGTGCGGTTGCATCTTCACGGACGCAAAGCGCTGCTTGCGGCGCAACGGCAGCAAACCGCCGCGGCGCTGGCAAGCCTGGACGCCTCGCGCAGCAACGCCCTGAAAGATCACATTACGTCTCTGCAATTTTTTTAACTGACTCATTCAGTCATCCGGCATGGTCATTATGGCCGCAGGGCGTACACTTAGGGTATTGCCTTAAGGAGACCGTCATGAAACACGACCACTTTGTTGTACAAGCCCCGCAGACCCCGGCCAGACAACTGCTGCTGTTTTTTCATGGCGTCGGCGATAACCCGGTTTCTATGGCACAGGTCGCCAGCCTGTTCGCGCCGGTATTTCCGGAGGCGCTGATCGTCAGCATCGGCGGCGCTGAAGCCTGCGGTCCGGCACCGGCGCGCCAGTGGTTTTCCGTGCAGGACGTGACGGAAGAGAACCGTCAGGCGCGTGTCGACGCCATCATGCCGGTGTTTGTCGATACCGTGCGTTACTGGCAGCAACAAAGCGGCCTTGGTCCGCAGGCGACCGCGCTGGTGGGCTTTTCGCAGGGCGCGATCATGTCGCTGGAGAGCGTGAAAGCGCAGCCGCACCTGGCTTCAAGGGTCATTGCTTTCAACGGACGCTACGCCAGTCTGCCGACCCGCGTGAATCGCGATCTCACGCTGCATCTGATCCACGGCGGGGACGATCCGGTGATTAATCTGTCTCATGCGGTTGCGGCGCAGGAAGCGCTTTTAGCAGCGGGAGGGGATGTGACGCTGGATATTGTGGACGGGCTGGGACACGCCATTGACGATCGCAGCCTGCAACTGGCGCTGGATCACCTGCGTTTTACCGTGCCGAAGCACTATTTTGATGAAGCGCTGAGCGGTGGTAAACCGAACGACGACGATATCGTCGAGTTTATGTAAGCACTCTCTTCAGGCCCGGCAAGCTCGCGCTGCCGGGCGTTACCTTCAACAACCGGCTTATTTCTTTTTCGGCCAGTCGTCTTCGTCGTCCCACTTATCGTTAAAATCACGATGCGGGGGGAGATCGGGTTTATTGGCGAGAAACTTCTTATGGTCAACGCGCTTGAGATCTTTGATCACATTCAGCAGTACGCCGACCAGGAACACCAACACTAAAATCCACCAGTACTTTGCCAGCCAGTCCATGCGCTTATCCTCATTCAGTAATGCTTATCAGGCGACGAGCTGCACCATAATACGCTGGTACATGCGGGCGAGCAGTTGCAGATCGGCGGCGTTAACACATTCATTGATTTTATGAATTGTCGCATTCACCGGTCCCAGCTCCACCACCTGCGCGCCCATGCGGGCAATGAAGCGTCCGTCGGACGTGCCACCCGTGGTTAACAGCTGCGGTTTGATCTCATTATAGTGCGCAATCGCCTTCACTACCGCATCCACCAGCTTACCGCTGTCGGTCAGGAACGGCTGACCGGAGAGCCACCAGTCGATGGTATAACGCAACTGGTGTTTCTCCAGCAGCGCCATCACGCGGGATTTGATCATCTCGTCCGTCAGTTCGGTGCTGAAGCGGAAGTTGAACTGCACAAAGAGATCGCCGGGGATAACGTTATTGCTGCCGGTACCGGCCTGAATATTGGCGATCTGCATGCTGGTGGCCGGGAAGAATTCGTTGCCCTGATCCCACTCAATGTTGACCAGTTCGTCGATCATCGGCGCGGCGCGGTGCACCGGGTTATCCGCCAGATGCGGATAGGCCACATGCCCCTGCACGCCATGAATGGTCAGGTTGCAGGTCAGGGAGCCGCGACGGCCATTCTTGACCACATCGCCCACCACTTCAGTACTGGACGGCTCGCCCACCAGACAGTAATCAAGACGCTCATTACGCGCCATTAAGGTTTCCACGACCTTTACCGTGCCGTTGGTGGCGCTGGCTTCTTCATCGGAGGTGATCAGAAACGCCAGGCGGCCTTTATGATTGGGATGCTGGGCCACAAAACGTTCAGCGGCCACCACCATTGCAGCCAGCGATCCTTTCATATCCGCCGCGCCGCGTCCGAACAGCATGCCATCGCGGATCGTCGGTTCAAAGGGCGGATTGATCCAGCGATCGGCGTCCCCGGCAGGAACCACATCGGTATGACCGGCGAAAGCCAGCGTCTCGCCCTGACCGCGCCAGGCCCAGAAGTTTTGCGTGTCGCCAAAATCCATGGTTTCAATGGTAAAACCGATCGCGCGCAGACGCTCAATCATTAACGCCTGGCATCCCGCATCATCGGGGCTCAGGGAAGGGCGGCGAATAAGCTGTTGCGTCAGCTCAATGACCGGGCATGACATAGACTACACCTCGTTAAAATACAGCTCGTAACTGGATCCAGTGAAACCCAGCAGCATAGGCTTACCGGGCGCGCAGAGCAATGGGCGTTTAATAATTGCCGGCATTTCAAGCATCAGCGCCATGGCCGCATCGGCAGTGGTGATACCCGCGCGCTGTGCTTCGTCCAGCCTGCGCCAGGTGGTGCCGCGGATATTCAGCAGCGCTTCCCAGCCCAGTTCGTCAACGAAGGTACGTAATAAAGGCAGATCCAGGCCGTCAGAGCGGTAATCATGGAAGCGGTAATCAATCTGCTGATCGTCCAGCCAGCGGCGGGCTTTTTTGACGGTGTCGCAGTTTTTTATGCCATACAGCGTGATGATGGCCTGTTGCGCGGAAGCGGTCATGTCCAGTCCTGTGTCGTTTTTGTGATCCTGAAACCACTCATTGTATAACATTCATGAATGAGTTTGGGTAAATTTGCCTTTGGCTGTCAATTATTTTGAATAATGGCTGTCATTAGCGGGCTAATTTTACGCGTTATTATTATTTCTCTCTACACTGGCTTATTAATAGCAGGGTATCTATTTATGAATAAAATATCATCTTTTTTGCATGCGCATTAATAACAAAAATACTGCGCCTGAAAGTGATATTGCTGCGAATCATACATCATGAAATTATATATTAAGAAATCTTAATATTGCTGTGGATGATAATTTTTTGCATTCGCAGGATCCGGGCGGCGGAGAGGCAGGCGAGGCAAAACTTGAGCGGTTTTGTGCAGTTTTATGACCGCCGTCACGTGAGCGAAACGTTTCTATCGTTCGTTTCAGAATATTGCTATGTATCACAAAAATATAATGCGATACCGGGCATAGTTAATTCAGGCAAAAGAAGTGGCGGGGATAACAATCGTAGCAATCGCTTAAAATATCTTCACAACACCGTTTTGTTTTCGTAGAATAGCCATAATAATTACAGAGGTTGTTATGATTGAACATGAACTGGGGAACTGGAAAGACTTTATCGAAGGCATGCTTCGTAAATAATTTCCGGAACAAGACGTAAAGCAAGAAGCACTGAAACCATAAAAAATTGTGAAAAATATCACAAAGCAAAAGGCGACCTGACGGGTCGCCTTTTTTATTTGTTCAAACTTACTGACCGTCTTTCAGCGGGAAGCGCTGACGCACCAGCACGAAGAACAGCGGTACAAAGAAGATGGCCAGCACAGTGGCGGAAATCATCCCGCCCATCACCCCGGTGCCCACCGCATGCTGGCTGCCGGAGCCTGCGCCGGTACTGGTCGCCATCGGCAGCACGCCGAAAATAAACGCCAGCGAGGTCATCAGGATCGGGCGCAGACGCTGACGGCAGGCGTAAAGCGTGGCGGAGAGCAGATCCTGGCCTCTGGCGTTCATCTCATTGGCAAATTCCACGATCAGAATGGCGTTCTTCGCCGACAGGCCAATGACCGTCAACAGCCCCACCTGGAAGTAAACGTCGTTTTCCAGCCCGCGCATCCAGGTGGCGAGCAGCGCGCCTATCACCCCCAGCGGCACCACCAGCATTACCGAGAAGGGCACCGACCAGCTTTCGTACAGCGCTGCCAGGCAGAGGAACACCACCAGCAGCGAAATGGCGTACAGCGCCGGTGCCTGCGCGCCCGAGAGCCGTTCCTGATATGACATCGCCGTCCACTCCAGGCCAAAGCCGCCCGGCAGCTGTTTCACCAGGTTTTCCATAATGTCCATTGCGGTGCCGGTACTGACGCCCGGCGCAGCCTCGCCGACGATCTCCACCGCTGAATAGCCGTTATAGCGCTCCAGTCGTGGCGAACCCGTCTCCCAGCGCGAACTGGCGAAGGCGGAGAAGGGCACCATGCTGCCGTTTTTATTGCGCACGTACCACAGGTTGATGTCGTCCGGCAGCATGCGATATTTGGCGGCGG
Source organism: Enterobacter sp. PGRG2 (assembly GCF_030291195.1). Lineage (NCBI taxonomy): Bacteria > Pseudomonadati > Pseudomonadota > Gammaproteobacteria > Enterobacterales > Enterobacteriaceae > Enterobacter > Enterobacter sp. PGRG2. The sequence continues at coordinate 4,216,507 of NZ_CP127837.1, read as the reverse complement.
CCTGCACATAAACCTTTTTCACGCGGCCGCGATCCATAAAGTCATTCACATAGCTGGAGCCCCACGCCGTTTGCAGCGTGTCGTTAATGTCATCAATGGAGACGCCCAGCGCCTGCGCTTTGCGCTGATCGATATCAATCTGTAACTGCGGACTGTCGTCCAGCCCGTTGTGCCTTACGCGGGTAAGCTGCTTATTATCCCCCGCCAGCGTCATAAGCTGGTCGCGGGCGGCCATCAGCGCATCGTGTCCGGCTCCGGCGTGATCCTGTAGTTCCATATCAAAACCCGCCGAGCTGCCCAGTCCGCTGATCGCGGGCGGGCTGCTGGCGAATACCCGCGCTTCATTAATGCGGCTGAACGCTTTGGTGGCGCGTTCGATAATGGCGAAAGAGGTGCCGGTTTCGCTGTCCCGCTCTTCCCAGTCTTTCAGGCGCACAAACATCCGCGCCACGTTCTGCCCGTTACCGCCAGGGCCGGAGCCGACGGTGGCAAATACCGAAGTGACGGTATCTTTCTCATGGGTGAAGAAATAGTCTTCGATTTTCTGCACCACTTTCAGCGTCTGCTGCTGGGTGGCGCCGCTCGGCAGCTGTACCGAGGTGGTGAACATGCCGCGATCTTCCTGGGGTAAAAACGAAGTCGGCAGGCGTAAAAACAGAAACACCATGCCCCCCAGCAGCAGGACATAAACCACCATCCAGCGCAGGCTGCGGTGCAGGATCTTCGCCACGCCGGACTCATAGCGTGCGGCGTTGCGGTTAAACATGCGGTTAAACCAGCCAAAGAACCCTCTCTGACCGTGCTGCTCGCCTTTATGCAGCGGTTTAAGCATGGTGGCGCACAGCGCCGGGGTGAGGATCATCGCCACCAGTACCGACAGCACCATGGCGGCGACGATAGTAATGGAGAACTGCCGGTAAATAGCTCCTGTGGTGCCGCCGAAAAAGGCCATCGGCACGAACACCGCCGACAGCACCATCGCGATACCCACCAGCGCACCCTGAATCTGCCCCATGGATTTGCGTGTCGCCTCGCGGGGCGACAGGCCTTCCTCCGTCATGATGCGCTCGACGTTCTCCACCACCACAATGGCGTCATCCACCAGCAGACCGATGGCCAGCACCATGGCAAACATGGTCAGGGTGTTAATGCTGTAGCCGAAGGCGTAAAGCACCGCAAAGGTGCCGAGCAGCACCACAGGCACGGCGATGGTCGGGATCAGGGTGGCGCGGAAATTCTGTAAAAACAGATACATCACCAGGAAGACCAGCGCGATGGCTTCGATAAGGGTTTTCACCACGTCGATAATCGAGGCTTTCACAAAGGAGGTGGTTTCGTAGGCGACTTTATATTCGAGGCCATGCGGGAAAAAGGGCGCCAGTTCGTTGAGGCGGTCGATCACCAGCTTCGAGGTTTCCATCTCGTTGGCGCCGGAGGCCAGTTTCACCCCCAGCCCGGAGGCGGCCTTCCCGTTAAAGCGGCTGAGGTTGTCATACTTCTCCGCGCCCATTTCGACGGTGGCCACGTCCCCCAGCTTCACCTCTGAGCCATCCTGGTTCACGCGCAGGGTGATGGCGCGAAACTGCTCGGGGGTTTGCAGCAGCGACTGGGCATTAATGGTGGCGTTCAGCGCCTGGTCATCTACCGACGGTGTGCCGCCCAGCTGGCCGACGGCGATCTGCGCGTTCTGGGATTTAATGGCGTCCGTCACGTCGGTGGCGGTGAGCTGGAAGCTGTTGAGCTTCGCCGGATCGAGCCAGATACGCATCGAATACTGCGAACCATAGGCGTCAATATCACCGACGCCGTTTACGCGGCTCAGCGGCTCCTGAATATTACTGGCGACATAATCGGCAATATCTTGCTTATCCATGGAGCCGTCGGTGGAGACAAAGGCGATGGTCAGGATGTTGGTATCGCCGGTTTTACGTACCGTCACCCCCTGATTCTGCACCGCCTGCGGCAGTTTGCGCATCGCGGACTGCAACTGGTTTTGCACCTGCTGCACCGCCTCGTCCGGATCGGTACCGGCTTTAAAGCTCAGGGTGATGGACGCCTGGCCGGTGCCGCTGCTCTGCGACGACATATACATCAGGTTATCGAGACCGGTCATGTTCTGCTCGATCACCTGGGTGACGGTGTTTTCCAGCGTCTGCGCCGACGCGCCGGGATAGTTGGCGGTGACCCGCACATTAGGCGGGGCGAGATCGGGATATTGCTCAACGGGTAATGAAAAAATGGCCAGGGCGCCGGTCAGGCAGAGAATAATGGCTAACACCCAGGCAAAAATGGGGCGATCTATAAAGAAATTCGCCATCAGAAACAGGACCTCTTTTTGCTGTACTTCATTATTTTACATTGCTCGCTTCACTTTAGCGGCATCAGGGCGACTAAACGTGGAGAAAAAAAGGAGAAAGTGTAAATTACCGTCGTCACGACGTATCATCATGATCCTGCTATGTGTCGTGGAGTCGTATTACCGATGAATATTGAAATCATCAAAGACAAAATCCTTTCAGAAAACTACTTCGTGCTGCGCAATATCACCTACGACTTAACGCGGAAAAACGGCGAGGTTATTCGTCACAAACGGGAAGTGTACGATCGCGGCAACGGGGCGACCATTCTGCTCTACAGCCGGGAAAAACAGAGCGTGGTGCTGATCCGCCAGTTCCGCGTCGCCAGCTTTGTGAACGGTAATCCGGACGGACGGCTGATTGAAGCCTGCGCCGGTCTGCTGGACGATGACGAGCCGGAAGTGTGTATCCGTAAAGAAGCCATCGAAGAAACCGGCTATGCAGTCGGCGAGGTGCGCAAAGTGTTCGAGCTGTACATGTCCCCCGGCGGCGTCACGGAAATCGTGCATTTCTTTATCGCCGAATACAGTGAAGCCCAGCGCGCCAATGCGGGTGGCGGCGTGGAAGATGAAGATATTGAAGTGCTGGAAATCCCCTTTGCCGAAGCGCTTGCCATGGTACAGCGGGGCGAAATTCGTGACGGTAAGACGGTGATATTACTGCAATATTTACAGGCGTCCGGACTAATGGCTTGATTTTAATCAGGTTAATAAGATGTATTTTAAATAAATCTATCCGATAATTCTGATTGAGCATCAACCTCCGAATGAAGATCATACGCGCGTTTAATTAAGCGTATTTTCTTCCGGGGTTGTGCTGTCCATGCGTTATCGCGTTCTGATACTGTTTTTTCTCGGCCTGTTTACGGCGTTTTCATCGTGGGCGGCGCCTGCCCAGCAGCGCTACTCCGACTGGCAGGTGACCTGTAACAACCAGAACTTTTGCGTGGCGCGTAACACAGGCGAGCATCACGGGCTGGTGATGACGCTGGCCCGCAGCGCCGGCGCGAAAACCGACGCCACCCTGCGTATCGAAATGGGCGGCCTGGACGAGCCCGCTGCCCGCATCGCCCCCATTGCCCCCCGGCTGTTACTGGACGGCAAACCTCTGCCGCTGACCTCCCCCAACTGGAGCGTTACGCCTCAGCGCCTGATCACCGGCCATGCCGCCACCATCAGCGACTTTTTGCAGACCATTCAGGAGGCGCAAACCATCACCCTGCAAAACGGCGAGGGGATGATTTCGCTGGTGGGATTAAAGGCCGCGCTGCTGTTTATCGATGCCCAGCAAAAGCGCGTCGGCAGTGAAACCGCGTGGATCAACAAAGGCAGTAGCCCGCCGCTCAGCGTGCCGCCTGCGCCTGCGCTGAAAGGCGTCGCGCGGGTTAATCCGACGCCCACGCCGCTCACCCGGGAAGAGCTGGACGACCTGCTGGATTATGGCAACTGGCGGATGGGCAATACCCAGTGTTCCCTCGATCCGGCGCGCCGGGAAGTGCGGGTGACCGCGTTAACGGATGATAAAGCGCTGCTGATGATTGGCTGTGAAGCCGGGGCCTACAACACGGTGGATCTCGCCTGGCTGGTATCCCGTGAAAAGCCTTATGCATCGCGCATGGTGAAGCTACGCCTGCCGTTCACGCCCGCCAGCGGGGATAACGATATGGAAATGATGAACGTGGGATTTGATACGAAAACCCGCGAACTGACCACCCTGGCCAAAGGTCGCGGGCTGACTGATTGTGGTATTCAGACCCGCTGGCGGTTTGACGGCCAGCGTTTTCGTCTGGTGCGCTATGCGGAAGAGCCAAGCTGTGATAACTGGCATGGGCCAGATGCCTGGCCCACCCTGTGGATCACACGTTAAGCACTTTCTTCGCTTTCGCCACCACGTTGTCGACGGTAAAGCCAAAGTACGGGAACAGCTTATCCGCCGGTGCGGATTCACCGTAGCCGGTCATGCCGACAATCGCCCCTTTCAGGCCGACGTATTTATACCAGTAGTCGGCGATACCCGCTTCCACCGCCACGCGGGCGCTGACGTCTGACGGCAGCACCGCCTCGTGGTACTCCTCATCCTGCGCATCGAAAATATCGGTAGACGGCAGCGACACCACGCGTACCTTATGGCCTTCTTCACGCAGCTTCGCGGCGGCATTGACGGTGATCTCCACCTCGGAGCCGGTGGCGATAAGGATGATGTCCGGCGTACCGTCGGAATCCTGCAAAATATAGCCGCCGCGGGAGATGGCTTTCACCTGTTCCGGGGTACGCTCCATCTGCGTCAGGTTCTGACGGGAGAGGATCAGCGCCGTCGGGCCGTTATGGCGCTCAATGGCCAGCTTCCAGCCCACCGCCGCTTCCACCTGATCGCACGGACGCCAGGTGCTGAAGTTTGGCGTCAGACGCAGGCTGGCGAGCTGTTCCACCGCCTGGTGCGTCGGACCATCTTCCCCCAGACCGATGGAGTCATGGGTATAGACCATGATCTGCCGCGCCTTCATCAGCGCCGCCATACGCGCCGCATTACGCGCATACTCCACGAACATCAGGAAGGTGGCGGTATAAGGCACAAAGCCGCCGTGATGGGCGATACCGTTGGCGATGGCGGTCATACCGAATTCACGTACGCCGTAGTGGATGTAGTTCCCGGCAGGATCTTCTTTCAGCGAGGTCGAGCCGGACCAGATGGTCAGGTTACTGGGCGCCAGATCCGCCGAGCCGCCCAGCAGTTCCGGCAGCGCCGGGCCATACTGGTTGAGGGCATTCTGCGAAGCCTTACGGCTGGCGATTTTCGCAGGCTCCGCCTGCAGTTTTTCGATGTACTGCTGAGTTAACTGCTCCCAGTTTTCCGGCAGGCCGCCGCTCATGCGGCGGGTAAATTCAGCCGCCAGCTCCGGGTGCGCTTTTTCATAAGCGGCGTATTTTTCGTTCCACGCCTGCTGGGCTTTCTCGCCGCGTTCGCGGGCGTCCCATGCGCGATAGATCTCTTTCGGGATCTCAAAGGCCGCATGTTTCCAGCCCAGTTTCTGGCGGGTGAGGGCGACTTCTTCTTCCCCCAGCGCCGCGCCGTGAGATTCTTCTTTGCCCGCTTTGTTTGGCGAGCCATAACCGATCACCGTACGGCAGATGATCAGCGACGGCTTGTCGGTCACGCTCTGCGCTTCCTGAATGGCTTTTTTCAGCGCTTCCGGATCGTGACCGTCAATTTCATGCACCACATGCCAGTGGTAGGCTTCGAAACGCTTCGCGGTGTCATCGGTGAACCAGCCTTCGGTTTCGCCATCAATGGAGATGCCGTTGTGATCGTAGAAGCCGATCAGCTTACCCAGCCCCAGCGTACCCGCCAGCGAACAGACCTCGTGAGAAATCCCTTCCATCAGGCAGCCATCGCCCATAAACACATAAGTGAAGTGATCGACGATATCGTGGCCCGGCTGGTTAAACTGCGCCGCCAGCGTGCGCTCGGCAATCGCCAGACCGACGGCGTTCGCCAGCCCCTGACCCAGTGGACCCGTAGTGGTTTCCACGCCCGGCGTATAGCCGATTTCCGGGTGGCCCGGCGTTTTAGAGTGCAGCTGACGGAAGTTTTTCAGTTCCTCAATCGGCAGATCGTAGCCGGAGAGGTGCAGCAGGCTGTACAGCAGCATTGAGGCGTGACCGTTCGACAAAATAAAGCGGTCGCGATCGTACCAGGTCGGATCCGTCGGGTTGTGCTTGAGGAAGTCGTTCCACAGCACCTCCGCAATATCGGCCATGCCCATCGGTGCACCGGGGTGCCCGGAATTGGATTTTTGCACCGCGTCCATACTCAGGGCGCGGATAGCATTGGCAAGCTCTTTACGGGACATAGTTCTCTCCATGGCAAAAGTTACAGTTTGGCGGCAAGCAAATCTTCCAGGCTGCGCTGATCGACAGCGAACTGGCGAATACCATCGGCGAGCTTCTCAACGGCCATCGGATCCTGGTTATGCTCCCAGCGGAATTCGGCTTCGGTCAGCGGCGGCTGACGCTGGAAGGTCTGGGAAGACGGCACCAGCTTGCGCTCAACAGTGCCTTCTTTCTCCTGCAACTCCTTCAGCAGCGCCGGAGAGATGGTCAGACGGTCGCAGCCTGCCAGCGCGAGGATCTGTTCGATACGGCGGAAGCTGGCGCCCATCACGATGGTTTCAAAGCGGTTACGCTTGTAGAAATCATAAATATTACGTACGGACTTCACGCCCGGATCTTCTTCGACCACGTACGGATCCATGGGTTTGCGATCCTGATACCAGTCGTAAATACGGCCCACGAACGGCGAAATCAGGTACACGCCCGCTTCGGCGCAGGCACGGGCCTGCGCAAAGGAGAACAGCAGGGTCAGGTTACATTTGATGCCCTGTTTTTCCAGCTCCTCGGCGGCGCGGATACCTTCCCAGGTGGAGGCGAGTTTGATCAGGATGCGGGATTTATCAATGCCCTGTTCCTCGTACAACTCCACCAGGCGCAGCGCTTTAGCCATGCTCTTTTCTTTATCAAAAGAGAGGCGGGCATCCACTTCGGTGGAGACGCGTCCCGGTATGCTTTTCAGAATTTCCGCACCGATATTCACCGCCAGTTTGTCGCTGGCCTCCGCCACGATCTGCTCCTGGGTTTTCCCGCGTTTTTTACCGTATTCCAGCGCGTCATCAACGAGGTGGGAGAAGTGCGGCAGCGCGGCGGCCTTCAGCAGCAGCGAGGGGTTAGTGGTGGCGTCTTCCGGCTGATAACTGCGAATGGACTCAATATCGCCGCTGTCGGCGACCACGGTGGTGAATTTTTTGATGCCGTCTAAATAATTCATGCTAAATACTCCTTAAAAACCAAAAGCTTACGCTAGTGTGTTATCGCACACTTTTGTGAAGTTGTTCACGGGCCTGATAAAAAAGCATAGCAGACCGGGGCTGGCTTGCCGGGGAAGGGTGTAACAGCACTGTTATAATTTGATAACAAATTTGCTTTTGGATTGGTAAGAGTTTGGCGGCGTTCAAAGTTTATGAGCCGTCATGGGGCGATACTGGTGGATGCATCAGGATAGCTATCACGCTTCAACCCTACTAACGATACGTGAAAGGATCACCATAATGGATGAACAACTAAAACAGAGCGCGCTCGATTTTCACGAATTCCCGGTTCCCGGCAAAATTCAGGTTTCCCCCACTAAACCGCTGGCGACGCAGCGCGATCTGGCGCTGGCCTATTCACCGGGCGTGGCTGCGCCCTGTCTGGAAATCGAAAAAGATCCGCTGGCGGCGTACAAATACACCGCGCGCGGCAACCTGGTGGCGGTGATTTCCAACGGTACCGCCGTGCTTGGCCTCGGCAATATCGGCGCGCTGGCAGGCAAACCGGTGATGGAAGGCAAGGGCGTACTGTTTAAAAAATTCGCCGGCATCGACGTGTTCGACATTGAAGTGGACGAACTGGATCCCGACAAGCTGATCGACGTGGTGGCGTCGCTGGAACCCACTTTTGGCGGCATCAACCTTGAAGACATCAAAGCGCCGGAGTGTTTTTACATCGAGCAGAAGCTGCGCGAACGAATGAACATCCCGGTGTTCCATGACGATCAGCACGGCACGGCGATTATCAGCACCGCCGCCATTCTGAACGGCCTGCGGGTGGTGGAGAAGAACCTCTCCGACGTGCGTATGGTGGTCTCCGGCGCGGGCGCCGCCGCCATTGCCTGCATGAACCTGCTGGTCATGCTCGGCATGCAAAAACACAATATTGTGGTCTGCGACTCAAAAGGGGTGATCTACAAAGACCGCGAGCCGAACATGGCGGAAACCAAAGCCGCCTACGCCATCGACGATGACGGCAGGCGCACCCTCGCCGACGTGGTGAAGGACGCCGATATTTTCCTCGGCTGTTCCGGGCCGAAAGTGCTGACGCCGGAAATGGTCAAAGAGATGGCGCGTCAGCCGCTGATCCTCGCGCTGGCTAATCCGGAGCCGGAGATCCTGCCGCCGCTGGCGAAAGAAGTCCGTCCGGATGCCATTATCTGCACCGGTCGTTCCGACTATCCGAACCAGGTGAATAATGTCCTCTGCTTCCCGTTTATTTTCCGCGGCGCGCTGGACGTGGGCGCTACCGCCATTAACGAAGAGATGAAGCTGGCCGCCGTGCATGCTATCGCCGAACTGGCCCATGCCGAGCAGAGCGAAGTGGTGGCCTCCGCCTATGGCGATCAGGATCTGAACTTCGGCCCCGACTACCTGATCCCGAAACCTTTTGATCCACGTCTGATCGTCAAGATCGCCCCGGCGGTAGCGAAAGCGGCCATGGATACCGGCGTCGCCACCCGGCCAATCACAGACTTTACCGCCTACATCGACAAGCTGACGGAGTTTGTCTATAAAACCAACCTGTTCATGAAGCCGATTTTCTCCCAGGCGCGTAACGAGCCGAAACGTGTGGTGCTGGCGGAAGGCGAGGAAGCGCGGGTGCTGCACGCCACCCAGGAGCTGATCACGCTGGGGCTGGCGAAGCCGATCCTGATCGGTCGTCCGGGCGTCATCGAAATGCGCATCCAGAAGCTGGGGCTGCAAATCAAGGCGGGCGTCGATTTTGAGATCGTCAACAATGAATCGGATCCGCGCTTTAAAGAGTACTGGAACGAATACTACGGCATCATGAAACGCCGGGGGATCACCCAGGAGCAGGCGCAGCGCGCGGTGATTAGCAACTCCACGGTGATCGGCGCGATCATGGTACAGCGCGGCGAAGCGGATGCGCTGATCTGCGGCACCATCGGCGATTACCATGAGCATTTCAGCGTGGTGCAGCAGCTGTTCGGCTATCGCGATGGCGTGAACGCGGCGGGGGCGATGAACGCCTTACTGCTGCCAAGCGGCAACACCTTTATTACCGATACCTACGTCAACGACGATCCGACGCCGGAACAGCTGGCGGAGATCACCCTGATGGCGGCGGAAACCGTACGCCGCTTCGGTATCGAACCGCGCGTGGCGCTGCTGTCGCACTCTAACTTTGGTTCATCGAATTCGCCTGCGGCCTGCAAAATGCGCGACACGCTGGCGCTGGTGCGTGAACGCGCGCCGGATCTGATGATCGACGGTGAGATGCACGGCGATGCGGCGCTGGTGGAGAGTATTCGCCAGGATCGCATGCCGGACAGCCCGCTGAAAGGCTCGGCCAATATTCTGGTGATGCCGAACGTGGAGGCGGCGCGCATTAGTTACAACTTACTTCGCGTTTCCAGCTCGGAAGGCGTCACCGTTGGCCCGGTGCTGATGGGCGTGGCAAAACCGGTGCATGTGCTGACGCCCATCGCCTCCGTACGGCGTATCGTCAACATGGTGGCGCTGGCGGTGGTCGAAGCCCAGACGCAGCCGCTGTGATCCTGTTTTCCCCTCACCGGCGGGTGAGGGGAGCTTTATTTCACCTTACCAGTTATAACTCACCGTCGCCGTCATGGTGCGGCCCACGCCATAGAAGCAGGCCGAGTCGCTGGCGCAGGACGCCACATATTTGGTATCCGCCACGTTATTGACGTTAAACTGCACCGACGCCCCTTTCAGGCTGCCGTTCATCTCGCCCAGATCGTAACTTACCATCGCGTCATACAGATCCACCGCCGGGACTTTAAAGCTGTTGCGCGCGTCGCCGTAACTGGTGCCGATATAACGCATACCCACCCCTGCGGTCAGGCTTTTCAGCGGACCGCCCGGCAGGGTATAGCTGGCGAAAGCCGAAGCCATGTGCGTCGGAATACGCGCCGGGGTTTTACCTTCGGTGCCGGCGACCGTGGTGCTGACGGTTTCCGCGTCGGTGTAGGTGTACGCGCCAATCAGGTTAATACTGTCGAGCAGCGTGGAATGCACTTCGGCTTCCACGCCTTTTGAGCGCACTTCCCCGGCATTTTCAAACCAGCCCGCCGCGCTGTCATAGGTGGGTACATTATTTTGTCTTAAGTCATACACCGCCAGCGTCATCAGGGTGCTGTCCACCGGCTGATACTTCACGCCCACTTCCGTTTGCTTGCCGGTGGTGGGTTTGAACGGCGCCACGCCCGGCGCGCGGTTAGTTTGCAGGTTAGGTTCAAAGGAGGTGCTGTAGCTGATGTACGGCGACAGGCCGAACTCAAAGGCATACAGCAGGCCGGTGCGCCAGGTGAATTTATTGTCGTTCTGCTGCACCGTATCCGCTGTGCCGGTAAAGTCGCTGGTGCGCACTTCGTCCCAGTCATAACGCCCGGAGAGCAGTAATTCCCAGTTATTCCAGCTCAGCTGATCCTGCGCATACACGCCCAGCTGATCCAGCGTCTGTTTTTCGTCGGTCATCGTACGGAATGCGCCTTCATCCACCTTCACGCCGTACACCGGACGCTGCCAGTCAAGGTCATACTGCGAGCCTGCGCCGCGCGCCAGCGTCTGGCGATCGTTACTGGACTTATAATCCACGCCGCCGAGCAGCGTATGGCTTATCTCGCCAGTGACATATTGCGCTTCCAGCTGGTTATCAAGGCCAAACTCATCGGTCTGACGGGTTTCATGCTGGGCGCGGCGGGTCAGCAGGGAACTGTTAGCGGCGCTGGTGGCAAACACCAGATAACGGTATTTCTGTTTGATGGTGGAATAACGCGCATTCTGGCGGAAGGTGAGCGCCTCATTAAGCTGATGCTCAAACTCATAGCCGATCATCGTCTGCTCGCGCCAGGACTGGTCGTAATCCGTATCGCTGACGTTAAAGTCCCGCGGGATATACTTGCCGTCCACCGGCACCACCGTCCCGTAATAGGGCAGGAAATTGCGATACCCGGCGTCGGGATCTTTCTGGTAGCTGGAAAGCAGCGTAAAGCGCGTCTGATCGTTCGGGAACCAGGTGATCGCCGGGGCGATCGCCATGCGCGTCTCTTTATAATCCTCCACCTGGTTATGCTGGGTGCGGCCAAGGCCGTTGACGCGATACAGCACGCGGCCATCGTCGCTCAGCTGGCCGCCAAAATCGAAGGCGCCTTCCGCCAGCTCGTTATTGCCGGTGCGGAACTGCACGCTGTGGATCGGCTCCGCCGTCGGACGTTTGCTGGTCATGCTGATAAGCCCGCCCGGATTCACCTGACCGAACAGCACCGACGCCGGGCCGCGTACCAGTTCAACGCGCTCCAGCAGCCAGGGATCCACCGTGCCGGTCTGCGACGACGCGCTGGCGCCAAAACTCAGCCCGTCGAGGTATTTCGGCACGTAGCTGAAGCCACGCACGAACACCTCATCATTGCGGTTTGACGAGCCGCGGTATTCGGTAAAGGCCCCGGCGCTGTAGCGCAACGCCTGCGACACCGAGGTGACATCCAGCGCTTTCATCTGATCGCGCGTCACCACTGACACCGACTGCGGCGTTTTCACCAGCTCAGTGGCGGTTTTGGTGGACGACAGGGTTTTGGTCGCCACTATGCCTTTAACGGGCGCCGTGGGATCTTCTGCGGTACCCGGCGTCACCACCATGGTTTCTTCATTTGCCTTCACCGGCAGCGCAGCACCCGCCGCCAGGCTGAGCACCCAGAGTTGCATCATCTTATTTTTATTAAACATTTTATTATTAATTTCCCGTTTTGCTTTTGCCATCATCCGCCAGCGTCCCCCGGAGGGGGATCGCAGGTATCCCTCAAAATCACTATGAATGATATTGCAAATAATTAGCATTTGCATTAGCGTCCTATATAAATTTCAGCAGGGAAATGTCTGGCAATGAAAATGGCGTTAAGCGGATTACTTATTGGCCTCAGCACCATGCCGGTGATGGCGGCAAGCTGTGAGGCACCCGCGGTGCAGGGAGAGCAACAGGGAAAGTTTGATGCCAGCGGCGAGGTCTGCTTCCAGTTGCCGCCGCTTGAGGAAAATTACGTATCGGCTACGCTGGAAGGCATCACCGATGCCCGCCTGCTCGACGCCAGCAACCGCCGTATCCGCACGCTGCTGGAAGGCGGCCCGGCAGACGGGCAGCAAAGTCTGCTGTTTGCTCTGCCGGTAAACCAGATCTCCTCGCTGGTGTTGCACGGCGAAGAAGGCGCGCGCTGGCGCTTTCGCTGGCATATGAAAGAGACCACGCCGCTGAGGGGCGCGCAGGTGATGGAGCCGGTAAGCCCGACGTTGCAACAGCTGGCTAAACAGCTGGCTGCCGGCGGGACGACGGCGGCATTCTGGCAGGCGCGCCAGCAGGCCGGGACACCGCTTGTGGAACCGGTGGATGCCACGCACAAACGCGTCACCTTTTTATGGCGCGGCGCGCGGGGTAACGTCTTTATACTCGGCTCCCCGGCCGGGGATCACGATCCGCTGTTCCGCCTCGCCCAGTCCGACGTCTGGTTTCGCAGCTACGTCGTACCCGCCGACACGGTGATGCAGTATAAGCTCGCGCCTGACGTGCCGCAGGTTGAAGGAACGCCCCGCGATCAGCGCCGGGCCATCCTCGTCAGCGCCCAGGCCGATCCCCTTAACCCGCACACCATGAGCGGCCCCTTTACCGACCGCTGGAACCGTTCATCGCTGCTTGATCTGTCCCGCGGCCGCTATTTCACCGGCGAGGCCATGGCGAAACCTCTGCGTTACGGCACGCTACAGCGTTATCAGTTCAGAAGTGAACGGCTGGGTAACAGCCGTGAAATCGTGCTCTACCGCCCGCGAAGCCCGCAGCCGGTACGCTGGACGCTGTTCCTGTTCGACGGTAAAACCTGGCAGGGGGACTACCACACCGCCAACGTGCTGGACGATCTCATCGCCCGGCATGCGCTTTTGCCGATTAATATCGTCTTTATTGATAGTCTTGATCATGCCAGGCGGGCAAAAGAACTGCCGCCGAACGCCGATTTCGCTGATTTTATGGCTCATGAACTGGTGCCCTGGCTGCGGCAGAAAGGCATTGTATTGCAGCGCAATAAAACCGTGCTGGCCGGGGCGAGCTACGGCGGGCTGGCCTCATCCTGGGTGGCGCTGCGCTACCCGCGTCTGTTCGGCAACGTGCTGAGCTTATCCGGCTCTTACTGGTGGGCGCCGAAAGGCGAACCGGCCAGCTGGCTGACGCGCCAGTATCAGAACGCGCCGCACTATCCGGTGCGCTTCTGGCTCCAGGCCGGACGCTTTGAAACCGGCGGCCCGGACGGCGGCATCTACAAAAACAGTCTGGAGTTTGAGCAGGTACTGCGGGAGAAGGGCTATCGCGTCAGCTTCCATCCGTGGTCCAGCGGCCATGATTACGCCGCCTGGACCGAAGCACTGGTGCATGGCCTGCGCGATCTGTCAGGCTTAACCCGCCAGCGAGAACCAGCGACGCCAGATAAAGCGCAGCAGCAGGTACTCCAGGGTGCCGAGCAGTAAAAACCACGCGCATAAGAACAGGGTGTAAAACTGGCTGGCATCCATCAGATGAAAGAGGCCAATCAGTTTTTGCACCAGTGCGGTGCCAGGGGAGGGCACCGGCAGCAGCAGACAGGAGAGGAACGCCAGCAGCAGGATCCCGGCGGCGGTCATCAGCGATTCAAGGGGATGTTTCATTATGGTGTTAATCGTCAGTTAAAACGCCATTAGAAGTCATTTGCACGGCAGGTGCAATCGTCAGGCATCAGCCCGACGCCCAGATCTCGGTGTGTTTCTCCACCAGGCCAAACAGCGAACCGCCATCCGCCACAAAATCACGCATCAGCTGCGCCTCGCTTTTGCCGCGTTGCACAAAGCGCGACAGCTCATCCAGCGCGCTACCACCATTGAGTTTATCGGCATAGGGGGCGACTTTTTCCAGCATCCGCAGAATGTCGTCCTTGATGCTGATCTGATCGCCGGTATGCACATCCGTCAGAATGCCGTCGAAGCCAAAACGGCAGGCCTGGAAGCGGTTAAATTTATACAGCAGATAATCACGCTCCTGCATTTTGAAAGGCCGCTCGGCGAGCAGCCAGTGGGCGGTGGCCTGAATAAATCCGGCGACGTTAATCGCATGGGCCAGCGTCAGAGGCGTATCCATCACCCGCACCTCCACGGTGCCAAAATTGGGGCTGGGGCGAATATCCCAGTGCAGATCTTTAATGCTTTCGATCATGCTGGTATAGCTCAGGCGGCGGAACAGCCCCTCGAATTCTGACCAGTTAGTCACCCAGGGCGCATGGCCGTTATCCGGGAAGGCGGAAAAGATATTTAAGCGCGACGAGGCAAAGTGCGTATCCGCCCCCTGCATATAGGGCGATGCCGCCCCCAGCGCGATAAAGTGCGGCACAAAGCGCGATAGCCCGTGCATCAGATAGATCGCGTCATCGCCGCTGCGACAGCCAATATGCACATGCTGACCAAACACCGTCGCCTGCTGCATCAGATAGCCGAACATCTGCAACGTGCGGGAATAGCGCTCATCGTTGCAGATCTCCTGGCGCTGCCATTTCTGGAACGGATGCGTGCCGCCGCCGCAAATTTTTACATGATGCTCCGCCGCCGTTTGCAGAATGATGTGCTGCAATGCGCCCAGCTGGCTGGCGGCCTGATGAATGTCGACGCACACGCCGGTGGCGATCTCCAGCATGCTCTCGGTGATGTCGTGCTTCACTTCCCCCGCGCTGACCTGCGCTTTCATCGCATCGATAAGCGTGGTCGAATCCTGGCTTAAATCGTAACCCGGCGGGTTAACGATCTGTAATTCCAGTTCAATGCCCAGGGTAAAGGGATCGGAGACATGAAAATCGGCTAAAGGCATAGTTACGCTCAAATATATCTGCTTTTTGATAAGTATAGACGGGAATTTTGCCTCTCTCTTTTCCTTCCGTGAGCGAAATCTTCTGAACAAAACTCATGCCGCGAATGATGCTTTCTTCTGTCCTGTGAGCCTGATATAACAAATTCATTACAACCCAATGAGGATGTCACGTGCCTGAAATTAATGAATATGGTCAGACGGTGGGCGATGCGCTGACTGACTGGCAGGGCGCGCCTGCGCTGCCGCGTAAGGTGCTGTCCGGTCACTACTGTCGTCTGGATCCGCTGACGGCAGAGCATGCCGCCGATCTGTTTGATGCTTACGCGCAGGCCGCCGACGAGCGGGACTGGACGTGGATGGCCAGCGATCGCCCGGCGTCGGTTGCGGATACCGCCGCCTGGATCGACGGCAAAGTGCAGGACCAGGGGCTGGTGCCTTATGCGGTCATCGATCTGAAAAGTGGTCGTGCGTTAGGGCTGGTATGCTACATGGCAATCGATCGGGAAAACGGTACCGTTGAGATCGGTCACGTCACCTGGTCGCCGCGCATGCAGCAGACCGTGTTCGGCACCGAAGCCGTATGGTTACTGCTCGGCAATGCCTTTGCATACGGATACCGTCGGGTGGAGTGGAAGTGTGATTCCCTGAACGTCGCTTCCCGCCGCGCCGCCGAACGGCTGGGCTTTACCTTTGAAGGCCGCTTTCGCCAGAAAATCGTACGCAAAGGCCGCAACCGTGACAGCGACTGGCTGTCGATCATCGACGCGGAATGGCCCGCCCGCGATGTGCCGATCCGCGCCTGGCTGGCAGAGGATAATTTTGACGCGCAGGGCAGGCAAAAGCGCAGGCTGGAGGCATTTCAGGAGCGGTGATCCCCGGCCACTAACGCCGCGCGATCATAAAATCGCTGGATCACGCCCCTGGCCATAAAGGCCGCCCGGTCGGACATATGGGCGATAAAATCCGCATCATGGCTGACCAGCAGATAGGTCATCTGGTGCGCCTGCTTGAGGGTATTCAGCAGGTTAAGAATTTCCGCCTGCACCGACATATCCAGCGCCGAGGTCGGCTCGTCGAGCAGCAGCAGACGCGGGCGCAGCAGCAGCGCACGGGCGATAGCCACCCGCTGGCGCTGACCGCCGGACAGCTGGTGCGGATAGCGCTGTGCTGCGTCGGCGGGGAGTCCCACCTCAGAGAGCGCAGTCGCCACCCGCACGGCGCTGTCCTGTTCGCCGTGAATGCGCAGCGGCTCGGATAGCGTGCGGTAAATCGTATGGTTAGGATGCAGCGAAGCGTAAGGGTCCTGAAACACCATCTGCACATTGCGACGCCGGACGCCCTGAAAGCGCAGGCCGGGTTTCACCGGCTCGTCAAACAGCGACACGCGCCCCTGCCACTCCCGCTGCAAACCCGCCAGTACCCGCAGGATAGTGGATTTTCCGCAGCCGGACTCGCCGATCAGGCTGAAGGTTTCCCCCGCCTGCACGCTGAAGCTGGCGGCGGAGACGGCGATTTTGTCAGCAAAGCTGACCTGTAAATTTTCGATCGTAACGAGGCTCATCGTTTTAACTCCGCGCGATTCAACGTCGGTAACATCTGCCCGTAGGTGGCGGCGTTAGGGCGACAGGTCCACAGGGTGCGGGTATAGGGATGCGTGGCGGTGGCAAGCTGGCTGGCAGGCATTTCATCCACCTTTTGCCCCTGATACATCACCAGCACGCGATGGCAGTGCTGCGCCACCAGCGGTAAATCGTGGCTGATCAGCAGCATCGCCATCTGCCGCTGTTCGCACTGTTCCACCAGCAGTTCGAGGATCTGGTTACGCAGGCGCGCATCCAGCGCTGAAGTAGGTTCATCGGCGATCAGCACGCGCGGATTGTTGATCAGCGCAATGGCGATCATCACCCGCTGCCCCATACCGCCGGAAAGCTCGCCCGGATAGCGGTTCAGCACCGTCTCGTTCAGCCCGACCGCCAGCACCGCCTCGCGAATGCGATCCCGGCGCTCCTGTTTATTGATGCGCTGATGCAGCGTCAGCGTTTCCTCAATCTGGGAGAAAATGGTTTTTACCGGATTTAACGCGTAGCGAGGATCCTGCAATATCATCGCCAGATGATTACCGCGCAGCGCCCGCCAGCCGGCAGGCTTTTGCGTCAGCAGATCCTGGCCGCCGACGCTAAGCTCAGTCGCGCGCACTATGCCCGGGCGGCGCACCAGACCCATCAGCGCGCGAGCGGTCATCGATTTGCCGGAGCCGGATTCGCCCACCAGCGCCAGCCGCTCATTGCCGAGCGTAAAGCTGACGTTTTTCACCACCTGCGCGGCGGGATAATCAATGGTCAGGTTCTCCACGCGAACGTTAATGTCAGTCATGTTGCGGCTCCAGTACATCGCGCAGGCCATCGCCCAGCAGATTAAAGGCAAGGCTGGCGACCAGAATGATCGCGCCGGGCGCGGCGGCAAGCCACCACTGATCGAAGATCACCTGCATACCGTCGGCAATCATTGCCCCCCATTCCGCCATTGGCGGACGTGCGCCCAGTCCCAGGAAACCCAGCCCGGCGGCGGCCAGAATAATGCCCGCCAGATCCAGCGCCAGCCGCACAATCGCTGACGGCAGACACAACGGTAAAATATGCCCGACCAGCAGTCGCCAGCCGCGAATGCCCATCATCTCTGACGCGGCTAAATAGTCGCTGTGGCGCAGGCGCTGAATTTCGCTGCGCGCCTGGCGGGCATAGGCGGGCCAGGTGGTGAGCGCCAGCGCCAGCGCGCCGTTCACCAGACCAGGGCCGAGCATGGCGACAAAGGCGAAGGCGAGGATCAGTCGCGGCATCGACATCACCACATCGGTAAAGCGCATCAGCACGCGCTCCAGCCAGCCGCCGTAATAGCCGGATAAAATCCCCACCAGCAGACCGGCGGGCAGGGTGATGACAGTGACCAGCGCCACCAGCCCCAGCGCCGGGCGGGTGCCGTAAATCAGCCGCGACAGCACATCGCGCCCGTAGCTGTCGGTGCCGAGCCAGTAGTCGGCATTCGGCGCCTGCAAACGGGCGGCGGCGGACTGCCAGTTGGGATCGCGCGGGGCCAGCCAGGGGGCGAACAGCGCGATCAGCAGTAAGATCGCCACAATCAGCAGACCGGTCAGGGCGGCGGGGGAGCGGCGCAGACGGCGCAGGAAAAGATAAGTCGGCATCAGCGAACCCTCGGATCGGTCAGACGCACCAGCAGGTCGGTGAGGTTATTAATCAGTACAAAGCTCACGCCAATCACCAGCGTACCGCCCATAATGGCGGTGGTATCCCCGGCAAAGAGCGCGGTGGTGAGATAGCGGCCTATGCCCGGCCAGGAGAACACCGTTTCGGTGAGCACCGCGCCTTCGAGCATCCCGGTGTAGGCGAGGGCGATCACCGTCAGCAGCGTGCCGCGAATATTCGGCAGCACATGGCGCAGCAGAATGGTCATCTCGCCTGCGCCTTTCGCGCGCGCCAGCAAAATGTACTCTTTGTTCATTTCGCTCAGACAGGCGGAGCGGGTAAGGCGGGTGATGCTCGCCAGCGAGTAATACGCCAGCAGCAGCACCGGCAAAACCAGGTGGCTGATGGCGTTGCGCAGGGCTTCGCCATCGCCGGACAGCGCGGTATCAATCAGCGCAAAACCCGTGCGCGGCTCCACGGTATAAAGATAAATATCGTCCAGACGGCCCGGCCCGGCGCTCCAGTGCAGACGGGCGTAAAACAGCGCCAGCATCAGCAGGCCGAGCCAGAAAATCGGCACCGAATTACCCAGCAGCGTAAAGGTACGCACGAACAGATCCCAGGGGCTGCCGACAAAACGGGCGCACAGCACGCCCGCGATAACGCCCAGGGTCGCGCCGACCACCAGCGCCAGGGTCGCCAGTTCCAGGGTGGCCGGAAAGGCCGCCAGCAAATCCTGTAACACCGGCTGGCCGGTGGCGCTGGCCGTGCCCAGATCGCCATGCAGCAGATTTAACAGATAGTGCCAGAACTGCACCGGCAGCGGCTGATCCAGCCCCAGCTGGTGGCGCACCTGGTCGTAAGTGGACTGGCTGGCGTGATCGCCGACGATTTGCAAAACGCGATCGACAGGGGAAAACGCGGAGAGCGCAAAGGTAACGAGCAGCAGCCCGAAGAGCGTGAGCAGCAGAGTCAGCAGACCCTGCAGCACGCGGGTGGAAAGATGTGGCATGGGAAATCTCTTCCTGCCGGGCGGCATCGCCTTACCCGGCCTGTAAACAACTGGATCGCAGCCTTGTAGGCCGGGTAAGCGCAGCGCCACCCGGCAACAGTAGCAACTTACTTGGTGACGTTGTCGTACCAGACCATATCGGCGTTCAGCCCCTGCTGATAGCCCTTCACATTGTCGCGTACCACGATCTGGGTTTTGCCCTGATCGACAAATACGTACGGCGAATTATGCTGCAACTGTTCCTGCATTTTACTGTACAGATCAAGGCGTTTTGCCGCATCCGGCTCCGCCACGGCGGCCAGCGTCTGCTTGCTCAGCTCCGGGATCTGCCAGCCGTTCAGACCGGCGACCGTGCTGGCTTTACCGTCGTTATAGGCAAAGGCGCTGGCGTTGGAATGAGCATCAAAGTAGTCCGGGATCCACAGACGGATCGCCGCCTGATGCTGCTTCGCACGCACGCGGGCATACACCTGGCTGCCCGCGGCCGGCAGCAGATCCACCTTCACGCCGCCCTGGGCGAAGCTTGCCTGCATCGACTGGGCGATAGTGATAAACGGCGGTTTGTTCTCAACATCCAGCGTGAAGTGCGCATCTTTAATGCCCGCTTTCGCGAGGATCTCTTTCGCTTTCGCCGGATCGAATTTGAACGGGTTGGTTTCCAGCGCACCCGGCAGACCCACCGGCAGGAAGCTCTGGTGGATAAAATACTGGCCTTTCAGCAGATCTTTGGTGATGCCTTCATAATCCACCAGCCAGCGTGACGCTTCCCAGAACGCCGGATTATTGAGCAGCGGATTGGCGCTGTTACCGGCGTTAAACACCAGATAGTTCTGCTCGGCAGACGGGATGCTCAGCACCTGCACGCCTTTTTTGCCCTGTAACGCGCCGATCTGATCGGCCCCCAGATCGCGGGCCACGTCGGCATCGCCCTGCTCGATCAACAGACGGCGGGACGCCGGATCGGGCACGTTTTTAATGATGATGTTTTTCAGCTTAGGCGCGCCGCCCACGGCGTTATCGTTGGCGTCCAGCACAATCGCCTGATGCGGCTGATAGACGCGCATTTTGAACGCGCCGCTGCCCGCCGAGTGCATTTTCAGCCAGGCATTGCCGAAGTCATCGCCTTTCACATTCGCGCTTACCAGCTTCTCATCGACAATGGAGGCAATCGGCGTGGAGAGAATATTCAGCGCCACCGCCGGGCTGACGTCCGCCGTCCACTGCAACTGCACGGTATGGTCGTCGATTTTTTTCAGCTGGCTGTTGATATTGTCCGGCTGCCAGCCGAGCACGTTCAGAATAAAAGCCGGGGATTTGTTCAGCGTCACCGCGCGCTGATAGGAGAAGATCACATCTTCCGGGCGCAGCGGATTGCCCGAGGCAAATTTCGCGTCCGGCTTCAGTTTGATGGTCAGGGTTTTAGCCGCCGGATCCGCCTGCCAGCTTTCGGCGAGGATCGGGGTCACTTTTTCAGGATTGTCACGATCCGGCTGTACCAGGCGCTGATACAGGCTTGGCACGGTCTGGATGCTGGAAAGCTCGTTCGCTTCCGCGGGATCAAGACTGACAATATCATCCAGCCCCTGCGCCACCACCAGCGTATTCGGCGGCGTGGCAGCATGGCTGGCGGCCGACAGCGCGGTCAGCACCAGTAACGACAGCAATTTTTTGGTCATGAGCAATCCCTGTAAAGTAACGTAATGAGTTTGTTATGTTCCGCTACGTTAGGGGGGATGAGATTTTCCTGAAAGTCATAATTTGACTTAGCTTATGCGGAAAAAGCATAAGCTGTTCAGTTGTGCGATAAGAGGGTGATGACGTCGTCCTGCGCCACGCACCAGTCCGCAGTAACGGTTTCACCGGCCAGCGCCGGGCAGAAGCGGGCGGAAAGGGTAAGCGAGAGTTGCGCGTCGGTTAGCGCCGTCACCCGCGCACTGGCAAAGCCGGGGTAAGGCAGGGCGCGGGCGGAAAAAGCTTTATACAGGCTCTCTTTGGCGGAAAACGCCAGCGTGATCGCCAGGGGTAAAGGCTGGCCGGAGGCGGTCAGCACCGCGCGCTCATCCGCATCGACAATACTGTCCGCCAGTTCTGCGCAAAGTTTCGCATCGAGGCAGCGTTCAATATCCACTCCCACCGGCCGGGTCGCGATCACCGCCAGCGCGGTAGTGCCGCTATGGCTGATGCTGCCGAACACCCCCGCAGGCCATACGGGCGCGCCATTGTCGCCAATGGCGGGGATCGCTCCCAGCGCGTGAAAGGCCGCCAGTCTGCCCGCCAGATGTTCCCGCTGACGTTTTTGTGAAGTGTGATGCAGCTGTGTATGGTGCGGTAGCCAGAACAGATCGGCGTCGCGCCAGGTGGCGGGATCGAAATCAATGCGGTGCAGTGTAAGGCCAGCGAGGGGAAGTGTGGTGTGATGATAATCCATTATTTATCCCCTGTTCGTAGGCCCGGCAAGCAAGCGCCGCCGGGCATTATGACTATATCAGAAGTGCGTATTCACGCCCATAAACCAGGTGCGGCCAGACTCGTTAAAGGTTTCCGCGCCCGCGCCGTACATATAACCCGTAGTACCACCGGTGGTCTGGGCATTGCCCGCGCGCCAGTGACGTTTATCGAACAGGTTATTCACCCCGCCGGTCAGGCTGACATTTTTGGTCACGTCCCAGGTCCCGCTCAGGCCGACAATACTGTACGGGCTGACTTCGTTGGTTTCGGAGCCGGTCGTGCGCTCGCCCTTATAGTTGAATTTCTTCGGCTGCTGCTTGCCGTACCAGGTAAAGGTGGATTGCAGCGACACATCTTCACGCACCTGCCAGCTCAGGGTTGAGTTGAGCGTGTACTGCGGAATAATCGACAGGCGCTCGCCGGTCTCTTTATTCTTACTTTGCAGCATATACGTGAGGTTGTTGCTCCAGGTCACGGCGTCAGACACCGGCACGTTCAGCGTCCCTTCCAGACCTTCCACCACCGCTTTAGGCACGTTATCCCACTGGTAAATATCGGTCTTCAGCGATCCCTGTTGGGTCTGGCCGACCGGGACATAACCCGCCTCGATTTTGTTGCGGTAATCGTTGCGGAACCAGGTCACGCCCGCCAGCCAGCCGTCGCGTTTGAATTCGAGGCCGATCTCTTTGTTGATGCTGTTCTCGGCCTTCATGTCGTCGTTACCCTGCATATAGCAGCCGGTGCCGACCGGACTGGCGTAGCAGCCCTGACCACGGCTATACAGAATATAGTTCGGGTTGGTCTGATACAGGCTCGGCGCTTTATAGGCGCGGGCGATACCCATTTTCAGGGTGAAGTCTTCGCCCAGGCCCTGAGAGAGGTTCAGCGACGGGCTCCAGTTATTGCCGACCACCGTGTGATGATCAAAACGCAGCGCAGGCGTCAGCATGGTGCTGTCGGTCAGCTCCATATTGTCTTCGGCGAACAGCGAGAAAATCTCTGCGCTGGAGTAGGGGCTGCGGCCGGTGCTGTCGTAGCCGGGGATCGCGCCGCCGGACAGCGCCTGGGTGTTGGACGCCAGATCCTTCATGCGCTGCTGGTTCCATTCGGTGCCAATTGTCAGGTTCTGGTTGAACAGATACTCAAAGGGGATGTTCACTTCACTGTGCAGCGTCACGTCAGCCAGATCGATATCGCTGAACTTCTCGCTGTTGAACAGGCCTTCCGTGCCGCCCGCCAGCCCTTCGCCCAGACGGGAGTTGCGCGTGTGCTCGTACTGGGCCCAGTTGCTGGTGGTGACGCCGTTTTCCCAGCCGCCGTTCCAGGTGATGGCATAGTTCTGGCGGTACAAACGGTTAGTCTCTTTGCCGTAGTATTTTTTCACCAGACCATTGGTTTTATTGTCGTTGTTGGTGTTCTGCGTGTCCCCCGCGTAGAGGTTATTCTGGCGGCTGTAGCCCGCCTCAAACTCCAGCGAGTTCATCGGCGCAAAGTCCCAGCGCAGCACGCCGTTGATATTTTTGTTTTCCACCCCTTCGCGTCCGGCGGCGAGAGTGTCGCTGTAAATGCCGGTGCGTTCAGACTGATGGCCTTTGTTGATGTCCCAGGCATCGGCCTGCGTTTTATCCAGATTTCCCACCAGGCGGAAGCTGAAATCGCCCCCCAGCGGTCCGGTGAGGCTGAAGTCGGTGCGTTTGGTCGCGCCTTCGTCTTTATGCTCCGGCGCGTTCAGGTAGGTGTTCCAGGAACCGTGCCAGTCGCTGCTTACCGGTTTGGTGATGATGTTCACCACGCCGCCCGCCGCGCCGTTACCGTAACGCGCCGCCGCCGGACCGCGGATCACTTCGATGCGTTCGATCATCTCTGGCGGCACCCAGCCGGTATCGCCGCGGGTATCACGCTCGCCGCGCCACCCCAGACGCACCGAGTTACGGCTGGTCACCGGTTTGCCGTCGATCAGGATCAGGGTATTTTCCGGGCCCATGCCGCGAATATCGATCTGGCGGTTATTACCGCGCTGGCCACTGGTGGCATTACCGGTAAGGTTGACGCCCGGCATGGTGCGGATGATTTCTGATACGTCGCGCGCGGGCGGGTTTTTGCGGATCTCATCGGCGGTGATGGTGGACACGCCCGGCGCCTGTAAGTTTTGCTGCGCGGCGGTCACCACAATGGTGTCGTCGTCGCTGGTTTCTGCCGCATACACCGGCAGTGCTACCCCTGAGATACCCAAATGAACCAGTACGGCCAGGGTATTAAATTTATTATTCATGTTATTACCTGAGTTTGTCGCCAGCCTCTGCATCCTGCAAACGCGCACGGCTAACCGAATAGAGTGAAAGACGCGCATCCCGCCGCGCGCCAATACGCTATTGCAAATGAAAATAGTTATCAATAATATTATCGACAATTGTTGTCTTGTAACAATATTTCGCAGGTAACCTGGAGTTGCAGAACGGTGACAACGCAAGTAACGGGCAGTGACGCCTGGTGGAGTACAAAGCACGGGCCGGAATGGCGTCGCGAAAGCGAAGAGGCGTATCAGGTCACCTTCTGGTGGCGCGATCCGGCAGGCATTGAAGCCACCTCGCCGGTGCGCCACGTCTGGATCTATATCACCGGCGTTACCGACCATCATCAGCAGTCCGCGCCGCAATCCCTGCGCCGCCTCGCCGGAACCGATGTCTGGTGCTGGCAAACGACGCTGCCCGCCTGCTGGCGGGGGAGCTACTGTTTTATCCCCAGTGAAAACGACAGCGATTTTTCCGCCGCGGTGTTTGCAGGCCAGACGCCGGATCGCGCCGCGCTGCGCGAAGGCTGGCGCACGTTGCTGCCAAAGGCGATCGCCGATCCGCTGAATAAGGATTCCTGGCGCGGCGGACGCGGCCATGGGGTTTCCGCGCTGGAAATGCCGCAGGCCCCGCTACAGCCGGGCTGGGATCGCCCCGACACGCCATTTACGCCGCCGGAATGTATTCACTGGCACAGCGCGATGCTGAACAACCGCCGCCGGGTGTGGATCTACACCACAGGGGCGGTCACCAGCGACACGCCGCTGGCTATTCTGCTCGACGGGCAGTTCTGGGCGGAAAGTATGCCCGTCTGGCCCGCGCTGGCGGCGCTCACTGACGACGGCCAGCTTCCGCCCGCCGTCTATGTGCTGATCGACGTGATTGATAACGCTCACCGCAGCCGCGAACTGCCCTGCAACGCCGATTTCTGGCAGGCCGTGCAGCAGGAATTACTGCCGCTGATCCACGCCCGCACGACGTTCAGCGCAGACCCTGCGCGCACCCTCGTCGCCGGTCAGAGTTTTGGTGGTCTGGCGGCGCTGTACGCCGGACTGCACTGGCCGCAGCGTTTTGGCTGCGTGCTGAGTCAGTCAGGATCTTACTGGTGGCCGCACCGCGGCGCGCAGCAGGACGGCGAACTTATTGAACAGCTGCGTCGTGGCGATGTGAACGCCCGCGGACTGCGCATCGTGCTGGAAGCCGGTAAGCGCGAGCCGCTGATCTGGCGCGCCAATCAGACGTTATTAAGCCTGTTGCAGGACACCCCGCAGACCTTGCTGTGGCGTGAGGTTGACGGCGGACACGATGCCCTTTGCTGGCGCGGCGGCCTGACGTCCGGGCTGATCGCCCTCTGGCAATCCCTGTCCCCCGCCACGCCATAAGCCGTTACCCCACAGGAGCCTGGTATGGAATTCAGTAATCCCTTCGATAACGCACAGGGACACTTTTATATTCTGCAAAATGCGCAGCAGCAGTACAGCCTGTGGCCGCAGCAGTGCGCGCTGCCGGAGGGCTGGCAGGTTATCTGCGAGCCGCAGCCGCAGGACGCCTGCAACGCCTGGCTGACCACCCACTGGCAGACTCTAACCCCTGCGCATTACGCGCGCTGAGGAACCCGCATGTCCGCTCGACTTCCTTTAGTTGCCGCTCAGCCCGGGATCTGGATGGCTGAAAAACTCTCCACGCTGCCCAACGCCTGGAGCGTGGCGCATTATGTAGACATTACCAGCGCCGCGCTGGATGCCCCGCTGCTTTGCGAGGCGATTGCCACCGGCATGACGCAGGCCGATACCCTGCGTATGCGCTTTGTGGAAGATAACGGCGAGGTGTTCCAGTATGTCGATGAGGCGCTGACCCTTGCCGTACCGTCCATTATTGATGTGCGTGATGCCGCCTGTCCCCACAGCGCCGCGCTGGCGCAGATGCAGGCAGACCTGGATCAAAACCTGCGCGTCGACAGCGGACAACCGCTGGTGCATCACGCGCTGTTCCGCATCGGTGAGGATCGCTGGTACTGGTATCAGCGTTATCACCATTTGCTGGTGGATGGCTTCAGTTTTCCGGCGATTACCCGGCAGATCGCCGTCGTTTACCGCGCCTGGCGCAGCGGAGCGCCGACGCCGCCGTCGCCTTTTACCCCCTTTGCGGAGGTGGTGGACGAGTACCAGCGCTACCGCGACAGCGAGGCGTATGCCCGTGACGGCGCATTCTGGGGCGAGGTGAAGCGCACGCTGCCGCCGCCGGTTTCCCTGTCCGGCACGCCGCTGCCGGGTCGCGCCGCAACCACGGATATTCTGCGCCTGAAACAGACCCTGGAGCGCCAGGCCTTCTCGCGGCTTGCCGCCAGCGCGCCGGGCTGCCAGCGGGCCGATCTCGCGCTGGCGTTAGTGGCGCTGTGGCTAGGAAGGCTGTGCGGACGCCTGGACTACGCCGCCGGATTTATCTTTATGCGCCGCATGGGATCGGCGGCGCTGACCGCCACCGGCCCGGTGCTGAACGTGCTGCCGCTGGCGGTGAATATTGATGCGCAGGCCACGCTGCCGGAGCTTGCGCAAAAACTCGCCGCCAGCCTGAAAAAAATGCGCCGCCATCAGCG
The DNA here is from genome assembly GCF_030291195.1 of Enterobacter sp. PGRG2. Lineage (NCBI taxonomy): Bacteria > Pseudomonadati > Pseudomonadota > Gammaproteobacteria > Enterobacterales > Enterobacteriaceae > Enterobacter > Enterobacter sp. PGRG2. Next base: position 4,189,887 of record NZ_CP127837.1, on the reverse strand, counting down.
GTACGACGCCGAGCAGATCGTACGCGACGCCGGACGCGCGGCGGGGGATGAGCCGCTGTTCGGCCCGGTGTTGAACGTCAAAATGTTTGATTATCAGCTGGAACTGGACGGCGTGGCGGGCAGCACTCATACGCTGGCGACCGGGCCGGTGAACGATCTGGAAATCGCCCTGATCCCGGACGAGGAGGGCGGTCTGAGTATTGAGGTGCTGGCGAACCGTCAACGCTACGACGAAAGCACGCTTAACGCGCATGCCGCGCGGCTGGACGCGCTGTTGCGCCAGTTTGCCGGCACGCCGGATCTGCGCTGCGGCGATGCGCAGCTCATATCGCCCGACGAGCTTGAGCAGATCGCGCGCATTAACGATACCGGCAGAACGCTGCCGGAAACTACGCTCAGCCAGCTGGTGGCGGCGCAGGCGCTGAAAACTCCGCATGCCCCCGCGCTGGCGGATGCCCGCTGGCAGTTCAGTTACCGCGAGATGCGCCAGCAGGTGATTGCGCTGGCGCAGCTATTGCGCGAGCAGGGCGTGCAGCCCGGCGACAGCGTGGCGGTGGCGCTGCCGCGCTCGGTATTCCTGTCGCTGGCGCTGCATGCCATCGTTGAAGCGGGGGCCGCCTGGCTGCCGCTGGATACCGGCTATCCTGACGATCGTCTGCGCATGATGCTGGAAGATGCCCGTCCGCGGCTGCTGATCACCGCCCCGGAGCAGCAGGGGCGCTTTGCGGATCTGCCGCATCTCAACACCCTGTGTTACACCGCGCCGCTGCCGGTGAGCGACGCGCCGGGGCTTGATCTCTCGCGTCCGGAACACACGGCGTACATTATTTTCACCTCCGGCTCCACCGGTCGCCCGAAAGGGGTGATGGTCGGGCAGACGGCGATTGTTAACCGTCTGCTGTGGATGCAGGCGGCTTATCCGCTGAGCGCCGACGACGTGGTGGCGCAAAAAACGCCGTGCAGTTTTGACGTCTCGGTATGGGAATTTTTCTGGCCGTTTATCACCGGGGCGAAACTGGTGATGGCGGAGCCGGAGGCGCACCGCGATCCGCAGGCGCTGCAACACTTCTTCGCGCAGTGGGGCGTGACCACCACTCACTTTGTGCCGTCGATGCTGGCGGCCTTTGTCGCCGCGCTGACGCCGGAAACTGCCCGCGCAAGCTGCCGCACGCTGAAACAGGTGTTCTGTAGCGGCGAAGCCTTACCGGCGGATCTGTGTCGGGAATGGGAGCAACTGACCGGCGCGCCGCTGCATAACCTGTACGGTCCGACGGAAGCTGCGGTGGATGTCAGCTGGTATCCGGCCCACGGCGAAGCGCTGGCGGCCGTCAGCGGCAACAGCGTGCCTATTGGTTTTCCGGTGTGGAATACCGGCCTGCGCATTCTCGACGCCATGATGCAGCCGGTGCCGCCCGGCGTGGCGGGGGATCTCTATCTCACCGGCATTCAGCTGGCGCAGGGCTATCTGGGCCGCGCCGATCTCACCGCCAGCCGCTTTATTGCCGATCCCTTTGCGCCGGGCGAGCGCATGTACCGCACAGGGGATGTGGCGCGCTGGCTGGATAACGGCGCGGTGGAATACCTCGGACGCAGCGACGATCAGCTGAAAATTCGCGGCCAGCGTATTGAGCTTGGCGAAATCGATCGCGTGATGCAGAGCCTGCCGGACGTGGCGCAGGCGGTGGCGCACGCCTGCGTGCTCAATCAGGCTGCAATCGGCGGCGGGGACGCGCGGCAACTGGTGGGCTACCTGGTTTCCGAATCGGGCCTGCCGCTGGATCGCGAGGCGCTGCGTGAGCAGCTCAGCGCGCGCCTGCCGCCGCATATGGTGCCGGTGGTGCTGGTGCAGGTGGCGGATCTGCCGCTCAGCGCCAACGGCAAACTGGATCGCAAAGCATTGCCGGTGCCGGAACTGACCGCGAAAGCACACGGGCGCGCGCCGCAGACGGCCAGTGAGATCCGCGTGGCGCAGGCGTTCAGCGAGCTGCTGGGCTGCGAGGTGAAGGATGCAGAGGCGGATTTCTTCGCGCTCGGCGGGCATTCGCTGCTGGCGATGCGGCTGGCGGCACTGCTCAGCCGCGAGAGTGGGCGTCAGGTGACGCCGGGGCAAATTATGGTCGCCTCAACGGTCGCTGCGCTGGCAGCGCTGCTCGACGCCGAAAACGACGAGCAGGCGCAACGTCTGGGGTATGAGACGATTTTGCCGCTGCGTGAAAGCGACGGGCCAACGCTGTTCTGCTTCCATCCGGCGTCCGGCTTTGCCTGGCAGTTCAGCGTGCTGTCGCGCTATCTGCCTCCGCACTGGTCGATCACCGGTATTCAGTCACCGCGCCCGGACGGCCCAATGGCGACTGCTGCCACGCTGGATGAGGTGTGCGAGCATCATCTGGCCACGCTGCTGGAGCGTCAGCCGCACGGCCCGTACTACCTGTTCGGCTATTCCCTCGGCGGTACGCTGGCGCAGGGCATCGCCGCCCGCTTACGCCAGCGTGGCGAGGCGGTGGCGTTTCTGGGACTGCTGGACACCTGGCCGCCGGAGACGCAAAACTGGGCGGAAAAAGAAGCCAACGGACTGGATCCGGAAGTGTTGGCGGAAATTGACCGCGAGCGGGAGGCGTTTCTGGCCGCGCAGCAGGGGAGCGGGTCGGCGGCGCTGTTCAACGCCATTGAAGGCAACTACGGTGACGCGGTGCGCCTGCTTACCAGCGCGCGCAGCCTGCCGTTTGACGGCAAAGCGACGCTGTTTGTGGCCGAACATACGCGGCCATCAGGAATGGATCCCGCCCGCGCCTGGTCGCCCTGGATACGTGAGCTGGAGTGTTATTCGCAGCCCTGCGCGCACGTCGATATTATCTCTCCCCGCGCCTTCGAATCTATCGGGCCGATAATGCAGAAATTGTTGCAGTGATGTAATAAGTTTATCGCCCGTGATGAGCAATCATTGCGGGCAATTATTCTGCTTATATATCAGCCAGCCTGAAGCATCTGCGTCATACTTCAGTCACAAAACTACAAAAATTTGTAGCTAGACAGCACATTTCACCTCTCAGGGATTCAGATTATTCTCACTTTGTAATACCATTGAGCCGAACACAGGATGAGCTTATTCGGCCTATATACTTTAAAGAAGTTAATAAAATGTCCTCAACGAATATTAAGCAAGACAGGGATGTGGAGTTCAGTAATTATCCGCTTGAAACCCATCGTAATAATGAAATCGATCTGCTGGCGCTGCTCGACGTTTTATGGTGCGCAAAGAAACAAATCATCGGGATCGCGCTTGCCTTTGCTGTTATTGGAGCATTGGTGGCAACCTTCATGATGCCTCAGAGATGGACCAGCCAGGCCATTATTACTCCCGCAGAAGAGCTGCAATGGAATGAGTTGCAACAGACGCTGATGCAGCTACGCGTACTGGATATTGAGGTGCCGATTTCTCAACCTGATGTTTTCAATCGCTTTATCAAAGCCTTTAACTCCCGTGCGCTGATGCAGGAATATTTCATGTCGTCGCCGGAGGTAATGGGACAACTGAAAGACGCTGATATTGATCCTCAGCAATTGCAGCGGGCGGTGGTTGCCCTTTCGGACAATATGAAAGCCGCCGACAATGCAAAAGGAAAAAGCGATCCTGAACTGCCGTATGTGTCATGGAATTTAAGCTTTACCGCGCCAACGGCGAAAGATGCGCAGGCGGTGTTACAGGGATACATTAATTATGTAGCGGCGCTGGTGACAAAAGAAACGCTCGACAGCATCCGTAATACGGTGGCGCTGAAAACGCATTTCGAAAAAGAAAAATTAATGCTTGATCGCGTCAGATTAACCAACCAGCGTGATATTAAGATCCAGCGTCTTAACTATTCGCTGGAAGTGGCGAACGCGGCGGGAATTAAACGTCCGGTATACAGCAATGGTCAGGTGGTGAATGACGATCCGGATTTCTCTATTGCGCTGGGCGCGGATGGGATCCAGGAGAAATTAAAAATCGAGAAATCGCTGCGCGATATTTCCGATCTGAACGCTGAACTGCGTAACCGCGAGTTTCATCTGGCCGAACTGGAAAAAGTCAGCGTGAAAAACGTCGATTTCGAACCCTTCAAATACCAGCTGGCGCCGTCCTATCCGGTGAAAAAAGACGGTCCGGGCAAGGCGCTGATCGTGGTGCTGGCGGCAATCATCGGCGGCATGGTGGCCTGTGGCTTTGTGTTACTGCGTAACGCGATGGTCACCCGCACGCTGACGCCGGAACTGACGCTGGAACCTTCTCACTAAGTTTTTGCCCGGTGGCGCTGCGCTTACCGGGCCTACGGAATGAGGCTACTGTAGGCCCGTGCAAGCGCAGCGCCGCCGGGCGCAGCAAACCTACCGTAGCCCGCGCCCGAGCGGCACCACCAGCGGCGTATGGGCCACCGGATCCTCAATAATCACGCAGCGCATCCCGTAAATTTTCTCGATCAGCTCGGCCGTCACAATCTCTTTCGGCGCGCCCTGCGCCACAATCTTCCCGTCCCGCAGCGCAATCAGATGCGTGGCATAGCGACAGGCCTGATTGAGATCGTGCAGCACGGCAGCCAGCGTATAGCCCTGCTCGCGATTCAGCTCGCTTAACAGCTCCAGCACGTCAATCTGATAGCTGATGTCCAGCCAGGTGGTCGGCTCATCAAGCAGCATGATCGCCGTTTCCTGCGCCAGCACCATGGCGATCCACGCCCGCTGACGCTGCCCGCCGGAAAGCGTGTCCACGCTCTGCCCGGCCAGCGCCGTAACGCCGGTGGCCTCCATCGCTCGTTGCACCGCCGCTTCATCCTCTGCCCGCCAGCGGGTAAACAGCGGCTGATGCGGATAGCGCCCGCGCGCCACCAGCTCCTGCACCGTAATATCCCCCGGCGTGGTGGCGTTCTGCGCCAGTAGTCCAATGCGGCGGGCCACCTCTTTACTGTTGAAACGCTGGATCTGCTCGCCGTCGAGATAAACATGCCCCTGCGCCGGGGTCATCAGGCGGCTTAAGGTGCGCAGCAGCGTCGATTTTCCGCAGCCGTTGGGGCCGATAATGGCGGTGAAATGCCCGTCGGGCAGAGTGACGTTCAGGTTTTCGGCAACGATTTTTTTGCCATAGCCGAGGGTTAAGGCCTCGCCGCGCAAACGGGCATCTGAGAAAGTCATCTTTTGCGGGACTCCTTAATTAACAGGGCGATGAGATAAATCCCGCCCAGGCTCACGGTCACCACGCCGACCGGAAGTTGATAGGGTACAAACAGCCGCTGGGCGCAGAGATCGGCGGCCAGCAACAGCAATGCGCCGCACAGCGCCGCCTGGGTCAGCCCCCAGCGCGCGGTGCCGCTGATACGCCGCGCGATGTGCGGCGCGACCAGCGCAATAAAAGAGATCGGGCCGGTCAGGGCGGTAGAGGCGGCGGTCAGCACCACCGCCACCAGCATCATCAGCAGGCGGGAACGCTCAACGCTGACCCCCAGCGCGCAGGCGCTGTCATCGCCCATTTCCAGTAGCCGCATACGGCGCACCAGCAGCGCGGCGCAGACAAACATCACCAGCAGTACCGGCGCGGCGGGCAGGGTTTTCGCCCACGTCAGACCATTGAGCGATCCGGCGTTCCACAGCCCGGCGGTAAAGGCCGTCTCAAGGGATGCCTGCAACAGCAGCCAGGTATTGAAGGCCACCAGCATGGCGCGCACGCCGATGCCGATAATAATCAGCCGGAAGGTTTCAATGCCGTTGCGCCACGCCAGCAGCCAGACCACCAGCGAGGTGAGAATACCGCCTGCCATCGCCGCCAGCGCAATGGCCGTCAGATGCTGGCCGAAAAATACCATGGCGATCAGCACGCCGCTCCATGCCCCGGTGTTAAAGCCCATCACGTCAGGGCTGCCGAGCGGGTTACGCATCAGCGACTGGAAAATGGCCCCGCTGATCCCCAGCGCCGCGCCGGTCAGCAGGGCGATGACGACACGTGGCAGACGCCACTCATTGACCACCAGCATAATACCGCGCGGCGCATCGCCGGTGAGGGCGGCAAACACCTGAGAAAACGTCAGCGGCACCGCGCCGCTTTGCAGACTCCACACCGCCACCAGCAGACAGGCGATCGCCAGCAGCAGGCAGCTTAAAATCAGACGACGGGAAGGGGCGTTCACCAGCCACCTCCGCGACGATGGCGGCGTACCAGCCAGATCAGCACAGGCGCGCCGATAAAGGCGCTGACCACCGATACCCTCAGCTCGCCGGGCACCAGCAGACGGCCAATAACATCGGCAAACAGCAGCAGGGCAGGGGTGGCGATCAGCGTGACCGGCAGCGACCAGCGGTGATCCGCCCCCACCAGCCAGCGCGCCATATGCGGCATCATCAGGCCAATAAAGGCAATCGGGCCGACCACCGCCGTGGCGCTGCCGCACAGCACGGTGATCGCCAGTAAGCCCAGCAACTGCGTGCGCGCCACGCGGCTACCAAGCGCCGTGGCGGTATCCGTGCCGAGACTGAGGCTGTTCAGCGCCCGGCTTTGCAGCAGGGCGATGCCTGCGGCGATGAGTACCGGCAGCAGGACGATTTTCAGGGTGTGGATCTGCCGCACGTCCAGCGATCCGGCCTGCCAGAAGCGCAGCTGATCGTAAACATCGGGGTTGAGCAGCGCGATGCCGCTGGATAAACCTTCCAGCACCGCGCCCAGCGCGACGCCCGCCAGCGTCAGCCGCACCGGGCTGAGCTGCCCGCCGCCCGCGCTGCCGGTAAAGGCCACCACTAATGACGCCGCCAGCGCGCCGCTAAAGGCCAGCGCCAGCTGTTCATGGGGCGAGGTTAAGCCGAGCAGCGCCGCGCCCAGCACGATGGCGAAGCTGGCGCCGGCGTTCACGCCGAGCAGACCGGGATCGGCCAGCGGGTTGCGGGTCAGGGTTTGCATCAGCGCGCCGGCAAGACCCAGCGCGCCGCCGGCCAGCAGTCCGGCCAGGGTACGGGGCAGACGGGCATCCAGCACGATAGTGCAGTCCGCGGTCTGGCAACTGCCCGTGAAGGCGTCCATGACGGCGGAAAAGGGCAGGGGTTTCGCCCCGATAAGTAAGCTGAGCGCAGCCGCAAGGAGCAGCAATAACAATAACCCGGTCACGATAATCGGACGCGCCAGGCTGAGCGAAAAAGACATCACAACGTCCTTGAGTTGATAATGATAGTAGTTATCGTTATCGATCTTGTTCGGGTATGTTAGCATGTGCGGCCATTGAAAAGGTATGAGAAATCGCAATAAAAGGCCCTGTAATGAACCGACAATCCTGGCTGCTCAACATGAGCCTGCTGAAAACCCACCCGGCATTCCGCGCGGTATTTATCGCCCGTTTTATCTCCATTTTATCCCTCGGTTTGCTGGGCGTCGGCGTGCCGGTGCAGATCCAGGCGATGACCCACTCCAGCGCGCTGGTGGGCCTTGCGGTCACCCTGACCGGCGGGGCGATGTTTGTCGGGCTGATGGTGGGCGGCGTGCTGGCGGATCGCTATGAGCGTAAGCGCCTGATCCTGATCGCGCGCGGCACCTGCGGGCTGGGTTTTATCGGCCTGGCCATTAATGCGGCGCTGCCGGAACCCTCGCTGGTGGCGATTTATCTGCTCGGTTTGTGGGACGGCTTTTTTGGCGCGCTTGGCGTCACGGCGCTGCTGGCGGCGACGCCCGCGCTGGTCGGGCGTGAGAATCTGATGCAGGCGGGGGCGATCACCATGCTGACCGTACGCCTGGGCTCAGTGATCTCCCCGCTGTGCGGCGGCCTGCTGCTGGCGTCCGGCGGTGTGGTGTGGAACTACGGGCTGGCGGCGGCGGGGACCTTTCTCACTACCCTGACGCTGCTGCGTTTACCCTTGCTGCCTCCGCCGCCGCAACCGCGGGAACATCCGCTGAAATCCCTGCTGGCGGCCTTTCAGTTTTTACTGCGCAGTCCGCTGATCGGCGGCATTGCGCTGCTCGGCGGGCTGCTGACCATGGCGAGCGCCGTGCGCGTGCTTTATCCGGCGCTGGCGGTGAACTGGCAGATGTCGCCATCGGAAATCGGCCTGCTGTATGCCGCCGTTCCGCTCGGTGCGGCGCTGGGGGCGCTGACCAGCGGCAATATGGCGCAGCGTGCGCGTCCGGGGGCGATTATGCTGTTGACCACCGTCGCCGCTTTTGTGGCGGTGGCGCTGTTCAGCCTGATGCCCGTCTGGGGGCTGGGGGTGTTGTTCCTCGCGCTCTTTGGCTGGCTGAGCGCGGTGAGTTCGCTGTTGCAGTACACGCTGATCCAGACGCAAACCCCCGAGGCGATGCTCGGGCGCATTAACGGCTTATGGACGGCGCAGAACGTCACCGGCGATGCTATCGGCGCGGCACTGCTCGGCGGTATGGGGGCGCTGATGACGCCAGCGGCCTCCGCCAGTGCTGGCGGGTGGGTGCTGGCGGTCATCGGACTGCTGCTGGTGGTGCTACTGAAAGAGTTACGCCGTTTCCATCAGCCAAACAGCGTGGCGAACCGCTGAAGCAGCAGCGTCACGCTGTAAAAGTCGAGGCGGAAGGTTTCGCTGCCCAGCGCGTAAACGCGTTTGTTTTTCACCGCGCTGAGATGACTTAACAGCGGGTTGGCTTCAATGGCCGCGGCGTCGTTGTCGTCATTGGCGAATAAAAACAGCGCTTCGCCGTTCAGCCCCGCCGCCAGATTTTCGCCGCCCAGCTGCACGATGTCATGGCGTTTACCCTGGCTCTGGCTGGCGTTCAGCCCCTCCGGCAGGGTGGCGAGCGTAAAGCCAAGCTGGGCTAACAGCTGCCCCTGCGCGGAATCGCGGGTCCACAGATTGGCGCTGTGCGCCGCCCGGTGATAGACCAGCGCGCTTACCGGCTGCGGCGGCAGGGTGATCTTCTGCTTTACCGCCGCCAGTTGCGTATTGAATTCGTCGATGCGCGCCTGCGCCTGTTTCTCCTGGCCGGTGATCTCGCCGAGCTGCGTCAGCAGCGCCTGCCAGCTTTTATCGTCGTAATTGATGACCAGCGTCGGCGCGATGGCGGAGAACTGATCGTACAACGCCAGCGCAGAGTCGCCGCCGGTGGCGCTGACGAGGATCAAATCGGGCATCTGCGCCGCCACGGCTTCTGCGCTGGCCTCACCGATATAGAGCCGTGAAACCTGACGCTGTTTTGCTATCTGTCCCCACTGGCGCAGAAAGCCCTGATCGTCGGCAAAGCGGTTATTCGGCGTGGTCGCGCCGCTGGCGATCACCGGCGCATCAATGGCGAGCAGCGATCCAGTGAGCGTCACGCTGGTGGAAACAATACGCAGCGGTTTGCTTTCCAGAGTATGAGTGCCCCGGCTGTCAGTCACCTGACGCGGCCATCCGGCGGCGTGGCTTGCGGAAAGTCCTAAAACGAAAAGGCTGAGCGCCAGCACAGCATGCAGGCGTAACGAAGCAAATCTCACGGCGTGGTATCCTGTATTTATTGCAGTTAATGCTTCTCATTTTCATCATTGTGCGAAGCGGATGCAAGCGTTAGCCGCAGAAGTTGCATCAACCAGAGTTGACACTGCTGACAATAACTTTTAGCTTACCGACCAAAATATAAATGATAATTATTCTTAATGCCTTTATCATTTTCGGAGGAAGATATGGATACGTCAGTGGCAGAGGGGATCGCGCAGCGTACAGACGCGTTGTCGCCCGACCGGTTTTTCTTTATGTCGCCGTACCGCAGCTTTACCACGTCCGGCTGCTTTGCGCGCTTCTCAGAGCCTGCCGTTAACGGCGATGACCTGCACAGCCCGTTCCAGCGCAAACTGGCGGCGGCCTTTGCGCAGGCCAAAGCCCAGGGCATTGCAAAACCGGTGATGGTAGGGGCGATCCCGTTTGATACCACGCAGCCGTCGGCGCTCTTTATTCCGCAGTCCTGGCAGACGTTCACCCGTCCGGCAAAGCAGCATTCCGCGCGCTATTTCCAGGGCAGCCCGACGCCGAACGTGGTTTCGCGCCAGGCCATTCCGGAGCAGGACGCCTTTATGGCGATGGTGGCGGAAGCCGCACGCCTGACCGCCACGCCGACCGTTGACAAGGTGGTGCTCTCGCGACTGATTGACATTGCCACCGACGCCCGGGTTGACAGCGGGGCGCTGCTGGAACGGCTGATCGCGCAGAATCCGGCGAGCTTTAACTTCCATGTGCCGCTGCCGGATGGCGGCGTGCTGCTCGGTGCCAGCCCGGAGCTGCTGCTGCGTAAAGAAGATGAGCGGTTCAGTTCGCTGCCGCTGGCAGGCTCGGCCCGTCGTCAGCCGGATGACATGCTGGATCGCGAGGCCGGTAACAAACTGCTGGCCTCGGAGAAAGATCGTCACGAACACGATCTGGTGGTGCAGGCGATGAAAACCGTGCTCACGCCGCGCAGCCGTGAACTGGCGATCCCCGCCTCGCCGCAGCTGGTGAATACCCCGACGCTGTGGCATCTGGCGACGCCGGTCGAAGGTCTCGCCGCCGGTGAAGAAAACGCCCTGTCGCTGGCCTGTCTGCTGCACCCGACCCCGGCGCTGAGCGGCTTCCCGCATCAGGTGGCGAAGCGCGTCATCGCGGAACTTGAGCCGTTCAACCGCGAGCTGTTCGGCGGCATCGTCGGCTGGTGTGATGAGCAGGGCAATGGCGAGTGGGTGGTGACCATTCGCTGCGCGCGCATCCAGGATCGTAACGTTCGCCTGTTTGCCGGGGCGGGCATTGTGCCTGCGTCGTCCCCGGCGGCGGAGTGGCGCGAAACCGGCGTCAAACTCTCCACCATGCTTAATGTTTTTGGTCTGAATTAAGGAGCGATCATGACCCTTCCTTTTACCCGCTGGCCGGATGACTTCGCCCGCCGTTATCGTGAAAAAGGCTACTGGCAGGATCTGCCGCTGACCGACATTCTCACCCGTCATGGGCAGTCTGACCGCACGGCGGTGATTGAAGGCGAGCGCGCGTTAAGCTACCGCGAGCTGGATCAGGCGTCGGATAACCTCGCCTGCGCGCTGACGGCGCAGGGCATTCGCCATGGCGACACCGCGCTGGTGCAGCTGGGCAACGTCGCGGAGTTTTACATCACCTTTTTTGCGCTGCTGAAAATGGGCGTCGCGCCGGTCAATGCGCTCTTCAGCCATCAGCAGAGTGAACTCAACGCCTATGCCGCGCAGATCCGCCCGGCGCTGGTGATCGCCGATCGCGAACATAAACTGTTCCAGGATGACAGCTTCCTGAATGGCTTTGTCGCCGAACATGCCAGCGTGCGCGTGGTGCTGTTGCGTAACGACCAGGGCGAACATGCCTTACAGGCGGCCATTGAACGCCCGGCGGACGGTACGCCTCTGTTGCCGACCCCTGCCGATGAAGTGGCGTTTTTCCAGCTATCCGGCGGCAGTACCGGCACGCCGAAGCTGATCCCGCGCACTCATAACGATTACTACTACAGTATCCGCCGCAGCAACGAGATCTGTGAATTTACCGCCGACACGCGCTATCTGTGCGCGCTGCCTGCCGCCCATAACTATCCGCTCAGCTCCCCCGGCGCGCTGGGGGTATTTCTCGCAGAAGGCTGTGTGGTGCTGGCGGCGGATCCAAGCGCCACGCTCTGCTTCCCGCTGATCGAAAAACATCAGATTAACGTCACCGCGCTGGTACCGCCCGCCGTCAGCCTGTGGTTGCAGGCAATTGCCGAGTGGGGCAGCAATGCGCAGCTGGCGTCGCTGAAGCTGTTGCAGGTGGGCGGCGCGCGTCTGTCCGCCACCCTTGCCGCGCGTATTCCGGCGGAGATCGGCTGTCAGTTACAGCAGGTGTTCGGCATGGCGGAAGGGCTGGTGAACTATACCCGCCTGGATGATGGCCCGGCGCGGGTGAACCACACCCAGGGCCGCCCGATGTGCCCGGACGATGAAGTGTGGGTCGCCGATGAACAGGGCAATCCGCTGCCCACCGGCGAAGTGGGCCGCCTGATGACCCGCGGGCCCTATACCTTCCGCGGCTACTTTAACAGCCCGGAGCACAATGCCAGCGCCTTCGACGCGAATGGCTTTTACAGCTCCGGCGATCTGATCTCCATTGACGCCGACGGCTATATCACCGTGCAGGGGCGCGAAAAAGATCAGATTAACCGCGGCGGAGAGAAAATCGCTGCCGAAGAGATTGAAAACCTGCTGCTGCGCCATCCGGCGGTGATCCACGCCGCGCTGGTGAGCATGGAAGACAGCCTGCTGGGCGAGAAAAGCTGCGCGTATCTGGTGGTGCGCCAGCCGGTGCGTCCGGTGGAGATACGCCGTTTTCTGCGCGAGCAGGGCGTGGCGGAATTTAAGCTACCGGATCGCGTGGAGTGCGTGGACGCGCTGCCGCTGACCCCGGTCGGCAAAGTTGATAAGAAGAAACTGCGTCAGATGCTGGCTGAAAAGTCACAGGCGTAACACTGGAGAAGAGATGGCTATCCCGAAATTAACCGGCTATGCGCTGCCCGCCGCGGCAGAGATCCCGCACAACAAAGTGAACTGGGCCTTTGAGCCTGAGCGCGCCGCATTGCTTATCCACGATATGCAGGACTATTTCGTCAACTTCTGGGGCGATAACTGCCCGATGATGGAACAGGTGGTGGCGAACATCGCCGCGCTGCGCCAGTTCTGCAAACAGCAGGGCATTCCGGTTTATTACACCGCGCAGCCCAAAGAGCAGAGCGACGAAGATCGCGCGCTGCTGAACGACATGTGGGGGCCGGGCCTGACCCGCAAACCGGAAGAACAACAGGTGGTGGCGGCCCTTGCGCCTGACGCAGACGACACCGTGCTGGTGAAGTGGCGCTACAGCGCGTTTCACCGCTCCCCGCTTGAGCAAATGCTGAAAGAGACCGGGCGTAACCAGCTGCTGATCACCGGCGTGTATGCCCATATCGGCTGCATGACCACCGCCACCGATGCCTTTATGCGCGACATCAAGCCGTTTATGGTCGCCGATGCGCTGGCGGATTTCAGCCGCGACGAGCACCTGATGGCGCTTAACTACGTGGCGGGACGTTCAGGCCGCGTGGTGATGACCGACGAACTGCTGCCGGTACCGCTGACTAAGGACGCGCTGCGTGCGCAGATCCTGCCGCTGCTGGATGAGTCTGACGTGCCGCTGGATGATGACAACCTGATCGATTACGGTCTGGATTCGGTGCGCATGATGGCGCTCGCCGCCCGCTGGCGCAAAGTCTACAGCGATATTGATTTCGTGATGCTGGCGAAAAACCCGACCCTTGACGCCTGGTGGGCGCTGCTCTCCCGCGAGGTGAAATAATGGCGGGGCTGGATTTTAGCGGCAAAACCATATGGGTGACCGGGGCCGGTAAAGGCATCGGTTACGCCACCGCGCTGGCCTTTGCCGATGCGGGCGCGCTGGTGACCGGCTTCGATCTGGACTTTCCGCAGGCGGATTATCCCTTCGCCTGCGAGCGGCTGGATATTGCCGATGCCGCACAGGTGGCGGACACCTGCCAGCGTCTGCTGGCGCATACTCCACGGCTGGACGTGCTGGTGAACGCCGCCGGGATTTTGCGCATGGGCGCGACCGATGCCCTCAGCCTTGCCGACTGGCAGCAGACCATGGCGGTGAACGTCGGCGGGGCCTTTAATCTCTTTCAGCAGACCATGCCAATATTCCGCGCCCAGAAGGGCGGGGCGATTATCACCGTCGCCTCCGACGCCGCGCACACGCCGCGTATGGGAATGAGCGCTTATGGCGCGTCGAAGGCGGCGCTGAAAAGCCTGACCCTGACCGTCGGGCTGGAGCTGGCCGCCAGCGGCGTGCGCTGTAATCTCGTCTCCCCCGGCTCCACGGATACCGACATGCAGCGTACGCTGTGGACCAGCGACGACGCGGAACAGCAGCGCATTCGCGGTTTCGGCGAGCAGTTCAAGCTCGGCATTCCGCTGGGGAAAATCGCCAGACCTGAGGACATCGCCGGTACCGTGCTGTTTCTGGCGTCCGATCTGGCAGGGCACATCACCTTGCAGGATCTGGTGGTGGATGGCGGTTCGACGCTGGGAGCATAAGCATGATCTGGAAACGTCATTTATCCCTCGACGAACTGAACGCCACCAGCGCCAACACCATGGTGGCGCATCTGGGCATTGTCTATACCCGTCTCGGGGATGAGGTGCTGGAAGCGGTGATGCCGGTGGATGCGCGCACTCATCAGCCGTTCGGCCTGCTGCACGGCGGCGCGTCGGCGGCGCTGGCGGAAACTCTGGGTTCGATGGCCGGTTTTCTGATGACCCGCGACGGGCAGTGCGTGGTGGGCACGGAGCTGAACGCCACGCATCACCGCCCGGTATCGCAGGGCAGGGTGCGCGGCGTTTGCCAGCCGCTGCACCTCGGACGGCAAAGCCAGAGCTGGGAAATCGTGGTGTTTGACGAGCAGGGACGGCGCTGCTGCACCTGTCGGTTAAGTACGGCGGTGATGGGGTAGTCCCCATCACCAGCGCCATTTACAGCATCGACACAATCCGCTTCAGCAGCCTGATACGCGGCTCGATGGAAGCGATATCCAGCCATTCCGCCGGGCTGTGAAAGCCCGCGCCGACCGGGCCTAAGCCGTCCAGCGTCGGAATGCCGAGCGCGGCAATATGGTTGGCGTCGCTGCCGCCGCCCACCGCCTGCCAGGTCACCGGAATGCCTTCTGCCGCACCCGCCTGTTCCACCAGCGCCATCAGCGCGGCGGTACCCTCGCTTGCCGCCATCGCCGGTTTGTAGTTCACGCGCGTCAGGGTGGTGGTCACACCGTCAAGAAAACCTTCAGCGCACAGCGCTTCCAGCCGGGCGTGGACGCGATCGTATTCGCTGTTTTCCCAATAGCGCAGATCCAGCTCGGCGGTGGCATGGTCGGCCACTACATTAGACGCGCTGCCGCCGCTGATCACGCCGATATTCAGCGTGGTGCCGCGCGGCATATCCGCCAGCGCATTAATGGCGATCACCGCATTTGCCAGCGCGGTAATGGCGGAGCGGCCTTTTTCCGGATCGTTACCCGCATGGGCGGCGACGCCGCTGAAGGTCAGTTGATAACCGGCCAGCCCTTTACGCGCTTTCACCAGCGAACCGTCGGCGCGCGCCGCTTCGCATACCAGCACCACCCGCGCGGTGCTTGCCAGGCTGCTTAGCCAGGCTTCCGAGTGCACCGAGCCGGTCTCTTCGTCCGGGTTCATCGCCACCGCAATGCTCAGGCGATGTTTATCGGCGGCGGGCAGTTCGCGCATCGCCTGGAGAATATTCAGCAGCCCGCTTTTCATGTCCGAGACGCCAGGCCCGTACAGGCGGCTGTCGTCGCGGCTCATCGGGCGTTGGGCGACTGTACCCGCCGGAAACACGGTGTCCATATGGCCGACCAGCAGCACATCATAATGGGTGGCCTGCGGCTGATTGGTCACCAGCAGTCCCGGCCCTACCGCAGTGCCGAGATCAACGGTAGTCACATGCCAGCCTTCCTGACGCCACAGCGCCGCCAGTCTGTCGGCGACCTGCGCCACGCCCTGCACGCATTGCGTGCCGCAATCGACGTTGACCAGGCTTTCCAGTTCAGCAATATAGTGTTCGATATTCATAAGACATCCTGTTCTAGATAATGATACGCATCAGTAACATAGCGATGAAGGCGTTGATAACCGAGATCACGATCATCAGCGGAATGCGGCGGGCGCTGGTGCCAATCACCCCGAGAATGCGCCCGAGGTACTGTACCTGCGATCCCATCAGGTAAATGGCCGGGGCCATGATCGCCAGATGTTCGCCGGTGATAATGCCCTTATCGAATAAGCCGATGGCGACGCCAATTCCGCCGCCCATCGACATCCAGCCGCCGATCAGCACCGCCGCCGCTTCGCCCGGCAGCCCGAACAGCCCCATCAGCGGGGAGAAAATCAGCCCCAGTCCCTTCAGCGCGCCGGTGATCTCCAGCGCTTTGATGATGATAAATGCCATCACCACGTTGGGCAGCGTGCTGGTGGTGGCGATATTCCAGCCCTTGCGCGCCCCTGCGACAAACACATCGGTAATAACGGGATTAGAGGTCGGATGGCTCATTGTGCAGCTCCTTGCGCGGCGCTTTTTTTCTGCGTGAAGCGGATAAGCAGGCGCATCAGGTTTGCGCCGACAATTTTCATGACGAACATCACCAGAATACACATGCCGATAGAAGTGGGTACGGCGGTGCTGCCATCGGCGGCGATGAGCGTAAAGAGGATGGCGCCTGAGGAGAAAAAGTTAGTGATCATCGCTCCGGCGGAAAACTGGAACATGGCGAACACGTCTTTTTCGTTTTCATCCAGCTGGCCTTCATCCGCCAGATTTCGGGTTAATGACGCTCCGACGTCGGTGCTTTGCAGGCTGCCGATCAGCGCCAGCCCGGTGGTGCCCGGCAGCCCCAGCAGCGGGCGCAGCAGCGGCGTAAGCAGGCGGCGGGCGGCGTTCAGCGCGCCGTAATGCTCAAGCACGTTAATCATCCCCAGCGCAAACATCACCGCCGGGATCAGCCCAAGGGCGAACAGAAAGCCGTCCATCGCCCCGTTACCGCCGACGCCGCGAAAGGCGCTGGTGGTGGTTTTCAGCGTTTCGCCGTTCTGGCTGACGCCGGACACCACTTTGCCAAAAGCGCCGTTCAGGGTGGTGAAGTCAAACACCCCGTACCACTCTTTACCGCCCAGCAGCCCTGAGAAAAACACCGCTGCAAAGGCCAGCGCGAAGTAGGCCATGGGACCCGGTTTACGATCGTCTGGTGTTACATCCATTTGCTTCTCCTTGATTAAATAAATCCTCACAAACTTAACGGATTATCCGTGATGGGCCGGGCAAAAACCGTGAAGCAAGCCGTTGACTCCTATAGAAAATTGCTAAAAAGCCATAAATCAGAATAACGACCGAGGTTGTACCAGCTGGCGGGGAGGGCGGAATGTTACGCCGGATCTGAAACGCGGCGGCTGTTGCAGCCTGACGACCTGCGCAGAGTGATCGCCGTAACACTGTGGAGTAAATAGGCGGGGCTGACAGGCGTTTTTAAGGTTTCAACATTGTTAAAAGCAGGCGGTTGATATAGATACAAAATGTAACATCTCTCTGTCTCAGCCAACGGATACCGATTATGCAAAATTCAGGGAAATACCTCATATGGGCCGCGCTCTCTGTTGTTGGCGCCTTCGCCCTGGGCTATATCGCATTAAACCGTGGTGAACAGATCAACGCCCTGTGGATTGTGGTGGCGGCGGTCTGTATTTATCTGATTGCTTATCGTTTTTATGGACAGTATATCGCCCGCACGGTGCTGGCGGTGGATGCCACACGCATGACGCCCGCGGTGCGGCATAACGACGGTCTGGACTATGTGCCGACCGATAAAAAAGTGCTGTTCGGTCATCATTTTGCGGCCATTGCCGGGGCAGGGCCGCTGGTGGGGCCGGTGCTGGCGGCGCAGATGGGCTATCTGCCGGGGATGATCTGGATCCTCGCAGGCGTGGTGCTGGCGGGTGCCGTGCAGGATTTTATGGTGCTGTTCGTTTCCACGCGCCGCGACGGACGATCCCTCGGCGAGCTGGTGAAAGAGGAGATGGGGCCGACCGCCGGGGTGATTGCGCTGGTGGCATGCTTTATGATCATGGTGATCATCCTCGCGGTGCTGGCGATGATCGTGGTGAAAGCCCTGACCCACAGCCCCTGGGGGACTTACACCGTTGCCTTTACCATTCCGCTGGCGCTCTTTATGGGGATCTATATTCGTTATCTGCGTCCGGGACGCATTGGCGAAGTGTCGGTGATTGGCCTGGTGTTTCTGGTGTTCGCTATCATCTCCGGCGGCTGGGTGGCAGACAGCCCGACCTGGGCGCCGTACTTTGACTTTACCGGCGTGCAACTGACGTGGATCCTCGTGGGCTACGGCTTTGTGGCGGCGGTGCTGCCGGTGTGGCTGCTGCTGGCGCCGCGCGATTACCTTTCCACTTTCCTGAAAATCGGCACCATTGTCGGGCTGGCGATTGGCATTCTGATTATGCGCCCGACCCTGACCATGCCCGCGCTGACGAAATTTATCGACGGCACCGGGCCGGTGTGGACGGGCAACCTGTTCCCGTTCCTGTTTATTACCATTGCCTGTGGCGCGGTGTCCGGCTTCCATGCGCTGATCGCTTCCGGCACCACGCCGAAAATGCTGGCGAATGAAAACCAGGCCTGTCTGATCGGTTACGGCGGCATGCTGATGGAGTCGTTCGTGGCGATCATGGCGCTGGTGTCGGCCTGTATTATCGATCCGGGCGTCTACTTCGCGATGAACAGCCCGATGGCGGTGCTGGCACCGGCGGGGACTGCTGACGTAGTGGCATCGGCGGCGCAGGTGGTCAGCGGCTGGGGCTTTAGTATTACCCCGGAAACGCTCACGCAAATTGCTAATGAAGTGGGCGAGCAGTCGATCATTTCCCGTGCGGGCGGCGCACCGACGCTGGCGGTAGGGATGGCGTACATTCTGCACGGCGCGCTCGGCGGCCTGATGGACGTCTCCTTCTGGTATCACTTTGCCATCCTGTTTGAAGCGCTGTTTATCCTCACGGCAGTGGATGCGGGAACGCGCGCCGCACGCTTTATGTTGCAGGATCTGCTGGGGGTGATAAGCCCGGGGCTGAAGCGTACCGATTCGCTGCCCGCTAACCTGCTGGCGACGGCGCTCTGCGTACTGGCGTGGGGTTATTTCCTGCACCAGGGCGTGGTGGATCCGCTGGGCGGTATCAATACCCTGTGGCCGCTGTTCGGCATCGCCAACCAGATGCTGGCGGGGATGGCGCTGATGCTCTGCGCGGTAGTGCTGTTCAAAATGAAGCGTCAGCGTTATGCGTGGGTGGCGCTGCTGCCGACCGCCTGGCTGCTGATCTGCACCCTCACGGCGGGCTGGCAGAAGGCGTTCAGCCCGGATGCGAAAGTGGGCTTCCTGGCGATCGCCAACCGCTTCCAGGGCATGATCGACAGCGGTAACATCCCGGCGCAGTACACCGCCGCACAGTTGCGTCAGCTGGTGTTCAACAACCGTCTCGATGCCGGGCTGACCATCTTCTTTATGGTGGTTGTGGTGGTACTGGCGTTTTACTCCATTAAAACCGCGCTGGCGGCAATGAAGGTCGATCGTCCTACGGCTAATGAGACGCCGTATGAGCCGATGCCGGCAAATGTCGATCAGATTGTGACGCAGGCGAAAAGCGCGCGCTGATGCGGTAACGCCCGGCGCTCTGGTAAGAGTGCCGGGCCAAAATATCCTAACGGAGTCACTATGTTCGATACGCTTTCTAAAGCCGGAAAATACCTGGGCCAGGCCGCGAAGCTGATGATCGGCGTGCCGGACTACGATAACTATGTCGAGCACATGCGCCAGAACCACCCCGATCAGCCACCGATGACCTATGAAGAATTCTTCCGCGATCGGCAGGACGCGCGCTACGGCGGCAAAGGCGGCGCGCGCTGCTGTTAAGATCAGCGGCTGAGATTTTCCACTTTTTCAAAGGCCGCACGCAGGGAGGCGGGGGTCACCGGCACCGGTAGCGCGTGGATGGATTCCACCGGGCGCAGGGTGTGGACGATCACTTTATCCAGTTCGGCGGCGTTGTGAATATCCACCTCCAGTTGTGCCAGGGTGGTGGGCAGGTTGAAACGTTTATAGGCGGCGATGAGCTGCGCCAGTACCTCGTCCTGGCCGAGCAGGGCGCTCTGCACCAGAATGCCGTAGGCGACTTTGGTGCCGTGCAGGTATTTCTCGGTTTGCGGCAGCACGGTCAGCCCGTTATGCACCGAATGCGCCGCCGCCACGCGGGTATAGCGCTCGCCCAGGCCGCCCACCATGCCGCCGCCGGCGATGATGGCGTCCACCACATCGCGAAATGCCTGCGTCACCTCGCCCCGTGCCTGATCCGCCAGCGCCGCTTCACTGCTTTCCAGCAGCACATCGCGGATCGCCAGCGCGCCGTTGATGCCAAGCCGTACCGTCAGCGGCAGGCTTTCCGGTTCAGGGGCCAGCACCACCGCTTCATACCACTTCGCCAGGGTGTCGCCGATGCCCGCCAGCAGGTACTCCGCCGGGGCGTCAAGAATGATCTGCGGCTCTACCAGCACAAGGAAATTGGCGTCGTCGAAAATCTCAAAATGCAGCGCCTGTCCGGCGTCGTTATACCAGACGGAGAGCGGCGTCCAGGCCGCGCAGGTGGCGGCGATGGTCGGAATGGCCACCACCGGCAGCGCCAGACGACGCGCCACCGCTTTCACGGTATCCAGCAGCGCACCGCCGCCGAGGCCTATCACCACGCTGCGATCTTCTCCCGACTGCGCCACCAGCTCCGCGACATCGCGCTCGCTGCAATGGCCTTTAAACAGCAGGTGCTTTGCTCCCGGCGTATGAAAACTTTCCGGCAGGTACGGCGTGGCGGCGGCGATGGCACGTTCGCCGTAGATCCAGACCGCGCGGGAAAGCTGTTCGGGGGTATAAAAATCATGCAGGCGCGCCAGGCTGCCGGCGTGGGAATAGTAGTTGGCGGGGCCGGGTACGACGCGAATATCGGTGTTGCTCATGAGTGTGTCCTTGTGCGTGATCGCTAACCTGATGTTATGTCTGGACATCCGGATGGCTAATAATATTTTGCTTTATCTTATGCCTTTTCCGTAGTTGTCAGTCAAGCCGCGCTGTGAAAAATTCATGAAATCAATCTATTAATGACAGGGATCTCCAGCGAATGAGCGTTAACCATCTCGACATGCGCGCCATCACGCTCGCCTTTGCCGGTGTCAGAGCGCTGTCGCAGGTCGATTTTACCCTGCGCGGCGGCTCGGTTCATGCCCTGACCGGGGCGAACGGCGCGGGCAAATCCACGCTGATGGCGGTGCTGTGCGGCACCCACGATCATTACGAAGGGGAGATCGCCATCAATAACCAGGTGGTGTCCATTCGTTCGCCCCGCGACGCAAAACAGTTGGGTATTCATCTGGTGCAGCAGGAAGTGGACGTGGCGCTGATCCCCGGCCTGTCGATTGCGGAAAACATTATGCTCGACCGGCTGGCGGAGCCGGGCCATGCGTATCACTGGTCGAAAGTGCGTCAGCAGGCGCGTGCTGCGCTGGCGCAGCTGGATGTAACTCTGGACGTGCGACGCCCGATTGACAGCTGCACGCTGGCCGAAAAACAGCAAATTTTGCTGGCGCGCGCCCTGTCGCACCGCTGCCGTTTTTTGATCCTCGATGAACCCACAGCCCCCCTCGATCAGCACGAAAGCGAGCGGCTGTTTGCGGTGGTCAAACGCCTGCAACAGCAGGGGATCGCCGTGGTGTTTATCTCGCACCGCATTCATGAACTGAAAGCCATCTGCGACACCTTAACGGTGCTGCGGGACGGCAGGCTGATCGAATCCGGGCCAATGGACAATCTGCGCGGCGAGGAGATCGTCGAGAAGATGCTGGGTCATGAGCTGAGCGATATTTACCCGCCGAAACGCGCCCGCCACAGCGACGAGACCTTGCTGCGGGTGGAGGGGCTGCATGATGAGGGCCTGTTAAAAGACATCTCTTTGCAACTGCGCAAGGGCGAGATTTTAGGCATTGCCGGGCTGGCGGGCGCAGGCAAAACCGAGCTGTGCAAGGCGCTGTTCGGCGCCAGCAAAAGCCGTATCACCCGCGGGGAGCTTAACAGCCAACCGTGGAAACCGCGCGATCCGGCGGATTCTGTACTGCGCGGCATCGCGCTGGTGCCGGAGGAGCGCCGCAAGGAGGGCATTTTCATCGACGAATCGGTGAGCATGAATCTGGCGGTCAGCGCAGACAACAGCTTCTCCCGGGGCGGGATCTTCAGCCATCGCAAGGCCTGGCGCTGGGCGCAGGAGGTGATCGCCCGCACCGGCGTGCGCACCACCGGACCAGCGCAACTGCTGCGGCGGCTTTCCGGCGGCAATCAGCAGAAAGTGGCGATTGGCAAATGGCTGCGCGGTAACGCGAACGTACTGATTTTTGATGAGCCGACCAAAGGCGTGGACGTGAAAGCTAAAACCGATCTGTTTCAGCTTATCGACGGCCTGGCGCGGGAAGGGAAGGGCGTGATCTACGCCTCAGGCGAGTTCGCCGAGCTGGTGGGACTGTGCGACCGCATCTGCGTGTTGTGGGACGGCAAAATCGTGGCGGAGATCGCCGGGGCGGACGCCCGTGAAGAGACATTACTTTATTATTCGACCGGAGGTACGGCGTCGTGAGCAAGGCCCTTTCAGTGAATGCGACGGC
Organism: Enterobacter sp. PGRG2; assembly: GCF_030291195.1. NCBI lineage: Bacteria > Pseudomonadati > Pseudomonadota > Gammaproteobacteria > Enterobacterales > Enterobacteriaceae > Enterobacter > Enterobacter sp. PGRG2. Next base: position 4,167,612 of record NZ_CP127837.1, on the reverse strand, counting down.
ATCGGGCCGTCAGCAGTTTTTCGATTTTCTTTATAAATGGGGCATGTTGCTGACCGTGGTGGTGCTGATCGCCGTGTTTGGCCTCGCCTCGGATAACTTCCTCGATCCGTTCAACATCATCAATATTCTGCGCTCCATTGCCATTGTCACGGTGATCGCCATCGGCGTGTCCATTTCCCTCACCGTGGGCGGTTTTGACCTGTCGGTAGGATCGACGGCGTCGCTGGCAAACGCGCTGGTGATTTCGCTGTTTGTCTGGCACGGATTTGGCACCACGGAAGCCATTCTGGTGACGCTGACGCTCTGTACGCTGGTGGGGCTGTTCAACGCCTTTCTCATCGTCGTGCTGCGTATTCCCGACATGCTCGCCACGCTCGGCAGCCTGTTCGTTATTCAGGGCGTGGCGATGACGTACAGCTACGGCGGCTCGATCACGCAAAACATGCTGCTGCCGAGCGGCGAAATGGCGGAAGGGCTGATCCCGGAGGGTTTTGCGCTGCTCGGCCAGGTGCCGGTGATAGTCATCATCATGCTGGTGGTCACGGTGCTGGCGCAGCTGGCGCTGTCGCTGACCACACATGGTCGCCGTATGTACGCCATCGGCGGCAACCCGGAAGCGGCGCGCCTGTCCGGTATTCGCACCACGCGCTACAAAGTGGCGGCCTATGTTATTGCCTCGCTGCTGGCCGGGCTGGGCGGGATTTTACTGGCCTCGCGCATTGGCTCTTCGCAGGTAAACGCGGGCGGCGGCTATCTGATGGATGCGGTGGCGGCGGCGTGGATCGGCTTTTCGCTCGCGGGCTCCGGTAAACCCAATGCGCTCGGTACGCTGGTTGGCGCGGTCATCCTCGGCGTGCTGTCGAACGGGCTGGTGATGCTGTCAGTGCCCTATTACGCCATGGACATTATTAAGGGGCTGGTGCTGGCCGGCGCTCTTGCACTCACTTATTTCCAGCGCCGTTAATTCATTATTCAGGGGAAACAGAGATGAAAAAATTTGCACTGTCACTGCTGGCGCTGGGCTTACTGAGTTCAGTACCGGGTTATGCCGCCACGCCTGCGCCGGTTCCGGCCGCCATCGCCAATCACAATGGCCCAATCCGTATTGCGGTCATTCGTAACCTTGGCTCCGACGATAACACGACGCAGTTTGTCTCCGGGGCGCTGACGGAAGGCAAAAAGCTCGGCTTTAAAATCAGCACCTTTTTAAGTAACGGCGATGACGCCAGGTTCCAGGATTTCGTGAACCAGGCCATCAGCCAGAAATACGACGGCATTATTCTCTCTCAGGGGCGCGACCCTTATTCCACCGATCTGGTGAAAAAAGCGGTGGACGCAGGCATTGCGGTGTCGGTATTTGATACGGCGGTGAAAGGGGAGATCCCGGGCGTGACCGTTACCCAGCAGGATGATGCCTCCCTGACGGATCTGTCGTTTGGCGAACTGGTGAAAGACTTCAACGGCAAGGCGAACATCATCAAACTGTGGGTAGCCGGTTTCCCACCGATGGAGCGTCGCCAGGCGGCCTATCAGGAACTGCTGAAGCAGCATCCGGGCATCAAAGAGCTGGAATCCATTGGTGCGGTGTCGTCAGACGTACAGGGCGATACCGCCAACAAAGTGGGCGCGGTGCTGGCGAAATACCCGAAAGGGCAGATCGACGCCATCTGGGGCACCTGGGACGCCTTCAGCCAGGGCGCATATAAAGCGCTGAAAGAGAATGGCCGTACCGAGATCAAACTCTACAGCATCGACATCTCCAATCAGGATTTACAGCTGATGCGTGAGGCGGGCAGCCCGTGGAAAGTGAGCGTGGCGGTGGATCCGAAGCTGATTGGCGCCACCAACGTGCGGCTGATCGCCAATAAGATCGCCGGTGAGAAAACGCCTGCCACCTATGACTTTAAAGCCGCCGCCATTCCGCAGGCGCTGCTGGCGAGCCAGCCGGGCAATGTGAACGTCGCGGCGCTGGGCAAAATTATTCCGGGCTGGGGCCAGACGGAAGACTTTATTGCACCGTGGTTTGCAACGCTGGAAGCGAAGCAGAARTMATGTTGCCCGGTGGCGCTCGCGCTTACCGGGCCTACAAAATCCCATGGTCGAAATCATGTAGGCCGGTGCAAGCGCAGCGCCGCCCGGCGAAATGGCAACATCGTAACAAGGAAACAACGTGGCTTCTCATTTACCCACTCCCGACTACAGCCGCAATATGCGCCTCATTGGCCACAGCGATCAGGGCGGTCGTCCGGACGGCGTACAGCTGATGGTGCATCGCGGCTATGCGTATATCGGCCATATGGTGTCGCAGGGCTTTTCCATTGTGGACGTGCGCAATCCTGCCAACCCGAAACCCGCCGGTTATATCCCTGCGCCGCCGGGCACCTGGAACGTGCATTTACAGGCCCACGACGATCTGCTGCTGGTGATCAACGCCCGGGATCTGTTCGCCGACGCGCGTTTTGCTGATGAGAAGGTCTACTACAGCCGACAGGTCGGCGATACGGTGCGCGATGTGCAGGACAAAGACTGGAGCGCCGGGCTGCGCATTTTTGATATTTCCACACCCGACAAACCGCGTGAAATCAGCTTCCTGTCGCTGAACGGCATTGGCATTCACCGTATCTGGTACGTCGGCGGACGCTGGGCTTACGTCTCGGCGCTGATTGACGGCTTCACCGATTATATTTTCCTGACTATCGATCTGGCGGACCCGCGCAAACCAGAGGTCGCCGGGCGCTGGTGGCTGCCGGGGATGCATCAGGCGGCGGGGGAAACCCCGCAGTGGCCGGAAGGCAAACGCTATGCGCTGCATCACGCGATTATCGCCGGGGACACCGCCTACGGCAGCTGGCGCGACGGCGGACTGACGCTGCTGGACGTGAAAGATCGCACCCGCCCAACGCTCATCAGCCACCGCAACTGGAGCCCGCCCTTTGGCGGCGGCACGCATACCGCGCTGCCGTTACCGGACAGGGATCTGCTGGTGGTGCTGGATGAGGCGGTGCTCGACAATCAGGAGGATGGCGAAAAGCTGATCTGGCTGTTTGATATTCGCGAGCCGTCAAATCCGGTGAGTATTGCCACTTTCCCGCAGCCAAATGAAACTGACTACGTGGCGAAGGGCGCGCACTTCGGGCCGCATAACCTGCATGAAAACCGGCCTGGCAGCTTTGTCAGCTCAACGCTGATCTTTGCCACTTACCAGAATGCTGGCGTGCGTGCCTATGACATCTCGGATCCGTATCGCCCGGTGGAAACCGGCGCGCTGGTGCCTGCCGCACCGACTACCATGATGGACACTCGGCCCGGACGCCCGCAGGTGATCCAGTCCTGCGACGTGTTTGTCGACGCGGCGGGGATTATTTAT
>NZ_CP127837.1:4163811-4163915 GCF_030291195.1 Enterobacter sp. PGRG2 | reverse complement strand
ATGCGAATGAAAAAAGCACTGGCGTGCGTGCAAATCGCGCTCCAGTTTATTTCACCCACCTCATTATGTTATCTGGGATCGTTTTCAACCAGCCACGCGCAGGA
>NZ_CP127837.1:4162461-4163731 GCF_030291195.1 Enterobacter sp. PGRG2 | reverse complement strand
TAAACGGCGGTAATGGCGGGGCGCTCGACGACGCTATCGTCTCCACAGCGACCAGCGCCGCGACGGCCGAAGTGCAAAACTGGCTTAATCAGTTTGGTACCGCCCGCGTCAGCATCAGCACCGATGAACATTTCACTCTCCAGGAGTCTGAACTGGATCTGCTGCTGCCGTTATATGACGGAAAAGAACACCTCTGGTTTACCCAGTTGGGTGGACGTCGTTACGATGAGCGAAATATGGTGAACGCCGGTTTTGGCTATCGTTATTTTAGCGATAGCTGGATGTGGGGCACCAACGTCTTCTACGATGAGCAGATTTCCGCTAATCACCATAAACGCCTCGGTGTCGGCACGGAAATGGGCTGGGATTACCTGAAACTTTCCGCCAACGGCTATTTCCGACTCAGCGACTGGATGGCATCAAAAGAATACAGCGACTATGACGAGCGGGTCGCCAACGGCTTTGACATTCGCGCCAATGGTTATTTACCCGCCTGGCCGCAGCTGGGCACCACGCTGGTCTACGAACAATATTATGGCGACAGCGTCGGCCTGTTCAGCGACGACGAAGACGACCGGCAGAAAAACCCGCATGCTATTACCTTCGGGCTGAATTACACCCCGGTGCCAATGATGACGCTGGGCGTTAACCAGAAATTCGGTAAGGGCGGTAAAAATGACACCCAGGTGAATCTGGGCGTCTCCTGGACCCCTGGCGTGCCGCTCAGCACCCAGCTCGATCCGGACCAGGTCGCCCTGCGCCGCTCGCTGCTCGGCAGCCGCATGGATTTAGTGGATCGCAACAATAATATCGTGCTGGAGTACCGCAAGCAGGATCTGATCTCGCTGGGCCTGCCGCCCGAATTAACCGGCGCGGAAGGGGAAAAGCAGACGGTGACGGCGAAGGTCAAAACCAAATACGGCCTTGAAAAAATCGACTGGCAGGGGGATGAATTCTTCCGCCAGGGCGGGAAAATCGCCGATACTTCCAGCCCCGAGCAGGTGGTGCTGACCTTCCCGGCGTGGAAAAACGGCAGCGCCAATACGTATGTGCTTTCCGCCGTCGCGCGGGATAAAAAGGGCAATGCTTCAAACACCAGCCAGATGAAGGTGAACGTCAGCGGCATGGATGTCGCAAGCCTGGTATCCACGACCAGCGCCTCGCCGGTCACGCTGCCTGCGGATGGCGTCAGCACTTCGGCGGTAACCGTGACGCTGAAAACGGCAGCGGGAGAAAACGCCGCTGGCTTTGCGGAACGCCTGAGCGCGAC
>NZ_CP127837.1:4161033-4162426 GCF_030291195.1 Enterobacter sp. PGRG2 | reverse complement strand
CCACCAACAGCAAAGCGGCCGCCATCAGCGCCTTTCAGGAAACCTCGTCCGGAGTGTATGTTGCCACCTTTACCAGCGGCACCACGCCGGGGAGCGTGACCGTTCAGCCGCTGATCGACGGCAGCACCAAACTGGCGACGGCAAAAATCATCCTCGAAGCCACGGAAATTCTGCCGACGCTGACGCAGATCGACGTTTCGGCCAGCAGCGTTCAGGCGGACGGCATCACGCCCATCGCGCTGACCGCACACGTGGTGGATCAGTTTGGCAAGCCGATACAAGACGCCGCCATCCAGTGGAGCGCCGACAACGCGAAAGCGCTGCTCTCCAGCGACAGCACGACCACCGATGCACAAGGGCTGACGAAGATCGACGTCACCAGCCGCGAGGTGATCAGCACCATCGTTACCGCACAGCTGGAGCAGGGCAACAGCGTCAGCACCGCTGCGCTGAACTTTACCGCCGACATTGCCAGCGCGCAGGTGGTTGCCATTGAGAGTGAAAAACAGCAGGTGGTCGCCAACAATATCGACACCGACACCGTCACCGCGCAGGTGAAGGATCAGAACAACCATCCGCTGGCGGGTATCACCGTCAACTGGATGGTGAAAAAGCGCGACGGTACGCCGGTCAGCAGTAAAACGTCGGTCTCTGACAACGACGGCATCGCCACGCTTGAACTGAAATCCCCGAAAACCGGCACAGTGACGGTATTGGCGGCGGTGAACCGCGACGCCGTACAGGAAACCGATCCGATCGTCTTTGTGGCGGACACCAGCACGCAAAAAGTGACCACCCTGACGCTCAGTAAAACCCAGGCGCTGGCGAACGGCACGGACAGTATTACCTATGAAGCGCAGGTGACGGATGCCCAGGGGAACGCCATCAACGCTGCCCGCGTGGCGTGGTCAGCGGATAATCCGGATGCCACATTAAGCGCCAGCAACACCACCAGCGGCGCGGACGGTAAATCGACCATCACCGTGACCTCTCTGAAAGCGGGCAAGGTCGTGGTCACTGCGAAGACCAGCGAAGCCACGCCGCTACAGGCGGAGCCTGCGACCTTTATCGCCGACAGCGCCACCGCGACCATCAAAACGCTGAAAAGCGATCGTACCTCCGCGCTGGCAAACGGCAGCGATGCCATCAGCCTGACCGCCACCGTCGAGGATGCGAACGGCAACGTGCTGAACAATGCAGAGGTTAACTGGACGGTCGATCCGGCCACCGGCACGCTCTCGGCAAGCAGCAGCAAAACCGATGCGTCCGGCGTGGCACGGGTCACGCTCAGCTCCCGGGACGTGGCGCAGTACAGCGTAACCGCCTCCACCGGCAGCAGCAGCGAAACCCTGGCAGGACTGAACTTTATTGTCGACAGCGGCACGGCGCATCT
>NZ_CP127837.1:4160474-4161008 GCF_030291195.1 Enterobacter sp. PGRG2 | reverse complement strand
GAGGCGCTGGCAGACAACAATACGGCGATCACCCTGACCGCGACGGTTATCGATAACAGCGGGCACCCGGTAGCCGGGGAGACGATCAACTGGACGGCGGATAACAGCAAGGCGCAGCTCTCTGACACGCAATCCGTCACCAATACCCAGGGCGAGGCGCAGATCCTGGTGACCAGCGCGGATGTTATCGCTACGGTGATCACTGCCCAGCGTGGTCAGGCGGAAGCCCTGCGCAGCGAGACGTTGAACTTTGTGGCGGACCCGGCCTCGGCGAAACTGGTATCAGTGGAGCCCGACAAAAACCAGGTGGTGGCGAATAACATCGACAGCGCTAAGCTGACGGCGAAAGTCACCGATGCGAATAATCATCCGTTATCGGGCATCAGCGTCACCTGGAAGGTGGATAAAACCGACGGCACTACGCTCGGTAATCGCACCTCACAGACCGATGAGCAGGGCGTGGCGACGACCGAGCTGAAATCTGCCAAAACCGGGGCGGTGAAAGTCTCGGCGGCTATCAACGGCGGTACGGCG
>NZ_CP127837.1:4160184-4160408 GCF_030291195.1 Enterobacter sp. PGRG2 | reverse complement strand
GATAAAACCGAGGCCATTGCTAACGGTACGGATCGCATCACCTATGAAGCGACGGTCACCGATCAGCAGGGCAACGCGGTCAACGGTGCGAAGGTGAAATGGTCCGCGGATACCGCCGATGCCACTCTGAGCAGCACACAGACCATCAGCGACAGCAATGGCAAATCGACCATCACCCTGACATCACTGAAAGCCGGTGAGAAAGTCATCACCGCGCAGACCAG
>NZ_CP127837.1:4159265-4159788 GCF_030291195.1 Enterobacter sp. PGRG2 | reverse complement strand
TGTGGCAGATAAAGATCAGGTGACGCTGACGGCGACGGTGCTGGACGCTAACCAGCATCCGGTGGTGGGCGAAACGGTGAACTGGCTCAGCAGCGACGACGCTAACAGCACCTTCACGCCAGCAACGTCGGTGACCGATGCCAATGGACAGGCGATTGCCACCTTCAAAACGGTGAAAGCGGGCAATGTCGATGTCACCGCCTCGCATACCCRCGGTGACAAGACGCTGACGCTGACGGTGATTGGTAACGTCGAGACCGCGCAGTTTGTCGATGTCGTGGCGGATAAAACTGAGGCCGTGGCGGATGGCTCTGAGGCTATCACCTGGAAGGCGATAGTGGAGGATAAAAACCACAACCTGCTACCGGACGTGACGGTAAACTGGAAGGCGGATCGCAGTGATGTGACACTAACGCCGGAAAACGCCACTACCAACAGCAACGGTGAAGTGTCCACCAGCGGCACCACGCTGAAAGCCGGTGATGTTGTGGTCACCGCAGCGCTGACCAGCCCGGTAAAAGAG
>NZ_CP127837.1:4155010-4158564 GCF_030291195.1 Enterobacter sp. PGRG2 | reverse complement strand
GGTGCTGGATTACGAGGTAACCACCACCCTGACCGTTAACTAACCAGCAATCGCACTACCGACGCAGGCCTTCCGCTAACAGCACGAAGGCCTGTGTTGCTTTTGGCAAGCGCTCATCCGGTGCTTCTGCTGCCGCCACCCACAGCGCTGCATTCATCGCCGCGCCGTTCAGCAGACGGGCAGCCGCTTCCACGTCCACCGCTTTCATAATGCCCTGGCCGATCATCTCTGCAACCGCCTGACAGGTGGCTTCCAGACAGGCATTCTGGCTGGGCCAGCCAGACGGATCGCCGAGAAAAGCCGGGCCGTCGAGCAGCACAATGCGCTGCACTTCCGGATCGAGTGCCATTTCAATATAAGCCGTGCCTTCAGCCAGCAGCCGCTCCCAGCCTTCCGGCGCAAGGCTGGCGCGATCTTTCGCCTGCTGCGCCATTTCCCCGTCCACCTGCGCCACCACGGCGGCGAGCAGGCCGCGCTTATCGCCAAAATTATGGTACAGCGCGCCACGGGTCAGCCCGGCGCTGGCGGTGAGTTCATCCATTGACGCCGCGGCAAAGCCTTTTTCCGCAAAAGCCTTACGCGCGGCGGCAATCAGTTTGTTGCGGTTCTCTTCCATCATTTCTGCACGACGACCGACGGCCATATTCTTCACTCCTTCATTTCATATACGTCGCGTATTTTAAATTGACATACGCGGCGTATGCAAAGATACTCAGTTTCACATACAGCGTGTATGTTAAATGATCCCGGCGCGTGACGCCCGGATTTTCTGACTGAATAAAAGAGGTGAGTGATGACAAAACGCGAAGCGATATTCCCGGCCAATCGGCATGCTTTATATGAGCAGCATGGCTACTCCGCGGCGATCCGCTCCGGGGATTTATTGTTTGTGTCCGGGCAGGTGGGCAGCCGGGAAGACGGGGCGCCGGAGCCGGACTTTGCCGCCCAGGTCCGGCTGGCCTTTGCTAACCTGCGGGCTACGCTGGCCGCTGCCGGATGCGGGTTCGATGATTTGGTTGATGTGACGACCTTTCACACCGATCCGGAAAATCAGTTTGCCACCATTATGGCGGTGAAGCAGGAGATTTTCCCGCAGGCTCCCTATCCCAACTGGACGGCGGTGGGCGTCAACTGGCTGGCGGGCTTCGATTTTGAAATTAAAGTCATTGCCCGCATTCCGTAAGCACCCTCGCGCGGGTCAGCTGTACTGGCGCACCCGCGCAATTAACTCCTCTGCGCTGTCGATACGTCCGGCCACCAGTATCAGGGATTTACCGAGCTCAATGGCATGACGCAGGCAGGCGTGGCGCATCTCCTCGTCGCGGATGGTATCCAGATCGGCGACGTGGGACAGGCCGACGCTGCGGCGGATCAGCTCCGTACCGCAGTATCCCACCGCATCGGTCCACACTTTTTTGAGGAACTGCGAGGCATAGCCCGGCGTCGCCAGCGCGGCGTCGCGGGTTTTTTCCGTGGCCAGTTGCTGGAAGCGTTCGGCAAAGGTATGCCACAGTTGCTGAATGTCGGCCAGACGCTGCTCGCGGGCGGCAGCGGCATCGCGAATGCCCAGATGCCCCGGCAGGCCGCAGTAGTTCAGCAACAGGTTGCCGATGGCGGTGCCGATATCAAAGCCCACCGGACCAAAGAAACCAAATTCGGCGTCGATAGCTTTCAGGCTGCCGTCGGCGACGAAAATCGACCCGCTGTGAATATCGCCGTGCAGCAGCGCTTCGGCGTGGGAGAAGAAGTGGTGCTTCAGCGCCGCCACCGCCTGTTTAAGCTGGGTGTCGTCACGCAGGGCGGCGACGTCCGCTTCCAGTTCGGCGGGATAATTATTGCGCTCGTGGATCTGGTAAGGGTCGTTGAAGAACAGATCTTCGGTGATCTCGCACATTTCCGGGTTGATAAAGCGCGCCACCTGCGCTTTTTTCTCATGGGGATGCAGATAAAAATCGCTGGTGTGGAACAGCGTATACGCCAGATATTCCCCCAGCTGTTGCGGCGCCTGCGGATAGCTGACGTTATTAATCAGCTCGCCGCGCAAGATGCGATGACTGGAGAGATCTTCCATCACCATCACCGCCAGTTGCGGATCAAAATGCAGGATCTGCACCGTGTGCTGTGGACAGTGCTGATAATGTTCTACCAGCGTCTGCGCTTCCAGCCGTGCGCGATCCAGCGTCAGCGGCCATGATTCCCCCACACAGCGCACATAAGGCAGCGCCTGTTTAACAATCACCCGGCTGACGCCCTGACGGTCGAAAATTTTAAACACCAGATTGAGATTGCCGTCGCCGACCTCCTGCGCATCCACCAGTTCGGACGGATCGGCCAGACCGCCAAATTGTTGTGCATAAGCGACAGCGTCCTGCGCGTTGAAGGTTCGGTATTGCGACATTGCCCTGATCCTCATTCTTATGTTAATAAAGCCATTCAGACGTCTATACTTCCGTAAATCATCCTGACACAATAGGTCACAACAACGCAACAGGGATTTAACGATATGCAGCCATTACAGACCACCAGTCTGCGCGTCAGCGAAAATCAGCTTTTTATCCTCGATCAGCAGGCGCTGCCGCAGCAGAAAAACTGGCTTGCGGCAAGCACCACAGAACAACTGGTGGGGCATATCCACGCCCTGCGCGTGCGCGGCGCGCCGCTGATTGGCCTTTCCGCCAGCCTGCTGCTGGCGTTACAGGCAGAGCAGGGGCTGACGCGGGATGAACTGGCTGAATCGCTGGCGACGCTGCGCGCGGCACGCCCGACGGCGGTGAACCTGATGAATAATCTTGATCGCATGAAAGCGGCGCTGGCGCGGGAGAATTATGTTCCGGCGCTGGTGGCGGAGGCGTTGCGGCTGATCGATGAAGACAAGCAGTTGTGTGACGCCATCGCCCGCGCCGGAAGCGCGCTGGTAACGCCGGGAAGTCGCCTGCTGACCCACTGCAATACCGGCGGGCTGGCGACGGCGGGCGTCGGGACAGCCATCGGCGTGATTGCCCGCGCCCATGAGCAGGGGCGGGTGGCGAATGTCTGGGTGGGTGAGACGCGCCCGCTGTTGCAGGGCGGGCGTTTAACGGCGTGGGAAATGGGCGAGCTGGGCGTGCCCTGCCAACTGATAACAGATTCCATGGCCGCCAGCCTGATGGCGAAAGGGCAGGTGGACGCGGTGTGGGTTGGGGCAGATCGCATCGCCGCCAATGGCGATGTGGCGAACAAGATCGGCACCTATTCGCTGGCGGTGCTGGCGAAATTCCACGGTATTCCGTTTTACGTTGCCGCGCCTCACACCACGCTGGATCGTGGCTGTCCGGATGGCGACGCCATCCCCATTGAACAGCGGGCGGCAGAGGAAGTGACAGGCGTGGCGGGCAGCTTTGGCGCGGTGCAGTGGGCGCCGGAAAAAGTACGGGTGTACAACCCGGCGTTTGATGTGACCCCGGCGGCGTTGATCAGCGGCTGGGTACTGGATACGGGCGTGGTAACGCCGGAACAGGTCGCGGCAGGGGTGTTTGCGTGATATGCCGGGTGGCGCTGTCGCTTACCCGGCCTAC
>NZ_CP127837.1:4134105-4155001 GCF_030291195.1 Enterobacter sp. PGRG2 | reverse complement strand
GTAGGCCCTGCAAGCCTGCGCCGCCGGGCGTTATATTTGGCCCCGTGCCCGCTGTTTTGCCGGGTGGCGCTGTCGCTTACCCGGCCTACAACAGGTATGTAGGCCCGGCAAGCCTGCGCCGCCGGGTGATACGTGCAGGTTTACTGGCCCGCCCCGTGGGGTGTTACCACCGCTTTGCCTTTTAACAATTTCCGTACCCAAAAGCGGTTTGGGTTCAGCGCCGCCAGCGTCTCGCCATCCAGCGGGATCGGCTCGTCGCTCATCTGCGCGGCGAGGATCTCCGCCGCCAGCGGGGCGCTGCACAATCCCCGCGAACCCAGCGCCCCCAGCAGATATAAATCTTCCCACACCGGTGCGCTGACCGCCTGCGCCGGGTGTTCCGCCAGGGTCGCATATTCCCGTAACGTCGCCGCAAAATCAGGTGCGTTGCCGACCACCGGCAGATGATCGCGGGTGGCGCAGCGCACGCCGTTGCGCGCCTCCTTAGCCGTTACATCCACCTCTTTCGCCCAAGCGGCATCCGGAAAACAGTCCAGCAAGCGCTGGCGATTATGCTGCTGATCGTCCTCGCGATACGCCGTTTCGCGATCGCCACGATGATAGCTTGCGCCGATGCAATGCTGCTGATTCACCGGATTTTGCGGCGTCAGATAGCCGTCGTAGCACAATACCTGCCGTAAAGGCGACAGCCCCGGCGTGGTGGGAATATGACTGACCTGGCCCGCCACCGGATAGACCGGCAACGCCTCGGTCTGGGCGAAATCCCCCAGCCGGTGCCCGTTCGCCAGCACCACCACCGCATGGGCGGCCTGAGCGCCATCAGCAAAACGCAGCTGCCAGCCACTCTCCCCCTGCGTCAGTTCGGCAACGTCCCGCTGATAATGCACTTTCAGACCCTGAGTGACGCCCAGCTCAATGGCCGCCGCCGTCAACTGGGCCGGACACAGCCAGCCGCCGAGCGGATACTGAATACCGCCGCAGCCGGCATCAACGCCGGTCGTTGCTTCAATGCGCGCCCCATCGGCTGCCGCGGCGATCTCCTGCGGCAGCGCCAGAGATAACATCTGATCGATTTTATGCTGGCTCTTTTCATCCCAGCCGGTCTGCGTCACGCCGCACCAGTCATGATCAAACGCCACCGGCAGCGTGTCATACAGTCTGCGGGCAAAAGTGAAGGCGGCAGGGAAGAAGCGCGCCAGCGCCGGATCGTGGGCATTCAGCAGCGGATAGAGCGCCCCCTGACGATTACCGGACGCGCCAAGCGCAGGGGCGGCATCGGCGCAGTAAAGGGTCACCTGCCAGCCCCGGCGCAGCAGGGCGAGGGATAACCGCGCGCTGGCCACCCCGCCACCGATAAGCGCCACTTCACGGCCGGATGCGCTGGTGCGCGCAAACCAGGGTGCGCGCGGGGCAGGCTCACGGGTCTGCGCCATCACGCCGGTGAGCATTTCACGTTTACGTCCAAACCCTTTGCATTTTTGCATGGTAAAACCGGCGTCCTGTAGCCCGCGACGCACAAAACCGGCGGAGGTGAAGGTCGCCAGCGTGCAGTCCGGGCGCGCCAGCCGCGCCATGGCGTTAAACAGCGCCGGAGTCCACATATCCGGGTTTTTAGCAGGCGCAAAACCATCCAGAAACCAGGCGTCCACTTTTTGATCCAGCGAATCGTCCAGCGCGTCGGTCAGGGTAGTAATATCGCCAAACCACAGATCCAGCGTCACCCGTCCGCCATCAAGCAATAAACGGTGACAGCCTTCAAAAGGCAGCGGCCACTGCGCCTGTAACTGTTCCGCCCAGGGGGCCAGTTCCGGCCAGCGCTGATGCGCCTTTTGCAGGTCGTCGGCGCGCAGAGGGAATTTTTCAAAACTGATAAAATGTAATCTTTGTACGCCAGTATGGGGATGCGCCGCGGTGAAGGCGTCAAACGCCTGCCACAGCGTCAGGAAGTTCAGGCCGGTGCCAAAACCGCTCTCCGCCACCACCATTAATTCGCGGGGATGGGTGCGAAAACGCGCGGGCAACTGATTGCCGCCGAGAAAGACGTAACGCGTTTCTTCCAGCCCGTTATCGTTGGAAAAGTAGACGTCATCAAAATCTCGGGAAACAGGTGTACCCTCAGCGTTAAATTCGAGGTTGGCAGGTTGTATAACGGTTTGTTTCACGTAAGTTACTCGTGTGGCGGGCAGTGTCACGATCTTAACGAGGAGTGTCAGTTGGTGCAAATTTCTGCATAAATTCGCTGATCGGACTTGTTCGGCGTACAAGTGTACGCTATCTTGCCACTCGAATATTAAAATAGTTCGACTTACAGGGGTATTGAATGAAACGTGCAGTGATTACTGGCCTGGGCATCGTTTCCAGCATCGGTAACAACCAGCAGGAAGTCCTGGCATCTCTGCGTGAAGGACGCTCAGGGATCACTTTCTCTCAAGAATTTCTTGATGCTGGCATGCGTAGCCATGTATGGGGTAACGTAAAACTCGACACCACCGGCATGATCGATCGCAAAGTGGTCCGTTTCATGAACGATGCCTCTGTTTATGCCTATCTGTCTATGCAGCAGGCAGTGCAGGACGCCGGTCTGACTGAGGAGATGTATCAGAACAACCCACGCGTGGGTATCGTTGCCGGTTCCGGCGGCTCGTCCAAAGCGCAGGTATTCGGCGCAGATGCCATGCGTAGCCCGCGCGGTCTGAAAGCGGTCGGTCCTTATGTTGTGACCAAAGCGATGGCCTCTGCGGTTTCCGCCTGCCTCGCCACGCCGTTCAAAATCCACGGCGTTAACTACTCCATCAGCTCCGCCTGTGCGACCTCCGCACACTGCATCGGCAACGCCGTTGAGCAGATCCAGCTGGGCAAACAGGACATCGTGTTTGCTGGCGGCGGCGAAGAGCTGGGCTGGGAAATGGCCTGTGAATTTGATGCGATGGGCGCGCTGTCCACTAAATACAATGACGACCCGTCCAAAGCGTCCCGTACCTATGATGCAAACCGCGATGGTTTCGTGATCGCAGGCGGCGGCGGTATGGTGGTGGTTGAAGAACTTGAGCACGCGCTGGCGCGCGGCGCGCACATCTATGCTGAAATCGTCGGTTACGGCGCAACGTCCGATGGCGCAGACATGGTTGCCCCGTCAGGCGAAGGCGCAGTGCGCTGCATGAAGATGGCGATGCACGGCGTGGATACGCCGATCGATTACCTGAACTCTCACGGCACCTCGACGCCGGTTGGCGATGTGAAAGAGCTGGGCGCGATCCGCGAAGTCTTCGGCGATAACTCCCCGGCGATCTCCGCCACCAAAGCCATGACCGGTCACTCGCTGGGCGCGGCGGGCGTTCAGGAAGCCATCTATTCCCTGCTGATGCTGGAGCACGGTTTCGTCGCCCCAAGCATCAACATCGAAGAAATGGATCCGCAGGCAGAAGGCCTGAACATCGTGACCAAAACCACCGAGCGCGAACTGAAAACCGTCATGTCTAACAGCTTCGGTTTCGGCGGCACCAACGCCACGCTGGTGATGCGTAAATTTGACGCGTAATTAACATGCCCGGCGGCGCAGCCGCCGCCCGGCAAGAATCTGAAAGGAGCCTGATGGCTCCTTTTTTCATTTCTGAGCCTTGGCCAATAATGTGATGTCGATCCGGTAAAGCTGCCGCGTCGTTGTTATTCTCTTTGCGTTATCAACGGAAAAGGGGGTAAGCATGCCAGGATTTAAAGCGGATTTTCTCTGGGGCGGCGCGGTCGCGGCGCATCAACTGGAAGGGGGCTGGCGCGAAGGAGGGAAGGGCGTCAGCGTGGCGGATGTGATGACGGCAGGCCGTCATGGCGTGCCGCGTGAGATCACCGAAGGGGTGATTGAAGGCAAATATTATCCCAACCACGAAGGCATCGATTTTTACCATCGCTATAAAGAAGACATTAAGCTGTTTGCGGAAATGGGATTCAAATGCTTCCGCACCTCCATCGCCTGGACACGTATTTTCCCGAAAGGGGATGAGCTGGAGCCAAATGAAGCCGGGCTGCAATTTTACGATGATCTGTTTGATGAGTGCCTGAAATATAATATCGAACCGGTGATCACCCTCTCGCATTTTGAAATGCCCTATTATCTGGTGACCGAATACGGCGGCTGGCGCAATCGTCAGGTGATCGAATTCTTTGTCCGTTTCGCCAGAGCGGTATTCACCCGCTACCAGAATAAAGTGAAATTCTGGATGACCTTCAACGAAATAAATAACCAGGCCAATTTCCACGAAGATTTTGCCCCCTTCACTAACTCCGGCCTGCATTATAAGCCCGGTGAAGATCGCGAAAAAATCATGTATCAGGCGGCGCATTATGAGCTGGTGGCCAGCGCGCTGGCGGTGGAAGCGGGCCATGCCATTAACCCGCAGTTTCAGATCGGCTGCATGATCGCCATGTGCCCGATTTATCCGTTAAGCTGCGATCCGAACGACATGATGATGTCGGTTCGTGCCATGCATCGCCGCTACTGGTTTACCGACGTCCATGTGCGCGGCTATTACCCGCGGCACATTTTAAATTACTTCGAGCAGAAAGCCTTTAACCTGGATATTACCGATGAGGATCGCCAGATCCTGACCCGCGGCTGTGTGGATTATATTGGCTTTAGCTATTACATGTCTTTTGCCACCAAAGCGACGGACGATAATCCGCAGCTCGATTATGACGAAACCAAAAGCCTGGTGAAAAATCCGTATGTCAAAGCGTCGGACTGGGGCTGGCAAATCGATCCGGTTGGCCTGCGTTATTCGCTGAACTGGTTCTACGATATGTATCAGCTGCCGCTGTTTATTGTCGAGAACGGTTTTGGCGCGATCGACGAAAAAGAGCCTGACGGCACGGTAAACGATCAGTACCGCATTGAGTATCTTGAAAACCATATCCGCGAAATGAAAAAAGCGGTGGTGGAGGACGGTGTGGATCTGATGGGTTATACCCCGTGGGGCTGTATCGATCTGGTCTCTGCCGGTACCGGCGAGATGAAAAAGCGCTACGGTTTTATTTATGTCGATAAAGATAACGAGGGCAAGGGCACGCTGGCGCGCAGTAAGAAGAAATCCTTCGACTGGTATCGCGACGTTATAAAAAGTAATGGCGAGAATGTGTAAGCACTAAACAGAACGCCGGGTAGGGAAATCTACCCGGCGGTGTCGTTAAATGACGATCCACACCAGCAACAATGCCACCATCAGGGCAACAAACATCAGGCCCGGGCGGGCTGAAAGGGTTTTCACCGTTTCCATCACCGGCGCGAACAGCGGGCTGTAAATCGGCTGTATATCGCGCACTTCCAGCGTTTCCTGCGCGCGCTCGGTACGACGCAGGAAGACAAAATTAAGCAGATCCTGCACCTGGGCATTGGTCAGCACGCTTTGCGGCGTGAGCTGGAATGTCTGCTGGGCATAATCCTGAATATGCTGCCATTCGTTGCTGTCCATCGGCTGCTTGAGCGCGGCCTGCATGGTATGCAGCGTCGGCGCGGGTTGCAGGCTGAGGGTCTGACGCGCCTGAAGCCAGGTCATCAGCGGCGCGAAGTGTTTTGCCGGAATAAGCTCGCCGGTCTTCACGCCGGACAGCTCCAGCATTGACTGCCAGATCTGTTTTCCGGACTCGCCGGTTGCGGCAGCCAGTTTAGTCACCGCCTGATTCAGGGCATTGTGCTCGGCAGGCACCAGCGGCCTGTCGGTGGCGGGGCGCTGCTGAGGCTGCGGAATATTCAGCTCGCCTTTTTGCAGCATCACCAGCACCGTTTTCAGCTGATCCGGCGACAACTGGCTTAACGCCGTCTGGCCGAACTGCTGGCGGATAAAGTCGCTCACCGCCTGACGGTTGTTGCCCTGGCCTAACAGCTCTGTCAGCCGGGAAAGCACCTGGCGGTTAGCGTGCTGCTGGCTGGCATTCTCCAGACGCTGATTCAGGCTCTGTTCCGCTGCCGGAAAGTGTTTCGACAGCAGCGGGGTATCATTTTTTAATCCTAAATCGTGCTTCACTCCCGCCCATACTTCCGCGCCCTGCTGGTGCGTTAAAGAGATCAGGCGCGTGATCAGGCGCTCCAGCACGGTGCGCTGTTGCGAGGAGAGCGGTTGTTCGCCCGCAGCACTGGCGGGTGGAGTTGGGTCTTGCCCAGGAGGGCGCACCGGCACACCCTGGATGGGTTGCATCATTCAAAATCCTCGTAACGGTGGTCGGCATTCTCGGTATGCCTGGCGGCGAGATTATGGCACACTTGCACGCTTATCTCTCGTTATCATACAGGTACCGGAACGTGAAAATTCTCGTTGATGAAAATATGCCTTATGCCCGTGATTTGTTCAGTCGTCTGGGCGAGGTTAAACCTGTCCCTGGCCGCCCGATCCCGGTGGCGGAACTGAACGATGCCGATGCCCTGATGGTGCGCTCGGTGACGAAGGTCAATGCATCCCTGCTCAGCGGAACCGCGATCCAGTTTGTCGGCACCGCCACGGCCGGTACCGATCATGTCGATGACGCCTGGCTTGCGCAGGCGGGCATTGGCTTTTCTGCGGCGCCAGGCTGTAACGCCATCGCAGTGGTGGAATATGTCTTTTCGGCGCTGCTGATGCTGGGCGAGCGCGATGGTTTTAGCCTGCGCGATCGCACCGTCGGCATTGTGGGCGTGGGCAACGTCGGCTCGCGTTTGCAGGCGCGGCTGGAGGCGCTGGGCGTGCGCACCTTATTGTGCGATCCGCCGCGCGCCGACCGTGGCGACGAGGGCGATTTCCGTTCGCTGGACGAGCTGGTGCAGGAAGCCGATATTCTTACCTTCCACACACCGCTGTTCAAAGATGGCCCGTATAAAACGCTGCACCTTGCGGATGAGACGCTGATCGCCAGACTTAAACCCGGCACCATTTTAATCAACGCCTGTCGCGGACCGGTGGTGGATAACGCCGCGCTGCTGGCGCGGCTGAACGCCGGTCAGGATCTCAGCGTGGTGCTGGATGTCTGGGAGCCGGAGCCGGATCTGAACGTCGCGCTGCTTGATAAAGTAGACATCGGCACCGCCCATATCGCCGGCTATACGCTGGAAGGCAAAGCGCGCGGCACCACCCAGGTGTTTGAGGCCTACAGCGAATTTCTCGGCAAGCGTCAGCAGGTGGCGCTGGATACCCTGCTGCCCGCCCCGGAATTCGGTCGCATTACGCTGCACGGCCCGCTTGATGAGCCAACGCTGAAACGACTGGTGCATTTAGTGTATGATGTGCGCCGCGATGATGCGCCACTGCGAAAAGTGGCGGGCATTCCGGGTGAATTTGACAAGCTGCGCAAAAATTATCTTGAGCGTCGCGAGTGGTCTTCGCTGTACATCCAGTGTGATGACGCACAGGCCGCGACCTTACTGCAACAGCTCGGCTTTAACGCCGTTCATCACCCGACACGCTAACTCATTTTCTGTCGCTCTCCCGCCTGCGGGCAGGGGAGCGTATTGCTATTGTCTGGAGTAAACCACCATGTCTGAAGGCTGGAATATTGCCATCCTGGGCGCCACCGGCGCCGTAGGCGAAGCGCTTCTCGAAACTCTTGCAGAGCGCGAATTCCCCACAGGCGAGATTTTCGCCCTGGCGCGCAGTGAAAGCGCCGGCAAGGCCCTGCGCTATAACAGCAAAACGGTCTACGTGACCGATGCCGAAGAATTCGACTGGACGCAGGCGCAGCTGGCGTTCTTCGTGGCCGGGCCTGAAGCTTCAGCCCGTTACATTGAGGAAGCCACCAACTCCGGTTGTCTGGTGATCGACGCCAGCGGTCTGTTCGCGATGGAGCCGGACGTGCCGCTGGTGGTCCCGGACGTCAATCCGTTCGTGCTGGCAGATTACCGTAACCGCAATATCGTGGCGGTGGCGGACAGCCTCACCAGCCAGCTGCTGACCGCCCTTAAGCCGCTGATCGATGAAGGCGGTCTGTCGCGTATCGCCGTAACCAGCCTGCTGTCTGCGTCCTCCCAGGGCAAAGTCGCCGTGGATGCGCTGGCGGGGCAGAGCGCAAAACTGCTCAACGGTATTCCCGTTGATGAGGACGATTTCTTTGGCCGCCAGCTGGCGTTCAACATGCTGCCGATGCTGCCGGACAGCCAGGGCAGCGTGCGTGAAGCCCGTGTGGTGGTGGATCAGGTGCGTAAAATCCTCCAGGACGATGGCCTGATGATCTCCGTTAACTGCGTACGTTCGCCGGTATTCTATGGTCTGGCGCAGATGGTCAGTTTTGAAGGGCTGCGTCCGCTGGCGGCGGAAGAAGCCCGCGATGCCTTCGAGCGCGGCGAGGATATTGCGCTGTCCCCGGCTAACGACTTCCCGACCCAGGTGGGCGACGCTTCCGGCAATCCGCAGCTTTCCGTGGGCTGTGTGCATAACGATTACGGCATGCCGGAGCAGATCCAGTTCTGGTCGGTGGCCGATAATGTCCGTTTTGGCGGCGCGCTGATGGCGGTGAAAATCGCCGAGAAGCTGGTGCAGGAGTACATGTACTAATGTCCGACGCGCAGGCAAAGCCCGTCAGCAAGATTGCGCTCGGCATTGAGTACGACGGCAGTAAGTATTACGGCTGGCAGCGGCAGAACGAAGTACGCAGCGTACAGGAAAAGCTGGAAACCGCGCTCTCAAAAGTGGCGGATGAGCCGATCACGGTGTTTTGCGCCGGGCGTACTGACGCCGGGGTGCACGGCACCGGGCAGGTGGTGCATTTCGAAACCAGCGTACAACGCAAAGATGCGGCCTGGACGCTGGGCGTAAATGCGAATTTACCTGGTGACATCGCGGTGCGCTGGGTAAAAAATGTGCCCGATGATTTTCATGCACGTTTTAGCGCCACGGCTCGCCGTTACCGCTACGTCATCTACAATCATCGTTTGCGCCCTGCCGTGCTGGGGCGCGGCGTCACACACTACTATCATCCTCTGGATGCCGATCGGATGCATCGTGCGGCCCAGGCGCTGATAGGGGAAAATGACTTTACCTCGTTTCGGGCGGTTCAGTGCCAGTCGCGTACGCCGTGGCGAAACGTGATGCACATTAACGTGGCGCGTTACGGTGCATATGTGGTGGTCGATATCAAAGCCAATGCCTTTGTACATCATATGGTCAGGAATATTGTCGGCAGCCTGATGGAAGTAGGCGCCAACAACCAGCCGGAGAGCTGGATAGCAGAACTGCTGGCGGCGAAGGACAGAACGCTTGCGGCAGCAACGGCGAAAGCGGAAGGCCTGTATCTGGTGGCGGTGGATTATCCCGACCGCTTCGATCTGCCGCGCCCGCCAATGGGTCCGCTGTTTTTAGCGGACTAAATGCATTCAGACAAAGGCGTAAGACATGGATCTCATTTATTTTCTCATTGATTTTATTTTACACATTGATGTGCACCTGGCTGAGCTGGTCGCGCAGTACGGCGTCTGGATTTACGCCATCCTGTTCCTGATCCTGTTTTGCGAAACAGGGCTGGTAGTGACGCCGTTTTTACCGGGCGATTCGCTGCTGTTTGTCGCAGGGGCGCTCTCCGCTCTGCCGACGAACGATCTGAACGTGCACCTGATGGTGACGCTGATGATTGTGGCGGCTATCCTTGGCGATGCGGTGAACTACACCATTGGACGGCTGTTCGGCGAAAAGCTGTTCAGCAATCCGAACTCAAAAATCTTCCGTCGCAGCTATCTTGATAAAACCCATGCGTTTTACGATAAGCACGGTGGCAAGACGATTATCCTGGCGCGATTTGTGCCTATCGTCAGAACTTTCGCGCCCTTTGTGGCGGGAATGGGGCATATGTCGTATCGTCACTTCGCGGCCTATAACGTCATCGGCGCGCTGTTGTGGGTGTTACTGTTCACCTACGCCGGCTACCTGTTCGGTGATCTGCCCGTTGTGCAGGAGAACCTGAAATTGCTTATCGTGGCAATTATCGTGCTCTCGATCCTGCCAGGCGTAATCGAAATTATTCGTCACCGACGCGCAGCAGCCCGACAGACAAAATAAGAACCCGTCAGCGGTTCGACCACTTTTTTGTCCCAAGTTGCCGAGCGTTATGTTTTAATGTGCCCCATTTATGGGCTACCAGGTTCATGCATAAAGGTCATCAATGAGCTGGATTGAACGAATTAAAAGCAATATTACCCCCACCCGCAAGGCAAGCATTCCTGAGGGAGTGTGGACCAAATGTGACAGCTGCGGTCAGGTGCTTTACCGTGCCGAACTGGAGCGTAACCTTGAGGTCTGCCCGAAATGCGATCACCACATGCGTATGTCAGCGCGTAACCGCCTGCATAGCCTGATGGATGAAGGATCGATGGTGGAACTGGGTAGCGAACTTGAGCCGAAAGATGTGCTGAAGTTCCGTGATTCCAAAAAGTACAAAGACCGTCTGGCGTCTGCCCAGAAAGAAACCGGTGAGAAAGACGCGCTGGTGGTGATGAAAGGCACGCTGCATGGTATGCCGGTCGTCGCTGCGGCGTTTGAATTCGCCTTTATGGGCGGTTCCATGGGTTCCGTGGTTGGTGCTCGCTTTGTTCGCGCGGTTGAACAGGCGCTGGAAGACAATTGCCCGCTGATCTGTTTCTCCGCTTCCGGTGGCGCGCGTATGCAGGAAGCATTGATGTCGCTGATGCAGATGGCGAAAACCTCTGCGGCGCTGGCGAAGATGCAGGAACGCGGTCTGCCGTATATCTCTGTGCTGACCGACCCGACCATGGGCGGCGTCTCCGCGAGCTTCGCGATGCTGGGCGATCTGAACATCGCGGAACCGAAAGCGCTGATCGGCTTTGCCGGTCCACGCGTTATCGAACAGACCGTGCGCGAAAAACTGCCGCCGGGCTTCCAGCGCAGTGAGTTCCTGATCGAAAAAGGCGCTATCGACATGATCGTGCGTCGTCCGGAACTGCGCCTGAAGCTGGCGAGCATTCTGGCGAAGCTGATGAATCTGCCGACGCCAAACCCGGATGCGCCGCGTGAAAGCATTGTGGTGCCGCCGGTTCCCGAT
Source organism: Enterobacter sp. PGRG2 (assembly GCF_030291195.1). Lineage (NCBI taxonomy): Bacteria > Pseudomonadati > Pseudomonadota > Gammaproteobacteria > Enterobacterales > Enterobacteriaceae > Enterobacter > Enterobacter sp. PGRG2. The sequence continues at coordinate 4,143,997 of NZ_CP127837.1, read as the reverse complement.
CAGGAAAACGAAGCCTGATAAAATCGAAGGGCAGAGCGCAGGTGCTCTGCCTTTTTACTTTTTCAACTGCATTCAAGCCGGGCATCATGGAAACGAAAAGCATTCCTCAAGCCACGTCGCCCCTGGCCACGTGGCTTTCTTATCTGGAAAACCTGCACAGCAAAACCATCGATATGGGACTTGCGCGCGTCCAGACCGTGGCGGCTACGCTCGACGTGCTCAAACCCGCGCCTTTTGTCTTTACCGTTGCCGGTACCAACGGCAAGGGCACCACCTGCCGTTCGCTGGAGTCTGTGCTGCTGGCGGCGGGGCTACGGGTAGGGGTTTACAGTTCGCCGCATTTAGTGCGCTACACCGAGCGCGTGCGCGTGCAGGGCGAAGAGCTGGCAGAAAGCGATCACACCCGCTCGTTCGCCGCCATCGAAGCTGCGCGGGGAGATACCTCCTTAACCTATTTCGAATACGGCACGCTGTCGGCGCTGTGGCTGTTCAAAGAGGCGGCGCTGGATGTGGTGATCCTCGAAGTCGGCCTTGGCGGGCGTCTTGATGCCACCAATATTGTCGATGCGGATGTCGCCGTGGTGACCAGCATCGCGCTGGATCATACCGACTGGCTGGGGCCGGATCGCGAGAGCATTGGCCGCGAAAAAGCCGGTGTCTTCCGGGCGGGCAAACCGGCGGTGGTCGGCGAGCCGGATATGCCGCAGAGCATTGCCGATGTCGCACGCGAGAAGGGCGCACACCTGCTGCGCCGCGATGCCGACTGGCAGTATGAGATCACGGGTAATTGCTGGCGTTTTCGCGATGCTCAGGGTGAGCTGACTGGCCTGCCGTTACCGCAGGTGCCGCAGCCTAACGCGGCAACCGCGCTGGCTGCCCTGCGCGCCAGCGGCCTGAACATCAGCGAGACGGCGATCCGCGATGGCATTGCGAAGGCCATTTTACCGGGACGTTTCCAGATAGTGAGCCAGTCGCCGCGCGTGATTCTGGACGTGGCGCACAATCCTCATGCGGCGGCTTATCTGGCCGGACGCCTGGCAGCGCTGCCGAAAAGCGGACGCGTGCTGGCAGTGGTCGGCATGCTGCATGATAAAGATATTGCCGGAACGCTTGCCTGTCTGGAGAGCCAGGTCGATAGCTGGTATTGTGCCCCTCTGGAAGGGCCGCGGGGCGCGACGGCAGAACAGCTGCTGACGCACCTTAACGGCGGCAGCGCCTTTGCCAGCGTCGAACAGGCGTGGCGGGCGGCAATGGCGGATGCCAGACCAGAAGATACCGTGCTGGTGTGTGGATCCTTCCACACCGTAGCACATGTCATGGAAGCGATGGACGCGGGGAGAACCGGTGGCGAGTAAGTTTCAGAACCGTTTAATGGGCACCATTGTGCTGGTGGCGCTGGGCGTGATTGTGCTGCCGGGGCTGCTGGACGGGCAGAAAAAACATTACCAGGATGAGTTTGCGGCGATCCCGCTGGTGCCAAAACCCGGCGATCGCGACGAGCCGGACATGCTGCCGGCGGCCACGCAGGCGCTTCCGGCACAGCCGCCGGAAGGCGCGGCTGAAGAAGTGCGGGCGGGCAACGCCGCGGCGCCGTCGCTGGAGGCCTCGCGTCAGGCGGCCAACAATCCTGAAATGGATATTGACCCGCAGCCGGTGGTAACACCTAAACCTAAGCCGGTGGAAAAACCAAAACCGCAGCGCGATACCGCTCAGCAACAGGCAGCCACGACGCCGCCGAAGCAGGCCGAAGAAGAGAAGCCTGCGCCGACGGGTAAGGCGTATGTCGTGCAGCTGGGGGCGCTGAAGAATGCCGATAAGGTTAATGAAGTTACCGGCAAACTGCGCAGCGCGGGTTATCGGGTATTCACTATTCCAGGCACGCCGGTGCAGGGTAAAATCACCCGTATTCTGGTCGGCCCGGACGCCTCGAAAGATAAGCTTAAGGGATCCCTTGGCGAGCTGAAGCAGATCTCCGGCTTAAGCGGCGTGGTGATGGGGTATACCCCGAACTGATTTTCCCCTCACCYTARCCCTCTCCCGKGGGGAGAGGGAAGCGTTCGCGGACTTCCTTCCCCCTCTCCCTGGGGAGAGGGCCGGGGTGAGGGGAGAAAAAACGCACAAAAACCCGGCCCGCAGAGGCCAGGCCTGTGCTGGCGTTGAAGATTTTTTCAGCGCCATTTTTATTTACGCGAGGGAAGGAAATCCCTACGCAAACGTTTTCTTTTTCTGTTAGAATTCGCCCCGAACTGGATGACAGGGCGATTAATCGTGGGACACATATGGTCTGGATTGATTACGCCATCATCGCGGTAATTGGTTTTTCCTGTCTGGTTAGCCTTATCCGCGGCTTTGTTCGTGAAGCGTTGTCGCTGGTGACATGGGGTTGTGCTTTCTTTGTCGCCAGTCATTACTACACTTACCTGTCTGTCTGGTTCACGGGCTTTGAAGACGAACTGGTTCGAAATGGGATTGCTATCGCGGTGCTGTTTATCGCGACGCTGATCGTCGGCGCTATTGTTAACTATGTTATCAGTCAGCTTGTCGAGAAAACCGGCCTGTCGGGTACTGACCGGGTGTTGGGGATTTGCTTCGGTGCGCTGCGCGGTGCGCTGATTGTCGCCGCCATTCTGTTCTTTCTCGACACCTTTACCGGCTTTTCCAAAAGCGAAGACTGGCAAAAGTCGCAGCTGATCCCGCAGTTTAGTTTTATCATCAGATGGTTCTTTGACTATCTGCAAAGCTCGTCAAGTTTCTTGCCCAGGGCGTAAGTCCTGAGATGTGGCTTAACGAGGAATATACGTATGTGCGGTATTGTCGGTATCGCCGGTTTCATGCCGGTTAACCAGTCGATTTATGATGCATTGTCGGTGTTGCAGCACCGTGGTCAGGACGCCGCAGGCATTATCACCATTGATGAACTTAACTGCTTCCGTTTGCGTAAAGCGAACGGCATGGTGAACGATGTATTTGAAGCCCGCCATATGCAGCGCCTGCAGGGGAACATGGGTATTGGCCATGTGCGTTACCCGACTGCGGGCAGCTCCAGCGCTTCAGAAGCGCAGCCTTTTTACGTGAACTCGCCGTACGGTATCACGCTTGCCCACAACGGCAACCTGACCAACGCCCATGAGCTGCGTAAGCGTCTGTTCGAAGAGAAACGCCGCCACATTAATACCACTTCCGATTCTGAAATCCTGCTCAATATTTTTGCCAGCGAGCTGGATAACTTCCGCCACTACCCCTTAGAAGCGGATAACATTTTTGCTGCCGTCGCCGCCACCAACCGTCAGATCCGCGGGGCCTATGCCTGCGTGGCGATGATCATCGGTCACGGTATGGTCGCCTTCCGCGATCCCAACGGTATTCGTCCGCTGGTGCTCGGTAAACGCGATCTCGCTGATGGCCGCACCGAATATATGGTGGCCTCCGAAAGCGTGGCGTTAGATACGCTGGGCTTCGAATTCCTGCGCGACGTGGCGCCTGGCGAAGCGGTGTACATCACCGAAAAAGGCCAGCTGTTCACCCGTCAGTGCGCGGAAAACCCGGTCAGCAATCCGTGCCTGTTCGAGTATGTCTATTTCTCCCGTCCGGATTCCTTTATCGACAAGATTTCCGTGTACAGCGCCCGTGTGAATATGGGTAAAAAGCTGGGCGAGAAAATTGCCCGCGAATGGGAAGATCTGGATATTGACGTGGTCATCCCGATCCCGGAAACCTCCTGCGATATCGCGCTGGAAATCGCCCGTATTCTGGATAAGCCGTACCGCCAGGGCTTCGTGAAAAACCGTTACGTTGGCCGTACCTTTATCATGCCGGGTCAGCAGCTGCGCCGTAAGTCTGTGCGCCGTAAGCTGAACGCCAACCGCGCGGAATTCCGTGACAAGAATGTGCTGCTGGTGGACGACTCCATCGTGCGCGGTACCACTTCCGAGCAGATCATCGAGATGGCCCGCGAAGCCGGTGCGAAGAAAGTGTACCTGGCCTCCGCCGCGCCTGAAATTCGTTTCCCGAACGTCTACGGCATCGACATGCCGACCGCCAATGAGCTGATCGCTCACGGTCGCGAAGTGGATGAAATCCGCCAGATCATCGGTGCCGACGGCCTGATTTTCCAGGATCTGAACGATCTTATCGACGCGGTACGCGCCGAGAACCCGGATATTCAGCAGTTTGAATGCTCGGTGTTCAACGGCGTCTACGTCACCAAAGACGTGGATCAGCAGTATCTCGACTATCTCGACGCCGTGCGTAATGACGATACCAAAGCGCTGCTGCGTCAGAACGAAGTGGAAAGTTTAGAGATGCATAACGAGGGATAACGCCCTCACTCCGGCCCTCTCTCACCGGGAGAGGGCTGTTGCAACTCCCGCCAAAATCCTGCAAAGTCCTCAGCAAATTAGCGAAAGGGCGATGGACATGAAACGACTCATAGTAGGGATCTCCGGGGCCAGCGGCGCCATTTACGGCGTGCGTTTATTACAGGTTCTGCGGGATGTTGCCGGGGTGGAAACCCATCTGGTGATGAGTAATGCCGCCCGCCAGACCCTGGCGCTGGAAACCGATCTCTCTGTTAAAGATGTGCAGGCGCTGGCAGATGTGGTGCATGACTCCCGCGATATCGCCGCCACCATCTCCTCGGGCTCGTTTAAAACCGCTGGCATGGTGATTCTGCCGTGCTCGATCAAAACCCTCTCCGGCATCGTACACAGCTATACCGACAGCCTGGTCACCCGCGCCGCTGACGTAGTGCTTAAAGAGCGACGTCCGCTGGTGCTCTGCGTGCGTGAAACGCCGCTGCATCTTGGACATCTGCGTCTCATGACCCAGGCCGCTGAAATAGGCGCAGTGATCATGCCGCCTGTTCCGGCGTTCTATCATCGTCCGCAGACGCTGGATGATGTGATTAATCAGACGGTGAACCGCGTGCTGGATCAGTTTGATATTGAACTGCCCGCCGATCTTTTCACCCGCTGGCCGGGCGGCAATGCCCCCAAGTAGTGCGCTGCCCCGTTAAGGGGCAATTCTGCAAGCGCGATCATATCCTCGACATTTAATCCCCGTTTTCGGTTTGTAACCCACGAGTGTGTCGGCAGACCTGCTATCTTTCACTGTACGTCAGTATTGCAACCTTTTGTTAACATACTCAACGCGGTAAATCGCAGCGGCAACAAACTGGCATAAGACATGCAAGCATTGACGGGTAGCAAATACACAACACAACGCAATACATAATAAAATCAGAAAACTTGAGGGGAATGTATGAAGAAGACGGTTGTTGCTCTGTCTTTACTGCTGGGACTGTCCGGTGTCGCCAGCGTTAACGCCGCACTGCCGCAGACCGTGCGCATTGGTACGGACGCCACCTACGCACCATTCTCATCCAAGGATGCGAAAGGGGACTTCGTGGGTTTTGATATCGACCTTGGCAACGAGATGTGCACCCGTATCAAAGTGAAATGCACCTGGGTCGGCAGCGATTTTGATGCGCTGATCCCCTCCCTGAAAGCGAAGAAAATCGACGCGATTATCTCGTCCCTGTCGATCACCGAAAAACGTTTACAGGAAATCGCCTTCTCCCAGCCGCTATACGCTGCTAACGCCCGTCTGATCGCGGTGAAAGGCTCGCCCATCCAGCCGACCACCGATTCGCTGAAAGGCAAACACGTGGGCGTGCTACAGGGTTCCACCCAGGAAGCCTATGCAAATGACAACTGGCGCAGCAAAGGCGTCGACGTTGTGGCCTATCAGAACCAGGATCTGATTTATTCCGACCTGACCGCGGGCCGTATTGACGCCGCCTTCCAGGATGAAGTGGCCGCCAGCGAAGGCTTCCTCAAGCAGCCTGCCGGTAAAACCTTCGACTTCGCGGGCGCTTCAGTGAAAGACAAAAAATATTTCGGCGACGGCACCGGTATTGGTCTGCGCAAAGACGACGCCGAGCTGAAAGCTGCGTTCGATAAAGCTTTTGATGAGATCCGCAAAGACGGCACTTACGATAAGCTGGCGAAAAAATACTTCAACTTTAACGTCTACGGCGACTGATACCTGTTGCGCCGTGGTGCATAACTGACATGAATGCTTCAGCGTGGTGCATTTGATGCACCGCAATGGAGCATTCATGCATAGTTAAGCAAAAGCGATGCAAAAAAAAGCGTAACTTGTTACAGAATATTTTGCCTTGTCGGGGCGAACAATGGCACGATACCAGTCAACTTCATTTAATAAATCCCCCTGGAAAGTCAGGCTGTTGAGGATAAATATGAAAAAACTGGTGTTATCTCTGTCTCTGGTGTTCGCTGTTTCCAGTATCTCCGGCGCTTTCGCTGCCATTCCGCAAAAACTTCGTATCGGTACCGATCCGACTTACGCGCCCTTTGAATCGAAAAATGCACAGGGTGAATTAGTAGGTTTCGACATCGATCTGGCAAAAGAACTCTGTAAACGTATTAATACGCAATGTACCTTCATTGAGAACCCGCTGGACGCGCTGATCCCGTCGCTGAAAGCGAAGAAAATCGACGCCATTATGTCGTCGCTGTCGATTACCGAAAAACGCCAGCAGGAGATTGCCTTTACCGACAAGCTCTATGCGGCAGATTCCCGTCTGGTAGTGGCAAAAGATTCTGATATCGTGCCGGAACTGGCGAAGTTGCAGGGCAAGCGCGTGGGCGTATTGCAGGGCACCACCCAGGAAACTTACGGTAATGTGCACTGGGCGCCGAAAGGCGTGGAAATCGTCTCCTATCAGGGCCAGGACAATATCTACGCTGACCTGACCGCAGGCCGCATTGACGCCGCTTTCCAGGATGAAGTCGCCGCCAGCGAAGGCTTCCTGAAAACGAAGGTCGGTAGCGCTTATAAATTCGGCGGCCCGTCAGTGAAAGATGAAAAACTGTTTGGCGTCGGCACCGGCATGGGCGTGCGTAAAGACGATACCGAACTGCGTGAAGCGCTGAACAAAGCTTTCGCGGAGATGCGCGCCGATGGCACCTACGAAAAACTGGCGAAGAAGTATTTTGATTTTGACGTTTACGGTGGCTGATCGCTATCAGGTCGCCGGATGGCGTCGCTGACGCGTCTTATCCGGCCTACGCGGTGAGCGCATTTCGTAGGCCGGATCAGGCGAAGCCGCCATCCGGCATCAACACACACAGGACACAGGCTGCATGCTGTACGGGTTTTCACAGGTAATTTTACAGGGCGCTATCGTTACGCTGGAGCTGGCGCTCAGTTCCGTAGTGCTGGCGGTGGCGATTGGTCTGGCAGGGGCCGGGGGCAAGCTTTCCGGCAACCGCCTGCTGCGCATCATCTTCGAAGGCTACACCACGCTGATCCGCGGCGTGCCGGATCTGGTGCTGATGCTGCTGATCTTCTACGGCCTGCAAATTGCCATTAACAGCGTTACCGAAGCCATTGGCATGGGGCAGATCGATATCGATCCGATGGTGGCCGGTATCATCACCCTCGGCTTTATCTACGGCGCTTATTTTACCGAAACCTTCCGCGGCGCTTTTATGGCGGTGCCGAAAGGGCATATTGAGGCGGCGACCGCCTTCGGTTTTACCGGATCGCAGATCTTTCGCCGTATTCTGTTCCCGGCGATGATGCGTTACGCGCTGCCGGGCATCGGTAACAACTGGCAGGTGATTTTAAAAGCCACCGCGCTGGTATCGCTGCTGGGGCTGGAAGACGTGGTAAAAGCCACGCAGCTGGCCGGGAAAAGCACCTGGGAGCCGTTCTATTTCGCGGTAGTGTGCGGATTAATTTATCTGGTGTTTACCACTGTCTCCAATGGTGTGCTGCTTCTGCTCGAACGTCGCTACTCCGTGGGTGTGAAGAGGGCTGACCTGTGATCGAGATTATTCAGGAGTACTGGCAATCCCTGCTGTGGACGGATGACTATCGCTTAACGGGCGTGGCGATCACCCTGTGGCTGTTGATCTCCTCCGTGGTAATGGGCGGCATTCTGGCGCTGTTTCTGGCTATCGGACGCGTTTCCAGCAACAAATTTATCTGGTTCCCGATCTGGCTGTTCACCTATATTTTCCGCGGCACGCCGCTCTACGTACAGCTGCTGGTGTTCTACTCTGGTATGTACACCCTGGAAGTGGTGAAGGGTACGGAGCTGCTGAACGCCTTTTTCCGCAGCGGCCTGAACTGTACGGTGCTGGCGCTGACGCTCAATACCTGCGCCTATACCACTGAGATTTTCGCCGGCGCTATCCGCTCGGTGCCGCACGGGGAAATTGAAGCGGCGCGGGCCTACGGCTTTTCCCAGGTAAAAATGTATCGCTGCATTATTCTGCCGTCGGCGCTGCGTATTGCGCTGCCCGCCTACAGCAACGAAGTGATCCTCATGCTGCACTCCACGGCGCTGGCCTTTACCGCCACCGTGCCGGATCTGCTGAAGATTGCCCGTGATATTAACTCGGCGACCTATCAGCCCTTTACCGCCTTTGGGCTGGCGGCGGTGCTGTATCTGATTATCTCTTATGTGCTGATCAGTCTGTTCCGCAAGGCGGAAAAGCGCTGGTTGCAGCATGTGAAACCTTCTTCGACGCACTGAGAATACGATGTCTGAGAACAAACTAAACGTTACCGATCTACACAAACACTACGGCGAACACGAAGTGCTGAAAGGCGTGTCGTTGAAGGCGAATGCGGGCGATGTGATCACCATTATCGGCTCCTCCGGCTCTGGTAAAAGTACCTTTTTACGCTGCATTAACTTCCTCGAAAAACCGAGCGAAGGGACGATCGTGGTCAGCGGGCAGAACATTACGCTGGTGCGCGATAAAGACGGTCAATTGAAGGTGGCCGATAAAAATCAGCTGCGCCTGCTGCGTACCCGCCTGACCATGGTGTTCCAGCATTTCAACCTGTGGAGCCACATGACGGTGCTGGAAAACGTCATGGAAGCGCCCATTCAGGTGCTGGGGCTGAGCAAGCAGGAATCCCGCGAGCGGGCGGTGAAATACCTGGCGAAAGTTGGCATCGACGAGCGCGCCCAGGGGAAATATCCGGTGCACCTGTCCGGCGGCCAGCAGCAGCGTGTGTCCATTGCCCGCGCGCTGGCGATGGAGCCGGAAGTGTTACTGTTCGACGAGCCAACCTCGGCGCTGGATCCTGAGCTGGTGGGCGAAGTGCTGCGCATCATGCAGCAGCTGGCGGAAGAGGGCAAAACCATGGTGGTGGTCACCCACGAAATGGGCTTTGCCCGCCATGTATCTTCCCACGTGATTTTCCTGCATCAGGGGAAAATTGAAGAAGAGGGCACCCCTGCCGAGCTGTTCGACAACCCGAAAAGCCCGCGTTTGCAGCAGTTCCTTAAAGGATCGCTGAAGTAAACCGGCCCCCTCATCCTGTGGGTGAGGGGCTTATTTAAAATCCGCCAGCTCAAGACGATACACGCAGTCGTCATGAAACACGCCGTTCACCCTGTAAACCTTTGGCAGCACGTCCGTCTGCACAAATCCCAGTTTTTCCAGCACCCGTTGTGACGCACGATTCTCTGACAGCACATACGCATTCAGCGCCGTCACGCCCGTCTGTGCAAACGCATATTCACACAGCGCCCGTAACGCTTCGCTGGCGATGCCCTGACCCTGCGCCTCGCTTACCACGCTGTAGCCGACATCCGCCTCCAGCGGATTCTGCGAGCTGATACGCAGCCCGAGATCGCCGAGCGGCGTCGCATCGTGATGACGGCGGATGACAAAGGCCCCGGAGTTATTCAGGCGGGTGAAAAACACATGGCGCACTTCGTCCTCGGCGGCAATATCCGCCATATAGCGCATGTTGTCAGGATCCTGACGCAGACGTAAAAAGAACGGCCAGTCGCTTTCCTGAAAGGTGGAAAGCGTCAGGCGCGGGGTGGTGAGAGTGACCATTA
>NZ_CP127837.1:4124781-4134097 GCF_030291195.1 Enterobacter sp. PGRG2 | reverse complement strand
ATTCAGCGCACCACGTCCGCCAGCGCGTCTTCCAGTTCAAACCAGCGGAAGCCAAAGCCTGATTCCTCCAGCCGTTTAGGCAGTGCTCGCTGGCCGCCCAGCACCAGCACTGCGGCTTCACCCATCAGCAGGCGAATGGCGGTAGCGGGTGTGCGCAGGATGGTCGGGCGATGCAGCACATGCCCAAGGGAGTGAGCGAACTGTTCATTGTGCACCGGATAAGGCGAGACCATATTGAACGGGCCGCGCAGATCGTTATCCAGCAGCCAGAGAATGCCGTTGACCATATCGTCGATATGGATCCACGCCATGTATTGCCGTCCGTTGCCAATGGGGCCGCCAAGACCGGCGCGAAACACCGGCAGCAGTTTTCCGAGGATCCCGCCTTTGGGGGCAAGCACCACGCCGGTACGCAGCAGACAGACGCGGGTGGCTTCGCTCTGCGCGCCGCAGGCGATCTGCTCCCAGCGCGCGCACAGCTTATGAGTGAATTCGTTGTGCGGCGGTTCCTCTTCGGTAACCACCACTTCCCCTAAATCACCGTAATAGCCGGTGGCCGAGCCGGAAATCAGCACCGCAGGCGGCGTGTCGCTGGCCTTGATCAAATCGACAAGCTTTTGGGTGATGGTCCAGCGGCTGTTGCACAGGCGCTGTTTTTGCGTCTCGTTCCAGCGTTTGTCGGCGATGGGCTCGCCCGCCAGATTGATCACCGCGTCGATATCGTTCAGATCCGTGCGATCGTGCAGCCCTTTCCACAGCGTGACGCGGGCGTCGAGCTGGCCCTGTGCCTTGTGCGGGTTGCGCGTCACTACGGTCACGCTGTGGCCCAGTTCAAGTAAACGGGGAATAAGATGGCGGCCAATCAACCCGGTACCGCCCGTAATCAGGACCCTCATGCAACCTCCTGTTAACGCTCAGCGCCGCCAACTCATGGTCATGGATACCGAATCGGCGTAACGCAGGGCGTGAAGTTTATCGATCTCTGCTTCAGCATAGGTCACCCAGCGATGTTCCCGCGCAATATCGAGTACATCCTGGGTTAATTTTTCCAGCAGGGAGAAGCGATTATTCTCCACATGCTGAATGATGCTTTTGGTGATCGTCCGGTAATTCAGCGCATCATTAATGTCTTCGCTGGCGCGCGCTTTCTCCGCCGGATAGTGGATCACCACGTTGATCACGATGTCCTGTCGGTTCGCGATCTCCTCGTCTTTGATGCCGATAAAAGTCCTCAGGCGCAGGTTTTTTATCCGAATAACAGCATCAGGTTGCGGCATGAAATAATTCTCCTTGTAATGAATGGCTCCATCATACACGAGGATTATTGCCGCGCGCAGCGCCCCTAAAGTTGCTGCGCTTTTTGCATTGCCCGCTGGGTAGCGGGGCGATTACGAATGCGCTCAAACCAGTTATTAACCGCGGGAAAATTATTTAAATCAATCCGCTGGCGCTCATGGCTGTTGACCCACGGCCAGGCGGCGATATCCGCGATGCTGTAATGTTCCCCGCCCAACCAGGGCACCTGCTCAAGGCGTTTGTTCAGTACGTTATACAGCCGCTGGGTTTCCACCTGATAGCGTTCAATAGCGTAAGGTTCGGGTTTAGGGGCGAAGTGGTTGAAATGATGGTTCTGCCCGAGCATCGGGCCGAGGCCGCCCACCTGCCAGAACAGCCATTGCAGCGTCCGGTGCCGCTCGCGCAGCTCGCCGCTCAGCAGCAGGCCGGTTTTCTCAGCCAGATAAAGCAGGATCTCCCCGGACTCGAACAGGCTCAGGGGCGCGCCGCCATCTGAAGGCGTATGATCAACAATGGCCGGTATTTTATTATTGGGCGATATTTGCAGAAACTCAGCGCGAAACTGATCGCCTTTGCCGATATTTACCGGTATCAGACGATAATCAAGTTCAGCCTCTTCCAGAAACAAGGTGATTTTATGGCCGTTCGGCGTCGGGGCGTAATAGAGATCGATCATGTCAGCTCCTGTCGTAGCGGTGGCGTCGCAGAATGGAGTATAGGCGTAACACCGGCGTGGTGAGTTTTCCTGAGTGACAGACGTGTCGTAAAGCACTATTTTGAAGGTAAATTCCCTGGTGCGTGAGGTTGTTATGAGCGATGCGGCAATAACGTTATGGTCTGATGCAAATTACTTTTCGCCTTATGTGATGTCGGTGTATGTGGCGCTGCACGAAAAAGGCCTGCCCTTCACCCTGAAAACGGTGGATCTGGATAGCGGCGAAAATACGCGCCCTGGCTGGCAGGGCTACACACTGACACGCCGCGTGCCGGTGCTGGTGATTGACGGTTTCGAACTGAGCGAATCTTCCGCTATTACCGAATACCTCGACGAGAAATTCGCCCCGCCGGAGTGGGAGCGCATCTATCCCCACGACATGCAAAAACGCGCCCGCGCGCGACAAATCCAGGCCTGGCTGCGCAGCGACCTGATGCCGATCCGTGAAGAGCGCTCCACTGACGTGGTATTCGGGGGCGTGAAAAAAGCGCCGCTCAGCGCCGCTGGTGTGGCAAGCGCTCAAAAACTCTTTGATACTGCCAGCCTGCTGCTTGCTCACGGCAAGCCGAATCTGTTTGGCGAATGGTGCATTGCCGATGCCGATCTGGCGCTGATGCTCAACCGCCTGGTGCTTAATGGCGATGAGGTGCCCGAAGCGCTTGTGGAATACGCGACATTCCAGTGGCAGCGCTCCTCAGTGCAGCGTTATGTCGCACTTTCTGCGCAGCCTTCAGACTGATCGACGGTCAGAGATCCGCTATCATTAGACGGGATTTTTACCACGAGGTTTGCGCAATGAAGCTGATGTTCGCTTCAGACATTCATGGATCGTTACCGGCTACCGAACGCGTGTTGCAACGGTTCGCCGAAAGCGGCGCGCAGTGGCTGGTGCTGCTGGGCGATATACTGAATCACGGGCCGCGAAACGCGCTGCCGGAAGGCTATGCGCCTGCGCAGGTGGCCGGGCGGCTGAACGAGCAGGCGGCGCGCATTATTGCGGTGCGCGGCAACTGCGACAGCGAAGTGGATCAGATGCTGCTGAATTTTCCCATCACCGCGCCCTGGCAACAGGTGCTGATGGATAATCAGCGGTTGTTTCTGACCCACGGGCATCTGTTTGGGCCGGATAATCTGCCGCCGCTGGGAGCGGGAGATGTGCTGGTGTATGGTCATACCCATCTGCCGGTGGCGGAACGGCGTGATGAGATTGTTCATTTTAATCCCGGCTCGGTCAGCATTCCTAAAGGCGGAAATGTCGCCAGCTACGGCATGCTGGATGAAAAGGTTTTGCGTGTAATCGCACTGAATGATCAACGCGTTATTGCACAGGTCACGATTAATCCGTAATTTACCCGACAACCAAAAACGCGTCATAAGAACGCTTAGAGAGAAGGTTTCCTGATGGTGGAACAACGTCATTTTACAGGCACGGAATGGGTAGATATTGTCAACGAAGACAATGAGGTGATAGCGCAGGCCAGCCGCGAACAAATGCGCGCGCAGTGTTTGCGTCATCGCGCGACCTATATCGTCGTGCATGATGGCATGGGCAAAATTCTGGTGCAGCGCCGCACCGAGACCAAAGACTTTATGCCGGGTATGCTGGATGCCACAGCGGGCGGCGTGGTACAGGCGGATGAAGTCTTGCTCGATTCCGCGCGCCGGGAAGCCGAAGAGGAATTAGGCATTGCGGGCGTACCCCTCGCCGAGCACGGGCAGTTCTATTTCGAAGATGAACACTGCCGCGTCTGGGGCGCGCTGTTCAGCTGTGTATCCCACGGCCCCTTTGCCCTTCAGGAAGATGAAGTCAGCGAAGTATGCTGGATGACGCCGGAAGAGATCACCGCCCGCTGCGATGAGTTCACCCCGGATTCGCTGAAAGCGCTGGCACTGTGGATGACCCGCAATGCCAACAACGATCAGCCAAAGCTGGAAACGGCGCAGTAACCTCAGCAACTCTCCCGCAGACACAGCGTCGAGGCAATAGGCGCGCGTGTCGTCCAGTCATCATCATTCAGTCGCGCCAGCAGGGCGCGACCTGCTTCAATACCAATCTGGCGATGCGGCACGGCGATGGTGGTCAGCGGCGGCTGGCATACCCGGCTGACATCGCTGTCGCCAAAGCCGACAATCGCCAGATCGTCCGGCACTTTGATGCGCCTCCGCTGGCACTCATAGAGTGCGCCGCACGCCAGCTCATCTGACACGCAAACCAGCGCATCCAGCTCCGGCCATGCCAGTAAAAACTCCGGCAGCTGCGCCGCGCCGGTCGAAAAGGTGGGCGGCGCGGCGGCGTTAATTACCCGGTTGGGCGACATATGGTGGCGCAGCATGGCTTTATACCAGCCCTGCAAATGCTGCTGAAAGATCCACTGTTCCTGATTGGCGCACAGCAGGCCGATGTTCTGATAACCGCGCTGGATAAGCGTTTGCGTTAATTCCTGCATGGCGGCGACGTTATCAATGCCGATATTCATATCAATGGGATCGGTCCGCGTCGCGCCGATTTCCATCACCGGAATACTGGCGTTGGTCAGCCAGTGACGTACGGTTTCGCTGTGCTCAACGCTGAGCAAAATGGCGGCGGCCAGGTTGGAGGCCAGCAGCGTTTCCAGCAGCTTTTCTTCCTGCTCCAGGCGGTGCTGCGACTCGGCCAGCATGATCTGGTAGCCCGCCGGTTGCAGCACCTGCTGAAGCCCGGCAAACATTTCCGAACAGCCGGACTCTGCCAGATTGGGCACCACCATCGCAATGGTCCACGACGAGGCGGAGGCGAGGGCGCTGGCTGCCAGATTAGGTAGATAGCCCAGCTCCTGTACCGCCGCCTCAATTTTTTCACGTAGCTTGCCGGAAACCTGCTCGGGCGTCCGCAGCGCACGGGAAACCGTCATGGTGCCGACGCCCGCCAGCTGGGCAACATCCGCCAGCGTCACCTTTCCGGTATTGCGCCGTTTTCGGGTAATAGACATTCTCGTTCCTGCGTAAAGACGATGATCTCAGTGGCTTTTTTCGATTTATTTTATTCGTGGCAGAAGAAGTATACGCCGTATAACCCCATTATTACCGCGATTCAGAACAATGAATGTGATCTGATAGCGCTATCACAATTCTGCACAGTGCTTTTTGATAGCGCTATCTTTGTGACTATCGTCACGGTCAGTCTACGGATCCTTGCATAAAGTTTGTCCATCTTTTGCCACTAAAGAGGGAAGCAGAGTGCTGGAAACATGGCTTAACGGTCCCACCATTCAATGCCGCGAGCGGGTTGATGACTGGCAACAGGCGCTGGCGATCTGCGCGCAGCCGCTGCTGGATGCAGGGGTCATCACGGCGGATTACGTACCGGCCATCATCAGCCAGCAGCAGGCGCTGGGGGCATATTACGTGCTGGCGCCAGGGCTGGCGATGCCCCACGCCCGGCCGGAAGAGGGGGCAAAGGCGCATGGGTTATCGCTGTTGAAACTACAGCACGGTGTTTCATTTAACGCCGGGGAATTCGATCCGGTGGATCTGATTATTATGCTGGCGGCAGCCGATAAGCATAGTCACATTGAGATGATCGCCACCCTGGCGGAATTATTTTCCAGCGATCAGGACTTAGCAGGATTACATCAGGCAACCACCCGGGAGGAAATAGAAAACATTATTCAACGCTTTTAGATTTTTACACGCTAATGATTTTAAAACATCACGCCATATTGCGTGGTGCGCCTGAACTTTACCCTACGAAAGGTGATAATAATGAAAATTATGGCAATTTGCGGATCCGGCCTCGGCAGCAGTTTTATGGTCGAAATGAATATTAAAAAAGTGCTCAAAAAGCTGAATATTGAGGCGGAGGTGGAACACTCCGATCTCTCCTCCGCCACGCCAGGCGCCGCGGATCTGTTCGTGATGGCGAAAGACATCGCCGCCAGCGCCAGCGTGCCGGACCACCAGCTGGTGGTCATCAATAACATTATCGATATTAATGAGCTGGAAACCAAGCTCCAGACTTATTTTGCCAACCGGTAACTGCATATAAAGCGAGGCGGATATGTTTATCCTTGAAACGCTCAATTTTATTGTCGATATACTGAAAGTGCCGTCAGTGCTGGTGGGCTTAATTGCCTTAATTGGTCTGGTGGCGCAGAAAAAATCCTTTTCCGATGTGGTCAAAGGCACGGTTAAAACCATTCTCGGTTTTATTGTGCTGGGCGGCGGTGCCACGGTATTAGTCGGATCGCTTAATCCGTTAGGCGGTATGTTTGAACACGCTTTTAATATTCAGGGGATCATTCCAAATAACGAGGCGATTGTTTCCATTGCGCTGGAAAAATATGGCGCATCGACGGCGCTGATCATGGCCTTTGGTATGGTCGCCAATATTATCGTCGCGCGCTTTACGCGGCTGAAGTACATCTTCCTCACCGGGCACCATACGTTTTACATGGCCTGTATGATCGGCGTGATCCTTACCGTCGCCGGGTTTGAAGGCGTCGGGCTGGTATTTACCGGATCGCTGATTTTAGGTCTGGTGATGGCCTTCTTCCCGGCCATTGCCCAGCGCTATATGCGGCGCATTACCGGCACCGACGACATCGGCTTTGGGCATTTCGGCACCCTGGGTTATGTGCTGGCTGGCTGGATCGGCAGCGTCTGCGGTAAAGGCTCGCGTTCAACGGAAGAGATGAACCTGCCGAAGAACTTAAGCTTTTTACGCGACAGCTCTATCTCCATCTCGCTCACCATGATCATTATTTATCTGATCATGGCGGTTTGTGCCGGACGTGAATATATCGAAAGCACCATCAGCGGCGGACAGAACTTCCTGGTGTACGCCATTATTCAGGCCATCACCTTTGCCGCCGGGGTATTTATCATTCTCCAGGGCGTGCGTCTGATCCTCGCGGAAATTGTCCCGGCCTTTACCGGCTTTTCGGAAAAACTGGTGCCCAATGCCCGCCCGGCGCTGGATTGCCCGGTGGTTTACCCTTACGCCCCCAACGCTGTGCTGATCGGTTTCCTGTTCAGCTTCCTCGGCGGACTGGTGGGGCTGTTCCTGCTCGGTCAGATGAAACTGGTGCTGATCCTGCCGGGCGTGGTGCCGCACTTCTTTACCGGTGCCACCGCAGGCGTGTTTGGTAACGCTACCGGCGGCCGGCGTGGCGCGATGCTCGGCGCGTTTGCCAACGGGCTGTTAATTACCTTCCTGCCAGTGCTGCTGTTGCCGGTGCTGGGGGCCATCGGTTTCGCCAACACCACCTTCTCGGACGCGGATTTCGGCGTGATCGGCATCGTGCTGGGCAATCTGGCGCGCTATCTCTCACCGCTGGCGATCACCGGGCTGGTGGTGGTGCTGTTCGCCGCGCTGGTGGCGTGGAATCTGTTTGCACGAAAAAAACCTGCGGCTGGCGACACGCAGCCCAATAGCGGAGCGAAATTATGAGCAGTATTGCAGAACTGACGCAGCTGGCGCGGGAGATCCGCATCGCCACCCTGAAATCACTGACCACGCTGGGTTTCGGGCATTACGGCGGCAGTATGTCGGTGGTGGAAACCCTGGCGGTATTGTACGGCGAAGTGATGCGTATCGATCCGGCGGATCCCGACTGGCCCCAGCGTGATTACTTCGTCCTGTCGAAGGGGCATGCCGGGCCGGCGCTCTACAGTACTCTCGCCATTAAGGGCTATTTCCCGGTTGAGGAGTTGCAGACCCTTAATCAGAACGGCACACGCCTGCCAAGCCACCCGGATCGGCTGAAAACCCGCGGCGTGGATGCGACTACCGGCTCGCTGGGGCAGGGGATCTCCATCGCGGGCGGCATGGCGTTATCGCATAAGCTGGCCGGGCGCGCGAACCGGGTGTTCTGCATCGTCGGCGACGGCGAGCTGAACGAAGGCCAGTGCTGGGAGGCGTTCCAGTTTATTGCGCATCACCGGCTGAATAACCTGACGGTATTTGTCGACTGGAACAAACAGCAGCTGGACGGCGAGCTGGACGAGATCATCTGCGCCTTCGATCTGGAGGGGAAATTCCGCGCCTTTGGCTATGACGTTTGCACCGTGAAAGGCGACGACATCGCCGGGCTTCTGGAGGTAGTCGCGCCGCGACCGGCGGCGGAGGCGCGCCCCAGGGTGGTGATCCTCGACAGCATCAAGGGCCAGGGCGTGCCTTATCTGGAACAGCTCGGCAACTCACACCATTTACGCCTGACGGATGAGATGAAGCAGGCGCTGGATCAGACCATCGCACAGCTGGAGGCCGCCCATGATTAAGCTCGCACCCGTCGGGGGAAAAGACGCCGTTGAAATGCGTAAAGTGTATGCCGGTTTTGTGGCAGAGCAGATTGAGAGCGGCAGCGACATCATCGCGCTGGAAGCGGATTTGATGAGTTCCATGGCGATGGATGGCGTGCACAAGCGTTATCCGCAGCACGTGATCAACTGCGGCATCATGGAAGCTAACGTCATCGGCACCGCGGCGGGGCTTTCCCTCACTGGGCGTAAACCCTTTGTGCATACCTTTACCGCCTTCGCCAGCCGTCGCTGTTTCGATCAGCTGTTTATGGCGCTGGACTATCAGCGCAATAACGTGAAGGTTATTGCCTCGGATGCGGGGGTGACCGCCTGTCACAATGGCGGCACCCACATGTCTTTCGAGGATATGGGCATTGTGCGCGGGCTGGCGCACTCGGTGGTGCTGGAGGTTACCGACGCGGTGATGTTTGAGGATGTGCTGCGCCAGCTGATGACGCTCGACGGCTTTTACTGGCTGCGCACCATCCGGAAACAGGCGGCGACGGTTTATGCGCCCGGCTCGGTTTTTACCATCGGCAAAGGCAACGTGCTGCGCGACGGCAGCGACATCACGCTTATCGCGAACGGCATTATGGTGGCGGAAGCGCTACAGGCGGCAGAGACGCTGGCGCAGGAGGGCGTCAGCGCGGCGGTGATCGACATGTTCACGCTAAAACCCATTGACCGTATGCTGATAAAAAACTATGCCGAGAAAACCGGTAAAGTGGTGACCTGTGAAAACCACAGTATCCACAACGGACTGGGTTCTGCGGTGGCGGAAGTGCTGGTGGAAACCTGCCCGGTGCCGATGCGTCGCGTCGGGGTTAAAGGGCGGTACGGCCAGGTGGGCACCCAGGATTTCCTGCAAAAAGAGTATGGCCTGACGGCGCAGGATATTGTCGCGGCGGCGCGGGAGTTGTTGTAAATAAAAAGGCGACCTGTATGGGGTCGCCTTTCTTGCCGGATGGCGCTTCGCTTATCCGGCCTACAAAACCGTAGGCCCGGTAAGCGTCAGCGCCACCGGGC
>NZ_CP127837.1:4091522-4124775 GCF_030291195.1 Enterobacter sp. PGRG2 | reverse complement strand
TATTACTGCTGCTGCGAAGACTGGATCGCCGTCAGGGCGATGGTGTAGACAATATCGTCCACCAGCGCGCCACGGGACAGGTCGTTCACCGGCTTACGCATACCCTGCAGCATCGGCCCGATGGAGATCAGGTCGGCAGAGCGCTGTACCGCTTTATAAGTGGTGTTACCGGTATTCAGATCCGGGAAGATGAACACGGTAGCACGACCGGCAACCGGCGAGTTCGGCGCTTTGGATTTTGCCACGTCAGCCATTACCGCAGCGTCATACTGCAGCGGGCCGTCGATGACCAGATCCGGGCGTTTTTCCTGGGCGATACGGGTCGCTTCGCGCACTTTCTCTACATCGCTACCGGCACCAGAGTTACCCGTGGAGTAGGAGAGCATTGCCACGCGCGGCTCGATACCGAATGCCACGGCGGAATCCGCAGACTGGATGGCGATTTCTGCCAGCTGTTCAGCGGTCGGATCCGGGTTGATCGCGCAGTCACCGTAAACATAAACCTGTTCCGGCAGCAGCATGAAGAACACGGAAGACACCAGCGAGCTACCCGGCGCGGTTTTGATCAGCTGTAACGGCGGACGGATGGTGTTCGCGGTGGTGTGAACCGCACCGGAAACCAGACCGTCAACTTCGTCCTGTTCCAGCATCAGCGTACCCAGTACCACGTTGTCTTCCAGCTGTTCGCGGGCAACGGCTTCGGTCATGCCTTTGTTCTTACGCAGCTCAACCAGACGGGCTACGTAGCTTTCACGCACCACTTCCGGATCGACGATTTCGATGCCAGCGCCCAGCTCAACGCCCTGGGATGCCGCCACGCGGTTGATTTCGTCCGGGTTACCCAGCAGCACACAGGTGGCGATGCCGCGCTCTGCGCAGATGGCAGCCGCTTTTACGGTACGCGGCTCGTCGCCTTCCGGCAGCACAACGCGTTTGCCAGCCTGACGGGCCAGCTCGGTCAGCTGATAGCGGAACGCTGGCGGAGAGAGACGACGGCTACGCTCGGAGGTGGCGGTCAGGGACTCGATCCAGTCAGCATTGATGTAGCTGGCAACGTATTCCTGAACTTTCTCGATACGCTGGTGGTCATCAGCCGGCACTTCGAGGTTGAAGCTTTGCAGGCTCAGGGAAGTCTGCCAGGTGTTGGTGTTCACCATGAATACCGGCAGGCCGGTGGCGAAAGCACGTTCACACAGTTTGGCGACGCGGGCGTCCATTTCATAAGCGCCGGTCAGCAGGATAGCGCCGATTTCCACGCCGTTCATCGCGGCGAGGCAGGCGGCCACCAGCACGTCAGGACGGTCTGCGGACGTCACCAGCAGGGAGCCCGGACGGAAATGTTCCAGCATGTGCGGAATGCTGCGCGCGCAGAAAGTCACGGACTTCACGCGGCGGGTGTTGATGTCGCCTTCGTTAACGATGGTAGCGTTCAGGTGACGCGCCATATCGATGGCACGGGTGGCGATCAGATCGAAGCTCCACGGCACTGCGCCCAGCACCGGCAGCGCGCTGGAGTGTTGCAGCTGGGTCGGATCGATATTGCTGACCTGCGCTTTGGAAGAGTCGTCGAAAATCTCGGACAGATCCGGGCGGGTACGGCCCTGCTCGTCAACCGGGGCATTCAGCTTGTTAACGATAACGCCGGTAATATTGGCGTTTTTCGCGCCGCCGAAGCTGCTGCGGGTCAGTTCGATACGCTCTTTGATCTGCTCAGCCGTATCGGTGCCCTGGGACATGACGAACACGATTTCGGCATTCAGGGTTTTGGCGATTTCATAGTTCAGCGACTGGGCGAACTGATGCTTGCGCGTCGGCACCAGGCCTTCGACCAGCACCACTTCCGCGTCTTTCGCGCTTTCGTGGTAGCGGGCGATGATCTCTTCCATCAGCACATCTTTCTGGTTGCTGGAGAGCAGAGATTCCACGTGGCTCATTTTCAGCGGTTCCGCAGCCGGCAGGCCGGAGTTCGCGCGCACGATGGTGGTGGTCTGGTCAGGGGCATCGCCGCCAGCGCGCGGCTGGGCGATAGGTTTGAACACGCTCAGACGAACGCCTTTGCGTTCCATTGCACGGATCACACCGAGGCTGACGCTGGTCAGGCCGACGCTGGTTCCGGTAGGGATGAGCATAATAATACGGGACACGATTTATCCTCTTTCGTTACCGCCGCTGCGGGCGGAAGATAAAACAGCACCGCCAGCGTTGGCTGGCGGTGTGGTGAATCAGGCAGTCAGACGGTTAGCGTCTTGTGCGATGACCAGCTCTTCGTTGGTCGGGATAACCATCGCCGGGGTGGTGCCTTCTTTGTTGATGAAACCGGATTTGCCGAAGCGGGCAGCCAGGTTACGTTCATGATCAACATCGAAGCCCAGAACGCCCAGTTTGCCCAGGGACAGTTCACGCACCATTGCGGCGTTTTCACCGATACCGCCGGTGAAGACAACGGCGTCCAGACGGCCGTCCATCAGCGCAGTGTAAGAGCCGATGTATTTCGCCAGACGGTGGCAGTAAACGTCCATTGCACGTTTAGCGTCCGCTTTTTCTGCGTAGTTGTCTTCAACATAACGGCAGTCGCTGGTGACTTCGGTCAGACCCAGCAGGCCGGACTGTTTGGTCAGCATGGTGTTGATGTCATCAACGCTCATGCCCAGGTTATCGTGCAGGAAGAAGATAATCGCCGGATCCAGGTCACCGGTACGGGTGCCCATCACCAGGCCTTCCAGCGGGGTCAGACCCATGGAAGTATCGACACACTCACCGTTACGGATAGCGGAAACAGAGCCGCCGTTGCCCAGGTGGCAGGTGATGATATTTACTTCTTCTACCGGCTTGTTCAGCATTTTGGCCGCTTCTTGCGTCACGAAGTAGTGGCTGGTGCCGTGGAAACCGTAACGACGTACGCCGTGCTCTTTGTACAGGTTGTACGGCAGGGCATAGAGGTAAGACTCTTCGGGCATGGTCTGATGGAACGCGGTGTCGAACACAGCCACGTTTTTGTCTTTCAGATGCGGGAAGGATTTCAGTGCTTCGGTAATGCCGATCAGATGAGCCGGGTTATGCAGCGGTGCGAACGGCGCGGCGTCTTTGATACCCTGGATCACGGACTCGTCGATGATTACGGAACTGGTGAATTTTTCACCGCCGTGGACGATACGGTGACCAATCGCGGTCAGCTGCGCAGACAGTTCTGGTTTTTGTGCCAGAATAGTGTTAACGATAAAGTTCAGCGCTTCACTGTGAGCGGCACCTGCACCTAAAGCCGCTTCTTGTTTATTGCCGTCCATTTTCCATTTCAGGCGGGCTTCAGGAAGATGGAAACATTCGGCTAAACCAGAAAGGTACTCTTCACCGTTTACAGCATCGATAATTGCGAATTTCAGTGAGGAGCTACCGCAGTTCAGAACCAGTACTAACTTACTCGACATGGAAGTACCTATTATTGATACGTGGCTAAAAAAACGTCAGTGAGTCTCACAGCGTAGCGTATGATGACGCTGACATTTATGATTAACATCATGCTCAGTTAACTTTTTGGCACGATGAAAGGGAATACAGATAATTTTATGCCATTTTGTACAAATTTCAGGCAGTGGCATAATATTCATTAAATTGACGATGTTTGATTCGTCGTCTATGGCCAAATCAGGCTGAAACAGGATACCTGATAGCAGCGTGGTATGACAAAATATTTTGAACGTTGTCCCGAGCAGTTGTTGTTTTGCACAAATTTTTTAATTTTTATATGTGAAGTTGAGGTAACGCCATGTCTGCACCTGAAGATCGCCATGTGAGCTTTTTCAGCCTGTTTCGTCGGGGACAGCATTATGCGAAAACCTGGCCCATGGAAAAGAGCCTCGCTCCGCTTTTTGTTGAAAACCGCACGATCCGCGTTACGCGCTACGCCATTCGCTTTATGCCGCCCCTCGCGGTATTCACCCTTTGCTGGCAGATCGCCCTTGGCGGTCAACTTGGTCCGGCGGTGGCCACCGCGCTTTTTGCGCTGAGCCTGCCGATGCAGGGCCTGTGGTGGCTGGGCAAGCGTTCGGTCACGCCATTACCGCCCTCCATTCTGCAATGGTTTTATGAAGTGCGGGGCAAACTCCAGGAGGCCGGGCAGGCGCTGGCTCCTGTTGAAGGCAAACCCGATTATCAGGCGCTGGCTGACACGCTTAAGCGCGCCTTCAAACAACTGGATAAAACTTTCCTGGATGATTTGTAATTCGACCATGATTACGCATATAAAGAAGGCACATAATTTATGTGCCTCTTTTTTTTGCCGTGAAGTAATGAGGAGTAACGAATGGAAATGACCAACGCCCAACGCCTGATCCTGTCGAATCAGTACAAAATGATGACCATGCTGGATCCCAATAATGCCGAGCGTTATCGCCGTCTGCAAACCATCGTGGAACGCGGCTTTGGCCTGCAAATGCGCGAACTGGATCGTGAATTCGGCGAGCTGTCGGAAGAGACCTGCCGGGTGGTGATCGACATCATGGAGATGTATCACGCGTTGCACGTATCCTGGACCAACCTGAAAGACGCGCAGACTATCGACGAGCGCCGGGTCACTTTCCTCGGCTTCGATGCGGCGACAGAATCCCGTTACCTCAGCTATGTCCGCTTTATGGTGAACACCGAAGGGCGTTACACCGATTTCGATGCCGGTACGCATGGCTTCAACGCGCAAACCCCGATGTGGGAAAAATACCAGCGTATGCTGGGCGCATGGCATGCCTGCCCGCGTCAGTACCATCTGAGCGCCAACGAAATTAACCAGATTATTAACGCCTGAGGACCTGCCTGTGCTGTGTAAAGGATTTTTGTTTGACCTGGATGGCACGCTGGTGGACTCGCTGCCAGCCGTTGAGCGGGCGTGGTGTAACTGGGCGGACCGTTTTGGCATCGCGCATGACGAGGTGCTGAATTTCATCCACGGCAAACAGGCCATCACCTCGCTGCGTCACTTTATGAAAGGGCGCAGTGAAGAGGAGATCGCCGCGGAATTCACTCGTCTGGAAGGCATCGAAGCCAGCGATACCACTGGTATCATCGCGCTGCCGGGGGCGGTGGCGCTGCTGACACATCTCGACGCGCTGGACATTCCCTGGGCGATCGTGACGTCCGGATCGATGCCGGTCGCCCGTGCGCGGCATCAGGCCGCCGGTTTACCCTCGCCGAAAGTATTTGTCACCGCCGAACAGGTGAAACGCGGCAAACCGGAGCCGGACGCCTATCTGCTGGGAGCGGAGCTGCTCGGCCTGCCAGCGGAAAACTGTGTGGTGGTGGAAGATGCCTCCGCCGGGATCCTCTCCGGGCTGGCGGCGGGCTGCCATGTCATTTCCGTTAACGCCCCGGAAAACTCACCGCGTCTTGATGAAGTGGATTTTGCGCTGCAAAGCCTGGAGGCGCTGGTCATCACCCGGCGGCCGGACGGTGAGGTAGAAGTACAAATTAACGCCTGATCCCATGATTTAGCCCCGTTCCGACGGGGCTTTTTTATGGCACAATAATTACCCTCTCAACGAATAAGGATATAGGGTGAACGGGGAATTAATTTGGGTTCTGTGCCTTCTGGGCGTGGCCATTGTACTTTTCGCTACCGGCAAGGTGCGCATGGATGCCGTCGCACTGCTGGTGATTATCGCCTTCGTACTCAGTGGAACCTTAACGCTCAGCGAAGCCTTTTCCGGCTTCAGCGATCCTAACGTCATTCTTATCGCTGCGCTCTTTGTGATGGGCGACGGTCTGGTACGTACCGGCGTCGCCACCAGTATGGGCGCATGGCTGGTTAAGGTGGCGGGCAGCAGCGAAACCAGAATGCTGGTGATGCTGATGATCACCGTTGCGGGCCTCGGCGCCTTCATGAGCTCAACCGGCGTGGTCGCCATATTTATTCCCGTCGTGCTCAGCGTCTCCATGCGCATGAAAATCTCGCCGTCGCGGTTGATGATGCCGCTCAGCTTTGCCGGGCTTATCAGCGGCATGATGACGCTGGTCGCCACGCCGCCTAACCTGGTGGTGAACAGCGAATTGTTGCGCGAGGGGCTGGCGGGCTTTAACTTTTTCAGCGTCACGCCGCTGGGGCTGGCGATCCTCGGGCTTGGCATCCTGTACATGCTGATAATGCGCTTTGCGCTGAAAGGCGAGCAGCCGGAGCATCAGCGCGACGGCTGGAAGCGCCGCACCTTTCGCGACTTAATCAAAGAGTATCGCCTGACCGGGCGCGCACGGCGTCTGGCGATCCGCCCCGGCTCGCCGATGATCGGCCAGCGGCTGGACGATCTGAAACTGCGCGAGCGTTACGGCGCGAACGTCATCGGCGTCGAGCGCTGGCGGCATTTTCGCCGCGTGATGGTCAACGTTAACGGCGTGTCGGAATTCCGTGCCCGCGACGTGCTGCTGATCGATATGTCGGCGGCGGATGTCGATTTGCGTGAGTTTTGCAGCGAGCAGCAGCTGGAGCCGATGATCCTGCGCGGCGAGTATTTTTCCGACCAGGCGCTGGATGTGGGCATGGCGGAAGTGTCGCTGATCCCCAATTCCGAGCTTATCGGTAAAACGGTACGTGAAATCGGCTTTCGCAGTCGTTACGGCCTGAACGTGGTAGGTATCAAGCGCGACGGCAGCGCTCTTGAGGGGGCCATCGTCGATGAGCCGCTGGCGCTGGGGGATATTTTTCTGGTGATCGGCAACTGGAAGCTGATTTCCGCGCTGGGGCAGAAGGGCCGCGATTTTGTGGTGCTGAATATGCCGGTGGAGGAGAGCGATGCCTCCCCCGCGCACAGCCAGGCGCCCCACGCCATTTTTTGTCTGGTGCTGATGATCGCCCTGATGCTGACCGATGAGATCCCCAATCCCATCGCGGCCATTATCGCCTGTCTGCTGATGGGCAAGTTCCGCTGTATCGACGCGGAAAGCGCCTGGAAAGCCATTCACTGGCCGAGCATTATTCTTATCGTCGGCATGATGCCCTTTGCGCTGGCGCTGCAAAAGACCGGCGGCGTGGATCTGGCAGTAAAAGGGCTGATGCAGTTCGGCGGTGGCTACGGGCCGCACATGATGCTGCTTTGTCTGTTTGTCCTCTGCGCCACCATTGGCCTGTTTATCTCCAATACCGCCACGGCGGTACTGATGGCGCCTATTGCGCTGGCGACCGCCAAATCCATGGAATTATCGCCATACCCCTTCGCCATGATGGTGGCGATGGCGGCCTCTGCCGCCTTTATGACGCCGGTCTCCTCGCCGGTAAATACCCTGGTGCTGGGGCCGGGCAATTATAAGTTCAGCGATTTTGTGAAGATCGGCGTGCCTTTCACGCTGATCGTGATGGTGGTATGCGTGGTGTTGATCCCGGTGTTGTTCCCGTTTTGAGGTATGTGGGGATATTTTGCCGGGTGGCGACTGCGTCTTACCCGGCCTGGGATTTGGTGTGAAATCGTAGGCCCGGCAAGCGCAGCGCCGCCGGGCAGGGCGGTCAGAGTGGAGAATCCTGGCTGATCTCATCCAGCGACAGCTGAAAACTCGGCACAAACACTGCCATAAAATAATCCATCTCCTCGCTGCGTCGCGCGGCGAGGGTTTTTTCCAGCCGCGACTTCGCCAGCAAAAATTCATTATTTCCGGCAGACAGCTCTTCCAGGCATTTCAGGTAGGCACACAGGGCATCCGCCTGTTTGACGATCAGCTTTTCGTCTTCGCTGTACTGGTGCTCGTCAATGAGCGGCGCAAAAATATCCCGCAGCTCTTCCGGCACCATATCCACCAGCTTCTGCTGGGCGATTTTCTCAATCGCTTTGTATTCCTGGGCGATCTGCGTATTGAAATATTTTACCGGGGTAGGGAGATCGCCGGTCAGCACTTCCGAGGCGTCGTGATACATCGCCAGCAGCGCTATACGCTCGGCATTGACGTTGCCGTTAAACTTGCGGTTTTTGATCGCCGCCAGCGCATGGGCAACCATCGCCACCTGCAAACTGTGCTCAGAGACGTTTTCCGTGCGCACATTGCGCATCAGCGGCCAGCGATTGATTAATTTAAGACGGGAAAGATGGGCGAAGAAATGACTTTGACTCATGGGTAACCTGCCGGTGGCAACAACGTAAAGCCATTGTGCCCGCAGAGCGGGGGAAGATGCAAACTTCCCCCTTGCGCATGTTACTGGCGATAACCCGACAGGAAGCGACCAAAACGGGTGATGGACATTTCCAGATCGTCAAGACGCGGCAGCGTCACGATGCGCACATGATCCGGCCACGGCCAGTTAAACGCCGTTCCCTGCACCAGCAGCACCTTTTCCTGCAACAGGAAATCGAGCACCATTTTCTGGTCATCATGAATATTGAAGCGTTTCGCATCAATTTTCGGGAACATATAGAGCGCGCCTTTCGGCTTGGTGCAGGAGACGCCAGGAATATCGTTGATCAGCTCCCATGCGCGGTTGCGCTGCTCGTACAGGCGTCCGCCCGGCACGATAAACTCGCTGATGCTCTGATAACCACCCAGCGCGGTCTGAATGGCGTGCTGCGCCGGAACGTTGGCGCACAGGCGCATCGACGCCAGCATCTCCAGCCCTTCGATATAACCTTTAGCGTGTTTTTTCGGGCCGTTCAGTACCATCCAGCCCTGACGGAAGCCCGCCACGCGGTAGGTTTTGGACAGGCCGTTAAAGGTGATGGTCAGCAGATCCGGCGCCAGCGGCGCAATGGAGTGGTGTTCTGCCTCGTCATAAAGAATTTTGTCGTAGATCTCATCGGCGAAGATGATCAGGTTATGCTGACGGGCGATCTCGACGATCTCCAGCAGCAGCTCTTTTGAATAAACCGCGCCGGTCGGGTTGTTCGGATTAATGATCACGATGCCGCGGGTACGGGGCGTGATTTTCGCGCGAATATCGTCAAGATCCGGGAACCAGTCGGAAGACTCGTCGCAAATATAGTGCACGGCTTTACCGCTGGAGAGCGCGACGGCGGCGGTCCATAATGGGTAGTCCGGCGCGGGCACCAGCATTTCATCACCGCTGTTCAGCAGCGCCTGCATGGACTGCACGATAAGTTCAGACACGCCGTTGCCGATATAAATATCTTCCACAGTGACGTCGCGCATGCCGCGTGCCTGATAGTGCTGCATGATCGCTTTACGGGCGGAATACAATCCCTTGGAATCGCAATATCCCTGGGCGGTCGGGAGATTACGAATAACATCAACAAGGATCTCGTCCGGCGCTTCAAAGCCAAAAGGCGCGGGGTTACCGATATTGAGCTTAAGAACTTTATTGCCTTCTTCTTCGAGGCGTTTTGCTTCTTTAAGCACCGGGCCACGAATGTCGTAACAGACGTTATCTAACTTGCTGGATTTTTCGATGGGTGACATGAACCTTTGACCTTTTAGCTGTTATTGGCCACTCCCTGCCGTGGAAGTCAGCACGGAATAATGTACTCCGCCGGGTGGCAGTTTAGAAGGCTTTACAGAAGAAGATTTTGCGGCCTTTTGTCAGTCGCTGGCAGAGGTTAACGCTGCGCGGGGGAGTGGTTGTCCAGTTAAAATTCCTGTTTAATTTGCAGTGAAAGCGCTTGATCTTGCCTTAAAGGAAATCGCGGGAGTTTTAGTCTGATATTCGTTGAGGTCGTTATATCAGCGTGTTTGCGGCATGAACTGGATGAGACGGAATCAAAACCGTGCGCCCGCTATTGTTCAGCAGTATTAATGAATTCTCAATTTATCAATTAATATTTATTTAATATTATGATTGAAAAATCAGGGTGACGGTAAATATCAATAAGTCTAAGCTACGTCTCCGGTCTTCGATAGCATGAGAACATTCCCAATAACACTTATGAAAATAAGGTTTTTGCGGTAAGATGCCTGTAACAAATGCCGGATACGTATGGCTTTTTTTGGTTGTCATATTTATTACAAAATTCAATTCATTGTTATTACAGGATTTTATTTTGTAATCGATAATAAAAACGTTGGGGTTCAGGTATTGCGGTACCCGCGTGAAAACGCAAACGAATGTAAACTGAGATAAAGATTTTACCGGTAAACGTTTGTTTACTTATATCAATGCTAACCCGAGCAGTCGAAAATAAGACCATAAGCGGGATTTGCCAGATAAGCCCGCAAAATAGATGCCCTAACCTGCGTCAAATCCACCCTGGACCATGACGTTGCTGGATGCATGTTTTAAATGGAATTACTTCTTTCTTACGAATACAGCAAATACCGGGCGGCTCATCGAGGGCGACCTGGGAGTGAAAAAATATGATAAATGCAAATCGTCCGATACTAAATCTCGACCTCGATCTGCTGAGAACTTTTGTTGCGGTTGCCGATCTTAACACTTTCGCAGCGGCAGCGGCGGCAGTTTGCCGCACACAGTCAGCGGTCAGTCAGCAAATGCAACGCCTTGAGCAACTGGTGGGGAAAGAGCTGTTTGCCCGTCATGGTCGCAACAAACTGTTGACTGAGCATGGCATCCAGTTGCTGGGCTATGCGCGAAAAATCCTGCGCTTTAATGATGAAGCCTGCACCTCGTTGATGTTCAGTAATATCCAGGGCGTGTTGACCATCGGCGCGTCTGACGAATCCGCAGATACCATACTGCCGTTTTTGTTAAATCGCATTAGCACGGTCTATCCGAAAATTGCTCTGGATGTGCGCGTTAAACGCACGCCCTATATTCTGGAGATGCTGGAAAGTAATGAAGTGGATCTGGTGGTCAGCACCCACCGGCCTGCGCAATTCGAATCCCTGACCCTGCGCCGTTCGCCAACCCACTGGTACTGCGCCGCGGAATACGTTCTGCAAAAAGGGGAGTCGCTGCCGCTGGTGCTGCTGGAGGATCCGAGCGTACTGCGCGATACGGTTATTCACACGCTGAATGCGGCAGATATTCCCTGGCGCATGGCGTATGTGGCCTCAACCCTTGCGGCAGTCAAAGCCGCGGTGAAAGCCGGACTGGGGGTCACTGCCCGGCCGGTAGAAATGATGAGTCCGGATCTGCGCGTGCTTGGCCCGGCCGACGGTCTGCCGCCGCTGGCCGACACGGAATACGTACTCTGCCATAACCCGCAGGCAGAGAGCGAACTGGCGCAGGTTGTCTTCCAGGCGATGGAAAATTATCACACGCCCTGGCAGTACAGCACCGTTACTCCGCAAGAGGGAGGGGATCCCTTTATTGTCGAGCAGGATCTTGAGTAACAACTGTGCTGTAAACTCGTAACAAAATGTAATTACGCAAAACAAACCAATGGCGGCAATAATGCCGCCTTTGGTTTGAAAACCTCACTATCCCATCAGTTTTAATCTTAAATCATCATTTATATCTATATATATCATTATGTTAATGATTGGCGTTTTGCTATATCCCTGCCCGTAATGGTCTTATTCATAGCTGCTGTTCATGTTAAAAAACGAGTTGGTTTGTTGCTGTTTTTTTGGGTGAATTAACAAAAGCGTGTCACAGATCAAGAAAATACTCCCATTTAGGGGGAGGAATCCTGGGGAAATCCTGTCAAAATAAGAGGGTAATTTTTGTTTAACCTCACAACGGACACGATTCAACAGGGTAAAAATGCTCCCGGCGTTTTACCACTGGCGAATAAAAAGGCATTAAATGTTAATGAAATGTCTTGGATGTAAACTAATGTGAGGTAACTTTTGTTAAAGTTGACAAAAGGTTATAGAAAGGAGTAAAAAACCACATCATTTTACTGTCTACGGCACTACTCGCAGTAAATGTATGGTTTTTTTTGTTCCTCCCTTAAATCGATGTGGCGTTCATCTGCCAGCAAGAGCAGAGGTTTCAGCGCTACTTTTTGAGTTAAGCAATGCGTATGTCAACATCCACTGAAGTTATCGCTCATCACTGGGCATTCGCTATCTTTCTTATTGTTGCTATAGGCCTGTGCTGCCTGATGTTGGTAGGCGGCTGGTTCTTGGGCGGTAGAGCCCGCGCCAGGCATAAGAACACGCCGTTTGAATCGGGTATCGATTCCGTCGGCACGGCTCGCCTGCGCTTGTCTGCCAAGTTCTATCTGGTAGCCATGTTCTTCGTCATCTTCGACGTGGAAGCGCTCTATCTCTACGCATGGTCAACCTCTATCCGTGAAAGCGGTTGGGTCGGCTTTGTCGAGGCCGCAATTTTCATTTTAGTGCTACTGGCGGGTTTGGTTTATCTGGTGCGTATTGGCGCGCTGGACTGGACACCTGTGCGTTCGCGTCGCGAGCGTATGAACCCTGAAATCACCGGTAACACTAACCGTCAAGGCTAACCGCGAGGCAATAAGATGGATTACACGCTCACCCGCATAGATCCTAACGGTGAGAACGACCGTTACCCCCTGCAAAAACAGGAGATCGTAACAGACCCCCTGGAGCAGGAAGTGAACCGTAGCGTGTTCATGGGCAAGCTCGAAAATGTCCTGCACGATATGGTCAACTGGGGCCGCAAAAACTCAATCTGGCCTTATAACTTTGGCCTGTCCTGCTGCTACGTAGAAATGGTGACCTCCTTTACGGCGGTGCACGACGTGGCGCGTTTCGGCGCTGAAGTATTGCGTGCGTCCCCGCGTCAGGCTGACCTGATGGTTATCGCCGGCACACCTTTCACCAAAATGGCCCCGGTCATTCAGCGTCTTTATGACCAGATGCTTGAGCCAAAATGGGTGATCTCCATGGGTGCCTGCGCCAACTCCGGCGGCATGTACGACATTTACTCCGTGGTGCAGGGCGTTGACAAATTCCTCCCGGTGGATGTGTACATCCCTGGCTGTCCGCCGCGCCCGGAAGCGTATATGCAGGCACTGATGCTGTTGCAGGAATCGATTGGTAAAGAACGTCGTCCGCTCTCCTGGGTGGTTGGCGATCAGGGCGTTTATCGCGCCAACATGCAGTCAGAGCGCGAGCGCAAACGCGGTGAACGCATTGCTGTAACCAATCTGCGTTCTCCTGACGAGATTTAATTTGCGCCTGCGGGCTGTGGAGAAACCCTTCGCATATCAAAACAAATAGCGCGAAGCCACGCCCGACAGTCACCACGGACCATTTGCAATGGTGAACACTATGACCGACTTAACCGCGCAAGACGCCGCATGGCAGACCAGGGACCATCTCGATGACCCGATCATCGGCGAACTGCGCAACCGTTTTGGGCCGGATGCCTTTACCGTTCAGGCGACCCGCACCGGGGTACCCGTTGTCTGGGTGAAGCGTGAACAATTGCTGGAAGTTGGCGATTTCTTAAAGAAAGTGCCGAAACCGTACGTCATGCTGTTCGATTTACACGGCATGGACGAACGTCTGCGCACCCACCGTGACGGGTTACCCGCCGCGGATTTTTCCGTTTTCTATCACCTGATTTCCTTCGATCGCAACCGCGATATCATGCTGAAGGTGGCGCTGTCAGAAAACGATCTGAATGTGCCGACCTTCACCAAACTTTTCCCGAACGCCAACTGGTATGAGCGTGAAACCTGGGAAATGTTCGGTATCAATATCGAAGGCCACCCGCACCTGACGCGCATCATGATGCCGCAGACCTGGACCGGCCATCCGCTGCGTAAAGACTACCCGGCGCGCGCCACCGAATTCGATCCATTTGAGCTGACCAAAGCCAAACAGGATCTGGAGATGGAAGCGCTGACCTTCAAGCCGGAAGACTGGGGCATGAAACGCGGTACCGATAACGAGGACTTTATGTTCCTCAACCTCGGTCCGAACCACCCGTCTGCGCACGGTGCTTTCCGTATCATCCTGCAGCTCGACGGCGAAGAGATCGTCGATTGCGTTCCGGATATCGGCTATCACCACCGCGGCGCGGAAAAAATGGGCGAGCGCCAGTCCTGGCACAGCTACATTCCGTATACCGACCGTATCGAATACCTCGGCGGCTGCGTTAACGAAATGCCGTACGTGCTGGCGGTTGAAAAACTGGCGGGCATTAAAGTGCCTGAGCGCGTCGATGTGATCCGCGTAATGCTCTCTGAGCTGTTCCGCATCAACAGCCACCTGCTGTACATCTCGACCTTTATTCAGGACGTGGGCGCGATGACGCCGGTCTTCTTCGCCTTTACCGATCGTCAGAAAATCTACGATCTGGTGGAAGCGATCACCGGCTTCCGTATGCACCCGGCCTGGTTCCGCATTGGCGGCGTCGCGCACGATCTGCCGCGCGGCTGGGATCGCCTGCTGCGTGAATTCCTCGACTGGATGCCGAAGCGTCTGGCTTCCTATGAGAAAGCCGCGCTGCGTAACAGCATTCTGAAAGGCCGCTCCCAGGGCGTGGCCGCTTACGGCGCGAAAGAAGCGCTGGAGTGGGGCACCACCGGCGCGGGCCTGCGTGCGACCGGCATCAACTTCGACGTGCGTAAGGCGCGTCCGTACTCCGGTTATGAGAACTTCGACTTTGAAGTGCCGGTAGGCGGCGGGGTAAGCGACAGCTATACCCGCGTAATGCTGAAAGTTGAAGAGCTGCGCCAGAGTCTGCGCATCCTTGAGCAGTGCCTCAATAACATGCCGGAAGGCCCGTTCAAAGCGGATCACCCGCTGACCACGCCGCCGCCGAAAGAGCGCACGCTGCAACATATCGAAACCCTGATTACTCACTTCCTGCAGGTTTCCTGGGGTCCGGTCATGCCGGCCAACGAATCCTTCCAGATGATTGAAGCAACCAAGGGTATTAACAGTTACTACCTGACCAGCGACGGCAGCACCATGAGCTACCGCACCCGTGTGCGTACGCCAAGCTTCCCGCATTTGCAGCAGATCCCGTCGGCGATCCGCGGCAGCCTGGTATCCGACCTTATCGTCTATCTGGGTAGTATCGATTTTGTTATGTCAGATGTGGACCGCTAATTATGCACGAGAATCAACAACCACAGACCGAGGCTTTCGAGCTGAGTGCCCTCGAGCGCGATGCCATTGAGCACGAGAAGCACCACTACGAAGACCCGCGTGCGGCGTCCATTGAAGCGCTGAAAATCGTTCAGAAACAGCGTGGCTGGGTGCCGGATGGCGCGATCTATGCGATCGCAGAGGTGCTGGATATTCCGGCAAGTGACGTGGAAGGCGTGGCGACGTTCTACAGCCAGATCTTCCGTCAGCCGGTTGGCCGCCATGTGATCCGCTATTGCGACAGCGTAGTGTGTCACATCACCGGCTACCAGGGCATTCAGTCGGCAATTGAGCAGAAGCTCAATATCAAGCCGGGGCAGACGACCTTCGACGGTCGCTTTACGCTGCTGCCGACCTGCTGCCTGGGTAACTGCGACAAAGGCCCGAGCATGATGATTGATGAGGATACTCACAGCCATCTGACGCCGGAGGCGATCCCTGAGCTGCTGGAGCGGTATAAATGAAAAACATTATCCGTACTCCCGAAACCCATCCGCTGACCTGGCGTCTGCGTGATGACAAACAGCCGGTATGGCTTGAAGAATACCAGAGCAAAAATGGCTATGAAGGGGCGCGTAAAGCGCTGACTGGCATGGCGCCGGACGATATCGTTAACGCCGTAAAAGACTCAGGTCTGAAAGGACGCGGCGGCGCGGGCTTCTCCACCGGTCTTAAGTGGAGCCTGATGCCGAAAGACGAATCCATGAACATCCGTTACCTGCTGTGTAATGCCGATGAAATGGAGCCGGGCACCTATAAAGACCGCCTGCTGATGGAGCAACTGCCGCACCTGCTGGTGGAAGGCATGCTCATTTCCGCGTTCGCGCTGAAAGCATACCGTGGCTACATCTTCCTGCGTGGCGAATACATCGAAGCAGCCGTGCACCTGCGCCGTGCGATTGCCGAAGCGACCGAAGCCGGTCTGCTTGGCAAAAACATTCTGGGCAGCGGTTTTGACTTCGAACTTTTCGTGCACACCGGGGCAGGGCGTTACATTTGCGGTGAAGAAACCGCGCTGATTAACTCCCTTGAAGGCCGCCGCGCGAACCCGCGTTCCAAGCCGCCGTTCCCGGCAAGCTCCGGCGTATGGGGTAAACCGACCTGCGTTAACAACGTTGAAACGCTGTGTAACGTACCGGCTATCCTCGCGAACGGCGTGGAGTGGTATCAGGGCATCTCGACCAGCAAAGATGCCGGCACCAAACTGATGGGCTTCTCCGGCCGCGTGAAAAATCCGGGCGTGTGGGAACTACCGTTCGGCACCACCGCGCGTGAAATTCTCGAAGATTACGCGGGCGGCATGCGCGATGGCCTGAAATTCAAAGCCTGGCAGCCGGGCGGCGCGGGAACTGACTTCTTAACCGAAGCGCATCTCGATCTGCCAATGGAATTCGAAAGCATCGGCAAAGCGGGCAGCCGTTTAGGTACGGCGCTGGCGATGGCGGTGGATCACGAGATCGGCATGGTTGGCCTGGTGCGTAACCTGGAAGAGTTCTTTGCCCGTGAGTCCTGTGGCTGGTGTACGCCGTGCCGCGATGGTCTGCCATGGAGCGTGAAAATTCTGCGTGCCATTGAGCGTGGCGAAGGCCAGCCAGGGGATATCGAGACACTTGAGCAACTGTGTCGTTTCCTCGGGCCGGGTAAAACCTTCTGCGCACACGCGCCGGGCGCGGTTGAACCGCTGCAAAGCGCGATTAAATATTTCCGCGAAGAATTCGAAGCTGGCATCAAACAGCCGTTCAGCAATACCCATGCAATCAACGGTATTCAGCCGAACCTGTTGAAAGCCCGCTGGTGAAGCCCACAAGTTCATTCAGGCAGCCAACGCAGAGGCAGCCTGAATGAGGAAGTGGTAACGATTTTTTTAATTTGGAAGCATGCTAATGGCTACGATCCATGTAGACGGCAAAGATTACGAGGTCAACGGGGCGGACAACCTGCTACAGGCATGTCTCTC
Organism: Enterobacter sp. PGRG2; assembly: GCF_030291195.1. Classification (NCBI taxonomy): domain Bacteria; kingdom Pseudomonadati; phylum Pseudomonadota; class Gammaproteobacteria; order Enterobacterales; family Enterobacteriaceae; genus Enterobacter; species Enterobacter sp. PGRG2. The sequence goes on along the minus strand of NZ_CP127837.1, from coordinate 4,107,923 downwards.
GTTAGGTCTTGATATTCCGTATTTTTGCTGGCATCCGGCGCTGGGTAGCGTGGGTGCTTGCCGCCAGTGTGCGGTAAAGCAGTATCAGAACGCGGAAGACACGCGCGGCCGCCTGGTCATGTCCTGTATGACACCGGCCACCGATAATACCTTTATTTCTATTGACGACGCAGAAGCGAAACAGTTCCGCGAAAGCGTGGTGGAGTGGTTAATGACTAACCACCCGCACGACTGCCCGGTCTGTGAAGAGGGCGGTAACTGCCACCTTCAGGATATGACCGTAATGACCGGTCACAGCTTCCGTCGCTACCGTTTCACCAAGCGTACCCACCGCAACCAGGATCTGGGGCCGTTCATCTCCCATGAAATGAACCGCTGCATCGCCTGCTACCGCTGCGTGCGTTACTACAAAGACTATGCTGACGGCACCGACCTGGGTGTGTACGGCGCGCACGACAACGTCTATTTCGGTCGCCCGGAAGACGGCGTGCTGGAAAGCGAATTCTCCGGCAACCTGGTGGAAATCTGCCCGACCGGCGTGTTCACCGATAAAACGCACTCCGAGCGTTATAACCGTAAATGGGACATGCAGTTTGCGCCGAGCATCTGCCAGCAATGTTCTCTCGGCTGTAACACCAGCCCGGGCGAGCGTTACGGCGAATTGCGTCGCATCGAAAACCGTTACAACGGTACCGTTAACCACTACTTCCTCTGCGACCGCGGTCGTTTTGGCTATGGCTATGTAAACCTGAAAGACCGTCCGCGTCAGCCGGTTCAGCGTCGTGGCGACGATCTGATCACCCTCAACGCTGAACAGGCGATGCAGGGCGCGGCGGATATTCTGCGTCAATCGAAGAAAGTGATCGGTATCGGTTCCCCGCGCGCCAGCGTGGAAAGCAACTTTGCGCTGCGTGAACTGGTAGGAGCGGAAAACTTCTATACCGGTATCGCCAGCGGCGAGCAGGAACGTCTGGAGCTGATGCTGAAAGTGCTGCGCGAAAGCGGCATCCATACCCCGGCGCTGCGCGACATCGAATCCTACGATGCCGTGCTGGTGCTGGGCGAAGACATTACCCAGACCGGCGCCCGCGTCGCGCTGGCTGTCCGCCAGGCCGTGAAAGGGAAAGCCCGTGAAATGGCCGCCGCGCAGAAAGTCGCGGACTGGCAGATCGCCGCTATCCTCAACATCGGTCAGCGTGCCAAACACCCGCTGTTTGTCACCAACGTTGACAGCACCCGTATGGACGACATCGCTGCCTGGACCTATCGCGCGCCGGTTGAAGATCAGGCACGTTTGGGCTTTGCCATTGCTAATGCCCTCGACGCCAGCGCACCGGCCGTCGAAGGCATCGATCGCGATCTGCAAAACAAGATCGACGTGATCGTCTCGGCGCTGGCCAGCGCGAAAAAACCGCTGATTATTTCCGGTACTAACGCCGGCAGTACGGCGGTTATTCAGGCCGCCGCTAACGTCGCCAAAGCGCTGAAAGGCCGTGGCGCAGACGTCGGCGTGACCATGATTGCCCGTGCAGTGAACAGCGTCGGCCTCGGTATGATCGGCGGCGGCTCGCTGGACGACGCCCTGACCGAACTGGAAACCGGTCGTGCTGATGCAGTGGTGATCCTGGAAAACGATCTGCACCGTCATGCTTCAGCCGCCCGCGTTGACGCCGCGCTCTCCCGCGCGCCGCTGGTGATGGTTATCGACCATCAGCGCACGGCGATCATGGACAAAGCGCACCTGGTGCTCTCTACCGCCAGCTTCGCCGAAAGCGACGGTACGGTGATCAACAACGAAGGCCGCGCACAGCGTTTCTTCCAGGTTTACGATCCGTCTTACTACGACCGCAACGCCATCATGCTGGAAAGCTGGCGCTGGCTGCACTCGCTGCACAGCACCGTGCAGAGCCGCGAAGTGGACTGGACGCAGCTCGATCACGTGATCGACGCCGCGGTTGCGGCGCTGCCGCAGCTGGCCGGTATTAAAGATGCCGCGCCGGATGCCAGCTTCCGTATTCGTGGTCAGAAACTGGCCCGTGAACCGCATCGTTACAGTGGCCGTACCGCCATGCGCGCCAACATCAGCGTGCATGAACCGCGTCAGCCGCAGGACAAAGACACCATGTTTGCCTTCTCTATGGAAGGGAACAACCAGCCGTCCGCGCCGCGCTCGCAAATTCCGTTTGCCTGGGCGCCGGGCTGGAACTCCCCGCAGGCATGGAACAAGTTCCAGGCCGAAGTGGGCGGCAAACTGCGTCATGGCGATCCGGGCGTACGTCTGATCGAAGCCTCTGACAGCGCGCTGGATTATTTCGATCACGTACCGGCTGGTTTCCAGGCGGAAGAGGGGAAATGGCGTGTTGCGCCTTACTACCATCTGTTCGGCAGTGACGAAATGTCCCAGCGTTCACCGGTCTTCCAGCAACGTATGCCGCAGCCGTACATTGCGCTTAATCCGGCAGACGCCGCGAAACTGGGCGTGAATGCCGGTGCGAAACTTGCCTTCAGCTATGAAGGTCAGACGGTCAGCTTACCGCTGGTGATTTCTGAAGGACTGACGGCAGGGCAGGTCGGCTTGCCGATGGGTATGCCGGGCATCGCGCCGGTACTGGCAGGCGCACGCGTTGAGGATCTGCAGGAGGCACAGCAATGAGTTGGTTTACCCCGGAGTTGATTGACATCCTGCTCAGCATTCTCAAAGCGGTGGTTATTCTGCTGGTTGTGGTGACCTGCGGCGCGTTCATGAGTTTCGGTGAACGCCGTCTGCTGGGCCTGTTCCAGAACCGTTACGGACCGAACCGCGTAGGCTGGGGTGGCTCACTCCAGCTGGTCGCGGATATGATCAAGATGTTCTTCAAAGAGGACTGGGTACCGAAATTCACCGACCGTGTGATTTTCACCCTGGCCCCGATGATCGCCTTCACCTCGCTGCTGCTGGCCTTTGCCATTGTGCCGGTCAGCCCGTCGTGGGTGGTGGCGGATCTGAATATCGGCATCCTGTTCTTCCTGATGATGGCAGGCCTCGCGGTGTACGCGGTGCTGTTCGCCGGCTGGTCGAGCAACAACAAATACTCGCTGCTCGGCGCGATGCGTGCGTCTGCGCAAACCCTGAGCTACGAAGTGTTCCTGGGTCTTTCCCTGATGGGCGTGGTGGCGCAGGCCGGTTCATTTAATATGACCGACATCGTCAACAACCAGGCCGACATCTGGAACGTGATCCCGCAGTTCTTCGGGTTTATCACCTTTGCTATCGCGGGCGTGGCAGTGTGTCACCGTCACCCGTTTGACCAGCCGGAAGCCGAGCAGGAACTGGCCGACGGTTATCACATTGAATATTCCGGTATGAAATTCGGTCTGTTCTTTGTGGGCGAGTACATCGGTATCGTCACCATTTCCGCGCTGATGGTTACCCTGTTCTTCGGTGGCTGGCATGGCCCGTTCTTACCGCCCTTCATCTGGTTCGCACTGAAAACCGCGTTCTTCATGATGATGTTCATTTTGATCCGCGCAGCATTGCCTCGTCCGCGTTATGACCAGGTGATGTCCTTCGGCTGGAAAGTTTGCCTGCCGCTGACGCTACTCAACTTGCTGGGCACCGCGGCTGTCATTCTCTGGCAGGCGCAATAAGGGGTGAAAAGACCATGACTTTAAAAGAAATAATTGTGGGCTTCGGCACCCAGGTTCGCAGTATCTGGATGATCGGCCTGCACGCGTTCGCCAAACGCGAAACGCGTATGTACCCGGAAGAGCCGGTTTATCTGGCGCCTCGTTACCGTGGCCGTATCGTGCTGACGCGCGATCCGGACGGTGCCGAGCGCTGCGTAGCCTGTAACCTGTGCGCGGTTGCCTGCCCGGTTGGCTGTATTTCCCTGCAAAAAGCAGAGACGAAAGACGGCCGCTGGTATCCGGAGTTTTTCCGCATTAACTTCTCACGCTGCATTTTCTGCGGCATGTGCGAAGAGGCCTGCCCGACGACGGCGATCCAGTTAACGCCGGACTTCGAGCTTGGCGAGTTCAAGCGTCAGGATTTGGTCTACGAAAAAGAGGATCTGCTGATCTCCGGTCCGGGCAAATACCCGGAATATAACTACTACCGGATGGCAGGTATGGCAATCGACGGCAAAGATAAAGGTGAAGCGGAAAACGAAGCCAAACCTATCGACGTCAAAGGCCTGTTACCGTAAGGAGAGGGGCAATGGAGTTCGCTTTTTATATCTGTGGCCTGGTTGCCATCCTGACGACGCTGCGGGTGATAACCCACACCAATCCGGTGCATGCGCTGCTGTACCTGATTATCTCCCTGCTGGCGATTGCCGGGGTCTTCTTCTCCTTAGGCGCCTATTTTGCGGGCGCCCTGGAAATCATCGTCTACGCCGGGGCCATTATGGTGCTGTTCGTATTCGTGGTGATGATGCTGAACCTCGGCGGCGCTGAAATCGAGCAGGAACGTCAGTGGCTGAAACCGCAAATCTGGATTGGCCCTGGCGCGTTGTCAGCCATCCTGCTGGCGGTGATGATCTACGCCATTCTCGGCGTCAACGACCAGGGCATCGACGGGACGCCAATCAGCGCGAAAGCGGTGGGCATTACCCTGTTCGGGCCATACGTTCTGGCGGTTGAACTGGCGTCCATGCTGCTGCTGGCGGGTCTGGTCGTCGCCTTCCACGTGGGGCGTGAAGAACGCGCGGGCGAAGTGCTCAGCAACCGTCCTGGCGATGCGAAAAGAAAAACGGAGGAGCACGCATGATCCCCTTACAACATGGACTGATCCTCGCCGCGATACTGTTTGTACTCGGTCTGACCGGTCTGGTTATCCGACGCAATCTGCTGTTTATGCTGATTGGGCTGGAAATCATGATTAACGCGGCGGCGCTGGCTTTTGTCGTCGCCGGTAGCTACTGGGGCCAGACCGATGGTCAGGTGATGTATATCCTCGCCATCAGCCTTGCGGCAGCAGAAGCCAGTATTGGTCTTGCGCTGTTACTGCAACTGCATCGCCGTCGCCAGAGCCTGAATATCGATTCAGTAAGTGAGTTGCGTGGATGAACATGCTTGCCTTAACCATTATTTTGCCATTGATTGGCTTTTTACTGCTCTCCTTCTCCCGCGGTCGCTGGTCGGAAAACCTCTCCGCCGCGGTTGGAATGGGTTCAGTCGGTCTGGCGGCGCTGGTGACCGCCATTGTCGGCTTCGACTTTTTTAATAACGGTCAACAGGCGTACAGCCAGCCGTTGTGGACCTGGATGTCGGTGGGCGATTTCAACATCGGCTTTAACCTGGTGCTGGATGGCCTGTCGCTGACCATGCTTTCCGTGGTGACCGGCGTTGGCTTCCTGATCCACATGTTTGCCTCCTGGTACATGCGCGGCGAAGAGGGCTACTCCCGCTTCTTCGCCTACACCAACCTGTTCATCGCGAGCATGGTGGTGCTGGTACTGGCGGACAACCTGCTGCTGATGTATCTCGGCTGGGAAGGCGTGGGCCTGTGCTCCTATCTGCTGATCGGTTTCTACTACACCGATCCGAAGAATGGCGCGGCGGCGATGAAAGCCTTCGTGGTGACCCGCGTCGGCGACGTGTTCCTGGCCTTCGCGCTGTTCATTCTTTATAACGAACTGGGTACGCTCAACTTCCGCGAAATGGTGGAACTGGCACCGGCGCACTTCGAGGCTGGCAATAATATGCTGACCTGGGCGACGCTGATGCTGCTGGGCGGTGCGGTCGGTAAATCGGCACAGCTGCCGTTGCAGACCTGGCTTGCTGACGCGATGGCGGGTCCGACTCCGGTTTCCGCGCTGATCCACGCCGCGACCATGGTGACTGCCGGTGTCTACCTGATTGCCCGTACGCATGGTCTGTTCCTGATGACCCCGGAAATCCTGCATCTGGTGGGGATTGTCGGTGCCGTCACTCTGGTGCTGGCAGGCTTTGCCGCGCTGGTGCAAACGGACATCAAACGTGTACTCGCTTACTCCACCATGAGCCAGATTGGCTACATGTTCCTGGCGCTCGGCGTACAGGCGTGGGATGCGGCGATTTTCCATCTGATGACCCATGCGTTCTTTAAAGCGCTGCTGTTCCTCTCGTCCGGTTCGGTGATCCTTGCCTGCCATCATGAGCAGAACATCTTCAAAATGGGTGGCCTGCGTAAGTCTATTCCGCTGGTGTATGTCTGCTTCCTGGTGGGTGGCGCGGCGCTTTCCGCACTGCCGCTGATCACCGCAGGCTTCTTCAGTAAGGATGAAATCCTCGCGGGTGCCATGGCGAACGGACACATGAATCTGATGGTGGCAGGCCTGGCGGGCGCATTTATGACCTCGCTGTATACCTTCCGCATGATTTTCATCGTCTTCCACGGTAAAGAACAAATTCACGCACACGCAGGGAAGGGGATTACCCACCATCTGCCGCTGATTGTTCTGCTGGTGCTCTCCACCTTTGTGGGCGCGATGATCGTGCCGCCGTTGCAGGGTGTTCTGCCGGAAACCACCGAGCTTGAGCATGGCAGCGTGATGACGCTGGAAATCGCATCGGGCGTGATCGCCATTGCCGGGATCCTGATTGCCGCCTGGCTGTGGCTTGGCAAGCGCACTCTGGTGACCTCCATCGCCAACAGCGCGCCGGGCCGTCTGCTGGGTACCTGGTGGTACAACGCCTGGGGCTTCGACTGGCTGTATGACAAAATTTTCGTAAAACCATTCCTGGGTATCGCCTGGCTTATCAAGCGTGACCCGCTGAATGCGTTGATGAACATCCCGGCTATCCTCTCCCGCCTGGCGGGTAAAGGTCTGCTGTTTAGCGAGAACGGCTATCTGCGCTGGTATGTGGCATCCATGAGCATCGGTGCGGTGGTCGTCCTCGCGCTGTTGATGGTATTGCGTTGATTTTTTGTGAAGTGTTTAGAATATAAGGGACATACGCAGCTATGTTATTACCCTGGTTAATACTTATCCCGTTTATTGGCGGCTTCCTGTGCTGGCAGACCGAACGCTTCGGCGTGAAGATGCCGCGCTGGATCGCGCTGGTCACAATGGGACTGACGCTGGCGCTTTCCCTGCAACTGTGGTTGCAGGGCGGCTACTCTCTGACCCAATCGGCTGGTTTACCGCAGTGGCAGTCTGAATTCCTGCTGCCGTGGATCCCACGCTTTGGCATCAGCATTCACCTGGCGCTGGATGGCCTGTCACTGCTGATGGTGGTGCTGACCGGATTCCTCGGCGTGCTGGCGGTACTCTGCTCCTGGCGCGAAATCGAGAAATATCAGGGCTTCTTCCATCTGAACCTGATGTGGATCCTGGGCGGCGTTATCGGCGTGTTCCTTGCCATCGACATGTTCCTGTTCTTCTTTTTCTGGGAAATGATGCTGGTGCCGATGTACTTCCTGATCGCACTGTGGGGCCATAAAGCCTCCGACGGGAAGACGCGTATCACGGCCGCGACCAAGTTCTTCATCTATACCCAGGCGAGCGGTCTGGTGATGTTAATCGCCATCCTGGCGCTGGTGTTCGTGCACTACAACGCCACCGGCGTCTGGACCTTCAGCTACGAGCAGCTGCTCAAGACGCCGATGTCCCATGGCGTTGAATATCTGCTGATGCTGGGCTTCTTCATTGCCTTCGCGGTGAAAATGCCGGTAGTACCGCTGCACGGCTGGTTGCCGGACGCGCACTCCCAGGCGCCAACCGCAGGTTCTGTTGACCTCGCGGGGATCCTGCTGAAAACCGCGGCCTATGGTCTGCTGCGCTTCTCGCTGCCGCTGTTCCCGAATGCCTCCGCCGAATTCGCGCCCATTGCCATGTGGCTGGGTGTGATTGGCATCTTCTACGGCGCATGGATGGCATTCGCACAGACCGACATCAAACGTCTGATTGCTTACACCTCCGTTTCGCACATGGGCTTCGTGCTGATCGCGATCTACACCGGTAGCCAGCTGGCGTTCCAGGGCGCGGTGATCCAGATGATTGCGCACGGTCTGTCTGCCGCCGGTATGTTTATTATCTGCGGTCAGATGTACGAACGTCTGCATACCCGTGATATGCGTATGATGGGCGGCCTGTGGAGCAAAATTAAATGGCTGCCAGCGCTGTCGATGTTCTTTGCCGTGGCGACTCTCGGGATGCCGGGCACCGGTAACTTCGTCGGTGAATTCATGATCCTGTTCGGCAGCTATCAGGTTGTGCCGGTGATCACTGTGATTTCGACCTTCGGTCTGGTCTTCGCGTCAGTTTACTCGCTGGCGATGCTGCACCGTGCATTCTTCGGTCAAGCGAAGAGTGAGATCGCAAGTAAAGAACTGCCGGGAATGTCACTGCGCGAGCTGTTTATCATTCTGTTGCTGGTCGTGCTTCTGGTACTGCTTGGCTTCTATCCGCAGCCGATTCTGGATACCTCGCATTCCGCGATGAGTAATATCCAGCAGTGGTTTGTTAATTCCGTTTCTACTACAAGGCCGTAAATCGCCATGACAATAACTCCACAACACCTGATTGCGCTGCTACCGCTGCTGATCGTCGGATTGACGGTGGTGGTTGTGATGCTCTCCATTGCGTGGCGACGCAACCACTTTACCAATGCCACGCTGTCGGTCATTGGGCTTAACGCCGCGTTAGTGTCGCTCTGGTTTGTTGGCCAGGCGGGCGCCATGGATGTCACGCCGCTGATGCGCGTAGACGGTTACGCAATGTTCTACACCGGCCTTGTGCTGCTGGCGAGCCTCGCAACCTGTACCTTCGCGTATCCGTGGCTTGAGGGCTACTACGACAACAAAGAAGAGTTTTACCTGCTGGTGCTGATTGCCGCCCTGGGTGGCATTCTGCTGGCGAACGCTAACCATATGGCTTCGCTGTTCCTCGGTATCGAGCTTATCTCGCTGCCGCTGTTCGGCCTGGTGGGTTATGCCTTCCGTCAGAAACGCTCGCTGGAAGCCAGTATCAAATACACCATTCTGTCTGCCGCCGCCTCGTCGTTCCTGCTGTTCGGCATCGCGCTGGTATATGCGCAGACGGGCAACCTGTCGTTCCCTGGCCTCGGTAAGAGCCTGGGTGACGGCATGCTGCACCAGCCGCTGCTGCTGGCGGGTCTGGGTATGATGATCGTCGGTCTGGGCTTCAAGCTGTCGCTGGTGCCGTTCCATCTGTGGACGCCAGACGTTTACCAGGGTGCGCCTGCTCCGGTTTCCACCTTCCTGGCAACCGCCAGCAAAATCGCCATCTTTGGCGTGGTGATGCGTCTGTTCCTGTATGCGCCGGTGGGCGACAGCGAAGCGGTTCGCATGGTGCTGGGTATTATCGCCGCGGCTTCCATCATCTTCGGCAACCTGATGGCGCTGAGCCAGAGCAATATCAAGCGTCTGCTTGGTTACTCCTCTATCTCACACCTCGGCTACCTGCTGGTGGCGCTGATTGCGCTGCAAAGCGGTCAGATGTCGATGGAAACGGTGGGCGTGTATCTGGCCGGTTACCTGTTCAGCAGCCTCGGCGCGTTCGGCGTGGTGAGCCTGATGTCCAGCCCGTACCGTGGCCCGGACGCGGATTCCCTGTACTCCTATCGTGGTCTGTTCTGGCACCGTCCGGTTCTGTCTGCGGTGATGACGGTGATGATGCTGTCGCTGGCGGGGATCCCGATGACCCTTGGCTTTATCGGTAAATTCTACGTGCTGGCCGTCGGTGTACAGGCGAACCTGTGGTGGCTGACCGCTGCCGTGGTGCTTGGCTCTGCGATTGGTCTTTACTACTACCTGCGCGTGGCCGTGAGCCTGTATCTGAACGCCCCGCAGCAGCTGAACCGCGATGCGCCGTCTAATTGGCAGTACAGCGCAGGCGGTATCGTGGTGCTGATCTCCGCGTTGCTGGTACTGCTGTTGGGTGTCTACCCGCAGCCGCTGATCGACATCGTGCAGCTCGCGAAGCCGTTAATGTAAGCGCGTTAGCCCATAAAAAAACCGCCGATGATTCGGCGGTTTTTTTTCGTCTTCTTAAAAAAATACCGGGTAAGCATAAGCGCCACCCGGCAACCATCCATCTTACACAAACTGCTTATGGCTAATCAGCGGCCCGCTGACGTGTTGCGTGGCGCGATCCAGCACTTCCTGGATCACCGCGGAAAGCTCATTGATTTCAAACTTGGCGACGTAGCCATCGGCCTGCACTTTACGCACATGATCTTCGTTCGCGCTGCCGGACAGCGACGAGTGGATCACCACCGGAATATGCTTCAGACGCTCATCGGTTTTGATTTTGCGCGTCAGGGTGAAGCCGTCCATTTCCGGCATTTCCAGATCGGTCAGCACCATCGAAATCTTATCGCTAATCGGCACGCCTTCCGCTTCCGCCTGCTGCGCCAGCACCTGAATGCGCTCCCACGCATCTTTACCGGTGATGTGCATAGTGTTCGGAATGTTCATGGATTCCAGGCCTTTTTCCAGCATGGCGCGCGCCACTTTGGAATCTTCGGCGACAATGGCCACCGCACCCGGCTTCATGTTGAACTTTTTGGTGTTCTCCAGATTTTTGGCATGCAGATCGTGGTCCGGCGGCGTAATGTCATAAAGGATCTGCTCAACATCCAGCACCAGCGCCAGATTATTGGAATCCTGCTCATCGTCGAGACAGGCGATACTGGTGATGTAGCGACCATTAACGGCTTTCTCAGCCGTGTGCACCTGTTTCCAGTCCAGACGAATAATGTTCTCCACTGACTCGACGGCAAACGCCTGTACGCTACGGGCGTACTCGGTGATGAGCAGAATATTCAGTCCGGTAGTGGGTTTGCAGCCCGCCACCGCCGTCAAATCAATCACCGGAATGATTTGATCGCGGATATTCACCATTCCCATCATCGGCGGCTTCATCCCGGCAGGGCGGGTGAAGGTGGGCATGGGCACAATTTCACGCAGTTTGAAAACGTTTATGCCAAAGAGCTCTGACTTCGCGTCATGCACCGACGCGCCAAGACGGAACAGCAAAAGCTCAAAGCGGTTGGACAGGGTAAGATTAGCCCTGTCATCAATATCTTTCTGGAAACTATCCATCGTGCCCTCGGAGTGGAATGCGTGCGTTAACACTGTTATCGGCACGCCGGGGGAAAAATGGAGGAACGTTTTACATCAAACTGTGATGACAACGAAATCTTCAGCCAGAATACTCTCGGGGAAGATGGCCCGGCATTCCTCCACCAGCTTCTGGCTGCTGACGGCGTCGTAGCGTGAACTGATATGCGTCATCACCAGCCGTCCGGCATTGGCGTCACGGGCCAGCTGCGCCGCCTGACGCGTGGAGCTGTGACCACGGCTGTTGGCTTTTGCCTCCATTGCCGCCTCCAGCGTGGTTTCATGCACCATCAGATCCACATCCTGCGCCAGGTCACGCGTGGCAGGGCAGGGGGCGGTATCGCCAAAAATCGCCAGCTTTTTACCCGGCGTAGCAGGGGAGAGATAATCCTGGCCGTCGATCACACGCCCGTCATCCAGCGTTATCCGTTCTCCGGCTTTCAGACGCTGAAACAGCGGGCCGGGCGCGACGCCTGCATCCCGAAGCGCACGGGCATCCAGCGCGCCGGGCTTATCGTGCTCTTCGATACGGTAACCGTAACACTCCAGCGGATGATCCAGCGGATAAGCGGTCACGCGGCGTAACCCGTCATCAATGACTTCGCCTGCGCTTATCTCAACAACGCTCAGCGGGTAATCCGTCCAGGTGCCGCTCAGACGCAGCGTGGTTTCAATAAACTCGCGGATGCCCTTCGGGCCGTATACCGTCAGCGGTTGAGTAATGCCTGCCATCGAACGGCTGCAAATCAGCCCCGGCAGGCCAAACAGGTGATCGCCATGCAGATGAGTAAGAAAAATTTTCTCAATCTTGCCGGGATGATACGGGGTTTTCATCAGTTGATGCTGTGTACCTTCGCCGCAGTCAAACAGCCACAGCGCGGGCTGCGTTGGGTGTTGCAGGTTCAACAACAGCGCGCTAACGTTTCGTGAGCGCGACGGCACCCCCGCCGAGGTGCCAAGAAAGAGAAGTTCCATATGTGCGTTACGCCCTTTCCGGAAGATGAAAAGCCATTAGTATAGCGAGAGGCGAATCAATTAAGGAGAGCACCATGATCCACTGGCAAGATCTGCACCACAGCGAACTGAGCGTCAGCGCGCTTTACGAATTACTCAAATTACGCTGCGAAGTGTTTGTGGTGGAGCAAAACTGCGTCTATCAGGATGTAGACGGTGAAGATCTGAACGGGGAGAATCGCCATCTGCTCGGCTGGCGCGATAACCAGCTGGTGGCGTATGCGAGGATTCTGAAAAATGAGGATGATTTCGCCCCGGTAGTGATTGGCCGGGTCATCGTCAGCCCACAGGTCAGGGGGGAGAAACTGGGTTATCAGTTGATGGATCGGGCGGTTGCCAGTTGTCAGCTAAACTGGCCGCAGCACGCGATATATCTGGGTGCGCAGGCTCATTTGCAATCTTTCTATGCCCATTTTGGCTTCCGGCCGGTGACCGATATTTATGACGAAGACGGTATCCCGCACATCGGTATGGCGCGAGAAGTTAGTCAGGCGTAACCGCAGGTCATTGACTATAGTTAGCAAACCAGTGCAAAACATGGAGAAAACAAATGACTAACCAATTCACAGAAACACGCGTTGACGACGACCTGACCCTGCTGAGCGAAACGCTGGAAGAGGTGTTACGTTCCTCCGGCGATCCTGCTGACCAGAAATATATCGAACTGAAAGCACGCGCCGAACAAGCGCTGCACGACGTGAAGTCCCGCGTGAGCCAGGCTTCCGACAACTACTACATGCGCGCCAAGCAGGTTGCCTACCGTGCAGATGATTACGTGCATGAAAAACCGTGGCAGGGCGTAGGTATCGGCGCTGCCGCAGGTCTGGTGCTGGGTCTGCTACTGCGCCGCTAATTAATTTTTCACATTAGTTCGCTAATGTTAGCAGCCTCCTGTTCAGGAGGCTGTTTTGTTTTACCTGTCTTATAAGTTTAATCTTATTTATTAATGGATATATTAATAAAAGATATCTCCGCATAAAAATAAATATTCTCATGGCTTAATTTATTATTTTGGTGAATGGTTTTTGCTTTTTTATATTTTTTGAGTGAATGTGTTTCACAAAATGAATAAAATTGCCTAAGATTTTCCTCCAAATTCAATTCTAACTAATTCAATCGGTTATCCTTAATTAATATTCTTTTAATTAAATTGTCCTTGAATAAAAATCAACTTTACCCTATAAAACCGGCGAAAATTGTATTTAATGTTCTCTCCTGACGACGCTATCGTGTCCGTCTGACATTGTTGATATTGACTCTTGTTGAATAAGGAATATTCATCATGCAAAAAAAATCCGTATTATCCCTCTGTATAGCGATGGCGCTGAGCGGCAATAGTTATGCCGGAACAGATCTGAGCGAAAAAGAACGCAAGTCGCAGGCGTGTCCGGCAAATATCAGCGCGCTGAGCGAAGCCCAAAAAGCAAAACTGCCTCCTGAATGCCTCAAAGAGCCCTCTTTTCTGGAAGAACAGTGGGAATGGGTTGCCGGAGGCGTGGCTGCTGTCGCGGCGGCAGTCGGCCTGGCTGCGGGCGGTGGTGGCGGTGGTGATGGTGGTGATAGCGGGGATGGCGGCTCTTCCACGCCGACTGGCGATATTATCAAAACCTACAGCAACGGCGTAACCTGGAACGAAACTAAAAAAACGGTGGCCTTTGCGGGTATTACCTGGAATTACACCGCCAATCAGAACGGTACTTACACCCTGACCGATCCGGCTACCGGCAAAACCATTGTGCTGGATAAATGGGCTCTGGATGAGGCCAGCAATGCCGTCACCATGAAAGGCACCTCTGCGGATGGCAGCAAGGTCTGGTATCTGGATATCACCGGTGAAATCAATTTCACTGATGCCGTGAACTGGCATGAAGGCAACAATAACAAGATCGATACAAACGGCGGCACGGCCTCAGGCGAGGGTAATAACGGCTCTATTACCATCGGTGACGATAACACCATCAATAATAACGGCGACACCAACGGTAACGATGGCGGCACCGGCACAAAAGTCGATGGCGACGGCAACACCATCGATAATAACGGCAACAATAGCGGCACCAATGGCGGCACCGGCACCGAAGTGGATGGTGACGGCAACGCTATTGATAACCACGGCACCAATACCGGCGACGGCGAAGGTTCCACCGGTACTGATGTTGATGGCAACGGCAATACCGTTGATAACGGCGGCGATAACAGCGGYACCAAYGGCGGCACCGGKACTGACGTTAACGGCGACACCAACGACATCAATAACGATGGCAACAACAGCGGCACCRRYGGCGGCACCGGCACCRATGTAGACGGCAAYGGCAACACCATTGACAACAACGGTGACAACACCGGYGAYGGCACAGGTTCCACCGGTACTGACGTYGACGGTAACGACAACACCATCAATAACAAYGGCAACAACAGCGGGATTAATGATGGTACCGGTACTGATGCCACAGGTGATAACAACGACATCAATAACAACGGTAACAACAGCGGCACCGGCGGCGGCACCGGCACCAAAGTGGACGGTGACGGCAACACCATTGATAACAAAGGCACCAACACCGGCGACGGCGAAGGTTCCACCGGTACTGATGTAGACGGCAACGGTAACGCCATCAACAAYGGCGGCGAGAGCAGCGGYACCAAYGGCGGCACCGGCACCGATGTAGACGGCAATGGCAACACCATTGACAACAACGGTGACAACACCGGCGATGGCACAGGTTCCACCGGTACTGACGTTGACGGTAACGACAACACCATCAATAACAACGGCAACAACAGCGGGATTAATGATGGTACCGGTACTGATGCCACAGGTGATAACAACGACATCAATAACAACGGTAACAACAGCGGCACCGGCGGCGGCACCGGCACCAAAGTGGACGGTGACGGCAACACCATTGATAACAAAGGCACCAACACCGGCGACGGCGAAGGTTCCACCGGTACTGATGTAGACGGCAACGGTAACGCCATCAACAATGGCGGCGAGAGCAGCGGYACCAAYGGCGGCACCGGYACCAATGTAGACGGCAACGGCAACACCATTGACAACAACGGTGACAACACCGGTGACGGCACAGGTTCCACCGGTACTGACGTCGACGGTAACGACAACACCATCAATAACAATGGCAACAACAGCGGGATTAATGATGGTACCGGTACTGATGTCACGGGTGATAATAACGACATCAATAACAATGGCGGCAACAACGGCGCAAACGGCGGCACCGGCACCAAAGTAGACGGCAATGGCAACACCATTGATAACACCGGCGGCAGCACCGCGACGGATGGCGGCACCGGCACCAAAGTGAATGGTGATGACAACATCATCAATTCTGGCGATTTAGACGTGTCCAGCACCGACAGCGCCAAACCTTCCACCGGGGTTGATGTTGCAGGTAACAACAACCAGATCAACCAGATGGGCAAGATGACGGTCGGCGATTTCTCCACCGGCATTAACGTAGAAGGTAATGGCAATACCCTTAATCTTGATTCACCGGATATGAGCATCACCGGGCAGCAGGCCACCGGCGCTAATGTTACAGGCGAGTCCAACACCGTCAAGCTGACCGGCAATATGGTGGTCAATAAAGATCAAAAATCACCACTGGCGGCAGATAACTTCTACAAAACTTCCACAGGGATTAACGTCAGCGGCAGTAATAACACTGTCGTGCTGGACGGTCATTTACAGGTGGTTGTCGATAGCGAAGATGCTGGCAGAAATTATGCCAATAACAGCGGCTCGATGGAGTTAATACAGGGCGCCACCGTAACGGGTGACAATAACCGTGTTGACATCATGAAAGGCATCGAGTTAACGGGTGAGAAAGACCAGCTGGACGATGCGGATAAAACCGCTAACCAGAGAACCGGCACCAGTGATGCCTCGGTTGTAACTGTTGATGGAAAATCTTCGGTCTACGTGCATGGCGATTCGTCTGTTAATGGCTATTTCCCCGTGGGTATCAACAACGTTATTAGCGTTAAAAATGGTGGCTATCTTGAATTCACCGAAGGCTCGACTTTCAGTACTTCCGGTGTAGAAGAAGTCAGCGACTATAACTATGACATGCATGTAAGCCAGGCTTTCACTGCAAAATCCGGTTCCACCATTGCTAACAAAGGTGAAATGTCTATTTCAGACATGACCGCCTTTGAAGCAAAAGATAAAGGTTCGAAAGTCGTTAATAACGGTCGCCTGGAGATGGTTCGCTCTGAACTCTCCACCGATCGTACGGCGCTGCGAGGCATTTCTGTAAGAAACGGAGCCACGGGTGTTAACCAGGGGGTAATGACAGGTAAGACGGTTTATCAGGGAA
>NZ_CP127837.1:4089882-4091460 GCF_030291195.1 Enterobacter sp. PGRG2 | reverse complement strand
GCTGCTATTGAACTGATGACCGCCTATGCCGGTAGCTCGGTTATTAACGAAGGTCAGCTTGAGCTGTACGGACGTGGTACCGGGATGGTGGCGAATAAAAACTCGACAGCCGATAACTTTGGCCAGATTACCACCGATGCGATGTGGAAAGATGCCGCCGACACCTCTGACGTGAGAACCAGTGTCCCTTCCGGGGATAACCCAATGAACTATGCCGTAGGCATGGGGGCAGGTAGCAACGCCATTACCGCGCAGTCAAATTCTGTTGCCACTAACCGCGAGGGCGGCACCATTACCGTCTATAATGCCGGTGCTGGTATGGTGGCCTACGGTTCCAGTAACAAGGCTGTTAACCAGGGCACGATTAATCTCGAGAAAAACGAGAATTACGTTGCTGACCAGCCGCTGGTAGGTATGGCGGTCTATGGCGGCGCTACGGTGGTTAACGACACCACGGGTGTAATTAACATCAACGCCGAAAACGGTAAGGCATTCTATACAGACGGTAATAAAGATAACCGTATCATTAACCGTGGCCACATTAATATCGGTGCAGGCGTACCGCCGGAAGCTGATAACAGTGATGCAGTGGAAACGCCGGAATTTGCTGACGGCACCGTGCTAAGCGGTATTAATACGCTGACTGAAACTACGTCCGTACTTTCTGACAGCACAGTGAGTAATACCGGCACGGTGAACGGTACAGGACGGTTATATGTTGAGGGCACCTTTAATAACCAGAGCTCTGGTATTATTGATTCACCCGTCAGTGTTTCCGGCACTAATGGCGTAATTAATAACAGTGGCACCATCAACGCTTTTGTTATCACAAGCACCTCCGGGAAAGTGGTTAACAATGGTAGCGCTACTGGCGGCGCGGAGATGTGGGGAGACAGTCGCATTATCAACAGCGGTAGCTTTACGCTGGGTACAGCGACAGACGTTAAGGATGTCCATAGACTGGATCTGAAAACCAACAGCGTGTTTGAAAACGCGGCTGGCGGCGTGCTGACAGGCGATAATAACAAAAATGCTGTTCATCTGAATAACAACGGTACCTTTAAGAACGATAAAGGCGCGACCATGAACTTCACCGCCAGCAGTCACGCGGCGGGGGTAAATATCTGGGGCGGTACGGGCGACTTTATTAACGATGGTACAGCGAACGCCACCGGTGTGTCGCTGGTAGCTTCACAGGGTAATGCGGCTGCGGGTAAGGCGTTCTTCTGGAACCAGGATGACGGGGTGGTGAACTTTACCGCCTCTCAAACCGGCCAGAGTGCGGTCAGCCTGACGCACAGTAACTATGTGGGCGTCAACGACGGCACCATGAACGTCAGCGGCAACGACGCCGTCGGCATGAAGGGCAGCAAGAACGCCCAGCTGGTGAACAACGGCACCATTAACCTGGGTACCGCAGGCACCAGTGACAGCGGCATGGTGGCCATGCAGCTGGACGCGAACGCCACGGCCGACGCGGTGATCGAGAACAACGGCGCGATCAACATCTATGCGTCCAACTCTTACGCCTTCAGCAAGCTGGGCGCGAACGGGCGTATCGTTAACAACGGCACGGTA
>NZ_CP127837.1:4012863-4089792 GCF_030291195.1 Enterobacter sp. PGRG2 | reverse complement strand
GCGTCTTATACGCTGCCGACCGATCCGACTGCRGCAGCCCAGAGCACCGGTCTGCGCAGCAGCATCAACCAGTACACCGTCGGCACCAGCGCAGACGGCAGTGCGGGTACGCTGACGGCGAGCCACGTTGACATTCAGGATGTGAACGTTGACACCGGCTTTACCGCGGGTACGGCGGACACCKCTGTGACCTTYAACGACGTCTTTGTCGGGGAAGAYATTCAGGGTGAGCAGAACATCACCTCCGCCAGCGTGGTCTGGACAGCGGAAGGTGAGAAGGACGCCAGCGGTAACGTGGATGTCACCATGACCAAAAACGCCTATGCGGACGTGGCGGGCGATGCGAGTGTGAACAGCGTGGCGAATGCACTGGATGCGGCCTACACCAGCAACGAGCTGTACAACAGCCTGAACCTGGCAACCAGCGCGGAGCTGACCAGCGCCCTGAAGCAGATTTCCGGCAGCAAGGCGACCGGCGTATCCCGCGATGCGCGTATCCTGAGCAACCGCTTCGACATGCTGGCGGACACGGCGCCGGTGATGAACAACGGTCTGGCGTTCAACGTGGTGGCGAAGGGTGACAAGCGTGCCGAGCTGGGTAATGACACCACCTACGACATGCTGGCGCTGCGCCAGAGCCTGGCGTTCGGTGACAACCAGACGCTGACCATGGAGTACGGTATCGCCCGTCTGGACGGTGATGGTAATGCGATGAGCGCCGGCGACAACGGCGTGACGGGCGGTTACAGCCAGTTCCTGGGGCTGAAGCACAGCCTGCCGCTGACGGAAGGCGGCCTGAACTGGGATAACGCCCTGCGTTATGACGTGCATAACTTCGACAGCAACCGTGCGGTACGTTACGGCGACGTGAACAAAACGGCGAACGCCGACACCCGCCAGCAGTACATGGAGTTCCGTACCGAAGGGTCAAAAGCCTTTAAGGTGCAGGAAGGCCTGACGGTAACGCCGTTTGCCGGTCTGAAAATGCGTCACACCCTGGAAGACGGCTACAGCGAGAAAGGCGCGGGCGACTTCAACCTGAGCATGAGCAGCAGCAGCGAAACGGCGGTTGATGCGGTGGTGGGTCTGAAGCTGAGCTACGCGGGTGAAGACGGCTGGGCAGCGACAGCGTCGCTGGAAGGCGGCCCGAACCTGAGCTATGCGAAGAGCAACCGTACGGCTTCTCTGGCGGGTGCCAGAGGCCAGACGTTCAGCGTTGACGATGCCCAGCAGGGCGGCGGCGTAAACGGCCAGGCGATGGCGGGCGTGAAGTACAGCGCCGGTAACGCGCAGTTCACGGCGGATGCCTTCCAGTGGCAGGAAGATGGCGTGAAGGACAAGGGCTTTATGCTGAACTATAAGTATAAGTTCTGATGACGGTTTGCCGGGYGGCGGCTGCGCCTTACCCGGCCTATATGTCTTAACGATGAACATGTAGGCCCGTGCAAGCGMAGCGCCGCCGGGCAAAAAAACAATCACCCAACCTCAAAACACCCCGCCCCGGCGGGGTGTTTTTTTATTATTGTAGACATGAATGTATTTAATTATTGGTGTGGGTTAATTTATTAATTCAGAGAATGATTTATGAAAAAATAAATTAATATCGTCTATATGTTCTGCCGGCTTATAATTTGTCGTCGCCACTCCCGGTATTTATATCTCTCCTGATATCAAGCAGTTGACTTTTATTACAACGATTTGAATCATAATCCTCTTGAACAAAAAATAGTAACCCTCTATAAAATCCCTCAAATTTTTTTAATCAATCTTATCTGGCGACACCGCCATACCTTTCTGTCGTTAATATATATATCAGCTGAATAAGGAACATTCATCATGCAACGAAAATCAGTCCTGTCGATCTGTATCGCCCTGGCGTTAAGCGGCAATGGCTATGCCGAAACCGAACACTTAGCAAAAGATCGTACCGCTAACCTCTGCCCCGCGAATATGAGTGTGCTGACGGAAGAGCAAAAAGCGCAGTTAGCGGCAGAATGTCTGCAAGAGCCTTCGTTTATGGAAGATCCCAAAAACTGGGTTATCGGTGGCATGGCGGCGGTAGTAGCGGCAGTGGGTATTGCGGTTGAAAACGATCACGATGGTGAAAGTTCGGATAACAGCGACAGCGGTAACGATGATGGCGGCGATAACGGCGGAGATGATAATGATGGCGGCGATAACGGCGGCGACGATAATGGTGACGACAATGATAACGGCGACAATGACAATGATGACAATAACGATAACGGCGATGATGGCGAGGACGGTGGCGATGAGCCGTTAGTGATTAATGGCGGCACTGGTACAGCCACGGACAACGTTGGTGAAGAAATTGACGTTGACGGCAAGCTTATCATTATCAAAGGCGACAGCACCGGCACGGATAGCGGTATCGGCACGCAAGTAAAGGGTGATAAAAATACGATTAACAATGAAGGTGGGATTACGGCCACTACGGACGGCACCGGTTTCGCTGTCACTGGTAATGAGAACACCATTAATAATACCGGCGCGACCAGCGTCACTGATGGCGGCACCGGAACGCAAATCAGTGGTAACAGCAATACCCTCAATCAGAACGGTAAGATGATCGTGGGAGATTTCTCCACGGGCATCAATGTTACCGGGGACAGCAATAACGTGAATCTTATCTCCGATGAGATGAAAATCACAGGCTATGACGCGACCGGGGTGAATATTACCGGGAACACCAACACGGTGACCCTGACCGGAGATATGGTGGTGGATAAAGATCAGAAATCACCGCTCGCGAAAGAGTATTTCTTTAAGCCATCTACCGGCATTAACGTGGCAGGTAATGATAATACCGTGGTGCTGGACGGGCACATGCAGGTGGTGCTCGATACCGAAATGGCAGATAGCCACAAATGGGCAAAATATGATGGTTCTCAGGAGCCTATTTTTGGCCTGGAGGTCGTCGGAGAGGGCAACCGTGTAGATATCATGGGTGGTATCGAACTGACCGGGGAAATAAATCAGACGACTGATAATGAAACCGGAAATAAGCGAAATGGTCCCAGTTCCTCTAAAGTAATTAGCGTGAGCGGAAACTCATCCGTGTATCTGCATGGTGAGTCGTCTATAAATGGTGATTTTGGTCAGCCGTTCAAGAGCATTATTGGTGTTTCTGATGGTGGTTACTTTGAAATTAGCGAAGATGCCACGCTCGAAACCGATATAACCAGCATAAATAAATACCTGCTTTATAATTATAATTATCTTGGCTATATCGATACTAACAGCACCATGGTCAATAAGGGGGCGATCAGTATCAACGATATTGGTTTTGCTCAGGTCGCAAACGGGTCAACCTTTATTAACGAAGGCGAAATTACGCTCGAAAAAACGATGGTTTCCGCAGGAACGGATGGCGCCGTGGTGGTAGGGCCAACGGCCATGAATAAAGGATCCCTTGTACGTAACGAGGGTAGCATTACCGGATATCTGCTTAACCAAGGAAGCATCCTGCCTGCGGGCGACATCGAAAGCGGTCAAATGACGAATGATGATGTAGGCTCCATCGTTCTTATGACGGCTCAGAAGGGCGCACAGGCCATTAATAATGGCTCACTCACATTGTATGGCCGCGGTGAAGTATTACATGCCCAGGATTCAACGGCAGATAACTACGGGCAAATCACCACGGATGCATTATGGGTGGCAGAAGGAGATGACACCACCTATGCGCAAGGGGTTCCCTCTGATAAAGCCATTGATTATGCCGTTGGCATGGGCGCCGGTAACACCTATACCCATGGCAAAAACGGAACCGCAATAAACCACGAGGGTGGAATCATTACTGTTAATAACGCCGGTGCCGGTATGGCAGCAGTCGGTGCCACCAACGTCGTCATTAATCAGGGCACCATCAACCTAAATCAGAACGAAAACTATACCGGCGACGAACCCTTATTCGGTATGGCGGTATATGAGGGCGGTAGCGCCATCAACGATACTACCGGCGTGATTAATATTAACGCTGAAAACGGGATTGCCTTTTATTCCGACGGCGATGCGAATAACCGTATTATTAACCGTGGTGAGATTAATGTTAATGAAAGTGCAGGTGTACCGGCGGCGGCTGATAACAGCGACAAACTCACATCCATTGAATATGCTGACGGTACCATCCTGAGCGACACTACCACCTTAGATAAAAGTGGCGTAATACTAACCGGTAGTACGGTAAGTAATACCGGCACGCTGAATGGTCCAGGCCGTCTATTTGTGGACGGCGCTCTTGAAAACCAGGCGACGGGAATCGTTAATGCGCCCCTTACTGTTACCGGGACCGTGAATAACAGCGGTACCATCACTCAAAGTATTACGGTAAATGCTTCCGGCAAGGTGGTAAGCGACGGCACTATTACAGGCGGCGCGATTCTGGGGGACACTGCACATATTACCAACAGCGGCGCGTTTTCGCTCGGTAGCGCATCCGACAAAGCGAATGCCAGCATGCTGGAGATGAAAAAGAACAGCGTGTTTGAAAACGCGGCTGGTGGCGTAATGACGGGTGATAATATAAAAAATGCTGTTCATATGAATGACAACAGCACCGTGAAAAACGACAAGGGCGCGACCATGAATTTTACCGCCAGCAGTCATGCGGCGGCGTTTAATATCTGGGGCGGAACGGCTGACTTTATTAACGACGGTACGGTCAACGGCTCGGGAATGACCTCTGTAGTAAGATCTGCGGATAATGCCGCTGCCAGCAAGGCGTTCTTCTGGAACCAGGATGACGGGGTGGTGAACTTTACCGCCTCTCAAACCGGCCAGAGTGCGGTCAGTCTGACGCACAGTAACTATGTGGGCGTCAACGACGGCACCATGAACGTGAATGGCAACGACGCMGTCGGCATGAAGGGCAGCAAGAACGCCCAGCTGGTGAACAACGGCACCATTAACCTGGGTACCGCAGGCACCASTGAMAGCGGCATGGTGGCCATGCAGCTGGACGCGAACGCCACGGCYGACGCGGTGATCGAGAACAACGGCGCGATCAACATCTATGCGTCCAACTCTTACGCCTTCAGCAAGCTGGGCGCGAACGGGCGTATCGTTAACAATGGCACGGTAAATCTGGAAGGTAGCGGCAGCGGTCTGGTGAAAGAGAGTGGTGTCGAGGTTGCCGGGGTTAACGGCAATACGGCAGACAAGAGCGAAGCGCATTACGCGTCTTATACGCTGCCGACCGATCCGACTGCGGCAGCCCAGAGCACCGGTCTGCGCAGCAGCATCAACCAGTACACCGTCGGCACCAGCGCAGACGGCAGTGCGGGTACGCTGACGGCGAGCCACGTTGACATTCAGGAYGTGAACGTTGACACCGGCTTTACCGCGGGTACGGCGGACACCKCTGTGACCTTYAACGACGTCTTTGTCGGGGAAGAYATTCAGGGTGAGCAGAACATCACCTCCGCCAGCGTGGTCTGGACAGCGGAAGGTGAGAAGGACGCCAGCGGTAACGTGGATGTCACCATGACCAAAAACGCCTATGCGGACGTGGCGGGCGATGCGAGTGTGAACAGCGTGGCGAATGCACTGGATGCGGCCTACACCAGCAACGAGCTGTACAACAGCCTGAACCTGGCAACCAGCGCGGAGCTGACCAGCGCCCTGAAGCAGATATCTGGCAGCAAGGCGACCGGCGTATCCCGCGATGCGCGTATCCTGAGCAACCGCTTCGACATGCTGGCGGACACGGCGCCGGTGATGAACAACGGTCTGGCGTTCAACGTGGTGGCGAAGGGTGACAAGCGTGCCGAGCTGGGTAATGACACCACCTACGACATGCTGGCGCTGCGCCAGAGCCTGGCGTTCGGTGACAACCAGACGCTGACCATGGAGTACGGTATCGCCCGTCTGGACGGTGATGGTAATGCGATGAGCGCCGGCGACAACGGCGTGACGGGCGGTTACAGCCAGTTCCTGGGGCTGAAGCACAGCCTGCCGCTGACGGAAGGCGGCCTGAACTGGGATAACGCCCTGCGTTATGACGTGCATAACTTCGACAGCAACCGYGCGGTACGTTACGGCGACGTGAACAAAACGGCGAACGCCGACACCCGCCAGCAGTACATGGAGTTCCGTACCGAAGGGTCAAAAGCCTTTAAGGTGCAGGAAGGCCTGACGGTAACGCCGTTTGCCGGTCTGAAAATGCGTCACACCCTGGAAGACGGCTACAGCGAGAAAGGCGCGGGCGACTTCAACCTGAGCATGAGCAGCAGCAGCGAAACGGCGGTTGATGCGGTGGTGGGTCTGAAGCTGAGCTACGCGGGTGAAGACGGCTGGGCAGCGACAGCGTCGCTKGAAGGCGGCCCGAACCTGAGCTATGCGAAGAGCAACCGTACGGCTTCTCTGGCGGGTGCCAGAGGCCAGACRTTCAGCGTTGACGATGCCCAGCAGGGCGGCGGCGTRAACGGCCAGGCGATGGCGGGCGTGAARTACAGCGCCGGTAACGCGCAGTTCACGGCGGATGCCTTCCAGTGGCAGGAAGACGGCGTGAAGGACAAGGGCTTTATGCTGAACTACAAGTATAAGTTCTGACGGTTTGCCGGGCGGCGGCTGCGCCTTACCCGGCCTGCCACAACCTGTAGGCCCGGCAAGCGAAGCGCCGCCGGGCAAAAACCAGCTCATCAAACCAAAACACCCCGCCCCGGCGGGGTGTCTTTTTTTACACGAACAACCCCGTATAATGTCCGGGTTTATGCAAAAGGGTGGGATCATTCGTGGCGATAATAGATGAAGCGTTGTGGCAGCTCAGACAGCAACTGGCAACGCCGTTGCCGGACCAGCCCGGTCTGCGCCGCCTGTGCATTCCGCTGGCGTTTGACGAGTCCCGCGATCCCCTCGCCTGGCTTGCCGGACAACCTCATTTTCCACAGTTTTACTGGCAGCAGCGCGGCAATGAAGACGAGGCTGCCGCCCTCGGCGCGCTCCGGCGCTTTAGCTCCCTTGCCGACGCACAAACATTTCTACAGCACAGCGGCGATGCGCAACTGCGCATATGGGGGCTGAACGCCTTCGATCCACAGCGTGGCGATCTGTTCCTGCCGCGTCTAGAATGGCGTCGCGTGGGCGAGCAGGCCCGGCTGTATCTTAATCTGTGGAGTGAAACCTCCCTGCGCGACGATGCCATTTGCGCCGCAGCATTCCTTGACCAGCTACGCCCCGCCATGCCGTTTTCACCCCTGAAGCTTCATCTGACCGGCGAGCAGCACAGCCCGGATCACGACGGCTGGTGCCAGCGGGTGCGCCTTGCGACAGATGCCATTGCACAGCATCAGATGGACAAAGTGGTGCTGGCGCGCGCCAGCGATTTGCACTTCAGCCAGCCGGTGAACGCTGCGGCGCTGATGGCCGCCAGCCGAAGCGTCAATTTCAGCTGTTATCACTTTTATATGGCGTTCAGCCCGCAGGCGGCGTTTCTGGGTTCCAGCCCCGAACGGCTGTGGCGGCGCATTGACCGCGCGCTGCGCACCGAAGCGCTGGCGGGCACTATTGAAAACCATGCCGACGACGATCGCGCCCATGCCCTCGGCCAGTGGCTGCTGGCAGACGACAAAAACCAGCGGGAAAATCAGCTGGTGGTGGAGGATATCTGTCAGCGGCTGGAACCGCTGGGTAACGGCTACGATATTCTTCCCGCCCAGGTCGTGCGCCTGCGAAAAGTGCAGCATCTGCGCCGCTGCATCTGGATGACGCTAAACGCGCCGGACGACGCGCACTGTCTGCATCAGCTGCAACCCACCGCGGCGGTGGCCGGGCTGCCCCGCGAGACGGCGCGGGAATTTATCCGGCAGCATGAACCCTTTTCCCGCGACTGGTATGCCGGATCCGCAGGCTACCTGTCCGGTCAGCAGACGGAATTTTGCGTGGCGCTGCGTTCGGCGCATGTCTCAGGCGGCAGGGTGCGGCTCTACGCCGGGGCCGGGATCGTCGCCGGTTCCGATCCTCAACTCGAGTGGCAGGAGATCGAAAACAAAGCGGCCGGTTTGCGCTCCGTACTCCTGATGGATTAAGACAGATTCACTCATTACCGATTCATATCAAAAACCCGGCGTTCTGTGTTCTTTATACTGTGCCGTAATATTGATACCGGACAAACTTATGTCAGTAAGCTCATTCAACCGACGCTGGGCCGAAGTCATTCTCGAAGCCTTAACCCGCCACGGCGTGCGACACGTCTGCATCGCGCCGGGCTCGCGCTCGACGCCGCTGACGCTGGCCGCCGCAGGAAATAAAGCCTTCGTTCACCATACCCATTTTGATGAGCGTGGCCTCGGCCATCTGGCGCTCGGGCTGGCGAAGGTCAGCGGCGAGCCGGTGGCGGTGATCGTCACCTCCGGTACCGCCGTCGCCAATCTTTATCCGGCGCTGATCGAGGCGGGGCTGACCGGCGAAAAACTGATCCTGCTCACCGCCGATCGCCCGCCGGAACTGATCGACTGCGGCGCAAATCAGGCGATCCGCCAGCCTGGTATCTTCGCCTCCCATCCCGCACAGGCGCTGTCGCTTCCGCGCCCGACCCAGGACATTCCCGCCCGCTGGCTGGTGAGTACGATTGATAATCTTCTCGGATCGCTGCATTGCGGCGCGGTACACATTAACTGCCCCTTTGCCGAACCGCTGTATGGCGAACTGGATGCCACCGGCCTCGACTGGCAACAACAGCTTGGCGACTGGTGGCGCAGCGATAAGCCCTGGCTGCGGGAAAACACCCGGCTACACAGCGCCCGCCAGCGCGACTGGTTTTTCTGGCGGCAAAAGCGCGGCGTGGTGGTGGCCGGGCGGATGAGCGCTGCCGAAGGCAAACAGGCTGCGGAATGGGCGCAGACGCTCGGCTGGCCGCTGATTGGCGACGTGCTGTCGCAGACCGGCCAACCGCTGCCCTGTGCCGATCTGTGGCTGGGCAATGCCCGCGCGGTAACCGAGCTGGCGCAGGCGCAGATTGTTATCCAGTTAGGCAGCAGCCTGACCGGAAAACGGCTGCTTCAGTGGCAGGCCGCCTGCGAGCCGGAAGAGTACTGGCTGGTGGACAACCTGCCGGGACGGCTTGATCCCGCGCATCATCGCGGACAGCGGCTGGTGTCCGCCATCGGCGACTGGCTGGATGAACATCCGGCGGAACCTCGCGCGCCCTGGTGCAGCGACATCCCGGCGCTGGCGCAGCAGGCCTGGCAGGCGGTGGAAGCGCAGCGTGAGACGTTCGGCGAGGCGCAGCTGGCGCACCGTCTGGCGGACTATCTGCCGGAACAGGGGCAGCTCTTTTTAGGCAACAGCCTGGTGGTGCGTCTGGTGGATGCGCTCGGGCAGCTGCCAGCGGGTTATCCGGTGTACAGCAACCGCGGGGCGAGCGGTATCGACGGCTTACTCTCCACCGCGGCGGGCGTGCAGCGCGCCAGCGGTAAACCGACGCTGGCCATCGTCGGCGATCTCTCCGCGCTCTACGATCTCAACGGCCTGGCGTTACTGCGCCAGGTCTCTGCACCCTTCGTGCTGATGGTGGTGAACAACAATGGCGGGCAGATTTTCTCCCTGCTGCCCACGCCGCCAGCCGAGCGCGAACGTTTTTACCAGATGCCGCAGAACGTCCATTTTGAACATGCCGCCGCCATGTTTGGCCTGCACTACCATCGCCCGGAAAGCTGGCAGGCGCTGGAGGGGGCGCTGATGCAGGCGTGGCGCAGGCCGCAGGCGACGATTATCGAACTGGTGGTCAGCGAAACCGACGGCGCGCAGACGCTCCAGCAACTGCTGGCGGGAGTCAGCCAGCTATGATCCTGCATGCCCGCGCCGAAACCGCTAACGCTGCGCTGCCGTGGCTGGTGTTCCTGCACGGTTTTTCCGGCGATCACCGCGAATGGCAGCCGGTGGGCGAGCAGTTTCACGATCATTCCCGGCTGTATATTGATCTGCCGGGGCACGGCGGCTCGGCAGATATTACAGCGGCGGATTTTGCGCAGGTCAGCGCGTTGCTCAGTAATACCCTTCTTAGTTACAACATACTCAAATACTGGCTCATCGGCTACTCCCTCGGCGGTCGTCTCGGGATGTATCACGCCTGTGCGCAACCGCCGGGTCTTGCAGGGTTGATTGTCGAAGGGGCGCATCCGGGATTAACCGGTGCCGCCGCCCGTCGCCAGCGCGCGGAAAACGACGCCCGCTGGGCGTCGCGGTTTCGCCATGAACCGTTAGAGGACGTATTCACCGACTGGTATCAGCAGCCGGTTTTTACGTCCCTCAGCGCTGAACAGCGCCGCGCGCTGGTGGCGTTACGTCAGCACAACAGTGGTACCGCGCTTGCCGCCATGCTCGACGCCACCTCGCTGTCACGCCAGCCGGATCTGCGCGCCGCGCTAAGTAAGCGACATTTCCCGTTTTACTACTTATGTGGCGAGCACGACGCGAAATTCCGCGCCATCGGCGATGAACTCGCCGCGCCTTGCCTGTTAATTGCTGACGCCGGACACAACGCCCACCGGGAAAACCCCGCCGCTGTGGCGGCCCGTCTGGCGCATATTCTGCGTCTTCACTAAGGAATCTTTATGATCTATCCAGATGAAACAATGCTTTACGCACCGGTTGAGTGGCTCGACTGTTCCGAAGGCTACACCGATATCCGCTACCACAAGTCCACCGATGGCATTGCGAAAATCACCATTAACCGCCCTCAGGTGCGCAACGCGTTTCGTCCGCTGACGGTAAAAGAGATGATGCAGGCGCTGGCAGATGCGCGTTACGACGATAACGTCGGCGTGATCATCCTCACCGGCGAAGGCGATAAAGCCTTCTGTTCCGGCGGCGATCAGAAAGTGCGCGGCGACTACGGCGGTTATCAGGATGACTCCGGCGTGCATCATCTCAACGTGCTGGATTTCCAGCGCCAGATCCGCACCTGTCCGAAACCGGTAGTGGCGATGGTGGCGGGCTACTCCATCGGCGGCGGCCATGTGCTGCACATGATGTGCGATCTGACCATCGCGGCAGAAAACGCTATCTTCGGCCAGACCGGCCCGAAAGTCGGCTCTTTCGACGGCGGCTGGGGCGCATCCTATATGGCGCGCATCGTCGGGCAGAAAAAAGCGCGTGAGATCTGGTTCCTGTGTCGTCAGTACGATGCGAAAGCGGCGCTGGAAATGGGACTGGTCAATACCGTGGTGCCGGTAGCCGATCTGGAAAAAGAGACCGTGCGCTGGTGCCGCGAAATGCTGCAAAACAGCCCGATGGCGCTGCGCTGCCTGAAAGCGGCGCTGAACGCCGACTGCGACGGCCAGGCCGGTTTGCAGGAGCTGGCGGGCAACGCCACCATGCTGTTCTACATGACCGAAGAAGGTCAGGAAGGCCGCAACGCGTTTAACGAAAAACGCCAGCCGGACTTCAGCAAATACAAACGGAATCCGTAATGCGTCAGGCGCAGGTTTATCGCTGGCAGCTGCCGATGGATGCGGGCGTCGTGCTGCGTGAACAGCGTCTGAAAACCCGCGACGGCCTGCTGGTGCAGTTGCGTGACGGCGGGCGGGAAGGGTGGGGCGAAATCGCCCCCCTGCCGGGCTTCAGCCGTGAATCGCTGGCGGATGCAGAGCGCGCCGCGCTGGACTGGGTAAACGCCTGGCTGGCGGGTGACTCACCGGCCTGGCCGTCAGTGCCTTCCGCCGCTTTTGGGCTGAGCTGCGCGCTGGCGGAGCTGCACGATGAATTACCCGCGGCAGGTAACTATCGCGCTGCGCCGCTCTGTACCGGCGATCCGGACGAGCTGATCGTCGCCCTTGCCGCCATGCCGGGCGAAAAAGTGGCGAAGGTAAAAGTCGGCCTGTATGAAGCGGTACGTGACGGCATGGTAGTGAATTTGCTGCTGGAAGCGATCCCGGAGCTGCATTTGCGCCTCGACGCCAACCGCGCCTGGACGCCGCTTAAAGCCCAACAGTTCGCCAAATACGTCAACCCGACGCATCGCCATCGTATCGCTTTTCTCGAAGAGCCCTGTAAAACCCGTGATGATTCCCGCGCCTTTGCCCGTGACACCGGCATCGCCATCGCCTGGGACGAAAGCCTGCGCGAGGAGGATTTTACCTTTATGGCGGAGGAGGGCGTAAGCGCGGTGGTGATCAAGCCAACGCTGACCGGCAGTCTCGAAAAAGTGCGCCAGCAGGTTGAAACGGCTCACGCGCTTGGACTGACGGCGGTGATCAGCTCCTCTCTGGAATCCAGCATGGGCCTGACGCAGCTGGCGCGCATCGCCGCCTGGCTGACGCCGGATACTACGCCAGGTCTGGATACGCTTAACCTGATGCAAACGCAATTACTGCGCCGCTGGCCGGGCAGCGTGCTGCCCTGCCTGCAAACAGACGTCCAGGAGCCGCTGCTGTGACCTTTCACGACTGGCCCTGGCGACACTGGCGCGAACAGCGCCCGGATGCGGTAGCGATCCGCCTCGGTGATGAGATGCTGAGCTGGCAGGCGCTGTGCGAGCGGGTGGATGCGCTGGCGAGCGGCTTTGCCGCACAGGGCGTGCAGTGCGGCGACGGCGTGATGCTGCGCGCCTGTAATCATCCGCTGACCCTGCTGTCGTGGCTGGCGCTGCTGCAATGCGGCGCGCGCATTCTGCCGGTAAATCCGCAGCTACCTGACGGGCTTCTCCGCGAGCTGTTGCCGTCAATGACGCTGCGCCATGCGCTGGATCTGGCGGATTACGGCGACTACGCCGGGCTTTCGCGTCTGGAAGCTGGCGTAATTAGCGGCCATCATGCCGTGCCCTGGGAAGGGCAGCGGCTCGCCACCATGACGCTGACCTCCGGCTCTACCGGTCTGCCCAAAGCGGCGGTGCACACGCCAGATGCGCATCTGGCGAGCGCGGCGGGCGTGCTGTCGCTGATGCCGTTCAGTGAACAGGACGACTGGCTGCTTTCGCTCCCGCTGTACCACGTCTCCGGGCAGGGGATTTTATGGCGCTGGCTGCTGGCGGGCGCGCGCATCACCGTGCGCGAAAAAATGCCGCTACAGCTGGCGTTGCAGGGCTGCACCCATGCCTCGCTGGTACCGACGCAGCTGTGGCGATTGCTCAACGAGAACGCCAGCGTGGCGCTGAAAGCGGTGCTGCTGGGCGGGGCGGCCATCCCGGTGGAACTGACAGAACTCGCCCGCAAGCGCGGTATTCGCAGCTGGTGCGGTTATGGCTTAACGGAATTCGCCTCAACCGTGTGCGCCAAAGAAGCCGACGGGCTGCCGGATGTCGGTTGTGCGCTGCCAGGGCGCGAAGTGAAAATCGTCGATGGCGAAGTCTGGCTGCGCGCGGCCAGCATGGCGGCGGGCTACTGGCGTGACGGTAATCTGGTGCCGCTGGGCAATGCCGACGGCTGGTTTGCCACCCGCGATCGTGGCCTGTTGGAGGGCGATCGTCTGACCATTGCTGGCCGCATGGATAATCTGTTTTTCAGCGGCGGCGAAGGGATCCAGCCGGAAGAAGTGGAACGCGTGATTGCCGCACATCCACAGGTGCGGCAGGTGTTTATCGTCCCCAAAGAGGACGCCGAATTTGGTCATCGATCCGTGGCGGTGGTGGAGTTGCAGGACGGCTACCCGTCGTCAGCGCTGGCCGACTGGTGCCGGGATAAACTGGCCCGCTTCCAGCAACCGATCCGCTGGCTGGCGCTGCCCGATCACCTGGCGCAGGGCGGCATCAAAATCTCCCGCCGCGCCTTACAGCACTGGGTGGCGACGGTGTAAACTCAATGTCGGGTGGCGCTGCGCTTACCCGACCTACTCTTTTGACATTGTAGGCCCGGCAAGCGTGCGCCGCCGGGCAAGGTGTTGATGTTATCGGGCGGTGTTAATGGCGTTCAGCGCGGCGGCGACACCCGCCCCGTACGCCGGATCCACTTCGCTGAATAAACCAATCTGCCGCTGCTGAATAAATTCCGGCACATCTTTCATATCTCCCGCGATGCGGGCAAACATGCGCTGGCGTTCTTCTTCACCGATCAGGGCAAACAGCTTGCGCGGCTGGCTGAAATAGTCCGTATCTTCCCGGTGATTCCAGTGATCCGCAGCGCCTTCCACCGACAACGGCGGTTCGCTGTAGTCCGGCTGCTCCTGGAAAACGCCGAAGCTGTTAGGCTCGTAGGTCGGACCGTTGCCACTGTTGCCGTCCACACGCATCGCGCCGTCGCGGTGATAATTATGGAACGGGCAGCGCGGCTGGTTGACCGGGATCTGGTGATGGTTCACCCCCAGACGATAACGGTGCGCATCGCCATAAGAGAACAGACGGCCCTGCAACATACGATCCGGTGAGAAGCCAATGCCCGGCACGATGTTCGCCGGGGACATCGCCACCTGTTCCACTTCCGCAAAGTAGTTATCCGGATTGCGGTTCAGCTCCAGAACGCCCACTTCGATCAGCGGATAATCGCCGTGCGGCCACACTTTCGTCAGATCGAACGGGTTATAGGGCACCTGTGAGGCTTCGGCTTCCGGCATGATCTGCACGTAAAACTTCCAGCGCGGGAAATCTCCCGTTTCGATGGCGTTAAACAGATCGCGCTGCGAACTCTCGCGATCTTCCGCCACCAGACGTTTCGCCTCATCGTCCATCAGGTTATCAATACCCTGCATGGTTTTAAGATGGAATTTCACCCAGAAGCGTTCGTTATTGTGATTAATAAAGCTGAAGGTGTGGCTGCCAAAACCGTGCATATTGCGGTAAGAACGGGGCAGGCCGCGGTCGCTGAAATCAATGGTTAACTGATGCAGTGATTCCGGCAGATGGGAGAAGAAATCCCATTTGTAGGTCGGGTTACGCAGGTTGGTGCGCGGATCGCGTTTTACCACGTGGTTGAGATCGGGGAATTTCAGCGGATCGCGCAGGTAGAATACCGGCGTGTTGTTGCCCACCAGATCCCAGTTCCCCTCCTCGGTATAGAACTTGATCGAAAAACCGCGGATGTCACGTTCCGCATCAGCGGCGCCGCGCTCACCGGCAACGGTGGAGAAACGCAGGAAAAGATCAGTCTTTTTACCCGGTTCAGAAAACATTTTAGCGCGTGTATAGCGGGAAATATCCTGGGTGACGGTAAAGGTGCCGTAGGCGGCAGAGCCTTTGGCATGCATACGGCGCTCCGGGATCACTTCGCGGTCAAAATGCGCCAGCTTTTCCAGAAACCATACGTCCTGCAACAGCATCGGGCCGCGTGGCCCGGCGGTCATCACGTTATTATTATGGGCAACCGGCGCGCCAGCGGCGGTGGTTAATCCTTTTTTATTCATCATACATCTCCTGGTGGAAGTCAAAAAAACGGCTGTGTTTCCGTATAACTTCAGAAATCACTTTAGGGCTTGTTTTTACCGGGAGTCTTGATCGCGGGCAATCTGGCTCTGTCTATCAGAGAGATACCCAAAAGCATTGAGGTGACAACGAAGCGGGAAAATCACTTTTGGTGCAGAGTGTTAAGGCAAAGCCCTGTACACTAGCGGCGTTTTTCAGAACGTCTAACAATTACTTGCGCGGATAGTGAACGATGAAAAAGATTGCATTAATGACCCTGACCAGCCTGCTGTTTGTTTCTGCGGGCGCGAATGCCCTGAGCATCAGCGGCCAGGCGGGTGAAGATTACACCAATATTGGCGTGGGAATGGGCACCGAAACCAGCGGCCTGGCGCTGAGCGGCAACTGGGCGCACAACGACGATCACGGCGATATTGCCGGTCTGGGCCTCGGCCTTAATCTCCCCCTCGGCCCGTTTATGGCAACCGTCGGCGGTAAAGGCGTGTACCTGAACCCGAACGAAGGCGACGAAGGTTATGCCGCCGCCGTGGGTGGCGGTTTACAGCTGCCGATTGGCGAGAGCATCAAGCTGTTTGGTGAATATTATTACTCGCCGGACTCGCTCTCCAGCGGCGTAAAAGATTTCTCTGAAGCCAACGCTGGCGCGCGTATTTCCGTGCTGCGTCCGCTGAGCGTCGAAGTGGGTTACCGCTATATCGATCTGAGCGGCAAAGACGGCAACGGCGACAGCAAACTGGCCGACGGCCCGTACGTCGGCGTGAGCGCCAGCTTCTGATCCTCCGGCGCGGCACCCTGCCGCGCCAGTTTCCCTCCTGCATTCCCCCGCCATGCGTTATAGTGTTTTGACCGCTAATGCTGGAGAAAAGAATGTTAAATGTGGAAATGCTGTCAACCGGCGATGAAGTGTTGCACGGACAAATTGTGGACACTAACGCTGCGTGGCTGGCTGATGTTTTCTTTAATCAGGGATTACCTTTAACGCGCCGCCAGACCGTCGGCGATGATCTCGACAGCCTTGTCGCCATACTGCGCGAGCGCAGCGAACACGCCGATGTGCTGATTGTGAACGGCGGCCTCGGGCCGACCAGCGACGATCTGAGCGCGCTGGCTGCCGCTACGGCGGCGGGCGAGGGGCTGGTGTTGCATGAAGACTGGCTTGCGCACATGGAGCGTTTTTTCTCTGAACGTGGCAAGGTGATGGCGCCGAGCAACCGCAAACAGGCGGAAATTCCCTCCAGCGCCGAGATGGTCGATAACCCTGTGGGTACCGCCTGCGGCTTTGCCATGCAGCTTAACCGCTGCCTGATGTTTTTCACCCCTGGCGTGCCCTCCGAATTCAAAGTGATGGTGGAGCGCGAAATTCTGCCGCGCCTGCGCGAGCGCTTTACGCTGCCCTCGCCGCCGCTGTGCCTGCGTCTGACCACTTTTGGTCGCTCCGAAAGCGATCTCGCCCAGAGCCTGGAACATCTGCAACTGCCGGACGGCGTGGTGATGGGCTATCGCTCGTCCATGCCGATTATTGAACTCAAGCTGACCGGCCCGGCAGACGCGCGCGAGCAGATGGAAGCCCTGTGGCCTGAAGTGCAGCGCGTGGCGGGTGAAAGCCTGATTTTTGAAGGCACCGAAGGGTTACCGGCGCTGATCGCCCGTCAGCTACGGGAACGACAGCTGAGCCTGACCCTGAGCGAGCAGTTCACCAGCGGGCTGGTGGCGTTGCAACTTTCCCGTGCGGAAGCGCCGTTGCTGGCCAGCGAAGTGCTGCCGTCACAGGCAGATAATCTTGAGCAGTCGGCGCGCTGGGCGGCGGCGCTGCGCGATCGTCATCTGGCCGGTCTGGCGTTATTTGTCGGCGGTATGGATGATGAGCACCTGAACTTTGCGCTGGCAACGCCGGATGGCGTACATGCGCTGCGGGTGCAGTTCAGCGTCAACCGCCACGGTCTGGCGGTTCGCCAGGAAGTCTGCGCGATGATGGCGCTGAATATGCTGCGTCGCTGGTTGCTGGGTAAAGACGTCGCCAGCGATCATGGCTGGATCAATGTTGTCGATACGCTGGTGACGGCGGGGACGAAGTAGCAGAATGCCGGGTGGCGGCTGCGCCTTACCCGGCCTACGAGGCCTACGGTGACAATGTCGCAGGCCCGGCAAGCGCAGCGCCGCCGGGCAAGGTTACATTACCCCAGCGCCCGCGCCAGTAGCGTCACCGGGTGTTCACAGCGCAGGCGGGTGGACATTTCAATCTGCCATTTACAGGTTTCACAGTCTGAGATCACCAGATCCGCGCCGCTCTCCTCAATCTGCCGGAACAGCGGCGCGCCAATCGCCTGTGAGGTCGTATAATTCTCCGCTTTAAACCCGTAAGTACCGGCAATGCCGCAGCACTGTGAATCCAGCACCGTCAGCTCCAGTTCAGGGATTTTACGCAGCAGTTCCAGGGTGTAATGCGTCCAGCCCATTTTTTCCATATGGCAGGGCGTGTGGTAGACCACCTTCAGCGGCAACGGGCGCAGCGGCAGACGGCGGCCTTCCTCCAGCTTGCGCCACAGCCAGCGCGTCGCCAGATCGATATGCGGACGCAGCGCGCTATTGTCGACATCCAGCAGATGCGGGTATTCATCCCGCAGGGTAAAAGTACAGGTGGATGAGGTGGCGATCACCGGCAGGCCGTTGCCGCTAATGGCGCGCGTTAATGACGCGACGTTGGCATTGGCCTGCTTTTTCGCCTTTTCAAAAAAGCCGTTGGCGATCAGCGGCACGCCGCAGCATTTTTCCCCCTCCAGCAGTTGTACGCCTATCTGCATCGCGTTCAGCACCCGCAGCAGATCTTTTCCCAGCTGCGGATGGTTGTAATTGACAAAACAGCCGTGAAAAAAGGCCACCTGGTCGTCAAATTCAGACTGCGCGGCCGCCTGTTTGCGATACCACTGGCGGAAGGTGCCGCGGGAGTATTTCGGCAGAGTACGGCGGTGATCGATTTTCAGCGCTTTATCCAGCAGCAGCCGCACCGGTTTCAGGCCGGTGGCGGCATTCACCAGCGGGGCGACTGGCGTGGACAGGCTTCCCATCAAATCGGTATGGCTGAGAATGGCGTTACGCAGGGAAGGCTTGCGCGGCGCGAACTGGCTGCGGGCGCGCTGGATAATGTCGCCGATCTTCACGCCGGACGGACAGGCGGTTTCGCAGCGTTTACAGTTGGTGCAGTACTTAAGCGCCTCATCATACAGCGTGCCGTCTTTCAGGCGCAGGCGTTCGCCGTCCGGCCCCGCCTGTTTCGGGCCAGGATAGTCGACATTGACGCGGCTTACCGGACAGGCGGTGGTGCAGACGGTGCACTTGATACAGCTGTCGAAGTGGGTGGTGTTCATTCGGATCCTCCCGGCGCGCAGATTTGCTGCGCGACATGTAACGCGGTCACGGCGCAAATTCCGCCGCCGCAGCCCTGGTGAATGGGGTCATAGCCGCCGAGCACCGAACCGATAACGTATAGATTTTGTAGGGGTTCTCCCTGGCATTGCCCGCGCAGCGTGGCATCGGTGCGCACGCCAAACTGCTGCCACGGCTGGGCATCAAACACGTCATCACGATACCAGCTGGCGCGATCGGGGCTGTGCAGCACATCGAGGCCGAATACCTTTTCCCGCACGCCGTCGCGCCCGGCCACCAGCCCGTTACTGAAAAAACTGCCGCTGGCGAGCACCACATGATCGGCGCGCAGCGGAATATCCTCATGCCTGCGCGTCCACAGCTGGCTGACCATGTTGTTATCCAGGGTGGCGCGCAGCACTTCATCCCCTGGCATCCATGCGCCGCCGCTGCGGATAAACTGCTGCTGTAGCAGCGTCTGCATTCTCATACCCGGTACCGACGGGGGCAGGGTGGGGAGCAGGTACAGGGGGCAGGCGAGTTCAGCGTTAAGCCGGGTGTAAACCTTATCGTCAGTCAGGCCGAAACAGGCGGGAAACCAGATGGCGTCATGGGTTTCGCTGAGCGGGCGCAGGGCGGCGCAAAGTTCAGCGAAATGGCTATCCTGGTCCAGCTGGCGGGCAATAGTGACGGCGCGGAACTCGCTGGGGTTTTCCCGCAGCTTATCGAGCAGGGGCAGATCGATTTCTGTTGCCGTGACGCGCAGGCCCTGTTTGCGCAGCGTTGCGGCCGCCAGATGCGGCTGGAAATCGGCAAAGCCGCTGATGCCGACCACGCAGATATGCTCCCCTTTGCGCGGCGACAGCGGCACTTCCGGCGGGCTGAGCCACGCCGGACGCGTCATACCGAGCGGCGTCACGCGGCGGTGCGGGGCGCTGGCATCACCCTGAAATTTCAGCCCGCATTCTGCCAGCAGGTTTTGCGCCTCGCGGGCGTACTGGTACACGCGCCCGGCCCCGATCAGGCTGTAGGGATGTTCCGGGGCAAGGGTTTCAAGCGCGGCCAGCCCGGCGGCGGTATCCTTTACCGCTGTGCCGTCCGGCAGGCACGAGAGCAGATCCAGCGAGCCGGAGGAAAAACTCAGCGCGCTCTGTCCGCGGCTGACAATGGCGCAGCGCTGCCCGCTGCGGCTTAGCCTGATGCCGCACAGCAGACCCGCCAGCCCGCCGCCGACGATCACCGTATCAAACTTCATCTGTCGTCTCCTTTTCCAGACCACACAGTCCCTGGTATACCCAGCGGGTAAACTCGCTTTCCCGCAGCGCATCGCCCCAGGCGACGGGGCGGATGCCTTTCCAGCGCTCATTTAAAAATGCGGACAATTGCGCGATGGATTGCGCGTCGCTGGTGACGTTGAGGCGATGCAGTAACCCGGCCGCCCGGCAGGCGCAGAGTTCGCCCTGGCAGGTGCCCATGCCGACGCGGGTGCGACGCCGCAAATCGGGCAGGGAACGGACGTTAAGATTATCCACCGCGTACTCCACTTCCCCGGCAGTGACGGCTTCGCATTCGCAGATCAGGCTGCGGGTATGACGTGCGTTGCCGAGCCATTCCGGGGTGCGATCGCCATGCCGCCACACCGCCGAGCCGCGCAGCGGCGCTGACAGGGAGATCACTTTTTGCAGGGTCTGAGCGGCAGACTCCCGCGAGCCCGGCAGCGGTTCGCTGGCGGTGCGGCAGGGTGTCGTATTATTGAGTTTGCGGCACACGGCGTCGGTGGCCCACTCCGCCATCAGCCGGTAGGTCATCAGCTTGCCGCCGGTAATAGTGATAAAGCCTTCCATACCGTCGCGTTCGGCGTGATCCATCAGCACAATGCCGCGGCTGACGTTGCGCCCGCTGGGGTCGTCGTCGCTGGCGACCAGCGGGCGTACCCCTGCGTAGGCACGCAGAATGCGCGAGGTCGCCATGATCGGCGCCAGTTTTTCGCCCTCGCGCAGCAGTATGTCGACCTCTTCCGGCGTCACGCGGGTGTTATCAATATCGTGGTAATCAATGTGCGTGGAAGTGGTGCCGATCAGGGAGATGGTATCGCCGGGCACCAGAATATCGGCGTCGGCAGGTTTGCGGCAGCGGTTGATCACCTGCTGGTTGATGCGGTGATCAAGAATAAGCAGCGCGCCTTTCGCCGGGAACATGCGGATGCTCAGATCCGCATACTCTGCAATGCGCTGTCCCCAGATCCCGGCGGCGTTTACCACCACAGGCGCGTACAGGGACTGCACCGCCTGCGTTGAGGGATGGCGGATCTGCACGCCGTTCACCCGATCTTTATCCCGCAGCAGGCCGATCACCTCATGGCCGGTTAGGATAATCGCGCCGTGCTCGCGGGCGTCCAGCATATTGGCGGCGGTCAGGCGAAAGGGATCGATGGTGCCGTCCGGCACCTGCACGGCGGCAATGAGCGCGGGGTTCACGCAGGGTTCGATGCGCAGCGCCTCTTCTGCCGACAGCGGCTGTGCGGCGATCCCGGCACGGGTACAGGCGCTGATAAACTGTTGCTGCCAGGCCAGATCGTCTTCCGGCAGGGTAATGAACAGACCGCCGGTGGGTTCAATACAGTGGCGGGCGACCCGGCGCAGGATCTGGTTTTCGCTGATACACTCCCGCGCCGATTCTTCATCCGTTACCGCATAGCGCGCGCCGCTGTGCAGCAGGCCGTGGTTACGCCCGGTGGCGCCGGTGGCGATGTCGTGGCGTTCCAGCAGCACCACGCGCAGCCCGCGCAGCGCGCAGTCGCGGGCGATCCCCGCCCCGGTTGCGCCGCCGCCGATAATGATGACGTCGTACTCAGTCACGTCGCGCATTTTCGCTTCCCTCTTATCTTAATGACCCTTATTGCGCATTTAGCCACATTCCTTGTGTGGTTTGTTTGATTGCGCGCATATTCGCGCATAAAACGAAAGTAAAAGAACATTTGTTGCGTGAATTGAGCGCCTTGTCATATTTCTGTAACATTCGACGCGACTTTTCCTGCGTTAACGTCCAGTCTTCACTCGTCGCACGCTTTTGAGGCGGCGTGACGCTCGTTTTCACTCATTACAAAACAACACATGCCACGGAGGCTTTATGTTGAGCATCTTTAAACCTGCCGCGCATCAACCCCGGTTACCGGAGCAGCAGATCGATCCGTATTACCGGCGTTTACGCTGGCAGATTTTTATGGGCATTTTCTTCGGCTACGCGGCTTACTACCTGGTGCGGAAAAACTTTGCGCTGGCGATGCCGTTCCTGGTGGAGCAGGGCTTTTCCCGCGGCGATCTGGGCTTTGCGCTGTCAGGGATTTCCATTGCCTACGGCTTTTCCAAATTCATCATGGGATCGGTATCGGATCGCTCGAATCCGCGCGTCTTCTTACCGGCGGGGCTGATCCTGGCCGCCGCCGTAATGCTGTTTATGGGCTTTGTGCCCTGGGCGACCTCCAGCATTGCCATTATGTTTGTGCTGCTGTTTTTATGCGGCTGGTTCCAGGGGATGGGCTGGCCGCCGTGCGGACGCACCATGGTGCACTGGTGGTCGCAGAAAGAGCGCGGCGGTATCGTGTCGGTGTGGAACTGCGCGCATAACGTCGGCGGCGGCATCCCGCCCTTGCTGTTCCTGCTTGGCATGGCGTGGTTCAACGACTGGAAAGCGGCGCTCTATATGCCGGCGTTCGCGGCTATCGTCGTGGCGTTCATTGCCTTTGCCCTGATGCGCGACACCCCGCAGTCCTGCGGATTACCGCCTATTGAAGAATATAAGAACGACTATCCGGATGATTACAGCGAAAAAACCGAAGAAGAGCTGACCGCGAAGCAGATCTTTATGCAGTATGTGCTGCCGAATAAATTGCTGTGGTACATCGCCATTGCGAACGTTTTTGTTTATCTGCTGCGCTACGGCATTCTCGACTGGTCGCCGACCTATCTGAAAGAGGTGAAACACTTCGCGCTGGATAAGTCGTCATGGGCTTACTTCCTGTATGAATATGCCGGTATTCCGGGCACGCTGCTGTGCGGCTGGATGTCGGATAAAGTGTTCAGGGGCAACCGTGGCGCGACCGGCGTATTCTTTATGACGCTGGTGACCATCGCCACCGTGGTGTACTGGCTGAACCCGCCGGGCAACCCGACGGTGGACATGATCTGCATGATCGTCATCGGCTTCCTGATTTACGGCCCGGTAATGCTGATTGGTCTGCACGCGCTGGAGCTGGCACCGAAAAAAGCGGCAGGCACGGCGGCAGGCTTTACCGGCCTGTTTGGTTATCTGGGCGGCTCGGTGGCGGCCAGCGCCATTGTCGGCTATACCGTCGATTTCTTCGGCTGGGACGGCGGCTTTATGGTGATGATTGGCGGTAGCGTCATCGCTGTGCTGCTGTTGCTGGTGGTTATGATCGGTGAGAAAAAGCATCACGAAGCAATAGCCCGTAAACGCGGTTAACCCTGGTCTGATGCCTCTCCGTCCGGAGGGGCATTTTTTTGCGCGATATTCCTGACCAGCATTTTATCCTGCAAAAAAGGCATAAATTAATATTTAAAGTTAATGATCCGGATAGCGATCATCTTGCGGGTGTCTGGACTTTTTGTAGTTCAATTTGCGCGGATAGATGCTTAATATTTTACTTAGGTTGTGTAAATATTTTGTCGACGTGCGATGGCCTGTGCCAAAATAACCTTCCCCCTGTATGTTGAAACTAATTCCCATAGCCATATAATCGACCTTATTGACAGTATGGCCTATGAACAGGAATAAAAAAGGCATTCCTTGCAAAGTTTCAGGACAAATGAGCAACGACACGATGGGATATCGGCTGTACGGCTATGTGATAGGCAAAGAAGTTCACTTCGAAATTGACAACGGAAGACTTTACCGCCTTCCGCAGGGAAGTACTGAGAAATATTTTATGTTCGGCTCAGTATTATTTAATCATACGATGTTGCAGCTATTTATCTATTTACTCCAGCATGGCCGCCAGAACATCGTGACCAAAGAGGAACTGCTGCGCGTGGTGTGGGAGGAGAACGATCTGGTTCCGTCCACCCAGCGTCTGTGGCAGGTTCTGAAGAATCTTAACCGTCGTCTTAGTCTGTTAGGGCTGCCGGAAGATTTTATCACCAGCGTGCGCGGAAGCGGTTACTGCATCAATTATGTCGATATTACCCCTATTTATTATCGGGTGAGTGAACTCCATCATCATCCGGAAGAAATAAAGGAGAGCTAGTTATTCCTGTGTGAGTGATGTCAACCAGGAATTTAACCCTGAACAGTGCTGTTCAGGGTTTTTTTATATTATTTGCAGTAGCTGCTGATGTTTGGGGAGCTGAAATAATAAACGCCGGAAATTAATTCATTTGCGGAAAATCTGACGCGCTATAACTCGATTTCAATATCGCCACGCGCACGGCAACAGCAGGGAAGGATTTCACCGGCGGAAATAAAGGCCAGCGGCTCGGTCAGCCAGTCAACCTGACCGGCCACCAGCCGCGTGCGGCAGGAGCCGCAATAGCCTTCACGACACTGATATTCCACCGCCACCTGGTGCGATTCCAGCGCCGCCAGTAACGACGGATGTTCATCCTGGCACAGGAGTTCTGTGCCAGTGATGCGCAGAATGACGCGGCTCATCAGAGCTGGAAGTCACTCAGATCGTCAGTGTTCACTTCGGAATCAATCTGACCGACCAGATAAGAGCTGACTTCCACTTCCTGCGGCGCGACCTGCACGTTGTCGGACACCAGCCAGGCGTTGATCCACGGGATCGGGTTCGAGCGGGTCTGGAACGGCAAATCAAGACCCACGGCCTGCATGCGGATGTTGGTGATGTAATCCACATACTGGCAAAGAATGTCTTTGTTCAGGCCGATCATGGAGCCGCCCTGGAACAGGTAGGCTGCCCACTCTTTTTCCTGTTCCGCCGCCAGTACAAACAGGTCATAGCACTCCTGCTTACACTCTTCGGCGATTTCAGCCATCTCGGGATCGTCCACGCCGCTGCGCAGCAGGTTCAGCATATGCTGGGTGCCGGTCAGGTGCAGGGCTTCATCACGGGCGATCAGCTTGATGATTTTGGCGTTGCCTTCCATCAGTTCGCGCTCGGCGAAGGCGAAAGAGCAGGCGAAGCTGACGTAGAAGCGGATCGCTTCCAGCGCGTTGACGCTCATCAGGCACAGGTACAGTTTCTTTTTCAGCTCGCGCAGGTTAACGGTCACTGTTTTGCCGTTGACGTTATGCGTGCCTTCACCCAGCAGATGCCAGTAGCTGGTCAGCTCGATCAGATCGTCGTAGTAGTGAGAAATACCTTCGGCGCGTTTGAGGATCTGCTCGTTGGTCACGATATCGTCAAACACCACCGCCGGATCGTTCACAATGTTGCGAATGATATGAGTATAAGAGCGGGAGTGGATGGTTTCTGAAAACGCCCAGGTTTCCACCCAGGTTTCCAGTTCCGGAATAGAGATCAGCGGCAGCAGCGCCACGTTCGGGCTGCGTCCCTGAATGGAATCCAGCAGCGTCTGGTATTTCAGGTTGCTTAAAAAGATGTGCTTTTCGTGTTCCGGCAGGGCCTGGAAGTCGATACGGTCACGGGAGACGTCAACTTCTTCCGGACGCCAGAAGAAAGAGAGTTGTTTCTCGATCAGCTTTTCGAAGATGTCATATTTTTGCTGATCGTAGCGTGCAACGTTCACCGGCTGGCCGAAAAACATCGGTTCCAGCAGCTGGTTATTTTTCGTCTGTGAAAAGGTGGTGTATGCCATGCGAGTATTTCCTGTCCTGCAATGATACGCCGGGTGGCGCAAAGCTTACCCGGCCTACAAAACCTAACCTCAGGCCCGGCAGGCTTTGCGCCGCCGGGCAATTTATTAAATCTTACACGCGCCGCTTTCGCAGCCATCATCCTGAATGGACGGCACCAGATCATCCTGTGAATCTTCTGCGCCATCGCGGGTGTTCTGGTAATACAGCGTCTTCACGCCAAATTTGTAGGCGGTGAGCAGATCTTTCAACAGCTGCTGCATCGGGACTTTCCCTGACGGGAAGCGCGTCGGATCGTAGTTGGTGTTGGCA
The DNA here is from genome assembly GCF_030291195.1 of Enterobacter sp. PGRG2. NCBI lineage: Bacteria > Pseudomonadati > Pseudomonadota > Gammaproteobacteria > Enterobacterales > Enterobacteriaceae > Enterobacter > Enterobacter sp. PGRG2. The sequence continues at coordinate 4,064,012 of NZ_CP127837.1, read as the reverse complement.
GAGATCGACTGGTCGATAAACTTCTGCATGATGCCCACCAGTTGCAGATAACCGTCGTTATTCGGCATATCCCACAGCAGTTCATAGCTGTCTTTCAGGTGCTCATAATCCGGCACCACCTGACGCAGAATACCGTCTTTCGACGCTTTGATGCTCACGTGGCCGCGCGGCGGTTCAATACCGTTGGTGGCGTTGGAGATCTGCGACGAGGTCTCGGACGGCATCAGCGCAGAGAGCGTGGAGTTACGCAGACCGTGCGTTTTAATGGATTCGCGCAGCGCTTCCCAGTCGTAATGCAGCTCTTTGGTGACAATCGCGTCCAGATCTTTCTTGTAGGTATCGGTCGGCAGAATACCTTTCGCATAGGTGGTTTCGTTGAACCACGGGCACGCACCTTGCTCTTTCGCCAGCTCGTTAGAGGCTTTCAGCAGGAAGTACTGAATGGCTTCGAAGGTTTTATGCGTCAGGTTGTTGGCGCTACCGTCGGAGTAACGCACGCCGTGTTTCGCTAAATAGTAGGCGAAGTTGATCACGCCAATACCCAGCGTGCGGCGGCCCATTGCGCCACGTTTTGCAGCCGGGATCGGGTAATCCTGATAGTCCAGCAGGGCGTCCAGAGCACGTACCGCAAGGGTCGCCAGCTCTTCCAGCTCGTCCAGCGAATCGATAGCGCCGAGGTTGAACGCAGACAGCGTACACAGCGCGATTTCACCGTTTTCGTCGTTCACGTCCATCAGCGGTTTGGTCGGCAGGGCGATTTCCAGGCACAGGTTAGACTGGCGCACCGGGGCAATAGCCGGATCGAACGGGCTGTGGGTGTTGCAGTGGTCAACGTTCTGAATGTAGATACGGCCCGTAGAGGCGCGTTCCTGCATCATCAGCGAGAACAGATCTACCGCTTTCACGCGCTGCTTGCGGATGCTGTCGTCTTTTTCGTACTGGGTATACAGACGCTCGAACTCGTCCTGATCGGCGAAGAAGGCGTCGTACAGGCCAGGCACGTCAGACGGGCTGAACAGGGTGATGTCTTCACCTTTCAGCAGACGGGTGTACATCAGTTTGTTGATCTGTACGCCGTAATCCATGTGACGTACGCGGTTGCCTTCCACGCCACGGTTGTTTTTCAGCACCAGCAGGCTTTCCACTTCCAGATGCCACATCGGGTAGAACAGGGTGGCTGCACCGCCGCGCACGCCGCCCTGGGAGCAGGACTTCACCGCGGTCTGGAAATGTTTGTAGAACGGGATACAGCCAGTGTGGAAGGCTTCGCCGCCACGGATCGGGCTGCCCAGCGCACGGATTCGACCGGCGTTGATGCCGATACCGGCGCGCTGGGACACGTATTTCACGATGGCGCTGGAGGTGGCGTTGATGGAATCCAGGCTATCGCCGCACTCGATCAGTACGCAGGAGCTGAACTGACGGGTCGGGGTGCGCACGCCGGACATGATCGGCGTCGGCAGTGAAATCTTAAAGGTGGATACGGCGTCATAGAAACGCTTCACGTAGTCCAGACGGGTTTCACGCGGGTAGTTCGAGAACAGGCATGCGGCCACCAGAATATACAGGAACTGCGCGCTCTCGTAGATTTCGCCGGTCACGCGGTTCTGCACCAGGTATTTGCCTTCCAGCTGTTTCACGGCCGCGTAGGAGAAGGTCAGATCGCGATCGTGCTGGATAAAGGCGTCCATCTGGCGGAACTCTTCTTCGCTGTAGTCTTCCAGCAGATGGTGGTCATATTTGCCCAGCTCAACCATTTTCAGCACGTGGTTGAACAGCGTCGGTGGCTCAAACTGGCCGTAGGCTTTTTTGCGCAGATGGAAAATCGCCAGGCGCGCGGCCAGATACTGATAATCAGGCGCGTCGCGGGAGATCAGATCGGCGGCGGCTTTGATGATGGTTTCATGAATGTCGGAGGTTTTAATGCCGTCATAAAACTGAATGTGTGAACGCAGTTCAACCTGAGAGATGGAGACGTTATTCAGCCCTTCTGCCGCCCAATCCAGTACGCGGTGGATTTTATCCAGATTGATGCGCTCAGTACGACCATCACGCTTTGTCACCAGCAGACTCTGATTCATGTGGGATTTACCTGTCCGTGAAATAGAAAAAATATCCCCCGTTTATCCACAAGTCCGCGCTGTGGCTAACTCTGTGGATAAATACTACATGTAGGGGGTTTGCGATAAGAGAAACGCTATATGGTGAGTATTCTAGTAGGGATTCTTTTGAGTACAAGAGTTGATTTTGGCGTTAATTTAAGGTTGCGAAAAGGTAAGAATCGCTAAGTCCCCGAACTGTAAGGCCTCCAGGGAAAGTCAATCATTTGCAAAAAAAATAAGAAATTTGATCGAGTGCTGATTTCTTCATCGGCCGGAGAAAATGCGTAACGTCCTGTCACGCAATCTTCATAACAATTTCGCATGACGTTAGTCGTTTCGTGCTTTTGTATGCAGCATATAGTTAACGTCAACCCCTGGCGCGAGCTTGAATTTGTCGGTCAGCGGGTTGTAGTGCAGGCCGGTGATATGGCACTCCTTCAGCACGGTGTCATCGATCCAGCCCAGCAGCTCTGCCGGCTTGATGAATTTTTTCACGTCGTGCGTACCTTTCGGCACCATGCGCAGTACGTATTCCGCACCGACCACCGCCATCAGCCAGGCTTTGCCGTTGCGGTTAAGGGTAGAGAAGAAGACGTGGCCGCCGGGTTTCACCAGTTTTGCGCAGGCGTTCACCACGGACTGTGGATCCGGCACGTGCTCCAGCATCTCCATGCAGGTCACTACATCATATTGCTGCGGGTGGGCGGCGGCGTGTTCTTCCACTGTCCGCTGCACGTAGTCAACGTTGACGCCGGATTCCAGGGCATGCAGGCGCGCCACCTGTAGCGGCTCAAAGCCCATATCCAGGCCGGTCACGGTTGCGCCTTCGCGCGCCATGCTCTCCGCCAGAATGCCGCCACCGCAGCCTACGTCCAGCACCTGCTTACCAAACAGGCCGCCAGCGCGTTCGGCAATATAGCCCAGGCGCAGCGGGTTAATACGGTGCAATGGTTTGAACTCGCCTTCCAGATCCCACCAGCGAGACGCGACCGCTTCAAATTTCGCAATTTCATCGTGGTCGACGTTATGAGCCACCGACGGTTTTTCGACATTCATGGGCGCTTTTACTCCTTTATCATCAAGACCGTGAAGTATATCAGGCCACGGGCGTGAATAAACCGATTGGTTTACCTCTCACGCGCGGGCTGTGTTATAATTTGCGACCTTTGAATCCGGGACACAGTAGAGGGATAGCGGTTACATGAGCGACCTTGCGAGAGAAATTACACCGGTTAACATCGAGGAAGAGCTGAAGAGCTCCTATCTGGACTATGCGATGTCGGTCATTGTTGGCCGTGCGCTGCCGGATGTCCGCGATGGCTTAAAACCGGTTCACCGTCGCGTACTATACGCCATGAACGTATTGGGCAATGACTGGAATAAAGCCTACAAAAAATCTGCCCGCGTCGTCGGTGATGTCATCGGTAAATACCATCCTCATGGTGATACCGCGGTATATGACACTATCGTTCGTATGGCGCAGCCATTCTCCTTACGTTACATGCTGGTCGACGGCCAGGGTAACTTCGGTTCCGTAGACGGCGACTCCGCTGCGGCGATGCGTTATACGGAAATCCGTATGTCGAAGATCGCCCACGAACTGATGGCCGATCTGGAAAAAGAAACCGTTGATTTTGTGGACAACTATGACGGCACGGAAAAAATTCCGGACGTGATGCCCACTAAAATCCCTAACCTGCTGGTAAACGGGGCCTCCGGTATCGCCGTAGGTATGGCGACTAACATTCCGCCGCACAACCTGACGGAAGTGATCAACGGCTGTCTGGCGTATATCGACGATGAAAATATCAGCGTCGAAGGGCTGATGGAGCACATCCCGGGGCCTGACTTCCCGACTGCCGCCATTATTAATGGTCGCCGCGGTATTGAAGAAGCCTATCGTACCGGTCGCGGCAAAATCTACATTCGCGCCCGCGCGGAAGTGGAAGCCGACGCCAAAACCGGTCGCGAAACCATTATCGTGCATGAAATTCCGTATCAGGTGAACAAAGCGCGCCTGATTGAGAAAATCGCCGAACTGGTGAAAGAAAAACGTCTGGAAGGCATCAGCGGCCTGCGCGACGAGTCTGATAAAGACGGGATGCGCATTGTCATTGAGATCAAGCGCGATGCCGTTGGCGAAGTGGTGCTGAACAACCTCTATTCGCAGACTCAGATGCAGGTCTCCTTCGGTATCAACATGGTGGCACTGCACCATGGTCAGCCGAAGATCATGAACCTGAAAGATATTCTTTCTGCGTTTGTGCGCCACCGCCGTGAAGTGGTGACCCGTCGTACCATTTTTGAACTGCGTAAAGCCCGCGATCGTGCGCACATCCTCGAAGCGCTGGCTATTGCGCTGGCCAACATCGACCCGATTATCGAGCTGATCCGCCGCGCGCCGACCCCGGCCGAAGCGAAAGCCGGTCTGGTGGCGCGTTCATGGGAGCTGGGCAACGTCTCCGCCATGCTGGAACGTGCGGGCGATGACGCTGCGCGTCCTGAGTGGCTGGAGCCGGAATTCGGCGTGCGTGACGGTCAGTACTATCTGACTGAACAGCAGGCACAGGCGATTCTGGATCTGCGTCTGCAGAAACTGACCGGCCTTGAGCACGAAAAACTGCTCGACGAATACAAAGAGCTGCTGGAGCAGATCGCCGAACTGCTGCGCATTCTGGGCAGCGCCGATCGTCTGATGGAAGTGATCCGCGAAGAGCTGGAACTGGTTCGTGAACAGTTTGGCGATGCGCGTCGCACCGAAATCACCGCCAATACCGCTGATATCAACATCGAAGATCTGATCAGCCAGGAAGACGTGGTGGTCACCCTGTCTCACCAGGGCTACGTGAAGTATCAGCCGCTGACGGATTACGAAGCGCAGCGTCGCGGCGGTAAAGGCAAATCCGCCGCCCGTATTAAAGAAGAAGACTTTATCGACCGTCTGCTGGTGGCCAACACCCACGACACCATCCTCTGCTTCTCCAGCCGTGGCCGTCTGTACTGGATGAAAGTGTACCAGTTGCCGGAAGCGAGCCGTGGCGCGCGTGGACGTCCAATCGTCAACCTGCTGCCGCTGGAAGCGAACGAACGTATCACCGCAATTCTGCCGGTACGCGAGTACGAAGAGGGCGTAAACGTCTTTATGGCCACCGCCAGCGGTACCGTGAAGAAAACGGCGCTGACCGAATTCAGCCGTCCGCGCTCTGCCGGTATTATCGCGGTGAACCTGAACGACGGCGACGAGCTGATTGGCGTTGACCTGACCTCTGGCTCTGATGAAGTGATGCTGTTCTCTGCCGCCGGTAAAGTGGTGCGCTTTAAAGAGAACGCGGTGCGCGCCATGGGCCGTACCGCAACGGGCGTGCGTGGGATCAAACTGGCGGGCGAAGATAAAGTCGTGTCGCTTATCGTACCGCGCGGTGAAGGGGCGATCCTGACCGTCACTCAGAACGGCTACGGTAAACGTACGGCGGAAACGGAATACCCGACCAAATCCCGTGGCACCCAGGGCGTTATCTCCATCAAAGTCACCGAGCGTAACGGCTCCGTGGTGGGTGCGGTGCAGGTGGCCGACAGCGATCAGATCATGATGATCACCGATGCCGGTACGCTGGTGCGTACCCGCGTGTCTGAAGTCAGCATTGTGGGTCGTAACACCCAGGGCGTGATCCTCATCCGTACCGCGGAAGATGAGAACGTGGTGGGGCTGCAACGCGTGGCTGAGCCGGTGGATGAAGAAGAGCTGGACGCCATCGACGGCAGCGTAGCGGAAGGTGACGACGAGATCGTACCGGAAGCGGACACCGATGATGATGTCGCAGACGACGCTGAAGAATAATCAGCTTTGTCGATAAAAGGGCCGGGCTTCCGGCCCTTTTTATTGGCGTTTTCTTTAGCGTTGCGGGTATGACGTTTTACCGCTACTTTATCCACATTCTTTTTACATTCTGCGGCGGAGCTTCGCCCCCTTGAAATACCTTGTTTCTTTCCGCACCACCCTCAAAGTATCACGATACCTGTTCCGGGCGCTGGCGCTGCTGCTCTGGCTGTTGATTGCCCTGTGTTCGGTGTTTTATATCGTTAACGCTTTGCAGAACAAAGAGTCCGACATTCGCAAAGAACTTAATCTCAGTTCTGAGCAGGCGCAACGCTATGTCCAGCGCACCTCAGACGTGATGAAAGAGCTTAAGTACATTGCCGAAAATCGCCTCACCGCTGAAAACGGCATTATGACGTCCCGGGGACCCAACGCCCGCAATGATGTGCCGGAGTTTGCGCCGCTGTTTGCGGATTCCGACTGCTCGGCCATGGGCAACACCTGGCGCGGCTCGCTGGAATCGCTGGCGTGGTTTATGCGCTACTGGCGCGATAACTTTTCTGCCGCTTACGAGCTTAATCGCGTGTTCCTCATTGGCAACGAATCCCTCTGTATGGCGGACTTCGGCCTGCGCAACGTACCGCTGGAGCGTGAAACGGCGCTGAAAAGCCTGCACGAGCGTATTCTCAAATACCGTAATGCCCCGCAGGAAGAGCGCGGCAATAATATCTTCTGGATGAGTCAGGGGCCGCGTCCGGGCATCGGCTATTTCTATGCCTTAACGCCGGTCTATCTGGGCAACCGTTTACAGGCGCTGCTGGGATCAGAGCAGACCATCCGCATGGATAACTTTTACACGCCGGGCAATCTGCCGGTGGGCGTGACCATTCTCGATGAAAACGGGCATCAGCTGATTTCCCTGACCGGGCCGGAAAACGGCCTGGAAATCGATCCGGAGTGGATACAGGAGCGCACCTGGTTCGGCTACTCCTCTGGCTTCCGCGAACTGGTGCTGAAAAAGAGCCTGCCGCCGTCGTCCCTGAGCGTGGTCTATTCCGTGCCTGTCGATCTGGTGCTGGAGCGCGTGCGCATCCTTATCCTCAACGCGGTACTGCTCAACGTGCTGGTGGGCGTGGCGTTGTTCACCCTGGCGCGCATGTACGAGCGGCGGATCTTTATTCCCGCCGAGGCCGATGCCCAGCGACTGGAAGAGCATGAGCAGTTCAACCGCAAAATTGTCGCCTCCGCACCGGTCGGGATCTGTATTCTGCGCACCATTGACGGCACCAATATCCTCAGTAACGAGCTGGCGCATAATTATCTCAATATGCTCACCCACGAGGACAGGCAGCGGCTGACGCAGATCATCTGCGGCCAGCAGGTCAATTTTGTGGATGTGCTGACCAGCAACAATACCAATCTGCAAATCAGCTTTGTGCACTCCCGCTATCGCAACGAAAACGTGGCGATCTGCGTGCTGGTGGACGTCAGCGCGCGCGTGAAGATGGAAGAGTCGTTGCAGGATATGGCGCAGGCGGCTGAGCAGGCCAGCCAGTCGAAATCCATGTTCCTTGCCACCGTCAGCCACGAACTGCGTACGCCGCTGTACGGTATTATCGGCAACCTCGATCTGCTGCAAACCAAAGAGCTGCCGAAAGGGGTGGATCGCCTGGTGACGGCGATGAACAACTCGTCGAGTCTGCTGCTGAAAATCATCAGCGATATTCTCGACTTCTCCAAAATCGAATCGGAGCAGCTGAAAATCGAGCCGCGTGAATTCTCGCCGCGTGAGCTGATGAGCCATATCACCGCCAACTATCTGCCGCTGGTGGTGCGTAAACAGCTCGGCCTGTACTGCTTTATCGAGCCGGACGTGCCGGTGGCGCTCCAGGGCGATCCGATGCGTCTGCAACAGGTGATCTCCAACCTGCTGAGCAACGCCATCAAGTTTACCGATGTCGGCTGTATTGTGCTGCATGTGCAGCGCGCCGGGGAATATCTCTGTATCCGCGTGCGGGACACAGGGGTGGGTATTCCGGGTAAAGAAGTGGTGCGACTCTTCGATCCCTTCTTCCAGGTGGGAACCGGCGTGCAGCGTAATTTCCAGGGCACAGGGCTGGGGCTGGCGATCTGCGAAAAGCTGATCAGCATGATGGACGGCGATATTGCCGTGGATACCGAGCCGGGCATGGGCAGTCAGTTCTCGGTGCGTATTCCGCTTTATGCCGCGCAGCCAGCGCAGCCGCTGGACGTTGACGGCCTGAAGAAAACCACCTGCTGGCTGGCGGTGCGCAATGCGGCGTTAAGCGCCTTTATTGACTCCTTGCTGACGCAGAACGGCATCCGCGTGCTGCGTTACGAAGGGCAAACGCCGGACGCCAACGATACCCTGATCACCGACGACGATCTGGATACGCCGTGGCCGGGCCGCGCCACCATTACCTTCTGCCGTCGCCATATCGGCATTCCGCAGGAGCGGGCGGCCGGACAGTGGGTGCACAGTGTTGCCTCACCCCATGAGCTGATCGCGCTGCTGGCGCGTATCTACAGCATTACCATGGAAAATAACGACGCCTCACGTGCGCTGCAACTGCCGGATTCGCTGGTCGCCAGCAATGACGACATGATGATCCTGGTGGTGGATGACCATCCGATTAACCGTCGCCTGCTGGCGGATCAGCTCGGTTCGCTGGGCTATCAGTGCAAAACGGCGAACGACGGCGTCGACGCGCTCAATGTGCTGAGCAAAAACCATATCGACATCATTCTGAGCGATGTGAACATGCCGAACATGGATGGCTATCGCCTGACGCAGCGGATTCGTCAGCTCGGGCTGACGCTGCCGGTGGTGGGCGTGACGGCAAACGCGCTGGCGGAAGAGAAGCAGCGTTGTCTGGAGTCCGGTATGGACAGCTGTCTGTCGAAGCCGGTAACGCTGGACGTGATCCAGCAGACGCTGGCGGTCTATGCGGAGCGGGTAAGAAAAGCGCGGGGATAAAGCAGGAAAAGGCGTTACCCCGCCGGGCGGGGTAACGTCGGTATGGCAGTTACTCTTTGGTATCCGCCGCGCTCAGCGTTACGGACGAGAGGTAGTTAAGCAGGGCAATGTCATTTTCCACGCCCAGTTTCATCATCGCCGACTTTTTCTGGCTACTGATGGTTTTGATACTGCGGTTCAGCTTCTTGGCGATTTCCGTTACCAGGAAACCTTCTGCGAACAGACGCAGCACTTCGCTCTCTTTCGGAGACAGGCGTTTGTCGCCATAGCCGCCCGCGCTGATTTTCTCCAGCAGACGGGAAACGCTCTCCGGGGTAAATTTCTTCCCTTTCTGCAACGCGGCCAGCGCTTTCGGCAGATCGGTTGGCGCGCCTTGTTTTAATACAATCCCTTCGATATCCAGCTCCAGTACGGCGCTTAAAATGGCAGGGTTGTTGTTCATCGTCAGCACAATCACTGACAGGTTAGGGAAGTGGCGCTTGATATATTTAATCAGGGTGATCCCGTCACCGTACTTGTCGCCCGGCATGGAAAGATCGGTAATCAGTACATGGGCATCAAGCTTGGGAAGGTTATTGATCAGCTGTGTAGAATCTTCAAATTCACCGACTACATTCACCCACTCGATTTGTTCGAGTGATTTGCGAATACCGAACAGTACGATCGGATGGTCATCGGCAATAATTACGTTCATATTGTTCATGTATAAGGCTACCTTGCTTACAGCAAGCTTTTGACATAATCGTCAATGTCGCTGATGTATTTTTCTATGCCTGGAACATCGTTCTCATGAATTAAATGTTCCAGCGTTTCACATAACTGTTTGCCGGGTACCAGGTTAAGCATGGCAAACACGCCTTTCAGGCGGTGTGCCGTCTGCGCCAGCGCCGCTAAATCGCGTGCGGCGGATTCAGTATACAACCTCTTAACATCGTCGGGTACTGTATCCACAAACAGTGCGTAATAGCCGCTGGCATGGAGTTCGGCATTTTCATTGCCCCCCAGCGGGGACGCCGGAACATCTTCCTGTGCCAGTTGCTCTTCAATGAGTTGCAATATCGCTTCCTGCATTGCATTACTCATATTAAAGTTCACGCGCAACTGGCCTGGGCCGATTTTACGCGAGCCGGGCTCATCATCGCTTAAAAGCAAGCCCGAGGCAGTAAGATTAGACGGATTATCCGTTAAAAAGAGATCATATTCTTGACTCGCCAGGCGTTCGTCCGGGGTAATGCAGCTTGCGCCCCAGTTTTCCAGCTGACGCACCACGATATTACGAATATCGCTGGACGTAATATCAATCATGGCGACGACATCATCCAGTAATTTCTCTTCCTCATCGTCTGCCTGCGGACGTGCATCCATTTTAACGTGTAAAGAATAGCGCGTTCCTAAACTTTCACGCGCTTTAATATTCAGATGGCCGCCAAGTTTACGCGCCAGCTGATCGCACAGCCAGAAGGTGAGGGCATTAGCTTTGCCATAGCGATCCTCCTGGGTGTCGTTGAGGAACGGGAAATGCAGATTATCCACTTCGCTCGCCGTCACGCCTTCCCCGGTATCGAGGATACGGAAGGTCAGGCGATCCCCTGCGGATTCATCGGCGTCCACTTCAAGCGTGATTTTGCCAATCTGCGTGGTGGTCACCGCGTACTGGATAAGCATGGTCAGAATGCGCAGCAGGGCGTCGCGATCGCCGTGGCGCTGTTCATTGGCCGGCAGATGGTTGTTGATCAACAACTGCAACCCTTTACGTTTCACCACCGGCAGCACCGCGGGCACCACCTCGTCGATCAGATCCTGAATCGAGAACATGCTGGCGGCGCTTTTCCAGCCGTCGTTTTCCAGCAGATTGGCAAGCTGGATCTCATCCACCAGCTGTACCAGCCGGTCAGCCTGCGCTGCCAGCTTTTGCGCGTTTTCGCTATCTACCGCCGCCGCGTCCTGCGCCAGTTGTTTCGCAGGCTGCGACAGCGCCGCGCCAATATGCTGCATAAAGGCGGTGCGGCCCTGCTGGTTTTTCTCATACAGACGCTGCGCCTGCTTGAGCTTTTTATTCACCAGCACTTCTCTGTCCTGATCGCGGATGACAAAAATCTGCGTGCGCGGCGAAACCTGGCTGCGGAACTGGCGGATCTCATAGAGTTCGTTGTTGACCGTCGCCTGGATCACGCCCTGATGCTGGTCGGCCATGCTGGTGATGTTCTGCAAATTAAGATGCGGCAGCAGGTGGTCGGCGATTTTATTGCTGATCACCGTACGGTTAGCTTCCTGATCGTGCACCAGCAGCCCCAGCGGCAGCACCGACACAATCTCTTCGTTGATGGCCCGCAGCATGCGCAGTTCGTTATTCGCGCCGGGCAGGGCGGCGTTTTCGCTCAGACGGCCCGGCTGATGGCGGAAGGTGGTATAGCCAAACAGCGCCAGCGCCAGCAGGCCGATGTTTAACAGCAGCGGCAGCAGGATGTTTTGCAGCGTGTCCAGCAGCAGCGTGCCAAAGGGCACCTGCCACACCAGCCGCATGCCCGTAGAGTTGAGTGAGGAGGAAATCTCAATCTGCGAGCTGTTGAAATTCACCGACGCGCTGTCCGCCATCTCTTTATCCGCGGTGCGCAGGGCGCTCTGGGAGGCATCGCTCTCCAGACGGAAGCTGTCCAGCACCATGCCCGGCGGGATCAAATCGTTGATCGGCAGATCGAAAGCCACCACCGTCGCCAGATGTCCCGGCTGGTTGAACGTAGTGCGCAGCGTGAAATAGTAACCATTCTGCCAGGTCAGACGGCGCAACGGCGAGAAGCTTTCCCGCTCATCCAGGGCGTTGGCCTGTTGCAGCATCTCCGCGCGACGGGCATCGACAATGCTGCCAATGGACGATTCTTTAAAGCCGGAGGAGAGATCTTTCAGCGGCAGCGTCGACACCAGGATCATGCTGTTATCCTGGCCGTTGAGATAATACATGGACCAGGGCACGGTTTCCGCGCCCCACAGCGTATCCAGATAGGTTGAGATGCGCTGGGTCATCTCCAGCGTCGAGCCGTCATGGGAGCCGAAAATCAGCGCTTCCGTCTTACGGCGCGGCTTCTCCAGATAATAGACATCCTGCTTTAAGCGGGTTTCCTGCAGGCCATCCGCCGGTGAGGCGGGCGCCGCGGCGATATTGTCATAGATCTGCCAGGTGGCGTAGCGCCAGGTATCGATGCGCTTATGCATGGCATGCGTAATATCCACCACCTGATAGCTTTTATCCTTCAGCCAGGCATTGACGGCGCTTTGCACCATTACACCCATGGTGACCAGCAGAACGATGATCAACAGAAGAAAGAAACGGGTAATGCTGCCCGGTATCAGGGAAAATTTTCCAGGGTTCATGGTGTCAGATCGACTCATTAGTGTGTGTAACCCGTTATGCCAACACGCGAAGAAAAAGCCATTTAGCGCCTTTCGTAAGACTAAGACAGGAGACTACCGCGCCGCTCGCGCCTGCGTCGGGCTTGTAGTTGTTATGTTACACGGCAGTGTACAGCAGGCAGTATAAAGCCTAATGAATGAATTTCCAGACTCTCTTGCAGGTAAAGGCCGCAGCGGGGGGACAAAAAGGGAGGCGGCACAGCGGATCGGCAAGGCACGTACAATTAATCGCCATTTTTCCCGTTATTAACTCTGAAAAGTAAAGGGATAGCACTTTTAATCAAGAAATTAATTCACGGAGTATTGGCAGCTAATATCACTCTGCGGCTAAGTGATTAATTAATAGTCATTATAATTTACCTGCGGTACCGCTTTTTCTGTTATCCGGGCGGTGCGGGGCAAAAAAAAACCGAATGCAGAGCATCCGGTTGTAATAGGGGTAAACAGTCATTCGAAGCCGAATGAAGGTAATAAATAAAAGTTAATGATGATAGCCAGATTATTTTAGTCGCAGGTTATGATTTTGTTTTATCATTCAGTGCTATCATTGTTTGTCATTTCAAATTATTGATTATATTGATTTAATTATCATCTTTGATTTTCCGTGCGCTATTTTTTAGCTATTAGTGCTAAAAAAAGTTCCGTGCAATTTACATATTGAAACATCTAAGCGGTAAAAAGAAACACCTTTAGATTTTTCGTATCATAATGTTGTTGGATTATTCTGTATTTTTAGGGAGAATGAACTCGCCGACTGGTTAGCAGGTTAATCAGTAAGCAGTGGCATATAAAAATAAGCATATTACAGAGGGTTAATAACATGAAACGCAAAGTCCTTTCCCTGGTGGTGCCTGCTCTGCTCGTAGCAGGCGCTGCAAATGCGGCTGAAATTTATAACAAAGACGGCAACAAATTAGATCTGTACGGTAAAGTCGACGGCCTGCACTATTTCTCTGATAACGATGGCGACGACGGCGACAAAACCTACGTACGTTTCGGCTTCAAGGGCGAAACTCAGGTTAACGACCAGATCACCGGTTTCGGCCAGTGGGAATACAACGTACAGGCGGACGAAGCCGAAGGCGCAAGCGACCAGGCATGGACCCGTCTGGCCTTTGCCGGTGTGCGTTTCGGTGATGCCGGTGCCATCGATTACGGTCGTAACTACGGCGTGATCTACGATGTGACCTCCTGGACCGACGTGCTGCCGGAATTCGGCGGCGATACCTACGGCGCGGACAACTTCATGCAGTCCCGTGCTAACGGCGTGGCGACTTACCGTAACACCGACTTCTTCGGTCTGGTTGATGGCCTGAACTTTGCGGTGCAGTACCAGGGCAAAAACGGCAGCACCAGCGGTGAAAACGACAATGGTCGCAGCACCCTGAAACAGAACGGCGACGGCTACGGCATGTCCCTGACCTACGATCTGGGCGAAGGCTTCAGCGTGGGCGGCGCAATGTCTTCCTCCAAACGTACCTCTGACCAGAACGTGGCAGACGCTTACGGTAACGGCGACCGCGCTGACGTTTACAGCGGCGGCCTGAAATACGATGCCAACAACGTTTACCTGGCAGCGCAGTTCTCCCAGACTTACAACGCGACCCGTTTCGGTACCTCTAACGGTTCCGGCCGTACTGCCGCATGGGGCTTTGCGGATAAAGCACAGAACTTCGAAGCCGTTGCACAGTACCAGTTCGACTTCGGCCTGCGTCCGTCCATCGCGTACCTGCAATCCCGCGGGAAAGACATCAGCAGCGCTAACGGCCGTGATTTCGGCGACCAGGATCTGCTGAAATATGTTGATGTGGGCACCACTTACTACTTCAACAAAAACCTCTCCACCTACGTTGATTACAAAATCAACCTGCTGGACGACAACACCTTCACCCGTCAGGCTGGCATCAGCACGGATGATATCGTTGCGCTGGGCGTGGTTTACCAGTTCTAATCAACTGAGACGCTTAGCGAAGGGGCCGCATGGCCCCTTTTTTTATTGCTCACAAACTTAGACTTTTAGTGTACCCTTGCGCGCATTCAGCAAGGGGGGAAAAGACATGGATCTGCGTTTTCTTCGTGCCGCGATGCTCGCGGCTTCAGTTTTTTTAGCGGGCTGTGACGCGGTATCCAGCCCACAACCGGCGGCGTCAGCGGTCACCGTGCTGGAAGGTAAAACCATGGGCACCTCATGGCGCGTCAGCGTTGTGAACCTGGAAAAACCGCGCGCCGACGAACTCCGGCAAAAAATCCAGGCGCAGCTCGATGCTGACGATCAGATGATGTCGACCTGGAAAAATGACTCTGCCCTGATGCGCTTTAACGCCTCCTCCAGCCTGACTCCCTGGCCTGTGAGCGAAGCGATGGCGGATATTGTCACCACCTCACTGCGCATCGGCTATAAAACCGAGGGCGCGATGGATATTACCGTCGGCCCGCTGGTCAATCTGTGGGGCTTTGGCCCGGACAAACAGCCGGTCACCATCCCGTCGCAGGAACAAATCGACGCGGCGAAAGCGCGTACCGGTCTGCAACATCTGACGGTCACCCAGGAGGCCGGGCGACAGTATCTGCAAAAAGATCTGCCGGATCTGTTTGTTGACCTCTCCACCGTCGGCGAAGGCTACGCCGCCGATCATCTGGCGCATCTGATGGCGCAGGAGGGTATCCCGCGCTATCTGGTATCCGTAGGCGGCGCGCTCGCCAGCCGCGGCATGAACGGCGACGGCAAGCCCTGGCGGGTGGCGATCCAGAAGCCAACCGA
Source organism: Enterobacter sp. PGRG2 (assembly GCF_030291195.1). Taxonomy (NCBI): domain Bacteria; kingdom Pseudomonadati; phylum Pseudomonadota; class Gammaproteobacteria; order Enterobacterales; family Enterobacteriaceae; genus Enterobacter; species Enterobacter sp. PGRG2. The sequence goes on along the minus strand of NZ_CP127837.1, from coordinate 4,048,926 downwards.
CCGTGAAAACGCGGTGCAGGCCATTGTCGATATTAACGGCCACGGTATCAGCACCTCCGGCAGCTACCGCAACTACTATGAGCTGGACGGCAAACGGCTTTCCCACGTTATCGATCCGCAGACCGGCAGTCCGATAACGCACAATCTGGTGTCGGTGACGGTGATCGCGCCAACGGCGCTGGAGGCGGACGGCTGGGATACCGGGCTGATGGTGCTCGGACCGCAGCAGGCGAAAGAAGTGGCGCGCCGCGAGGGGCTGGCGGTGTATATGATCACCAAAGAGGGGGATAAATTTGTTCCCTGGATGACGCCGCAATTCCAGGCCTTCCTGGTGAGCGAAAAAAATTAAACCGCAAGATTGCGGGTGCGAAGGCTGCCGGTGTGGCTCATCCTCAGGCTACACTTAACGGAGGAGCCCGCCATGTCTGAACTACTGTTGCAAAACGATGCGCACCGCTGGCAGGCGGTGCTGGATCGCAATCCCGACGCTGATGGTCACTTTATTTTTGCGGTGATCACCACCGGGATTTACTGCCGCCCGTCGTGCCGCGCCCGTCATGCGCTGCGGGAGAACGTGCGTTTTTTCCCCGATGCCGACAGCGCCAGGGCGGCGGGCTTTCGTCCCTGCAAACGCTGCCAGCCGGATCTTCCTGCCGCCGGTCAGCACCGCCTCGATAAAATCGAACAGGCCTGTCGCCTGCTGGAGCAGGCCCCCCCCGTCACCCTCGACGCGCTGGCGCGGCAGGTGGCGATGAGCCCTTATCATTTCCATCGCCTTTTTAAAGCCACTACCGGCATGACGCCCAAAGCCTGGCAACTGGCATATCGCGCTGAACGTCTGCGGCAGAATCTGGCCGCAGGCACAACGGTGACCGACGCCGTGCTGGCTGCCGGATTCCCGGATAGCAGCAGCTATTATCGTCACGCGGATCGGGCGCTTGGCATGACGGCGCAGCAATACCGCAGCGGCGGCAGGGACACCACCCTTCGCTATGCGCTGGAAGGCTGTACGCTGGGGCGCTGCCTGGTGGCGGAAAGCGAGCGCGGTATCTGCGCCATTTTGCTGGCTGACAACGACCAGCAACTGCTTGCCGAACTGGCGCGCGCCTTTCCCGGTGCGCACAGAGAAGCGGGCGATAAGGATTTCACCCGACGGGTACATCAGGTGATTGCGGTACTGGATAACCCGCGACATACCCTGGCGCTGCCGCTGGATGTGCGCGGCACCGCCTTTCAGCGGCAGGTATGGAACGCGCTACGCCAGATCCCTGCCGGGGAGACCGTCAGCTATCAGCGGGTGGCGCAAGCCATCGGCAAACCCCGCGCCGTGCGTGCCGTCGCCAGCGCCTGTGCGGCCAATACGCTGGCCGTGGTGATCCCCTGTCACCGCGTGTTGCGCGTCAATGGCGCGCTCTCCGGCTACCGCTGGGGACTGGCGCGCAAAGCGCAATTGCTGGCCCGTGAATCTGAACAGGAGGAGCCGTAATGCTGGATTTGTTTGCCGATGAAGAACCCTGGCAGGAGCCACTCGCACCGGGCGCGGTGATCCTGCGCCGTTTTGCCGTCAGCGAGGCGCAGGCGTTGCTGGACGGCATCGCGCAGGTAGCGGCGCAGTCGCCGTTTCGCCATATGATCACCCCCGGCGGCTACACCATGTCGGTGGCGATGACCAACTGCGGTAACCTCGGCTGGGCGACCAATGCGCGGGGTTATCTGTATGCGACGGAAGATCCCCTCACGCAGCGTCCGTGGCCATTGATGCCGGAGGTGTTCCGTTCATTGTGCGATCGCGCGGCGCAGGCGGCGGGCTATCCCGATTTTACCCCTGACGCCTGTCTGATTAACCGCTATGCGCCGGGCGCGAAACTCTCGTTGCATCAGGATAAAGACGAGCCGGATCTGCGCGCGCCTATTGTGTCCGTTTCGCTGGGGCTGCCCGCGGTTTTTCAGTTTGGCGGCCTGAAACGTAACGATCCCGTCGCCCGGGTGATGCTGGAGCAGGGGGATGTGGTGGTGTGGGGCGGCGAATCGCGTCTCTTTTATCATGGCATTCTGCCGCTGAAAGCCGGGCAGCATCCGGACACCGGCGAGTACCGCTACAACCTGACGTTCCGCCAGGCGGGGTTATTGCGAACATAAATAGCAATTATTCTTGATCCAGCACAAGAGCCGTTTACACTGCACGCTGTTTTTACTCTGTGCGGATCGCTTTTATGCCACTTCTTCTTCTCGTCTGGCGACAATATCGCTGGCCTTTTATTGCCGTACTGGCGTTAAGCCTTGCCAGCGCCGCGCTGGGTATCGGGCTGATTGCCTTTATCAACCAGCGGCTGATTGAAAACGTTGATATTTCGCTCTCCGTGCTACCGGAATTCCTCGGGCTGTTGATCCTGTTGATGGCGGTCACCCTCGGCTCCCAGCTGGCGCTGACCACCCTCGGTCACCATTTCGTTTACCGTCTGCGCAGTGAATTTATCAAGCGTATTCTGGACACCCACGTCGAGCGTATTGAGCAGCTCGGCAGCGCCTCTCTGCTGGCGGGTCTGACCAGCGACGTGCGTAATATCACCATCGCCTTTGTCCGTCTGCCGGAACTGGTGCAGGGCATTATTCTGACCGTCGGCTGCGCGGCTTACATGGGCTGGCTGTCCGGTAAAATGCTGATGGTCACCGCGGTATGGATGGCGATCACCATTTGGGTGGGATTTGTGCTGGTGGCGCGGGTGTACAAACATATCGCCACGCTGCGTGAAACCGAAGACAAACTGCATAACGATTACCAGACGGTGCTGGAAGGGCGTAAAGAACTGACCCTCAACCGCGAACGCGCCGAATACATCTATAACCAGCTCTATCTGCCGGATGCGCGGGAATACCGCCACCATATTATTCGCGCCGACACTTTCCACCTGAGCGCGGTGAACTGGTCAAACATTATGATGCTGGGGGCGATTGGCCTGGTGTTCTGGATGGCGAACAGCCTCGGCTGGGCGGATACCAACGTCGCGGCGATCTTCTCCCTTACCGTGCTGTTCCTGCGCACGCCGCTGCTGTCGGCGGTCGGCGCGCTGCCGACGCTGCTCAGCGCGCAGGTGGCGTTCAACAAGCTGAACCAGTTTGATCTCGCGCCTTATAAAGAAGAATTCCCGCGTCCGGTGTCGTTGCAGGACTGGCAGACGCTTGAAATGCGCGATGTCACTTTTACCTATCAGGACAACGCTTTTGCCGTCGGTCCGCTGAATCTGACATTGCACCGGGGCGAGCTGGTGTTTCTGATCGGCGGCAACGGCAGCGGCAAATCGACGCTGGCGATGCTGCTTACCGGGCTGTACCAGCCGGTGTCCGGCGAGATCCTTATTGACGGCAAGCCGCTGGCGGCAAACAAACCGGAAGACTATCGTCAGCTGTTCTCGGCAGTGTTTACCGATGTCTGGTTGTTTGATCAACTGCTTGGCCCGCAGGGCAACTCTGCCGATCCGGCGCTGGTGGACAAATGGCTTAATCAGCTGAAAATGTCCCACAAGCTGGAGCTGAAGGACGGCAAAATCCTCAATCTCAAGCTTTCGAAAGGGCAGAAGAAGCGCGTGGCCCTGCTGCTGGCGCTGGCGGAAGATCGTGACATCATCCTGCTGGATGAGTGGGCCGCCGATCAGGATCCGCATTTCCGCCGCGAGTTCTATCAGGTGCTGCTGCCATTGATGAAAGAAATGGGTAAAACCATTTTCGCCATCAGCCATGACGATCACTACTTTATTCACGCCGATCGTCTGCTGGAGATGCGGGACGGCAAATTGTCAGAGCTGACCGGCGCAGAGCGCGATGCCGCGTCACGCGATGCGGTATCCCGTACCGCCTGATCGAAAAAGCCCGGCTCGTTGCGCCGGGTTTTTTTATTCATTCCATTTATTTATCTTACCTGCCGCTATGCTTTACCCTGTCATCATGATCACGAATGCAGGGATGTCCTATGTCAGTCATACCAAACAACAGCGCCCGGTTGCGCGATGAAGAACGAGCGCGCCTGATCTGGCTGCTCACCACCGATAAAGCGATCACCTCCACCTTACTCAACAAGCTGACGCTCGCCGAACAGTATGACGTCGGCACGCTGGCGGAAGATATGGCGGAAGTGGGCGCGCTGGTAGCGCATTTGCCGCCGCCGGATCTGGCGGATGCGCTGGAGGCGCTGCCCGCCGATGCCCGTCACGCGGTCTGGCAGCTGATCGACCACACCAAACGCGGCGAAGTGCTGCTGGAAGCCTCGGAAAACGTCTGGGACGACCTTATTGAGGGCATGAGCGACAAAGCGCTGCTCGATGCCCTGAAAACCCTCGACATCGACGAGCAGATTTATCTTGTTCAGCGCCTGCCGCGTAACCTGACCGGACGGCTGGTCGCCTCGCTACCGGCGGGGGAGCGCGCGCGTGTGCATCAGGTCATGCACTACCCGAAGACCAGCGTCGGCGCGAACATGGAGTTCGCCGTTATCACCGTGCGCCCGGATGTGACGCTGGCCACCGTGCAGCGCTTTTTACGTCGCCTCGACAAAATGCCGGAAAACACCGACAAACTCTTTGTCACCGGGCGGGACAACGTGCTGCTGGGCGAGCTGCCGTTGCAGACCATCCTGCTCAATACCGGATCGGTGAAGGTCAGTGAAGTGATGGAAAGCGATCCGGTGATCTTCTCGCCGGAAGACGACGCCGAAAATGCCGCCCGTACCTTTGAGCGTGACAACCTGCTCAGCGCCGCGGTGGTGGACACCACCGGCACGCTGATGGGCCGTCTGACCATCGATGAGATCGTGAACGTGGTGTATCAGGAAACCGATAACGATATGCGTCTGATGGGCGGTCTGAGCGCCGAAGAGGATGTCTTCGCGCCGGTGGGCAAAGCGGTGCGTACCCGCTGGGCGTGGCTGGCGATAAATCTCTGCACTGCGTTTATCGCCTCCAGGGTGATCGACGGCTTTGAGCACACCATTTCACAGCTGGTGGCGCTGGCCTCGCTGATGCCTATTGTCGCTGGCATCGGCGGTAACACCGGCAATCAGACCATCACCATGATCGTGCGCGCGCTGGCGCTGCAAAAGATCCACCCTGGCAACTTCCGCTTTCTGATTTTTCGTGAGATGGGGGTGGCGCTGATTAACGGCCTGGTGTGGGGCGGCATCATGGGCGGCATCACCTGGTGGCTGTACGGTGATATGGCCCTTGGCGGGGTGATGACCCTCGCTATGGTGCTGAATCTGCTGGTGGCCGCCCTGATGGGGGTGTTGATCCCGATGATTATGGTCAGGCTGGGGCGCGACCCGGCGGTCGGCTCCAGCGTGATGATCACCGCCCTGACGGATACCGGCGGCTTCTTTATTTTTCTGGGTCTGGCGACGCTGTTTTTGCTTTAGCGTCTGCGGCGCGCTGGCGGCGGCCTGGCAGCACAAACATCAGCGCCACGCCGGCAGCCACGCCAATCGCCAGATTACCGGTGCTGACGGTGGCCGCCACCGTCACCAGCATCACCAGGGTTTCCGCTACCGGTGCCTGTTTCAGCTCTGCCGGACGGATGCTGTGCCAGCTGAAGGTTTTCACCGCCACAATCACCATAATGCCCGCCAGCACCGCCATGGGAATTTTTGCCATTACTTCGCTGAGAGCGGTGACTAACAGCAGCAATACCAGACCCGCCGCCACCGTGGAGATACGGCTACGACCTTTGCCCATTTCCACATTGACGATGGTCTGGCCGATCATCGCGCAGCCCGCGATACCGCCGTACAGTCCGGCAAGGATATTGGCGATGCCCAGACCGGCGCTTTCACGGCGCTTGCTGGAGCGCGTATCGGTGAGATCGTCCACCAGTTTGGCGGTGAGCAGGGATTCCATCAGACCGACAAAGGCGATACTCAGCGCGCACGGCCAGATGATACTCAGCGTGTGCAGATTGAACGGCACCAGCCACTGCGTGAAGCCCGGCAGACCACCCTGCATCGGGCCTTCATCGCCGACGGTCGGCAAGATCTGGCCGCTGGTCACGGTAAACAGCGTCAGCAGCACAATGGCCACCAGCGGGGAGGGGATACTTTTCACCCAGCGCGGCAACCACAGCACGATCAGCAGCGTCAGGCCGAACAGCCCGAGGATCAGCGGTTCCCGGCTCCAGAAGTGCGGCACCTGGGCGAAGAAAATCAGGATGCCGAGGGCGTTAACAAAGCCGGTCATTACGCTGTGCGGAATAAAGCGCATCAGACGCGCCATGCCCGCGAGGCCAAAGAGGATCTGGATAAGCCCGGCCAGCAGCACCGCTGGCAGGATGTACTCCACACCATGCTGATGCACCATCGGGCCGATCACCAGCGCCACGGAACCTGCCGCCGCGGTAACCATCGCCGGACGTCCGCCGAGCAGCGACATCGACAGGCACAGCACCACGGAGGCGATCAGGCTGACTTTGGGATCCACACCGGCGATCACTGAAAACGAAATCACTTCCGGGATCAGCGCAAGGGCCGTGATCACCCCGGCCAGGGTTTCGCGCATCAGCAGCGAAGGAGAGCGAAGAACAGTACTTACACGACCATCGTGGCTGGCCGTTACAGATGACATTGGATCAGGCATAGGGTTTCGCAGATAAGGCGCGCCGCATACAGTGCGGGCAAACAGGCATCCATGCGGTTTAGCAAAGCGCAAAATAGTAGCCGCGCAGCCTGGCAGATGCCAGTTTTATTATCATTGTCGCAACATTGTCTTTGTAACTATCAGGTTATTATTGTGCAAATAACATGTCGTGAGTGAAAGAGCGGTCTCAATCGCAGGCCGAAGGGTATATATACATTCAGCACTGCTGTGGATAGAAAACTTTAATGAGGGGAAAAGATAAGGGAAGAGGCTGAATGAACTACAATGCTGATATAAAAAAACCAACCACGAAGGTTGGTTTTTCCGGGATTTTTGGTCGGCACGAGAGGATTTGAACCTCCGACCCCCGACACCCCATGACGGTGCGCTACCAGGCTGCGCTACGTGCCGAACTGTGGCGATAATAGTACCCGTTTTGCGGCTGATTGCAAGCCGGGTAACGCTGACTGATTTATAATTAATCAATCAGTTAGCGATAAACCTTTTTTCATCCGTCAGCACCTGCAACAACAAACTGAGCTGCGGTTTCTGATCGCGGATTTTCTCGCCGCGCAGGTTATAGGTTTCATAAGTGCCGTTATGATCCAGTACCAGCGTCATACTGGACGTGGTGACCGCCAGCGTGGTGGCATCCGCTGCCGTCACCCAGTTATGGCGACGATTGGCGTTAAACAGATCCTGACCCTGCGAGTACTCGTTCGCTGGCGTGGTCACCTGCAACAGCCGCTGCATCAGCGTGGTCATTACATCTTTATGATCGGTCAGCAGGTTGATGCGCTGCGCAGGCGTACCTGGCCAGTGGATCACCAGCGGCACGTGCAGATTCGTGCGCGACCAGTCAAAAGTCTGCTCGGCTTTATCCACCGGCTGGCCGTGTCCGGCGGTAATAATCACCACCGTATTGTCCAGCTTACCGGCATCACGCAGGGCGTTAAGCACGCGCGCAATCTGCGCATCCACATCACCGGCGGCGCGGGCGTAGCGGCGGGCAAAGCCCTGCTGCTGCGTCTCATCCAGCGTGGTGCCGTTGAGCGCCACCCAGGAGAACCAGCGGTTGTCTTCGGCGGCATAGCGGCCAAGCCAGTCGATCCATTGATCGGCGGTCTGTTTGTCCGACTGCGATTTCGCAGGCGGCAGCGAGAAGTCCGACAACAGGGCCTGGCGATACAGCGCGCTGCTGAAGCCATCGGAGGAGAACAGGCCAAGCTGATAACCCTGCTGATTCAGCGCGGTGATCAGCGCCGCAGGCGTACGCGACGACAGCACGCCGTCCATATAGGCGGGCGAAATACCATAGAACAGGCCAAAGATACCGTTGTCGGTGCCGTTGCCGGTACTCATATGCTGCGTAAAGGTCACGTTCTGCTGGGCGAAGCTCGCCAGCGCAGGCATCTGTTTCTCATAACGCGAATAGTTGAGGCCATCGACGGTGATCAACAGGACGTTCTGCCCCGCGCCCATGCTGCGGTAATGCAGATCGCTTAACGGATACTGTACCGACACCGCTTCCGGATTGCCCTGTTCCACCAGACGACGCTGATACTCCTGCGCATCCAGCAGCCCGTGTTTTTCCAGAAAACGGCGGGCCGTCATCGGATAGGAGAGGGGCAGGTTAGCGCGCTGCATGGTGATCGGGCGATAGAAGTTCGCATCCGCCCAGATGTACATCACGTGCGTGGCGATAAAGGCCACAAAGAAGAAGGCGGCGACGGGTCTGGCGTAATGGCGACGACGCGTCAGGCTGCGCAGTTTCTGCCAGCTCCAGGTGGCGAACAGCATCTCGATCAGCAATATGACCGGGACGCTGATAAACATCAGCTGCCAGTCGCGGGCCATCTCGTTTTGATCGGGGTTGATCACCAGCTCCCAGACGATGGGATTCAAATGCAGGTGGAAGCGGGTAAAGACTTCGCTGTCGATCAGCAGCAGCGTCATGCCGGCGGTGGCCAGAATAGCGGACAACAGCCGCATCAGCCGCTGCGACATAATGACAAAGGTCAGGGGAAAGAGGATCAGCAGATAGGTGGCGAACACCAGAAAGCTGAAATGCCCGACAACGCTCAGGTAGGAGTAAAACCGCCCGGCAAGCGTGGTCGGCCAGTCGGCGACAAAAAGATAGCGGCTGCCGAAAACCATGGACAACAAAATGTTGAACAAGGCAAACCAGTGCCCCCAGCTGACCATCTGGGAGACTTTTTCACGGTAGCGCTGACGATGAGTCACCATAAAATATCGTCGTGTTCCTTAGTGCGCGTTATCGTCGTTAACGGACGACTGCAACGCCTCTGCAAAAGAGCGGGCGATAGCCTGACGCTGGGCAGGCGCAACGCTGGTGTTGATAAGATTGGTCACCATGTTTCCCAGCACCATCAGGGAAAGATCGGTTGGCGTCTTATGTTTTTCCAGCACGTTTGCCAGTTCACTCAGCAGTTGTTCAACGTGTTCATCACTATAACGGGATATCTGTGGCATAAATTCGGAATCAGTTTGTTCATGAAAGGGCAACATATTACCGTAGCAACAGCTTTTTTTCTGCATTTTTATCCGCTATTGCACAGATGTGCTGGCGGTGGTTGAATACCGCCCGGTCTAAAAGGAGAGTTTATCATGAGTCTGGACATCAACCAGATTGCCCTGCACCAGCTTATCAAGCGCGATGAGCAAACCCTTGAGCTGGTGTTACGCGATTCATTGCTGGAACCGACGGCTACCGTCAACGACATGGTGGCCGAGCTGCACCGGGTCTACAGCGCCAAAAATAAAGCCTATGGCCTGTTTAATGAAGAGAGCGAACTGGCGCAAACGCTGCGCCTGCAACGCAAGGGTGACGAAGATTTTCTCGCTTTCAGCCGTGCGGCAACCGGCCGTCTGCGGGATGAGCTGTCAAAATACCCCTTCGCTGACAGCGGGATAGTGCTGTTCTGCCATTATCGCTATCTGGCGGTAGAGTATCTTCTCATTGCCGTGCTGAATAATTTAAGCAGCATGCGGGTGAATGAGGAGCTGGATATCAGCTCCACGCACTATCTCGACATCAACCATGCCGACATCGTGGCGCGCATAGATTTAACCGAATGGGAAACCAGGCCGGAATCGACCCGCTACCTGACGTTCCTGAAAGGGCGGGTGGGGCGCAAAGTGGCCGATTTCTTTATGGATTTCCTCGGCGCCAGCGAAGGTCTGAATGCCAAAGCGCAGAACCGAGGGCTGTTACAGGCGGTGGACGACTTTACCGCTGAAGCGGATCTGGATAAAGCGGAACGCCAGAGTGTGCGTCAGCAGGTATACAGCTACTGCAATGAACAGTTGCAGGCCGGGGAGGAGATCGAGCTGGGATCCCTGTCGAAAGAGCTGGCAGGCGTCAGCGAGGTCAGCTTCCAGGACTTTACCGCGGATAAAGGCTACGAGCTGGAAGAGAGCTTCCCGGCGGATCGCAGTACGCTGCGTCAGCTGACCAAATACGCGGGCAGCGGCGGCGGTTTGACCATTAATTTCGACGCCATGCTGCTCGGCGAACGCATTTTCTGGGATCCGGCCACCGACACGCTGACCATCAAAGGCACGCCGCCCAATCTGCGCGACCAGTTGCAGCGCCGTCTGAGCGGTGGCAAATAACAGCCATAAAAAAACCCCGCCGGAGCGGGGTTTTTTATTCAACCTGTTGGCGATTACGCGCGAACGAAGTCGATGTGAGTCAGTTTCGGCTTGAACGCGTGACGCTGTACAGCCTGAACTTTAACTTTTACTTCTTTACCGTCAACAACCAGGGTCAGAACTTCGCCATAGAAACCTTCTTTGGCCTGCATGTTCATCACTTTGTCGTGGTCCAGTTCGATAGCAATCGGTGCTTCAGCGCCACCGTAGATGATTGCCGGGAACTTGTTAGCGGTACGCAGGCGGCGGCTCGCACCCTTACCCTGCTCTTTACGTGCTTGTGCTTCAATAGTAAACATTTGAATCTCTCTAATTAATCCTGTTACAGGCGACCCAGCAACAGGCAGATGATCGGCTTTACGGTTGTAAAGCGGGCGGTATTCTATACCCGAACGTATGTGACTTCAACGAAAAGCGCCGCTAGCCGCGCAATTCATTGGCGCGCCGGAAGCGTCCTTCGTAATCGAAAACCTTTTCGCGCACCTGCCAGAACTGGCCTTTTTTGCGCGCGACGACAAAATCCGGGTGCCTGAGCAGCGCGCGGGACGCGACGATATCCGCCGCGACTATCCAGCGCAGCGGCACGCCCGGCGTGCGGGTGTGGGGCCGAATAAAAAGCTGTTCGAAAGCCGTGCGCTGGGCAGGCGTTTGCAGACGGAAGCGCTCGCTGACGTCCGCGCCGTCCTCATCGTAATAAGTAATTTTCAGCCACTGGCCTTTCTCATCCGCGCCATGCTGTAAGTCCATGCCGCTGCAGCGCAGCACCAGCGCGTCTTTCAGCTTCAGCGCGGCTTTCAGCATATCGTCAGGATCCACCAGCACCGTGTCGCACTCGCGGCAGCGGCGGGCGGCAATATCATTTTCTGCGTTGCACTGCGGGCAGTTTTTAAAGCGGAAGCGGTAGTCGCACTGGGCGCGATGACCCTCATCGTCTTCAAACCAGCCCTGGCAACGGCGGCCAAAATGCTCGATCAAGGTGCCGTCGGCGGTGGTTTTTCCCCAGAAAGTATTGGCAAAACCGCAGTCCGGGCAGAAGACCTGCACCGGCACGTTATCACTTTTACCTTTTGGCGCGCCCACTTCGGGCGCGAAGAGATCGTGCGGGTTACCGGCGTAATCCAGGATCAGGCAGTCGGTTTTACCGGGGGCGAGCCGCAGGCCGCGGCCCACGATCTGCTGATACAGGCTGACGGATTCGGTCGGGCGCAGAATGGCGATCAAATCGACATGCGGCGCGTCAAAGCCGGTGGTCAGTACCGAAACGTTCACCAGATAACGAAACTGCTGCGCTTTGAACGCCTCAATCAGGGCATCGCGCTCGCTGCCCGGCGTTTCACCGGTGATCAGCGCCGCCTCATTCGCCGGCAGCAGGCCGGTGATCTCCCGGGCGTGCTCAACGGTGGCGGCAAAAATCATCACCCCTTTACGGGTGGCGGCGAACTCCTCAATCTGGCTGATGATGTGCGGCGTAATGCGCTGCTGCTTTTTCAGCTCGCCATTGAGATCCGCCTCGCTGAACAGGCCATTGCGCTGCACCTGTAAGCGGCTGAAATCATACTGTACTACCGGCATATCCAGCCGCTCCGGCGGCGTCAGGTAGCCATGCTTGATCATATAGCGCAGCGGTAGCTCATAAATGCAGTCGCGGAATAGCGCTTTTTCATCGCCGCGCACCATGCCGTGATAATGAAACTGATAGATCCAGCCTTTACCCAGCCGAAAGGGCGTGGCGGTCAGCCCCAGCAGGCGCAGTTGCGGATTCACTTTCGTAAGATGCGTGAGGATCTGCTGGTACTGGCTGTCGTCGTCATCACTGATGCGGTGGCATTCATCAACAATCAGCAGCGAAAACTCCCCCTGAAAATGGTCGAGATTACGCGCTACCGACTGCACGCTGCCGAACACCACTTTGCCGTGGCTCTCTTTGCGTTTCAGCCCGGCGGCGTAAATGTCTGCCTCAAGGCCTAACGCCAGATATTTCGCGTGGTTCTGCGCCACCAGCTCCTTGACGTGAGCCAGTACCAGCACACGTCCGCGCGCCACCCTGGCAAGTTCGGCGATCACCAGGCTTTTACCGGCCCCGGTGGGCAGGACGATCACCGCCGGGTGACGATGATGGCGAAAGTGGGCGAGGGTGGCGTCGACAGCTTCACGTTGGTAGGGGCGGAGTGTAAAAGTCATGGTCTCTTTAATTTTCATCAGCAGACTAATAGTATGCCACGGTTTTTTTCCCTTGAGCGATACGCGCAGCCCGTTATACTTAGCCATGCAACATTGCTTCTTTTTTTCGGGCAGTTAGCCCGACTCCGGCACCCTTTACAGGCAAATTAAATTTCATGCGACTTGATAAGTTTATCGCTCAGCAGCTTGGCGTAAGCCGTGCTATTGCCGGGCGTGAGATCCGCGCCAACCGTATTACTATTGACGGCGAAATTGTACGACAAGCGGCGTTTAAACTGCTGCCCGAACATGAAGTGGCGTTCGACGGCAACCCGCTGGCGCAGCAGAATGGCCCGCGCTATTTTATGCTTAATAAACCGCAGGGTTACGTCTGTTCTACCGAAGATCCCGATCATCCGACGGTGCTCTATTTCCTCGACGAGCCGGTGGCGCACAAACTCCATGCCGCCGGGCGTCTGGATATTGATACCACCGGTCTGGTGCTGATGACCGACGACGGTCAGTGGTCGCACCGCATCACTTCACCGCGCCACCACTGCGAAAAAACCTATCTGGTGACCCTCGAATCCCCGGTCAGCGATGACACTGCCGAACAGTTTGCGAAGGGTGTCCAGTTGCATAACGAAAAGGATCTCACCAAACCGGCGGTGCTGGAAGTGATTACTCCGACCGAGGTGCGCCTGACCATCAGCGAAGGGCGCTACCATCAGGTGAAACGCATGTTTGCCGCCGTGGGTAACCATGTTGTCGGTCTGCACCGGGAACGTATTGGCGCCATCGCCCTTGACGATGATTTAGCCCCCGGTGAATACCGCCCGTTAACAGACGAAGAGATTGCCAGCATTGGCATGCCTTCTGAACTTTCCCAGGAGTCCTGAGTGACCGCCAGGCAAAACTCATCTCTGAGTATCGTCTTTATCCTTGGCCTGCTGGCCATGCTGATGCCGCTCTCCATCGACATGTATCTGCCCGCGCTGCCGGTGATCGCCGAGCAGTTCGCCGTGCCGGCAGGCAGCGCGCAGATGACGCTCAGCACCTATATTCTGGGTTTTGCGCTGGGGCAGTTGCTGTATGGCCCGATGGCCGACAGCATCGGGCGCAAGCCGGTGATCCTCGGCGGGACACTGATTTTTGCTGCCGCCGCCGTCGCCTGCGCGCTGGCGCAGAGCATTGAGCAGCTGATCACCATGCGCTTCTTCCACGGGCTGGCGGCGGCCGCTGCCAGCGTGGTGATCAACGCCCTGATGCGGGATATTTATCCGAAAGAGGAGTTCTCGCGGATGATGTCCTTTGTGATGCTGGTGACCACCATCGCGCCGCTGCTGGCGCCGATGATCGGCGGGGCGGTGCTGGTGTGGATGAGCTGGCATGCGATTTTCTGGATCCTCGCCATTGCCGCGCTGCTGGCCTCGCTGATGATCTTCTTTTTCATTAAAGAGACGCTGCCGGTGGAGCGGCGACAAAAATTCCGCGTTCGCACCACGCTCGGGAATTTCGCTACGCTGTTCCGCCACAAGCGGGTGCTGAGCTATATGCTGGCGAGCGGCTTCAGCTTCGCCGGCATGTTCTCCTTCCTCAGCGCCGGGCCTTTTGTCTACATCGAGATCAACCATGTTTCGCCGCAGGATTTCGGCTATTACTTCGCGCTGAACATCGTCTTCCTGTTCATTATGACCATCATTAACGGACGTTTTGTGCGCCGGGTCGGGGCGATCAATATGTTCCGCGCCGGGCTGTACATTCAACTGGCGATGGCGATATGGATGGTGGTGTGCGCGGCGCTGGACGTAGGATTCTGGGCGCTGGTGGTGGGCGTGGCGGCCTTTATCGGCTGCGTGTCGCTGGTGGCCTCAAACGCTATGGCGGTGATCCTGGATGAATTTCCGCATATGGCGGGCACGGCCTCGTCGCTGGCGGGCACTTTCCGTTTCGGCATCGGCGCTATTGTCGGCGCATTACTGTCGCTGGCGACCTTTAACAGCGCCTGGCCGATGATCTGGTCTATCGCCTTCTGCGCGGCCAGCTCTGTACTCTTCTATTTCTACGCCAGTCGCTCGAAAAAGCGCGCCGTCTAATCCTTTCCAGGGGGCAAAAACTGCCCCCTTCGTTGATGCATATCAACGGATCCCGCGATCGTATTTCCCCGATTTGTTTCTTTTATGTAAAATGTATTTGTGTAAAAAGTCACACCGTTGTAGTTAAAAAGGTTGAGTTAGATCTCATAAACGGGTACATATAGCCTGTGTAGTTACAGATGTAAATTAATTGTGAAGATTTTGCTTTCAGGGAAATAACGTGAATACATTAAACCTCTCTATCGTGCACCGGTTGCCGCAGAATTATCGCTGGCTGGCGGGAAGCGCAGGTTCGCAGGTTGAACCGATTCCGCACAATGGACAGAGCGGCGAAAATTGTCTGGTCGCGTTGAAACTGTTAAGCCCGGATGGCGATAGCGCGTGGCCGGTGATGCATAAGCTCAGCCAGGCGTTAAACGATATCGAAGTGGACTGCTCGGTGCTGGAATGCGAAGGCGAGCCCTGCCTGTTTGTTAATCGTCAGGACGAGTTTGCGGCCACCTGCCGCCTGAAAAACTTTGGCGTCGCCATCGCCGAACCGTTCTCGAACAACAATCCTTTCTGAGTTAGCTCAGCGACAGCAGCTGGCGCGTGTAAGCCTGCTGCGGCTGGCTGAACACCTGTGCGCACTCTCCCTGTTCCACCACCTCGCCCTGCCGTAATACCACCACCTGATGGCAGAGCGCGCGCACCACGCGCAGATCGTGACTGATAAAGATGTACGCCAGGCGGTGTTTTTCCTGTAAGGATTTTAACAGCGCGAGGATCTGCGCCTGCACGGTGCGATCCAGCGATGACGTCGGCTCATCCAGCACGATAAGCTCAGGCTTTAAGATCAGCGCCCGGGCAATGGCGATACGCTGGCGCTGGCCGCCGGAAAACTCCGCCGGATAGCGATGGCGGGTATCGGGATCAAGACCCACTTCCACCATCACCGCTTTCACCTGTTCTTCCCGCTCCGCCCGCGACAGGGCAGGCTGATGTACCCGTAACCCTTCTTCGATGATCTGCTGCACATCCAGCCGCGGGTTCAGCGAGGAGTTCGGATCCTGGAACACCACCTGCATCCGGTGACGCACCGGCAACATTTGACGGCGATCCCAGCGGTGCAACGGATGATGATCGAATTCAATTTGCCCTTCGCTGGCAATCAGCCGCAGCAGCGCCAGCCCGGTGGTGCTTTTTCCCGATCCGGACTCGCCCACCAGCCCAAGCGTTTCGCCGGGCCGCAGGCTGAAGCTTAAGTTGTTGACCACCGGTTTTTTCCCGGTCACGCGGCGGAAAAGGCCGCTGCGTACCGGAAAGGCGACGTTCAGATTTTTGACCTGCAACAGCGGCGGCAGGGCAGGGGTGAGCGGCACCGGATCGCCAGCCGGTTCGCTGTCCAGAAGCCGCTGCGTATAAGGATGCTGCGGGCGGGCGAACAGTTCTGCTGCGCGGTTCTGCTCCACGCAGCGGCCGTTTTGCATCACCGCCACGCTGTCCGCCAGCTTTTTCACAATGCTCAGGTTATGGGTGATGAACAGCAGCCCCATGTTCAGCTCATCACGCAGTTCACGCAGCAGTTGCAGGATCTGCGCCTGCACGGAAACGTCCAGCGCGGTGGTCGGCTCATCGGCGATCAGCAGTTCCGGGCGCGTCAGCAGCGCCATGGCGATCATCACCCGCTGCCGCTCGCCGCCGGAAAGCTGATGGGGGAAATCATTCAGCCGGGTACGGGCATTGCGGATGCCGACACGATCCAGACAGTCGAGCATTTCGCTGCGCGCCGCCTCACGCCGCATCCCGCGATGCAGGGACAGCACTTCATACAGCTGTTTTTCCAGCGTATGCAGCGGGTTAAGGGAGACCATCGGCTCCTGGAAAATCATCGCGATTTTATTGCCGCGCACGGAGCGCAGAGTTTTTTCACTGGCATGCAGCAGCGATTCGCCTTTAAACAGAATATCGCCCGCAGGATATTCCACCGGCGGCGCGGGCAGCAGCCGCAATACCGACAGCGCGGTGACGCTTTTGCCGGAGCCGGATTCGCCCACCAGCGCCAGGGTTTCACCGGCATGGATAGTCAGCGACAGATCGCTGACTACGGTGCGCAGCTGTTGCTGATGGCGGAAGGCCACCGACAGGGAATTTATCGCCAGCAGGGGAGCGCTCATCTTACACCGCCTTGTTCGGATCGAAGGCGTCGCGCACCGCTTCGCCGATGAAAATCAACAGCGACAGCAGCACCGCCACCGATAAAAAGCCCGCGATGCCCAGCCAGGGGGCCTGAAGATTATTTTTGCCCTGTAACAGCAACTCTCCCAGCGACGGCGAGCCGAGCGGCAGGCCGAAGCCGAGAAAATCCAGCGAGGTGAGGGTGGTGATGGAGCTGCACAGAATAAAGGGGATAAAGGTCAGCACGGCGACCATGGCGTTGGGCAGCATATGGCGCAGGATAATGCTGCGATCGTTGACCCCCAGCGCCTGCGCCGCGCGGATATAATCAAAATTACGGGTGCGTAAAAACTCTGCCCGCACCACGCCCACCAGACTCATCCAGCCGAACAGCACCGTCACCGCCAGCAGCCACCAGAAGCCCGGCTGAATGACGCTGGAGAGCAGAATGATCAAGAACAGCGTCGGCATTCCTGCCCACACCTCGATCACGCGCTGGCCAAAGAGATCGATACGGCCGCCGTAATAGCCCTGGATCGCCCCGACCATCACGCCGATCACGCTGGAGCAGAGCGTCAGCATCAGGCCAAAGAGCACGGAAATGCGCGTGCCGTAGAGAATGCGCGCCAGTACGTCGCTGCCGTTGGCGTCCGTACCCAGCCAGTTCTGTGCGGACGGCGGCGACGGGAAAGGCGTGTCGGTGGCGAAATTAATGCTGCGCGCGCCGAAGCGTACCGGTGCCCATAATACCCAGGCGTGGTCGTCCAGCTGCTTTTGCAACCACGGATCCTGGTAATCCGCCGGGGTGGCGAACTGTCCGCCAAATACCGTTTCGCTGTAATCCTTCAGCACCGGGGCGTACCACTGGCCTTCGTAGCGCACCAACAGCGGCTTATCGTTGGCAATAAGCTCCGCGCACAGGCTGAGGGAAAACAGCACAAGGAAAATCCACAAGGACCAGTAGCCGCGACGATTATGGCGAAAGCGTGCCCAGCGGGCCTGGTTAACGAGGCTTAATTGACGCATCAGCGACCCTCAAAATCGATACGTGGATCCACCAGCGTATAGCTGATATCGCTGAGGATATTCAGCAGCAGGCCAATCAGGGTGAAAATATAGAGCGTGCCGAACATCACCGGATAATCCCGCGAGACGGTGGCTTCGTAGCCGAGCAGCCCCAGACCGTTCAGCGAAAACATCACTTCAATCAGCAGCGAGCCGGTAAAAAACATGCTGATAAAGGTGGCCGGGAAACCGGCGATCACCAGCAGCATCGCATTACGAAAGACGTGTTTATGCAGAATATTGCGCTCGCTCACCCCTTTGGCGCGGGCGGTGACGACATACTGCTTACGGATCTCATCAAGAAAGGAATTTTTGGTCAGCATGGTTAAGGCGGCAAAGCCGCCGATCACCGTCGCCAGTACCGGCAGCGTGATGTGCCACAGGTAATCGGTGATTTTCTGATACCAGGGCAGGGTGTCAAAATTGGCGCTCACCAGCCCGCGCAGCGGGAAAAGATCGTAATAGCTGCCGCCGGCAAACAGCACGATCAGCAGCACGGCAAACAGGAAGGCCGGGATCGCATAGCCGATGATAATAAAGGCGCTGCTCCAGGTATCGAAGCGGCTGCCGTTGTGCACCGCTTTGCGGATGCCGAGCGGGATGGACACCAGATAGATAATCAGCGTGCCCCACAGCCCGAGCGTCACCGACACCGGCATACTCTCTTTGATGAGCTGTAGCACGGAGGCGCTGCGGAACAGGCTGTCGCCAAAATCAAAGCGCAGGTAATTCCACAGCATAGTGAAATAGCGCTCATGCAGCGGTTTGTCGAAGCCGTAGCGTTTGGTGATCTCTTCGATCACTTCGGGATCCAGGCCACGGCCGCCGCGATAGTTGCCCTCGCCGATATTGCCCACGCCGGTGCGCGCATGGGACGCGCCCATACCGCCATCGCCGCCGCCGGGCATCGCCCCTTTCTGACCAAACTCAATAGCGGCAATCGCCTGATCCACCGGGCCGCCGGGGGCGATCTGCACGATGAAAAAGTTAATGGTGATGATCGCCCACAGGGTGGGGATCAGCAGCAGTAAACGACGAAGTAAATAAGCGCCCATTGCCTCTCCTTAACGTCTGGCAGCGGGCAGTTTCGCCGCTTTGTTGACGTCGTACCACCAGGTATCAAACCCGATGGAATAGACCGGGCGCTGCGCGGGCATGGAAAATTTATCCCAGTAAGCGAGGCGATCGGACGCCATAAACCACATCGGCAGCATGTAATAATTCCACGTCAGCACCCGATCCAGCGCCCGGCCCAGCGGCAGCAACTTTTCTTTATCGCCCTGCGCGGCAATGATTTTTTCAAGCAGCGCATCGATGATCGGGCTGGTGACGCCCGGCGTGTTATAGGTGGAATTCAGGTAGGCCGAGCCCCAGGAAATTTGCAGATCGGTATCCGGCCATGGCCGTGCCTGTAAGGTGCGCGGCATCATGTCAAAATCACGGCTGCGCAGGCGGTTGGTGAGCTGGGAGTTATCCACCTGGCGTACGTTGAGCGTTACGCCAAGCCGCGCCAGATTATGCTGGAAGGGCATCACCCAGAGATTGTTGCTCCCGGCGGGCAGCAGCAGCTCAAAGCTGAAGGGTTTTCCGGTTTTCGCATTCACACGCTGTTTGCCCTTCAGCACCCAGCCCGCCGCATCCAGCAGTTGACCGGCTTTCAGCAGATTATTACGGTCAAAGCCGTTGCCCTGCGAGACGGGCGGCTGGTAGATGGAGGTAAACACCTCCGGCGGCAGCCCTGCTTTCATCGGCGCCAGCAGCGTCAGTTCGGCGGCATCCGGGTAGCCACGGGCGGCGTATTCCGTATTCTGGAAATAGCTGTTGGTTCGTGAATAGGCGCTATAGAACAGCGCTTTGTTCATCCATTCAAAATCGAAGGCAAGGGTGAGCGCTTGCCGAACCCGGCGATCCTGAAACAGCGGACGCTGGTTATTAAACGCCAGCCAGCGCGTATCCTGCGCCGATTCGTTTTTCTGCTCGTCTTTAATAATAAAGTGGTTGGCGAAATTTTTGCCGGTATAGCGCGTCGCCCAGTTTTTGGCATCCCCTTCCTGACGGAAATCAAACGCCCCGGCCTTGAAGGCTTCGAAAGCCACGTTATCGTCCAGATAGTAGTCGTAGCGAATATTATCGAAATTCCAGCGTCCGCGATTGACCGGCAGATCCGCCGCCCAGTAATCCCGCACGCGGGTGTAGGCGATATACTGCCCCATACGCCACTGGCTGATGCGGTACGGCCCGCCGCCTAATGGCGGCACGGACAGCGGATCGCTGAGCTTATGGTTTTTCCAGAATTTCTCCGGCATCACCGGCAGGCTGAACAGGCTCAGCAGATCTTCTTTACCGGGTTTGGCCAGCGCAATGCGTACGGTGAGCGGCGCGATGGCTTTGACCGTGGTGCCCTTGTAAATCAGCCGGAACTGCGGCACGCCTTCGGTCATGAATTTATGAAAGGAAAAGGCCACGTCGCTGGCTTTGACGGGCGTGCCGTCCTGAAAGGTGGCCTTTGGATTAATGGCGATCTCCGCCCAGGAAAAGTCATCCGCATAGCGCGCCATTTCCGCGATCAGCGGATAGTAACTGCCCGGCTCATCGTCCGAAGTGGTGAATAAGGTGTCATACAGCGCCTCGGTGCGCACCGCGGCATTACCGCGCAGGGCGTAGCGGTTGAAGTTATCAAAGGTGCCGATCACCGCAAGCGTAATGTTGCCGCCCTTCGGCGCTGCCGGATTGACGTAATCAAAATGGCTGAAATCCGCGGCGTATTTCGGCTCGCCAATCACCGAAAAGGCGTAGCTCTCTTTTATGGTCTGTGCCTGAGCGGTCAGGCTCACCAGGGCGAACAGCATCATTATTACGCGCAGAGACATCATCGGGCGGCTTCCTTTTACCAGCGCTAAGACCGGTGAATAATAAGGTACAGGCTGGTGGATGGTAAATGCTTCACCCCTGAAGCTGAACAGAAAAAGGCGGTGGCTGCCAGTTTTGCAGCTGGGACAGCGTCATCGGGCGGCAAAACCAGTAGCCCTGCAAAAAGTTCACCCCACGGGCGCGCAGCCATCTGGCCTGGTCAGCGGTTTCCACGCCTTCCGCAACGGTCTGCATGTTCAGCCGTTTCGCCAGCAGCAGCACGGTGTCCAGCACCGGCGAGGCGGCGGTTTCCATATCAATGACGCTCACAAAGGCGCGATCGATTTTCAGGTAATCCAGGGTAAAACGCTCCAGATAAATCAGCGCGCTGTGGCCGGTGCCGAAATCATCAATGGCAATTTCATAGCCTTTCTGATGCAGGGCCTTAAACAGCGCCGCCGCTTCGCCATGCTTAAGCATATGACGCTCGGTAATTTCCAGTACGATGCTGAAATGCTGCACGGGCAGGGCGGCATTCAGACGATCAAGATCTTCAATAAAGCTGGCGGCATGCAGATGGCCGGTGGCGATATTGATGCCGAGCTTGCCGCCCACGGGGAGCACGCTTTGTAAAGCAGCGGCGTCACGGGCGATCAGCCGAAACAGGTGCTGCGTCAGCGGTACCATCAGTTTTTGCGCTTCAGCGAGGGGAATAAAGGTATTCGGGGAGATCTCACCCTTCGTCGGATGCTTCCAGCGCAGCAGCACTTCCGCGCCGCTGACGCGCAGCGTGCCCGCATCCACCACCGGTTGATACACCACATAAAATTGATCGTTTTTAATGGCCTGCAAAATCTCTCTGCCAGGCCGCAGACGCCGGTGCAGCAACAGGGCGCAGAGTAAACCCGCCAGCAGACCCGCCATCAGCGCGGGCAGCAGCGCCAGCTGAATGTCCTGCGGCGTCCAGCGTTCGGCATACAGCCAGAGGGTGAGCGGCAGGCTGTCGATGGCCGCATGACGTACCGACTGCGCAGAGACATCCCCCGGGGAAATCAGCCGGGCGGAAAAGGTGGAGATAGCGTTATCGCCTGTCGCCAGCGCAACGCCCTGATAATTATCCCGCAGGGAAGCGTTGATCAACGAAGGGGCGAGATTAACGTTAACGGAGACGAAAACCCCGTGTTCATCCCGCAGCGGGCTTTGATACCAGATGCCGATTGCGGGAGTATCGGGCATCATCGGCGTGCCGGGCAGGATCACCATATCGAGCTTTTTGCTGACATCAATACCCGGTATCAGATCGGTCAGCGGCACATCCATCGCGCCGGTGGCGGAGGAGCAAAACGCATTATGGTTACGTACCAGTAAAAACGCCCGCACGTTCACGCTGAATGCCGCCCGCGATGTTAATTCGCTGCTGACTTTTTCACAGGGGCTTAAGGCTAACGGTTGCAGTAAATCGCTGGTGGTATGCAGATCGCTAAAATAATGTTCAACGTTAGCTTTAATATCGCTGAATAAACGATCTAACTGAATTTCACGATGGTGTTGCGCAATACTAAATTGCAGGCCTCCTGCCACGATGCCCGTCAGAATGCCTGTCAGAATACTGATGATCAGAATTTTGCGGCTGGCATGCGTTAAGCGGATCGGCATAGGGGTACGGTATCCAGATAAGACAGAGGATCGCTTTGAATTGTCAGACTATAGCCTGGAAAGACTTCAGCCGTCAGCAGGCAAAAAAAAAGCACTGCCGGAGCAGCGCTTCTTTTTTATGTCGTCATGTCAGTCAAGGGAAACCAACAGGCGATACGTTAACTGCGGACTAAAACGCGACGCGCTTCGTTATAACGTTTTTTCCAGTATGGCTCATCCATACTTGAAATCACGACACCGCTGCTGGTAGAGGCATGGACAAACTGGTTGTTGCCAATATAAATACCAACGTGACGTCCGGTAGAACCGGCTCTGAACAGGACCAGATCGCCGGTGCGTAAGCTGGTGCGTGAAACGGATTTGCCCATTTCCTGCTGTTCATAGGTTGAACGCGGCAGTTCTAAACCAAACTGTTCGCGGAAAGTACGCTGTACGAAACCGGAGCAATCAATACCTTTTTTGGTATCGCCGCCAAGACGGTAACGAACGCCTTTCCAGCTTGCGTATTGATCCATAAGGCGGGATTTAACATCCAGATTACGAACCATCGTCTCAAATTCATCCTGAGAGGCTTGCAGTGACGAGGCATCTTCGGTGCCCACAACATGCGTCTCAGGGTGCATATTCTTTGCGGTATTAGTTGAACAAGCTGAAAGCAGTACCGCTACTGCTAACGCGGGGATCGCCCGCCCGAGATATCTCAAAAACGGTTGAGATTTGACCATGTTGTTTATTTTCCCTTGAAGTCCTTAACGATAAATATCGCTATATAAATGCCAAACGTGACGAGATTAATTACCTGCGCACTACGACACAATTCCTCCAGGTCAAATCTGTGGTTTAACGCACAAATTTATTCACAGCGGGAATATTTTATGTCTGTGAGGCGAAACGCAGTCGAGATTACCTTATCACCCCAGGCAATGCGAGACTTTTTATGTGTTTTTTTATAAGAAATTATGATACCGAAAGTGAAAATAAATCTTTGTACAAAAAGCAAGCAATTTAGCTTAAAAACCATGCATGCCGCTCATTTAGCTGGAGAAATTTTGTGACAGGCGTATGACGGAAAGGAGGAAGGGCCAACTTTATTTTGCAGGGATCCTTGTCGATCCCTGCAATGGCGGTAAAAAGAAGTTATTTATTTGTTTAAAAGTTGTTTATTTTTATAAGGCAAATAATAGTCAAACAGTGAAACGATTTTATCGCTAAGGGGTGTCAACAAAAACCAGGGTAAGCCAATGAGCACGGCAGAAAGGGAGCCGACGACAATATCAGTAAACCAGTGCGCGCCTATCATTACCCGCGGGAACGCGAAAACCACCACAATAAGCAGGGCAATGGCAAAGGCGCCTTTACCAAAATAACGCCACATGACTGCTGAAAAAATAAGCAGCATCATGCCGTGATCCCCGGGGAAGCTGTCTTTCGAGGCATCTTTAGTAGGAATAACGCTCAGCAAATCGCTGACGCGGTTGACATGCTCAAAGAATAACGACGGGCTGGCGCGTTTTATCGGGTACAGCGCCTGCGCCAGCTGGTTGATCACCACGGCGGTGAACAGCATCATCAGGCCTATCATCACCACGCGGCGACGGCCCGCCGCATCGGCGTTACGCCAGAAGCTCACCATCAGCGCGCCCATCGCCAGCAGGGAGCAGGCATCAAAGGCGCGGTTGTTGGTGAAAGCGACCAGCCACAGAAAGGCACGGCTTTCTGTCAGCTTTTCATTAAAGAAATGAAAAATAGCCGAGTCGAGGGTAAACCACATGCCATGGTTTACCGGCAGGAACCAGGATAAAAACAGCGCCAGACCGGCGGCATTTAACAGTAAAATCAGGGGAAGTCGCGTTTTCATGTATTCATCAGAAACTAAGGTATCAACCCTAACGTTAATTCTCGTCGGCTAAACGAAGCTTCAACAAAGTTGACTGAAGTGCATTCCAGTCCGCTTCATCAGCGGTGATCAGCTCAATACGGCTGTCCGGCGGCGATACATTTTGCGTTTCGATACGCAAATCCTGTCCCTGACGATTAATACGCACCAGCCCTTCGGGAATGCGCATCACGCCTTTAACGCGATCCACCGGCGCCAGCCGCGCCCACTCCAGCAGGCCAATGGTGTCGAAACGGGTTTCAGCATCAAAGATCCAGCCGCAGGCCTGATGGCCCTGCCCACTGTTGAGGCTGCGACGCCAGCGCTGGTGGGACGGCAGACTCAGCGCGGCAAGGCCTTTTTTATCGCCATGGCTGTGCTGATGCGCGGCGCTTTCGGGCAGCTCACGCTGATTGCGGCGCGGGCGATCCAGCAGGGCGGGGTCGATATTTCCCTGGGTGGCGGTGAATAACTCCCGATCGCCGCCGTACTGCTGCCACCACTGCGCCAGCGCCTGCTCGCTTTCCGGCGTGCGGCGATCCGCTTTGTTGGCGATGATAATATCTGCCGCCGCCAGCTGGTCGCGGAAGTTCTCATTGTTTACAGCCTTTTCATCCAGTAGCTGACGTGGATCGAGCAGGCAGAGGGTGGCCTGTAATTCGATCCACGGCTCATAAACCGGGGCGGTGAGCATATCGAGGATCTGCTTCGGATGGCCCAGGCCGGTAGGCTCAATCAGTAAACGGTCCGGCTTGCCCTGGCGCAGCAGGGTATTCAGCCCCACCTGCATTGGCAAACCATTCACGCAGCACATACAGCCGCCGGGGATCTCTTTTAACAGCGCGCCGCTGTCCGCCAGCAATGCGCCGTCAATGCCGACCTCACCAAATTCATTCACCAGCACGGCCCATTTTTCGGTGGGATCCTTCTGCGCCAGCAGATGCAAAATAGAGGTGGTTTTACCGCTACCCAGAAAACCGGTGATCAGGTTGGTCCTGGTCATATAAGCTCCATGATTAGATCTGTTAACTGTTATTAAGTAACAATAATGCTAATCCTGGCGAAAAAAGAAGGAAAAGAGAAGTGAAAGGGCGGACAGATGGCTTCTCTGTCCGCTTTAATGGCTGGAATTGTTAATGAGCGAGCGTGTCAATCACCGCCTGATGCGCGCCTTTATCAGCAATCTGTTGCCAGGCCGCCTGGATCGCATTGACGAACGCCGGATCGGCCGGCAGGTCGCTGCCGAAGATTTCCGTCAGCGTCAGCAGGGCGGGTACGCGATCGTCCGGCTCGCTGGTTTCGACGATGGCGCGGAATTTTTCCACCAGCGGATCGCGAATATCAATCGCCTGCCCGGCATCGTCAACGCCGCTGACATAGCGCATCCAGCCAGCGACGCCCAGCGCCAGCAGCGGCCAGGGCGTACCGCGTTGCAGATGCACGCGGATCCCGTCCAGCATACGCTGCGGCAATTTCTGGCTGCCGTCCATGGCGATCTGCCAGGTCCGGTGTTGCAGCGCCGGGTTGGCAAAACGGTCGATCAGGCTGTCGGCGTAAGCGGTGAGATCCACATCGGTGATGCGCAGCGTCGGTGCCTGCTCTTCCAGCATCAGACGGCGGGCGGCGCGGCGAAAATGCGTATCCTGCATGCAGTCGCTGATATGGGCAAAACCCGCCAGATAGCCCAGATAGGCAAGGAAAGAGTGGCTGCCGTTCAGCATACGCAGCTTCATTTGCTCCCACGGCAGCACATCCTGCACCAGTTGCACGCCAGCCACTTCCCATGCCGGGCGTCCGGCAACAAAGTTATCTTCGACTACCCATTGAATAAAAGGCTCACAGCTGATGGCGCAGGGATCTTCCACCCCCAGCGTGCGGGTAATTTCCGCCAGCGATTCATCCGTTGCCGCCGGTACGATGCGATCGACCATGGTGCCGGGGAAGCTCACTTTGTCGTTGATCCACTGCGCCAGCTCAGCGGAGCGCTGCTGCGCCATACCGAGCACGGCGTTTTTCACCACATGGCCGTTATCGGGAATATTGTCGCAGGAGAGCACGGTAAAAGGCGCAAGGCCGCGATCGCGACGGCGGGCGAGCGCTTCCACCAGAATCCCCGGCGCAGAGTGCGGCTCGGTGGGGTTTTGCAGATCGTGCACGATACGCGGCTGGTTAAGATCCAGTTTGCCGGTCGCCGGATCGATGCAGTAACCTTTTTCCGTGATGGTCAGCGACACAATCGCCACCTGCGGCTCGCAGAATTTTTCGATGATGGCGGGCAGGGAGTCCAGTTTGGCGTTCAGGCATTCGTGAACCGCGCCGACGATAATCGCCTCGTTGCCCGTCGCGCCTTTTTCCAGCACGGTGAACAGGTGCTCCTGCTCACGCAATTGCGTCATTAACCGGTCGCCGCTGAACAGGCTGATTTCGCAGATCCCCCAATCGCCGCCCCGGGCGTTCAGCACCCGGTCCGTTAACAGCGCCTGATGCGCGCGATGAAAAGCGCCAAAACCGAAATGCACGATGCGCGAGCGCAGCAGGGAGCGATCATACTGCGGTAAGCGGACGTTTTCCGGCAGCGTTTGCGAGGCGATTGTCTTCATTAATAAACACCTGATTAACTAATAATTAACAAGATGCAGTGTAAAGTTATATGACAGCAAATTGAATTGGTATGCCTTAATTTTACGGGGAATGTGAGCTGGATCAATCTGGGATACGGTGGGGTTTGATCGCCGGAAATAAACATGTATGGTAGTCGTCATTGGCTTTGACTGTATTGGTATAACAACTTTTAGAGGGTTAGGCGATGGAACAAACCTGGCGTTGGTATGGACCGAACGATCCGGTATCTCTTGATGACGTCCGTCAGGCGGGCGCAACCGGCGTGGTCACCGCACTGCATCATATTCCTAACGGTCAGGTATGGCCGGTGGAAGAAATCAAACAGCGCCAGGCGCAGCTGGCTGAAAAAGGCCTTACCTGGTCGGTAGTGGAAAGTATTCCGGTACACGAAGACATCAAAACCCACAGCGGCGAATACAAAACCTGGATTGCCAATTATCAGCAGAGTATCCGTAATCTGGCGGCCTGCGGCATCGATACCGTCTGCTACAACTTTATGCCGATCCTCGACTGGACGCGTACCGACCTGGAATACACGCTGCCGGACGGCTCCAAAGCCCTGCGTTTTGATCAGATTGCCTTTGCCGCTTTCGAGCTGCATATCCTGAAACGCGAAGGGGCGCAGGCAGACTACACCGAAGAAGAGCAGCGTCAGGCGCTGGAATTCTTTAACGCCGCCAGCGACGCGGAAATTGAAAAGCTGACGCGTAATATCATTGCCGGTCTGCCGGGGGCGGAAGAGGGCTATACGCTGGATCAGTTCCGCGCGCGCCTGGCGGAGTACGATGGCATTAATAAAGAACAGCTGCGTGAAAACATGGCCGTGTTCCTGAAAGCCATTGTGCCGGTGGCGGAAGAAGTGGGCGTGCGTCTGGCCGTTCACCCGGACGATCCGCCGCGCCCGATCCTTGGCCTGCCGCGTATTGTTTCCACCATTGAAGATATGCAGTGGCTGAAAATGTGCGTCGACAGCATTCACAACGGCTTCACCATGTGCACCGGCTCTTACGGCGTGCGGGCAGATAACGATCTGGTGAAGATGGTGGAAACCTTTGGCGACCGTATTCACTTTACGCATCTGCGTTCCACCTGCCGCGAGGCGAACCCGAAAACCTTCCACGAAGCCGCGCATCTACAGGGCGACGTTGATATGGTGGCGGTGGTGAAAGCGATCCTCACTGAAGAACTGCGTCGTAAGAAGGCCGGAGATTTACGACCGATCCCGTTCCGTCCCGATCACGGGCACCAGATGCTGGACGATCTGCGTAAGAAAACCAACCCTGGCTATTCGGCAATTGGTCGTCTGAAAGGGATGGCGGAAGTACGCGGCGTGGAACTGGCGCTGAAACATACGCTGTTCCCGGAACTGCTTTAGAACGGTAAAATGGTAAAACAATTGCCGGGTGGCGCTGCGCTAACCCGGCCTACATGTAGGCCCGGCAAGCTTGCGCCGCCGGGCGAAAATGTGCCTTAATCCGCTCGGCCCATATAACGGCTTTCTTCGATATGAATGCGGATCTTCTCGCCCGTGGTCAGGTATTCCGGTACCTGGATCACCAGACCGGTGCTCAGGGTGGCAGGCTTGGTACGGGAGCTGGCTGAAGCGCCTTTAATGCCCGGTGCCGTTTCCACAATTTCCAGATCCACCGTCTGCGGCAGCTCCAGCGCCAGCAGCTGACCATCCCAGGTTAACACCTGCATGTCCGGCATACCGCCTTCAGGAATAAATTGCAGTTCGTCTTCGATCTGCTCTTTGGTGAAGATATACGGCGTGTAATCTTCTTTATCCATAAACACGTATTCGTTGCCGTCGACATAAGAGAAGTCAACGAAACGACGGGTCAGCGTCACGGTATCCACGATGTCGTCGCCTTTAAAACGCTCTTCAACTTTCATCCCGGTACGGACGTCAGAAAAACGCATTTTATACAGCGTCGCTGCGCCACGGGCGCTCGGTGACTGAATATCGATATTTTTCACAATCAGCAGTTTGCCGTTGTAATTCAGCACCATACCTTTTTTAATTTCATTCGCTCTTGGCATTATTAATCCTGTTTGGGAAAAGGGTAAAAATATCGCGACAAATTACTCGCGAGGGGCGTTTCAGGCAAGGGGAATCAGCATGTTTTGCATGTTCACCACAAAAAGTGATAGCGTGCGCAAACGTGGGATGACAACCCCGATCACCCCCGCCAAAAGAGAGCCGTTTATGGAGTGTCGCAGCGATTGCGGAGCCTGTTGTACCGCGCCATCCATCAGCAGCCCGATCCCCGGTATGCCGGACGGCAAACCCGCCAATACCCCCTGCGTTCAGCTTGACGAGCAGCAGCGCTGTAAGCTGTTCCGCTCGCCGCTGCGCCCGAAAGTCTGCGCCGGACTGCAACCCTCCCGCGAGATGTGCGGCAGCATGCGCGCCCAGGCGATGGTTTACCTTATCGATCTGGAAAGACAGACCGCGCCTTAAACATCTTTTATGCGCGCCAGGCATGCCATGGTGACGACGATCATCACCAGCGCAAACCAGAATACCGCGTGATAGCTCCAGAACTCCGCCACCACGCCCGCCAGCGACCCGGCGATGATCCAGCCGACGCGGGTGGTATTAGTATAAAGCGTGGTGGCAGCCCCCGCCTGGCCTGGCATCAGATCCTGAAAATAGAGCATGCCGATACCGGCAAGAATACCGATGTATACGGCGTTCAGCAGCTGTAAAGCAAGCAGTAATACCGGCGTGTGCACGGTCAGCATCCCGGCGTAAAAAATCAGCCCGGCGACCACCGCGATGCGCATCAGAAAGCGCTTGCCGAAGCGTTTAGCGTAGTAACCCGCAATCAGCATGGTCGGGATCTCAAGCCCGGCGGCGGTACCCATCATCACACCCGCCAGCTTTTCCGGCAGATGCAGCTCATTAATGATAAACAGCGGCATATTGATGATATACAGGCTGTTGGTGCCCCACATCAGGGTACAGATGACAAACAGCAGCAGCGCATCGCGTCTGTTGGTGCGCGGCGCTTCCAGCACGCCGGTCGCCAGCACCGGCTCTTTGCGCATGGTTGGCAGAAAAAACCACACCATGATCCCGCACACCACAAAGGCAATAGCCGCGCTCAGATACATCATCGTAAAGCCGAATCCCATTGCCAGCGCATAGGCCAGCGGCGGTCCGATCACCCAGGCCAGCGACACCTGCGCGCGCAGGATCGAGCTGAACATCACCGCTTCGCGGCCGGTGCGATCCGCATGTTCACGGGCAAGGGCGAACATCTGCGGGTTTGCGGTTGAGCCAAAGCTGCTCAGGAAGACGCCGATAAACAACAGAATGAAATAGTTACGGTTAAAGGCAAAGAGCGTACAGGCCAGCACGCCGAACAGACAGCAGAAGACGATGAGGTTTTTACGGTCGCCTTTGCGATCCGAACGCCCGGCAAGAAACTGGCTGACCAGAATGCCGATCACCGCGCTGCCGGTGAAGAAAAAGCCGACCATCGCCGGGCGGGCATGCACTTCGTTAGTCAGAAATAAGCTCAGCGTCGGCGTCTGCAGGGCACCGGCAATGCCGGTGAGAAAGGCCACAATCAAAAACGCCGTGGAGGTGACGTCAAACGGTTTGGGAGAGGCGGCTGCGGGGGTAATGTGCATCTTTTCGGTTCTGCGTTCTGAAGAAGACGCGGAGTTTACGCCGCTACTCAGAAAATAGACAGACGCTAACGAAAAAGTGCCACAAAAAATCAAAATAGCATTTCAAAATAATTCTCATTACGGCTGAAGTTGCTGAAACAGACGCAGCGGCGGCGTCAGCAGCATCAGCAAAAAAACCAGCGCCGCAGCAAAAATGTGCTGTACATCTAAATTCTTTAAGCGGAAAGACGAGATTTCTTGCGTGCTGACGGATAAAGAGCAAGACTTCTTGAAACGTTTCAGCGCTATCCTTTAACTTCCCCGTTACCGGATGGCGCGTT
Organism: Enterobacter sp. PGRG2; assembly: GCF_030291195.1. NCBI lineage: Bacteria > Pseudomonadati > Pseudomonadota > Gammaproteobacteria > Enterobacterales > Enterobacteriaceae > Enterobacter > Enterobacter sp. PGRG2. The sequence continues at coordinate 4,018,193 of NZ_CP127837.1, read as the reverse complement.
AATTCACCAGAAGGCTGAAACGATTCAACTTCAGCAGGAGTGGAAATCTATGTTCCAGTTATCCGTTCAGGATATTCATCCCGGCCAGCAGGCCACCAGTAAAGAAGACGCTATCCGTCAGATCGCCGCTGCCCTGGTGCAGGCTGGCAACGTGGCTGATGGCTATGTTAACGGTATGCTCGCCCGCGAGCAGCAAACCTCCACCTTCCTCGGCAATGGCATCGCCATTCCGCACGGCACGACCGATACCCGCGATCAGGTGCTGAAAACAGGCGTTCAGGTTTATCAGTTCCCGCAGGGCGTGCTGTGGGGCGAAGGGCAGGTGGCTTACGTCGCTATTGGCATCGCCGCCAGTTCTGACGAACACCTCGGCCTGCTGCGTCAGCTGACGCACGTGTTAAGCGACGATGCGGTAGCGGCGCAGTTGCAGTCTGCCACCACGGCGGAAGAGCTGCGCGCCCTGCTGATGGGTGAAAAACAGAGTGAAGCGCTGAAGCTGGATAACGATTTGCTGACGCTCGACATTACTGCCAGCGATATTGTGACGCTCCAGGCCGTAAACGCCGGACGTCTGAAAGAAGCGGGTGCCGTTGACACCGCTTTCGTGACCCGCGCCATTAATGAAAAACCGCTGAACCTGGGCCAGGGCGTGTGGCTGAACGACAGCGCCGAAGGCAACCTCGGCAGCGCTATTGCCGTAAGCCGCGCCGCCAGCGCCTTTACCGTTGACGGTGAAAACGCCCAGTTGTTGATCAGCGTGGCGATGACCGACGACCAGCCGGTCGCCGTGCTCAACCGTCTGACGGATCTGCTGCTGAACAATAAAGCTGACCGTCTGCTGACGGCGGATGCCGCCACGCTGCTGGCACTGCTGACCAGCGACGACGCGATGGCGGAAGACGTGCTGAGCGCGGAGTTCGTGGTGCGTAACGAACACGGCCTGCATGCCCGTCCGGGCACCATGCTGGTCAACACCATCAAGCAGTTTAACTGCGATGTGACCGTCACCAACCTCGACGGCAGCGGCAAACCTGCCAACGGCCGCAGCCTGATGAAAGTGGTGGCGCTGGGCGTGAAAAAAGGCCATCGCCTGCGCTTTACCGCACAGGGCGAAGATGCTGAACAGGCGCTGAAAGCGATTGGCGACGCCATCGCGGCTGGTCTTGGGGAGGGCGCATAATGAGCAGACGTGTTGCGACTATCACCCTTAACCCGGCTTACGATCTGGTGGGCTACACCCCGGAAGTGGAGCGCGGCGAAGTCAACCTGGTGCGGACTACCGGTCTGCATGCGGCAGGTAAAGGCATCAACGTGGCTAAAGTGCTGAAAGACCTCGGCATCGATGTCACCGTTGGCGGCTTCCTCGGTAAAGATAACCAGGACGGCTTTCAGCAGTTGTTCAGCGAATTAGGTATCGCCAACCGTTTTCAGGTGGTGCAGGGCCGTACGCGTATCAACGTCAAGCTGACCGAAAAAGACGGCGAAGTGACCGACTTTAATTTCTCCGGCTTTGATGTTACCCCGGCAGACTGGGAGCGTTTCGTTGCGGATTCCCTGAGCTGGCTGGGCCAGTTCGACATGGTTTGCGTGAGCGGCAGCCTGCCCGCTGGCGTCAGCCCGGAAGCCTTCACCGACTGGATGACGCGCCTGCGCAGCCAGTGTCCGTGCATCATTTTTGACAGCAGCCGCGAAGCGCTGGTGGCCGGTCTTAAAGCCGCGCCATGGCTGGTTAAACCAAACCGCCGCGAGCTGGAAATCTGGGCCGGTCGTAAATTACCGGAACTGAAAGATGTTATCGAAGCGGCGCATGCACTTCGTGAGCAGGGCATCGCCCATGTGGTGATTTCTCTGGGCGCTGAAGGGGCGTTGTGGGTTAACGCCTCTGGCGAATGGATCGCCAAACCGCCGTCAATGGAAGTGGTCAGCACCGTTGGCGCAGGGGATTCAATGGTTGGCGGCCTGATTTATGGCCTGCTGATGCGTGAATCCAGTGAGCATACATTACGTCTTGCTACCGCCGTCGCCGCCCTGGCTGTCAGCCAGAGCAACGTCGGCATTACCGACCGTACCCAGTTGGCCGCGATGATGGCGCGCGTTGACTTAAAACCCTTTAACTAACAGCAGGAGAGCATAATGAAAACGCTGCTGATAATTGACTCCAGTCTCGGCCAGGCCCGCGCTTACATGGCGAAAACCTTGTTGGGAGTGGCGGCGCAAAAAGCCAATGTCGAAATCATCGATAATCCGCATGATGCAGAACTGGCGATTGTATTAGGAACCCGCGTGCCGGACGACAGCGCGCTGAACGGCAAAAAAGTGTGGCTGGGCGATATCAATCGCGCCGTGGCCCACCCGGAGCTGTTTTTAAGTGAAGCCAAAAACCACGCCGCGCCGTACAGCGCGCCAGTGGCCGAGGCTGCACCCGCTGCAACCGGCGGCGTGAAGCGCGTAGTGGCGGTTACCGCCTGTCCGACGGGCGTGGCGCACACCTTTATGGCGGCGGAAGCCATAGAAACCGAAGCCAAAAAACGCGGCTGGTGGGTGAAAGTGGAAACCCGCGGCTCTGTGGGCGCGGGCAATGCCATCACCCCGGAAGAAGTGGCGGAAGCGGATCTGGTGATCGTGGCGGCCGACATCGAAGTGGATCTGGCGAAATTCGCTGGTAAGCCGATGTACCGCACCTCGACCGGTCTGGCGCTGAAGAAAACCGCGCAGGAGCTGGATAAAGCTCAGGCGGAAGCGAAGCCGTATCAACCGTCGGGTAAACCGCAGGCGGCAAGCGAAGGGAAGAAAGAGGGCGGCGGTGCTTATCGTCACCTGCTGACCGGTGTGTCCTACATGCTGCCGATGGTAGTGGCGGGCGGTCTGTGTATCGCGCTCTCCTTTGCGTTTGGTATAGAAGCCTTCAAAACGCCGGATACCCTTGCCGCTGCGCTGATGCAAATCGGTGGTGGTTCAGCCTTCGCGCTGATGGTGCCGGTACTGGCAGGTTATATTGCGTTCTCCATCGCTGACCGTCCGGGCCTGACGCCGGGTCTGATTGGCGGTATGCTGGCGGTAAGCACCGGCTCCGGCTTTATTGGCGGTATCATCGCAGGCTTTATTGCCGGTTACGTGGCGAAAGCCATCAGCCAGAAACTGAAGCTGCCGCCGAGCATGGAAGCGCTGAAACCGATCCTGATCATTCCGCTGTTCTCAAGCCTGGTGGTTGGCCTGGCGATGATCTACCTGATCGGCAAACCGGTCGCGGGCATCCTGACGGGTCTGACCCACTGGCTGCAAACCATGGGCACCGCTAACGCGGTTCTGCTGGGCGCTATCCTCGGCGGTATGATGTGTACCGATATGGGCGGTCCGGTGAACAAAGCGGCATACGCCTTTGGCGTGGGCCTGCTGAGTACCCAGACTTACGCGCCTATGGCTGCCATTATGGCCGCCGGTATGGTGCCGCCGCTGGCGATGGGTGTGGCCACCCTGATTGCCCGTAAAAAGTTCGACAAAGGTCAGCAGGAAGGGGGCAAAGCCGCGCTGGTGCTCGGTCTGTGCTTTATCTCTGAAGGCGCGATCCCGTTCGCGGCCCGTGATCCGATGCGTGTGATCCCATGCTGTATCGTGGGCGGCGCGGTGACCGGCGCTATCTCGATGGCGGTTGGCGCGAAGCTGATGGCGCCGCACGGCGGTCTGTTCGTACTGCTGATCCCGGGCGCAATCACACCGGTAGTGGGTTATCTGCTGGCGATTATTGCCGGTACCCTGCTGGCTGGTCTGGCTTACGCCTTCCTGAAACGTCCGGAAACGGTGGTGGCTGAGAAAGTCGCCTGAGGACGAGTTGCCGGGTGGCGCAAAGCTTACCCGGCCTGCATCGCCCTGATGAGGTATGCAAAAAGGACAGCCCAGGCTGTCCTTTTTTTATGCGGTCACTTCGCTATACTGCTGCGCTTTCAGCCAGGCGATCTCCTCTGCCCAGATATCAGGGTTGACGGTTTCCAGCACCATCGGGATGCCGTCGAAGCGCGCATCCTGCATGATCCAGCGAAACGCATCATGACCGATATTGCCTTCGCCAAGGCTGTGGTGGCGGTCAACGCGGCTGGCAAACGCGCTTTTCGCATCGTTCAGATGCATGCCGCGCAGATACTTAAAGCCGACAATGCGTTCAAATTCTGCGAAGGTTTTTTCACACTCTGCAAAGCTTCGCAGATCGTAACCGGCGGCAAAGGCATGGCAGGTATCAATACAGACGCCGACGCGGGATTTATCTTCCACGCCGTCGATGATCGCCGCCAGATGTTCAAACTTAAAGCCCAGATTACTGCCCTGACCGGCGGTGTTTTCGATCACCGCGGTGACGCCTTCGGTTTTATCCAGCACGATATTGATCGACTCGGCGATGCGCGCCAGGCATTCCTCTTCCGGGATCTGCATCAGATGACTGCCGGGGTGAAAGTTCAGCAGGCTCAGGCCGAGCTGCTGGCAGCGGGTCACTTCATCAAGAAACGCCTCGCGGGATTTTTCCAGCGCTTCACTCACCGGATGCCCCAGATTGATCAGGTAGCTGTCGTGCGGCAGGATCTGCGCTGAGGTGTAGCCGTATTTTTCGCAGGCGGCTTTAAAGTCATCAATAGTGTCGCTGGTCAGTGGTGCGGCGCGCCACTGACGCTGATTTTTGGTGAACAGAGCAAAGGCCGTGGCCCCGATTTCCGCCGCGCGCATCGCGGCATTTGCGACACCGCCCGCCGCGCTGACGTGCGCTCCAATGTATTTCATAAAAACTCCTGACAAACCCGGCCGGGCAAAAACGCTATGATAACGGGTTAACAGGAATTTTACATGGGGGGTTATGGCTGTGAGGGCAGCAGCCACTACGGGGGCGGGATAAGTCCCTGGATATAAGGCTCTCTTATGACAGTTTCACTGAGGGCTTCCATTAATTTTTTTTCGTTGTCATAAATAATGGCGTTAGATGCGTCCACCGCATTAAAGGGAAAATGAAAGGTGGGTGACTGACTAAGCCGCTGAAGCTGCTGCTCGAAAACATATTCCGGTATCGCGGTTTGCGTAAAATCATCACGATTCTCTTCAGGATAGAGATCAAGCCACTCCTCCAGCCTGCTTTTATCTTTGCTAATGGCCGCAAGGCGCACAACCATAAGGGTATAGGCGTCGGACTGCGGTTTAATACAGTTATTGAAAGCAATTTCCGAAAGCTCCCTGAGCATTTTGACTTTAACCTCCCGGCGTTGCGCCTGAAGCCAGAAGTCAAAATAGTTCACTTCGCGATCGCGCAATGCTCTGCATAGTCCGTATTGGTGTTCAAGTACCTGGCGGGC
>NZ_CP127837.1:3951620-4012372 GCF_030291195.1 Enterobacter sp. PGRG2 | reverse complement strand
TCCCGTATCCGGAGATGCATCACTCTTTCGCCAAACCAGGAATTTATTTAGTCAGCGCCTCCACCCCCAGGTTAATCAGCCCGCCGCCGACAATCAGCCAGACAAACAGCGCCAGCGCCATCAGCAGGGGTTTCACCCCGGCGCTTTTCAGAGCGCTGACGTGGGTGGTCAGGCCGAGCGCCGCCATCGCCATGGCCAGCAGTACGGTATCCAGCGTGACCAGCGCCTGCACCAGCGCGGCGGGCAAAAGATTGAAGGAGTTAAAACCCGCCACCACGATAAACAGTACGGCGAACCACGGGATGGTGATCTTGCCGGGCTGGTTATCATCTGCCGGCGCGAGGCGTTTGACGCGCATTGCCAGCAGGATCAGGAAGGGGGCCAGCATCATTACGCGCAGCATTTTTGCGATCACCGCGGCATTTTCGGCATCCGGGCCAACGGCGTGACCTGCTGCGACTACCTGCGCCACTTCGTGCATGGTCGAACCCATATAAACACCGTAGGCTTCCGGGCTGAAAACCGTGCTCAGTAGCGGATAGATCGCCGGATAAAGGAAGATCGCCAGCGTCCCGAAAATGACCACCGTCGCCACGGCAACAGTAACTTTACTTGCCTGCGCTTTTACCACCGGTTCGGTTGCCAGCACCGCCGCCGCGCCGCAAATGCTGCTGCCCGCGCCTATCAGCCAGCTGGTCTGTTTATCCAGCCCGAAAACTTTTTGTCCCAGAAAGCAGGCCAGCGCGAAGGTGCTGGAAAGGGTGAGGGCGTCAATGATGATGCCGCTGATGCCGACCTCGGCGATCTGCGAGAAAGTCAGCCGGAAGCCGTACAAAATGATCCCCAGCCGTAATAAATGCTGCTTGGCGAACAGCACGCCGGTATCACAGTGATGCGCGGTATGCGGGTAGAGCGTGTTGCCGAGAACCATCCCGGCAAGGATCGCCAGCGTCAGGGCGCTGAATCCGGCCCCCGCGATGGCCGGAATGCCGCCAACCCACAGGGCAAAGCCCGCCACCAGCGCGCTGAGCGCAAGGCCGGGCGCATAACGTTGAAATGAAGAATGCGTGTGTAAGGTAAGCTCAGTCATAACCTCTCTCCTTTGTGTGGACAAAGCGTAAGGGCTGCTGGCTTAAAAATAAAATTGATTATATATTTATAATTAATCTTTATAAGTGGTAAGCAATGCCTTACCGGATGCGGTGAACCATGCATATTACGTTGCGGCAACTGGCCGTATTTGTGGAAGTGCTGAAAAGTGGCTCGACAACCCAGGCCTCGCAAATGCTGGCCTTGTCCCAGTCGGCGGTCAGCGCGGCGTTAAGCGATCTGGAAGGGCAGCTCGGCGTGCAGCTGTTCGATCGCGTCGGCAAACGGCTGGTGGTCAATGAGCACGGACGGCTGCTGTATCCCCGCGCGCTGGCGCTGCTGGAGCAGGCCACGGAGATCGAGCAGCTGTTCCGCGAAGATAACGGCGCGATCCGCGTATCTGCCAGCAGCACCATCGGCAACTATATTCTCCCGGAAGTGATCGCCCGCTATCGCCGCGATTTTCCCGATCTGCCGCTGGAGATGAGCGTCGGCAACAGCCAGGACGTGATCAACGCCGTGGCGGATTTCCGCGTGGATATTGGGCTTATCGAAGGGCCATGCCACACGGCGGAAATCATCGCCGAACCCTGGCTTGAGGACGAACTGGTGGTCTTTTCCGCGCCATCATCGCCGTTGTTAAAGCATGACGTGACGCTGGAACAGCTGGCGGCAGCGCCCTGGATCCTGCGCGAACGCGGCTCCGGCACCCGCGAGCTGGTGGATTATCTGCTGCTGTCACATTTGCCGCAATTTCAGCTGGCGATGGAGCTGGGCAATTCCGAAGCCATTAAACATGCGGTGCGCCACGGGCTGGGCATCAGCTGTTTATCCCGGCGGGTGATCGCTGAACAGCTTGAATCCGGCTCGCTGGTGGAAGTGCCGATCCCGCTGCCGCGGCTGGTGCGTACCCTGTGGCGCATACATCACCGGCAAAAACATCTGTCCAGCGCCCTGAAGCGGTTTTTGCGCTATTGCGGTGAATAGCGCCATTGCATTTTATTATCGAAAAGCGGCCCATCCACTGCTTTACTTATAATCCAGGGCCGGTCATGAAGGTCTCTTATAACAGCGCATTTCTGCCGGAAGGATGCCGTCTGGTCTGCTACAATCCGGCCTCATTTTTTGGAAGGACAGCATTTTCCCATGGTTTCCGAATCTAAAACCACACAAGCGCCCACGCTCCGTCGTGAACTCAAGGCGCGTCACCTGACGATGATCGCCATTGGCGGTTCTATCGGCACAGGCTTGTTTGTTGCATCAGGCGCGACCATCTCCCAGGCAGGGCCGGGCGGCGCACTGTTCTCCTATATTTTGATTGGTCTGATGGTCTATTTCCTGATGACCAGTCTGGGCGAGCTGGCGGCCTATATGCCGGTTTCCGGCTCTTTTGCCACCTACGGCCAAAAATACGTCGAAGAAGGCTTTGGCTTCGCGCTGGGCTGGAACTACTGGTACAACTGGGCGGTGACCATCGCCGTGGATCTCGTGGCGGCACAGCTGGTGATGAGCTGGTGGTTCCCGGACACGCCAGGCTGGATCTGGAGCGCGCTGTTCCTGTGCGTTATTTTCCTGCTCAACTGGATCTCGGTGAAAGGTTTCGGCGAAGCCGAATACTGGTTCTCCTTAATCAAAGTTACCACCGTCATTATCTTTATTATCGTCGGCGTGATGATGATTTTCGGCATCTTCCAGGGCGCAGAGCCTGCGGGCTGGAGCAACTGGGGCATCGGCGAAGCGCCGTTCGCGGGCGGTTTCGCTGCCATGATTGGCGTAGCGATGATCGTCGGCTTCTCCTTCCAGGGCACCGAACTGATCGGCATTGCCGCCGGTGAATCCGAAGATCCGGAGAAGAACATCCCGCGCGCGGTGCGTCAGGTGTTCTGGCGTATCCTGCTGTTCTATGTGTTCGCCATTCTGGTGATCAGCCTGATTATTCCGTACACCGATCCGAGCCTGCTGCGTAACGATGTGAAAGACATCAGCGTCAGCCCGTTCACCCTGGTATTCCAGCATGCGGGCCTGCTGTCGGCGGCGGCGATCATGAATGCGGTGATCCTGACGGCGGTGCTGTCGGCGGGTAACTCCGGCATGTATGCGTCAACCCGTATGCTCTATACCCTGGCCTGTGACGGCAAAGCGCCGCGCATTTTCAGCAAGCTGTCGAAGGGCGGGGTGCCGCGTAATGCGCTCTATGCCACTACGGTGATCGCCGGACTCTGTTTCCTGACCTCCATGTTCGGTAACCAGACCGTTTACCTGTGGCTGCTGAACACCTCTGGCATGACCGGCTTTATCGCATGGCTCGGCATTGCCATCAGCCATTACCGCTTCCGTCGTGGATATGAGGTGCAGGGGCGCGATCTGAGCGAACTGCCGTACCGTTCCGGTTTCTTCCCGCTGGGGCCAATCTTCGCCTTTGTGCTGTGCCTTATCATTACGCTTGGTCAGAACTACGAAGCCTTCCTGTCAGATACCATTGACTGGGGCGGCGTGGCGGCGACCTATATCGGTATTCCGCTGTTCCTGATCATCTGGTTTGGCTACAAACTGAGTCGCGGTACTAAGTTCGTCAGCTATCGCGAGATGGAATTCCCGGAACGCGTTAAGAAGTAATCGATGTTATCAGGCCGGGTGGGGCTTGCGCCACCCGGCCTTTTCTTTGCTATCCCTTCTCCTTAATCTCCCATATTGACATAACTTTTAACAATTCAATTGATAATTGTTATTGTTTGCATTATCGTTACGCTCGTTTTCAGAATGATAAAAACCCGGCGTAACGCGGCGGGTCACCTGCATTATTATCACCGCCTTCGCCACCGTAGCGGGCGGGAATCTGCGCATTGTGTGCAACTTCTTTTTTATTTGCTGTATTTAGTTCATGGAGAATTTGGAATGTTTACCCTGAATCCCGTCGTGCGGGGAGGACTCTGTGCGTCCGCAATTTCACTCGCGCTGCCAGCCTTTGCCAGTGAAACCATGGTGGTCACTGCCGCTGCCACCGAGCAGAATGTGAAAGACGCGCCGGCCAGCATCAGCGTGATCACGCAGCAGGATCTGCAACGCAGGCCGGTACAGAACCTCAAAGATGTACTGCAGGAAGTACCCGGCGTACAGCTCACCAACGAAGGCGATAACCGCAAAGGCGTCAGCATTCGCGGCCTCGACAGCAGCTACACGCTGATCCTGGTCGACGGTAAACGCGTGAATTCCCGCAACGCCGTATTCCGTCACAATGATTTCGACCTGAACTGGATCCCGGTGGATGCCATTGAGCGCATCGAAGTGGTACGCGGACCGATGTCGTCGCTGTATGGTTCAGATGCCCTCGGCGGGGTGGTCAACATCATTACCAAAAAAATTGGTCAACAGTGGACCGGCAGCCTCACCGCCGACAACACTATTCAGGAAAAACGCGATCGCGGCGATACCTGGAACGGTCAGTTCTTCACCAGCGGCCCGCTGATTGACGGCGTGCTCGGCATGAAAGCGTTCGGCAGCGTGGCGAAACGCGAAAAAGATAAAGCGGAACCCTCAGACACGGCCGCTACCGGCGAAACGCCGCGAATTGAAGGCTTTACCAGCCGCGATGCGAACGTGGAGTTCGCCTGGACGCCGAATGACAATCACGATTTCACTGCCGGTTATGGTTTTGACCGCCAGGATCGCAGCTCCGACTCCCTCGACCAGAACCGCCTGGAGCGGCAGAACTTCTCCTTCAGCCATAACGGACGATGGGATCTGGGTAACAGCGAGCTGAAATATTACGGCGAGAAAGTCGATAACAAAAACCCCGGCAACAGCCACACCATCACCTCTGAAAGCAACACCATCGACGGCAAATACGTGCTGCCGGTGGAGGCGATTAATCAGTTCGTCACCTTTGGCGGCGAATGGCGGCACGATAAGCTGAAAGATCCGGTTAACATTACCGGCAGCAGTAGCAGCGAAACCTCCACCAGTCAGTACGCACTCTTTGTTGAAGATGAATGGCGTCTCCTTGAGCCGCTGGCGCTGACCACCGGCGTGCGTATGGACGATCACGAGACCTATGGCGATCACTGGAGCCCGCGTGCTTATCTGGTGTACAACGCCACCGACACGCTGACGGTGAAAGGCGGCTGGGCGAAAGCCTTCAAAGCGCCGTCCCTGTTACAGCTCAGCCCGGACTGGGTCACCGGCTCCTGCCGCGGCGCGTGCGAAATCGTCGGCAGCCCGGATCTGAAGCCGGAAACCAGCGAAAGCTACGAATTCGGTCTGTATTACGCCGGTGAAGAGGGCTGGCTGGAAGGCGTGCAGGCGAGCATCACTACCTTCCAGAATGACGTGGAAGATCGTATCAGCATCAGCCGTACGGCCGACGTTAACGCGGCGCAGGGCTATCCGAACTATGTCGGTCTGAATGCCGATGGTGAACCGATTTTCCGCTATTACAACGTTAACAAGGCGCGTATTCGCGGCGTGGAAACCGAGCTGAAAGTGCCGTTCGACGATCAGTGGAAGCTGACGCTGAATTACACCTATAACGACGGGCGCGATCTGAGTAACGGCGGCAATACGCCGTTGCAGGAGCTGCCGTTCCACACCGCTAACGGCACCCTGGACTGGCAGCCGGTGCAGGACTGGTCATTCTATGTGTCCGGGAATTACAGCGGCGAAAAACGCAATATCAGCGCCACCGGCACCACGCCGGGCGGCTATGTGATCTGGAATACCGGCGGTGCGTGGCAGGCGACGAAAAACGTCAAGCTGCGTGCGGGTGTGCTGAACCTGATGGATAAAGATCTCAGCCGCGACGACTACAGCTATAACGAAGACGGACGTCGATACTTTATGGCGGTGGATTACCGGTTCTGATGGAGGTGCCGGGTGCCGGGTGCCGGGTGGCGGCTGCGCCTTACCCGGCCTACGGACAGATTTGTAGGCCCGGCAAGCTTGCGCCGCCGGGCAAAACGTCACTTCAATAAATGCTGCGCATGGAAGCGCAGATGATCTTCAATAAAGGACGCAATAAAGTAATAGCTGTGATCGTGGCCTGGCTGCACGCGCAGGGTCAGCGGCCAGCCGGTCTGACGTGCGGCTTCCGCAAGGCGGGCAGGCTGTAGCTGATCGGCCAGAAACTGATCGCTGTCGCCCTGATCGATAAGCGTCGGGATCGCATCATCCGGCTTGCTGTTCAGCATCAGCGCGCAACTGTCCCACGCCTGCCAGTCGGCAGGATTATCCCCAAGATAGGCGCTGAAGGCTTTCTGCCCCCAGGGCACCTGGCAGGGATTCACAATAGGCGCAAAGGCCGACACGCTGGTATAACGGCCCGGATTTTTCAGCGCCATGATCAGCGCCCCGTGACCACCCATCGAATGCCCGCTGATGGCACAGCGATCGCTGACGTTAAACTGCTCACGGATAAGATTCGGTAGCTCGTCACGCAGATAATCGTACATCCGGTAATGCGCTGCCCACGGCTGCTGCGTGGCGTTCAGGTAAAAACCTGCGCCTTTGCCCAGATCATAGCTCTCGCTGTCGGCGACATCCTCGCCGCGCGGGCTGGTATCCGGCATCACCAGCACAATCCCCAGCTCTGCCGCCACGCGCTGCGCCCCGGCTTTGGTGGTGAAATTCTCGTCATTACAGGTCAGGCCGGAGAGCCAGTAGAGCACCGGCGGCGGCGTTTCCCGGCGTTCCGGCGGTAAAAACACGCTGAACGTCATCGTACAGTTCAGTACGGCGGAGTGATGACGCCAGCGCTGCTGCCAGCCGTCAAAACAACGATGTTCTTCAAGCATTTCCATGCGAAGTTCCTCTACTCGTCATACTCAGAATGAAGGCATCATCATACAGGCATTCACTTTGCTGTGAGTAACTTTCACTTCCGCATCCCTGCAACATATTGCATCATAAACACAACTTTACATTAACTTACGGGATAACCATGGCGCTCAGAATTGCGCTCAGTGGATTTGTGGTGCTCATTGTGGCGATGGGAATTGGCCGCTTCGCCTTTACGCCGCAGGTTCCGCTGATGATCCGCGACGGTCAGCTCAGTCTGACCAGCGCCGGGCTGGTGGCCGCCATGAACTATCTCGGTTATCTGCTTGGCGCATGGGATGCCATGCGCGCGCACCGGCACGTGGAAAGCCGTCTGTATGCCGGTGTGTTCGGGGCGGTGGCGCTGACTTTTCTTTCCGCGCTGGCGGATACCGCCATTGCACACGGTCTGCTGCGGCTGGTGATCGGCATGATGAGCGGCTGGGCGATGGTGCTGACCGCAGCCTGGATCACCGACCAGCTGGCCCATGCGGGCAAACCGGGCCTGAACGCGGCGGTGTTTGCCGGGCCGGGGGCAGGTATCGCCCTGAGCGGTCTGCTGGCCATCGGCATCCAGTCAAAGGCGCTGTCCGCCTCAGCGGGCTGGCAGGTGTACGGCGTGCTGGCGCTGGTATTGATCGCGTTCATCGCCCGCTGGCTGCCGCGACCGGGACAGTTACACCGCAGCGGCGACAAACCGCAGCCGTTACAGCTCACCGCCGATATTAAACGGCTGGTCTGGAGCTACAGTCTCGCGGGCTTTGGCTACATCCTTCCGGCTACCTTTTTATCGCAGATGGCGGCGCAGCGCTTCCCCGGCAGCGTCTTCGCCCAGTTTGTCTGGCCGGTGTTCGGCGCGGCGGCGGTGATCGGCATTGCGCTCAGCATCGCCTTACGTCATGTCGGACACAGCCATCAGCGTCTGGCGGTGGTGTTGTGGTTACAGGGCGCGGGCGTGATTGCCGCCTGGCTGCTGCCGGGTATGGCGGGGCTGGTGAGCGGGGCGCTGCTGGTGGGCGGCGGTTTTCTCTGCGCGGTGCAGCTGTCGCTGGTCTGTGGTCGTGAACTGGCTCCGGCCCATGCGCGCTATATGGCCGGGCTGCTGACCACCGGTTACGCCATCGGACAACTGGTCGGCCCGATGACCTCTGCGCTCTCCACCTGGCTGACGCATCAGCTGGAGCCTGCCCTTGGCCTGGCGGGGGCGGCGCTGTTTATCGGCGGCGGGCTGGTGTGGAAACGTCAGCATGAAAGGCCGTAACGATTTCACTAATTATCGCGGTGAATACACTGGATTATGTGCGTGACCTCACGCACAATGACTGCGCACTTTGCCTGCTGAGCGGCAAAGGTAGCGACACCTGCAGGAGAATAAAGAGATGCCATCACTGAGTAAAGAAGCCGCGCTGGTTCATGAAGCCCTTGTCGCCCGCGGCCTGGAAACACCGCTGCGCGCACCGGCCGACCTGGACAACGAAACCCGTAAACGCCTGATTGCCGGGCATATGACCGAGATCATGCAACTGTTAAATCTCGATCTGAGCGACGACAGCCTGATGGAAACCCCGCAGCGTATCGCCAAAATGTACGTCGATGAGATCTTCTCCGGCCTCGATTACGCCAATTTCCCGAAGATCACCGTTATTGAAAACAAAATGAAAGTCGACGAGATGGTGACGGTGCGTGACATCACGCTGACCAGCACCTGCGAGCACCATTTTGTGATCATCGACGGCAAAGCGACCGTGGCCTATATCCCGAAAGATGCGGTGATCGGCCTGTCCAAAATTAACCGCATTGTGCAGTTTTTTGCCCAACGTCCGCAGGTGCAGGAGCGCTTAACCCAGCAGATCCTCATCGCCCTGCAAACGCTGCTTGGCACCAACAATGTGGCTGTGTCTATTGATGCGGTGCATTACTGCGTTAAAGCGCGCGGCATTCGCGATGCCACCAGCGCCACTACCACCACCTCGCTGGGCGGGTTATTCAAATCCAGCCAGAACACCCGCCAGGAGTTCCTGCGCGCTGTGCGTCATCACAATAATTGAGGCAGGCAAACCCCATGGAACGTCATGTCACGCTGGATTTCATTCGTGGCGTTGCCATTCTGGGTATTTTACTGCTGAATATTAACGCCTTTGGTTTACCAAAGGCGGCTTATCTGAATCCGGCCTGGTATGGCGAGATCACCTCGCGGGACGCCTGGACCTGGGCACTGCTGGACATCTTCGCGCAGGCGAAATTCCTCTCTTTATTTGCCATTCTGTTCGGCGCCGGGCTGCAACTGTTGCAGGGGCGGGGCAAGCGCTGGATCCAGTGTCGCTTAACGCTGCTGGTGCTGCTGGGATTTATCCACGGGCTGCTGTTCTGGGACGGGGATATTTTGCTCGCCTATGGCCTGGTCGGGCTGGTGTGCTGGCGCATGATACGCGATGCGGCATCCCTGAAAACGCTGTTTAACACCGGCGTGGCGCTCTATCTCATCGGTATTGCGGTGCTGTTGCTGCTGGGATTTATCGCCGGCAATGAGCCGAACCGCGCCTGGATCCCCGATGCGGCTAACCTGCAATATGAAGCCTGGTGGAAAACCACCGGCGGTCTGGAAGCTATCGGCAACCGGGCGGATATGCTGTCCGACACGCTGCTCGCCATCGGCGCGCAGTATGGCTGGCAGCTGGCGGGGCTGATGCTGGTGGGCGCGGCGCTGATGCGCAGCGGCTGGTTAAAAGGGCAGTTCAGCCTGCGTCATTATCGCCGCACCGCCCTGGTATTGATTGCGGTCGGCCTGTTGATCAACCTTCCGTCAACCCTCGTCCAGTGGCAGCTCGGCTGGGATTATCGCTGGTGCGCCTTCTTTCTGCAGGTACCACGCGAACTGAGCGCGCCGCTGCAAACCCTGGGGTATGCTGCGCTGGCCTATGGCTACTGGCCGCAGTTAAGCCGCCTGAAGCTGGTGCATGCGGTGGCCTGCGTCGGCCGCATGGCGCTCACTAACTATCTGCTGCAAACTTTGATATGCACCACGCTGTTTTATCAGCTGGGGCTGTTTATGAAATTTGACCGTCTGCAACTGCTGGCCTTTGTGCCATTCATCTGGGCCGTTAATCTGTTGCTCTCGGTCTGCTGGTTGCGCCGCTTCCGTCAGGGACCGGTGGAATGGCTGTGGCGTCAGCTTACCGCGCGGGCGTCAGGCGTTTCATTGTCCCATACATCCAGATAACGATCTGGATCACAATCATTAACAAAACGGATGTAACCGTTTCCATCTGTGTGATGTCCTTCACGCTGGTTGTCCGCTCTGCCTGACAGAATACCCCCTTGCTTAACACAGGGGGTGTCTGTGAGCTGTTGCAACCTGAGAAAGGAAAATATCTATGATCACCATTCGTGACGTGGCCCGCCTTGCGGCCGTTTCCGTCGCGACGGTTTCCCGTGTGCTGAATAACAGCGCGCTGGTCAGCCCTGATACGCGTGAAACCGTCATGAAAGCCGTGGCGCAGCTGGGCTATCGCCCGAATGCCAACGCCCAGGCGCTGGCGACGCAGGTCAGCGATACCATTGGCGTGGTGGTGATGGATGTCTCCGATGCCTTCTTCGGCGCGCTGGTCAAAGCGGTGGATATGGTCGCCCAACAGCATCAAAAATATGTGCTGATCGGCAACAGTTATCATGAAGCTGAAAAAGAGCGTCATGCCATTGAGGTGCTGATACGTCAGCGCTGTAACGCCCTGATTGTGCACTCAAAAGCCTTAAGTGATGAAGAGCTGGCCGGTTTTATGGAGCAGATCCCCGGTATGGTATTAATCAACCGCGTGGTGCCGGGCTATGCCCATCGCTGCGTGGCGCTGGATAACGTCAGCGGGGCGATGATGGCCACGCGCATGATGCTGAGCCAGGGTCATCAGCGCATCGGCTATCTGGCGTCCAGACATCAGATTGAAGACAACGACTTACGTCGTGAAGGCTGGCAGCGGGCGCTGGCAGAGCAGGGGATTGTGGCCCCGGAGAACTGGATCGGCACCGGCGAGCCGGACATGCAGGGCGGGGAGGCGGCGATGGTGGAACTGCTGGGCCGCAACCTGCAACTCACCGCCGTTTTTGCCTATAACGACAGCATGGCCGCCGGGGCGCTGACGGCGCTGAAAGATAATGGCATTGCGGTGCCGCAGCATTTATCACTCATTGGCTTCGATGATATTCCCATTGCCCGCTACACCGATCCGCAGCTCACCACGGTGCGTTATCCGATAGCCTCTATGGCGAAACTGGCGACGGAGCTGGCCCTGCAGGGCGCGGCGGGAATGCTGGATCCTGCTGATTCTCATTGCTTTATGCCCACGCTGGTACGCCGTCATTCCGTGGCGGTGCGGCAAACTGTGTCGCCGATCACTAACTTATAACGATGTTGTATGTAACCGTTTTCAATCTGTGAGTAAATTCACAGTATCTTAACATCGCCATGTCTATGATGTCAGCGTTCCAGGGGCTGAAACATCATGTAACGGTAATGAAGCTAATTCGTCGTACCGTGGCCCCAAAACGACGAACCGTTCGAATTCTGGAGCGTTACCGAACACGGAAGAAAATAATTTTAAGTGACCTTCGGCGACAGTAACGTTTCACCAACCTGCTGTCCTGCCGATCATTATTCACAAGAACTACCCTGCATAAACCCGGAGATACCATGAATAAGAAGGTTTTGACTCTGTCTGCTGTTATGGCAAGCATGCTTTTTGGCGCGGCTGCAAATGCTGCGGATACCCGTATTGGTGTGACCATTTATAAATACGACGACAACTTCATGTCTGTTGTACGTAAAGCAATTGAGAAAGATGCTAAAGAAGCGCAGGGCGTTGAACTGCTGATGAACGACTCGCAGAACGACCAGTCCAAACAGAACGACCAGATCGACGTTCTGCTGGCAAAAGGCGTGAAAGCCCTGGCTATTAACCTGGTTGACCCGGCAGCGGCGGGCACGGTTATCGAAAAAGCACGTGGTCAAAACGTTCCTATCGTTTTCTACAACAAAGAACCTTCACGTAAAGCGCTGGACAGCTACGACAAAGCTTATTACGTCGGTACTGACTCTAAAGAGTCCGGTATTATCCAGGGCGATCTGATTGCCAAACACTGGGCGGCTAACCAGGGCTGGGATCTGAACAAAGACGGCCAGATCCAGTTCGTGCTGCTGAAAGGCGAGCCGGGCCACCCGGATGCTGAAGCACGTACCACTTACGTTATCAAAGAGCTGAATGACAAGGGCATCAAAACCCAGCAGCTGCAAATGGATACCGCCATGTGGGATACCGCAATGGCGAAAGACAAAATGGACGCGTGGCTCTCTGGCCCGAACGCTAACAAAATCGAAGTGGTTATCGCCAACAACGATGCGATGGCAATGGGCGCGGTAGAAGCGCTGAAAGCCCACAACAAATCAGCCGTGCCGGTATTTGGCGTGGATGCCCTGCCAGAAGCGCTGGCACTGGTTAAATCTGGCGCGCTGGCCGGTACCGTTCTGAACGATGCCAACAACCAGGCGAAAGCCACCTTCGATCTGGCGAAAAACCTGGCCGACGGTAAAGAAGCCACTGCCGGCACCAACTGGAAACTCGACAATAAAGTTGTCCGTATTCCTTACGTTGGTGTTGATAAAGAAAACCTCTCTCAGTTCAGCAACAAATAAGAACGTTCCACTGGGCGCATTAATTTGCGCCCTTTTATAACGCGATGTGCCAGGCCAACAAGGTATAAATATGGTCAGCAATACTACTCAGTCGTCAGGCGAATTCTTGTTGGAAATGAGCGGTATCAACAAGTCGTTTCCTGGCGTTAAGGCGCTCGATAATGTGAATTTAAAAGTTCGTCCACATTCCATCCATGCATTAATGGGTGAGAACGGGGCGGGCAAATCCACATTATTAAAATGCCTTTTTGGGATCTATCAAAAAGATTCCGGCAGCATTCTTTTTCAGGGGAAAGAGATCGATTTCCATTCTACTAAAGAAGCACTGGAAAACGGTATCTCTATGGTTCACCAGGAATTAAACCTGGTATTACAGCGTTCTGTAATGGACAACATGTGGCTGGGACGTTATCCCACCAAAGGCGTGTTTGTCGATCAGGACAAAATGTATAAAGACACCAAAGATATTTTCGACGAACTGGATATTGATATTGACCCGAAAGCGCGCGTCGGTACCTTATCTGTTTCGCAAATGCAGATGATTGAGATCGCTAAAGCGTTCTCCTATGACGCCAAAATCGTCATCATGGATGAACCGACCTCATCGCTGACGGAAAAAGAAGTTAATCATCTGTTCAAAATTATCCGCAAGCTGAAAGATCGCGGCTGCGGCATCGTCTATATCTCGCACAAAATGGAAGAGATCTTCCAGCTGTGTGATGAAATCACCATTCTGCGCGACGGACAGTGGATTGCCACCCAGCCGCTGGAAGGGCTGGATATGGACAAGATCATCGCCATGATGGTAGGCCGCTCGCTGAACCAGCGTTTCCCGGACAAACAAAACGTCCCCGGCGAAACCATTCTGGAAGTGCGCAACCTGACCTCACTGCGCCAGCCTT
Source organism: Enterobacter sp. PGRG2 (assembly GCF_030291195.1). Lineage (NCBI taxonomy): Bacteria > Pseudomonadati > Pseudomonadota > Gammaproteobacteria > Enterobacterales > Enterobacteriaceae > Enterobacter > Enterobacter sp. PGRG2. Next base: position 3,998,890 of record NZ_CP127837.1, on the reverse strand, counting down.
CCATTCGCGATGTCTCTTTCGATCTGCGTAAAGGCGAAATCCTCGGTATTGCCGGGCTGGTGGGGGCGAAGCGTACCGATATTGTGGAAACCCTGTTTGGTATCCGCGAAAAATCATCCGGTACCATTAAGCTGCACGATAAGCCGATTAATAACCACACCGCTAACGAAGCCATTAATAACGGCTTTGCGCTGGTGACGGAAGAGCGCCGCTCAACGGGCATTTACGCCTATCTGGACATTGGATTTAACTCACTTATTTCCAATATTCAGAACTACAAAAACAAAGTCGGTCTGCTGGATAACTCCCGCATGAAGAGCGATACCCAGTGGGTAATTGACGCCATGCGTGTTAAAACGCCGGGTCATCGCACGCAGATTGGTTCCCTCTCCGGTGGTAACCAGCAGAAAGTCATTATCGGCCGCTGGTTGCTGACCCAGCCGGAAATCCTGATGCTCGATGAACCGACGCGCGGTATCGACGTGGGTGCGAAATTCGAAATTTACCAGTTGATTGCAGAGCTGGCTAAGAAAGGCAAAGGGATCATTATCATTTCGTCTGAAATGCCGGAATTGTTAGGGATCACTGACCGTATTCTGGTAATGAGCAATGGCCTCGTTTCCGGAATTGTTGACACTAAAACGACAACGCAAAACGAAATTTTGCGTCTTGCGTCTTTGCACCTTTAAGATCAGGGGCTCCTCATGAGTGCGTTAAATAAAAAAAGCTTTCTCACTTATCTGAAAGAGGGCGGTATTTACGTCGTTCTTTTAGTGTTACTGGCCATTATTATTTTCCAGGATCCAACCTTCTTAAGCCTGCTGAACTTAAGTAACATTCTTACCCAGTCCTCAGTGCGTATTATCATCGCGCTGGGCGTGGCAGGGCTGATCGTCACCCAGGGTACTGACCTGTCGGCTGGTCGTCAGGTCGGTCTGGCGGCGGTGGTCGCGGCGACGCTGTTGCAGTCGATGGAGAACGCCAACAAAGTGTTCCCGGAAATGGCGACCATGCCGATTATTGCGGTTGTGGCTATCGTCTGCGTGATTGGCGCGATTATCGGCCTTATCAACGGCATCATCATTGCGTACCTGAACGTGACGCCGTTTATCACCACCCTCGGCACCATGATCATCGTGTACGGCATCAACTCCCTGTACTACGACTTCGTGGGCGCGTCGCCGATTTCCGGCTTTGACAGCGGCTTCTCGACCTTTACCCAGGGCTTTGTGGCGCTCGGCACCTTCCGTCTGTCCTACATCACCTTCTACGCCCTGATCGCCGTAGCCTTCGTCTGGGTGCTGTGGAACAAAACCCGCTTCGGCAAAAACATTTTTGCTATCGGCGGCAACCCGGAAGCGGCAAAAGTTTCCGGCGTGAACGTGGCGCTGAACCTGCTGATGATCTATGCCCTGTCCGGCGTGTTCTACGCCTTCGGCGGGATGCTGGAAGCGGGGCGTATCGGCTCTGCAACCAACAACCTTGGCTTTATGTATGAACTGGACGCCATCGCAGCCTGCGTGGTGGGCGGCGTCTCCTTCAGCGGCGGCGTGGGTACGGTGTTTGGCGTGGTGACTGGTGTGATCATCTTTACCGTCATCAACTACGGCCTGACCTATATCGGCGTGAACCCGTACTGGCAGTACATTATTAAAGGCGGCATCATCATCTTCGCCGTGGCGCTGGACTCCCTGAAGTACGCGCGCAAAAAATAAGTACCGGCTTAAACAAAAAACCCACGTTAGCGTGGGTTTTTTTATGGCTCTGCTTGCCGGGCCTGCAATTAACCGCCACCCGGCAACTTAATGTTTCGCTTCTAAAATTTTATACAGCTGGATGGCTTCGTTAATATTATTGGTTTCAAGAGAAGCGATCTTTTCTTCGTTGGTATACACATCATACGCCTCGCCGTTCAGCCGGAATAAGACCGACTGACCGCGATAGCGAACAATTTTTTCTCTTACGCCAATGCCCCGGCGACGCAGTGCGATTTTGGCTATTCTGTCAATGGTGAGGCCCCTTCTTGCTGGCTCAGTGTAAAAATAATGTTAAAGCCTCAGTAAGTATAGTGCTTATCAGCTTAAGGTAACCTTAAGATGTGCCTGTCGGCCTTTATGAAGACTCTGACAGCGGAATAATCGAGATGTGCCCGTTTTGTTCAAGAATAGCGAATTTAATATCCGACAACTTATCAATGCCGTGGTTATTGCGGGCGGACACCATAATATCAGCACAGGAAATATCTGCTTTCTTCATTTTCGCTTCCAGCAGTCGCCCGTTTTCGACGAGGATCACCGGCGTACCGTCAATGGCGGCTTCCACGGACGGCAGATATTTTTTCAGTAAGCCAAACAGAATGTCCACCACCACCAGCGTAATGATGGTCAGGGCCGCGCCGGTCACGGAAAAGTCATTACCGAGCAGCGCCTGCTGGGTCGCTTCGCTGATGATGAGCAGTAAAATCAAATCAAAGGAGGTCATTTGCAGCAGCGCCCGCCGTCCGGCAATCTTGAACACCACCACCAGGATCAGATAGATAGCAATCGCTCTTAAAACCATATCCATGACAAGCTCCTACGGATAAATAAATTGCCAGAAGGGGAGAGAGGGGCCCTGATCCACTGCTACCGTGCTTTGGCTTTGGCCCCACTGCAAAGGCTGCACGCCCAGCCAGATGGCATGGTCTGCCGGAAGCGCGTCACGTGACCAGCTCAGCACCAGCCGGTTGTTCTGCGCCTGCATACGATCGGGCTGCGGCTGGAGAGTGGTAATCTGGAAGGTTTCCATAAAATCGCCACCCAGCACCACAGTGACCTCTTTACGGATGCCTGCGTGGACGACGATTTTCATTTCCGTATCGCTCATCAGCCGGTTAAAGCGCTCATACTCCAGCGTCAGGCCGCCATCCGCCGTGGTACGTTGCTGGTGGCTGAGCCAGCCTTTAGAAAACGCGCCGCACAGCGCCGCGATGACGATCAATAGCAGCAGAAAAAAGCCGTAGCGTCGGGCATTCGCTTCAAAATTCAGCCAGAACGCATTTTCCGATACGGGTTGTGAAGGGGAAGGGGGTGTGGAAGATGATGACCTGATTTTCATAGCCTCTCCATGCAAAATGGAAAACGTACTAATTCGTCATGTTTTGTAAATCCTGCCATCAGTATAGGTGAGATGTTTAACGAGGCGCGTTTAAAGCTGCCAGACTATGCTATTACTATTAAAGCTGGTCACCGTGCGTGCCGGGAATAAATTGCCAAATCATGGTATAAGATAAAACAGGTTTTAAGAGGGCGGATCGCGACAGTCATTTCCGTCAATGCGTATACGCCATGGAGGCAATCTCATGTATTCATTCATCGCCCGGCAACCGGTATTTGACAAGAACATGTCGACGGTCGCCTATGAGTTGCTCTTTCGCGACGGCATGACGAATCGGTTTCCGGATGTCTCGCCGGAATACGCCACCAGACAGATCATCTCCGATCTGTTTCTCTCGACCTCACTACCCAAGCTGGTCGGCAATAATAACTGTTTTATCAATTTCCCGCCGGAGATGATCGTCCAGGGCTTTGCGGATACGCTGCCTCATGACAAAGTGGTGATCGAAATCCTCGAAACGGCAAAACCCACCGATGAGCTCTTTGACGCGGTGCGTCGTCTGTTTGGCTGGGGCTTCAAGATTGCCCTGGATGACTTTACGCTGGAGAACGGCTGGGAACGCTTTATGCCGTACATCAGCATTGTGAAGTTCGACATCCGCGCTTACTCCTTTGAAGAAATTACCCAGTACATCAACCAGCATAAGAAACACCTCAGTAAGGTAAAATTGCTGGCGGAAAAAGTCGAAACCGCCGAGGAATTTGAACGCTACAAAGCCTTCGGTTTTCACTTATATCAGGGTTATTTCTACAGTAAGCCGGAAATTATCAAAAACAAGCGCCTGGCCCCCGGTAAGGTATTACAGCTTCAGCTTATTCAGGAAGTGAACACCCCTAATCCTGATATGTTCAAAGTTGAGAATTACCTCAAGCGTGATTTGACCCTCTCCTATACCCTGATGCGTTACACCAAAAATGTGCTGTTCAAAAACCGCGGCATTGTACTGGGTAAAAACGCCACTCTCAGGGATACGCTGCTTTATCTAGGCATTAACGAAGTGCGGCGCTTTGTCTCCATTTCCTGCCTGACCAATATGGCGGATGTGAAAACCGACCAGCTCTATCATATGAGCCTGGTGCGCGGCATGTTCTGTGAACTGATGGCGAAAGAAACCGGCAACGCCCGGCTTTCGGGCGATGCCTTTTTCTGCGGCCTGTTCTCGCTGCTCGATACCATTCTGGGCATTTCCATGGAAGATCTGTTCCGGCAAATTCTGCTGCCGGAGAACGTCATGAATGCGTTAACGAAGCACGAAGGGGTGATCTGGCAATTCCTGACGCTGGCCCGTCTTTACGAGGAACAGGACTGGGATAACGCCGGCGCGCTGCTGGACAGCTTTAAGCTGGATCAGGCGACGGTTATCGGGGCGATGCAGCAGTCGATTGAGTGGGCCGATAATATCTCGGCCTAACGGCCTTTAGGCTTGCTCAGCTGCTCACTGAGCTGCTCCGGCGTCACCGCCGGATAGCCCTGCGCGTCGTCAGTAGTTTCACTGACGTTCGGAATCGGCACCAGCGGCCCCAGGAAACGCGGCTCGCGTTTGAAGACATACAGATCCGCCAGCGCGCCGAGCCGCGCGCCAAATTCACGGATGCGCACGGTCAGCATATCTTTCGGCGACGGCACGGCATAACACTGCGCCTGGATCCCCATATGCAGGGCGATAAACAGCGCCCGCTCGCAGTGGAAACGCTGGGTGATAATAATAAAGTCATTGGTATCGAAGACTTTACGCGTGCGCACAATGGAATCCAGCGTACGGAAGCCCGCATAATCCAGCACGATATCCTGCGGATCGACGCCACCGGCAATCAAATCCTTACGCATGGTCACCGGCTCGTTGTAGCTCTGCTGGGCGTTATCGCCGCTCAGCAACAGGTAATTCACCTTGCCGCTGTTATAGGCGTTGAGCGCTCCCTGAATGCGGTAACGGTAATACTGATTGATGACGCCGGTGCGGTAATATTTGGCGGTACCGAGCACCACCCCCACCTGGCGGTAGGGCAAATCCTGCAAATCGTCGTAGATATAAGGCGCGGTTTTCCAGCTGATCCAGCGGTCCAGTCCAAGCGCAGTAAACAGCAGCAAGCCGATAAGGACTAACAGGCTGTAAAACAAACGCTTCAACATGCAGATAGCTCAGTAAAGGAAGAAATTTCACTCAGGCTACTTTACGCGCCGGTTTTGCGCAAGAAACGGCGATTCGATTGCGGGGATTTTCATCACTGCGGACGCGAACGCCCGCAGTAAAGGGGATCAGGCCAGCAGTACGCGATCGATATTCTGGCAGCCCAGGGCTTTCAGCGTGGCGGCGGTGGCGTCCCACTGGGTCAGGGTCGCATCGGCTTTTTCGGCCAGTACCGCGCGCTGAATATCCGGGTAATCATAACCATTCAGGCTGAGCAGGTTCAGCGCGCCCTGCAACGGCGGCAGCGACGGGTTAAAGGCGGCGTTCTCGGCGTAACGGCCGGAGAATACCGTGCCGTCGCGACACTCCAGCGCCAGCCCGGCCGGAGCCTGACTGTAAGGCGCATGACTCTGGTTCGCCGCGGTAATGGCCGCCTGCGCCAGCGCATCGCCGGTAACGGCAAAACCGTGATCTTCTTCGTCCATCAGCAGCGTTTTAATCTCCAGATCCTTCGGCCCGAAGGCATCCGGCAGGTAATCCGCCAGCGTATGGGGATCGCGCCCCGGCAGGTTAATACGCAGCGACAGGCCGCTGTTCAGCTCGTTCATAAACTGACGGCAGTGGCCGCAAGGGGTGTAGTTAACGGTGACGGACGCGAGGGATTTTTCGCCGCGCAGCCAGGCATGGCTGATGGCGCTCTGCTCGGCATGTACCGTTTGCTGCATGGTCGCGCCGATAAATTCCATATTGCCGCCAAAATACCAGGTGCCGCTGACGCCACGGGCAATAGCGCCGACGTTAAAATGCGACACCGGCGTGCGTGCGCAGGCCGCGGCGAGGGGTAACAGCGCGAAAGCCAGTGCGTCTTCGTCCAGTCGCGTTGCGTTTTTAAGCATGGCGACCTGCTCCGCGGTCAGCAGGGCAGGGAAGTGCTCATCCGCCAGAACCGGCGCCAGCGCGGATTGCAGATCCGCCGCGACACTTGCGAAAGCAGCGTGAAAACGTGAATGCATGGCATTGCCTCATAACAGTGTAATGGGAGCGTAGTTTACGGGCCGGTCAGGCCTTTATATGTGATTCATATCACACTGTATATGCAACTTATGAAATTCAAATGAAAATTGCGCGACGCATCGCAAATTTTAGCCCATCACCGCAAGGATCAGCGGGAAGACAAAGGGGGCCAGCAGCGAGGTGATAATGCCGCAGATCACCAGCGCCAGCGAACTGAACGCGCCCTCCTGATAATCCAGCTCCGCGCAGCGGGCAGTGCCCAGCGCGTGCGAGGCGGTACCCATCGCCAGACCGCGCGATGCTTTGGTGCGAATACGCATCACATTAAGCAGAGTATGACCGAATACCGCGCCCAGAATACCGACAAAAATTACACACATGGCGCTGATGGCGGGAATACCGCCGAGGCTGCCGCCCACCGCCATGGCAATAGGCGTGGTCACGGATTTGGGCAGGATGGAGGCGGCGATTTCCGGCGTTGCCCCCATCAGCAGCGCGATAGACGTGCCGGTGATCATCGCCACCAGGCTGCCGACAAAACAGATGGTGATGATGGATTTCCAGCGGGCGCGGATCTGATGCAGCTGTTCGTATAAGGGATACGCCAGCGCCACCACCGCCGGTTGCAGCAGATCGTTGAGAATTTTACTGCCCTGAAAGTAGCGCTCATAAGGAATGCCGGTCAGCAGCAGAAAAGGGATGATCACCACCATGGAAACCAGCAGCGGGTTTAGTAACGGGATACGAAAACGGGTCGCCAGCTTGCGCGCTGCGAAGAATACCGCCAGCGTCAGCGGCAATGACCACCAGATCGAAGCCATCATTGTTTCTGCTCCTTTTCACCGACGATTTTGCGTTCGCCGTGTACAATGTGCGAGCTCCAGCTGACCACCAGAAATACCACCAGCGTACTGACGGCGCAGGAGACCACCACCGGCCCGAACTGGGCGATCAGCACGTCATAATATTGCATCACGCCGACGCCAATAGGCACAAACAGCAGCGCCATATAGCGGATCAATACATAGCAGCCGGGGTTCACCCATTTTGCCGGCAGAATTTGCAGCGCCAGCAGCAGGAACATAATCAGCATGCCGATAATGCTGCCCGGAATGGTGATCGGCAGCAGCGAGGCGATAAAGATACCCGCGTACAGACAGGCATAAATCAGGACAAACGCACGCAGATATTGCCAGACAACAATGAGTGATTTATTCATGGTGACTACCCTTGACGAGATGCATTCATCATACAATTAAAATCTGAAATGTGCTACCGATCACAACATGCAGCCGAGCATAACAAAGAATCCTGAGATTAACGTTATGCATTCACACAAGATTAGGCGTAAAACCGCCCGCCCTCCGGCGGCTGGCCTCTTTCCTCCCCGCCACAGAGACGCTACCATACGCGCCTCTTAATTATTGGGTATTGTTATGCGTGTATTACTGGCTCCGATGGAAGGCGTGCTCGATTCGCTGGTGCGTGAGCTGCTGACCAGCGTGAACGATTACGATCACTGCATCACCGAATTTTTGCGCGTGGTCGATCAGCTGCTGCCGGTAAAATCCTTCTATAAAATCTGCCCGGAATTACAGCATCAAAGCCGCACGCCCAGCGGAACGCCGGTGCGCGTGCAGTTACTGGGACAATATCCGCAATGGCTGGCTGAAAACGCCGCCCGCGCCGTCGAGCTGGGCTCCTGGGGCGTCGATCTCAACTGCGGCTGCCCATCGCGACTGGTGAACGGCAGCGGCGGCGGGGCCACCTTACTGAAAGATCCCGACCTCATCTACCGGGGCGCAAAAGCGATGCGCGAAGCGGTGCCTGCACATCTGCCGGTGACGGTAAAAATCCGCCTCGGCTGGGATTCCGGCGATAAACAGTTTGAAATCGCCGATGCCGTGCAGCAGGCAGGAGCCAGCGAGCTGGTGGTGCATGGCCGTACCAAAGAAGACGGCTATAAAGCCGAGCGCATCAACTGGGCGGCGATTGGCGAGATCCGCAAACGCCTGACTATTCCGGTAGTGGCTAACGGTGAGATCTGGGACTGGCAAAGCGCGCAGGATTGCATGGCGGCAACGGGCTGCGATGCGGTGATGATTGGCCGCGGGGCGCTCAATGTGCCGAACTTAAGCCGGGTGGTGAAATACAACGCGCCGCGCATGCCGTGGCCGGAAGTGGTGCAACTGTTGCAACGCTACAGCCAGCTTGAGAAGCAGGGCGATACCGGGCTGTATCACGTGGCGCGTATCAAGCAGTGGTTAGGGTATTTACGTAAAGAATATGCTGAAGCCACCGCGCTCTTTGATCAGGTGCGCATCCTGAAACATTCGGCCGCCATTGCGGCGGCGATAGATTCGGTAGCTTTATAAATGACTTGCCCCCGTAACGGGGGCAATTTTCAGAAAATCATTTTAAACACGCCGGTCACCACCAACAGCCCAATCAGAAAAATAATCAAAACCGCCCATAGTAAAATTTTCATCGTCCTTTCCTTTTAAGAGTCATATGCCTGCACGAATAAGTTTAGGCACACATTGGCAGCTTTGCCTGGTCAATCGGGAAGATCGTTTCTGCATCAGCCTGTTAACCCTCGTGAATTACCTATACTTACCTCTTTGCCGTTAAAGGCCCATTTCCCGGAGGAGTTCTACATGGTTTCGACGAATAAAGTCGCCATCGTTACGGCGTCAGATTCAGGTATCGGCAAACAGTGCGCGCTGGTGCTGGCTAAGCAGGGCTTCGATATTGGTATTACCTGGCATTCCGATGAGGAAGGCGCCAAAGCCACCGCTAAGGAAGTGGAGGCGCTGGGGCGACGCGCAGAACATGTGCACCTTGATCTGGGAAACCTGCCGGAAGGCGCAGAGGCAATCAGCACGCTGATTGAACGTTTCGGTCGTATTGATGCGCTGGTGAATAACGCCGGGGCGATGAGTAAAGCGCCCTTCCTTGAAGTGGCGTTTGACGACTGGCGTAAGGTGTTTACCGTTGATGTCGATGGCGCGTTTTTGTGCTCGCAAATCGCCGCGCGCAAAATGGCGGAGCAGGGGCAGGGCGGACGCATCGTAAATATCACCTCGGTGCATGAACACACCCCGCTGCCGGAAGCCAGCGCCTACACCGCCGCCAAACATGCGCTGGGCGGGCTGACCAAATCCATGGCGCTGGAGCTGGTGGATCACCGTATTCTGGTTAATGCCGTCGCCCCTGGCGCTATCGCCACGCCGATGAACGATATGGACGACGAAGACGCCAAAGACGGCTCGCTGCCGATTGTCCCCCTGACCCGCCCTGGTAAAACCCAGGAGATCGCAAGCCTGGTGGGCTGGCTGTGCTCGGAAGAGTCGAGCTACACCACCGGCCAGTCGTTTATCGTCGATGGCGGCTTTATGCTGGCGAACCCGCAGTTCAACGCAAAATAAGCTTTACAGGCCGGGCAGTAGCCCGGCTTATTCGTCGTCCTTATCGCGACGGCGGGTAAACCAGTAACGCAGCGCCAGGGCAATCGCCAGCGCCAGCACGATCCATACCCCATGCTTCAGATGCTGATCCAGATGGTGCAGCCAGGGACCTATCACCTCGCCGCCCACATAGCCCAGGGTGGTGAAAATCAGCGCCCAGACAATGGCCCCCAGAATATTCAGCGGCAGAAAGACTTTTGGCGGCAGGCGGCTCGCGCCAATCAGCAGCGGGCCGATAATGCGAAAACCGTACATAAAGCGCGTGCCGATCACAAAGAGATAAGGCCGCCGCTGGATCAGTTTCTGCGCGCGGGTGATTTTCTTCTGGTGACGGGAAAAGCGCCGCAGAATGCGCTCGCCGTAACGCCGCCCGAGCAGGTACAACAGCTGGTCGCCAATCATACCGCCGAGCGCCACCGCCGCCACCACCAGCCAGAAACGAAGCAAACCCTGATGGGCCGCCACGCCGCCGAGCAGGGTAATGGTTTCACCTTCCGCCACGCTGCCGATCACCAGCGCCGCATAGCCGTACTGGGCTATCAGACCGTTTATATCCACGACAAATTCAACTCATTGTTTACATCCATTTTTTAAAGCATACACCCTCAAACGCGAACCGGATCGCAACGTCCGGTGACTGACTATTTATCAGACTTATCGTTTCGCTCAAAAAATAACCAATTCATGCATTATACTTACAGGGTCGACGTTCGGCTGACTGCAAGGGGGCGTTATGAACCATGTCTGGGGACTCTTTTCCCATCCCGATCGTGAAATGCAGGTAATTAAACGCGAAAACGAAACGGTTTCGCACCACTATACGCACCACGTTTTACTGATGGCCGCCATTCCGGTGATTTGCGCCTTTATCGGCACCACGCAGATCGGCTGGGACTTTGGCGATGGCAACGTCATGCAACTCTCACTGTTCACCGGCTTTTATCTTGGCGTTCTGTTTTACGCCCTGATGCTGGCAGGGGTGGCGGTGATGGGCCGGGTGATTTACTGGATGGCGCGTAACATACCGCAGCGTCCGTCGCTGGCGCGCTGTATGGTGTTTGCCGGTTATGTCGCCACGCCGCTGTTTTTAAGCGGTATCGTCGCGCTTTATCCGCTGGTCTGGCTGTGCGCGCTGGTGGGCACCGCGGCGCTGTTGTGGACCGGTTATCTGCTTTATGTCGGCATTCCCACCTTCCTCAATATCAATCGTGAAGAAAGCCTAAACTTTTCCGGTTCGACCCTCGCCATCGGCGTGCTGGTGCTGGAAGTGCTGCTGGCGCTGACGGTGATCCTCTGGGGCTACGGTTACCGGCTGTTCTGAGCTAATTGCATTGCTGGCGTGAATGCCAGCAATGCAACCTTATGCAACGATTCTTCTATGGCGACAACCCGAACGGGCGGCTATCATGCCTTAGCCAGCTTTTGTTATTTTTTAATTGCCGACATTAGCGGTGCGCGTTATTACGTGCGTGAATAATTATCAGAAGCCTCACCATGCTGAAATTCCGTGTTTCCTTATTAAGCCTTGCGTTATTACTGAGCGTGCCTGTAATGCCACAGGCGCTGGCGAAAACCTCCGCAGTCGCAACTTCTGCCCAGCCCGAAATTGCCTCCGGCAGCGCGATGATTGTCGATCTGAAAACCAATGAGGTGATCTATTCCAGTCACCCCGATCTGGTGCGTCCGATCGCGTCCATTACCAAGCTGATGACGGCGATGGTGGTGCTGGACGCCAGCCTGCCGCTGGATGAAAAACTGAAAGTGGATATCAGCCATACGCCGGAGATGAAAGGTATCTATTCCCGCGTGCGCTTAAACAGTGAAATCAGCCGTAAGAATATGCTGCTGCTGGCGCTGATGTCTTCGGAGAACCGCGCGGCGGCGAGCCTGGCGCACCATTATCCGGGGGGCTATGACGCCTTTATCCGCGCGATGAATGCCAAAGCCAAAGCCCTTGGAATGCGAAACACGCGCTTTGTGGAGCCGACGGGGCTGTCGATCCATAACGTCTCTACGGCGCGGGATCTGACGCGCTTGCTGGTGGCGACCAAACAGTATCCGCTGCTCGGTCAGTTAAGCACCACGCGGGAAGAGATGGCGACCTTCAGCAGCCCGGCCTACACGCTGCCGTTCCGTAACACCAACCATCTGGTATACCGCGATAACTGGAATATTCAGCTGACCAAAACCGGCTTCACCAATGCGGCGGGTCATTGCCTGGTGATGCGTACCGTGATTAACGGCAAATCCGTGGCGCTGGTGGTGATGGATGCCTTCGGAAAATACACCCACTTTGCGGATGCCAGCCGTCTGCGCACCTGGATCGAAACCGGTAAAGCGCAGCCTGTACCGGCGGCGGCGCTGGCCTATAAGCGCCAGAAAGCGGCGCAAATGGTCAGCAGCGGCGGCAGTGCCGCAGGCGAGCAAACCGCGCAGAACGATTAATTATTCCGGCAGCGTCCAGTCACCGTCGTTGAGCGGGCGCTGCATAATCAACGTATCCCGCCAGTCACCTTTCTTATAGCCGACGCTGCGCAGCTGGCCTGCCACGGTAAAGCCGTGTTTTTCATGCAGGCGCAGGGAACCGGCATTATTATGGCCGTCGCCGACAATGGCGATCATCTGCCGCCACGGGCCTTCTTCGCAGCGCGCGATCAGCGCATCCATCAGCGCGCCGCCAATGCCGTGACCGGTCATGCTGGCGTCCACATAAATGGATTCTTCAATAGTGAAACGGTAGGCGTGGCGCGGACGATAAGGTCTGGCGTAGCAGTAGCCGACCACAATGCCGCGATAGAGCGCCAGCAGCCAGGGCAGCCCGTCGGCGGTCACCGCCTCGATGCGTTCGCGCATCTCATCGACGGTGGGCGGGACTTCTTCAAAAGAGGCACGCCCGTGGAGCACATGCCAGGCGTAGATCGCGGCTACGGCATGGGCATCGTCAGGCCGTGCATCGCGAACCTCCACTTCAATTCCCGTTAAAACATCAATAACAGACATGGGCATAGGCTCCTGAATGGCATGCCATAGAAACGTTTCTATGGCGACATAGCGCTACTCTAGTACGAAAAAGGAACACGGAATACCCCATACATCACAGTGCAATGCATAGCGCCGGGCTTGCGCTATGCGGTTACGCTTTTGGTTTGTATTACGCCCAGTTTTTTAGCTTTGAAGTCTTGCCGATGCCGGGGTTCATGCTGTTTGTCGGGTCATTGCTGCGATAAAATTGTTTTAAACTTTCTGCCGCTTCGTACAGGTGACCGACATTATGTTCCGCCGGATACTGCGCCCCGCGCGCATGCAACAGCGCCAGCATCTGCTCTTTCAGCGCATGGGCATCGACGCCTTTTTTCACGATGTAATCCTGGTGGAAGACGTAGCACATGAAATGCCCGTAATAGAGCTTGTGAACTAACTGGCTGTCGATTTCCGGCGGCAGCGTTTCAAACCACTGCTCGTCGTTGCGGCGCAGGGCAATATCCAGCGCCAGAATATCTTCCACCTCATCCGCATGCACCGCCTGATAACGGATCGCCGCCCCCGCCGCCGCAAAGCGGTGCAGGAAGGCTTTATTGCCTTCTTCGGTGGTACAGGCGAAGAAATCGCCCTCTGCATCAGCGAAGTACGACTTCAGCCAGCTCTGCGCTTCCGCAATGCCCTCGCCGGACATTTTCAGCAGCAAATGGTGTTCATATTTATCCCGCCAGGTTTTCATGCGCGGCGGCAGATGGTTCGGGAACAGATTGCCGAGCTTCTGCATCGCCCGGTCGGTAAAGTGCGGTTTCACCAGCGGCACTTTTTCCAGCATCGCATCCGTGCGGCCTTTCAGGGTGAAGAACATCGGCATTTTGTCGGTGCCGAGCTTGTCGATCATCAGGAAAGTGTCTTTCCCGTAGCGCGCGGCGATGTCGTAAATATCGCGATGCATATACTCACCCGCCACCGGCAGATGGGTGAAGTTCGCCAGAATATGACGGCGGATCTCCGTCAGCACCTCCGGCTGATTGGTGCCGATGTAAAATACCTGCTGGCGTTTTTCCGCCGGGAAGGTGTCCAGACGCACGGCAAAGACCGCGAGCTTGCCCGCGCAGCCGGAGGATTCAAACAGGCGATCCGGATCGGCGTTATAGCGCGCCGGAGTGTCAGCCGTGATGTCGCGTACGCGGGTAATATAGTCGTGATCGTGGGCGTGGCGGCCATCGTGACGCACATCGGCGTCGTTAATGCGATCGTCGTCCAGCTTGCTGAGGATCTGCTCCGGCGTGCTGCCCAGATCGATCCCCAGATGGTTCACCAGCTGTAACTGGCCGTCTTCATTAATACGCGCAAACAGCGACATTTCGGTGTAGGCCGGACCGCGCTGTACCAGCGAGCCGCCGGAGTTGTTACAGATGCCGCCAATGACCGACGCGCCTATGCATGAAGACCCAATCACCGAGTGGGGTTCGCGACCCAGCGGTTTGAGCGCTTTTTCCAGCGAATAAAGGGTGGTGCCCGGATACGCCAGCACCTGCTCGCCTTTTTCCAGCAGGTGCAGCTTATCGAGACGCAGCGTGCTGATGATGACGATCTCGCGGTCGTAATCATTGCCGTCCGGCGTTGATCCTGCGGTAAGACCGGTGTTCGCCGCCTGCATAAGAATAATTTTATCGGCGCGCACGCAGGCGCTCAGCACATGCCACAGTTCCAGCAGCGAGCCGGGGAAGACGACGGCCAGCGCATCGCCCTGGCCCGAGCGGAAGCCTTTACGGTAGCGCGCGGTTTTGGCCGGTTCAGTCAGCAGATGGGCGTGGCCCACGAGGCGGGTAAGTTCCTGCAAAAAAGCAGCGTTATTATCAGGATGATGACCAGACATGATCCACTCCTTGTGGCGGGGCAAAATTGACGCTTTAAAGCATAGCGCGGGAAAATACATCACGCGGAAGTAATCGTCAGAAAAATAAGAGAATAACCCTGCAACAGCTACTACGATTATGGCACACTGCGGTTTTCGCACGCTCTGCCGCTGATACGGCTGTAATTACGAGAGATATACGACATGAAATGGCTATGTTCTGTAGGTGTCGCTGTGAGTCTGGCGCTGCAACCCGCGCTGGCGGAAGAAACGACCGGCAATCATCCCCTTACGCCGGAAGCGCGTGATGCCTTTGTCACCGAATTACTCGGCAAAATGACCACCGATGAAAAAATCGGTCAGTTACGTCTTATCAGCGTCGGGCCGGATAACCCGAAAGAAGCCATCCGCGAGATGATCAAAGCAAGTCAGGTCGGGGCGATTTTTAACACCGTTACCCGCCAGGACATTCGCGCCATGCAGGATCAGGCGATGCAGCTCAGCCGCCTGAAAATCCCGCTGTTCTTTGCCTACGACGTGGTGCACGGTCAGCGCACCGTCTTCCCGATTAGCCTCGGTCTCGCGTCCTCCTTTAACCTTGAGGCGGTGAAAACCGTCGGCCGCATTTCCGCTTATGAAGCCGCTGACGATGGCCTGAACATGACCTGGGCGCCGATGGTCGACGTCTCCCGCGATCCGCGCTGGGGACGGGGTTCCGAAGGCTTCGGGGAAGATACTTACCTGACCGCCAGCATGGGTAAAACCATGGTGGAATCCATGCAGGGTAAAAGCCCGGCGGATCGCTATTCGGTAATGACCAGCGTGAAACACTTCGCCGCTTACGGTGCGGTGGAAGGCGGTAAAGAGTACAACAGCGTCGACATGAGTTCGCAGCGTCTGTTCAACGACTATATGCCGCCGTACAAAGCGGCGCTGGACGCCGGCAGCGGCGGGGTAATGATCGCCCTGAACTCCCTTAACGGTACCCCTGCCGCCTCCGATCCCTGGTTGTTAAAAGATCTGCTGCGCAAGGAGTGGGGGTTTAAAGGCATCACCATTTCTGACCACGGCGCGATCAAAGAGCTGATTAAACACGGCACCGCCGCCGATCCGGCTGATGCGGTACGCGTGGCGCTGAAATCCGGCGTCGATATGAGCATGGCCGATGAGTATTACAGTAAATACCTGCCGGATCTGATCAAAAACGGCAAAGTGACCATGGCCGAGCTGGACGACGCCACCCGTCACGTGCTGAACGTGAAATATGACATGGGGCTGTTTAACGATCCGTACAGCCACCTGGGCGCGAAAGAGACCGATCCGCAGGACACTAACGCCGAAAGCCGTCTGCATCGCAAAGAAGCCCGTGAAGTGGCGCGCGAAAGCCTGGTGCTGCTGAAAAACCGTCTCGATACGCTGCCGCTGAAAAAGAACGCTACCATCGCGGTGGTGGGCCCGCTGGCTGACAGCAAGCGCGACGTGATGGGCAGCTGGTCGGCGGCAGGGGTGGCGGATCAGTCCGTAACTGTGCTGACCGGCATTAAAAATGCCATCGGCGATCAGGGCAAAGTGATAGTCGCGAAAGGCGCGAACATCACCGATGACAAAGACATCGTCACCTTCTTAAACCAGTACGAACCGGCGGTGCAGGTGGATGAACGCACCCCGCAGGCGATGATCGACGAAGCGGTGAAAGCGGCGAATCAGTCTGACGTGGTGGTGGCCGTGGTCGGCGAAGCCCAGGGTATGGCCCATGAAGCCTCCAGCCGTACCGATCTCACCCTGCCGCAAAGCCAGCGCAATCTGATCGCGGCGCTGAAAGCCACCGGTAAACCGCTGGTGCTGGTGCTGATGAACGGTCGTCCGCTGGCGCTGGTGAAAGAAGATCAGCAGGCGGATGCGATCCTCGAAACCTGGTTTGCGGGCACCGAAGGCGGAAACGCTATCGCCGATGTGCTGTTTGGCGATTACAACCCGTCCGGCAAGCTGCCGATGTCCTTCCCGCGCTCTGTCGGGCAGATCCCGGTCTACTACAGCCACCTGAACACCGGTCGTCCGTATAACGCTGATAAGCCGAACAAGTACACCTCGCGCTACTTCGACGAAGCGAACGGCCCGCTGTATCCGTTTGGCTATGGCCTGAGCTACACCACGTTCAGCGTGTCTGATGTGAAACTGTCTGCGCCAACCATGAAGCGTGACGGCACGGTGACGGCAAGCGTTGAGGTGACTAACACCGGCAAACGTGAAGGCGCAACGGTACTGCAAATGTATCTGCAGGACGTGACCGCCTCGATGAGCCGTCCGGTGAAACAGCTGAAAGGCTTTGAGAAAATCACCCTGAAACCGGGTGAAACCCAGACCGTCAGCTTCCCGATCGATATTGATGCGCTGAAGTTCTGGAACCAGCAGATGAAATACGATGCGGAACCGGGCAAATTTAACGTCTTTATCGGCACCGATTCCGCCCGCGTGAAGCAGGGCGAGTTCGAACTGCTGTGATCCTTTTTCCGTAATCCCCAACGCCACCGTCCGGTGGCGTTTTTTTTGCTTTTCTTTTTCGCCGGGTGGCGACTGTGTTTTACCCGACCTACCGTTTTACCCGGCCTACGGGCTTATCCGGTCTACGGACTAATTTGTAGGCCCGGCAAGCTTGCGCCGCCGGGCAACGCATTGCTCATGTGTAACATGCCAAAGCCTTCCTGCGCGTCACAATGGATACAAAATTTATTATTCACTCACCCGTGCCATGATGCGTCCCAGATATTCACTCAACTGATGCTTTTGCAAATAATTCCTTAAATCCCGCGCCCAGCCCGTGCCCTCGCCGAGGATCGCCCGACTGTGGGTGGACGCGTACAGATAGCGGGTATCATAAAGGTTAATCAAGGTCTGATTGATCCCCTCAACGTTAAACCCCGGATTACGCTGCTGCTGCATCTCTAATGCCTTAACGACCCGCGCCTGCTGGCCCGGATCCGGCGTAAACGTCCGCTCATTCAGTTCACTGAGCACCACAAATTCAGGGGCAATGCCCTCATCGATTGCTGCCTGCAGGCGATAATGTCCGTCGAGGATCACAAAGGAGGCCAGCCCGGCAATGTACCAGACCAGTACCGGCGGCAATGTCCCTTCACGGCTTTTTTTCCGCCACCATTTCAGGCGTCCCGCATCGCGGTCGATCGGATAGCGGCCCCGCAGTAAATTGCCTCCCCACCACCAGTCCACCAGCATGACTTTTTGCGGGTCTGCTACATCCGGGAAATCTTCGCCATAGAGCACCCAGTCGCAGCCGATATTTCCGGCGCTTGTCGGCGACTCAAAACGCCAGTCGGCAACGGGCTGTCGCTGCGCCAGGGGGCGCGGAGCTGCGCTTACTGGCATCATGGGTCTTAACAACCACCGACGCGCGGGCAACAACGGCGTGGGGGCCGTCATTAACTGTCGGGCAAAATAGCGACACCATTCGCTTAGCGGATCGTGTACGGCCTGCTTTTGGACCCATTCCACGTCTGCGGAAGTCACCGGCGGCAACAAGGATTGCTGGCCCGGATGATCGGCATTAAACACCAGCCAGACGCCTGAGTGATCCGCAAGCATCGTGGCCCAGAACAGTGTTTCTCCCTGGAGCTGTAGCGCCATACGGCCATGATGGCCGCTTAACATTTCCATGGCCTGCACGGGAGAGTCGCTTTCCTGCACCTGCAGTTCCAGCCCCTGCCAGTGGCCATTGCGGTCGAGTAAATCCTTCCACCAGTATTGTGACATCTGATACTCGCTTAACCTGTCCTGTAAAAGATTTATCGGCACACTGTAGTACGTTTTCACCAGACTCAGAAAGCGCGTCACAAAAATGGCGGGCGGTAATCCGCATAATGCGGCCTTCACCTTCAGGGACGAAAATCTTGTTAAGGATAACATCATGGATCAAAGCCTTTTTATCCAGCGGGGCGTCTGGGCGCGCCTCGGCTTGCCCCGCGAGCTTTGCTGGGGATTTATCGGCGTCTTTCTCTTTATCACCGGCGCGACCATCGAACAGAGCTGGCTGGCGTCGATGCTGCAAACGCGCGGCTTCGCGGCCACCGATATCAGCCTGCTGTCCTCAATTTTCGGCCTGTGCGTGGCGGCGGTGTCGTGGTTTTCCGGCATCGGCGCGGGCGTACTGGGCGTGCGGCGGCTGATGTGGGCGGCGACGGTGTGCTATTTCGCCGGATCGGTGCCCTTTATTTTTGTCGCTCTGCCGGATAACCACTATCCGATGATGATCGTCAGCTATGCCCTGCGCGGTGTGGCCTATCCGCTTTTTGCCTACTCCTTTCTGGTGTGGATCAACCAGCGCTGCGAAGCGCGGATATTAGGCCGCGCGGTATCGTGGTTCTGGATCGCCTTTGGCGTCGGCATGACCATTGTCGGACCCTGGTATTCAGGACTGATGCTGCCTGCCATCGGGGAAACCGCCACCCTGGCCAGCGGTTTTATTTTTGTTGCGCTGGGGGCCGTATGCGCGCTGATCCTCAATAGCGACAGACCCCGTTTCACCCGCAGCCAGAGCATCCGCCAGGCGATGGGCGAGGGACTTATGGTGCTGGTGCGCGAACCGAAAATGCGCCTCGCGGTGATCGTCAAAACCATCAATGACATCGGCAAATTTTCGCTGGTGATCCTCATGCCGGTGTATCTGCCGCGCTTCGGCTTCAGCATTGCCGAATGGCTGACCATCTGGGGGCTGGTCAACGCGGTGAATATTTTCGCCAGCTATCTGTTCGGCTGGCTGGGGGACACCATCGGCTGGCGCAATACGGTGATGTGGTTTTCCGGCACCCTTTGCGGGCTGGCGTCGCTGGCGGTCTGTTATGCGCCGGTGATCTTTGGTCACAGCAATGCCGCGCTGTTCCTGGCGCTTGCGCTCTATGCCATCGGCCTTGGTGCGTTTGGACCGCTGAGCGCGTTGATCCCCTCGTTGCTGCCGGATAACAAAGGGGCCGCCATCTCCTGTCTTAATCTTGGCTCGGGGCTGAGCAATTTTGCCGGGCCTGTTATCGTCACGCTGTGCGTGGGGCCGCTGGGCGTCGAAGGCACGCTGTGGGTCATTGCGCTGCTCTATTTTTCGGCCAGTATCATGACCGTACCGTTAAAGCTGCCCGGGAAGGCCGCAGACTAGCGATATATCGTCTACGCTTTTTACACAAGCTGCTGATAGCAGACGGCAAATAACGAGGAAAGCACGATGACAATTAAGAAGGGGATGCTCGGCTCACTGGCGTTGATCGCGGCGGTGAGCCTGCCGGCGCTGGCGGCAGAGCCGATTAAAGTCGGGTCCAAAATTGATACCGAAGGCGCGCTGCTGGGCAATATCATTTTGCAGGTGCTGGAAAGCCACGGCGTGAAGACCGTTAATAAAGTGCAGCTCGGCACCACGCCGGTGGTGCGCGGGGCGATCACCTCCGGCGAGCTGGATATTTATCCGGAATACACCGGCAACGGCGCGTTCTTCTTTAAAGATGAAAACGACGCGGCGTGGAAAAACGCGCAGCAGGGCTATGAAAAAGTCAAAAAACTGGATGCCGAACAGAACAAGCTGGTCTGGCTGACGCCTGCGCCCGCCAACAACACCTGGACTATCGCCGTGCGTAAAGACGTGGCGGAGAAGGGCAAGCTGACCTCCCTTGACGATCTGAGCCGTTACCTGAAAGAGGGCGGCACCTTCAAACTGGCGGCGTCGGCGGAATTTATCGAACGCGCCGATGCGCTGCCCGCCTTTGAAAAAGCCTATGGCTTTAACCTGAATCAGGATCAGCTGCTGTCGCTGGCGGGCGGCGATACCGCTGTGACCATTAAAGCCGCGGCGCAGCAAACTTCCGGCGTGAATGCCGCCATGGCCTACGGCACCGACGGCCCGGTGGCGGCGCTGGGTCTGCAAACCCTGAGCGATCCGAAAGGCGTACAGCCGATTTACGCCCCAACGCCGGTGGTGCGCGAGTCGGTGCTGAAAGCGTATCCGCAGCTGGACGAATGGCTGAAGCCGGTCTTCGCCAGCCTCGATGAAAAAACGCTGCAACAGCTGAATGCCAGCATCGCCGTGGAAGGGCTGGACGCGAAGAAAGTCGCCGCTGACTACCTGAAGCAAAAAGGACTGGTGAAGTAATCACAGGATGGGATGGTATTGATCCGTTGTCATAATCGCGTGGTGTTGCTGCTGGCGCTGATCGCGCTGGCAGCCTCGCTGCTGCCCTTTGTTAATTATGCGCCGAACCGACTGGTATCCGGCGAAACCCGCCTGTTATGGCAAATCTGGCCGGCCTCGTCATGGCTGTGGCTGGCAGCGCCGTTGCTGCTGATGGCGCTCTGTTTTCTGCCCCGTCGCTGGCCGCAGGCCGCCACGCTTATCCTCGCGGAAGGGCTGTTTATCGTGCTGGTATGGGCGGCAGGCCAGGCGGCGACGGATCTGGCGCAGCAGGGCAGTACGCTTGCCCGTACGTCCATGGGCAGCGGTCTGTGGCTGTGGCTGGCGCTTGCGCTGCTTGCCGCCAGCGATACCATTCGTCGCCTGACGGCAGGCCCGGTCTGGCGCTGGCTGTTACATGCGCAAATCTGGATCCTGCCGCTTTTTCTGCTGCACTATGGCTATCTTAACGATCTCTCCCTGCTGAAAGAGTACGCCAACCGTCAGGACGTGTTTGATGATGCGCTGGCCCGCCATCTGCTGTTGCTGGTCGGCACGCTGCTGCCTGCGCTGCTGGTGGGCGGGCTGCTGGGGTTGTGGTGTTACCGCCATCCGTCGCGCCAGGGGCCGCTGTTCGCGGTGCTTAACGTTATTCAGACGGTGCCCTCGGTGGCGCTGTTTGGTCTGCTGATCGCGCCCCTCGCCGGTCTGGTGCAACGCTTTCCGGTGCTGGGACAGCTTGGCATTGCTGGAACCGGCCTGACACCTGCGCTGATTGCTCTCATTCTTTATGCGCTGCTGCCGCTGGTGCGCGGCGTGGTGGCCGGTTTAAACCAGGTACCGCGCGAGGTGCTGGAAAGCGCCGCCGGCATGGGCATGAGCGCACGGCAGCGCTTTTTGCAGGTGCGCCTGCCGCTGGCGTTGCCTTTATTGCTGCGCAGTCTGCGGGTGGTGACGGTGCAGACCATCGGCATGGCGGTCATT
The DNA here is from genome assembly GCF_030291195.1 of Enterobacter sp. PGRG2. Lineage (NCBI taxonomy): Bacteria > Pseudomonadati > Pseudomonadota > Gammaproteobacteria > Enterobacterales > Enterobacteriaceae > Enterobacter > Enterobacter sp. PGRG2. Next base: position 3,977,141 of record NZ_CP127837.1, on the reverse strand, counting down.
GCGGCACTGATTGGCGCGGGCGGGTTTGGCGCGCTGGTGTTCCAGGGATTGCTAAGTAGCGCGCTGGATCTGGTGCTGCTCGGCGTGATCCCGGTGATCGCGCTGGCAGTGGTGGTGGACGCATTATTCGGATTGTGGCTCGCGCTGCTGAAGGTAAAACAGGCATGATTGAATTTCGACAGGTCAGCAAAGCATTCAATGGTCAGGACGCGGTCAGCGATCTGAATCTGCATTTCAAAACCGGCGCGTTCACAGTGCTGATCGGCACCTCCGGCTCCGGTAAATCCACCACGCTGAAGATGATCAACCGGCTGGTGGAGCACGATACCGGCACCATTTTGTTTGCCGGTGAGGAGATCCGCTCCTTTCCGATGCTGACGCTGCGCAGGCGCATGGGCTACGCCATTCAGTCCATCGGTCTGTTTCCCCACTGGACGGTGGCGGAAAACATCGCCACCGTGCCGCAGTTGCAGAAATGGCCGCGGGCGCGTATCGCCGCAAGGGTGGATGAACTGATGGCGCTGCTGGGGCTGGATCCCGGCCTGCGCTCGCGCTATCCCCATGAACTGTCCGGCGGTCAGCAACAGCGTGTCGGCGTGGCGCGGGCGCTGGCGGCGGATCCGGAAGTGCTGCTGATGGACGAGCCGTTCGGCGCGCTCGATCCGGTGACGCGCGGGGCGCTGCAACAGGAGATGCGCCGCATTCATCAGCTGCTCGGGCGCACCATTGTGCTGGTCACGCATGACATCGACGAAGCCTTACAGCTTGCGGATCATCTGGTGCTGATGGATAACGGTAAAGTGGTGCAACAGGGCACGCCGCTGGAGATGCTCACCCATCCGGCCACGCCATTCGTGCGCGAATTCTTCGGTCGCAGCGAACTGGGCGTGCGTCTGCTCTCCCTGCGCCGCGTAGGAGATTATCAGCGCGCCGGGGATGCGACCGCAGGCGAACCGCTCAGTGAAAACCTGACCTTGCGCGACGCCCTCTCGGCCTTTGTGGCACAGCAGCGCGACGTGTTGCCGGTGGTGGATGCGCAGGGCATTGCCTGCGGCAGCCTGCATTTTCGCGATCTGCTCAGTACGGAGGCCAACCGTGAAGGTCATCCGTGATCCGCTGTTGTGGCTTATTGCTCTGTTTATTGCACTGCTGGTGGCCCTGCCGCACAGCGCCACGCTGTTCAGCGCCTGGTTTCCGCAGCTGCCGCGCCCGGTTTATCAGCAGGAATCCTTTCTTACCTTAACCCTGGCGCATTTCTGGCTGGTGGGGATTTCCAGCGTGACGGCGGTGATCATCGGCGTCGGCGCGGGGATCGCGGTGACGCGTCCGGCAGGGCTTGAATTTCGCTCGCTGGTGGAAACCATCGCCGCGGTGGGGCAAACCTTTCCGCCGGTAGCGGTGCTGGCGATTGCCGTGCCGGTGATGGGCTTTGGCCGCGATCCGGCGATTATCGCGCTGATCCTCTACGGCATATTGCCGATTTTGCAGGGCACGCTGGCAGGGCTTAGCGCCGTACCGGCGGGGGTGATAAGCGTGGCGGAAGGCATGGGGATGAGCGCCTGGCAGCGGCTGGTGAAAGTGGAATTACCGCTGGCGGCACCAGTGATTTTAGCTGGCGTGCGCACCTCGGTGATCATCAATATTGGCACGGCGGCGATCGCCTCGACCGTGGGGGCGAATACCCTCGGCACGCCAATTATCATCGGACTTTCCGGCTTTAATACCGCCTATGTCATTCAGGGGGCGCTACTGGTGGCGCTGGCCGCGATTATTGTCGATCGCGGATTCGAGCGCCTGGCGCGGACAATGACTAAGCACGCAGAATAAAGAAGTAACCCGCCAGCATCACGCCGCCTGTGCCGCCGATAGCCATAAGTAGAAAGAGGGTGGTGACAAGGATTTTGGACGCCTTCATGTTTTACTCCTGATGATTAACGCAGGGAGTATACCGTGAAGCGCAAGTGTTAACGAACCATTAAATGCCGAGCATCTGGATCGCATGCCCGGCATCCCGCCAGCTGGCCATCTGCTGTATCTGTGAAATCGTCGGCGCATCGCCGCACCACACCATTAAGGTATGCCCGGTAAACTGCTCCGGGCGCAACTGCGTCAGGGAATGCGCCAGCACACCGGTGCGCCAGCCCTGCTCGCTTGCGATCCACGCTTCCAGCCACAGCCGCGTGGTATCGTGAATATTCCAGCCGACCACCAGCGCATCATTGCTGCTTTTCTTCCGCGACGAGGTAAGACACAGCGAAATATGGTTGATCAGCACGCCGTCCAGCAGACTCAGCATGGCGAGCAGCGTCGGATCCTGGCAGCGCAGGCGCAGACGCAAAGGAATGAGTAATTGCGTGATGATAGTATGGGCCGGGAACGCGCGCCCCTGTTCTTTGATCCACAGCCGCAGACGGGGAAGATTACCGCATTGCAGATAACCGAGCAGACGCTCCTGTTGCTCCCGCCAGTTATATTCGCTGTCCGCCGCGCCATTCCACAGCAGGGTTTTGACTTTGCCGACCTGCACGCCGCTGTCGATCCAGCGTTTGATTTCGCGGATGCGATCTATGTCCGCATCATTAAATAACCGGTGCCCGCCATCAGTGCGCTGTGGCGTCAGCAAATCGTAACGGCGTTGCCAGGCCCGCAGGGTAACAGGATTAACGTCGCACAGCTGAGCCACTTCACCGATGGTGTATAGCGCCATAGTTTCACCTTTGCACGGGTCCTGGTCTAACTGTAGACGCTGTTATGCGAACGGCTCTCATTTGCTTGTTTTTTATTCGCCAGGCATACGAAAGGGTGACAACAGGCGGCGTTATTGTGATGGCGGGCACGTTTTTTTGATTTTTTCCGGCGGTTTCACAGAAAGGATCCCCGGCGCCCTGTATGTTACGCGCTTTATGCGGTTTCGGTGTTTGGGTATGTACGAGTTTAATCTGGTGTTACTGCTGCTGCAGCAGATGTGCGTGTTTCTGGTCATCGCCTGGCTGATGAGCAAAACGCGCCTGTTTATTCCGCTGATGCAGGTCACCGTCCGGCTGCCGCATAAACTGCTGTGCTATGTCACTTTCTCCATTTTCTGCATTCTGGGCACCTATCTCGGCCTGCACATTGAAGACTCCATCGCCAACACGCGCGCCATTGGCGCGGTGATGGGCGGTCTGCTCGGCGGGCCGGTGGTCGGCGGGCTGGTGGGGCTGACCGGCGGGTTACACCGTTACTCCATGGGCGGCATGACGGCGCTCAGCTGCATGGTGTCCACCATCGTCGAAGGGCTGCTGGGCGGCCTGGTGCACAGTTTCCTCATCAAACGCGGCCGCACCGATAAAGTATTCAGTCCGCTGACCGCCGGGGCCATTACGCTGGTGGCGGAACTGGTGCAGATGCTGATCATTCTGCTGATCGCCCGCCCGTTTGAAGACGCGCTGCATCTGGTGAGCAGCATCGCCGCGCCCATGATGGTAACCAATACCGTCGGCGCGGCGCTCTTTATGCGCATCCTGCTGGATAAACGGGCGATGTTTGAGAAGTATACCTCCGCCTTTTCCGCCACTGCCCTGAAGGTGGCGGCCTCCACCGAAGGCATTTTGCGCCAGGGGTTTAACGAAGAAAACAGCATGAAGGTGGCGCAGGTGCTCTATCAGGAGCTGGACATTGGCGCGGTGGCCATCACCGATCGCGAAAAGCTGCTGGCCTTTAAAGGCATCGGCGACGATCACCATTTGTCGGGGCGGCCCATTTCCTCGCGCTGGACGCAAAAAGCGCTGGAAACCGGGGAAGTGGTCTATGCGGATGGCAATGAAGTGCCGTACCGCTGTTCACTGCATCCCCAGTGCAAGCTGGGCTCGACGCTGGTGATCCCGTTGCGCGGCGAGAATCAGCGGGTGATGGGCACCATCAAACTCTATGAAGCGAAAAACCGCCTGTTCAGTTCCATTAACCGCACGCTGGGGGAGGGGATCGCGCAGCTGCTGTCGGCGCAGATCCTTGCCGGGCAGTACGAGCGGCAAAAAGCGCTGCTCACCCAGTCGGAGATCAAACTGCTGCATGCGCAGGTGAACCCGCATTTTCTGTTTAATGCGCTTAACACGCTGAAGGCGGTGATCCGCCGCGACAGCGAGCAGGCCGGGCAACTGGTGCAGTACCTGTCGACCTTTTTCCGCAAAAACTTAAAACGCCCGTCGGAAGTGGTGACGCTGGCGGATGAAGTGGAGCATGTGAACGCCTATCTGCAAATCGAGCAGGCGCGTTTCCAGTCGCGTTTGCAGGTGCAGCTGTTTGTGCCGGAGGCGCTGTCCTGGCACAAACTGCCCGCCTTTACGCTGCAACCCATCGTTGAAAATGCCATTAAGCACGGTACTTCACAGCTGCTGGGCGTGGGGGAGATCACTATCCGGGCGAGTCTCGACGGGCAGTATATGGTGCTGGATATTGAAGATAACGCGGGTCTGTACCAGCCGAAGGCCAATGCCAGCGGGCTGGGCATGAGCCTGGTGGATAAGCGCCTGCGGGCGCGTTTTGGCGATGATTGCGGTATCGCCGTGACCTGCGAGCCGGATCGCTTTACCCGAATTACCCTACGTTTACCTGTGGAGGAAAGCGCATGTTAAAAGTGCTGATCGTCGATGACGAACCCTTAGCGCGGGAAAATCTGCGTATTCTGCTGGAAGATGAAAGCGATATTGAGATCGTCGGCGAGTGCGCCAACGCCGTGGAAGCCATAGGCGCGGTGCATAAACTGTGCCCGGACGTGCTGTTTCTGGATATTCAGATGCCGCGCATCAGCGGGCTGGAGATGGTGGGCATGCTCGATCCTGAGCACCGGCCTTACGTGGTCTTTCTCACCGCCTTTGATGAATATGCGGTGAAGGCTTTCGAAGAGCATGCTTTTGATTATCTGCTCAAACCCATTGCATCGCCGCGACTGGCAAAAACCCTGACGCGTTTACGCCAGGAGCGCGGCGTGCAGGACGTCTCGGTGCTGCCGGAAAATCAGGCGCCGCTGAAGTTTATTCCCTGCACCGGGCACAGCCGCATTTATCTGTTGCAGATGGACGATGTGGCGTACGTCAGCAGCCGCCTGAGCGGGGTGTATGTGACCAGTCACGAAGGCAAAGAGGGCTTTACGGAGCTGACGCTGCGCACTCTGGAAAGCCGTACGCCGCTGATGCGCTGTCACCGGCAATATCTGGTGAATATGGCGCACTTAAAAGAGATCCGCTTTGAGGATAATGGTCAGGCTGAATTGCTGCTGCGTGAAGGGCATACGGTGCCCGTCAGCCGTCGTTATCTGAAACATCTAAAAGAAGCGCTGGGTCTGTAAAACGCGGGGATCGTGGTAAACTGCGTTTTTGTATTTTTCTCCACCGAAGGCACTATGATCAGTAACGATATTTTACGAAGCGTCCGCTATATCTCTAAATTCAACAATCAAGATCTGCTGCGTATTTTCGCGCTGGGTGAAGCGGATGTCACCGCAGAACAGCTGGTGCCATGGCTGCGCAAGGAAGATGAAGAGGGCTTTGTGCGCTGCCCGGATATTCTGCTCGCCTGCTTCCTGAATGGTCTGATTTATGAAAAGCGTGGCCGGGATGAATCGGCGCCTGCGCTGGCGGTAGAGCGTCGCGTGAATAACAATATCGTGCTGAAAAAACTGCGTATCGCCTATAACCTGAAAACCGACGATATTCTCGCGATTTTAACCGCGCAGCAGTTCCGTGTGTCGATGCCGGAGATCACCGCCATGATGCGCGCGGCGGATCATAAAAACTTCCGTGAATGTGGGGATCAGTTCCTGCGCTATTTCCTGCGTGGTCTGGCGACCCGTGTGCACGCCGCGAAATAAGGATTTTGCGCCGGGTGGCGCTTCGCTTACGCCGGCCTACGGGTAGGGTGAATTGGCGTGGGATTTGCCGGGTGGCGCTGCGCTTACGCCGGCCTACAGGGCGATGAGGTTTGTGTAGGCCCGGCAAGCTTGCGCCGCCGGGCAATATCACACTTACTCTTTAACTTCTTTAAAACCACGAGATTTCAGCAGGGCTTCAGACTTAGACATGCTGACGCCTTCTTTCACATCACCGGTAAACTCCGCGCCCTGAATTTTTTGCAGCGCGTCGCGGTCAACTTTGCTGTAATCCACGGTCAGGGTTTCGGTTGCAGAGGTATCGCCATATTCCAGGCTCTCTTCCACGCCCTTAATCTCTTTATATTTTTCGCTGATTGGCCCCAGACGTTGCATCGCTTCTTCTTTATTCGCAACGCCCAGACCCGCATAGTGCAGGGTATTTTTCGCTGTCTGACGCAGTACTACGTCATTTTTGTAGTAATAGGTCAGGGATAAATCGGTTTTACCGTCTGACCAGGTAAAGGTTTTGCTTTCTTCTTTATCGCCACAGCCGCTCAGCGCAACAACCACAAACGCTGTAAATACGAGTGCGCCCAATTTTTTTAAGATGTTCATACTGCTCCTTAATATTAGAAATAATCACCATCCCTGAAATCATAGTGCAATAAAAAAAGGGCGCTGTATAAACAGCGCCCAATTAAGCGTATTTGGGATTATTTCACCTGTTGACCAGGTTTTGCACCGTCATCCGGGCTTAACAGGAAGATGTCGCTGCCCCCAGGACCGGCGGCCATCACCATGCCTTCAGAAATGCCAAAGCGCATTTTACGTGGCGCAAGGTTGGCGACCATGACCGTCAGGCGGCCGATCAGCGGCTGCGGATCCGGGTACGCGGAACGGATGCCGGAGAAGACGTTACGTTTCTCGCCGCCCAGATCCAGCGTCAGGCGCAGCAACTTATCTGAACCTTCCACAAATTCGGCGTTTTCAATCAGCGCCACGCGCAGATCGATTTTCGCGAAATCATCAAAGGTGATGGTGTCCTGAATCGGATCGTCTGCCAGCGGGCCGGAAACCGGTGCGCTTGCCGCCTTCACTTCTTCCTTCGAGGCTTCCACCAGCGCTTCAACCTGTTTCATTTCGATACGGTTGTAGAGTGCCTTAAAGGTGTTGACCTTGTGTGCCAGCAGCGGCTGGTTAATGGCATCCCATTCGAAGGTGGTGTTGAGGAAAGCTTCGGCGCGGGCGCTCAGCTCCGGCAGCACCGGCTTCAGCCAGGTCATCAGCACGCGGAACAGGTTCAGACCCATGGTGCAGATGGCCTGCAGATCGGCGTCGCGGCCTTCCTGTTTCGCCACCACCCACGGTGCCTGCTCGTCAACGTAGCGGTTCGCCACGTCAGCCAGCGCCATGATTTCACGCACCGCTTTGCCAAATTCGCGGCTCTCCCAGGCTTCGCCAATGCTCTGTGCGGCATCGGTGAAGGTTTTATACAGCGCCGGATCAGCCAGTTCAGACGCCAGCACGCCGTCAAAGCGTTTGGCGATAAAGCCTGCGTTACGGGATGCCAGGTTGACCACTTTGTTAACGATGTCGGCGTTCACGCGCTGGACGAAATCTTCCAGGTTCAGGTCGATGTCGTCGATACGCGAGGAGAGCTTGGCGGTGTAGTAATAGCGCAGGCTGTCAGCGTCAAAATGGTTCAGCCAGGTGCTGGCTTTAATAAAGGTGCCGCGGGATTTAGACATCTTCGCGCCGTTCACCGTCACATAGCCGTGGACAAAAAGGTTGGTCGGCTTGCGGAAGCCGCTGCCTTCCAGCATCGCCGGCCAGAACAGGCTGTGAAAATAGACAATGTCTTTACCGATGAAGTGATACAGCTCGGCATCGCTGTCTTTTTTCCAGTAAGCGTCGAAGCTTTCGCTATCGCCGCGCTTGTCGCACAGGTTCTTGAAGGAACCCATATAACCGATAGGCGCATCCAGCCAGACGTAGAAATATTTACCCGGCGCGTCCGGAATTTCGAAGCCGAAGTAAGGGGCATCGCGGGAGATGTCCCACTGTTGCAGACCGGATTCAAACCACTCCTGCATTTTGTTCGCCACCTGCTCCTGCAACGCGCCGCTGCGGGTCCAAGCCTGCAACATTTCGCTGAAGGACGGCAGATCGAAGAAGAAGTGCTCGGAATCACGCATTTCCGGCGTCGCGCCGGACACCACGGATTTCGGCTCGATAAGTTCGGTCGGGCTATAGGTCGCGCCGCACACTTCGCAGTTATCACCGTACTGATCCGGAGATTTACATTTCGGGCAGGTGCCTTTCACAAAACGGTCCGGCAGGAACATGCCTTTTTCCGGATCGTAAAGCTGAGAGATGGTGCGGTTCTTAATAAACCCGTTCTCTTTCAGGCGACCGTAAATCACACTGGCCAGCTCGCGGTTTTCGTCGCTGTGCGTGGAGTGATAGTTGTCGTAGCTGATGTTGAAGCCGGCAAAATCAGTCTGATGTTCCTGACTCATTTCGGTAATCATCTGCTCCGGAGTAATACCCAACTGCTGAGCTTTCAGCATGATTGGCGTGCCGTGGGCATCGTCGGCGCAGATGAAGTTTACCTCGTGGCCGCGCATTCGCTGGTAACGGACCCAGACATCAGCCTGGATGTGCTCCAGCATATGGCCGAGGTGGATGGAGCCGTTGGCGTACGGCAGCGCGCACGTTACCAGAATTTTCTTCGCGACTTGAGTCATAGTGAACATTACTTCTTCTGTGAAAAAAGGGGGTTTGATATTACCAAAACAGCAATTATTAAGTAAGCACAAACCCGCCTCTTTCAGGTAAACTTGCATGACGAGCTAATCATACAAATACAAAGGAGTCGGGATGAACTCGCAATCCCAGGCCAAATCCCCGGAAGCCTTGCGCGCAATAGTTGTCGGAACCCTGGCAAATTTCCAGCACCCCACGCTGACCCATAATCTTACGGCCCTGAAAGCCGTCCATCATGTCGCCTGGATGGATGACACGCTGCACATCGAACTGCTGATGCCGTTCCCGTGGCGCAGCGCTTTTGAAGAGCTGAAAGAGGAGTGCAGCGCCGAGCTGCTGCGCCTTACCGGCGCGAAAGCCATCGACTGGAAGCTGTCGCACACGGTCGCCACCTTAAAGCGCGTGAAAAATCAGCCGGGCATCAACGGCGTGAAAAATATCATCGCGGTCAGTTCCGGTAAGGGTGGGGTAGGGAAATCCTCAACTGCGGTCAACCTGGCGCTGGCGCTGGCGGCGGAAGGGGCGAAAGTTGGCATTCTCGATGCCGATATTTATGGCCCGTCGATCCCCACCATGCTGGGTGCCGAAGGTGAACGTCCGACATCGCCGGACGGTACGCACATGGCGCCAATCATGGCCCACGGCCTTGCCACCAACTCCATTGGCTATCTGGTCACCGACGAGAACGCGATGGTGTGGCGCGGGCCAATGGCCAGCAAAGCGCTGCTGCAACTGTTGCAGGAATCTCTGTGGCCGGATCTGGATTATCTGGTGCTGGATATGCCGCCGGGCACCGGTGACATTCAGCTGACGCTGGCGCAGAACGTGCCGGTGACCGGCGCAGTGGTCGTCACCACGCCGCAGGATATTGCGATGATCGATGCGAAAAAAGGCATCGTGATGTTTGAGAAAGTGGAAGTGCCGGTGCTGGGCATCGTGGAAAACATGAGCGTGCACATTTGCAGCAATTGTGGTCACCACGAACCGATTTTCGGCACCGGCGGCGCAGAGAAGCTGGCGGAGCAGTATCACACCCAGCTTCTGGGCCAGATGCCGCTGCACATCAGCCTGCGTGAAGATCTGGATAACGGCACGCCGACCGTGGTCAGCCGTCCGGACAGCGAGTTTACGGCAATGTACCGTAAGCTGGCGGGGCGTGTCGCCGCGCAGCTGTACTGGCAGGGCGATGTGATCCCGGCGGAAATCGCATTCCGCGCGCTGTAAAACAAAACCCCTCGCCGTCCGGTGAGGGGTTCTTTTTCGTTCATCAGCTTAGCCGGTAGTGCAGCAGCACATATTCCCCTTCCGGCGACTCGCCTTTCGCTTCCACATGCCAGCCATGACGCTGATAAAATGCCAGCGCGGCCTTGTTTTGCGCCAGACATTTCAGCGCCCCGGTGCTGGTAAATTCCGACTGCACCTTTTTCAGCAGCGCGCTGCCGACGCCTTTTCCCTGCGCGTGGGGATCCACAAACAGATTGTGCAGAAAGTTATTGCTCACCGAAACCGAGGCAAAGCCCAGCCGGTGCCCGTCTTCTTCCGCAACCCAAATCTGTTCGCCCAGGGTGGCGGCGTCGAAATCTTCCAGTTGCCACTCCTCGCCCTCAAGCCATGTCCAGCTGTGACGACGTGCCTGCAAATAAAGCGTGCGTAAAAAAGGGCGATCGCTCTCTGTCCAGTTGCGTATGCGCATCTCTTATCCCGGCCTGTCGATCAGCGGTGGTAGAAAATCTCACCGTCGTAGGCTTTAAGGATTTTCCCGTCGGCATCGGTGATCAGCACGTAGTTGCCGCCCATATAGGTCCAGTGGCTTCCGGCATCCGGCGCCGGCAGGTTACGCGCCTGCCACTGTTTAATATTGTATTCTTCAGTGCGGTACATTTCCGGCACCGTATCGCCTGGTTTAAATTTGGTGAAGTCGGCAATAAATTCCTGAATTTCATACTTCTGAATACCGGTTCCCTGCGGCGCAGCCAGTACCGCGCCTGAGGTCATCAACAGCGCGCCCAGAAGTAACATCTTCGTCTTACCCATAATCTCTCCGTTTTTGACAGGCGTTTTATTTTTCTACCGCCCTCTGGTAAATCATGCGCGCTAACATTGCTGCGATTTATGACTGAAAGCAACAGCGCTTTGCGAAAAAGTGTAAGCAAAGGCGGGGCAAAGCAGAAGCAGCGAAGCGCGTTAACCGCGCTCCGCTTTCATCGTGGAAAGGCTTTTGGGATGATTCCTGGCTCAGAAACCTTCAAGGACAATCTTGCCCACCGCCCGTTGTGTCTCGATCAGCTTATGCGCCTTACGCAGATTTTCCGCATTAATTGTGCCGCCATGCTCCCCCAGCGTGGTTTCAATCACGCCGCTGTCGATAAGGGAGGCCACGCGGGTCAGCAGGTGGTGCTGCTCGATCATGTCCGGGGTTTCAAACATGGAGCGGGTGAACATAAATTCCCAGTGCAGGGAGATACTTTTCGCTTTCAGCGGACGGGCGTCCAGGGTGTCGGGATCGTCAATCAGCGCCAGTTTTCCCTGCGGCATCAGCGCATCAATCAGCTGTTGATAGTGATCGCTGGTATTGGTCAGGCTGGCGACGTGCGTCACCTGTTTGATGCCGATGCGCGCCAGCTCCTCGCTGAGCGGTTTGCTGTGGTCAATCACATGATGCGCGCCGCGATCGCGCACCCACTGCTGGCTTTGCGGTCGTGAGGCGGTGCCGATCACCGTCATTTTTGTCAGCTTACGCGCCAGCTGGGTCATGATCGAACCCACGCCGCCCGCCGCGCCGACGATCAAAAGCACATCGCCTTCGTTGCCGTTTTCCGCGACGCCAAGGCGATCAAACAGCATCTCCCAGGCGGTAATGGCGGTGAGCGGCAGCGCGGCCGCAGAGGCATTATCCAGCGATGCCGGTTTATGCGCCACGATGCGCTCGTCCACCAGTTGATATTCGGCATTGCTGCCCGGACGGGTCAGCGCCCCGGCATACCAGACGGTATCGCCTGGCTTAAACAGGGTCACGGACTCGCCCACGTCACTCACGACGCCCACAGCATCCCAGCCCAGAATACGCGGCGCGTCAGCGTTAAAGCCCGCGCGCACTTTGGTATCCACCGGATTGACGGAAATGGCCTGGATCTGCACCAGAAGATCGTGACCCCGGGCAACAGGTTTTTCGGTGTCGATGTCACGCAGGAAATCTAGGTTGCTGCCGTTCTGCGCGGCGGCGGTAATGGCGATTGCTTTCATAACTACTCCATGGTGTTGAGCGAATGTATTCAGCATAGCCGCCCGCCGGCGCGGGAAACACCCGGCTTAAAAAGCAGGACTTATCCTCCGGGAGTGAAAATCACGCCCCTTTATATAAACGCGACATTCGCCCGGGGGTGATATTAAACATTTCCTTAAAGCTGTGGGTGAAATGGGATTGATCGGCAAAATTAAGACCGGCGGCAATATCCGATAAGCTCAGGCCGCGTAATAATAAATTTTTCGCTATTTTTAACTTTTCCACTTTTAGCCAGGCGAAGGGCGGCAGGCCATAAGAGGCGGAAAAAATACGCACCAGCTGCACGGCGCTGAGTCCGTACTGCGCGGAAAGATCGTTGAGGGACGGCGGTTCGAGCAGTTCATCTTTCAGCTGGGCGGCGATCCTCGCGGCCAGCACCGCGTCCTGATCGAACAGAATAAGTTTGGTGCGGCAACCGGTGCGTTGCAGCACCTTTTTTAATAATACCGCCAGGCGTTCCAGCACTTCATCATCGGAATGCGCGTAATCCAGGCAATACGCCCCGGTTTTAATAATGTCGTCGGCAATATCGGGCGCGGTGAATACGCTCTTTCTGAATTCATCATCCTCAGGCAGGCCGGTAAGTTCGGCCAGCACCTGAGGCGGAATGTAAAAGCTGTAATAAACCCAGTTATAGGGGGTGGGCGTGGCGGCCTGTACCTGGCCGGGATTATAAACGGTAATATCCGCAATACTGGCTTCAGAACGTTTACCGTCAAGCCAGATTTTCTCCCTGCCGGCCAGGTTTGCGCCCAGATAAAATTCATCGTGGGAGTGCCGGGGAAAAACATGGTTGGTGCTGTCAGAAAGCGTGATCTCAACCGTTCCTGTCTTCCGATACCCTGTGATAGCCATCGTTCACCCGTCCTGTATGCTGAATACGCCACACTTCCGCAGCCAGAGAAAAGAAGCATATTAACAGAATGGCAACAAAGGAGGACGCTGTCGGCGACAGTCGGGGGTCAAAAATCTGAAAGCCAAAGGTAAAGACCGGGCTGACAGAAATTAATACCATCACCCGCGAAGGTGGTAAGGATTTTATGCCATATTGCAGGCACCATAGCGGAATAATCAACCCCAGCACTGCCAGCAGCAGCACGCCGGGAAACAGGTTTTGCAGATCGCTTTGTACATCCTGTAGCTGAAAACTGAACAGCAGCGTCACCAGCACCGTCAGGTAAAAGCGGTGCGCCATAATGGATTCCGGGCGGCATTCATCCTCACTGAGTTTCTTACTGAGGATATTGGAGAAAATGCTGAACAGGGCGCAGCCGACGGAAAGGGCAATACCGATGATCACTTCCTGTACGGATAAATTATAGGTATTACGCCCCTCCTGCAGACTGATAACACCCAGCCATAATGAGCTACAGGCAATGCCTGTCAGCAACAACCAGCGGTATTCCCGTTTTTCGGTTCTGATAAAGAAAGGCACAATCATAACCATTAAAAGTGGTGCAACGCCGGTGATAATCGCCGACGCGCTGGCAGGCTCTAAATATTTTAAACAGTAGAAGAACGTGATCCACGATCCCGCTGTTGTCATATTAAGCGCAACCAGAGGCTTCCAGGTTCTGTAAGGACGCAGGTATTCCTTTCGCAAGCGGAGCAGGCAGAAGATCTGAAAAAATACCAGCACGGTTGAGAAGACAATACAGGTGACCATCATCGGATGCGCAGACTGTACCAGGAATCCCGAATAGACCTCTTTTCCGGCGTCCAGAAAGTTGTAAATGAAAACCATAATAAAACCGAACACTGCACCACTATAATTATTCATAGTTATCTCAGGCTAATTCAAATAAGACGCCATTTTTTTCAAACTCTCTGATCTGCGCATAGTCCGCTTCGATCTGCTGCTGGCTTTCATGGCACAGATAAATAATGCCAGGGTTGGTAAACAGATCGGTGGTGCGGTAGATTTTTTCACCCGCATCCGGCGTATGCATAACGCCATAAAAAGAGGGCAGTTGCGCGAGCAATTCCTGACAACGGTTTTGTCTTACCACGCCATCCACATCCGACGCCAGCGTGACGCAATAGAGCGTTTTCATGAGCTGATAATGCTGCTGTAGCCGGGCGGCGAAGCGTTGCGGATTAAGATAACGCTCAGCGGTTAAGGTCACATGGCTGTAACCCAGGGCTGCCACTACCGCATTGTGCATAATAGTGCCCTGCATACGGGCTGCCGTTTCGATTAATACCGGGCCTCTGGCGGTCATCATTAATTCACTGTGCGACGGGCCGTTTTTAATGCCTAACAGCGTCAGGGCTTTTTGCACATAGGCAATTAACGCTTCTTGCTCTTTACCCTGATAGGGCAGCAGCACCTCTTTCTCACAAATGAGTGAAGCGTTTCTGACCTGCTTTTTATCGTCAGACCAGATTTCACTGATCAAATGCTCGCCGTTAATACTGACGGCATTCACGATAAACTGGCGGCCAATTAATCTCTCCTGCAACAGCACTTCGCTGTTATGTAAACCCAGACGGTTGGTTTTGCCGTGAATATCGTTGAAGGCCTCGTTCAGCTCTTCAAAATTATGACAAAAGCGCACGCCATCGGCCCCTGCGCTGTCGACCGGTTTTACCACCACCGGCCAGCAGGCGGAGGTTTTCACCCAAATCCAGGCATCGGCCAGCGAATCCGTCACCATCTGCGGGATGGCGCGTAAACCACCCTGGCGCAGCGCTTCCTGCATTTTGAATTTATTGCGGCGTAATGCGCTGGTGGCATAGTCATTGCCCGCGGTGCCAAGCTCGGTTGAGAGAAAATCGGCAAGTTCGACGCCCGTTTCCGTGCCGGGAATAATAACCGTCGGGCCATAAAACGCGAGGCTTACTGCCAGTTCCCGCATCGCCGCAGGCGAATGGTCTCTTAAGATTAAATGCTTATCAAAAGTCTCAGGGCGATACGATAAAAGATAATCCCCAGGGATCACCGGATTGCTTTGAATATGAACGCAGCGCCAGCCTTCTTTTCTGAACAGCGGCGCCAGTTCCGCGCCTGTGGAATAACCATCAACAATGCAGATTGTTTTAGACATGTTATTTACCTTTGGTGGCAATAAGAACAAGGTTGTCGTCAACTTCTTTCGATTTGAGATCGAAGCTGCCGAAGATCCCGACATCAATAAACCCGGCGGCAAGTAATGCCTCCCGCAAATACTCTTTTTCATACAGGCGGGTTAAGCAGGTCCACTGACTGTTATCTTTTTCATAGGCAACGGTAAGAATTCGTTTTTCCCAGTCCATGGTTAATGTCTCCTGTACGCCGTTATGCTGACGTACCAGCAGACCTGAGGTATCTATACGATTACGCGCCCGATCCATGTCGGCGAGTTCCATGATCAGCACGCCGCCGGGCTTCAGCGCGGCGAACCAGGCGGGCAGCACGCTGAGATCCTCTTCTTCGCTCTGGTAATAACCAAAGCTGGTATAAACGTTAAGTAATAAATCAAACTCTCCGGCAGGCAGCGTTGCCATGTCGGCGCGGATATAGTGCGGGCCAGGGGAAATCTGACGGGCAATCTCCAGCTGCGCGGCGGATAAATCCAGTCCCGTGACGCGATAGCCACACTCATGGAGCGCTTTACTCATCTTGCCAATGCCGCAGCAAATATCGAGCGCGGCGGGATAAGAAGCCGGAGGAAAAGCCTGTGAAATTGCCCGGGCGGCATCGGTATATTCATCATAGCGACCCAGATCGTCAGAGATTTCAGTAAAAAATACCGGGAATCCGCCCTGGTCATTCATCCCGCCCGAACATTCATTAATACTCATGGTGTCTTCCTTCTTCGTTATTATTTACAGCTGCGCCTGAGTGTCCTGCGGATAAATAGTTTCCATGGAGTCATGGGTGAGTTCAGGATCGTTAAGATCTAAATCGTTGGCATAAGTGAAGACGATAACGGTTCTGCGGGACGCGCTGGTTAACGGGGAGATACGGTGTAACGCATCTCTGGCGCGCAGCAGATAACATTGTCCCTGCGAGACATGGCGGCTACGGATAGTGTTTTCCGTCAGCACATCTTTAATCCATTCCCGGGTGGCAGTTTTTTTCCAGGGTACCCGGGGAATAAACTCCACGCGCGCACCGGCGAAAACGTCCGGCTCGTCGATCACCCATACCAGCGCGTAGGAGTAGTCATCCCAGTGCCAGCCGTGGGTGTCGCCGGTTTTGTTTTGTGAATTAATAATGAATTCTTCCGGGGCGTAAGGCACCCGATAAAGCGTTTCGCCGGTAATGCGGCTGAAAAAATTGAGAATGCTTGGGCTGTCAAAAAACGCGGGAATATATTCCCCCTGTTCGCGGATGACATTCCGTCCAACGCTGTCGTAAGCGCGCGGCGTATTGCCGCTCTGGGCAATTATCACTTCACGCCGTAATGCTTCTTCACTCAACAGGCGGCGCGCTTCCGTTTCCATCCCTTCACGAACGTCATGCGGCAGCAAATCATCTATCACCACCATCAGATCTTCCTGGTAATCGCTTTTAAGGTAATTCACCAGCGATACCGGAAATTGACGTATATGATTTTCAATTTTTTCTTCGATACTCACGGTTCTCTCCTGCCCAAAAGTTAATGCGTCTGTAGTCGAACTTCATTTTGCATGGCAGGCAGAATATCTCTTGTATGAGATTTCAGGATTTGATTAAAAAATGAGCTAACCGGATGCGGAACGCTTAGTCAGGTAAGTAAATATTAAATTTAAGTGTTTGATAAACATCTACATTAATCATGCTGGCGTGTAAGAGAGGGTGACAAAGTGAGAAATTTTCACTTCGCATTAAGTAAGTTTAATCGGCGGGGCGTGAGGATAAGTAAAACTTTTGCGGCAAGCTGTCACTGCCGCCCGTTGTGCAGAATGGGCAGCAGTGACGTTAATTATTTATTCCGGATATTCTTAGTTTCCTCGCTTTTACTTTTCTTGTTTTGTGCCTTTGTTTTATTTATGTCACATGTACCATTAGCTTCAGTAACTTGTGTGCAGCCTGATTTTTCAAGTTGCTTACGAAAGCTGGCATTTATGGCATAGGCATTAGAAGTGACTAATCCAGTTATGATTGCTATCATCATTAACTTTTTCATTATTGCTATCGCTTATTTTATAAATATCACATGAGTCGGTAAATATTTTTATATACTCCATGCCGCCTGTAAAACCAATGACAAAACAGGACAGATAGAGCAGGGCGCTACATAAAATGTATTTGAGCATTTTTTATATTGAGCAGGCTGATTATTATGAATCAACCCGGTAATTTGCTGTATTCTTATCAAATACAGACTAAGGTTATTAATGAAAATGCGAATGGCCGCCGAAGCCTTCTGATCGGCTATTATCATGACCATAGCCATGTCCGCCAAAGGCATGGGAATGGGCATTATCTGCACCGCGACCATTAGACTCGCCTTTCCGTGCGCCATTGTTACCGTGATTAGCCCCGTTATATTGGGTGCGAACCAGTACCGGCATATGTGGCACGCTAATTTGCGCCTGAGGATCGACCTTAGCAATAGCGCCCGCCGTTGTGGTGAAGGTTTTGCCTTCGACAGTGACGTTAACCTGTGTATCTGGTTTCAGGCTGTTAACGCTGACATTAATGCTGTCAACCTGCTCAGGTGTGGCGACTGCAGGAGACTGCATAATACCTTTCACCATGGCGGGAGCGGTCACAGAAGATTGATAAGTGCCCGGTCGGCGAGAAGCACCGCTATAGCTGATTGCCTGCTTGGCTACAGAATAGGTGGCTACAGGCGTTAGCGTGCCCGGCGCCTGTAAATTGGCAACAGGCACTTTTTGATAACGCTGTGCCGGAATAGCGCCAGGCACGCGCTGCGGCGTGAGTTGCGTGGGCACAGCGTTGGTAAGTTGCGGTGTTTTCTGTGCAATGGCCGCAGGCGTGAGATTCAGCACAGGCGTACGTTGTTCAACCGCTTTCGGAGTCAGCTGCAAAGCGGGCACGCGCTGCGGCGTTGCCTGCGGAACGCCATCTGTTTTCACAGAGGGTATGGCGTCCGGAATATGATTATTGCGATCGTCTGCCGTTGGCGCGAAGGTGCCGGGGCGGGTTGAGTATCCGGAGTACGCGTTAAAACCATAGCTGGCTGCGGTTGGTGTGGCTTGCGTCGTGCTCCCCATGTGCGAGTTATCCATTGAACCATTTTCAGCTTGCTTAACGGCGTTGTACGCATCATGTACACGGCTTGCTGTCGCATCATTATGGTTATTGGCTTGATCCTGCATGGCGCTTGAAAGGCGATTGTTCATAATGGAAACGCTTTCATTTGCCGCTGCGTTAAAGGCAATTGCCGCTAATACGACCGCGGCGAGAGTAGAGATTTTCATATTGATTGACTTCGTGAATAGTAAAGATTGTATCTATAAAAGAGACGCATTAGTTCAGCGCCGTTACTATCCTCCTGTCAAGATTTGTAAATGTTGATCCAGATCACACTAAGCATGAATACCTAAAAGAGGCTAAAAGCCGGGCGGCAGAAACTTTATGAAATTCCTTGTGCCCGATAACAGCCCGCGGCTACACTAAATTCTGTTGCAGTGTTAACTGTAAATAATTGATTTTGATTCAAATGACTCGGGGTGCCCTTCTGCGTGAAGGCTGAGAAATACCCGTACCACCTGATCTGGATAATGCCAGCGTAGGGAAGTCAGATGCCTCTGCCGGCGTCCCTTCTTCGCAGTCTGGCAGGAGCAAAAAATGCAACCTGACCTGCTAAATCCGGCGCATATCGCCACTCTGTTACAACACTTCCGCCGCCATTCCCCCCTTGTTCACTGTATGACTAACGACGTGGTGCAGAGCTTTACCGCTAACGTTTTGCTGGCGCTCGGCGCGTCCCCGGCGATGGTGATCGAGCCGGAAGAGGCCGTGCAGTTCAGCGCTATCGCCGACGCGCTGCTGGTTAACGTCGGCACCCTGACGGCGGATCGCGCCGGAGCTATGCGTGTCGCCATTAACAGCGCCCGCGAGGCGGGAAAACCCTGGACGCTCGATCCCGTGGCGGTTGGCGGCCTGACGTTCCGCACCGATTTTTGCCGGGAACTGCTGATCCTGCGCCCGGCAGCTATTCGCGGCAATGCGTCGGAGATCCTCGCGCTGGCGGGCATGCAGGCGGGCGGTCGCGGCGTCGATACCACAGATACTATCCGTGCGGCGCTGCCTGCGGCCGTGGCGCTGGCGCGGCAGAGCGGGGCGGTGGTGGCGGTGAGCGGGGAGGTGGATCACATCACCGACGGCGAGCGTATGCTCGCGGTGCCGGGGGGCGATCCTTTGATGACGCGGGTGGTCGGCACCGGCTGCGCGCTCTCGGCGGTGGTGGCCGCCAGCTGTGCGCTGCCGGGGGATCGCCTGACTAACGTGGCGTCTGCCTGCGGCATTATGGCGCAGGCGGGCAGCCGTGCCGTCGCTGCCAGTCAGGGGCCGGGTTCGTTTATCCCGGCGTTTCTCGATGCGCTGTATCGTCTGGACGGGGAGGCGCTGGCATGAAACGTATCAATGCCCTGACCATTGCAGGTACCGATCCCAGCGGCGGCGCGGGTATCCAGGCAGATCTGAAAACCTTCTCGGCGCTGGGCGCCTATGGCTGTTCGGTCATTACCGCGCTGGTGGCGCAGAATACCCGCGGCGTGCAGTCGGTGTACCGCATCGAACCGGAATTTGTCGCCGCACAGCTGGACTCGGTGTTCAGCGATGTGCGTATCGACACCACCAAAATCGGCATGCTGGCCGAAACTGACATTGTGGAAGCCGTGGCGGAGCGGCTGCGGCGTTATCAGGTGCAGAATGTGGTGCTGGACACGGTGATGCTCGCCAAAAGCGGCGATGCGCTGCTCTCCCCCGGTGCCGTTGACGCCCTGCGTCGGCATCTGTTGCCGCAGGTCTCGCTGATCACGCCCAACCTGCCGGAAGCCGCCGCGCTGCTGGCCGCGCCTCACGCCCGCAACGAGCAGGAGATGCATGAGCAGGGCCGCGCGTTGCTGGCGCTCGGCTGTGAAGCGGTGCTGATGAAAGGCGGTCATCTGGAGGATGCCGAAAGCCCGGACTGGCTGTTTACCCGCGACGGGGCGACGCGTTTTACCGCACCGCGTATTCACACCAAAAATACTCACGGCACCGGCTGTACCCTGTCGGCGGCGCTGGCGGCGCTGCGCCCGCGCTATGCTGACTGGGCGACCACGGTGGCGCACGCCAAAGGCTGGCTCAGCGCCGCGCTGGCGCAGGCCGACACGCTGGAAGTGGGGGAGGGGATCGGGCCGGTGCATCATTTCCATGAGTGGTGGTAGTATAACCACCGGACTTTTTTGCCAGGATACCCGAAATGGAACAAGCGCATATCCAGTTAATCGAACAGCTGAAAGAGCGGATTGCCGCCGCGGACAACATGCCGTTGTACCTGAAGTTTGCCGGGACGGTGAAAGACGCCGTGCGGAGCGGGCTGCTGGCCCACGGTAATATTCTGCCGGGCGAGCGCGATTTCAGCGGATTAACGGGGATTTCGCGCATTACCGTGCGCAAGGCGATGCAAACGCTGGAAGATGAAGGCGTGGTCACGCGTTCGCGCGGTTATGGCACGCAAATCAATAACATCTTTGAATATTCCCTCAAGGAGGCGCGGGGATTTTCCCAGCAGGTAGTGCTGCGCGGTAAGAAGCCGGATACCTTATGGGTGAACAAGCGCATCGTTGCCTGTCCGGCGGAGGTAGCGGAAAAACTCGCCATCGATACCGATTCCGACGTGTTCCTGCTCAAGCGCATTCGTTATGCGGATGAAGACGCTGTCTCCATTGAGGAATCCTGGGTGCCTGCGCCGCTGATCAAGGATGTCGATGCGATTGGCGTATCGCTATACGATTATTTCCGCAGCCAGCGTATCTATCCCCAGCGCACGAAGTCGCGGGTCAGCGCCCGGATGCCGGACGCTGAATTTCAGACGCATATTCAGCTGGAAAACACGGTGCCGGTTCTGGTGATAAGCCAGGTGGCTCTTGATCAACAAAACCGGCCCATTGAATACAGCATCAGTACCTGTCGCAGCGATTTATACGTCTTTGTATGCGAGGAGTAATTCCTCGCGCGTCGGCGCACAGTCGCCGCCGCGCTTGCTGACCACTATCGCCGCAATGGCGTTGCCCAGGCAGACTGAATCCGCCAGCGACAGGCCGGAGGATAACCCCGCCAGCACGCCGCCCGCATGGCTGTCCCCTGCGCCTATGGTGTCAACCATGGTGGCCGGGAAAGGCGGCACAAAGCCCTGCTCATCGCCATCATAGTACCAGGCCCCGTCGCGATCGTGACGAATAATCAGCGGCGCGCCGTACGCTTTCTGCCACGCCGGGCCTAAAAGTTCCGGCTCCACGTCCAGCAGCTGCGCGGCGATCTCTGATTCGCGGCGGTTTAAGGTGACGATCGGTTTCAGCGCCAGGATACGCGCCAGCAACGCCGGATCAATGTCTTCGATACGCGGACCGAAATCGATATAAGGCGTCACGTCGTGCAGCGTTTCCAGCCAGTTGACCAGCACTTCACCGCAGGCGGCGGAGAGCTGATAACCCGACAGTGAAATCAGGCTGCCCGGCGGCACGGTAAGCGGATCCAGCCAGGCTTTCGCCCAGCGGGTTTCGACGCCGGAAAAGGTCATAAAGGTACGCTCGCCGTCCGGCTCCACCAGCGCCAGACACCAGCCGTTATCCCCTTCATCCACGTTCAGCACGCTTTCAATGCCGTGCGAATTGAGCGCGTTGCTGACCATGTCTGCCCAGATGCCGTGTCCTACCGGCAGCACGTTTTGCGCGCGCATGCCCAGACGATGCAGGGCGACAGCGATGTTCAGCGCGCAGCCGCCGATATTGACGCTTTGCTGTTTCAGTTCAATGTCGCAGCCGCGAAATGGCAGCGCATAGGCGCTGGCGATAACGTCGATCACCGCGCCCCCTAACACCGTCACCGGACGCCGGGTTTCAAGCCGGTGCAGAAGGCTGACGAGATAGCCTGGTTTCATGCTTCCTCCCGCTCCTGACGATAAGCCAGGAGCTTTTCACTGTAATGCGAAAAATCGAGCTGATTGACGTCATCCAGTTGCTGCTTAAAGGCGGCATTGATGGCGGAAACTCCGTGCAGCGCGCCGCAGATGGCAGTAGCCATGGCACCGATGGTATCCGTATCGCCCCCCAGATTCGCGCACAGGATCGCACAGCGGTTCGGGTCAGTTTGCGCCAACTCCACCATCGCAATGGCGGCAGGCACCGATTCAATAGTGCTGGTGCCGGTGCCGACCAGCTGATAAATCTGCTCGCTGGCAGACTCCACGCCGGAGGCATTGCGCACCACATTTAACGCCAGTTCGAGGCGTGCCGCCAGCGATGCGCTAAAGGTGGTGACGCGTTTTTCCTGCGCATGGCGGGCCACGGCGGGCAGGGCATCGGCAATATCCTGCCACCGATCGCCGTCAATTGCGCGAGAAATCGCCCAGGCAATCACCACCGCCCCGGCAATCGCCAGATCGGACTTGTGGGTCGGGCTGGAGGCCAGCGCCACCTGATCGATAAACTGATCGAGGGAGTGGGTCGGCAACAGGCAGCCCAGCGGGGAGGCGCGCATCGCCGCCCCGTTGGTCACGCCGTTATTTTCCAGCTCGCTCACCGGACGCCCCTCGCGGATCGCCCGCAGGGCGATTTTTGAGGTGGGGCCAAGCACGTTTTTATTAAAGGCATCAAAATCTTCGGCCCAGCGCAGGATGTGCCGGGCGATAACCTCGGCGTCAATCCTGCCGTTGCATTCGAAAATGGCATCGGCAAGGCAAAGGGCCATCGACGTATCATCGGTGAACTGGGCGCGATCAAAATAACAGGCGGCGTTGTTTTCCGCCGGACCTGGCAGGAAACGGTCGATCCAGCCGAAATGCGCCTTCACCCGTGACCGGGGCCACAGCTCTGACGGCATCCCCATCGCATCGCCTAATGTCTGGCCATATAACGCACCGAGAATACGTTCTGATTTCATTTTACCTCTCCTTGTGGGACCTCTCCGCGAGTGGGGCTCTTATCGTTGTCCACCACAATCGCGGTAATTTCTCTATCCGATTCACGGAAGAACAGCATAAACAGCACCGCGATGACGGCGATCATGATGCCGCCAAACGCCCACATACCTGCCCAGTTAAAGGTCAGGCCGTTAACCGGCTCTTTGTAGGCATACATTTTTTCCATCATCACGCCGCCAAGACGATAGCCCAGCAAACTGCCGAAGCCCTGGCAGCAAAGGGTGATCAAACCCTGCGCGGCAGTACGCATATGCACCGGGGCTTTTTTGTCGACGTAGATATAGGCGGTGACGTAGTAAAAGTCGTAGCTCACGCCGTGCAGCAGAATGCCAAGGAACAGCAGGGCATAGGTAAAGTAGTGATCCGCCCCGCCATAGACGAAGAAAGCATAGCGGATAGCGGCGGTCAGTAAGCCCAGCAGCAGAACCTTTTTAATACCAAAACGCTTAGTAAAGAACGGCAGCGCCAGCATAAAGAAGATTTCAGAGAACTGCCCCAGCGTCATCCAGCCGGTGGCGTTTTTCATGCCGACTTCGGTCAGGTAACCGTTGGCGAAGATGTAATAGAACGCCAGCGGCATGGCAAACAGGAAGGAGCAGAAGAAAAAGACGAGGAAATTACGGTCGCGCAGCAGCACCAGCGCGTCCAGCCCGAGCATAACTTTGACGTCCAGCTTGCCGGTGCTTTTCGGCGGCGTATGCGGCAGCATCAGCGCGAAGACACCCAGCACCACCGAACTGCCCGCGGTGATCAGCAGCGGAATATTGGTCGGGGAAATATCCGCATAGCCGAGCATTTGCGGCAGAAAGCCGCAGACCAGCCCTGAGGCGATCCAGCCAATGGTGCCCATCACGCGGATACGCGGGAAGTCAGCCTCGACATCCTTCACATGCGCGAAAGCAATACTATTGGTCAGCGCAATGGTTGGCATATAGGTCAGAGAGTAGGCCAGCAGCAGCGGGAAGAAGTAAGCAAACTCCGTTTGCTGGGCGGCGAAGTAAATCAGAACGGCGCCGGCAAACATCAGCACCGCCAGCACTTTCTGCGCCGCGAAGAAGCGGTCAGTCAGCGAACCCACAAGGATAGGCGAGAGGATCGCGGCGATGGCGGTACAGGCGTAGGACCAGCCAATCTCCCCGGCGGTAAAGCCGCTTTTGCTTAACCACAGCCACAGCGGGACAAACCACGCTCCCCAGATAAACCATTCCACAAACATCATGAACGACAGCTTAGCAGTTGTTTTCATCGGTCTTCCTTCATGACAAGCAAAGGGTACGGTATGACCATACCAGTTAATAATACCTTTTAGATACCTTTGTGCTGGATCTTTGATCAGAATAACATTTTTTTGAGTTATGGATCGTGCCATCAGATTGTGCTGAATAAATATTCCAGGGTGGCGTTAAGCAAAGGTCGGTACCAGGCTTACTCTGCTTATCAACTTACGGGAGCATCGCTATGACTGATATTACGCAATTGCTGGGCAACGACGCCGACAGCCTGCTGCAACATCGTTGTATGACCATTCCGGCCGATCAGCTTTATCTTCCTGGACATGATTACGTTGACCGCGTGATGATGGATAACAACCGTCCGCCTGCGGTACTGCGCAACATGCAGACGCTTTACAACACCGGCCGCCTGGCAGGCACCGGCTATTTATCTATCCTGCCCGTCGATCAGGGCGTGGAGCACTCCGCTGGCGCATCCTTTGCGGCGAATCCGCTCTATTTCGATCCCAAAAATATTGTTGAGCTGGCTATCGAGGCGGGCTGTAACTGTGTGGCCTCCACCTATGGCGTGCTGGCGTCTGTCTCCCGACGCTACGCGCACCGTATTCCGTTCCTGGTAAAAATTAACCATAACGAAACCCTGAGCTACCCCAACACCTATGATCAGACGCTGTATGCCAGCGTCGAGCAGGCGTTTAACCTTGGGGCGGTGGCCGTGGGCGCGACCATCTATTTTGGGTCGCCGGAGTCCCGTCGCCAGATCGAGGAGATCTCCGCCGCCTTTGAGCGGGCGCACGAACTGGGCATGGTGACGGTGCTCTGGGCATATCTGCGCAACAGCGGCTTTAAGAAAGACGGCGTCGATTATCACGCCTCCGCCGATTTAACCGGCCAGGCCAACCATCTGGCGGCCACCATTGGCGCGGATATTGTGAAGCAGAAAATGGCGGAAAATAATGGCGGTTATAACGCGGTGAAATACGGTTATACCGACGAACGCGTCTACAGCAAACTGACCAGCGATAACCCTATCGATCTGGTGCGCTACCAGCTGGCGAACTGCTATATGGGCCGCGCCGGGCTGATTAACTCCGGCGGCGCGTCAGGGGGCGACACCGACCTGAGCGATGCGGTACGCACGGCGGTGATTAACAAACGCGCGGGCGGTATGGGGCTGATCCTGGGCCGCAAAGCCTTTAAGAAATCCATGACGGACGGCGTGAAGCTGATTAACGCCGTGCAGGATGTCTATCTCGACAGCAAAGTGACAATCGCCTGATANNNNCCCCTCACCCCGGCCCTCTCCCGGTGGGAGAGGGAGAATGC
>NZ_CP127837.1:3849593-3951581 GCF_030291195.1 Enterobacter sp. PGRG2 | reverse complement strand
CGTTCCCTCTCCCTGGGGAGAGGGTTAGGGTGAGGGGAGATCCACTTCACATTTCACCATTCTTTTGTGGAAAACCTCACATCCCTTCGTGCACATGCACAACATTTAACCTCTGCTTAACGTAATTTGTCCGAGGCACTGGCTGTTTTTTCTGCATACATTGATTACTGAAACAGCTTTTCAAAAGCTTACTTCACCTCTGCCTCAAGGACTTGTCATGAAAATTGAATCCGTAAACGTCACCGTCTTTCAGTATCCCACGCGGCGGGTATCCGATACTGCCGGGCATTCGCACCCCGGCCCGGAGAGCCTCGCGAAAATGGCGATGCTGACCATCACCGCAGACGATGGCACCAAAGGGTACTCATTCGCGCCGCCGGAAGTGGTGCGTCCCTTTGTGGTGAACACCTTCTTCCGCAAGGTGATGATCGGTCAGGACGCCTTTAACCGGGAGCGTATCTGGCAGGATCTGGCGCACTGGCAGCGCGGCAGCGCGCACCAGCTGACCGAGCGCGCGCTCTCTTTTGTGGAGCAGGCGCTGTGGGATCTGATGGGCCGCAAACTCAACATGCCGGTCTACAAGCTGCTCGGCGGTTTTCGTGACAAAGTGCCCGCCTACGGCAGCACCATGTGCGGCGACGATCTGGAAGGCGGTCTTTCCACCCCGCAGGAGTACGCCGACTTTGCGGAAAAGCTGGTGGCGCGCGGCTATAAGGCCATCAAACTGCACACCTGGATGCCGCCGGTGTCCTTTGCGCCGAACCCGAAAATGGATGTCAAAGCCTGCGCCGCGGTGCGCGAAGCGGTCGGCCCGGACATCGATCTGATGATCGACGGCTACCACTGGTACAGCCGCAGCGAAGCGCTGTACATCGGTAAGGAACTGGAAAAACTCAACTTCGCCTGGTTTGAAGAGCCGATGGAAGAAGAGAGCATGGCCTCTTACGCCTGGCTGGCAGAAAACCTCTCCATTCCCGTTGTCGGGCCGGAAAGCCTTGGCGGTAAACATCACAGCCGCGCCGACTGGGTGAAAGCGGGGGCCTGCGACATTCTGCGCGCCGGTTCCAATGGCGTCGGCGGTATCTGGCCGACCATGAAAGTGGCGAGCCTGGCGGAATCTTTTGGCATGGACTGCGAAGTGCACGGCAACGGCGCGGCCAGCCTGGCGGTGGTCGGGGCGATCAAAAACTGTCGCTGGTATGAACGCGGCCTGCTGCACCCGTTCCTGGATTACGACGTCCCGGCGGCCTATCTGCACAGCATTGTCGATCCGATGGATGAAGAGGGATTTGTTCATTTGCCACAAGGCCCGGGGCTGGGTGAAGACATTAATTTTGCATATATCGAAGCCAATACCGTCAGCCATGACTGACCTATAAAAACTTCTTACCCTACAGGCGATATATACATGAAAAAAACCTCACTGGCGGGAGCGTGCCTGCTGGCGCTGTCGCTGCTGATGGGGAGCGGGGCGGCGACAGCCAAAACGCCCCCCGATCAGCTCATCATCGGCATGAATATGAATAACCTGCTGAGCCTCGATCCGGCGGCGATGACCGGCAACGAGGTGGTGGGCATCGTGGTGAATCTTTATGATTCGCTGGTCGAACTGGATCCCAATCAGCTGACCAACGTTAAACCGGCGCTGGCGGAGTCCTGGGACATCAGCCCCGACGGTAAAACGCTCACCTTCCATCTGCGCAAAAACGTCAAATTTCACTCCGGCAACCCGCTGACCGCCGACGACGTGGTGTGGTCGATGCGCCGCCTTCTGCACCTCAATCTGGCGCAGGCGTCGGTATGGAAATCCTACGGCTTCAGTAAGAAAAATATTGATGAGCAGGTGAGCGCGCCGGATGACCACACCGTGCAAATTCGTCTGCCGAAAGCCAACGATCCGCAGCTGGTCATCTACTCCCTGGGTGCGCTTGGCAATCTCGGCGTGCTGGATCGCAAAACCGTGCAAAGCCACGAAGTGAATAACGACTGGGGCAACCGCTGGCTGACCACCAATGAAGCGGGTTCCGGGCCGTTTTCCCTGGAAACCTGGCAGGCCAAAGACGTACTGCGCATGAAGCGCAACCCGGACTACTGGCGCGACGCGGCGAAAATGAACCGCGTGGTGCTGCGCCATTTCCAGGAGTCGCAAACCCTGCGCCTGATGATCGCCAAAGGCGATCTGGATATTGCCAATAATATGGCGGTTTCAGACATCAACGCGCTGCGTAGCGATCCCGATCTCACCGTCGAAGCGGTACAGAAGGGCACGGTCTACTACGTGGCGATGAGCATGAAAGAGCCGCACTTCGCTAACCCGAAAGTACGGGAAGCGGTACGCTATCTGGTGGATTACCAGGGCATTAATAAAGCGCTGATGCCGGGCTACGGCGTGCTACACCAGCGCCCTATCAAGGCGGGAATGCCGTCCACGCTGCCGGATCCGGGCTATAAGCTTGACGTGGCGCGGGCGAAAAAGCTGCTGGCGGAAGCGGGCTACCCGGACGGCTTTGACACCACCCTGCGCGTGCTGGCCGACCAGCCATTCCTTAATATCGCCATTGCTGTGCAGTCCACCCTGATGCAGGCGGGCATTAACGCCAAAATTATCACCGGCACCGGCAACCAGATCTACGGCGCGATGCGCGAGCGTAAATTTGATCTGCTGGTCGGGCGCGGCGGCAGCGGCGTCGAGCCGCACCCGCACTCCAGCCTGCGCGCGCTGGTTTATAACCCGGACAACAGCGACGAAGCGCGGCTGACCAACTTCCAGGGCTGGCGCACCGGCTTTTATGACAAAGCGCTGAACGAGATGATCGACAGCGCCCTGCTGGAGCGCGATCCGGAAAAACAAAAGGCGGAGTATCAGGCGATCCAGACCCGTTACGACCAGCTTATTCCCGCCCTGATGCCGATTTCCCAGATGGTGGATTCAGTAGTGGTGCGTAATGAAGTTAAAAACTTCCAGTCGCATCCCTCCGCCACCACGCACCTGCGGGAAGTCTGGAAAGCCCCGTTGAAAAGCGAAGGAGATAAAGGATGAGTACGGCAATTTTAGCGCCCGGCTCCCGCGCCCGGCGCTTCTCGAAACGCCTGACCCAGGTGCTGATCACGCTGTTCGGCCTGCTGCTGCTGACCTTTTTTATTGGCCGGGTGATGCCCATCGATCCGGTGCTGGCGATTGTCGGCCCGGATGCCGATCAGAGCACCTATAACCAGGTCTATCAGCAGCTGGGCTTTGATAAATCGTTGCTGTCGCAGTTCGGCATCTACTTCAGCAATCTGCTGCACGGCGATCTGGGTAACGCGCTGCTGACCGGCAAACCGGTGCTGGACGACATTATCCGCGTCTTCCCGGCCACCCTTGAACTGGCGACCATGGCGATTATCGTCGGCGCGGGTCTTGGCATTCCGCTGGGCGTGCTGGCGGCGGCACGACGTAACAGCGTCTCTGATTATGTGGTGCGTATTATCAGCCTGGCGGGTTATTCGACGCCGATTTTCTGGGTCGGCATGATGGGCCTGCTGCTGTTCTACGCCTGGCTTGGCTGGGTGGGCGGCGCCGGTCGCATTGACCTGGGGCTGGACGGCATTGTGCCGCGCCGCACCGGGCTGATGACCATAGACGCGCTGCTGGCAGGCAATATGCAGGTGTTCTGGAATGCGCTTAATCATCTGGTGCTGCCCGCCTCGCTGCTCGGCTTTCACTCGCTGGCCTACATCAGCCGTATGACCCGCAGCTTTATGCTGGCGCAGCTCTCCCAGGAGTTCATCATCACTGCGCGGGTGAAAGGCTTAACCGAGCGGCAGGTGATCTGGAACCACGCGTTTCGCAATATCCTCGTGCAGTTGCTGACGGTGGTGGCGCTGGCCTACGGCTCGCTGCTGGAAGGGGCGGTGCTGATCGAAACCGTCTTCTCCTGGCCGGGCTTCGGCTCCTATCTCACCAGCAGCCTGTTGCTGGGTGACATGAATGCGGTGATGGGCTGCGTGTTAGTGGTGGGCGTGATCTTCGTCATGCTCAACCTGCTCTCCGACATGCTTTATCAACTCTTTGATCCGAGGACGAAATCATGACGGTTTATCTGGATCCGCCTGTCGGTGGCAAAGCCAGCGAGCAGGGCGCGCGTGTGAAACGCCTGTTCAGCCGCACCGGAGGCTTTATTGGCAAAATGGCGCGTAATCCGCTTACCGCCATCGGCGGCGGCATCATCTTCCTGCTGCTGGTGGTGGCGACGTTCGCGCCCTGGATCGCGCCGTATCATCCGCTGGTGCAGGATCTGAATAACGCCCTGCAACCGCCGGGGGCGCAGCACTGGTTCGGCACCGACGAGTTTGGCCGCGATATTTTCAGCCGCCTGGTCTATGGCTCGCGCATCACGTTGTACATCGTGCTGCTGGTATCCGTCACCGTTGGCCCGCTGGGTCTGCTGCTCGGCGTCTGCGCCGGTTATTTCGGCGGCAAGGTGGATATGGTCCTGATGCGCGTGACCGATATTTTCATCTCCTTCCCGAGCCTGGTGCTGGCGCTGGCCTTTGTCGCCGCCCTCGGGCCGGGGCTGGAGCACGTGGTGATCGCCATTACGCTCACCGCCTGGCCGCCGATTGCCCGTCTGGCCCGCGCCGAAACCCTGTCGCTGCGGCAGGCCGATTTTATCTCGGCGGTGCGTTTGCAGGGGGCCTCGCCGGTGCGCGTACTGTGGCGTCATGTGGTGCCCCTGTGTCTGCCGTCGGTGATCATCCGTATCACCATGAACATGGCGGGCATCATTCTGACCGCCGCCGGTCTGGGATTCCTCGGCCTGGGCGCACAGCCGCCGGAGCCGGAGTGGGGCGCGATGATCTCCAGCGGTCGTACCTACATGATGGAGTGCTGGTGGGTGGTGACTATTCCGGGGCTGGCGATTTTGATCAACAGCCTGGCGTTCAACTTCTTAGGAGATGGCCTACGTGACATCCTCGATCCTCGCAGCGAATAATTCGCCCCTGCTTGACGTGCGCGATCTGCACGTCGATTTTGTCAACGGGCGCACGGTGACTAACGCGGTACGCGGCGTCTCCTTCCAGCTGGGCCGGGAAAAGCTGGCGATTGTCGGCGAGTCCGGTTCAGGTAAATCCACCGTCGGGCGCGCGCTGATGCGCCTGCATCCGGCTAAAGCGCGTATTACCGCCGAACGCATGCATTTTGGCGATATCGATTTGCGCAACGTCAGCGAAGCACAGATGCGCACCGTGCGAGGCAAACGTATTTCGATGATCATGCAGGATCCGAAATACTCCCTCAACCCGGTGGTGTGCGTCGGGGATCAGATCGCCGAAGCATGGCTGACGCACCATCCGGGGCGCAAAGCCGAGGCGAAAGTGAAAGTGATGGAGATGCTGGATGTGGTGCGTATTCGCCAGCCGGAGCGGGTATACAGCCTCTATCCCCACGAAATCTCCGGCGGCCAGGGGCAGCGCATCATGATCGCCATGATGCTGATCACCGATCCGGAACTGGTGATCGCCGACGAACCCACCTCCGCGCTGGACGTGTCGGTGCGTTTGCAGGTGCTCGGGCTGCTGGACGATCTGGTGGCTTCCCGCGGGCTGGGGCTGATTTTTATCAGCCACGACATCAATCTGGTGCGCAGCTTCTGCGATCGCGTGCTGGTGATGTACGCCGGGCGGGTGGTGGAATCCATCGCCGCGAAAGATCTCGATAACGCGCAGCACCCTTACACGCAGGGGTTAATCAACGCGCTGCCGGAAATTCACCATCGCCGCCCGGTGCTGCCGGTGTTACAGCGCCAGGCCAGCTGGCTTCACGAATAAAGGACACATTATGATCGATGTCAGAAACTTAAGTCTGGAGTTCGGCGAAGGCGACAAGCGCAATCAGGTGCTGTTTGACGTCAATTTCAGCGTGCAGCCGGGGGAGATTTACGGCCTGGTGGGGGAGTCAGGATCCGGAAAAACCACGGTACTGAAATGCCTGGCGGGCCTGTTTACCCACTGGCAGGGAGAGCTGGCAATTAACGGCCAGCCGCTCGATCACCGTATTAACCAGCAGCGCTGTCGGCTGGTACAGATGGTGTTTCAGGATCCCTACGGTTCGCTGCATCCACGTCACACCATTGGCGATATTCTGGAAGAGCCGCTGCAAATCCATAGCATTCCTGATCGCGACCGGCGTATTAATTCGCTGCTGGATAAGGTCGGGCTGAACCGCGCGTTCCGTGACCGCTATCCGCATCAGCTGTCCGGCGGCCAGCGCCAGCGCGTGGCCATTGCAAGGGCGCTGATCCTTGAACCGCAGGTACTGTTGCTGGATGAACCCACCTCGGCGCTGGATGTGTCAGTGCAGGCGGAAATTCTCAATCTGCTGGCGGAGCTGCATCAGGAGTCGAAGCTGACCTATCTGATGGTGACGCACGATCTGGGGGTGATCGCCCATCTGTGCCAGAAGGTGGCGGTGATGCAGTACGGTAAGATCCTCGAAACCCTGACGGTGGACGAGCTGGTGAGCGGCGGGGCGAAAACCGACTACACGCAGATGCTGGTCAGCGCCAGCCAGCAGTACAGCCGGGAGATGGCACGTGAGGTGGCGGCGTATTAATGGTTTGCTCCTTGCTCCTTGCCCGGCGGCGCTACGCTTGCCGGGCCTACTCGCTATTCGCGCTGTAGGCCGGGTAAGGCGCAGCCGCCACCCGGCATTATCAACGCCATTAACGTAATAACGGGCAATCCGGCGGCAAACGGCACTTCAGTGCGCCGGGCAATACTTCAATGCGGAAACGCTGCCCGCTGAGCGGCTCGCCGTCGAGGTTAAAGGTAATATCGTGCGGGGCGTTCACTTCAAACCACGCCGATTTACCGTCGATAATATTCGGACTGTCTTCCGGCTGGGTGAGGGTGGTGAAGAGCGCAGGCAGCAGTTCCTCACCGGTAAAAATGCGCAGATGCAGCAGGCCATCGTTAATCAGCGCGTCCGGGCAGAGCTGTTGTCCGCCGCCTGCCTGACGGCCATTACCGATACCGATCACCAGCGCATCGCCCTGCCACTGAAAGTTATCGCCTTTGATCTCGCAGCGGTCCGGCTTCAGCGTATCCATGCGCATCAGACCGTGGATCAGATAAGAAACGCCGCCGAGGGCGGCTTTCAGTTTTTCCGGCGTTTCGGTGGTGATCCGCGTACCAAAGCCGCCGGTCGCCATATTGATAAAACAGGTATCCTCATTAACCTGCGCCAGATCCACCGGTACCGCCTTGCCGATAATCGCCAGCTGCAACGCTTTGTCCAGCGATTCGGGGATCGCGGTGCTGGTGGCGAAATCGTTTGCTGTGCCGAGCGGCAGAATACCCAGCGCCGGGGCGTTTTCGCCGCCGTTTTTATACAGCGCCGTCGCCACTTCGTTGATGGTGCCATCGCCGCCGCCAGCGATCACCGTCGCCACGCCAAGCTGCACCGCCTCACGCACATAGCGCTCCGCATCGCCTTTTTCCCATGTGACTCTGACCTGAATATCGATGCCTTCATCGCGCAATAAGGTGATGGCTTCGCGCAGCGTCTCGTCACCGGCGTTTTTGCCATTCAAAATCATCAAACTGGATGTATAGGTGCTCATCCTGCTACCTCGAAAAGAACCAATGAGAAGAGTGTATCTCAGGCGGAAGCAGAGCGCGTAAGAAGAAACTGAAAGGCGGGGAAAAAATAAGCCTGCGTAAGGGAGATTACGCAGGCTAAGGAGGTGGTTCCTGGTACAGCTAGCATTTATGGATTATGTTTTTCAGCAGGCGCGATATTACCCATAAAGAACGAAGCGGTATGTGATCCGATTCTAATCTCCCGAAAAAATAACTCCGCTGAACTAATTACCGTGCGGCGCGCGGGTGTTTTCGCCGTTGAAATTACGCATTAGGAGCGCATACTCCAGCGCCATATCTTCCGGCACCGGCAGCCAGACGGTATAGCCGTCGCCAGGCGCGACCGGCATGGCTTCGCCTTTGCTGTTTTCCATATGCTCCAGCGTGAAATTGACGTTCCCTTTCGGCGTCATTAATTCCAGGCTGTCGCCGACGCTGAATTTGTTTTTCACCTGTACGGCGGCAAGATGGCCGTTGCGCTCGCCGGTAAATTCGCCGACAAACTGCTGGCGCTCGGAAACGGAAAAACCGTATTCGTAATTCTGGTAATCATCATGGGTATGACGACGCAGGAAACCCTCGGTATAGCCGCGGTGCGCCAGGCCTTCCAGCGTATCCATCAGGCTTTCATCAAACGGCAGACCGGCGGCGGCGTCGTCAATGGCTTTACGGTACACCTGCGCGGTGCGGGCGCAGTAGTAATAGGATTTGGTACGGCCTTCGATTTTCAGCGAGTGCACGCCCATTTCCGTCAGACGCGGCACGTGGGCGATGGCCCGCAGATCTTTTGAGTTCATGATGTAGGTGCCGTGCTCGTCTTCGAAGGCGGTCATATATTCCCCCGGACGTTTGGCTTCCTCGATCATAAATACGCTGTCGGTCGGCGCGCCGATGCCCAGCGTCGGCTCGACGTTTTTCACCGGGATCGGCTCATGCACGTGCACGATATTACCCACGTCGTCCTCTTTGCCTTCCTGGACGTTATATTCCCAGCGGCAGGCGTTGGTGCAGGTGCCCTGATTCGGATCGCGTTTGTTGATATAGCCCGACAGCAGGCAACGCCCGGAGTAGGCCATGCACAGCGCGCCGTGCACGAAGATTTCGATTTCCATATCCGGCACCTGGGCGCGGATCTCGGCGATTTCATCCAGCGACAGCTCACGGGATAAAATCACCCGCGTCAGGCCCATGCTTTTCCAGAATTTCACCGTCGCCCAGTTGACGGCGTTCGCCTGCACCGACAGGTGAATATCCATCTGCGGGAAGTGCTCGCGCACCAGCATGATTAACCCCGGATCGGACATAATCAGCGCGTCCGGCCCCATTTCCACCACCGGCGTCAGATCGCGAATAAAGGTTTTCAGCTTCGCGTTGTGCGGCGCAATATTCACCACCACGTAGAATTTTTTACCAAGGGCATGGGCTTCATTGATGCCCAGCTGTAAATTCTCGTGGTTGAATTCGTTATTACGCACGCGCAGGGAGTAGCGCGGCTGGCCCGCGTATACCGCATCGGCGCCATAGGCAAAGGCGTAACGCATATTTTTCAGCGTTCCCGCCGGGGAGAGGAGTTCCGGTTTAAACATGATTTTCTCGTTCTGATGACAGGTCAGATCCGCTCACGGGGTGAGACGGTTGGGGAGATCCCTTAATTTTAGGGCGGGAATTGTAGCGCTGTGGGGCGGGGGAGTAAACCGGTGTGTTTCCCCGCCCCGTGAAGGCTCAGGCCACGCGGCACATATCCGCTTCCCAGCGATAGCCGACACCGTATACCGCGCGGATAAACGACTGTTCTTCGTCCAGCGCCTCCAGCTTGCGGCGCAGGTTCTTGATATGGCTGTCGATGGTGCGATCCGTCACCACGCGGTAATCGTCATACAGGTGGTTCAGCAACTGCTCGCGTGAGAAGACTTTTCCCGGCTCGCCGGAGAGGGTTTTCAGCAGGCGGAACTCAGCTGGCGTGAGATCCAGCATTTTGCCGTGCCAGCTCGCCTGAAAACGGCCTTCGTCGATGACCAGCGGGCTTTGCGCATCCAGCGTCTGTAATTCACGCTGCGGTTTGCAGCGGCGAAGAATGGTTTTCACCCGCGCCACCACTTCACGCGGGCTGTAAGGTTTGCAGATATAGTCATCTGCGCCAATTTCCAGTCCCAGCAGACGGTCGATCTCTTCGATGCGGGCAGTGACCATCACAATCGGCAGATCGGAAAAGCGGCGGATCTCGCGGCACAACGTGAGGCCATCGGTGCCGGGCAGCATTAAATCCAGCAGCATCAGATCCGGCGGCGACTGGCGCACGTAAGGCAGCACCTGGTCGCCGTGACCGATCAGTGTCGGCGCGTAGCCCGCAGCTTTAAGGTAATCAATCAGCAACTGGCCGAGCTTCGGCTCGTCTTCGACAATCAGAATGCGTGGGGTGTTTTCGTCTATCGGTAACTCAGTCATACATCTCTCGTTTTGTCGCGTTCCAGCGGTAGTTCAACTGTAATGCTTACCCCACCAAAAGGCGAATGGGCAGCATGAAGGGCGCCGCCGTGGGCTTCGACGATGTTCACGCAGATCGCCAGCCCCAGTCCCGAGCCGCCGCTGGTGCGGTTGCGGGAGCCTTCGGTACGGTAAAAACGTTCAAACAGGCGGGCGAGCTGTTCGTCGGTGACGCCCGGCCCACTGTCGGCAAAGGTCAGCAGTACGGCATTGCCCCTGGTGCGGGCACTGATCAACAACTGCCCGCCCGCGTCGGTATAACGCAGGCTGTTTTCCAGTAGATTATTAAACAGCTGCATCAGCCGGTCACGGTCACCAAACACGGTGGCGGATTCAGTTAAGGAGGCGTTGAGGGATAACTGACGGCTGGCGAAGCGTTCACGGAACACGCCCGCCGCCATCTCCAGCAGGGTGATGACGTCCACTGGCGCTTTCTGATAGGCCAGCGCGCCTTCGTCGGACATCGACAGCTGATGCAGATCGTTCACCAGTTTGGTCAGGGTGCCCACTTCCGCCTGCAAAGAGGCCACCGACTCCGGCGTGAACTGGCGGACGCCGTCCTGGATCGCCTCCAGCTCGCCGCGCAGCACCGCCAGCGGCGTGCGCAGTTCATGGGAAATATCCGCCATAAAATCCCGCCGCATCTGCTGGTTTTTCTCCAGCGTGCTGGCGAGCTGGTTAAAGTCGTTCGCCAGTTTGCCCAGCTCATCCGGGCTGGTGGGGGTGACGCGGGTGGAGAAATCCCCGGCGGCGAGTTTATGTGTACCTTCCACCAGCCGTTTGACCGGCGCCAGCAGGCCGCGCGCCAGTAAAAAGGTCGCCATCGCCGCCAGCAGGGTCGCCAGGCCGACGATCAGCCAGCTGGTGCGCCGCTGCTGGCGATCAAAGTTAATGTCGGTATTGCGCGTCAGGCGTTCAACCGGCGAGGCCACCACCCAGCCGACGTTCGCGCCGTTCACCACAATCGCCCGGCGCGTGCCTTCCCGCGGCACCGGCGAGCGCGGGCCGACCAGCACATGTCTGTCCTGATCGATAACCCAGAACTGGGTGCGCCAGCCGTGGGGCGGCATTCCCGGCCCTGGCCGGTCATCGTCGCCATCGTGCTCGAACGAGCGCAGGATCTGGAACACAAAACGGTCATTATTTCGTAAAAAACGCCAGTCGCCGTGCAGCTGATACTGCTCCCCCAGCGCATCGCTCAGCATCTGTAGCCGCTGCTCATTGCCGTTCTTGATGTAGTCGATAAAGCCGCGCTCAAAGCTGACGCGCACAGCCCAGTGCATACTGATCAGCAGCACAATACAGGTGGCGAAAATCGCGAGGAACAGTTTGCCGGTAATACCCGGCCGCCACAGTTTCATTGTTATCTCCTTTTGCGCCGGGCAATCAGTATGTTTTTACTGGCGTCGTTGGGTACGCGGGCAAACACCAGCGCGGGCAGGGCGATGATCGCCGCCATGCACAGCCAGGTATAGATAAAGACGTGATGCGCCACGCCGCTGTCCGCCGTCAGATGGTGCTGACCAAACAGGCCGAGCAGCAGCCCGGCGACGGAGACGCCGATGCTCATCGACAGCTGCATTACCATCGACAGCAGGCTGTTGCCGCTGCTCGCCAGCTCGTCGGGCAGATCTTTCAGCGTCAGGGTGTTCATCGACGAGAAGCGCATCGAGTTGATCATGCCCTGCATAAACAGCACCACCGGCAGCAGGTAGTACCAGCCGAGCAGCGCGGTGGTCATAAACAGCAGGCTGACCAGCGCCAGCCCGAGCGTGCTGCCCACCAGCACCCGGCGATAACCGAAACGGTTGACCACCTGCACCACAATCCGCTTCATTCCCATGCTGCCGAGCACCATCGGGATCATCATCAGCCCGGCGTGAAACGGCGAAAAACCGAGGCCAATCTGCAAAAACACCGGCGTCATAAAGGGCAACATGCCGCTGCCGATGCGTCCGGCGAAGCTGCCGAGCAGGCCGAGGTAAAAACTGCGGGTGCGAAACAGCGTTAACCGGAACAGCGCGCGCTCATTGTTTCTGGCGTGACGCAGATAGAGCAGCAGCGCCACCACGCCTGCCGCCACCAGCAGGATCGGCAACAGCGGAGACTGTCCGTCTGCTTTTTGTCCGTCCAGCGCCAGCGTCAGCGCCGCCATGCCGAGGGCCAGCAGCACAAACCCCCACATATCGAAACGGCGAGTTTGCAGGGTGTAGTTCGGCATCAGCCACAGCGTGGCGATGGCGCCGAGAATGCCCACCGGCAGATTAATCAAAAAGATCCAGTGCCAGGAGGCATACTCCACCAGCACGCCGCCGAGCGCCGGGCCTAACAGCGGCCCCACCTGGCCGGGCAGGGTGACGAAGGTCATCGCCGCCATATACTGCGCGCGGGGCACGATTTTCATCACCGTCAGCCGTCCGACCGGCACCATCATCGCCCCGCCGACGCCCTGTAATACGCGGGCCATTACCAGCTCATCCAGGGTGGCGGCGCGGGCGCAGAACAGTGAGCCAAGCGTGAACAGCACGATGGCGCTGAAAAAAACATTACGCACGCCAACTTTATCCGCCAGCCAGCCGCTGGCGGGTAGCATCACCGCCACCGTCAGCACATAGGCGACGATCACCATATGCATATGCAGCGGACTCTCCCCGAGGCTTTGCGCCATCGAGGGGAGGGCGGTATTCACAATGGTGGTATCCAGCGCCTGCATGAAAAAGCCCACGGCGACGATCCACAATTGCCAGCGTACGTTCCTGGACAGGTCGGTCATTTACTCACTTATCAGCTGTTGGTTTTTACGCGTAAAGCGCAGCCGCAGACGATCAAAGAACAGATACACCACCGGTGTGGTGTACAGCGTCAGCAGCTGGCTCATCACCAGCCCGCCGACGATGGTGATGCCCAGCGGCTGGCGCAGTTCCGAACCATCCCCGGCGGAGATCACCAGCGGCAGCGCGCCAAACAGCGCCGCCAGGGTGGTCATCATGATCGGCCGAAAACGCAGCAGACAGGCCTGGAAAATGGCTTCGTCCGGCGTCATATTGCCGTTACGTTGCGCCTCAAGGGCGAAATCCACCATCATAATGGCGTTTTTCTTAACGATGCCAATCAGCAGCATAATGCCAATCAGCGCGATCAGGCTGAAGGGCGCGCCGAACAGCTCCAGCGCCAGCAGCGCCCCGACGCCAGCGGACGGCAGCGTCGACAAAATCGTCAGCGGGTGAATGTAGCTCTCATACAGCACCCCCAGCACGATATACACCGTGGCAATGGCGGCAAGGATCAGGATCACCTGCGAACTCATGGTGTCCTGGAACACCTGCGCCGTTCCCGCAAAGCTGCCGCGCACCGAGGAGGGCACGCCGAGCTGCGTCATGGTACGGTTAATGGCGTCGCTCGCTTCTGACAACGACACGCCGGTGGGCAGGTTAAAGGCGATGGTTGACGCCGCCGACAGCCCCTGATGGTTCACCGACAGCGGCGCATTGGCGGGCTGCCATTTCGCAAAATAGGACAGCGGAATGGCCTTGCCATCGTTATTAATGACGAACATCTTATCCAGCGCGCTGATGTCCTGGGTGTAGCGCGGATCGACTTCCATCACCACTTTGTACTGGTTCAGCGGCTGATAGATGGTGGAAATTTGCCGCTGGCCGAAAGCGTTATTCAGCAGACTATTAGCCGCCTGCACGCTGATGCCAAGCCGCGACATGGTTTCGCGATCGTAGATCAGGTTCATTTCCGCGCCGTTGTCCTGCTGATCCGAATTCACGTCCGCCAGCTGCGGCAGCGCCGCCAGCGCTTTGCGGATCTTCGGCTCCCACTCGCGCAGGGCGCTTAAATCATCCGACAGCAGGGCGTACTGGTAGCTGGCGTTAGACTGGCGTCCGCCGACGCGAATATCCTGCACCGCCATCAAAAACAAATTCGCCCCCGGCTCTTTCGCCAGCTTCACACGCAGCCGGTCAATGATCTGCTGGGCGCTTTCATGGCGCTCATCGCGGGATTTGAGGGTGATAAACATCATGCCGCTGTTCACCCGCGAACCGCCGGTAAAACCGGTAACGTTATCCACCGCCGGATCGTCACGGATGATCTTCATGAAATCCTCCAGCTTGCCGCGCATCGCCTGGAAGGAAATGCTCTGATCCGCCTGAATGCCGCCCATCAGCACGCCGGTATCCTGCTCCGGGAAGAAGGTTTTCGGGATCGAGATATAGAGCCAGACGTTGAGCACGATAGTGCCGAGCAGCACCGCGCCCACCAGCCGCGTGTGCCTGAGCACCCATTTCAGCGAACGGCCATAACCCTGCTGCATGGCCACCAGCAGGCGACCAAAACCCCGCTCGCGCGGGCGGCTGCGCGGTTTCGCGCTTTTCAGCAACCAGCCGCACATCATCGGCGTCAGGGTCAGCGATACCGCCAGCGAAATCCCGATCGCCACCGACAGCGTCACGGCGAATTCACGCAGCAGACGGCCCGGCAGCCCGTCCATCAGCAGCAGCGGCAGGAACACCGCCACCAGCGACAGGCTCATCGACAGCACAGTAAAGCCCACTTCCCGCGTGCCCTGAAGCGCTGCCTGCAACGGCTTCATGCCCGCTTCCAGGTGGCGGGAGATATTTTCCAGCACCACGATGGCGTCATCCACCACAAAACCGGTGGCGATGGTCAGCGCCATCAGCGACAGGTTGTTAAGGCTGAATCCGCACAGATACATGGCGGCGAAGGTGCCGATCAGCGATACCGGCACCGCCACCGCCGGGATCAGCGTTGCGCGCCCGGATCGCAGGAACAGGAACACCACGAGGATCACCAGCGCCACCGAAATAATCAGCGTCTGTTCCACTTCCTCCAGCGAGGCGCGAATGGTCGGCGAGCGATCCTGGGCGATCTGTAAATCAATGGCGGCGGGAATGCTTTTCTGCATCTCCGGCAGCTGCGCGCGGATGCTGTCGACGGTCTGAATAATATTGGCTTCCGGCAGCTTGCGGATCATCAGCAAAATCGCCGGTTTGGCGTTGGTCATCCCGGCGTTGCGCACGTTCTCCACCGAGTCGGTGACGCTGGCGACATCGCCGAGCCGCACCGCCGCGCCATTGTTGTAATGGACGATCAGCGGCTGGTATTCCGCCGCCGTTTTCAGCTCATCGTTGGTCTGCAACTGCCAGCGGTGGGTGCCGTCTTCCACTGCCCCCTGCGGACGGCGTACGTTGGCATCGCTGATGGCGCTGCGCACATCATCCAGCGATACGCCCTGATTAAACAGCGCCTGCGGATTAAGACCGACGCGCACCGCGGGCAGCGAACTGCCGCCGACGTCGACATCCCCCACGCCTTCGATCTGCGCAATATTCTGCGCCAGCTGGGTGGAAGCGAAATCGTACAGCTGCCCCTGCGACCAGGTGTCCGAGGTCAGCGTCAGGATCATGATAGGCGCGTCGGACGGGTTGGCTTTGCGATAGGTGGGACGGCTCGGCATTCCGCTCGGCAGCAGACTTTGCGCGGCATTGATCGCCGCCTGCACATCCCGCGCCGCGCCGTTGATGTCGCGGTCGAATTTGAATTCCAGAATAATGCGCGTGCTGCCCAGCGAACTGGAGGAGGTCATCTCATTGACGCCGGCAATGCGGCCCAGCGCGCGCTCCAGCGGCGTCGCCACCGACGAGGCCATGGTTTCAGGCGACGCGCCTGGCAGCGAGGCGCTGACCATGATCACCGGATAATCCACCTGCGGCAGCGGCGCGACCGGCAGCATACGGAAACCGAGAATGCCGCACAGGGTAATGGCCAGCGAAATCAGGATGGTCGCCACCGGGCGATAAATGAAGAGGGCGAAAAACTTCACTTACGCCTCCTCATTACGCGCCGGGAAACGGCGGCGCAGCGACAGCGCCAGCCGGTCGAACAGCAGGTAAATCACCGGCGTGGTAAACAGCGTCAGCACCTGGCTCACCAGCAGACCCCCCACCATACCGATGCCGAGCGGACGACGCAGCTCCGCGCCGACGCCGGTACTGAGCATCAGCGGCAGCGCGCCGAGCAGGGCGGCGAGGGTGGTCATCAGGATCGGCCGGAAACGCAGCAGGCAGGCCTGATAGATCGCCTCCCGTGGGGTCATGCCCTGTTCGCGCTCGGCGGCCAGCGCAAAGTCGATCATCATGATGGCGTTTTTCTTGACGATGCCGATAAGCAAAATGATGCCGATAATGGCGATGACATCCAGTTCCGCCCCTGCCAGCATCAGCGCCATCAGCGCACCAACGCCTGCGGTGGGCAGCGTGGAGAGAATAGTGATCGGATGGATAAAGCTTTCGTACAGCACGCCGAGCACGATGTACATCGCCACCACCGCCGCGACGATCAGCCACACCGTACTGCCGAGGGCATCCTGGAAGGCCAGCGTACTGCCCTGGAACTGGGTGGTGATGTCCGTCGGGAAGCTGATGGTTTTTTCCGTGTCCAGAATCGACTGCACCGCCTCGCCCAGCGAATAGCCGTCCTGCACGTTAAAGGAGATGGTGGTGGACGGGAACTGGTCGAGATGGTTGATCGACAGCGGGGTAAAGCGCTGTTCCACTTTCGCAATGGCGCTGAGCGGCACCACGCCGCCGTCGCTGCCCGTCAGCCGCACGGTGTCCAGCGCCGCCAGCCCTGGCGTTTGGGCGGTGTCGTGCTCCAGCACCACGCGGTACTGATTCGCCTGGGTGTAGATGGTGGAGATCAGCCGCTGCCCGAAGGCGTTATAGAGCGCGTTATCCACATCCGCCATGCTGATGCCCAGGCGGCTGGCGCTGTCGCGATCGACGTTGATATAAGCCGCAAGGCCTTTGTCCTGCCAGTCGCTGCTCACATCCGCCAGCTGCGGCTGCGTTTGCAGCTTGCTCATCAGCTGCGGCACCCAGGTGCTGAGTGCCTCCAGCGACGTTGCCTGCAACGTAAACTGATACTGCGTGCGGCTGACGGTGGTGTCGATTGTCAGATCCTGGGTCGGTTGCAGGTAGAGCGCCACGCCAGGCACTTTTGCCACCGCGTTTTGCAGCCGCTCGATCACTTCCGGCACGCGGTCGTCGCGATCGTCCAGCGGTTTAAGGTTGATTTGCAGACGGGAGCTGTTCAGCGACGGGTTCGTGCCGTCAACGCCGACAAAGGCCGTCAGGCTTTCCACCGCCGGATCCTTCAACACAATATCGCTCACCTGGCGCTGGCGTTCAGCCATGCTGGCAAAGGACGCCGACTGCGGCGCCTGTAAGGTGCCCTGAATAATGCCGTTATCCTGCACCGGGAAGAAACCTTTCGGGATCATCACCCACAGCAACACCGACAGCAGCAGGGTGGCGAAGGTCACGCCCAGCGTCAGCCACGGATGGTTGAGCACTTTCGCCAGCCCGCGCCCGTAGGCGGCGATCACCCGTTCAAAAAAGCGCTCCGATGCGCGGGAGAAGCGGTTCTGCTTGCGCAGCGATTCGGCGCTCAACATGCGCGCGCACATCATCGGCGTCAGCGTCAGCGACACCACGGCGGAAATCAGAATTGCCACCGCCAGGGTGACGGCAAACTCGCGGAACAGCCGCCCGACGATATCCCCCATAAACAGCAGCGGGATTAGCACCGCAATCAGCGACAGGGTTAAGGAGATGATGGTAAAGCCGATCTCCCCCGCGCCTTTCAGCGCCGCCGCCAGCGGCTTTTCGCCTTTTTCGATATAGCGGGAGATGTTTTCGATCACCACAATGGCGTCATCCACCACAAAGCCGGTGGCGATGGTCAGCGCCATCAGCGTCAGGTTATTGATGGAAAAATCGAGGAACACCATTACCGCAAAGGTGCCGATTAATGACAGCGGCACCGCGACGCCGGGAATAATGGTCGCCGGAACGTTACGCAAAAACAGATAAATGATCATCACCACCAGCGCGATGGCCAGCATCAGCTCAAACTGGGTGTCGGATACCGAGGCGCGAATATTGGTGGTGCGATCGGAAAGGACTTTCACCTCCACCGACTTCGGCAGGCTGGCGGTTAACTGCGGCAGCATGGCGCGGATGCTGTCGGCAGTATCAAGAATATTGGCCCCCGGCTGGCGCTGCACGTTCATGACAATCGCCTGCTCTTCGTTGGCCCATGCCCCCAGCCAGCGGTTTTCCGCCCCCTGTTCGATGGTGGCGACGTCGCCCAGGCGGATCGGCGCGCCGTTCTGGTAGGCGACGATTAGCCTGCGATATTCCTCGGCGGACTGCATCTGGTCGTTGGCTGACAGCGTCACCGCCCGCGTCGGGCCGTCGAGACTGCCTTTGGCGGAGTTGACGTTGGCGCTGGTGATGGCGGTGCGAATGGTTTCGCTGGTCAGGCCGAGGGAGGCAATGGCCTGGGCGTTGAGTTTTACCCGCACCGCAGGACGCTGCCCGCCGGATAAGGTCACCAGACCGACGCCGGCCACCTGGGAAATTTTCTGCGCGACACGGGTTTCCACCATGTCTTCCACCTGCGTCATCGGCATGGCGCTGGAAGTCACCGCCAGCGTCATGATCGGCGGATCCGCAGGGTTCACTTTGTTATAGACCGGCGGGTTCGGCAGATCCGACGGCAGCAGGTTAGTGGCGGCGTTAATGGCGGCCTGCACCTCCTGCTCGGCGACATCCAGCGGCAGCGAAAGCTGGAACTGTAACGTCACCACCGACGCGCCGCCGGAGCTTTGCGACGACATCTGTTTTAAGCCGGACATCTGCCCGAACTGGCGCTCAAGGGGCGCGGTCACCGCAGAGGTCATTACATCCGGGCTGGCACCGGGATAGAGCGTCACCACCTGAATGGTCGGATAATCCACCTCCGGCAGGGCGGACACGGGAAGAAACCGATAGCCGATGATCCCGGCGAGTAAAATCGCCACCATCAACAGCGTGGTGGCGACCGGACGTAAAATAAACAGGCGGGACGGGCCGCCGGTGCGGCTGGGCGGTAACACCTGCATCAGGATTTCGCTCCTTTAGCGGTGCTTTTGGCCGGTGCGGCGCTGGCATCGTGCGCGTCCACCACTTCCACTTTCGCCCCTTCGGTCAGACGGTCGATACCGTCGGTGACCACGCGATCCCCGGCGGAAAGCCCGGCGGCGATCACCACTTTCTGGCTGTCCTGAATGCCCGGCGTGACGGTGTGTTTGCTGACGGTGTTCTGATCGTTCAGCACCCAGACGAAATTGCCTTCGTTACCCATTTGCAGGGCGGCGGCCGGGATCACCACCGCGTCCTGTTCGGTATCCACCAGCATGC
The DNA here is from genome assembly GCF_030291195.1 of Enterobacter sp. PGRG2. Lineage (NCBI taxonomy): Bacteria > Pseudomonadati > Pseudomonadota > Gammaproteobacteria > Enterobacterales > Enterobacteriaceae > Enterobacter > Enterobacter sp. PGRG2. The sequence continues at coordinate 3,932,202 of NZ_CP127837.1, read as the reverse complement.
GCGCATTCACGAACTGGTTCGGGAACAGGGCGTCGTCCTGATTCTCAAAGCGGGCTTTGAGTTTGATGGTGCCCGTGGTGGCGTCGATCTGATTATCCAGACTCAACAGGGTGCCGGTGCTCAGCTTCTGCTTGTTGGTGCGGTCCCAGGCTTCGACGCTCAGCGTCTGCCCGGCGTTGCGCGCTTTCACAATAGTGGCGATGTCGTTTTCCGGCAGGGTGAAGATCAGATCGATGGGGTGCGTCTGGGTGATCACCACAATACCGGTGGTATCACCGCTGGAAATCTGGTTGCCGACATCCACCTGTTTTAAGCCAACGCGACCGTCTATCGGCGCGGTGATGCGGCTCCAGTCCAGCTGTAACTGCGCGCTGGCGACGGCGGCTTCATCGGCTTTGATGGTGCCTTCGCTTTCGCTGACCAGCGCCTGCTGGGCATCCAGCTCCTGACGGGACACCAGATTAGTTTTCACCAGTTGCTGATAGCGGGCCAGATCGCGGCGGGCGTTCGCCAGCGTCGCTTTATCGCGGGCCAGTTGCCCCTGGGCCTGGGCAAGGGCGACCTTAAACTGGCTGGGATCGATTTCGGCGAGCAGATCGCCTTTTTTCACCTGCTGGCCTTCCTGGAAATGCACCGCCAGCAATTGACCGTCGACGCGGCTGCGCACGGTAACGGTATTCGCGGCCGTAATGGTGCCAAGCCCGCTCAGATAACGGGGCACGGCCTCGCGGGTGGCGGTGGCCGCCTGCACCGGCGCAAGGGAAGGGCCGCGCATGCCCGCGCCGTGACGTCCGGCTCCGGCCTGGCGCTGCTGTCCGGCGGGGGCGGCAGAATGAGCGTGCCAGTACCAGGCAGCGGCAAGGGCGGCGATGACCAGTCCTGCGAGAAGCATCCAGCGGGTATTATTACGGCCTTTCATCGTTATTCGTATCTCTTCCTGAAACATTAAGCAGAATGATACTAGTTTAGTAATGCCAGGCCGCAGAAAAATGGAGGAAATATGAAACACTGTGTGGATTTGTCCGAATGACAAGGGACGGACGCTCTGCCTCCGACTGTTATAAAAATGTAATAAATAGTTTATAGACTGCTCAGCATTGTTATTTTCCCGTCCTCTGGTAACAGGAAGTCATTATGAGCAGGCCATTAAAATCCGTCTTCAAACAAGAACACAGTGAAGAGATCAGTAACACCAGCGCCAACCCGGTATTTTCGGACGTCAAAGACGTCTTTCTGTCACGCCGTCGCTTTTTGCAGATGGGGGCGGTCGCGGGCGCGGCGGTGTCCTTCCCGGCGCTGATGCGCGCGGAAAGCGCTTTTGCGGCCATGACGCAGCCGACGGCGCTGGCGAAAGCGGTGTCGCTGGGCTTTACCAGCATTCCTGTTTCCACGGCGGACACCGTAACGGTGCCGGAAGGCTACATCGCACGTCCATTCTATCGCTGGGGCGACGCCACCGGCATCAAAGGGATGATGCCGGAATTCAAATTCGACGCCAGCAATACCACCGATGAGCAGGCGGCGCAGGCAGGTATGCACCATGACGGCATGGCCTGGTTCAGCCTGCCGCGCGGCGAAGACAATGCCGCCCACGGCCTGCTGGCGATGAACCACGAATACATCGATAACGGCATGCTGTTTAAAGACGGCACCGCAGACTGGAACGCCGATAAAGTCCGCAAAGGGCAGAACGCCATGGGCGTGTCGGTCATTGAAGTGAAAAAGAGCGGCAGCGACTGGCAGGTAGTGCGCCCGTCAAACTATGCCCGCCGCATCACCGTTAACACGCCGATGGAGCTGTCCGGCCCGGCGCGTCATCACATGCTGATGAAAACCGCCGCCGATCCGCAGGGCGAGCGCGTGCTCGGCACCATGCAGAATTGCGCCAACGGCCATACGCCCTGGGGCACCTATCTCACCTGTGAAGAAAACTGGTCAGATATTTTCGTTAAACAAGCCGACCGCAACGCGCTGGAAAAACGTTACGGCATCGCCGACAGCGACGAGTCCTACCGCTGGAGCGAAGTGGACGAACGCTTTAACGTCGATAAAACCCCGAACGAGCCGAACCGCTTTGGCTGGGTGGTGGAAATCGACCCGTACAATCCGACCTCCACACCGCGCAAACACACCGCGCTGGGCCGCTTCAAGCACGAAGGCGCGGCGGTGACGCTGGCAGCGGACAAACGCGTCGTGGTCTATATGGGCGACGATCAGAAATTCGAATACATCTATAAGTTCGTCTCGGACAAAAAATATGATGCGGGCAACCGTGACGCCAGCATGCAATTGCTGGAGTCCGGCACGTTGTATGTCGCCCGCTTTAATGAAGACGGCACCGGCGACTGGCTGCCGCTGGTCTTCGGACAGAACGGGCTGGATCAAAGCAAGGGCTTTGAAAGCCAGGGCGATGTGCTGATCAAAACCCGTCTGGCGGCGGACGCGGTGGGCGCGACGAAAATGGACCGTCCGGAGTGGATCGCCGTCGATCCTCACGCTGCCGGCAGCGTTTATTGCACGCTCACCAATAACAGCGATCGCGGCAAAGAGGGCAAAGCGCCGGTGGATGCGGCGAACCCGCGCGCCAATAACGTGTATGGACATATTATGCACTGGAGCGAAGACAATGCCGATCCGGCAGCGGCCCGCTTTAAATGGGATATTCTGGTGCTCGCCGGGCGTAACGATGGCGATAAGCCGGACGCGAAAGGCAATATGCAGGGCGCGGCCTTCGGCAGCCCGGACGGCCTGTCATTCGACCATCAGGGCGTGCTGTGGATCCAGACGGACGTCTCCTCCAGCACCATCAACCAGAAAGCTTACGAGGGGATGGGCAATAACCAGATGCTGGCGACCATTCCCGGCACCAATGATTATCGCCGTTTCCTGACCGGGCCGCGCGGCTGTGAGATCACCGGCATCGCTTTTACACCGGACAACCGCACGCTGTTTATTAATATTCAGCATCCGGGAGAAGGCGGAGATGATGTGACCGATCCGGCGAATCCGCGCGCGGTGTCGAACTGGCCGGATAACCGCCCGGACGGACGTCCACGCTCGTCAACAGTGGTGATCACCAAAGCGGACGGCGGAGTGATCGGATCCTGAGTATGTTTGTGCCGGGTGGCGCTGACGCTTACCCGGCCTGGGTAATATGCCGTTCCAGGCCCGGCAAGCGTAGCGCCGCCGGGCAATGGGCATATCACCACTGCCTGATCACCGCTTCGCCAATCGCCGCGATGGCTTTATTACGTTCATCCATGGTGGCCTTGCTGCCCGTCACATAAATCACCACAATGCGCGACGGCGTGCCGTCCGGCCCCAGGGCTGCAACAATGCCACGGGATCCCCGTTCACCGGCCCCGGTTTTATCGGCAATGTACCAGCCCGCAGGCAGGACCGAGCGCAGCAGCGGCCCGGCGACCTTATCTTCTTCCATCCAGCGCGCTAACTGCTGCCGTGAAGCCGCCGTCAGGGTATCGCCCGTTAACAGCTGACGCAGGGTTTTCGCCATCGCCGCCGGGGTGGTGGTGTCACGCACGTCCCCCGGCAGGGCTTCGTTCAGCTCCGGCTCCACGCGATCAAGACGCGTCGTCTCATCGCCGGTTTTGCGGATGAAATCTGTCAGCTTTTGCGGGCCGCCCAGCGTTGAGAGCAGCAGATTGGCCGCCGTGTTATCGCTCAGGGTGATGGCGGCATCGCACAGCTCCGCCACCGTCATGCCGTCCGCCAGATGCTTTTCCGTTACCGGAGAGTAAGTGATGAGATCGGCTTTCTGCCAGGTCAGGCGGCGATCCAGCTGCTCCTGCCCGGCGTCAACGCGCGCCAGCACCGCGCCGCACAGCAGCACCTTAAAGGTGCTCATCATCGGAAAACGCTCATCCTGACGATAGCTGTTCAGCACCTTGCCGGAAGCCAGATCCAGCTCCGCATAGCCCACGCGTGCCGCGAGCGTGGTTTCCGCCTGTTTGACGGCAGAGAGCGTGTCGGCGCGGGCAAAACCGCACAGACCCAGCGCAATAATTAATGGCATGACGATCAGATGAAACCGTGACATAGCGTTATTTCCCTGTTGGTCCGAACTGTACCTGCGCCCAGCGCGCCAGACCGGCGGTAACCGAGCCGAAATCATCGCCGCCGGCAATCGGAATGCCCGGCAGTTTTTCCGCCAGCGCGCGTTTGATGAGCGGCGAACGGGCGCTACCGCCGGTGAGGTAAATCACATCCGGTGTTTCATTGCTGCTGTCCAGCGCCAGTTGCACCTGCTCAAGAATACGCGCCAGCGGCTGGCTGAGCGCCGCTTCCAGGCCGTCGCGGGTAATGGCGGTCGCCAGTTCTTCGCTGATAAAGGGCAGACGCGCCGTGACCTCATCGGTTTCCGACAGGGCGATTTTGCTCTCTTCGGCACTGCGTACCAGCCGGTAGCTCAGGCGCTGACGCCAGACTTTGGTCAGCAGCGCCACTTTATCGCCATCGCGGGCATCGCGCACCAGATCGTTTAACAGCCGACCGTTGGCGGTGCTGTAGAAATCGCTTTGCGCCGGAACATCGTTAATTGCCACAGCGTTCCACCACGGCAGGATCGGCAGCGCAATGCCTTTTTCGGTCTGGCCGCCCATGCCGAGCAGCGGCATCAGGTTTTTAAAGGCCAGCGCGATGTCGAGGTCGTTACCGCCGACGCGGCAGCCGCTGTGCCCGAGGAGACTTGAATCGCGGTCGCTGCGGTGATGCCACTGCGGCCCCATCAGCAGCAGCGAGCAGTCGGTGGTACCGCCGCCGATATCCACCACCAGCACGCGTTTTTCGCCGCTGAGCGTCGCTTCAAAGTCCAGACCCGCTGCTACCGGCTCATACTGGAACACCACATCGCGGAATCCGGCGCGTTTTGCCGCGCGCGCAAGTATCCCCTGCGCCTGGGCGTTAGCCTCATCCCCGCCGAGACCCTGGAAGTTAATCGGACGGCCAATCACCGCCTGGTCGATCGCCTCCGGCAGCTGTGTCTGCGCCTGGAGACGGATGTGCAGCATCATGGCGCACACCAGATCTTCAAACAGCGCGATCTGCTGCGGCTTCAGGCCGCTGGCGCCGAGGAAGGATTTGGGCGATTTAACAAAATAGACCTCCTCCGGATCCTGCACATACTGATGCAGGGAACTGAGGCCGAACTGCACGCTGCCCGGCAGCACCTCGATATCTTCATCGCGGTTGTAATTCATCGCCCGGCGCAGCAACGCCTGGGTTTCCCCCTCTGTCGCCGGAACGGCGTGGTGACGGTGCAGCCATTCGCTGACCGCTTCGCGCGTCGGGGCGCACAGCATGGAGGGCAGCAGCGAGCTATTGTTTTCCATTTTTAACAGCTGCGGCGAGCCGTCACGCATTACTGCCACAGAGCAGTTGGCGGTGCCATAGTCAAAACCAATAAACATGTTGAATTCCCCGGGCCGGTGCAGAAGGGGGGCGACTTTAGCGGAATGGGATTTGAAAGCAAAGCAAAAAGTGCCGGGGGCGGTTAGTCTGTTATAAGAAAGTTAATTACAGCAGGAGAGGCTATGTACACACTTCACTGGCAACCGCCCTATGACTGGGCGTGGATGCTGGGCTTTCTTCGCGCCCGTGCCGTAAGCGGGGTGGAAGTCGTCAGCGAGGGGCGCTATGTGCGTAGCCTGGCGCTCGGCGGGCACCATGGACTTATCACCGCCGAACCGGATGAGCAGGAACATACCCTGCGGGTGACGCTCAGCGATGGCCTGCTGCCGGTGGCGGATGAATGTCTGGCGCGCGTCGGGCGGCTGTTCGATCTGGCCTGCGATCCGCAGATGATTAATGGCGCGCTGGGCGATCTGGGCGCGGCGCGTCCGGGGCTGCGGCTGCCGGGATCAATGGATGCCTTCGAGCAGGGGATCCGCGCGATTTTAGGCCAGCTGGTGAGCGTGGCGATGGCGGCAAAGCTCACCGGCTATGTGGCAAACCGTTACGGCGAGCCGCTGAACGGCGAACCAGGTTTTGTCTGTTTTCCGCGCCCGGAAGTGCTGGTGAATGCCGATCCGGCAGAGTTAAAAACGCTGGGCATGCCGTTAAAACGCGGGGAGGCCATTGTGCATTTTGCCCGGGCGACCCTCGACGGGCGCTTTCCCCTCATCGCCCCGGCGGATGTGGAACAGGGGGTGAAGCATTTACAGACCTTTCCGGGCATCGGGCGCTGGACGGCGAACTATCTGGCCCTGCGCGGCTGGCAGGCAAAAGATGTCTTTCTGGCGGACGATTATCTGATCAAGCAGCGTTTTAGCGGCATGACGCCCGCGCAAATCCGTCACTACGCCGCCCGCTGGCAGCCGTGGCGCTCTTACGCGCTGCTGCATATCTGGTATACCGACGGCTGGCAGCCGTCAGTTGATGGCGAAATAGCTGGTGTTTAGCATCAGATCCAGCGGCTGCGGCGGAGAGATGGTATCGCCGTAGATGTAGTCAATGCCGATGCCGGAGAGGGTGTCCATCACCATCGGCTGGTGCGTTGGCCCGGCGATGCTTTTCATGCCCAGACGCTGGGCGTGGCCCTGCACAATAGTGACCATCATTTCATCCATCAGGTTGCCGTGTACGTTACCAATCAATTCCTGGTCGAGCAGAATGTAATCTGCAACGTACGGGGTGAGATGGCTGAACAGCTCCAGGTCGCGGCCCACGTGGCTTAAGATCACCTGGCAGCCCGCTTCGCGCAGTTTGTGCAGCCCGTCGTTGATGCTGGCGTCGTCGCGCATCAGCGCATCCGCATGGATCACCAGATGCAGCAGGCGGGCGGGCATCTGGCTCTGCGCCAGGCTGTCCAGCAGTTCGCTGACCAGGGTTTTGCTGGCAAGACCGGTGGTGGAGAGCGGCAGGGCAACCCCTAAGCCTTTACGGGTGACGGCTGCGGCGCTGTTGCGGAAAAATTCCTGGAACACGCGGCGGTCAAGGGCGCGAATAAGTTTGCGATCGCTCAGGGAGGCGCGAAACGCGTGCTCTTCCATGATGTCGCCGTTGCTGGTCCACAGCCGCAGCGACAGCAGCCAGAAATTGCAGGTTTCCGGCACRCGGGGCGAGGCCACGCCGCGGGCAATCAGCAGCAGCGGATTGTCATTGATCATCCGCGACTGCTCTTCCGGGGACATCTGCAGACGAATTTCATGCATGTCGTCCTGCTCCGGCTCATAGACGGTGACCATGCCGCGTCCGCCGTTTTTCGAGGCATAACAGGCGATATCCGCCTGCGACATCACTTCTGACGCCAGATAGTTGGTTTCGTCAATGAGCGTAATGCCCGCGCTGGCCCCGATGCGGTGCAGACGGCCTTCCCACATAAACTGGTAATCGTTGATCGCGGCAATCAACCGCCCCGAAATATAGCGGGCGCTTTCGATATTGCAGTCCGGCAGCAGCAGGCCAAACTCATCGCCGCCCAGCCGCGCCAGAATATCGGTGGTGCGCAGCATGCTGAGCATCAGCGATGAAATTTCCCGCAGCAGCGCATCCCCCGCCGCATGTCCGGCGGAGTCGTTCACCGCTTTAAAGCGATCGAGATCGATATACACCAGCGCATGCCGCTGTTGGGTTTCCTGCACGCCCTGCAACAGGCGTTTGAGATGATTTTCGAAGCTGACGCGGTTGGCCAGATGGGTGAGGGCGTCGTGGGAGGCGCTGTAGCTGAGCTGGCGCAGCATTTTGCGCGATTCGGTCACGTCCTGAATAACCAGCACAAAGCCGATGTTTTGCCCGTCCAGCGTGCTGAGCGGCGTCACGCTGTAGTGAATATCGTAGCTGCCGCCGTTGCGACAGTGCAGCACCACATCCTGTTCAATGGCGGAGCGGGACATATCGCCGCTGTGAATGTTTTCCATCAGCGGGCCGTTATCGCCGAAGGTAATGTGCAGGACATTGAGCAGCGCCTGGCCCATCGCCTGCTCCTGCGGCCAGCCGCTCATTTTTTCCGCCACCGGGTTCATAAAGGTGATGTTCATATTCACATCGGTGCAGAGCACCGCTTCGCCGATGGAGTCCAGAGTAATATGCAGACGCTCTTTCTCCTGGAACAGCGCCTCGTTAAGCTGCTTCACCTCGGTCATGTCCATATTGATGCCGAGCAGGCGTTCCACTTCGCCATTTTTGTTCAGCACCCGGTTGGCGAGGGTTCGGATATGACGCACGCCCTCTTTCACGTGCACGCGGAATTCCAGCTTAAACGGCAGGCGCGACACCAGCGAATCGCGCACCACCTGCTCGGTCATCGCGCGGTCTTCCGGTATCACGCAGTCATACCACAGCTGCCAGGTCGGTTTAACGTGCGGCGGGATCTCATACAGCTCAAACATCCGTTTGTCCCAGCTGATAATGTCCGTCGCCAGCTCCCACTCCCAGATGCCGATGCCCCCCGCTTCGTTGGCGAGAGTAATACGCTCCATCAGGCGTTTGTTAACCCACTCCGTCTGTTTGAGATCGTTGATGTCTTCGATTTGCGAGATGAAATAGAGCGGAGTGCCGTCACCGTGCCGCACCAGCGATACCGCCAGCAGCGCCCAGACAACGTCGCCATTGCGCGTGTAGTAACGCTTTTCCATGGAATAGCTGTTGATCTCGCCGCGCACCAGCATCTCCAGCTGTTCAAGATCGCTGTTGAGATCTTCCGGCCAGGTCAGCTGTTGAAAAGTGAGGGAGCGCAGCTCTTCCTGCGTATAGCCAAGGAATTTACACAGCGCTTTGTTGGCCTGCAGCCATTCGCCTTCGGTGCCCACCAGCGCCATGCCGATGGCGGAATATTCCATGGCGTTACGAAAGCGCGCTTCACTCTCGGTGATGTGTTTGCGTTCGGTGCGAAAAGCATACATCACCATGGTCATGACGTTGGCCGGCAGCAGCATCATCATAAAGGGCAGCCAGGGCGCGTTGAGCATGACGGGCGTATTGTGCGGCGTCAGCGCAAAGGGATCCGCTGCCATCATCAGCGACACCATCATCACGGTGGAGAGAAATATCAGAAAGGCTTCAAGCCGCGGCAGGCGTACCGCGCTCCACATCAGCAGCACGATCACCGCGGTAAAGGGCCACGGCAGGTATTTTATCGACAGCCAGCTTAACATCAGCGTAACCGCCAGCGTCAGCAGCGTTTCCAGCAGCAACTGCGGCTTACGGTGGCGCAGCAGATAATGCATTTTGAACAGCAGACCCAGCGGGATCAGCGCCATCGCGCCAATGGATTCCGAGAGCGCCCAGAGCGTAAAGGCGCGCAGCGGGTTGTCGTTCCCGACCAGCAGAGACACCAGCAGGCCGCCAATCACCGGCGGTATCACGGCGCTGCCGATAGTCAGACGGATCCAGTCGTTTAAGTTTTGCAGCGGGTTGTACCAGGGCAGCATTTTACGCAGCAGTATGGCCCCGATCAGCGCTTCAATAACGTTAATACCGGGGTACCAGAGATTGATGGCCTCGGGCGGGAATAACACCAGTGACGCGCCAATGCTGCCCAGCGAACAGGCCAGCGCAATCGCCGGCCACAGGCGGCCTGCGTGACGATAAAACGCCACCATCATAATGGACGTGGAGAACCACAGCGGGGCCAGAATGTTGCCGAAACGAGCTAACTCAAGGGAGAACAGGGTAAAGATAAAGGTGACCAGTCCTAAACTGATTAATCGCAGTAAAGGATTCGGGGTAGCCACCAAAACGCGCTGGTATTGTTTATTCATTACCGCTTTATCCGCAGACCCTGAGCCGCCCGATACATTCACGGGGCGAGTTAAATTTGAAATTTGGATTATGCTAGTACAAACAATTTACAATTCCTATCGTGGGCGCTCATAATTTGACATCACAGTGTTATTAATTACTTACCTGATGCTAAATCCCCGATCATCGCCGCAAAAGTGAGCATTTTAATTTGCGTAAAGGCGATATTCCTCTTTATGACCGCAGGATTTGCGCGATGACCTATTCAACTGGTATCACGGCGGCGAAATCCCTATAATTGCCGCGTTTGGCGTTTCGGCGTCGTCCTTCCTTAACATCCAGGTTAACCAGGTCGCAAAAATTTATGACTGATAAGTCTCATCAGTGCGTCATTATCGGCATTGCCGGTGCATCCGCTTCAGGTAAAAGTCTCATCGCCAGCACCCTCTATCGCGAGCTGCGCGAACAGGTTGGTGATGAGCATATTGGCGTCATTCCGGAAGACAGCTATTACAAAGATCAAAGTCATCTGTCCATGGAAGAACGGGTAAAGACCAATTATGACCATCCGAGCGCGATGGATCACAGCTTGCTGTTCGAGCACCTGCAAACCTTAAAAAACGGCAGCCCCATTGAATTGCCGGTCTACAGTTATGTAGAACATACCCGCACGCAGGAAACCATTCATATTCAGCCGAAGAAAGTCATTATCCTTGAAGGCATCCTGTTGCTGACCGACGCCCGTCTGCGCGACGCGCTGAATTTCTCTATTTTCGTTGATACCCCGCTGGACATCTGCCTGATGCGCCGTATTAAGCGTGACGTGAACGAGCGCGGCCGCTCTATGGATTCCGTGATGGCGCAGTACCAGAAAACGGTGCGCCCGATGTTCCTGCAGTTTATCGAGCCGTCCAAACAGTACGCCGATATCATTGTGCCGCGCGGCGGCAAAAACCGAATTGCGATCGACATTCTGAAAGCCAAAATCAGCCAGTTCTTTGAATAGTCTGCTTTTGAATAATCTGCGCGAATTGTGTACCGTTCAAAGTAGTATGCTTAACCTCCGGCGAGAACACTTGCCGGGGGATGCTGTATCTAAGGAGAAAACGCATGCGTTTGTGTGACCGAGATATTGAAGCCTGGCTGGATGAAGGCCGTCTGTCTATTACCCCGCGTCCACCCGTTGAACGCATCAATGGCGCCACCGTCGATGTCCGTCTGGGGAATAAATTCCGCACCTTCCGCGGTCATACTGCGGCCTTTATCGATCTCAGCGGTCCGAAGGATGAAGTCGCCGCCTCTCTTGAGCGCGTGATGAGCGATGAAATCGTTCTGCCGGACGGCGATGCCTTTTTCCTGCATCCGGGCGAACTGGCGCTGGCGGTTACCTATGAATCCGTGACCCTGCCTGCCGATCTGGTGGGCTGGCTGGACGGTCGCTCATCGCTGGCGCGTCTGGGCCTGATGGTGCACGTTACCGCGCACCGTATCGATCCCGGGTGGTCAGGCTGTATCGTGCTGGAGTTCTATAATTCTGGCAAACTGCCGCTGGCGCTGCGTCCGGGGATGCTTATCGGCGCGCTGAGCTTTGAACCGCTCTCCGGCCCGGCAGCCCGTCCTTACAACCGTCGCCAGGACGCGAAATATCGTGACCAGCAGGGCGCGGTCGCCAGCCGTATTGATAAAGATTGAGTATTAACCGCTCGCTGAGGATGCCATGAGAAGAGTGTTAACCACGCTGATGATTCTGCTTGTCGTGCTTGTTGCCGGCATCTCTGCGTTGGTACTGCTGGTCAACCCCAACGATTTCCGTGCCTATATGGTGCAACAGGTGGAGGCGCGAAGCGGCTATCAGCTGGAGCTGGACGAGCCGCTGCGCTGGCATGTCTGGCCGCAGCTCAGCATTCTCTCCGGGCGCATGTCGTTAACCGCGCCGGGGGCGACCACGCCGCTGGTGTCGGCGGCGAATATGCGCCTTGACGTGGAACTCTGGCCGCTGCTTTCGCATCAACTGCACGTTAAACAGGTGATGCTGAAAGGGGCGGTGATCCAGTTAACGCCGCAAACCAAAGCCGCGCGCAAGCCAGACGAGCCTGTTGCGCCGGATGATAATCCAATGCCGCAGGCAGAAGCCGATAAAGGCTGGTCCTACGCCATTTCCCGCCTTGAGGTCGCCGACAGCGTGCTGGTGTTCCAGCATGAAGACGAAGAGCAGGTAACGGTGCGCGATATCCGTCTGAAGATGGATCAGGACGCGTCTTACCACGCCACGCTCGATTTTTCCGGACGTATCAACCGCGATCAGCGCGATCTGACGCTGGCGATGAAAGCAAAAATTGACGCCGCGGATTACCCGCACAGCCTGACCGCCGCCATTGAGCAGTTCGACTGGCAGCTGAAGGGCGGTGATGTGTCCCCGCAGGGGATCAGCGGTACGGCGACGCTAAACGCCCAGTGGCAGGAGGCGCAAAAACGCCTGTCTTTCAGCAACCTTAATGTCACTGCCAACGACAGCGCCATGAGCGGGCAGGGCAGCGTGGTGCTTAACGACGCCCCGGAATGGGCGCTCGATTTGCATTTTGACAAGCTCAATCTGGAAAACTTATTCAGCGGCGCGACTATGGCCGCCGCCAGCAGCGATACGGCGCAGAAAGCCCAGGCGCAGCCTAAGCTGTTGCCGCGTCCGGTGATCGCCCGCGACAGCAGCGAGCCGGAGTACAACAGCCTGCGTGGGTTTAGCGCTCAGGTGGCGCTCAGCGCCGGGCAGATCCGCTGGCGCGGGATGGATTTCACCGACGTCAAAAGCCAGATGACCAACCAGGCGGGACTGTTAACCCTCACCACCTTAGAGGGCAAAATGGGCAACGGTACGCTTTCGCTGCCCGGCCGTCTCGACGTGCGGGGCAGAACGCCGAAAAGCCTGTTCCAGCCAAAGCTTGAGAACGTGGAGATCGGCACCATCCTGAAAGCCTTTAATTATCCTATTGCCCTGACCGGCGCGCTCTCCATGAGCGGTGATTTTTCCGGCGGTCTGGTGGATGCGGAGGCGTTCCGCCGCGACTGGCAGGGCAACGCGCATCTGGAAATGGCGAATGTACGCATGGAAGGGCTTAACTTCCAGCAGCTGATCCAGCAGGCCGTGGCGCGCAGCAGCGATGTGAAGGTGGAGCAGGATTATGACAACAGCACCCGTCTGGATGCGCTGAGCACCGATCTGGAACTGGATCACGGCAGCGTAACGCTGAGCGATATGCAGGGGCAGTCGCCGCTGCTGGCGCTGGACGGCAAGGGAACCCTGGATCTGATCAAAGAAGAGAGCGACACCCAGTTTAACGTGCGCGTACTCTCCGGCTGGAACGGTGGCAACAGCGAGCTGATCGCCTTCCTGCGCGAGACGCCGATCCCGCTGCGGGTATACGGCAAATGGGATGCGCTGCAATACAGCCTGAAAGTCGATCAGGTGCTGCGCGACCATTTACAGGGCGAGGCGAAGCGCCGCCTTAACAAGTGGGCGGATCGCAATAAGGACAGTAAATACAGCGAAGATGTGAAGAAGCTGCTGGAAAAGATGTAGCGGCCCAGTGATTAGCCCTCTCCGGCAGGGAGAGGGCAGAAACGGGATCAGACTTCGTAATCCAGCTCGCTTTTTGTGCGTAACGGCACGATCTGCACTTTCTGTACGCGATGGCTTTCCACCTGCAAAGTGATCACCCGATAATCGCCCACCTCAACTTCCTCCCCGACCTGTGGAATACGTTGCAGATACTCCATCAGCAGCCCGGCGATAGTGTGATATTCGCGCTTCTCGTCCAGCGGCAGCGGCACAAACTGCACCAGATCTTCCAGCGGCATATGGCCGTTCGCCGTCCAGCTGCCGTCGGCGTTTTTCTGAATATCGTGGCGGGCGTCGATCTCTTCCACTTCGTTCGGCAGATTACCGGCGATGGTTTCCATCACGTCGCTGAGCGTGACCGCCCCTTCCACGGAACCAAATTCATCCACCACAAAGGCAAAGTGCGTGCGGGCATTGCGGAACTGCTCCAGCGCCTGTAACAGCGGCAACCCTTCCGGGAACACCAGCGGCTGACGCACCAGCACGTTCAGGTTCAGCGGCTCGCCGCGCAGCGCCTGTTGCAGCAGATCAAGAATATGCACCACGCCCAGCAGATCTTCCTGCGCATCGCCGCCGGTGACCACCACGCGGGTATGCTGGTTCTTGTCCAGCAGCTCGCGGATCACCTCTTCCGGCGCGGTGAGATCGATATGTTCGATGTCATGGCGGGAGGTCATGATACTGCTGACGGTGCGCTGGTTCAGGTTGAGTACGCGCTCGATCATCAGCCGCTCCTGCGGTTTAAAGATCTGCGCATTATCATGGTCGGCCAGCATGGAGGCGGTTTCAACATCCAGCTCGGCATCTTCTTTGCGGCCGCTGAGCAGGCGCATCACCGCCTCGGTGGTGCGCTGACGCAGGGTATTGTCGGCGAACAGGAAGCGGCGGCGGTTGAAAATCGCCAGCTGATTAAGCGCTTCGATCATCACCGAGAAGCCGATGGCGGCATACAGATACCCTTTCGGGATGTGGTAGCCAAAGCCTTCGGCGATCAGGCTGAAGCCTATCATCAGCAGGAAGCTGAGACAGAGGATGACGATAGTCGGGTGATTATTCACAAAGCGGGTCAGGGCTTTGCTCGCCAGCAGCATCAGCGAAATGGCGATGATCACCGCCGCCATCATTACCGCCAGATGCTCCACCATACCGACGGCGGTGATCACGGAATCCAGCGAGAAGACGGCGTCAAGAATAACGATTTGCGTCACCACCGCCCAGAATTTTGCCCCGCGCCGCTGCGTCGGGTTATCGCTGTCTTTCCCCTCCAGCCGCTCGTTCAGTTCCACCGTGGCTTTAAACAGCAGGAAGAAACCGCCAAACAGCATGATCAGATCGCGGGCGCTGAAGCTCAGGCTGCGCACGCTGAACAGCGGGGTGGTGAGGGTCACCAGCCAGGAAATTGAGGCCAGCAGCACCAGCCGCATCAGCATCGCCAGAATCAGGCCCGTGACGCGTGCGCGGTCGCGCTGCGCAGGGGGAAGTTTTTCCGCAAGGATGGCGATAAACACCAGATTATCAATGCCGAGCACCAGCTCGATAACGATCAGGGTAAACAGTCCCGCCCAGATAGAGGGATCGGCAATCCATTCCATAGTAAATGTCGTACCTTGTGTAATATGACGATTGTCACGTTTTGATCATGGGTACATTGCGCCCAAAATGCAATATTCCTCTGCGATTTATCCGAATAATCGCACCATAGGTTTAAGTGATATTTCGCGCTCCTCATGACTGTAATGCGCTTATATATTATGGGTTTTTTTATGCTGTAAATTAGGAATTATCGTACGCATAAATCTATATATAAATTTTGTCAATATGAAGAAACTCCTAAAAGCCGATATTTTTGAGGTTAATATTAATCTTAAAAAGACCTTACCCCGGACAAGTTACCTTGCCTGGTATTCCGTTAGCTGCAACAATTCCTCCAGCGCATCATGGCGTTCTTTTGTATGTCATATTTCTAACGTCATGATGGGTTATGTTCTTCTTTTTCTGACAGCCACTGCCGAGGTTTTCATTATTTCCTGTAAATAATGTAAAGAGTCAGGCTGTAATCAATAACTTACTGTTTTATCAGTGAATTGGTAACTGGAAGCCAGGGGCGGTAGCGTGCCCGGAAGCGTGTGAATCAGCTCCGATTATTCTGTCAACAAACCGCGTTTGAATAAGCGATTTTTAGGACTGATGCCAGTTATATTTAGCGGCAATTAACTGCATGCTGAATGTGAACAGGCTACGCGCTTATTTATACCGCACAGGATAATTACTCTGCCAAAGTGATAAATAATCAATGATGAAATCCAAAATGAAATTGATGCCATTATTGGTGTCTGTGACCTTGATGAGTGGTTGCACGGTTTTTCCCGGCAGCAATATGTCAACCATGGGAAAGGATGTCATTAAGCAGCAAGATGCTGACTTCGATCTTGACCGCATGGTGAATGTTTATCCTTTGACCCCCCGACTGGTCGAGCAGTTACGTCCCCGTCCAAATGTCGCCCAACCCAATATGTCGCTGGATCAGGAAATCGCCAGTTATCAGTACCGTGTCGGTCCTGGCGATGTCCTGAACGTGACCGTCTGGGATCACCCGGAACTGACGACGCCGGCAGGCCAGTATCGTAGTTCCAGCGAAGCCGGTAACTGGGTACAGCCGGACGGCACTATGTTCTATCCCTATATCGGTAAAGTCCACGTGGTGGGCAAAACCCTGGCAGAAATCCGTAGTGATATTACCAGCCGTTTAGCGCAGTACATTGCTGACCCGCAGGTGGACGTTAATATCGCTGGCTTCCGCTCGCAAAAAGCCTATATCTCCGGGCAGGTGAATAAATCCGGTCAGCAGGCGATCACTAACGTGCCGCTGACGGTGCTGGACGCCATTAACGCCGCCGGCGGGCTGACCGATAACGCCGACTGGCGCAACGTCGTGTTGACCCACGAAGGCCGCGAACAACGCATCTCTTTGCAGGCGCTGATGCAAAACGGCGATTTGAGCCAGAACCGCCTGCTTTATCCGGGCGACATTCTCTTTGTGCCGCGCAATGACGATCTGAAAGTGTTCGTAATGGGCGAAGTGAAAAAACAGAGCACGCTCAAAATGGACTTCAGCGGCATGACGCTGACCGAAGCGCTTGGTCAGGCAGAAGGTCTGGATCTGAACACCTCCAACGCCAGCGGTATCTTCGTGATCCGTCCGCTGAAAGGCGAGGGTGGACGCGGCGGCAAGATCGCCAACATTTACCAGCTTGATATGTCTGACGCCACCTCTCTGGTAATGGCGACGGAATTCCGCCTCCAGCCGTACGACGTGGTCTACGTTACAACCGCACCGGTTGCCCGCTGGAACCGTCTGATCAACCAGCTGTTGCCGACCATCAGTGGCGTTCGCTACATGACCGACACGGCCAGCGACTTACGGAACTGGGAATAAGCGATGTTTAATAAAATTCTCGTGGTTTGCGTAGGCAATATCTGCCGCTCCCCGACGGCGGAACGGTTGCTGAAAGCGTTTAATCCCGCCCTGACCGTTGAATCGGCAGGATTGGGCGCGCTGGTGGGGAAAGGGGCTGACGCCACGGCAACCAGCGTGGCGGAACAGCATGACATCTCGCTTGCGGGCCACAGCGCCCGCCAGATCACCGCGCGCATGTGCCGCGAATACGATCTGATCCTGGTGATGGAAAAGCGTCACATTGCCTCGCTATGTGAAATCGCACCGGAAATGCGCGGCAAAGTGATGCTGTTTGGTCACTGGGATAATGAGCGGGAAATTCCCGATCCATACCGTAAAAGCCGTGAAGCTTTTGAGGCCGTTTACACCTTACTCGAAAGGTCTGCCCGCCAGTGGGCGCAGGCATTGAACGTTCAGCAGGGATAACAATGACAGAAAAACTACAGCATTCTGCCGCCTCCCAGACAGGCAGCGATGAAATCGACATCGGCCGCCTGATCGGGACGGTGATTGAAGCCCGCTGGTGGGTGCTCGGTATTACGGCAGCCTTTGCGGTGGCGGCGGTGATCTATACCCTGTTCGCCACGCCGATCTACAGCGCGGATGCGCTGGTCCAGATCGAGCAGGATACCGGCAACTCGCTGGTGCAGAACATTAACAGCGCGCTGTCGAACAAGCCCCCTGCGTCTGACGCGGAAATTCAGCTGATCAAATCCCGTCTGGTGCTGGGAAAAACCGTTGACGATCTCGATTTAGATATTGCCGTCACCAAAAACACCATGCCGATCATCGGCGCCGGCTGGGAACGGCTGATGGGTCGCCAGAACGAAACGGTGAAGGTGACGACCTTTACTATTCCGAAAGGGGCAGGGGAGCAGGTTTTCACGCTGCGCGTGCTCAGCCCGACGCAGTACCAGTTGACCAGCGACGCGGGTTTCAGCGCCAGAGGTGAAGTGGGTAAGCTGCTGGAAAAAGATGGCGTCACGCTTGAGGTGAGCGAGATCCACTCCTCTACCGACAGCGAGTTCACCATTACTAAGTTTTCCACCCTCGGCATGATCAACAATCTGCAAAACAACCTGACCGTCACCGAAAACGGTAAAGACACCGGCGTGCTGAGCCTGTCCTTTACCGGTGAAGATCGCGAGCAGATCCGTGCCATCCTCAACAGCATTACCCGCAACTATCTTGAGCAGAACGTGGCGCGTAAATCGGAAGAAGCGGCCAAAAGCCTCGCCTTCCTCGCCAAACAGCTGCCGGAAGTGCGCCGTAATCTGGATGAAGCGGAAAACAAACTGAACGCCTTCCGTCAGGATAAAGATTCCGTGGATTTACCGCTGGAAGCGAAAGCGGTGCTGGATTCGATGGTCAATATCGACGCCCAGCTGAACGAGCTGACCTTTAAAGAAGCGGAAATTTCCAAGCTTTATACCAAAGCGCACCCGGCCTACCGCACGCTGCTGGAAAAACGTAAAGCGCTGGAAGATGAAAAAGCCAAGCTGAACGGCCGCGTTACCGCGATGCCGAAAACCCAGCAGGAAATTGTGCGTCTGACCCGCGATGTGGAATCCGGCCAGCAGGTGTACATGGCGCTGCTCAACAAACAGCAGGAGCTGAAGATCACCGAAGCCAGTACCGTCGGCGATGTGCGTATCGTTGACCCGGCGATCACCCAGCCTGGCGTGCTGAAACCGAAGAAAGCGCTGATCATTCTGGGCAGCATTATCCTCGGCCTGATGCTGTCGATTGTCGGCGTGCTGCTGCGCTCGCTGTTTAATCGCGGTATCGAAAGCCCGCAGGTGCTGGAAGAGCATGGCATCAACGTCTACGCCAGCATTCCGCTGTCCGAATGGCAGAAATCCCGCGACCACGTCAAAACCGTCAAAGGGGCGAAGCGTTACAAGCAGAGCCAGCTGCTGGCGGTGGGTAACCCGACCGATCTCGCTATCGAAGCTATTCGTAGTCTGCGTACCAGTCTGCACTTCGCCATGATGCAGGCCAACAATAATGTGCTGATGATGACCGGGGTCAGCCCGTCCATCGGTAAAACCTTCGTCTGCGCCAACCTTGCGGCAGTGGTAAGCCAGACCAACAAGCGCGTGCTGCTGATTGACTGTGATATGCGTAAAGGCTACGCCCACGAACTGCTCGGCACGGACAACGTGAACGGTCTGTCGAATGTGCTCTCCAGCACCGGCGACATTGCCGCCTGCGCCAAACCGACCTCGGTGCCGAACTTTGACCTGGTGCCGCGTGGGCAGGTGCCGCCGAACCCGTCAGAACTGCTGATGAGCGAACGCTTCACCCAGCTGCTGGCCTGGGCGAGCAAGAACTATGACCTGGTGCTGATCGATACGCCGCCAATCCTCGCGGTCACCGACGCCGCTATCGTGGGCCGCCATGCGGGCACCACGCTGATGGTAGCGCGTTACGCGGTGAACACGCTTAAAGAGGTGGAAACCAGCCTGAACCGTCTGCAACAGAACGGCATCGAGGTGAAAGGGGTGATCCTCAACTCCATCTTCCGCCGCGCGACGGGTTATCAGGACTACGGCTACTACGAGTACGAGTACAAGTCTGATTCAAAATAAATCACCGAAAGGTGCCTGATGGCGCTGCGCTTATCCGACCTGCTTCCATGTAGGCCGGATAAGGTGCCCGCACCGCCATCCGGCAAATGAGTCGGTACTATCCGGGGAAATAAGAATGACAACAGATAATCCGCTGATCTCAATTTACATGCCAACCTGGAACAGGCAACAGCTGGCGATCCGGGCGATTAAGTCGGTCCTGCGCCAGGACTACAGCAACTGGGAGATGATCATTGTGGATGACTGCTCTTCGTCTTATGAGCAGCTGCAGCAGTTTGTCGAGGGACTTAACGATCCGCGCGTGCGCTATACCCACAACGAGATCAATACCGGTGCCTGCGCGGTACGTAATCAGGCCATTTTACAGGCCAGCGGCGAATTTATTACCGGCATTGACGATGATGACGAATGGACGCCGAACCGCCTGTCGGTCTTCCTGGCCCATAAACAGCAGCTGGTGACGCACGCATTTTTATACGCCAACGATTATATCTGCGAAGGCGAAGTCTATGCCCAGCCTGCCAGCCTGCCGCTGTACCCGAAATCCCCGTACTCCCGCACGCTGTTCTACAAACGCAATATCATCGGCAATCAGGTGTTTACCTTTGCCTGGCGTTTCAAAGAGTGCCTGTTCGATACCGAACTGAAAGCCGCCCAGGATTACGACATTTTCCTGCGCATGGTGGTGGAGTATGGCGAGCCGTGGAAAGTGGAAGAAGCCACGCAGATCCTGCACGTGAATCACGGCGAGATGCAGATCACTGCATCGCCGAAAAAGTTCTCCGGGTATTTTCATTTCTATCGTAAGCACAAAGACAAGTTTGACCGCGCCAGCAAAAAGTATCAGCTGTTCACGCTCTACCAGATCCGCAACAAGCGCATGAACTGGCGCACGTTGTTAACGCTGCTTTCCGTGCGTAACGGCAAACGCCTTGCTGACGGGCTGCGGGGGAAATAATGCGACTGGAAGATTTTCGCGCCAACCACTGGAGCCTGCGTCCGTGCTGCATGGTCATGGCCTACCGCATCGCGCATTTCTGCTCGGTGTGGCGTAAAAAACATGTTCTCAACAATATCTGGGCCGCCCCGGTGCTGGTGCTGTACCGCTTTATTACCGAATGCCTGTTCGGTTACGAAATTCAGGCGGCGGCCACCATCGGGCGACGTTTCACTATTCATCATGGCTATGCGGTGGTGATCAATAAAAACGTCGTGGCAGGTGATGATTTCACTATTCGTCATGGCGTCACCATCGGCAACCGCGGCGCGGACAGCCTCGCCTGCCCGGTGATTGGCAACGGCGTGGAGCTGGGCGCTAACGTGGTGATGATCGGCGATATTACTATCGGCAATAACGTGACCATCGGCGCGGGCAGTGTGGTACTGGACAGCGTGCCGGATAACGCGCTGGTGGTGGGTGAGAAAGCGCGCGTGAAGGTAATTAAATGAACATTCTGCAATTTAATGTGCGTCTCGCCGAGGGCGGCGCAGCGGGCGTGGCGCTGGATCTGCATCAGCGCGCGCTGCAAAAAGGACTGCCTTCCCGTTTTGTGTACGGCTATGGCAAGGGCGGCAAAAAAAGCGTCAGCCACGACCACTATCCGCAGGTGATCAAACAGACGCCGCGTCTGACGTCGATGGCCAATCTGGCGCTGTTTCGTCTGTTTAACCGCGATGTTTTTGGCAACCTGAACAATTTGTACCGCACCGTCACCCGCACGCCTGGCCCGGTGGTGTTGCACTTTCATGTCATGCACAGCTACTGGCTGAAGCTGCACGATCTGGTGGCCTTCTGCCAGAAAGTGAAAGCCCACAAGCCGGACGTCACCTTTGTCTGGACGCTGCATGATCACTGGAGCGTGACCGGGCGCTGCGCCTTTACCGACGGCTGCGAAGGCTGGAAAACCAACTGCCAGAAATGCCCGACGCTGAGCAACTATCCGCCGGTGAAAATCGACCGCGCGCATCAGCTGGTGGAAGGCAAACGCCAGCTGTTTAAAGCCATGCTGGCGCTGGGCTGTACCTTTATCTCCCCGAGCCAGCACGTCGCCGATGCTTTTAACAGTATTTACGGCCAGGGGCGCTGCCGCATTATCAACAATGGTATTGATGTGGCGACCGAAGCGATCCTTGCGGAGCTGACCCCGGTGAGCGAAACCGCAGGCGTACCGAAAATCGCCATTGTGGCGCACGACTTACGCTACGACGGCAAAACCAATCAACGGCTGGTGCGCGACATGATGGCGCTCGGCGACAAAATCGAGCTGCACACCTTCGGCAAGTTTTCGCCTTTTGAGGGCACGAACGTCGTGAACCACGGTTTTATGACCGATAAGCGCCAGCTGATGAGCGAGCTGAATCAGATGGATGCGCTGGTGTTCAGCTCGCGGGTGGATAACTATCCGCTGATCCTCTGCGAAGCGTTGTCCATCGGCGTGCCGGTCATTGCGACACATAGCGACGCGGCGCAGGAAGTGCTGCATAAATCCGGCGGCAAAACTTTTGCCGAATCGGAGGCGGTTTCCCTGGTGCAGCGTCCGAAAGCGGAGATTGCCCGGGCGGTGTTTGGCACCACGCTGGACGCGTTCCGCGCCCGCAGCCGCCAGGCCTACAGTGGCGAACAGATGCTGGAGGAGTATGTCTCGTTCTATCAGAGTCTGTAGTTATCTGCTGCTGCCGCTCATCTATCTGCTGGTGAATGTGAAGATCGCCCAGATAGGGGAGAGCTTCCCGATAACCATTGTGACCTTTTTGCCGGTACTGCTGCTGCTGTACGTCGATAAGATCAGCGTGAAAAAGCTGATGATAGCGCTGGGCATCGGCGCGGGCCTGACGATCTTTAACTACATCTTCGGCCAGTCGCTGAATGCCGGAAAGTATGTCACCTCGACGCTGCTGTTTGTCTACCTGGTGATCATCATCGGCATGGTATGGAGTATTCGCTTTAAAACCATTTCGCCGCACAACTATCGCAAGATTTTACGTTTCTTCTGGCTGGTGGTGGGTTTTGTGGTAATACTCGCCGCCGCCGAAATGGCGCAGATTATTCTTACCGGCGGTAGTAGCCTGATGGAGAATATTTCGAAATATCTGATTTACAGTAACAGCTATGTTCTGAATTTCATTAAGTTTGGTGGTAAGCGAACCACTGCGATGTATTTCGAACCCGCATTTTTTGCTCTGGCATTAATCTCAATTTGGCTCAGCATCAAACAGTTTGGTATCAAAACGCCCAAGACCGATGCTATGATTCTGGCAGGGATAGTCCTCTCCGGTTCCTTCTCTGGAGTAATGACATTTATCCTTTTTTACCTGCTGGAATGGGCATTCCAGTATCTGAATAAAGAGGCGATTAAGAAAAAGCTGCCTTTAGCGATAATTTCGCTCGCAGTCTTTCTCGTCGGTGTGGTATTCGCTTTTCCTTATATTTCGGAACGCCTGGGTGATTTAGGTACGGAAGGATCGTCTTCTTATTACCGTATCATCGGGCCGCTGGCGATGGTGGGTTATTCATTAACCAATATCGACGGCGTGGTGCGCTTCGGTTCACTTTACGAATATGTTGCATCATTCGGAATCTTTAACGGTGCGGACGTCGGAAAAACAATAGACAATGGGTTGTATCTGCTAATCATTTATTTCTCATGGTTCGCAGTGTTACTGACGATATGGTACATGTCGAAAGTGGTAAAAATGATGATCAACGCGTTTGGTAATAATCAGAATTATCGCGTTCAACTCTTTCTTTTTACCCCGGTGTCATTGTTTTTTACCGGTTCGATTTTTAGTCCTGAATATGCTTTTTTAATCGTCTGCCCTTTTATTTTGCGCAAAGCGCTGAATATTACGCATTCAAGATGAGGTGGTTCACATGCTTCTAAGTGTCATTACGGTCGCGTTTCGGAATTATGACGGCGTGGCGAAAACTTATGCGTCCCTGGCGCATCTGGCACAGGCACAGGACATCACCTTCGAATGGATCGTGGTGGATGGCGGCTCCCAGGACGGCACCGCAGAATTCCTGGAAAACCTCAACGGACAGTACAACTTACGTTATATCAGCGAAAAAGATAAAGGCATCTACGATGCCATGAATAAAGGCATTGCGATGGCAGAAGGGCGCTTCGCATTATTCCTGAATTCTGGCGATATTTTCCATGCTGACGCCGCAGATGTCGTGCGTCAGCTGGAGAACGCCCCGGAAAGCGCCATGTATATTGGCGATGCATTACTCGATTTTGGTGACGGGAAAAAAATTCGCCGCAGTGCGAAACATGGATGGTATATCTACCACAGCTTACCGGCCAGCCATCAGGCCATATTCTTCCCGGTAAGCGGTCTGAAAACCTACCCCTACGATTTACAATATAAAGTCTCTTCCGATTACGCGCTGGCCGCCCGTATGTTTAAAGCTGGCTATGCCTTTAAGCGCCTGAAAGGACTGGTTTCTGAATTTTCGATGGGTGGCGTGTCAACCTCGAATAATCTGGAATTATGCCAGGATGCTAAAAATGTGCAGCGTAAAATATTACGCGTACCGGCATTCTGGGCAGAGCTTTCTTACCTGCTGCGCAAACGCACAACCGGTAAAACAAAAGCCTTATATAACAAAGCCTGAATATAAGGAAATACGATGCAGGAATTAAACGGATTCACGGTACCCGCCGGCTTCCGCGGGGCCAGTGCGCTCAAAGTTCAGCTCTGGTGGGCAGTACAGGCAACATTATTTGCCTGGTCCCCACAGGTCATGTACCGCTGGCGCGCATTTTTATTGCGTCTGTTTGGCGCAAAAATTGGTAAAGGCGTGGTGATCCGCCCGTCAGTGAAAATTACGTACCCATGGAAATTAACGCTCGGTGATTATAGCTGGGTGGGTGATGACGCGGTGTTATATACGCTGGGCGACATCACCATCGGCGCGAATTCCGTGGTGTCACAAAAGTGTTATTTGTGTACCGGCAGTCACGATTATCAGAGCGCGCATTTCGATATTAATGCCGCCCCGATAGTGATTGGCGATAAATGCTGGCTGGCCACGGATGTTTTCGTCGCCCCTGGCGTAAAAATCGGCGATGGCACCGTCGTTGGTGCCCGTAGCAGTGTTTTTAAGACGCTTCCGGCGAACGTGATTTGCCGGGGTAATCCCGCAGTGGTGACGCGCAAACGCGTCGAAACGGCACTTTTTGAGGAAAATAAATTATGAGTAAAGTCGCTCTCATCACCGGCGTAACCGGACAGGATGGTTCTTATCTGGCGGAACTGCTGCTGGAGAAGGGTTATGAAGTTCACGGCATCAAACGTCGTGCTTCCTCTTTTAACACCGAGCGTGTGGACCATATCTATCAGGATCCGCATACCAGCAACCCGAAATTCCACCTGCACTATGGCGATCTGACCGACAGCTCCAACCTGACGCGTATTCTTCAGGAAGTGCAGCCGGATGAAGTGTACAACCTGGGCGCGATGAGCCACGTTGCGGTTTCCTTCGAATCGCCGGAATACACCGCCGACGTTGACGCCATGGGTACCCTGCGTCTGCTGGAAGCGATCCGTTTCCTCGGTCTGGAAAAGAAAACCCGTTTTTATCAGGCCTCCACTTCTGAGCTGTATGGCCTGGTGCAGGAAATCCCGCAGAAAGAGACCACGCCGTTCTACCCGCGTTCTCCCTATGCTGTGGCCAAGCTGTACGCTTACTGGATCACCGTTAACTACCGTGAATCCTACGGCATGTATGCCTGCAACGGCATCCTGTTCAACCACGAATCCCCGCGTCGTGGCGAAACCTTCGTGACCCGTAAAATTACCCGCGCTATCGCCAATATCGCGCAGGGTCTGGAATCCTGCCTGTACCTCGGCAACATGGACTCCCTGCGTGACTGGGGCCATGCGAAAGACTACGTGAAAATGCAGTGGATGATGCTGCAACAGGATCAGCCGGAAGACTTCGTGATCGCCACCGGCGTGCAGTACTCCGTACGTCAGTTCGTGGAAATGGCGGCGGCTCAGTTGGGCATCAAACTTCGCTTTGAAGGCGAAGGCGTGGATGAGAAGGGCATTGTGGTCTCCGTAACCGGTCACGATGCGCCGGGCGTGAAACCAGGCGATGTGATTGTTTCCGTTGACCCGCGTTACTTCCGTCCGGCGGAAGTGGAAACCCTGCTGGGCGACCCGACCAAAGCGCACGAAAAACTGGGCTGGAAACCGGAAACCACCCTGCAGGAGATGGTCTCTGAAATGGTAGCCAAAGATCTGGAAGCGGCTAAGAAACACTCGCTGCTGAAAGCTCATGGCTTCGAGGTCGCCATCGCGCTGGAGTCGTAAGCATGAGCAAACAACGTATCTTTGTGGCCGGCCATCGTGGAATGGTGGGTTCGGCCATCGTACGACAGCTTGAGCAACGCGGGGACGTTGAGCTCGTCCTGCGTACCCGTGATGAACTCAATCTGCTGGATGCCCGTGCGGTAAATGATTTCTTCGCCACTGAATCCATCGATCAGGTGTATCTGGCGGCGGCGAAAGTGGGCGGTATTGTGGCGAACAATACCTACCCGGCGGAGTTCATTTTCGAGAACCTGATGATCGAGAGCAACATCATTCACGCGGCGCATACGCACAACGTGAACAAGCTGCTGTTCCTCGGCTCATCCTGCATCTACCCGAAAATGGCGAAGCAGCCGATGGCGGAAAGCGAGCTGTTGCAGGGCACGCTTGAAGCGACTAACGAGCCGTACGCGATTGCCAAGATTGCCGGTATCAAGCTGTGTGAATCTTACAACCGCCAGTACGGACGTGATTATCGTTCGGTGATGCCGACTAACCTGTACGGCCCGAACGATAACTTCCACCCGAGCAACTCCCATGTGATCCCGGCGCTGCTGCGTCGCTTCCATGAAGCGGCCCAGGAAAACGCCACGGATGTGGTGGTGTGGGGCAGCGGTACGCCGATGCGCGAATTCCTGCATGTGGATGATATGGCGGCTGCCAGCATTCATGTGATGGAACTGGATCCGGAAGTGTGGCAGGAAAACACCGAACCGATGCTGTCGCATATTAACGTCGGCACCGGCGTGGACTGCACCATTCGCGAACTGGCGCAAACCCTCGCGCAGGTCACCGGCTTTAAAGGCCGCGTGGTGTTCGACGCCAGCAAACCCGACGGTACCCCGCGCAAGCTGCTTGATGTGACGCGTCTGCATCAGCTTGGCTGGTATCACGAGGTGTCACTGGAGCAGGGGTTGGCAAGCACCTATCAGTGGTTCCTTGAAAACCAGCACCGGTTCCGGGGGTAAGCATGTTTTTGAGTCAAGAAGACTTCGCCACGGTAGTGCGCTCAACGCCGCTGATCTCCATCGATCTAATCGTGGAAAATTCGCGCGGTGAGTTTCTGCTGGGAGAACGCACCAACCGTCCGGCACAGGGATACTGGTTTGTCCCTGGCGGACGCGTACAAAAGGATGAGCCGCTGGCCAGCGCCTTCGAGCGCCTGACCCTGGCGGAACTGGGAACCCGTCTGCCGATGTCGGCAGGCGAGTTTTACGGCGTCTGGCAGCACTTCTATGACGACAACTTCTCCGGACGCGATTTTTCCACGCACTACATCGTGCTGGGTTTCCGTGTCCGTGTGGATGAAAGCACCCTGACGCTGCCCGCCGAGCAGCATGGGGCGTGGCGCTGGATGACGCCTGACGCCATCGTGAACAGCGAGAACGTGCACGACAACAGCCGCGCCTACTTCCGTACTGATAAGTCCGGAGTGCCGGGCTTATGAGAATTCTGGTGTACGGAATTAACTACTCGCCGGAGCTGACCGGGATCGGTAAGTACACCGGCGAGATGGTGGAATGGATGGCCCGTCAGGGCCATGACGTTCGCGTCATTACCGCGCCGCCGTACTACCCGGAATGGAAAGTGGGCGAGCCTTACTCGGCCTGGCGCTGGCGTCGGGAAGAGGGGGCGGCGACCGTCTGGCGCTGCCCGCTGTATGTGCCTAAAACCCCGACCACCTTAAAGCGCCTGATCCATCTCGGCAGCTTTGCGCTGAGCAGCTTTTTCCCGCTGATGGCGCAACGTCGCTGGAAGCCGGACCGCATTATCGGCGTGGTGCCGACGCTGTTTTGTACGCCGGGCATGCGCCTGCTGGCAAAACTCTCCGGCGCCCGCACCGTACTGCACATTCAGGATTATGAAGTCGATGCCATGCTTGGCCTCGGCATGGCCGGTAAAGGTAAGGGCGGGCGTGTGGCCCGTCTTGCCAGCGCTTTTGAGCGCAGCGGCCTGCTCAATGTTGATAACGTCTCGACGATTTCGCGCTCGATGATGAATAAAGCGCAGGAAAAAGGCGTACCGGCTGAGCGGGTGATTTTCTTCCCCAACTGGTCGGAAGTGGCGCGTTTTCGCGACGTCACCGACGCCGATGCATCAACGCTTCGCCAGCAACTCGGCCTGCCGTCGGATAAAAAAATCATTCTCTATTCCGGCAACATCGGCGAGAAGCAGGGGCTGGAGAGCGTGATTGACGCCGCAGATCGTCTGCGCGACCAGCCGTGGCTGTTCGTGATTGTCGGCCAGGGCGGCGGCAAAGCGCGACTGGAAAAAATGGCCCGCGAGCGTGGCCTGAGCAACGTAATTTTTCATCCGTTGCAGTCTTACGACGCGCTGCCGGCGCTGCTGAAACTGGCGGACTGCCATCTGGTGATCCAGAAACGCGGCGCGGCCGACGCGGTACTGCCGTCGAAGCTGACCAATATTCTTGCGGTGGGCGGCAATGCGGTGATCACCGCCGAGCGCCACACCGAACTGGGGCAACTGTGCGACACCTGTCCGGGGATCGCGGTCTGCGTGGAGCCGGAATCGGTGGACGCGCTGATCGACGGCATCGGCCAGGCCCTGCTGATGCCCAAATTCAACACGGTGGCACGTGAATATGCCGAACGCACGCTCGAAAAAGAGAACGTGTTAAGCCAATTTATTGCAGATATTCGGGATTAAATAATGAGTCAACCAACGCTCTATCCGGTAGTAATGGCCGGTGGCTCCGGCAGCCGCCTGTGGCCGCTGTCCCGCGTACTCTATCCAAAACAGTTTCTGTGCCTGAAGGGCGAACTGACGATGTTGCAGACGACGGTGTGTCGTCTGAACGGCGTGCAGTGCGAAAGCCCGGTGGTGATCTGTAACGAGCAGCACCGCTTTATCGTGGCCGAACAGCTGCGCCAGCTCAACAAGCTGACGGAGAACATCATTCTTGAACCCGCCGGGCGTAACACCGCCCCGGCCATCGCCCTGGCTGCCCTTGCGGCGCAGCGCAACAGTCCGGACAGCGATCCGCTGATGCTGGTGCTGGCGGCGGATCATGTGATCCAGAACGAAGAAGCCTTCCGCGAGGCGGTGCGTGCAGCCATGCCGTACGCCGAGAGCGGCAAACTGGTGACCTTCGGCATCGTGCCGGATCTGCCGGAAACCGGCTATGGCTATATCCGCCGCGGCGCGGTCAGCCAGGGGCAGGTGGACGCAGTGGCTTTCGAAGTGGCGCAGTTCGTTGAAAAACCGGATCTCGATACTGCTCAGGCTTACGTTGCCAGCGGCGAGTATTACTGGAACAGCGGGATGTTCCTGTTCCGCGCCGGTCGTTACCTGGAAGAGCTGAAAAAATTCCGTCCGGATATTTTGCAGGCCTGCACCAAAGCGATGGACGGCGTCGATCCGGATCTCGATTTTATCCGCGTGGATGAAGAAGCCTTTCTCGCCTGCCCGGAAGAGTCGGTGGATTACGCGGTGATGGAAAAAACCGCCGATGCGGTGGTAGTGCCGATGGACGCGGGCTGGAGCGATGTCGGCTCCTGGTCATCGCTTTGGGAAATCAGCGCTCATACGCCGGAAGGCAATGTGCATCACGGCGATGTGATCAGCCATAAAACCGAAAACAGCTATGTCTATGCCGAATCCGGTCTTGTCACCACCGTGGGGGTGAAGGATCTGGTGGTGGTGCAGACCAAAGACGCGGTGCTGATCGCCGATCGTAATGCGGTGCAGGACGTGAAAAAAGTGGTCGAGCAAATTAAAGCTGAAGGCCGTCACGAGCATCACATTCACCGGGAAGTGTACCGTCCGTGGGGTAAGTATGACTCCATTGATTCCGGCGAACGCTATCAGGTGAAGCGTATCACCGTGAAGCCGGGGGAAGGGCTGTCGTTGCAGATGCATCATCACCGCGCCGAGCACTGGATCGTGGTGGCGGGCACCGCCAAAGTGACCATTAACGACGAGATCAAGTTACTGGGCGAAAACGAGTCGATCTATATCCCACTCGGTGCCACGCACTGCCTGGAAAACCCAGGCAAGATCCCACTGGATCTGATTGAAGTCCGCTCCGGTTCGTATCTTGAAGAAGATGACATCGTGCGGTTTGAGGATCGTTACGGTCGGGTGTAGTGAATGAACGTTGCCCGGCGGCGCAGGCTTGCCGGGCCTACAGATGAATGATTGTAGGCCCGGTAAGCGAAGCGCCACCGGGCAAGGAAAGTTCGCATCACCGGGCCCGGTAAGCAAAACGCCACCGGGCTGGAACAAATAACAAATTTGCCCCAACGGGCTCCAGGCTGTGTGTCGCCTGAAAACGAGGTAATCATGGAAAAATTAACCTGTTTTAAAGCCTACGATATTCGCGGCAAGCTCGGAGAAGAGCTGAACGAAGACATCGCCTGGCGCATTGGTCGCGCCTACGGCGAATACCTGAAGCCGCAGACCATTGTGCTCGGCGGTGATGTGCGTCTGACCAGCGAAGCACTTAAGCTGGCGCTGGCGAAAGGGTTACAGGACGCGGGCGTTGACGTGCTGGACATCGGTCTTTCCGGCACCGAAGAGATCTATTTTGCGACTTTCCATCTCGGCGTGGACGGCGGTATCGAAGTGACCGCCAGCCATAACCCGATGGACTATAACGGTATGAAGCTGGTGCGCAAGGGCGCGCGCCCCATCAGCGGCGATACCGGCCTGCGCGACGTGCAGCGTCTGGCGGAAGCCAATGACTTCCCGCCGGTGAACCCGGAAAAACGCGGCAGCTATAAGCAGATCGATCTGCGCGATGCTTATATCGACCACCTGCTCGGTTACATCGACACCACCAACCTCACCCCGCTGAAGTTAGTCATCAACTCCGGTAACGGCGCGGCAGGGCCGGTGGTGGACGCCATCGAAGCGCGCTTTAAGGCGCTGAACGTGCCGGTGACCTTTATCAAGGTGCACAACAACCCGGACGGCAACTTCCCGAACGGTATTCCTAACCCGCTGCTGCCGGAATGCCGCGATGACACCCGCAATGCGGTGATCGAGCATAAGGCCGATATGGGTATCGCTTTCGACGGCGACTTTGACCGCTGCTTCCTGTTCGACGGCAACGGCCAGTTTATCGAAGGCTATTACATTGTCGGCCTGCTGGCAGAAGCCTTCCTCGAAAAACACCCTGGCGCGAAGATCATTCACGACCCGCGTCTGTCCTGGAACACCGTGGATGTGGTGAAGGCGGCAGGCGGTAAGCCGGTGATGTCGAAAACCGGCCATGCGTTCATCAAAGAGCGTATGCGCGAAGAGGACGCCATCTACGGCGGCGAAATGAGCGCCCACCACTACTTCCGCGACTTTGCATACTGCGACAGCGGCATGATCCCCTGGCTGCTGGTGGCGGAACTGCTGTGTGTGAAAGGGCAGTCGCTGGCGGAACTGGTACGCGATCGCATGACGGCGTTCCCGGCCAGCGGCGAAATCAACAGCAAGCTGGCGGATCCGGCCACCGCTATTGCCCGCGTGGAGCAGCACTATGCCGCCAGCGCGCTGGAAGTCGACCATACCGACGGCATCAGCATGGCGTTCCCGGAATGGCGCTTCAACCTGCGCTCGTCCAATACCGAGCCGGTGGTGCGCCTGAACGTCGAATCACGGGGTGACGTGGCGCTGATGGAGGCACGAACACAGGACATCCTGGCGCTGTTGAACCAGTAGTCGAGCTTGGTTTCCCCTCGCCCGCGGGAAGGGGCGAGGGGACTTAAGAACAGGAACAACGATGATAAATCTAAAAAAGCGCGAGCGAGCTAAAACGAATGCATCGTTAATCTCTATGGTGCAGCGTTTTTCAGACATCACCATCATGTTCGGTGGGCTATGGATCGTCTGCAAGCTACACGCGTTACCCTTTTTTTACCTGCATCTGCTGATGGCCCTGATCACGCTGGTGGTGTTCCAGATGATCGGTGGTATGACCGATTTCTACCGTTCCTGGCGTGGCGTGAAGATCTCGACCGAGCTGGCGCTGCTGCTGCAAAACTGGACGCTGAGCCTGATTTTCAGCGCCGGACTGATGGCCTTCAACGCCGATTTTGATAATACCTTCAGCGTTTTCTTTGCCTGGTACGTATTAAGCAGCGTGGGGCTGGTGACCTGCCGCACGCTGATCCGCTTTTTCGCGGGCTGGCTGCGTCATCATGGCTATAACACCCGCCGGGTGGCGGTGGCAGGCGATCTGCCGGTAGGCCAGGTGCTGCTGGACAGTTTCCGCCATGAGCCCTGGCTGGGCTTTGAAGTGGTGGGCGTCTATCACGATGCCAGACCGGGCGGCGTGACCGCTGACTGGGCGGGCAATTACGACCAACTGCTGGAAGACGCGAAAGCGGGCAAAATTCATAACGTTTACATCGCCATGCCGATGAGCGAAGAGTCCGGCATCAAACGCCTGGTGCGTGAGCTGGCGGATACCACCTGCTCGGTGATCCTCATCCCTGATGTGTTTACCTTTAACATCCTGCATTCGCGCATCGAAGAGATGAACGGCGTGCCGGTAGTGCCGCTGTATGACACACCACTCTCCGGCATGAACCGCGTGCTGAAGCGTCTGGAAGACATTGTGCTCTCCTCACTGATCCTGCTGCTTATCTCCCCGGTGCTGCTGTGCATCGCGGCGGCGGTGAAAATCAGTTCTCCTGGCCCGATTATTTTCCGTCAAACCCGCTACGGTATGGACGGTAAGCCGATCAAGGTGTGGAAATTCCGTTCCATGAAGGTGATGGAAAACGCCGAAGTGGTCACCCAGGCGACGCAGAACGATCCCCGCGTCACCAAAGTGGGCAACTTCCTGCGCCGTACCTCACTTGACGAACTGCCGCAGTTTATCAACGTGCTGACCGGCGGCATGTCGATTGTCGGCCCGCGTCCCCACGCGGTGGCGCACAATGAACAGTATCGCACCCTGATCCAGGGCTACATGCTGCGGCATAAAGTGAAACCGGGCATCACTGGCTGGGCGCAAATCAACGGCTGGCGCGGCGAGACGGACACGCTGGAAAAAATGGAAAAACGTATTGAGTTCGATCTGGAGTACATCCGTGAATGGAGCCTCTGGTTCGATATCAAGATTGTTTTTCTCACCATCTTTAAAGGCTTTGTGAACAAAGCGGCGTATTAAGCGAGCACATCATGAGCCTGAGAGAAAAAACCATCAGCGGCGCAAAGTGGTCAGCCATGGCCACCCTGATCATCATCGGCCTTGGGCTGGTGCAGATGACCTGGCTGGCGCGCATCATCGATAATCACCAGTTCGGCCTGCTCACCGTGTCGCTGGTGATCATCGCCCTGGCGGATACGCTGTCGGATTTTGGCATCGCCAACTCCATTATTCAGCGCAAAGAGATCGGCCATCTCGAACTGACCACCCTCTACTGGCTGAACGTCGGGCTGGGGCTGGTGGTCTGCGCGGCGATGTTTTTGTTAAGCGACGTGATTGCCGGAGTACTGAATAACCCGGATCTGGCGCCGCTGATCAAAACGCTGTCGGTGGCTTTTGTGCTGATCCCCCACGGACAGCAGTTCCGCGCCCTGATGCAGAAAGAGCTGGAGTTCAGCAAGATCGGCATGATTGAAACCGTATCGGTGATGGCGGGCTTCACCTTTACGGTGATCAGCGCCTGGTACTGGCCGCTGGCGATGACCGCGATCCTTGGTTATCTGGTCAACACCGCGGTGCGTACGCTGCTGTTCGGCTTCTTCGGCCGCAAAATTTACCGTCCGGGTCTGCGCTTTTCGCTGGCTTCCGTCAACTCCAACCTGCGCTTTGGCGCGTGGCTGACGGCGGACAGCGTGATCAACTACGTCAACACTAACCTCTCCACGCTGGTGCTGGCGCGTATTCTTGGCGCCAGCGTCGCGGGCGGCTATAACCTGGCCTACAACGTCGCGGTGGTGCCGCCGATGAAGCTCAACCCGATTATCACCCGCGTGCTGTTCCCGGCCTTCGCCAAAATTCAGGACGACACGCAAAAGCTGCGGCTCAACTTCTACAAACTGCTGTCGGTGGTGGGGATCATCAACTTCCCGATCCTGCTCGGCCTGATGGTGGTGTCCGATAACGTGGTGCCGCTGGTGTTTGGCGAGAAGTGGAACAGCATCATCCCCATTCTGCAATTGCTGTGCATCGTCGGCCTGCTGCGCGCGGTGGGCAATCCCATTGGATCGCTGCTGATGGCGAAAGCCCGTGTCGACATCAGCTTCAAATTTAACGTCTTTAAAACCTGCCTGTTCGTCCCGGCGATTATCGCGGGTGGGCACATGGGCGGCGCGCTGGGCGTGACGCTGGGCTTCCTGCTGGTGCAGATTATCAACACCATTCTGAGCTACTTCGTGATGATTAAGCCGGTGCTCGGCTCCAGCTATCGCCAGTACATTCTGAGCCTGTGGCTGCCGTTTTACCTGTCGCTGCCGACGCTGGTGGTGAGCTACGGCCTGGGACTGGCGCTGGACGGGCATCTCTCCCTCGCCACGCTGCTGGCTGTGCAGATCCTGGCCGGTGGGCTGGCGTTCGCGGTGATGATTGTGCTGTCGCGTAATGCGCTGGTGGTGGAGCTGAAACGTCAGTTTTGCCGCAATGAAAAATTAAGAATGCTGCTGCGCGCAGGTTGATTTTATTCACAAATTTACGACATCAATAATTCAGGTGAAACTGTAATGAAACTACTTATTTTAGGTAACCATACCTGTGGAAACCGTGGGGACAGCGCGATTTTACGCGGCTTACTGGATGCCATTACGGTGCTTGAGCCTGACGCTGAAGTGGATGTCATGAGCCGCTATCCGGTGAGCTCCTCCTGGCTGTTAAATCGTCCGGTGATGGGCGATCCGCTGTACAGTCAGATGAAACAGCACAACACCGCCGCCGGTCTGGTCGGGCGGGTGAAAAAAGTCCTGCGTCGCCGTTATCAGCACCAGGTGCTGTTATCCCGCGTGACCGACAGCGGCAAGCTGCGCAATATCGCTATTGCCCAGGGCTTTACCGATTTCGTCCGCCTGCTGTCAGGCTATGACGCCATCATCCAGGTGGGCGGATCTTTCTTTGTCGATCTTTACGGCGTGCCGCAGTTTGAGCATGCCCTGTGCACCTTTATGGCGAAAAAACCGCTGTACATGATCGGCCACAGCGTTGGGCCGTTCCAGGACGCGCAGTTTAACCAGCTGGCGAACTATGTGTTCGGACACTGCGATGCCTTGATCCTGCGTGAGCGCGTAAGTCTTGATCTGATGAAAAAGAGCCAGATCAACACTGATAAGGTGGAGCAGGGCGTGGACACCGCCTGGCTGGTGGATCATCATTATAGCGATTTTACCCCCAGCTATGCGGTGCAGCACTGGCTGGACGTGGCGGCCTCGCAGAAAACCGTCGCCATTACGTTGCGCGAACTGGCGCCCTTCGATAAACGCCTCGGCACCACGCAGCAGGCCTACGAAAAAGCCTTCGCCGAAGTGGTTAACCGTATTCTGGATGCGGGCTGGCAGGTGCTGGCGCTCTCCACCTGCACCGGCATCGACAGCTATAACAAAGATGACCGCATGGTGGCGCTCAATCTGCGTCAGCATGTCAGCGATCCGTCCCGCTATCACGTGGTGATGGATGAGCTTAACGATCTGGAGATGGGCAAAATCTTTGCCGCCTGTGATCTGACCGTCGGCACCCGTCTGCATTCAGCGATCATCTCCATGAACTTCGGCACACCGGCCATCGCCATTAACTACGAGCACAAATCCGCAGGCATCATGCAGCAGCTCGGCATGCCGGAGATGGCGATTGATATTCGTCATTTGCTCGACGGCTCGCTTGCCGCGATGGTGGCGGATACCCTCGGCCAGCTGCCCGCTATTAATCAGCAACTGGCAACGGCGGTGGCCGCAGAACGGAATAACGGATTGCAGATGGTGAAATCGGTGATGGACAGAGTGCGGGGTAAGCAATGAAGGTCAGTTTTTTCCTGCTGAAGTTTCCGCTGTCGTCCGAAACCTTCGTGTTAAACCAGATCACGGCGTTTATCGATATGGGGTTTGACGTGGAGATTATCGCCCTGCATAAGGGCGATCTCAGCAATACCCATGCGGCCTATACCGAATACAAGCTGGCGGAGAAAACTCACTGGCTGCTGGATGAGCCGCAGGGCAAAGCCGCAAAACTGCGCTACCGGGCGCAGGCGATCCTGCGGGGCGCGGGGCGCGCATCCACCTGGAAGGCGCTGAATATGCGCCGCTACGGCGATGAAGCCCGTAACCTGATCCTCGCCGCCATTTGTGGCCTGGCGCCACGCACTTTCAGCGCCGATGTGTTTATCGCCCACTTTGGTCCGGCAGGCGTTACGGCAGCAAAACTGCGTGAACTGGGGGTGATCCGCGGCAAAATCGCCACCGTCTTCCACGGTATCGACGTCTCGCACCGGGACGTACTGGCGCACTATACGCCGGAGTATCAGCAGCTGTTCCGCCGCGGCGATCTGATGTTGCCCATCAGCGATCTGTGGGCCGGTCGCCTGCAAAATATGGGCTGCCCGCCGGAGAAGATCGCCGTTTCGCGTATGGGCGTGGATATGTCGCGCTTTACCCTGCGCGAGGTGAAAGCGCCCGGACAACCCTTGCAGATAATCTCCGTGGCGCGCCTGACTGAGAAAAAAGGGCTGCATGTCGCCATCGAAGCCTGTCGTCTGCTGAAGGCGCGCGGTGTTAATTTCCACTATCGCATTCTCGGCATCGGACCCTGGGAGCGCCGTCTGCGCACTCTGATCGAACAGTTCCAGCTTGAGGACGTGATCGAGATGCCGGGCTTTAAGCCCAGCCATGAAGTGAAGGCGATGCTCGATGAGGCCGACGTGTTCCTGCTGCCGTCCGTAACCGGTGCTGACGGCGATATGGAGGGCATTCCGGTAGCGCTGATGGAAGCGATGGCGGTGGGGATCCCGGTGGTCTCCACGGTGCACAGCGGTATTCCGGAACTGATCGACGCTGACCAGTCCGGCTGGCTGGTCCCTGAGAACGATCCCCAGGCGCTGGCTGACAAACTGGCCGCCTTTAGCAGCATGCAGAGCCAGCAGCTGGTGCCGGTGGTTACCCGAGCGCGTGAAAAAGTCGAAACGGACTTTAATCAGCAGAAAATCAATCAGCGTCTGGCGACGCTGCTCCAGACGCTCTGAACTGAGGTTTTATGACAGCATTTTCCCGTCGACACTTTATTAAGGCCGGTTCCGTACTGGCCTCGCTTCCGCTTCTGCCTGCCGCCGCTTTCGCACAGGGCAGTAAATCCACCGTAGATGTACGCGACTACCAGAAAAACGACTGGATCGCCGCGTTTAAACAGGCGTTCGCCGACGGCGAGACGGTGGAAGTACCTGCCGATCTCGTTTGTGAAAACATCAATACCGGCATTTTTATCCCGGAAGGGAAAACCCTGCTGGTGCGTGGTGCCCTTAAGGGAAATGGTCGCGGACGTTTTGTGTTACAGGATGGCAGTAAGGTCATAGGTGAGAAGGGCGGTAGCCTGTATAACATCACCCTCGACGTGCGGGGATCGGACTGTGTGATCAAGGGACTGGCGATGAGCGGCTACGGGCCGGTGACGCAAATCTACATCGGCGGTAAGAACAAACGTGTAATGCGTAATCTGCTCATCGATAACATCACGGTCACCAAAGCCAACTATGCGATCCTGCGTCAGGGCTTCCATAATCGTATCGACGGCGCGCGTATCACCAACAGCCGCTTCAGCTATTTGCAGGGCGACGCCATTGAGTGGAACGTGGCGATCAACGACAGCAATATTCTTATCTCCGATCACGTCATCGACCATATTGACTGTACCAACGGCAAGATCAACTGGGGCATTGGTATTGGCCTCGCGGGCAGCACCTATGACAATGATTACCCGGAACATCAGGCGGTAAAAAACTTTGTCGTGGCGAACATTACCGGCAGCCACTGCCGCCAGCTGGTGCATGTGGAAAACGGCAAACATTTTGTCATCCGTAATATCAAAGCCACTGACATCACCCCTGAATACAGCAAGAAAGCCGGTATCGATAACGCCACCGTGGCGATTTACGGCTGCGATAATTTCGTGATTGATAACGTCAGCATGACCAACAGCGCCGGTATGCTGATTGGTTACGGCGTGATCAAAGGTAATTACCTCTCTATCCCGCAAAATTTCAAGCTCAACGACGTGCATCTGGATAACAGCAACAGTGAACTGAAACTGCGTGGTATACAGATCTCATCCGGCAACGCGACATCCTTTGTGGCGATCACCAATCTGACGATGAAGCGCGCCACCCTTGCCCTGCACAATAAGCCGCAGCACCTGTTCTTGCGTAACATTAATATCATGCAGGAAGCCGCCACCGGACCGGCGCTGAAAATGCAGTTTGATCTGCGCAAAGACGTGCGCGGTCGCTTTATGGCGAAGCAGGACACGCTGCTTTCACTGGCCAATATTCATGCGGTAAATGAAAAAGGCCAAAGCTCGGTGGACATCGACCGGGTGGATCAGCATGTGGTCAATACCGATAAACTGAACTTCCGTCTGCCTGATAAACGCACATAAAAACAAGTTTGCGAACATTCCTGGTGCGCCAGGAGGCAGCTTCGGATTACATCTACTGCATACGGATATTAACCGGCGTAACATGATTTGCCTCAGCCAGAGGGTGAAAACCTGCTGGATAAAGCAGGCTAAATAGCTATAATTCATCAACCATTTATAGGTGGAATTAATAATGATTAATTTGAAAGCAGTTATTCCGGTAGCCGGACTTGGGATGCACATGTTGCCTGCCACCAAGGCCATTCCAAAAGAAATGCTGCCGATCGTCGACAAGCCAATGATTCAGTACATCGTTGACGAGGTTGTTGCTGCAGGGATCAAAGAAATCGTTCTGGTAACCCACTCTTCAAAAAACGCCGTTGAGAACCATTTCGACACCTCGTACGAACTGGAAGCGCTGCTTGAACAGCGTGTTAAGCGTCAGCTGCTGGCAGAAGTACAGTCTATTTGTCCGCCGGGCGTAACCATTATGAACGTACGTCAGGCACAGCCGCTGGGACTGGGTCACTCCATTCTCTGCGCGCGACCTATCGTCGGCGATAATCCGTTTGTGGTTGTGCTGCCGGATATTATTCTTGATAACGCCAGCGCCGATCCGCTGCGTTATAACCTCGCCGCAATGGTGGCACGTTTTAAAGAAACCGGCCGCAGCCAGGTGCTGGCGAAACGTATGAAGGGCGATCTGTCTGAATACGGTGTGATCCAGACCAAAGAGCCGCTGGACAGCGAAGGTAAAGTCAGCCGCATTATTAACTTCGTCGAAAAACCGGATCAGCCGCAAACGCTGGATACCGATCTGATGGCTGTGGGGCGCTATGTACTGTCTGCCGACATCTGGCCGGAACTGGAAAAAACCGAACCGGGCGCCTGGGAGCGTATCCAGCTGACCGATGCCATTGCTAAACTGGCAGAAAAACAGTCGGTAGACGCGATGCTGATGACCGGCGACAGCTTCGATTGCGGCAAAAAAATGGGCTATATGCAGGCATTTGTCAGCTATGGTCTGCGTAATCTGAAAGAAGGTCAAAAATTCCGCGAAAGCATTGCTAAACTATTACGTTAACGGTTGGCTGATGTTCCGGACGGTTTACGAGTAAGTGAACACAGAGCAGTAGATGATCTCAGAGGCGAATATTTGCCTCTGATGATTATCTGCTGCTTTTTTTATTTTCAACTACAAGTTCTTGTAGATCAACGGCTTAAAAAATATGCGAAGGCCGGTGATCTATAAGAATTTTCCTTGTTTCAATGTGAAATAAGGATGACAATTAGCGGTTGAAAACGGGCGTACGCCCGCTACATTTCGCAGTTGCCCTACAAAATGACCTTACTCAGTCCACTGGTAGCTGTTGAGCCAGGGGCGGTAGCGTGCCTGCGGGCTAAAGCCGCGACAATTCTGTCGTGTCGAACTTCCTCTCAATTTACTAAACGGAATGGATAGCGTGAAAATTCTTGTTACCGGTGGCGCTGGCTTTATTGGCTCTGCAGTTGTCCGACATATTATTAAAAACACTCAAGATTCAGTTGTGAATGTTGATAAATTAACGTACGCCGGTAATCTTGAATCGCTCAGTGATGTCGCTGACAGCGAGCGCTATCATTTTGAACATGCTGATATTTGCGATGCCGCAGCGATGGCGCGTATTTTTGATCAGCATAAGCCGGATGCCGTCATGCATCTGGCGGCCGAAAGCCATGTAGATCGTTCAATCACTGGCCCTGCCGCTTTTATCGAAACCAAT
This sequence comes from Enterobacter sp. PGRG2, assembly GCF_030291195.1. Classification (NCBI taxonomy): domain Bacteria; kingdom Pseudomonadati; phylum Pseudomonadota; class Gammaproteobacteria; order Enterobacterales; family Enterobacteriaceae; genus Enterobacter; species Enterobacter sp. PGRG2. Next base: position 3,892,214 of record NZ_CP127837.1, on the reverse strand, counting down.
ATTGTTGGCACCTATGTGCTGCTGGAAGCTGCCCGCGCGTACTGGTCAGCTCTTTCGGACGCGGCAAAATCCGCGTTTCGCTTCCATCACATTTCAACTGATGAAGTCTATGGCGACCTGCCGCATCCGGACGAGCATCCACAAGGCGAGGCATTGCCGCTCTTTACCGAGCAAACGGCCTATGCGCCAAGCAGCCCGTACTCCGCGTCCAAAGCCTCCAGCGATCATCTGGTGCGTGCGTGGCGTCGTACCTATGGTATGCCGACGCTGGTGACTAACTGCTCCAACAACTACGGTCCTTATCACTTCCCCGAGAAGCTGATCCCGTTGGTGATCCTCAATGCGCTGGAAGGTAAAAACTTACCGGTTTATGGCAAAGGCGATCAGATCCGCGACTGGCTGTATGTTGAAGATCATGCTCGCGCGCTCTACACCGTGGTAACACAAGGTCAGCCGGGCGAAACCTACAACATCGGCGGTCATAACGAAAAACAGAACCTCGATGTGGTGCACACCATCTGCGATCTGTTAGATGAAATCGTGCCAAAAGACTCCTCTTACCGCGATCAGATCACTTACGTGGCTGACCGTCCGGGACACGATCGCCGTTATGCTATCGATGCGGATAAAATCAGCCGCGAGCTGGGCTGGAAACCGCAGGAAACCTTTGAATCCGGGATCCGTAAAACCGTTCAATGGTATCTGGATAACCAGCAGTGGGTGGCCAACGTCAAAAGCGGCGCTTATCAGAGCTGGATTGAACAGAACTACGAGAACCGTTAATCATGAATATTCTTCTGTTCGGTAAAACAGGTCAGGTGGGCTGGGAACTGCAACGCGCGCTGGCGCCGCTGGGCAAACTTACGGCAGTCGATGTGCATTCGCAGGAGTATTGCGGCGATTTCAGTAATCCTGAAGGCGTGGCTGAAACCGTGCGCCGTGTGCGTCCGGATGTGATCGTTAACGCGGCGGCGCATACTGCCGTCGATAAAGCGGAATCCGAACGCGATTTCGCCGAATTACTGAATGCGACCAGCGTAGCCGCTATTGCTAAAGAAGCGCAGGCACTGGGCGCATGGGTAGTCCATTATTCCACCGATTATGTCTTCCCGGGCACCGGCGAGACGCCGTGGAAAGAGACTGACGAAACGGCGCCGCTGAATGTTTATGGCGAAACCAAGCTGGCAGGGGAGAAGGCTGTTGCAGAGAACTGCGAAAAACATCTTATCTTCCGCACCAGCTGGGTATATGCCGGCAAAGGCAACAACTTCGCGAAAACCATGCTGCGACTGGCGAAAGAGCGTGAGACGCTGTCGGTAATTAACGATCAGTTTGGTGCGCCGACCGGCGCTGAATTGCTGGCCGATTGCACGGCACATGCCATTCGCGTTGCGCTGCAAAAGCCGGAAGTCGCGGGCTTGTATCATCTGGTGGCTTCAGGCACCACGACCTGGCATGACTATGCGGCGCTTGTGTTTGAAGAGGCGCGTAAAGCGGGCATCGAGCTTTCTCTTAATGAACTGGCTGCGGTATCCACCGAGAGTTTCCCCACACCGGCAAAGCGTCCTCTGAATTCGCGACTAAATACCGAAAAATTTCAGCACACCTTTAGTCTGGTGCTTCCGAAATGGGAAGAGGGCGTTAAGCGTATGCTCGCAGAGTTGTTTACCACAACTGCACATTAACTCATTGTCTGAGATAGTAAAATGAAAACACGGAAAGGCATTATTTTAGCTGGCGGTTCCGGGACACGTCTTTATCCCGTAACGATGGTAGTGAGTAAACAGCTGTTACCAATCTATGACAAGCCGATGATTTATTATCCATTGTCAACGTTAATGCTGGCGGGTATCCGCGATATTCTGATCATCAGCACGCCACAAGATACCCCGCGCTTCGAGCAGTTACTCGGCGACGGCAGCCAGTGGGGATTAAACCTGCAGTATAAAGTGCAGCCAAGCCCTGATGGATTAGCACAGGCTTTCATTATTGGTGAAGATTTCATCGGCGATGATAACTGCGCGCTGGTTCTGGGCGATAATATTTTCTATGGTCACGATTTACCGAAACTGCTTGATGGCGCAGTTTCCAGGGAAAACGGTGCAACTGTCTTCGCTTATCATGTCAACGACCCTGAACGTTACGGCGTTGTAGAATTTGATTCACAAGGCACCGCAATTAGCCTTGAAGAAAAACCTGCTGAACCAAAAAGTAATTATGCGGTTACCGGGTTATATTTTTATGACAACGATGTCATAGAAATGGCTAAAAATCTTAAGCCATCAGCACGTGGTGAGCTGGAGATTACAGATATTAACCGCCTCTATCTGGAAAAAGGCAAACTTTCTGTCGCCATGATGGGACGTGGGTTCGCGTGGCTGGATACAGGAACGCATCAGAGCCTTATTGAAGCCAGTAATTTTATCGAAACAATAGAAGAACGACAGGGTCTGAAAGTATCTTGCCCTGAAGAAATTGCTTTCCGCAAAGGTTTTATCGATGCAGAACAAGTGAAAAAACTGGCTGCGCCGCTGTCGAAAAATGCTTATGGGCAATATTTGCTGAAAATGATTAAAGGTTATTAATGATGAATATAATTAAAACTGAAATCCCTGATGTCTTAATTATTGAACCTAAAGTTTTCAGCGATGAGCGGGGTTTTTTCTTCGAGAGCTTTAACCAGAAAGCACTTGAGGAGCATGTTGGTACAACGCTGTCATTTGTTCAGGATAATCATTCAAAATCTACGCAAGGCGTATTGCGTGGATTACATTACCAGGCCGAACCCTATGCGCAAGGTAAGTTAGTACGCTGTGCAGTAGGAGAAGTATTTGATGTTGCGGTGGATATACGACGTGACTCTGCCACTTTTGGTAAATGGGTGGGCGTCACGCTTTCAGCCGAAAATAAACGTCAGTTATGGATCCCCGAGGGTTTTGCTCACGGTTTCGTAGTGCTAAGCGAAACAGCAGAGTTTTTATACAAAACGACAAATTACTATAACCCCTCAGCGGAGCGTAGCATCGTCTGGAATGATCCAACGCTCAACATTACCTGGCCAATATCGGCAGAAAAAGTGATCCTTTCCGCGAAGGATGCGGATGCTAACTATTTTAATGATCTTAAATAAGGCAGCAAAATGATTCCGTTTAATAAACCGTATATGCAGGGAAATGAGCTAAATTATATTGCCCAGGCAGTGAGTAACGGTAAAATTTCAGGTGATGGTGCATTTACTAAAAAGTGCCATGAGTTTTTTGAGAAAAAATACGGTTTCAAAAAAGTCCTTCTGACTACGTCGTGCACGGATGCTCTCGAAATGGCTGCTATTTTACTTGATATCCAGCCAGGGGATGAGGTGATTGCTCCATCCTATACTTTTGTTTCTACTGTTAATGCATTTTCATTACGCGGTGCAAAATTAGTATTTGTCGATAGTTGCAGCGACAATCCAAATATTGATCCAGTTGCTATCCGTAACAGCATTACAGATAAAACCAGAGCTATTGTAATTGTGCATTATGCGGGTATTGCCTGTGATATGGATGAGATTATGTCTATATCCAGGGAGTATAATATACCGGTTGTAGAAGATGCTGCTCAGGCAATTGACTCATACTACAAAGATAAACCATTAGGTAGTATTGGCACTTTTGGCACGTTTTCATTTCATGAAACAAAAAATATTATTTCTGGTGAAGGCGGAATGCTTGTCATAAATGATGAGCAATATATTCAACGCGCAGAGATCATTCGTGAAAAGGGTACTAACCGCGCTTCATTCTTTAGAGGTGAAGTAAATAAATACGGTTGGGTTGACATCGGTTCTTCTTTCTTACCTTCAGACATTATTGCAGCTTACTTGTATGCACAGCTTGAAAGCTTAGATGACATTCAGGGTAAACGTAAGGCGCTGTGGAATCGTTATAATGCGAATCTTGCCAGCTTAGCGGCTGCAAACATTATTAAATTACCAGATGTTCCGTCTTATGCTACAAACAATGCTCATATGTATTATATTGTTTGTAACGACATAGAAACCCGTTCATCGCTTATTGCTTATCTGAAAGAAAATGGTATCCACTCTGTATTCCATTATTTATCACTTAATAAGAGTGATTTTTTCCTTGAGAAAAATGAGCCTGTAGATCTTGAATACAGTGACCGCTTTACAGATTGTTTACTCAGACTACCTATGTATTATGAGCTCAGTCTGGAACAGGTAGACTCAATTTGCTCCAAAATATCTGACTTCTTCAAAAACATGTAATGTCAGGATTGGCTGGTTTTTATTGTGAGCGGTTATGTTTAAGAAAGTAATAGTATTATATGCCTCGCAGTTGTACAGAGCCGCATTTCCACTGCTATTAGTACCGTTAATTATTGGCATGCTGGGAACGGAACGTTATGGATTAGTATCATTCTTTACTATGCTTATCATGCTAATGGGTCTGTTAGATGCAGGCATTAGCGGTACGTTCATTAAATTAATTGCAACCAATAAAAATCAGCTTGTTAATTTCACAAGAGTTGTAAATTTATTTCTCAAGGTTTTTTGTGGTTTTGTTGTAGTCGCCGGTATTCTTGTTTTCATCTTTAACAACTATGCAGACTATATAGCTAATGACTGGTTGAAGACCAACCTGTCGAACGATGAAACAATAATATGTATTAAACTTACTGGCGTAATACTAGCATTATTATATCTACGCTCGTACCTCCAGAGTTTTGTTAATGGCATGGAGCGTCAGGATTTAATAGCCATATGGAGTATGTTCTATACTACGTTCTTTTATGGCGGTTCGTATCTCGTATTAGTTTATTATTCTAATACATTGATTGCTTTCTTTACTTCTCTTCTGGCTTTAGCAATTGTTGATATTATTGCCACTGCGGGAGGTGTCGCATACGTCATCATGATGCAGCGAAAAACCTTGAATGAATATCATGATAATAATGATCAAGCGGTTCATGAGATTATTTCTTTCAGAAGCGTAATTAAGTTTTCCCTGCAATTATCTGGCCTGTCAATGATATGGGTTATAGCCAGCCAGGTAGATAAGATATCTCTCTCAACCTATACCGATCTCACAAGCTATACGCACTATCAGATTGGTGCACAGCTGAGTACAGTAGTGCTTACATTAGCTGCGCCTTTATCACAGTTGCTTTTGCCAAGAATGAGCGCGCTGGTTAAAGAGAAAGATCATACCAAATTTGTTGAACTATTTAGCCTTAGTTCAATAGGTTATATAGTATGTCTCGCGCCTCTGGTTCCGTATATGTATTTATACGGAGGTGATTTAATTTCATTGTGGCTAAAAAACAGAGAACTTGGCTTCACTGTTAATGAATATGCTAAATGGCTGGTTTCCGCTGCCTTTTTTGCTGGGATGATGAATTTTGTCTTTATCCTTTTGTATTCTACTGGCCAGTTGAAGTTTCACTTTTACGCCTATGCATTATATTCCGCATTAACAATTCCCTTAACAGTGCTTATTGCCAAGTATTTTGGGCCACACTGGTCCTGCATATTCTATTTTATTCAGACGCTTATGTTTATGTTGTTATGGGGCGGTCACTGTGTACATAAGGAGATGACAGGCTATGTCCGCATCATCCCCTTATTGACGATGCTGATCCTCATGGTTTCTTATGTGGCTTTCAAAATCACGCAAAGCTATGAATTATTTTCAGGCAATAAATTACTTTATATTTTATGCCCGCCAATAATTAACCTGGTGATTATTTGTGGTTTTATATATATGTTCAAAAATCAATTCTTAACAGCCATCCATAATTTTAAAATAAAAAAATGGTAGAAAAAATATGAAAATTTTACATTTGTCCACTGGTGATAGTAAGGGTGCTTTCTTTGGTGCGTATCGTACACACACTAATCTTAAAAAGTACGGACACGAATCAAGCATGTGTGTAGTGGAAAAAACATCACACGATAAAGATGTAATTGAGCTTTCACAAAATAAGCGAAAGATATTTAGTATTTTTGGAAGACTGATGCGACGATTTTTTGTGCGTCGAGGTGGCCCGGAAGATAAAATTTATTTAATTTACAATACTACTTTCAGTGTCAGTGAAATTTTTAAAAAATACAGAACTAAACCTGATCTGATTATAGTTTATTTCGTTGCCGATTATCTTTCTGATCATGATATTCTAAAAATACAAAAGCATTATGGATGTCCTGTTGCGTTCTATTTAATGGATGCAGCTATGTTTACCGGCGGTTGTCATTATCCATGGCATTGTGAGGGTTATAAGGTTGATTGTGACAACTGCCCTGCAATGAAATACCCTGAGCTGATCAAACTACCGAAAAATATTTTCCATAAGCGTAAGAAGTATTACATGCAAATGGATTGTTTTTTTCTTTCGGCAAGTAAATGGTTAGATGACCGTTGCGAGTCAAGTGGGATTAAAGCGAAACTGGGCATCAAGAAAGCTATAATCGGTATTGATGAGCAGATTTTCAAACCCCGTACAAAGGTAGTTGCCAACGATATTATTGATGTGCAAATACCTGCCGGGAATAGGGTTATCTTCTTAGGCGCGCAATCCTTAAGTGACCCGAGGAAAGGTGTAAAGTATGTACTTGATGCTTTGGCGTTTATCAGAAAGAACTTTCCCAATCTGCTAACAGGCGTATCGATTTTAACGGTCGGTGATCAAGCCCAGGCTACTCTCCCTGAAGGGATTTCCTTTGTGAATATTGGTTTTATTCATGACAAAGATAAGTATCCTTATCTCTACAATCTGGCAGATGGTTTTATTTGCCCTTCGATAGAGGATGCCGGGCCTATGATGATAAACGAAGCACTGATGTCAGGTGTTCCAGTCATGGCTTTCAAAGTCGGAGTTGCAGAGGATCTCATCGTCGACAGAATCAGCGGTTTCCTTGCGGATAGTATTACTACAAAAGCTTTAGCCAATTCCATCATGGAATTTTTAAAATTGGACGATCCTTCTTTAGCCGCTCTAAAAGAAAGTAGCCGTCAAATGGCTTTACAGCGATGTACTTCACAATGCCAGGTTAAAGCTATCGAGTCACTGGTAAGCAATCAATCTCCTTTAGCATAATATAAATGAAAAGATTCCAACCGTCAGGAAAAAGAAATGCTAGTAGCTTTTGTAAAAAGAAATCTGAAATTATTAATGCGTAAGCATGCATGGCGAAAAAGAAATAAACACAATGATACAGCCATTATAAACGATTTTGATTTTGATAAAGTTCAGGTCGGTAAAATGACCTATGGTTCCCTATATGTACTGGAATGGGGTAATCCGCTTGAACGGCTTGAAATTGGTCATTATGTTTCAATTGCAGGAAATGTCACTTTTGTTTTAGGTGGTAACCATTCGACTATAGGAATCACTTCATTCCCTGTATCAGCAAAAAAGAATTTAAATAAAAATATTGATGCTGGTACCAAGGGACCCATAATCATCAACGATGATGTGTGGATAGGGTGCAATGTAACCATTCTTTCAGGAGTCGAGATTGGCCGTGGAGCGGTCATCGCTGCTGGTTCTGTGGTAACAAAAGATGTAGCTCCTTATGCGGTCGCAGGGGGAAATCCGGCAAAGACAATTAGTATGAGATTATCACCTCAAGAAATTGAATATGCTAAACAAATTGATTTTTCCAAACTTGATTTAAATAACATCGCTGATGATGATGTCAGTTTATTTTATACACGTCCGGACGAAGAAGTGCTTTCCGCCATTAATCAGCGTGTGTTCAAAAATTAAAAACAATTTTGGCCGTTTCCAAGTCATTCATTTTATTCCTGGATTTTTATGAAAACTGAAGTTGAAGAGATTTTTACTTACTATTTACCACAGTTCCATGCTATTCCCGAAAACGATCAGTGGTGGGGAAAGGGTTTTACTGAATGGGTCAAGCTCAAAAGTGCTAAGAAAATTTATAAGGACCACGTAATCCCCCAACCCATAGAGCCTTTGGGTTACTATGATTTGAATGACGTTTCGGTGATTGAGAAACAATATAAAATTGCTAAAGAAAATGGCATTACGTCCTTTTGTTTTTGGCATTACTGGTTTAACGATCATGATATGTTGCTTGAGAAACCAGCAGAGTTATTGTTAAAAAGTGATATTGACGTTAAATTCTGTTTTGCGTGGGCAAACCACACCTGGTGGAATAAAACAGAAAATAAACTCCTCAAAGAACAACATTATGATTTTTCTTTGGAGTCATATTTTAATTATTTGCTGCCATTTTTTAAAGATAAGCGATATACCAAAATCGATAACAAGCCAGTGTTCTTTATTTATGATCTTAAAAATGCATTAAATGGCAAAGAGCTTATCGAGTATTTTACTGCAAGGGCGCAGGCAGAAGGTTTTGATGGCATCTACTTTATTGGCGAAAACATGTTGCCTGGGGATCCAGAAACTAAATTGGTAAACCAGTATTTGAATAGTTGTGATTTTATGAAACATAGAACCTTTATAAGGAAATGTTTCGATTTGCTGATCGTTAAACTTCAACGGTATAATATTTTTATACCTCGCATCTACAAATACGAACGATGTGCAAGAAAAATGAACATGGATATTGATCCTAATTCGTTACAAATACCTGTTATTTTTCCGGGATGGGATTCGAGTATCAGGCATGGTAAAAAAGGGGTCATACTGAAAAATAACTCCCCTGAATTATTTGAAGAACATGTTAAAAATACTGCTAACATAGTTAGTAAAATGAAAAGAAAAATGTTGATGGTAAAATCATGGAACGAATGGGCTGAAGGTAATTATATTGAGCCTTGCAATGTGAATGGTGATTCATATTTAAAAATAATCTCTAAGTATTTTACTACTAAGTAGTTTTCACAAGTGCTACGGCAATTGGTATATTGCGTAATAACCTGATTAAGGTGCTAAATGTATTTTTTACTATATCTTTTGCTGGCGATAATAGCTTTTTCAGATGCTTTTTATCACCGAAAAGCCTACCAAGATCTTCTGACCTTCTTTATTGTAGTAGTGCTTGTGATTTTTGCGGCAACACGCAGCAATGTAGGCCTTGATTGGTATGCTTATGAAAATATGTATATCAACCAGTATGAACTTGTTAGTCAAAATATTGAAATTGGATTTGCGAGTATCTATCGACTATTGGATGGATTAAGTTATCCTTGGGTATTAATGATAATTAATATCCTTAATTTTACTTTATTGATATGCTTTCTTGATAAGTTTTCATATTATAAGAATGTCGCCTTATTAGTCTTCTTTTCGGATTTGTTTTTTTATCTGAATTTAAGTGGGATGCGTCAAAGTATTGCTTTATCAATCTCGCTGATTTCAATATTCTTTGTTGTAAGAAAACAACTTTTTTTCTTTGCCATTACTATATTCATCGCCTGCTTATTCCATAAAACCGCGATTGTATTTTCTTTAGCATATATAGTTAACTATTTCAAAGTTGGATACAGAAATATATTAATTGCTTCTCTTTGTTCATTTATCATTGCTGGCTCATTTTTAACATTGTCAGAGTATTTGAGTGGTTTGGGATATTTCCGTAATGTTGAGCTTTATACTGACAGTGCGTACAACTCAACATACTCAGCTATGGACTATCTGCTTGGGTGTATAAAAAGGGTATTGCCAGTAATACTTTTGCTAATGGTTGTTCCATTACGACAAGTACGCGATAACATTTTCTTGAAACTTTATTTAGTAGGTATGTTTTGCTACCTTGCACTTTATCCCTCTTTCCCGGATATCGCTGTTCGGTTAAGTTTATACTTTTTAGTCTATGATATGATTATTTATGGGCTAATCCTTTATAACTGCAAACATTTAATACAGAAAATAGCGTTCTTCAGTGTGTTACTCCTGGTGACAGCTTATAAGATTAATGGTTATACGACCATGGAAGGTTATATCTACCATAACATACTTTAGTGCTGGTCATAAAAGTTGATCATTAAAATTTAGTATGCAAAGAGATTCTGCGATCTATGAAAATATATGTACTGGTACTTAATGCTTGTGATTTAGGTGGAATAGAAAGAAGTTCTTTTACCTTAGTGAATACTCTCAAGCATTCTGGCTATGATGCTGAAATTGTTTCATTACATGAAAATGCTGAAATTCATATTGATGCAAATGAGCAGTATCGATTACTGACGGGTAAAAATGAAATTCATAAGTTATGGAACTTCTTGAAATCACTTCCCCCTGATGCCGTACTTATATCAGCTTATGATCGCATTTCGTTTTTCCTTTCGCTGCTAAGGAAATTCAGTAAAAAGAAATTCATGCTAATTGCTCATCAGCACGCTGATTATTATGCCCATAGACCACGAGTAAGATTGTTACGTAAATACTCTTACCGTTTAGGATGTGACGCCATAGTCTGTCTGACAAAACAAGATAATGAATACTACAGAAAATGGTTTACTAAGGTATATACAATCCCTAACATTTTAGATGTTAATTTTGCAACGGGCGCAGTTAATGAACCAATTGCAACCCGTCCTGTTGACTTTGTTGCAGCCGGCAGACTACACGAAATCAAAAGATTTACCCATTTTTTGAAGTTGCACGATTATATCAAGAGTCACCGAAACATTACGTCAAAATTATTTGGCCACGGCGAAGAATATGAGAGTTTATTATCATCTTCTCCGTCTGCCACAGAGATATTGTGCGGTAAATCAAGTGATATTTTCAAGGATTTTCAAAAGTCAAAATTTCTTATTGTGACGTCTGAGCGTGAAAGTTTTTCAATGGTTATTATAGAGGCCATGGCAGCCGGGTGTGTAGTAGTGAGTTATGACTGTCCTACTGGTCCTGCTGAACTTATTGAGAATGCTGTGAATGGATTTTTGATTGAAAATGGAAATCTAGAGGCGCTTCAGGAAAAATGTCTGGCGTTATTAGATGATGAGCAGCTTTGCGAGTCTATTTCGAAGAACGCTGTCGCTAGCAGTAAAAAATATTATCCAGATGCAGTGGTAAGTTCCTGGAAAAAAGTATTCTCCATGCACTCATAAAATTTGAATTGTATTTATTATGCATGGCCTGGTTATTATAAGAATATATCATTATGAATAAAATAAGCGTCATCATTCCGGCTTATAATGCGGAGGGTACTATTGAACGAGCCTTACTTTCCGTTATCCGACAAGAAGGTGCATTCAATTTTGAAATAATTGTCATTGATGATGGCTCATCTGATAGCACAGCCGATAAAGTTTCGAGATTTGCTCATGAACAGAATATCGATATTGACCTGGTCAGGCAAGCGAATGCAGGCGTAGCGTCGGCAAGAAATGCCGGCATCAGGCGTAGTAGCGGGCAATATATTGCTTTTCTGGATGCTGATGACGAGTGGCGTAGTGATAAAACTCGTAAGCAAATGGTTTTTCTGGCAAACAGTGACTATTTTGTTGTTGGTGGCGGGTATCAGAATAGATTTATTAGTGCTGATGGTCGTGACGAACATATACATGTCACGTATCAAATGCAGTTAATGAAACAGTACTTCCAGCCTTCGACTGTGATTCTGCGAAAAGAAGTATTCAGCCACATTGATGGTTTTTCTGAAGGTCGAAGGTACAGTGAGGATGCCCTCTTTTTTTATTACGTAACACATCAATTTAAAAGCGCTGTATTACGTGATAATGTAATAAATTATGCAGATGATAAACATCCATATGCCTCTGGTGCAGGACTTGGCTCAAAGCTATGGAAAATGGAATCAGGCGAATTAAGTAACTATACTGAATTAATGGATAAAAAGCTTATAACAATGCCAAAGTATTTCTTTCTGGTAGCTTTTTCACTATTAAAGTTCTTTAGGCGTTTATTCATTTCAAAAATATACAAGTTACGCATGAAGAATGGTGACCGTAATGAAAGATAAAGTTCTCGTCTTGTTAGCTGCTTACAATGGCAAACAATGGATTGAAGAGCAGGTTGAGTCAATATTAAAACAGTCTAACGTCGATGTAAGAATTGTTATCAGCGTTGACGTTTCAACCGATGGTACTGAAGAACTTGTTCAGTCCATGGCCGCTAAACACCCCAATGTTGAATTTTTACCAATGGGTAAGAAGTTTGGTGGCGCGGCCAGAAACTTTTATCGTCTCATTATGGATGCCGATATTAAAGACGACGAGTATATCGCGTTGTCAGATCAGGATGATATCTGGAAAAATGACAAGTTATGTCGCGCTATTGCTAACCTGGACAAGAATGATTTTTATTCCAGTAATGTGACAGCATTCTGGGAAAATGGCATGCAATGTGAAATTGTCAAATCACAGCCTTTTGTTGATTACGATTATTATTTCGAGGCTGCTGGCCCTGGATGTACTTATGTTATAAAAAAAGCGGCCTATCTTGAACTTAGAAAGTTTATAATAGATAACCAGGGGCCGGTTTGTAATATTGCTTTGCATGATTGGTTTATATATGCTTTCGCTCGTTCCGGAAATTACAAATGGTACATCGACAACAATTCTGGGATGCTTTATCGTCAGCATGCAAGTAACCAGGTTGGTGCTAACAATAGCTTACGCTCAATATTCAAAAGACTTAGCCTGGTGAAAAACAAATGGTATCGGGCTGAAATCGAAAAAATAATTGAGCTATTCCCTTTAAGTAATGACAGATTTTTACACAAAAATATCCATTCAGGTTATGTCGGTAACTTGAAATTAATGTTCCATGTTTGCAGGTTAAGAAGACGCTCCCGGGACCGGGTGCTCTTAGCCATGGCGCTGGCGCTTAATTTCTTTTAATAGACGTTATAGTCGTTAAAAATACTTTTGTTAGTAGTTATTTTTTCATAAATAGAAACTATTTTCAGGTTTATGAGATTTTATCAAAAAATGCTTATTTGCTGTGTAAAGACCTGACAATTCATGAACTATTGTTTTTAATATTTTTGAGTTAACATCTAAGACACATTTTCAAGCCGCGCACATGACGCGGTGACCACACCTGACAGGAGTATGTAATGTCCAAACAGCAGATCGGCGTTGTTGGTATGGCCGTGATGGGGCGCAACCTGGCGCTGAACATCGAAAGCCGTGGCTATACCGTTTCCGTTTTCAACCGCTCCCGCGAAAAGACTGAGGAAGTCATTGCTGAAAATCCGGGCAAAAATCTGGTTCCTTTTTACAGCGTTGAGGAGTTTGTTGAATCCCTTGAAACGCCTCGTCGTATCCTGTTAATGGTGCAAGCAGGCGCGGGTACAGATGCTGCTATCAACTCCCTGAAACCGTATCTGGACAAAGGCGACATCATTATTGATGGCGGTAATACCTTCTTCCACGACACTATTCGTCGTAACCGCGAACTTTCTGCAGAAGGTTTCAACTTCATCGGTACCGGTGTGTCTGGCGGCGAAGAGGGCGCACTTAAAGGCCCGTCAATCATGCCTGGTGGTCAAAAAGAAGCGTATGAGCTGGTTGCGCCGATCCTGACTAAAATCGCTGCCGTTGCTGAAGATGGCGAGCCTTGTGTGACTTACATCGGCGCCGATGGCGCAGGTCACTACGTTAAGATGGTTCATAACGGCATTGAATACGGCGACATGCAGCTTATCGCTGAAGCTTACTCGCTGTTAAAAGGCGGTCTGAATCTGTCCAACGAAGAGCTGGCGCAGACCTTTACCGAATGGAACAAAGGTGAACTGAGCAGCTACCTGATCGACATCACTAAAGACATCTTCACGAAAAAAGATGAAGAGGGTAAATACCTGGTTGATGTGATTCTGGACGAAGCAGCCAACAAAGGCACCGGGAAATGGACCAGCCAGAGCTCGCTGGATCTTGGCGAGCCGCTGTCACTGATCACTGAATCCGTGTTCGCGCGTTATATTTCCTCTCTGAAAGAGCAGCGTGTTGCAGCATCGAAAGTGCTGTCTGGCCCGCAGGCTAAACCGGCTGGCGATAAAGCAGAATTTATTGAGAAAGTACGTCGTGCACTGTATCTCGGTAAAATCGTCTCTTATGCTCAGGGCTTCTCACAGCTGCGCGCGGCTTCCGAAGAGTACAACTGGGATCTGAACTACGGTGAAATCGCGAAGATTTTCCGTGCAGGCTGCATTATTCGCGCACAGTTCCTGCAGAAGATTACCGATGCTTATGCGGAAACCCCGGCCATCGCAAACCTGCTGCTGGCACCGTATTTCAAACAAATCGCCGATGACTATCAGCAGGCACTGCGTGATGTGGTTGCTTATGCCGTACAGAACGGTATTCCGGTGCCGACGTTCGGCGCGGCTGTGGCTTATTACGACAGCTACCGTGCTGCCGTCCTGCCAGCTAACCTGATTCAGGCACAGCGTGATTACTTCGGTGCGCATACATATAAGCGCACCGATAAAGACGGCGTTTTCCATACGGAATGGCTGGATTAATCTGATTTAACCTGAAAACTACTAAACGCCCGGTCTGCAACACCGGGCGTTTTTTTATGCGGAATGCACCTGTTACGGGCATAGTCCCGTTTGAAGGGGTAAGTAATTTCCTAAAAGCTTTTTTCCGGACAAAACCAGGTTCCGGTGGTCGTCTTGACAGGCGATAAAGGTAAGAGGTAAAACCCCCTCAGTTAACAAATTTCAGTGGTGGTGGTCTTGCCATCTCCAGACACTCAAACTTGAAGAAGTTACTTAGCGAATGAAAATAACAATCTCCGGTACAGGTTACGTTGGTCTTTCGAACGGTATTTTGATCGCCCAACATCACGAAGTGGTTGCGCTGGATATCATCCAGGCCAAAGTCGATATGCTTAACCAGAAAATCTCTCCTATCGTTGATAAAGAGATTCAGGAATATCTGCAGACAAAACCGCTTAATTTTCGTGCAACCACCGACAAGCAGGATGCCTATCGCGATGCGGATTTTGTGATTATTGCCACGCCAACTGACTATGATCCAAAAACGAACTACTTCAATACCTCAAGCGTGGAAGCGGTGATCCGCGACGTGCTGGAAATCAACCCGCAGGCCGTGATGATCATTAAATCCACGGTGCCGGTTGGCTTTACGCAGTCAATCCGGGATGAACTGGGTATTGACAACGTTATTTTCTCTCCGGAGTTCCTCCGTGAAGGGAAGGCACTTTACGACAATCTGCACCCGTCACGTATTGTCATTGGCGAGCGTTCAGAACGCGCGGAGCGTTTTGCGTCCCTGTTGCAGGAAGGCGCCATCAAAAAAGATATTAAAGTGCTGTTTACGGACTCGACTGAAGCCGAAGCCATTAAGCTTTTCGCTAATACCTATCTGGCAATGCGCGTGGCCTATTTCAACGAACTGGACAGCTATGCCGAAAGCCTTGGTCTGGATTCCCGTCAGATCATTGAAGGTGTCTGCCTCGATCCGCGTATCGGCAGCCATTACAACAATCCGTCCTTTGGCTATGGCGGTTATTGCCTGCCGAAAGATACCAAACAATTGCTGGCAAACTATCAGTCCGTTCCCAACAACCTGATCTCAGCCATCGTTGATGCAAACCGTACGCGTAAAGATTTCATCGCGGATTCCATTCTTTCCCGCAAGCCTAAAGTCGTCGGTGTCTATCGTCTGATTATGAAGAGCGGCTCAGATAATTTCCGCGCCTCTTCTATTCAGGGGATCATGAAGCGTATTAAAGCGAAAGGCGTGCAGGTTATTATTTACGAACCGGTCATGAAAGAAGATGAATTCTTCCATTCCCACGTTGTGCGCGATCTGGATGCGTTCAAGAAAGAAGCGGATGTCATCATTTCAAACCGCATGGCGGAAGAACTGGCGGATGTGGCGGATAAAGTTTATACCCGCGACCTGTTCGGCAGCGACTGATAAATAAGGCCCTCAGATGAGGGCCTTATTTTTACACTTTATAAAATGCTTTATACCAGTCAACAAAGTTCTTCACGCCCTGTTTAACTGAGGTTTGCGGACGGAAGCCGATAACATCATATAACGCTTTGGTATCCGCGCTGGTTTCCAGTACGTCACCCGGCTGGATCGGCAGCATATTTTTTTGCGCTTCGATGCCAAGAGCCTCTTCCAGAGCAGTGATGTAATCCATCAGTTCTACAGGTGAGCTGTTGCCGATATTATAAACGCGATACGGCGCAGAACTGGTCGCCGGTGAACCTGATTCCACTGTCCAGCTGGTATCAGCTTCCGGGATCACGTCCTGTAAACGGATGATGGCTTCGGCGATATCGTCAATATAAGTGAAATCACGCTTCATCTTGCCGTAGTTATAAACGTCGATGCTTTTACCTTCCACCATCGCTTTGGTGAATTTAAACAGCGCCATATCCGGACGACCCCATGGGCCATATACCGTAAAGAAGCGCAGGCCGGTAGTCGGCAAACCATACAGGTGTGAATAAGTATGAGACATCAGCTCATTGGCTTTTTTCGTCGCGGCGTAGAGCGACACCGGATGATCCACGGAATCGTCCGTTGAAAATGGCATCTTGCGGTTCAGGCCATATACTGAGCTTGAGGATGCATATAACAAATGTTTCACCTTGTTATGACGACAACCTTCCAGCACGTTGACATGACCGATCAAATTAGAATCAGCGTAGGCGAGGGGATTATCCAGCGAGTAACGTACGCCAGCCTGGGCGCCGAGATGGATCACGCGATCGAATTTCTCGTCGGCAAAGAGTTGCGCCATACCTTCCCGATCGGCAAGATCCAGCTTTTTAAACTGGAAGCCTGGCAACTGTAGTCGATCCAGACGTGCCTGCTTGAGGCTGACATCGTAATAATCATTGAGGTTATCAATACCGACAACCTGATGACCCGCCTGCAACAGGCGCTCGCTAACGTGATAACCAATAAAACCGGCAGCGCCAGTCACTAAAAATTTCATACTTGTCCTTTTCACCTGCGGTGCAACATGCCCGCTATTGTATGCTGATGCCATCAGCAAGGCTACCGGTGCAGGTGACCTTTATCTGTAGTTTCAGACAGTAACAAAATTAAACGGATTCTGATTCCAGGATTTTATGGAAAGTGTACACTACACTGAATTTTTAATCTTAGACTGGAATCTTCTTCTTAAGGTTGCTATGACGCACAACGATAATAATTTTGTCAGAAGTAATAATAATTCTGAACAAATTGATCTAATTGATATTTTTATGCAGCTGTGGCGTGGGAAGTGGCTTATTGCCATTTTCATTATGATTGCAGTTGTGGTCGCCGGAATCTATGTGTCCTTAGTAAAAGAGAAATGGACTTCAACGGCTGTTATCACTATGCCAGATGCCGGTCAGATAGCAGGTTACACCAATGCAATGGCGCTGATTTATGGTGATGGAAAAGTCGACAATCCTGACATTCAACAGCGAGTGATCACTCGTTTTAGCGGGGCGTTTTCTGCACTGGCTGAAACGCTTAAAAATCAGTCGGCGCCTGAGGCCCTGACCATTGACTCTGCGGTAAAAGGTCAGCCCTTACCGCTTAAGGTCACCTATCAGGGCGATTCAGCCAAACATGCGCAGCAGCAACTGGCGAAATATATTCAACAGGTTGATGAGCAAATAGCTGATGAGCTGGATCAGGATCTGGCAATCAACATCAAATCACGTCTTACAGAGCTGCAGGACTCGCTGGCGACTCAGGAAAAAGTGGCTCAGGAGCAAAAAAATCTGCGCATCAAGCAGATCACGCAGGCGCTGACTTTTGCTAAAGATGCTGGTGTTAACCAACCTCAGGTGCAGCAAACCCAGGATGTCACACAGGATACGTTATTCCTGCTGGGGAGTGATGCGCTGGAGTCCATGATCAAGAATGAAGCCTCACGACCGCTGGTGTTTTCCGGGGATTATTACCGTACACGACAAAATCTGTTAGATATTCAGCGTATCAAACCCGATCCGGCAAATATGCATGCCTATCGTTATGTCATGAAACCAACGGAACCACTGTTCCGCGACAGCCCAAAACGCTCTCTGACGGTATTGATCGCGGCATTGTTGGGTGCCATGGTTGGCGCTGGCGCCGTCCTGGCCCGCAACGCCATCCGTAACTACCAGCCTAAATACTAAAATTCAGGCACAAAAAAACCGGGCACTCAGCAGCCCGGTTTTTTTTCGTCTTATTTATGCCGCTTACGCAGGTTCTCAATCACCGCCGTCATATCCAGTTCCTGATCCTGCAGCAGCACCATCAGGTGATACATCAGATCCGACGCTTCGTTGGTCAGTTCTTCACGATCGTTAACCGTGGCGGCAAGCGCTGTTTCCACACCTTCTTCACCGACTTTTTGCGCGATGCGCTTGGTGCCGCTGGCGTACAGCTTCGCGGTATATGAACTTTCAGGATCCGCTGTCTTACGCTCCGCCAGCAATTGTTCCAGCTGGTACAGAAATAGCCACTGATGGCTCGCTTCGCCGAAGCAGCTTGAGGTGCCCTTATGACAGGTAGGGCCGATGGGATTGGCCAGCACCAGCAGGGTATCGTTATCACAGTCAGGGGTGATGCTGACCACGTTCAGGAAGTGTCCTGAAGTTTCACCTTTGGTCCATAAGCGCTGCTTAGTGCGTGAATAAAACGTCACTTTGCCGCTCTCCTGCGTTTTCGCCAGCGCCGCTTTATCCATATAGCCCAGCATCAGCACTTCGCCGGATACCGCATGTTGCACCACGGCGGGCAGCAGTCCGTCGGTTTTTTCCCAGTTCAGTCGGGCCAGTTGTTGCTCTGTTAACATACCCTGATCTCCACGCCCTGGGCTGCCAGGTACGCTTTTAATTCACCAATATTAATAATCTGTTTGTGGAACACCGAGGCTGCCAGCGCGCCATCCACATCGGCGTCGCGGAAGGCTTCGAGGAAATGTTCCATGGTGCCCGCGCCGCCCGAGGCAATGAGCGGTACGTGGCAGACCTCGCGGACTTTTTTCAGCTGCGCAAGATCGTAGCCGTTACGCACGCCGTCCTGGTTCATCATATTAAGGACGATTTCTCCCGCGCCGCGCTTCTGCACTTCCTGCACCCAGTCGAGGGTTTCCCACTGCGTCACGCGCGTGCGGCTTTCATCGCCGGTATACTGATTAACGTGATATTTGCCGCTGGCGTCATCAAACCAGGTATCAATACCCACCACAATACACTGCACGCCAAAGCGATCCGCCAGACGGGTGATCAGCTCCGGATCCGCCAGCGCCGGGGAGTTGATGGAAATCTTATCCGCGCCGAAGGTGAGAATGCGCGCCGCATCTTCTGCGGATTTAATCCCGCCCGCCACGCAGAAGGGGATGTCGATCACTTCCGCCACGCGCGTCACCCAGCTTTTATCCACCACGCGGCCATCGCTGGAGGCGGTAATATCGTAGAACACCAGCTCATCCGCGCCTTCCTCGGCATAGCGTTTTGCCAGCGGGACGATGTCGCCGATAATCTCATGATTACGGAACTGCACGCCCTTCACCACCTGGCCGTCACGTACGTCCAGGCAGGGTATTATCCGTTTTGCCAGCATTGGATGGCCTCCGTTACGTTAAATTTACCTTCCAGCAGCGCACGCCCGACAATCACGCCGCGCACGCCCGTGCCGCGCAGGGCGGCAATATCTTCCAGATCGCCAATGCCGCCGGATGACTGGAACGCCACCTGCGGATAACGGGCGCAGACTTCTTTATATAAAGAGACGTTCGAGCCTGCCAGCGTACCGTCACGGGAAATATCAGTGCACAGCACATGCTTAAGGCCTGACGGCAGATACATCTCCACCAGCGCTTCCAGCGACACGCCGGAGTCTTCCTGCCAGCCGCTGACCGCCACCTGTTTGTTGCCCGCCTCGTCAATGCGCACATCCAGCGCCAGCACCAGCGCATCAGCGCCAAAACGGCTGAACCACTGTTTAACCAGCTGCGGGGATTTTACCGCCGTGGAGCCCACCACCACCCGCGCCACGCCAGCCTCCAGCAGCGCCGCCACGTCATCTTCGCTTCGCACGCCGCCGCCCACCTGCACAGGGACGTTCACGCCCGCCACCAGCGATTTAATCAGCGGGATCTGTCTTTTTTGCGGATCTTTTGCGCCGGTTAAATCCACCAGATGCAGCACCTCTGCCCCCTGCGCGGCATACTCCTGCAAACGAGGCAGCGGATCGTTACCGTAGTCGCGCTGCTGGCCGTAATCACCCTGATGCAGACGCACTACCGTGCCGTCGATCAAATCTAATGCCGGAATAATCATTACATCTCCAGGAAGTTTTTCAGCAGCTGCGCGCCTGCGGCACCGGAGCGTTCCGGGTGGAACTGCACGCCATAAAAGTTATCTTTCTGCACCGCGGCGGTAAAGGCCTCGCCATAATGGCACTGGGCAATAGTCCAGGTATTCACCGGCATGGCATAGCTGTGCACGAAGTAGAAATAAGATCCGTCTTCAATGCCCTGGAACAGGCGATTGCCCGCTTTCGGGTAGATGCGGTTCCAGCCCATATGCGGCAGCGGCAGCCCGACATCTTTCATTTTCGGCACGTCCTGCTCAATGATGCCCAGCAGATCGACGCCGTTATTCTCCTCGCTGCGGCTGCCAAGCAGCTGCATGCCCAGACAGATCCCCAGCACCGGCTGGGTACAGGCTTTGATCAAATCGCTCAGCTCGCGTTCGTGGATCTGATCCATCGCTGCCTGGGCGGTGCCCACGCCTGGCAGAAACAGTTTGTCGGCGCGCAGAACCACATCCGGATCGCGGCTCACCAGCGGCGTATAACCGTGGCGCATCACTGCGGATTTCACCGAATTCAGGTTGGCGCAGCCGGTATCAAGGATCACCACGTTCATCACAGCACCCCTTTAGAGGAGGGAAGGGTATCGCCTTCCACACGGATCGCCTGGCGCAGCGTGCGGCCAAAGGCTTTGAACAGGCTCTCCACGCGGTGGTGATCGTTCTTGCCTTTGGTTTTCAGGTGCAGCGTCACCGCCATGGTATAGGAGAGGGAGCGGAAGAAGTGCTCGACCATCTCAGTGCTCAGATCGCCCACGCGCTGATAGGTAAAGTCCGCGCGGTATTCGAGGTGCGGGCGGCCGGAAATATCCAGCGCGCAGCGCGCCAGGCATTCGTCCATCGGCAGCACAAAGCCGAAACGGTTGATGCCGCGCTTGTCCCCCAGCGCCAGCTTCAGCGCTTCGCCCAGCGCGAGGCCGGTATCTTCCACCGTGTGGTGATCGTCAATATAGAGATCGCCTTTCACGGCGATTTCCATGCGGAAGCCGCCATGGGTGGCGATCTGATCCAGCATGTGGTCGAAGAAGCCGACGCCGGTATTAATCTTGCTGCTGCCTTCGCGATCCAGCCACACCTTAACGTCGATCTGCGTCTCTTTGGTATTGCGTTCAATGTGCGCGTAGCGATCGCGTTTGGTCAGCTGCTCGCCGATCATCGTCCAGTTCAGCGTCTCGCGGTTATAGCGCAGGCCGGTGATGCCCATATTGTCGGCAAGCTGAATATCTGTCTCGCGATCGCCAATAACATAGCTGTTGGCTTTATCCAGCGCCTGTTCCGCCAGATAGTTTTCCACAAGGCGGGTTTTCGGTTTACGGCAGTCGCACTCGTCCGCCGGCAGGTGCGGGCAAATCAGCACCTCGTCAAAGACCACGCCCTGAGAGGTAAAAATCTGCATCATCAGATTGTGCGGGCCATCGAAATCGGCCTGCGGGAAGCTCGCCGTGCCCAGTCCGTCCTGATTGGTGATCATCACCAGTTTGAAACCGGCTTTTTGTAAGGCTAGCAAAACCGGAATGGCATCCGGCTCGAAGGCCAGCTTGTCAAAACGATCGACCTGAAAGTCGCTCGGCGGCTCGCTAATCAGCGTGCCATCACGGTCAATAAAGAGGTACTTCTGGCTCATACTTGCTCCGCACGTAAGGCGTCAATGACGCGCTGGCTTTCTTCCCGGGTGCCAATAGTGATGCGCAGGCAGCCGCTCAAAGTGGGTTGTTTATTTTGATCGCGTAAGATAATGCCCTGATCCCAGAGCGATTTAAATACCGCGCTGGAGGCGGTGAGGCGCACCAGAATATAGTTGGTTTCCGAATCAAAAACCTGTTCGACGCAGGGAATATCGCGCAGATTCTCCACCAGATACTGACGTTCCGCCAGGATCTGCGCCACGCGCTCGCGCATTGCGGCAATGCCCTGCGGGGTCAGCGCCTGCGCGGCGATGTCCGCCACCGGCGTGGAAAGCGGATAGGGGGCGATCACCTTCATCAACAGGCTAATGACTTCTTCATTGGCCAGCGTAAAGCCACAGCGCAGACCCGCCAGCGCAAAGGCTTTAGACAGGGTACGCAGCACCACCAGATGCGGATATTCCGCCAGCCAGCCGGTGAGCGTCGCCTGCGGGCAAAACTCAATATAGGCTTCATCAGCGACAACCAGCGCTTTACCGCGGGTCATCTCCAGCAGCGCCCGCAGATCCGCCGGGTTGACGATCTGCCCGGTCGGGTTGTTCGGGCTGCATACGTATAGCAGCTTCACGCCGTCGAGCTTTTCAGCAATGGCGGGCACGTTGAGCTGCCAGTCGTCCAGCGCCTGTACGGTACGCGTTTCCACGCCGAAGGTTTCGGCGCTGACGCTGTACATACCGTAGGTTGGGGGGCAGAACAGCACCGCATCCTTGCCCGGCTCGCAAAAGGCGCGGATCAACAGTTCAATACCTTCATCAGCGCCCCGGCTGACCAGCACCTGCTCCGGTTTGAGTCCGGCATAAGCGGCATAGCCGTCAATCACCGCTTTCGGCTGACACTCCGGGTAACGGTTCAGCGTCTGCTGTGTAAACTGAAACGCCACCGGCGTCGGGAATTCATTGGCATTCAGCCAGACATCGCCCTTACCGCCCAGACGGCGCGCAGACTGATAGGGCGTCAGGTTGCGCACATTTTCACGCGCGAGTTCGGTGATGCTCATGCTTGCTCCTTAAGGGCGTTAACGCGCAGCGTCACGGCATTTTTGTGCGCGTGCAGGCGTTCGGCGGCGGCCAGGGTTTCAATGGTGGAGGCGAGGGCGGCGAAGCCGTCGCGGGACAACTCCTGCACGGTCATGCGTTTCTGGAAATCCGCCAGCCCGAGGCTGGAACAGGTGGCGGTATAACCGTAGGTCGGCAGCACGTGATTGGTGCCGGAGGCGTAATCCCCCGCCGATTCCGGCGACCAGTCACCCAGAAATACCGAACCGGCGCTGGTGATGTCGTCAACCAGCGCACGCGCTTCGCGGGTCTGGATGATCAGGTGTTCCGGGCCATAGGCATTTGAAATCGCCACGCACTGCGCCAGATCCCGCGCCACAATCAGACGGCTGGCCGCCAGCGCCTGGCGGGCGGTATCAGCACGCGGTAAATCCGCCAGCTGACGCTCAACGGCCTGCGCCACCGCTTCCGCCATGGCGTTGTCCGGCGTCAGCAGAATAACCTGCGAGTCCGGGCCGTGTTCGGCCTGGGAAAGAAGATCGGAGGCCACGAAATCCGGCGTCGCGCCGCTGTCGGCGATCACCAGCACTTCAGAAGGCCCGGCAGGCATATCTATGGCCGCGCCATCAAGACGCTGGCTGACCTGACGCTTGGCCTCGGTCACATACGCGTTGCCGGGGCCGAAAATTTTATCCACTTGCGGGATGGAATCGGTGCCGAAAGCCATGGCCGCAATCGCCTGCGCGCCGCCCACTTTATAGACGTCCTGCACACCGCACAGCTTCGCCGCATAAAGGATCTCATCGGCAATCGGCGGCGGTGAGCAGAGCACCACTTTCCGGCAACCGGCGATGCGCGCCGGTGTCGCCAGCATCAATACTGTCGAGAACAGCGGAGCGGAGCCGCCCGGAATATACAGGCCGACCGAATCGATCGGACGGGTCACCTGCTGGCAGCGCACGCCCGGCAGGGTTTCGACATCCACGGTTTGCAGCTGCTGCGCCATGTGAAAGGTGTCGATATTTTTGACCGCTACGGCCATAGCATGTTTAAGAGTCTCTCCCAGACGGGCGCTGGCGTCGTCAATTTCCTGCGCGGTGACTTTCAGCGCGCCAACCTCGGTTTTATCAAACTTCGCGCTGTACTCGCGCAGCGCGTCGTCACCCCGGGCTTTCACGTTATCCAGGATCCCGGCAACCGTACGGCTGATGCTTTCTGATGCGGAGATCGCCGGGCGCTGCAACAGTTCACGTTGCTGTTCCGGGCTACAGCTGTTCCAGTCGATTACAGTATTGAAGCTCATCGCCGTCACTCCATCATCTTCTCAATCGGCAGCACCAGGATCGAACTGGCGCCCAGCGCTTTCAGTTTTTCCATGGTTTCCCAGAACAGCGTCTCACTGCTCACCATGTGCATCGCCACGCGCTGCTGATCGCCTGCCAGCGGTAAAATGGTCGGGCGTTCCGCGCCGGGCAGCAGGGCGATCACTTCATCAAGACGCTCGGTTGGCGCGTGCATCATGATGTACTTGGATTCACGGGCCTGGATCACGCCCTGAATACGGGTCAGCAGTTTGTCGATCAACTGCTGTTTGGCATCGTCCATCTCACCATCACGCTGGATGAGACAGGCTTTGGAGCGGTAAATCACTTCCACTTCGCGCAGGCCGTTAGCTTCCAGGGTGGCGCCGGTGGAGACCAGGTCACAAATGGCATCGGCCAGACCGGCGCGCGGCGCCACTTCAACAGAACCATTGAGCAGACAGGATTTAAAAGAAACGCCTTTCTGATCCAGATAGCGCTTCAGCAGGTGCGGATAAGAGGTGGCGATGCGTTTACCGTTGAGCGCCGCCGGGCCGTCCCAGACCTCATCCACCGCGGTCGCCAGCGACAGACGACAGCCGCCGAAATCCAGACGACGCAGGGTGAAGTAACGCGGATCTTCGCCCTGGGCGCGGCGGGTGAGCAGCTCTTCTTCCAGCACGTTCTCGCCGATAATGCCCAGATCGACCACGCCGTCCATTACCAGGCCCGGAATGTCGTCGTCACGCACACGCAGAATATCGATCGGCATGTTTTCTGCCAGCGCGATCAGACGCTGCGTGTGCAGGTTAATTTTAATGCCGCAGCGGGCGAGCAGTTCGCGTGAATCATCACTTAAGCGCCCGGACTTCTGAATAGCTATGCGTAAACGGGTATTGTCTAACATTCGGATTATCCTCTGTTCCTGCCTGAATTTGGTTCAAAAAAAAGCCCCCGGAAGATGATCTTCCGGGGGCTTTTTCATACGTTCATGCACCACTGGAAGATCTGAATGTCTTCCAGCACACATCGCCTGAAAGACTAGTCAGGATGATGGTGATGGTGGTGGTTAAATTGAACGCGTGTCATAAATTTTCTCGATGAATGAATATTCAACTGCTTGCGATTAACCTAAACCAGTTTAGCCCTGTAAGGCAAGGGCTTTTTTCCATCATTAAATCATTTCATATTGATTCTATGAATTGTCAGTTCTCTCACGCTGGCGTAGCCTTACTGCAGATGCGTGAACGTCAGGAGAAAGGCATGAAGAAGGTGGCAATTGTCGGACTGGGCTGGCTGGGGATGCCGCTGGCATTAGCGCTGTCGGCGCGGGGCTGGCAGGTAACCGGCAGTAAAACAACTCAGGACGGCGTTGAGGCCGCGCGCATGTGCGGCATTGACAGCTATCTGCTGCAACTCACCCCGGAGCTGATATGCGACACCGACGATCTCGACGCCCTGATGAACGTCGACGCACTGGTTATTACACTACCTGCCCGCCGCAGCGGGCCAGGGGACGAATTCTATATGCAGGCGATGCAGGAAATTGTCGACAGCGCGCTGGCGCACCGCATCCCGCGTATTATCTTTACCAGCTCCACCTCGGTCTACGGCGACGTTGCCGGTACGGTAAAAGAGGACAGTCCTCGCCAGCCGGTGACCGCCAGCGGGCGCGTTCTCAAAGATCTGGAGGACTGGCTGCATAATCTGCCGGGCACCTCGGTGGACATCCTTCGTCTGGCGGGGCTGGTGGGGCCGGGGCGTCATCCTGGCCGCTTCTTTGCCGGTAAAACCGCGCCAAACGGTCAGCATGGCGTCAATCTCGCCCATCTGGATGATGTCGTGGCCGCAATCACCCTTTTGTTGCAGGCTCCAAAAGGCGGGCACATCTATAATATCTGTGCGCCTGCCCACCCGGCGCGATCGACATTTTATCCCGCCATGGCGCGGCAGCTGGATCTGCCGGTGCCGCAGTTTCATGATGCGCCGACTGCTGACAAAGGCAAAATCGTTGACGGCAGCCGCATCACCAAAGAGCTGGGATTTGACTATCAATACCCCGATCCGCTGCTCATGCCGATGGACACGGCGACTGGCAGGGATTGACTGGTCGCACACCCTGAGGGGGCGAGCATGAAACCATTGCTGGATGTGCTGGTGATCCTGGATGCGCTGGAAAAAGAGGGCAGCTTTGCAGCAGCCTCCGCAAAGCTCTATAAAACGCCCTCTGCGCTGAGTTACACCGTGCATAAGCTGGAGAGCGATCTGAATATTCAGTTGCTCGATCGCAGCGGGCATCGGGCGAAATTCACCCGCACCGGACAGATGCTGCTGGAGAAAGGGCGCGACGTGCTGCACGCCGTCCGGGAGCTGGAAAAGCAGGCGGTGAAGCTTCATCAGGGCTGGGAAAGCCAGCTGGTGATAGGCGTTGACGACACCTTCCCGTTTTCCTTGTTGTTACCGCTTATTGACGCCTTTTATCGGGATCATAGTGTCACCCGTCTGAAGTTTATCAATGGCGTGCTGTCAGGCTCCTGGCAGGCGCTCATTAACGGCGAGGCCGATATCATCGTCGGCGCGCTGCATGAACCTCCTCATCTCAGCGGCTTTGGCTTTACCCGACTGGGCAGCCTTGAACAGGTTTTCGCCGTTGCCCCGCA
Source organism: Enterobacter sp. PGRG2 (assembly GCF_030291195.1). NCBI lineage: Bacteria > Pseudomonadati > Pseudomonadota > Gammaproteobacteria > Enterobacterales > Enterobacteriaceae > Enterobacter > Enterobacter sp. PGRG2. The sequence goes on along the minus strand of NZ_CP127837.1, from coordinate 3,865,319 downwards.
TCATCCGCTGGCGAAAGCAGCAGAGCCCATACCCCGTCATGACATCAAACGCCATCGCGCCATTGTGGTGAGCAGCGGCAGGCAGGCCATGCCGGACGATCATGAAGCGATCGCGGTTTTCGATTTTAAGACTAAACTTGAGTTATTACGGGGCGGTCTCGGCTGTGGCTGGGTACCGCGCTATCTGGCGCAGCGCTTTCTCGACAGCGGCGCGCTGATTGAAAAGCGCGTCACTGACGAGGTGTCTGCGGAACCCGTCTGGCTGGGCTGGAATGAGCAAACCGCAGGCCTCGCCAGCGCGTGGTGGTGCAGGGAAATAGTGGCAAATAGTGCTATTACCGGCGTTTACAATTTTGCTGATGCCCGTCACGGCGGGCAATCGTAAAAATATTCGCATGACAGGCCTTTCACAGTCTTGTCATCGCGCCCGGATTTGGGGCAAAATACGCCGCCTGCAAAAAATGAGACTAACCGACGTTAAACGCGTCGGTTATTTTTTTTGCAATAAAAACGTCATTTAATCAAAGAGGCCGGGCTTCGTACCGGATAGATACACATTTAAAAAACGACAGTCGTTGTCGCTGAGGAAAGAAAACAGATGGGGCAATTTTTTGCATTTGCGATGGCATCTGCCGTAATGGGGGTTCACCATGTCGCATAACGTTACTCCAAAAACCTCTCGCGTGGAATTGCGTAAAACCCTTACGCTGATTCCGGTTGTTATGATGGGTCTTGCCTATATGCAGCCGATGACGCTGTTCGATACGTTCGGCATTGTCTCTGGATTGACTGATGGTCACGTCGCGACGGCTTACGCCTTTGCGCTGGTGGCGATCCTGTTCACTGCGCTCAGCTACGGCAAACTGGTTCGCCGTTTCCCGTCTGCGGGCTCTGCTTATACTTACGCCCAGAAATCCATCAGCCCGGCTGTTGGCTTTATGGTGGGCTGGTCATCGCTGCTGGACTACCTGTTCATGCCGATGATCAACATCCTGCTGGCGAAAATCTATTTCGAAGCGCTGGTGCCGAGCGTGCCATCCTGGATTTTTGTGGTCGCGCTGGTAGCCTTTATGACCATCTCCAACCTGCGCAGCATCAAATCAGTGGCGAACTTCAACACCCTGATCGTGATCCTGCAGATGGGGATTGTGGCGGCTATCATTGGCCTGATCGTCTATGGCGTGGCGCACGGTGAAGGCGCAGGTACGCTGACCAGCACCCGTCCGTTCTGGTCCGAAGGCGCGCACGTGGTGCCGATGATCACCGGCGCAACCATCCTGTGCTTCTCGTTCCTGGGCTTCGATGGTATCTCTTCGCTGTCTGAAGAAACGAAAGACGCCGAGCGCGTGATCCCGCGTGCCATCTTCCTGACCGCGCTGATTGGCGGCCTGGTGTTTATCGTGGCCTCTTACTTCCTGCAGCTGTACTTCCCGGACATCTCGCGCTTTAAAGATCCGGATGCGTCACAGCCGGAAATCATGCTCTACGTGGCGGGTAAAACCTTCCAGTTCGGCGTGCTGATTTTCTCCACCATCACCGTACTGGCATCCGGTATGGCAGCGCATGCTGGCGTATCCCGTCTGATGTACGTGATGGGCCGTGACGGCGTGTTCCCGACCCGTTTCTTCGGTTACGTGCACCCGAAATGGCGTACTCCGGCATGGAACGTGCTGCTGGTGGGCGCGATTGCGCTGCTGGCGATTAACTTCGACCTGGTGACCGCGACGGCGCTGATTAACTTTGGTGCGCTGGTGGCCTTCACCTTCGTTAACCTGTCGGTGATCTCCCAGTTCTGGATCCGTGAAAAGCGTAACAAAACGCTGAAAGATCACTTCAACTACCTGGTGCTGCCAATGTGTGGCGCGCTGACGGTAGGCGCACTGTGGCTGAATCTGGAAGAAAGCTCCATGATCCTTGGCCTCATCTGGGGCGCTATCGGTCTGCTGTATCTGGCCTGCGTGACTAAAAGCTTCCGCAATCCGGTTCCGCAGTACGAAGATATCCCGCAGTAAAAGCAGCACCCGCTAAATGACGTATAAAAAAACCGGAGGTTAACGCCTCCGGTTTTTTGCTTTCTGTACCGCCCTCAGAAGAGGGAGGTCAGACAATGTCCTGCACATACTGGAACAGCGCTTTCAGTAACGCCTGCTTCTCAGCGTCTCCTTCATGCTGGCTGTAGAGCATTTCCAGCTCCTGCACCCACGCCTGCAAAAATTCCTCTGTGAAGATACTCTGCCGGTGCGCATGCCAGCGCTGCTGCTCCGCCTCATCCAGCGTGCCGGGGTAGTTACGCGCCCGGTAGTTAAACAGCAGCTTTTCGATGCGTTTATCAGCAAAAGTAATATCCAGCGCCGGCAGATTACGCGGATCGGTTTCCAGCACAATCTTCATCGCGGCGCGATCGGCATCGCTGAAAAACCCGTTATACAACTGGGTATCGACGTTTTCCGACGGCACAAAAGGCTCGGCGTCGGCGAAGATCGCCACCACTTTTTCCCGCACCTGCGGGTTTTCACGCAGTAGTTTAAGGTTGTCGAGACAGTGCTGGCGGTTAATCCCCAGTCGGTCAGCGTCGGCGGCGCGCAGCGTATTGGCCTGCGCCAGCACCGGGCACTTATTCAGATGCACCAGCTTCACCGGCACGGCGGCGTCATCGCCAAGATCGTCTTTCGCGGTGTAAAGCCGCTCACGCAGCGCATCGGCCTCAAGGGTTAACAGCGGCGACATATCCCCGGCGAGATCAACCATAATCACCGCATTGCGGTTCTCAGGATGCCAGGCCAGCGGGGCCACCCAGCTGGTATTGCCGCGCCACGCGCCAAACATCCCGGAGACATGCACCAGCGGCGTCATCTGCGGCACATCAATCAGCGCCGTCAGTTTATGTTTACTGCGATGCTCATAAAGATACTGGAACAGCTTCGGCTGCTTCGCCTTCACCAGCTGCGCCATGGCGATGGTCGCGTAGACGTCCGCCATCGCGTCATGGGCATTACTGTGCTCAATGCCGTTGGCGCGGGTCAGGTGCTCCAGGCGGAAGCTCGGCAGCCCGTCGTCGTTTTCCGGCCAGTTGATGCCGTCGGGACGCAGGGCATAGCAGGCGCGCATCACATCCAGCAGATCCCAGCGGGAATTGTGATTCTGCCAGCTCCAGGCATAGGGATCGTAAAAGTTGCGATAGAAAATATTGCGCGTCACTTCATCGTCGAAGCGCACATTGTTGTAGCCCACCACACAGGTTTCCGGCACCGTAAAAAGGGCGTGGATACGCCTGGCGAAGGTGGCTTCGTTATCGCCTTTCGCCAGCGCGATCTGCGGTGTGATCCCGGTGATCAGCACCGCCTGCGGCTGGGGCAGGTAATCATCAGCCGGCTTGCAGTAAAAGACCTCCGGCTCGCCGATAACGTTAAAATCCGCATCGGTTCGCAAAGCGGCGAACTGCGCGGGGCGATCCAGCGCCGGGCTGGTGCCGAAGGTTTCGTAATCGTGAAATAAAAAAGTTGGCTGCGGAGCGGAATCAGACACCAGTGAGTTCATCCTGTTTTGAAGTGACCTGTCTATGGTAAACCATCCCGCCGCTTCTTCCGACATAAATGCCATCCGGCTGCTGATTTTGCGAGCAATCATCCAGACTCCGCGCGCCACTGTCACATTTCTTTGCAATTAAACGGAGTAACGACATAAGAAATTCCGTAAAAAGGTCAGCCATTTACCTGAATCAGAGGATCTCCCGTTGAAACGCCGTTTGTTTATTGCCGCATCATGTATTGCTGTTTGCGTGAATTCTGCGCTGGCTGCCGATTTACCCGTCACCCCTCAGCCACCGCAAATCCAGGCCGCGTCCTGGGTTTTAATGGATTACACCACCGGCCAGGTATTAACCGCGGGCAATGAACATCAACAGCGCAACCCGGCCAGCCTGACCAAGCTGATGACCGGCTACGTTGTCGATCGCGCCATTGACAGCCACCGCATCACCCCGGACGAGGTGGTAACGGTCGGTCCGGACGCCTGGGCGAAAGGCAATCCGGTGTTTGACGGCTCCTCGCTGATGTTTATCAAACCGGGCGACCGCGTCACGGTGCGCGATCTCAGCCGCGGGCTGATCGTCGATTCCGGCAATGACGCCTGCGTGGCGCTGGCGGATCATGTGGCGGGCGGCCAGCCGCAGTTTGTGAAGATGATGAACGATTACGTGCAGAAGCTGCACCTGCGCGACACCCATTTTGAAACCGTGCACGGCCTCGATGCGCCGGGGCAGCACAGCTCCGCCTGGGATCTGGCGGTGCTCTCCCGCGCTATTATCCACGGGGAACCGCAGTTTTATCATATGTACAGTGAGAAAAGCCTGACGTGGAACGGGATTACCCAGCAGAACCGCAATGGCCTGTTGTGGGATAAAACGCTCAATGTGGACGGGCTGAAAACCGGCCACACTTCCGGCGCAGGCTTCAACATTGTCGCTTCTGCCGTCGACGGCCAGCGCCGCCTGATTTCAGTGATCATGGGTGCCGACAGTCCGAAAGGACGCGAAGACCAGGCGCGTAAACTGCTGCACTGGGGCCAGCAGAATTTTGATACGGTGCAGGTGCTGCGCCAGGGTCAGAAGGTCGGCAGCGAGCGCATCTGGTTCGGCGATAAAAAACAGGTGGCGGTTGGCACCGGGCAGGATTTCTGGCTGGCGCTGCCCAAATCAGAAGTGCCTTATATTAAGGCAAAATACACCCTGACCAACAAAGATTTACAGGCGCCGATAGCGGCGCATCAGCAGGTGGGGGAGATCGCGCTTTACGATCGCGACAAAGTCATCGCCCACTGGCCGCTGTACACGCTGGAGAGCGTCGGCAAGGGCGGTGTATTCTCGCGCCTCAACGACTGGTTCCATCATAAAGCCTGAGCATTTTGCTGCCTGAGTGGCGAGTATGCGAGCCTGCTCGCATACTGACAAACTAGTGGGTGTATAGTGATTTTGCGTCATTTATAGTGTATATCCATACAGTTAAATTCGTCGGAGGCAGCAATGGACTATCAAATCAAAGACGTTGATTCGCGTAAGATTGCCGGTTTTCATCTGGTGGGGCCGTGGGAAAAAACCGTAAAGCAGGGCTTCGAACAGCTGACCCTGTGGGTTAAGAGTAAGCAGCTGCTGCCGCGGGCGTGGATCGCGGCCTATTACGACAACCCCGATGAAGTACCGGCGGAAAAGCTGCGTGCTGATGTGGTGATCGCGGTGGATGAAGACTTTGCCCTGCCGGAAAACAGCGAAGGCGTGATGCTCACCGAACTGCCCGGCGGCGCTTATGCGGTAGCCCGCGCACGCGTTGAAAACGAGGATTTCCAGCAGGCCTGGGACGGATTCTTCGACACGCTGTTAGCGGATCAGAATTACCAGATTGCACGGGGTCCGTGCTTTGAGATCTATCTCAATGCCGACAGCGGCGAAGGGCACTGGGAGATCGACATGCATATCCCCGTCGAGCCAAAAGTGCTCTGACGGCGTTTTGGCCCAGCCTTCAGAATTGATCCTGGAGGCGTTTATGGCGCGACTGGCGAGTAAATCGTCATTTTTGCCATCATTCAGGCCATAACGCGGAAATCGCCTGGTAAAAAGCCGCTACAATTGCGCCTTTGTTGTTTTAGCCGGAGAACGGGTGTGCGCCCCGACAAATCACTCAGCCCTTTTGAAATTCGTCTCTACCGTCACTATCGTATTGTCCACGGGGTGCGGATCGCGCTGGCGTTTATTCTGACGTTCTTACTGGTGCGCTTACTTCAGGTTCCCGAAGGCACATGGCCGCTGATCACGCTGGTGGTGATCATGGGGCCGATCTCTTTTCTGGGCAACGTGGTACCGCGCGCCTGGGAGCGCATCGGCGGCACTATTTTTGGCTCGGCGCTGGGGCTGGTGGCGTTAAAGCTGGAGTTGATTTCGCTGCCGGTGATGTTGCTGTGGTGCGCAGCGGCCATGTTCCTCTGCGGCTGGCTGGCGCTCGGCAAAAAGCCCTATCAGGCGCTGCTGATCGGCATCACCCTGGCGGTGGTGGTGGGTGCCCCCGCGGGGGATATGCATACGGCGCTGTGGCGCGGGGGCGATGTCATTCTCGGTTCCCTGCTGGCGATGCTTTTTACCAGTATCTGGCCGCAGCGCGCCTTTATCCACTGGCGCATTCAGATGGCGAATTATGTCACCGCCTTTAACCGCGTCTATCAGGCGGGGTTTTCACCGAACCTGGTGGAACGTCCGCGGCTGGAAAAGCACCTGCAAACCATCCTTAACGACGTGGTGAAAATGCGCGGGCTTATCACGCCCGCCAGCAAAGAGACGCGTATTCAAAAATCCATCTTTGAGGCGATCCAGACGGTGAGCCGCAATATGGTGTGCATACTGGAGCTGCAAATCAATGCCCACTGGGCCTCGCGCGCCAGCCATATGGTGATGCTGAATGCCCATACCCTGCGTGACATGCAAAACATGACGCAGCAGACTCTGCTGACCATTGCCCATGCGCTCTACGAGGGTAACCCGCAGCCGATAGTGGCGAACAGCGAAAAGCTTAACGACATCACCCGTGAACTGCGGGAGCTTATTCAGGCGCATCAGGGGGAAACCCTGGCGGAAACGCCGATGCACGGCTATGTATGGTTAAGTATGGAACTGGCGCGTCAGCTTGAACTGCTGTCGCATTTGATTTGTCGCGCACTGCGCAAATAAGCTCCACCTGTGCAGGGGATGCGTGCGTGTTGTTTCGATTCAGCATAAATTAGGGTTATGATACCCGCAGGCACAAAAGCATTGTCATTAGCAGCCGCTGAAAGTAGTGTTGAGCCGGGGTGGGTGCTTTTACGAATCCGAATCTTATATTAGCAGGGGTGTAAAAATGGAAACTACTAAGCCTTCGTTTCAGGATGTTCTGGAATTTGTTCGTCTGTTCCGTCGTAAAAACAAACTCCAGCGTGAAATCCAGGACGTTGAGAAAAAGATCCGTGATAACCAGAAACGCGTGCTGCTGCTGGATAACCTGAGCGATTACATCAAGCCGGGCATGAGCGTTGAAGCCATCCAGGGCATCATCGCCAGCATGAAAAGCGATTACGAAGATCGCGTTGATGACTACATCATCAAAAACGCCGAGATCTCCAAAGAGCGTCGCGAGATCTCCAAAAAGCTCAAGACCATGGGTGAAATGAAAACCCACGAACCTAAAGCCGAGTAATTCCTTTGCGGTGAGGGACTCTCCCTCACCGTTCTGTTCCCCCGTCGCGCATCCGTGTAAAGTGATGACAAACCTCCACTTTTACCGGCTATCTATGATCGTTCAGTTTTCCCTTTCCCTAAGGCAAAGGCCATGACGCTGCTTGCCTGGTGCGCCGCCTGGCTGCTTGACCGCTGGCTTGGCGATCCGCCGCACTGGCCGCATCCGGTACGCTGGATCGGCACGCTCATTACGATCGTCCAGCGGCAGGTGCGCCGCCTTTGCAGGCAGGATATTACCCTGCGCATCGGCGGCGGCATCATGTGGCTGCTGGTGGTGGGGATAAGTTGGGGCGTTGCCTCTGGCGTCATCACGCTGGCAACGGCGCTGCACCCGTGGGTCGGCTGGCTGGTGGAGGTGTGGATGATCTACACCATTCTGGCGACGCGTTGCCTCGACGACAGCGCCCGCGCCGTGGAAAAGGCCCTCCGTCACGGCACGCTGGAAGAAAGCCGGGAAAAACTGTCATGGATCGTCGGGCGCGACACCTCCGCACTCCAGCCTGCGCAAATCCAGCGCGCGGTGGTGGAAACCGTGGCGGAAAATACCGTCGATGGCGTGATAGCCCCGCTGTTCTTTTTACTGCTCGGCGGCGCGCCGCTGGCGATGGCCTATAAAGCGGTGAACACCCTGGATTCGATGGTCGGCTACAAGCACGAAAAATACCGTGCCATCGGCATGGTCAGCGCGCGCATGGACGATGTGGCGAATTTTATTCCCGCCAGGCTCAGCTGGCTGCTGTTCAGCGTCGCGGCCTGGCTGTGTCGTCAGGATGCCGCCCGCGCCCTGCGGATCGGTTTCCGCGATCGCCGTAATCACAGCAGCCCCAACTGCGCCTGGCCGGAAGCCACGGTCGCCGGTGCGCTGGGCATTCGCCTGGGCGGTCCGAATAACTATTTTGGACAGCGGGTGGATAAACCCTGGATTGGCGACGCGCGCCGTGAGATCCATGTCGATGACATTCCCCGCACCGTACAACTGATGTGGGTCGCCTCCACCCTGGCGCTGGTGCTTTTCGCGCTGGTGCATCTGGCGTTTTCCGGATGGCTATCATGAATCAATCACCGCAACCCTTAGCCATTATGGTGCAGGGCACCGCCTCGGATGTGGGTAAAAGTATGCTGGTCGCCGGGCTGTGCCGGATTTTCTGGCAGGACGGCTTGCGCACCGCGCCGTTCAAATCGCAGAACATGGCGCTTAATTCCGGCATCACGCCGGACGGCCACGAAATGGGCCGCGCGCAGATTTTTCAGGCGGAGGCGGCAGGTATCGAGCCTGATGTGCGCATGAACCCGGTGCTGTTAAAACCCACCGGCGACCGCCATGCGCAGATCGTGCTGATGGGTAAAGTCGCCAGCCACATGGACGCCGTCAGCTATCACGACTTCAAGCCGCAACTGCGTGAGCAGATTATCGAGGTTTACCGGAGCCTGGCGCAGGAGTACGAGGTGCTGGTGCTGGAAGGCGCGGGCAGCCCGGCGGAGATCAACCTGCGCGACCGTGATATCGTCAACATGGGTATGGCGGAAATGGCCGCATGCCCGGTGATCCTGGTGGCGGACATCGATCGCGGCGGCGTCTTTGCCGCCATCTACGGCACCCTCGCGCTGTTGCAGGAGCACGAACGCTGGCGCGTGAAAGGGGTGATCATCAATAAATTTCGCGGCGACGTGGCGCTGCTGACCTCCGGCCTGCGGCAAATCGAAGCCTTAACCGGCGTGCCTGTGCTGGGCGTGATGCCGTGGCTGGACATCGATCTGGAAGATGAAGACGGCGTGGCCCTGCAACGCGGCAAATACCGGCATACCGGCGAACGGGAGATCACCATCGCCGTGGTGCAACTGCCGCATATCTCTAACTTCACTGATTTTAACGCGCTGGCGGCACAGCCGGACGTGCGGCTGCGGTACGTGCGTCATTCCGATGAGCTGGAACACTGCGATCTGCTGATCCTGCCGGGCAGTAAAAATACCCTGGGCGATCTGCACTGGCTGCGGGAGAGCGGGCTGGCGCAGGCGGTGGTGCAGTTACATCACGCCGGGGTGCCGGTGTTCGGCATCTGCGGCGGCTATCAGATGCTCGGCGAAACCATCACCGATGACGTGGAGTCACACATGGGCAGGCAACCGGGCTTAGGCTTCCTGCCGGTGGAGACGATCTTTGCGCCGCAGAAAACCACCACAAAAGTGACGGCGCGCAGCGGCACAGCGCTTCCCGGCTGGCTGGCGGGAGCCCGCGATATTCCGCTCAGCGGCTATGAAATCCATATGGGCGACACCACGCGGCACGAAGGCTGCCGCCCGGCGCTGTGGCTGGAAAAACAGGGGCAACGCGTGGCAGATGGCGCGGTGAGCGACGACGGTCTGGTGTTTGGCACCTACCTGCACGGCCTGTTCGACAGCGATGCCTTTACCCGCGCGGTGATCAACGGCCTGCGCCAGCGCAAAAATCTGCCGCCGCTGGCGTCAGGCTTCAGCTGGCAGGATCACAAAGCGCAGCAGTTTGACCGGCTGGCGGACGCCATGCGCAGCCATATCGACATCGAAAAAATCTACCAGATTATGCGCGAGCATAAGGAGCCAGCATGATCACCCTTGTCACCGGCGGCGCGCGCAGCGGCAAGAGCCGTCATGCGGAAACGCTGGTCAGCGCATCACCACGGGTGCTGTATATCGCCACTTCGCAGATTTTTGATGAGGAAATGGCCGCCCGGATCCAGCATCACCGTGATAGCCGCCCGGCGCACTGGCGCACCGAGGAGCGCTGGCAGCAGCTGGACGACATCATCACCCCGGATAACGATCCGCAGGAGGCGATCTTGCTGGAGTGCATCACCACGCTCATCACCAACCAGCTGTTTGCCCTGGGCGGCGACAGCGATCCCGACAGCTGGGATTTTCAGGCGCTGGAAGCCAGCGTGCAGCAGCAGATCGAGGCGCTGATTGTCGCCTGTCAGCGCTGCCCGTCGTCGGTGGTACTGGTCACTAACGAAGTGGGGATGGGAATTGTGCCGGAAAACCGGCTGGCGCGGCATTTTCGTGATATCGCCGGGCGGGTGAATCAGCGGCTGGCGCAGGCCGCCGATGACGTCTGGCTGGTGGTGTCCGGTATTGGAGTCAAAATCAAATGAAACTCTTTCTCGCCACTCTTGCTTTTATGAGCCGCATCCCGGTGCCGGAACGCTTTCTGCAGGGACTGGCGGTAGAGCAGTACGTACGCGGCATCGTCACCTTTCCGCTGGTGGGCGTGGTGCTCGGCGCGCTCGGCGGGTTGGTGTTTATCCTGCTCGACGGCTGGTGCGGCATCCCGCTGGCGGCGCTGTTCAGCGTGCTGGCGCTGGCGCTGCTCACCGGCGGTTTCCATCTCGACGGGCTGGCGGACACCTGTGACGGCGTATTTTCCGCCCGTACGCGGGAGCGGATGCTGGCGATCATGCGCGACAGTCGGCTGGGCACCCACGGCGGCCTGGCGCTGATCGTCGTGCTGCTGGCGAAAGTGCTGGTCATCGCCGAACTGGCCCTGCGCGATATGCCGGTGCTGACGGTGCTGATCGCCGCCTGCGCCGCCGGACGCGGTGGTTCCGTGCTGCTGATGTACGGGCATCGCTATGCCCGCGAGGAGGGACTCGGCAACCTGTTTATCGGCAAAATCAGTCTGGCGCAGACGTTGATCACGCTGGGTATCACCGCTTTACTGGCGGCGATGCTGTTGGGCATAACGGGACTGCTGGCGCTGGCGATAACGCTCGTCGCCATTTACCTGCTCGGCCTGATGCTCAAACGCACGCTTGGCGGGCAGACCGGGGACACGCTCGGTGCCGCCATCGAACTGGGTGAAGTCATTTTTATGCTGGCGCTGCTTCGCTAGCCCGCACACTGAGAACCATCATGCAGACACTGATCGATCTATTCCCGCCGATCCCGGCTCCTGATGACGCGGCCATGGTCGCCGCACAACGGCATATCGACGGGCTGCTTAAACCACCGGGCAGCCTCGGGCGGCTGGAAGCGCTGGCGGTACAGCTCGCCGGTCTGCCGGGGCTGAAAGGCAAAACCGCGCTGCCGGATAAAGCCATTGTGGTGATGTGCGCCGATCACGGGGTCTGGCAGGAAGGGGTGACCGTCTCGCCGCAGTTTGTCACCGCAATCCAGACCGCCAACATGACACGCAACAATACCGGCGTCTGCGTACTGGCAGCGCAGGCGGGGGCACAAGTGCTGGTGGTGGACGTGGGGATCGACAGCGATCCCATTCCCGGCATCCTCAATATGAAAATGGCGCGCGGCAGCGGCAACATCGCGGTTGGCCCGGCAATGCCCCGCGAACAGGCGCAGGCGCTGCTGCTTGACATCATCCGTTATACCCGCGAACTGGCGGCCCGGGGCGTGACGGTGTTCGGCGTCGGCGAGCTGGGTATGGCGAATACCACCCCAGCCGCGGCGATGGTCAGCGTATTTACCGGCGCGCAGCCTGAAGACGTGGTCGGCATAGGCGCGAATCTGCCGCCCCCGCAGTTGCCCCATAAAGCGGAGGTGGTCAGGCGGGCAATAGCAGTGAATCAGCCTGATGCGCAGGACGGACTGGACGTGCTGGCGAAACTGGGGGGCTACGATCTGCTGGGCATGACCGGCGTCATGCTCGGCGCGGCCTCCTGCGGCCTGCCGGTGGTGCTCGACGGTTATCTCTCTTACGCCTCGGCGCTGGCGGCCTGCCGTATCGCACCAGCGGTGAAGCCCTATCTCATACCCTCGCATTTATCGGCGGAGAAGGGCGCGAAAATCGCCCTCGCGCAGCTGGGGCTGGAGCCGTATCTGAATATGGGAATGCGGCTCGGCGAAGGCAGCGGCGCGGCGCTGGCGATGCCCCTTATCGACGCCGCCTGTGCCATGCATCACCAGATGGGTACGCTCGCTGACAGCCATATTGAGCTGCCGGAAACCTGATATACGAGCGCCGGGCATATGCCGCCCGGCATCCGTCTTTCCGATCCTCACCGCATTTATTCCGCATGCTCTGCAACAACCATCGATTTTTCTGAAGGCGCCTTCCGGCGTGACAACTGTCTGGCTGTAATGCGGCATTTTATTGTGCACATTCTCTTTTATAGGTTTGCACCTATATAACTTTTGACCTATATTATTGAGGGGCGCAGATGTGGGTAATTGAAACAACGGACAGATTCGATACCTGGTACAGCATGCAAAATGATACCGATCGGGAATGCATTCTGGCGTCGCTGCTGGTATTGAGGGCCAAAGGTCCGCATCTGCCCAGGCCTTATGCAGACACCATCAGAGGTTCACGCTACGCCAATATGAAGGAGCTGCGTATCCAGAGTCGCGGCGATCCGATCCGTGCTTTTTTTGCCTTCGATGTTATGCGCACCGGGATCGTCCTGTGCGCAGGCAGTAAGGTGGGCAATGAGAAACGCTTTTATGATGTGATGCTGCCGCTTGCCGAACAAGAGTATGCCGAACATCTGAAAAAAATTAACCGTAAGGGGTAATCTGATGGGAAGAACGCTGACGCAAATTCTGGCGCAAGAAAATCCTGCCGTCGTGGCAAACGCCGAAGCGCAGGCGGCGGACATTCTGCTTAATATTCATCTTGCTGAGCTGCGTGAAAAAGTGCGCAAAACCCAGAATGACATGGCACAGGCGTTGGGCGTCAAACAGCCAACGGTGGCGGGCATGGAAAAACCAGGTCGCGATTTAAAACTTTCATCGTTAAAACGCTATGTTGAGGCGGCGGGCGGTAAGCTGCGTCTGGATATTGAGCTGCCCGACGGTTCTCATTATGGCTTCAGTCTCTGATTACCGGCCTGCCGACGGGCGTCTGTGCCCGTCATGATTGTTTATTCCGTATGCATCACGTTCAGCAAAATATCCATCAGGCCGGGAAAGCGCGCATCCAGATCCTCGCGGCGCAGGGAAATTAAATTCTCCCGCCCCTGCGGGCGCTGCCAGATCACGCCGCTGTCGCGCAGTACGCGCCAGTGGTGAGTCATGGTGGACTTGGCCACATCCCTGCGCAGCGCGCCGCACGCCTGTTCGCCCTCATCAGCCAGGGTTTTCACAATGTCCAGCCGCAGGGGATTGCCCAGCGCGAAAAGCACATTTTCAAGGCGGATTTGTTCACGTTCAGGGTGATTGGCGATCATAGGGCTCCGTAATGGTCAGACAAAGGGTACAGCAGGCCGGGTAATATACTGGAAGGCTGCGGGCAATACCACGCGCCAGGCGCACCAGATTATCAACTATAACTATAGCTAAAATAGTTCGAATATACTCGTACAGTTGGACTATGATGATCCTGGTTAACTCCCGCGACCATGCCGGTCGCTTACTGTCAAACTGACTAAGGACGCATCATGCCCCGACCCATCCCCCTTGAACGCTATCGTAATATTGGTATTTCTGCCCATATCGATGCGGGGAAAACCACCACTACCGAACGTATCCTGTTTTACACCGGCGTGAGCCACAAACTGGGTGAGGTTCACGATGGCGCTGCAGTTACGGACTGGATGGCGCAGGAGCAGGAGCGCGGGATCACCATTACCTCAGCGGCGGTCAGCTGTTTCTGGCCTGGCATGGATCACAGCTTTGAACCGCATCGCATCAATATTATCGACACCCCGGGGCACGTTGATTTCACCATAGAAGTGGAACGCTCCATGCGCGTGCTCGACGGTGCGGTTATGGTCTATGACTCGGTGGGCGGCGTACAGCCGCAATCGGAAACCGTCTGGCGGCAGGCCAACAAATACCATGTGCCGCGGCTGGCCTTCGTCAACAAAATGGACCGCCCCGGCGCGGATTTCTTCCGCGTGGTGCAGATGATGATCGACCGCCTGAAAGCCAATCCGGTGCCCATTGTTATCCCCATCGGCAGCGAAGAGCACTTCAGCGGTGTGGTCGATCTGATCAAAATGCGCGCCATTGTGTGGGACGACGCCACCCAGGGCATGACCTTCAGCTATGCGCCGGTGCCGGACGATTTACTGGCAACCGCGCAGCAGTGGCGGGAAAAAATGGTTTCGGCGGCGGCGGAAGCCACTGAAACCCTGATGGATCGCTACCTGGAAACCGGCGATCTCAGCGAAGCGGAGATCATCGCCGGGTTGCGCGCCCGCACCGTCGCAGGTGAGATCCAGCCGATGCTCTGCGGCAGCGCCTTTAAAAACAAAGGTGTACAGCGCATGCTTGATGCGGTGGTTGAGCTGATGCCATCGCCGCTGGATATTCCTGCTATCAAAGGCGTGGATGAGAAGGGCGACACCATCGAACGTCATGCGGACGACAATGAACCCTTCTCGGCGCTGGCGTTCAAGCTGATGACTGACCCCTACGTCGGGCAGTTGACCTTTATCCGCGTCTATTCCGGCGTGCTGAAAAAAGGCGACGCGGTGTACAACCCGGTGAAAGGCAAAAAAGAGCGCATCGGCCGCATCGTGCAGATGCAGGCCAATGACCGGCTGGAAGTGGACGAGCTGCGGGCAGGCGATATCGCCGCCTGCGTCGGGCTTAAAGACGTGACCACCGGCGATACCCTGACCGATCCGGCGGCGGTGATCACTCTTGAGCGCATGGAGTTCCCGGACCCGGTGATCTCGCTGGCCATTGAGCCGAAGACCAAAGCGGATCAGGAAAAAATGGGTATTGCCCTGCAACGACTGGCTTCGGAAGATCCGTCGTTCCGTCTGCACACCGACGAAGAGTCCGGGCAGACCATTATTTCCGGTATGGGCGAGCTGCATCTCGAGATCATTGTTGACCGCATGAAACGTGAATTCGGCGTTGAGGCGAACATCGGTCGCCCGCAGGTGACCTACCGCGAAACGCTGCGCAAAACGGTTAAAGAGGTGGAAGGCAAATTCGTGCGCCAGTCCGGCGGCAAAGGCCAGTACGGTCATGTGGTGCTGACGCTCGAGCCGCAGGAAGCGGGCAAGGGCTTCGTTTTTGAAGACGCCACCAAAGGCGGCGTGGTACCGCGGGAATACATTCCGTCGGTGGAAAAGGGCATCCGTGAAGCGCTGAATAATGGGGTGCTGGCGGGCTATCCGGTGGTGGACGTGAAAGTGACGCTGACCTTTGGCTCCTATCACGACGTCGACTCTTCGGAGATGGCGTTCCGCATGGCGGCGATTTTCGGCTTTAAGGAGGGGGCGAAACGCGCTGATCCGGCGATCCTCGAACCCATGATGCATGTCGAGGTGGAAACGCCGGAAGAGTACGCCGGTAATATCATGGGCGATCTCAGCTCCCGGCGCGGTCTGGTGCAGGGCTTGGAAGAGCGTTTCGGCAGCCAGATCATCCGCGCCGATGTGCCGCTGGCGGAAATGTTCGGCTACGCCACCACGCTGCGCTCGATGTCACAGGGACGGGCGACTTACAGCATGGAGTTCCACCACTATGCTGAAGCGCCGCGCAACGTGGCGGAGGCGATCATCGCCAGCCGCGCGAAGTGATGG
>NZ_CP127837.1:3848918-3849483 GCF_030291195.1 Enterobacter sp. PGRG2 | reverse complement strand
CCTGGCAGCATCCGTAATTGTCTTTTACTGTTAAAGCTCTTCCACTGTGAAAAGGATGGGTTATGAGTACCGCTCCGGAAACAGATTTCACTAACGATTTGTCAGGGTTTGTTGGCACACATATGGCGTCCCTTTTATCGTTTTTTCATTCGCGGCAGACTATGTTTGCCTCACGGGGGCTTTATGACTGATAAAATTGCAGGGCGTTGTCATTGCGGAGCAGTGCGATTCGCCGTTGAATTATCCGATGGCTTTAATACGATTCGCCGGTGCAACTGCTCTTTATGCCGGATGCGGGGGGCGGTGGCTGTCTCCGCTCAGCTCGCAGGACTGGAGATATTAAGCGGCAAAGACGTCTTAACCGAATACCGTTTTAATACCCGACAAGCGGCGCATTATTTTTGCTCCATCTGTGGCATTTATACCTTCCATCAACGGCGATCTAATCCTGAGCAGTATGGCATTAACGTTGCCTGTCTGGAGGGGGTATCTCCCTTTGATTTTGAAACCGTGCAAGTGATGGACGGTATTACTCATCCTGCCGATGGCGGGGGTGGGGTGGCGG
>NZ_CP127837.1:3842115-3847233 GCF_030291195.1 Enterobacter sp. PGRG2 | reverse complement strand
GGAGATATCTCATGCCGGAATACTGTTTTTATCAGAAGGGTAAACATATTGTGGTGCTGGAAAGATCGGACGCCCGGGGCGCGTTACCGTTGTCTGAGCAGGGATATGAAAAGCAGTTTGAAGAAGTCAGTGCCACCGATAAAAACCATGCGCTGGCACGTCTTGCAGATATTCGCCGGGAAAAGGAGATCGATCAGCATAATTTCATTTCCGGTGCCGCCACCATGCCGTTTATCGGGTTGATGGCCGCGGCCGCCACTAAGCTATTTTGTAAAAAGTAGCCCGGATAATAACGTCTTACTGAAGGGTGCCAGACATGCTGAAAATACTGGGCAAAACGACATCCATTAACGTGCGTAAAGTGCTGTGGACCTGCGAAGAAATCGGAATGGACTATCTGCAGGAAGATTACGGCAGCGGATTTACCCCGACGGAAACGGATGAATTCCGCGCCCTGAACCCGAATGCCATGGTGCCGGTGATCATTGACGACGATTTTGTGCTGTGGGAATCGAATTCCATCTGCTGTTATCTGGTGCGCAAAGCCGGGCGTGACGACCTGTTGCCCGGCGAACCGCGTGCCAGCGCGGATGTCGAGCGCTGGATGGACTGGCAGGCGACGGAGTTTAACAACGCCTGGCGCTATGTCTTCCCGGCGCTGGGGCGCAGGGATCCGGCCTTTAACGATCCGGCAGCCATTGCCGCAGGCATTAACCAGTGGAACCATTGTATCCGCATTCTTGAACAGCAATTACAGCGCACTCATCACTGGGTGACGGGCGAGACCTTTACCCTGGCCGATGTGGTGCTCGGGCTGTCGGTGAACCGCTGGAAAATGACGCCGTTCGCAAAGCCTGATGTACCAGCCATTGAAGCCTGGTTCACGCGGCTCAATGAACGTCCGGCGTTTTTACGCCATGGCAATAACGGGATGCTATGAGCGTACCAGGCAAGTAACCGTCAGTTCCTGTTACCATGGGGCTCTGTTTTGATCAAAATAGAAGCCCGCTGTGATGTCTGCATTTGCCTCCGCTGCCAGCCAGACAATTCCCCTGGCCGCTTCTGCCACCGTTCTGTAGCCCGTATGGCCATTGAAATCCGTGGCGGTATAACCGGGATCAACGGCATTTACGCTGATACCCTCAGCCATCAACCCTTTAGCGAAAGCGACCGTAATGGCGTTAACGGCACTTTTAGAGCTGGTATACCCCATTGCCTGCACCCGGGAATAAGGATGATTTAAATCAGACACCCATTTCAGCGAACCCAGACCACTGCTGACCATGATTATTCTGGCATTCTGCGCGCATTTAAGCAGGGGAATAAACGCCTGGGTCACTCTGATAAGACCAAATACATTCGTATCATAGACGGCCATTATGTCGTCAATAGGTTGCTCGCCAGGGGCAACATCATGCGAGCCTAAAATACCGGCATTGTTAATCAGCACATCCAGTTTTCCGTCCTCGTGTTGTATCCGCCGGGCGGCCTCATTTATGCTCAGCATATTTGTCACGTCGATAATAATAAGCTGTGCGTCGATACCGTCTTTCGTCAACCTGTTCACAGCCAGTTGGCCGCGATCGTGGTCACGGCTACCCAGCCAGACCTTATAACCCAGTAAACCCAGTTCCCTGGCGGTTTCAAAACCAATACTTTTGTTTGCGCCAGTAATAAGCACATTTTTGTTTTTCATGTTCGCTTCCTGATGATCCGTTGAGTGTGGCTTTTTTAGTAAAAAGCGGCTTTTGTGTTTGGCATTTATAGCCTGCCTGATAGTGTTTGATAATCATGCATAATGTGAACAGGCTGATCGACATGGCGAACAATAGCAGTGCGACGGGGATGGATAACCTGTCGGTTTTTATGGCGGTATTTAAGGAGAGGAGCTTTCGCACCGCGGCAAAGCAACTTGGCTTATCGCCATCGACAGTCAGCGAGAAAATATCCGCGCTGGAAATGAGCCTTGGCGTGCCGCTTTTTACCCGAAGTACGCGCAGCGTCACGGCAACAGAGGCAGGACAGGCGCTGGCCGGGCGTATTGCGCCCTTGCTCATGGAAATGCGAGCCGCCCTTAATGATGTCACCAGTACCCGGCAACATGTGCGCGGTGAACTTAAGCTGAACGTCACGGGTGCCGTCATGGTGGACATACTGCCGCCTTTGCTGGACCGTTTTCTCTCGCAGCATTCGCAAATACGGGTAGAAATTATGGTCGAAGACCGTCTGGTGGATGCCATCGCCGCGGGCTGCGATGCGGGTATACGCTACGGCGAACATCTGGCGAAAGATGTTATCGCCGTCCCCATAGGTCCCAGAATACAACGCTTAGCCCTGGCAGCCGCCCCTGCATATCTCGAATCAAAGGGCGCGATCGCTCATCCTGCCGATCTCCTTGAGCATGACTGTATACGCATGAAATTTTCGAGTGGTGCGCTGGTTCCATGGCGGTTTGAGCGTCAGGGTGAAACCATCAATGTTGATCCGCCGGGCTATATCACTATCGGTGTTGACGGTGCCTCCGCAGCCATCGATCTCGCGCGACGCGGCAAGGGCGTTATCGCCACCTTTGAAAACTGGCTACAGCCTTATTTCAACTCCCGGGATCTTGAACCCGTCTTACCGCAATGGTGGCAGACGTTTGAAGGCCCATGGCTCTATTTTTCCAGCAGGTTCATGTCTGCGCCGTTACGCGCCTTTATTGATTTTCTCAGAGAGGAGCGTGAACAGGATTTTGGGGCATCCGGTTCTGCTTCATCCTGAGTAAGCAGTGGGAAAACGGCGGTCAAACTTGCGTTTTAATGGCAACGTTGTGGTTTAGCAGCAAAAAAAGAAACCGTCGTCGTGACCGGTTTCTTTTAAATTTAACGCTTTCTTATTTAACGCAGGTTATCGGGGAAATTTTCCGGCAGTTCACTCGCCGCGCAGGCAATCACACTGTCATTATTCGCACCGCAGTCACGAATAAAGGTTATGGTGGCAAATTCATCAATAACCTCCGTCGGATAAGCCGGACCGGCATCGCGGTACTGATTCATCAGCGGAATATGGTCATTCTGGAAACAAACCGTTTTTTCAGGGTTATTCATCACCCAGCGCGGGAAGAAAATAGTGCCATGGAAGAGTTTATCCCCCAGGTTGGCAATTAAGCTAACATCCGTCCCGGTTGGCTCGGTCCAGGAGATTTTATAAATATTCTCACCCACACGGACAATATAAGCCCGCTGATCTTTGACCCAACGATTCCCTACCAGGCCGCTGTGAATACGGTAGTCCAGAGTTTGTTCATTTTTGACATAAATTTCGTAGTTCCAGCCGTTATCGTAGGTGTACACCAGATGTTTACCGACGAAACCGCTTAAATCATGCTTATCAAAGTTGCTCATATCAGGTCTCCTCTGTTCGATAAAGCCAGTCTAATGCTTTAATATTTGGGTGAATAGCGCTAAATTATGATGGGTTTAATCTAATAATTGAATCATTATGAACAGAACCACCCTGGAACAATGGGCAATACTGGATTGTGTCTTCACCACCGGCAGCTTTGCCCGCGCCGCCGAAACGCTACACCGCAGCCAGTCATCTATTAGCTATAATCTCGCGCAACTCCAGACGCTACTGGGCGTGACGTTGCTGGTTCCGGAAGGGCGCCGTACTGTATTAACCCCAACCGGGGCCACGCTGCTGAGCCAGGTACGCCCACTCCTGAAAACGTTTAGTTATGTGGAGGCACAGGCTGCGACGTTGCAGGACGGGATGCGGTCGCAGCTTAATTTGGTGGTTGACGTTATCTATCCCCGGGAGCGCCTTTTCTCTGCCCTGCAACAATTCCAACAACGCTGGCCGCATATCCGGGTGAGGCTGACGGAAGTCACGGAAAGCATGTTCCCCTCTATGTCTGCTGTGGACGATGCTGATGTGATGATCGTGACCGACCGGCAAAATACTGCTGGCCGGGGAGAGTGGCTGATGAACGTGGATTTTATAGCCGTAGCACATCGCGATCATCCGCTGCTTTCTGTATCCGGCCCCCTGACCGAAGCACTGCTTGGTAATTGGCCACGCATACAAATAACAGACGGCGGTAAAACTGCCTCAGGAGATAGCCACAACTGGGATTTCTCCACTCTGGATGCGGCGGCAGGCGCTGTCGTGGCCGGTCTGGGATATGGCTGGCTGCCGCAGGCCTATATTCAGCAACAACTGGCGGCAGGTATACTGAAACCATTGCCCCTCAGCCACGGCACTCGCCGGGTCACGCCTTTACACATCATCCTGCGTCAGGATGTTCCGCCGGATGAACCGGTCAGTTTCCTGATATCAGCCCTGAAAATGGCGCTGGACACCACACCGCCAGCGGCGCCCCGGTAAGCACCTGGTTTCAGGCTTTACCACTTGCGACTGAACGTCCTGATAGATATCAAACAGGCCTTCACATCTGGTCAGGCCCGCCAGCCGTGCCGGGCAGGTTCAGGATAATTATGGGTATTCCTTAAAAAGCGCTGTCGGAGAGCTTTTATCAACAGGAAGAGAGATCAGAACGATCGCCCCGGGTTGTCGGATGAGAGATGACAATAAATTCGACGGGTTGATGGCTGTCGTTCCGGGCTTGATGTTTTGCCCCCGGCGGGATTTCAATTCCCTGCCGGGAGGTGATTTCATGTTTATCACCTTCCAGTTCCATCGTCAGAATACCCTCAAGGACATAAAAAAACTGTCTGGAAACAGAGTGAAAGTGTCGCTTCTCATGCGTACCTGGAGGCATTTTTTCGTGAATAATTAGCATATCCTGCCGGTTTACCAGATACCAGCCGTCGCAATCATCACCCCAGGTATAATGCTCAGCATTGTCTTTTGAAATCACCGTTTTTCTCCTGTGTGTAATTTTCTTGCTTGTATTCATTAGAGACAGGCAGACTAACGCGACAAGGTAGAGAGCACTACCACCATATTTAGAATTGACTCCACTGTTTTAAATGGCTTGTCAGGAGAGGAACAAGCAAGGCAGAAGTAAATAACATTACTTCAATAGCTGGTAAGAACGATAASGTCCGCTTTTCRCTCMTRGCGGACCTTCGACTCAATAAGAATGTCCGCTTTGTGCCAGAAGCGGACGTT
>NZ_CP127837.1:3839780-3841006 GCF_030291195.1 Enterobacter sp. PGRG2 | reverse complement strand
GTCCGCTTCTCGCGCAAAGCAGACATCTGAAGCCCCGATCTTACGGATTTTACCTCGCGTGTTTAGCGCCGGGGCACTATCATGAACATGGGCGAACGAGCTATACGTTTGTTTTCATAAAGATAGTATTCCATCGCTAACATAACCGCTTCTCGCTCATTCGGTGCGTGACGCCCTTTTATGCTAGCGTTATAACTCCATGCACCCTGCTGAAGAGATCCATTATGCTGCAAGCCCTCAATCACATCACGCTCGCGGTGAGTGATGTATCCAGAAGCTTTGATTTTTATGTGAAAACGCTTGGCTTTACTCCTGCGGCGAAATGGGCGCGTGCAGAGAACATCCCTACGACCAGATGGAATTTTTCTAATATCAGGTCCGGGCTAATAACACGAGCTTCCTTAAATAATACAAGCAGGCGCGTTTTACCGTGGATACGCAGCCTGCCTGTTTTTCTCTTTTGTCCCTGTTGCCGACACGCTATGCCACTCCTGAACGCTGGCTAATGTCATGCCGGTTCCACTGTTATCGGTGAAGGTAGATATCAGGTCGTGTAATGGTCCACGCGTAATTTTCCCTGTTAACGGGTTCATAGCCAAATTTTTCATAAAGCCAGGGTGCCGTAGTTGTGAACAACATAATTCTGCGTAATTTTTCGAAAACCGGGTGGTCGTGAATACAGGCCATCAGCCATTTTCCCAGACCTTCGCCCTGATATTGCTCAAGTACATAGACATCGCACAGATAGGCGAAAGTGGCATAATCTGTTATCAGACGAGCAAAGCCTGTCTGGGAGTCATTATGATAAATGCCAAAGTTAAGGCTGTTGCCGATGGAGGCCACAACGGTTTCCAGATCAATTCCTTTAGCCCATGTGGATCTCGTTAAATACTGATGCACCGCCTGCACATCCAGTTTTTCCGGGTCTGTGCTAATCGTATACTCATTCATATGCCATTCACGTATCGCTGTAATGCTCATTCTCATACCCTTATTTCAGCATTCTACTGTTAGCACAGGGCCAGAACGTCCGCTATTTGCGCTTATTCAGCCACCCAGCCGCACCCCAAAAATATTCTTCCCATGCTCGTGACGGTAATACGCGCTGCCGCCGTGTAATGCGGCGATAGCGCTCACCAGCGACAGTCCCAGGCCGCTGCCGGCGGTGTGGCGCACGTTATCGCCGCGCCAGAACCGTTCGAATAATTTCTCCGGTTCGGCCAGCT
>NZ_CP127837.1:3829350-3839670 GCF_030291195.1 Enterobacter sp. PGRG2 | reverse complement strand
GTGATCGCCCGCTGGAACAGCATTTTGTCGGCAGTGAGGCTGCCGTCAGCGTGGAGTTCGATAACCATTTCCCTTTCTTCTGCCAGCGGCTCCAGAAAATCGATAAGGGTTTCCAGTGCGTCATGCAGTAAGAAGGTTTCTTTATTGAGTTTAATATTGTGGTGGGTAGCGCGCGCCAGAAAAAGAATGTTTTCCGTCAGCCGCGACAGGCCTTCCAGCTCTTCAATATTCCCTTCCAGCAACGCCTCATATTCCTCTGTGGAGCGCGCATGGCCCAGCGCCACCTGATTCTGGCCTAATAACACGTTGATGGGCGTGCGTATCTCATGGGCCAGATCGTCGGCAAACTGGGTCAGACGGATAAAGTCCGTCGACAGGCGCTGGCGCATGGCATTCAGCGCCTCGCCAAGGGGCAACAGCTCTTTCGGGATCGCCTGAAGCGGCACGGTGTGGGTTAAGCGATCGCTGCCGGTTTCCGCCATGATTTGACTCAGGCGGCCAATGGCCCGCAGCCCGCGGCGGATCAGCAACGGGCTGATGGCAGCGCAGAGTAAAATCGCCGCCAGCGACACCAGAATACTTTTCTGGCGATACTGCTCCAGCATCATCGCCCGCTCCCGCGCCACCCGCGCCAGCGTAATGGTCACCGGCCCTTCCTGCGAACGGGCCTGCAGGCTCAGCGCCGAGGCTTCGGTCTGATCCGCGTTGACCCAGCGGTGTAGCTGCTGCTCGCCAGGGGGGGTGCTGACCGGGGTGGGGGACATCTCCGGCAGCGTCACGCCGGTATGGTTAATGCTGACGTTCTGCTCATGCTGTGTGCGGATACTGAGAATATCCTGACGAATATCCACCATACGGTTGAAATAGAGCGGCAGAGACGCCGGATGCGCGCCGTCTTCCAGCAGTTGCCGTAACTGGGCGGCGCGGTTGATCAGCGTCTGATCGTCGCGCCACACCAGTTCGCTGCGTAACGCGTTATACAGGATCAGGCTGATACCGCCGCAGGCCAGCGCCATGATCAGCGTGAAAATGGCGGTCAGCCGCAGGGTGAGGGAAGGGCTATACACGGCCTGGCTCCTGATCGGACAAACAATAGCCCATGCCCCTTACCGTGGTGATGAGCTTCTGCGGGAAAGGATCGTCAACTTTACGGCGCAGGCGGCGGATGGCGACATCCACAATGTTGGTTTCGCTGTCAAAATTCACCCCCCAGATTTCACTGGCGAGCAGCGTGCGGGGCAGAATTTCACCGTGGCGGCTGGCGAGCAGCCACAGCAGCATGAACTCCTTGCGCGTCAGCGATACCGGTATGCCGTCGCGCGTTACCTGAAAGCGCGCCGAGTCCATCACCAGATCCGCCACGCGCAGCGTGGTGCTGTGCGGCTGATGCTGGCGCAGCTGATTTTTGACCCGCGCCAGCAGCTCAGCGAAGGAGAAGGGTTTGACAAGGTAATCGTTCGCCCCCAGCTCCAGGCCTTTCACGCGATCCTCCACCGAATCCCGGGCGGTAAGGCAAATCACCGGCGTGTTGCTGGCGGTGCGCAGGGTTTTCAGCACCTGCCAGCCATCCATGCCCGGCAGCATAATGTCCAGGATGACGAGGCTATAAGAGTGCGCCAGCGCCAGGTGCAGGCCGTCCCGCCCGTCCGCCGCGTGATCCACAATATAGCCCGCTTCCTCAAGCCCTTTTCGCACCCAGGCGCTGGCTTTCTGGTTATCTTCAATCAGTAACAGTTTCATGAAATCAGTTTGCCACGAAATTTTGGGTCGCCCCAGCGTTTCAGCCGCAGATGACAATATGGTCATCTTTCTGACAGGCAATCGGCGCGACCACGGGGGTATAACAGCAGGGTGATTAACAAGGAGATCAACCATGAAAAATTCCATCGCTGCTTTATCCCTCGCAATGCTGCTGGCCGCACCAGGCGTGACCTTTGCTGCCAGTAAGAACCCGATAAGCGTGCACGTGCTGAACCAGCAAACCGGCCTGCCGGCGCCGCACGTGGCGGTGACGCTTGAGCAGAAACAGGGTGAAAACTGGAAGGTACTGAACACCGCCAGCACCGATGACGATGGCCGCGTGGCGGCGCTGTGGCCGGGCAAACCGTTCGAAGCGGGCGACTATCGCGTGACCTTTAAAACCGGCAAATACTTCGCGGATCAGAAACAGGAAAGCTTCTTCCCGGAAATCCCGGTGGAATTCCATATCAGCAATACCACCACCACCTACCACGTTCCGCTGTTGCTGAGCCAGTACGGTTACTCCACCTACCGCGGGAGCTGAGCATAAATGAAACGTCTTATGCTTGCCCTGGCGCTGGCGACGGGGCCGGTCATGGCCTTTGCCGCCGGGCCTGCCACGGTTTACGACATGACGCAGGAACTGAGTAATAAACTGGCAACCGAGGCGCTGGCGATCTGTCATGGTATGGATCGGCAGGGTGTGGTGGCCGTGGTGGATCGCGGCGGCAACCTGGTGTCGCTGATGCGGGATGACAACGTCGGGCCGCATAATACCCAGGCGGCGTGGCGTAAGGCCTTTACGGCGCTGTCCACCAAAACGCCGACCAAAGAGTTTGCCAGAAAAGCGCAGTCCTCTCCGGATACGGTTAACCTGAACACCGTGAATGAGCTATTGCTGCTGGGCGGCGGCGTGCCGGTGAAATACCGCGGCCAGGTGATCGGAGCCATTGGCCTTGCGGGCACCGGCGGCGGAGACTCGGACGATCGCTGTGGCGCTGACGCTATTCGTAATGTGCTTGGTAACGAGCAGCAGTAATAGTGCTGAAAAGCGGGGAGGCGTTTTTTCCCCGCTTTTACGTGTAGTGCAGCAAAACCACGCTTACATTTTCAGCGTATCGATCACCGCCCGCAAAGCAGGGGACACTTTGCGATGAGGGTAGTAAAGAAACGAACCGTCCAGCCGCAGGCTGTACCGCTGCATGACTCTGATAAGCGTGCCTTGCGCTAAGTCTTCGGCCACCAGTTCCTCCGGGACATATGCCAGGCCCAGACCAAGCCGGGCCGCTTTTGCTTCCATATAGCTGTCTGCAAAAGCCCACTGCCCCTGCGGTCTGTGAGTGATTTTTTTCCCGTCCTGAATCAGTTCCCAGGCATAAAGATTGCCATCGCCAAACTGGTAAGCGATGCAGGGATGTATCACTAAATCCGCGGGTGTTTGCGGGAAACCGTAGCGACGAAAATGCTCCGGTGTACCCACTACCGCCATCTCCATGTCAGGCGTGATCCTCACCGCAACCATGCCGCTGGCGACCTCCGGCCCCAGCCGTATTCCCGCATCAAACCTTTCCGCGATAATATCGACAAACCGGCTTTCATTGATGAGTTCGAGCCTGATATCAGGATAGCGCTCTTTAAATATCGCCAGCTTCGGAAGCAGCACTTTATCAATAGCGTGCAGACTGGCATTGATACGCACCGTGCCGGAAGGCGTATTGCGATAATAGGCCAGGGTGGAAAGCCCTTTGTCCAGCGCGTCAAACCCGGACTGCACCGTCCGGTAGAGTTGTTCGCCAGCCTGGGTTAAGGATAATTTGCGCGTGGTACGAACCAGAAGCTGGACGCCCAGTCTCTCTTCAAGCTCACGTATTGAACGACTGATCCCGGACTGCGCCAGTCCAAGTCGCTGTGCCGCAGCGGTAAAACTCCCTTCCTGCACCACCAGCATAAACAGATAGAGATCGTTATAGTTTTCCCGTTTCGCCACCGGTCTGCCTCGTCGCTATTTATAACAATATGATATTAATCTTAGCATTTATACCCCTCTAATCATCACAATAACAGCTCATTACAATGAGCGCATGGCAATAAAGCACAGCAGCATTGCCCGTATCAGACCACTACAAACCACACCTTATTGTTAGGGGAAACATGTCATGAAGGCTTTCACCAGAAAACTGTCACTCTCCATACCTGCCATGCTGCTATGCGCATCATTAAGCGGAGTCACGACCATGAGCTATGCACAAACAACGAATCCCAATGCGCCCGTGTCGATGGTTGAAAAGTGGGATAAAACTTTTGCGGAAAGCGCGAAGGTTGATCACCGCAAAGTGACCTTTCAGAACCGTTATGGGATCACTTTAGTCGGGGATCTTTATATTCCAAAAGATCGGGGAGATCGCAAACTGGCGGCCATTGCAGTTAGCGGCCCTTTCGGTGCGGTCAAAGAACAATCCAGCGGCCTGTATGCGCAGACGCTGGCTGAAAAGGGATTTGTCACTCTGGCATTCGATCCCTCTTATACCGGCGAAAGTGGCGGCTACCCGCGTAATGTCGCGTCTCCTGATATCAATACCGAGGATTTCAGCGCGGCGGTCGATTTTCTGGGCTTACAAAAAGAGGTGGATCGCAACCGTATTGGTCTGCTCGGGATCTGTGGCTGGGGCGGCATGGCGTTGAGTGACGCAGCGATGGATACCCGCGTTAAGGCGGTTGCAACCAGTGTCATGTACGACATGAGTCGCGCCATGGGTCATGGTGTGGGCGAGGGCAAAGACCGCTATTCAACCGCCGACCGCCGTGCGGTATTGCAGTATCTGAACGAACAGCGCTGGAAGGATGCGGAAAGCGGTACTGCCGCGCCGGGCGGGCATGATATTTATGTCGATGAGAATGGCAAAGCCAGTGCCGCCGGGCGGATCCTGCCGGAGGCTTTACCCGCCGATCCACATCCGGTACTGAAAGAGTTTTATGACTATTACCGGATGCCGCGTGGTTTCCATAGTCGCTCTGTCAATTCAACCGGTGCATGGAATGCGACAATGCCGTTGTCGTTTATGAATCTGCCGCTGCTGAGTTATGCCGGGGAAATTACCATTCCTGCACTAATTGTTACGGGTGAAAAAGCACACTCACGCTATTTTGCGGAAGATGCCTTTAACGCCGTTGGCAGTAAAGCGAAAGAGTTAGTGATTGTTCCGGGGGCAAATCACGTTGATTTATATGACAACGCGGCCGGAAAAATACCCTTCGCGAAATTCGAGCAGTTCTTCAAAACCAATTTAAAGTAACACGCTGAGCCAGTTATTCCAGAAAAGCCACCTGCGATGCGCAGGTGGCTTTTATCTGTTTCCGTCTGGCCGGGAAAAGATTAAGAGATATTGTCATGTCTGTACTGAATTCTGATGCCTCACACACAACATCATCCGCGCACTGGGGCGGTGTCTTTGCCATGACGCTGTGCATTTTTGTGCTTATTGCCTCTGAATTTTTACCTGTCAGTCTGCTGACGCCGCTAGCAAAAGATTTGCAGGTTTCCGAGGGGCTGGCCGGTCAGGGGATCGCTATTTCAGGTGCTTTTGCAGTATTGACCAGCCTGACTATTTCCAGGCTTGCCGGTGATCTGAATCGAAAATATCTGCTGCTGGGGCTGACCTTCCTGATGGCCGTATCCGGCGTGATTATCGCCCTCGCGTCCAGCTACTGGGCTTATATGGCGGGAAGATCGCTGATTGGCATCACCATTGGTGGCTTCTGGTCAATGTCGGCGGCGACCGCCATCCGTCTGGTTCCTCAACATCAGGTACCCCGGGCGCTGGCTATCTTTAACGGCGGAAACGCACTGGCCACGGTGGTGGCGGCTCCGCTCGGCAGTTATCTGGGGGCAACCGTAGGCTGGCGAGGGGCTTTTTTATGCCTGGTGCCCCTTGCGGTCGCCGCTTTTATCTGGCAATGCGTCAGTTTGCCCGCGATGGAAGTCAGCAAAGCGCAAAAATCCGGCGGTTCTCTGCTTCGCCTGCTCAGACGCGCTGTCGTCGCAACAGGACTGCTGGCTTGCGGCGTGTTCTTTATGGGCCAGTTTACGTTGTTTACCTATGTGCGCCCCTTTCTTGAGACCGTCACCCGCGTGGACGCATCGGGGCTGTCTTTTATTCTGCTCGCCATGGGGATCGCGGGGTTTATTGGCACGCTGACCGTAACAATCCTCCTGAATCGGCGGTTTTATCTGACGCTAATCATGATCCCATTGCTGATGGCCATTATCGCCGGAACGTTACTGCTGACAGGGCAACAGATCTGGATTGTCGCTGTGCTGTTAAGCCTGTGGGGCCTGCTTGCGACAGCCGCGCCGACGGGCTGGTGGACATGGCTGGCACGAACGCTGCCCGAGGATGCCGAAGCAGGCGGTGGTCTGATGGTCGCCGTCATACAGCTTTCGATTGCGCTTGGCTCAACGGCAGGTGGTCTGGTGTTTGACAGCCTCGGATGGCAAAGCGCTTTCGGGCTGAGCGGCGTATTATTGCTGTTTGCGGGTGCGATGACGTTTCTGGCCTCCCGCCAGCATGGTCGCGGATAAATTGGCCTGATGTCATTGCTTATTGGCTGGCGGGCGGCTCACGTTCACCTGTTCTGATNNCCCTGTTTACGGTGCCCTACGTAGGTTCATTTCTCTTTATGGGCATAATGGCGTCGGTCGGCCTGCTGCTCTTGTCGCTTTACTCTGTGGCGCTTCCGGATTTGGAATAATGGTGCTGGGCCTTACCGCCACCCCCGTTGCCATGAAACATTTTGGTTTTGATCTCTCACAAATTGCAGTGGTGATACAGCTTCATATATCGGTGGCACCAGCCTGCTTGCCTTGCAGAATAAGCGTCGCCGGCTCGCGAAGGAAAAGGCGATTATTCCGCTGCCGTAGGCGGGATACGCCGGTTGATATTGACCTGATTTCATCGGCGAATGACCCCCGAGCCTGTCACGTATCCTTTACTGCTCCTCGTATAGTAAGCCTGAATCTGACTAATCACTGGAGCCATAAATGAAATTAACGCAAATCCGTAATGCCACCCTCGTGCTGGACTATGCCGGGAAAAAATTCCTCATCGATCCCATGCTGGCGGAAAAAGAGGCCTGGGAAGGCTTTGCCGGGAACGCGCGTCCGCACCTGCGCAATCCGATGGTGGAGTTGCCGGTACCGGTTGAAGAACTGCTGGCAGTAGATGCTGTGATCCTGACGCATACTCATACCGACCACTGGGATGAAGCCGCACAACAGCTCGTACCTAAAGAGATGATTATCTATACACAGAATGAGAGTGACGCCGCGCTGGTACGCTCCCAGGGTTTCCTGAACGTGCGGGTATTACGGGAAGAAAACGCTTTTGTTGATGGCCTGACCATTTATAAAACCGACGGTCAGCACGGCAGCAACGATCTGTATGCCGATCCGCTGTGGGGTGATTTACTGGGCGATGCGTGCGGGCTGGTGTTCACGCATCACCATGAAAAAACGCTCTACATCGCAGGGGATACCGTGTGGGTCAAACCCTATGTCCGCAGTTTGCAGCGCTTCCAGCCGGATGTGGTGGTACTGAATACCGGTTATGCTGTTAACGATCTTTACGGGCCGATTATCATGGGCAAAGAAGACACGCTGCGCACGCATAAGATGTTGCCTGCTGCGACTATTGTGGCCTCGCACATGGAATCCATAAATCACTGTCTGCTGACCCGTGCCGAACTGCGTGAATTTACGCTTGAACAGGGGATTCAGGATAAGGTACTTATTCCCGCCGACGGTGAAACGCTGACTTTCTGATCACAGGATAAAGGTTATGTCTGTTCTTACGGTTGCCGTGATTGCCACGGTCGGCTTCAGTCCCTTCCATTTTTCGGTACCCTGTATTTTATTCGGACAGGCGATGCCGCAGCCGGATCTCTTCCGCGTAGAAATTTGTGCGGAAAAACCTGGCGTGGTGCTGTCTGATATCGGGTTGTCGATTAACGTTGAGCACGGCCTTGAGCAACTGGACAGGGCAGACATCATTATTGTTCCCTTCTGGAATAAACCCGACGAAAAACCCGCTCAGGAATTGCTGGATAAACTTATCAGCGCCTGGCAGCGTGGCGCTGAAGTGGTCGGGCTCTGTTTAGGCACTTATGTGCTGGCTTACGCAGGGTTACTGGATCACCATCGCGCCGCAACCCACTGGGAGTTCGAAAAAGATTTCACCGAACGCTTTCCCGAGGTTCATCTGGATCGCAACTCGCTGTACACCAGTGATGAGCGCCTGATCACCTCGGCGGGTACCGCCGCCGGGATTGACTGCTGTCTGAATATCATTCGCGACCATTATGGCTCGGCGATTGCCAACCGCGTGGCGCGCCGTATGGTTGTGCCGCCGCACCGGGAAGGCGGTCAGGCGCAGTTTATTGAGCGCCCGGTGCCGGGGTCCACGCGCGACAGCAAAATGAACGAACTGATGGACTACCTGCGTCGCAATCTGGATAAGCCGCACGATCTCGACGCGCTGGCGGGGTTTGTCAGCATGAGCCGACGCACCCTGACGCGTCATTTTTTCAAAGCCACCGGCACCACTATTGGCGAATGGCTGACCGCCGAGCGCCTGCAACGCAGCCAGGAATTACTGGAAACCACCGACAAGAGTATTGAAAGCGTCGCGGCGATGGCAGGCTTTCAGTCGCCGATCTCGTTCCGGCAAAGCTTTAAAGCAAGATTCAGCGTCAGCCCAAGCGAATGGCGCAGGGCCTTTCGCGGCCCGGAACCGGTGGAGCGCGTGTAAATCTCGCGGCGCGGTTTCATGCCGCGGCCGCTTTGTCTGTTATCCACCAGAACCCCAGCGCCAGCAGACTGACCACCGCGCCCAGCAGGCACACGCCCGCCCAGCCAGCGCCAGCCCAGGTGAGAGTGGTGCTGATCGCCCCCAGCCCGCTGCCGACGGCGTAAAACAGCATATAAATCCCGACCAGACGGCTGTGCGCTTCCGGACGCAGACGGAAAATCAGGCTCTGGCTGGTGACGTGCAGCGCCTGGCCGCCCAGGTCCAGCAGGACGATGCCGATCACCAGCGTCAGCAGCGAACTTTCCATCATCGACAACGGCCCCCAGGCTAGCACCAACACCACCAGCGCCATTGCGCTGGTGCGCCGGGCATGTCCCTGATCCGCCCATTTCCCGGCCCGGGACGCTGCCAGCGCGCCGACCACCCCCACCAGCCCGAACGCGCCGATAACCGTGTGCGAAAAGCTGAACGGCGGCGCACTCAGCGGCAGCACCAGTGCGCTCCAGAAAATGTTAAACGCGGCAAACATCAGCAGCGCCAGCATACCTCTCACGCGCAGAACCTTTTCCTCGCGCAGCAGCGTCAGCATTGAGGCCAGCAGGGGCAGATAACCTAAGCCATGCGTAGCCGGTAACAGCACGGGTAGCCGTCGCCACAGGGGAAGGGCGATCAGCAGCATCAGCAGCGCGGCACTGAAATAGACGCCGCGCCAGCCCGCCAGATCGCTCACCGCCCCGGAAAACACCCGCGCCAGCAACAGCCCGATAAAGACGCCACCCTGCGCCGCCCCCACCACGCGGCCCTGCTCACCGGGCGCGGCGGCGCTGGCGGCACAGGCGATCAGCCCCTGCGTCATTGCCGTGCCGAGCATCCCGACCGCGAGCATCCCCGCCAGCAGCACCGGGGCCGAACGCGCAAGGCCGACCACCACCAGCGCGATAATCAGCGCCAGCAACTGGATCGCCATCAGGCGACGGCGCTCCAGCAAATCCCCCAGCGGTACCAGAAACAGCAACGCCAGCGCGCAGCCGATCTGCGTGGCGGTGATCACGCCGCCCACCGCCGCGTGGCTGATGCTGAAATCCCGCGCCAGGGCATCAAGCAACGGCTGGGCGTAATAAACATTCGCCACGCTCAGGCCGCTGGCGATGGCGAAAAGCCATACCAGGCTGCGTGACAGGGGGGCGACTCCGGGAGGAGCAGTACAGGCATTTGCGGTCACAGGATTTTCCTATTCTGGTTGCAAAACAAAACCGATTGTGTGTCAGCTAAAGTAGTTTTAAAATGCAACCAATGCAAGTCCCACCCATTTCAGGAGTAATCATGAAATCCAGTACTGCGCTGAGCAGCGCCCCTTGCCCGGTGGCGCGCACCGTTGATCTGATTGGCGATCGCTGGTCGCTGCTGATCGTCCGCGACGCGTTTGATGGTATGCGCCGGTTCAGCGATTTCCAGCGCAGCCTCGGGGTGGCAAAAAACATTCTTACCGATCGGCTGTACAGGCTGGTGGAGGCGGGCATTCTGGCCCGTGAAGACGCCCCGGACGGATCGGCTTACCAGCACTATGTGCTGACGCCGCAGGGGCAAAGCCTGTTTCCGGTGGTGGTGGCGCTGCGTCAGTGGGGCGAGCAGCATCTGTTTGCGCCTGGCGAACCGCATTCAACGCTTATCGACAGGCGCACAGGTAAACCTCTGCCGCCGATGAAGGTGCAGGGCAAGGACGGCACGGTGGTCTCACCGGAGGATACCGAAGTGCGGAAAGTGACCTGAGGCCACG
>NZ_CP127837.1:3825215-3828376 GCF_030291195.1 Enterobacter sp. PGRG2 | reverse complement strand
CAAAAAACCCTAAAGGTTTTCCCGGTTTGTCCGTTGTAAGTTCAGATAACCATGTCCGGGCAAGGGCAATTTACTTACAGGGAATAAAACCAATGATGAATAAAGTAGTAGTGGCAGGCGCACTGTCTTTAACCGTCTTAACCGGCTGCGCAGGGAACCTCAACTCACACAAAGTGCAGGCGACAAACGGCAGTTCGCTCGAGGTTGCCACCATTTTTGCACCCGTTGATATGAACGATAACCGGTACCCGGACGTGAAACTGCGCGAAGTCACGCCAGCGCACTCCGGCGCGGGCATGGGGCTGGCGGTGCTGACGGCTGCCCTCGGTGGCGGGATTGGCGGTAACTCGTTTGACAAAGATGGCTATAAAGGCACGTCCATTGACACCATGCCGGAGCCGACAGCCACCTATTTCGGCCCGAAAGCGGAATTAAAAATCCGCGACTGGCTGAATAAAAACGGCAACGGCTATGCGTACAAACAACCGCTGTTTATTGCCGCCGCGCAGTGGTCGCTGGTCTATACCGACATGTCCGCCAGCAACAGCAATTATGATTTAACCTACCGCGTGAAATTCTATAAACGCCCGGAAGGCGGCAACATGCTGAGCGCCTATGTGGTATCTGAATGTGCCCCGACCCGCGTGACCGCACCGCTCAATGACTGGAAAGCCAGTAACTATGCGAAGGTCACCCAGGAAACGCAGATGATGATGGACGCCTGCCTGCTGGAGCTGGACAACCAGCTGCCGCGCCTGCTGAAAAAATAACGACCAAACGGCCTGCGATGCAGGCCGTTCGCTTTATCACGCCGTGGTGCGTGTCGGCCTCACCACGATCTCATTCACATCCACCTCATCCGGCTGCTCAATGGCGTAGCGCACCGCGCGGCCAATCGCATCCGGTTGCAGGGCAATCGCCCGGTAGCTTTTCATGGCTTCGGCGGCGGTCGGATCCGTGATGGTGCCCGCCAGTTCACTTTCCACCACCCCCGGATGGATACAGGTAACGCGCAGCTGGCTGTTCTCCTGGCGCAGACCATCGGAAATCGCCCGCACCGCAAACTTGGTGGCGCAGTACACCGCGGCCGTCGGCGACACCGCCAGCGCACCAATGGAGGCGATATTAATGATATGGCCCGCTTCCCGCGCCAGCATCGACGGCAACACCGCCGCGATGCCATACAGCACGCCCTTAATGTTCACATCCACCATCTGATCCCACTCATCAACTTTGAGCGACGCCATCGGTGACAACGGCATAATACCGGCGTTATTAACGATCACATCAATGCGTCCCCACTTTTCCAGCGCGAAGGCGGCGAATGCCTCCACAGAGGTACGGTCAGTGACGTCCAGCGCTTTCACCTCCACCTCTGCGCCGTTAAAACGCAGCTCCTCCGCCAGCGTGGCGAGACGATCCTCGCGACGTGCGCCCAGCAGTAATACCGCGTCGGTTTTTGCCAGTTCGCGGGCGATGCCTGCACCAATACCGCTGGATGCGCCGGTAATTAAGATCACTTTATTCGTCATGGGTCTTCTCCTGTTCGGTTAACGCTGGTGATCTTACGCCCGGCAGACTATAAAGATAATCCGCTCATTACTTAACAGACTGGTAACGATGGCT
Source organism: Enterobacter sp. PGRG2 (assembly GCF_030291195.1). Lineage (NCBI taxonomy): Bacteria > Pseudomonadati > Pseudomonadota > Gammaproteobacteria > Enterobacterales > Enterobacteriaceae > Enterobacter > Enterobacter sp. PGRG2. Next base: position 3,826,750 of record NZ_CP127837.1, on the reverse strand, counting down.
AACCAATGACAGTGGATAAAAACGCGCTTGAGGTGTTTGTGATCGTGGCGCAGACGCGCAATTTTCGTCTGGCCGCCGAACGGCTGGGGGTGACGCGCCCGGCCATCAGTCAGACGCTGCGGCGGCTGGAAGATCGCCTGAACATCTCCCTGATGCAGCGCACCACGCGCAGCATCAACCTCACCGAAGCGGGCCAGCGGCTTTATGCGGAGGTCGCGCCCGCCATCGAACAGCTTAACGGCGCGGTGAGCGATATCGCCGATCAGCTGGCGGCACCGCGCGGCCAGCTACGGCTGGCGGTATCGTCGATTGCCGAACGCATTATCGACGGCAGGATGCTGGCGTCCTTTATCGCGGCCTATCCGCATGTCGAACTGGACATCACCATCACCGATGAGGCGTACGACATTGTGGAGCAGGGGTTTGACGCGGGGGTGCAACTGGGGGAGGTGATCGCCCAGGATATGATCGCGGTGCCGGTGTCTGCCATGCAGCGGCAGATCGCCGTCGCCTCGCCTGATTATCTGGCGCAGTACGGCACGCCGCAGCACCCGAAGGATCTGCTGGATCATCGCTGTATCGGCTGGCGAAAATCCCCCGGCGTGTCGCCCTATCGCTGGGAATTTGCCTGGCAGGGGCAGGAATTTGATGTGGACGTTAATCCGCAGCTGACCACCAATGATATGGGGGTGATGATCCGCACCGTCTGCGCCGGGGGCGGCATCAGCTTTGGCATGGAGGAGACGTACGCGCCTTATATCGCGCGCGGCGAGCTGGTGACGGTGCTGGATGAATTTCTGCCGACCTTTCCGGGCTTTTACCTTTATTTCTCCGGCAGAAAGCATATGCCGCCAAAGCTGCGGGCATTTATTGAGCATGTAAGGATGTAAGGGAAATAATCTTCCTGCGAGCCGCTACGCAAATTTATTCACCGGTAACGCACTGATATTGCCGTTTTTATCTGAAAGCGGTATCGTGCAGCCGCACCTGCAAAATCAGGTGCCGGGATTAGCCTCCTGAAACTTCATACTGGTGATAAACGTTCAATCTACTCGCCACAGGAGGCTTCCTGATGACCACCTGCTTTGACCAGACTCACCCGTTACTTACCGTTCCCTTTGATGACGACACGGACTTCACCGTGCTTGCCGACTATTGTCATCAGCTTGCCGAAGCGCAGGCTGAGTCACTTGATCCCGCGCTGCGTATGGCGCTGTGTGGACGCCTTTGTGCCGTCTTCGCGCTGCTTAAACCGCAGCTGAGCGAGCCGATACCGCCTGAACAGCAGGAAAGGTTTACGGTTGATACGCTGCCGACCCACGTTCCCCGTTTTGAACCTGATTCCGAYACCCTTGGCGAATACTGCGCCGCCCTGACGCAGGTTTTGCTGTGCCGGAGCGTGACGTCACAGCAGGAAGAACCACTGCGCTGGCTGCTGGCGGATCTGATGGCGTTTATGACCGGGGAAATCAACGCCCCGCGCTGGGTAAGAACGGCGGACGGGGTGAAATTTATTGATGAGGTGAGGGGGTAGG
>NZ_CP127837.1:3816362-3822312 GCF_030291195.1 Enterobacter sp. PGRG2 | reverse complement strand
TATATCGCACAAACTGAACAGGAATTTCCCCTTCCCATAACCTAACATACTGCCTTTGTACATTTTGGGTGGTAGTAATGGCTGTACTCAGAACCTTTCTTTTCTTTCTTGGCGCGGCGGCGCTCAGCTCTGTTGCCGTACTTTGCCTGTGGGGCGATATCGCTATTTTTGACCACGATATTCCCGAAGTTTCGCTGACTGAAATCGTGCAGGAGCTGGTATTAGCGGGCATCGTCGCCATTCATTTCCTGCTGGCGAAAAAGCATGAGCTGCTGCGCTACTGCAATATCCTGGTCGGCGGCTTCTTCCTGACCATGCTGATCCGCGAACTGGATGCGGTCTTTGATCTGATTTCCCACGGCAGCTGGGTATGGTTTGCGCTGCTGGCGACGCTCTGCGCGGTCATTCTGCCGCTGAAACATTACCGCCAGACGCTGGCCCAGCTGACGCAGTACATCCGTTCGCCCTGGTACGGCGTGATGCTGAGCGGTCTGCTGGCGGTGCTGGTCTTCTCCCGGCTGTTTGGTATGCAGGCGATATGGCATGCGGTCCTCGCGGACGGCTACGTGCGCATCGTGAAAAACGCCGTGGAGGAGGGCAGCGAATCTTTCGGCTATATGCTCTGCCTCACCGCTTCCATCGGCTATTACTGCAATTTCCGCAGAATGGCGTCCCGCAAATCCTCACACGCTAACGCGGGCGTGTAAAAAATCAATAAAGCCTCTGACCCTCTCCGGCACGTGACGGGTATTCGGGTAGAGCGCGTAAATGCCCTGGCGGGGAAAACGGTGATCCGGCAGCACGGCGATCAGCGTTCCTGCTGCCAGCGCGTCCTGCACCAGCCATGACGGCAACAGCGCCACGCCCGCGCCGCTCAGCGCGAATGCCAGCAACGCCGCCGCGCTGTCAGCCATAATGGAAGGCGGCTGGCTTGCCGCAAACAGCAGCGTATCGCCATCGGGTTGCACGACCTGCCAGTTCAGCGGCGATGAAAGGCGGCTGTGGGCGATCCACGTCGCCCCGGCAAGCTGTTCGGGAGTGCTGATACCGCCATCGCGAAGCGTGCTCAGATAAGCAGGGGAGGCGACCGGGTAAATATCAAAATGGTCGATAAGCCTCGCATGATGGGTGGAATCCGCCAGTTGTCCGAGCCGGATCGCCACATCAAAACGCCCGGCAATCAGATCGTTGTTTTGCGAGGAGGCCACGTGCTGGATGCGCAGTTGCGGGTGCAACGCCGCAAAGTCAGCCAGTGCGGGCACCACCACGCGCGCGCCATATTCCGGGGTGGTGGTGATACGCAGTAAACCGCGCAGACCGCCGTGATCGCCGCGCACCTCGTCAAGCACCCGTTCGGCGTCCTGAAGCAACTGCTGGCAGCGATGGTAAAAGCGTTCGCCGGTATCGGTCACCGCCACCTTACGGGTGCTGCGGGTGAGTAACGCCACGCCCAGCTCCTGCTCCAGCTGTTTGATATTGACGCTCACCACCGCTTTCGTCAGCCCCAGCGTCTGCGCGGCGCGGGTAAAACTGCCGGCCTCCACCACCGCCACAAACATCCCCAGCCGCTGCATATTCACCATCGTTCATTCCTTCGGGCATCCTGATTGTCAAAATTATTTTGACAGTAAAACCACGGGAAGGGAATTTATCCGCCGCCGTACGGCGCTTATAGTGCGCGCTCTGTTTGTTAATGCTGAGAAAAACATGACGTATCGTGCGCGGGTGGCCTGTGTGTATCTGCTGGGATTTTTTATCGATCTGGTGAACATGTTTATCGCTAGCGTGGCCTATCCCGAGATTGGCCGCCAGTTCGCGGCCAGCGTCAGCGAGCTGGCGTGGATCAGTAACGCCTATATTTTAGGGCTGACGCTGGTGATCCCGCTCAGCAGCTGGCTGGCGCGGCGCATCGGCGCGAAGCGGGTGTTTATGCTGTCGCTGGGGATTTTTATCGCCGGCACCTGCGGCGCGGGAAGCGCCTCATCCATTTATTCGCTGATTGCCTGGCGCGGCGTGCAGGGCCTGGGCGGCGGGCTGCTGATCCCCATCGGGCAGACGATGACCTACGCGCTTTATCGCAGCCATGAACGGGCAAAACTATCGTCCGCCGTGATGCTGGTGGCGCTGCTGGCTCCGGCGTTATCGCCCGCGCTCGGCGGGCTTTTTGTGGAAAGTGGTCACTGGCGCGGGGTGTTTCTGGCGAGCCTGCCGCTGGCGCTGGTGGCGTTAATACTGGCAGGCTGCTGGCTTAAACCCGATGCGCCTTCAGCCACGGGTGAGCGGCTGGATCTGCGCGGGTTAGTCAGTGGCGGCGTGGCGCTGATCCTGATCCTCACCGGCTTAACCTTTGCAGGCGAGCGGCTTTATCTGTGGCAGGGAGCGCTGCTGTTCGCGCTCGGATTACTTGTGATGGCCGCTTATGTGCGGGATGCCCTGAACAAACCCGCACCGCTGCTTAACCTGCGGCTGATGAAAGATCCGCTGTTGCAGACCGCGATGCTGATCTATCAGTTCGTGCCCGGCATTTTTACCGGCGTCAGTATTGTCGCCATGCTTTATCTGCAAAACCTGTTAACGATGCCAGCCACGGTCACCGGCGGAATGATGCTACCCTGGGCGCTGGCCTCTTTTGTGGCGATCACCCTGACGGGAAGAACCTTCAACCGCCTGGGGCCGCGCCCGCTGTTTATCACCGGCTGTCTGGTGCATGGCGCAGGGATCGGCCTGCTGGCACTGACGGCCAGTGCGGCGGATGTGCCGCTGTGTATACTGGCCTTCACCCTGATGGGCTTTGGCAGCAGTCTGTGCAGCAGCACCGCGCAAAGTGCGGCATTTATTCAGATTAACGGGGCGGATCTGGCGGATGCCAGCGCCCTGTGGAACATCAATCGTCAGCTCAGTTTCTGCTGCGGCGTGACCGTCATCAGCCTGCTGTATGGCTTACTGGCGGCAGGCGGGCTGCCGGTGATGCAGGCGTATCATCTGTGCTTTTTGATAGCAGCGGGCAGCGCGCTCATCCCCATAGTGTGCTGCCTGCGGATCGCTAATCAGCACGTGGTTTTAAAACTTAATCAGGAGCAACAATGAATCGTTATTTTCAGGAAGTACGGGATGCCCACGTGTTGATCCGCGATTGTCTGGGCGATGCCCACACGCCGGACGCGGTGTGCGACGAATTATTATCACGCTTTTGCCCGGCGTTCTCGATGGTGACGCCGCGCGGTGCCATCATGGATTTTACCGCGGTGGATAATCTGTTCCGCACCCAGCGCGGCGTGCGGGCGGGGCTGACAATTGCCATTGAAGATCTGCAACTGATAGCGGAAAGCGAAAACGGCGCTACCGTCACTTATCAGGAGCGGCAGACGATCCCGGGGCAGGGCGAAACGCTGCGCTTTGCCACGGCGGTGTTCGAAACCGGCGCAGATGGCCGGGTGATGTGGCGACATCTGCACGAAACCTGGCTCTGATAATGACACCGCCGGGAAGCTTACTGCTCCGGCGTGTTCTCATCCAGAAGGCGGGCGCGGCAGACCGCGAGGATTTCATCCGCCAGCGGCGAGTCGTCCGGGCAGGCGCGGGATAACACCATTGCGCCGACCAGATGCGCCAGCGTGTCGATCACCCCGGCACGCCGCTTGCCGTCCGCATCCTGCTCCTGACTCAGCTGTGCCAGTTGCTGTTCAAGACCCGCCGCAAAGGTGGCTTTAATCGTCTCAGACTGGCGGGACGCATCCGCCCCCAGCGCCGACATCACGCAACCCTGGCCCTTGTTATCACGGTGCTGGCGCGAAAGATAACGAGCAATAAACTGCTCACGACTTGTCCCGGCGGAATGGTCTGCTGAATGCGCAAAACCGCACTGCATGGCCTCCGCCATCAAATCCGCTTTCGAGGCGAAATGTTTATAGAACCCGCCGTGGGTCAGCCCGGCGGCCGCCATCAGCTCCGCCACGCCCACGCCGTCATAACCCCGTTCCCGAAACAACGCCGACGCCGTTTCGACAATCCGCATGCGGTTTTCACGAACCTGCTCTTTCGACACTTTCATTGTTACGCCTTCAATGCTGAACATTCCTGCGGCAAGTATACATTGATGATGACCATAATCAAAAATGTTGACAGGATAGATTACGATCATCATCATTAACCCGCACCATCCCCCGGCACGCCGGAAACCGTTAACGCATTCAAGAAGGGTATGTTATGACCACTCCATCCGTCCTCATTACCGGCGCTTCCTCAGGAATTGGTGCCGTTTACGCTGAACGTTTCGCCCGCCGCGGCCACGATCTTGTGCTGGTGGCGCGCGACAAAGCCCGACTGGATGCGCTGGCCGCGCGCCTGCAACAGGAAACCGGGGTGAGCGTCGATGTGCTTGCCGCCGATCTCACCCTGTCCGGTGACGTAGCGCGTGTCGAAACACGCCTGCGCGAGGATGAACAGATCGGCATTCTGGTTAACAATGCGGGCATTGCGCAGACCGGCAGGCTGGCGGATCAGAGCCCGGCGTCCATTGAGCGCCTTATCGCGCTGAACGTCACGGCGGTCACCCGGCTGGCCAGCGCTGTCGCGCCACGATTTGTCCAGGCGGGTGAGGGCGCTATCGTTAACATCAGTTCCGTGGTCGGGCTGGCGCCGGAATTTGCCATGTCGGTGTATGGCGCGACCAAAGCCTTTGTACTGTTTCTGTCACAGGGAATGCAGGCCGAACTCGCCCCCGGCGGCGTGTATGTGCAGGCGGTGCTACCAGCCGGGACCTACACCGAGAGCTGGGAGCGCGCCGGGATCGACATCGCTCACTCGACACAGTTTATGGACGCGGGGGAGCTGGTGGATGCCGCGCTGGTCGGGTTTGATCGCCGTGAGCCTGTGACCATTCCTCCCTTACGCAACGCCGCCCGCTGGGATGCCCTCGACGCCAGTCGACAGGCGCTGATGGCCGACATCAACCAGGCGGAAGCCGCCGCGCGTTACAAAGGCTGAAGATTCAGGACTGATGGCTTTGCAAGGCTGCTGATACACTGTTGGGTAATTAACCAGAACAGGAGAGCACATGATGTCCGATCGTCCTGCAATTGCCCTGCTTGGTCCGGGCGCTATTGGTACCACTATCGCGGCTGCGCTGCATGAAGCGGGTCGCACGCCGCTGCTGTGCGGGCGCACCGCCCATCCGCAGTTAATTCTGCGCGATGACGACGGGGAGGTGTTGGTGCCCGGCCCGGTGCTTAACGATCCGGCGGCGGTCAGCCAGCCGGTCGATCTGCTGTTCGTGGCGATGAAAACCACCCAGGACGCCGACTGCGCGCGGTGGCTGGCGCAGTTGTGCGACCAAAACACCGTGGTGTGCGCGCTGCAAAACGGTGTTGAACAGCAAAGCCAGCTTGAACCTTATGTGCAGGGCGCAACCGTGGTGCCCTCGGTGGTATGGTTTCCGGCGCAGCGGGAAGCGGATGCCTCCGTCTGGCTGCGGGCTAAACCGCGTTTGACCCTGCCGGACGTGCCTGCGGCCAGGCGCATTGCCGATGCCCTGAGCGGCACGCGCTGCGCGGTGGAGCTGTCCGGGGATTTTCTCTCCATTGCCTGGCGCAAGCTGTTGCAGAACGCGGCGGCGGGGCTGATGGTGCTGACGAATCGTCGTGCCGGAATGTTCAGACGCGACGATATTTCCGCGCTGACGCTGGCCTATCTGAATGAATGTCTGACGGTGGTGCGGGCGCAGGGGGCAGTGCTGGGCGATGAGGTGCCGCAGGAGATCCTCGCGGGCTTTCAGGGGGCGCCCGCCGATCTGGGCACCTCTATTCTGGCGGATCGCCAGGCCAATCGTCCGCTGGAATGGGACATCCGCAACGGCGTGATCCAGCGTTACGGCAGGGCGCAGGGCATTGCAACGCCAGTCAGCGATGTGCTGGTAGCGCTGCTGGCGGCGGGTAGCGAAGGGCCGGGCTGA
>NZ_CP127837.1:3802862-3814508 GCF_030291195.1 Enterobacter sp. PGRG2 | reverse complement strand
AAAAACCGCCTGGAGTGCCAGGTGCTGGATCAGCATAATGGTTTTCGCATCCTGGATCTCGCCGCTGCGAATGGCGGCGAGGGCTTTTTCAAACGGCCACTCCAGCACCTGAATATCTTCCCCTTCCTCCGCCAGTCCGCCGCCCGCGCCGCTGCGATCAGCATCCGAATATTCCGCGATGAAAAAGTAGAGTTTTTCCGTGACCGAGCCGGGGCTCATATAGGCTTCAAACACTTTCTCGATAGCGGCAACCTTAAAGCCGGTCTCTTCTTCGGCTTCGGCAATAATGCGTGCTTCCGGCGAGGCGTCATCCAGTAAACCCGCAGCCGCCTCAATCAGCAAACCATCATGCCCATTGATGTACACCGGCAGGCGGAACTGCCGCGTTAGTACCACCGTTCCTTTGGCTTTGTTATACAACAGAATGGCCGCGCCATTACCGCGATCGTAGGCTTCGCGGCTTTGTGCCTGCCAGCTGCCGTCGCGACGTTGCAGTTCGAAAGTGTATTTTTTAAGCGTGTACCAGTTATCGGACAGCAGCTCTTCACGGAGATGGCGAATATTCGGTTGTGCAGACATGTTATTTCCTTTTTAAAAGGTGACAGGAAATACGCTATCATGCACAATCGTGCATAATCAAGATCATTCGTGAAAGGTGAAAACATGCTGTCAGGACAACGCAAACAACTGATCCTCGATATGCTGGCGCGGGACAAGCAGGTGCTGTCCCGCGATTTAAGCCAGCGGTTTAACATTTCGGAAGACTCTATCCGCCGGGATTTGCGGGAGATGGCGGCGGAAGGATTACTGCAACGGGTGCACGGCGGGGCGCTGGCAGTGTCCGCGGCGACCGGCTCGCTGGAAACGCGTAAAAGCGTGCATATGGCAGCAAAAAAGAATATTGCCACTAAAGCCATCACTCTGATCCAGCCGGGGAGTATCGTCATTCTGGATGGCGGCACCACGTCTGAAGAGATGGTTAAACTGCTGCCGCCGGATCTGGCGTTTACCGTGGTGACCCACAGCCCGACCATTGCCGCCGCGCTGATCAATCTGCCGCTGGTGGATGTCATTATCCTCGGCGGCCAGCTGTATAAGCATTCGATGGTCACCGTGGGCGCGGCGATGATGGAGTCCCTCCGCCGTATCAATGCCGATCTGTTTTTCATGGGCGTCACCGGCGTGCACGAACGTGCCGGTTTCACCACCGGCAATTACGAAGAAGCCTGCGTAAAACGCGCGCTGTCAGAAAGGGCGGCAGAAACCGTGGTGCTGGCCTCGCCGGAAAAAATCAACTCGGCCTCGGCGTTTGCCATTGGCGATCTGAGCCTTGCCAGTACGCTGGTGATCGACGGTGAGCTGGACGAGAAAATGCGCAGCATAGTTAACAGCATGGGTATTACCGTGCTCTGAGCCCGGCACGTAAACGAACGCTGCGGTTATGCCCGCCACGTGCGATATACTAATACGCTTAATGCGAAAACCCCTGAGGGCCAGATATGAGCAATGAAGTACCAATCAAATATTATGACATCGCCGACGAGTACGCGACGGAAACGGAAACGCCGGTCAGCGACAGCGAACGCGATGCGCTGGCGCGTTATTTTGAGTTACTGATCACCCGCCTGATGAATGGCGAAGAGATCAGTGAGGACGCGCAGCAGGAAATGGCCACAGAAGCGGGTATTAATGAACAGCGCATTGATGAGATCGCCAATTTCCTGAATCAGTGGGGCAACGAGTAAGGCCGCCTGAATTGCAGACAGCAAAAAGCCCGCTATAAAGCGGGCTTTTTAAATGTGGCTCCTCTGACTGGACTCGAACCAGTGACATACGGATTAACAGTCCGCCGTTCTACCGACTGAACTACAGAGGAATCGTGTGGGAGCTAATCTTAGCGGCGAAAAACTTTTTGTCAAACCGCATTTTACGCTCTCGCGTTCGTCTGGCGAACCCGTCGCCGATTTGCCGGAAATACCAGCAAAATTTGTGGGAAATACTTTGCAGGATTAGCATTTCTCCATCATCATTTGAAATGAAGTTTCACTTTCTCACTAAGGTCCATTTTGAACGTCACTGCCGCTTTACGCCAGGCCGTCGCCCGCACGCCCTGGTACGCTAAACGAAAAAGTTACCGTGTACTTTTCTGGCGTGAAATCACCCCGCTTGCCGTGCCTATCTTCCTCGAAAATACCTGCGTACTGCTGATGGGGGTACTGAGTACCTTCCTGGTGAGCTGGCTGGGCAAAGAAGCGATGGCGGGAGTGGGCCTTGCCGACAGTTTTAACATGGTGGTGATGGCCTTTTTTGCGGCGGTCGATCTGGGTACCACGGTGGTGGTGGCCTTCAGCCTCGGTAAACGCGACCGGCGGCGGGCGCGCTCGGCGGCGCGGCAATCGCTGGTGATCATGACGCTGTTCGCCGCGCTGCTGGCGGCGGTGATCCACTATTTTGGCGCGCAAATTATTGATGTGGTGGCGGGCGAGGCCACGGCAGAGGTGAAAGCGCTGGCGCTGACTTACCTCGAATTAACGGTGCTGAGTTATCCGGCGGCGGCCATTACGCTGATCGGCAGCGGGGCGCTGCGCGGCGCGGGTAATACCAGAATTCCGCTGCTGATTAACGGCGGCATGAATATTCTCAACATTATTATCAGCAGTTTCCTGATCTACGGCCTGTTCTCCTGGCCGGGGATTGGCTTTGCCGGCGCAGGGCTGGGGCTGACCATTTCCCGCTATATCGGCGCGCTGGCGATCATCTGGGTGCTGATGATTGGCTTTAACCCGGCGCTGCGCATCACGCTGAAAAGTTACTTTAAGCCGCTTAACTTCTCCATTATCTGGGAAGTGATGGGCATCGGTATTCCCGCCAGTATTGAATCGGTGCTGTTTAACAGCGGCAAATTATTAACCCAGATGTTTGTGGCCGGGATGGGCACCAACGTCATCGCCGGTAACTTTATTGCTTTCTCCGTGGCGGCATTAATCAACCTGCCGGGTAACGCGCTGGGTTCGGCGTCCACCATTATTACCGGCAGACGTCTTGGTAAAGGACAGATCGGCCAGGCGGAACGCCAGCTGCGCCATGTGTTCTGGCTGTCGACCATCGGGCTGACGATTATTGCCTGGGGCACCGCGCCCTTCGCCGGGCTGCTGGCCGCGTTTTATACGCCGGAGCAGGACGTGCAGGAAGTGGTGAAGATCCTGCTGTGGCTGAACGCCGCCTTTATGCCGATCTGGGCGGCCTCCTGGGTATTACCTGCCGGGCAGAAGGGCGCACGCGATGCGCGATTTGCCATGTGGGTGTCGATGCTCGGCATGTGGGGCTGCCGTGTGGTGGCGGGTTATACGCTGGGGATCGTGCTCGGCATGGGCGTGATTGGCGTCTGGCTGGGGATGTTCCTCGACTGGGCGGTACGCGGAGCGCTGTTCTACTGGCGTATGGTCAGCGGCCGCTGGCTGTGGAAATATCCGCGCGCCATGCAGAAAAAAGCGGAGTGACGGCCTGAAGCTGCGCTCTTTTTGAACGGGGTGCGGAATAATTCGGCAATCGCGCGTTTTTTTGAAATCAGGCTTTGACAAGGCCACAGAGCGCCGTTAATATTCGCCCCGTTCACACGATTCCTCTGTAGTTCAGTCGGTAGAACGGCGGACTGTTAATCCGTATGTCACTGGTTCGAGTCCAGTCAGAGGAGCCAAATTTAAGAAGCCCGCTATTTAGCGGGCTTTTTGCTTTTCTGCCGTTAGCGGAACGGCGGCTCGTTGAAAGTACGCAGTTTACGCGAATGCAGACGCTCACCTTCCGCCCGCAGCAGATCAATCGCCCTGATGCCGATCTGCAAATGCTCCGAAATCGCCCCTTCATAAAAACGATTGGCCTGGCCCGGCAGTTTGATCTCGCCGTGCAGCGGTTTATCGGACACGCACAGTAAGGTGCCGTACGGCACGCGGAAGCGATAACCCTGCGCCGCGATGGTCGCGCTTTCCATATCAATGGCCACCGCGCGGCTTAAGTTAAAGCGCAGCGCCGACGCTGAATAACGCAGTTCCCAGTTACGGTCATCGGTGGTCACCACCGTACCGGTACGCAGCCGCTGTTTCACTTCCTCGCCGGGCATCTCGCTGACCTGTTTGGTGGCGTCGTACAGCGCGCGCTGCACTTCGGCGATGCTCGGGATGGGAATATCCGGCGGCAGCACCGCATCCAGTACGTGATCGTCGCGCAGATAAGCATGTGCCAGCACGTAATCGCCAATCGACTGACTCTCACGCAGGCCGCCGCAGTGGCCGATCATCAGCCACACATCCGGGCGCAGCACTGCCAGGTGATCGCAGATGGTTTTGGCGTTCGACGGGCCGACGCCGATATTCACCAGCGTGATCCCCTGACCGTCGGCGGTGATCAGGTGCCAGGCGGGCATCTGGTGTTTTTTCCACGCCAGATCGGAAATGGCCTGTTCCGGCGCTTCGGTTTCGGCGGTGATCCAAATGCCGCCCGCGCAGGAGAGCGCCACGTACGGGCTGTCCGGATCGAGGATCTGGCTGCAACCCCAGCGCACGAACTCATCCACATAGCGCGTGTAGTTGGTAAACAGCACGAACGGCTGGAAGTGCTCCACCGGCGTGCCGGTGTAGTGACGCAGACGCGCCAGGGAGAAATCCACGCGGCGGGCGTCAAAGTGCGACAACGGCGAGAATTCCGCCGGGTGATAAATGCCGTCGGCGGTTTCATCGCCAATCTGCGACAGCTCGGTGGTCGGAAAGTGGCGGGTTAAGTCCGCGCTCATCGAACGGTCCAGCGTCAGCGCCGAGCCGTCAATCACATAGGGATAAGGGATCTCGTGTTCAGACGGACCCACTTCAATCTGCGCGCCGTAATCCAGATACAGCATGGTGAGCTGCTCCAGCAGGTAAGGGCGGAACAGCGCCGGGCGCGTAATGGTGGTGCGATAGCTGCCGGGATGCGTAAAGCGGGCATAAGCGCGGGTTTTCCGGGCGTTCGGCGCGTTACCGTCCCAGCTGACCGACAACAGCGGGTACACAAATTTCCCCTGTGCACGGGCGAGCGTGTCGGGAAGCGTGCCCTTATCGATGTACTGCGCAATGGCATTGCGTAAGTCGCTGACCGCCTGGTCATACAGCGCTTCGAGCCGGTCAAGGGCCTGTTCCGGGGTAAGGCTCGCCTTGTTATCCATAATTATCTCCTTGTTTCACACATGTACTGCCATACCGATAGTATGTCACAGGATTGTGAAACAAAAGGGTGGGGATAAGGCTGAAAATCGGCGCTGCGGCGTCCGGTATCAGGCGAGGCGGTTAGTTTGACAGAGTAAACCGATCGTTTTACTTTTAAGGTATGGACATTAAAAACAAACTCCTCTCAGCCGCAGGATCCCTGTTTTACCGGCATGGTTTTAATGCCACCGGGATGGATCGGCTCACACAGGCGGCGGGCATGTCGAGCCGTACGCTCTATAAACATGCCGGCAGCAAAACGGCGCTCATCGTGCGGGTGCTTGAGGAGCGGGATCAGCGCTTTTTCGCGCAGCTGGAGGAGCAGAGCATCAAAGGGCTGTTCGACGCGCTGGATAACTGGCTGCGGGAGGAGGGCTGTCTGGGCTGTCTGTTTCTGCGGGCGTACGGCGAAACCGGCGGCGACAATCCCGAAATCGCGGCGGTGATCCGCGCCCATAAAGAAAAGACCTGGCAGACCATCCGCAGGCTGGTGGCGCTTGAAATCGGCCGCGAGGACGACCGGCTGGCGGAGCAGATCCTCATCCTCTTTGAGGGCGCGACGGCGGCCGCCATTTACCGCGGCGTGGGCACCGTGGCTGCCGCGCGTGATACGGCGGCGATGCTGCTGGCGGGGGCTAAATCATGAGTAAAAACGCCTGGCTCATTGCCACCGGCTTCAGTCTGATCGCCGTCTGCTATGGCTTCGCCCGTTTCGCCTTCGGGTTGTTTCTGCCGCGCATCGACGCCGATCTCTCCCTTTCTCCGACGCTGAGCGGGCTGATTTCCGGCGGATCCTTTCTGGGTTATTGCCTGACCATTGTGCTGGCAGCTTTTCTGACGGAGCGCATCGGCCCTCGCGCGGTGGCGCTGACCGCCGCGCTGGTGGCGGCGCTGGGCATGACCGGCATTGCGCTGGCGTCCTCTCCGCTGTGGCTGGCGGCGGCGGTGATGCTCGCCGGAGCCAGCACGGGGTTAGTCTCGCCGCCGCTGGCGGCCGCGGTGTCGGCTGCGGTGCAGCCGGATCGCCAGGGCGCGGCTAACACCATCATTAATGCCGGGACGGGCGCGGGCGTGGTGCTGTCAGGCCCCGTGGCGCTGGCGATGGGCGGACAATGGCGGCTGGCGTTCGGGCTTTTTGCCGCGGTGGCGTTCGCAATGGCGCTTGCCGCCGCGCGTTTTGTGCCGCGCAGTTCGTCTGCCGCCAGCAACAGCGCGGGCGGTCTGCCGTCAATCAGCCCGTCCCTGAAACGGCTGATCGTCGCCTCGTTTTTAATGGGCGCGGGCAGCACGGCGATCTGGTCCTTCGGCAGCCAGCTGGTGGCGTTGCGGCTGGAGTGGCGCGATACCGGCGCGGGCGTGCTGTGGATGGTGACGGGCGCGGCGGGCATTGCCGGTGCGGCGGCGGGGACGCTGGTGGCGCGCTTTGGTATGGATCTCATGCACCGGCTGTTTCTGCTGGCGATGGCGGCGGGCATTCTGCTGATCGGCTTTGAGCGCACCACGCCTGTGCTGACGCTTATCGGCGGGGCGCTGTTCGGCGCGGCCTATATTACGCTGTCCGGCATTTATCTGGTGTGGGGCGTCTCGGCGCTGCCGGACCGCCCGGCGACGGGGCTGATGATCTGTTTTCTGACGCTGGCGGTGGGGCAGACTGCCGGATCGCCGCTGTTCGGGCTGATCATGGATCGGCTGTCGGCGGGTTATGCGGTGGCGATCTTCGCCGCGCTGACCCTGTGCGCCGGGTTCAGCGGCACGGTGCCGCTTCACTCCGCCTGGCGAAAGCATTTTCGCAAAGCCTGAGACGACACCTCCGGCACCAGTGAAACCAGATTCAACGCGCGGCGCAGCTGCACACGATCGTAAAGTTCTGGCCGGGATGCCGCGTCAGAACTGATAATCAGCACATCCACTTCATCCACCAGCGCCTGCGGATCCTCCAGCGTCCAGCAGGGAAATTCCTGCGACAACCGTTGCGCCCGCTCGCCGGTGCCGGGGGAGAGAAACACCTGCGCATCCGGATCCGCCAGAAAGAGATCCCTGACCAGCGCTTCGGTCAGCGCATCTAACCCGAGAATACCCGTCCTTTTCATCTTTCCCCCGTTCAGTCACGGTACAAATGTGACTACATTATCAAATGGTCACTTGCTGTCAACCGGCCCGATCGCACAAAAATAAGTTCCAATGTCTCGCTTTGTGACCATTGACAATTTTGGTCACTCGTTTAAAAATGCCGCCATTGTTCCTTCCACGTAATCAGGTATCCCATGTTCAGGCTTAAACCTGTCTCCCTTGCTGTTTGCTTCCTGCCGCTGGCCCTGGCGGCCTGCGGTGACACCGCCAGTCAGGACGATCCGCGCACTCAGCCACCCCTGGTGCGGGC
Source organism: Enterobacter sp. PGRG2 (assembly GCF_030291195.1). Classification (NCBI taxonomy): domain Bacteria; kingdom Pseudomonadati; phylum Pseudomonadota; class Gammaproteobacteria; order Enterobacterales; family Enterobacteriaceae; genus Enterobacter; species Enterobacter sp. PGRG2. Next base: position 3,806,894 of record NZ_CP127837.1, on the reverse strand, counting down.
GGCAACGGTGGTGAGCGCTGCCGGGCAGTCCCGCGCCTTTACCGGCGTGGTGGTCGCCCGCGTACAGAGCGATCTCGGTTTCCGGGTGCAGGGCAAGATCCTCGAGCGGCTGGTGGATACCGGCCAGACGGTGAAGCGTGGTCAGCCGCTGATGCGCCTCGATCCCGTGGATCTGAACCTGACGGCGCAGGCGCAGCAACAGGCGGTTTCTGCGGCCCGCGCCCGTGCGCGTCAAGCCGCTGCCGACGAAGCCCGCTATCGCAGCCTGGTGAAAACCGGCGCGGTGTCGATTTCGGCATACGATCAGATCAAAGCCGCCGCCGACAGCGCCCGCGCCGACCTCAGCGCGGCGCAGGCGCAGGCGAATGTGGCGCAGAACAGCACCGGTTACGCGGTGCTGCTGGCGGACGCCGACGGCGTGGTGATGGAAACCCTGGCGGAACCCGGCCAGGTGGTGAGCGCCGGGCAACCGGTGGTCAGACTCGCCCGTGCCGGGCAGCGGGAAGCCATCGTGCAATTGCCGGAAACCCTGCGTCCGGCCATCGGCAGCGAGGCGCATGCCAGCCTCTACGCCAGTAAAAATCCGCCGGTGCCCGCCACGCTGCGGCTGCTCTCGGATGCCGCCGATCCCGTCACCCGCACCTTTGAAGCTCGTTACGTGCTGCAAGGCGCGCTGGCCGCCGCACCGCTCGGCTCCACCGTGACGCTGCATCTTGCCGAAGGCGAAGCCCGGGATGCGCTTATGCAGGTGCCGCTGGCGGCGATTTACGATGCCGGAAAAGGGCCGGGCCTCTGGCAGATTGTTGGTAAGCCCGCCACTGTGCGCTGGAAACCGGTACAGGTGCGGGGGCTGGGGGATGACGCGGCAAAGGTCAGCGGCAGCCTGAAGGCGGGGGAGCAGGTGGTGGCCCTCGGCGCGCATTTGCTGCATGAAGGCGAAGCCGTGCGTATCGCGGCGGGCGCAGCCGGGAGCCAGCCATGAGTCAGGGTAAATTTAACATCTCAGCGCTGGCGGTGCGCGAGCGATCCATCACGCTGTTCCTGATCCTGCTTATTACCGTGGCGGGGATGCTGTCGTTTTTTCAACTGGGGCGCGCGGAAGATCCGCCGTTTACCGTCAAGCAGATGACCATCATTACCGCCTGGCCGGGCGCGACCGCGCTGGAAATGCAGGATCAGGTGGCCGAGCCGCTGGAAAAACGCCTCCAGGAGCTGAAATGGTATGATCGTACCGAGACATTCACCCGTCCGGGAATGGCTTTTACCACGCTCTCTTTACAGGACAGCACGCCGCCCTCGCAGGTGCAGGAGGAGTTTTATCAGGCGCGCAAAAAGCTCGGCGACGAAGCCAGAAACCTGCCCGCGGGCGTTATCGGCCCGATGGTGAACGATGAATTCTCCGACGTCACCTTTGCGCTGTTCGCGCTGAAGGCGAAAGGGGAGCCGCAGCGCCTGCTGGTGCGCGACGCCGAATCCCTGCGCCAGCGGCTGCTGCACGTGCCGGGCGTCAAAAAGGTCAATATTATTGGCGAGCAGGCAGAGCGGATCTTCGTCTCCTTCTCCCATGACCGCCTCGCCACGCTGGGCATTTCGCCGCAGGCGATTTTCGCGGCGCTTAATAACCAGAACGTCCTGACGCCTGCGGGCTCCATTGATACACAGGGGCCGCAGGTTAACATCCGCCTGGATGGTGCGTTCGACACGTTGGAGAAGATCCGCGATACGCCGCTGGTGGCGCAGGGGCGCACGCTGAAGCTGTCGGACGTGGCGACGGTGGAGCGGGGCTATGAAGATCCGGCCACCTTTATGGTACGCCATCAGCGCGAACCGGCGCTGTTGCTGGGGGTGGTAATGCGTGAAGGCTGGAACGGCCTCGATCTGGGAAAAGCGCTGGACGCGGAAACCGCCAGCATCAACGCTGACATGCCGTTGGGCATGACGCTGAGCAAAGTCACCGATCAGTCGGTGAACATCAGCTCCGCCGTTGACGAGTTCATGATCAAATTCTTCGTCGCGCTGCTGGTGGTGATGGTGGTGTGCTTTGTCAGTATGGGCTGGCGCGTGGGCGTGGTGGTGGCCGCCGCCGTGCCGCTGACGCTGGCGATTGTCTTTGTGGTGATGGAAGCCTCCGGCAAAAACTTCGACCGCATTACGCTGGGATCGCTGATCCTCGCGCTGGGGCTGCTGGTGGATGACGCCATTATCGCCATCGAAATGATGGTAGTAAAAATGGAAGAGGGCTATGACCGCATCAAAGCCTCGGCTTACGCCTGGAGCCACACCGCCGCGCCTATGCTGGCCGGGACGCTGGTTACCGCCGTGGGCTTTATGCCGAATGGTTTTGCCCAGTCGACCGCCGGGGAATACACCAGCAATATGTTCTGGATCGTCGGCATCGCGCTTATCGCCTCCTGGGTGGTGGCGGTGGTGTTTACGCCCTATCTCGGGGTGAAAATGCTGCCGGAGATCAAAACCGTGGCGGGCGGTCATGCCGCTATCTACAACACTCGCCATTACAACCGTTTTCGTCGACTGCTGACCCGCGTCATTGCCCGTAAATGGATAGTCGCCGGTGCGGTGATCGCCATCTTTACCGTGGCGATCCTCGGCATGGGGCTGGTAAAAAAACAGTTTTTCCCCACCTCCGACCGCCCGGAAGTGCTGGTGGAAGTGCAGCTGCCCTATGGCACCGCCATTGAGCAGACCAGCGCCACCACCGCGAAAATTGAAGCCTGGCTGCAACAACAGCCGGAAGCGAAAATTGTCACCTCATACATCGGCCAGGGATCGCCACGCTTTTATCTGGCGATGGCGCCTGAGCTGCCCGATCCGTCGTTTGCGAAAATCGTGGTGCTGACCGACAGCCAGCAAGCCCGTGAAGCGCTGAAATTCCGCCTGCGTGACGCGGTCGCCGCCGGGCTGGCACCGGACGCCCGTGTGCGCGTCACGCAACTGGTATTCGGTCCGTACTCCCCATATCCGGTGGCGTACCGCGTGGTCGGCCCGGACACCGCCACGCTGCGCGATATCGCCGGACGGGTGGAGAAAGTGATGCAGGCCAGCCCGATGATGCGCACCGTCAATACCGACTGGGGCCAGCGCGTGCCGACGCTGCATTTCACCCTGAAACAGGATCGTCTCCAGGCGGTGGGGCTGACGTCGAACGCCGTCGCGCAGCAGTTACAGTTCCTGCTCTCTGGGGTGCCGATCACCAGCGTGCGGGAAGACATTCGTTCGGTGCAGGTAACGGGCCGCGCGGCGGGGGATATTCGCCTCGATCCGGCCAGAATTGAAGGCTTTACGCTGGTGGGGGCCGACGGGCAGCGCATTCCGCTGTCGCAGATTGGTGAAGTGACGGTGCAGATGGAAGATCCGCTGCTGCGCCGCCGCGACCGGATGCCGACGCTGACCGTACGCGGCGACATCGCCGAACACCTGCAACCGCCGGATGTCTCGACCGCTATCCTGAAATCCTTACAGCCGATCATCGACACGCTGCCGCCCGGCTACCGTATTGAGCAGGCGGGTTCCATAGAAGAGTCCGGCAAGGCCACCAGAGCGATGGCACCGCTGTTCCCGATCATGATCGCCCTGACGCTGCTGATCATCATCCTCCAGGTGCGCTCGATGTCGGCGATGGTGATGGTGTTCCTTACTGCACCGCTGGGGCTGATCGGCGTGGTGCCGACCTTGCTGCTGTTCAACCAGCCGTTTGGCATTAACGCGCTGGTGGGGCTTATTGCGCTCTCCGGCATTCTGATGCGTAACACGCTGATCCTGATAGGGCAGATCCACCACAACGAGCAGGCAGGGCTGGCCCCGTTCGATGCGATGGTGGAAGCCACGGTGCAGCGCGCCCGGCCGGTACTGCTGACGGCGATGGCCGCCATTCTGGCGTTCATCCCCCTGACGCACTCGGTGTTCTGGGGCACGCTGGCCTACACCCTGATCGGCGGTACCTTTGGCGGCACCATTATTACGCTGGTGTTCCTGCCCGCCATGTACGCCATCTGGTTCAGGATCCGTCCTGAC
>NZ_CP127837.1:3798627-3801771 GCF_030291195.1 Enterobacter sp. PGRG2 | reverse complement strand
GTATATGGAAGAATGTGCACCATGTTGGCTGCCAGCGGATACACCCCAAGCCCGCGCGTTGTATTTTTAAGTTCATCCAGAGTCGCCCCTTCTTCAGGCATTTTACCTCCCCACACTGTCACACCTTCAGGTACTTCGCCCGGACGATTTTTGTTTTCATCGCTGATCTCAATAGTTTCGCCATTGTCCAGGGTGATAATCAACGATGTGACGTCAAGTTGTTGTGTCGTCCCATTTTCATTTTTAGCTGTTACTTTCATTTAAACCTCTCTGGTATGTCCTTAGTTCTGAATCCGCAAAGGCATCGTTATTAATTATTACCACCATAAATATCTCAGAGGACTAAACGGCAATCGATCCTTCCGCACAATGCAGGGAGCGGATCAACGTTTCCAGATATATTTAAGTGAAACTGGCGCTCAGTCTTTTCAGTACTGCTTTGATTCCCCTGCTGACAATCCGATCTTCCCGTATTACCGTCCCGAGCGTGCGATGCAGGGCAGGTGCCATTGAATACACACTCAGCCCCCGGCTTTCTTCCGGACTTTCAACCGACATGCGGGGAACGATGCTGTAGCCCAGACCGGCGCGTACCATCCTTTTAATGGCTTCAATACTGCCCAGCTCCATTACGGGGCGGGCAACCTGTCCGGCATCCCGAAACCACTCATCAATCAGGGAACGGGTTCCGCTTCCGGGTTCAAAGATAATCAGCGGCAGGGATAAAAGATCGTTCGCAGACAGCGGTTTTATATTCTGCTCTGCGGGATCCTTTTCCAGGATGATCACAAACTCTTCCGTTCCGAGCGGTGTAATACTCAGGCACTTGCCTGCCGCTGGCAGGGTGACCAGGCCAATATCTATGCGATTTTCCTCCACACCCCGCACGATATCTGACGTATTGCCGGTACGTACGTCCACTTTCAGCAGGGGATGCGTCTGTCGCAGCTCCTGCAGTAAAGGGGGGGGAGGAGATGAATGCAGGCCGTTGCGCCTGTCCCCACAGTCACGGTACCGGTGATATCGTCTGAATGCAGGGACACGGATTCCACCGCTGCACCGACAGCAGCGTCAATTTTTATGCAGTGCTCACAGAGAGTGATCCCGGCAGGCGTGGGCTTTATCCCCCGGCTGGTTCGCTCTATCAGCCGGACCTGCAGCGCCTGCTCCAGCTGCCTTATCTGCAGGCTGACGGCAGGCTGCGACAGCCCGAGCGCTTCTGCCGCCCCGGAGAAGGTGCCCCGGCTGATTACCAGTCTGAAGGTAGTCAGGTGGTCGAGATTCAGGATTGCCATGCCAAAGTTTTCCTTATACCGCTGATAAGTCCCACGATCTGTCTGAATATAGTTATCCGGGTTAGTCTCCGTTTCTGACCGGAACAGGAGCCGTACCGATGAAAATAACTGAAGCAGATGAACAACATCTTCCCGGCATTCAGCGGGTTTATGCTTATCACGTATTACATGGCACCGCCACTTTTGAAACCAGACCGCCAGATGTAACTGAAATGATGGCCCGTCTGAATAAGGTGCGTGCCGCAGGGCTGCCCTGGTTTGTGGCGATTGATGAAGGGCAGGTCCGGGGCTACTGCTACCTGTCTTTTTACCGTGAACGCTATGCCTACCGCTTCACCCTTGAAGACTCCGTATATATTGACCCCTTGTTTAAGGGGCAGGGGATCGGCAAACAGCTGTTGTCCCGTGCGATAACCTGGGCTGAAAACCGTGGCTTTCGCCAGCTTGTGGCGGTGGTGGGTAACAGCGAGAATACCGCCTCTCTTGCACTGCATCGTTCCGCGGGGTTGAGCATCACCGGCACGCTCAGATCGGTGGGATTCAAACACGGGCGCTGGCTGGATACGGTTATCATGCAGCGCACCCTCGGGCAGGGCGACGCCACCTTTCCGGAATATGCAGATTGAGTGGCGGACGGCTAACGGGCCGCACCGTTTTTTGCATCGGCATGACGCAGCTGATTAACTGGGGAATTACCTTCTACATGCCGGGAGCGTTCGGCACGGCTGTTATGGCGGAGACGGGCTGGTCTGCAGTGGTGACGTTTTCAGGGCTGACGGTGGCCATGCTGGTTATGGGACTGGTATCGCCCCTGACCGGCCTTTTTATGGCGCGCGCTGGCGGGCGTACGATGATGATGGCAGGAACACTTTGCATCTCTGGCGGATGTCTCCTGATGGCTTTAACGCATTCTGCCGCGATGTGGATTGCCGCCTGGGTCCTGACAGGTGCCGGGATGCGCTTTGCCCTGTATGACGCTGCGTTTGCACTACTGGTGGCAATGGCAGGAGTCCACGCCCGCCGGTCCATCTCTCTGGTCACCCTGCTGGGCGGCCTCGCTTCAGCGGTGTTCTGGCCTGTGGGTGCGGCCCTGTTGCGCATCACCGACTGGCGGCATGCCGTTTTCATTTACGCTGGCGCAGGGCTGGTTAGCCTGCTTTTTCTTTGCGCTGTTCCCTCAAACGGCAGGCCTGCGCTTCCCGTTGCCGCTCCGTCAGATGCCGGAGAGGGAAGGGCAACGGAAAACCGGCGGACGATGATCAGCGGATTCTGGTACGCGACGTTGATTGCCCTGCTGAGCTTTGTGTCAACCAGTGTGTCCACGCACTTTCCACAGATACTGGCCGCTTATGGAATGCCGGCCCTGGCGGGGATGCTCTGGGGCGCAGGCCAGGTCGGGGCCCGCTTGCTGGACGTGGTGTCCGGCGCACGCATCAGTGCGCTACGCCTGAATCTCATTACCGGTATCGCGTTGCCGCTCTGTTTTCTGACAGGCCTGGCGGGGCATTTTACCCCGGCAGCAACGGCGGTGTTCGTTCTGGGTTACGGCGCCGTGAACGGGCTGAGCACGGTAGTAAAGGCTGCACTTCCCCTTACTCTGTTCGGTTCAGAGCACTATGCCCGGAAAACAGGCATCCTGCTGTCCCCGGCATTTTTTCTTGCGGCTCTGGCACCGTCGGCGTATGCCTTTCTGCTTGAGCGCGCTGGCATTCCCGGCACGTTGCTTGTCTCTGTTGTTCTGGGGCTGCTTGTCACGATGGTTTCCGTGATCCTCTGGCTTCGCCATCCGGATCCGGTTACGTTGAAAACGTCCTGTATAAGGAAGCTTTGATTTTGTGTGAAAACGCTG
>NZ_CP127837.1:3797255-3797823 GCF_030291195.1 Enterobacter sp. PGRG2 | reverse complement strand
GCTGTACCAGAAGCCGTCTCTGACCCCTACAGGATTGTTCATCGGGATAACCCTTTAAAGACAAAGTGCGTTTACTTCGGGCGCGTGGCGAAGAAGACCACCGCTGCTCCGATAGCGACGATGAGCGTATCTTCAATCAGGCCACTCCTGGTCTGCCCCATTCTGGTCATGGCCTTTTTGCGTACCGCGAGCGTGGCATAAGCAAGTGGCACAGCGGCAGAAACAGCGATCGCTGCCCCGGTTTTCTCTTCTCCGCGGGGTGCCAACGCGGCGCCCGCAATTCCTGCACTGGCCACGCGTGCTGACATGCCCAAAAACACAGTGCGGTCTGGCGCTGACTTCATCTTGTCGCCAAATATTTCCCCTATACCCATCGCTAACGCGCCAAATTTAAATAGCGGACGGTCCAGCAGCAGGAGACGGCCAGAAGTGTCGCGCCCGGCAATGCGTGCTGCTGCGAGGGTTGCCATCGGCGTCATGGAACGGCAGCTGGCGACAAAGCCAATTAAGGCTGAATAAACAAAATCGGTTATTTTCATTGGTTATCTCCTGGATAAATAAAAATTTT
>NZ_CP127837.1:3796812-3796941 GCF_030291195.1 Enterobacter sp. PGRG2 | reverse complement strand
AGCGGCTACGTACTTACTTCATTGACTGACATGACTGTTTACCAGAAAGAACTCATGCCGGACGTCCGCTCCTCGCTCTAAGCAGACCTTTAGCCCAGCCATCCTGTCCGCTCTGTGCAAGAAGCGGAC
>NZ_CP127837.1:3793304-3795021 GCF_030291195.1 Enterobacter sp. PGRG2 | reverse complement strand
TCATCGCTAACATGGTTATAAAGGGCAGGTGGTGACACGCTGCCCCGTTGATTTCACCTCACAGCACCTCAACCACTTCAAACTCTTCTGCGATAAGCTCCATCTCCTCAGAAAAATGTCCTTCCCCGGTGAAAAACCGCTGATGCTCTTTCTGCCAGTATTCAAGGCTTAAATCGCCTTCACCTTCTTTGCGGGCAAACGCTTCAGTCACATCGCAAAAACGTACCAGTCGCATCGACATCAGCCTGGTTACGCACACCGGAACATTCTGGCCATCGAGGATGATGTTATAACTCCCAATCCGCGGGGCAGAGGCTTCCTGCTGGTAAGAGGCAAAAGAGCCGCAGGAGGCCGTTTTGATCCCTCTTTTAATCAGGTCGGCAAGCTCGCTGGCCAGTTCAGGGCTGTCACCCATTTGCCAGGCCTCTGCGCCCGGATACTTCACTTTTAATGCTTCAACCGCAGCCATCTAAATCCCTTCTTAACCATAGATAAAAAATGTCATACCCGTTTATTCTTCTTACTTACTTAAACAGCTTCTGCACAAATTCGGCGTAGGCCGGACGCCAGACGTCCATCTCATGGCCTGCGCCAGGATAGTTTTTATATTCAAAGTTGATGCCTTTTGCCTCCAGCTCGCGTTTGAGCCCGGCGATATCCTCGCCGGTGACGGCGTCTTTTTCGCCCACCACCACGGTGAAGTTATGCAGTTGTTTGTTCACCTCCTGCGGCTTGTTAAGCTGCGCGCTGATGCCCGCATCCGGCACGGTGGCGGTGGTGACGCCGCTGAAGGTGCCCAGCCAGCCGAAATTGTCGAGGTGGTGCATGCCGGAGAACAGCGCCTGGAAGCCGCCCTGGGATAACCCCGCCAGCGCGCGGCCACTGGCGTCCTTGCGCACGTTAAAGCGCGCATCCACCAGCGGGATAATGTCCTGCATCAGTTCGCGATCGGCGGCTTTTGCATTCAGCGGATAGAAGGTCTTGCGACGCTCTTTCGGCGGGTAATTTTCCGGGATCGCGTCGGTGATGTCCGTTTCAGTATCCGGCACCACCACCAGCATTGGTTTGATTTTGCCCTCCGCCAGCAGGTTGTCCATGATTTGCGGCAGTCGCCCCTGATCGATAGCGGAAAGCCCGGTATCGCCAAAGCCGTGATAGAAATAGAGCACCGGCAGCGGTTCGCCCTGGCCGGTATAACCCGGCGGTGTCCAGACATACATCCGGCGCTCAGATGCCAGGGCTTTGGAGTGATACGTCACCGTCAGCAGATCGCCATGCGGCACGGCGCGGTCATCCAGAATACTGCCCGGCACGAGGATCAGGCTGGTGTTCACCTGGCGCTGCGGTTTCTGGAAACGGCTGCCGGTATCAACGGAGCGGAAGCCGTCCACATCAAAGTAATATTCATACAGGTTCGGGGCCATCACGTCGCTTTTCCACGTCCAGACGCCGTTTTTACCTTTGCTCATATCATGGGAGGCAAGGCTGTCCGGGCTGGAGCCGGTGACCACAGATACGCGCTTTGCGTCCGGGGCGAACAGGCGGAAGGTGATGCTTTTATCGGCGTTCACCTGCGTCACATACTGGCTGACCGGTATAGCTTGATCCGGCGTGGCCGGGAAGGGCGCGGCAACAACTGGTGCCGCCGCGCCGCCGAGCAGTGCAGTGATGGCAAGTGCCAGGGCGATGTTCTTTTTCATATTCAGTCCCTCGTTGT
>NZ_CP127837.1:3736291-3791644 GCF_030291195.1 Enterobacter sp. PGRG2 | reverse complement strand
CGAAGCGGGCGCTGACAGGATCGTAACTAACAGAAAGCAAAAAGCCCGCTAAAAAGCGGGCTTCTTAAATTTGGCTCCTCTGACTGGACTCGAACCAGTGACATACGGATTAACAGTCCGCCGTTCTACCGACTGAACTACAGAGGAATCGTGTGAACGGGGCGAATAGTAGCGGCGCGATCCGGGCTTGTCAAAGGGTGGATTGCCTGTCGACAACCGTTTGCTGACAAATTCAGCAATCCGCTGATTTCCTCACCGAAACCCGTATTCGTGCACCAGTACAGTGCAGGGGTGCCTCCTGATGGAACGCTTTCAAACCGCTGTTTCAGTGATGAAAACGTAGCGGGTAATCAGAATCTCTTATTATCTGGTGGGTTACGAGCGACCGGAGAGGCTTTGCCAAAACTGGCAAGCATCTTGCAACTCCTCCGACATGATGACTGCCAGCGTGGCACTGTTATTCCGTACCGGAGGCAATATGAACTTTAGACGACTGAAATACTTCGTGAAAATCGTCGACATTGGCAGCCTGACTCAGGCCGCAGAAGTCCTGCATATCGCGCAGCCCGCCCTGAGCCAGCAAGTTGCCACCCTGGAAGGGGAACTGGATCAGCAGTTGCTGATCCGTACCAAACGAGGCGTCACGCCAACGGAAGCGGGCAAAATTCTCTATGCTCATGCGCGCACCATTCTGCGTCAGTGCGAGCAGGCGCAGCTGGCGGTGCATAATGTCGGCCAGACGCTGCGCGGCCAGGTGTCGATCGGCCTTGCGCCGGGCACGGCGGCCTCGTCCATCACCATGCCGTTATTACAGGCGGTGCGTATGGAGTTGCCGGACGTCACCGTTTATCTGCATGAAAACAGCGGCATGTCGCTGAACGACAAACTGCTGAGCGGTCAGCTGGATATGGCAGTGCTGTATGAGCGCGCGCCGGGCGCGGGCATCACCAGCCAGCCGCTGCTGAAAGAAGATCTTTACCTCGTGGGTACCCGCGATTGTCCGGGTCAGAGCGTTGACCTGGCGGCGGTGGCGAACATGAATCTGTTCCTGCCGCGGGATTACAGCGCGGTGCGCCTGCGCGTTGATGAAGCTTTTTCCCTGCGCCGCCTGACGGCGAAAATTATCGGCGAGATCGAGTCCATCGGCACGCTGACCGCCGCCATTGCCAGCGGTATGGGCGGCACTGTGTTGCCGGAATCCGCCGCCCGTTCCCTGTGCGAAGCCACTAACGGCTGGATGGCGCGTATCACCTCGCCCTCCATGAGCCTGCCGCTGTCGTTGAACTGCTCCGCACGCGGTCCGCTGTCGCCGCAGGCCCAGGCCGTGAAAGAGATCTTAATGTCGCTGGTCAGCCGTCCGTCGCTGGAGGCGCGTGAGCTGCTGCTGGTGGGCTAGGGTTATTCCTTTTCGACATAAGATGCAGGTTTTTATTATTTGTTCCCCCGGCCTTCAGACTCTAACAATAGCGTTATGTCTGAAGGCCGGGAGAGAAGGGTGAATTTCCAGCAACTTAAAATAATCCGTGAAGCGGCTCGGCGGGATTTTAATCTCACCGAAGTCGCCAATATGCTTTACACCTCGCAGTCGGGCGTCAGCCGTCATATCCGCGAACTGGAAGAAGAGTTAGGTATTGAGATTTTCATCCGGCGCGGCAAGCGGTTGCTGGGCATGACCGAGCCGGGCAAGGCGCTGCTGGTCATTGCCGAGCGCATTCTTAACGAGGCCAGCAATGTGCGGCGGCTGGCGGATCTCTTCACCAACGATGCCACCGGCGTGCTGACCATCGCCACCACTCACACCCAGGCGCGTTACAGCCTGCCGCCGGTGATCAAATCTTTCCGCGCCCTGTTCCCGGAAGTGCGTCTGGAACTGATCCAGGGTACGCCGCAGGAAATTGAAACTCTGCTGCACAATGGCGGGGCGGATATCGGTATCGCCAGTGAGCGGTTGAGCAACGATCCGGCGCTGGTGGCCTTCCCCTGGTTCCGCTGGCATCACAATCTGCTGCTGCCGGTGGATCATCCGTTAAATACCATCAATCCGTTAACGCTGGAGGAGATCGCCCGCTGGCCGATTATCACCTATCGTCAGGGGATCACCGGACGTTCGCGTATCGACGAAGCCTTTATGCGCAAAGGGCTGGCGCCGGATATTGTGCTGAGTGCGCAGGACTCCGATGTGATCCGCACCTATGTGGAACTGGGGCTGGGCATTGGCCTGGTGGCGGAGCAGTCCGGCGACGGGCTGGAATCCGGCGGCCTGGTGCGTCTGGATACCCGTCATCTGTTTGACGCCAATACGGTCTGGCTGGGTCTGAAGCGCGGGCAGTTGCAGCGTAACTATGTCTGGCGCTTTATCGAGCTGTGTAATGCCGGGCTGTCGCTGGATGAGATCAAACGTCAGGCGATGGAGCCGGACGACGTGGCGATTGATTATCAGATTTAGCGAAGGGTGATATGCCCGGCACAGGCCGGGCAGCGGGTTCAGGACTTAAAACTGGACGGAATAATTCACACCAAAGGTGCGTCCACGACCTTTGTATTCATAGAGGGAGGATGCGCCATAAGTCGGGCTGTAGAGCATCTGCGCGCGCTGGCCCCAGACGGTGGTGTAATCCTTATCAAGCAGGTTCTCAATGCTGAACGCCAGGTTCCCCACCGGTAAGGCATAGCCGCCGATCAGATCAACGGTGTTGTAGCCGTCAATTTTATTGCCGTTCGCGTCGCTGACATCAAAGGACTGCGTGGTCTGCACRCGCAGGCTCCAGGGATCCGGCGCCCAGCCGACATAAGCAGTGGCTTTTGACGGGCTGGCGTAACTCACATCCCATTTTTCCCATTTGCCGTCAACGCGGGTTTCGGATTTCAGCACGTTAAAGTTCACGCCGGTGCTCCAGTCCGTTTCCGGAATAAAGTAATCCACTGCCCCTTCCACACCGTAAATGCGGCGCTTATCGTCATCGACGTTAATGGTCATGTCGCTGCGGTTAATGGAGATGGACTTATCCGACAGGGAATAATAGGCGGCCAGCTGGGTGCGCAGGGCATCGCCGGTGTAGCGCCAGCCCAGCTCGTAGGAGTCGACTTTGATCCCCTGGAGTTTCGACTGTCCGACGTTGACGCTGTTCAGCAGACGATAGTGGCCGTTGACCAGGCGGTAGGTGCCGTTGCCGTAGTATTTCCCTGGATCCGGTAATTCCACGCCCTGGGAGAAGTTCACCCACGCCTGCTGGCGTTCGGTCAGATGCAACAGGATCCCGGCGTTATACAGGAAGTTGTCATAGTCGGTGGTGCCGCCAGGGATTTCGTCAGCCGAGCGGGCCGTGCCTTTGGCAATCGCCTGCTGCTGCGTGTAACCGATGAAATCATCAATGGCATTACGCGTTTTCTGGTAACGCACGCCGCCGCTCAGGGTAACCAGATCGTTGACGTCGTAGCTGGATTGCAGGAAGGCGGCGAGGTTGGTGATCTCATAGCCCGGATAGCGCCCGGTGGTATAGATGCTCTGGTTATTCAGACCGCCGGAGGCGCTGGATTTAGCCAGATCGAAGAACATCTGGTTGGAGGTAAAGCGCTCGTGATCGGCATCGAGCCCATAAGTCAGCTGTAAGCCGTCCAGCGGTTTGCTGTTCAGCGTCAGTTTTGCGCCGTACTGATCGGTATCCTGCTGCGAGGAGGAGAGGCTGGTCACCGCGCCGCCTGCGACAGTCGGGAACGGATAAAAGGTCAGGGATTCATCGCGATAATAAACCTGGCCCACCAGCTCCTGGCCGAGGAAATCCGTATTCGAGTACTGCATGCTGATCAGGTGGCGTTCGGTACCCGGAATACGGTCCGAATTCAGACCTTTACTGGCATAAGCTTTACCGTTACCCGTTACCGCCGAGAAATTCTCCCCGAGGAACAGGCCGTAGTCTTCATCGCCCTGGCTTTTATAGTACTGGCTGACGACCTGCAATTGCTGTGTGTCATCAATTGCCAGTGTGCCGGTGCCCGTCACATCCAGACGATCGGAATACTGCAAGCCGGTCTGGGTATTGTCCAGCAGCGTGGCATCGCCGTTACCGTCATACCAGCCGCCAAACTTCTGGTAAGCCACAGCCATGCGCCCGGAAATTTTGTCGTTTCCGCCGGAGATGGCGCTGGCCACCCGCTCATCATGATCTTTACTGCTGTTAAATCCGGTTTTGCTGCCGGCTTCAAATTCCACCTGCGTGTCCGGCTGGCCTTTTTTGGTGACGATATTGATAAGCCCGCCGGTACTGCCGCCGCCGTAAAGGGAGGTGGAGCCGGAGATCACTTCGATATGCTCGATGTTGAACGGATCGATGGCGTCCAGCTGGCGGCTGTCGGTGCGCGAGGAGTTCAGGCGCACGCCGTCAATCAGTACCACAATTGCGCGGCCACGCATATTCATGCCGTAATTCGTGCGGCCCTGGCTGCTGACATCCATGCCAGGGATCAGCTGCGCCAGCGCGTCTTTCAGCTCTTTGCCGCCTTTAACCTGCTGTTCCAGCTCTGCGCCTTCAATAACCCAGGTGGTTTGCGCCATTTCGGCTACGGTGCGATGAGTGCGACTGGCGGATACCACCATATCCTGTTCACTGGTTTGCTGTGCCAGCGCGGGCGTTATCATAGCCAGAAATAGCGGGTTAAGCGCCCAGAGCGTCTTTTTGCAGGTGTTCATTATCATTCCTTAGTTTTTATACATAATCCGCGTGAACGCCAGGCGGCATCACGCCGGAATTAGATCAATAAAATCAGCACGAAAGGAAACATTTATTTTTTGAGAATAAGAATTTTGCCGATAATGGTTATCATTAGCAATATGAATTGTTAGATTTTGTGAATTTTTTGCGGGCGACGGCAAGAAAATGAAAAACAAGGAATTGGCTGCGGCGGAAATGCAAAAACCCCGCTCAGGTTTCCCTGAGCGGGGCTCTCGAATTTGGCTCCTCTGACTGGACTCGAACCAGTGACATACGGATTAACAGTCCGCCGTTCTACCGACTGAACTACAGAGGAATCGTGTGAACGGGGCGAATACTACTGGCCCCCGATATTTGTGTCAACAGCAAATTTAACTTGCTGATTCAACTGGCGAATATTAGCTCAAATTGCTGTTTCAGTGAACATAAGGCGGTTCATCGTTAACAGCAGTACTATTGCCGCGCAGCCGTGCCAGCGGATCCTGACGGTAAAACTGGCAGAAACGCTGCCACAGCGCCGGGAAACGCGGAGCGAACAGCTCAGGCGCGCTGAAGAAATATTCCGACAGCACGGCGAAACATTCTGCGGGATCGGTGGCGGCGTAGGCATCAATGCTGGCAGCACTTTCGCCCACCAGGTCGATCTCATCCTGAATGTTGTTCATGGCGGCGTGCAGATCATGCTCCCAGCCAGCCACTTCGCGCAGGGGGATCAGCGGCACGCCGCTGGCGCGGTCGCCGTTGCGCGTATCCAGCTTATGCGCCACTTCATGAATAATCAGGTTAAAGCCGGAGGTGTCGAACGAATCCTGAATGTCGAGCCAGTTTAAGATCACCGGCCCCTGCTGCCAGCTTTGCCCTGACTGCACCATGCGCTGACTGTGGACCAGCCCGATGTCATCTTCCCATTCGTCGTCCACCACAAAAGGCGCAGGATAGATCAGCACTTCGTGAAAACCGTCGAGCCATTCAATTCCCAGTTCCAGCACCGGTAAGCAGAAGAGCAGGGCGATACGACAGCTTTTCAGCTCATCCAGCTCCAGCCCCTGCAGCGCGACCAGGCGTTTTTGCTGCAAAAAGCGATCGGCAAGCTGAACCAGCCGGTTTTGTTCCTCCGGGGTCAGAGTCGATAACATCGGGACGGCAAGCGCATTTTCCCAGGGGAGCGCCAGAGTCCGTGCCGTTTCATTTGCTTTCCAGGGCCATTTAATCATCGCTTTGCTCGCAAACTCGTCACTTGAACACAATTGCAGGGACAGGGTCTGTTAAAATGCCAAAGAACCTGGCATGATGGCAACCATCAGAACGGAGAGATGCCGGAGCGGCTGAACGGACCAGTCTCGAAAACTGGAGTAGGGGCAACTCTACCGGGGGTTCAAATCCCCCTCTCTCCGCCATTATTCAATCATTTATCCCGTTTCGTTTCAGTGACCGACGTCCCGTTGAGAAAATCCTTTATTCCTGCCGAACCCGGATAGTAGTCTGCCCGCACCTATCTTGCTACCGCTTTAGTCTCAAATTGCGGCCATAAAAAAAGCCCGCACAGGGGCGGGCTTTAGCACAAGCGGTTATCAGAACTGGTAAGTCAGACCAACGCCGACCACGTCATCAGTGGCGATGCCGTTATCTTTGTAGAAGCTGTCATCTTCATCCAGCATGTTGATTTTGTAATCAACATAGGTGGACATGTTTTTGTTGAAATAGTAGGTCGCGCCCACTTCGATGTAGTTCACCAGATCCTGGTCAACATAGTCAGTGCCATGTTTGGTGTTATTACCGCCAAGGTCGTTACCTTTGGAGTAAACCCACGCCAGGGACGGACGCAGACCGAAGTCGAACTGGTACTGGGCCACCGCTTCAAAGTTTTGCGTGTGGTTTGCGATACCCGCATCACCGTATGGCGTCATGTTGTGGGTTTCAGCATACATCATCGCCAGATATACATTATAAGCATCGTACTTCAGGCCAAAGGTCCAGGCGTCTGCTTTATCGCCGCCAGCAGCTTTGCTGTAACGATCGTTCAATCCACCCGCAGCAACCTGCTCGTTAGTACGGTCAGAAGTCGCATAAGCCGCGCCCATGCTCAGGCCTTCCAGCGCGCCCTGGAAGTTATAGGATGAAGACAGACCAAAGCCGTCGCCATTCTGGAAGCGCACGTCGTCGTGACCGTTTTTAGTGCCTTCCTGATCTTCGTTCGTGTTGCTACCTTCGTTGTTACCCTGGTACTGCAGCGCAAAGTTCAGGCCTTCAACCGCGCCGAAGAAATCGGTGTTGCGGTAGGTGGCTACGCCATTCGCACGGCCAACCATAAAGTTGTCGGTCCAGGTGTAGGAATCGCCACCGAATACCGGCAGCATATCGGTCCAGGCTTCAACGTCGTACACCACGCCGTAGTTACGGCCATAGTCGAAGGAGCCAAAATCGCTGGAGCGCAGACCGGCGAATGCCAGCTTAGCGAAGGTGTTGTCGCTGCCTTCAGTGTCGCTTGCCATGGTTTTCAGCAGCACCTGGCCATAACCGCTCAGGCCGCTGTTGATCTGGGTTTCGCCTTTGAAGCCCAGCTCCATGATGGTTTCATCGCCATCATCGCCCGGGTTATCAGAGAACGTATGACGGGCATCGACTTTACCGTACAGGTCCAGTTTATTACCGTCTTTGTTATAAATTTCAGCTGCGTTAGCCGCGCCAGCCATTAACAGGGCGGGCACAATAATTGCCAGTACTTTTCTTTTCATTATTTAATCCCTTCGCATCATATGAATAATAATCTATATGAATATATGTGATTTGAGGTTAAATCA
This sequence comes from Enterobacter sp. PGRG2, assembly GCF_030291195.1. Classification (NCBI taxonomy): domain Bacteria; kingdom Pseudomonadati; phylum Pseudomonadota; class Gammaproteobacteria; order Enterobacterales; family Enterobacteriaceae; genus Enterobacter; species Enterobacter sp. PGRG2. The sequence goes on along the minus strand of NZ_CP127837.1, from coordinate 3,784,134 downwards.
CAGTCCCGATACTATTCTATAAAGTTCATATTTTTTTAAAGGAAAGGTGTAAGTAAATCATATTATATATTGCAATTTGTTTCTTAATTTCCTGGTATTTATCGCATCAATATCAATGGGTTGCAATCATAATCGCCAATTATTTAATTGCGGTTTTATTAATTATTAGCGTATTTTATGTTGCTGGTATTCATGGATTTTATTGATTGGTGAGTTAGTGTTTATATAATGTATGATTAACGCCTTGGGCAAAAAAAAAGCCAGCCCAAACAGGCTGGCGACATCAAGGCATTAGCATGATAACGAAATGAAGGAATATAAAAAGTCATGCAGGTTAATAACGGCAAAATAATGACATAAACAGGAGCCGGCCCGCAACGGCAATTTGCTTTTAAAGAGCTACACCGCTCTGACTGCTACACTGGCGTTATAGCCGACAATAAAGGAGAGGGCGATGGCGGATGTGCATGACAAAGCGACGCGCAGTAAAAATATGCGTGCCATCGGCACGCATGACACGGCCATTGAACAGCGGCTGGCCGCATTACTCACCGACCTCGGGCTGGCGTTTCACGTGCAGGACGCCACGCTGCCCGGCCGCCCGGATTTTGTGATTGATGATTACCACTGCGTTGTCTTCACCCACGGCTGTTTCTGGCATCACCATAACTGTTATCTCTTTAAAGTCCCGGCGACGCGTACCGATTTCTGGCTGGCGAAGATCGGCCAGAACGTCGCGCGCGACAGGCGCGATCTGACGCAGCTGCGCGCGGACGGCTGGCGGGTACTGGTGGTGTGGGAGTGCGCCCTGCGCGGGCGGCAGAAGCTGAGTGATGAAAGGTTAAGCGTGCGGCTGGAGGAGTGGATCTGCGGCGGCGGCGAGGCCGCGCAGATCGATACGCAGGGAATACAGACTATTTCCTGATCTCATAGGGGGCCACCACCGGCCGGGCAGGGAACAGGTATTTCCCGAGGGTGACCAGCACCACCGCAAGAATAATAATCCCCAGCGCCAGCCACTCTACCGGCGACAGCACTTCACCGGCAAAAGTGGTGCCCAGCAGCACCGCCACCACCGGATTCACATAGGCGTAGCTGGTGGCCACCGCAGGGGTGGTATTGCGGATAAGGTACATATAAGCGCTGATGGCGATAATCGAGCCAAAAATTGCCAGATAACCCACCGCGACAAAGCCTGACAGCGTCGGCAGAGCGGTCAGCGTCTCCCCGCTACAGAAAGACGCCGCCAGCAGCACAACACCCGCCGCCAGCATTTCTATCGCCCCCGCCATCATGCCGACCGGCAGTTCAATGCGCGATCCATAAACCGAGCCGAATGCCCAGCTCAGGGAGCCGATCAGGATCATGACCGCGCCCAGCGGATTCCCGCTCAGGTTGCCGCCGCTGTTAAGCAGCACAATACCGCAGAGGCCAATGGCAATGCCAAGCCACTCCAGTTTGCGGGTCCGGATACCAAAAAAATGGCTAAAGCAGAGCGTGAACAGCGGCACCGTCGCTACCACCACCGCGGCGATCCCCGACGGCACGTTCTGGTGCTCGGCCACCGTGACCATGCCATTGCCCACCGCCAGCAGTAACACGCCGATCAGCGCGGCGTTAAGCAACGGGCGCAGCGGCGGCAGTCGATGCCCGCGGATCAGCAGGAAGGTCATCAGCAGCACGCCCGCCGTCAGAAAGCGGACGCCCGCCATCATCAGCGGCGGCCAGCTTTCGACCCCGACGCGAATAACAAAGTAGGTGGAACCCCAGATAATATAAAGCGCGAAAAGAGATCCAATAAGCGGTAAAAGCTGCCTGAAACGCATACGCCCTCACGGCGGAACAGTAAGAAGGCCTACAGTAAACGACAAAAGTAGTTAGCTGGCGAGTCATTTACTCGTCGGGGGAATGTTAATTTTTTGTTGACTTTACGCCGGGCATTTCGCGCCGGGCGTTTATGCTCCATACTCATTGTTATATCAACAAAAAAGAGAAGGAATGTATTTTGGCGGGAAGTAGTTTATTAACCTTACTGGACGATATTGCCACCTTACTGGATGACATCTCGGTGATGGGCAAACTGGCGGCGAAAAAAACGGCGGGCGTGCTCGGCGATGATTTGTCGCTCAATGCGCAGCAGGTGTCCGGCGTGCGCGCTAACCGCGAGCTGCCGGTGGTATGGAGCGTGGCGAAAGGATCGCTGCTCAACAAGGTGATCCTGGTACCGCTGGCGCTGCTGATCAGCGCCTTTATTCCGTGGGCGATCACGCCGCTGCTGATGGTGGGCGGGGCATTTTTATGTTTTGAAGGTGTTGAAAAGGTACTGCATACTCTGCATGCCCGTAAGCACAAAGAGACGCCGGAAGCGCTACAGCAGCGTCTGGCGGCTATTGCCGCCCAGGATCCGAAAACCTTTGAACGCGATAAAATTAAAGGGGCGGTGCGTACCGACTTTATTCTGTCGGCAGAAATCGTCGCCATCACGCTGGGTATTGTGGCCGATGCGCCGCTGCTTAATCAGGTGCTGGTGCTGTCGGGTATCGCGCTGGTGGTCACCATTGGCGTTTACGGCCTCGTCGGGGTGATCGTCAAACTGGATGATGTGGGTTACTGGCTGGCGGAGAAACCCGGTGCTGTGGCAAGATCTGTCGGCAAGGGCCTGCTGGTGGTTGCCCCCTGGCTGATGAAAGCGCTCTCCATCATCGGTACGCTGGCGATGTTTCTGGTGGGGGGCGGGATCGTGGTGCACGGTATCGCCCCGCTGCACCATGCCATTGAACACGTGGCTGCCGCACATGGGGCGGTGGTGCAGGCAACCTTACCGATGCTGGCAAATTTAGTGCTGGGCTTTGTGATTGGCCTGGCCGTTGTGGCGGTGGTAAAAGCTGTCGCGCGGTTACGCAGTGCGGCGCATTAATCCTCTCCTGCCCGGCGCTGCCGGGCAGATTTACCGGCACAACTTATGACATTCAGGAAACTCGTAGTGCTGTTAAAAAAGTTGCGCCACTCTTTTGATCCCGCGCGGATCGTTAACCTCTGTTTTGCTTTCGTGCTGATTAGCTCAACCTTGCTCACCTGGCGCGAGGCCGTGGTGCTGGAAGATGCCTATGCCGCCAGCCAGCAGACCACGCTGGATAAAGCCGCCTCTGCGCTGGATCGACAGTTGCAGACCGGCGTGAATCTGCTGCTGTTCTATCGCAACAGTCTGCAGACCGCGATGCAAACCCCGCTCGCTTTTGATGTCCTCAACAATGTTCAACATGATTTTTCCACCGTCCGCCAGTAGCCGTTCTGGCAGATTGATGTAGACGCCCGGCGTACGCTGGCGCTGAACGGCGTGGGCGATGACTTTGTCCGCCGCCATCCGCTGCTGAGCCGCGATATTCCCGCCCTGAATTATGAAATGACTGCCGCGCTGGAAATGGGCTATATGATGCGCCTCTCTTCGGTCTATCCGGTGGCGCCGGAACGGGCGATGTACGTCTCCCGCGCGGGCTATTTTCTCTCGACCAGCGCTCCGCCAGACACCGATGACATCGTTGCCCGCTACCAGAGGATCATTAATTCGTCCTGGTTCAGCGGTCAGTCGCAACATAATAATCACGAACGCAATGTGCGCTGGTTTGCCCATACCGGCGATAAGGGCGCTTACGTCACCGCCAGCATTCCGCTCGACCATCAGGATTACTGGTACGGCACCATTGCGCTACAGTTCCCGGTGGTCTTGCTTAAGAAACAACTGGAAGACTCCCTTACCGATGAAGACCAGGGCGAGTATCAGCTCTATGACAGCGAGTTCAGGTTAATCACCGCCTCGACGAATAACGATGCCACGCCGGAAGCGTTCAGCGAGGCAGATCGGCATGAGCTGTTACAGGCAGTCGCCCATGAGACCACCGGTAATCTGCATCTCGGCAGCCAGTTTGTCAGCTGGCAAAACCTCCGTCATTTCGACGGCGTACTGATCCGTATTCATTCCCTGAGCGCCGGTCTGGATGGCGATTTTGGCACCATCAGCATTGTGATTGCGCTGCTCTGGCTGCTGTTCACCACCATGGTGCTGCTGTCATGGATGGTGATCCGCAGTATGGTGCGCAATATGTACCAGATGCAAAACTCCCTGCGATGGCAGGCCTGGCACGATCCCCTGACGCGCCTGAGCAACCGCGGTGGGCTGTTTGAGCAGGCGAAAAAACTCACCGCGCAGAGCCAGCAAACCCGCGAGCCGTTATCGGTGATCCAGATTGACCTCGACCACTTTAAACAGGTCAATGACCGTCACGGACACCAGGCGGGCGATCGGGTGCTGGCGCACGTGGCGAGGCTGATAGAAAACACGCTGGGATCCGCTGATGCGGCGGGACGCGTGGGCGGAGAAGAGTTCTGCGTGATTTTGCCGGACAGCACGCTGGCGCAGGCGAAGGCCCTTGCGGAGCGTATCCGCGCGCGCATCGCCGCGAAAGAGATCCTGCTGCCGAAAGGCCGCACCTTAAGGATGACCGCCTCGCTCGGCGTTAGCAGCGGCGTGGCCGATGAGATGACCAATTTTGAGATGTTGCAGTCCATCGCCGATAACCGGCTTTACCGTGCCAAGCGCAGCGGGCGCAATCAGGTATGCGCCAGCGATGAAGATCAGGAATCGCCAAGCCAGTGATCCAGCCCTTCACGCCAGCCTGCCGGGCCTTTTAACGTCGTGCGATACACGCGGTCGGGATCGTCATTCGTGAGCGTGACGCCGTCGCGGTTAAGGCCTTTCACCACCACCGCAAAATCGACGTTATCCAGCAAAGGGGCGTCGTTGGGGCCATCCCCAAGCCCGATAGTGGTGTGGGGATGACCATCGCGCTGACGGTACTGACTGGTCAGCCAGTTTACGGCCTGGTCTTTACCGCCGCGCTGATCCAGTACATGCCAGTAACGCGCCCCCTGCATAAAACGCAGCCCGAGGCCTTTCAGGGCGCTGCGGAAGTTGTTCATGCGTTCATCGCTGTCGCGCCAGATTAACGTCTCAGAAGCCTCGTGCAGCCGCGCCAGGCCCGCCTGGGTAGGTGTCAGGCCGGTGACCTCCGCCAGTACCCGGTCTTCCAGTTCACTGAACAGGGTGAATTTGAAGCCATGCTGCTCGCGTAACCGAGTCAGAACCTGTACCACCTCGTCATGGGACGCGCCGTTAATCAGTCGCGGGTAATCGGGGTGATCCTGCCAGTGCGTATCCAGATGGATCACCGCGCCGTTCTCGGCAATAAAAGGCAGATCCTGTAAGCCAAGACTTTTCTGCAACGCCATCATTTCGGCGGCGGTTTTGCTGCTGCATAAAATGATCGGGATCTGCTGCTGTCCAAGGCGGCTCAGCCATTCGGCGGCGGGCTGCCAGTCCCAGGTATGGCTGTCCAGCAGGGTGCCATCGAGGTCGGTGAAAATCAGTAGCGGGTCGTGAAGGGCTGGCATAAAAGCGGCTCCTGTAGTCAGAATAAAATGGCGCAGGGCTAAGAAAATTCTCAAATACTGTGAAGGTTTGTAAGGCTTTTTGTCAGAGGTGCAGCGCCGCAAGTCTTCTGCCGCGCGACATTGCCAATTATAACCTTCATGAATTCTATGTTAGTGAATTATTACCAATGTAAATATATCCTTGTCAGCTATATCAATAGTAGATACAGTCTCTCCCGCATCAGATTTCCTGGTGTAACGAATTTTCAAGTGCTTCTTGCAATCGCAAGCTTTAACCCGGCCTCCCCAGGCCGGGTTTTTTTATATCCTGATGTCAGCGGTTCAGTTCTGATGCGCTAAAATCACGAATATCCAGCTCAAATGCCTCCGCCAGCTCCCGCCACGTATGATAATCGCGCCCGTCAACGCTCACTCGTTGTCCGTCATCGCTGTCTATACGATGAATATTGCTTTCGCTGATTTCATTGATGGCGGCCAGCAGAGCGTCAACGTTGATTTCACCTTCGCCAGAAGGTTTAGTGCCGTGATCGCCTTTCATTGCCGTTACCTCTTTCGCCCCGACAGCCTAAGTATAGACGGTGGAGAAAAGCAGCAATAAGGTAGATGAACACTGTCAGAACAGCGGATTTGATCTACACTGGCAAAAATGCATTCAGGAGGATGAAAATGAAGGTAAACGATAAGGTTACGGTGAAAACGGACGGGGGTCCTCGCCGTCCGGGAGTGGTTCTGGCCATCGAGCCGTTCAGTGAGGGCACCATGTATCTGGTATCCCTTGAGGACTACCCGTTAGGCATCTGGTTCTTTAATGAACTGGGGCACCCGGACGGGATATTTGTTGAGAAGCAGGAACAGTAAACCCTCCGGCGGGGGAGGGGAGCGCCCGCTTACCCTCTCACCGCATGTTGACGAAAATACCGTTGGTCACATTATCGGTGAGACGCACCACGTGATAGATCACTTGCTTATTATGCGTTTTTATTTTTCTTTTAATATTACCCTTATGTGATGATACCGTTTTCGCTTTAATATTCATTTGATCTGATATTTGAATGGTTCCCTGCCCGGACATCCACATTTTCAGCATACTGGATTCAGTACGGCTTAAAGAGAGTGTAGGGAGATTAATGGAACCCGTGCCCTTTGACTCCGTATTCAGGCAACCACCGAGGATGTCGTCCAGAGATTCAGGCTTAATCGATTTTGAACTAATTAATAAGTTTTTGCGTACCAGCAGGTATTCATCAAAGTGGATATTAGCAATTGCCATAAACACGATAAACATTGTTTTCGGATACTGATTAATGATTTGCTTAATTTGCAGGCTCAGTTCCTGGTCATGAATAAAGCAGTCTTCATTAATAAATACCACTGCGGGTTTTAGCGCCTCGCAGGCAGATCCAAGCTCATTAACAGTCTGTACATCATTGATTTCTCGCTTTTTTACTCCCCGGCTTGTCAGGTATCCGGTTAATCCCAACCTGGTATAACTGCATAAATCCATAATAATCGTTGACATGGCATACCCTCACTCAATGCGTAACGATAATTCACCCCTGCCTGAATGCTGTACGATCAGCCAACCGGATGAAAATAATCTAAAAAGCGTTTGAGCAACACAAGACTTTCAGGCGAACTTACTATCCCGTAAAGTTACGTATAATTTGCCAGGAATCATCTTAAAGTAAAGTAAATGTTTAGTTATGTGAAGAGGGTAAAAACAAATAAGCCGCGCCAGTTATATCCTGGTAGATGTGCCTGCAATAAATTTTTAGGAATAACCTCAGGAAAACTGCACTAACGTTATGGATTTGTATTTTGCGGCAGCTCGCCAACAATATCCGCCAGCAGATTGAAGATTTCGCTGAATAAATGTTCGCAGAAGGGCGCGATAAGGGGCATCAGTAAAGCCATCAGCAGAATGCCGACGCTGAGCGTGATGGGAAAACCAATAGAGAAAACAGAAAGCTGCGGCGCCATACGGTTCAGCAGGCCAAGGGACATATTGAGCGTCAGCAGCATGGTGATAACCGGCAGCGCCAGCATCAGGCCGTTGATAAAAATGAGGCCGCCAGCCCGTGCCAGCGCAAGAAACGCGTTGGTATTGATGGGGTTGTTGCCCACCGGCAGCGTATGGAAGGTATCCACCAGCATCGAAATCAGCCACAGATGACCGTCAAAGGTCAGAAACAGCAGCAGCGCCAGCAGATCCATAAAGCGCGCCAGCACCGGCATATTCAGGTTGCTGGCGGGATCAAAGAAGGTGGCGAAGGAGAGACCCATTTGCAGGCCGATAAGCTCCCCTGCGGTGCGGATGGCGGCAAAAGCGAACTGCATGGTAAAACCCAGCGCAATGCCGATTAAAATCTGCTGTAGCGCCAGCCACAGGGCATTGGCGGAGAAGATGGTGACGTCGTTCGCGGGCAGCGAGGGGGCGATCACAAAGGTGATCACCAGCCCCAGGCCCAGCTTAACGCGCTTGGGCACAGTGCGCTCGCTCAGAATAGGGGCGGTGGAGATCAGTGCCAGCACGCGCAGCAGCGGCCAGAAATACATACTTAGCCAGTGCAGCCACTGGTCGCTGGTGACGTGCAGCATCTCAGGCGTTATCCGATGATGTACGGGATGTTATTAAACAGACCGCGCATATAGTCGAGCAGTAAATTCAGCATCCACGGCCCGGCCACCACGATAGCCACCACCACGGCGATGATTTTTGGAATGAACGACAGCGTCATTTCGTTAATCTGCGTTGCCGCCTGCAAAATGCTGATCACAAGACCGGTAACCAGCGAAACCAGCAGCAGCGGCGCAGCCAGGGCAAGGGCGATTTTCATCGCCTCGGTGCCCATCATCATGACCGATTCAGGCGTCATAGTGCCATTCCTTAACTGTAGAAGCTCTGGGCCAGCGATCCCACCAGCAGCTGCCAGCCGTCAACCAGCACGAACAGCATCAGCTTGAAGGGTAACGCAATGGTCGCCGGGGGGACCATCATCATGCCGAGCGCCATCAGGACGCTGGCAATAACCAGATCGATAATCAAAAACGGAATGAAAATGGTAAAGCCGATCTGGAAAGCGGTTTTCAGTTCACTGGTGACATAAGCCGGCAACAGAATACGCATCGGCACCGCTTCCGGGCCCTGTAACGGGCCGGTATTCCCCAGCCGGGCAAACAGGGCCAGATCCGCTTCGCGGGTCTGCCGCATCATAAATTCTTTTAACGGCTGCGCGCCTTTTTCCAGCGCCACGTCGACGGAGATTTTGCTCTCGGAAAACGGCTGGTACGCCTCGGTATAAATTTTGTCGATCACCGGGGACATAATGAAAAAGGTCAGAAACAGCGCCAGACCCAGCAATACCTGGTTTGGCGGCGCGGAGGGCGTACCCAGCGCGTTACGCAGCAGGCCGAACACAATGATGATGCGCGTAAAGCTGGTCATCATCAGCAGAATGGCAGGCAGGAAAGTGAGCGAGGTGATAAACACCAGCGTCTGCACCGGCAGCGACCAGCTCTGGCCGCCACCGGCAAGCGGCTGGCTGATCAGACCCGGCAGCTGGGCAAACGCAGAGGGCGCAACCAGCACTAAGCCAGCCAGCGCAAGGGATAACAAAGGGCGCATCAGGATCTCCCGGAACGCTTGAGCAAATTCTTCAACACGGCCTGGAAATCCGGGGTGTTCTCTTTCTGACCTTCCGGCTCCGGCTGGGCGGGCGGCAGGGTGTGCAACAGGGAAATGTTCGACGCGGTAATACCCAGCACCAGACGGGCGTCTTCCACGTCGACGATCACCACGCGCTCGCGCGGGCCGACCGTGGTGCTGGCGCTGACCTTCAGGCCGCGCGCGCTGGCGGTTTTACCGGCAAAGCCCACGCGTTTCGCCACCCATGCCGCCACCAGGATCAGGGCAATAATGCCCAGCAGTGCGCCGCTGACCTGTAGCAGCGGCGAACCGGGTACGGCAGAAGGATGGGCAACGGTTGCCTGGGTTTTCATACTCAGCGGCTCAGGCGACGCATACGCTCAGACGGAGTGATGATGTCGGTAATACGCACGCCGTATTTATCCGCTACCACTACAACTTCGCCCTGTGCGATCAGATAACCGTTGATCAGAATATCCAGCGGCTCACCGGCCAGCCCTTCCAGCGCCACCACGGAACCCTGCGTCAGACGCAGCAGCTCTTTGATGGTCATGCGGGTACGGCCCAGCTCCACGGTCAGCTTGACCGGAATATCCATAATCAGATCGATGTCCTGTAGTGTGCCGCTGACATCGCCGCCGCCAAACTGCTGGAACACCGCATCGGCGGAGCTTTTGCTGCTGGTGGTGGTTTTCTGTTCGTTTAACGCATCAGCCCAGATATCGTCCATTGCTTCGTTGTTTTCATCGGACGGATTGTTCATGTCACTCATTTGGGCTGTTCCTCATTCAGCGAATTCAAGATCGGGTTGATCAAATGCTCTACACGCAGGGCGTACTGGCCGTTAATCGTGCCGTACTGGCTGGTGAGCACAGGCACACCGTCCACATGGGCAATGATGCGATCGGGTTTTTCGATCGGCAACACGTCACCGGGTTGCAGTTTCAGGATTTGCGACAGGCGCAGGGGTACATCGCCAAAGTTAGCGATCAGCTCCAGCTCAGAGTGCTGAACCTGACGTACCAGGTTATCGCGCCAGTTCTGGTCCTCGTTGCGGGAGTTCTCCAGCGGCGGGTTAACCAGGGTTTCACGCAGCGGCTCAATCATGCTGAAGGGCAGACAGATATTAAACTCGCCCGTCAGGTTACCGATTTCCACGTGGAAAGGGGTATTGACGACAATATCGTTTGGGGACGTGGTGATGTTGGTAAATTTAACCTGCATCTCCGAACGCACATATTCCACGTCCAGCGGGTGGATCGCTTTCCATGCATCGCTGTAGCCTTCCAGCGCCAGCTTCAGCATGCGGTTGATCACGCGCTGCTCGGTATGGGTAAATTCACGGCCTTCCACTTTCGTCGGGAAGCGGCCATCGCCACCAAACAGGTTATCCACGGCGATAAACACCAGGCTTGGGGAAAACACAAACAGCCCGGTGCCGCGTAACGGTTTCAGGTGGATCAGGTTAAGGTTTGTCGGTACCGGCAGGTTACGCGCAAACTCGTGATACGGCTGAATACGGATCGCGCCGACGGTAATATCCGGGCTACGACGTAACAGGTTAAACAGCCCCATACGGAACTGACGCGCAAAACGTTCGTTAATGATCTCCAGCGCCTGTAAACGCTCGCGCACCACGCGACGCTGAGTGTTGGGATCATAAGGGCGAATTTCGCTCTCAAAACCCTCACCGGGTTTTGGAGCATCGTTACTATCGCTGTCGCCGTTGAGCAGCGCATCGATTTCAGCCTGAGAGAGAATACTGTCGCCCATGTCTTTACCGCAAAATGAAAGCTGTATAAAGAACGTCAGTCACTTCCTGCTTCGGTTGCCCGGCGACTAACGGCGAAGAGAGCGTATCTTTAATCGCGTCCACGAGTTTCTGCTTGCCTTCTGCGGTCGCCAGTTGTGACGCATCCTGGCGCGAGAAAAGTAACAGTAAGCGGCTACGCACTTCCGGAAGATATTCGCTCAAACGGGTACGGGTGGCGTCATCTTTCAGACGCAGGGTGATCCCCACGTACAACACCCGATCGGCGTCGCCCAGGTTCACGGTAAAGGTATCGAGAGCAAAGAAGACCGGTGCCGGAGGCGGCGGTAATTCTGCTTTTACGCTGGCGTCTGCCGGATGCTGTTGCATACGCCAGTAGCTGTAACCAGCGGTGGCGCACGCAGCGAGGGTGATTAACACCAACAGCGGGATCCAGATCCCACGCTTACTTTTTTTGGGAATGGCGGAGTCAGTCATCTGTTACAAGCTTCCTGTTTCGGTACTGCTGATAGAGTGATTATCCCGTGTCTGCCGTCCGTCAAAGGGTGGAAAAGACGGAGATAATCACGCTACCTTTTGCGTTTAGGCAAAGATGTCTACCGAACCCGTGCCGCGCGCGGCGGATTGCAGGCTGGCAGGCACCACCAGAGCGTCATCATCTTCAGCGCCGAAATCACCGCGATTGCTGCCGCGGGACGCCTGCTGTTGGGAAGACGACTGCTGCTGACCGGTGAAGCTTTCGCTGCTGATGCTGCTCTGACCCAGCTGAATGCCACTTTCCGCAAGGCTGGTGCGTAGCGTCGGCAACGCAGCTTCCAGCGCCGCGCGCACATGGCTGTGCGGCGACATCATCTGAATCTGAGCCTGGTTATCATCCAGCTTCAGGTTGATCTGCACCTGGCCCAGATCTTCCGGATGCAGACGCAGTTCAGCGCTCTGTTTGCCCTGACGGGTAAAGAGCATGATGTTCTGGCTGATGGTCTGCTGCCACTCGCTGCTGCCGAGCGGCGCGCTGATCACCGGAGCGGCAACCGGCAGGCTGGCCTGCGCTGGCGCGGCGGTGCTGACGGCCGGAGCAGCGCTGACCGTAGTATTCACGGCATGGATCGCCGCCTGCGCATCGGCTTTGGCGGCGTTAGCGGCTACCGGGGCGGCGGCTTGCTGCGCGCTGTCAGCGCCTGGCAATTGTGCGTTCAGCGCCGCGCCCGCGTCTTTATGGGAGGGTTGACCGGCTGCGGCATCCGCCGTGTCGGTTAACGCGTTGCCACGGGGATCGGCGGCGGCCAGGTTGAGCGTGCGGCTGCCGGCAGCGGTCGTCACGGCGGCGGAAGCGGCGGTGCCGGTTGTGGTAAGAGGTGCTGCGGCCTGGGCATTTTGCTGATGAGGCAGCATCGCCAGCAGTGCGCTAAGGCTGGCAATCTCTTCTTCGCTAAGATTTGCCGTCTCTTTGTCGTCAGCTTTCACGGTTTTATTGAGCAGCGCCAGGCTGTCGGATTTCAGGCCGCTGGTCAGCAGCGGCGCCACGCCCTGCGCCTGTGAGACGTCTTCTGTCAGCGCCTCTTCCTGCACCGTCTGACGCGCCAGAATATCCGCAAGCTTAGCCGCCGGAGAGCGCAGATCCGCCTCGCCGGTGTCCTTGCTCAGCAAACCTTTCTGAAGCGTCGCGCCCGCTGCCTGTAAATCAGCCAGCGACAGTGACGCGCCTTCACCCTCAACCGGCGTGCCGGAAATTGCGCCGGTCAGCAGCGCCATAAAATCCTGCGCGCCGGTGTCCGCTTTCCCGGTCATCAGCCCGGAGGTCGGGGCTTCTGCATCGGTCATTACCAGTTTTGGCAAAGAGATCATTCAATTTTCCTCAATGATGCGCGCTGCGCAAACTCGTCCATTTTTTTCTGGTCAAGCCGGTTTTCCGCCAGCAATGCTGAAGCGGATTGCCGATCCTGTAAGGTTTGCCACGCCTGCAACCGCTGTTTTTTTTCACGCCAGCAGGTTAACGCCTGATCCACTTTATTGGCCCACTGCGTCAGCTGGAGACGGTGCTGTTCGATGGCTTTTTCTAATGTCGAAATAAACTGCTGGTAGTTCTGCCAGCGCTGACTGCCGATGCCCTGGGTCATGTCAACGTTGAGGTTATTACGGTACTCGTTCTGGTAATCCATCAGCATGTTGAGCTGCTCTTCAGCCTGCTGGCAGGCGCGACGCATATCCCCGAGGGTAATGGCGGCGTCCTCGACTTCTTTTTCTGCCAGATCCTTTAGCGTCGCTAATGCGCTATGTTGCGTCATAAAGGAACCTCACGTTGCTTATGCTGACGGGAAAATCAGATCCAGCGCCTGAATCGAATCTTCCCAGCCGGCACGTTCAAAAATGCCCTGTTGCAGGAAAGCTTCAAGCTGCGGCCACAGGGCGATGGCTTTATCCAGCATCGGGTCGCTGCCGCGCGCATAAGCCCCCACGCTGACCAGATCGCGGTTACGCTGGAAGCTCGACAGTAACTGTTTAAAGGTGCGCACTTTGGCGTAATGCTGTTCAGAAATCAGCGCGGTCATGGCACGGCTGATGGAGGCTTCAATATCGATGGCCGGATAGTGGCCCGCTTCCGCCAGACGGCGCGACAGCACGATATGGCCGTCAAGGATGGCGCGCGCCGAGTCGGCGATCGGATCCTGCTGATCGTCGCCCTCGGTCAATACGGTATAAAAGGCCGTGACCGAGCCGCCGCCGTGGATGCCGTTACCCGCGCGTTCCACCAGCGCCGGCAGTTTGGCGAATACGGAAGGCGGATAGCCTTTGGTGGCGGGCGGTTCGCCAATCGCCAGCGCAATCTCACGCTGCGCCATGGCATAACGGGTCAGGGAATCCATAATCAGCAGCACATGCTGACCGCGATCGCGGAAGTCTTCCGCAATGCGCGTGGCATAGGCTGCCCCCTGCATACGCAGCAGGGGAGAGACGTCCGCCGGGGCGGCGATCACCACTGAACGCGCGCGACCATCGGCACCGAGAATGTTCTCGATAAAATCTTTCACTTCGCGGCCACGTTCGCCGATAAGCCCGACGACGATCACATCGGCCTGGGTGTAACGGGCCATCATGCCGAGCAGCACGGATTTACCCACGCCGGAACCGGCGAACAGCCCCATACGCTGACCACGGCCCACGGTTAACAGGGCGTTGATCGGGCGCACGCCGGTATCCAGCACGTGTTCAATAGCGGTACGTTGCAGCGGGTTGAACGGCTGGGTGATCAGCGCGCCGGTTTCGGTGGTGTCCGGGGCGGGCAGACCGTCAAGCGGTTTACCGCTGCCGTCCAGCACGCGCCCGAGCAGCGCCGGGCCGAGCGGCAGCTGTTTACCACTGTGCAGGCCATCGCCGCTGGCGTTACGCGCATACACGCGGGCGCCGGGCAGGATGCCTTCTACTTCTTCCAGCGGCATCAGGAACAGGCGCTGGCCGTTAAAACCGACCACTTCGCTTTCCACTTCGCGGGTTTCGTTCCCGTCCTGACGCTCAATAATGCAGGTCGCGCCCAGCGGCAGTTGCAGGCCGGTGGCTTCCAGCACCAGACCGGTGGCGCGGGTCAGACGACCATAACGGCGCACGCCAGGCAGCTGTGCCATTTTGCTTTCAAAATTGTCCAGCGTGTTCAGCCAGCGGGTCAGGCGTGCGGTCATCAGACAACTCCCGGCGCCGCGAGGCGGCACAGTTCCTGCCAGCGCGTCGCCACGCTGGCGTCCAGATCGCCCTCATCGGCAGAGACTTTGCAGCCGCCAGGGTGCAGGGTCGGATCGGCGCGCAAACGCCAGCCGTGCAGGTTGAGCGTGGCGCCCAGCATCTCTTCAACACGCTGTAAATCGTCCGGGTGCACGCGCAGCTGCGGTTTACCGCTGAACAGCGGCTCCTGCTGCAACAGCGTCTGGATCTGTTTGATCAGCGCATTATTATCCACGCAGGCGGTCTGGCCGATCACCTGACGCGCGGCTTCCAGCGCCATCTGCATCAGACGTGAGGCGATAACGCTGTCGAGGGCGTCCAGGGTGTACTGAAATTCGCTGACCAGTTGCTGCATGCGGGCATGCAGCGGGGCCTGTTGCTGATGGGCCTGCGCCAGACCCTGCTCCTGGCCCTGGGCGAGGCCTTCTTTATAACCCTGTTCCTGACCGATCCTGCGGCCTTCTGCCAGACCGGCGTTGTATCCCTGCTCATGGGCCTGCATCTGCATCTGCGCCAGCTGTTGCTGACGTTTCTGCTCCTCGGAGATCTCTTCTTCGACGACGTCCTCGTCATCCTCTTTCGCGTCAGCACGCACGGTGGCGGGCACGAATTCGGATAACGGCATCGCCAGATCTTCCGGCTTCCAGACTTTCCATGGCAGTTCGTTAGACATAGGTATCCTCGCCGCTGCCAATTACCATCTCGCCGGTTTCCGCCAGACGACGCACAATAAGCAGGATGGCTTTCTGTTCGTTTTCCACCTGAGACAGACGCACCGGACCACGGTTGGCGAGGTCGTCGCGCAGAATATCTGCCGCACGTTGCGACATGTTGCGCAGGAATTTCTCGCGCAGCGGCTGTTCGGCACCTTTCAGGGCGATCAGCAGCGACTCGGAATCCACTTCCTGCAACAGGCGCTGGATGCTGCGATCGTCCACTTCCGCCAGGTTTTCGAACAGGAACATCTCGTCGATAATTTTCTGCGCCAGCTCGCCATCGAATTCGCGCACCGCGGTAATAACCGCTTCTTCCTGCTGCGTTTTCATCAGGTTGATAATTTCGGCCGCCGTTCTCACGCCGCCCATTTTGCTGCGCTTGAGGTTCTGGCCGTCGAGCAGGCTGTTCAGCACTTCCGTCAGTTCCGCCAGCGCCGCCGGCTGGACACCGCCGAAGGTGGCGATACGCAGCATCACATCGTGACGCATACGCTCGTCGAACAGCGCCAGAATATCCGCTGCCTGACCGCGTTTGAGGTGCACCAGGATGGTGGCGATGATCTGCGGATGCTCGTCGCGGATAAGGTCGGCGGCGGTCTGCGGCTCCATAAAGTTGAGCGTTTCGATACCGCTGGAGGTGTCGCGGGTTTCGAGAATATCTTCCAGCAGGCTGGAAGCACGCTCTTCGCCCAGCGCCTTGATCAGCACGGAACGCAGATAATCGTTGGCGTTGATGTTGAGCGCCGCAAACTGCTCGGCTTCCTGCTCAAACTCCTGTAACACATCGGTCAGCTGTTTGTTGGAGATCTGACGCACACCCGCCATGGCGGTACTCAGATGTTGCACCTCACGGGTGGAGAGGTGCTTGAACACCTCCGCCGCGCGGTCTTCGCCAATCGTCATCAACAGAATGACGCTTTTCTCAGTTCCGGTAAGGTTACTCATGTTCTTCGTTACTCATCCACTGGCGAATGACCAGCGCCACGACGCGCGGATCGTTATCTGACATTTCGCGAATACGCTGACTGAGGACTTCCACGCCCATGCGCTGGTTAGCGCGGCGCTGCTGGATCTGCTCATCTTTGCTCAGGCGTACTTCAACTGATTCTTCGATTTCCTGACGATTCTGCGTCGCTTCCTGGGCTGCTTTCACTTCTTCTGCGCGGCGGGTCAGCTGCGGACGAATCGCTTTACGCCACAGGATCCACGCCACAATCAGCACCAGTAACCAGCGACCGGCAGACAGCATCTGGTCGATAAACCATGGCTGCTTCCAGAACGGCGGTTCCGCCAGGCCATCATCGGTGGCATTGAACTGGGAGTTAACCACGTTCAGGCTGTCGCCACGGGTTTCCGAGTAGCCCATGGCTTCGCGGGTCAGGTTCTCAATCTGTTTTAACTGATCGGCCGTCAGCGGCAGCGGTTTGCCGTCGGCCAGCTGGCGATAGTTCACGACAACAGCCACCGACAGACGCTGGACATCGCCGACGTTCATCTTGGTGTGGCGGATAGTACGATCCACTTCGTAGTTCGTGGTTTCATTACGCGAGCTGTTACGCGGGCCGCTGCTGGCTGCCGTGGAGGTCTGCTGCGCGTTCTGATTCTGCTGACCGTTCTGCTGATTATTCGCCGCAGGCGTGGTGATCGGTGCGGTATTGGCCGGGGCAGGCTGGTTAGAGAGCGCGCCCGGCACGCCACCGGCGCTGCCGCCGGACTGTTCGGTTTCGTTGATCTGACGGGAACGCAGTACGGCCTGCGCCGCGTCGCCGTTCGGACGGTAGTTTTCTTCCGTCTGCTCTTTATTGGCAAAATCAATCTGCGCGGTAACCTGAGCATGGACGTTACCATTACCCACGATTGGCGAGAGGATAGCTTCGATGCGGCGCTGAATGCGGCCTTCGACATCACCGGCGTATTTCAGCTGGGCATCATTCAGATCACGACCGCTGGTGTTGGATTGCGTCAGCAGATGACCGGCCTGATCCACCAGGGTGACGTTGCCCGGCGGCAGTCCGGCGACGGCGCTGGAGACCAGGTGTACCACGGCGCTGATCTGACCTTCGTCCATCGCGCGGCCCGGTTCGAGATTCACGGTCACGGAGGCGGAGGGGGATTTTTGCTCGCGCACGAACAGCGACGGTTTCGGCATCGCCAGATGCACACGGGCGACTTTGACCGGACCGAGGGTTTCGATAGTCCGCGCCAGCTCGCCTTCCAGCGCGCGCTGGTAGTTCACCTGCTCGCTGAACTGGCTGATGCCGAATTTTTCCTGATCGAGCAGTTCAAAACCGACCGCGCCGCCTTTCGGCAGGCCCTGCTGAGCCAGGCGCAGGCGCAGTTCATGCACTTTGTCCGCGGGGACTTCCAGCGCGCCGCCGGTTTCAGAGAAGCGATAGGGGATGTTCATTTGCGTCAGTTGGGTGACGATCGCGCCCCCATCCTGATCGGATAAGTTACTGTACAGCGTGCGGTAATCCGGCTGTTTCGCCCACAGCACCATGGCGACGATGATGGCCACAGCCGCAGCGCCCGCCACCATTAAAGGGATTTTGGGGTTCGCGCGCAGGCGGTTCATCCACTCGAGAGATTTATTTTGTGATGCAGTCGTTGCAGTCGCACTCATTGCGCACCTCTTAACTCTGGGTGGACGGCGTTATTCGTGTAATGAAGCAAAACAGACTCCCGGGTCGGCAAACACGACAAAAGTTCCATGTTGATGGCGGAGTCATTATTTGATGATTCGGAATTTTCTATGGGTCAAATAACCTGGTTTTTTATCGCTATTTGCCGCCTTTATCTTATTGACAAGCTGTTAGTCTTACCCGGTATCAAATCATGTGGGGTAAAACCATGTCAGTACAGGGTATTGAAGGGGTCATCAGCCAGTTGCAGGCAACGGCGGGGATCGCGAAGAATCAAAGTATGCAAAGCGAACCGACGGTGAGCTTCGCCGGACAGCTGCATGCGGCACTGGATCGCATCAGCGATACGCAAAACGCGGCGCGCACCCAGGCTGAGAAATTCACCCTTGGTGAACCCGGCGTGGCGCTGAACGACGTGATGACCGATCTGCAAAAATCGTCCGTGTCCCTGCAAATGGGCATTCAGGTGCGTAACAAACTAGTTGCCGCCTATCAGGACGTGATGTCCATGCAGGTGTAGTTCACCGCTTTTATAATTGTTATTTATTGGGGTTTACAGGCGTATTATGCCTGTAAATCTTTTTTATTGGGTATTATTTCCTACCGCTCCTCCCGCTCATTTCCTATAATGTTTTCAGTTAAGCGCAACCTCAGGCGGTAACCGATAACATGATTGACTTTACCTTCAGCAAACCCGACGAGATCGTTAAGTTGCTCTGCGAGCGCTTACGGCAAATGCGTATCGCGCAACAAATGACCCAGGCCGAACTGGCTGGCAGGGCAGGCGTGAGCGTCAACACGGTTTCTAATATGGAAGCAGGGCGTAATATCGCCTTTGAAAGCGTGGTGCGTATCGCGATGGTGCTTGGCCGGGGTAAAGAGCTGGAAGAGCTTTTCAAACCGCAGCTTACCACGCTGGACGATTTACGCCGTTACGAAGAAAGCACCAGCCGCCAGCGCATCAAAAAGAGGAACGACCATGCCTGATCGTGTGGATGTTTACTATGAAGGCTGGGGTGAACGCTGGCTGTGGGGGACGCTGGCGACCACGACGGCGCTGAGCGCCCGTCCGGTGATCTTTTTCGAATACAGTCAGGCGGCGCTGACACGCGGCCTTGAGCTGTCGGCCTGGACCTTGCCTCTTAAGGGCGAGCGGCTGCGGCAGGGCTTTCCTGCACATCAACTGGGATTACCCGGCCCGGTTTATGATTCACTGCCGGATGGCTGGGGCATGTTGCTGATGGATCGTCTTTTCAGGCAGCGCGGTTTGAATGCCGCGCGCATTGGGCCGCTGGAGCGGCTGACCTGGATTGGTGATAACGCCATGGGTGCAATGTCTTTTGTGCCTCATCAGGCGGAGGCCACATCGGCGGATGTGGATATTCCGCTGGCGCAGCTTGCCAGTGAAGTGCAGGACGTGCTGGACGGCGAAGGCGGGGAGTTTCTGGCCCGTCTGCTGCAAGTGGGCGGCTCGCCCCATGGCGCACGACCCAAAGCTCTGGTCTACCGTAATGCCGCCAGCGGCCTTTTCACCACGGCGCAACAGGACGGTCTGCAACCCTGGCTGATCAAATTCCCGGCCCGCAGTGAACATCCGGAAGTGTGCGCCATCGAAATGCTCTATGCCGAATGCCTGCGCGAATGCGGCATCGACACCCCTGATACCGAATATTTTTCCCTTCCGGGCGGGCAGGCGGCCTTTGGCAGCCGACGCTTTGATCGCCACAACGGTATGCGTGTGCCGATGCAAAGCCTGGCGGCTTTTACCGGCGCGAATTACCAGCTTGCCGGATCGATGGACTATGTGAACTTTCTGCGCGCCACGCAAGTTTGTACGAACGATGTGCGGGAAAAACAGCGGGCCTTTGAACGCGCCCTGTTCAATATCATCTTTCATAACCGTGACGATCATCCGAAGAACTTTGCTTATCTGATGTCAGCCTCCGGAAAATGGACGCTCGCTCCCGCTTATGACGTTACCTGGTGCGACGGCCCCGGCGGCTATCATCAGATGGATGTGCTGGGCGAGGCGCTGGCAATCCGTCGCGAGCAGATCGAACGTCTGGGTATGCAGGAGGCGGAATTAACGGCTGAGCAAATCAGCGCGCTCATTACCCGATTTGCTGACGTGGCCAGCGGTTTCACCGCCAGGGCGAAGGCCCGTTTCGCGCGGGAGATAACGCCTCAGACGCTCCGGGATATTCAGGCCAGCATTGATGACAATCTCAGCCGTCTGTAGTGGAAAAACGCCTCCCGTCAGGCGGCGGGAGACTTAACCCTATTTCTGGATCAGATAGCGAATGGTTGGCCCGTCCTGCTGAATGTCCAGCACGGTATAGCCGTGGTTTTGCGCATCCAGCGGAATGTTATTGATCGACTGCGGGCAGTCGCTGACCACTTCCAGAATTTCGCCTTTTTTCAGCTGCGGCATCGCCTCCAGCGTGGCGACAGCCGGGTAGGGGCAGGGTTCGCCCACCATATCCAGACGATAATCAGGCACGATAGTTTTCATGCTGGCTCCTTAATGGCGACGCGCGCCGCCCGTTTGAAGAACTGTTTTTCCCAGGCCACCATCAGCAGGAACGCCGCCAGCAGCATGGCGTAAGTGACCAGCAGCCCGCCCAGCGGACCAAAGGTGTTAAGCAGGTTGATCTTATCCCAGCTGGTCGCCAGCGGTGCGGAGAGATCGTCCCAGAAATACGCCAGTAGCGTGGAGCCGATCACGTTGCCAAGCCCCACCCACCAGTAGTGCACCTGGCCTTCCACCGCGCGGTACATCCAGCCGGTTTCACAGCCGCCCGCCAGCACAATGCCAAAGCCGAACAGTAGACCGCCCAGTACCGCATTCGGACCAGCCCACATAATTTTCGGCTCGACGCCCAGTTGCGTGTAGCTGTAGATACCGATGGCGCTGACCGCCATCCCCAGCACAATGGCTTTTGCCAGATGCGTGCGGCCGGTGATCCACATATCGCGGAACGCCGAGGTAAAGCAGATCTGCGCCCGCTCGATCAGTAAGCCAAAGCCGACGCCGAACAGCATGGCGAGACCCAGCTTTGGCTTATCCATCGCCGTCAGCAAGGCCCAGCCGATCATGCCGACAAACACCAGCATGCCAAGACGAAAACGACGCCGCGCCTGCTCGGGTTTCTGGGTTAACGGCGAGGCGCTGGAGACTTTCTGCATTTTTACCGGGATGCGGAAGACCGGCAGCAGGGTGACGCGCGCGCCAAACCAGGTGCCGACGGCGGTCGCCAGCGCGAAGAACCAGGCGTGCAGTGAGAACTGCGGAATACCGGTAAAGAAGGCCGCCAGATTACAGCCCATCGCCAGCCGCGCGCCGAAACCGGCAATAATGCCGCCGACGATAGCCTGCGCGATACGGATGCGGTTACGCGGCATACGCAGCTTGACGTTGTTCGCCCACAGCGCGGCGGCAAAGCAGCCGCCGAACATGCCGATGATCATCATGCCGTCGATACGCGTCAGCGGTGTCCCTTCCAGATGGATCAATTTGTAGTAACCCCACTCTTCGGCATGCACGCCCATCAGCTGTAACAGCTGACCGCCCCAGCGAGTGAATTCGCCGGTAACCGCCCAGAAGGTGCCGGTAATGCCAAAATAGTAGGTGGAGAGGATCCCTGCGGCGATGACGGCAGGGGCGGGGGCCCAGAATTTGATTAACCAGGCCTGTTTGAATTGTTGCCACGACATTTTGTTAATGACCTCTGAACTCAGAAGGTTTTAAAAGAAGAGGCGATACTACACGCGTGCGCGGGTTTGCAAAGCAGAAAGACCCTTTTATCTGGCAGAGATCAATTTTATGCCGTATCGGTGAAAGGCTGGCAGGGGCAACGCTTTAATGCCACACTGTTTTTTTTCTTCATGAGCAGGATAACAGATGAAAAAAGTAGCAATTCTTGGCGCATTGCTGGCGCTGGCCGGCTGTGCGCAGGTGGAAGATTATCAGGCGGTGGTAAAACACCCCGCCCCGGCGGGGCTTGCCGGTTACTGGCAGTCAAACGGCCCGCAGAGCGCGCTGGTCAGCCCGGAGGCGATGGCCAGCCTGATCGTCACCCAGGATGGCGATACCCTCGACTGCCGCCAGTGGCAGCGGGTGATTGCCGTACCGGGTAAACTGATGCTGAGCGGCGACGATCTGAAAAACGTCACCCGTAAGCTGGAAATTTATGGTGTGGAGCGGGAAGGCAACCAGCTGGAGTATGCGGGCATGACGCTTAAACGCGTCGAACGCCCGACCAGCGAATGCGCCGGGGCGCTGGCGAAAAATCCGCTGCCGTCGCCGTTACCCTGACTGACAGGGCAGTGCGGGCGATCCCCGCGCTGCCCGTTGTGTTACGCAGCCTCTTCTATTACCCACACGCTGACGCTGCCGCCGTTACAGGTGAAGGTGCCTTCGCCCAGGGCGTTGGTGGTGACGCTTTCATCGCGGTTGCCGAGAAAATCCCGCCAGACTTTATTGCCGTAGTTATCCCCGAGACTCAGTGTTTTTTCGCCGTCATCACCATTCGAGAGCACCACCACGCAACCTGGCTCCTCCAGCGTACCGCTGCGGCTGAAGGCGATGCAGTTAGGATGATCGAACCAGAGCGTCTGCACACCGTGGGCGAAGCGCTGACGGGCGAGGATCAACTGATCCAGCTGGTGGATGATCGGCATATCCACGTGATGCACCTCGCCGTCACCGCCGGTATCGTCATAACTTGCGCCAAACAGATCCGGATAGAACACCGAGGGCACGCCGTTTTCCCGCAGCAGGATCAGCGCGTAGGCGAGGGGCTTAAACCAGGCTTCCACCGGGGCTTCCAGCGCCTGTAGCGGCTGCGTGTCGTGGTTGGCGACCAGCGTCACGGCATGGAAAGGATCGGCTTCCACCAGCGTGCCGGTGAAAATCTGGCTCATGTCGAAATGGCTGCCCTGGAGCGAGGCTTCGTGGAATTTCATGTGCAGTGGGGCATCGAACAGCATGGTTTTACCGTCCACCTGATCGATATACTGTTTCAGCTTATCGACGTCGTGCGACCAGTATTCCGCCACCATAAACAGCGGTTCAGGCGCGACATCCTGCACATGCTCGATCCACTCTTTATAGAACCAGGCCGGAATATGCTTCACGGCATCGAGGCGGAAACCCTGGCAGCCGGTCTGCTCCATCACCCAGCGCGCCCAGTATTTGATCTCTTCCGCCACCGCGGTGTTGCGGAAATCAATGTTCGCGCCCATCAGGTAGTCAAAGTTCCCCAGTTCATCGTCCACCTGATGGTTCCAGCCATCGCCGGTATAGTCATTGACGATTTTAAACACGCCGTCTTCGTCAGGATTTTCAATATGGTCGATGCCGCTGAAGCATTTGTAGTCCCAGACAAAGCGCGAGTACTGGCCCTGACGCACCGGGAAGCTGTAGCGCGTCCAGGCTTCGCATTCAATCACCGCGTCATCAATTTGCGTGCGGTCGTGCTCGTTGACCCGGTTGACGCAAATGGACTCTTTTTCGTCAGCGCCCATTTTATGGTTCACCACCACGTCCAGCAGTACCGCGATATCATTTTCCCGCAGCGCGGCAATGGCCGCCAGCAGCTGAGCTTTATCACCGTATTTGGTGGCGACGCTGCCTTTCTGATCGAATTCGCCCAGATCGAACAGATCGTAAGTGTCATAACCTACGGAAAAGCCGCCCGATGCGCCTTTGGACGCCGGGGGAAGCCAGACCATATTGATGCCGATGTCATTGAAACCTGAAGCGCGTTCGGCGATTTCCGGCCAGAGTTTTCCGCCGTCAGGGTAATACCAGTGAAAGCACTGCAATAAGGTGGGGTTTTTCATCTTCCATGCTCCGGTGTGGGGATCAACGAAGTATGGGTGAAAATCAAAAAATGACGCGGGCGCAGTTTATAAAAAACGTCACCCGCCGGTCAGAAGCGGTACTTACAGCTCGCTCGGGAACAGAATATTACCGGAAAGACGTCCATATGCTGAATTCAGATTGTGCTGGCGGGAGGTTTGTCCCACCAGGGTGCGCAGCTCTTCCATGCGCTGATGTAATAACGTTTTCAACTCGACTTCATTATCGAGGATCTGCCGGAGCAGCGGGCGGACCTGCGCCTGGACGGCAGGTGCCACTTCGCCGGCATCCTGAAACTGCGTCAGTCTTTCCACTGCCGCAATGTAGTTAAGTTCATGTTCAATCAGATCGTCCCAGCGGCCTTCTCTGGCGAGAGTAAGCATACTGCAACTGGCGATTAGTAACTGCTGATAGTGGTGGAGCAACCCGACATGTGCTTCCATTAGAAGGACTCTCGCGCATTAGGATTATTGGGACCAATTTCTTTCCAGGCGTCCGCAATGTTGTTGAGCAAAATTGTGACTTCCTCAATGGCGCTGACGTCATTGTGCAGATTGGCGTGTAAAAGACGTCGTGTCATGTAGTCATACAGGCTGTCCAGGTTTGCGGAGAGCTCACCACCGACATCGTGGTTAAGTCCCGCGCGCAAACCATTAGTGATGATATTGATGGCTTTCGACAGCGCTTGTCCTTTACCGGGAATATCTCCCTGCTCAATCAGAATGGCCGCCTTTTTCATGGCGCTTAACGCGCCGTCAAACAGCAGTACCACAAGTTGATGGGGGCTGGCGCTCAGGACGGCGCTTTCCACGCCGACCGTTGCATAAGCCTGAATTCCCGATTTTGTATACATAGCAAACCTCAATAAATAACTTATGAATTCATCGCGTTAAATTGCTGGGTCAAATAGTTGCCGGTGGAGGTCAGGGAGGAGACCATTTGACTCAGTGCAGTAAACTGCGTTTTGTAACGGGCCATGGTGGCGGTGATCTGCGCCGTGACGCGTTCTTTTTGCTCATCGAGCTGTTTCAGCGACTTGTTGATACCGTCGGTGGCATTTTTCAGTGAGCCATCGGTACCGAGAATGCTTTTCAGCAGGCTGCTGGTCTGGGTGGCAAAGCCGGTGGTTTTGCCATCGCCAGACAGGAAGCTGATCACGTCCGCCGGTTTTTCGTTCAGCGCTTTATCAAGCTTGGTGCTGTCGACCGTCAGTTTGCCGTTGATATCCTGGGTGATCCCCAGTTGCGACAGGGCAGAGAGGGTGCCGTCGTTAGTCTGGGACGTGGAGAGCATGGAGCGCAGACGCGTCTGGATATTGCGCAGCGTACCGTCGCCCAGCAGATCGCCGTTGCTGGAGTCCTGGCCGGTAGCGGTACCTTTATCAACCGCCGTGTATTTGGTCTGGCTGCCGATAGTGGTTTGCAGCGAGTTATAGGCATCAACGAAGGCGTTAATGGCTGCGGTCATCGGGGCGTTATCTTTAACGACCGTCAGGGTTTCCGGGGTGCCGGTAGTGAGTTTCGTCAGGTTCAGCGTCACGCCTTCCGGCGCATCGGTGATGCTGTTGCTGCTGCGGGTGATCTCAATGTTATTGATCTTCACTTTCGCGTCGGCAGCGGCAACCTGTTGCGTCATATTGCTTGGGTTAGCGCCGGTGGCGTCATAACCAATGTATTTTGCCAGCTCGCTGTCATTGGTGGTGACGGTCATGGCATTTTTCGTGCCGCTGTCACGGGAGGTCAGCGCCAGGTAATAGCTGTTGTCGTCCGCTTTAATGATGCTGGCGGTGACGCTGCCCTGTTTAGCGTTAATCGCATCACGCACATCCGCGAGGCTGGTTTTATCCGCCGCGAGCGTCACCGTCAGCGGATCTTTCTGTCCCGGCTGCGCGATGGTAATGGTGCGTGAGGCGAGGCTGGAATCGCCCAGATCGGTATCTTTACTGGCCACTTTCGGGCTGAGCAGCGACTGTGACGCCGCCAGCGCGGTCACTTCTACAGAGTACGTCCCCGCAGAGGCACTATTAGACAGCACGGCGCTGAACGCGGTATTAGTGCTGGACACTTTGGCCGAGGCGATAGCAGAGGTATTTTTCAGCGCATCGGAAGCGGTCTGTACTTTATTCAGCGCAGTTTGCACCACGTTCCATGCGGTCAGTTTGGCTTTAAAAGACGTTTGTTGAGAAGTAATAGGGGTTAACTTCGTCTGTTCGGCGGTTTCCAGGTTGCTATATAAAGTATCCAGGTTCAGGTTGGTACCCGCGCCGATTGAGCTTATCGATGCCATTGATTCATCCTTTCTTATTTAGACAATCACTGGATGGTCTATCGGCAGCGACAGCGAAAAGATTAGAGTCTTTTAGAAAAAACAATGGCGGAATAAAGCCCCTCATTAACCGGCAGTTTGCGCCTTTAAAAAAATGATCTTTTTTTCTAAAGGTTGTGGAGGAGCTGTCGATAATCAGGTTGACGGTGAGAAAACCGTAGGCGGAAGCCTGAATCTGATAACTTTTTCAAAGGAATACCATCATGGCTGTTATTAATACTAACACCCTGTCGCTGATGACTCAGAACAACCTGACTAAATCTCAGTCTTCTCTGGGCTCCGCGATCGAACGTCTGTCTTCTGGCCTGCGTATCAACAGCGCAAAAGATGATGCTGCTGGTCAGGCGATTGCAAACCGCTTCACCTCTAACATCAACGGCCTGACCGTTGCTGCCCGTAACGCGAACGACGGTATTTCTCTGTCGCAGACTGCTGAAGGCGCGCTGAGCGAAATCAACAACAACCTGCAGCGTATCCGTGACCTGACCGTTCAGGCGCAGAACAGCTCCAACTCCGCATCCGACGTTGACTCCATTCAGGCTGAAGTTAACGAACGTATGAAAGAAGTTGACCGCGTAACCAAGCAGACCGACTTCAACGGCATCAAAGTGCTGAACACCGGCGCAAGCTCCAGCACCTACAACTTCCAGGTTGGCGCGAAAGACGCTGAAACTATCGGCATCAAAATCAGCTCCAGCGACAGCTTCAACCTGGCAGCAGCCGGTTCTTCCGGTACTGTGCTGAACACCAAAGCAATGGCTTCCGGTACCGATACCGTTAACGGTAACGCACGTACCACCGAAGCTGTAGGCTTTGACGTACTGAAAGGTAAAGTGACTGGCGGCGCAACTGGCGCAGCAGCAGGCTCTACCCCGCTGGCAGACATCGACGCGGCAATCAAATCTGTTGACTCTCAGCGCAGCCTGCTGGGTGCGTCTCAGAACCGTTTCGAGTCCACCATCACTAACCTGAACAACACCGTGAGCAACCTGTCTTCTGCTCGCAGCCGTATTCAGGATTCCGATTACGCAACAGAAGTTTCCAACATGTCCCGCGCGCAGATCCTGCAGCAGGCTGGTTCTTCTGTACTGGCTCAGGCCAACCAGGTTCCGCAGACCATGCTGTCCCTGCTGCGTTAATTCGCAATTTAGCTTTATGCAAAAAGCGCCGTTTATCGGCGCTTTTTTTATTTTTACGCGCAGAAATAATCAAAATAAATCGACGTAAAGGCTAAAGCTTCTGCATCACGTGTCGATAACATTATTGAAGGCGATGAGGCCGTTGGGCACATGCCGAAATAGCATTAACACTATTAATTAAGGATAAATACCATGGCAGTGATCAACACCAATACCTTGTCGCTGATGACTCAGAACAACCTGACTAAATCTCAGTCTTCCCTGGGCTCCGCGATCGAACGTCTGTCTTCTGGCCTGCGTATCAACAGCGCAAAAGACGATGCTGCTGGTCAGGCGATTGCAAACCGCTTCACCTCTAACATCAACGGCCTGACCGTTGCTGCCCGTAACGCGAACGACGGTATTTCTCTGTCGCAGACTGCTGAAGGCGCGCTGAGCGAAATCAACAACAACCTGCAGCGTATCCGTGACCTGACCGTTCAGGCGCAGAACAGCTCCAACTCCGCATCCGACGTTGACTCCATCCAGGCTGAAGTTAACGAACGTATGAAAGAAGTTGACCGCGTAACCAAGCAGACCGACTTCAACGGCATCAAAGTGCTGAACACCGGTGCAAGCTCCAGCACCTACAACTTCCAGGTTGGTTCCAAAGACGCTGAAACTATCGGCATCAAAATCAGCTCCAGCGACAGCTTCAACCTGGCTTCTGCTGGTTCTTCCGGTACTGTGCTGAACACCAAATCCATGGTTTCCGGTACCGACGTTGTTAACGGTAACGCACGTACCACCGAAGCTGTAGGCTTTGACGTACTGAAAGGTAAAGTGACTGGCGGCGCATCTGGTGCAGCTTCTGGTACCACTCCGCTGGCAGACATCGACGCGGCAATCAAATCTGTTGACTCTCAGCGTAGCCTGCTGGGTGCGTCTCAGAACCGTTTCGAGTCCACCATCACTAACCTGAACAACACCGTGAGCAACCTGTCTTCTGCTCGCAGCCGTATTCAGGATTCCGATTACGCGACTGAAGTTTCCAACATGTCCCGTTCGCAGATCCTGCAGCAGGCTGGTTCTTCTGTACTGGCTCAGGCCAACCAGGTTCCGCAGACCATGCTGTCCCTGCTGCGTTAATTCTTACGCAGAAAAACAAAACCCGGCGCTGCCGGGTTTTTTTATGTCCGAATAAGCGTAAACCCGCAGAAATCCCCCCGGTTTGCCCTCTTTTTAGCGCTATTGAAAAAACGTAAATGCGCTAGGTTAACAGTTGGTATTGGAAGCACATCAGGAAATTATCCATGGCACAGCCCGCTCTCGTCAGTATTGTAATACCCGCGTATAAATCGGCCTGGTTTGAAGAGGCGCTTTGCAGCGCGCTGTCTCAGGATCACAGTAATTTCGAAGTGATCGTCAGCGACGATTGCGCGACTGACGAGATCAAGGACATTGTCGAAAAGTGGCAGAAAAAAACCGCTGTGCCGCTGCGTTATATCCGCAATAAACCGGC
The DNA here is from genome assembly GCF_030291195.1 of Enterobacter sp. PGRG2. Lineage (NCBI taxonomy): Bacteria > Pseudomonadati > Pseudomonadota > Gammaproteobacteria > Enterobacterales > Enterobacteriaceae > Enterobacter > Enterobacter sp. PGRG2. The sequence goes on along the minus strand of NZ_CP127837.1, from coordinate 3,755,369 downwards.
GCTCGGTGAACTGCTTAACTATGAGCAGTGCATCGAAATGGCGGAAGGGAAATACCTTAAATATCTGTTCGATGACGATGTGCTGGCGCCGGGCTGCGTGTCGGCGCTGGTGGCCGCCATTGAAAAATCGCCAGCTATTCGCATTGCCACCTCGCGCCGTCATCGTATTGATGTCAAGGGCGAGCGCATGGTGGACGACAGAGCCAATGCCGCGCCGGTAAAAGCCGATTCGGTACTGAACGGTAACGATGTGATCCGTTTTCAGCACAAGGGCATTGTCAACTTTATCGGTGAACCCAGTACGGTGCTGTTTTACCGGGAAGATCTGCTGGCGTTAATCGCCCATGAAGATCGTCTGTGTAACATTGACGGCGAGCTGATGTATTTTCTCGGCGACCTGGTGATGTACACCAAAATTCTGCGCAACAGCGATCTGGCCTATCTGGTGGAGCCGCTGTCGAGCTTCAGGGTTTCGCACCAACAGGTCAGCCAGTTGGGACGTATGAAGGATAAAAGGGCGGCAGAATCCCATAAACGATTCCCGGAACTCCTGACCCTCAAAGGGTGGGGCGCGGACGACACCGTTGCGCCTGGGTTTGCCCGCGTAGCGCCGCTGGATGATGTGACCGCCGTACGCGTAGAAAATATTGAGCAACAGCTGGAAGATGGCCTGAAACAAAGCATGTTCGAGCACTGGATGTCGGTCAGAAAACTGACGGCAACCCAGGAACAGCTGATTGCCGATCATCTGGCAGGGCGTGAAGCGGCAGAGTTAACCCTGCTGATTGATGGCCGTCAGGCGACCGCCACGGCGATATACAGCACGCTGGCCTCGTTGAACAGCCGCTATTTTTCCTCGCTGATAATCACGCCTGTTGTCATCACCGACCTCGAACTGGAGGGTGTCACGACATTGCCCGCAGATTCAGGCATCGTAAATGTGATGAATGAACGGGCGGCAGCCGCGCCGCAGGCCTGGCATCTGGTGGTGCTGGCGGGCACCACTTTTACCCCTTCTGGCCTGATCTCCCTGTCAACCACGCTGGTTGAGGCCACAGGCTTGCTGGCGGTGTGCGGCGACGAAATTTTTTACGTTAACGACCAGCCCATCGGCGCGCGTTTCCGCCCTGATTTCAGCCTGGATATGTTTTTAAGCAACCCTGCGGTAATGGGGTATGGCTGGCTGCTGCGCGGCGAGATCGTAAACCAGGCGGGTAAATTTGATGTGCAGGCTGGCGCGGCCTTTGAATTTGATATTCTGGTGCGCCTGATTGAAAACAATGGTTTTTCGGCCATTGGTCACCTGGCCGAGCCGCTGTTTATTACCCCGGATCGCACGCTTGCGGTAAAAGAAGAAAATCAGATCCTGCTGCGTCACCTGGCGAACCGTGGCTATCCCCACGCGCGCCTGACCCGCGATATTTATGGTCATTGCCATATTGATTATGCCCACGCCGCTGCGCCGCTGGTATCGATTATCATCCCGGCAGGCAGGGTGCTGGCTAATTTGATCACCTGTGTAACCTCGCTTATCGAAAAAACAACCTGGTCGCCTTATGAGCTGATCGTGGTGGGCGATGGCGCCGCGCCGCTGGAGATGCAGCAGTGGATGGCGTCGCTGGCGGAAATCGATCCGCAGCGCATTAAGGTCGCGCTCACCGATGCGGTGCTTAGCCGCGCGGCGACCATCAATCAGGCTTCAACCCTGGCGCAGGGGGAATATCTCACCATCCTCCACCCGGATGTGATCATCAGCCAGCCAGACTGGCTGTCAAAACTGCTTAACCACGCGCTGCGCCCGGAAGTGGCGATCGTCGGCGGCAAGCAGTTGTACAGCGACGGCACCGTGCGCCATGCCGGTTACGTGCTGGGCTTAAACGGTGTGGCAGGGGAAGCCTTCTTCGGGGCGAATAATGACGATAAAGGTCATATGGGTCGCCTGCATTTCGATCAGAACTACAGCGCGGTGTCCGGCGATTTGCTGGTTATTAAACGCGACGTCTTTAACACGCTGTCCGGCGTGGATGAGACTATTCAGGACTTCTGGGACGTGGATTTATGTCTGCGCGCCCGCGCTCAGGGCTGGCTGACCGTCTGGACGCCGTCGGCAACCGTGATCCGCTCGGTGGCGAGTAAAGTGGCCCTAAGTGAAAAGGATGAAGCGGTACGCCAGGAGGCGATAGAGACGGCAGAAGATGAAATGTTCAGACGCTGGGAGCCGCAGATCGCCAGCGATCCGGCGTACAACACCAACCTGTCGCTCAGCAGCGAGCAGTTTATGGTCTGCCCTGACAGCCTGCTGAGCTGGCGTCCGTTGTCGTGGAAACCGCTACCGGTGGTGATCCCGCATATGGCGGATTACGCCGGATGTGGTTATTACCGCGTCATCAAACCCTTTGAGGCGATGGAGCGCCTCGCCATTGCCGACGGAAAATTATCAGAAACCTTCCTCAGTATTCCGTATCTGAAACGTTTCCAGCCGGACAGTATTATCTTCCAGCGTCAGCTGACCCCGGAATTTCATGCCTGGGCGAAGCGGGTTTCCCGCATCGATAATACGTTTATGGTCTATGAGCTGGATGATTATCTGACTAACCTGCCCATAAAGAACGTGCACCGCGCGGAATTCAGCGTGGATGTCATTAAGATGCTGCGCAAAAGCCTGAGCTATATGGACCGCTTTGTGGTTTCTACCGCGCCGCTGGCGGAAGCGTTCTCCGACCTGCACCCGGATATTGTGGTGATGCATAACCGTCTGCCGGAAGACTGGTGGGGTGGATTAACCAGCTTACGTCAGCAGGGTAAAAAACCGCGCGTCGGCTGGGCGGGCGGCTCCAGCCATACCGGCGATCTGGAAATGATCGCCGATGTGATCAAAGCCTTTGCGGATGAAGTGGAGTGGGTCTTCTTCGGCATGTGTCCGCCAAAACTGCTGCCGTGGATCCATGAATTCCACTCAGGTATTGATATTGAAATGTACCCCCAAAAGCTGGCGTCGCTGAATCTCGATCTGGCGCTTGCTCCGGTGGAAGACAACATCTTCAACGCCTGTAAAAGTAACCTGCGCCTGATGGAATACGGTGCCTGCGCCATTCCGGTTATTTGCAGCGACGTGGCCTGTTATCAGACCATTAATTCGGTCACGCGGGTGAAAAACCGTTATAAAGACTGGGTGGATGCGATTCGTTTCCATCTGGATAACGCAGGCGCCAGTGAACGTATGGGACGTGAGCTGTATGATGAAATCAGACGCGACTGGACGCTGAACAGCGATAACGTTACCCAGTGGGCGAAAGCCTGGCTGCCTGGCTAAGGCCATCAGCAGGGTGGGCCGTTTCTGCGACTGTCCACCCTGCGCCTGTCTGAGCGTTCACATCAAATAGGGCGTAAAATGCCTGTTGTTTTACCGATAAGCTCCATGCCCCCCTCGCTATTATGAGAACATTCCTCTTTACCTTGCAGGCTTGCTCATGGGCGATAACATTTTTGTCACCAGTCCGCTTTTGCCCCCTCTCGAAAAATTCATGCCGTATCTCGAGAAAATCTGGCAGAACAAGATCCTTACCAACGGTGGCGAATTCCATCAGGAGCTTGAAGAAGCCCTTGCCCGGTATCTTGGCGTTAATCACGTCTGCCTGTTTTCCAACGGTACGCTGGCGCTGTTAACTGCCCTGCAGGCGTTGCGCGTGACCGGGGAAGTGATCACCACGCCATACTCCTTCGTCGCCACCTCTCACACTCTGTTGTGGAACGGCCTGACGCCGGTATTCGCGGATATTGATCCGAAAACCTTTAATATCTGCCCGGAGCGCATCGAAGAGCTGATCACCCCGCAGACAACCGCCATTATGCCGGTGCACTGCTACGGTATCCCGTGCGATGTCGACAAGATCCAGCGCATTGCCGATATTTACGGCCTGAAAGTGATTTATGACGCCGCACATGCCTTTGGCGTTCGCCAGCAGGACAACAGCATCCTGAATCACGGCGATCTCTCCGTGCTGAGCTTCCACGCCACCAAAGTGTTCAACACCATTGAGGGCGGGGCGATCGTCTGTCGCGACGCCAAAATGAAGCAGCGTATTGATTACCTTAAAAACTTTGGTTTTGCCGATGAAACCACCGTGGTGGCGGCGGGGATCAACGGCAAAATGAACGAACTGCAGGCGGCCTTTGGGCTAATGCAGTTGCAGCATATTGATGACGCGCTGGATAAGCGGGCAGCTATTGATGCGTATTACCGCGAACTGCTGGCCGACGTGCCGGGCATGACGCTGCTCTCTGTGCCGGAAAGCACCGACTGGAACCATGCCTATTTCCCGGTGCGCATCAGTAAAGATTACCCCCTGAAGCGTGACGAGCTTTATGCGCTGCTGAAACAAAACGGCATCATGTCGCGCCGCTATTTTTATCCGTTGATCAGCAGCTTCCCGATGTATCGCGGGCTGAACAGCGCCGCCAAATCGCTGCTGCCGGTAGCCAATCAGGTGGCGGAAGAGATCCTCTGTCTGCCCATTTATCCGGATCTGGCGCGTCACGATCAGATGCGCATCGCCGACATCATTAAATCCGCCGCGCTGGTGGGCGTGGAGCCTAAAATGGACGAAGCCGGGTGATGAGGGCAGGCAGATGATTGTGTCGATCATGCAGCCCTATCTTTTCCCGTGGATTGGCTATTTTCAGCTGCTGGCGCAGGCGGACGTTTTCGTGCTTTATGACGATGCCTGCTACATCAAACAGGGCTACATCAACCGCAATACGTTATTAGCGGCGGGGCAGGCGCAGCGCTTTACGCTGCCGGTGCCCGGCGCGTCATCCAATAAACGTATTGGCGAACTGGCATTTGATACCCAGGTTGAGAAGCTGCTTAAGACGCTGCGCCAGAGTTACCGGCACGCCCCGGCGTATTCTGACGTTATGCCGCTTATCGAGGACGTATTACTGCATCAGGATCGTGATATTACCGCCTGTTGCCAGCGGGGAATGGAAAATATCCTCGCTTATCTCGGCCTGACGCGGCGGCTGATCCGCTCATCCGAACTCGACTATGACCGCACGGAGAACGCCGAAAATAAAGTGATCGGCATGTGTAACGCGCTGGGTGGCGATATTTACGTTAACAGTACGGGTGGACGGCACCTTTATTCTGCCGCGGCTTTCGCGGCACAGGGGATCGTACTGCGTTTTCTGCAGGCAAATAATGTCGCCTATGATCAGGGAACGCCTGAATTTGTGCCGAATTTGTCCATTATTGATGTGCTGATGTACTGCACTCCGGATGCCGTGCGCCAGGCGCTGGATTATTATCACTACACTGAGTAAAGCCGCCCATGACAACCAAAACTTTCGGCGGCTATTTCCCGTTAGAATTACCTGCCCCGCAACCGCATTATTATCCGCATGCACGGCAATATCGTTCTGCCCGCAATGCACTTTATCACCTGCTGATGACCCGTCGTCCACAGCGTCTCTGGATGCCGGTGTTAATTTGTCAGAGCGTAATTGATGCGGTGACGGCATCCGGCGTGGAAATCATCTGGTATCAGCTGGATGACGACTATTTCCCGCAGTTATCTGAAGCCTTCGGCGCGGATGACTGTCTGTTATACGTCGATTATTTAGGCCACTGCGAGGCGCAGAGCGAAAGGTTATTACGCCTGTTACCGGCGCAAAGCGTTATTATCGATCGCTCCCAGGGATTTTATTCCCCGCCGCCAAAGGCGCTGGCCTGTCTCTGGTCGCCGCGTAAATTCTTTGGCGTTGCCGACGGGGGATTACTGCAAACGGCAATAACCCTGCCGCCTGCGGATGAGCCGACAGAAGAGACGCACAGTCATACCGCGCATTTATTGCTGCAGCATGAATACGATACCCGGTCAGGCTATGGCGCGTTTTTGCAGGCGGAAGCGGCGCTGAGCACCATTTCGGCCAGCGGCATGTCGGCACTGACCGACAGGTTATTGCGCGCGGTAAATTACCGCGAGATCCAGCAGATCCGCGAGCGAAATTATCGCCTGCTCCGCGCCCGTCTTGCGGATCTGAATGCGTTTCGCTTTCCTGCATTACCCGTCAGCGGCCCTTTTTGTTACCCGTTTTATTTTCCTGCCCGCTCATTGCATGCGGCATTAATTGCCCGGGGCGTCTTTGTGGCGACCTACTGGCGGGAAGTACTGGATCGCGTTACAGCGGACAGCATTGAAGCAAATTTTGTCAATTATATGGTTCCCTTGCCGTGCGACCAGCGTTACAGCGAAAGCGATATGCAGCAATTAAGCGACATTGTCAGGGCGGTGGTGGAAGATGGCGATAAGGACTGAATAATAATGAAAAAATTAAACGTACTGGTGTTTCCCTGCGGTTCAGAAAATGCCGGTGAGATAGCTCAGTCACTGCGTTACTCCCTGCACGTTAACCGTTTAATTGGCGCGTCCAGCGTTGAAGATCACGGTCGTTTTCATTTTTCTGACTATATCGGTGATGTGCCTTTTATTCACGATCCGGCATTCAACGGTTATTTTGGCGATCTGCTGAAAACACAACAGATTGATGTGATTTTCGCCACCCATGATACCGTCTGTGAAAAACTCGCGGGCATGGCGGAATTAGCGGGCTGTTATCTGGTGAACGGCGATCCGCATACCACCCAACTGGCGCGGCGAAAGAGTCTCACCTATCAGGCTTTTGCGGGTACGGACTGGGTACCTGAAATGTATCCGCCGGGCGCAGAACCACAACACTGGCCGGTGATTGTCAAACCCGACTGCGGGCAGGGTGGTAACGGCGTGGTGCTGGCCGCCGATGCGCAACAGCTTGCGCAGGCGATAACGACGATGGACATGCCGGTGATCGTGGAATATCTGCCGGGCCGGGAAGTCACCGTCGACTGTTTTACCGATCGCAACGGCAAGCTGGTGTGGGCCGGGCCGCGTACTCGTGAGCGTATCAGAGCGGGGATCGCCATGCGTTCCACTTTGCTTCCTGTGGATGATGAGATTGCCACCATCGCTGCAGAGATCAATGAACGCGTAACTCTGCGCGGCCCCTGGTTCTTCCAGCTTAAACAGGATAGCTTTGATCGCTGGAAGCTGCTGGAAATCTCCTGCCGTGTCGCGGGGACCATGGTGGCGCAACGCGCCCGCGGGGTGAATTTACCGCTGATGGCGCTGCATGATTATATGGGGCGCGACGTGTCGCCGCTGGTAACGCCGCACGTCACGCTGGTTGAGCGCGCCATCCGCACACGCGCTGATACCGCATTGCAGTATGAGCATGTGTATGTCGATTTTGACGATACGCTGATCATCAACGGCCAGCCGAATCCCACGGTGCTGGCGTTTTTATATCAGTGCCGGATAGACGGCAAGCGCCTTTATTTAATTACCCGCCATGTACATGAGCCGATTGAAACCCTGCATCGCGCGGCAATTTCACCGCTGCTGTTCGATGAGATTATTCACCTCAAAGAAGGTGAAAAGAAATCGGCGTATATCAGCGGTCCGGCCATTTTTATCGATAACTATTTCCCGGAGCGCCTTGATGTCGCGCAGCGGGAAGATGTGCTGGTGCTCGACGTCGACGCCGTCGATTTTTATATCAAGTGATTGTGAATGAGGTTTTCATGACGAATACATGCAGCGAGCACCTTCGCCCACTCTGCGACGCCTTTATGCGGGGAGAGGTTCCCCGTTATATTTTCGGGCGTACGCCTTATGCGGCCAGCATCGCTGAATATATAACGCCGGATGGCGTTATTGATGATTTTACCACTGAGCGCGAATTTGCCGGCCTGCCGGTGGTAAAAATGGCTGATGTTCCGCAGCACGCCATCGTGCTGTCTGCAATTGTCGATGGCCGTCCGGTGAGCGTGGATCGCCTGCTGAAAAGCAGCGGCAGACAGGTTATCGACTATTTTTCATTTAAAAACTACGTTGATTTCCCGCTAAAAGAAGGCGCGTTTGTTTCATCCGCAGCCTTTCAGGACGATTACCGGAACAATCGCGAGAAATACGATCGTATCGCGGCTTTGCTGGCGGATGACATTTCACGCGAAACCTTTTCCCGGCTGGTAAAATTCAGGCTGGAAGAGGATCTTAACCTGATGTCCTGGTTTACGTTCCGCCCCCAGGAAAGCTATTTCGAACCCTTTGTTAATCTGCATACGGAAAAACCCGTATTTGTCGACGTCGGCAGTTTTGACGGTGAAACGGCGCGCGAGTTTATTCGCCGCTGTCCGGCGTATCATCGGGTCGATCTGTTTGAACCTGAGCCGCGGCAGATGGCGGTGATAAAGGAAAAATTAACAAACGAACGTGATATTTATTATCATCAGTGCGGTGCCTCAAATAAGAAAGAGACGCTGACATTCACCTCCTCCGGCAGCTGGTCACACCTTGATGAGAACGGCGATATCGTTATTAACGTCGATACCATTGATTCGCTGGTAACCGAAGCGCCCACCTTTATCAAAATGGACGTAGAGGGCCACGAATATGCGGCGCTGGAAGGCGCGCGCCAGTCGATTATTACGCATCATCCGGCGCTGGCGATTTGCTGCTATCACCGGGTTGATGATTACTGGAAATTGCCTGAGCTGGTCTTCTCGTTCCGATCGGATTATAAGCTGTATCTGCGCCACTATACCGAAGGGGTGCTGGAAACCGTTTTTTACTTTATTCCGGTCTGACCAGTAAGCGCATAAAGATGAAACGGGGAAGCAAGGTAATGTTCCCCGTTCGCTATTTTTTTGTCGATGACACGCGCAATTTTATTATGGATTGTGAGCTAAAACAGGTTTTTAGCTGAGCTGTTGATTAACAGGTATTTTTTGTACATTTTATGCTTCCGCGCTTAGGATTTGGCTTAATGAAGGCAAATAACCGCCCATTTCACCCACTATTCATCCGATTAAAACCCCTCCAGAATCGGATAATCATGCCGATAACTCATTAACGCAGGGCTGTTTATCGTGAATTCAATGTATACCGCTGAAGGTGTAATGGATAAACACTCGCTGTGGCAGCGTTATGTACCACTTGTGCGTCATGAAGCATTGCGCCTGCAGGTGCGTCTGCCGGCGAGTGTGGAACTGGACGATCTGCTACAAGCGGGCGGCATCGGTTTACTGAATGCAGTTGACCGGTACGACGCTCTGCAAGGAACGGCATTTACCACTTACGCAGTGCAGCGTATTCGTGGGGCGATGCTGGATGAACTGCGCAGCCGTGATTGGGTGCCGCGCAGCGTCCGGCGTAATGCCCGCGAAGTGGCACAGGCGATGGGACAGCTGGAGCAGGAACTGGGACGCAACGCGACGGAAACCGAGGTCGCGCAGCGGCTGAGTATTCCTGTCGAAGAATATCGTCAGATGTTGCTCGATACCAATAACAGCCAGCTCTTCTCTTATGACGAGTGGCGGGAAGAGCATGGCGATAGCATCGAGCTGGTGACCGACGATCACCAGCAGGAGAACCCGTTACACCAGTTGCTGGAGAGCAATTTGCGCCATCGCGTGATGGAGGCTATCGAAGCCTTGCCGGAACGTGAGCAACTGGTCCTGACGCTGTACTACCAGGAAGAGCTTAATCTCAAAGAGATTGGCGCGGTGCTGGAAGTCGGCGAGTCGCGGGTGAGCCAGCTCCATAGCCAGGCCATTAAGCGCTTACGTACCAAGCTGGGTAAGTTATAGGCACGTGTTTATCGCCTGAAGAATGCCGCACAACGTATTGACAACCAGGAGTTATCATGACGGTGCAGCACGCTAAAAGACGGCCCTTAAGCCGCTACCTGAAAGACTTTAAACACAGCCAGACGCATTGTGCGCATTGCCACAAACTGCTCGATCGCATCACGCTGGTGCGCCGCGGTGAGATCGTTAACAAGATCGCGATTTCCCGCCTCGACACCCTGCTGGACGAAGCCGCCTGGCAACAGGAACAGCAAGAGTGGGTCGCGCTATGTCGTTTCTGCGGCGATTTGCACTGCAAAGAGCAGAGCGATTTCTTCGATATTATCGGTTTTAAACAGTATCTGTTTGAGCAAACCGAAATGAGCCACGGCACGGTGCGTGAGTATGTTGTCCGCCTGCGCCGTCTTGGCAACCATCTTACGGAAAATAATGTTTCTCACGATCAGCTGGCTGATGGCTTCCTTGATGAAGTCCTGGAACCCTGGCTGCCGTTGACCAGCACCAATAACTACCGGATTGCGCTGCGCAAGTACGCCCAGTTCAGGTCACAATCCCACTTTATCGCCGCGCAGAAAATCGCGCCTCAGGCAACTTCTGATATATATTAAAAATGAATAACATGTAGCGTAGTGGTGTTTGACCAACAGGCCATACACCATGCACTATCGTGAAAATTTTCTTATTCGGGGTGACTATGAAACTTGTTCAGTTAGGTCGTCAGGCGCTGATGGGCGTTATGGCTGTTGCGCTGGTAGCAGGTATGAGCGCGACGACGTTCGCGGCAGATAATGTGCTTAATAAAGTTAAAGAACGCGGAACCTTACTGGTTGGGCTGGAAGGCACTTATCCGCCCTTCAGCTTCCAGGGAGATGACGGCAAACTGACTGGCTTCGAAGTGGAGTTTGCGCAGGAGCTGGCAAAACATCTTGGCGTGAAAGCCGATCTTAAGCCTACCAAGTGGGACGGCATGCTGGCGTCGCTGGACTCCAAACGCATTGATGTGGTGATTAACCAGGTCACCATCTCCGATGAGCGTAAGAAAAAATATGATTTCTCCACGCCGTACACCATCTCCGGTATCCAGGCGCTGGTGAAAAAAGGTAACGAAAGCGGCATCAAAACCGCTGCCGATCTGAAAGGCAAAAAAGTCGGCGTGGGCCTCGGCACCAACTATGAAGAGTGGCTGCGCCAGAATGTACAGGGCGTGGACATTCGTACCTATGACGATGACCCGACCAAATATCAGGATCTGCGCGTAGGCCGTATCGACGCCATTCTGGTGGATCGCCTGGCGGCGCTGGACCTGGTGAAGAAAACCAAAGACACGCTGGCGGTAGCAGGCGATGCGTTCTCCCGTCAGGAAGCGGGCGTGGCCGTGCGTAAAGGCGATGACGATCTGCTGAAAGCTATCGATGCCGCCATTGCGGATATGCAGAAAGACGGCACCCTGAAGGCGCTGTCTGAGAAGTGGTTTGGCGCTGACGTGACGAAATAATCATCGGCAGTTAACGAAAAAGGCGCTGATTAGAGCGCCTTTTTTATTTATTGCGCCGTACCGTGCATAATCAGTGAATGATTCGTTACACAGCACCGGAGATTTCATGTCCCTGCATAATTTAACCCGTTTTCCCCGCCTCGAATTTATCGGCGCGCCCACGCCGCTGGAGTACCTGCCGCGTTTTTCCGATTATCTGGGCCGCGAGATCTTCATCAAGCGCGATGATGTGACGCCGATTGCCATGGGCGGCAACAAGCTGCGTAAGCTGGAGTTCCTCGCCGCCGATGCGCTGCGCGAAGGGGCCGATACGCTGGTGACCGCAGGCGCCATCCAGTCCAACCACGTACGTCAGACGGCGGCGGTGGCGGCGAAGCTGGGGCTGAACTGCGTGGCGCTGCTGGAAAATCCCATCGGCACCCGCGCCGAAAACTACCTCACTAATGGCAACCGCCTGCTGCTGGATCTGTTCAGCGCGCAAATAGAGATGTGCGACGCGCTGACCGATCCGGTTCGCCAGCTGGATGAACTGGCGACGCGCGTTGAAGCCCAGGGTTTTCGTCCGTATGTGATCCCGGTGGGCGGATCCAACGCGCTGGGGGCGCTTGGCTATGTGGAAAGCGCGCTGGAAATCACCCGCCAGTGCGAAGATACGGTGGACATTTCCTCGGTGGTGGTGGCCTCCGGCAGCGCCGGGACGCATGCCGGACTGGCGGTGGGCCTCGGGCAGTTAATGCCGCAGGCGGAGCTGATTGGCGTCACGGTATCGCGCAGCGTGGCGGATCAGCAGCCGAAAGTGGCCACGCTGGTTAAGGAGCTGGATACCCTGCTGGACGTACAGACCCGCGCGGACATTGTGTTGTGGGACGACTATTTTGCGCCATCCTACGGCACGCCTAACCCGGAAGGGCTGGAAGCAGTAAAACTGCTGGCGCGTCTGGAAGGCATTTTGCTCGATCCGGTGTACACCGGCAAAGCCATGGCGGGCTTGATTGACGGTATCAGTCAGAATCGCTTTAAGGATCAGGGACCGGTTCTGTTTATACACACAGGTGGCGCACCGGCGCTTTTCGCCTACCACCCCCATGTCTGATTTGCGAACAGAAGAACGATAATGCAAGAAAGTATACAACTGGTGATCGACTCCGCGCCCTTCCTGCTTCGCGGGGCGGTATTTACGCTACAGCTCAGTATCGGCGGCATGTTTTTTGGCCTGCTGCTGGGCTTTATTCTGGCGCTGATGCGCATGTCGCCGCTGCTGCCGATCCGCTGGCTGGCGCGCTTTTATATCTCTGTCTTCCGTGGCACGCCGCTGATCGCGCAGCTATTTATGATTTACTACGGGCTACCGCAGTTCGGGATCGAACTGGATCCGCTTCCGGCGGCGATGATTGGCCTGTCGCTCAACACCGCGGCCTATACTTCAGAAACGCTGCGCGCGGCTATTTCCTCCATCGACAAAGGTCAGTGGGAAGCGGCGGCCAGTATCGGTATGACGCCATGGCAGACGCTACGCCGGGCGATTTTGCCGCAGGCGGCGCGGGTGGCGTTACCGCCGCTGAGCAACAGTTTTATTAGTCTGGTGAAAGACACCTCGCTGGCGGCCACCATTCAGGTGCCGGAGCTGTTCCGTCAGGCCCAGCTGATCACCTCCCGTACGCTGGAAGTGTTCACTATGTATCTGGCCGCGTCCCTGATTTACTGGGTGATGGCGACGGTGCTGTCGGCGCTGCAAAATTATTTTGAAAATCAGCTTAACCGCCAGGAGCGTGATCCAAAATGAGTGCGATTGAAGTAAAAGACCTGGTGAAGAAGTTTCACGGCCAGACGGTGCTGCACGGTATTAACCTCGAAGTGGAAGAGGGCGAAGTGGTGGCGATTATCGGGCCTAGCGGATCCGGTAAAACCACGCTGCTGCGTAGTATCAACCTGCTGGAACAGCCGGAAAGCGGCACCATTCGGGTAGGTAAGATTGCCATCGATGCCGGACGGTCGCTCAGCTCGCAAAAAGCGGCTATCCGTGAACTGCGTCAGCGCGTGGGCTTTGTCTTTCAGAGTTTTAATCTGTTCCCGCACCGCACGGTGCTGGAGAACATTATTGAGGGGCCGGTCATCGTCAAAGGCGAAGCAAAAACCGAGGCGGCCACCCGCGCCAGAGAACTGCTGGCGAAAGTGGGACTGAGCGGCAAGGAAACCAGCTATCCGAAGCGTTTATCCGGCGGGCAGCAACAGCGCGTGGCCATTGCCCGTGCGCTGGCAATGCGTCCGGATGTCATTCTTTTTGATGAGCCGACCTCCGCGCTCGATCCCGAACTGGTGGGCGAGGTACTGAGCACCATTCGTCAACTGGCGCAGGAAAAGCGCACCATGGTGATCGTTACTCATGAGATGAGCTTTGCCCGCGATGTCGCCGATCGTGCCATTTTTATGGATCAGGGGCGTATTGTCGAACAGGGCCCGGCAAAAGATCTGTTTGCTAATCCGCAACAGCCGCGCACCCAACAGTTCCTCGAAAAATTCCTCATGCAATAACAAAGGCGGATCGCCTCAGGCGATCCTGCTTTAATTTATCTTAAGTTAAGTTTTTTATCGGGCAGTTGCAATATTTCCTTTTGGTCTGAATTATTCTAAATATTTCTAAAGCGGTATTTGAAATACCGCTATTAATGCTGACCAGTACAATGAATCGACAATAAGATGCGGGTTATTCCATACCAGGTCGTTATTTTGTATTTATAAATAAGTTTTATGTGTTAGTTTTATACATTCATAATAATGATGATAACAAGCAGGGGTTTTACCGGTATATATGCAGGAGACAGACTTTTTCACCTGGCGACGGGAGTTGCTGCATCTTTTTCAGGGGATGACATCAGCGGCAGAGGTTTATAACGAGCTACAGCGTCAGACGCAGCAGCTGGAATTTGATTATTTCTCACTTTGTGTGCGGCATCCTGTGCCTTTCACGCGGCCCAAATTATCCCTGGAGACCACTTACCCTCACGCATGGACCTCGCATTATCAGGCGGAAAACTATTTCGCCATCGATCCGGTGCTGAGGCCTGAGAATTTTATTCAGGGACACCTGCCGTGGAGCGATCGCTTATTTAGCGAAGCCCAGCCTTTATGGGATGGCGCGCGCGATCATGGTCTGCGTAAAGGCGTCACCCAGTGCCTGATGCTGCCCAACCGGGCGATGGGCTTTCTTTCTGTATCCCGCACCGATGTGCGCGGTAAAACGCGCTCTGACGATGAGATAGAGTTACGCCTGCAATTTCTGGTGCAGATGAGCCTGCTGACGCTGAGCAAGCTGAATGATGATACTGTGGCCGCGCCGGAGATGAAATTCAGCAAACGCGAGCGTGAGATCCTGAAGTGGACGGCGGAAGGGAAGACCTCGGCGGAGATTGCGATGATCCTGTCCATCTCGGAGAATACGGTGAACTTCCACCAGAAAAATATGCAGAAAAAATTCAATGCGCCTAATAAAACGCAGATAGCCTGCTATGCGGCGGCGACAGGGTTTATCTGAAAGACGATACGTTTCGCGTGTCGAACGTTACACCGGCTGACAGGGCAACACACTGTCAGCCGGTTTTTTATTACTGACGGTAAGCCTGTTTAATCTGCTTAACAGTGGCAGCAAAGACGTCAGCCTGCGCCGTATCTTCCATCTGGGCAATCTGCTTTTCCAGCTTCAGGATCACCCGGCCTGCGTCTGCCTGGCCCATCGCCTGTAACATCAGGGTTACCAGCGCTTTCATGCAGGAGACTTCCTGAGCCAGTTCAGGGCCATTTTCGGCAGTAGTGAAATCGGGTGTGTTCATGTAACGTCCTCGGTATGTAACAGCGCCTGAATGCGCCAGTGAATGTGAAGGCGGCGGAGTATACCACAAGGCCGGCAAAAAATAGCAGTGCTTGTTTTTTGATCGTTATTGATGCCGTTTAACAAATTAATCCCATAAATGATAACCAGTATAATTATCTGTTACACAATATATGTTTATAGCCGGTATCCCGCTGGTTAAATATTGTTAAATGACAGTCATTAATTACCGCTTCGTTTATCCGGTGATATTTAAATCTTTGAATAAACGCTGCTTAAATCGGCCACTTTAGACGTCATTTAGCACTTTTTCTTTCCGGAAATTGTACAGTCCTGTTTCCACCTGCCTGACCGAAAACGTACCCTGCGCATTTTTGGATTTTTATCTTGCGCTAAAAAACGGTAATATGTGCAGAATTAACTGAAAGTAGCGTTATCCCTATTCTGGAGATTTCCTTTGATCAACGTCCTTCTTGTTGATGACCACGAACTGGTGCGCGCAGGGATACGACGCATTCTGGAAGATATTAAGGGTATAAAAGTTTCCGGCGAGGTTTGCTGTGGCGAAGATGCTGTTAAATGGTGTCGCGCTAATCCTGTCGACGTCGTATTGATGGATATGAACATGCCCGGTATTGGCGGCCTTGAAGCCACGCGTAAAATCGCGCGCTCAACCGCTGACACCAAAGTCATTATGCTTACCGTGCATACTGAAAACCCGCTGCCGGCGAAAGTGATGCAGGCGGGCGCGGCTGGCTATCTGAGCAAAGGCGCTGCGCCTAAAGAGATGGTTAACGCCATTCGCTCTGTGTATGCCGGTCAGCGCTATATTGCCTCGGACATTGCCCAGCAGATGGCGCTCAGTCAGATTGAGCCGGAAAAAACCGCATCGCCGTTCGCAAGTTTGTCGGAACGCGAGTTGCAGATTATGCTGATGATTACCAAAGGCCAGAAGGTGAATGAGATCTCAGAGCAACTGAATCTCAGCCCGAAGACGGTGAACAGCTATCGCTACCGGATGTTCAGTAAATTAAACATTCACGGCGATGTTGAGCTGACCCATCTGGCCATTCGACATGGTCTGTGTAATGCGGAGACGTTATCAAGTCAGTGAGTGAAGTTTTTGAACCCAAAGCCTTCCTGAGCACGGTGACCAGCAAACCCGGCGTCTACCGTATGTATGATGCCGGCGGTACCGTCATTTATGTCGGTAAAGCCAAAGATCTCAAGAAGCGGCTGTCCAGCTATTTTCGTACCAACGTCGGCTCACGGAAAACCGAGGCGCTGGTGTCGCAAATCCAGCAAATCGACGTCACGGTTACCCATACCGAGACTGAAGCCCTGTTGCTTGAACATAACTACATCAAACTGTATCAGCCACGTTACAACGTGCTGCTGCGGGATGATAAATCCTATCCTTTCATTTTCCTGAGCGCCGATACCCATCCGCGGCTGGCCACGCACCGTGGCGCAAAGCATGCGAAAGGCGAGTATTTTGGGCCTTTCCCGAACGGCTATGCGGTGCGCGAAACCCTGGCGCTGCTGCAGAAGATTTTCCCCATCCGCCAGTGCGAAAACAGCGTTTATCGCAACCGCTCGCGCCCGTGCCTGCAATATCAGATTGGCCGCTGTCTGGGCCCCTGTGTGGCAGGACTGGTCAGCGAGGAAGAGTATGCGCAGCAGGTGGATTACGTCCGGCTGTTCCTGGCGGGGAAAGACGATCAGGTGTTGAACCTGCTGATCGAACGTATGGAAAAGGCCAGCCTGGCGCTGGACTTTGAACAGGCGGCGCGGATACGCGATCAGATCCAGGCGGTCAGACGCGTCACGGAAAAACAGTTTGTCTCCAATACCGGCGACGATCTGGACGTGATTGGCGTCTCCTTTGATGCGGGCATGGCCTGTGTCCACGTGCTGTTTATTCGTCAGGGAAAAGTGCTCGGCAGCCGCAGCTATTTCCCGAAAGTTCCGGGCGGCACTGAGCTTGGCGAGGTGGTGGAAACTTTCGTCGGTCAGTTCTACCTGCAGGGTAGCCAGATGCGCACGCTGCCTTCCGAGATCCTGCTGGACTTTAATCTGACGGACAAAACGCTGCTGGCGGATTCCCTGTCGGCGGTTGCGGGGCGGCGCGTAAACGTGCAGACCAAACCGCGCGGCGATCGGGCGCGTTACCTGAAACTGGCTCGCACCAATGCTGCGACAGCGCTGAGCACTAAGCTTTCGCAGCAGTCGACCATTCATCAGCGTATGGCGGCACTCGCCGCTATGCTCAAGCTGCCGGAAGTAAAGCGCATGGAGTGTTTTGACATCAGTCATACCATGGGTGAACAGACGGTGGCGTCCTGCGTGGTATTTGATGCCAATGGCCCGGTGCGCGCCGAGTATCGCCGCTACAATATTACCGGCATTACCCCCGGCGATGATTACGCGGCGATGAACCAGGTGCTGCGCCGTCGTTACGGCAAGGCAATCGAGGAGAGTAAAGTTCCCGACGTGGTGCTGATCGACGGCGGGAAAGGGCAGCTGGGTCAGGCAAAAGCGGTGTTTGCTGAACTGGATGTTCCCTGGGATAAGCATCATCCCTTATTACTGGGGGTGGCAAAAGGCACCGATCGTAAAGCCGGGCTGGAAACGCTGTTCTTCGAACCGGAAGGCGAGGGCTTTAACCTGCCGCCGGACTCCCCGGCGCTGCATGTGATCCAGCACATTCGCGACGAGTCACACGATCACGCCATCAGCGGACATCGAAAAAAACGGGCAAAAGTTAAAAATACCAGTACGCTTGAAACTATCGAGGGCGTAGGGCCGAAACGTCGGCAAATGTTGTTGAAATACATGGGCGGTTTGCAAGGTTTACTCAATGCCACTATTGAGGAAATTGCAAAAGTGCCGGGTATTTCGCAAGGCCTGGCAGAAAAGATCTACTACTCGTTGAAACATTAAGGGCTATGTAGCAACATAGAGCTAATTTTTACTGACAACAGACAGTTACCCGTCACTATGCGATTTAATATCCCGACGTTACTAACGCTTTTTCGAGTCATTTTGATCCCGTTCTTCGTGGTGGCATTTTATCTGCCGTTCGTCTGGGCTCCTTTTGCATGTGCGCTGATTTTCTGCTTTGCGGCGATCACTGACTGGTTTGACGGGTTTCTGGCGCGGCGCTGGAATCAGAGCACGCGTTTTGGCGCGTTTCTCGATCCGGTCGCCGATAAAGTGCTGGTGGCTATTGCGATGGTGCTGGTTGTCCAGCACTATCACGTATGGTGGGTAACCTTACCGGCGGCAACCATGATTGCGCGCGAGATCATCATCTCTGCGCTGCGTGAGTGGATGGCGGAAATGGGCAAACGTAGCAGCGTGGCCGTCTCCTGGATCGGTAAAGTGAAAACCACGGCGCAGATGGTGGCGCTGGTGGGGCTGCTGTGGCGTCCTAACCAGCTCACGGAATACGCGGCCGTAGGCCTGCTGTTTGTGGCTGCGGTGCTGACGCTGTGGTCTATGCTGCAATATTTAAACGCCGCGCGCGGCGATTTGCTTGAACCGTGATCGTTTCGCCGTAAATTTCAGCAAACGATCCTGAGTTTGAAAAAATATCGTTGACTCAGTGCGTCAGGTAAGTAGAATGCATCGCATCAGACGGCGGCACTGCTTGCCAGAAGATAGTAAAATCAAGTGATTAGCTAATCACAAGATATTGCGGGAATAGCTCAGTTGGTAGAGCACGACCTTGCCAAGGTCGGGGTCGCGAGTTCGAGTCTCGTTTCCCGCTCCAGTTTATAGCATCGGCATATTGCGGATGCTGGTCGCAAGACCTGAAGATTTTCGGCGCGTTAGCAAAGCGGTTATGTAGCGGATTGCAAATCCGTCTAGTCCGGTTCGACTCCGGAACGCGCCTCCAATTTCTTCCCGAGCCCGGATGGTGAAATCGGTAGACACAAGGGATTTAAAATCCCTCGGCTTATGGCTGTGCGGGTTCAAGTCCCGCTCCGGGTACCATGGGAAACCTCGAATAAAATCAATGATAAGCAGTGTCGTGTAAGCCACCTTCGGGTGGTTTTTTTATGCCTGA
>NZ_CP127837.1:3687430-3736252 GCF_030291195.1 Enterobacter sp. PGRG2 | reverse complement strand
CTTATCGTAACAGTTGCAGTACGTTGACCACAATAACGCTCAGTGCCAGACAAATCAGGATCACGCCCGAAATACGCTCCACAGCGGGTAACACTTTCGAAAAAGTGCGCAGCACTGCATCATTCCCGATAAAGATCGCCACCAGCAAATCCCACAATAGCACAACGCTGAACATCCACACGCCATAGACAACTTTCAGGCCGGGCGTAGTACCAGCACCGCCGATTAACGTCGCCAGACTGACATAAAAGAGCGCATTTTTAGGATTGAGAATGCCCGACATAAAGCCCATACCGAATTCACGCCAGCGATCTGCGAGATCAGCCTTCTCTGTCAAAGCGGCTTGCGGAGTCATCTTGTGTCCGGTGAGGGAGCTTGCGCCAGCAAAACGAATAAAAAGCTGGCCGACATACAGCAAATAGCCACAGCCAGCGAGCTGAATGGCGATAAACCCTGCGCTGCCCGCGCGGAAAAGCGTGATCCCGCTGAAAGCCGCAAGAATAAACACCCCGTTTGCGACGGCTATTCCCAGACAGACAAAGGCGGCATGACGCCAGCCCGCTTTAATTGAGGTACGCGCAACCAGAAAGAAATCCGGGCCGGGGGAAAGTAGCGCCAGAAAATGTGCGGTTGCCACCAGAAGAAATTGTTGCATCATGCCATCACCCTCTAAGAAATTTTTCCTACAGGGTGCAGGCTGACAGAATGATTGTATTGAATAAAATTGCAGGGACTCAGGCCCGATAACAGCCTGGCGTGACGCCGGTATGCGCCTTAAATACGCGCTGAAAATGGCTTTGATCGGCAAAACCCAGTCGGTATGCAATATCGGTAATTTCACTGCCTGACTGCAGCCACTGCCGCGCCTGATTCACGCGCCTGTTGAGCTGATAAGCGTGCGGTGTCATACCGGTGACGGCACGAAAAGCTCTGATAAGCTGATACCGACTCATATCGGCGATTTTCGCCAAATCTTCAAGCGGCAGGGGCGGGCGTTTCAATTTCCTGCAACTGGCTGATCACCCGCGCCAGTGCCCCGTTGCCCTGGGGTAGCTGTGCGGCGAAAGTTTCCACCCGATCATTCTCACAGGCGCAGTCACCGATAAATTCTATTAGCGCGGCATTTTTGTCTTCCGTAGTGGCTGCTGAAAAGAGGGTGTCATTAAGCTGGCAAAACCGGGTATAGACCGTCTGGTTATCCGTGAGGCGAATTTCATTTTCGCGAATAAGGCCTGCTGAGGAAGGACCAGTTTCTGCCAGTAACTGGCGTAGCCAGTCAGCATCCAGATGCAGCATCTGATAGCTCCAGCAATCATCGGGCAGGGGATTACAGGCGTGAACACAGCCCGCGGGAATAAAAACCATCATGCCGGGATGCAATGCAGAAGGGCCGCCTGACACGCCGGTAAAATGACTTCCGCCCGCATCCACTGCGCCAACAGAAAAGGTGGGATGACTGTGCGCCTTATAACACGCCCGGCTATGACAGGCGCGGCGCGTCTCTACATGCTCCATCGCCGGATCGCGCCAGAATTCAGCAGAATGGTAGCTGTGTCTGTTGAACATAGGGTGAGATCCTTAAACCGATCGGCGTAACTATTTGTGCAGGGTAGAAAGGAGAACACAGTTACCTCTGTATCGCCAATAATTTTGCTCCCCACCTGTGTTAAAATTCCTTTTTTACGGTGCGTATTTCGCACCTCACCGAGGAATATGCACAATGAAAACCGGACCCCTGAACGAGAAAGAGCTGGAATGGCTGGAAGACGTACTGATGAAGTACGGTACGGAAGCGTCCATTATGGATGTCTCAGAGCTGGATGGCTTACTCACTGCGGTACTGAGCTCGCCGGTGCCGGTTGAGCCGAGCCAGTGGCTGGTGGCGCTGTGGGGCGGTGCTGATAAGGTGCCGAACTGGTCGTCGGAAAAGGAGATGGAGCGTTTCATGATGCTCGCTTTCCAGCATATGGACGATATCGGCGATCGTCTGGCCGGGTATCCGGAACAGTTTGAACCACTGTTTGGAACGCGCGACGTGGAAGATCAGGAGCTGACCATTGTGGAAGAGTGGTGCTTCGGTTACCTGCGCGGCGTCAGCCTGAGCGACTGGTCATCCTTACCGGATGCGTTAAAGCCAGCGCTGGCGGCTATTGAACTGCACGGTAAAGAAGAGAACTTCGAACGTGTGGAGCAGATGACGCCGGAAGCCTTTGAAGAAAGCATCGAGGCGATTAAACCTGCGGCGCTGGCGCTGTATGACTACTGGGCAGACAATCAGCAGGAAATTGAAGTGGCGAAGCCGTTCACCGCCGGTGAAAAAGTGGGCCGTAACGACCCTTGCCCGTGCGGCAGCGGTAAAAAATTCAAGCAGTGCTGCCTGCACTGATAGTCACTTGCACCAGCTTGCCGGGTAAGCGCAGCGCCACCCGGCGATAAACGAAGCGCTATTAACCCACCTCAGGCAGCAAACCGGCAGCGATACAGAACTGCACGGCAATCACGGCGATCCCACACAAAAACACCAGCACTAATGCAGGCTTGCCGCCGCTGACGCGATAACTCGTCTGCGGATTATGTTTACGACTTTGCCACGCCAGCAGCGACGGGATCAGCAGCGCCAGCACGGCAAGCGCCACACCGGCATAACCCAGCGCCATCACAAACCCACGCGGATAAAAAAGGGCAAAAGCCAGCGGCGGCAGGAAGGTGATCGCCCCGGTCTGTAAACGTCCGGCAACGTTATTGCGACGATTAAACAGATCCGCCAGGTAATCAAACAGGCCCAGCGCCACGCCCAGGAAGGAGGTGGCCAGCGCCAGGTCGGCGAACAGATGCACCGCCAGTTCAACGTGCGGCGAGGCGACTACTTCCCGCAGCGCCTGTAATAACCCGTTCAGTCCGGCCTGATCCGCCAGTAACCCCATAAAGGTGGAGGAGTTGATGCTGCCCAGCGTCGCCAGTTGCCAGAAAATATAGGCCACCAGCGGAATGGCGCTGCCGGTAATAAATACCGTGCGCAGCTTACGGATGTTGCCATTCATATAGCTGACGATGCTTGGCACGCTGCCGTGAAAACCGAAGGAGGTGAAAATTACCGGAATTGCCGACAGCGCCAGCCCTTTCTCCAGCGGCAGCGTCAGCAGATTGATTTTGTGTACGTGCGGCATTAACAGCGCCAGCATGATCACCAGAAAGAGGATCTTGGCGCTGAACAGAAAGCGGTTAAACAGATCAACCAGCGATGTGCCCGCGCAGACGACGCCGCCCGCAATCAGGGTAAACAACAGCACACCGGCGACCGGTGAAACGGTGATGTCGAGCCAGGAGCCGAGGCTTGCCGCCAGCAGTTCGCCCGCGCCTGTCATATAGGCTGCGGTAAGGGCATACATCAGAAACATCATACTGAAACCGGTGAGCCACTGACCGCAGCGGCCCAGGTAGCGACGCGCCAGGGAGCCCAGCCCGGTATCGGCAGGGACGTGCTGATACACTTCAAGCAACAGCAGGGCGGTATAACACATCAGCGCCCACAGGCCGAACAGCAGCACTAAGGTTACGCCAAATCCCACCCCGGCGGCCGCCAGCGGCATCGCCAGCATACCGGCCCCGATTGTCGTTCCCGCGACGATAAAAACACTACCCAGCGTCCGATTCTTCACGCTTTCCTCTGCCCATAAACCATTGCACATTCGAATATGCGGCGCAGAGTAAGGGAAAATGACAGTCTCGTCAAACAGGCGTTACAGAAGGTGTAATTTAATATTTACAGAGGTTTAAGGCGGTGACAGTGTCACCGCCGGCAGTATTACTTTTGCGCGTCGAGCGTGGAAAGTTCTTTATCAATGAAATACAAGCCTTCACCGCTTTTACCCGCCAGCGATAATTTATCGATAACGGATTTAAATAATTTTTCTTCTTCGTGCTGTTCGGCCACATACCATTGCAGGAAATTAAAGGTCGGATAATCCTGCGTGGTCATTGCCACGTGCGCCAGTTCATTAATTTTTTGCGTGATCAGCTGTTCGTGTTCATAAGTGGAACGGAACAGATCGTCTAAAGTCGCATATTCCGCAACCGGCGACGGAATAGTATTAATACACGGCAGGCTGCCGGTATCGGCCAGATAATCAAACAGGCGTTGCATGTGGGTCATCTCTTCCTGCGCGTGGCGGCGCAGGAAGGCTGCCGCGCCTTCGAAGCTGTGGTAGCTGCACCAGGCGCTCATCTGCTGATAAAACAGAGAGGAGTAAAGCTCCAGATTCATTTGCTCATTTAATTTTTCGATCATTTCTGCTTTAAGCATGATACGGCTCCAGGGAGTGCGCAATGAATAATGGCGCCACTATAATTTGTTATTTAATTATTTGCAAAAGGTAAAATAGAATAATTAATTTGAATGGTAATGTGAATAATACGCATTAGATGTGAAGGTTAAATTACCTGAGAATAATTCTTTTTATTATAAATAAGCGCCACCTGCGTAATAACGCAGGTGGTAAAGATTAATAATAGCCGGTGGCGGCAGGCGACAGCGCCAGCCCCTGACACTGGTATTGCAGGGTGATCTTTTCATTAAGGCACAGTGAACCGCTGAATACACTACAGGTACGGATCGGCTGACCGTACGCGGCGGCGGTGGCATAGCCCATTTGCTGGCACTGACGCGTGGCGGTGCCGTGGGTGGTATACTCATCAAAGCGCGCATTTTGCAGCATGGCTTCGTTAAAATTCAGTCGTACCACACCGGTGGTCTGAATGACCTCGCTCACCTGCGGCTCTTTAGTGATGGTGCATCCTGCCAGCAGCAGGACTGCGGCGGCTAAAAGCATACTCTTCATGGTATCGCTCTGATTCAGTTTCGATGTTCTCATCCTACAACCTCTGTTTCCCGCCAATAGCCTGAATAGCCGGATTTTCTGGCCTTACTAATTGTAACGGCCAGCGAAGCGGGAAAAACTGTGAGCACCTCGCAACTTTTTAAAACGATTTTTCACTAAATTTGAAAGTATGTTTGCTTAGTAGTAAGGTTTCTAAAACGTTCGCTATTCACGGCGGGACATCCCGCAACGCTTCAGGAGAAGACACAATGAAAATTGCACTGATGATGGAAAACAGCCAGGCTGCCAAAAACGCCATTATCCTTAAAGAGTTGAAAACCGTCGCGGATGAGAAGAACTTCCCGGTTTTCAACGTCGGCATGAGCGACGAGAATGACCATCATCTGACCTACATCCACTTAGGCATCATGGCCAGCATCCTGCTGAACTCCAAAGCCGTTGATTTCGTGATCGCCGGTTGCGGCACCGGTCAGGGCGCGCTGATGTCGCTGAATATCCATCCGGGCGTGAACTGCGGCTACTGCATCGATCCGGCAGATGCCTTCCTGTTCGCGCAGATCAACAACGGTAACGCGCTGGCGCTGCCGTTCGCTAAAGGTTTTGGCTGGGGCGCAGAGCTGAACGTGCGCTTTATCTTCGAAAAAGCCTTCACCGGCCGCAAAGGCGAAGGGTATCCGCCGGAGCGTAAAGAGCCGCAGGTGCGTAACGCCGGGATCCTTAATCAGGTGAAAGCAGCAGTAGTGAAAGACAACTATCTGGACACCCTGCGCGCCATCGATCCGGAGCTGGTGAAAACCGCCGTTTCCGGTCAGCGTTTCCAGGAGTGTTTCTTCGAAAACTGCCAGGATAAAGAGATCGAAGCCTTCGTACGTGAAATGCTCGCATAACATCCCGAAAGGCCAGCGTTCGCTGGCCTTTTTTTATCCCTTTTTATTCGACACCGCACTGCCGGCATCTTTCGTCAGCCGTAGCGTATCTGCCATTCCCACCAGACAAATCAGCGCGATCGCCACGAATGCCAGGCGAAAACTGATCCCCGGCACCTCCCCCAGAGAAAGCCAGTCGCCGATCCGTTCGCCGATACGAATGCCAATCGCCCCCAGCGTAATGCCCAGCCCCACCGCCAGCTGTGTCGCGGTGCTGAACAGCGTATTGGCATAGCTCATTTGCGCTGACGGCACATCCGCGAAGGCCAGCGTGCTGACGCCGGTAAACTGTATTGAACGAAATACGCCGCCGAGATAAAGCACCAGCAGGATCACCCATACCGGCGTCGTGGGCGTCAGGAAGGCGCAGGCCAGCAACGCCAGCACATTGAGCGCGCCGTTGATCAGCAGCAGTTTTTTGAATCCCAGCCAGCGAATAAGCGGGGTGGTGGCGGGTTTTATCGTCAGATTGCCGACAAACACCGCCAGCACCAGCAGCCCGGCATGAAAGGCGTCCATACCAAAGCCCACCTGAAACATCAGCGGTAACAGAAAAGGCACGGCGCTGATGGAGGCGCGAAACAGCGAACCGCCATACATGGTCACGCGGAAGGTCGGCACCTGCATGGCATCGAGACGGATCATCGGCCAGCGGGCGCGCTGAAAATGGCGCAGCGCGTAAAACAGCGTGCCCGCGCCCAGCAGCAACATCGCCGCCGTCAGCCACCCCTGCGGCTGCTGCGCGCCCAGCGATTCCATGGCATACACCAGGCTGACCATCGCAATAGCCGTGGAGAGGAAACCGGGCATATCGAAAGGCCGCCGTTCCTCCTCGCGAATATCCGGAATGATGCGCAGCGCCAGCGCAATGGCTATCAGCCCCAGCGGTACGTTAATAAAGAAGATCCACCGCCAGCTTGCGAAGCTGGTAATAAAACCGCCGAGGGGCGGGCCAATGATAGGCGCGACCAGGGCGGGCCAGGTGAGGGTGGCGATGGCGGTGATCAGCAGATGCTTGGGGGTGGTGCGCAACACCGCCAGCCGTCCGACCGGGACCATCAGCGCGCCGCCGATGCCCTGTAAAATACGCATGGCGACAAACCACTCCACGCTGACCGCGAGGCCACAGAACACCGAGGCGAGGGTGAAGATCGCCAGCGCCGAGGCAAAGACTTTACGCGCGCCAAAGCGGTCGGCGATCCAGCCGCTGGCCGGGATCAACACGGCCAGGGTGATCAGATAGGCGCTGATGCCGATATTCAGATCGACGGCGTCGACACCGAAACTTTCCGCCATGTCCGGCAGGGCGGTGGCGATCACTGTACCGTCGAGAAACTCCATAAAAAACGCCCCGGCGACCAGCAGCGCGGCGGGAGAAACGCCGCGTCTGGCCTCCGGTTGGGTGCTGTCACTCATTTTTGGTCTGCCATTTTAAAAAAAATTTTAAATTTTTACAGAAATGAAATATCCGTAACTTACGGATTTATCGTGCATTTTTTAACAAAACTAAAATATCAATGCATTTTTTAATGTGATGGGCTTCACAAACTGGTTGATTTTTGTGATGCAGGTCATATTATGTGCACACAGAAACATAACACCTGCATAACAAATTTCTCCGGAGCAAAAGATGAAACTGCGTAAGATCCTGAAAAGCATTTTTGAAACCTACTGCAAAACTTTCAAAGACGTCCCGCCTGGCGCGATGTTCTGATAAAAAAACCTGCTGCGGCAGGTTTTTTTATATCTGATGTACGCTGTGCAGGCCGGGCAAACTACCTTTTCGCAGCGCTTCCCGCTACTATGGCGTCCTTTCTGAAAGGAGCCTTCCATGTCTGAATCCCTGAGTGCCGATCAAGAACTGGTATCTGACGTTGTCGCCTGCCAGCTGGTGATCAAACAAATCCTCGACATCATTGACGTTATCGCGCCGGTTGAAGTGCGTGAGAAAATGTCGCAGCAGCTGAAAACCATCGATTTCACCACCCACCCGGCTGCCGCCGATCCGGTGACCCGCCGCGCCATACAGAAAGCCATTGCGCTGATTGAGCTGAAGTTCACGCCGCAGGGCGAGGCGCACTAGCTAAAGTAAACCTTCGTTTTGAATTATTCAAACGGATGTTTTCGAAGATCGGGCGCGGAAGCCGCGCTGAAAAAAGGCGGGGGCGACCCCGCCGGCAGGATCAGAACAGCGCCATCACCAGCGCATAGCTCGCCGCACAGGCACAGCTGACGCCAATCAGCCCCGGAATAATAAAGCTGTGGTTGATGATGAATTTCCCGATGCGGGTGGTGCCTGAACGGTCAAAGCCGATACAGGCCAGATCGCTCGGATAGGTCGGCAGTACAAAATAGCCGTATGACGCCGGGAAAAACGCCAGCAGCATTTTTGGCTCGACGCCCAGCATCAGCGCCATGGGCGCAACGGCAGTCAGTGCCGCCGCCTGGCTGTTGACCAGCTTGGACACCAGGAATAACACAATCGCGTAGGTCCAGGGATGATTCTGCACCACGCCCTCCAGCGCCACTTTTAACTCCTCCAGATGCACCTGAAAGAAAGTGTCACTCATCCACGCCACGCCAAACACCGAAAAAATCGCCACCATCCCGGCCTTAAACACCGCGCCGCTGGAAATGGTCGACGCATTCACCTTACAGACGATCAGCATCACCGCCCCGGCAATCAGCATCATCATCTGGATCACCAGGTTCATCGACAGCGGCGTCATTTTGCCCTTCACCTCAAATGAGGGGCGCAGTTCCGGCAACGCGCCCAGTAATACCACCACAAGAATACCGGCGAAGAAGATCCAGGTTGACCAGTACGCCTGCTTCGGGAAGCGCTGATTCATTAAGGTGTCGCTGCTGCCGTAGATAAATTCCCGCTGTTTCGGATCGGTTAATTTCTGCTGGAACTCCGCGTCCTCCGCCAGATCCTTACCCCGGCGCAGGCTCCACAGCGCAGCGACGGCCACGCCAAACAGCGAGGCCGGTACTGAGACGGCGAGGATCTCCAGGATGCTCCAGGCCTGCCCGATGCCGTGCTGCGCCGCCAGAATAGAAACCAGCGACACCACCGCCACCGAAACGGGCGAGGCAGTAATGGCCATTTGTGAAGCCACCGACGCCACCGCCATCGGGCGCTCCGGGCGGATACCTTTTTTCAGTGCGATATCGGCGATAATGGGAAACATGGTGTAGACCACATGCCCGGTGCCGCACAAAAACGTCAGCGTCCAGGTGGTGAAGGGCGCGAGCAATGTAATGTGCTGCGGGTGGCGACGCAGCAGTCGCTCGGCAAACTGCATCATCACGTTCAGCCCGCCGGCGGTTTGCAGCGTGGCGGCGCAGCCGATCACCGCCAGGATAGTCAGCATCACGTCAACCGGCGGTTTACCCGGTTGCAGGCCAAACACAAAGGTCAGTATGAACAGGCCGATACCGCTTATCAGGCCGAGGCCCATGCCGCCGAAACGGGTACCCACCAGCAGGCAGAGAATAATGACAATAAATTCAAGAGTGATCATGAAGCACCTGTGTAATTAAACATTGATGCTCTAAATCATTGCATTTTGTAAGGTTAATCTTTGCGAGCCAGATCGACTTTGTTAAAACGCGGGTAATCAATGGCTTATATACATTTTTGCAACATTGAGCTGCAAAAAATAACAACCCCGACGCGGGCCGGGGCTGATTTTCAGTGGCAGATTAATGCTGCCGGAAATTAACGATATTAAGTAAATGCTGATCGGTTTGCGGTAAACCCATACCCGACTGCTGCGCGTTATGCACTTCTTCCATAATGGTCTGCAACAACAGGCCGTCCTGCTGCTGCTCTTTTTCCAGCTGCCGCAAAAATTCCAGCGTACAGGCATCGTTCATGGCCGCCGCTTCCGCCGTTAAGCGGGCGAGGGTGGCGCAGCGCTGCGAATACTCCTCAAGCATTTTTTTGAACAGATCTTCAAGGGTGGAATAGTCGTCATGGTAGGGTTCGGCAGCTTTTACGATGGGATTCGCCCCTTCGCGTTTCATATATTCAAACACGCGCATCATTTGCGTGATATTGCCCTGCGCCTGGGTACGCAGGAAAGTGGCAGTTCCGTTCAGGCTGTGCCCTGCGCACCATTCGCTGAGCGACAAATAAAGACTGGATGCCTGAAACTCAAGATTCATTTGCGTATTGAGTTTTTGAACCATTCCGACAATAGCCATAGCAAATATCCTTGTTATGAGTAACTGACTACAGCATAGAAAGATCGCACGGATAATTACTGTGACCTGGAAGGCACTAAGGCGAAACGGCAGAAATTTACCGGCGATAAGGTCTAGGTGCGATAGCTTTGAACTGGCAGTTTAATTTTACTGAAATTAAGTTTATGGTGAAGTTAACTCTTACCTGAAGGAATAAAAAATGAAAAATGTGGCGGTATTACTCGCACCGGGATTTGAAGAAGCCGAAGCCATTGTCACCATCGATATTCTGCGTCGTCTGCATATTGAGGTGGAAACCCTGGCCTGCGCTGACACCCGCGCGGTGGAAAGCTATCATGCTATCCCGATGGTGGCGGACAGCACCCTCACTGAGCGGCTGGAGACACTGTACGACGCCGTGGTGCTGCCGGGCGGGCCGCAGGGCAGCGTCAATCTGGCGGCCAGTGCGGAGGTGATCCAGTTTGTGAAGGCGCACGATGCCGCGGGTAAGCTGATTTGCCCGATCTGTTCGGCGGCGGCACGCGTACTGGGGGGTAACGATCTGCTGAACGGGCGGCGCTACGTCTGCTCCGGCGATCTGTGGCAGGGCGTGAAAAACGGCGAATATGTGGATGCGCCGGTGGTGGAAGACGGCAATCTGATCAGTGGCAAAGGCCTGGGGCACGTATTTGATTTTGCGCTCACGGTATCGGCACGCTTACTGGGTGACGACGCGCCGGTGCGCGAACACGCCGAACATATCTATTATCCCTGGTAGTGAACAGGCCCGGATGTGCAACGCATCCGGGCGACAAGGATAAGCTGGCTGACGTTATGGATAATTTAGCTGGCACCCGCCGCAATTGTCCGACAAATGCGCCTTTTTTTATGTCATTTTCCGCTGAATTTATGTACGCAATTACTGTAATTCTGCGGTGTGATGGCGCTCTCCTATGGATGATTAATTTCCCGCTAAAACTACTCTCCAGCAGAAGCATATCCTGAACAGTATCGGCTAATGCTTTGTTTTCTGTCTGATTAAAGAACAGAAAAACCGTTTTTCCCTACATAAAAGAACGCTAAAGCTGGAGTTAACCATGCACAAATTCACTAAAGCGCTGGCAGCCATCGGTCTGGCTGCCGTTATGTCACAATCCGCTATCGCAGAAACCATGAAACTCGGTTTTCTGGTGAAACAGCCGGAAGAGCCGTGGTTCCAGACAGAATGGAAGTTCGCCGATAAAGCCGGGAAAGATCTGGGTTTTGAAGTGATCAAAATCGCCGTACCGGATGGGGAGAAAACCCTGAACGCCATCGACAGCCTGGCGGCCAGCGGCGCGAAAGGCTTCGTCATCTGTACGCCGGATCCAAAACTGGGTTCAGCCATTGTGGCGAAAGCCAAAGGCTATGACATGAAGGTCATCGCCGTTGATGACCAGTTCGTGACCGCAAAAGGCAAACCGATGGAATCCGTGCCGCTGGTGATGATGGCGGCGAGTGAAATCGGCGCGCGCCAGGGGCAGGAACTCTATAAAGAGATGCAAAAACGCGGCTGGGACGTGAAAGATACCGCGGTGATGGCCATTACCGCCGACGAGCTGGACACCGCCCGCCGTCGTACCACCGGCTCCATGGACGCGCTGAAAGCCGCGGGCTTCCCGGAAAAACAGATCTACCAGGTGCCGACCAAAGCGAACGATATTCCGGGCGCGTTTGACGCCGGCAACTCCCTGCTGGTGCAGCATCCGGAAGTGAAACACTGGCTGGTGGTCGGTATGAACGATAACACCGTGCTGGGCGGTGTGCGCGCCACAGAAGGGCAGGGCTTTAAAGCGGCTGATGTTATCGGTATCGGCATTAACGGCGTGGATGCGGTGAGCGAACTGTCGAAAGCGCAGGGCACCGGCTTCTATGGTTCGCTGCTGCCAAGCCCGGACGTGCACGGCTATAAAACCAGCGAAATGCTTTACAACTGGGTGGAGAAGGGCGTTGAGCCGCCGAAATTCACCGCCGTTACCGACGTGGTGCTGATCACCCGCGATAACTTCAAAGAAGAGCTGGCAAAAAAAGGACTCGGCGTTAAGTAATACGCGTGGCAAGTGTGCCCTTCACCCGTCGGGTGGAGGGCCAGTCGTACACTGAAAAGCGTTTCGGAGATGTTATGCAACAGTCAACTCCATACCTGTCTTTCCGGGGGATTGGCAAAACCTTCCCTGGCGTAAAAGCGCTCAGCGACATCAGCTTTGATTGCTATGCAGGCCAGGTTCACGCCCTGATGGGGGAGAACGGCGCGGGAAAATCCACGCTGCTGAAGATCCTCAGCGGCAACTATGCCCCTACTACCGGCACCCTGGCCCTGCGCGGCGAAGACGTCACCTTTGCGGATACGCCCGCTGCCCTGAATGCCGGCGTCGCCATTATCTATCAGGAACTGCACCTGGTGCCTGAAATGACCGTGGCGGAGAATATTTATCTCGGACAACTGCCCCATAAAGGCGGCTTCGTTAACCGTTCGCTGCTGAACTACGAAGCCCGGCTACAGCTGGAGCATCTCGGCCTCGATATCGATCCGCAAACACCGCTGAAATACTTGTCAATTGGGCAATGGCAGATGGTGGAAATAGCCAAAGCGCTGGCGCGTAACGCCAAAGTGATCGCCTTCGATGAGCCAACCAGTTCGCTGTCGGCCCGTGAAATCGACAACCTGTTCCGCGTCATCCGCGAACTGCGCGACGAAGGGCGGGTGATTATTTATGTTTCGCACCGCATGGAGGAGATTTTCGCCTTAAGCGATGCCATTACCGTATTTAAAGATGGTCGCTATGTCTGCACCTTCGACGACATGGAGAAGGTCAACCATGATTCACTGGTGAAAGCGATGGTAGGCCGCGATCTGGGCGATATCTATGGCTGGCAGCCGCGTGAGACCGGTGAAGAGATGCTGCGCCTTGATGAGGTTAAAGCGCCTGGCGTGCGTAAACCGGTGAGCCTGTCGGTGAAGCGTGGCGAAATCGTCGGCCTGTTCGGGCTGGTGGGCGCCGGACGCAGCGAACTGATGAAAGGACTGTTTGGTGGCACGCGCATCACCGCAGGCCAGGTGTGGATCGATGGCAAGGCCATCAACATCCAGAAACCCGGCCACGCCATTGCCGCGGGCATGATGCTGTGCCCGGAAGACCGCAAAGCCGAGGGGATTATTCCGGTGCATTCGGTGCGCGATAACATCAACATCAGCGCCCGTCGCAAATACATCCGTGCAGGCTGCCTGATCAACGACGGCTGGGAAGTGCAGAACGCCGACCACCATATTCGTTCACTGAATATCAAAACCCCCGGCGCTGAGCAGCTGATCATGAATCTCTCCGGCGGTAATCAGCAGAAGGCCATTCTCGGGCGCTGGTTATCCGAAGAGATGAAGGTCATTTTGCTCGATGAGCCGACGCGCGGCATCGATGTCGGCGCGAAACATGAAATCTATAACGTGATTTATGCGCTGGCGGCACGCGGCGTGGCGGTGCTGTTCGCCTCCAGCGACCTGCCCGAAGTGCTCGGCCTCGCCGACCGCATTCTGGTGATGCGCGAAGGGGAGATCGCCGGTGAATTACTACACGGTCAGGCGGATGAACAGCAGGCGTTAAGCCTTGCCATGCCAAAAGTTAGCCAGGCTGTCGCCTGAGCAAGGAGAATATGATGTCGTCTTTAACCACTTCCGGCGCGCCTAAGTCGCCATTCAATCTGGGTCGTATCTGGGACCAGTACGGCATGCTGGTGGTGTTCGCCGTGCTGTTTATCGGCTGCGCCATTTTTGTGCCCAATTTTGCCAGCTTTGTGAACATGAAAGGGCTGGGGCTGGCAATCTCCATGTCCGGCATGGTGGCCTGCGGCATGCTGTTCTGCCTCGCCTCCGGGGATTTCGATTTGTCCGTCGCCTCGGTCATTGCCTGTGCGGGCGTCACCACCGCTGTGGTGATCAACATGACCGAAAGCCTGTGGATCGGTATCTTCGCCGGGCTGATGCTCGGCGTGCTCAGCGGTCTGGTAAACGGCTTTGTCATCGCGCGGCTGAAAATCAACGCGCTGATCACCACGCTGGCGACCATGCAGATTGTGCGCGGGCTGGCCTATATCATTTCCGATGGCAAGGCGGTCGGCATTGAAGATGAGCGTTTTTTCGCCCTCGGTTACACTAACTGGCTCGGTTTACCGGCGCCTATCTGGCTCACCGTTATCTGTCTGGCCATTTTCGGATTTTTACTAAATCGTACAACTTTTGGTCGAAATACGCTGGCGATCGGTGGCAATGAAGAGGCGGCTCGCCTGGCGGGTGTGCCGGTCGTTCGCACCAAAATCATCATCTTTATTCTGTCGGGTCTGGTGTCCGCCATCGCGGGCATTATTCTGGCGTCGCGCATGACCAGTGGACAGCCAATGACCTCTATCGGTTATGAGCTGATCGTCATCTCAGCCTGCGTGCTGGGCGGCGTGTCGCTGAAAGGCGGCATTGGCAAAATCTCCTATGTGGTGGCCGGGATCCTGATTCTGGGCACGGTGGAGAACGCCATGAATTTGCTCAATATTTCGCCATTCTCTCAGTATGTGGTGCGCGGTTTGATCCTGCTTGCGGCAGTGATTTTCGACCGCTACAAGCAAAAAGCGAAGCGTACCGTTTAAGCTTAACCTTTAAGTTTATCTCCCCCGTTGCCAGCCGTCCCGATGGCTGGCAACGCCTTCTTAAAATGGCGAGCGTCGTCACACTGTCTATACTTACAGAGCTAATGATAATGCGATGCGTCTGCTGGAGCAGACCATCTGAACTGTAAGGAGGAGACCAGAGTGGCCGACCAGTTAACTGTACCGCCGATTTTTTCTGGTAATTTTGCGTTCTTTTTTGACCTCGACGGAACCCTCGCTGACATCAAACCCCATCCCGATCAGGTAGCCATCCCCGCCAGGGTGCGGGACCAGCTGCATCAACTTGCTGAGCTTAACCAGGGCGCAGTAGCTCTGGTGTCCGGCCGTTCGATGCGTGAGCTGGATGCGCTTGCCAGTCCATATCGCTTTCCCCTTGCGGGGGTCCACGGCGCAGAACGCCGTGACAGCAATGGCGAACACCACGTGGTGACGCTGCCGTCTGAGCTGGTAAAGCAGATTGAACTGGAGCTGATTGCCGGGCTGGATGGTCTTGAGGGCACCGAACTCGAAGCAAAAGGAATGGCATTTGCACTCCATTACCGTCAGGCCATGCACCACGAAGACGCTATCTACGCGCTGGCACAGGCGCTGGAAGCAAAACACGATGAACTGGCCTTACAGCCAGGCAAATGCGTTGTTGAACTGAAACCGCGCGGCATCAGTAAAGGCGCCGCCATCGACGCATTTATGCAGGAAACCCCGTTTGCGGGCAGAACACCCGTATTCCTGGGCGATGACCTCACCGATGAACAAGGATTTAAGGTCGTGAACCGCGCAGGCGGCGTCTCGATCAAAGTCGGCTTAGGGGACACCCAGGCACAATGGCGACTGGACGGCGTTTCTGCTGTACACCAGTGGCTCGAACAGATGATTGATCATCACTTACAACAAGAAAAATTAGCGCTAACAAACAGGAGAGATGGCTATGAGTCGCTTAGTCGTAGTATCTAATCGCATTGCACCGCCGGATGATAAAAAAGCAAGCGCAGGTGGTCTGGCTGTCGGGATTTTAGGCGCGCTGAAAGCCACCGGGGGACTCTGGTTTGGCTGGAGCGGTGAGACAGGCAATGAAGATCAACCTTTAAAGAAAGAGACGCGCGGTAATATTACCTGGGCCTCTTTTAACCTCAGCGAACAGGATTACGAAGAGTATTACAACCAGTTTTCTAACGCGGTGCTCTGGCCTGCGTTCCACTATCGTCTGGACCTGGTACAGTTCCAGCGTGAATCCTGGGAAGGCTATCAGCGCGTAAACGCTTTGCTGGCGGACAAACTGCTGCCGCTGCTGGAAGAAGACGATGTGCTGTGGATCCACGATTACCATCTGCTACCGTTCGCCCATGAGCTGCGTCAGCGCGGCGTGAAAAACCAGATCGGTTTCTTCCTGCATATTCCTTTCCCGACGCCGGAAATTTTCAACGCCTTACCGCCCCATGCCGAGCTGTTAGAACAGCTGTGCGATTACGATCTGCTGGGCTTCCAGACGGAAAGCGACCGTGTGTCCTTCCTCGACAGCATCGCCAGCCAGACGCGTCTGATCGCCAAAGACAAGAAAACCCATACCGCCTGGGGCAAAACCTTCGCCACTGAAGTCTATCCGATTGGTATTGAGCCAAAAGAGATCGCCCAGGCTGCCGCCGGGCCGCTGCCGCCAAAAATGGCCCAGCTGAAAGAAGAGCTGAAAGGCGTTAAAAATATCTTCTCCGTTGAGCGTCTGGACTACTCCAAAGGCTTGCCGGAGCGTTTTGCGGCCTTTGAAACGCTGCTGGAGAAATTCCCCGAGCATCACGGCAAAATTCGTTATACGCAGATTGCGCCGACTTCCCGTGGTGATGTGCAGGCGTATCAGGATATTCGTCATCAGCTGGAAACCGAAGCAGGGCGCATCAACGGTAAATACGGCCAGCTGGGCTGGACGCCGCTGTACTATCTCAACCAGCACTTTGATCGCAAGCTTTTGATGAAAGTCTTCCGCTACTCCGACGTTGGTCTGGTCACGCCGCTGCGTGACGGCATGAACCTGGTGGCGAAGGAGTACGTGGCCGCGCAGGATCCGGCGAATCCGGGCGTGCTGATCCTTTCCCGTTTCGCCGGTGCCGCCAACGAGCTGACGTCCGCGCTGCTGGTGAACCCGTACGATCGCGATGATGTGGCGGCGGCGATGGACCGTGCGCTGACAATGCCGCTGGCTGAACGTATTTCCCGCCACGCCGAGATGCTGGACATTATCCAGAAAAATGACATCGACGCCTGGCAGAAGAGGTTTATCGCCGACCTAAAGCGCATAACGCCACGTAGTGCAGAAAGTTTGCTGCAAAATAACGTGGCGACCTTTCCGAAACTAGCCTGATAACACGTGCTCCCGCGCAGGCGGGAGCACGTGTTTTTATTGCCCGATACGCCTCCCGCTTCCTCGTTTTTGCCACTCCCATACTCTTTTTTATGTTTCAGTGCAACTACAAAAGATGTTAGTTTTATGACAGAGTTAATAAATATTCATTAATTATTCTTACTACTGGAATAGTTCACAACGTAACCATTTTGC
The DNA here is from genome assembly GCF_030291195.1 of Enterobacter sp. PGRG2. Lineage (NCBI taxonomy): Bacteria > Pseudomonadati > Pseudomonadota > Gammaproteobacteria > Enterobacterales > Enterobacteriaceae > Enterobacter > Enterobacter sp. PGRG2. The sequence continues at coordinate 3,719,060 of NZ_CP127837.1, read as the reverse complement.
AAAAATACCGCTTCTTAACCCAAATCTTCGCGATAAAAAACCCTGGCTGCTGTTTTAATAATCCTGAGGATTAGTAATTTTGTAATCGTTAACAAAAGCGACCGGGCTTTTTATCTTCCTGCATAATGTGTTGTTTTATAAGATTATTATTAATTTGTCTCTACAATAGAGATCGATCATTTACGCTAAGCCGTTGCTTTGAAAAGCAGTGCATTCTTTTCACGCACAGGTCAGAGGTGTTTGCATGTCTATTCGTGCGAAAGGAATAGAAAACAGATTCAATAGAACAAAAAAGACGCAAAGCAATAGTCTTATTGATGGATTTATTCGGAATATTCGCTTAAATTATGTGACGTCGATCACATTATTTTCAAAATACTACTTGCTCACATTGTATGTCTGAGTGTCCGCGAGTACAGTTGCCTCGATTTAGGAAAAATCTTAGTTTAGCGTAAGAAATGATGGCAGCGTGCGAAGGACCAGGTCGCCCAAAGAGGCGAAGGCCTCCGCGTCACATCCCTGAATCGTAGTATTGCATTTTGCCTTTTCTTTTTATTCTACCGGGTTTTTTCCCGGCGACATCACGGGGTGCGGTCTGACCGCTTAAGATTTTCGTTGGTTATTCTGGATGGGAAAAATGCATACATCCGAGTTGCTGAAACACGTTTATGACATCAATTTGTCATATCTCCTTCTTGCACAGCGTCTGATTAGTCAGGACAAAGCCTCAGCCATGTTTCGTCTGGGGATGAGTGAAGAAATGGCATCCACCATGGTCGAGCTGACATTGCCGCAAATGGTAAAACTGGCTGAAACCAATCAGCTGATTTGCCAGTTCCGCTTTGACAGCCACCAGACGATCACCCGTCTGACGCAGGAATCCCGTGTAGACGATTTGCAGCAGGTGCATACGGGTATTTTGCTGTCGACACGTTTACTCAGCGATGCTGGTCAGACTGTTGATACGCCTGCCCGGAAGAAAAGGGCCTGATTTATGACCGGTAAAAGCATTGTTCAGGAAGCGCGTGATATTCAGCTGGCCATGGAACTGATTACGCTCGGCGCGCGGTTGCAAATGCTGGAAAGCGAAACGCAGCTCAGCCGTGGTCGACTCATCAAACTCTATAAAGAACTGCGCGGCAGCCCGCCGCCGAAAGGCATGCTGCCGTTTTCGACCGACTGGTTTATGACGTGGGAGCAGAATATCCACGCCTCCATGTTCTGTAACGCCTGGCAGTTTTTACTGAAAACGGGCCTTTGCAGCGGCGTTGACGCCGTGATCAAAGCTTACCGTCTCTATTTAGAACAGTGTCCGCAACAGGAAGAGGGGCCGTTGCTGGCCCTGACCCGCGCCTGGACGCTGGTCCGTTTCGTCGAAAGCGGAATGCTGCAGCTTTCACGCTGTAACTGCTGCGACGGCAATTTTATTACCCATGCGCACCAGCCCGTGGGAAGCTTCGCCTGTAGTTTGTGTCAGCCGCCTTCCAGGGCAGTAAAAAGACGTAAACTTTCCCCGGAAGTTGCCGATAGTAATTCACAACTGCTGGATGAACAGATTAATCAGGCTGTTTGACCGAACGGTGTGAGCAACACTCCAGCAGCGGTAAGCGATTACCGCTGCTTTTTTTTGCCCCGCCGCCGCGCCAAACGCAAATCTGTTTCTCCTCGCCTTAGTCAACAGTGAAGGATGATGTCGTGCTGATCTTATTAGGTTACCTGGTTGTTCTCGGTACAGTCTTCGGCGGTTATATGATGACCGGCGGACACCTTGGGGCACTTTATCAACCTGCCGAACTTATTATCATCGGTGGTGCGGGCGTAGGTGCGTTTATTGTGGGCAACAACGGCAAAGCCATCAAAGGAACGCTGAAAGCGCTTCCTCTGCTGTTTCGCCGTTCAAAATACACCAAAAGCATGTACATGGACTTGCTGGCGCTGCTCTATCGCCTGATGGCGAAATCGCGTCAACAGGGCATGTTCTCGCTGGAGCGTGATATTGAAAGTCCGAAAGAGAGCGAAATTTTCGCCAGCTACCCGCGTATCCTTGCCGATCCGGTGATGCTCGAATTTATCGTGGATTATCTGCGTCTTATCATCAGCGGCAACATGAACACCTTCGAAATCGAAGCGCTAATGGACGAAGAAATCGAAACCCATGAAGCCGAAGCGGAAGTGCCCGCCAACAGCCTGGCGATGGTCGGTGATTCACTGCCCGCGTTCGGGATCGTGGCGGCGGTAATGGGCGTTGTTCACGCCCTGGCCTCGGCGGATCGCCCGGCGGCTGAACTGGGGGCGCTGATTGCCCATGCGATGGTGGGGACGTTCCTCGGCATCCTGCTGGCCTACGGCTTCATCTCGCCGCTGGCGACGGTGCTGCGGCAGAAGAGCGCCGAAACCACCAAGATGATGCAGTGCGTCAAGATCACGCTGCTCTCTAATCTGAACGGCTATGCACCGCCGATTGCCGTTGAGTTTGGTCGTAAAACCCTGTACTCCAGCGAACGTCCTTCCTTCGTGGAACTGGAAGAGCACGTGCGCGCGGTCAGAAACCCAAACCAGCAGACCACGACTGAGGACGCATGAAAAACCAGGCCCATCCCATTGTCATCGTCAAACGACGTAAACATAAAGGACACGGAGGCGGCTCGCACGGATCGTGGAAGATTGCCTACGCCGATTTTATGACGGCAATGATGGCGTTCTTTCTGGTCATGTGGCTGATTTCCATCTCCAGTCCTAAAGAGCTTATTCAGATCGCAGAATATTTCCGCACACCGCTGGCGACGGCGGTGACCGGCGGACCGCGTATTTCGAACAGCGACAGCCCAATCCCTGGTGGCGGTGATGATTTCACCCAGCAGAAGGGGGAAGTGCAGCGTCAGCCGAACGTGGAAGATTTGCGTAAACGCATGGAACAGAACCGCCTGAGCAAACTGCGCGGCGATCTCGACCAGCTGATTGAAGCCGATCCGAAACTGCGCGCCCTGCGTCCGCATCTGAAGATCGACCTCGTGCAGGAAGGGCTGCGTATTCAGATCATCGACAGCCAGAATCGCCCGATGTTCAAGACCGGCAGCGCCGAAGTAGAGCCGTATATGCGCGATATTTTACGCGCCATTGCCCCGGTGCTGAACGGCATTCCTAACAGAGTCAGTCTGTCAGGCCATACCGATGATTACCCTTATGCTAATGGCGAACGCGGCTATAGCAACTGGGAACTCTCCGCGGATCGCGCAAACGCATCGCGTCGCGAGCTGGTCATCGGCGGCCTGGACGACGGTAAAGTCCTGCGTGTCGTGGGCATGGCGGCGACCATGCGCCTTAGCGACAAAGGCGCTGATGATGCGATTAACCGCCGCATCAGTCTCCTGGTTCTCAACCGGCAGGCGGAACAGGCAATTTTGCACGAAAATGCCGAGAGCCAGAACGAGCCAGTAAGTTTATTAAAACAGCCAGAGGCGTTGCCCCAGGCGACAGTTCCCACATCGCCACAACCCGATCCGAGGTGATAGCGTGAGCATGGATATTAGCGATTTTTATCAGACGTTTTTTGATGAAGCTGACGAGTTGTTGGCCGACATGGAGCAGCATTTGTTGGATCTGGTGCCTGAAGCCCCGGATTCCGAACAACTGAATGCCATCTTTCGTGCAGCGCACTCCATAAAAGGCGGCGCAGGTACGTTTGGCTTCACCATTTTGCAGGAAACCACGCACCTCATGGAAAACCTGCTTGATGAAGCCCGGCGCGGAGAGATGCAGCTCAATACCGATATAATCAATCTGTTTTTGGAAACTAAAGATATTATGCAGGAACAGCTCGACGCCTATAAAAGCTCTCAGGAGCCCGATGCCGCCAGCTTTGAATATATCTGCAATGCCCTGCGTCAGCTGGCGCTGGAAGCGAAAGGCGAAGTGGTGCCTGCAACCAGCGGCGCAAAACTGACGGTGGTCGAGGCGCAGGACGAACAGGCTGACGTTGCTGCCGCCCCGGCAAACAACGATAAGCTGCGCATCGTGATTTCGCGTCTGAAAGAGAACGAAGTCGGCCTGCTGGAAGATGAACTCAAAAACCTCGCCACCTTAAGTGACGTGGTCAAAGGCAGCGACTCCCTCAGCGCCACCCTCGATGGCGGCGTGAGCCAGGACGATCTGATTGCCGTACTCTGCTTCGTGGTTGAACCGGATCAGATTGCTTTCGAAACCGCGCCCGCCGCGGCTAAAGCCGAACCGGCCGCAGAAGTGGTAGCCCAGGCCGCACCGCAGCCGCCGGCAGTAGCCGCCGCCCCGGTACTGAAAGCCGTACCGAAAGAGCAGGCCGCCGCAGGCCGTCAGGAACGTGAAAAACCGGCGCGCGCCAGCGAGTCCACCAGCATCCGTGTGGCGGTGGAAAAAGTAGACCAGATCATTAACCTGGTGGGCGAACTGGTGATCACCCAGTCGATGCTGGCCCAGCGTTCCAACGAACTGGATCCGGTCACCCATGGCGATCTGATCACCAGCATGGGCCAGTTGCAGCGCAACGCCCGTGACCTGCAGGAATCGGTGATGTCCATCCGTATGATGCCGATGGAATATGTCTTCAGCCGCTTCCCGCGTCTGGTGCGCGATCTCGCCACCAAACTGAACAAGCAGATCGAACTGACGCTGGTCGGCAGCTCGACCGAGCTGGACAAGAGCCTGATCGAACGCATTATCGATCCATTAACGCACCTGGTGCGTAACAGCCTCGACCACGGTATCGAACTGCCGGACGTGCGCGTCGCCGCCGGTAAATCCGCCGTGGGTAATCTGGTGCTGTCCGCCGAACATCAGGGCGGCAATATCTGTATTGAAGTGACCGACGATGGCGCGGGTCTGAACCGCGAACGCATCCTCGCCAAAGCCGTATCGCAGGGCATGGCGGTAAGCGAAAACATGTCTGACGAAGAAGTCGGCATGCTGATCTTCGCGCCGGGCTTCTCCACCGCCGAGCAGGTGACCGATGTGTCGGGCCGCGGCGTGGGTATGGACGTGGTGAAACGTAACATCCAGGAGATGGGCGGCCACGTCGAAATCAAATCCAAACAGGGCGCGGGCACGACCATTCGTATCCTGCTGCCGCTGACGCTGGCGATCCTCGACGGCATGTCCGTGAAGGTCAGCGAAGAAGTCTTTATCCTGCCGCTAAATGCCGTGATGGAATCGCTGCAACCGCGTGAAGAAGATCTGCACCCGCTGGCCGGCGGCGAGCGCGTTCTGGAAGTGCGTGGCGAGTACCTGCCGCTGGTAGAACTGTGGAAAGTCTTTGACGTCAAGGGCGCGAAAACCGAAGCCACCGCCGGTATCGTGGTGATCGTGCAGAGCGCGGGACGTCGTTACGCCCTGTTGGTTGACCAGCTGATCGGTCAGCATCAGGTGGTAGTGAAAAACCTCGAAAGCAACTATCGCAAAGTGCCGGGCATATCCGCTGCGACCATCCTCGGCGATGGCAGTGTCGCGCTGATCGTGGATGTTTCGGCGTTACAGGGATTAAACCGTGAACAACGTATGGCGCATACAGCCGCCTGATTTAGGTAAGAAGGTATAAACATGACCGGTATGAGTAATGTAACGAAACTGGCTGGCGAGCCATCAGGTCAGGAATTCCTGGTCTTCACTCTCGGTGGTGAAGAATACGGGATCGATATTCTGAAAGTGCAGGAAATCCGTGGTTACGATCAGGTCACCCGCATCGCTAACACCCCGGAGTTCATTAAAGGGGTGACTAACCTGCGCGGCGTGATTGTGCCTATCGTCGATCTGCGCGTGAAGTTCAGCCAGATGGACGTGGAGTACAACGAAAACACCGTGGTGATCGTGCTGAATCTCGGTCAGCGTGTGGTGGGGATCGTGGTTGACGGCGTTTCCGACGTACTGTCGCTGGCGGCGGATCAGATCCGCCCCGCGCCGGAATTTGCGGTCACGCTGTCCACTGAATACCTGACCGGCCTCGGCGCGCTCGGCGACCGTATGCTGATCCTGGTGAATATCGAAAAACTGCTGAACAGCGAAGAAATGGCGCTGCTCGACGTGGCGGCCACGCACGTCGCCTGATGCTTCACCTTGCCGGGTAAGCGTCAGCGCCACCCGGCAAACAAAAAACGCTCTCCCTCGCGAGAGCGTTTTAATTTCCCCGCCCGCTTTTAAATAAATTCCCGCCCAAAAAACAAAATAGCTCAAATATATTATTATCGCCGACCGTAATAATTAAGGTGCGGTTAACTTCGGTTAACGGAAAATAAATGAAACAACAGCAACGCTAATGATTTATTGTGATGTAGATCACGCGCAACATAATATATCCTTTGTTGATACGTTTATTTACATCTTGATTTATTTTTTAATGCATTGAAAATTAATGATAATTTATGTCAATCAGGCACCCTGATGACCCGCGCCTCGCCTGGTAGTTCTTTCCCTTTCCCTGAGCTAAATTTCTGTTAATCCTGTTATTTCATCAGCAGGAGAATGTTTACGGCGGCTAAACCATTATCGCAATAAGCGGAATGCTTATTTACTGGAGGCGATAACATGAACAGAAAATTACGTATTATCCTCGCGGGTAGCGCGTTGTTATTCGCCGGGCAGAATGCTCAGGCGGTAACCAGTAACGGTACTATTGGCGCAACCCTCACGTTAACCAACGGCTGCCTGATTAACGGATCTCCCAACCAGAACGGTATCAATTTCGGTACGCTGAATTTTGGTGAACACCCGGCAACCTTCTCTACGCTGACCACCCAGCTTACCGGCGTGGGCGGCGGTAACAGCTTCGGCATTCAGTGCACCACCGACAGCTATACCGTGCAAATCACCGGCAATACCAACTCCACCCCACCGGCAACAGTGGTCGGGACCACAGGGACGCCCGCGCGCTTTCTGGTGAATACCACCAATACCGCGCAGGGCGTGGCCTACAGCCTCTACAGCGACAGCGGCTTCAGTAACGTGGTGGCCAACAACGCGCCGCTGCCTATCGCCTCAACCACCGGCGGCGTCAATAACTATACCCTTTATGGTCGTATTCAGGGGGGCGGTAACAGCGTGACGGTCGTGCCGGGTACCTATACCGATACGATAAACGTGAGCGTTATTTACTAACGCCCCTCACGATGAAATCTGAAGGAACGCCAGCTTCCCTGCGGGGAAGCCGGGGAGCCCTGCGCCCAATTTTCTGGCTGGCGCTGGCAGGGCTCATGATGCAGGGAACTGCCCTGGCTGTCACCAGCCAGTCATTCAGGGTGGGAGCGACGATAACGCCGGGCTGCTCGGTCACCAGCGGCACCGGCGGCGTACTCGGGACGCTGAATTTCGGCACCCGTACCGGCGTGGAGAGCGGGCGCGTATCCACCAGTTTTGTGCCCAACTCTTCATTCCTGCTGGCCTGTACCCCCGGCGTGGCGCTGACCATGAGCATCAACGGCGGGCTGAATTATACCAGCGTGCGTAATATGCGCCGCAGCGGTGGCACCGAGGTCGTGCCGTATCGCCTGTACAGCAGCAGCACGCTGGCTGCCAATACGGAGATCGCCCAGAACCAGTCAGTTTCGGTCACCTACAGCAACAGTAATAACATTGCGCTTTCGCTGTTTGGCGCGGCGCAGCTGACGGGATTCAGTCCCGCAGGCACTTATAGCGATCAACTCACCGTGACCCTTACCTGGTGAGACAGGGAGAAGTATATGAGCGTAAATTCTCGTCTGGCGGCGCTGCTGTTCGCCTCCGCGCTGACCATCAGCGCGCCGCAGGCACAGGCGGCGGCCTCCATTTTATTATGGCCTATCGATCCCTGGCTGGCGGCGGATACCCCGGCCACTGAACTGTGGATCCAGAATCAGGGCGACACCCCGACCACTATGCAGGTGCGTATTGTGCGCTGGCGTCAGGATGGCGGTAATGAGCGCTACCAGGCCCAACAGGATGTGGTCGCCAGTCCGCCCATCGTGCGCATCGAGAAGGGCAGTAAGCAGCTGATCCGTTTGATCAAACAGACCACGGTACCCGCGGGCGTCGAGCAGGCCTACCGCATTATCGTCGATGAGATCCCCCAGCCGCAGGGTGATAACACCCCGCAAATCGGGCTCAAGATCCAGATGCGTTATTCCATCCCACTCTTTGCATACGGACAGGGGGTTGCCACTTACCGCGAAGGGGCGAATCATGCCCTGGTGGAAACCCGCGATCTGAGCTGGCGCACTACCCGCGATGGTGGCAAACCGGCCCTGGAAGTCACTAACCGCAGCGATGTGCATGTGCGCTTAAGCGATGTGAAAGTGCAGCAGGGCGGGCAAAGGCGCACCCTGGCGGAGGGGCTGTTGGGCTATGTTCTGCCCGGTAGCACCCGCAGCTGGCCCTTGCCGGCGGGCGTGACGTCCCCTTCAGCCATGACGGCAACCATTAACGCCAGGGATACGACATGGCAGTCGGCCCCCGCGCGCTGATCGCCATGGCGATGTTGAGCCTCGGCAGTACAGGCAGCGTGCAGGCTGCCGACGGGGACGACGCCCTGCCGCCGCCTCCTGATGCCCGGGCGCTGAACGACGAGGCGACCTTCCACCTGGCGCTGGTGGTGAACTACCGTGACACGAATCAGGTGGTGCCGGTGATCCGCCGCCAGAACGCGTTTTTTATCGACAGCGAAAACCTTAAGCGCGCCGGACTGCCTGCGGATAAATTACCGCCAGGAGACGTTAACCTGTCGACCCTGCCGGAGGTGCGCGCTGACTATGACAGCAGCGGCCAGCGGCTGTTGCTGTTTGTGCCGCGCGAATGGGTAGGGGATAGCAGCACCTCCTTTACCGGCGACAGCGAGCGCAGCGAGCCGATGTACGGGCGCGGTGCGCTACTGAACTATGACATCTATACCAGCCAGACGGAAAATATCGGCAGCCAGATCGCCCTCTGGCATGAGCTGCGCTTCTTTGAACAAAACGCTGTACTCAGCTCCACCGGCACCCAGCGGCAGAATCTCTCCGGCGATTTACAGCAAAAGGAGGGCTATATCCGCTACGACACCACCTTAACCCTGGTCAATGAAGATGACGCCACCGTGTGGAACGTCGGGGATGTGATTTCCGATTCCCTGAGCTGGAGCAACAGCGTGCGCCTCGGCGGGATCCGCTACGGGCGCGATTTCTCCGTGCGCCCGGATCTGGTCACCTGGCCGCTGCCGCAGTTTTCCGGCGAGGCGGCGGTACCCACTTCAGTGGACGTCTTTATCAACGGCTATCGCGCCGGAAACACCCGTCTGCAACCCGGCCCCTTCACCCTGACCAATCTGCCTTACGTCAATGGCGCGGGGGACGCGGTGCTGGTCACCACCGATGCGCTCGGCCGCCAGGTCAGCACCACGCTGCCGTTTTATGTCGCCAGCGAAGTGCTGAAAAGCGGTCTCAGCGATGGCGCGTTCTCCGTCGGCAGCCTGCGACGTGATTACGGTATCGACAATTTTGATTACGGCCCGGCGGCGGGAAGCGGCACGCTGCGCTACGGCCTGACCGATTACCTGACGCTGGAAGGCCATACGGAAGCCGCCCAGGAGCTGGCGCTCGGCGGGGCGGGGACGGTGTTAAAACTGGGGCAGTTCGGCGTGGTCAATTCCGCCTGGACGCAGAGCCGGATGCGCGGCAACAGCGGCAGCCAGTTTAACTGGGGCTATCAGTACAGCACCAGCCAGTTCAGCATCGCCACCCAGCACAGCCGTCGCGAGCGCGGTTTTGGCAACCTGGCGCTTTACGACCAGACGGCGCTCTATAAGTATGATGATAACAATCGCCAGCCGGTCGCCTCGCTCAGTCGTAACACCGATCAGTATTCGCTGACCTTCAACCTCGGGGATTTCGGCAACGTCGGCGCGGCGTGGATTGGCGTGCGCAGTTTCGACAATGAGAAAACCGAACTGTTAAACCTGTCGTGGAGCCGCAACCTCTGGGGCAGCAGCAGCGTTAACCTCGCCGCCAGCCGGGATAATCAGCAGGGTGACTGGACCTTCGGCCTGTCGCTGCAAATCCCGCTGGGCGAACGCGACAGCGCCGCCGTCAGCATTGAAAACCGGCCCTGGTCGGGCAACTCGCAGCGGGTGAACTACAGCCATGCGATGCCGACCGATGGCGGCTTCAGCTGGAACATGGCGTATGCCCGTCAGTCTCAGGCAGACAGCTATCAACAGGCCACTCTCGGCTGGCGTAATAATCATGTGGAACTTCAGGGCGGCGGCTATGGCGAAACCGATATGTTCACCTGGTGGGGCGAGGCGATGGGGTCGCTGGTGCTGATGGACAACCAGGTGTTTGCCGCCAACAAAATCAACGATGCTTTTGTGGTGATCAGCACCAGCGGTAATGGCGGCGTGCCGGTCAACTATGAAAACCAGCCGGTGGGCACCACGGATGAAAACGGCTATCTGCTGATCAGCGGCGTGTCCGCATATTATCCGGCCAGTTACAGCATCAATACGCTGAATTTACCCGCAGATACGCGGCTGAAAGAGACGGAGCGGCGGGTGGCCCTGCGCCGTCAGAGCGGTTATCTGGTGGAGTTCCCGATGGTGCAGGAGCGGGTGGCCAGCGTCATTCTGCACGATGAACAAGGCCAGGCGCTGCCGCTGGCAAGCCAGGTGTGGCGCGACGGCAAACCGACCGCCATCGTCGGCTACGACGGGATCGCCTGGCTGGAAAACCTCGACGGCGTCAACCCGTTGCGCGTCACCACCCCGGACAACAAAACCTGTTATACGACTTTGCAGGTAGGGGACAACCCCGGCCATAAACTGCAAACCTTTGGGCCTCTCACCTGTCAGGAGAAACGCTGATGCTACGCGCCGGTCTGTTACTGATCTTATTTATGGCCTTCAGTCCACAGGCGCTGGCGGCCTGTTCCGCCAGCACTGTGGCGGCCTCCTTTGGCCCGGTGACGTCCTTTGCGCTCAACAGTACCGAGCAGGCCACCACCGGACAACTGATCGTGCAGTGCGATCGCGTGCTGGGTTTGCTTACTAACGACTCCATCACCGTGAGCATGCCCACCGCCTCGTCCTCCGCCAGTAACCGCGCGGCCATGAGGCGCACCGATAACCTGACGGTGAGCGATCTCATCCCCATTCGCGTGTGCGGGCAGTCCGGCTGCAATAACAACAGCGAAGTGACCATCAACGCCACGCCCTATACCTGGAACGCCTCGGCGCTGCTGGGATTACTGGGCTCACAGCGCTATACGCTGCCGATCTATTTGCGTACCGTCGCCGGGCAAAACGTCTCTGCGGGGCCGTATCAGGTCACCCTGAACCTGAGCATCAACTACAACATCTGTGCGCTGGGGGCGCTCGGGCTGTGCGGAACGCCGCAAAGCGGCACCCTGACCACCACCCTGCAGGTCAACGGCACCGTCACCAATGACTGTTCTACCATCACCGCCCCGGCGGTCAATTTTGGCAGCTCGCCGCTGGTGCAGAACTTCCCGACCATCTCCCAGGCCGTGACGCTGACCTGTACCAAAGGCAGCACCTATACCGTCGGGCTGAACAACGGGCTGTACGCGAACGGCACGGTGCGCAACATGGCGAGCGGCAATAACCGCCTGAGCTATGAGATCTATAAAGGCAACACCACCAGCCGCTGGGGTAGCACCGGCACCGAGCGCTGGGCAAGCAGCGCCTCATCACTGATCAGCGCCGATGCCCTGACGCGCACCTTCAATTACACCGCCAAAGTGCTCACCACCCAGGCAACGCCCCCTGGCGGGACTTATGAAGATACGGTGATCGTTGACGTCGCTTTTTAGGACTGCGCTGATTTTTTACTTTTCGCAAATGTAAAGTTCCCTTAAGGCGTGCCGATAACACCGTTAATAAGTCATCAATAAGGTGTTGTTGCATGTTGAACCGTATCCGTGTTGTCACCATGCTGATGATGGTGCTGGTGGTCTTCGCACTTTTGCAGCTGGTTTCCGGTGGTCTGCTTTTTTCTTCCTTGAAAGAGAACCAGCAGAGCTTCGCCGTTTCCAACGATCTCCGCTCGCAACAGACCGAGCTGACCAGCGCCTGGGAGCTGATGCTGCAAACGCGCATCAACTTAAGCCGCTCGGCGGCGCGCATGATGATGGATCCGAATAATCAACAAAGCAGCGCCAAAACGGATCTGCTGAAAAACGCCCATGCCTCGCTGGCAGACGCGGCGAAACACTACGACGCCTACAAAGCCCTGCCGACGCTGCCGTCCATGGAACAGGCCAGCCTGACGCTGGATGAGAAATACCGCGCCTACGCGGCAGCGCTTAATGAGCTGATCCAGTTCCTGGAGAGCGGCAACATGGATGCCTATTTCGCGCAGCCGACCCAGGGCATGCAGAACGGCATGGGCGATGCCATGAAAGCGTACGCGGCGCTCAGCGCGTCGCTGTATCAGGATGCCTTTACCCAAAGCGTCAGCGACTACCAGTTTGCCAAATGGCAGATGGCGACCCTCGCGCTGGCGTTAGTGCTGGTGCTGGCGGTGGTGTGGTTCGGCATTCGTAAAATCCTGCTCGATCCGCTTAATCGCGTGATCCGCCATATCCGCGAGATCGCCCAGGGCGATCTGACGCAAACCCTGGCAGTGGAAGGCCGCAACGAAATGACTGATCTGGCGGACAGCGTGAACCACATGCAGCAGTCGCTGACCGATACCGTGACCCGTGTGCGTCAGGGCTCGGATGCCATCTACAGCGGCACCAGCGAAATCGCTCTCGGTAACCATGATCTCTCCTCCCGTACCGAACAGCAGGCGTCGGCGCTGGAAGAAACCGCCGCCAGCATGGAGCAGTTGACCGCCACCGTGAAGCAGAACGCCGACAATGCCCGTCAGGCGTCGCAGCTGGCGCATAGCGCCTCGGATACCGCCGGGCGGGGCGGCCAGGTGGTGGATCGTGTGGTGAAAACCATGTCGGACATCGCCGGCAGCTCGAAGAAAATTGCTGACATCACCAGCGTGATCGACGGCATCGCCTTCCAGACCAATATTCTCGCCCTGAACGCGGCGGTGGAAGCGGCCCGCGCCGGTGAGCAGGGTCGGGGCTTTGCCGTGGTGGCAGGTGAAGTGCGTAATCTCGCCAGCCGCAGCGCTCAGGCGGCAAAAGAGATCAAAGCGCTGATTGAAGACTCCGTGGCGCGCGTGGATACCGGCTCGGTGCTGGTGGAAAGCGCCGGGGAAACCATGAACGAGATCGTCAACGCGGTGACCCGCGTGACCGACATCATGGGTGAAATTGCTTCCGCGTCTGATGAACAGAGTCGCGGGATCGATCAGGTTGCGCTGGCGATTTCCGAGATGGATCGCGTCACGCAGCAGAATGCGTCACTGGTACAGGAGTCTGCGGCAGCTGCCGCGGCATTAGAAGAACAAGCCAGTCGACTGAATATGGCCGTATCCGCTTTCCGTCTTGCCACTGTACCCGGCATACCGGCAAAGCCAGGCGTTGCGCCGTCGCCGGCGATCCCGCAGGCGGCAGTTCCGCGTCAGACCCACACCGGACAAGATGCTAACTGGGAAACTTTTTAAGTGACAGCAATGTGGCAATGCCACCTGATGGGAGCGTGAATGTTTAATCGTATTCGTATCTCGACCACACTTTTTCTGATTTTGATTGTTTGCGGCATTTTGCAGGTCGGTAGTAACGGGTTGTCGTTCTGGGCGTTTCGCGATGGCTATCAGCATCTGGAACAGCTCGAAAAGAGTAATTTGCAACGTAACACCCTGGCGCAAATGCGCACCACGATGTTACAGGCGGGTATCGCGCTGAACAAAGCGGGCACGCTGACCGCGCTGGCCTATCCGCCGGAAGATATTAAAGGGCTGATGGTTACGGCGCATAACAGTCTGCAACAGGCGCAGGACCAGCTGAAAACCTTCCTGGCGATTGACACGCTGTCAGCCGACGGCAAGGCGCTGAAAGAGCAGACCAAAACTGCGTTTGCGGCATGGCATGACGATTTAAGCCATCAGGCCACCTGGCTTGAAAATAACCAGCTGTCGGATTTTATGACCGCGCCGGTTGAGACCTCTCAGGCGGCTTTTGATAACAACTTTATGGCCTGGCAGAAGCATATCGACAGCTTCGTGGAGACCGCGAGCGTCGACGGGCAGAAAAATTACCATATGTCGGCGGCGATCTTTATCGCCGTGGTGATCATCGCCGCGATGCTGACCACCAGCGCGCTGTTCTGGTCACGCAAAATGATCGTGCAACCGCTGGCGATCATCAGCAGCCATTTCGACAGCATCGCCGCAGGGGATCTGGCGCGACCGGTCATGGTGTATGGCCGTAACGAAATCTCGGCAATTTTTGCCAGCCTGAAAAACATGCAGACCGCGCTGCGCGGCACCGTGACCGAAGTGCGTCACGGCAGCAACGCCATGCACACCGGCATCGCGGAGATCGCCGCCGGTAATAACGATCTCTCGGCGCGTACGGAACAGCAGGCCGCGTCGCTGGCGGAAACCGCCGCCAGTATGGAACAGCTGACCGCCACCGTCGGGCAGAACGCCGACAACGCCCGTCAGGCGTCAGGACTGGCGTCCAGCGCGGCAGAAACCGCGCGTAAAGGCGGCGAGCAAACGTCCCGTGTGGCGCAAACCATGCAGGATATTGCCGCCAGCTCGCAGAAAATCGGCGACATCATCAGCGTGATTGATGGTATTGCCTTCCAGACCAATATCCTTGCGCTGAACGCCGCCGTCGAAGCCGCGAGAGCAGGGGAACAGGGCCGCGGCTTTGCCGTGGTGGCAGGAGAAGTCCGTAATCTGGCAAGCCGCAGCGCGCAGGCGGCAAAAGAGATCAAAGGCCTGATTGAAGAATCAGTCTCCCGCGTACAGCAAGGCTCCGGGCTGGTGGGTACCGCCGCGCAGACCATGACGGACATTGTCCGATCCGTTACCCAGGTAAACGACATCATGGGCGAAATCGCGTCCGCGTCGGATGAACAACGCCGCGGGATCGAGCAGGTCGCCCTTGCTGTCAGCCAGATGGATCAGGTGACACAACAGAACGCCGCGCTGGTAGAAGAAGCGGCCGCCGCCACCGAACAACTGGCTAACCAGGCTGACCATCTGACATCGCTGGTCGCCGTATTTAAGCTCGATGAACACCATTCAACACCTGCTGGTGCACTGGCTGAAGCCGTGCCCGTTGTAACCTGAGAGTAATTAAGAAGGCGCTATGACCTCATCCACGCCCACCGGGCAAACATCGCTGCTGTTACAGATGACACAACGTCTGGCGTTGTCCGACACGCATTTTCGTCGGATATGTGAACTGATTTACCAGCGTGCAGGGATTGTACTGGCTGATCATAAGCGTGACATGGTTTACAACCGTCTCGTCCGTCGCCTCCGCGCGCTGGGCCTGGATGATTTTGGTCGCTATCTCAGCATGCTGGAGGCGAATCAGAGTAATGCTGAGTGGCAGGCGTTTATTAACTCCCTGACCACCAACCTGACGGCTTTTTTCCGGGAAGCTCACCACTTCCCGGTGCTGGCTGACCACGCCCGCAAACGCAGCGGGGAGTATCGCGTATGGTGCGCGGCGGCCTCCACCGGGGAAGAGCCGTACTCCATTGCCATCACCCTGGCGGATTCGCTCGGTATGGCGCCGGGGCGCTTTAAAGTGATCGCCAGCGACATCGATACCGAAGTGCTGGAGAAAGCCAAAAGCGGCATCTACCGCGTGGACGAACTGAAAACGCTGTCGCCCCAGCAGCTACAGCGTTATTTCATGCGCGGCACCGGACCGCATGAAGGGCTGGTGCGCGTCCGTCAGGAGTTGGCGAATTACATTGAATTCACCCCGCTTAACCTGCTCGCCAAACAGTACAACGTGCAGGGGCCGTTCGACTCGATTTTTTGTCGTAACGTAATGATTTATTTTGATAAAACGACTCAGCAGGACATTCTGCGTCGGTTTGCACCCTTGCTTAAGCCCGACGGATTACTCTTTGCCGGGCACTCGGAGAATTTTAGCAACCTCGCGCGTGAGTTCACCCTCCGTGGGCAGACTGTTTATGCGCTGAGTAAGGAAAAAGCATGAGTAAAATCAGGGTATTGTCCGTTGATGATTCCGCACTGATGCGCCAGATAATGACGGAAATCATCAATAGTCACAGCGATATGGAGATGGTGGCAACCGCGCCGGACCCGCTGGTGGCGAGGGATTTAATCAAAAAATTTAACCCCGATGTCCTGACGCTGGATGTTGAAATGCCGCGCATGGATGGGCTGGATTTTCTTGAAAAGCTGATGCGTCTGCGTCCGATGCCGGTGGTGATGGTTTCCTCATTAACCGGTAAGGGTTCAGAAGTGACGCTGCGTGCGCTGGAGCTGGGGGCGATTGATTTCGTCACCAAACCGCAGTTAGGGATCCGCGAAGGCATGCTGGCCTACAGCGAAATGATCGCTGAAAAAGTGCGTACCGCTTCCCGGGCGAAACTGGCGGCGCATACGCCGACGGCAGCGCCTGCCACCTTAAAAGCCGGGCCGCTGCTCAGTTCGGAAAAACTGCTGGTGATCGGCGCATCCACCGGCGGCACCGAGGCGATCCGTCATGTGCTGCAACCGCTGCCGCTTTCCAGCCCGGCGGTACTCATTACCCAGCATATGCCGCCGGGTTTTACCCGTTCTTTTGCCGAGCGTCTGAACAAGCTGTGCCAGATCACCGTGAAAGAAGCAGAGGACGGCGAGCGTGTATTGCCAGGACACGCCTATATTGCGCCCGGTGATCGGCACATGGAGCTGTCGCGCAGTGGGGCAAACTATCAAATTAAGATCCACGACGGCCCGGCGGTTAACCGCCATCGCCCGTCGGTGGACGTACTCTTTCATTCGGCGGCGAAGTTCGCGGGTCGTAATGCCGTGGGGGTGATCCTCACCGGTATGGGCAACGACGGCGCGGCCGGTATGTTAGCGATGCACCAGGCGGGCGCCTGGACCATTGCACAAAACGAAGCAAGTTGTGTGGTGTTCGGCATGCCGCGCGAGGCTATCAATATGGGTGGCGTTAGCGAAGTGGTCGATCTTAGCCAGGTAAGCCAGCAGATGCTGGCAAAAATCAGTGCCGGACAGGCAATACGTATTTAAAGAGGAGTGTAGTTTTATGGCGGACAAAGAGCTCAAGTTTCTGGTTGTGGATGACTTTTCCACCATGCGTCGCATCGTGCGCAACCTGCTGAAAGAGCTGGGTTTCAACAACGTCGAAGAAGCAGAAGATGGCGTTGACGCGCTGAATAAACTGCAGGCGGGTGGTTTCGGTTTTGTCATTTCTGACTGGAACATGCCGAACATGGACGGTCTGGAACTGTTAAAAACCATTCGTGCCAGCGGTAACATGGCGTCGCTTCCGGTGCTGATGGTCACGGCGGAAGCGAAAAAAGAGAACATCATTGCGGCCGCGCAGGCAGGCGCCAGCGGCTACGTGGTGAAACCGTTCACCGCTGCAACACTCGAAGAGAAACTTGGCAAGATCTTCGAGAAACTTGGCATGTGAGGGCAGGATAATGATGCATCAATCGCAGATTAAACCGGCAGACGAAAACGCTGCCGGAGACATTATCGCCCGCATCGGCAGCCTGACGCGTATGCTGCGTGACAGCCTGCGTGAGCTGGGTCTGGACCAGGCGATTGCCGAAGCGGCAGAAGCCATTCCGGATGCGCGCGACCGTCTTGACTACGTTGTGCAGATGACGGCCCAGGCCGCCGAACGTGCGCTGAACAGCGTTGAAGCCTCGCAGCCGCACCAGGACGCGATGGAATCCGGCGCGAAATCCCTGACCAAACGCTGGGATGAGTGGTTCGAGAATCCTATCGAGCTGACGGATGCCAAAGAACTGGTGAAAGATACACGTCAGTATCTGGGCGACGTGCCGGGTCATACCAGCTTCACCAACGCCCAGCTGCTCGACATCATGATGGCGCAGGATTTCCAGGATCTGACCGGTCAGGTGATCAAGCGCATGATGGATGTGATCCAGGAAATCGAGCGTCAGCTGCTGATGGTGCTGCTCGATAACATGCCGGAACCGGCAGCACGCGCCAAACGTGAAAACGACAGCCTGCTGAACGGTCCGCAACTGGACACCACCAAAGCAGGCGTCGTCGCCAGCCAGGATCAGGTCGACGACCTGCTGGACAGCCTCGGTTTCTGATCGACAATCCCGCTTTCCGCCTGCGCACTCCGGCAGGCGGGCAGTGGGGTTAATGGATTTGCCCTCCACCCTCTGCATTATCCCAATGCTGCGTGACACGCCGCAGGGTTCTTATCGCCTGAAAAAACCGCCTTTTAGTCGCGTTTATCTGCCCATTGCGGCGGCCTGTCTCTGGCATCATGCTACAAACCTATATCTCCGGAACTTCGGCTGTGTCAGAAGATAGCGACGACAAAACAGAAGCCCCCACACCCCAACGACTGGACAAGGCGCGTGAGGAAGGGCAGATCCCCCGATCCAAAGAACTGACGTCACTGCTGATTTTAGTGGTGGGCGTAAGTATCGTGTGGATTGGCGGAGAGTCGATCGCCCGACGGCTGGCGGGGCTACTGGCGTCAGGCTTGCGGTTTGACCACGGCATCATTAACGACCAGAAGCTGATCCTGGGCCAGGTGATTTTGCTGGTGAAAGAGGCGATTTATGCGCTGCTGCCGCTGATCACCGGGGTGGTGATCATTGCGCTGGTGTCGCCGGTGCTGCTCGGCGGGCTGATTTTCAGCACCAAATCCCTGGCGTTTAAATTTTCCAAACTCAATCCTATTACCGGTATCGGACGCCTGTTTTCCGCGCAGGTCGGGGCCGAGCTGCTGAAAGCCGTCCTTAAATCAGTGCTGATGGGCGGGGTCGCCGCACTCTATTTATGGAATAAGTGGCCAGAAATTATGCGTCTGGTCAGCGAAGCGCCGACCACGGCGATGAACAATGCCCTCGATCTGGTGGGCATGTGCGTGCTGCTGGTGGTGCTGAGCATTATCCCGATGGTCGGCTTTGACGTGGGCTTCCAGCTCTACAGCCACTTTAAGAAACTGCGCATGTCCCGTCAGGATATTCGCGATGAGTACAAACAGACCGAAGGCGACCCGCATGTGAAAGGGCGCATCCGGCAGATGCAGCGCGCCGCCGCGCGTCGTCGCATGATGGCTGATGTGCCGACGGCTGATGTCATCGTCACCAACCCGACGCACTACTCCGTGGCGCTGAAGTATGACGAAAACAAAATGAGCGCGCCGAAAGTGATCGCCAAAGGGGCAGGGCTGGTGGCCCTGCGCATCCGTGAAATTGGCAACGAAAACCGAATTCCCACCCTTGAAGCCCCTCCGCTGGCGCGTGCGCTCTATCGCCATGCGGAAATTGGTCAGCAGATCCCCGGCCAGCTTTATGCCGCCGTGGCGGAAGTGCTGGCCTGGGTATGGCAGCTGAAACGCTGGCGTCTGGCGGGGGGTACTGCACCTGTTAAACCTGCAAATCTTCCGGTGCCTGAAGCGCTGGATTTTATGAACGAGAAGGACACTGATGAATAATCTGGTGGCAAAGTTGCGTTTGCCTGGCAACATGAAGTCGATTCAATGGCAGATCCTTGCCGGACCGATCCTCATCATGCTTATTTTGTCGATGATGGTGCTGCCGCTTCCGGCGTTCATTCTTGACCTGTTATTTACGTTCAACATTGCGCTGTCGATCATGGTGCTGCTGGTGGCGATGTTCACCCAGCGTACGCTGGAGTTCGCTGCTTTCCCGACCATCCTGCTGTTCACCACCTTGCTGCGCCTGGCGCTGAACGTCGCCTCCACCCGTATCATCCTGATGGACGGACATACCGGCGGCGCGGCGGCGGGTAAAGTGGTTGAAGCCTTCGGTCACTTCCTCGTGGGCGGTAACTTCGCCATCGGTATCGTGGTGTTTATCATCCTTGTGATCATCAACTTTATGGTTATCACTAAAGGTGCCGGGCGTATTGCAGAAGTGGGCGCGCGCTTTGTACTGGACGGGATGCCGGGCAAACAGATGGCTATCGACGCCGATCTGAACGCCGGGTTGATTGGCGAAGAAGAGGCGAAAAAGCGCCGCTCTGAAGTTACCCAGGAAGCGGATTTTTACGGCTCAATGGACGGTGCGAGTAAATTCGTGCGCGGCGATGCCATCGCGGGCATCCTGATCATGGTGATTAACGTCATCGGCGGCCTGCTGGTGGGCGTGCTGCAACACGGTATGGATGTCGGTCATGCGGCGGAAGCATATACGCTGCTGACCATCGGTGATGGCCTGGTGGCGCAGATCCCGGCGCTGGTGATCTCCACCGCCGCGGGTGTCATTGTGACCCGCGTGGCTACGGATGAAGATGTGGGCCAGCAGATGGTGGGCCAGCTGTTCACCAATCCGAGCGTGATGGTGTTAAGCGCCGCGGTGCTGGGTCTGCTGGGCCTGGTGCCGGGGATGCCGAACTTTGTCTTCCTGCTGTTTACCGGCGCGTTACTGGGTCTCGCCTGGTGGCTGCGCGGCCGCCAGCAGCAGGCACCGGTGGAAGCCGCGCCTGTGAAGCTGCCGGAAAATACTCAGGCGGTGGAAGCAACCTGGGGCGATGTGCAACTGGAAGATCCATTGGGCATGGAGGTGGGTTATCGCCTGATCCCGATGGTGGATATGCAGCAGGATGGCGAGCTGTTAGGCCGTATCCGCAGTATCCGTAAGAAATTTGCGCAGGATATGGGCTTTCTGCCGCCAGTGGTGCATATCCGTGACAACATGGATCTGCCGCCCGCGCGTTACCGTATTCTGATGAAAGGGGTGGAGATCGGCAGCGGCGACGCCTATCCGGGCCGTTGGCTGGCGATTAACCCTGGCACCGCGGCGGGCACATTGCCGGGCGAGCAGACCGTCGATCCGGCCTTTGGCCTGGCGGCGATCTGGATCGAAAGCGCCCTGAAAGAGCAGGCGCAGATCCAGGGTTATACCGTGGTGGAAGCCAGCACCGTGGTGGCAACTCACCTTAACCATCTGATCGGACAATATTCATCTGAGCTGTTTGGCCGTCAGGAAGCGCAGCAACTGCTGGATCGTGTTACCCAGGAGATGCCTAAGCTGACGGAAGATCTGGTGCCGGGCGTGGTCACGCTCACCACGCTGCATAAAGTGCTGCAAAATCTGCTGGAAGAAAAAGTGCCGATCCGCGATATGCGCACCATTCTGGAAACCCTGGCGGAACATGCGCCGGTACAGAACGATCCCCATGAGCTGACGACGGTCGTGCGCGTGGCGCTGGGTCGCGCCATTACCCAGCAGTGGTTCCCCGGCAGCGGGGAAGTGCAGGTGATTGGTCTGGATACGCCCCTTGAACGTCTGCTGTTGCAGGCCCTGCAGGGCGGCGGCGGTCTGGAGCCGGGTCTGGCGGATCGCCTGCTGGCGCAAACCCAGGAAGCCCTGCAGCGTCAGGAGATGCTTGGCGCGCCGCCGGTATTGCTGGTCAACCATGCCCTGCGTCCGTTGCTGTCGCGCTTCCTGCGCCGCAGTCTGCCGCAGCTGGTGGTGCTGTCCAACATGGAGCTGTCGGATAACCGCAGCATCCGCATGACCGCCACCATCGGAGGCAAATAATGCGTCATCTTGCCTGGTTAATCGCCCTGCCGCTGTTCGCCCAGGCGGCGGGTGAGGGGGCGTGGCAGGCCAGCAGTATCGGCATCACGCTCAGTCACCGTGGGCAGGCGGCGTCATCGCAGCCGCTGTCCGCCCCGCAGCCTGCCAGCGGTCTGATGACGCTGGTGGCCTGGCGCTACGAACTTAACGGCCCGACCCCGGCGGGCCTGCTGGTGCGCCTGTGTTCGCAATCGCGCTGCGTGGAGCTGGACGGCGAAAGCGGTACGACCATGGGCTTCGCCAATGTTCCGGCGGCCGAGCCGTTACGCTTTATCTGGGAAGTGCCCGGCGGCGGCAGGCTAATCCCGGCGCTGAAAGTCAGCCGCAACGAAGTGATTGTTAACTACCGCTAAATGCCCGTCTTTTAACCCGCCACTGGTGATTTCTTCCGCAATCCGGTGGCTGGCTCTCATATTTTGGCCCCGCCTTTTGAACCGCGAGAAACACTGTTTTATAAATCAGTGACACGCATGATGAGACTCTTTGCATTTTTGCCAGTTGCGTCAGTACCCTGGCAGAAACAGAAAGGTTTCTCTCATCACATAATTCTACTTTAGCCGTGTAATGTTCCTTTCAGGCTACGCCAATTGCCTGAGAGCTCCCAATAACAAAAAGGGTTTGCGGCAATGAAGACACGTAAAATTGGACTGGCAAACTACCTGGCCTACGGCTCGGGTGACTTTCTTGGGGCGGGCACCACAGCGCTGACTGCGGCCTGGCTTCTGTACTTCTACACCACCTTCTGCGGCTTAACGCCTATCGAAGCCACCTTTATCTTTGCCACCGCAAGGGTACTGGACGCGGTGATCAGTCCGCTGATGGGCTTTTTAACCGATAACTTTGGTTCGACCTGGCTGGGTAAACGCTTCGGTCGTCGCAAGTTCTTTATCCTGCTTGGTATACCCGCCGTGTTCAGCTACTCCATTATGTGGGTCGGCGACATGGGATTCTGGTACTACCTGCTGACCTACCTGATTTTCGACATCGTCTACACCATGATCCTCGTGCCTTATGAAACCCTGGTGCCGGAGATGACCGACGATTTCAAACAGAAAACCAAATTCTCCGGCGCGCGTATCGGTATGGCGCAGATGTCCGCTATTCTGGCCTCCTTCCTGCCGGGCATTCTGTTAACCCATTTCGGTAAAGACAATCCGGTTTCCTTCTTTTACGCCAGCCTGGTGTTCTCGGTGCTGTGCGCGCTGATGCTCACCTTTGTCTGGTTCTTCACCTGGGAACGGCCGCGTGAAGACTGGACCGAAGCGGCGCTGCGTGCAGAAGAGGAGAAAAAACACCTTACTTTCGGCCAGAGCATGAGCCGTCTGTTTACGGAGTTAAGCTCCACCCTGCGCATCAAGATTTTCCGTCAGCACCTGGGCATGTACCTGGGCGGCTATATCGCGCAGGACGTCTTCAACGCCGTCTTTACTTACTATGTGGTGTTCGTGCTGATGCAGGATGCGTCAATGGCGTCGAACCTGCTGGGCACCATGGCGATCTTCCAGTTCATCGCGGTCATCATGATGATCCCGCTGTGTATCCGTTTCGGACCGGCGCCGTCTTATCGCATGGTGGTGGTGCTGTTCGGTCTCAGCTCTGTTTCATACGCCGTGCTTTATTACGCCGGGATGAGCGACATTTATTCGCTGTTGCTGCTGATTTCTGCGATTGCTGGTCTGGGACGTGGCGGCATCAACTACGTGCCGTGGAACACCTATACCTACATCGCTGACGTGGATGAGGTGATCACCGGGCAGCGTCGTGAAGGTATCTTCGCGGGCATCATGACCCTGACACGTAAAGCCTCCCAGGCGGGTGCGATTATGCTGGTGGGGATCATCATGCAGGCGTCCGGCTTTGTTTCTGGTCAGAAGACCCAGGTGGAATCTGTCAGCCATACCATTCTGATGATCCTCTGCTTCGGTACGGTGGCGGTGCTGCTGTGCGGCTTCCTGGTCTCACTGCGCTTCAAACTGAATCTGAAAACCCATAGCGTGCTGCGGGAAGAAACCGAAAAAATGCGCCAGACAGGCCGCGTGATGCCGGAAACCGTCACCCCGCAGGCGCGTGCAACCGTGGAAATGCTGGCGGGTATGCCGTTCGAATCCCTGTGGGGCAATAACAACATTGGCTATCTGAATCGCAATAAGCCAGCCCCGGGCTCTCTTAAAGCCCGCGCAGCGACTGAATACAATACTCAGGAGGTGAAGTAAATGATTGTTTATCCTGTCAAATATAGCCCTTTACTGCGACAGCCGGAGCGTTTTATCGCCCGGGATGAGCTGAAGGCACTGATCCAGAAAGTGACCCATAACCTGGTCAACATTCGGGATGAATCCGGTGAGTTTTTACTGCGATTAGATGACGGGCGCGTCATTGATACCAAAGGCTGGGCGGGCTGGGAGTGGACGCACGGTGTCGGTCTGTACGGGATCTGGCAGTACTACCAGCAGACCGGCGATCTGGCGATGCGCGATATTATCGATGCCTGGTTTGCCGACCGCTTTGCGGAAGGGGCGACCACCAAAAACGTCAACACCATGGCGCCGTTCCTGACGCTGGCGTACCGCTATGAGGAAAACCGTAATCCGGCCTATCTGCCGTGGCTGGAAAGCTGGGCGGAGTGGGCGATGCACGACATGCCGCGTACGGAACACGGCGGCATGCAGCACATCACCCTGGCAGAGGAAAATCATCAGCAGATGTGGGATGACACGCTGATGATGACCGTGCTGCCGCTGGCGAAAATCGGCAAGCTGCTGGATCGCCCGGCCTATGTGGAAGAGGCGGTGTATCAGTTCCTGCTGCACGTGCAGAACCTGATGGACAGGGAAACCGGGCTGTGGTTCCACGGCTGGAATTACGAAGGCAACCATAACTTTGCGAAAGCGCGCTGGGCGCGGGGCAACAGCTGGCTGACCATCGTCATCCCGGATTTCCTGGAGCTGGTGGATCTACCGGAAAACAACGCCGTGCGTCGTTATCTGGTGCAGGTGCTGAACGCGCAGGTGGCGGCGCTGGCGAAATGCCAGGATGACAGCGGCCTGTGGCATACGCTGCTCGACGATCCGCACTCTTATCTGGAGGCGTCAGCGACGGCAGGATTTGCCTACGGCATTCTGAAGGCGGTACGTAAGCGTTATATCAGCCAGGAATATGCAGAGGTGGCGGAGAAGGCCATTAAAGGTATCGTGAATAACATTTCGCCGGAAGGGGAGCTGTTGCAGACGTCGTTTGGTACCGGAATGGGATCGGATCTGGATTTTTACCGCAATATTCCGCGCACCTCCATGCCCTACGGCCAGGCGATGGCGATGTTATGCCTGACGGAGTATTTGCGGAAATACTTCTGAGGTTGTAGCCCCGGTAAGCCACGCGCCGCCGGGGAAAACGCCTGATGACGCTTCGCTTATCAGACCTGCAAAAATTAAACCCCGGCGAACCGGGGTTTTTTATTACATCCGCTCTACGGTTTCGATACCCAGGGTATCCAGACCCAGCTTCAGGGTTTTGGCCGTCAGCAGCGCCAGCTTCAGGCGGCTCTGGCGCGTGGTTTCGTTTTCCGCGCTCAGGATCGGGCAGTGCTCATAGAAGCCGGAGAACAGCCCCGCCAGATCGTACAGGTAAGTACACATCACGTGCGGCGTACCTTCGCGGGCGACCACGGTCAGCGTCTCTTCAAACTGCATCAGACGGGCGGCCAGCTGCACTTCGCGATCTTCAGTGAGGATCACCGGCGCGTCGCTCAGCGTGCTTTCATCCAGACCGGCCTTACGGAATACCGACAGCACGCGGGTGTAGGCATACTGCATGTAGGGCGCGGTGTTGCCCTCAAACGCCAGCATATTGTCCCAGTCGAAGATATAGTCGGTGGTACGGCTCTTGGAGAGATCCGCGTATTTCACCGCGCCGATACCCACGGCGTTGGCCAGTTTTTCCAGCTCGTCCGCCGGCATGTCCGGGTTTTTCTCCGCGACCAGACGACGCGCGCGCTCCAGCGCTTCATCCAGCAGATCCGCCAGCTTCACCGTGCCGCCCGCGCGGGTTTTAAACGGCTTGCCGTCTTTGCCGAGCATCATGCCGAACATATGGTGTTCCAGCGGCACGCTGTCCGGCACGTAACCGGCTTTACGCACGATGGTCCACGCCTGCATCAGGTGCTGGTGCTGACGGGAGTCGATGTAATAGAGCACGCGATCCGCATGCAGGGTTTCATAGCGGTATTTCGCGCAGGCGATATCCGTGGTGGTGTAGAGGTAGCCGCCATCCTTTTTCTGGATGATGACGCCCATCGGCTCGCCTTCTTTATTTTTATACTCGTCAAGGAAGACCACGGTTGCGCCTTCGCTTTCCACCGCCAGACCTTTCTCTTTCAGATCGGCCACGATACCCGGCAGCATCGGGTTGTACAGGCTTTCGCCCATCACGTCTTTGCGGGTCAGGGTCACGTTCAGACGCTCGTAGGTGATCTGATTCTGCGTCATGGTGATGTCCACCAGCTTGCGCCACATCTCACGGCAGTATTCATCGCCGCTTTGCAGCTTCACCACGTAGTTACGCGCGCGCTCGGCAAAGGCGGCGTCGGCGTCGTAATGGGTCTTGGCGGCGCGGTAGAACTCTTCCAGATCCGCCAGCGCCATTTCACCGGCGTTTTCCTGCTGCTTCAGCTCCAGGAAGGCGATCAGCATGCCGAACTGGGTGCCCCAGTCGCCGACGTGGTTCGCGCGAATGACGTTATGGCCGAGGAACTCCAGCGTGCGCACCGAGGCATCGCCGATAATGGTTGAACGCAGGTGACCGACGTGCATCTCTTTGGCGACGTTAGGCGCGGAGTAATCGACCACCACGGTTTGCGGCTCAGGGCGGGAAACGCCGAGGCGATCGGAGGCCAGCGCCTGATCCACCTGGGCCGCCAGAAACGCAGGCTCAAGGAAAATGTTGATAAAGCCAGGTCCGGCGATTTCCACTTTGCCGGCAATGCCGCTGAGATCGAGATGAGTCAGCACCTGCTCTGCAACTTGTCGTGGGGGCATACCCAGTTTTTTAGCAACTGCCATCACGCCGTTAGCCTGATAGTCGCCAAACTGTACTTTTGCTGACTGACGAACCTGGGGTTCGCAATCCGCAGGCGCGCCTGCGGCAATCAGTGCCTGACTGACTTTTTCTGAGAGAAGAGCCTGAATATTCACCGTGATACCTTTGGTTAATGGCGCAGCGCGTAAGGGCTGGCTGCGCCCGGATGTTGATCATCAAAGGCGGGAGTATACTGCAATTGGCCCGTGCCGTCAGCCCTGCGACCGGGTGCGGAATGCGCAAATAAATCGCCGCAGATCCATGAATAATCATTCAGTTGCGCCTGCTGTGAATCAGCGGTTGGTAAGCCAGCGGCAACAGGGTAAATTAGCGGTTTTGCGACCCGTGAAAGGCACTGACGATGGCACACTGGCAGACAATTGATGAACTGCATGATATTTCCGCGGATTTACCGCGCTTCACCCTGGCGTTAACAGAACTTGCCACCCGGCTCGGTCTGGATATCGCCCCCCTTGATGCCGATCACATTTCCCTGCGCTGTCATCAGAACGCCACTGCTGAACGCTGGCGGACGGGCCTTGAGCAGTGCGGCGAGTTACTCAGCGAAACGCTGATCAACGGACGCCCCATCTGCCTGTTTAAGCTGCACGAACCGATGACGGTAGCGCACTGGCAGTTTAAGGTGGTGGAGCTGCCGTGGCCCGGCGAAAAACGCTATCCCCATGAGGGCTGGGAGCATATCGAAATCGTCCTGCCCGGCGATCCGCAAAGCCTTAACGCCCGTGCGCTGGCGCTACTGGCGGACGAGGGCCTGAGCCAGCCGGGCATTGTTGTGAAAACCAGTTCGCCAAAAGGGGAGCGCGAGCGTCTGCCGAATCCGACGCTGGCGGTCAGCGACGGCAAGGTGACGATCAAATTCCATCCCTGGTCGATTGAGGAGATCGTCGCCAGCGAGCATTAATCACAGCGTTTAAGGAGAAAACCGTGGCATTACTGGAAATCTGTTGTTACAGCGAGGCGTGCGCGATCGTTGCCGAACAGCACGGCGCGGATCGTATTGAACTGTGCGCCGCGCCGAAAGAGGGCGGGCTGACCGTCTCGTACGGCGTGTTAAAACGCGTGCGGGAAAGCGTGTCTATTCCGGTGCATCCGATTGTGCGTCCGCGGGGCGGGGATTTTTGCTACAGCGAGGCGGAATTCAGCGCCATGCTGGAAGACATCCGTTTCATCAAATCGCTGGGCTATCCGGGCGTGGTCACCGGCGTGCTGGACGAGGACGCCAACGTCGATTTGCCGCGGATGCGGCAAATAATGGCTGCTGCCGGAGAGATGGCGGTAACTTTTCATCGTGCATTTGATATGTGCCAGAACCCCATCGAAGCTTTTGAAAAGCTGGCGGATTCAGGCGTGGCGCGCGTCCTTACGTCGGGTCAGCAGGCGTCGGCGGAGCAAGGACTTTCATTTATTACGGAACTAAAAGCACACTCCCGTGTTCCAATCATTATGGCCGGTGCTGGCGTTCGCCCTTCCAACCTTGAACTGTTTCTCGACGCGGGTATCGCGGAGGTTCACAGTTCAGCGGGAAGATGGACGCCGTCACCAATGCGTTATCGTCATTCAGGATTGTCGATGTCTTCGGATGCCAGCGCGGATGAGTATTCCCGTTATGGCGTTGATGGCGACGCGGTTTCTGAGATGAAAGCGATGATCGCCCGTCATCGCCTTCGTTAACCCTTTTTACCGCGCATCATGTCGCCCAATGTGATGCTTGCTTGTACCAGGCCCCTGCAATTTCAACAGGGGCCTTTTTTTATCTTTTTCCTGCCTGTTTCGGCCTGCCACTGCGTTGGCTTTCCTCGCGCACCCCGGTCACTTACTTATGTAAGCTCCCGGGGATTTGCTGCGTCGCCGCCTTGTTGCAAACCGAACCCGTTTGGAAAAAGATGTAAAGTTAACGTGTAGGCCCGGCAAGCCTGCGCCGCCGGGCAAGCGTCCGACACAAGATCACGGTTTGCGGGCAATCAATACCGCGCGCTGCGGCGCAGGGTAACCTTCCACCGTTTTGCTTACATCACGAGGATCGAGGAATTCCGCCAGGGATTCGGTGATCATCCAGTCGGTGCGGCGCTGCTCCTCAATGGAGGTCACGCTGACGTCGGCGATACGCACATCCACAAAGCCGCATTTTTCCAGCCAGTTTTTCAGCGCCAGCGCCGACGGGATAAAGTAGACGTTACGCATCTGCGCATAACGATCCCCCGGCACCAGCACGGCGTTTTCATCCCCTTCGATGACCAGGGTTTCCAGCACCAGCTCGCCCTCTTTCACCAGCTGATCTTTCAGCTGCCACAGATGCTCCAGCGGGGAGCGGCGATGATAAAGCACGCCCATCGAGAACACGGTGTCAAAAGCGTTCAGCGCCGGTAGCTGCTCAATGCCCAGCGGCAGCAGATGTGCGCGCTGATCGTTGCCCAGCAGTTTACGCACCGCTTCGAACTGGCATAAAAAGAGCTGCATCGGATCGATACCCACCGCCAGATGCGCCCCCGCGCCGATCATGCGCCACAGGTGATAACCGCTGCCACAGCCGACATCCAGAATGGTGCGCCCGGTCAGATCCGACAGATGCGGCAGTACCCGATCCCATTTCCAGTCGGAGCGCCATTCGGTATTGATATCCACGCCGTAGAGGGAAAATGGCCCTTTGCGCCACGGCATCAGATTGCGCAGCAGCGTTTCGATGCGTCTGATTTGACCGTCGCTTAAGGGCGTCTCGCTTTCGGCGGTGACGCTGTGCAGCAGATCCAGCCGGTAAGGGGTCATTTCCGGCAGAAACTCAACGGCGTTATTCCACTGTTTAAACTGGCCGTGCAGGGCATCGCGCTGCCAGCTGGCGATCTGCGCGGGCAGGGTTTCCAGCCAGTGGGAGAGATGATTTTTGGCGATAAGCTGATAAAAATTGCCGAAGTCGATCATTGCGCATCCCCGGCTTTCAGCGCCACCAGCGAACCAAAGTTAAAGCACTGGAACCAGAGCTCGCTGTGTTCAAAACCGGCTTTGCGCAGGCGTGCTTTGTGCGTCTCCACCGAGTCCGTCAGCATGACGTTTTCCAGCATGCTGCGCTTCTGGCTGATTTCCAGCTCGCTGTAGCCATTAGCACGCTTGAAGTCGTGATGCATATTGAACAGCAGCTCGCCGACCTGGGCATCTTCAAAGCTGAACTTTTCCGACAGCACCAGCGCGCCGCCAGGGACGAGGCCCTGATAAATGTTGTCCAGCAAAGCCTGGCGCTCAGCAGGTTCAAGGAATTGCAGGGTGAAATTCAGCACCACCATTGAGGCGTTTTCGATACGCACCGCGCGGATGTCGCCTTCCACAACCTCTACCGGCGTCGGCGCTTTGAAGGCTTCAATATGGCGGCGGCAGCGTTCGATCATCGCCGGTGAATTATCCACGGCAATGATTTTGCAGCCCTCATGGGCGATATTACGGCGGACAGACAAGGTGGCCGCGCCCAGAGAACAGCCCAGATCGTAGACCTGGGTATCCGGCGTGACGAAACGCCCGGCCAGCATGCCGATCATGGAGATGATATTCGAGTAGCCCGGAACGGAGCGCTGGATCATATCCGGGAAGACTTCGGCTACCCGTTCATCAAATGTCCAGTCGCCCAGGCTGGCGATTGGCGCAGAAAAAAGCGTGTCGCGGTGAGGCATAACGTAAAAATCCGAGAAAACAAAAGTGGCGTATTGTGCGCTAATGCAGGGAGAAAACCAACTCCCAGGGCATATACCACAGGTTAGCCAGCACCAGCAGGATCAGCGCGCACCAGGTGGCGCTCATGGCAGAACGACGCCAGAAAAGCAGATGGTGGTGCAACCCGTAGTAATGCATCAGCCGCCCGATAACCAGCAGCAGGCCGCAAAAATGTACCATCCAGGTTTCTGCGCCGTTCATTTCCATAAACAGCAGCAGGATCAGGGCGGCGGGGAGGTACTCCACCGCATTGCCATGAATACGGATCGCCGTTTGCAGTTCGCTAAAACCGCCGTCACCCAAAGAGACGCGGTACTGCATGCGTAACCGTACAACATCCATGGAAAACTTCATCAACAGCAAAACGCTCAGCACGGCATACAGCGCGCTAACCATAACAACTCCGTTAAAGGTACAAAGATGGCACACCTCTATGATAGCGCGACTGCTTCAGAAAAGAGAGGATTGTTGTGGAATTGAGGGCGCGGCGCCGACGGACGGCATGGCCGCGCGCAGAGACGACCAGAGGATGTCCACCAGTTCCGGGGCCTGGGCAATATCCGGCGTGTGTAAAAACAGCCAGGGCGTGCTGCTTTGCTCCCACAGCGGCAGCTTTTGCAGCCAGACGTCGAACAGCGCGCGGTTTTGCGCCATGTCGTCGCTGCCGATAAAGCGCACCATGGGATCCTGCGCGGTGACTACCGCGTGCACCGGCAGCTTTGGCTTTTTCCGCTGGGCGTCAATAATCGCCTGGTTACTCGGGATCGCGCTGTGCACCGGTCGGCTGTCTAAAATCACCCGGTTAACGCCACGCATATGCAGGCCACGGTTAAGCTGCGTTTCTGCTTCGCCTTTGGCGAAAAATTCCCCATGCCGCACTTCCACGCCATAGGTAAAGGTTTTCGGCAGGCCATCCAGAAATTCCCACAGGGCAGGTAATGCCTGCGGGCCAAAAGTCGCCGGAAGCTGCAGCCAGAACTGTCCCATACGATCGGCAAGAGGGGACAGGCGGGTGAAGAATTCCTGGGTTAAATCGTCGCAGTTGCGCAGCGCCGCCTGGTGGGAAATGGTGGCCGGAAATTTAAAGCAGAAGCGAAAATCATCATGAGTCTGCTCGCGCCAGCGGGCGACAATCTCCGCTTTCGGCAGGGCGTAGAGGGTGGTGTTACCCTCCACGCAGTTGAC
>NZ_CP127837.1:3684428-3684626 GCF_030291195.1 Enterobacter sp. PGRG2 | reverse complement strand
GGCTGCGCCACTGGTGCTGGCTGCGGGGCGGTGTAGAGCTTAGTTTCTGTGATTTCGTATTCGTTGATGTCCTCTGGTGACCAGTTACCAAATCTTGGCTCGAGGCTAAATCTCGCATCAGCGTGAAGCTTATCGCGGTACATATACGCCACCGGCTCTTTCCCTTCGACCGCAAGCAGGCGGCGGGCCATTTCTGCT
>NZ_CP127837.1:3683752-3684373 GCF_030291195.1 Enterobacter sp. PGRG2 | reverse complement strand
TGCTCAGTGTCATGGGTTAGTCCTCAATTGCACGAAACAGCGTTGACTGCTGAAATCCGGTCAGGAACCATAATCCGTCAGCGCGTAAGCTCATTTCGTACCAGTCTTCAGGATTAAGGTCAGAAACAAGATTATCACCGCATAAGCAGGTATCCGGGCCGCGCTTTTCAGAGTCGTAAATTTCTCCAGGAGTAAACCACTCGGTCTTTTCGGAGTACACGCACTCCATTTTGATAACACTGGACATACTCACTCCCCCTCTATCTTCAGGCTGATGCCCGCGGCGGCGCAATTTTCTTCAAATATTCGGATCATCGAAGAAACCGTGACGTTGTGGATTGCCGCTAAATCCGCATTGCTGAACCTGGCATCCGCATAGTCTTCATATGTGCGACGGCGTGGCAGCTTCACGGTGAGCGTTCTGGCCTCAAGCTCGGAGATTCTGGCTTCCGCTGCATCAGCGCGAGCACGATGATTCTCAATGGCCGCGCATGCCTGGCCGTAAGCCCACTCTGTCGGCGTGCGGTTTTCGTAGCGCTTCTCTGCGGCTTCCGCACGTGCCTTAAACTCAGCTATGCGAGATTGTGCGGCTTCCAGCGCCTCTGTCAGCGCCAGCACGTT
>NZ_CP127837.1:3652728-3652857 GCF_030291195.1 Enterobacter sp. PGRG2 | reverse complement strand
AATGCGAATCAGGCAATTCTGAATTATGGCTATATCACGAAGGATTCTTTTGAAGATGGCAGCACCCTTAGCACTGCTAACGAGTGCCTGCGCTGGAAGAGAAACGGGGAATACTACAGGTGGGACGGC
>NZ_CP127837.1:3651795-3652631 GCF_030291195.1 Enterobacter sp. PGRG2 | reverse complement strand
CTGATCTGAAAAAGGAAGAGGGCGCTGGACTTGTAGGCTATCAGCCAGGCATGGATTACCCTTACGGCTCGGTGGGGGCATATCTCAACGCTTCTTACGCCATGTTGCCTACAGTCAACATTGCGAACTATTCATCACTGAAAGAAGCCATCGCAGCTATTCCTTCGGGTGGAACGGTATACGTCCCGGCAGCCAGATATGAGTCAGGGAAATGGAACGTTAATGCAGACAGCATGAACGTCGACAATGTCAGGATCCTTGGTGAAAGAGCGCCAACGTGGAACTCTACGCTTACGCGACTCATTGGCGGTTCTGTTATTGGTGGTCGTTTCATCGCCTGGGCAAATAACCTTACAATAGAAAACATCGGCTTTGACAATGGCCGCGATTATATAAATTCAAAATATCCCGGCGCTGACACCACCACTGCTTCACATCCTGATGGCAATACATGGGATGCATTTGTTCATGGCGCTCCGTCTACTGGATTGGAGCAAAGAAATGGTCTTGTGCTGCGTAATGTCATTGGGTTGATGTATACCAGCCAGGCTCTTGGTCATGCCATTCTTACTGAGGGTTATAGCCATGGTAGATTGGACAATGTGACTGGTATCGGCGGATCCCACGGCGTAATCATTAAAGCATCTGACGTTGTGGCGACGGGCATTTTTGCATACTGCCAGAGTAAAAACGGACTTATTATCAAAGCAGATGGCTCATCAAACTGCGGTAACGTTTTCGTTCACGACTTCACTTACGCCTACAAGCCTCGAAATACTAGCCCATGGTTCGAACCAGCATATGCTGAACACGGCGTAGATATTGACCCCAATGCC
>NZ_CP127837.1:3651555-3651705 GCF_030291195.1 Enterobacter sp. PGRG2 | reverse complement strand
GATGTGCACATCGTTAATATTGTCGCGGATGGCCTGGCTGCTAACAATGCCATTGTTGGTGAGTATGCTTTCATTATTGACGGAAATAATAGTTCATCTCGCATCAGAGTCGATCATGTCAGGGCGTCAAACTGCAAGCGTGGTATTTAC
>NZ_CP127837.1:3650316-3651290 GCF_030291195.1 Enterobacter sp. PGRG2 | reverse complement strand
CAGCATCCTCTGAGAACGAGCAGTATGAATTTTCCCTGAAAAACTATCGCGCTTCAGTCCGAGGCTTTATGCAGGTTGGTTCCGGAGCGACAGCAAATATAGTATCCCTGCCAGCTGCGTTGCAGCCTGTCTCTCCCGGCGGTCGATATACAGCATTACTGCTGGGTTCGACAGGTTTTGTAAACTCTCATATCTCGGTAACAGATCACATCCGCGTACAGGATGGGACGCTCCCGGCAGGAACTCAGTTCGTATCGCTATCCGGACTTGAGTGGGATTATTGACCCGCAATTACAGCCCTCCATGTGAGGGCTTTCTTTTTGGTATTGACCAAATCCCCCCTTTGAAATACTGTTTATATATACAGTGAAAATGGAGGGAGACTATGGCACGCACATCAGAAATTAGCGCCGCTTTCGTGGCGGCAATACACAAAAACCCTAAAGGCTATCAATGCTTGCGAACGGAGGACTTTGTGCGTGAGCTGCGCAATCGCAACTGGCACTACACTCTGGCAGATGCCAACCGGTGGATAGAGCGATACCAGACCGGCTTCGTGGACAAAACGCCTGATATCAGCGAAAACCGGCTGTGGATGCTCCGCAACATGGGGTATGTTCAATAATGGGATTCCCATCTCCAGCGGCTGATTACATTGAAACAACGATGTGCGCTGACATCATTTGCAATCTGACCGCCAACAGCCTGGTCATTGAGACATCAACCGGCGCGGCTGTAGTGGACAGGGGGTTGATAGCGAGGCAGGGCGACGTGCTGCTCGCCAGCCTGGACGGACGTGCCTATTTTGGTAAGTTTATGGGAAATGCGTTCATCACGCATGATGGTGATGCGATAGAGGGGGAATGCCTGGATGAGCTTCAGGTGATCGGCGTCGTCACCCATTTCGTCGTCGATACACGGAACGGCCTGGATGACGAATGCCCGGTGATGTGATGGGGCATATAAGGGGCAAA
>NZ_CP127837.1:3579235-3650176 GCF_030291195.1 Enterobacter sp. PGRG2 | reverse complement strand
CGCTCCACGCAGTTGAAGTGTCGGGCATAGTCTTCAAGTCCCTGAATACCAAGCCGCGCCCATTTCGGGTGCGACCATTGTGGCAGCCCGACGTAAATCATAAGGCTGCCAGCACCTCTTCGGTGCTGCGCACGCGGCCGATGCGCGGGAAGATGTTGGTCATGCTGCCAAGATGCTGCTCGCTGCTGGCGGCGCTACAGGCGTCTTCCACCACCACCAGCCTGAAGCCCATTTCCCAGGCGTTACGGGCGGTGGACTCGACGCCGATATTGGTGGAGATCCCGCAGAGAATAATGGTGTCGATGCCACGGCGACGCAGCTGCAGTTCCAGATCGGTGCCGTAAAACGCGCCCCACTGACGTTTGGTTACTTCCAGATCACTCTCTTTTTTACCCAGCGCAAGAGGGTAATCCCACCAGTTGTCCGGCAGCGAGTGGGCCGGGATCGCGGCATCTACGGGCTGTTTCAGCGCTTCGGCAAAATCCGCAGACCAGCCGACGCGTACCATCACCACCGGCGCGCCTTTAAGGCGGCATTGTTCCGCCAGCCGCGCGGCGCGGGCCACCACATCCCCGGCGCTGTGCGGGCCACCGGCGAAGGGCAGGATCCCCTCCTGCAAATCGATAACGACCAGTGCGGTAGTGGCGGCGTTCAGTTCCAGCATAATAACTCCCGTTTATTGAATGACATCGCGTTTACCTTACCTGTATAAAAGGGTAGCGCGGCTGACAAATATTGTTAATTTTTGTGAGATTACGCAATAAGCGCGCAGCAATCGCGCGTCCGCACGGCGTGGCACTTATCGTCCGCCAGAATTTCCAGTATAATAACCCCCTTTTTTCATCCAGTTGTGACATTAGGCTAACGCTGCGACAACGTGGCCTGCACGGCAGGCGACAATCGGCCTGCGGCAAAGTTAAGGGATATCTCATGCGTACAGAATATTGCGGACAGCTTCGACTGTCCCACGAGGGGCAGCAGGTGACTCTGTGTGGTTGGGTCAACCGTCGCCGTGATCTCGGCAGCCTGATCTTTATCGATATGCGCGACCGCGAAGGTATCGTGCAGGTGTTTTTCGATCCGGATCGCGCGGACGCATTAAAGCTGGCCTCCGAACTGCGTAATGAGTTCTGCATTAAGGTCACCGGCACCGTACGCCGCCGTGACGAGAAAAACATTAACAGCGACATGGCGACCGGCGAAATCGAAGTGCTGGCCACCGATCTGGAGATCATCAACCGTTCAGAATCGCTGCCGCTGGACTCCAATCACGTCAACACCGAAGAAGCGCGTCTGAAATTCCGTTATCTGGATCTGCGTCGCCCGGAAATGGCGACCCGCCTGAAAACGCGCGCCAAAATCACCAGCTTCGTGCGCCGCTTTATGGACGATCACGGCTTCCTCGACATCGAAACCCCGATGCTGACCAAAGCCACGCCGGAAGGCGCGCGCGACTATTTAGTGCCTTCACGTGTGCACAAAGGTAAATTCTACGCGCTGCCGCAGTCGCCGCAGCTGTTCAAACAGCTGCTGATGATGTCCGGTTTTGACCGCTACTATCAGATCGTTAAATGCTTCCGCGACGAAGATTTACGTGCTGACCGTCAGCCAGAATTTACCCAGATCGACGTGGAAACCTCCTTCATGACTGCGCCGCAGGTGCGTGAAGTGATGGAAGCGCTGATCCGCCAGCTGTGGCTGGACATTAAAGGCGTGGATCTCGGCGAGTTCCCGCAGATGACCTTCGCAGAAGCCGAGCGTCGTTACGGCTCCGACAAACCGGATCTGCGTAACCCGATGGAGCTGGTGGACGTGGCCGATCTGCTGAAAGACGTGGAATTCGCCGTCTTCGCAGGCCCGGCGAACGACCCCAAAGGCCGTGTGGCGGCCCTGCGCGTGCCTGGCGGCGCGGCGTTAAGCCGTAAACAGATCGACGACTACGGCAACTTCATTAAGATCTACGGCGCGAAAGGCCTGGCCTATATTAAAGTGACCGAGCGCGCGAAAGGTCTGGAAGGTATCACCAGCCCGGTGGCGAAATTCCTTAACGCTGAGATTGTGGAAGCGATCCTTGCCCGCACTGACGCGCAGGACGGCGATATGATTTTCTTCGGCGCCGACAACAAGAAAGTGGTTGCCGATGCGCTGGGCGCGCTGCGTCTGAAGCTGGGTAAAGATCTGAACCTCACCGACGAGTCCAAATGGGCGCCGCTGTGGGTTATCGACTTCCCGATGTTCGAAGACGACGGCGAAGGCGGCCTGACCGCGATGCACCACCCGTTCACCGCGCCGAGCAACATGACGCCGGAAGAGCTGAAAGCAGCGCCGGAAACGGCTATCGCCAACGCCTACGACATGGTGATCAACGGTTACGAAGTGGGCGGCGGTTCCGTGCGTATCCACCGCAGTGAAATGCAGCAGACCGTGTTCGGCATTCTCGGCATCACCGAACAGGAACAGCGCGAGAAATTCGGCTTCCTGCTGGACGCCCTGAAATACGGTACGCCGCCGCATGCGGGTCTGGCTTTTGGTCTGGATCGCCTGACCATGCTGCTCACCGGCACCGACAACATTCGTGATGTGATCGCGTTCCCGAAAACCACCGCAGCCGCCTGTCTGATGACGGAAGCGCCGAGTTTCGCAAACGACGCGTCCCTGACCGAACTGGGTATTCAGGTGATCAAGAAAGAGTCCCCGGAGAATAAATAATATGCAATATAAGCGTCCCGTTTCCGTGCTGGTGGTGATTTATGCGCAGGACACGAAACGGGTGCTGATGTTGCAGCGACGCGACGATCCTGATTTCTGGCAGTCGGTAACCGGCAGCCTGGAGGAGGGGGAAACCGCGTCGCAGGCCGCCCTGCGTGAAGTAAAGGAAGAGGTCGTTATCGACGTTGTGCAAGAGCAACTGACCTTAGTCGACTGTCAGCGCACGGTGGAGTTTGAGATCTTTACTCATTTGCGTCATCGCTACGCGCCGGGTATTGAGCGCAATACGGAATCCTGGTTCTGTCTTGCGCTGCCCCATGAGCGGCAGATTGTGTTTACGGAACATCTGACCTACCGCTGGCTGGATGCGCCCGCTGCGGCTGCATTAACCAAATCATGGAGCAACCGGCAGGCGATTGAAGAATTTGTAATTAACGCCGCCTGAAAGGGCGAGGCTTTTGGAGATATTTTTATGGCAGGTCATAGTAAATGGGCCAACACCAAACACCGCAAAGCGGCACAGGATGCCAAACGCGGTAAGATCTTTACCAAAATTATCCGTGAGCTGGTCACGGCTGCCCGTCTGGGCGGCGCTGACGTCGGCTCTAACCCGCGCCTGCGTGCGGCAGTGGATAAAGCGCTGTCTAACAACATGACGCGCGACACCTTAAACCGTGCCATCGCGCGCGGTGTGGGCGGTGACGACGATGCGCAGATGGAAACCATCATTTATGAAGGTTACGGTCCTGGCGGCACGGCGGTAATGGTTGAATGCCTCTCTGATAACCGCAACCGTACAGTGGCGGAAGTGCGTCACGCGTTTAACAAATGCGGCGGCAACCTTGGCACTGACGGCTCCGTGGCCTATCTGTTCAGCAAGAAAGGCGTCATCTCTTTTGAAAAGGGCGATGAAGACACCATCATGGAAGCGGCGCTGGAAGCCGGTGCGGAAGACGTGATGACCTACGACGACGGCGCCATCGACGTTTATACCGCCTGGGAAGAGATGGGTGCGGTGAAAGATGCGCTGGAAGCGGCGGGCCTGAAAGCCGACGCGGCAGAAGTGTCGATGATCCCGTCCACCAAAGCCGATATGGATGCCGAAACTGCGCCGAAACTGCTGCGCCTGATCGACATGCTGGAAGACTGCGATGACGTGCAGGAAGTTTACCATAATGGCGAGATCTCTGATGAGGTTGCGGCTACGTTAGAATGACGTGCCAGGCAGGCCTTAACGACGGAGGCGCGTGATGTCGATTATTCTCGGTATTGACCCCGGCTCACGCATCACCGGTTATGGCGTCATCCGCCAGGTTGGCAGACAGTTGACCTACCTCGGCAGCGGCTGTATTCGTACCAAAGTCGATGATTTACCGTCCCGCCTGAAGCTCATTTATGCGGGCGTGACGGAGATCATCACCCAGTTTCAGCCGGATTATTTCGCCATTGAACAGGTATTTATGGCGAAAAACGCCGACTCGGCGCTGAAGCTGGGACAGGCGCGTGGCGTGGCGATTGTCGCCGCCGTTAACCAGGATCTGCCGGTGTTTGAATATGCCGCACGGCAGGTCAAACAGACGGTAGTGGGCACCGGCAGCGCGGAGAAAAGCCAGGTGCAGCATATGGTACGTACGCTGCTGAAACTGCCCGCCAATCCGCAGGCCGACGCCGCCGATGCGCTGGCCATCGCCATTACGCATTGTCATGTCAGTCAGAATGCGGTGCAAATCAGCGACAGCCGGCTCAATCTGGCGCGCGGGCGGTTGCGATAATTGCAAATCAGGCTGGATATTTATCCAGCCTTTTTTATATGATAGCCCACAATAACTTTGCCATTAACGCAGGAGCGCGATGTGATAGGCAGACTCAGAGGCATTATTCTCGAAAAACAACCCCCGCTGGTACTGCTTGAGACGGGTGGCGTAGGCTATGAAGTGCATATGCCAATGACCTGTTTTTATGAACTACCCGATGCCGGACAGGAAGCCATCGTCTTTACGCAGTTTGTGGTACGCGAAGACGCGCAGCTGCTGTACGGTTTTAACAATAAGCAGGAGCGCACGCTGTTTCGCGAGCTGATCAAAACCAACGGCGTCGGGCCGAAGCTGGCGCTGGCCATTCTCTCCGGTATGTCCGCTCAACAGTTCGTTAACGCCGTAGAGCGCGAAGATCCCGTGGCGCTCACCAAACTACCGGGCATTGGTAAGAAGACGGCGGAACGCCTGATTGTCGAAATGAAAGACCGCTTCAAAGGCCTGCATGGCGATCTCTTCACCCCCGCCAGCGATCTGGTGCTGGCATCGCCGGCCGGTCCTGCGGAAGATGATGCCGAGCAGGAAGCAGTTGCTGCGCTGGTGGCGCTGGGATATAAACCTCAGGAAGCCAGCCGCATGGTGAGTAAAATTGCTCAGCCGGGTGCGAGCAGTGAAAATCTTATCCGTGAAGCGCTCCGCGCTGCAATGTGAGGTAGTAAAGGATGATTGAAGCAGACCGTCTCGTGTCGGCCGTAAACCTGACGCCAGAAGAAGCGGTGGATCGGGCGATCCGCCCTAAACTGCTCGACGAATACATCGGTCAGCCGCAGGTACGCTCGCAGATGGAGATTTTTATTCAGGCGGCGAAGCTGCGCGGCGATGCGCTGGATCATCTCCTGATTTTCGGCCCGCCAGGGCTTGGAAAAACCACGCTGGCAAACATTGTCGCCAATGAAATGGGCGTCAATTTACGCACCACTTCCGGGCCGGTGCTGGAAAAGGCCGGCGATCTCGCCGCCATGCTGACCAACCTTGAACCTCATGATGTGCTCTTTATCGATGAGATCCACCGTTTATCGCCGGTAGTGGAAGAAGTGCTCTATCCGGCGATGGAAGATTACCAGCTGGATATTATGATCGGCGAAGGCCCTGCGGCCCGCTCGATCAAAATCGATTTGCCGCCCTTTACGTTGATTGGTGCAACCACCCGCGCCGGTTCCCTGACGTCGCCGCTGCGCGACCGTTTCGGTATTGTGCAGCGCCTGGAGTTTTATCAGGTCGCCGATCTGCAGCATATCGTCGGGCGCAGCGCGCGCTTTATGGGGCTGGAGCTGAGCGAAGAGGGTGCCTGGGAAGTGGCTAAACGCTCCCGCGGCACGCCGCGTATCGCCAACCGCCTGTTGCGCCGCGTGCGTGACTTTGCAGAAGTCAAACACGACGGCACCATTTCGCTGGAAATCGCGGCACAGGCGCTGGATATGCTTAATGTCGATGCGGAAGGCTTTGACTATATGGACCGCAAGCTGCTGCTGGCGGTGATCGATAAATTCTTTGGCGGCCCGGTTGGGCTGGATAACCTCGCCGCGGCCATTGGCGAAGAGCGGGAAACTATTGAGGACGTGCTGGAGCCATTTCTCATCCAGCAGGGCTTTTTACAGCGCACCCCGCGCGGCCGCATGGCGACGATCAGGGCCTGGGATCACTTCGGCATCACGCCGCCCGCCATGCCGTAACCGCGCTTTTGCCCTCTCCGGTGCGGAGAGGGCAGGCGGCCTGCATTACGCTGCCTGTTTCTTCAGCATACTCAGAATAAACAGCGCTGCGGCGCACAGCACCACCGACGGACCGGCAGGGGTGTCGTAAAAAGCAGAGAAGGTTAAACCGCCGGTCACGGCGACAACGCCAATACCCACGGCCACGCCCGCCATCTGTTCCGGCGTACGGGCGAAGCGCCGCGCCGTCGCGGCAGGAATGATCAGCAGCGACGTGATAATCAGCGCGCCGACAAATTTCATCGCCACCCCAATCGTCAGGGCGGTCACCAGCATCAGCAGTAATTTCACCCGTTGCAGTTTTACGCCGTCCACAAAGGCCAGATCCGGGCTGATGGTCATGGCAAGCAGATTGCGCCACTGGCTGAGCAGAATGCCG
This sequence comes from Enterobacter sp. PGRG2, assembly GCF_030291195.1. NCBI lineage: Bacteria > Pseudomonadati > Pseudomonadota > Gammaproteobacteria > Enterobacterales > Enterobacteriaceae > Enterobacter > Enterobacter sp. PGRG2. The sequence continues at coordinate 3,643,562 of NZ_CP127837.1, read as the reverse complement.
ATCACCACCGTCACGCCGATGGCGATAGACAGCAAATCTTCCGGCGTCACCGCCAGCAGATCGCCAAACAGGTAGGCCATCAGGTCGACGCGGATGTTCGACATCAGGCTGACTACCACCAGACCCAGCGACAGCGCACTGTGCGCCATAATGCCCAGCAGGGTATCAATGGCAAGGTGAGGACGTTTTTCCAGCCACACCAGACCGGCTGCAAGCAACAGCGTAACGGCGATCACCGCATAGAACGGATTGACGTCCAGCATCAGGCCAAAGGCCACGCCTAGCAGTGAGGCATGCGCCAGCGTATCGCCAAAATAAGACATCCGACGCCAGACAACAAAAGAACCAAGCGGACCGGCGGCGCAGGCCAGCATAATTCCGGCCAGCCAGCCGGGCAGTAATAATTCGATCATGAGTGTCCATTTCCCCGACGCAGTACAATGCGTCCCTGCAAATCGTGACGATGATTATGGTTATGGCGATAGATGCCGAGCTGTTCAGCGCCGCGCGGGCCAAACATCGAAATGAATTCCGGGTGCATGGAAACCACTTCCGGCGTCCCGGAACAGCAGATGTGATGATTCAGGCACAGCACTTCATCGGTTTTGGCCATCACGAGATGCAGATCGTGCGACACCATCAGCACGGCGCAATCCAGTTCGCGGCGTAACTGGTCGATCAGATCGTAAAGCGCCACCTGACCGTTAACGTCCACGCCCTGGGTGGGTTCATCCAGCACCAGCAGCTGCGGGCGGTTAAGCAGCGCGCGCGCCAGCAGCACCCGCTGGGTTTCCCCGCCGGAGAGTTTCTGCATCGGCGCGTCAATGAGATGCCCCGCCTGCACGCGTTTAAGCGCAGGCAAAATGTCAGCTTTACGGGTTGCCGGACGCAGACGTAAAAAACGGCTGACGGTTAACGGCAGCGTGGCGTCGAGATGCAACTTCTGCGGCACATAGCCAATGCGCAGCTGCTTATCGCGCTTGATGACCCCCGCATCCGCTGCTACCAGGCCCAGCACCACCCGCACGAGCGTCGATTTCCCGGCGCCGTTTGGCCCCAGTAAGGTTAAAATTTTCCCCGGTTTCAGTTCCAGCGAAATGTCAGACAGGACGCGGCGTTGACCGAAAGAGACAGAGACTTTTTCAAGGGATACTAAATTAGTCATAGCGTTTAAAGACTTGCACAAGTGACAGAATGTTATAATATCACATTCCACCAATTCATTACGATGATAAGTCGCATTATGTTACATAAAAATACGCTTCTTTGCGCAGCGGTTTCCGCTGCTTTATGGGCTGGCCTGAGTACAGGCGCAAACGCAGCCGTAGTAACCTCACTTAAGCCAATCGGATTCATTGCGTCGGCTATTGCTGATGGCGTCACTAACACGGAAGTCTTACTGCCGGATGGCGCGTCTGAGCATGATTATGCGCTGCGCCCGTCCGATGTAAAACGCTTACAGAGCGCGGACTTAGTTGTCTGGGTGGGGCCGGACATGGAAGCCTTCATGCAAAAGACCACGCAAAAAATCCCGCAGGCGAAGCAAGTGGTGATGGCCGAGCTGCCCGGCGTGAAACCTTTGCTGATGAAAGGCGCTGAGGAAGACGAGCACGAACATGAGGGCGGCCACGATCATGATGAAAATGGTGACCACCATCACCATCATGGCGAATACAACATGCATATTTGGCTTTCGCCAGACGTAGCGCGGCTGGCAGCGGTTGCAATCCATCAAAAATTAGTGGAAGTTATGCCGCAAAGTCGAGCCAAACTTGACGCCAACCTGAAGGATTTTGAGGCACAATTAGCCCAAACCGATGAGCAGGTAGGTAAAGAGCTGGCACCGCTGAAAGGTAAAGGGTACTTCGTTTTTCATGACGCCTACGGCTACTTTGAAAAACATTATGGTCTGACGTCTCTTGGTCATTTCACCGTTAACCCTGAAATTCAGCCTGGTGCTCAGCGTTTACATGAAATCAGAACACAGTTGGTTGAGCAAAAAGCAACCTGCGTTTTTGCTGAGCCACAGTTCAGGCCAGCCGTTATTGAAGCTGTTGCGAGAGGTACCTCAGTTCGCATGGGGACCCTGGATCCGCTTGGAACCAGTATCAAATTGAGTAAAGCGAGCTATCCCCAGTTCCTGACTCAACTCGCCAACCAGTACTCGGGCTGCCTGAAAGGAGAATAACGAGGAAGTGAATACGTGCAACAGATAGCCCGCGCGGTCAGCCTGGCGTTTAATAATCTGCCACGCCCCCATCGCGTTATGCTGGGGTCTCTTACTGTTCTCACATTAGCGGTCGCCGTCTGGCGACCCTATGTCTATCACCCCCAATCCCAGTCCGCACCCATTGTAAAAACCATCGAACTGGAAAAAAGCGAAATACGTTCTTTGCTCCCTGAAGCCAGTGAACCTATCGATCAGACCATGCCGGATGAAGTGGAAGCCATTCCGCAGGATGAGCTGGACGATAAAACGGCGAACGAAACGGGCGTACATGAATATGTCGTTTCCACCGGCGACACCCTGAGCAGCATCCTCAATCAGTACGGCATCGATATGGGCGATATCAGCCAGTTAGCATCGGCGGATAAGGATCTGCGTAACCTGAAAATTGGTCAGCAGATCTCCTGGACGCTAAACGATGCCGGTGAGCTGCAGCGCATGACCTGGGAAATGTCCCGCCGCGAAACCCGTACTTACGACCGCGCTGATAACGGCTTTAAAATGAGCGCCGAAATTCAGAAGGGCGACTGGGTTAACTCAACGCTAAACGGCACCGTGGGCGGCAGCTTTGTCAGCAGCGCCAAAAATGCCGGCCTGACCAGCGCGGAAATCAGCGCGGTCATCAAAGCCATGCAGTGGCAGATGGATTTCCGTAAGCTGAAGAAAGGCGATGAATTCTCGGTATTAATGTCCCGCGAAATGCTGGACGGAAAGCGTGAACAGAGCCAGTTGCTCGGCGTGCGTTTGCGTTCAGAAGGGAAAGATTATTACGCCATTCGTGCCGAAGACGGTAAATTCTATGACCGTAACGGTACCGGGCTGGCGAAGGGCTTCCTGCGTTTCCCGACCTCGAGACAGTTCCGCGTCTCTTCAAACTTCAATCCGCGTCGCTTAAACCCGGTTACCGGGCGCGTAGCACCGCATAAAGGCGTCGACTTCGCCATGCCGCAGGGCACGCCGGTACTCTCCGTGGGCGACGGTGAAGTAGTGGTGGCAAAACGCAGCGGGGCGGCAGGCTATTACGTGGCCATCCGTCACGGTCGCACCTATACCACCCGCTATATGCATTTACGCAAACTGCTGGTCAAAGAGGGGCAGAAAGTGAAACGCGGCGACCGCATTGCGCTCTCCGGCAACACTGGCCGCTCCACTGGCCCGCATCTGCATTATGAAGTGTGGATCAACCAGCAGGCGGTAAACCCACTGACGGCGAAACTGCCGCGCACCGAAGGGCTGACTGGTTCGGATCGTCGCGATTACCTCGCGCAGGTCAAAGAGGTTATACCGCAGCTTCGGTTCGATTAAGTAACGTACGAAATAAGCCGGGTGATAGTGCATACCCGGCTTTTTCTTTTGTGCGGATAAGTCAGCCTCGCTACACTTACGCATTATCTTTTTCTTACCCGAGTCCGCAGACCCTGGAAGATGCATGGAAACGAAAAAAAATAACAGTGAATACCTCCCTGAATTCGAAAGGGAATTTTTACATCCGCGCTACTGGGGCGCCTGGCTTGGGGTAATGGCTTTCGCCGGTGTGGCGATGATCCCGCCGTCAGTGCGCGATCCCTTGCTGGCAAAACTGGGGCGTTTGGGTGGACGGATGGGCAAAAGCGCCCGCCGCCGCGCGCAGATCAATCTGCTGTACTGCTTTCCTGAACTGAGCGACGCGCAGCGCGAAGACATTATTGATGAGATGTTCGCCACCGCGCCGCAATCGATGGTGCTGATGGCCGAGCTTGCCATGCGCGGGCCGGAAAAAATCCTGCCGCGTATTGACTGGCAGGGCCGCGAAATCATTGATGAGATGCACCGCAACAACGAAAAAGTGATTTTCCTTGTGCCGCATGGCTGGGGCGTGGACATTCCGGCGATGCTGATGGCGGCAACCGGGCAGCCTATGGCCGCTATGTTCCATAATCAGGGGAATAAGGTCTTTGATTACGTCTGGAACACCGTGCGTCGTCGCTTTGGCGGACGGCTGCATGCACGTAACGATGGCATCAAGCCCTTTATCCAGTCAGTACGTCAGGGTTACTGGGGCTACTATCTGCCCGATCAGGATCATGGCGCAGAGCACAGCGAATTCGTCGATTTCTTCGCCACCTATAAAGCGACGCTGCCCGCCATTGGGCGGTTGATGAAAGTATGCCGTGCGCGCGTTGTACCATTGTTCCCGGTGTATGACAGCGCCACGCACCGGCTGACCATTCAGGTGCGTCCGCCGATGGACGATTTGATGACCGCAGACGATACAACCATTGCCCGGCGCATGAACGAAGAAGTAGAAGTTTTTGTACGTCCGCATCCGGAGCAGTACACCTGGATCCTGAAGCTGTTGAAAACGCGCAAGCCAGGGGAAAAAGAGCCTTACAAGCGTAAAGAGCTTTTCCCGAAGAAGTAGCCGTTTTAAATGCCCGGCGGCGCAGCGCTTGCACGGGCCTACGAAGCGGGTAGGCCCGGCAAGCAAAGCGCCGCCGGGCACAACTACTTATTCGACGGTCAGGATACGGGTGGTGTTGGTGGTGCCCACGGTACCCATCACATCGCCCTGCGTCACAATCACCAGATCGCCGGACACCAGATAGCCTTTATCGCGCAGCAGAGTTACGGCTTCATTCGCCGCCACCACGCCGTCGGCGCTGCTGTCGAAGTACACCGGCGTCACGCCACGGTAAAGAGCGGTCAGATTCAGCGTACGCTCATGACGGGACATAGCGAAGATCGGCAGGCCGGAAGAGATACGCGAAGTCATCAACGCCGTACGGCCCGATTCGGTCATGGAAATGATCGCCGTCACGCCTTTCAGGTGGTTCGCGGCGTACATCGCCGACATGGCAATCGCTTCTTCAACGTTATCAAACTGAATATCCAGGCGATGCTTGGAAACGTTAATGCTGGGGATCTTCTCCGCCCCCAGGCAGACGCGTGCCATCGCCGCCACGGTTTCCGCCGGATACTGACCGGCCGCCGTTTCGGCAGACAGCATCACCGCATCCGTACCATCCAGCACGGCGTTCGCCACGTCCATCACTTCTGCACGGGTCGGCATCGGGTTGGTGATCATCGATTCCATCATCTGGGTGGCGGTGATCACCGCGCGGTTCAGCTGACGGGCGCGACGGATCAACGCTTTCTGAATGCCTACCAGTTCCGGGTCGCCGATTTCAACGCCCAGATCGCCACGGGCAACCATCACCACGTCGGATGCCAGGATCACATCATCCATGGCGTCCTGGCTGCATACCGCTTCGGCACGTTCCACTTTGGCGACGATTTTGGCGTCGCAGCCCGCGTCACGGGCGAGGCGACGGGCATAGTTCAGATCTTCGCCGCAGCGCGGGAAGGAGACGGCCAGGTAGTCGACGCCGATTTGCGCGGCGGTCAGGATGTCGGCTTTGTCCTTGTCGGTCAGGGCTTCCGCAGACAAGCCGCCGCCCAGTTTATTGATGCCTTTATTGTTCGACAGCGGGCCGCCCACGGTCACTTCGGTGAACACTTTCATGCCCTGAACTTCAAGCACTTTTAACTGCACGCGACCGTCGTCGAGCAGCAGAATGTCGCCCGGCACCACATCAGCGGGTAAGCCTTTATAGTCGATACCGACGCGCTCTTTATCGCCTTCGCCTTTGCCGAGGTTGGCGTCAAGCAGGAACTTATCGCCGATGTTGAGGAAAACTTTACCTTCTTTGAAGGTGGAAACACGGATTTTTGGACCCTGTAAATCGCCAAGAATAGCAACATGACGTCCCAGTTTTGCCGCAATCTCGCGCACTTTATCGGCACGCAATTTATGATCTTCTGCCGTGCCGTGTGAGAAGTTCATGCGCACCACGTTGGCGCCCGCGGCGATAATTTTCTCAAGGTTATTATCGCGATCGGTGGCCGGACCCAGGGTGGTAACGATTTTGGTTCTGCGAAGCCTTCTGGACATGTATTACTCCGTTGACTGAAACAACCGGTGTTGCGTGAATTAAAAATTCGGTGACATCGTGCGCCTCTGTGGGCCGCTATGAACTTAACCGAATGGCGTAATAAGTTACAACTTTGTTATCAACTTTTAATGTTTTCCCCTCTGACGAGGAGTTCCTTATCAAAGCGCGATTCTTTCAGCGCTTCCTTGACTCGCTTCAAGTTATCTCTGAATTTTGCCCCACGACGCAGGGTAAAGCCCGTCGCCAGCACATCAATGACCGTCAGCTGCGCCAGCCGCGAGACCATCGGCATGTAAATATCGGTATCTTCCGGCACGTCCAGCGTAATGGAGAGCGTGGCTTCCCGCGCCAGCGGCGTACCGGCAGAAGTAATGGCAATGACCATGGCGTCGTTTTCGCGCGCTAACTGCGCCAGCTCCACCAGACTTTTGGTGCGCCCGGTGTGGGAGATGAGCACCACCACATCGTCTTCACTACAATTCATACAGCTCATGCGTTGCAAAACGATATCGTCGGTATACACCACCGGCACATTGAAGCGAAAAAACTTATTCATCGCGTCATGGGCTACGGCAGCGGACGAGCCAAGGCCGAAGAAGGCGATTTTTTTCGCCTGGGTGAGCAAATCCACCGCCCGGTTAACCGCCGCCATATCAAGGGATTGCCGCACATGATCCAGCGTCGCCATCGCCGATTCGAAAATCTTACCGGTATAGGCTTCCACGCTGTCGTCTTCGTCCACATTACGGTTCACATAAGGTGTACCATTTGCCAGACTTTGTGCCAGATGTAGCTTAAAATCGGGAAAGCCGCGGGTATCCAGGCTACGGCAGAACCGGTTAACGGTAGGTTCGCTGACGGAGGCCTGCTGGGCAAGGGCAGCGATACTGGAATGGATAGCCTGATCGGGGGAGGCGAGGATCACTTCCGCCACTTTGCGTTCGGATTTGCTAAGGTGTTCCAGTTGAGACTGGATCTTTTCCAGCATATTCATGTTTAACAGGGCGCTCTTGGGTAAAATCGATTCCAGAAATGGATGAAACCGCGGTGCGTGTAACTCGATATTACTCTTGTGACGTGATTATGGGTGAATAACAACCCGAAAAGTTGTTGTTTTTTTTCATTACATGATCAGGGTCGGATTTTAGTGACACCGGCCCCGTGCAAAACCCCTGATATTTCAGGGCAATTACCCTGTACGTACGCCCTGATGCCTTTAGCGCACAAGCGGCAAAACGTTAACGGTTTCGGTAATTACGTAAAAGCAGTACAGTGCACTGTAATAAAATTACAACTAAGGCCTGGCAGAAGCACCAGGATAGCTAACTGAGGAGAATGACATGGCGGTAACGCAAACAGCCCAGGCATGTGACCTGGTCATTTTCGGCGCGAAAGGCGACCTCGCACGCCGGAAATTGCTGCCTTCCCTGTATCAACTGGAAAAAGCGGGTCAGATCCATCCTGAAACGCGGATCCTGGGCGTCGGGCGTGCCGACTGGGACAAAGCGGCGTACACCAAAGTGGTGCGCGAAGCGCTGGAAACTTTCATGAAAGAGAAGATCGATGAAAGTTTGTGGGACACGCTGAGCGGACGCCTCGATTTCTGTAATCTCGATGTCAATGACACTAAATCCTTTAAGCGTCTCGGCGAGATGCTGGATCAGGAAAACCGCGTTACCATCAACTATTTCGCTATGCCGCCAAGCACCTTCGGCGCGATCTGCAAAGGCCTCGGCGAAGCGAAGCTGAACGCCAAACCGGCGCGCGTGGTAATGGAAAAACCGCTGGGTACGTCGCTGGAAACCTCCCGCGAAATCAATGACCAGGTGGGCGAGTATTTCGAAGAGTGCCAGGTATACCGTATCGACCACTACCTTGGTAAAGAGACGGTGCTTAACCTGCTGGCGCTGCGTTTTGCCAACTCGCTGTTTGTGAACAACTGGGATAACCGCACCATCGATCACGTGGAAATTACCGTGGCCGAGGAAGTGGGTATCGAAGGCCGCTGGGGTTACTTCGATCAGGCCGGTCAGATGCGCGACATGATCCAGAACCACCTGCTGCAAATTCTGTGCATGATCGCCATGTCTCCGCCGTCCGATCTCTCTGCCGACAGCATCCGCGACGCCAAAGTGAAAGTGCTGAAATCCCTGCGCCGTATCGATCGCTCCAACGTGCGTGAAAAAACCGTGCGCGGCCAGTACACCGCCGGTTTCGCTCAGGGCAAAAAAGTGCCGGGCTATCTGGAAGAAGAGGGCGCGAACAAATCCAGTAACACCGAAACCTTCGTGGCGATCCGTGTGGACATTGACGACTGGCGCTGGGCGGGCGTGCCGTTCTACCTGCGCACCGGTAAGCGTCTGCCGGCGAAGTGCTCGGAAGTGGTGGTCTATTTCACCACGCCACAGCTGAACCTGTTCAAAGACTCCTGGCAGGATCTGCCGCAGAACAAGCTGACCATTCGTCTGCAACCGGATGAAGGTGTGGATATTCAGATCCTCAATAAAGTACCGGGTCTGGATCACAAGCATAACCTGCAAACCACCAAGCTTGATCTGAGCTACTCCGAAACCTTTAACCAGACGCATCTTGCCGATGCTTACGAACGTCTGCTGCTGGAAACCATGCGTGGCATCCAGGCGCTGTTCGTGCGTCGTGATGAAGTGGAAGAAGCCTGGAAGTGGGTGGACTCCATCACTGAAGCCTGGGCGATGGACAACGATGCGCCTAAGCCGTATCAGGCAGGCACCTGGGGGCCGGTGGCCTCAGTTGCGATGATCACCCGTGATGGTCGTTCATGGAATGAGTTTGAGTAACCGGAAGGCTCTCATTTTACCGGTAACATGATCTGACTCAGACTCCTGAGTAATATTTCAGCTTTTAAGCCCCGTGTGGATTCACCCACGGGGCTTTTTTTATTACACTGGCTGAAGCGATTTTGCCACCGGGCGACGGCGTATCGCAGGTTTAATGCCGGAACATGTCGAATGTTTACCCCCGCCCATGACAGATAATTTCAGGAGCTTCTATGAATGCAAAAATGTTACGGGTAACAGAACGAATTATCGAACGTTCCCGCAAGACGCGCGCCGCCTACCTTGCCCGTATTGAGCAGGCGAAAAGCGAAACGGTGCACCGTTCATCACTGGCCTGTGGCAACCTGGCGCACGGTTTTGCCGCCTGCCAGCCGGATGACAAAGCGTCGCTGAAAAGCATGCTGCGCAATAACATCGCGATTATTACCTCCTATAACGACATGCTGTCCGCCCATCAGCCTTATGAAAAATATCCGGACATTATTCGTAAAGCGCTGCATGAGGCAAACGCCGTCGGCCAGGTGGCGGGCGGTGTCCCGGCCATGTGTGACGGTGTCACCCAGGGGCAGGATGGCATGGAACTGTCGCTGCTCAGCCGCGAAGTGATCGCCATGTCGGCGGCGGTAGGGCTGTCGCACAATATGTTTGATGGCGCGCTCTACCTGGGCGTGTGCGATAAGATCGTCCCCGGCCTTGTCATGGCAGCGCTGTCGTTCGGCCATCTTCCGGCAATCTTTGTGCCCTCAGGCCCGATGGCCAGCGGCCTGCCAAATAAAGAAAAGGTTCGCATCCGCCAGCTGTATGCGGAAGGCAAAGTGGATCGCATGGCGCTGCTGGAGTCCGAAGCCGCGTCCTACCATGCGCCGGGTACCTGTACCTTTTACGGCACTGCCAACACCAACCAGATGGTGGTGGAATTTATGGGCATGCAACTGCCCGGCTCCTCGTTCGTGCACCCGGACGCGCCGCTGCGTGAAGCCCTGACCGCCGCTGCGGCGCGTCAGGTGACGCGTCTGACCGGTAACGGCAACGAATGGATGCCGCTCGGCAAAATGCTCGACGAGAAAGTTGTCGTCAACGGCATTATTGCGCTGCTGGCAACCGGCGGCTCCACCAACCACACCATGCATCTGGTGGCGATGGCGCGGGCGGCCGGCATTATCATCAACTGGGATGACTTCTCCGATCTCTCTGACATCGTGCCGCTGATGACCCGTCTCTACCCGAATGGCCCGGCGGATATTAACCACTTCCAGGCGGCGGGCGGCGTGCCGCTGCTGATGCGTGAACTGCTGAAAGGCGGTCTGCTGCATGAAGACGTGAACACCGTCGCCGGTTTCGGGCTTTCCCGTTACACCCTGGAGCCGTGGCTGAACAATGGCGAGCTGGACTGGCGCGAAGGGGCTGACAGCTCACTGGATGAGAATGTGATCGCCACCATCGACAAACCTTTCTCTCACCATGGCGGCACCAAAGTGCTGAGCGGCAACCTTGGGCGCGCGGTGATGAAGACGTCCGCCGTGCCGGTGGAAAACCAGATCATCGAAGCCCCGGCCGTGGTATTTGAAAGCCAGCACGACGTCTTACCTGCCTTTGACGCGGGTCTTCTGGATCGTGACTGCGTGGTTGTTGTCCGTCATCAGGGACCAAAAGCAAACGGAATGCCAGAATTACATAAACTGATGCCGCCACTTGGTGTATTATTGGACCGCCGTTTCAAAATTGCATTAGTTACTGATGGACGGCTCTCAGGTGCATCAGGTAAAGTGCCGTCAGCAATTCATGTCACCCCGGAAGCCTACGATGGCGGATTGCTGGCAAAAGTACGTGATGGCGACATCATCCGCGTGAATGGACAGACAGGGGAATTAACCCTGCTGGTGGATGAAAACGAACTGGCCGCACGTCAGCCACACATTCCTGACCTCAGCGCATCGCGCGTGGGAACAGGGCGCGAGATGTTCAGCGCATTGCGCGAGAATCTCTCCGGTGCGGAGCAGGGCGCGACCTGTATCACTTTCTAAGACTTAAAAATTGTAGATCTGGCGAGAGAAAAAACTCTGATGAAAAACTGGAAAACGAGTGCAGAAGCAATCCTGAAAACTGGCCCGGTTGTGCCGGTGATCGTGATTAACAAACTGGAACACGCAGTACCTATGGCGAAAGCCCTGGTGGCTGGCGGCGTTCGCGTGCTGGAAGTCACCCTGCGCACTGAATGCGCCATGGATGCTATCCGCGCCATTGCAAAAGAAGTGCCGGACGCAATCATCGGCGCAGGCACCGTACTGAATCCGGCACAGCTGGCGGAAGTCACTGAAGCGGGCGCCCAGTTTGCCATCAGCCCGGGTCTGACGGAGCCGCTGCTGAAAGCGGCAACCGAAGGCACCATTCCGCTGATCCCTGGCATCAGCACCGTTTCCGAACTGATGCTGGGTATGGACTATGGACTGAAAGAGTTCAAATTCTTCCCGGCGGAAGCCAACGGCGGCACCAAAGCGCTGCAGGCCATTGCAGGTCCGTTCTCGCAGGTGCGTTTCTGCCCGACCGGCGGTATCTCACCAGCTAACTACCGTGACTACCTGGCGCTGAAAAGCGTGCTCTGCATCGGTGGATCCTGGCTGGTGCCGGCCGATGCGCTGGAAGCCGGTGATTACGACCGTATCACCAGACTGGCCCGCGAAGCCGTTGAAGGCGCGAAGCAGTAATCTGACGTCATGCCCGGCGGCGCAAGCTGCCGGGCATGTGGGCGCTTTATCCTTTTACCATCACACTGGCTGCTGCTGTCCTGGCTCGCGCCACCGCATCATCAACATTTTCTGCCGTCGCTAATACCACACCCAGACGACGCGAACCGTCAATTTCCGGTTTGCCAAATAAACGCACCTGTAGCCCAGCGCCAGTGGCGGCATCGACGTTATCAAAGGTCACATTCTGGCTGGTAAGTGTGGGGAGAATAACAGCGGACGCCGACGGGCCATACTGACGAATACCGCCGACCGGTAAACCAAGAAACGCGCGCACATGCAGGGCGAATTCGGAGAGATCCTGCGAAATCAGCGTCACCATACCGGTATCGTGCGGACGCGGCGACACCTCACTGAAAATCACCTCATCGCCACACACAAACAGCTCAACGCCAAACAGCCCGTGGCCGCCCAGCGCCAGCACCACCTCGCGGGCCACCGCTTCGGCACGCTGCTGCGCCAGTGCGCTCATCTGCTGCGGCTGCCAGGATTCGCGATAATCGCCGTCCTCCTGACGATGGCCAATCGGCGCGCAAAAATGTACGCCGTCAACGGCGCTGATGGTCAGCAGGGTAATTTCAAAATCAAAATTCACCACCCCTTCGACAATCACCCGGCCCGCGCCGGCACGGCCGCCCAGCTGCGCATAACGCCAGGCATCGGCCAGCTGATCGGCATGACGGATCAGGCTCTGGCCTTTGCCGGATGAACTCATCACCGGTTTAATGATGCACGGCAGACCGATCTCATTCACCGCCTCCCTGAACGCCGCTTCGTTATCGGCAAAGCGGTAGCGGGAGGTCGGCAGCTTTAATTCCTCGGCTGCCAGGCGACGAATGCCTTCGCGATCCATGGTTAACTGCGCGGCGCGGGCGCAGGGCACCACGCGCTGCCCCTGGGCTTCCAGCGCCACCAGCATATCAGTGGCGATGGCTTCGATTTCCGGCACGATAAAGTGCGGTTGTTCCTGTGCGACCAGCGCTTTTAACGCCTCGCCATCCAGCATATTGATCACGTGGGCGCGATGAGCGACGTGCATGGCGGGGGCGTCGGCATAACGGTCAACGGCGATCACCTCAACGCCCAGCCGCTGGCACTCGATTGCCACCTCTTTGCCCAGTTCACCGGAGCCTAATAACATCACGCGTGTGGCTGCGGGACGCAGCGCAGTACCTAATAAAGTCATAACAATCTGCCCTTGAAAAAAGTTGGCAGCAGTATAAACGAAAACGTTTGCGTCTGTTAAGACTGGTAGCGTAGCGCATTGATAACGCACTGCAGGGCGGGTGCCACCTGACGGCGGCTGGTGTAGTAGAGATGATAACCCGGTAAAAGAGGACACCAGTCTTCCAGTACCGGGATCAGCCGTTGCTCCTCGATATGCGGAAGGGCAAGATCACGGGGGACATAGGCGAAACCCAGCCCGTCAATGGCACCCTGCAACATCAGGTAGGTATTGTTGAAGATTGCCTGTCCTGCCACGCGTACTGACAGTGATTTGCCTGCTTTTTCAAAGTCCCAGGCATAAAGGCCCCCGTGTGTCGGCAGGCGAAGATTGATGCACGCGTATGAAGTTAATTCCCCGGGAGTGAGCGGCAGCGTTTTGCCCTGAAGGAATGCGGGGGCCGCCACCACCGCCATCCGGAAATCCGGGCCGATACGAACCGCAATCATGTCTTTATCCACGATATTGCCCACCCGGACCCCGGCGTCAAACTGCTGGGCAACAATGTCCGTCAGCCCATAATCCACGCTTAGCTCCAGGGTAATCTCAGGATTCTTCACCAGCAACGGCGTTAAACGTGGCCAGATAGCAGATGCAATGGCGTGGTCGTGGGCGGTGATGCGTACCGTACCAGCGGGATTGATGTTGAATGAGCGCAGGGCTTTAAGTTCCTGTTCAAGATCATCAAGCATTGGTCCAAGCGTATTGATAAGCCGCTGGCCTGCTTCCGTCAGCGACACACTACGTGTGGTACGCATAAGTAACCGGACCCCCAGCCGTTCTTCCAGCGCGGTTATCGCGTGGCTCAATCCTGAGCGCGACATACCCAGCTGCGCCGCCGCCCGGGTAAAGCTTTTCTCCTGAGCCACCCGCGCAAACGCGCGCAGATCGTTGAGGTTTTCTGTCGTCATTGTTGCATACCATGCACATGAGCATTCTGATTTGCATATCTTATCAATCAATCGCTGGCAACTTACACTTTTCACTCCCCGTTATTTTCAGGAGAACACCATGATCACGATCTTAACCCCAACTACCAGTCCCTCCGTAAAAGGCCCGGCCGAGTATTTCACCGGCAACGTTCGTATTGATGCGCCGTTTCAGGGCACTGAGCCTGCGAAATCAGGCGGTGCCACAGTGACCTTTGAACCTTCAGCCCGCACAGCATGGCATACTCATCCTCTCGGACAGACGCTGATTGTTATCGCCGGTGCCGGACGGGTGCAGGAGTGGGGCGGTCCGCAGCGTGAGATACGTAGCGGCGATATTGTCTGGATCCCGGCAGGGGTGAAGCACTGGCATGGGGCCGCGCCGGAAAACAGTATGTCCCACATCGCGATTGCCGAAGCGGAAGACGGCAAGGTCGTGGAGTGGATGGAAAAGGTCAGCGACGAGCAGTACACAGGCAATTAACCTGCTATCTGACACACTCGCATCTACAATCAGGAGAGTTTATTTGACCGATTTTCCTGACCTCACGTGCAGAACCCTCTGCCTGAGCCCTTTATAATCTGGAGTTCTACCATGACTGTCAAAGCTTATGGTGCCCATACCGGCACGCAGCCTCTTGAACCAATGGAAATTACCCGCCGTCAGCCTGGCGCCCATGACGTTAAAATCGATATCGCTTTTTGCGGCGTCTGCCACTCCGATATTCACCAGGTGCGCTCCGAATGGGCAGGGACGCAATATCCCTGCGTGCCGGGGCATGAAATTGTCGGGCGTGTGACCGCCGTGGGCGAGCATGTCTCTGCTTTTAAAGCGGGGGATCTGGTGGGCGTCGGCTGTATTGTCGACAGCTGTAAGCAGTGCGAAGATTGCGAGGAGGGGCTGGAGAACTACTGCGACGGCATGGTCGGCACCTACAACGGACCAACCCAGGACGCGCCGGGCCACACGCTGGGCGGTTACTCTCAGCAGATTGTGGTGCATGAGCGCTACGTCCTGCGCATCACCCATCCGGAAGAGCAACTTGCTGCGGTGGCGCCACTGCTGTGCGCCGGGATCACCACGTAATCGCCGTTGCGTCACTGGCAGGCGGGCCCCGGTAAAAAGGTTGGCGTCGTGGGCATCGGCGGCCTGGGACATATGGGCATAAAACTGGCCCACGCGATGGGGGCGCATGTGGTGGCCTTTACCACCTCCGAATCCAAGCGCGAGGCGGCAAAATCGCTGGGTGCGGATGAAGTGGTGGTGTCACGTAACGCCAGCGAGATGGAAGCGCATCTTAAAAGCTTCGACTTTATCCTTAATACCGTGGCAGCGCCGCACAACCTCGACGCGTTTATCACGCTGCTCAAACGCGACGGCACCATGACACTGGTAGGCGCGCCCGCCACGCCGCACGCTCCGCCGGAAGTGTTCAACCTCATCACGAAGCGCCGGGCCATAGCCGGATCGATGATTGGCGGTATTCCGGAAACCCAGGAGATGCTCGATTTCTGTGCGGAACACGGGATTGTCGCCGATGTGGAAATGATCCGCGCCGAAGAGATCAACGAGGCCTATGAGCGCATGCTGAAAGGTGATGTGCATTACCGCTTTGTGATTGATAACGCCACCCTGGCCTGATGATCCTGTTCTGACCTTTCCTTCCGTCCCGGCTTGCCTTAAGCCGGGCGTTCAGTTATCATATACTGTATAAATAACCAGTAATGTGAGGCTGCATCATGGCGGTTGAAGTTAAATACGTAGTCATTCGTGAAGGTGAGGAAAAAATGTCTTTTGCCAGCAAAAAGGAAGCCGATGCTTATGACAAAATGCTCGATCTGGCGGAAGTGCTGGAGAGCTGGCTGGCGCAGGGGCCGGTAGCCCTGGATGAGGCACAGCGCGAGCAAATGGCGATGTGGATGGCGGAGCAGAAAGATACGCTCAATACCATCATCAAATCCGGTAAGTTACAAACCGACGACGCGCCGTCTGACGTCAACGTGACCGATATTCCGACGCCGAAGCGCACCAAAGCCGCCTGATCCGTCCTTGCGCTGCCGGCAATTTGTACCATGCTTTGTGTGGGTTAGCTCACAGGAGAAAAGCATGAAAACAGCAGGGGTAGTATTTGGTCTGGTGTTGCTGGCGGGCAGCATGGCGGCGCAGGCAGCCAATGAAAAGTCGGTGAAGTTTCCGGGTTGCGAAGGGCTGAAAGAAGACGGCATCGCCGCCGCGGTGAAGCGTGATTATCTGCAAAATCGCATAGCACGCTGGGCAGACGATCAGGAAAAACTGGGTCAGGCGGATCCGGTGGCGTGGATTAACGTCAAAGAGATTTCCGGTAAGGACGATAACTGGAACGTGCCCCTGACCGTGCGCGGTAAAAATACCGATATCCACTATCGGGTGAAGGTCGACTGCAAAGCCGGGCGGGCGGATTACCAGGCGCAGTAACGCCCGTGAATTTGCGCATCTTTTGCTGATACAGACGTTTCCTGACATCCCCTCGCTTACGCTGTGGCAACTGTCATCAGCTATTTGAGAGGAATCATGGCTAACTGGATGGATCAATTACAGTCGCTGCTGAAGCAAAAAGGCGCATCGGCAACGTCGTCGGGCGATCAGGGTTTCAGCAAGATGCTGCCCGGCGCGCTGGGCGGTCTGGCGGGGCTGCTGGTTGCCAGCAAATCGTCCCGCAAGCTGTTAACCAAATACGGTAGCAGCGCGCTGCTGGTGGGCGGCGGTGCCGTCGCCGGTAGCGTGCTGTGGAACAAATACAAAGACAAGGTGCGCGCTGCCCATCAGGATGAGCCGCAGTATGGCGTGCAAAGCTCACCGCTGGACGTGCGTACTGAACGTCTGATCCTTGCGCTGGTCTTCGCTGCTAAAAGCGACGGACATATCGACGACAAAGAACGTGCCGCCATCGACGCCCAGATGCGCGAAGCGGGCGTCGAAGAGCAGGGCAGAGCGCTGGTCACCCAGGCCATCGAACAGCCGCTGGATCCTGAACGTCTGGCGCGCGGCATCAAAAACGAAGAAGAAGCGCTGGAAGTTTATTTCCTGAGCTGTGCGGCCATTGATGTCGACCACTTTATGGAGCGCAGCTATCTGAATGCACTGGGGGATGCCCTGAAGATCCCGCAGGAGGTGCGCGAGGGTATCGAACAGGATCTCAAACAGCAAAAGCTGGCGCTTCCCGGCTAATCATCTGCGCCCTGGTGGCACGCTGCGCTTGCAACATGCGTGTCTTTTGCCACCCTTATAGGGTGTAAACTGCAAAAGACAGACGCTATGCCACCAAAAGCCAGAAAAATTCCTCACGCCATCACCACGCATGGCGACACACGCATCGACGACTACTACTGGCTGCGGGACGACTCGCGCTCGCAGCCGGAAGTGCTGGATTACCTGCAACAGGAAAATGACTATGGCCGCGAGGTCATGGCATCGCAGCAGGCGCTGGAAGAGCGTCTGCTGGCTGAAATCGTCGGGCGTATCCCCCAGCGCGAAGTATCTGCGCCTTATACCCGCAACGGCTACCGTTACCGGCATATCTATGAGCCGGGCTGTGAATACGCTATTTATCAGCGCCAGTCGGTGCTCAGTTCCGAATGGGATGAGTGGCAGGTGCTGCTTGATGCCAACAAACGCGCCGCGCACAGCGAGTTCTACACCCTTGGCGGACTGGCGATCTCGCCGGACAATAATATTATGGCGCTGGCGGAAGATTATCTGTCGCGTCGCCAGTACGGTATTCGCTTTCGTAATCTGCAAACCGGCAACTGGTATCCGGAGATGCTGGCCAACGTCACGCCGGACTTTGTGTGGGTTAATGACTCTGAAACGCTGTACTACGTACGCAAACACGCGACGACGTTGCTGCCGTATCAGGTCTGGCGTCATACCGTCGGCTCGCCTGTCTGTCAGGATGAACTGGTTTATGAAGAGCAGGACGAGACCTTTTACGTCAGCCTGCACAAAACCACTTCACAGCACTACGTGGTGATTTCGCTTTCCAGCGCCACCACCAGCGAGTCGTTACTGCTGGATGCAGAGCTGCCGGACGCCCAGCCGCTGCGCTTTTTGCCCAGGCGTAAAGATCATGAGTACAATCTTGATCATTATCAGCATACCTTTTACCTGCGCTCTAACCGCGAAGGCAAAAACTTTGGCCTTTACCGCACCAAAGTGCGCAGCGAGGCGAAATGGGAAGTGCTGATCCCGCCGCGGGACGCCATTATGCTGGAAGGCTTTACGCTGTTTACCGACTGGCTGGTGGTGGAAGAGCGCCAGCGCGGGCTGACCAGTCTGCGGCAGATCAACCGCAAAACCCGCGAAGTCACCGGCATTGCTTTTGACGATCCCGCTTATGTCACGTGGCTTGCGTATAATCCTGAGCCGGAAACGTCGCGCCTGCGCTATGGCTATTCGTCGCTGACCACGCCCGATACGCTGTTTGAACTGGATATGGATACCGGCGAGCGCCGCGTGCTTAAGCAGACGGAAGTGCAGGGTTTCGAGGCCAGCGACTACCGCAGTGAACATCTGTGGATCAAAGCACGGGATGGTGTGGAAGTGCCGGTATCGCTGGTCTACCACCGCAAACATTTCCGTAAAGGGGAAAACCCGATCCTGATTTATGGTTACGGCTCCTACGGATCCAGTATGGATGCCGATTTCAGCAGCAGCCGTATCAGCTTGCTGGATCGCGGCTTTGTTTACGCCATCGCCCATGTGCGCGGCGGCGGCGAACTGGGACAGTCCTGGTATGAGGACGGCAAATTCCTGCGCAAGAAAAACACTTTCAACGATTATATCGACGTCTGCGACGCGCTTATCGCGCAGGGCTACGGCTCGCCGCACTATTGCTATGGCATGGGCGGCAGCGCGGGCGGCATGTTAATGGGGGTGGCGATTAACCAGCGGCCGGATCTGTTCCACGGTGTGATAGCCCAGGTACCCTTTGTGGATGTGGTGACCACCATGCTGGACGAATCCATTCCGCTCACCACCGGTGAGTTTGAGGAGTGGGGCAACCCGCAGGATCCGGAATATTACGCTTATATGAAGAGCTACAGCCCCTATGACAATATCCAGCGGCAGGCCTATCCGCATCTGCTGGTAACCACCGGGCTGCACGATTCACAGGTGCAATACTGGGAGCCGGCGAAATGGGTCGCCAGGCTGCGTGAAATGAAAACCGACGACAACCTGCTGTTACTGTGCACCGATATGGATTCCGGGCACGGCGGGAAATCGGGCCGCTTCAAATCTTATGAAGGGGTGGCGCTGGAATATGCGTTTCTCATTGGCCTTGCGCAGGGTACGTTACCGGGACGTCAGGCTACTGATCGTTAAGGTAGTGCTTAAGGGTCAGGCGCAGCTCCGGACTCATGCGTTCCAGGTTATTAAACAGCCAGCGCAGGTAACCCGGATCGCGTTCAGCCACTTCCGACACCGCTTTACCGCGATATTTACCGAAGGTAAAAGTGGTCATCAGGGCAGGGCGGCCGGTAATGGTCGCCATCTGGTCCGGCGTCCAGCCTGAAGTATTCATAATATCAATCAGCAGCGCGGCGGTAATGTAGCAGTCATACAGCGCCCGGTGATGATGCAGCCCGGCCGGGGTCTGGACATTCAGTTTACGGGATTTATACAGCGCCATATTGCTGTATTTGATCCCAGGCCACAGCCGACGCGCCAGCTTCATGGTGCAGATCCACTCGCCGGGCATTTCCGGCAGCACACGCCGGTCAAAGCTGGCGTTGTGGGCGACATACCACTCACTGCCCATATAATGGGGAATAACCTCTTCGATCCATGGCTGATCCGCCACCATCGCTTCCGTAATACGGTGGATAGCCATCGCCTGCGGACTGATAGGGCGATCCGGGCGCACCAGATGGCTCATCGGATTCACTATCTGGCCGTCAATAATATCGACGGAAGCAATTTCTACGATGCCGCCCTGCAAATCGCAGGTTTCGGTGTCTATCACGCGTAACATGTGGGTTTCCCTTAGCAGGTGATGCAAATTTATTTCATTTTCGGTTCATAAGGCAGCCGTGAGAGCGACACCGAGGCCAGACGATGGGCAATCAGGCGCTCCCTGAACCAGTCACGCAGATGCGCGGGCTGCTCGCGCTCTACGGCTTCCGCGATCACCGGCATGTTATAGCGCTCCTTAAAGGCTACACCAGCCGCCGCCAGATCGACATTCACTTTGTCCATCTCATCCTGAGGAAGGGTAGCGAGATTTTTGTTCATAAACTTCTCCTGAGTGTTCGGCGCAAAACTTACTAAGCCTGCCCCGGAAAGGCAAGCCCGACTGCCGGCAGACTCGACTCATACATTCATCGGGGTTATTCTCATTACTGAGATATAACAAAAAGGAATGGAATAAATGACTTTCATGGTATCCAGTCTCTGTTCTGCCTTGCTGCTTGCAGGCGGAATGCTCGCAACGCCTGCTGTTTTTGCGCATGCCCATCTGAAACATCAGTATCCGGCAGCAGATGCGAAGGTCGATGCGGCACCCCAGGCGCTGACGCTCAATTTCTCGGAAGGGATCGAGCCAAAATTCAGCGGCGTGAAAATTACCGGCAGCAAACAGCAGGACGTGAAAACCGGGCCGGTGAAACGTAATGACAACGACAAAACGCAGTTGATTGTGCCCATTGAGCAGGCGCTGACGCCGGGAGAGTATACCGTAGACTGGCACGTTGTGTCGGTCGATGGACACAAAACCACAGGTAATTATCACTTCAGCGTCAGATAACCGATGCTGGCCTTTCTCTATATCACGTTGCGGTTTATCCATTTTGCCACTCTGATGCTGGCGACAGGCAGCGCCTGGTTCAGCGCCGTGCTGGCGCCGGCAGATCTGCAACCGGTGATCATCCGGCGCTTTAAGCGTATACAGCGCCTCTGCCTGACCCTGTGCGCTGGCAGCGCGCTGCTGATGTTTGCCGTACAGGGCGGGATGATGGGCAATGGCTTTGCGGATACGCTTCGCCCTGATATCTGGCTGGCGGTGGCGCAGACGCAGTTTGGCAGCGTCTGGCTGTGGCAGATGCTGCTGGCGCTCATCACGCTGGTTATGGTGATGGTGCAGCCACGCTGTCAGGGGCGCCTGTTTGCGTTGCTCCTCGCACAGCTCATGTTACAGGCCATGGTCGGTCATGCGGCGATGCATGACGGGCTGCCCGGCATGTTGCAGCGCCTGAATCACGCCCTGCATCTGATCTGCGCAACCGCGTGGTTTGGCGGCCTCCTGCCCGTGATTTTCTGTACCCGACAAGCCGGAGGTCACAGGCGCGAAGCGGCAATCACTACGCTGATGCGTTTTTCCCGCGCCACGCATCTGGCGGTGGCGCTGGTATTCCTGACGGGTATTGTTAATGCGCTGTTGATCCAGGGCGTTGCACTACCCTGGCAGAGCGATTATGGTCGTCTGCTTTTGTGCAAATGTGCGCTGGTGCTGCTGATGCTGGTAATTGCGGTCGTGAATCGTTATGTTCTGGTGCCGCGCTTTCGCACCCATGGTCGTCAGGCGCAAACACACTTTATTCGCATGACGCAGGCCGAAGTGATCCTGGGTACACTGGTGCTGGCCCTGGTCAGCCTGTTCGCAACGCTTGAACCTTTCTGAATAACTGGCGAAGATAATGAAGAAAAGTATTCTCTCCCTGCTGTTACTTACCTGTTCCGCCGCCGCGCTGGCAGCCCCGAAAGTGATCACGGTAAGCCGTTTTGAAGTCGGAAAAGATAACTGGGCCTTTAACCGCGAGGAGGTGATGTTAACCTGCCGTCCGGGACATGCGCTCTTTGCGATTAATCCGTCTACGCTGGTGCAGTATCCGCTGAACGAAGCGGCACAAAAGCAGGTCGACAGCGGTCAGGCGCAGGGTACGTCCGTCAGTGTGATCCAGGTCGATAATCCGCACAAAAGCGGTGAAAAAATGAGCCTCGCTCCGTTTATCGAGCGTGCTGAAAAGCTCTGCTAAATACCAAAAATATCTTTCTGATTTCCAATAAAAAAACCGCAGCCCTCATACTGAAGTGCTGCGGTTTTTTGCTTTTCGGCTGCGACCTTAACCGGATTTTCCAGGCCACTCCTGCGGCAGACTGGAAAAGCTGGCGCTGTCATCTATTCTTAAAGTGCCAGGCGTAGTTTGCCTGCATTAATGCCAACTTTTAGCGCACGGCTCTCTCCCAAGAGCCATTTCCCTGGACCGAATACAGGAATCGTATTCGGTCTTTTTTTATTCTGTTTTCCATCAAAAACTTAGCCAGCAGGTGCCGATCCCGCGCCTTTTGCCTGACTCAGGTTACAAGGTAAACGTTTTTGGGAGTGTATCCAACCCCTTTTCGACGCTTTTTGTCCGCACTTTGTGGGGTCGCCCTCATGCTGATATTAGCGGGCACGTGAAGGTTAAATAAAACTAATTAAAGTGTAGTATCGTATCAGGCTATTTAAATATTTATTTTGCGCTAAAATATTCACGAAGGTTATATATATGAACAAAAAACACAGTTATATTGATTCAACTATTCTTGGGCTCAATAATTCATCCGAAGCCCATTTTAAATGGCTGGTAAAAGTACTCCATTTTATCGCGAATAAATCGGCGCTGATGCCTGAGCTTACTTATGAAGACGCCCATAAAATTTGCGAATTCGGTCAGTGGATCGACGAGCGGCTGACAGAAGAGCGCAATGACGGCAGTTTTCTTCAGGACATCCACCGTAAGCATCACGACATTCATATCACCTGCCGGGCGCTGGTGGAGGCGGTGCGCAAGGGGGAGGTGAGCGACGCGCGTTTTGATAGCTTTGAAAATGCGCTCATTGCCTTCAATGCCTCGGTGACCGACTATAAAACCCATCTTTTACAGTTGCGCAGCAGTTACGACACGCTCACCGGTTTACCTTTACGACGCACGCTGGATGATTCCTTTAGCGGGATGGTCGATCAATACAGTCAACAGGGATTGTATTTATTACTGATGGACATTGATCACTTCAAAAAAATAAATGATAACTACGGACACCTGGTGGGGGACGGGGTATTACGCTGTCTGGCGCTGACGCTGGAAGATAATGTCAGAAAGTGTGAGACCGTATATCGCTATGGCGGCGAGGAGTTTATTATTGTGTTGCACGCCGCCACCAAAAAAGAAGCCTGCATTGCTGCTGAACGGATCCGCAACCTGATTGCCAGAACATTAATGCTCGTGGCCGGGCATGAAATTAAGATCACCTTTACCGCCGGGTTAACCCGTATCGATGAAGATGAAGTATTACGCGAAGTGCTGGAAAGAACCGACAAGGCGTTATACCACGGCAAGGAAACCGGTCGTAATCGCTGTATATATGTTGATCGCGAAAAAATAATGCAAAAAATCGAGGTTTAAAAAAACTACCACTCCCCGCGGCACCGCGGGAAGGGGAATATCAGCGTTGCAGAAAGAGGGCGTTTTCGCGTGGCGACCAGTCTTTTTCTGAGAAATCAAAAACCGGGAAAGCGGTGTCACGCACACCCTGGGCGAGCAGCATTTCACGCGCCTCGACGGGCAGGTTTTCTTCACGGAATAATTCAGCCATCACAAACATGGCATCATTGAAGGAAAGCTGCTTAATCTCGAAAGGCTTCCAGCCGGTGCGCTTGAAAATCAGGTGATAAAGCGCTTCTTCGCCGGACAGCGGAACAAACATGCTGGCGTATTTATCACGATGCCTGGCGAGCAGCACTTCCAGAATAAATATTTGCGCGATACGCTGTCGGGTGGCATTCCCCAGGGGACTCTCTTCGTTTTCCATTTCCGCAAAGGGAATGTCGTTGTTTTCACGCACCCGCGTGGCTATAGCATTCCACAATTCATCAAACTTTTGCATACCGCTACCTTGTCTTAAGTGTTCCTGGCCTTAAGACAATAACAGAGAGCCTGCCACCCCGCCAGACGCTGCCCGGCAGGTGATGATTAATCAAACAGCGCCCGCAGACGGGCCTGAACATCATCCATCAGCGCAAAGCGGCGGCGATACTCAGCGCGTTTCTTGCTGGCAATGCTTTCAAGTGATTTACGCTCAAGCTGTAACGGCAACTTCCAGCGCCAGGCGTTGTCAGGCGAGCCATCCACGGAGGCCCAGAATTCATCGTAGCTGGCATGAAAATGCCGGCCCTTACTGAAACGATAGCGCAGGGCACGGAACACATGGCCTTTATCGCTGACGCCATAGACCGCCGTAATGCCAGTAAGCGCCGCCAGTTGCCAGAATATTTCCATCAGCATACGTTTCGGAAAGATACCGTAGCAGGCGCGGGTGGACTGTTTAATGACGTCGTGAGAAACCGAGCGGCGCGGTCCCTGTAATCCTCCCACCATCAGCGCGCGCGCTCCCTTTTCCGTCACCACGCTGAAAGTGGCGCTTGCCAGCAGCGTATTATCTGCGCCATACAGCCACAGGGTGCTTTCACCTTCACGCTCGGCTTTGCTGGCGCAGGAGGCGTAGACGGTAAAAGGCGCATCGTCTTTGCCGGTAAATTCCAGTAGAGGTACCGGCGCGGCAGCGGTCAGCGCCTCCGCAAGCGGTGCGGAGGTCAGACTGTCGATATAGTCATAGTGGCTGATGATAGCGTCGGCGCGCTGTCCGGCACGCAGGCCCCGCATCAGATACTGGCGGTGCGATTTACTGGGCAGCGTGATTTGGGCGCTGAGCAGGCGATCGAAGCCCGGACGGCTGGACAGGCTGTTCAGCATCTTAACGGTCGACGGCCAGAAGAGCAGCGAACGCAGGAGAAATTTGATGCGATAATCGCGCTTTTGCCAGATCGGCCCGGGCGTCAGACGGCCATGGATCAGGTCAGAAATAAGGTGTGGATGCGGCGATGAGGGCGCATCAATTTGCAGGGTAGTGTTTGTCACAATAATGACCTCTCTAATTTCCGACTATTCTGGAGGCCTGACAAAAATATGTTAATGGCTGCGGCTGTTTTATTTCCGCTTTGTTTAGGTTTGATTGAGGTTAATCTGATTTAAATAAACAGACCGGCAGGGCAATAAACAGGGACGCGGGCGAGGGTATTATTGCGTCTGCGGAGCACCCGCAGCGCAATATATGAAAAAGGTCATCAGAAATCGCTGTACTCCTGAGCCGGACGCCAGAAGCCATCGATAAAATCTTCTACCGGGTAGCAGCCGCCGTGCCGCAAACGTTGCTCATCCATGGCCACCAGGCACTGTTGTTCAGTGTTATAGACATCAATCACAATGTCATCACACCCACCATCCAGGTAACAAACAAATAATACCAGTGCGAACATTCCATCCTCAGATCGGGCTAACGTAGAGTAAGTGTAGGGGATGAAACAGAGCGGGGGAAATTCGCGGAGTAAATAACCCGTCCGGAAGACGGGTTCTTCGGATCAGGCAAGACGCATAATCCAGGTATCAGACTGCTCATCATAATGTTCGCGGTACAACACTGAGTGCTCACCATCAAGCAGCGCCGGAATGCTGGTATCCGCATCCCAGGCATCCAGTTGCATACATAAATCCGGATCGGAACTGCATGGAATACGCAATGTTCGTTCACCCTGCTGTTCGCCTTGCAGCTCAGCATCATCGATTTCAAAGGTGCCAATACGCACGCTGGTTTTCGTCATAATGCTCTCCGTTAAGTTGCTATAGTGGTACGACCAGTAAAGTCACCCATTTTTTAGCCTGGTTCACTTAAGCGGAATATGCCAGTCAGAATGTGCTTATTTTTTTAAGCCGTCAGTCTCTGGCCGCAAATAAACGCCCGTCCCGCACCAGTTCACGTGGATAACTGTTTTTCAGCCGCGAGCCAATTTTTTTCGCCAGTCCCAGCGGTTGTCCCTGGAAAGTCACGATCGCATCATCCTGCGAGGGTGTGGTTTGCGGATAGACATCACGCCCGCGATACCACTCTTCGGCTTCCTGACGGGTCAGCTCAAAAGCCAGCGGATTTGCAGTACCGGCCAGCGCAATAATGGCTTCGTGCTGCCAGCGGAAACCTTTGTTATGCATCTCGGCAAGTTTGATGCCCAGACGGGAGAAGCGCACTTTACCGATCATTGGTTCGATGGCCGCCGGGAATAACCAGATTTCTTTGTCCCGCTGCCACAGCCGCAGCTGCTCGTCCCAGCGCAGCCCGACACTGGCCGCCGCCTGCATAATGTTTGCGCTTTCACGGGTTTTCATCGGCGCGAAGGGGAAATTACCTACTTTGTAGGTCGGGGCCGGTAAAGGGGCCACGGAGGCGGTTTTACGCAGTCGCGCGACGAAAAAGCCTTCGCAGTCGTAAATCTGCGGGAAAACATGCAGGAAACCCTCTGCGGTAAGCGCGGCGCCGGCATCCGGAAACAGACTTGTCAGCGATTCAAATTCCACGGCGTCAGGATATTGCGCCTGCAGCCAGTGGCAGATGGCTTCGTTCTCGTCCAGGTTAAGCGTGCAGGTGGAATAGACCAGCGTCCCGCCGGGCCGCAAGGCGTGAAAAGCGCTGTCAATAAGTTCGCGCTGGGTGGCAGCGATTTCCAGATTGCTCGCCACCGACCAGTTTTTCAGCGCATCGGGATCTTTACGCACCACGCCTTCGCCGGAGCAGGGCGCGTCCAGCAGAATGGCATCAAAGGCTTCCGGCAGCGCTGCGCCAAACACCCGCCCGTCGAAATGGGTGAGGGCGACGTTATGAATACCGCAGCGGCTGATATTGGCGTGCAGCACTTTTACGCGGCTGGCAGAAAATTCATTGGCGAGGATCGCCCCGCGATTCTGCATACGGGCGGCGATTTGCGTGGTTTTGGATCCCGGGGCGGCGGCCACATCCATTACCCGTAACGGCTGTTCATCCCCGGCAAAGAGCGCGGCGACCGGCAGCATGGAACTGGCTTCCTGAATATAAAACAGGCCGCTCAGGTGCTCGGCAGTACTGCCGAGCGGCACGGTATCTTCATCTTCACGCTCGATCCAGAAACCTTCGCCACACCAGGGCACCGGCGTCAGATGCCAGTCATAGGGCGCCACCAGCGTGAGAAAATCTTCCACGCTGATCTTCAGGGTGTTGACGCGAATGCTGCGGCGCAACGGACGCTGACAGGCGGCAATAAAGTCGTCAAAGGAGAGATGCGACGGCATGGCCTGGCGCATTTGCGTAAGAAAATCATCGGGAAGATAAACAGAATTGTGTGCCACTCGCGTATCACCAGCAAAAAAACAGGCGCGCAGTGTAGCATAAAGGCCCCGGCGCAGACACGCCGGAGCCCCGGTTGGTTAACGCGGCAGGGCGGTGCCCCACTGACGCCACTCTTTCGGTTCACTGTCCTGTAACAGGAAATGTTTACCGACCTGCGCTTTCGGCGCCAGCGGCGTGCCCGGCGGGGTGGCGAAGGCAATACCACCGCGAATAAACTGATTGAAGGTGCCGGTTTTCACCACGCCACCGGTCAGGCCAAAGTCCAGTGAATAGCCGGAAGCAAGCCAGAATACCGAGTTATTCCGCACCAGATGTTCATAGCGCTTACTGATCCGCAGGCCGACCATCACGCGATCTGACAGCGTGCCCAGCGTCAGGCCGGTGACCGTACCCACTTCCATGCCACGGAACAGCACCGGCGTACCGATATTCAGCCCGCCTGCTTCCGGCACTTCCACCACGATACTCAGCCCGTCCAGATAACGGGAGTCGGCGATAGTCGCTTCCTGTAACTCGAAGTCGCGGCGTGCGTTGCCGCGTCCCGGCTCGACGTTGATATAAGGCTGCAGAATGGTATCAAGATGCTCCACGCCCGCCGCGGAAATCTGCGGCGTGATCACCGAGAAGCGTGTCCCGGTGCGGGCAAAGGTCTGCACATATTCCGGATAAAGCACCGCTTTTGCCTGCACTTCGTTGCGCTCGGTGATGAGCTTCAGATCCTGCACCTGGCCAATATCAATGCCAAGGTATTTGATCGGCATCCCGGCGGACAGTTTTCCGGCATCAAACGCGTGCAGGGTGATCTGCCCGCCGACGGCGCGGGCGGCGGTTTCTGACGGGAAGAGTACCCGCTTGTCGCCTTTACGCGTAGACGCGCCCGCTCCCGGCAGGTTATCGAAGCTGATGGCGCCTTTCAGCGCGCGGGACAGCGGTGAGGCCTGTACCGTCAGTCCGCTGCCGTTGAGCTGCACTTTCGCGCCGCCTTCCGCCCAGAACACGCTATTGCTGGTCAGCAGCGAGCGGTATTCCGGCTTAATATGCAGCGAAATGTCGAAAGCATTGGCGCGCGGCGTCACGGTGATGACTTCACCCACCTCAAACTTACGATACAGCACCACCGATCCGGCCTGTACGTCCGGCAGGGTTTCGGCGGAGAGCGTCAGCGTGGTGGTGGGCAGATCGCCGAGGCTGTTTTCCAGCGCCTTGTCGAGGTTAGCAAACAGCGGATAGGTGGATTTCATCTCGCCTTTATTGCCCGGCAGGATGCGGATCCCGCCGCTGATCCACTCGCTGGCGCTGGCGGCGAGAAACTCCACGCCGTCCAGACCGAGCTTCACGTCCACCCGGCTGTTGACCACAAATTTGCTGTCGCCATGCAGCAGATCGCGATACTGCGGATCCAGCGCCACCGCGAAGGTCACGCCTTTCGCCGTCAGATTACGCTCCAGTACCTGACCCACCTGCACACCGTGCAGGATCACCGGCTGACCGGCATCGATGCCGTAACTTTCCGGCGCGGTCAGGGTGGTGGTGATCACGCCCGGCTCCTGCAACAGGGTTTTATCGGCGGGCAGCACCACAAAGTGATCCCGCGGCTCGCCTTCACCCGGCACCAGCTCCAGCGTATTGCCGGTTAACAGCGAACTGAGACTGGTATCGTTCAGGGAAATTTTCGGGCTGCGCATCTCAATGCGCGTATTGTCACGCAGCAGATTGACCACGCTCGGATCCACCGTCATTTCGCCGGTGACGCCGCCGCCTGGATTAAGGTTAATTTTGGTCAGCTCGCCCACTTCCAGCCCCTGATACATCAGCGGCGTAGAGTTCTCTTTCAGCCCCTGGCCGCCCGGCAAATCGAGTTTGATCAGCACGCCGCGCTGGCTGTGGGCTAAATCTTCGTACAGACCAAATTCATCGTCCGGCTCTGCGGGTTTGGAGCTGTCCGGCGAGTCAAAAGCGATGGCACCGTTTACCAGCGAGGCGAGGCTTTCCAGCTCCACTTTCGCACCGCTCAGGCCCACGTCCGCCTTCACGCCGGAGACGTTCCAGAAGCGGCTGCCTTTTTTCACCAGGTTAGTGAAACGGCGTTCAATCAGCACGTCGATGGTGACGCCCTGTTTGTCTTTGTTGATGGCGTAGTCATAGACGCGGCCCACCGGGATTTTACGGAAGTAGACCAGCGAGCCGCTGCTCAGGGAGCCCAGATCCGCCGCATGGAGGTGGATCATCAGCTCACCGTTGTTAAGACGGTATTTTGGCTGCGTATCCAGCGCGGTAAAATGATCCTGAGGTTCGCCTTTGCCCGGCATCATGCCGATATAGTTACCGCCCACCAGCGCATCCAGACCTGAAATACCGGCCAGCGATGCCTTGGGCGTCACCAGCCAGAACTGGGTATCGCTACGCAGCGCATCTTTCATGTCGGCTTTTATACTCGCCCGCACCTCAATTTTATTGAGTTTTTCGCTCAGGCGAATGTCCTGCACCGTGCCGACTTCAACCCCCTGATAACGGACCGGCGTGCGTCCCGCCACAATGCCATCGGCGGAAACGAAGTCGATGGTAATGGTATTACCGCGATCTTCGAAACTGCTCCAGACAAGCCAGCCTGCGATCATCAGCGCGATAACCGGCAGCAGCCAGAAAGGTGAAATACGACGTTTAGTTTTAATGCGCGCTTCAGTCGGTGAAGCGGGGGTTTCCTGACTCATGTGCATCCCAAAGTAAGCGGCTGTCCAGCCATTCCACAGCAAGAATAGTCAAAATTACCGCTGCGCCGAAATAAAACGCAGCTGGCCCCATGGTAAACGCGAGCAATTGATCGCGATTAATCAAAGACATGGTGAGTGAAATTACAAACAAATCCAGCATCGACCAGCGCCCGATCCAGGTCACCAGCCGCAATAACAATACACGAGTCCGTAATCCTTGCTCACATTTAAAATGAATGCTGATAAGCAGCGTCAGCATGACCAGAACCTTGGTGAAAGGCACCAGAATACTGGCGATAAACACGATGGCGGCGACGGCGATATTGCTGCTCCCCAGTGAAATAATCCCCGACATAATGGTGTCTTCCTGTCGCGCGCCATTAATGTAAACCACCGAGATGGGCAACAGATTCGCAGGTAACAGAAAGACCATGGACGCCAGCAGCGCCGCCCAGCATTTCTGAATGCTCTGCCGACGGCGAAAACGTAACGGAATATGGCAGCGCGGACAGCGACCGCGGGCATCGGGCAAACCGGTGAAATGGCAGCCGAGGCAGACGCGCAGGTTATCATGCGGGCGGGTCGCCGGCCGCTGGGGATAAAAACGCTCCCACAGCTGTTCCACGTTGAGGTGGATAATGGTCAGGATGCTGAGGATCACCAGCGCGATAAATGCCAGCAGCCCGACGCCCGGTTGCAGGTAGGCGTAATCCTGCACCTTGATAGAGGCAACGCCAATGCCGACCAGATAAATATCCAGCATCACCCACTCTTTCAGCCGCTCGATCATCAGCAGCACCGGGCGCAGGTTCATACCGAGAATATTACCGAACCACAGATAGGCAATGGCGGCGACCAGCACCAGCGGCGCGCCGACGGTACAGAACAAAACCATTGCTGCGGTCAATGGATCCCCCTGGGCGGTCATCTGCCAGATACCCATCAACAGGTTGGCGTCGATGCGCGTGCCCAGCAAATAGAAGCGCAGCAAGGGTTCGCTCCAGGCAAAGGGCATGAGCAACAGCATGGTGACGGCCATCGCCGCCAGGCGCGTCAGCGACCAGTCGCGTCCATCGCGAATTTTGGCGTCACACCGCGGACACCAGGCGCTCTGGTGCGATTTCATCACCGGTAACGCAAAAAGCGTATCGCACTGCGGGCAACGCTGATAATGTGCACGAGGCAAAGCATCACCAACAGAATGTACGGTGATTTTTTTGTCTGGTGTTACCTGCGAGATTTTTAAAGCCATGGTTTCAATAGCCAGTGTTGGAATGCATCTATATTAACTCATGAATGGAATCATCTTGAGCAAGAACGCATTTAATGCTTATTTTATTAGGCTGTGCAGGAATTTTGTAAGACAACCAAGTGATTAAATAATGAACAAAGCAGATTTCTATGCGGATTTGAACCGCGATTTTCAGGCGTTGATGACAGGCGAAAGCAGTTTCTTAGCCACCCTTGCCAATACCAGCGCGCTGCTGTTTGAGCGTCTGGACGGGGTTAACTGGGCAGGGTTTTACCTGCTGGAAGGCGAGACGCTGGTGTTAGGGCCGTTCCAGGGCAAAATCGCCTGTGTACGTATTCCTGTCGGTCGCGGCGTGTGTGGCACCGCGGTGGCGCAAAACCGTGTGCAGCGGGTGGATGATGTGCATGCCTTTGATGGCCACATCGCCTGCGATTCCGCCAGTAATGCTGAAATTGTTCTGCCGCTAGTAGTGAACGATCAGATTATTGGCGTGCTCGACATCGACAGTACGGTCTTTTCCCGCTTTACTGCTGAGGACGAAGAGGGCCTGCGCCAGCTGGTTTCGCAGCTTGAAACCGTTCTGGCGGCGACCGATTACCGTAAATTCTTTGCAGCCGTCGCAGGATAATCAACGGATAACGTAGCATTTACTGATAGCGTCATTATAATGACGCCTGTTCATGCCTGCGGCTAGTTGGCTACGTCCGTTGTAATCAGGAAATTTCATGGAAAATCAACCTAAGTTGAACAGTAGTAAAGAAGTTATCGCATTTTTGGCCGAACGTTTTCCGCTCTGTTTCAGTGCTGAAGGCGAAGCGCGCCCCCTGAAAATCGGTATTTTTCAGGATCTCGTCGAGCGTGTTGATGGTGAGATGAATCTCAGCAAAACCCAACTGCGCTCTGCATTGCGTCTTTACACCTCCAGCTGGCGCTACCTGTACGGTATCAAAGCGGGCGCAGCGCGCGTCGATCTCGACGGCAACCCTTGCGGTGTGCTGGACGAGCAGCACGTAGAGCACGCCCGTAAGCAGCTGGAAGAAGCCAAAGCCCGCGTGCAGGCACAACGTGCCGAGCAGCAGGCGAAAAAGCGCGAAGCTGCCGCCGCCGCCGGGGATTCGGCAGAAGACGCACCGCGTCGTGAACGTAAACCGCGCCCGGCGACGCCTCGTCGCAAAGAAGGCGGCGAGCGTAAACCGCGTGCCGATAAGCCAGCCGCTAAGCCACAGCGCGCACCGCGTGAAGAGCCGCAGCATACTCCAGTGTCAGATATCACTGCGCTGAGTGTGGGGCAGAACCTCAAGGTGAAAGCGGGCAACAATGCCATGGATGCCACTGTAACGGAAATCACCAAAGATGGCGTTCGTGTGCAGCTGACTTCTGGTATGTCGATGATTGTACGCGCAGAACACCTGTTGTTCTGAAACGGAGGCCAGGCCTGGCATGAACACTTTGTTTAAGCGCACCGCGTTGGCTGGCCTGCTCCTGATCACAGGGCAGGCTTTCGCCGTCGAAGATATTACGCGTGCTGATCAAATTCCGGTGTTAAAGGAAGAGACGCAGCATGCCACAGTGAGTGAACGCGTGACTTCGCGCTTCACTCGCTCCCACTACCGCCAGTTCGATCTGGATCAGGCGTTTTCCGCCAAAATTTTCGATCGCTACCTGAACCTGCTGGATTACAGCCACAACGTGCTGTTAGCCAGCGATGTCGCCCAGTTTGCCCAGAAAAAGGGCGTGATCGGCGATGAGTTACGCACCGGTAAACTCGACGTTTTCTACGATCTGTACAATCTGGCGCAGAAGCGTCGCTTTGAGCGTTATCAGTACGCGCTGAAAGTGCTGGAGCGTCCGATGGACTTTACCGGCAACGACTCCTTCAACGTCGATCGCAGCAAAGCGCCGTGGCCGAAAGACGAAGCCGAGCTGAACGCCCTGTGGGATGGCAAGGTTAAGTTTGACGAGCTGAGCCTGAAGCTGACCGGTAAAAACGAAAAAGAGATCCGCGAGACCCTGACGCGTCGCTATAAGTTTGCGATCCGTCGTCTGGTGCAGACCAACAGTGAAGATGTTTTCTCACTGGCGATGACCGCCTTCGCGCACGAAATCGATCCGCACACCAATTATCTTTCGCCGCGTAACACCGAACAGTTCAACACGGAAATGAGCCTCTCCCTTGAGGGGATCGGCGCCGTGCTGCAAATGGACGATGACTACACCGTCATTAATTCGATGGTGGCAGGCGGTCCGGCGGCGAAAAGCAAAGCCATTACCGTGGGCGATCGCATTGTTGGCGTTGGTCAGACCGGGCAGAACATGGTGGACGTGATCGGCTGGCGTCTGGATGACGTCGTCGCGCTGATTAAAGGGCCGAAGGGCAGCAAAGTGCGTCTGGAGATCCTGCCGGCAGGTAAGGGCACCAAAACGCGCATTGTTACCCTGACCCGTGAACGCATTCGCCTGGAAGATCGCGCGGTGAAAATGTCCGTGAAAACCGTGGGCAAAGAAAAAGTCGGCGTGCTGGATATTCCGGGCTTCTACGTTGGCCTGACGGATGACGTCAAGGTGCAGCTGCAGAAGCTGGAAAAACAGAACGTCAGCAGCGTCATTATCGATCTGCGTACCAATGGCGGCGGCGCGCTGACCGAAGCGGTATCGCTCTCGGGTCTGTTTATCCCGTCCGGCCCGATGGTGCAGGTGCGTGATAACAACGGTAAAGTGCGCGAAGACAGCGATAACGACGGCATTGTGTACTACAAAGGCCCGCTGGCGGTACTGGTTGACCGCTTCAGCGCCTCGGCATCGGAGATTTTCGCCGCCGCCATGCAGGATTATGGCCGTGCGCTGATTGTCGGGGAACCGACCTTCGGTAAAGGTACCGTGCAGCAGTATCGTTCGCTGAACCGTATTTACGATCAGATGCTGCGTCCGGAATGGCCAGCGCTGGGCTCGGTCCAGTACACCATCCAGAAATTCTACCGCGTTAACGGCGGCAGTACGCAGCGTAAAGGCGTCACGCCGGACATCATCATGCCGACAGGTAATGAAGAGACGGAAACCGGCGAGAAGTTCGAGGATAACGCCCTGCCGTGGGACAGCATCAACGCCGCGACCTTTGTGAAGTATGGCGATTTAACGCCGCACGGGCCGCAGTTGCTGAAAGATCATAACGAGCGTATCGCAAAAGATCCTGAGTTCCAGTACATCATGAAGGACATTGCCCGTTTCAACGCCATGAAGGAAAAACGGGATATCGTGTCGCTGAATGAGGCGCAGCGCGAGAAAGAGAACGCCGAAGACGATGCCATTCGTCTGGCGCGTCTGAACGATCGCTTTAAGCGCGAAGGCAAGCCGTTACTCAAGAAGCTGGATGACCTGCCAAAAGATTACAAGGAGCCGGATCCGTATCTGGATGAAACGGTGCATATCGCCCTTGATCTTGCCCATCTAACAAAAGATCAACCGGCGGCGAAGCCCGCTCCCGCAAAATAAAAACCACAGGCACAAGAAATTGTGCCTGTTTTTTTTAACAAACGCGTATTCACGTCAGCAATGTCATTCTCAATGTAAAGTTGTGTCTTTCTGGTGACTTACGAAGCCTGGATCCTTGAAAATGCCGCGTATACCCATACGATGTGGGTAATCGCATAGTGCGTTTTGTTAAACTGGGGTTAAAAGAAAATTATGATGCGGATCGCGCTTTTCCTGCTGACCAACCTGGCCGTGATGGTGGTTTTCGGGCTGGTGCTCAGCCTGACAGGCATTCAGTCCAGCAGTATTCAGGGCTTGTTAATCATGGCGCTGCTTTTCGGTTTTGGCGGATCCATCATTTCACTGATGATGTCGAAATGGATGGCGCTGAAATCCGTGGGTGGCGAAGTCATCGAGCAGCCGCGTAACGATATGGAACGCTGGCTGATGCAGACCGTCGAGCAGCAGTCCCGCCAGGCCGGGATCGCCATGCCGCAGGTCGCTATTTACCACGCGCCGGATATTAACGCCTTCGCCACGGGCGCCAGCCGTAACGCTTCGCTGGTCGCGGTGAGCACCGGGCTGTTGCAGAACATGAGCCGCGACGAAGCGGAAGCGGTTATCGCCCATGAAATCAGCCACGTTGCCAACGGTGACATGGTTACTATGACGCTGGTGCAGGGGGTGGTGAACACCTTCGTTATCTTCATCTCCCGTATCCTGGCGCAGCTGGCGGCGGGCTTCCTTGGCGGTAACCGCGACGAGGGCGAAGAGAGCAACGGCAACCCGATGATCTATTTCGTGGTGGCGATGGTGCTGGAACTGGTGTTTGGTATCCTGGCCAGCATTATTACCATGTGGTTCTCCCGCCACCGTGAATTCCACGCTGACGCCGGTTCTGCGCGTCTGGTTGGGCGTGAGAAAATGATTGCGGCGCTCCAGCGTCTGAAAACCAGCTATGAGCCGCAGGAAGCCAGCAGCATGATGGCCTTCTGCATCAACGGTAAGTCCAAATCGCTCAGCGAGCTGTTTATGACTCACCCGCCGCTGGATAAACGCATTGAAGCGTTGCGTAGCGGCGCTTATCTTAAATAAGCCGTCATTTGATACATCAGGCGCGCCACCCGGCGCGCTTTTTTTATGCCGTCCGGCAGGATATTCGGTTTTATGTCGCAGATTTGTAAAGAAGATGCCAAACGCGCATTGCGGGCAGCCCGCCGCGAATTTATAATAAAAACCGGTTCTAATTTTTATAAAACACTGGCGATGAGGTGATTAATGGCAATCGCAGATTTGGATAAACAGCCAGATTCTGTCTCTTCAGTTCTGAAAGTTTTTGGCATCCTGCAGGCGCTCGGCGAAGAGCGTGAAATTGGTATCACCGAACTGTCGCAGCGGGTCATGATGTCAAAAAGCACTGTTTATCGCTTTTTGCAGACCATGAAATCGCTGGGTTATGTGGCGCAGGAAGGTGAGTCAGAAAAGTATTCGCTGACGCTGAAACTTTTTGAACTTGGCGCGCGTGCGCTACAGAATGTGGATCTGATCCGCAGCGCGGATATTCAGATGCGCGAACTGTCCCGTCTGACCAAAGAGACGATCCACCTGGGCGCGCTGGATGAAGACAGTATCGTCTACATCCACAAAATCGATTCCATGTACAACCTGCGCATGTATTCCCGTATCGGGCGTCGTAATCCGCTGTACAGCACGGCGATTGGCAAAGTGCTGCTGGCGTGGCGCGATCGTGAAGAAGTGAAGCAGATCCTGGAAGGCGTTGAGTATAAGCGCAGTACCGATCGCACCATAACCACGACTGAAGATCTGCTGCCGATGCTGGATATCGTACGTGAGCAGGGCTACGGCGAAGATAACGAAGAACAGGAAGAAGGCCTGCGCTGCATTGGCGTACCGGTATTTGACCGTTTTGGCGTGGTGATTGCTGGTCTGAGTATTTCTTTCCCGACGCTGCGTTTCTCTGAGGAGCATTTGCACGATTACGTGGCCATGCTGCACACTGCCGCGCGTAAAATCTCTGAGCAAATGGGCTACAACGACTACCCGTTCTGAATAAAAATCGTTGCCCGGCAGCCGCTGCTGACCGGGCAATCGCTTAATCAATTACCGTATTGCTTTTGCGCAGTACCGGGCAATTCGTAAAACCAATAATTCCACTGTCGGTATGAATATATTGCGCTGTGCTGAAGCCCTGCGCCGTCAGATAGCGGCACTGCAAACCGAGTCCGGCGGCATTTTCTTTGCTGCCAACCAGTACGCCGTAACCACTCAGTAATACGCCAATCCACAGCAGAGCGATGATCATAATCGTGCGAACTGTCATGCGCATATAAACTCCTTTTATTATCCTGTGCGTAAAATCCTGGCGGTTTTTACGCAATGAAACAAGTCACGCATTCCTAAAAAGGCCGGATAGCGCTACAGTTAGCCGCGGTTTAACAAGCGCGTGATAACCTTGAGACAGGGTATTAATTCGGAGAGTGTAGTGAGAAAATTTCGGTGGCTTATCGTGATCGCCGCGCTGGTTGTCTGCCTGTTGATGTGGACCCAGATGCTGAATGTTATGTGCGATCAGGATGTGCAGTTTTTCAGCGGTATCTGCGTTATCAATAAATTTATTCCCTGGTGACGGCATTTTTTCAGACAATGATTTCCTTCCTTAATGCCAGTGGTAAGATAGCGCGTTAACATTGAGGTGGTGAAATGAACGAAGTACTGAATTCAGGCGTGTTTAATCTTGCGTCTTTGGTCGTATCGCTGGTGGTGCTGGTCGCAGGTCTGATCCTGTGGTTTTTTGTTAATCGTCTGAGCTCACGTACCCGTGAACAGATCGAACTGCTTGAAGCGCTGCTCGATCAGCAAAAGCGGCAGACGGCCTTGCTGCGCCGACTGTGCGAAGCAAACGAACCTGAAAAAGAAGCGCCGGAGAAAGCGGTGAACGTTCAGGCCGATGGCGATGATTTTATTCGTCTGGTCGCCGAGCGCTAATCGTCAGGGGAGGGTGCAGCATGGCATGGAAAAACCCCTGGTATAATCCTGATCTGCCGCATCATTCCCCTGAAGGTTTTCGTAATCTGTCCGAAACCGGACATAAACCTGGCGACGTGGAGCGCTGGCGTAAAGAACGTCGTGCCGCCGGGTTACCCTTAGCACCGCAGGGTGGCTATGACGCTTTTATCGACAAATGGTGGCAACGCGCCGTTATTTCCGGAGAAGACGATCGCGTCTGGTGGCTTGGTCATACCAGTATGCTGTTGCGACTTGACGGCAAGCATCTGCTGATTGACCCGGTATTTTCAAATCGCGCCTCGCCGGTGAGTTTCAGCGGGCCGCGGCGCAAAACGCCCCTGGCGCTGAACATCAACGATCTGCCCGTCCTCGACGCCATCCTGATTTCCCACAACCATTATGATCATCTTGATAAGCGTACCCTGCGTGCGCTGCTAAAGCGTTTTCCTGATGTCACCCTCTTCGTACCGCTCGGTCTGGGCGACTGGTGTCGCCGTCGCGGTGTACAGCATATCGTTGAGCTTGACTGGTGGGAGCACCGCAGCTTCCATGGGTTGGCGATAACCGCCGCTCCCGCCCAGCACTGGAGTATGCGTACCCTGTGGGATCGCAATCGGTCGCTTTGGTGTGGCTGGGTGGTGACATCCCCGCACCAGCGTTTCTGGTTTACCGGCGATACAGGCTACACGCCGACGCTGGCTGACATCCCGCAGCGTCTGGGTCCATTCGACATCGTGGCGCTGCCGGCTGGCGCTTATGCGCCACGCTGGTTTATGGCCTCACATCATATGGATCCTCAGCAGGCGGTGCGACTCTGGCAGCAGGCCGGGGAACCGCTGGCTTTTCCGGTGCACTGGGGCGTTTTTGAACTGGCGGATGAAGGGCTCGATGAACCTGTCCGGGAACTGGTGCAGGAATTAAACGAAGCGGGAGGGCGGCGTGATAACTTTCGCATCCTGAAAATCGGTCAGTATTTATCCTTTCCAGCGAAAATATTCGCATAAGCTTTTCCTTATTCCCGCATTAACAGCAAATGCTATTATTTTTTGCACCAGCGAAACGTTTTTATTGCTTTACGATGATGCAATGTCATTAAACTTTCATTATTTTGGTGCAGGCACATTATTATTTGTGCAACTTTTATTCACTTACTCAGCACCTTTGTATAACCAGGTAAAATTACGCTTTATTGATGATTCATTTGTTAACTTTATAAGCCAGAAGAAAAAGTTATAAGGATATATTTTATATTATATCAATCGCTTAGCTTAGGCTGGATCAATCCATCATATTAAGCTATGGTTATAAAGTCGTGTTTTTCACAGGATCCGCACGTGCCCATAACTGCCGTTAAAGCGCCCTGATCTGCAAAGTCAGGTCTTATCGAAAGCGGGTAGTGAAGGCATTTGCAGAATTTGTGCGGCGGATCCAGACATGTTTAAAAATGGCTTGCCATATTTCATGTTGTATGTGATAACACGTCGTGAGTCGAACGAGGTACAGTTCTGTTTATGTGTGGCATTTTCAGTAAAGAAGTCCTGAGTAAACACGTTGTCGTTGAATACCGCTTCTCTGCCGAACCTTATATTAGTGCCTCAAGCAGTAATGTCTCAGTTTTATCTCAGTTAATGCCTGCGGGCTAAGAAAACACTCTAAGGAATTTTGCAAATGGCAAAGATTAAAGGTCAAGTTAAGTGGTTCAACGAGTCTAAAGGTTTTGGCTTCATTACTCCTGCTGACGGCAGCAAAGATGTGTTCGTACACTTCTCTGCAATCCAGGGTAACGGCTTCAAAACTCTGGCTGAAGGCCAGAACGTTGAGTTTGAAATTCAGGACGGCCAGAAAGGCCCGGCAGCAGTTAACGTTACCGCTATCTGATTTCTGCCACCGACTTGAACGCCACAGGCGGTCAATGTCAGCATCAAGCCTCGCCCGGTGCGGGGCTTTTTAATGCCTTCATTTCAAAGTGTTACCTCCTGCTTCCTCATTATCCTTTTGTAGCAAAGCCATACTGTTATTAGCACAGTTTTTTCCCTTTCTGCGCCTGTTTCCCGTTAAATCAGCGGGTTAATTCATTACAGGAGCCACGGTGAAAAAGAACAGCCTTACCCGCAATTTTACCCCTCTGCGTTTTACCCTGCTTTGCATCGCCATTCTTTTCTCGCTGGGCATACTACTGGGCCGCACCGCCTGGCTGCAGATTATTGCACCGGACAAACTGGTCAGGCAGGAAGACAGGCGTTCCCTGCGCGAAGTGAAAGTGTCGTCGCCGCGCGGCATGATTGTCGATCGCAATGGATCACCGCTGGCGGTCAGTGTGCCCGTTGATGCTGTCTGGGCCGATCCGAAGGTTATCCGTGAAAAGGGCGGCCCGGTGGATAACGGACGCTGGCAGGCGCTGGCGAAAGCGCTGGGAATGCCGCTGAGCGATCTGGCCGCCATGCTCCGGCAACATGCATCGTCGCGCTTTGTCTATCTGGCGCGGCAGCTTGATCCCCAACAGGCGCAGTGGATAGATCGCCTCAATCTGCCGGGCATTAATCTGCAAACGGAATCACGCCGCTTTTATCCCGGCGGGCACGTTGCCGCCAATCTGATCGGTTTTACTAATATCGACGGGCAGGGGATCGAAGGCGTTGAGAAAAGCTTTAACGCGCAGCTGACCGGCAAGCCCGGTCTGCGCGAGGTGCGTAAAGATCGCTATGGGCACGTGATTGAAAATATCACCGAAACGCCCGCGGTACCGGCACAAACCCTGGCGCTGAGCATCGATAAACGGCTGCAAACCCTGGCGGAAGATGCGCTGAATAACGCCGTTACCTGGAATAAGGCGGAGTCAGGCGCGGCGGTGCTGATAAAAATAGACACCGGTGAAATTCTGGCGATGGCCAATTATCCCGATTTTAATCCCAATAATCGCAGCGGCGCGACCCTGGATGATTTCCGTAACCGCGCCATCAGCGATACCTTTGAACCCGGCTCGACCGTTAAGCCGATGGTGCTGATGACTGCGCTACAGCAGGGGATAGTCAAACCTGACAGCGTGGTGGATACCCACCCGTATGTCATTGACGGACACCGTATTCGCGACGTGGGCTATTACCCGGAACTCACGCTGACCGGCATTCTGCAGAAATCGAGCGATACCGGCGTGTCCAGACTGTCGCTGGCGATGCCCATCCAGAAGCTATTGGATACTTATAAAAGCTTTGGCTTTGGTATCCCCACCGGGCTGGGTCTGACCGGCGAAAGCCGTGGCAGCCTGCCGGTGCGCCGTTACTGGGGGCAGTTAGATCGCGCCACCTTCTCATTTGGCTATGGCCTGATGGTCACGCCGCTACAGCTGGCACATGTCTACGCCACTATCGGCAGTTTTGGTCTGGCGCGGCCGCTGTCTATTACCCGCGTCGATCCGCCGGTGATGGGTACGCAGGTGATGCCTGCTGACATTGTTCATCAGGTGGAGCATATGATGGAGAGCGTCGCGCTGCCGGGCGGCGGCGGCACCAAAGCGGCGGTACGTGATTACCGGGTGGCGGTCAAAACCGGCACGGCGAAGAAAATCGGCGATGACGGGAAATATGTCGATAAATACGTCGCCTACACGGCAGGCGTCGCGCCAGCCAGTCATCCGCAATATGCGCTGGTGGTGGTGATCGACGATCCCAAAAACGGTGCCTATTACGGCGGTGCCGTGTCGGCGCCGGTATTCAGCGAGATCATGACCCGTGTACTGCGTGTCGAAAATATCGAACCCGACGGTCTGCGCCCCGGCGACGATCATCTGCTGGTGCTCAATTCTTCTTCCGGCGTGGCGGCAACGCGCTAAATCATTTCCCGCAGGGGCGATTGGCGTTACACTTTCGCCCTTTATTATCGCCCGGAGTTGATATGTCCTTCAGTTGCCCCCTTTGCCATGCGCCGTTGCGCCGTCAGGAAAATAGCCTCGTCTGCCCGCAACGGCATCAGTTTGATCTGGCGAAAGAGGGCTACGTCAATTTGCTGCCCGTTCAGCATAAACGCTCCCGCGAGCCGGGGGACAGCGCAGAGATGATGCAGGCGCGCCGCGCCTTTCTGGATGCGGGGCACTATCAGCCATTACGGGATGCTATCTGCGAGCAACTGGACGCCCGTTTACCGGCGCAGGCCAGTGCGCTGCTGGATATTGGCTGTGGCGAAGGCTATTACACCGATGCGTTCGCGCAGATCGCCGCGCAGCACGGGGCGCAGACTTTCGGGCTGGATGTGTCAAAGCCCGCAATACGCGCCGCGGCAAAGCGTTATCCGCAGGTAATTTTCTGTGTGGCGTCAAGCCACCGGCTGCCGTTTGAAGCCAGTACGCTGGATGCGATTGTACGCATTTATGCGCCCTGCAAAGCGCAGGAGCTGGCAAGGGTAGTGAAAGCCGGTGGCTGGGTGATCACCGCCGCTCCCGGCCCGCATCACTTACAGGAGCTGAAAGGGCTGATCTACGATGAAGTTCAGCTTCACGCGCCGCAACGCGAGCAGATTGAAGGTTTTACGCTGGCAGAGCAGCATGCGCTGGGATACAGCATGACCCTGAGCGGGGCGGAAGCGGTGGCGCTGTTGCAGATGACGCCCTTCGCGTGGCGGGCGAAACCGGAGGTATGGGAAGCGCTGGCGGATATGGCGCAGTTCAGCTGTCAGACGGATTTCAGCATCCAGTGCTGGCAGCGTGATCCTTAACCGGCGAAGTGGCTCCAGAGGATCTGCGAGCCAATACCGATCAGCACGATCCCGCCGAGAATTTCAGCCCGTTTTCCTAACAGCGGGCCTATAAAGCGGCCAATCATGATCCCGAGCGTCGACATCACCAGGGTCGCGCAGCCAATGGTGAGCGCGGTGGTGATAATATTGACCTGCAGGAAGGCCAGCCCGACGCCAACCGCCATGGCATCCAGGCTGGTGGCAATCGCGGTTGTCACCAGCAGCCAGAAGCCGTGACGCTGCAGGGGCGTATCTTCATCATCATTTCCCCGTACCCCTTCCAGCACCATTCGTCCGCCGAGAAAAACCAGCAGCAAAAAGGCGATCCAGTGATTCCACTCCAGCACGAACTGGCTGGCGAGCATGCCCAGTCCCCAGCCTATCAGCGGCGTCAGGGTTTCAATCGCGCCAAAGATCAGACCGGTGCGCAGGGCCTCGGAGAATTTGGGTTTGTGCAGGGTAGCGCCTTTCCCGATGGAAGCGGCGAAGGCATCCATCGACATGCCAAAAGCGAGCAGGAGAGTGGCAGATAAATTCATAAGAGCGTCCTGACCGGGGTATCCATATAACACATCACTGCCCCCAGTAATCAGCAGTTGATGTGTCAATGGTCTCGCCTAATCAAACGTCTATGCGATTTGATTCGTACGCGCCACGTTTTTCAACGAGTATGTTGACGCGCACATTTCCGGGGTGAATGGAAATCGGCTACTCCCCAACGACGGGCGCAACCTTACCATATTTCGCAAGGTGAGAACAATCACAGAAATTCATTACTTTTTTGTCAGGCTGATAACGATTTGCATTTGTCTTTATTGGTAATAATCAGGTTAAAAAATATAAGTTATTCCGTAGAAAATAATATAGCAGTGGCTATAACTGCGGCGATTTTATGTGCAGAAATATAGCCTTCGCTATATTTTAACTCATTGAGTTTTAACCATAACTTTGTAGATCTTTTCCAGGTCGTCGATATTTCGCACCCGGATAAGCAGACGGCGCTGCTCTAATTGCATCACCAGCACACCATCTTCAGATAAATTCATCTCTTTAATGCGGTTATAAGCAATCCAGACATTGGCGAAGAAAAAGCCATCCTGTTTGAAGATGATTTTCGGCGCGCGAACCCAGAACAGATAAATAGCCATCAGCGCCAGAGCACATAATAACCATGTGGTTAAAACAGCACCATTATTGGTCACGTTGTTATAAATAAGGATCACCAGCAACCCGGCGAAAATGAAGCCATCGACCCGGCTGCGGCGCAACAGGGGGACGCTGAGCAGCGTTTGACCATGGCGGCGGGGCATGATGAATTCATCATAGAGTGCGTAAGCCAGCAGTACAGCAACAAACAAAATCAACACGATATCCGTGATCGTCATTCATCCTCCCGAAAAAAAGCCGGGGCAAAGGCCCCGGCGCAATAACTAACTTTTACAGACCCAGCAGGCCAACAGCGTAACCGGCAATACCGATAACAAAGAAGCCGACGATGATCCACAGCGGGTTCACTTTCTTACGCAGCAGCCACATACAGGCGAAGGTCAGCAGCAGCGGCACCAGCCCCGGCATCAGCTGATCGAGGATGGTCTGTACGGTGGTGACGTTGGTTTTCCCGGTCTGGTCGGTAATTTCCGACACCACCAGCGGGATATTCACGTGCGTCCACTTGTTAACCAGCGCCCCCATAACAAACAGGCCGAGAATTGACGCCCCCTCGGTCAGTTTTTGCAGGAAGCCGCCGCCCATGTCTTTAACGATGTCCACGCCTTTACGGTAGCCGTAGGCCACACCGTAGTAACGGGTTGCCAGGCGCACGGCGTTAAACAGGATGAAGAACAGCAGCG
Source organism: Enterobacter sp. PGRG2 (assembly GCF_030291195.1). Taxonomy (NCBI): domain Bacteria; kingdom Pseudomonadati; phylum Pseudomonadota; class Gammaproteobacteria; order Enterobacterales; family Enterobacteriaceae; genus Enterobacter; species Enterobacter sp. PGRG2. Next base: position 3,599,428 of record NZ_CP127837.1, on the reverse strand, counting down.
GCCCGAGCAGAGAACCGCTCATCGCGATCCCGGCACCCAGCGCCGCAAACACTGGACGCACCGTACCCCAGAAAATCGGGTCACCCACGCCTGCCAGCGGCCCCATCAGACCAACCTTGATCCCGTTGATGGCGCCGTCGTCGATCTCCGCGCCGTTAGCACGCTGCTCTTCCATCGCCAGCGTCACGCCCAGTACCGGAGCCGCCACGTAAGGATGGGTGTTGAAGAACTCCAGATGGCGCTTAATGGCCTGGCGGCGCGCTTCGTTGTTTTCCGGATAGAGGCGTTTGATCGCCGGTACCATTGAGAAGCAGAAACCCAGCGCCTGCATACGTTCGAAGTTCCACGACCCCTGGAACAGGTTTGAACGAATGAACACGCCACGAATATCACCCGGAGTGAGTTTTTTCACTGCGGTAGTTTTTGTCATATCAACCATGTCGCTCACCTGCTAGTCCAGTTCGTTATCAAGATCGTTTGCACCCGCGGCCGGTACCGGGCCACCTGCTGAACGGTTGTATTTCGGGCTCAGCTGGATATAAAGGATGGCCATTACGGCGCCAATCACGCCCAGCGCCACCAGGTTGAAGTTGGTGAAGGCGGCAGTGACGAAGCCCAGGTAGAAGAACGGCATCAGGTAGCCCGCGCGCATCATGTTGATGACCATCGCATAACCCACTACCACGATCATGCCCCCGGCGATGTTCAGACCGCTGGTTACTACTTCAGGAATGGCGTTAAGCATATTCTGCACTTCGCTGGTGCCCACAGAAACCGCAACGATGACGGCCGGGATCGCAATACGCATCGCCTGCAGGAACAGAGAAGAAACGTGGATCCAGGACAGCGCCGTAAGGTTGCCGTTGTCGGCCGCCTTATCCGCCGCGTGCTGGAATGCCACGGTAATGGTACGAACGATGATGGTTAACACCTGGCCTGCCGCCGCCAGCGGAATAGCCAGCGCGATCCCGGCGCCGATGCTCTGGCCTCCGGCAATGACCAGCACGGTGGAGATGATCGACGCCAGCGCGGCATCCGGCGCCACGGCGGCCCCGATGTTCATCCAGCCGAGGGCGATCATTTCCAGGGTACCGCCGATGATGATGCCTTTTTGCATATCACCCAGCACCATGCCAATTAACGTACAGGCCACCAGCGGACGGTGGAACTGAAATTCATCCAGTACCGACTCCATACCGGCGATACAGGCCACGACAAACACCAGCACAATCTGAAGAAGGGTGATCTCCATTGTACTTCTCCTATAACTAAGACGTAGTTGTGAAAACTGAGTAAATCAGCTCGTGCCGGCTACTTCGCCACTTTGCTGATCAAGTCCATCATTTTCAGTTTCGGATCGTTTGAGACTTTACGGACTTCCAGTTCAATACCGCGGGCATTGAGTTTTTTGAAGGCCTCAATATCCTGCTCATCCACCGAAACGGCGTTGTTTACCTGGGTTTTGCCCTGACGATAAGCCATACCGCCGATATTGACGGAGGTGATCTTCACCCCGGCCTCCACCAGACGTTCAACATCGGTAGGGTTGGTAAACAGCAGCATGATGCGTTCACCCGCGTATTTCGGGTTGTTATAAACGCGGATCATCTTAGCGACATCCACCACGTGCGCCGTCACGCCGGGCGGCGCAACCTGCGTCAGCAACGTTTTACGCACGGTATCAGCGGCCACTTCGTCGCTGACCACGATAATGCGCTGCACGTTGGTTTCTTTGGTCCAGCGTGTTGCCACCTGGCCGTGGATCAAACGGTCATCGATACGCGCAAGGCCGATCACCATGTAATCATCTGCGCCCATGGGCTTAACCGGTGCGGCGGGTTTTGCCGCAGCAGCAGGCGCAGGCGTTACCGCTTCCGGCGCTTTTGCCTTCAGGGCTTTCACCCCCTCACGTCCCGCCTCAACCGCCACGGCGACCAAATCGTCAAAACTCGGATCGTCATCACGCCCCATGAGCGTTTCAACCAGCATCGGAATGTTGACGCCAGCAACCACCTCATAATGCTCTTTATCGACGACAATTCGACTTGCGGCGTTAAACGGACTGCCACCCCATGTATCGACGAGAAACAGCACCCCTTGACTGGTGTCGAGATTTGCCAGCCGGGCGTTGTATTTTTCGATGAGCGTTTCGGCGTTCTCGCCGGGAACGAAATCGATCCAGCCGATGTTTTCCTGCTCACCCAACAGCATTTCGGCTGTTTTGAGCAATTGTTCTGCAGCCCAGCCATGTGTGCCTATTACAATAGCAATGGTCACTTGCTACCTCCGTTATTATCGTTAACACCTCTGTAACAGATGTGTTGTGAATCAATCTTTACCAGCGAATCGATTCAGATAAGGGTTTGAAAGAAAAGTTAAAACTTCCGTGAATTATTTTAGACATCGAAAAAATAATTTTTGTGATGCGCATCCGTAATTTAGCTTTCGTCGATCAGAAATTTCGGCCCGCGAAATAACCACAAAATTCCAATTGCAAATTCCGGTAAATCTTTGCAAAACATTAATTCTCTCTGCTATGTTTACCATCCGTTTAATTATCAAGGAGTATAGGGCAGTAGCCCCGTGTATGGACCGTCACCGACGTCAGTTAACCCATTGGCCGTTTCGTGCCTCGCAATCCGGCGTTTTCCGCCACCTTTCATTTTCATCTGCTGTCATCACGCCTGTGCTTAACGCACCGTTTTGCCATTCCGTAAACAGGAGCCTGTCATGGAATTCTTAATGGACCCCTCGATCTGGGTGGGGTTGTTGACGCTTGTTGTTCTTGAAATCGTTCTCGGTATCGATAACCTGGTGTTCATTGCCATCCTTGCGGATAAACTCCCGCCTAAACAGCGTGATAAAGCCCGTCTGATCGGCCTGTCACTGGCGCTGATCATGCGACTCGGCCTGCTGTCGGTGATCTCGTGGATGGTAACGCTGACAAAGCCGCTGTTTACCGTGATGGATTTAAGCTTCTCCGGCCGTGACTTAATCATGCTGCTCGGGGGACTATTCTTGCTGTTCAAAGCGACAACAGAATTACACGAGCGACTTGAAAACCGTGAACATGACACCGGACAGACGAAAGGCTATGCCAGCTTCTGGGTCGTGGTGGTACAGATCGTCATCCTTGATGCGGTCTTCTCACTCGATGCGGTGATCACGGCGGTCGGTATGGTGAACCATCTGCCGGTCATGATGGCGGCGGTAGTGATCGCCATGGCGGTGATGCTGCTGGCTTCAAAACCGTTGACGCGATTCGTCAATCAGCATCCGACGGTGGTGGTGCTCTGTCTGAGCTTCCTGTTGATGATTGGTCTGAGTCTGGTGGCGGAAGGCTTCGGCTTTCATATTCCGAAAGGCTACCTGTATGCCGCGATTGGTTTCTCAATCATTATTGAGTTCTTTAACCAGATTGCTCGCCGCAACTTTATTCGCCATCAGTCAACGCTGCCGCTGCGTGCCCGTACCGCGGACGCCATTCTGCGTCTGATGGGCGGTCGCCGCAAAGATAATCAACAGCATGAGCCGGACAGCGAAGCGCCGGTGCAGGTGCCGGAAGGGGCCTTCGCCGATGAAGAGCGTTATATGATCAACGGCGTACTGACGCTGGCGTCGCGCTCGCTGCGCAGCATTATGACGCCGCGCGGCGACATCAGTTGGGTGGATGCCAGCCTGGATAAGGACACTATCCGTCAGCAATTGCTCTCGTCGCCGCACAGCCTGTTCCCGGTCTGCCGTGGCGAGCTGGATGAAGTGATCGGTATCGTGCGCGCCAAAGAGATGCTGGTAGCGCTGGAAGAGGGCGGCGATGTGGCGGCGATAGCGTCCGCGTCCCCGGCGATTGTGGTGCCGGAAACCCTGGATCCGATCAAACTGCTTGGCGTGCTGCGCCGCGCCCGCGGCAGCTTTGTTATCGTCACCAACGAATTTGGTGTGGTGCAGGGCCTGGTGACGCCGCTCGACGTGCTGGAAGCTATTGCCGGTGAATTCCCGGATGCCGACGAAACGCCGGAAATCATCGCCGATGCCGACGGCTGGCTGGTAAAAGGCACCACCGATCTGCACGCCCTGCAACATGCGCTGGGGCTGGATAACCTGGTTAACGACAGCGAAGATATCGCGACCGTTGCCGGTCTGGTGATCGCCATTAACGGTCAGATCCCACGCGCGGGTGACGTGCTGCAACTGGCGCCGCTGACCATTACCGTGCTGGAAGCCAACGACTACCGGGTCGATCTGGTTCGGGTTGTTAAAGAGCGTCCGGAGCACGACGAAGAAGAGTAAGGCTACTGTAACGGCATTGACGGCATCATCCGCCCGTTATGCCGGGCTGGCGGCGGGGTACTTCCCGCCAGCCAGCCGGGGAAATCTTTCAGCGGCATCGGCTTCGCATAGAGAAACCCCTGTAACACATGCACCCCGCGCTGGCGCAGATGTGCCGCCTGCAGCGGGGTTTCCACCCCCTCTGCCACCATTTCCAGCGCAAGACGTTTGCCCAGCGCAATGATCATATCCGTCACCGTCGAATTCACCGCATCCGTACCAATGGCCGCAATATAGGATTTGTCGATCTTAAGAATGTCCGGGCTTAGCTTTTCCAGCCACGAGAGGGACGTGTTGCCGGTGCCAAAATCATCAATCGCCACTTTCACGCCCATACGATGCAGTTCACGCACCATGCGGAAATCCGCCTCGCTCAGGCTGTCCCTCTCGGTGAGTTCTATCACCAGCTGCTGCACCGGACGGATGTTAAACCAGTGCTGGTTCAGATCGGCAATCAGCTCTCCGTGGCCGAAATGGCTGGCGGCGACGTTAATGCCGATATGAAAGTGCGGCGAGGGCGGGAAGAGGGCGAGCTGGCGATGGGTTTCCGTCAGCACGTAGCGCGTCAGCGGGGCGATCAAACCCTGGTTTTCGGCGATAGGAATAAACACATCCGGCGAGATCCAGCCCTGACGGCGATTATTCCAGCGCAGCAGAATTTCCACTCCCACGCACTGCTGGGATTGTGCGTCCAGCAACGGCTGACAAAACAGCTCAAACTCATTTTCCGCCAGCCCCATATGGATCTCCCACGCAAAGCTCATGCGGCTGGCGGTCGCCACCCACGCGATATAACCCACCAGCAGGCTCAGCAGCAGCGCCAGCGGAAACTGGGAGGGCAGATGCCGCAGCGCCAGCTCCGTTGCGCCCGGCCCGCGGACGTTAACCGTAAAAGGGTAGCGCTGTGACGTTTGCGAAAAGCGTTTTTCATCCGTCAGCGCGGGCAGGGCGTCCGCCACCCCACCGCCATACAGTAGATGCCGGTTATTGACCGACAGACTGGCGCCGGTGATCAGCGGTTTTTGCGGTTCCAGCATCAGGTCGGTCAGCAGCGTAATATTGACAATGGTCATCACCCCGCTGTCATCCCCTTGCGCAGAAGGAAACCATTGGATCAGTATCGGGCTGCCTTTAAGTAACGATTTATCGGTGGACAGGATCAGCTGTGCTTCGCTGGCGGGCAGCAAAGGCTGAAGTTGACGCACCTGCACATTGCGAAAACCAAAAATGCTTGAACAGTACAGCATCCCGTTCTCCACCAGGCCAATGGAGCGGATAGTCTGCAAAGAAGCCGCTTCAATACGCAGCGCCAGATGCACGTCGTCGCAGGGTTTACCTACCAGCGGCAACAGCAGGGGACGCCCGCGTTCAAGGGCGGAGAGTACTTTTTCCAGTGAGGAAACAGCATGAGAAGTGAAAGATAACAGACGCTGCTGATTTAAATTCCGCTCCGAAATAAATCGCGCGCCGAGGGTCAACAGCAGCATGGAAACGGCCGCAAGCACGCAGACGATAATGCGTTTTCGCCGGTAGTCGCTAATGATCCGTTGCGCAGTCTGCATGAAGTCATCGTCCGGTAAGTATACCGTTGATCGCAAAAGGCAACGGCACCACAGCAAGTGTAGTGTGGAAAAAATAATCGGACGAGAATTGGAGGAGATTTAGCCCTTCTGTCGCAGAAGGGCTATGAGAAGTATTAGTCGCACTGCACCTTGATTGCCAGACCACCGCGGGAGGTTTCGCGGTATTTGGCGTTCATGTCTTTACCGGTTTCGTACATGGTTTCAATAACCTTATCCAGCGACACGCGCGGCGCGCTGGTACGGCGCATCGCCATGCGTGAAGCGTTGATCGCTTTCACCGAGGCGATGGCGTTACGCTCAATGCACGGCACCTGTACCTGACCGGCCACCGGATCGCAGGTCAGACCCAGGTTATGCTCCATGCCGATTTCGGCCGCCACGCACACCTGCTCCGGGCTTGCGCCCAGCAGTTCCGCCAGACCGGCCGCCGCCATTGAACAGGCCACGCCCACTTCGCCCTGACAGCCCACTTCCGCGCCGGAAATAGAGGCATTCATCTTGTACAGCGCGCCGATCGCACCGGACGCCATAAAGTAACGGATATAAATATCCGGCGTCACCGGCTCAATAAAGTGATCGTAGTAGGCCAGCACCGCCGGAACGATACCGCATGCGCCGTTAGTGGGCGCTGTGACCACACGGCCGCCAGCGGCGTTTTCTTCGTTTACCGCCAGGGCAAACATATTCACCCAGTCGATAACGTTCATCGGATCGCTGGACAGCTTATCGCTGGCCACCAGCAGGCGGCGCAGCGCCGAGGCGCGACGCGGCACGCGCAGCGGGCCAGGCAGCACGCCTTCGGTGTTCATGCCGCGATCGATACAGGCGCGCATGGTCTGCCAGACATCAGCGAAGTAATCTTCGATCTCCTGCTTGCTGTGCAGCGCCAGTTCGTTCTGCATTACCATGCCAGATAACGACAGGCCGGTTTCATGGCAGTAATCAAGCATCTCTTTTGCCGAGGTGAACGGATAAGGCACGCTCACTTCATTGCTGGCTTCTTTGCCGAAATGCTCTTCGTCGACGATAAAACCGCCGCCGATGGAATAGTAGGTTTTGCTGTAAACGGTGGTGTCGCCGTTATAGGCATGGATCTGCATGGCGTTTTCATGCAGCGGCAGGTTATTGCTCTGGAAGCGCATGCCGTTATCTTTCGGGAAATCCACCTCATGACGACCCTGCGCCAGCAGCAGACGACCGCGGGTTTCAACGTCGCGGATAAACGCCGGAATGGCGTCAATATCGACGGTGGCCGGCGCATTGCCCGCCAGACCCATAATAATGGCGATGTCCGTATGGTGACCTTTACCGGTCAGTGACAGCGAACCGTACACGTCAACCGCCACGCGGGTTACGCTCTCAAGCAATCCCTTTTCGACCAGGTCATCGACGAACTGTTTGCCGGCCTTCATCGGGCCTACAGTGTGGGAAGATGAGGGACCAATCCCCACCTTAAACATGTCGAATAGACTAATCACATTAACACTCCTGACAGGGTTACCGGACTTTCCGATAACGATGTAATAATTGCGCATAGTGTATGAGGGAACTGCGGGATCGGCTGGAGTATTCGCATGAATTAAATTAATGCGTGAACATTAATTTTCTAATGGCGAGACGCGGATCCCACTCCTGGCAGAAGGGTTATTGCATAAAGAATATTCAGGGTTTGATGCCAATCTGCAACGCCAGTTCACGAATGATACCCGCCGTCATCCCCCAGACGAAATAGTGCTCATACCACGACAGCCATACGCGGTGATCGTTGCCGCGACGATGGATGTCTAAAGGATGATAGCGCCCCAGACGCAGAGCTTCCGCCAGCGGCATCTCAAAAACCGCCGCCACTTCATCTTCACTGGCGTGATAGTGCAGGTCAGGGGGGATAATGCCGACCACCGGCGTCACCTGAAATCCCGTCACGCTGTCCACCGGCGGCAGCACGCCGATCACCTCCACCGTCTCCGGCGGGATCGCCACTTCTTCCTGCGCCTCACGCAGGGCGGCGGCGATGAGCGACGCATCGCTGCTGTCCACCGCGCCGCCGGGGAAGGCCACCTGACCGGCATGTTTACGCAACTGCGCCGAACGCTGGGTCAGCAACAGACCGGGCTGTTCCCGGCGAACCACCGGGATCAGCACCGCCGCCTGCCTGGCATTCAGCGACGCGCGGCTCGCCTGCGGACGTAAAAGTTGAAATCGCGATAGAAAATCATCCAGTGTCAACGCCTGTAAATCCAAAATCAGCTCTCCAGTTGATGCAGAATACGATTAACCTTATCAAAGGTTTCCTGATATTCCGCCTGCTCCTCGCTGTCGGCGACGATGCCGCCGCCCGCCGAACAGTATAGCTGCCCGTTACAGGCGCTCAGGGTGCGAATAGTGATGCTGGTGTCCATATTGCCGCACAGACTGATATAGCCGATGCTGCCGCACCAGGCGTTACGGCGGTGCGGCTCCAGCGCATCGATAATTTCCATCGCCCGCACTTTCGGCGCGCCGGTGATCGAGCCGCCCGGAAAGGCTGCGCGCAGCACATCGCAGGCGTTGCGTGAGGCGGGGAGGCGGGCAGTAATGGTGCTCACCAGATGATGCACTGCCGGGAACGGCTCGACGACGAATAGCTCCGGCACGCGTACGGATCCCGGTTCGGCGACGCGGCCCAGATCGTTGCGCATCAGATCGACAATCATCAGGTTTTCGGCGCGATCTTTGGGCGACTGCGCCAGCCGCGCGGCCTGATGAGCATCCGCCTGCGCATCGCTCAACCGCGGCAGCGTACCTTTGATGGGGCGGGTCTGGATGGTGCCGTTAGCCAGCTGAATAAAGCGCTCCGGCGACAGGCTGAGCACCGCCCCCTGCGGCAGACGCAGAAACGCACTGAACGGCGCACGGTTGGCGCGGTTCAGCTGCATAAACGCCTGCCACTCATCGCCGCGGTAATGTGCCTGAAAGCGCTGGGCAAGGTTAACCTGATAGCAGTCGCCGCTGTGTAAAAACGCCTGCACCGCGCGAAACTTCTCGCCATACTGCTCGCGGGTTATATTTGAGCGCCAGGGCGAGGTTAAGCTAAACGATTGCGTCTCTTCGGCCCGCTGCGCTTCCAGCCAGGCCAGACGTTGCGCTATATCGCCATAGCTGAGCAGGGTGACTTTTTGCTGATGATGATCGACAATCAGCGCCCAGTCGTACAGCCCGACGGCCAAATCCGGCAGGGGAAGATCCTGTTCGGCCTGCGATGGCAGCGTTTCAAAGCGGCGACCCAGGTCATAACCAAACAGACCCAGCGCGCCGCCGGTAAACGGCAAATCAGGATCGCAGGGCGGGGCAAGCTGCATGGCGTCCAGCTCAGACTGTAACAGCGCCAGCGGATCCGCTGTGGAGGCTGTACTGACACCCTCGCGGGTCACGGTGGTATTGTCGCCGTGCGTCACCAGCGTGCAGCAGGGCTGCGCCACCAGAATATCAAAACGGTTATGGGCATGCTCCGCATGGCCGGAATGCAACAGCATGGCCCATGGCTGCGTGTTGAGTGGGGTAAACCAGTGGCTGGCAGCGTCGGGGCGCCACGGCAGCGAAATAACGGCGGGTGATAACGTCTTCATTAATCCAGACTCTTTGCTATCCGGTAACCGGCTTATGGGGTAGCATGTTTGATCAGCGCGAACAATTTAGCAGGAGTTCACTATGTTTGCAGGTTTACCTTCCCTTACGCACGAGCAACAACAAGAGGCCGTCGATCGCATTCATACGTTGATGGCTGAAGGCATGAGCAGCGGCGAAGCCATTGCCCTGGTTGCTGCGGAACTGCGCGCCAGCCATAAAGGCGAACGGGTTCTGGCACGCTTTGACGAAGAAGATGAGGAAGAATAATCGCCTTTAAACGGCGGCGATAATTTTAATTTCCACTTTATATTGCGGGTTCATCAGCGTGGCCTGCACTGTACAGCGCACCGGCGCATGACCCGCAACCACCCACGCATCCCACGCCTTATTCATTGCCGCAAAATCCTTACTGTCCGCCAGAAAAATGGTGGCGTCCAGAATGCGTGATTTGTCGCTGCCCTGGCTTATCAGCATCGCATCAATCTGCGCCAACGTGTTGGCGGTTTGTTCAAAGGCATCCGCCTGCAAATTCTCCGGCACGCCGGTGTAGTACAGCGTCTGATTGTGGATCACCGCATCAGACCAGCGGGCTGCGGCATCAATTCGCACGATTGTCATGACCATCTCCTTATTTTTCATTGGCGCGCCAAGACTGCCACAGAGTTTTTACCCTGTCACGACTTCGGCTGGCTAAAAGCCATCGCCCCTGACATAATCACTGGCGATTTAACCAGGGGGTAGTGTGGCGAAAAACAGTGAGACGGACGATTTTGCGATCGACGGTCAGTTAGCAAAAGCGATACCGGGATTTAACCCGCGTGAACCGCAGCGGCAGATGGCGCAGGCTGTGGCTGAGGCCATCGCGAAAACGCAGCCGCTGGTGGTGGAAGCGGGAACCGGCACCGGGAAAACATACGCCTATCTTGCCCCCGCGCTGCGCGCCGGGAAAAAAGTCATTATCTCTACCGGATCGAAAGCGCTCCAGGATCAGCTCTACAGCCGCGATTTGCCCACCGTCTCCCGCGCGCTGGAGTACAGCGGGAAACTGGCGCTGCTGAAAGGCCGCTCCAACTATCTGTGCATCGAACGTCTGGAACAGCAGGCGCTGGCGGGGGGCGATCTACCCGTGCAGACCCTGAGCGACGTTATTCTGCTGCGCTCATGGTCAAACCAGACCGTCGACGGCGATATCAGCACCTGCGCCAGCGTGGCGGAAGACTCTCCCGCCTGGCCGCTGGTCACCAGCACCAACGATAACTGCCTCGGCAGCGACTGCCCGCAGTACAAAGACTGTTTTGTGGTGAAGGCGCGTAAAAAAGCCATGGATGCCGACGTGGTGGTGGTTAACCATCACCTGTTCCTGGCGGATATGGTGGTGAAAGACAGCGGCTTTGGCGAACTGATCCCCGAAGCCGAGGTGATGATTTTCGACGAAGCGCACCAGTTGCCGGATATCGCCAGCCAGTATTTTGGTCAGTCCCTTTCCAGCCGTCAGCTGCTCGACCTGGCAAAAGATTTCACCATCGCCTATCGCACCGAACTGCGCGACACCCAGCAGCTGCAAAAATGCGCCGACCGGCTGGCGCAGAGCGCCCAGGATTTTCGGTTGCAGCTCGGCGAGCCGGGCTATCGCGGGAATCTGCGCGAACTGCTGGCGGACAGCCACATTCAGCGCGCTTTTTTGCTGCTCGATGACACCCTTGAGCTGTGCTACGACGTGGCAAAACTCTCCCTCGGGCGTTCAGCCCTGCTGGATGCCGCCTTTGAACGCGCCACCCTGTACCGCGCGCGCTTAAAACGCCTGAAAGAGATCAACCAGCCCGGCTACAGCTACTGGTACGAATGTACCTCGCGGCACTTCACCCTCGCGCTGACGCCGCTGTCGGTAGCCGATAAATTCAAAGAAGTGATGGCGCAGAAGCCGGGCAGCTGGGTCTTTACCTCCGCCACCCTGTCGGTGAATGATGATCTGCACCACTTCACCGCCCGGCTGGGCATTGAAGAGGCGCACTCGCTGCTGCTGCCGAGCCCGTTTGACTATGCCCGTCAGGCGCTGCTGTGCGTACCGCGCAATCTGCCGCAGACCAATCAACCGGGCGCGGCGCGGCAACTGGCGGCGATGCTGCGGCCATTGATCGAAGCGAACAATGGCCGCTGCTTTATGCTCTGCACCTCACACGCCATGATGCGCGATCTGGCGGAACAGTTCCGCGCCACCCTGACGCTGCCGGTGCTGTTGCAGGGCGAAACCAGCAAAGGGCAGCTGTTGCAGCAGTTCGTCACCGCCGGTAATGCGCTGCTGGTGGCGACCAGCAGTTTCTGGGAAGGGGTGGACGTGCGTGGCGACACGCTGTCGCTGGTGATCATCGACAAACTGCCGTTTACTTCCCCGGACGATCCGCTGCTGAAAGCGCGCATGGAAGACTGCCGTCTGCGCGGCGGCGATCCCTTCGATGAAGTCCAGCTGCCGGATGCGGTGATCACCCTGAAACAGGGCGTCGGCCGCCTGATCCGCGATATTGACGATCGCGGCGTGCTGGTGATCTGCGATAACCGGCTGGTGATGCGGCCCTATGGCGCGACCTTCCTCGCCAGCCTGCCGCCGACGCCGCGCACCCGCGACATCTCCCGCGCCGTGCGCTTTCTCGCCGTCCCGCCGACACAGTAATCGCAGTCTGTGATATTATGCGCGCCATTTATTAAAGAGAGCGCGCGAAGACCCATGCGAATTCTGGCTATCGATACCGCAACTGAAGCCTGTTCAGTTGCGCTACAGCAAAACGACACCACCCATGCCCATTTTGAACTCTGCCCGCGTGAGCACACTCAGCGCATTCTGCCGCTGGTTCAGCAGATCCTGAACGAAGGCGGCGTGACGCTGCGCGATCTTGACGCGCTGGCCTTTGGCCGCGGACCAGGAAGTTTCACCGGCGTGCGTATCGGCATCGGCATTGCCCAGGGGCTGGCGCTGGGGGCAGAGCTGCCGATGATCGGCGTCTCCACCCTCGCCACCATGGCGCAGGGCGCTTACCGTAAAACCGGGGCCACCCGCGTGCTGGCTGCCATCGACGCCCGCATGGGTGAAGTCTACTGGGCGCAGTACGAGCGCGATGCGCAGGGCGTCTGGCACGGCGAAGAGACGGAAGCCGTCCTGAAACCGGAAGCCGTGCGTGCGCGTCTGGCGCAGCTGGACGGCGCCTGGGCTACCGTGGGCACCGGCTGGCCCGCCTGGCCGGATCTGGCGCAAGGCTGCGATCTCACGCTGACGGACGGCGACATTCTGCTGCCGGCAGCTGAAGATATGCTACCGCTGGCCTGCCAGCTGCTGGCGGCGGGCAACACCGTGACCGCCGATACCGCCGAACCTGTTTATTTGCGAAACGAAGTGGCATGGAAGAAACTTCCTGGCCGCGAGTGAATCTTAGATACAGGATGTTCATAACGGGAGTCGCAACATGGCACTGAATAAACGAGTTGTACGCGGCGCGGTCGCCGCGCTGGTGGCCGTCGCCCTGAGCGGTTGCGTCAGCGTACCGGATGCCATTAAGGGCACCAGCCCGACGCCGCAGCAGGATCTGGTGCGGGTGATGAACGCGCCGCAGCTCTATGTGGGCCAGGAAGCGCGTTTTGGCGGCAAAGTGATCGACGTGAAAAACGAGCAGGGCAAAACCCGCCTTGAGATCGCCGCCGTGCCGCTGGACAGCGCTGCCCGTCCGGTGCTGGGCGAGCCGTCACGCGGACGTATTTATGCCGATGTCAGCGGCTTCCTCGATCCGGTCGACTTCCGCGGTCAGCTGGTCACCGTCGTCGGGCCGATTACCGGCACCGCCGAAGGCAAAGTCGGCGACACGCCGTATAAATATATGGTGATGCAGGCGAACGGCTATAAACGCTGGCGTATTACCCAGCAGGTGATGATGCCGCCGCAGCCCATCGACCCGTGGTTCTGGGGTCCAGGGCCTCACCCGTGGCGCTACGGCTATGGCGGCTGGTACAATCCCGGGCCGGCGCAGGTTCAGACCATAGTAACCGAGTAAACTCCTGTTAATGAAACAAAAGAAACAGCGGCCGGTCCGCTGTTTCTGCGTTTTCAGGATCATAAGAAAAATAAATAGTGACGCGCTTCGCAACCTTAAATCCGTTTAATTATTAAACTGGTACGCTGAGTTAATATAATGTTAACGACTTGTTTATTATCCGGGGTTGCGATGACGACAAATACTCATTTCAGAGGTGATGCATTGAAGAAGGTTTGGCTTAACCGTTATCCCGCCGATGTGCCAGCAGAGATCAACCCCGACCGCTACCAGTCACTGCTAGAGCTGTTTGAACACTCTACGGCGCGTTATGCCGATCAACCTGCCTTCGTGAATATGGGGGAGGTGATGACCTTCCGCAAACTCGAAGAGCGTAGCCGGGCGTTTGCCGCCTATCTCCAGCAGGGGCTGGGGCTGAAGAAGGGCGATCGCGTGGCGCTGATGATGCCTAACCTGCTGCAATATCCGGTGGCGCTGTTCGGCATTCTGCGCGCCGGTATGGTGGTGGTGAACGTTAACCCGCTGTACACCCCGCGCGAGCTGGAGCATCAGCTTAATGACAGCGGCGCGGCGGCGATTGTTATCGTCTCCAACTTTGCCCACACGCTGGAAAAAGTGGTGGAAAAAACCCAGGTTCAGCACGTGATCCTGACGCGTATGGGCGATCAGCTCTCCCCGGCGAAGGGCACGCTGGTGAACTTCGTGGTCAAATACATCAAAAAGCTGGTGCCGAAATATCACCTGCCGGATGCGATTTCGTTTCGTCAGGCGCTGCACAACGGCTACCGGATGCAGTACATCAAGCCGGAAGTAGTGACTGACGATCTGGCGTTTTTACAGTACACCGGCGGCACCACCGGCGTGGCGAAAGGCGCAATGCTGACGCACCGCAATATGCTCGCCAACCTCGAACAGGTGAATGCCACCTACGGCCCGCTGCTGCATCGCGGTAAAGAGCTGGTGGTGACCGCGCTGCCGCTCTACCACATCTTTGCGCTGACCATGAACTGCCTGCTGTTTATCGAGCTGGGCGGCCAGAACCTGCTGATCACCAACCCGCGTGATATTCCGGGGCTGGTGAAAGAGCTGGCGAAATATCCTTTCACCGCGATGACCGGCGTCAATACGCTGTTTAACGCGCTGCTCAATAACAAAGAGTTCCAGCAGCTGGACTTCTCCTCACTGCATCTCTCCGCGGGCGGCGGCATGCCGGTACAACAGGCGGTGGCCGAGCGCTGGGTGAAGCTGACCGGACAATACCTGCTTGAAGGCTACGGGCTGACCGAGTGCTCGCCGCTGGTGAGCGTCAACCCGCACGATATTGACTATCACAGCGGCAGCATTGGTCTGCCGGTGCCGTCCACCGAAGCCAAACTGATCGACGATGAAGGCAACGAAGTCGAGCACGGTCAGCCTGGCGAGCTGTGCATTAAAGGCCCGCAGGTGATGCTTGGTTACTGGCAGCGTCCTGCCGATACCGATCAGATCCTCAAAGACGGCTGGTTACTCACCGGCGACATTGCGGTGATGGACGACGAAGGCTTCCTGCGTATTGTCGATCGTAAAAAAGATATGATCCTGGTCTCCGGCTTCAACGTTTACCCTAACGAAATTGAAGACGTGGTCATGCAGCATCCCGGCGTGCTGGAAGTGGCGGCGGTGGGAGTACCCTCCGGCAACAGCGGTGAAACGGTCAAACTCTTTGTGGTCAGGAAAGATCCGGCGCTCACCGGTGAGGCGCTGATAACCTTCTGCCGTCGTCAGCTTACCGGCTACAAAGTGCCAAAACTGGTGGAATTCCGCGATGAACTGCCGAAATCCAACGTTGGCAAGATTTTGCGACGAGAATTGCGTGACGAAGCCCGCGCCAAAGTGGACAATAAAGTCTGAGCTTTGAGTAAGTCGCCCGACGCCGGTTAGCCGGCGTTTTTTATGGGCGCAAACCTGAGAGAACCCGATTTGAATTACCAGATGATCACCACCAACGACGCGCTGGCCGCCATGAGCGACGCCGCGCGCGCGTTTCCCGCTATCGCCCTTGATACCGAATTTGTCCGTACCCGTACCTACTATCCGCAGCTTGGCCTGATCCAGGTGTTTGACGGCGAGCAGGTATCGCTGATCGATCCGCTGACCATCACCGACTGGACGCCGTTCCGCGCGCTGTTACAGGATCGCAGCATCACCAAATTCCTGCATGCGGGTAGCGAAGATCTGGAAGTGTTCCTCAACGTCTTTGGCGAACTGCCGGAACCGCTGATCGACACGCAGATCCTCGCTGCCTTCAGCGGACGCCCGATGTCATGGGGCTTTGCCGCGATGGTAGAGGAGTATACCGGCACGGCGCTGGATAAAAGCGAATCCCGCACTGACTGGCTGGCGCGTCCGTTAACGGAGCGTCAGTGCATCTATGCGGCGGCGGATGTCTGGTACCTGTTACCCATCGCCCACAAACTGATGGCGGAAGCCGAAACCGCAGGCTGGCTGCCCGCCGCGCTGGACGAGTGCCGCCTGATGCAGCAGCGCCGCCAGGAAGTGCTGGCCCCTGAGGAGGCATGGCGCGACATCAGCAACGCCTGGCAGCTGCGCACCCGTCAGCTGGCCTGTCTGCGTCTGCTGGCGGACTGGCGTCTGCGTAAAGCGCGTGAGCGCGATCTGGCGGTAAACTTCGTGGTACGTGAAGAGCACCTGTGGGCCGTGGCGCGTTATATGCCCGGTAGCATGGGCGAGCTGGACAGCATTGGCTTGTCAGGCAGCGAGATCCGCTTCCACGGTAAAACCCTGCTGGCGCTGGTGGCGAAAGCGCAGGAATTGCCGGAGGAGGCGCTGCCTGAGCCGCTGGTGAATCTGGTGGATATGCCGGGCTACCGCAAGGCGTTTAAAGCCATCAAAGCGCTGGTACAGGAGGTCAGTACGGAAAGCGGCGTCAGCGCCGAACTGCTGGCTTCCCGTCGCCAGATTAATCAGCTGCTCAACTGGCACTGGCAGTTAAAACCGCAAAGCGTGCAGCCTGAATTAATTTCCGGCTGGCGCGGCGATTTAATGGCGCCAAAACTTAACGTGCTGCTAAAAGAATATCCGCGGTGATCTTTCATTACCCCTGTAATTAATTACAGGGTTTTTTGGCAGATAAATAAAAAGGCAGCGTTAAGGCTGCCTTTTTTATCTCTGATATTTTAACCAGTAAGAGAGATTTATTTACTGTCTTCTGTTTCCGGTAGCGTCACGTTCAGCTCCAGAATAGAAATATCGCCATCACGCTGTTCCAGTTGCACCGAGACCATTTCCGGATCGATCTGCACATAGCGGCAAATGACTTCGAGAATGTCCTTTCTCAGCTGCGGTAAGTAGTGAGGTTCAGCATCGCTACGGCGACGCTCGGCAACGATAATCTGTAAACGTTCTTTCGCGATGTTGGCGGTACTTTTCTTTCGTGAGAGAAAAAAGTCGAGTAAAGCCATAATTTATCCTCCGAACAGGCGTTTGAGGAAACCTTTCTTCTCTTCTTCTATGAAGCGGAAAGGACGATCTTCTCCCAACAGACGTTCCACCGTATCTGCATAGGCCTTGCCCGCGTCTGACGCGGCATCCAGGATCACCGGCTCGCCCTGGTTGGAGGCGCGCAGCACCGACTGGTCTTCCGGGATCACGCCAACCAGCTTGATACGCAGAATTTCCAGCACGTCTTCCATGCTCAACATATCGCCTTTGCTGACGCGGCCCGGATTGTAGCGGGTCAGCAACAAATGCTCCTTGATTGGCTCCTTGCCCTGTTCCGCACGGCGCGATTTTGACGCCAGAATGCCCAGAATACGGTCAGAGTCGCGCACGGAAGAGACTTCCGGGTTGGTGGTGATAATGGCTTCATCAGCGAAATAAAGCGCCATCAGCGCGCCGGTTTCGATACCTGCCGGTGAATCACAGACGATAAAATCGAAGTCCATTTTCTGCAGATCGTCGAGCACTTTTTCCACGCCTTCACGGGTCAGCGCGTCTTTATCACGCGTCTGCGATGCCGGCAGGATGAACAGGTTTTCAGTACGCTTATCCTTGATAAGTGCCTGATTTAACGTCGCATCGCC
Organism: Enterobacter sp. PGRG2; assembly: GCF_030291195.1. Taxonomy (NCBI): domain Bacteria; kingdom Pseudomonadati; phylum Pseudomonadota; class Gammaproteobacteria; order Enterobacterales; family Enterobacteriaceae; genus Enterobacter; species Enterobacter sp. PGRG2. Next base: position 3,581,791 of record NZ_CP127837.1, on the reverse strand, counting down.
CTGAATAACGTTAACGAAATCGTATACAACGCGGCGTTCGCAACCCATGATCAAATCAAGGTTACGCAGGCCGATATCAAAATCGATAACGACGGTTTTCTTTCCCTTCTGGGCTAAACCTGTCGCGATGGCCGCGCTGGAGGTGGTCTTGCCGACGCCCCCTTTACCCGAAGTAACAACAATAATGCGTGCCATAGGAGTTCCTTGTTAAAAAGGGCTTAGTTCAATGGTTGAACAGTCAAAGCGTTATCTGCAATCAACAGACGCGCCGCTTTGCCATAAAATTCGGCCGGGATGTTCTCGCTCAGCCAGTATTCCCCCGCGATAGAAACCAGTTCCGCGGTGAGATGGGTACAGAAAATTTGCGCCTCACGATCGCCGCTGGCACCTGCCAGCGCGCGTCCACGCATCATGCCGTAGATATGAATATTGCCATCGGCAATCAGTTCTGCACCTGCGCTGACATGACTGGTAACAATCAAATCAGAGTTAGGTGCATAAATACGTTGCCCGGAACGCACCGGCGTATCTATCAACCGTGAAATGGTGTGGGGCGCAACAGCAGGTTCTTCCACCACTGCAACGGGGGCAGGGGCCTGACGTACCGCCTGCTCCTTGCCTTCCGTCAGTAACGGCAGGCCTGCTTGTTCGATTTCGGCTTTCAGGGCGGCATCTTTGCAGCCGCTGATCCCCACCACGCGCAAACCGGTACTGGCGATCACCTTTTGCAGCGTGGCCCAGGAAATATTGCCTTCCACATCAGCGACGTTAATCACAACCGGCGCATGTTGTAAAAACGCGGGAGCCTGAGCGATTTTGTCTTTCAACGCCTGACGAATAACCTCGGGCTTTGCATCATGCAAATGAACCACTGATAAGGTGAAGCTACTGCCTTTTAGCTCGATGGGCGTGTTTGACATCCTGACCTTACTCAATTTGCTATTATCACCCGTACTGCGGGTAATATTCCGAAGACCAGAAGGCATGTTATAGTCAGGATTATATTGAGGCAAGTGACCTCCCGACAAATAAGAGCAAAAGAATGTTTTGTGTGATCTACAAAAGCCCACGGCGTGAACAGACCTACCTTTACGTTGAAAAAAAAGACGATTTTTCCCGCGTGCCTGAAGCCCTGATGCAGGGGTTCGGTAAACCGCAACTGGCGATGCTCTTACCCCTCGACGGGCGTAAAAAACTGGTCAACGCCGATCTGGAAAAAGTGAAAGAGGCGCTGAAGACGCAGGGCTATTATTTGCAGTTGCCACCGCCGCCGGAAGATTTGCTGAAACAACATCTGGCGAGCAACGGAAAAGGTTAATTTCTTACGCGTTCAGGGTGTTACTCAGGGGGAACTCATGTATCAACATCATCACTGGCAGGGCGCACTGCTGGAAATGCCGGTCAGTAAAGTTGTCTGCGTCGGCAGCAATTACGCAAAGCACATCCAGGAGATGGGCAGCGCCACCCCGACGGAACCGGTGCTGTTTATCAAACCGGAAACCGCGCTCTGCGATCTGCGCCAGCCGCTGGCGCTGCCGCAGGGACTGGGATCGGTGCATCATGAAGTTGAACTGGCAGTGCTGATTGGCGCCACGCTGCGTCAGGCGAGCGAAGCGCACGTCGAACAGGCGATCGCCGGGTACGGCGTGGCGCTCGATCTGACATTGCGTGATATTCAGGGGCAGATGAAGAAAGCGGGGCAGCCGTGGGAAAAAGCGAAAGGCTTTGATAATTCCTGCCCGATTTCCGGTTTTATCCCGGCGGCAGAATTCCAGGGCGATCCGCAAAACACCCCGCTCAGCCTGAAAGTAAACGGTGACGTGCGCCAGCAGGGAACGACGGCCGACATGATCCACAAAATCGTGCCGCTCATCGCCTACATGAGCCGGTTTTTCACCTTACGCGCCGGGGATATTATCCTCACCGGCACGCCGGAAGGCGTCGGCCCGCTGCACAGCGGCGATGCGCTGGAAGTGAGCCTCAACGGGTTAACCATCAATACCCGCGTACTTTAAATGCGAAATGCCGTCCGCAAGGGCGGCAAAGCTTGCATCAACGAGCCTGACTGGTTATAAGGTGCAGCTTGATTTCCTACTGGCGGATCCGCTTATGACTGACACTCCTTTCTGGCAAAGCAAAACACTTGAGCAGATGACCGACGCCGAGTGGGAATCGCTGTGTGATGGCTGCGGGCAGTGCTGCCTGCATAAACTGATGGACGAAGACACGGATGAAATCTATTTCACCAACGTCGCCTGTCGCCAACTGAATATCAAAACCTGTCAGTGCCGCAACTATGAGCGCCGTTTCGAATTTGAACCGGACTGCATCAAGCTGACCCGCGATAACCTGCCGACCTTCGAGTGGCTGCCGCCGAGCTGCGCCTATCGACTCCTCGCCGAAGGGAAGAACCTGCCGGTCTGGCACCCGCTGCGCACCGGCTCGAAAGCCGCAATGCACGCCGAACGCATCTCCGTGCGTCACATTGCGGTTAAAGAGTCAGAAGTGAATGACTGGCAGGATCATATATTGAATAAGCCGGAGTGGGCGGATTAA
>NZ_CP127837.1:3565369-3577403 GCF_030291195.1 Enterobacter sp. PGRG2 | reverse complement strand
TCTCCGGACCTCTTTTCCCGTCAGGAGGACAATAATGGGTATTGTATCGGGGAAGCTTGTATCTTTCCCATGCTCTATCATGGATACCGTGAGGACAAAGGACGGATCATTACCCGAGGGAATTACCCACGCTTCGTTAACCGGAATTAAATGGGATTACTGACAATTCGCCATTGAAAGCATCATGGCATAAAGAGGCAGTTCACTGCGAACTGCCTCTTTATGAGCTCAGGCGACCGCTGCTGTTCTTTTCCTGAGCATAACCTTAGATAAACTACCTATTGGCCGTTCGATATACTTATAGCTTATGTATGAAGTAACTATTGTAAAGGGAACACAAAGTGCAGATACGATATACTTGCAATATTTATAATCGCTGAATATGTACAGGAGACTGCAAATGATGATGACGTGGCAAAGATAAGTAGAGTAGGAATAATCGCCTAATCTTATGATAAATTTAACCACTTTGCTTTCACTTATCTGTGCTTCCAGGCCAATAGCTGTTGCAACAATGATAGCGCACGGGATACCTATGAATAGTATATCGTGGTCTTCCTTCCTGTTATAAATAAATATCATTGAGGCCAGCAACAGACTCGCCAGAATCATTGGGTTAATTCGGTCCAGCATCCCGTTCTTGTGAAAATCAGCTATAAAAATCCCCAGCAAAAATTCCAGCATCATACCGTTGCCATAAAAAGGCATTTGCGCCAGGGAAGGTTTCAGGAATTCATAACTAAAAATTATCACTAACGAAATTAAGACTATAAACCTTTCACGAGAGATTAAAATGACCAGACAGGCCAGCAGGTAGAAAAACATCTCATAGTTTAAAGTCCAGCCTACCGTCAGGAAGGGGATATAACCCATTATGTCAGCACGCTCTGTAGGAATGAAAAGCAGACTGCGTATCAGTAACTCAGGATTTGTAGAAGTAGCAAACATTAGGCCATCAAAATATACTGCCAGCAGCGCAACGAGGCCTGTAAACAGCCAGTATGCCGGTACTATTCGCATTATGCGGTTGATGGCAAATTGTTGAGCACTTATATGGCGGGAATATATTGACTGATAAATGATAAAGCCGCTGATGATAAAGAAAAGATCAACCCCTGCTGCGCCTTTATGAGCAATTTGGTCAATGAATGGTATTCCAATGGCATCAGAAAAGACAATCTGCTTGACATGATGTAGCACGACAAGCCAGACAGCCAAAGCTCTAAGCATCTGAATCGATCGAAACATAATCTTACCAAATGATAAATTTTTATTGAGCATAATCTCATAGACAAAATTTGTCTACTGAGGAATAAATAAATTCATTAAAAATACAAAACATTGGAACAAGTATTTATTGTCAATGAATTCAATCAGATACGATTGAGAAGGTCTGGTGTGCGTGGATATATTTTGTTGTTTATTTCGAGGATATGAGATGGAGGGCATAAAAAAATCCGGAAACATTAAGTATTTCCGGATTTCTGTAAAGCCGGGCTAAAAGATTACCGCCCGAACAGATCGCGTTTTTTCGGTTTAAACCCCTGGGCAATCACCACCAGCACTGCAACCGCGAAGTAGGCGATAAAAATGCCCAGCAACCACTGCGGCATTTCCAGCGACAGGAACGACCACTGACGTTCCGCACAGTCACCGGACGCCACAAACACCTGCGGCAGCCACTTATCCAGCGGCAGCCAGCTCGGGAAGCGGGCGGCAAAATCACAGGTCGCAAACGGATTCGGGTGCAACATAATGTCAGTATGTTCCCAGGCCAGCTGGATCCCCCGAAAGGCGCTGTACAACCAGATCGCCATCGCCACAAAGCGCAGCGGCGTTTTAGGGGCGATGGCTCCCACAAACCCCGCGCCCATCACGCCAAACAGCGCGCTTCGTTCATAAATACAGAGTACGCAGGGTTTAAGCAGCATCACATGCTGGAACCACAGCGCCACCATTTCAAGCGCCAGCGCGGTGAGGGCCATTAACAGCCAGGCACCGCGTCCGTGTGAGCACTTGTTCAAAAATCGCAACATAATCATTTCCCTAAGACAAGCGTGGACAACGCAGTGTAAACGAATTCACTTCCCGCGCCACTAGCCACAATAAAAATAATAAGTAATGGATTATTTTACCTGAATCGTCGCCAGGATAAGCCTGTCCCTTAAGTCAGTTTGCTGGTTTTATTCACCAGAAAAATGCGTCTGACAAAATCTTAAAAATGAAGTCCCGATCCCTTTTTCTTCATGCCTGGCGCTATCTGCGCCTGTATCGCTCTGGTATGATGAGTCTCTTTGTTAAGCTGTGTAATGGAAATCTCACTATGGTCATTAAGGCGCAAAGCCCGGCGGGTTTCGCTGAAGAATACATCATCGAAAGTATCTGGAATAACCGCTTCGCCCCTGGAACCATCCTGCCAGCCGAGCGTGAGCTTTCTGAACTGATTGGTGTCACTCGCACAACCCTGCGTGAAGTGTTACAGCGTCTGGCCCGCGATGGCTGGCTGACCATTCAGCACGGCAAACCGACCAGAGTAAACAATTTCTGGGAAACGTCCGGGCTGAATATTCTTGAAACGCTGGCACGCCTCGATCACGAAAGCGTTCCTCAGCTGATCGATAACCTGCTTTCCGTGCGCACCAACATCGCCACCATTTTTATCCGTACCGCCTTCCGCCAGCACCCGGAAGATGCGCTGAAGGTGCTGGCCACCGCCAGCGCTATTGAAGATCACGCTGATGCCTTTGCCGAGCTGGATTACAACATTTTCCGCGGCCTGGCGTTTGCATCAGGTAACCCGATTTATGGCCTGATCATCAACGGCATGAAAGGTTTATATACGCGTATTGGCCGTCATTACTTTGCGAATCCGGAAGCGCGCAGCCTGGCGCTCGGCTTTTATCACCAGCTGGCGCAGGTGTGTGAGCGGGGCGAGCTTGATCAGGTATATGACACTGTGCGTCGTTACGGTCGTGAGAGCGGCGAAATCTGGCACCGCATGCAAAAGACGCTGCCCGGCGGTATCTCAATGCACGGACGCTAAGAAAAAGCCCTCTCACCGGAGAGGGCTTTTTGTTTTAAAGATTGTTTGGCCGTGGCGGGCAACGATCCAACAGCTCCACGCTGCCATCTTCATTTTGCTGCTCCAGCGCGACGTCAAAACCCCACAGACGATGCACATGCTTTAACACTTCCCGACGGCCCTTATCCAGCGGCGCGCGATTATGCGGAATATAACGCAGCGTCAGCGAACGATCCCCGCGCAGATCCACGTTCCAGACCTGAATATTTGGCTCCAGATTGCTCAGGTTGTACTGAGCCGACAGCCTGGCGCGGAGCTCCCGGTAACCGTCTTCGTTATGAATAGCCGAAATTTCCAGATAATTATTACGATCGTCATCCAGCACGCTGAACAGACGGAAATCGCGCATCACCTTTGGCGACAGGAACTGGCTGATAAAACTCTCGTCCTTAAAATCGCGCATGGCGAAATGCAACGTTTCCAGCCAGTCCGATCCGGCAATATCCGGGAACCAGTAGCGATCTTCTTCAGTGGGCGACTGACAAATGCGTTTAATATCCTGGAACATGGCGAAGCCCAGCGCATAAGGGTTAATACCGCTGTACCAGGGGCTGTTATAGGGCGGCTGGAATACCACATTGGTGTGGCTGTGCAAAAACTCCAGCATGAAACGTTCGGTGACTTTACCCTCGTCATACAGGTGATTGAGGATAGTGTAATGCCAGAACGTGGCCCAGCCTTCGTTCATCACCTGGGTTTGCTTTTGCGGATAAAAATACTGGCTAACCTTACGCACAATACGCAGGATTTCGCGCTGCCAGGACTCCAGCAGCGGGGCGTTTTTTTCCATAAAATAGAGCAGATTTTCCTGTGGTTCAGACGGATAGCGCCGCGCCTGCGCCACGGTTTCCACCTCTTCGCGCTTCGGCAGTGTGCGCCACAGGGTATTCACCTGGCTTTGCAGATACTCCTCCCGGCTTTTCTGACGGGCTTTCTCTTCCTGCAAGGAAATTTTCTGCGGACGTTTATAGCGGTCAACGCCGTAATTCATCAGGGCATGGCAGGAGTCGAGCAGTTTTTCCACCTCGTCCACGCCATAGCGCTCCTCGCAGTCGGTTATGTATTTCCGGGCGAAGATCAGATAGTCGACAATGGAGCTGGCATCGGTCCAGCTGCGGAAAAGATAGTTATTTTTAAAGAAAGAGTTATGTCCGTAACAGGCATGCGCCATCACCAGCGCCTGCATGGTGATGGTGTTCTCTTCCATCAGATAAGCAATACAGGGGCTTGAGTTGATAACGATTTCATACGCCAGCCCCTGCTGGCCATGTTTGTAGAGCCGTTCTGTCTCGATAAACTTCTTACCAAAAGACCAGTGAGGATAATTGATCGGCATCCCGACGCTGGAATAGGCATCCATCATCTGCTCAGAGGTGATCACCTCAATCTGGTGCGGATAGGTATCCAGACGGTAGAGCTTTGCCACGCGGTCAATTTCAGCAAGATAGGTATCGAGCAGCTCAAACGTCCAGTCAGGTCCATCGCTGAGACGTGTCGTATCCTTATTCATGGAATCAATCGTAGCCATTAGCGCGCCCTCATTGTTGGCGGATCTCTCTGTATGGAGAGCCTCATTTCAAGCATAGATCAAGGTGTCACAAAGGGTCTGCCCGGTAAATTTTTTTCTTCGCCATTTCGCCTTGTGGTGACGGGGTAAAAGCGCCTGTTTACAGCATTAAATGCTGACTAAAATCGCCGGTCAGCAGGAGATCCTAAATCCGCCATCACAGGCCGCGCGGGCGAAGATGTGAGGTAAGTCACCATAAAAAAGCCATATGTTGAATAACATTTTCATCTGGGTTATCAATTTGTAATCAGAACATTGTTCTTTCTCAAAGGGAGTGGTTATGCGCATTGTTGTACTGGGAAGTGGCGTAGTAGGCGTCACCAGCGCCTGGTATCTGAATCAGGCCGGACACGAGGTCACGGTGATCGAACGGGAGCCGGGCCCGGCGCTGCAAACCAGCGCCGCCAATGCCGGGCAGATCTCCCCCGGTTACGCCGCCCCCTGGGCCGCGCCCGGCGTGCCGCTGAAGGCCATCAAATGGATGTTTGAGCGCCACGCGCCGCTGGCCATCAGCCTTGATGGTTCCCCGTCACAGCTGAAATGGATGTGGCAAATGCTGCGCAACTGCGACACCCGTCACTACATGGAAAACAAAGGCCGTATGGTGCGTCTGGCGGAGTACAGCCGCGACTGCCTGAAAGCCCTGCGCGACAGCACCGGCATCCAGTACGAAGGGCGGCAGGGCGGCACGCTGCAACTGTTCCGCACCGCGCAGCAATATGAAAATGCCACCCGCGATATCGCGGTGCTGGAAGACGCAGGCGTTCCGTATCAGCTGCTGGAATCTTCCCGCCTTGCCGAAGTCGAACCGGCGCTGGCGGAAGTGGCGCACAAACTGACCGGCGGCCTGCGCCTGCCGAACGATGAAACCGGCGACTGCCAGCTATTTACCCAACGTCTGGCGGCGATGGCGGAAGAGGCGGGCGTGGTGTTCCGCTATAACACGCCGGTGGAGCAACTGCTGTATGAAGGCGAAAAAATCTATGGCGTGAAGTGCGGCGATGAGGTAATCAAAGCCGACGCTTATGTGATGGCTTTTGGCTCTTACTCCACGGCGATGCTGAAAAATATTGTCGATATTCCGGTTTATCCTCTCAAAGGCTATTCACTCACCATTCCGGTGGCCGAAGATGACGGCGCGCCGGTTTCGACCATACTGGATGAAAGCTACAAAATCGCCATCACCCGTTTTGACCAGCGCATTCGCGTCGGCGGGATGGCGGAAATTGTCGGCTTTAACACCGAACTGTTACAGCCGCGGCGCGAAACCCTGGAGATGGTGGTGCGCGATCTCTTCCCGCGCGGCGGCCATGTGGAGCAGGCAACCTTCTGGACCGGGCTGCGGCCGATGACGCCGGACGGTACGCCGCTGGTGGGGCGCACGCCGTTTAAAAACCTGTGGCTTAACACGGGTCACGGCACCCTGGGCTGGACCATGGCCTGCGGTTCCGGGCAGTTGTTAAGCGATTTACTCTCCGGCCGTACCCCGGCCATTCCGTTCGAGGATCTGAGCGTGGCGCGCTACCAGCCCGGTTTTACCCCGGCCCGCGCGCAACACCTGCACGGTGTGCAAAACTAAAAAGGAGCAGTCATGTCTCGTCCTGTACTGGCCACCATCGACACTCAGGCGCTGCGGCACAACCTGCAGGTCGTCCGGCTGGCCGCGCCGGTGTCCCGCGTCTGGTCGGTGGTGAAAGCCAACGCCTATGGTCACGGGATTGAGCGGGTCTGGAATGCGCTCAGCAGCACCGATGGCTTTGCGATGCTTAATCTTGAGGAGGCCATTGCGCTGCGCGAACGCGGCTGGAAAGGGCCGATCCTGATGCTGGAGGGGTTCTTTCACGCCGATGAACTGGCGCTGTTCGATCAGTATCGCCTGACCACCAGCGTGCACAGCAACTGGCAACTGAAAGCGCTGCAAAATGCACGCCTGCAGGCGCCGCTGGATATCTATCTCAAGGTGAACAGCGGTATGAACCGCCTCGGCTTTCAGCCGGAGCGGATCCATACCGTCTGGCAGCAACTGCGGGCGATGAGCAACGTCGGCGATATGACGCTGATGTCGCATTTCGCCGTTGCGGAACGGCCGGATGGCATTGATGAGGCGATGGTAAAAATCGAACAGGCGGCAGAAGGGCTGGATTGCCCGCGTTCGCTGTCCAACTCGGCGGCCACGCTCTGGCATCCGGCGGCGCATTTCGACTGGGTCAGACCGGGTATCATACTTTACGGCGCATCACCGTCCGGACAGTGGCAGGACGTGGCCACCAGCGGCCTGAAACCGGTGATGACCCTGAGCAGCCAGATCATCGGCATTCAGACGTTAAAGGCGGGCGATCGTGTGGGTTACGGCCAGCGTTATCAGGCACGGGGCGAGCAGCGTATCGGCATTGTTGCCTGTGGTTATGCCGACGGTTATCCGCGCGTCGCGCCGGACGGTACGCCGGTGCTGGTGGACGGCGTGCGCACCCGTACGGTAGGCACAGTGTCCATGGACATGCTGGCGGTGGATCTCACTCCCTGTCCGCAGGCGGGAATAGGTACGCCGGTGGAGCTGTGGGGGCAGGAGATAAAAATTGATGATGTGGCTGCCGCCGCAGGCACGGTGGGCTATGAACTGATGTGCGCCTTAGCCCCGCGCGTGCCTGTCGTGACGGTGTAACTTTTAACGGGGCGGTTATTCCGCCTCGTCTTCCATCGGGCGCACCCCGACCTTACGCACCGCATTATCTTCCTTCTCGGCTACCGTCCAGATCATACCGGCAAATTCCACCTGGTCACCGACCACCGGCGCCGCGCCCAGCAGTTTCTGAATGATTTCCCCCAGCGTCTGCTGCTTGTCGCGGTAATCCGCGCCGACATCAATGCCGTAGATCAGCGCCACATCTGCAAATTTCGCGCTGGCTTCAAGGATGAAGTCGCCGAAGAAGCGCTGATCCAGCGCCACCGGCGGCGAATGGCTGAATAGCTTGCCGAGCGCCGGCAGATCTTTCTCACGGCCAATCACGCACAGCACATCCCCTTCACGCAGCCGGGTGCTGCCGGTGGGGTGCAGCAGGGCGTTATCACGGAACAGCGCGGCAATGCGCGTTTCCGCGGGCATGTGTAAATCGCGCAGCGCCGCGCCGACACACCATTTGTCATCGCTGAGCTGATAAATAAACTGCTCCCAGGGATTTTCCGGATGAATATCCAGCCCGACGCGGGATTCCGGCCAGCCAACCGGCGGCACCACCACTTTCGCTTTTTTCGCTGCCCAGCCGAGGGAAGTGCCCTGGAAAAGCAGCGAAATCAGCACCACGAAGAAGGCGATGTTGAAGAACAGCCGCGCATTGTCCAGCCCGGCCATCATCGGGAAGACCGCCAGAATGATCGGCACCGCGCCGCGCAGACCCACCCAGCTGATAAACACCCGCTCACGCAGGTTAAAGCCGCGGAACGGCAGCAGCCCGGCAAAGACCGACAGCGGACGGGCGAAGAAAATCATCCATGCCGAAAGGATCAGCGCCGGAATGGCGATCGGCAGCAGATCCGATGGCGTCACCAGCAGGCCGAGCACCAGGAACATGGCGATTTGCGCCAGCCACGCCAGTCCGTCAAAGTTTTGCTGGATGCTGTAGCGGTTGCGCAGCGGGCGGTTGCCCAGTAAAAAGCCGCACAGATAGACCGCCAGGATCCCGCTGCCTTCCAGCGCCGTGGTGATAGCAAACACCATAATGCCGCCGCTTAACGCCAGCAGCGGATAGAGCCCGGCGGGCAGCGCGATACGGTTGATCATCTGCTGGAGCAGATAACCCCCGGCCAGCCCGAGCACGATACCCAGACCAAACTGCTGAATAATGTGCACTGCAAACATCCAGCTCAGCCCGCTTTCGTGCTGCTGGATCATCTCAATTAAGGTAATGGTCAGAAAGACCGCCATCGGATCGTTGCTGCCGGATTCGATCTCCAGCGTCGAGCCCACACGCTCGTTAAGCCCTTTGCCGCCAAGCAGGGAGAAGACCGCTGCGGCGTCCGTTGAGCCGACAATCGCGCCCACCAGCAGGCCTTCCATTATGTCCAGATGAAACAGCCAGGCCGCCATCATCCCGGTCAGGCCGGAGGTGATCAGCACGCCCACCGTCGCCAGCGACAGCGCCGGACCCAGCGCCACACGAAACGAACTGGCCTGGGTGCGCATCCCGCCATCCAGCAGGATCACCGCCAGCGCCAGGTTACTCACCATATAGGCAAAGGGATAGTTATCGAAAGGGATACCGCCAACACCATCCACCCCGGCAAGCATGCCGATGGCAAGAAAAATGACCAGGATAGGAATACCGAGACGAGAGGAGAAAGAACTTAATAAGATGCTACAGGTTACAAGAACAGAACCCAGGATAAAAAGACCGATTATCGCCTCTGCTTCCAATGTCGAATTACTCCTTAAAACGCCGTTACTGCCAGACAACATGCACGATCGGTGACCGTGCATCTCAATACGCTTCTTTATATTAACGGCAGGAGGTCAGATTTGATAAGTGCGATGAATGGTTTTTTTACGCATGCAGCACAGAATGCCCTGTCAGGGTTAACCCGGTATGGCTGCCATCGTGTTCCAGCGTCGCCTGCGCGCCAAGGGGCAGGGTGACGGTTTGCGGCTCATGGCCGAAGGCCAGCCCGGCGATTAACGGGATACGAATTTGCGTGCGCATATAGTCGATCATCGCCTCAAGCGTGTAACCCGCGTCATAATCGTTCGGGGCGCTGCCGCTGAAGCTGCCGAGGATCACCGCCCGCTGGCGGGATAAAATACCGGCATGGTGCAGCTGCAACAGCATGCGCTCCACGCGGAAAGGATGCTCGTTAATGTCTTCCAGCACCAGAATGCCATTGTCGATAACAGGCAGCCAGGGCGTGCCGATAAGCGACACCAGCATCGCCAGATTTCCGCCCCACAGCGTGCCCTGTGCCTGGCAGGGCTGGCCGTCGCCGTGCCATTCCACTGTGAAGGTTTCGTTGCGCAGTGCCAGCCAGAAGTGGCGTTCGGTGAAAGCGTCCACGCTTTCCGCGCCGACGTTGCCCGCCAGCATCGGCCCGCTGAAGCTCATCACGCCATGCTTAAGCAGTCCCATCTGAAAAGCGGTGAAATCGCTGTGTCCGCAAATCAGCAGCGGATCCTGCCGCTGCCGCTGCGCCAGCCCGTGCCAGTCCACCGACGCCAGCAGACGACTGGCCCCGTAGCCGCCGCGTACCGGCATCACGATAGTGTTTTTACCGGCCAGCCGGGCAAGTCCGTTGAGATCCGCCAGACGCTCGGCATCGCTCCCGGCGAAGCGCTGCCAGCGACGGGCGATCACCTCGCGATTACGTACCTCATGACCGGCGGCCTCCAGACGCGCGACCCCGCGGGCGGCTGCCTGCTGATTGATGCAGTAGCCCGAAGGCGCAATCAAATGAAACACTGACATGGCAATTCCTTGCTGACATATAAGGTGAAACGTTTATCATGCCGCTTACGCCCGTCACACTTCAAGCGGCATCTGCTGGCCGGCGGGCGACTGAACATTACATACCGGTATAAGGATCGTTGGCGTGAAATTAAGATGGTTTGCTTTTTTGATTGTGTTACTGGCGGGATGCAGTTCAAAACAGGACTATAAAAATCCACCATGGAACCCGGAAGTGCCGGTAAAACGCGCCATGCAGTGGATGCCGATCACCGAGAAAGCGGGAGCAGCATGGGGCGTCAGCCCACGGCTTATCACCGCGATCATCGCCGTGGAATCCGGCGGTAATCCGACGTTGGTCAGCAAATCCAACGCGGTTGGCCTGATGCAGCTGAAAGCCTCCACCGCCGGACGTGAAGTGTACCGGCATATGGGCTGGAAGGGGCAGCCTTCCACCAGCGAGCTGAAAAACCCGGAGCGTAATATCTCGATGGGAACCGCTTACCTGAGCATACTAGAGCACGGCGTGCTGGCGGGGATCGAAGATCCGGAAGTGATGCAGTACGCGCTGGTGGTGTCTTATGTGAACGGGGCGGGGGCGCTGCTGCGCACCTTCTCATCGGATCGTAAAAAGGCCATCAAAGAGATCAACTCGCTCAGCCCGGATGAGTTTGTCGACCATGTGGCCGACAATCACCCTGCACCCCAGGCACCCCGCTATATCTGGAAAGTCCAGCAGGCGATGGATGCCATGTAACGCCTAGCGAACGTTGTTCGCCCGTTGATGCGCTTCGCGCTCCAGCGAGAAAATAATGCGCTGGAGCTCGCGCTCAACCGCCGGATTCACGTTCAGAAAGCGGAAGCTCAGGCGCGGCGTGGTGACGGTTTCGTTTTTGCCGTCCACCACGGTGCGCTCGCTGATCGACAGTAACTGGGCATCGAAATAGAACTGACCCCATCCCGCCATATCCAGTTCAATCTGCGTAAAGCGCAGACCTTCCTTCAGCGCTTCCGGCGCGTTACCTTCCAGCAATGCGCCCATGCCGCCAAGGGACAAATCAAACAAACGGAAACGCAGCATGGATTTATCCGGCATTCTGGCTTTGCAGTAATACGCCGGATAGAGTGGCGCGGAAATGCGGAAATATTCCCGGCGCTGGATAAACCAGAGTTCAGCAGGCAGTGGCGTGGTAAAGGCTGGCAGTGCCTGGTACTGACCGCTCTGTAAACGGGGCAGCGTAAATTCAACTTTCGCGCCACGGGTTTCCGCCGTGATGGCGATATTTTCGGCACGCTGAACGGCTTTGTTATCGTATTCCTGGCTGCCATAGTCCATCACCAGCCCTTCCGGCGTAACGTCGAGGATCTTACTGATGAACTGACCGCTGGCCCATGAGATGCGCAGTGGCACCTGGCCTTTTTGCAGATCGCGCAATACCCCCAGTACGGCCAGTGGGGTCTGCTTCAGAAACTGCTCACTATAATTACTCACGCCGGATGGCTCCTTAATAGCGTATCGCCTGTCGGGAATATATCGGCATGGCGGCGGGAAACTTAATACAAACGACCAAATATTTTTTGCGATTAAACTGAATTAAGTCTGTGACAACTAACCCTTTTGCTGTGGTTGCCTATACTTAGCGTCGTGGGCAGGAAATCAATCTTGCAATATCAAGTCACAACAAAAAGAGGAAATGCAAAATGGGCATTATTGCGTGGATCATTTTTGGTCTTATTGCCGGTGTTATCGCTAAATTCATCATGCCAGGACGTGATGGCGGTGGTTTTATTCTGACCTGTATTCTGGGGGTGGTGGGTGCCGTGGTCGGCGGCTGGCTGGCGACGATGTTCGGCTTTGGCGGCGACGTGACAGGTTTTGATCTGCACAGCTTCCTGGTCGCGGTGGTAGGTGCGATTGTGGTACTGGCGCTGTTCCGTTTGCTGCGTCGCGGGTAA
>NZ_CP127837.1:3564759-3565306 GCF_030291195.1 Enterobacter sp. PGRG2 | reverse complement strand
GGCGCACAGAGCGCGCAGGGGGCGGCCAGTCGCCGCCGCCCCCTGCACCCCCGGGCTCCCGGCAGGAAAATCGCCGCTTCGCGGTCCCTTCGGCTTATCCCTTCCGGCTTCGGGTCGGGCGCGATGCAGCGTCCCTGCAAGTCGCGCCCTCAGCCCGCATCCATGCGGGCTGCCCCGGCCGTAAGTGAACGCCTCAGCGATTTTCAGCCGGACTCCCCACACTTCATGATTTCTAAAAAACACCACTCACAGCTTCCTGTAAGTTCAGACAAACRCAAAGCCACTCAGTCGTAACAAACCGTCATCGTAATTAACGCGAGGGATTGAGTCCCCGCTGAAACCGGCGARCCGGAGGCCGGATGACAAGGGCTGGACGCCATGGATGGCGGCCAGAGGCGAAATGAGGCAGGAKGCCGAATCGAGCCGACCGCRGGCAGACGGTCGGGAGGTGAGCGCAGTGCGCAGCACCGGTTTCTKTGCGGGGCCGCGGGGATTGCTAAGGGGGCCGCGGTGGCCCCCTTAGCACGTTCACCGTCAGCGGTGTTAC
>NZ_CP127837.1:3560168-3564691 GCF_030291195.1 Enterobacter sp. PGRG2 | reverse complement strand
GATTAGAAATCATATCCCACGGTCGCCACCACGCTGCGCTCTGCCGCGTAATAGCAGTTATTCGTTCCGTAGCATCCCGCCACGTAGTCACGATCCCCGAGGTTATTGGCATTCACCTGCACGAACGCCCCTTTCAGCGGTGCTGACCACTCGCCCAGATCCGCACGCACCGAGGCATCAAACACTGTAGCCGACGGCAGGCGCGATGAGTTGGCATCATCCGCCCACTGCTTGCCGATGTAACGCACGCCCGCGCCGACGCTCAGGCCATAATCAAACTTATAGTTTGCCCAGAAGGAGGCCATCTGATCCGGCGTCAGCTGCGGCGTATTGCCGTTGTTACCATCGAGCGAATCCTGATACTTCAGGCGATTCCAGGTATAGCCCGCAATGGTGCTCAGGCGTGGCGTTAACTGGTTACGGGCTTCGATTTCCACGCCCTGGGAATGCACTTTCCCGGCAGGCAGATAGGTCGCAGTGGCGATATTAATATCGCGGGTGGCGACGTCTTTCTGCGTCAGGTCGTAAAGGGCGATGCTGTACATGTCCGAGGTGCCCGGCGGCTGGAATTTCAGACCCGCTTCATACTGTTCGGCGGTGGTCGGTTTCAGCAGCGTACCGTCCGCGCCTGGCAGCGAGGCCGGGGTGATCGCCTGGCTGTAGCTCATGTAGGGGGACAGGCCATTTTCAAAGGCATACAGCAGTGACGCTCTGCCGCTGATATGGTCATCCTGGCGACGATTCGAGGTGGCATTGCTGTCGCTCACCTGCTCAGAGACGATGCGGTCATAGCGGCCGGAGAGATCCATATGCCAGCGATCCCACACCATCTCATCCTGCAAATAGATGCCGGTCTGGTAATAGCGGCGGTTGTTGTCGTCGCTGTAGGTCACGACGTGGCCATGCTGCGCAGTGTAACCGGTGTACGGATTGAGCGGCGAAGCGCTGCCCGCGCCTGTCCACAGATCGTTGCGATAGCGATGGTATTCGCCGCCG
The DNA here is from genome assembly GCF_030291195.1 of Enterobacter sp. PGRG2. Lineage (NCBI taxonomy): Bacteria > Pseudomonadati > Pseudomonadota > Gammaproteobacteria > Enterobacterales > Enterobacteriaceae > Enterobacter > Enterobacter sp. PGRG2. The sequence continues at coordinate 3,563,695 of NZ_CP127837.1, read as the reverse complement.
AGGATCAGCGTATGCGCCACCTCGCCGGTATTGAAATCCGCCTGCACGCGGTTATCGGTGGACCACGCATCCAGTGAGCCACGGTTGCCGCTATAGCCGCGCGACAGCGTATCGCCGCCGTCGATCCAGCCGGTCTGATACACCTGATCCAGTGATACGTTGGCATGGGTATAGCTGCCGCTGGAGTGTACTGACCAGATATCGTTGAACTGGTGATCGAACTCCAGGCTGTAGATCTGCTCACGACGACGGTAGCCGTCTTCGCTTTCGCCTTCGTTAGTGCTGGTGTCGAGCTTGCGGCCATTGTGGGCAAAGCGCGTGCCGTCGAGAGGCAGGGAGCCGTGATAGCCGCCGGTTGGATCTTTTTGCAGATAAGCGCGCAACAGCAGGCTGGTATCCGAATCTGGCTGCCACAACAGCGACGGGGAGATGGCGTAACGCTCTTCGCGGGTGTTGTCATACTGGGTATCACTGCTGCGCGTCATCCCGATAATGCGGAACGCCAGCTGCTCGTTGATCGCGTCGGTGTAATCGAAGGCGCCGCCTTTGGTGTTATGGGTACCGCCGCTGAGACGGAAATGGCCTTCCTGTTTAAACTGCGGGCGTTTGGAGGTGAGATTTACCAGCCCGCCCGGCACGCTCTGACCGTACAGCGCCGATGACGGGCCTTTCACCACGTCAACACGTTCGATAAACCACGGATCCACCTGCAACACACTGTGGCTGCCGCCGTCGCTCATCAGACGCATCCCGTCGAGGAACAGGTTATCCACGTCGCCGCCGTGGAAGCCGCGCAGGGAAACGGTATCGAAGCGGGTAGCGCCGCCGCCGAAGCTGGAATAAACCCCCGGCGTATAGGCCAGCGCCTGGGACACCGTCGCCACGCCCTGATCTTCCATCTGCTGGCGGGTAACGACGGACACCGACTGACCGGTAGTGATCAGCGGTTCATCGGTCTTGGTCGCGCCGCGGGTGCTTTGCACGGTATAGCCTTCGGTCGGCGCAATGGCTGACTGAGGCGCGGTGGCGGTAACCACCACGGTATCTTCCGCGAGCACCGCATGAGGAAGTGCCAGCGCAAGAGCGCACAGCAGGGACGAACGTTTCAGGGATAATGTCGTGGTCATTCCGGGATCCTGAGTACCGTTGTGCGCGGAACAAGCCTCCGCCACAAACGGGAAATTTGTATTAACAAATGTAAAAGGAATGCGAATTATTATCGTTAACGTTAAAGAATACAACGGAAAATGAGTGTGGGATTAACCGAGGGGAGAGTGAGGAGATTGCTGTAGGCCCGGCAAGCCTGCGCCGCCGGGCAATGTGTTGATTTCGCACACTAAAACCTGCTACCAAATCTGGTAGCAGGCGAACCGCTTATTGTGCGACTTTTTCTGCCGTCGGGGCAGGGGCAGATGACTGCGCGGCAGCCGGTTGCGCGGTGGATTGCGCAGCGGGCTGCGTCTCCGGTACGTTATCGCACGGCTGCGTTTTCGGACAGACCAGATCCAGCATCATCAGCGTCACGCCGTTGGTCCAGCCAAAGCCGTCCTGTAGCGGGTATTCACCGCCGCCACCACCGGTGCCGGTGCTGCTGACGTCATACTTCTCCACCAATTTTTGCTTGCTGTCATAAGTATGCTGGACGTTTTTCAGGAAGCGCCAGGTGACATCCATTGCGGCCTTCTCATGGTCATAGTTTTTCAGACCGGCGGTGGCGACCCACTGCAACGGCGCCCAGCCGTTCGGCGCATCCCACTGCTGACCGCTGTTCACTGTGGTGGTGGTGAGCCCGCCTGGCTTGATCAGCCGGGCCTCGGTCGCTGCGGCCACTTTATCCGCGCGATCTTTCGCCGCCGCGTTAACATACAGCGGGAACAGGGCGGCGGCGGTCAGTTGATTACGCACCTTTTTGGTTTTCAGATCGTAATCAGCGTACCAGCCGTCCTTGTCATTCCACAGATTGGCTTCCATCGCCTTCTGGCGCGCATTCGCCAGCGCTTCAAACTTCTGCGCTTTGCCCGTATCGCCGGCGGCCTGGCTGGCGCGGGCGATCATTTTTTCCATCTTGTACATCAGCGCGTTCAGATCCACCGGCACAATGCTGGTGGTGCGGATAGTGCCGAGCTGTTCGGGATCGTCCATCCAGCGGGAGCTGAAGTCCCAGCCGGATGCCGCTGCCGCGCGCAGATCGCGATAGATTTCCGTCGCCGGGCGGTTAGGGTTGTTTTTCGCCGTAGTCACGTCAGGCAGCCAGGATTCCGGGCGCGGGGTGTCGCGATCGTCCCAGTAGCGGTTAAGCAGCGAGCCATCCGGAAGCTTAACCACGCGCTTACTGGCTTCTCCCGGTTGCAGGGCATCTGCGCCTTCCATCCAGTACTGATACTCTTTTTCCATCTGCGGCAGATACTGCTTCAGCGCGTCATCCCCTTCGTGAGTGGCTAATAACTCAACCATAAACGCGAAGAAGGGCGGCTGCGAACGGCTCAGGTAGTAGCTGCGGTTGCCGTTGGGGATATGCCCCCAGGCGTCCAGTTCATGGGCAAAGTTGTCGACCATATCCTGCACTTTGTCCCAGTGGTCGCTCTCCGCCAGCCCCAGCATGGTGAAATAGCTGTCCCAGTAATAGACCTCGCGGAAACGGCCACCCGGCACGACATAAGGTTTCGGCAGCGGCAGCAGGGAGTCCCATTTCCCGGCGGTATCAGTGGTGCGCGTCAGCTCGGACCACAGGCCGTCGATATGCTCGCGCAGGCTTTGTCCGGCAGGCGGCACATATTTTTTGCCTTCGCCCGGCACAATAAAGTTCACGTCAACAAAGTGGCGCAGATCGAAGCCGGACTGGTTGCGCTGCATGCGGTAGTCCGCCAGCACCATCAGCGGATCGCCTTTCGGCACCGCATCGGCGAAGGTTTTCTGATCCGGGAAGAGTTTGGCGGTCTGCACATCGGTAAACAGCGGGCCAAGCAGGACATCCGGCGACTGCGGCTGGCCTTTGTTCTGGACTTCATCGGCCAGCAGCGGGGCGGAAAGGGACAGCAGTGCGCCACCAATCGCGAGTTGCATGGCGAAAAACAGCGTGTGGGGACGGCGCATAAAAGGTTTGGTCATTAATTATTCTCCTTGAGGGGTGAACAGCGAAACCGCTGCAATCAACCTTGAGAAAACAGTAGACGAATATCGGGCAGGGTGCGTGGTGGATTTAACTTTTTGCGCATTGGAAGGCAAATTTTGTGGGGGGCAGGCGGATCCGTGGAATGTTTGGTTTGGAGGGATGTTTGGTTCTGTGGAATGTTTGGTTCGGTGGAATGTTCCGTTCACTTTGCGTTTTGAGTCAGGCGTGACGCCGCTGACGGTGAACGTGCTAAGGGGGCCACCGCGGCCCCCTTAGCAATCCCCGCGGCCCCGCACAGAAACCGGTGCTGCGCACTGCGCTCACCTCCCGGCCGTCTGCCCGCGGTCGGCTCGATTCGGCATCCTGCCTCATTTCGCCTCTGGCCGCCATCCATGGCGTCCAGCCCTTGTCATCC
>NZ_CP127837.1:3559977-3560077 GCF_030291195.1 Enterobacter sp. PGRG2 | reverse complement strand
TAACTTACAGGAAGCTGTGAGTGGTGTTTTTTAGAAATCGTGAAGTGTGGGGAGCCCGGGGGGCAGGGGGCGGCGGCGACTGGCCGCCCCTTGCGCGCTC
>NZ_CP127837.1:3546269-3559913 GCF_030291195.1 Enterobacter sp. PGRG2 | reverse complement strand
CACCCCTGCGGATTAATCAGCCAGGTACCCGGCGTGGCGATCGCCAGCGACTGCGTATGCGTCTGGCTGCCGCTTTGCAGCGTAATATCATACTTCCCGGCCGGCAGCTGAATAAACGCGAACCCGCTCGACGCGGCCACCGCCTTCTGCGGCTTGCCGTTTACCAGCAGATGATCCGCATCGCTCATGCGAATATACACCCGCGCGATAAGCCCGCCCGCAGGCGTTGGCGTCACCGGCGTGGCCGTTGGGGTAGCCGTCGCGGTTGGTGGCGCATCGGGAACCTCCGCAGGCTCGCCGCGGAACAATAAAGCCCCGACGATCACCCCGACCAGCACGCCTGCGGCGATTTGCAATGGCGATTTAACGCGCGCCCACAGCGGTTTTGCCGCCGCGGCTTCTTCTACCGGCACCAGCATCGTGCCGGTTTTTTTCAGCCCGCCAATTTCAGTGCTGCGATGGGTATTGATCTCCGCCAGCGCCGCAAAGGCTTCAATTGACTGCGGACGGGCTTCCGGTTTCAGCGCCAGCGCCTGATCCACGGCCCGTAACAGCGCCGGTGACCAGCCTGCCGGTGGATTTTCCGTGAGACGAATACAGTTGTCCTGAATGCTGCGCGTCACGCTGGCTGGGGGCGCAACGCCTGTGATCAGCGTATAGAGCACCGCGCCCAGGGCGTAAATATCGGTCCAGGGTCCGATCTGATTTTCCAGATCGCTGCTGTACTGCTCCAGCGGCGCATAGCCCGCATGCAGCATAGTGGTATTGAGATCGCGTACCTCGTCGCCCTGCGGACGGGAGACGCCAAAGGTCAGCAGCAGCGGCACGCCGTTGTCCTGAATCTGAATACTTTTCGGCGATAAATCGCGGTGGATCACGCCTTCCGCATGCAGCGCCGCCAGCGCGCCGCACAGCATTGGCAGGATACGACGCACCCACTCTTCGTCCAGCACGTCCGGCTGTTGCTGATGCAGTTCCGCCAGGGTGATGCCGCTGTAATAGCGCGTCACCGTGTAGGCGGTGTCATTTTCCGTCCAGAAGCGCAGCACCTGTACCAGTTCCGGATAGTTAAACTTCGCCAGGCGGCGGGCGTCCTGAATAAAGGCGGTAAGACCTGCGCTGTATGCCGGATGATCCTGCTGGCTGCGTAGCCCGAGGTGCATGTCATCGCTGCGCACCACCATCGCGCGCGGCATATATTCGCGAATGATAACGGCGCGTTCCAGCTGATGATCCCACGCACGATAGACAATCTCGCACGGCGTGGTCTGCAAAACGTCCTGTATTTCAAATTCGTCAAAACGATAGCCCGGCGGCAGAGCGTCGGCTATCGCTGGAGTGTAATCGCTGGTTGTCATTATGCGGCTTCTCTGTTCCAGACGGACGTGATCATTTTTGCGTGCGCCACGAACCGGCGGCCGGGTCGCGAAGTTGCGGATGCAAATTATCGATTAACAGCAGCGTCAGCGGTGTGCCCGGCTCCAGCCATTGCGACCAGACCTTGCGTACCGCATTCAGGCGCGTCTGTAATCGCGCTTCGTCCAGCGCCAGTTCACGGGACACTTCGACGGCCACCGTGCCGTTACTTTTCCAGCCGTTAATTTCCGGGCTGTAAGGCAAAATCATCCAGCTCTGCGGGGCCTGCTCGTTGCTGACCACCATGCGTTCATTATTGACGCTGGTGATAAGGAGCGTATCGGCATTCACCGCGCTGCTTAATCCGCTGACCGGGAAACCGTGCACAAAGGTCATCATCATGCGCTTATCGCCATTGACGCCGCTTTGCACCATCTCGCTGCGCCCGTTCAACCAGCCGCCTTTCTCACACTGATCCTGGGCTTTGGCGGGAATAAACAGCGCCGAGGCATTGGCATCGCCGCGCCAGAAGGTGCGCAGATGGCAGCCATCCTGCAGGGTAAATTCCAGCCAGGGGGTGCGATCGGCCGGGGCGGAGAGGGTGGCCTGCGCCGGTGCGCCTTCCGGCTCCAGCGTTTGCGGCGCGATATCCAGCGCCCAGTCACTCTCTTTACTGGCGGTGCCGGTCGCCAGCACATGATCCTGCGGATCCACCAGCTGCCAGCTAATCTGCGTCAGGGTGCTGCACTGACTCAACAGCAGTTTGCCGAGGCGTGGCATAAAGTTACTGAGAATGAACGGGTTTTTATCGCCCATCGTGGTAATACGCAGCGGGAGTTCAGCGGCGCACCAGCTTTGCGGGGAGTTATCCTTTATATCGTCTATCCAGACATCCAGCTTCTGCGAAGGGGATTGCACGATGCGATAATTCCCAGCTGACGCGGTAGTGGTTGCCAGAAGCAATGCCAGACCGGAGAGCCAGAGTTTCATAAAAATCCTTGTTAGCCTGTGAAAAATGAAGTTGCGACTTCATCACCCTGGATACGTATTTTAGTTCAGAATTATCTTATGAGAAGGGGGAGCGACGTTGCATCTGCTCCCCGTTGTGAATTCAGTCGATGATCCAGGTACCGCTGTCGCCTTTCTGACAGGCTTTGCTGCTGTCGTCCACGGCCACGCAGGTGGATTTTTTCGCCGCGCGTTTCGGACGCGGACGGTCGCTTTTCAGCGCCTGCTCGTAACGCTCGCTGACCACCATGGCGCGCTGCGGCACGTAGCCCAGCAACTGAGGGTTATCCGTGGTGCTGATGGCCAGCCAGGATTGTTCAACAAAACCTAACACCATATAGGTTTCGCCGGTTTTCAGCTCGCCCAGCACCTTGCCGCTGAAATCGGGCTTGCTGAGGATGGAGCCGGGGTACATCGCCCGGTATTCATCGTTAACCGGGTTAAATTCTTTAGGCGGGACCACAATATGACGGTGGGTCAGCGTTACACCATTTACCTGACTGGTCACGATGGTATCGTCGGTGATTTTCGGCGGCGGCGCTTTACACCCCACGACGGTGCTGACCACTAAAAGGAGTAACAAGCTTCGCAAATTCATCGTAACTTTCCCTGCAATAAAGTTGAACCCGACGTGAAATATGCCATGCTGCCTGGATAACCGGTGCACCGGCAAATCTGCCAACGCAAAACGGTAAAGCAATTAACATGGATTAGCATCATCTTTATGATTTTACATTGACTGATTAACAATTCAATGGCGTTTGCCAGCCCGCCTCTCACAATGCTGAATAAACCGCCATCATGCATAAGTATGAGATTAAGTTGATTCTTATCCCTTACCTGACAGGGGTTAATCCCAGCTTATCTTATGGTGTTGAGTAAAGGCTATATTGCGTTATTTCGCACGTGACAATCGACTAAAAAAAGAGATTTTTCTTAGGTTAAATCAGCGCATCAAAACGTGCCTTACGCCTGCCGGTGAAAAAGACGCCTGCACCGCTTTGCGGCACTGCCCCATTTTGGGTCGCTATTTTCGCTCACCGCCTCCTTATCGCCCGTGAAAATCACCGCCGCCGGGGAAAGATAAAACTGGCACAGCGCTTGCTTTATTCATTTCAGAAGGCAGCGCATCAGACAATTATCTGTAAAAAATAGCGGGCTAGGGTTCCGGTTCACTCATGTGAATGCTGGTCCGAGAGCACGCGACCTCTGTGAGGTTACACGGCGGGACAAAAACCCGGGAGACAGCAGCACCAGATGGTGTCGCGCTGCCCCCTTTTTGTCCAACCAGAGGTCGAACCATGAAGACATTTCCCTTGCTCCGCACCCTCGCGCTGTCACTTGTGATGCTGACCAGCCTGCCAGCCCTTGCTGCCGCCAAAAAAGAGTTCAACGTCTGCTGGACCATCTACGCCGGCTGGATGCCCTGGGGCACCATTGCGGGTGACAAAATCATCGACAAATGGGCCAGTAAATACGGCATTAAAATCAATGTTGTGCAGCTTAACGACTATATCGAATCCATTAATCAGTACACTGCGGGCCAGTTTGATGGTTGCACCATGACCAATATGGATGCGCTGACGATTCCGGCTGCGGGCGGCGTCGATACCACCGCGCTGATCCTTGGCAGCTACTCGGAAGGCAACGACGGCGTGGTGATGAAAGGCGAAGGCAAAACGCTGGCGGATCTGAAGGGCATGAAGATCTACCTGCCGGAGCTGTCGGTGTCCCACTATCTGCTGGTGCGCGGGCTGGAGAAAGCCGGGCTTGCCGAACGTGACGTAACGGTGGTGAATACCTCCGATGCGGATATTGTCTCTGCTTTTAGTACGCCGGACGTCGAAGCGGCGGTGGCATGGAATCCGCAGCTGTCAGTGATCAAGAGTACGCCGCAGGCGACGGAAGTGTTCAGCTCTGCTGCGGTGCCAGGGGAACTTATCGACATGATGGTGGTGAACACCGCCACCCTGAAAGACAATCCCGCGCTCGGCAAAGCCCTGACCGGCGCCTGGTATGAAATGATGGGCCTGATGAAAGCGCAGGATGCGAAAGCCCTTAATGCGATGGCGGCGGCCTCCGGCACCGATCTGGCGGGCTACCAGGCGCAGCTCAAAACCACTCATCTGTTCTATACCCCGGCGGATAACCTCACGTTCACCACCTCGGCCGATCTGGCAAAAACCATGCAGCGCGTGGCGCAGTTTTCCTTTGATAAAGGTCTGCTCGGCGATGGCGCACAGAGCGCGGATTTCATCGGCATGGCTTTCCCCGGCAACGTTACTCAGGGCGATGCCAGCAATATTAAGCTGCGCTTTGACGACAGCTTCCTGAAAATGGCCGTGGCCGGGACGCTCTGATGCGCCAGATTAACCGCCATCCGTCCCGGGGTATGCACATCATGCTGATGCTACTGCCGTTTATCCTGCTGCTGGCGGTGTACTTCATCAGCTCGGCAGTGCGGCTTGACGCCAACCCGCATGACAAGCTGCTGCCGGGGCTGGATCAGATGCTGAGCGCGCTTGACCGGATGGCGTTCACGCCAGACCGCCGCAGCGGTGATTACCTGTTCTGGATGGACACCCTGATGAGTCTGGCGCGTCTGCTGACCGGGCTGTTGATTGCGTCGCTGCTCGGCCTGTGCATCGGCATTACCGCCGGCGTTTTCCCGCTGTGGCGGGCGTCGCTGTCGCCGCTGATGACCGTGCTGTCGATGATCCCGCCGCTGGCGATCTTACCGGTGCTGTTTATCGTCTTCGGGCTGGATGAGCTGTCGAAAATCATGCTGATAGTTATCGGCATCACGCCGATGCTGGCGCGGGATCTGGAGCACCGCGCCCGTGAAATTCCGCAGGAGATCATTATCAAAGCCCAGACCCTCGGCGCGAACAGCTGGACGCTGGTACTGCGCGTGGTGCTGCCGCAACTGCTGTCACGCCTGCTGACCTCGCTGCGGCTGCTGCTGGGCTCGGCATGGCTGTTCCTGATTTCCGCCGAAGCGATTTCGTCCACCGCCGGGCTGGGTTACCGAATTTTCCTTGTGCGCCGCTACATGGCGATGGACGTGATCATTCCTTACGTGGTGTGGATCACGCTGCTGGCGTGGCTGATGGATCTGGCCCTGCGCAAACTGCACAGCGTCTGTTTCCCGTGGGCGGAAGGGGGCAAAGCATGAGTTTTATCAGTATCAACAATATCTGGCAGGAGTACGGCGATCATGTGGTGCTGGAGCGGGTTAACCTGCAAATCCGGGAAGGGGAGTTCTGCTCGATGGTCGGCGCGTCCGGCTGCGGCAAATCCACTTTCCTGCGTCTGCTGCTCGGCCAGGAAGCGCCCAGCCGCGGCACTATCACCCTTGACGGCAAACCCCTGACCGCCGAGCCGGATCGCAGCCGTGGCGTGGTATTCCAGCGTTATTCCGTATTTCCGCACCTCAACGTGCTGGATAACGTGGCCATTGGCCTTGAACTGCCCCATGCGCCGCTGCTCGGGCGGCTCTTCGGCAACCGTAAAAAAGCCGCCCGGGAACAGGCGGCGCAGATGCTGCACAAAGTGGGGCTGGGACAGGCGCTGCATAAATACCCGGCGCAGCTCTCCGGCGGGATGCAACAGCGGCTGGCCATCGCCCAGGCGTTCATTATGCAGCCGCGCGTGCTGCTGCTTGATGAGCCCTTTGGCGCGCTTGATCCCGGCATCCGCAAAGACATGCACGGCCTGCTTTTACAGCTGTGGAGCGAAACCCGCATGACGGTGTTTATGGTCACTCATGACCTGTCCGAGGGCTTCAACCTCGGCACCCGTCTGCTGGTGTTCGACAAAGTGCGAATTGATCCCCACGAACCTAATGCGTATGGCGCGCGCATTACCTACGACATTCCGCTTAACGAAGCGCGCATGGCGGAAGTGATGGCCGCGGCCCCGGTTAACGTCGTATCCATGAAGGAGTACATCTGATGACGCAACAGTATCATTCCGCCCCCGCGCTGCGGGAGGAAACCGTCCCCGGCGGCGGCCATCTCTCTTTTATTCTCAAGCGTGGGCAGATCCTGCGCATGACCGATCTGCACGGCGGGGCCAACGTCAGCATGATGATGCTTAACGCCCATGAAAAAAGTGAACGCCTGAATCTGCCGGACACGCTGAAAGGTCAGCACACCGCGCGGCTGACCGCCGGGCACTGCTTTTACTCGGATATGGGCCGTGTGCTGACCGGCATTCTGACAGACAGCTGCGGCTGGCACGATCCCTTCGGCGGCGTGCTGAACGCGGCGGAAACGCTGGAGAAATACGGCGAAGGGCGCTATCAAGAGCGACGCAACGGTTTTTACCGCAATGGCATGGATAACCTGCTGGTGGAGATGGGCAAGTGGGATCTGAACCTCGAAGATCTGCTGATGGTGGTCAACTTTTTCAGCAAGGTCAGCGTGGATGAAGACGGGCGTTTCCATTTTCAGCGGGATTTTTCCGCGCCGGGAAGTGTCGTCGAACTCTATGCGGCGATGGATACGCTGATCGTGCTCACTTCGTTACAACATCCTTTGGATCCAGACCCGGAGTACGCCCCGCGCCCGGTGGCGCTCAGCTGGTTCACGGCGGACGATCCGCAGGCTGCGGAACACGCGCTGTTAACGCGCCCGGAAAACGGTCGCGCGCTGGATAACACTCACCTGTTTGCCCTGTAAGGAGACGCATCATGACGCTGGTTGAAAGCCAAAAAAATCCGCAGCAGGCGGTGTTCCGCCATGTGATCCCGGCAGGGGAGCATTATCTGTTTGATGTTAAACGCGGGCAGACGCTGCGCCTGGTCGATCTGGAAGGCAATCAGGCGATCGATACGCTGTTCTATAACGCCGATAACCCGCGCGAGCGCTACGATCCCCAGCGCACGCTGCGCCGTCAGCGAAATGCTTACCTGACTACCGGCAGCGTACTCTGGTCGGGGCTGGGCAATCCGCTGCTGACCATCGTGGCCGATACCTGCGGGCGTCACGACACCCTCGGCGGCGCCTGCGCCCAGGAGAGCAACACCGTGCGCTACTCGCCGGAGGTGCGCTATATGCACAGCTGCAGGGATAACTTTCTCTGCGCCTGCCTGCACGATGGTCGTCTGCACAAGCACGACATCGGCGCGAACATCAATTTCTTTATGAACGTGCCGGTGACGCCGGAGGGCGGGCTGACCTTTGCCGATGGCATTTCTGCGCCGGGCAAATACGTCGAGCTGCGCGCCGAATGCAATGTCATTGTGCTGATTTCCAACTGCCCGCAGCTGAATAATCCCTGCAACGGCTGGAACCCGACTCCGGCGGAGGTGCTGGTATGGAACTGACGCGCTTACAAAAACTGCGCCGCGCGATTTTCCGCCTGTTCGAAGTGCGTGCCAACCGGCTGAAATGAGGCGGGCTTTTGTCGGGTGGCGCTGCGCTTACCCGACCTACGGATCGATGATGATTGTAAGTTTGTAGGCCCGGCAAGCCTGCGCCGCCGGGCGTAAACGGATAATCCAAATAAATTTTCCCCCTGGACGACCAGGCGGCGACACTTTTCCGGCGGGACGACCCGCCACGGTTCGGGGCTGGATCATGTTCACTAAACTCCTTATTGCCAACCGCGGGGCCATTGCCTGCCGCATTCTGCGCACCCTGCGCGACATCAACGTCCAGGGCGTCGCCGTCTGGTCTGAATCGGATGCCAGCAGCCTGCATATCCGTGAGGCGGACGAAGCGATCTGCCTCGGCAACGGCCCGGCGGCGCAAACCTATCTCCAGGTGGATAAAATTCTTGCCGCCGCGCGTGACACCGGTGCGCAGGCCATTCATCCGGGTTATGGCTTTCTCTCGGAAAACGCCGCCTTTGCCGACGCCTGCGACGCCGCGGGCATCGCCTTTATCGGCCCGACGGCAGAGCAGCTGCGCGTCTTTGGCCTGAAACATACCGCCCGCGCCCTGGCAAAACAGCACGGCGTGCCGATGCTCGAAGGTACCGATCTGCTGGCGGACAGCGACGCGGCGCTGGCGGCGGCGGAACAGGTCGGCTACCCGGTGATGCTGAAAAGCACCGCGGGCGGCGGCGGGATCGGTATGCGCGTCTGCGATACGCCGCAGGCGCTGGCTGATGCCTTTGATGCAGTGCAACGCCTCGGCAAAAACAACTTCAGCGACGCGGGAGTATTCATTGAAAAATACATCCAGCGCGCGCGTCATCTGGAAGTGCAGATTTTCGGCGATGGTCGCGGCGAGGTGATCGCCCTCGGCGTGCGCGACTGCTCTGTGCAGCGTCGTAACCAGAAAGTGCTGGAAGAAACCCCCGCGCCCGGTTTGCCTGACGGCATGGCGGAAGCCCTGTGCGCCGCCGCTGTGCGTCTCGGGCAGGCGGTGCAGTATCGCAGCGCCGGTACGGTGGAATTTGTTTATGACAGCGACGCCGGGCAGTTTTACTTCCTCGAAGTGAATACCCGTTTACAGGTGGAGCATGGCGTCACCGAGCAGGTGTGGGGCGTGGATCTGGTGCGCATGATGATCGAACTGGCGGCAGGGGATCTGCCGCCGCTGCGCGACATCGCCGCCACCCTCACGCCGCGCGGGCATGCGGTGCAGGCGCGGCTGTACGCCGAAGATCCGGGACGTCAGTTTCAGCCGTCCCCCGGTCTGCTGACCGAAGTGGTGTTCCCGCTGCAGGATCGCCAGGCGCTGCGTATCGACACCTGGGTGGAGTCCGGCTGCGAGGTGCCGCCGTTTTTCGATCCGATGCTCGCTAAAATCATCACCCATCAGCCCACCCGTGACCAGGCCATCGCCGCGCTGGATGAGGCGCTGGCGCAGACCCGGCTGTACGGCGTGGAGACCAACCGCCACTATCTGCGGCAAATTATCGCGGACGCGCCTTTTGCCTGCGGCCAGCCGTGGACGCGCTGCCTGGAAAATCTGCATTATCAGGCTGATACCCTGGAAGTGTTAAACCCCGGCACCCAGACCACGGTGCAGGATTATCCGGGCCGCCTCGGTTACTGGGCAGTGGGGGTGCCGCCGTCCGGCCCGATGGACGATCGCGCGCTGCGGCTTGGCAACCGCTTACTGGGTAACGCGCCCGGCGAGGCGGCGCTGGAGATCACCCTGAGCGGCCCGACGCTGAAGTTTAATACTGCCGCCGTGGCCGTTGTTACCGGCGCGGCGCTGGCGATCACGCTGGACGGCGAGCCGCAGACGATGAACCGCGTGTTTGCCATTCCGGCAGGGGCGACGCTGCGGCTGGGTGATCTGACGGCGCAGGGCGTGCGCAGCTATCTCTGCCTGCGCGGCGGCTTTGCGGTGCCGGAGTATCTCGGCAGCAAAAGCACCTTTACGCTCGGGCAGTTCGGCGGCCATGCCGGGCGCGCGCTGCGCACCGGCGATGTGCTGCACCTGACGCCGCTCACCGATACCCGCACCGGGGCGGCGCTGCCCGATGCGCTGCACACCCGGCTGCCGGCGGTGCGCGAACTGCGGGTGATCTACGGCCCGCACGGCGCACCGGAATATTTCACACCCGGCTACATGGACACCTTTTTCGCCACCGACTGGGAAGTGCATTTCAACTCCAGCCGGACCGGCGTGCGCTTAATCGGCCCGAAACCGGAGTGGGTGCGCGAAAGCGGCGGCGAGGCGGGTCTGCATCCGTCGAATATCCACGACAACCCTTACGCCATAGGCGCGGTGGATTTTACCGGCGACATGCCGGTGATCCTTGGGCCGGACGGCCCGAGCCTCGGCGGATTTGTCTGCCCGGTCACTATTATTGAAGCGGATCTGTATCAGCTCGGGCAGCTCAATGCCGGGGATAAGGTGCGCTTTGTGCCGGTAAGTATTGAGACTGCGCGACTGCTGGCTCACGCCCGGGCGCAGGAGCTGGCGTCGCTTGCGCCGGTCAGTATCAACTGGCATCCGGAACCGTTCGCCTCGCCGGTGGTGATGGAGACCGGGCATGGCGATAAGCGTCTGGTGGCGCGGCTGTCAGGCGATACGCATTTGCTGCTGGAAATCGGCGACGCGGAGCTGGATCTGGTGCTGCGTTTTCGCGGTCACGGGCTGATGCAGGCGCTGGAGGCGCTGGCGCTGCCCGGCGTAATCGACCTCACGCCCGGCATTCGCTCGCTGCAAATCCACTACCAGCCTGACGCGATGCCGCTCGCCACCTTGCTGAAGACGGTGGCGGAAGCCTGGCGCGGGGTCTGTCAGCAGGAGGATTTACAGGTGCCATCGCGCATCGTCTGGCTTCCACTTTCCTGGGACGATCCGGCGTGCCAGAAAGCCATCGACAAATACATGACCACCGTGCGGCGTGATGCGCCCTGGTGTCCGAGCAACCTGGAGTTTATCCGCCGTATTAACGACCTGGAAAATATCGACGCGGTGTATAAAACCGTCTTCGACGCCAGCTATCTGGTGATGGGGCTGGGGGATGTCTATCTCGGCGCGCCTGTGGCTACACCGCTCGATCCGCGGCACCGGCTGGTGACCACCAAATATAACCCGGCGCGTACCTGGACGGCGGAAAACTCGGTGGGTATTGGCGGGGCCTATATGTGCGTTTACGGCATGGAAGGACCGGGAGGCTATCAGTTCGTCGGACGCACGCTGCAAATGTGGGATCGCTATCATGAGCTGCCGGACTTCGGCGGCAAGCCCTGGCTACTGCGCTTTTTCGATCAGATCCGTTTTTATCCGGTATCGGCAGAGGAACTGCTCGACATCCGCCGGGATTTCCCGACGGGGCGTTATCCGCTGCGCATTGAAACCACAACCCTGCGTCTGGCGGAGTACCAGCAGTTTCTGGCGGCGGAAGCCGACAGCATCGCCGCGGCCCGTCGCCATCAACAGGCCGCTTTTAACGCCGAGCGCCAGCGCTGGGAAGCCTCCGGTCAGGCCCATTTCGACAGCCATGAGGCGACAGCGGATGAAAGCGACGATGCGGCACTTAAACCTGGTCAGCGCGGCATCGACAGTCCCATTGCCGGAAATCTGTGGCAGGTTAACGTCGAACCCGGCGCGCAGGTGCGTGAAGGCGACGTACTGGTGGTGCTGGAGTCGATGAAAATGGAGATCCCGCTGGTGGCAAGCGCGGACGGCGTGGTGGAGCAGGTGCGCGTGCAGCCCGGATCTCCGGTGCGCGCCGGTCAGTGTGTGGTGGTGATCACAGAACACTAAAGACTTCAGTTGGTTACAGGGATGTAATTTAGATGTAAATGGAATAATTTCCTTTTGCGATGAAGTTATCTCTCCCCGCGCCGATAGATCCTGTGAGGGATGTTGCTGCACAGGCTGTGCCACACAGAATCTGCAACTCCGGGGAGAGCCGTAATGGCAACACAACACAATAAGAAAACATTAAGTACACGCGCACAAATGCTGCTGACCGGCGCACTGACCATTACGCTGGGCTTTGCGGTGACCATCGGCGTGCTGAGCTGGCAATCCAGCCGTCAGCAAAAACAACTGGCCGAAGAGTATTTGCAACAAATCGCGCAAACGAATGCGCTGAAAGTGCAGCATGAACTGAGCTATGCCCGCGATGTGGCGCGCAACCTTGGTCATAACCTGATCGCGCTACCGGCGGCAGGCAAGGCAGACCGCGCCATTGCTGACAAAATGGCGGAATATACCCTGCGCGCCAATCCTGAATATCTTTCAATGTCCGTGATTTTCGAAGAGAACGCCCTCGACGGGCGTGACGCCGAGTTTGCCGCGCTGCCGGGCCAGGCGCCCGGTGGTCGCTACGCCTGGTTTGTTGATAAAGACGCGGGCGGCAAATACAGCATGCACCCGCTGACCAGTTATCTGACGCCGGGGCAGGGGGATTACTATCTGCTGCCGCAAAAATCCCGCAAAGACACCGTTACCGAACCGTACACTTACGCCTATAACGGCGTCGATACGCTGCTCACCTCCGTGGCGGCGCCCATTGTCGAGGAGGGGAAATTGTGGGCAGTGGTGACGGCCGATATTTCACTCGCCTCGCTACAGGACAAAATCGCGCAGATCAAACCCTGGCATGGCGCAGGTTATGCGGTGCTGCTGTCCAGTAAAGGTAAAATTGTCGCGTATCCTGATAAATCCCTGACCAGCAAAGCCTGGTCCGAACCGGTGGGCAGCCTGAGCAGCACCATGGCTGAACGCCACGATCCGATCCTCGGCGAAGACGCGCTGGTCACCTGGCAGCCGATTACCGTCGGCAACAGCGATGAGCACTGGCTGCTGGGCGTGGTCGCGCCTGTCAGTCTGGTGATGGCGGCGGCTAACCGCCAGTTGATGTGGGCCATTGCGCTGATGGTGTTAAGCATCGTCATTGTCAGCGCTTTACTGGGGCTGGTGTTCAGCCGCAAAGTGCTTAAACCGCTGGGCGGCGAACCCCGTCAGGCGGCAAGCTTCGCGCTGGCGGTCGCCGATGGACGCCTCAGCAACGCGATTACCGTGCACGGCAACGATCGCAGCAGCCTGTTCTACGCGCTCAATACCATGCAGACGCAACTGCGGGAGATTGTCGGGCAGATCAAAGACGCCAGCCTGTCGGTGCGCCAGGGGGCGGAGGAGATCGCCAGCGGCAACCTGAATCTGGCTTCCCGTACTGAGCAACAGGCTGCGGCGCTGGAGCAGACGGCGGCCAGCATGGAGCAGATCACCGCTACCGTTAAACACAATACCAGCAACGCCCATCAGGCCACCGAGCTGACGGCGAACGCCACCCGCATCGCCAGTCGCGGTGAAAAACTGGTCGGGCAGGTGGTGCAGAATATGGCGCAGATTGACGAGAGTTCCCGCAAAATCAGCGACATTACCACCATGATCAACAGTATTGCCTTCCAGACCAATATCCTCGCGCTCAACGCCGCCGTCGAAGCGGCGCGCGCAGGGGAACAGGGGCGTGGCTTTGCGGTGGTGGCGACCGAGGTGCGTAACCTGGCGCAGCGCAGCGCCAGCGCGGTGAAAGAGATCGCCACCCTGATTGAGGAGTCGACCCAGCGCGTGGAAAGCGGCGTGCAGCTGGTGCAGGACGCCGGTAAAACCATGCAGGAGATGACCCAGGCGGTGAGCTCGGTGCAGAGTATTATCGGCGAGATCGTCAATGCCTCGGAAGAGCAGTCGCGCGGCATCAGTCAGGTGACCATCGCGGTGAATGAGATGGACGGCGTGACTCAGCAGAACGCCGCGCTGGTGCAGCAGATGTCAGCGGCAGCCAGCTCGCTGGAGGATCAGGCGGGGCAGCTGGCGCAGACGGTGGCGCAGTTCCGGCTGGAGGCTTAGGGTT
>NZ_CP127837.1:3508524-3546173 GCF_030291195.1 Enterobacter sp. PGRG2 | reverse complement strand
GGCGCACAGAGCGCGCAGGGGGCGGCCAGTCGCCGCCGCCCCCTGCACCCCCGGGCTCCCGGCAGGAAAATCGCCGCTTCGCGGTCCCTTCGGCTTATCCCTTCCGGCTTCGGGTCGGGCGCGATGCAGCGTCCCTGCAAGTCGCGCCCTCAGCCCGCATCCATGCGGGCTGCCCCGGCCGTAAGTGAACGCCTCAGCGATTTTCAGCCGGACTCCCCACACTTCATGATTTCTAAAAAACACCACTCACAGCTTCCTGTAAGTTCAGACAAACGCAAAGCCACTCAGTCGTAACAAACCGTCATCGTAATTAACGCGAGGGGTTGAGTCCCCGCTGAAACCGGCGAACCGGAGGCCGGATGACAAGGGCTGGACGCCATGGATGGCGGCCAGAGGCGAAATGAGGCAGGATGCCGAATCGAGCCGACCGCGGGCAGACGGTCGGGAGGTGAGCGCAGTGCGCAGCACCGGTTTCTTTGCGGGGCCGCGGGGATTGCTAAGGGGGCCGCGGTGGCCCCCTTAGCACGTTCACCGTCAGCGGCGTCACGCCTGACACGAAACGCAAAGTGAACGGAACACTACCACTGAACCTACCACTGGACCTGTCCCTGCACCCTGCCAAATGTTATCTGCATCAAGTGCTCGATATATAAGCTTAATGTTTCACCATTCCCCGCCGATAACCGAATAACGTCATGAAATGAGGGAATATCATGCAAGTCCGGTCACCATTGTCCACCACCATCAACAGCCTGCTGGCGCCGCGCGTGCAGCCTCTCCAGGCCACGCAGAACAAAACCGCTGCGGCGGTTCAGTCATCCGCCATTGTCTCGCTGAATAACACCACCACGCTGCCGGCGGTATACAGCCTGAATCCGGCGAAAACCGTTAATACCGCAGGGCTTGATCACAGCCAGCTGAGCATTTTGATCGGCACTAACGTGCGTGGCGCGCAGGCGGAGGCCTTCCAGGGCCTCGGAAAAGCGCTGCTCGAAGGGCTAAAAGATCATCCGCAGGGCATCACCCTGTCGGCGGCGGTTGACACGCAGGGCGCGCAGGAACGTCAGCCGGATCGTGCGGTGGCGCTGAATATCACCACCGCGTCCGGTATTAACGTCAGCCTCGGCATGACGCGCAACCAGAACGGCCTGGTCGTGGAACTGAAAACCGCCGGGGGTGAATTAACTGAAGATGAAACCGCCGCCATCGCCGGTTTAGCGGATGCTTTCCAGAGCACGCTCGATGGCCTGTCGGCTGACACGCCGTCGCTTAACCTGCAGGGGCTGATGAATTTTGACAGCACGCTGCTGAAAGCCGTCGATCTGCAAACGGATGTGCGCAAAGATGCCGATTCGCTGCAGTCGCTGAAATTCCATGCGGACAGCAGCGCCCGCGCGATGAGTTATCAAACCGACAAGGTGGCGTTCGATCTGAGCACCGATCTGTCGCATCCGGAAACGGTGGGCAGCTACGGACAGCAACAGCAGGCGCTTGCCAGCTGGGCCAGTCAGCTCGACAGCGCCCGTGCACGCGGCCAGGGTGATAAAAACCTTATTGATATGTTCAAAAATAGCTTTATGGCGCTGAACAGTCAGTACGGCACAAATGAAGTGGATAATCGCCTTAATATTATTACGCGTACTAACGATAATGTCGTGCAGGAAAATTTAAGCGGTCTGGCAGATTATTCTGCGAATTTTAAACAGGCCGATAAATCACCAAATCCATTCCGTAAAGATGAGCGCGATAGCTTTGCTTATTCCTCTTCTCAGCGCACAGAACGCGAAAATGCCGACAGGCTGACGCAGAAAACCACTGCGCATTTGCAGGCCAGTTATCATCAGGCGATTGATAAAACCGTACCGCTGGCGTTAACACTTGAAGCCTCGTCGCAAAACTATAGCTATCATCAGATTGATGACAGAAGCAGCACTGAAACGGCGCTGGCATTCAATGAAAAAGGGGAAGTGAAATCCGTTACTCAGGCTGCTGAAAAGCACAATGTTGAGACGGTGAAAAAATATAACGCCGGGCGTCTGATTGAAGAAACCCGCACGCCTTATGATGATGAGCAAACCAGCACCCGCGCGCTGATTGTCGACCAGCTCCGGGTGGATCACCACAGCGGCAGATAACTCGCAGCCTTCCTACAAAAGCCACGCTAATGCGTGGCTTTTTTTATGTAAAAAATACGCATGTAGTAGTGCAGTAATTATATATAAAGGCTAACGTTGGATTAGCGTCATGATAATTATTTTACCCGCTTTAGATGATGCTGGAATAAATTTACATACGACTAAAGTATGATATTTATTTATTTTTGAGAAGAATTTTAAGTCTGGTGTATTGAATTAAAGCCGGTCATATTGCCGCAATAAATTAATGAAAAGCTCATCTCTGGTATAAGGATATAAGGACAGTTATGTTCAGTATTCGACGACGTGAAAATTGCGTAAAGCGCTTTAGTCCCGGAACCTGTTTATTTACAGCAAGTATTCTGTTTCCGGTTTTCGCCTGGGCTGAAACCCCGGTCTACGATCAACTGATTATTCAGGCTCGCAGCGGAGACAGTGCGCCCTTACTCAATTATCTCAAACAGCAGGAAACCCAAACGCGTCTGACGCCGGGTCAGGTCGCCGACTGGCTACAGGTCTCGGCCTGGTCGGATAACGACGCGCAAACCCTGGCCATCTGGTCGCGTTATCAGGGCAGCATGGCGATCCCGGCACGTGGTCAGCTGGCGGTGGCGCGGGCGCTGCGCAACCAGAAGAAATGGGATGAGTCGCTGGCGGTATGGGACAACGTGCTGCGGGAAATGCCGGACGACAAAGATGCGCGCGCGGGCTGGATCATGACGCTGGCGGACGCCCGTCGTAACCAGGAGGCCATCACCCAGGCCACCGCCTGGGCAAAAAGCACGCCGGGGCCGGAGAGCGATGCGGTGCTGGCCTACGTTTATCATGCTCAGGGAAAAAACTGGGACGCGCTGCTGGCCGCCAGCCGCGCCCAGGCGCTGGATCCGCAGAATAAAAGCGTGCAGCCGACGCTACTGGCGGCGATGTCAGCGAACCGTATTGCCGGACCGGCGTTAGAACTTTCGGAAGCCAGCAAAACCCCTGACGCGCTGGCGCGCAGGCTGGAGCTTGATGCCGCCGCGCAGACGGTACGCACCGCGTTCACGCCGACGCGCAACGAAGAGGAGCGCTTTCTGGTGGCGGATAAAGCGCTGGCCCGCTACGACCGGCTGATCGCCGCGTGGCAGGATAATCCGCAGGCGGCAGCCGATCTGCGCCGCGCCCGTATTGACCGTCTGGGCGCGCTGGTGATCCGCAAACGCACCGCCGAAGCCATCCGTGAATATGAGTCGCTCACCGCCGATGACAAGCCGGTTCCCGACTATGCGAAGCGTTGGATCGCCTCGGCCTGGCTGACGGAAGAACAGCCCGATAAAGCCGAAGCCATGCTTGAACAGCTCTATTTCCCGCGCGGCCCGCTGCCGGTGACGCCGCTGACCAGCGACGATGAGCAGGAGCTGTTTTACGCCCGTCTTGATAATAACCATTTTGAAGAAGCCAAAGCGCAGGTCGATAAGCTGATCAAAGACAGCCCTTATCTGAAACGGATCTACGGCTCGCCGACGCCGCAGCCGAACGATAACTGGCTGCTAGGGCAGACGCTGCTGACCGAATATGAGATCGCCACCAACGATCTGCCCGCCGCCGAAAGCCACGCCGAAAGGCTGGCGCGTACCGGCTCCGGCAACCAGGCGCTGCGCATTACCTACGCCGCGGTGCTGCTGGCGCGCGGCCTGCCGCGTGAGTCGGAACGGGAACTGAAGCTGGCGGAAGTGATCGAGCCGAGCAACCTGGCGCTTGAGCGTCAGCAGGCCGCGACTGCGCTGGAACTACAGGAGTGGCGGCAGGCGAAAGAGCTGACGGCGGATGTTATTGCCCGCAGCCCGGACGATGCCGCCAGTCTGCGGCTCAAACGCATCATCGATGTGCACGAGAAAGCCGAGCTGCGCATCAGCGGCGGGCAGGGCATCGACTCCGACAGCCCGATCAGCGGCCAGCACGATTTCACGCTTAACTCCGCGCTCTACAGCCCGCCGATCAACGATAACTGGCGCTTGTTCACCGGCTTCAACTTTGCCACCGGCGAGTTCGAAGAAGGGAAGGGCATCAGCCGGGATATTGCCGCAGGCGTCGAGTGGACCTCACGCAATAACTGGGCGGAACTGGAGATCTCCGGGCGCAACTACGGCGACGGGCAAAAGATCGGCGCACGTTTTTCCGGATGGCACGACTTTAACGACAACTGGCGCATCGGCGGCTCCGCCGAACGGCTGTCGCGCAATACCCCGCTGCGCGCCCTGCGCAACGGCGTCAGCGCCGACGGCGGCGATCTGTGGCTGCGCTGGTACAAGAACGAACGCCGCGAATATTCGGTTTCGGTGTCCGCCGCGCATTTCTCCGATGGCAACGATCGTCTGGAATACAGCCTGAGCGGTAAAGAGCGGCTGTGGACCACGCCACGCTTCACGCTGGATTTCACGCCGGGGCTGAGCGGCAGTCACAACACTAAAGAAGACGTGCCCTATTACAACCCGCAGCGGGATTTCTCGCTGGCGCCGGGTCTGAGCGCGGAGCATGTGATTTATCGCCATTACGACACGGTATGGAAACAGCAGTTTCAGGCCGGGGCGGGGCGCTACTGGCAGAAAGGCCAGTCCAGCGGCGCGATAACGCAGTTCGGTTACGGGCAGCGGGTGCAATGGAATAACGTGGTGGATACCGGGGTGATGCTCACCTGGGATAAGCGTCCCTACGATGGTAAGCGGGAGCGCAACATTGCCCTCGCTTTTGATTTGAATGTCAGGTTTTGAGGACGTTTCATGTTTAGACGATGGCTGCACGCCGGGATCATTTTCGCGGGATTGCTGATGATCACCGCGTGCGGGAGCGCCGAGACGCCCCGCTATATTCCCCCCGCCGACCGGGTACCGCTTAATGCGGATCACGCCTGGCCGAAAAACAGTTTCCTCGTTCTGGGGTATCACGATGTGGAAGATGACGCCGCGGATCAGCGCTATCTGTCGGTGCGCACCAGCGCGCTGAACGATCAGCTGGCCTGGCTGCGTGACAACGGCTATCACCCGATCAGCGTACAGCAGATAGCGGATGCTCACGCCGGGAAGATCGTCCTGCCGGAAAAAGCGGTGCTGTTAACCTTCGATGACGGTTACAGCAGTTTTTATACCCGTGTCTGGCCGCTGCTGGAGCGCTATAAATTTCCGGCGTTATGGGCGCCCGTCGGCAGCTGGGTGGACGCGCCAGCCAGTCAGCCGGTGGATTTTGGCGGCCTGAAAACCGCGCGCGATAAGTTCGCCACCTGGGAGATGGTGCGCGAAGTCAGCAAATCGCCTTTAGTGGAAATCGGCGCGCATACCTGGGCATCGCACTACGGCGTGCAGGCGAATCCACAGGGCAGTAAAGAACCGGCGGTGGCGAACCGGTTATATGACAAAAATACCGGTCAGTACGAAACCGATGCGCAGTATGAAGCGCGCATCAATGCCGATCTGGAACGCGTCACCAAAAAGATCGCCGAGGTGACCGGTAAGCCGCCGCGCGCCTGGGTCTGGCCTTACGGCGCAGCCAACGGCACGACGCTGAAACTGGCGCGCCAGCATGGTTATCAGATGGCTTTTACTCTGAACCCTGGCCTTGCCAATGCCGCCAGTCTCGACGATGTGCCGCGCATTCTGATCTCTGATAACCCGTCGCTGCGCAACTTTGCCAGCCAGGTCGCGCAGGTGCGCGAGGAGCAGACAATGCGCGTGATGCATATCGATCTGGATTATGTCTATGACAAGGATCCGGTGCAGCAGCGTAAGAACATCGACAAGCTGATCCAGCGCGTTTACGACATGCGCATCTCCCACGTCTTTTTACAGGCGTATGCCGATCCCGAGGGCGATGGCAATATCCGTGAGCTCTATTTCCCGAACCGCTGGCTGCCGATGCGCGCCGATCTGTTCAACTTTATCGCCTGGCAGTTGCAGACGCGTGGCGGGGTGAACGTTTATGCCTGGATGCCGGTGCTGGCCTTCGATCTGGATGCCTCGGTGCCGCGCGTTGAGGCCTGGTCGCCGGAGAGCGGCCGGGCGGCGGTGGATCGTCAGCATTATGTGCGGCTGTCGCCCTGGAGCCCGGTGGCGCGCCAGCGCATTAAGGATATCTACGAGGATCTGGCCCGGCACGCCTCCTTCCACGGCATTTTGTTCCACGATGACGCCATGCTGACTGATTTCGAGGATGCGTCACCGGACGCGATGCGCGCCTATCAGGCCGCCGGATTCCCTGCCAGCATTGCGGAGATCCGCAGCAATCCGCAAACGATGGAACGCTGGACGCGCTTCAAGAGCCGGGCGCTGATCGACTTCACGAAACAGCTGACGGAAACCGTACGTGCCATCCGTGGCCCGCAGGTGAAAACCGCGCGGAATATCTACGCCATGCCGGTGCTCGATCCCGCCAGCGAAGCCTGGTTTGCGCAAAACCTGAACGATTTCCTCGGCGCGTACGACTGGACCGCGCCAATGGCGATGCCGCTGATGGAAAACGTGCCCGCCGGACAGGACGACGCCTGGCTCGACAGCCTCGTTAACCGCGTGGCGCAGATCCCCGGCGCGCTGGATAAAACCGTCTTTGAACTCCAGGCCCGCGACTGGCGCAAAACCGGCGAACATGCCGATATCAGCGGTGAGCAGCTGGCTCACTGGATGCGTCAGCTGAAGCTCAGCGGCGCAAAAAATTACGGCTATTACCCCGACGATTTCATTAACGATCACCCTGAAATGTCGGCAATACGCCCCACCTTTTCCTCTTACTGGTACCCGCAAAAATGACCGATCGCATCGTCGCGTTTCTGATCCTTTGCCTGATGTTCAGCTTCCCGCTGGGCGTGGCTGCCATTTTCACGGGTGAAGTGATCCTCAATTTCGTGTTTTTCTGGCCGCTGTTTATGTCCGCGCTGTGGATCAGCGGTGGGCTGTATTTCTGGTTCTACCGCGAGCGGCACTGGCCCTGGGGGAAAGGGACGCCCGCGCCGGAACTGCCGGGCAACCCGCTGATCTCCATTCTTATCCCCTGTTATAACGAAGGGCTTAACGCGCGGGAAACCATCGAAGCGGCGCTGGCGCAGCGCTATCAGAACATTGAAGTGATCGCCATTAACGACGGTTCGAAAGATAACACCGGGGCGGTGCTGGATGGGCTGGCGGAAGAGTTTCCGCGTCTGCGGGTGATCCATCTGGCGGAAAACCAGGGCAAGGCGGTGGCGCTACAGGCGGGCGCGGCGGCGGCAAACAGCGATTTCCTCGTCTGTATTGATGGCGATGCGCTGCTGGATCGCGACGCCGCGGCTTATCTGGTGACGCCGTTGCTGCTTTACCCGCGGGTCGGGGCGGTGACGGGCAATCCGCGCATCCGTACCCGCTCCACGCTGATTGGCCGCGTCCAGGTGGGGGAGTTCACGTCGATCATCGGGCTTATCAAACGCACTCAGCGGATCTACGGTCAGGTGTTTACCGTCTCCGGCGTGATCGCCGCTTTCCGCCGCCGGGCGCTGGCGGAAGTGGGCTACTGGAGTCCGGACATGATCACCGAGGACATCGACATCAGCTGGAAGCTGCAACTGCGTCACTGGTCAGTATTTTTTGAGCCGCGGGCGCTGTGCTGGATCCTGATGCCGGAAACCCTGAAAGGGCTGTGGAAGCAGCGGCTGCGCTGGGCGCAGGGCGGCGCCGAAGTGTTTATCGTCAACATGCGTCGCCTGTGGGCCTGGGAATATCGCCGCATGTGGCCGCTGTTTCTGGAGTTTTGCTTATCGACGATTTGGGCCTTCGCCTATGCGATCAGCATTTTGCTGTTCCTCTTCGGCATGGTGCTGCCTATGCCGGATTCCTTACATGTTCAACATCTGTTTCCACCGGCGTTTACCGGGCTGATGCTCGGCGTGGTGTGTCTGTTGCAGTTTATGGTCAGTTTGCTGATTGAGCGGCGTTACGAAAAGGGCATTGCGGCGTCGCTGTTCTGGATCATCTGGTTCCCGGTGGTCTACTGGATGTTGAGTTTATTTACCACCCTGGTGGCTTTCCCTAAGGTCATGCTGGCGCGTAAGCGCAGCAGGGCACGCTGGGTTAGCCCGGATCGCGGTATCGGGAGAATTGAATCATGAATGAACCTCTGATTTTTACTGAACAGCGGGTCTTCCCGCGGGTGATGGACGCCGTGCTGACGCTGGTGGCCTGGCTGGGCTTTTCGTATCTGATCTATACCGGGCTGATGGTCGCGCTGGCGGAGTCGCCTGACAGCGGTGTGCGGCCTTTTTACAGCACTTACGGTACGGTGATGCTGTATATGGCTGTGGCATTACTGATCGGCGCGGTGCTGATTGGCTGGGCGAAATATAATCAGCACCGTTTTCGCGTCGAGCGCCGCCGCCGCCGTCCGGGGCTGGAAAAGCACGAAGTCGCCGCCAGTTTTTCTATCACGCCTGAGCTGGCGCTGGAGCTGAGCAAAGCGCGGGTGCTGACGCTGGCGCATTACGATACCGGGGCGATTGATCGCGTGTATATGGCAAAACTGCTGGCGGACGAGCCGGAGTATGAGGTTCGGCGGTAGCGTGGTGCGGGATGCCGGGTGGCGGCTACACCTTACCCGGCCTGCGGGTCAGCGCTCATTTGTAGGCCCGGCAAGCCTGCGCCGCCGGGCGATGCGACCCGGTTAAACCGGCTGACGTTTTTCGCGGCGGCGATACAGGGTACTGCGCGAGATGCCTAATTTACGGGCGGCGAGACTCATGTTGCCCTGCGCTTCGGCAATGGCAAGCTCTTCGCTATAAGCGGGTGCAGGC
This sequence comes from Enterobacter sp. PGRG2, assembly GCF_030291195.1. NCBI lineage: Bacteria > Pseudomonadati > Pseudomonadota > Gammaproteobacteria > Enterobacterales > Enterobacteriaceae > Enterobacter > Enterobacter sp. PGRG2. The sequence goes on along the minus strand of NZ_CP127837.1, from coordinate 3,537,254 downwards.
GTGCTTTCCGGCAGATCGGCAAGCCCAATGTGCTCGCCATCGTCAGCCAGCGCCATCAGCACCCGCAGCTGGCTTAGCAACTGGCGTACGTTGCCCGGCCACGGGCGCGACGCCAGCTCACTGACCACCGCTTCGCTCAGCGTCAACCGGCGTTTTGCTGCGCCGAGATCATGCCAGAGCCTGAGGATAAAAGCGTCGCGGTCAGGCCACTCCCGTAGTGGCGGCATACGCAGCTGGTATTCCTGAATGCGATAGAGCAGATCTTCGCGGAACGCCCCGGCCGCCACGCGGGCAACCAGATCCTGATGCGTGGCGCAGATCAGCGCGAAATTCACGTCACGGCTGGTGCTGGCCCCGAGCGGCGTGACTTTTTTCTCCTGCAATACCCGCAGCAGCCGCGTTTGCAGCGTCAGTGGCATATCGCCGATCTCATCCAGAAACAGCACGCCGCCATTGGCCTCGCACAGCTTACCGCTGTAACCGCGCGGACTTGCGCCGGTAAAGGCGCCAGGCGCATAACCGAACAGCTCGGATTCGATCAGGTTTTCCGGCAGAGCGGCGCAGTTGATCGCCACAAACGGACCCGTGCGCCACTGACTGCTGGCGTGCAGTTCGCGGCTAAGATGTTCTTTGCCGCAGCCGGTTTCCCCGGTCACGCACAGGGCGATCCCGGCATTCAGTACGCGCAGCGCTTTGGCTTTTTGCGGATCGACCACGGCCTGTGGCGCAGCGATGCCGCGTCCGGGATAACGGCGGGCGGGCGGCGTCTGGCGCAGGGTGTAGTGACGCTGGTTGCAGGCGACGGTGCGGGTGGTTCCGCCGGTCAGGGCAATCTGCGGCAGCAGTGTGCTGATGGCGGTGCTGCCAAAATGCCCCGGCAGCAGGGCGAACTCTTTCATTGCCAGGCGATTCGCGCCGAGCAGGACATTATCCTCAACGATAAACAGCAGCTCCCCGTCGCTGCCTGGCAGGGCGGCATCTGCATGCAGACTCAGCAGCCAGCGCTGCGTACCGGCGGCGCTGGTGGTCCAGGCGTGTTCGATCTGACAAACGGCGCGTCGCACAATGGCCGCCGCATCGGGGCGCGGTGCGTGGGCGGGCGTCGAGAGATCCAGCACCCCGGCTACCAGTCCGTCCGGGCGGAACACCGGTGAGGCGGAGCAGAAAAGCCCGGCGTTACGGCTGAGGTAGTGCTCGCCGCCGGACACTTCACAATGCTGTTGCAGGGCCAGCGCCGTGCCGATGGCGTTAGTGCCGCGGGCATGCTCGCCCCACAAATTGCCGGGAGACAGGGCATAGCGCTGAGCTTTATGCAGAAAATCGCTGTTGCCGTGCGTTTCCAGCACCAGCCCGCTGGCGTCGGAGAGCACCATAATCGACGGATGGCTGGCGAGTTCCGGATGCAGCCGCGCCAGCAGCGGATCCGCCAGGCGGCTGATCCAGGTGTTTTACGCCCGCGCCTCTTTCAGCTGTCCGGATGCGACCCACGGCTGGCTGTCGTCGTCACGTTGCAGGCCATAATTCAGGCTGCGTTGCCAGGAGGCTTCCACCTGGCAGGGTACGGGTTGCGGCATCGCTGACTCCGGAAAAAGGAATGTTAAGAATGTGTAGCATAAAGGTGTCTCACGTGTAGCGACGTGCAACACACTTCCGCAACAGGTGTCTGGATCGGCGCACGGCGATATGAGAAGGAATAAGCGTATGTATTTAATAATTAATAAAAAAATAAACAGCAGTTCTTATGCCGCTGAACTGGCATAAGAACTGCTTATTCCATATTGTCCGCCACCGGCGAGACGCCTCACCCCTACTTATAAAAACAGAGGAACATCTTATGCTCTACGCTCATCCTGGCCTGAACGGCGCGAAAGTCTCGTTTAAAAAACGTTATGGCAACTATATTGGCGGCGAATTTGTCGATCCGGTCGAAGGGCGCTGGTTCGATAACACCACGCCGGTGACGGGTGAAGCGATCGCACAGTTTCCCCGTTCGGGCGCGGCGGATATTGAAAAAGCGCTGGACGCCGCGCATGCCGCCGCCGACTCCTGGGGTAAAACCAGCGCGCAGGAGCGCGCAAATGTGCTGCTGGCGATCGCCGATCGCATTGAGGAAAATCTGGAGCTGCTGGCGCTGACGGAGACCTGGGATAATGGCAAACCGATCCGCGAAACCCTGGGGGCGGATTTACCGCTGGCGGTGGATCATTTCCGCTATTTTGCCGGTTGTATCCGCGCCCAGGAGGGCACCGCGGCGGAAATCGACAGCACCACGGTCGCGTACCATATTTATGAACCGCTCGGCGTGGTCGGCCAGATCATTCCGTGGAACTTTCCGCTGCTGATGGCAGCCTGGAAACTCGGCCCGGCGCTGGCGGCGGGCAACTGCGTGGTGCTGAAACCGGCGGAGCAGACGCCGCTCGGCATCAGCGTGCTGATGGAACTGATTGGCGATCTGCTACCGAAAGGCGTGCTTAACGTGGTGCACGGTTTCGGTACCGAAGCGGGTGAGCCGCTGGCGCGCAGCAAGCGTATCGAGAAAATCGCTTTCACCGGATCCACCTCTATCGGGCGGCATATTCTCTCCTGTGCGGCGGAAAATATTATTCCCAGTACCGTGGAGTTGGGTGGGAAATCGCCGAATATTTTCTTTGAAGACATCATGAACGGCGACGCGGAGTTTATCGACAAAGCCGTTGAGGGCGCGGTGCTCGGCTTCTTCAATCAGGGGGAAGTCTGTACCTGTCCGTCGCGCGTGCTGGTGCAGGAGTCGATCTATCCGCAGTTTGTGGAGAAAGTCATCGCTCGCATGGAAACCATCCGCAAGGGCGATCCCTTTGATACGGACACCATGATCGGCGCGCAGGCCTCCCGCGAGCAGTACGACAAGATCCTTTCCTACATTGAGATCGCCCGGGAAGAGGGCGGCGAGATCATCACCGGCGGGGCGCATATCGATCATGGCGACACCCTGCAAAACGGCTTCTATATCCAGCCGACGCTGATCAAAGGTCATAACAGCATGCGCTGCTTCCAGGAGGAGATTTTTGGACCGGTGCTGGGTATTACGACCTTTAAGGATGAAGAAGAAGCACTGCGCATTGCCAACGATACCGAGTACGGGCTGGGGGCGGGGCTGTGGACGCTGGATATTAACCGCGCGTGGCGTATGGGACGGGCGATCAAAGCCGGTCGCGTGTGGACCAACTGCTACCATCTCTATCCGGCGCATGCGGCCTTCGGCGGGTATAAAAATTCCGGCGTCGGACGTGAAACGCACAAAATGGCGCTGAGTCAGTATCAACAGATCAAAAACCTGCTGGTCAGCTACAGCGGAAAGCCGCTGGGCCTGTTTTAAAATCGAAATGCCCGGCGGCGCTGCGCTTGCCGGGCCTACATGAACGATGAACATTGTGGTGATGTAGGCCGGGTAAGGCGCAGCCGCCACCCGGCATTAACGTATCAATCACAACCCGCGTTTCGCCATCAACCGCGCCAGATCCACCAGCCGGTTCGAGAAGCCCCATTCGTTATCATACCAGGCGAGGATTTTCACCAGATTACCGCCAATCACCAGCGTGGACAGGCCGTCGATAATGGATGAGCGGGGATCGCCACGGTAATCGCTCGACACCAGCGGTTCGTCGCTGTAACCCAGAATGCCCTGTAGCGGACCGGATGCGGCTGCCTCCCGGAAGGCGGCGTTGATTTCTTCAACGGTAACGTCGCGTTTCAGGGTGACGGTCAAATCGACAATAGATACCACCGGCACCGGAACGCGCAGCGAGTACCCGGTCAGGCGACCGTCCAGTTCCGGGATCACTTTGCCGAGGGCTTTCGCCGCACCGCTGGAGTAGGGCACAATCGACTCCGCCGCTGCTCGTGCGCCGCGCAGATCTTTCTCCGGCTGATCGTGCAGCGCCTGGCTGTTGGTGTAAGCGTGGGTGGTATTCATCAGCCCGTGCTCGATACCAAAATGCTGATGTAAAACCTGGGCGGCAGGGGCGAGGCCGTTAGTGGTGCAGCTGCCATTGCTGACCACAAAGTGTTTTTCTGGATCGTAATTTTCATGGTTAACGCCCAGCACCACGGTCAGGTCGTCGTTTTTCGCCGGGGCGGAGATGATCACGCGTTTCGCGCCGCCGTGGGTGATATGCACTTCGGCTTTTTCACGCTCGGTGAAGAAACCAGTGGCTTCAATCACTATCTCAACACCCACGCTGCTCCACGGAATGTTCGCCGGATCGCGCTCAGAGAAGACGCGGATGGCGTTGCCGTCTACTTTCAGCTCGCCTTCGCTGGCTTCCACCGGCGCGGCAAGGGTGCCAAGCAGGGTGTCGTATTTCAGCAGATGCGCGAGGGTTTTGCTGTCGGTGAGGTCGTTAATTGCCACGATCTGAATGTCGTCGCTACCCAGCGCGGCACGCAGCATATTGCGTCCGATCCTGCCGAAGCCATTAATACCGATCTTAACCATGATAGCCTCCTGTTATGCGGTTTCTGCATTCAGAGTAGGCCGGGTCAGGGGTGGCGTAAATGACAAAAATGGATCACATTACGCCAGATTGCGGCTGTGAAATCGCTGCCGGTATTCGCCGGGCGTCAGCTTGAGCTGCTTCTCGAAAATGCGGCGCAGATTGATGCTGGAGCCAAAGCCCGTGCTGATGGCGACCCGCTCCAGGGTGTCGCGGGTCTGCTCCAGCTGGTGGCGTGCTGCGGCCAGCCGGGCTTCCGCCACAAAGCGCGCGGGAGAGACACCCGCGTCGCGGGTAAAGACACGGGTGAAATTGCGCGGGCTCATTGCCACCCGATCCGCCAGATTTTCAACGGATAAATCAGCAGAGAGGTTATTGAGGATCCAGCGTTGTAATTCACCTATCGGGCCGGGAAGATCGCAGTTTTGCAGCTGGAAACGGCTGAACTGCATCTGCCCGCCAGGGCGACGCAGATACATCACCAGATCCTGGGCCACTTCACGGGCGAGGGTAAATCCGTAATCATCCTCTACCAGCGCAAGCGTCAGATCAAACCCGGAACTCACGCCGCCGGAGGTCCAGATCGGGCCGTCCTGAACATAGAGCGGGCCGCTTTCCACTGCCACCAGTGGATAGCGGGATTTCATCTCCTCCAGCAGCTTCCAGTGTGTCGTGGCACGTCGTCCGTTCAGCAGGCCAGCCTGCGCCAGTAGCATCGCGCCGCCGCAAACAGACACTACCCGCCTGGCGTGCGGGGCGGCAAGACGCAGCCAGTCGACCACCGCCACGCCTTCATCTTCATTTGTGCCGCGCCCGGTGATCATAATGGTGTCGCGGGGCTCACGCGGATCGAGCTGCGGCAGACGATAATCCGCCAGCAGGTTCAACCCCGACTGCCCGTGGATCACCTGGTGCGGCTGAGTGGTGGCAATGGTGATCTGATAGCGCGGCGGCGCGTGCTGCTCTGCCTGCACGCGGTTGGCCTGCATCAGGATATCGGCGATACCGGCAGCTTCGAACAACATGCCGCCATCGGGAACAATAATCAAAAAAGTTTTCATGTCCTGAAAAGTACGCTGATAACAAAATAAGTCAATATGGGTATGGCTGGAAGAGAGCAAGGAAACGGGTGCATTGAGAATTCAACCCGGCAACCAGACACGCGGGGACTGAGCCCCCGCGTTCAGGCTACTTCTTCGGTTCGTAAGCGAGRACGGCCTTAAACTCCATACCACGCTCTTTRATGCTCAGTTCACARAGTGAATCGCGCACCAYCAGCGTGAATCCCAGCGCTGTSAAACACAGCACRATGATTGCCACCAGGGCGTACTTTGTCAGCATGWCTTGCCTCCGTGCGAAGAAGAGACTAACATCTGAATTGCTTAGGTTCATACGTTGGCCTCAGGTTGATTAACATCTCCTGGGGCTTTCGTCTTTCTGAACCTTGCAAATGCTCAAAGCCAGAAAGCCTCAAGCACCCACCCGCGATCCTACATGGCGATATTGTGAAAGCTATCACGATTGAAGGTCGTTATTTGCTTTTAGGAATATATAAAGGTGGGGCAGTAACAGAAAAGAAACGGGTGCATTGAGGATTCAACCCGGCAACCAGATACGCGGGGACTGAGGCCCCGCGTTCAGGCTACTTCTTCGGTTCGTAAGCGAGAACGGCCTTAAACTCCATACCACGCTCTTTAATGCTCAGTTCACAGAGTGAATCGCGCACCAYCAGCGTGAATCCCAGCGCTGTGAAACACAGCACGATGATTGCCACCAGGGCGTACTTTGTCAGCATGTCTTGCCTCCGTGCGAAGAAGAGACTAACATCTGAATTGTCGAGGTTCATACGTTGGCCTCAGGTTGATTAACATCKCCTGGGGCTTTCGTCTTTCYGRACCTTGCAAATGCTCAAAGCCAGAAAGCCTCAAGCACCCGCCGGCAGTTTACCTTTCCGCCACCAGAAATTTGTTACCTACTGATCTTTCGCCTTACTTTTAGGAATTCATCAAGTTTTTTGCGCGTAATTATTAAGGAGTAATATTTTTCTACTCAAGTTACTGGCTTGCCTTATTGCAATAGTTAATAAGGGGTATATAGCAGCATTTTATATTAATTATCCTTTTATGCTCAGCGGCAGGACAAATGACAGCACGTGTTAATAAACGATGTAAATATTTAACATTAAGAGCGGAAAATTATTTCTAAAAAGTAGTCCACAAATTATAAAACAGGTATATGATATGCAACATAAGGTTTTCCCCTCCCGTTAAGCCGCGCTTAACGAAATGAACGAGGTTGAAACATGCAACGTATCGTTATACCCGCTAATTATATTCACACCCGCAGTACGCCTTTCTGGACTAAAGAGACCGCACCTTCTTCTATCTGGCGTCGGCATCTGGATGCCGGAACGCGACAGGGCGTCTATCCCCGTCTGAGCGTGATGCGCGGCATTATTCGTTATTACGGTTACGCCGATGAAACCAGCCCGCAACCCATTGAGACGTTAACAATTAACGCCGGTGAGTTTGGGGTATTTCCGCCCGAGAAATGGCATAACATCGAAGCGCTAACCGATGACACCCTGTTCTGCGTGGATTTTTACGTCGATCCGCAAATTTTGATTGAAGGTTAAGGAAAGTATGATGGCACCTGATAATAAAGGCTATTCTTTAGCAGTGGAAAATCGCCGCAGTAAAGAGGTTCAGGAAAAAATCTATCTCAAACCGATGGCGTTATATGTCCCGGATATTGCTGTGCAGGCGGTAACAGAATTGGTTGCAGGATTATCTGACAGCAAAGAAAACGATAAGGATTTTGTGCTGACTGTTACCAATAATAATAATGGCGTATCCGTGGATAAAGATTTTGACAGCATTGACGAACTCAGGGATCCCCTTGTTGTTGCTGATGCCGTTAAAGACCTGATTAATATCGTTCGTGGCTACGAGTCAGATGAAGAGACTAATGTTTGTGGCTGGTAACACGACTAAAATCGGAGGTTCCCGTTATGGCTTTACAAATTCCCGTTCATTTTCGTCACACCCGTTCCACCCCGTTCTGGACTAAAGAGACGGTGCCGCAGGCGCTGTTAACGCACCATAACACCAAAAAAGGGGTTTATGGCCGGTTATCCGTGATGCAGGGCGCGGTGAAGTACTATGGCTTCGCCAGCGAACATGACGCCACGCCGGAAATCGAAGTGGTTATTGAGGCCGGGCATTTTGGCATCAGCCCACCGGAATACTGGCATCACGTCGAACTGCTGACCGACGATACGTACTTTAATATTGATTTCTTTGCCGATCCGCAGGAAACGCTGGAAGGTAAGGGTATTGGTCAGGTAGTCAATACTCATCGCAGCTAAGTCCGGGGTAAAAGACGCAGGCCGGTCAGGGCGGACTGGTCTGTAAATATCCTTATTTTTACTAAGTTAACCATACCATTTGCCGATAACTGCTGATGACGCTCTTCATTCTGAGGCGTTAGTTTTTACATAGCACTATTATGCAAGGGTATATCATGTCAGTAAGGCGTTTTTCAGTTCTCGTTTTCACTTTTTTACTCTGTATTTTTCTCGCCAGCGCGGCCTCCAGTCTCTGGTCACTCACCCGTAGTAATCAGTCGCTTGATAATGTGAACAAGGAAATTCGTGTCGTCCTTTCCGTTATCGATCCTATTAACCACAGCCGCACGCTGCGGGTGCGTTTAATGGAGGCGATGATTAACGCGTCCCTGGGCGATAACCAGAAAGCGCAGGCGTCGCTGACCAGCGCGAATGAGACAATGCAAAAAGCGACAGCGGCGTTTAATAACTATCAGGCCGCGCCGCGCGTGGCTGGCGAAGAAGAATTCGCCGCGCCTTACCGTCTCGCCTGGCAGGCCTATGTTGATGAGGGACTGCGCCCGCTGGTGGACGCCGCAAGCCGCAACGATAGCGCCCGCTTTAATCAGCTGGTCAGCACCTCTATTCCGCAGCTCGATCGTCAGTTTGAAATTACGCTGGATAACCTGCTGGCGTTCCGCGAAAAATACGCCCAGCGTCTGAACAATGAAGCGCAGAATCGCTTTATGAACAGCATGCTGACGATTGGTCTTTTTGCGCTGGTATTTACGCTGATCATCGCTGCCATTTACGTCCTGCTGCGCCGCCGTGTGTTATCACCGCTGGACAGGGCGCGTCTGCACTGTCAGAAAATGGCGGCGGGCGAACTGCATGTCCCGGTGATTTCCCATGCACGGGATGAAATTGGAGACATGTTGTCGTCGCTGGATCAGATGCGTCTTGCGCTGGTGGAGATCATTGCCCAGGTTCGTCACTCCAGCCAGAGCGTGGCCCATGCAGCCGAAGAAATTGCCGCCGGGAATACCGATCTGTCGGCGCGTACTGAGGAGCAGGCCGCGTCGCTGGGGCAGACGGCAGCCAGCATGGAACAGCTTACCTCAACGGTGAAACATACTTCAGAAAACACCCTCCAGGCTAACGCGCTCGCCAGCAACATGCGCAGCGCCGCGCAGGAAGGCAACGCCATTGTAGAAGAAGCGGTGGTATCCATGAAGGAAATCGAATCCAGCTCCGGCAAAATCGACACCATCATTGGCATCATTGAAGACATCGCCTTCCAGACCAATATCCTGGCGCTTAACGCGGCGGTGGAAGCGGCCCGCGCAGGGGAGCAGGGGCGTGGTTTTGCGGTGGTGGCGAGTGAAGTGCGTAACCTGGCGCAGCGCTCATCCGTGGCGGCAAAAGAGATCAAAGAGCTTATTGAGCAATCCGGTAAGCAGGTACTGCTGGGCAGCGAACGCGTGACCAGCGCGGGGGCAAGCATGCAGCGTATTATTACCTCTGTGAGGCAGGTTTCCGAGCTGATGTCTGAAATTGCCCTGTCAACCGGCGAGCAAAGCCGCGGCATTGAGCAGATCAATCAGGCGGTGGCGCAGATGGATACGGTGACGCAACAAAACGCCGCGCTGGTGGAAGAGGCTTCTGCGGCCGCGCATTCTCTCCAGGAGCAGTCAAAAGTTCTGGAAGAAACCGTGGCCGTATTTAAACTCAACTGATCGCTTACAAAGAAAAATCCACGCAGCCGCGTGGATTTTTTATTTATGGTGCCGGGATCCAGCGCTGCTGCGTTGTGCCGTCGTCACAATTCACCCCGGCAGGCAGGGAAATCAGTTCGATTAACACGCCAAACGGCGTCATGCCAAACCAGGTCTGATTTCCGTGGCCTTCTTCCTGACCAAAGCAGTCTGAAGGCCCGTCGAACATCTTAGCCCCGTGGGCGCGCATCTGTACGCCCGCTTTGTGAATATCGTCGACGTATACGGAAAAATGATTAATACCCGGCAGGCCAGGATGTGCAGGGCGATCGTTGACCGCAGGCGCAGTCTGGAACAACTCAACATTGCTGCCATTTGCCAGGCGCAGCATCGACAGGCCAATCACGTTCAATTCAGGCGGAAAACCATTCAGGGGATTCATATTTTCACCTTCCACCCGTTTACTGTCATCCCCGGGCGGGATCAGTCTGTACAGTACAGAAGCCCCCAGCGCGCCGATAAAAAATTGTTCTGCCTGGGCTAAATCAGAAACCGTGATGCCAATGTGTTCGATACCGCGAATAGACATTCTTTCTCCTGTGATGTGTTACCTGATTGATTAATCCACATATTTTAATCCTGGCAGAAAGGTGACCATTGTCACAGGCGACAGGAAATTTTCCTGCGGGCGTTAATCCCGGGTGAACAAAAATAATACTGGATAAATACACAGCGATTGTTTATTATTTCCTCAGTTTGGTGGTTATTGTGTCAATGAAGTGAGTGGTGAACCCTATGATGATTTCTGTAGATACTCTCCAGGCGCAGAATCGGGCCGTGACAATGAGCAGCCGTGAGCTGGCGAAGTTGATGGGCGTTGCCCACACTGAAGTGAAGCGTATGGTCAAAAGCCTGGAAACCGCGCAACGTCTCTCATCGCCTGTCACGGGCAACCAGTACGAATCCGACGGTGAGATGCGCGAAGAGTTCTTGTTGAATAAACGGGACTCGCTGCTGACGGTGGCACGCATTTCTCCAGCCTATACCGCAGAGATGCTGGATCGCTGGCAGGAGCGTGAAAAAGACATCAGCCTGCCGGATTTCACCAATCCGGCTGCGGCGGCGCGTGCCTGGGCCGAACAGTATGAGCGGTGCCAGCGTGCGGAAAAGCAGCTTGAGCTATTTGCCCCTAAGGCGGCCTTTTTCGATGAGTTTGTGCAGGTAAATGAGTCGCTGGGTTTTCGTCAGCTGTGCAAAATGCTGAAGGCGAAAGAAGTGGATTTTCGTAATTTCCTGCTGGAGCGCAACATTATGATGCGCACCAACGGCACGCTGACGCCGCCGCTGCATCATATCCAGGCAGGCTATTTTACTCTGCATGGCGGTACCGGTGAGAACCGGCATACCTGGTCACAGGCGCGCTTTACGCAAAAAGGGGTGAAGTGGGTCGCGGATCTGTGGGCGAAGCATCTCGCCGCCCGTCCGATTGACACCCGGCCGCCTGAGCGTAAAGAGCTGGCGCAGGGGCCGGGCTGGTTTTAAGGCGCAGGATGAACGGCTGCATCAGTAACTGGTGCAGCCGTTTTTTTATTCAGGAATATTTGCGCTATCCTGCTGTGATGGCCATTTCCATCCCTGTACCTCCGGCAGATCCTCGCCGTATTCCCGCACATAACGGTGATGGTCGGCGATTTTTTCCGCCAGCGCATCAAGAATGGCATCCGCTTTTCCTGCCAGCGAAGGGATATGCTGAATGGCATCCTGCGCCAGATGGAAGCGGTCCAGTTCATTGAGCACCGTCATGTCAAACGGCGTGGTTGTGGTGCCTTCTTCAATAAATCCATGCACGTGGAAATGCTGCTGGTTCTTGCGCTTATAGGCCAGGCGGTGGATCAGTCCCGGATAACCGTGGAACGCAAAAATCACCGGCGTATCCGACGGGAAAAGCGCCTCAAAAGCGTCGTCGTCAAGACCGTGCGGATGCTGATCCTTTGTCTGCAATGCCATCAGATCCACCACGTTCACCACCTGAATGCGCAACTCCGGCAGATAGCCGCGCAGCAGATCCACCGCCGCCAGCGCCTCCATTGTCGGCACATCCCCCGCACAACCAATCACCACATCCGGCTTTTCACCTTCCTGAACGGTACCGGCCCAGTGCCAGATCCCCATGCCCGCCGCGCAGTGTTTTTCCGCTTCCTCCAGCGTCAACCACTGAGGCGAAGGCTGTTTCCCGGCGACAATCACGTTAATGCGATCCCAGGTTTTCAGGCAGTGATCGGCGACGCAGAGCAGGGTATTGGCATCAGGCGGCAGATAGATGCGCACAATATCGGCTTTTTTATTCGCCACATGATCAATAAATCCCGGATCCTGATGGCTGTAGCCATTATGATCCTGCCGCCATACGTGTGATGAAAGCAGATAGTTAAGCGAGGAAACCGGTTTACGCCAGGGAAGCTTACGCGTGACTTTCAGCCATTTCGCGTGCTGGTTAAACATCGAATCGACAATATGTATAAAGGCTTCATAGCAGTTAAACAGACCGTGGCGGCCGGTAAGCAGATACCCCTCCAGCCAGCCCTGACACTGATGCTCGCTCAGGATTTCCATTACCCGGCCATCCGCCGCCAGTTGTTCATCATAGCTTTTTTTCGGCAGCAGCCAGGTACGACTGGTGACATCGAAAACTTTGCCCAGCCGGTTCGATTCGGTTTCATCCGGCCCGAACAGGCGGAAGTTATCCGGGTTTTGCTGAAAAATTCCCGCCAGATAAGCCCCCAGCGCGGCGGTGGTGCCGGTTTGCGTCTCGCCGGGTGAGGCGACATCAACCGCAAATTCCCGCAGCGGCGGTGTGTTCAGCTCACGGCGCAGCAGCCCCCCGTTTGCCCAGGGCGATGCCCCCATGCGCTTCTCACCGGACGGGGCGAGGGCGCGCAGCTCTTCTTTCAGCAGACCTTTCTCGTCAAAGAGATCGTCCGGCTGATAGCTGCGCATCCACTGTTCCAGGATGTGACGATGATCGTTGTTTTCCCGGCAGGCGGAGACGGGCACCTGATGCGCACGCCAGAAATCTTCCACCTTTTTATCATCCACGGTCTGAGGACCCGTCCAGCCTTTTGGACTGCGCAGGATTATCATCGGCCAGCGGGGCAGCGTGGAAGACGCCGTACCCGCTCGCGCCTGCTGCTGATAATCGCGGATAGCATTGAGGGCGTTATCGAGGGTTTCCGCCATCTGGCGATGCATTTTTTCCGGCTCGTGACCGCTTACCAGCAGCGGCTCATAACCATAACCCCGGAAAAGATCCTGCAAATCCTCATCGCTGGCGCGACCGAGGATCGTCGGATTGGCAATTTTATAGCCATTCAGGTGCAGGATCGGCAGCACCGCGCCGTCGCGCGCCGCATTGATAAATTTATTGCCGAACCAGCTGGACGCCAGCGGGCCGGTTTCCGCTTCGCCATCGCCAATGACGCAGGCAGCGATCAATGAAGGGTTGTCAAACACCGCGCCAAAAGCATGCGACAGCGAGTAGCCCAGCTCGCCTCCTTCGTTAATCGACCCTGGCGTTTCCGGGGCAGCGTGGCTTGGAATACCGCCAGGGAAGGAAAACTGTTTAAACAGCTTCTGCATCCCTGCGGCGTCCTGGCTGACGTCCGGATAAATTTCGCTGTAGCTGCCTTCAAGCCAGGTGTTCGCCACCATGCCCGGCCCGCCATGCCCGGGGCCGCAGATATAGATCATATTCAGATCGCGCTCGCGGATGGCGCGGTTGAGATGAGCATAAATAAAATTCAGGCCGGGCGTGGTACCCCAGTGCCCCAGCAGGCGCGGTTTGATATGTTCCGGTTTAAGCGGCTCGCGCAGTAAGGGGTTATCCATCAGATAAATTTGCCCGACGGAGAGATAATTCGCGGCTCGCCAGTAGCGATCGATGAGTGCAATGTCATGGTCAGAAAGAGAAGATGTCTGTGTCATGCGTTCCCCGGATGGTTAGCGGTGCCAGTAAAACAGAAGGTAGTACAAGCCTGGCATAAATCAGGAAGAGGGTAAGGCGGGTATGGCAGGGGATAGTCTGAAAAGAAAACCCGCGTTTGATCTTTATGTCATGGGCGGGGGGCATAAATCGCAGCATCTGAGAAAATGGATTTTCTGTTTGATGTTATGTTATAACATAATGCATGTGTTTCTTGATCAGTAAACAGCATCGTGAAAAACAACAGCGCTATCCCGCAAACAGGCCATGCGGATGCACAGGATTGCATTCTGAGTGTCGATATCCGGTCTTCCGGGCGACCGGGGGGCGGAAGGCTACTTTCAGACATCCGCTTTACGGTTAAAACCGGGGAATGCCTGGCCATTATCGGGCCTAACGGTAGCGGGAAATCGTCATTATTACGGGCCATCAGTCAGGAACTGACGTCCCTTCACGGCGACATTCGTCTGCGGGGCCGTTCTTTATCCTGTCTATCTCCTCAACAACGGGCCAGACAGGTAGCTGTACTGGCGCAAAATGATACGCCTGATTTACGGCTTTCCCTGGAAGACTATGTGGCGCTGGGGCGTATTCCTCATGCCGGACGTGTGCCGCGCCATGAAGATGACGCGATTATCGCCAGCGCCATTAAAGAAAGCGGATTGCAGCACCTGCGCAGGCGATCGCTGTTTGCCCTTTCTGGCGGCGAAAGGCAGCGGGCGGTGCTGGCACGTGTACTGGCGCAGACGCCTGATCTGGTCCTGCTGGATGAACCGACCAATCATCTCGATCCCCCCGGGCGCGAGGAATTACTGTCGCTGGTGAAAAGTAAGGGGATGGCGGTGGTGGCGGTTTTGCACGATCTGACCCTCACGGGTTCCTTTGCCGATCGGGTGCTTCTCCTGTCACAGGGGCGTTCCACAATCTGCGACACCCCGGATAAGGTTCTGATTTCAGAACACCTGTATCCCGTCTTTGGATTAACCAGCTTTACCGTACCGCACCCTGAGACAGGAAGGGCGTTGCGTATTTTCGAAGTACCTCATTGTGCGTAAATCAATTCTGAGAGCCAGTCATGCAAAAAATGCTTATTACCCTGCTGGCCGTGCTGTCTGTTTCTGCAGCCAGCGCGGCCGATTTTCCGGTGACTATCGAGAGTTGCGGAACGCCGGTGACTTTCACCGGCCCGCCGAAAAGAGCGATTATCAACGATCTGAATATGGCGGAAATGGCCTTTGCGCTGCATCTGCAGGATCGCATTGTCGGGCTGACGGGGATCAGCGGCTGGTACAAGATGACGCCGCAATTTAAACAGGCGATGGGGACGATCCCGGAACTGGCGCCAAAGTATCCCGGGCTTGAGGTCTTACTGGCCGCGGAACCTGATTTCTTTTTTGCCGGCTGGAACTATGGCATGAAGCCCGGCGGTGAAGTGACGCCGGATACCTTAGCCAGATACGGCATCAGGACCTTTGTTCTCAGTGAAAGCTGCGTATTCACCACCGCACACAAAAATAAAGCCACTATGGGTCTGTTGTATAACGACGTCCTGACGCTGGGTAAGATTTTTGGTAAGCGCGAAGAGGCGCAGGCGCTGGTCAGCGGCTGGAAAAAAAGACTCAATGCCTTACCAGAGCGGGCCGCGGGAACCCGACCTTTAAAGGTCTTTGTTTATGATTCAGGCGAGGATAAGCCCTTTACCAGCGGCAAATACGCTATGCCTGAAGCGATTATTGAGGCGGCTGGCGGCAAAAATGCGCTGGACGCGCTGGAGACCAGCTGGGGCACGACCTCCTGGGAAAGCGTCGCGGCGACGGCGCCGGACTTTATCATTTTGCTGGATTACCAGACGGGCAGCGGCGCGGACGCGCTGCGTCATTTTCTGGAAAATCATCCGCTAATGAAACAAACCCCCGCGGTTCAGCATCAGCGCTACCTTAAACTTCAGTATGCCGAACTGACGCCGGGACCGGCTAACGTTGAGGCGGTGGAAAAGCTGGCGCGGGCGATGTACCCGACGGCGGCAAATTAATGCGTATGGCGTACCGCTATCACTGGGCGATGTGGGGCGCGCTGGCGGTGTTGATCGGCTTAATGCTGTTCAGTATTACCCGCGGCGCGGTTCCACTCACGCTGTTGCAGGTGCTGGGGGCGCTGAAGGTGGTGGACGTACCGGTAACAGCTATGGTCACCACTATCGTCACGGATTTGCGCTTACCCAGGATACTCCTTGCGGCACTGACCGGGGCGGGGCTGGCGATGGTCGGGGCGCTACTGCAGACCACCACGCGTAATGACCTGGCGGATCCCTTCCTGTTTGGCCTCTCATCCGGCGCGTCAGCCGGGGCGGTTCTGGTGATCACCCGTTTTGGCGATCGGCTGGGTGCCCTGACGCTGCCCGTCGCGGCCTTTGCCGGGGGGCTTTGTTCGGCAATCGCGGTACTGCTCCTGTTCCATTTTAAAAAACAACGCGGCGCTGAGCATCTGGTGCTTTGCGGGCTGGCCATCTCGTTTTTATTTGGCGCGCTCACCAGCTATTTGATTTTTTCCGGCGATCAGCGGGCAGCCAGTTCCGTGCTGTTCTGGTCACTGGGCGGGCTGGGGTTAGCCGCCTGGAGTAATCTGCCTTTCGCGCTGCTCAGTCTGCTGGTGATCGTTATTTTTGTCCTGTTCCGCTGGCGCGCCCTGGATGGCGTACTGGCCGGAGAACAGACCGCGCTCTCGCTGGGTATTAACGTCAGCCGCCTGCGCATCGAGATTTTTCTCTGCTGCGCGCTGGCGACCTCACTGCTGGTGGCATTAACCGGCGTGATTGGCTTCGTGGGATTAATGGTGCCGCACCTGTGCCGGCATTTCGCGGGGGTAAAGCATCTGCGCTTGCTGCCGTTATGCGGCATCTGGGGGGCGATCCTGCTGTGCGGCGGGGATATTGTCAGCCGGACGATGCTGGCGCCGCAGGAGTTGCCGATTGGCATTATCACGGCGGGTATCGGTGGCGTGTTTATTATCACCTTACTGGCACGGAACGCACCCTGAAGCGCAGGCAAAAAAAATCCACGCCGGAGCGTGGATTTGAGCAGGTATAACGCGATCGTCAGACGTTGAACAGGAAGTTCATCACGTCGCCATCTTTAACGATGTAATCTTTGCCTTCCGCACGCATCTTACCGGCTTCTTTCGCGCCCTGTTCGCCTTTATAGGCGATAAAGTCTTCAAACGCGATAGTCTGGGCGCGGATAAAGCCTTTTTCGAAATCGGTATGGATCTTACCGGCAGCCTGCGGGGCAGTGGCGCCAACCGGGATGGTCCAGGCACGCACTTCTTTCACGCCAGCGGTGAAGTAAGTTTGCAGGTTCAGCAGTTCGTAACCGGCACGGATCACACGGTTCAGGCCCGGCTCTTCCAGACCCATTTCCGCCATAAATTCAGCGCGATCGGCATCGTCCAGCTCAGCGATATCCGCTTCAACCGCCGCACAAACGGCAACCACCACTGAACCTTCTTTGGCGGCAATTTCGCGCACTTTATCGAGGTACGGGTTGTTTTCAAAACCGTCTTCGTTAACGTTGGCGATGTACATGGTCGGTTTCAGCGTCAGGAAGCTCAGGTAGCGGATCGCGGCTTTGTCTTCGTCGGTCAGGTTCAGGGAACGCAGCATGCCCGCTTCAGCAAGGTGAGGCAGACATTTTTCCAGCGCCGCCTGTTCAGCCTTCGCGTCTTTATCGCCGCCTTTGGCTTTTTTCTGCACGCGGTGCAGGGCGCGCTCGCAGGTGTCCAGATCGGACAGCGCCAGCTCGGTGTTGATGACGTCGATATCTTCAGCCGGATCGACTTTATTATTCACGTGGATAATGTTGTCGTTTTCGAAGCAACGCACCACGTGACCAATAGCTTCGGTTTCACGGATGTTGGTCAGGAACTGGTTGCCCAGGCCTTCACCTTTGGAAGCGCCTTTGACCAGGCCTGCAATATCCACGAATTCCATGGTGGTCGGCAGAATGCGCTGCGGCTTGACGATTTCAGCCAGCTGATCCAGACGCGGGTCAGGCATCGGCACAACGCCGGTATTCGGCTCAATGGTACAGAACGGGAAGTTCGCCGCTTCGATGCCCGCTTTGGTGAGCGCATTGAACAGGGTAGATTTACCGACGTTCGGCAAGCCGACGATACCGCATTTGAATCCCATGGTTTAAATCACCTTAATGTCTTGATATTCAACCCGTTAGAGATAACAGATTGTAGAAAAGTTAATAACTCTGCCTATTATACACGTAACCATCATCGTGCGGGGCAAAAAAGCCATGCACCGCGCTTACTGGGCCTTAAAAGTATGCAGCCGGTTGGTCGCTTTGGTTAACCCATCCGTAAGCCAGATTTCGGTACAGCGCGCCGCTTCGTCTACCGCATCGTCGATCAGCTTCTGTTCGGAGACAGGCGGTTTGCCCAGCACGAAGCCAACAACTTTGTTTTTATCGCCCGGATGACCAATTCCCACCCGTAAGCGATGAAAATTGGGGTTATTGCCCAGCTTGCTGATAATGTCTTTCAGGCCGTTATGCCCGCCATGACCGCCGCCCAGTTTGAATTTTGCCACGCCCGGCGGCAGGTCCAGCTCATCATGCGCCACCAGGATCTCATCCGGATTGATGCGATAGAAGGTGGCCATCGCTGCCACGGCTTTACCGCTGAGGTTCATAAAGGTGGTGGGCACCAGCAGGCGCACATCGGCGCCGGCAACATTAATGCGCGAGGTGAAACCGAAGAATTTTGGCTCTTCACGCAGTGGCGCGCGAAAGCGTTCGGCCAGTAAATCAACATACCATGCACCCGCATTGTGGCGGGTGGCAGCATACTCAGCGCCTGGATTGGCCAGGCCGACAATGAGTTTAATCGTCACGTCTTCGTTCCTGAAGGGATCACATTCTGGGGCGTAGTTTACGTGGTGCGGGGCCGGTTGACAAAGTTCTGCTGCGGTTATCAGGAAACCCCAATAATTCAGAGTGTGAACTATTAGAAAATCAAGCAGTTCAGCGGTTTATATGTAAAGTTGTGTTTATCTGATGTTAATAACTGTGATCGTCGCCGCAACCGTTCTGCGGGGTGTTGCCTATACTTTACACACAAGGAACAGGGACTTTTCCCTGCAACCCGGCATCCCGGAGGTGACAGATGAAACGCAAAAACGCGTCGTTGCTCGGTAACGTATTAATGGGGTTAGGGCTGGTGGTGATGGTGGTTGGCGTGGGCTACTCCATACTGAATCAGCTTCCGCAGTTTGACCTGCCGCAATACTTCGCCCATGGCGCTATTTTAAGCATCTTCGTCGGTGCGATCCTGTGGCTGGCGGGGGCGCGCGTCGGCGGGCATGAACAGGTATGCGATAAGTACTGGTGGGTGCGTCACTACGATAAACGCTGCCGCCGCGACCAGAATCATCGCCACAGCTGATAACATTGGTTCTGGCCTTCAGGCCCGGCAAGCTTGCGCCGCCGGGCCATAGCGTCACAGATCGGCCAGCGCCGCAGTTTTATCCGGATAGAATGACAGACGCCCTTCAATCGGCTTAATACCCGCTCGCGCCATAGTGCGCAGCGGCTGGAACTCCAGATTACTCACCCGCAGTTCACACCCTTCCGGCAGACGTTCCACCAAGCGCTTAAACGCATCCAGCCCGCCCGCGTCCAGCACCGGCACCGCATCACATTTCAGCACCACTATGCGTTTGCCCACGCAGCGCGTCGCCAGATCGGTAAACAGGCTGTCTGCCGCCGCGAAAAATAACGGTCCGATCACCCGCAGCACCAGTACATCTTCCGGCACTTCGACATTTACCGTTGCCAGCCGCGTCATGCGCGCAATACGGCGCATAAACAGCAGCGAGGCGAGAACGATGCCGACGCTGATGGCGATCACCATATCGAACAGCACCGTCAGCGACATGCACAGCAGCATGACAATGATGTCGTCTTGCGGGCCGGTGCGCAGCAGGTTCACCACTTTATGCGCTTCGCTCATATTCCATGCCACCATCAACAGCAGCGCGGCCATCGCCGACAGCGGCAGCCAGGAGAGCAGCGGGGCTAAGATCAGCAGCGCGAGGATCACCAGCAAAGCGTGGATGACAGAGGAAACAGGAGAGGTTGCTCCGGCGCGCACGTTGGCCGCCGAACGGGCGATGGCGGCGGTGGCGGTAATGCCGCCAAAGAAAGGCGCCACCAGGTTTCCCAGCCCCTGGCCAATGAGTTCGCCGTTGGCTTTATGCCGCGTGCCGGTCATGCCGTCGAGCACGACCGCGCAAAGCAGAGACTCAATGGCGCCAAGCATCGCCATAGAAAAAGCGGCAGGAAGCAGGGCGCGCAGGGAGGCCCAGCTCAGGGTAAAGTCCGATCCCGGCATATCCCAGGGCAGCACCAGCTGCGGCAGCAGTTGCGGAATACCGTTGCCGCGGGTGCCGTCTGCCAGCACATAATGGAACTGCGAACCGATGGTCGCCACATGGCCGCCCGCGAGGTTAACCACCACCATCACGGCGCAACCGGCCAGCAGCGCGGGCAGATGGCCGGGCAGGCGGATCCCAAGCCGGGGCCAGAAAATCAGCGTGCCAAGGGTCACCACGCCGATGGCGGCATCCCCCGGATTGAGTGTCGGCAGCGCGCCTGCCAGCGCGCCTACTTTTTGCAGATAATGTTCGGGGACCTGCGTCAGGTGCAAACCGAGAAAATCTTTGATCTGCATGGTGGCGATGGTAATGCCGATCCCCGAGGTAAACCCGAGGGTGACCGACAGCGGAATATACTCAATCAGGCGACCAAAACGGGCGAGGCCAAACAGGATCAGGAATACGCCGGACATCAGAGTGGCGACCAGCAGCCCCGCCAGTCCGAACTGTTGAGATACCGGATAAAGGATCACCACAAAAGCGGCAGTAGGACCGGAGACGCTGAAGCGCGAGCCGCCGGTCAGCGCAATGACAATCCCGGCAACCGCCGACGTGTACAGACCATACTGCGGGGCCACGCCGCTGCCTATCGCCAGCGCCATCGCCAGCGGGATGGCAATAATGCCGACGGTGATCCCGGCAATCAGATCGCGGGTAAAGCGCGACAGAGAGTATTTTTCTTTCCAGCAGGCGTCGATAAGGGCGCGAAAAGGAAGAGCATCAAAAGACGTCAATTTTTTCACTGTTTTCATTTCATTCAGGCGCAATCCATTTATTTCATGAATAATTAAAATGGAAAGCATTAATCATACAAATAAAAATCACAGACAAAAAAACCCGCCGCGGCGGGTTTTTACGCTGTGTCCGATTAGTGCTCGAACATCGCAGAGATGGATTCTTCGTTGCTGATACGACGAATCGCTTCCGCCAGCATGCCTGACAGGGTCAGGGTACGGACGTTCGGCAGAGATTTGATTTCGTCAGTCAGCGGAATGGTGTCGCAAACCACTACTTCGTCGATGACGGAATGACGCAGATTGTTAGCCGCATTGCCGGAGAAGATCGGGTGAGTCGCGTAGGCGAATACACGCTTGGCGCCACGTTCTTTCAGGGCTTCAGCCGCCTTACACAGGGTACCGCCGGTATCGATCATATCGTCAACCAGCACGCAGTCACGACCGGCCACGTCACCAATAATGTGCATCACCTGGGAGACGTTCGCGCGCGGGCGACGTTTGTCGATGATAGCCATATCGGTATCGTTAAGCAGTTTGGCGATAGCACGGGCACGCACCACGCCGCCGATGTCCGGAGAAACCACAATTGGGTTATCCAGATTCAGTTGCAGCATGTCTTCCAGCAGGATCGGGCTGCCGAACACGTTATCAACCGGCACATCAAAGAAGCCCTGGATCTGTTCAGCATGCAGGTCAACGGTCAGTACGCGGTCAACGCCCACGCTGGAGAGGAAATCGGCGACAACTTTTGCGGTAATAGGCACACGCGCGGAACGCACGCGGCGATCCTGACGGGCATAGCCAAAGTAAGGAATAACAGCGGTGATACGACCTGCAGAAGCACGACGCAGCGCATCAACCATAACAACCAACTCCATGAGGTTGTCATTGGTGGGAGCACAAGTGGACTGGATGATGAAAATATCACCACCGCGTACATTTTCATTAATTTGTACGCTGACTTCGCCGTCGCTAAAGCGACCTACAGCGGCGTCGCCGAGGGAAGTGTACAGGCGGTTGGCAATACGTTGTGCTAGTTCCGGGGTGGCGTTACCAGCAAAAAGCTTCATATCAGGCACGAGAAGAACCTCAGGCATGCGTCCAGTGGTGGATAGCGTCGCCAAAAACTGTGCGGGCCAGGCAAAACACTATCCAGCGGTGTATTAAAGAGCGCGATGCAACGTCTGGAACAGGGTGACGTTGTCACCGGAGCTCAGGTTGCCCAAACATAGCCTGGTGCAGTGGAGAAAGGTTTACACCTTTCGCGACAAAACCATGTAGCCAGTCCGGGGCTTGCTCCAGCACCTGACGCGCAGAGGACTCGGTGTCAAATTCAGCAAAGACACAAGCTCCTGTGCCAGTCAGGCGCGACGGCGCGTATTCTAACAGCCAGGAAAGCGCGGCATCAACCTCGCGAAAACGTTTTCTTGCGATAACCTCGCAATCGTTGCCGAATTCACAATTTAGCAACGTATTAATTGACCTTTTCGGCGTGTCTCTTGGCAAATCAGGATCTTTGAAAATAACCGGGGTAGGAATACTGACGCCGGGATGCATCACCAGATACCATTTTTCCGGCGGATCGACCGGGATCAACTGCTCACCGACGCCCTCTGCGAAGGCCGCATGACCGCGCACAAATACCGGCACATCCGCGCCAAGTTGCAGGCCCAGATCCGCCAGTTCATCCACCGACAAGCCGCAGCCCCAGAGATGATTCAGCGCCACCAGCACGGTGGCGGCATTAGATGAGCCGCCGCCCAGACCGCCGCCCATGGGCAGACGTTTTTCAATGCGGATGTCAGCGCCGCTCCCGGCTGGCAGACAATCGCGCTGACGGGCGGCGTCCATTAATAACCGCGCCGCGCGCACGATGAGGTTTTCCTCATCCGGCACGCCAGCCACCGGCGTCAGCAGGCGGATAGCGCCATCGTGACGGGGCGCGATACTGAGGGTGTCACCGTAATCCAGAAACTGAAACAGCGTCTGAAGCTCGTGATAACCATCGCTGCGCTGACCGGTAATATATAAAAAGAGATTAAGTTTTGCCGGAGAGGGCCACTGGGTCATCATTTCACAATCCAGTTATCCATTTTGAGTTTGATGCGCTGTCCGTCCTGCGTCAGCTCCATGCTGGCGGGTAGGCTCGGTTTGGTTTTCTCGTCATAGTCGCCGTAAACCACTTTCCAGGTTTTGCCGCCTTCGGAGTAGTTCAGTTCGCTCAGACGGTACTGGCTGTCGAGTTTGTAGTCTGTCGCCTCGCCCGGCAGACCCAGGATCCACTGGCGCAGGCTATTGAGCGGGATCGGCATGCCGGTCAGCTTGCTGATGGTCTCTTCCGCATCGGTCGCGGTATAGCGCTGGCCTTTATTATCGACGATCTGCACGTTACCCGGACGGGCGCTCAGCTCAAGCTCGGTGCTGCCCAGCGGATTGGTCAACAGCAGACGGTAGTTATCCTGGCCGGTTTGCTGCCAGAAATAGCGGGCATACACTTTCTGCTCAGGGGAAATATAGGCAAAGGCGCCGCGGGTCTGATACTGGTTCAGATTACGCACCTCCTGCTGATGCTGCCGCCACTGCGGGGAGTCAGGGCTTTTACCCGGTCCTTTTGGCGCGGTGAGTGTACATGCGGTCAGCACAAGGCTGGCGAGCGGCAGAAGGCGGAGCAGGCGGGTATTGGCTGACATCATAATGAGGAAAAATCCTTGTAATACGTTGCAGTTATATCGTTAATGCTAGCGCCGCGGCGGCACAGCGTCTACGTTCAACTTGTCTTAAATCATTATATTATCGATTACTCCAAAAGGGGGCGCTCTCTTTTATTGACCTCACGCATCCTGTATGATGCGCACAGACTAACCTTATCAACGCTGGTACTACTCCCGCTGACATGACCCTTTTAGCGCTCGGCATCAACCACAAAACTGCGCCTGTTGCGTTGCGAGAACGTGTTTCGTTTTCGCCGGATACGCTCGACCAGGCGCTGGAAAGCCTGCTGGCTCAGCCAATGGTGCAGGGCGGCGTGGTGCTCTCGACGTGCAACCGCACCGAGCTTTACCTCAGCGTGGAAGAGCGTGACGATTTACAGGAAGCGTTGATCCGCTGGCTGTGCGATTACCATCATCTTAATGAAGAAGAGCTGCGTAAAAGCCTCTACTGGCATCAGGACAACGACGCCGTCAGCCATCTGATGCGCGTCGCCAGCGGGCTGGATTCACTGGTGCTGGGCGAGCCGCAGATCCTGGGCCAGGTGAAAAAAGCCTTCGCCGATTCCAGCCGCGGGCATCTTAACGCCACCGAACTGGAGCGTATGTTCCAGAAATCCTTCTCGGTGGCCAAGCGCGTGCGCACGGAGACCGACATCGGCGCCAGCGCCGTCTCTGTCGCCTTCGCCGCCTGTACGCTGGCGCGTCAAATCTTCGAATCGTTATCCACCGTCACGGTAATGCTGGTCGGCGCGGGTGAAACCATCGAACTGGTGGCGCGTCATCTGCGCGAGCATAAAGTGAAGAACATGATCATCGCCAACCGCACCCGCGAACGCGCACAGGTGCTGGCGGATGAAGTGGGTGCCGAGGTGATTTCGCTCAGCGATATTGATGAGCGCCTGAAAGACGCCGACATTATTATCAGCTCCACGGCCAGCCCGCTGCCGATTATCGGCAAAGGCATGGTGGAACGCGCCCTGAAAGCCCGCCGCAACCAGCCGATGCTGCTGGTGGATATCGCCGTGCCGCGCGACGTCGAACCGGACGTCAGCAAGCTGGCGAACGCCTATCTGTACAGCGTCGATGATTTACAGAGCATCATTTCCCACAACCTGGCGCAGCGCAAAGCCGCCGCCGTGGAAGCGGAAACCATCGTTGAACAGGAAACCAGCGAATTTATGGCCTGGCTGCGTGCGCAAAGCGCCAGCGAGACCATTCGCGAATACCGCAGCCAGGCCGAACAGGTGCGGGATGAACTGACAGCAAAAGCCCTCGCAGCCCTGGAAAAGGGCGGCGATGCGCAGGCCATCATGCAGGATCTCGCGTGGAAACTGACCAACAAGCTGATCCACGCCCCAACCAAATCTCTTCAGCAGGCTGCCCGTAACGGGGATGACGAACGCCTGCATATTCTGCGCAACAGCCTCGGGCTGGAGTAGCACAACAACCTCTAATAACAGAACAGGGTGCATTTACGCCTATGAAGCCTTCTATCGTTGCCAAACTGGAAGCCCTGCACGAGCGTCATGAAGAAGTACAGGCGCTGCTGGGCGACGCAGGGATCATTGCCGACCAGGATCGTTTTCGTGCCTTATCGCGCGAATACGCTCAGTTGAGCGATGTCTCACGCTGCTTTACTGACTGGCGACAGGTTCAGGAAGACATGGAAACCGCGCAGCTGATGCTCGAGGATCCGGAAATGCGCGACATGGCGCAGGAAGAACTGCGCGAGCTGAAAGAGAAAACCGAACAACTGGAACAGCATCTGCAGGTGCTGTTGCTGCCGACCGATCCGGATGATGAACGTAACGCCTACCTTGAAGTGCGTGCCGGAACCGGCGGCGATGAAGCCGCGCTCTTTGCCGGCGATCTGTTCCGCATGTACAGCCGTTACGCGGAATCCCGCCGCTGGCGCGTGGAGATCATGAGCGCCAACGAAGGCGAGCATGGCGGTTATAAAGAAATTATCGCTAAAATCAGCGGCGAAGGCGTCTATGGCCGACTGAAATTTGAATCCGGCGGTCATCGCGTACAGCGCGTACCGGCCACCGAATCCCAGGGCCGCATTCACACTTCCGCCTGTACCGTGGCGCTGATGCCGGAATTGCCAGAGGCGGAACTGCCGGACATCAACCCGGCGGATCTGCGTATTGATACCTTCCGCTCCTCCGGCGCGGGCGGTCAGCACGTTAACACCACCGATTCGGCGATCCGTATCACCCACATTCCGACCGGGATCGTGGTGGAGTGCCAGGACGAACGTTCCCAGCACAAAAACAAAGCCAAAGCGCTCTCCGTGCTGGGTTCGCGCATTCGCGCCGCCGAAATCGCCAAACGCCAGCAGGCCGAAGCGTCCACGCGCCGTAACTTGCTGGGCAGCGGCGACCGTAGCGATCGCAACCGCACCTATAACTTCCCGCAGGGCCGCGTCACCGACCACCGCATCAACCTGACGCTCTACCGTCTGGATGAAGTGATGGAAGGAAAACTGGATATGCTGATCGAGCCTATCGTCCAGGAATACCAGACCGATCAGCTTGCCGCGCTTTCCGAGCAGGACTGATGGATTACCACGCCTGGCTTCGCCTTGCCATTGAACAGCTTGCGGGCAGCGACAGCCCGCGGCGCGATGCCGAGATCCTGCTGGGATTTGTCACCGGACGCGCCCGCACTTTTATTCTTGCCTTCGGCGAGACGCTGCTGACGGACGCAGAACAGGCGCAGCTCAGCGAACTGCTGGCGCGCCGCGCGCAGGGCGAGCCGGTGGCGCATCTGGTGGGCGTGCGGGAGTTCTGGTCGCTGCCGCTTTTCGTTTCACCCGCCACGCTGATACCCCGTCCGGACACCGAATGTCTGGTGGAACAGGCGCTGGCGCGTCTGCCTGACTCACCCTGTCGTATTCTGGATCTGGGCACCGGCACCGGCGCAATCGCGCTGGCGCTGGCAAGCGAACGCCCGGACTGCGATGTGATTGCCGTCGATATGATGCCCGACGCTGTGGCCCTTGCCCGGCGCAACGCGGAGCATCTGCATATCCGCAACGTCAGTGTGCTACAAAGCCACTGGTTCAGCGCGCTGGACGGCGAGCGGTTTGCGATGATCGTCAGTAACCCGCCCTACATTGATGAGCAGGATCCGCACCTGTCGCAGGGGGATGTGCGCTTTGAACCGCGCACCGCGCTGGTGGCGGGCGATCAGGGCATGGCGGATCTGGCGTGGATTATCCATCACGCACAATCATTCTTACTACCCGGCGGAACGCTGCTACTGGAGCATGGCTGGCAGCAGGGCGCCGCCGTTCGCGCCTGTTTTGCCGCAGAGGGTTATGCGCAGATCGAAACCTGTCGCGATTATGGCGGTAACGAGCGCATCACGCTTGGCCGGTTAGCGCTACAGGAATAAGCGCGGTGAATGCTTTAACCCGTCTCGTCATGACTTTTCTCGTCGCTGTTGTCACGATGATGAAAGCGGCATGGCTGACGCAGGCGTCATTTGGCGTTATCATCACAGCGTTTTGGGTTTTCTTGCGCAGGGGTAATGTTGCCCTCGCAGCCAGCAGGCCGGGTTTATCGCGCTTCTGCTGGGGCTGGTGGTGCTGTACATCATCATTAAACTCGCCACCACAAAAATACCGTTACTGGGGTAAATGATGAAGTCGTTGGCAGATTTCGAATTTAATAAAGCGCCGTTATGTGACGGGATGATCCTCGTATCGGAGTTGATCCGCGATGATTTCCCCTCACAGTATGTCTACGACGAGCTGGAAGGGCTGGTCAGTCTGGCCCGGGAAGAGATTAGCGAGGCGAAGCCTCAGGACTGGCAACTGGAGAAACTCATCGAGCTGTTTTACGGTGAGTGGGGCTTTCGGGACACGCGCGGCGTCTACCGCCTGTCAGATGCTCTGTGGCTGGATCACGTGCTGAAAAATCGTCAGGGCAGCGCCGTTTCACTGGGCGCCATTTTGCTGTGGGTCGCGGACAGGCTGGATATTCCGCTGATGCCGGTGATCTTCCCGACGCAGTTAATTTTACGCGCCGAATGGATGGACAGCGAAATGTGGCTGATCAATCCGTTCAACGGCGACACGCTGGACGAGCATACCCTCGAAGTGTGGCTCAAGGGTAATATCAGCCCGATTGCAGAACTCTTTAATGAAGATCTGGACGAGGCCGACAACGCCGAAGTGATCCGCAAACTGCTGGATACGCTGAAATCGGCGCTGATGGAAGAGCAGCAAATGGAGCTGGCCCTGCGCGCCAGCGAAGCGCTGTTACAGTTCAATCCTGAAGATCCGTATGAAATTCGCGACCGCGGCCTGATTTATGCCCAGCTCGACTGCGACCATGTCGCGCTCAATGATTTAAGTTATTTTGTAGAACAATGTCCGGAAGATCCGATCAGCGAAATGATCCGCGCGCAGATTAACAACATCGCGCACAAGCAGATCACGCTGCACTGATACCTCCCGATCCAAACCTGATAAGGCGATCCTATGAAACAAAAAGTGGTTAGCATTGGCGATATTAACGTGGCAAACGACCTGCCGTTCGTGCTGTTTGGCGGTATGAACGTGCTGGAGTCACGCGATCTTGCTATGCGTATTTGTGAACACTACGTGACTGTTACGCAGAAAATGGGTATTCCGTACGTGTTCAAGGCCTCTTTTGACAAAGCCAACCGCTCGTCTATTCACTCCTACCGCGGCCCGGGCCTCGAAGAAGGGATGAAAATCTTCCAGGAGCTGAAGCAGACCTTTGGCGTGAAAGTGATCACCGACGTGCATGAAGCCAGCCAGGCGCAGCCGGTATCCGAAGTGGTTGACGTGATCCAACTGCCGGCCTTCCTCGCCCGTCAGACCGACCTGGT
The DNA here is from genome assembly GCF_030291195.1 of Enterobacter sp. PGRG2. Classification (NCBI taxonomy): domain Bacteria; kingdom Pseudomonadati; phylum Pseudomonadota; class Gammaproteobacteria; order Enterobacterales; family Enterobacteriaceae; genus Enterobacter; species Enterobacter sp. PGRG2. The sequence goes on along the minus strand of NZ_CP127837.1, from coordinate 3,509,010 downwards.
GGAAGCCATGGCGAAAACCGGTGCGGTGATCAACGTGAAGAAACCGCAGTTCGTAAGCCCTGGCCAGATGGGCAACATCGTGGATAAATTCCGCGAAGGCGGTAACGAGAAGGTGATCCTGTGCGACCGTGGCGCTAACTTCGGCTACGACAACCTGGTGGTGGACATGCTCGGCTTCAGCGTGATGAAGAAAGTCTCCGGCAACTCCCCGGTGATTTTCGACGTGACCCACGCCCTGCAGTGCCGCGATCCCTTTGGCGCGGCGTCAAGCGGCCGTCGCGGTCAGGTGACCGAGCTGGCACGCGCCGGCATGGCAACGGGGCTTGCGGGTCTGTTTATCGAAGCGCACCCGGACCCGGATAACGCGAAGTGCGACGGCCCGTCCGCACTGCCGCTGGCGAAGCTGGAACAGTTCCTTACCCAGATCAAAGCCATTGACGATCTGGTGAAAAGCTTCCCTGAGCTGGATACCGAGCACTAATTCCT
>NZ_CP127837.1:3498448-3508369 GCF_030291195.1 Enterobacter sp. PGRG2 | reverse complement strand
TGTCAGGCGAATATCGTCATCAGATAGGCGATAAACAGCGCCAGATGCGCCGCGCCGTTCAGCACATTGGTGCGACCGGTCGAGAATGACAGCTGACACAGCAACAGCGCGGACAGCATAACAATCATCTCCGGCCCGCCCAGGCTGAACACCAGATCGTTACCCGTCGCCCAGGCGATCAGCGTCACTACCGGTACGGTCAGAGAAATGGTCGCCAGCACCGAACCAAAGAACAGATTCATTGCACGCTGCACCTGATTATTCAGCACCGCGCGCAGCGCCCCCAGGCCTTCCGGCGAGAGGATCAGCAGCGCCACCAGGAAACCAGTAAAAGCGACAGGGGCGTTAAGCTCCGTCAGCAGCGTTTCCAGCGGATTCGCGTTCATTTTGGTGACGGCGATAACCGCAACCAGATGAATAATCAGCCACAGCGCGTGCCACAGATTACTGTGCGCGGAGGGCTTGCCGTGGTGCGGATCGTCATCATCGCCATCATCTTCATGCTCGTAAACAAACAGGCTCTGGTGCGTTTTGGTCTGGATCAGCAGGAAAACGCCGTACATGGCGGCGGAAATCAGCGCGACCAGCAGGGCTTGCGAGGTGCTGAAATTACCGCCCGGCAGCGCCATGGGGAAGACCAGCACAATCACCGCCAGCGGGAATAGGGCGATCAAATACTGTTTAATGCCAAACAGATTCATATACTGGGTGGCGAATTTCTGGCCGCCCAGCAGCAGTGAAAAGCCTACCAGACCACCGGTCACAATCATAATGATGGAATAGAGCGTATCGCGCATCAGCGTCGGCGCGGCATCGCCGGTCGCCATCAGGGCGGAAATAAGGCTCACTTCGAGAATAACGACGGAAAGACTTAAAATTAATGAACCGTAAGGCTCGCCGAGGCGGTGTGCCAGAACATCGGCATGGCGTACCACACTAAATGCGCTGCTTAAAATCCCGACCAGCGCCAGCAGGTTGATACCAATGACCACTGGCAGTGACTGGCTGCTTCCCCACAGCAGCAGCACTGCCAGGGCCACTACCGGGAAAATGAGGGAGGTCTCCTTGTGGCGGGTTTTAACCGCCTCGATCGTTGTCGGCATTATCCATCTCCGTGTTTGCAGGTGCGTAATAAGTTTAGTTTGAAAATTCAGCAGACCGGTAAAATAACAGATCCTGTTAATAAGCGGTGTTATGTTTACCTAATTTTACGGGAAAATCAGATTATCAATATGAAGTGGCTATATTTATAAGATATTTTATTTATACCCATTGATAACAGTGATTTATATCGTTTGATTTTCAAAAATACCTCTGCGCTGGCAGCAATGCCGGTTGTCGTCCACACTTAAGTTTTATCCCTGAATGAGGACTTATCATGCCGTTTAAATCCCGAACCGACTTACCGGACAGCGTACAACATGTGCTGCCTGCTCATGCGCAGGATATTTATAAGGAAGCCTTCAACAGCGCCTGGGATCAGTACAAAGATAAAGAGGATCGTAAGGGCGATGCCAGCCGTGAAGAGACCGCCCACAAAGTGGCGTGGGCAGCGGTGAAACATGACTATGAAAAGGGTGATGACGACAAGTGGCACAAAAAGAAGTAATCAGCTGAAATAAATACGCTTTAGATTTTCCTCCACCGCCCGATAACCATAAGTGAGCCGCTTACGCCTGCGTCTGGCTTGCAAGCGGCCCGTGAATTGCATATCGTCGTAGCGGGTTGCTTTCTTAAAAAGCACCAAAAAAGCCTGGAAGACGTCAAAAAAGTAGTCGCATGGATGCACGCAGTGGTGGAGGTAAACGATGTTAACGCGTGATTTTCTGATGAAGGCCGACTGTAAAACGGCTTTTGGCGAAATAGAAGAAGCTCTGCTCTGGTCGGCGGAACAGCGGGCGGCCTCACTGGCGGCGACCCTGGCCTGCCGCCCTGACGACGGCCCGGTATGGATCTTCGGCTACGGCTCCCTGATGTGGAACCCGGCGCTGGAATACACCGAGTCCTGTACCGGCACCCTTGTGGGCTGGCATCGCGCCTTCTGCCTGCGGCTGACCGCCGGACGGGGCAGCGCCTGCCAGCCGGGGCGTATGCTTGCCCTGAAAGAGGGCGGACGCACCACGGGCGTGGCCTACCGGCTCGCCGATGACACCCTGCACGACGAACTTTCGCTGCTGTGGAAGCGCGAGATGATCACCGGCTGCTATCTGCCGAGCTGGTGCAAACTCACCCTCGACGATGGCCGCACCATTAACGCGCTGGTCTTTATTATGGATCCACGACATGCGCTCTATGAATCCGATACCCGCGCCCAGGTGATCGCCCCGCTGATTGCCGCCGCCAGCGGCCCGCTCGGCACCAACGCGCAGTATCTTTTCTCGCTGGAGCAGGAGCTGATTAAGCTCGGCATGCACGACGACTGCTTAAACGATCTGGTGGGCAAAGTGCGCCGCTTATTATGCGACGAAAAACCCGGCCCGGAGATGCAGCCAGGTTTTGCCTGACAGGACCGGCAGCGCACGCCGCGCTGCCGTAGACTCAAATGCGGAAATGCCCGGCGGTTTCCGCCAGCTCTGCCGCCTGCAATTGTAGCGCATCCGCCGCTGCCGCAGATTCCACCACCAGCTCAGCGTTCTGCTGCACCATGCGGTCAAGGTCGATCACCGCGTGGTTAATTTCCTGAATGCCTTTCATCTGCTCGCTGGTGGCGACGGTGATTTCACGCATGATCACCGACACGCTGTCGATGCCCGATACAATATCCCCCATGCTTTCCCCCGCCAGCCGCACATAACGTGAGCCGGTCGACACGCTCTGGGTGGTGGATTCGATCAGCGATTTGATCTCCTTTGCCGCCTGCGCGCTGCGGCTGGCAAGGGTACGCACTTCCCCGGCCACCACGGCGAAACCGCGACCCTGTTCCCCGGCCCGCGCCGCTTCCACCGCGGCGTTCAGCGCCAGAATATTGGTCTGGAAGGCGATGCCGTCGATGACGCTGGTGATGTCGCCGATTTTGGACGATGCCTCTTCAATAGACTGCATGGTGGTGATCGCCTGTTTCACCACGTCGCCACCGCGTGATGCGGCTTCAGAGGCGGCCTGCGCCTGGCCATTGGCCTGGGCGGCGGAATCGGTGGACTGGCCCACCGAGGCGGTGATCTGCTCGATGGCGCTGGCGGTGCCGCGCAGACTGGAGGCGGCCTGTTCAGTACGCCCGGAGAGATCCTGATTACCGGCGGCGATCTCCCGGGCGGCGAATTTCACCGAGGTACTGGAATCCCGCAGTTTGACCATCACCACCGCCAGCTTATCGCTGAAGGCGTTAAAGGCGTGGGCGATCTCCGCCACCTCATCGTTGCCATTTTCTGGCAGACGTTGGGACAGATCGTCGGTGCCGTTGCTGATAGCGTGCATCGCATCGCGGATGGTGACCAGGCGTTTGAGCAGGGTGGCCACCAGCCAGTGCATCACCGCGCCGCCAGTAAGCACCAGCACGACAAGCGACAGCGCCGAGGCTTTCAGCTGGGCGCTCAGTCCGCTGGTGGCATCATTGTCATCCAGCGCCACCACCAGCAGCCACTGTGTGCCTTTCACCGGCGAGGCGAGCAGGGTTTTGTCGGCACCGGCCAGCGTGCCGTCTTCAGCGTGACCCGCTTTAAGGGCGCTGAATTCCACGCCCTGGATGGCGTCGCTGAAGGGTTTTAAGGTCAGCGCGGGGTCGCTGGCGGCGATCACCGTGCCGTCGCTGTCCAGCAGCAGGCCGCTGCTTTGCGGCGTGGGCTGAATACCCTGTACGTTCGCCACCACGCTGTCCATGGTCACATCACCGGCCACCACCGCCGTCAGCGTACCGTTCACTTTCACCGGCACCGCAAAGGTCACCACCAACTTACCGGTGCCCGCGTCCACATAGGGCGCGGTGACCACTGGCGCATCGGCTTTCAGCACCTGCTGATACCAGGGGCGGATAGTGGGATCGTAATCTGCGGGCACGCCGGTGGGATCGGAGAATTTGGCGGTTTTCGCCGCATTGCCGACATAAACGTTAGTAAAACCGCCCGCCTGAGCGATCTGTTTGAAGACCGGCACCGGATCGTCCTGCACCGCCACGCTCTGTAACGAGGCGATCATCGTCATCTTGCTGTTCACCCAGTCGGCGATTGCCAGACTGTGGCTGTTACTCGTGCTGGTTAAAATATCCTGCCGGGTCTGCTGGTTGTCCTGACGGGCCACCTGATAATTAATAATAGTGTTAAGAAGCAAAGCGATAGCCAGACAGCCTGCTGTCGCCACAATAATGCGCGCGCGAATGGACCTGATCATGATGTTGTACCTGCTGTGTTGTTATAAAAAAGCTATCGGCAACGCAGCAGGCAAACTTGATGCCCGTATGACATCTATAAGAAATATATATTAAAGCAGCGTGATTATTAAAAAGTCAGCACTTTGTCTGCCGCCAGCGTCCACTGCGCCAGCTCCACCAGGGTGCCGATTTGCACACCCTCTACCAGCGGCAACGCGCTGATGCCGCGTCCATCGGTGCAGGTTTTGCACAGTTTCACCGGCACGTTTTGCGCGGTGAGGATCTCCAGCATCTGCTGGATGTTATAGCCTTCGGAAGGGCGCTGGCCGCGCAGCCCGGCGGTGACGGCATCGGACATTAAAAACAGTCGCAGTTCGGGGGCCGGATCCTGCTCACGCAGGGCGATAGCCAGACGCAGACTGTTAAACAGGGATTCACTGCCGTACGCCGCGCCGCTGGCGACGATCACTATCTTTTGCATTTTCACTCCTTCGACAAGGCATGATTATTGCTTTATTCAGCGGACACATTGACCGGGAGAATAAGCATGACCATAAATGCTGACAGCGCGAACAGCGCCATCGACTGGTTTCGTTACGCGCGCCAGATCCAGAAACAACAACTCCGCCAACTGGCGCAGTCGGGTGAGCTGGCAAGCAGGATCTGCCATCTGGTGCATATGCTACAGTGCGAACGCGGCGCTTCCAACATCTGGCTCTGTTCACAGGGGCGATTATATGAAGCCGAGTGCCGCGCCAGCCGCGCGCTGGTGGATGAACAACGGCAGGCGCTGCTGCCGCTGCTGCGTTTTGACCAGCCGCTGAACAGCAGCGCCCTGTGCCAGCGTATCGCCGCCGCGCTCTGGGGGCTGGAACAGCTGCCTGAATTACGTCAGCGCGTGCACGAACAACGAACAGAAGCAGCGGAAGCCATGGAACAGTTCAGCGCCACCATCCGTCATCTGTTAAGTATTGTGCCGCAGCTGAACGACACCCTCGACGATCCGCGTATTGTGCAGCCGCTGGTGGCGCTCTACAGCCTGATGCAGGGGAAAGAGCTGGCGGGGCAGGAGCGGGCACTGGGGGCGCTTGGTTTTACCCTCGGTCATTTCAGCGACGCCCTGCGCCAGCGGCTGGTGGATCGCATCGACGGTCAGCAGCCCTGTTTTGATACTTTCCTTTCCCTCACCACCGGCGAACTGAGCGACATTTTTCACGCCCGCTGCGGGGCGACGCTGGAGATCGAACAGCTGCGTCGTCTGGCCTGTACCCGTCAGCCGCCGCAGGATCAGGGGGAAAACGCGCTGCGCTGGTTTGTGCTGCACACGCAGCGGCTGGAACAGCTACGCGCGTTGGAAGAATCACTGATCGACGCCCTGATGCATACCGTGGCGACCTTACTGGCGGAAGAGGATCAGGCCCCGCCGCTAAGCGCCGCCTTTCTTGAACCCGCCGGGGAGGGGCTGTCGCTGTGCTCTGATCATCAGCTGTTGCCGCTGGTGCGTCAGCAGGCGCGCGAACTGGATCAGCTCACTACGCAGCTGGCGTCGCTGAAAGCCTCCCTCGACGAGCGCAAGGTGATCGACAGCGCCAAGCACGTGCTGATGACACACCAGAATATGACCGAAGAGCAGGCATGGCAGTGCCTGCGCAAAATGGCGATGGACAAAAACCAGCGCATGGTGGAGATCGCCCGGGCGCTGTTAACGGTGAAAAATCTCTGGCAGTAATCCAAAAGGAGTAGTTGCACGGTTAACGGGCAAAAGATGCACATGCCCGGTGCGCGGGATTCAGTGTAGGCCGGGTAAGCGCAGCGCCACCCGGCAACAGACATCGTGCCGTCCGTCCCGCCCGCCGGCGCAGGCTTGCCGGGCCTACGATCTGTGGAGACAGCCGGGGTGAGGGGTTGAAACCTGGCATCCCCTTTGCATTACTCCTGTCACAACATACTGAACCGGCCTGCCAATGGCGGCAGGCAGGTTTTGAGGATAAAGGCGTCCTGCGGTGCGAAAGCACTGCCGGGCGCTTTTTTTTGCTTCAGGAGTGGTGATGGCTGATTCAACCTTTTCTCTTTCCCGCCGACGCCTGTTACAGGCCACCGCCGTTATGGGCGGCAGCCTGTTGTTACCGGGCGTGATGCAGGCGGCTTATGCGGCAGGCTCTGACAAGCCGGAGCAGCAGATCGTGCGCGTCGGTTTTATCCCGCTTACCGACTGCGCGCCGCTGGTGATCGCCGCCCTTAAAGGCTTCGATAAAAAATATGGCATCACCCTTGTACCAACCAAAGAAGCCAGTTGGGCGGCGGTGCGCGATAAACTTACTTCCGGCGAGCTGGATGCGGCGCACGTGCTGTACGGGCTGCTTTACGGGCTGGAGATGGGCATCGGCCCCAAACCCCAGGCGATGGCGAACCTGATGACGCTGAACCAGAACGGCCAGGCGATTACCCTGTCGGCGGAGTTGCAGGAGAAAGGCATTCGTGATGCCGCCGGACTGAAATCCCTGATCGGCCAGAGCGCGCCGGGCAGCTATACCTTCGCGCACACCTTTCCGACCGGCACCCATGCCATGTGGCTCTACTACTGGCTGGCTAACGCCGGGATCAACCCCTTTGACGATATCCGCACCGTGGTGGTGCCGCCGCCGCAGATGGTGATGAACATGCGCATCGGCAATATGGTCGGGTTTTGCGTCGGCGAGCCGTGGAATACCCGCGCCATTAACGATCGCATCGGTTTTACCGCAGCGACCTCGCAGGATATCTGGCCCGATCACCCGGAAAAAATCCTCGGCACCCGCCGCGCCTGGGTGGAGCAGAATCCGCACACCGCGCGGGCGCTGGTGGCGGCGGTGCTGGAGGCCGCCCGCTGGATCGACGCCTCGGCGGAAAACAAACGCGAAACCGCGCGCATTCTTGCCCGTCGCGCCTGGCTTAATACCAAAGAACAGTTTCTTACCGGCCGTCTGCTGGGGGAGTACGACAACGGCGCAGGCCGCCGCTGGCAGGACGCCCACGCCATCCGTTTCTTCAATGAGGGACAGGTTAACTATCCGTGGCACTCCGACGGCATGTGGTTCCTGACCCAGTTCAGACGCTGGGGACTACTTAAAACCGCGCCGGACTATGCCGCCATCGCGGCACGCATCAACCGTACCGACATCTTCAGCGATGCCGCCGCCCAGGTCGGCGGGATTTCGCTGCCATCTTCACCGCTGCGCGCCAGCACGCTTATTGACGGCACCGTCTGGAACGGCATCGATCCGGAAGGGTACGCCAGCCGTTTTGCCATTCAACGTAAAGGGGCATGACATGACACTTGCACAGAAAAAAATCACCGTTAAGCCGGAAACCGCTCAGGGCGAAGTGATCGTCCTGCCGCCGGTCCAGGTGCGTCGCCGTACGCCGCGCCTGAATCGCCATCTGCACGATGTTGCGCAGCGTATTATCCCCGCGCTGCTCGGTCTGGGACTGCTGGTGGTCGCCTGGCAGCTGGCCGCCATTAACAGCAAAGGCTTCCCGACGCCGCTCTCCACCCTGGATTCCGCCCTGACATTGTTTGCCGATCCCTTTTACAACGACGGGCCTAACGACATGGGCATCGGCTGGAACGTGCTGGCCTCCCTGCAGCGGGTGGCGATAGGTTTCGGGCTGGCGGCGCTGGTGGGGATCCCGCTCGGCTTTTTGATTGGCCGCTTCGTCTTTTTCTCCCGCATGTTCACACCGCTGATCGCGCTGCTGCGTCCGGTCAGCCCGCTGGCCTGGCTGCCGATTGGCCTGCTGCTGTTTCAGAAAGCCGAGCCCGCCTCCAGCTGGACCATTTTTATCTGCTCCATCTGGCCGATGGTGATCAACACCGCCGAAGGGGTGAAGCGCATTCCTGCGGACTACCTCAACGTCGCCCGCGTGTTACAGCTTTCTGAATGGACGGTGCTGCGCCGCATCCTGTTCCCGGCGGTGCTGCCCGCGGTGCTCACCGGCGTGCGGCTGTCCATTGGCATCGCCTGGCTGGTGATTGTCGCCGCCGAAATGCTCACCGGCGGCGCCGGTATCGGCTTCTGGATCTGGAACGAGTGGAACAACCTCAACGTGGAAAACATTCTCATCGCCATCGTCATCATCGGCGTCGTAGGCCTGCTGCTGGAGCAGGGCCTGATGCTCATCGCCCGCCGTTTCAACTGGCAGGATAAATAAGGAGTCGCGTATGAAACCCATTATTCAGGTGCAGGCCGTCAGCCAGCGTTTCGCCACCGCCAGCGGTGAATTCCTCGCGCTGCAAAACGTCTCGTTTGATATTCACGAAGGGGAGACCGTCAGTCTGATTGGTCACTCTGGCTGCGGCAAATCGACGCTGCTCAATTTGATCGCCGGTATTACGCTGCCCACAGAGGGCGGCCTGATCTGCGATAACCGCGAAATCGCCGGGCCTGGACCGGAGCGCGCGGTGGTGTTCCAGAACCACTCGCTGCTGCCGTGGCTGACCTGCTTTGACAACGTGGCGCTGGCGGTGGATCAGGTGTTTCGCCGCACCATGAGCAAAGCCGAGCGCCGCGAGTGGATCGAGCACAACCTTGAGCGCGTACAGATGGGCCATGCGCTGCACAAGCGCCCGGATGAGGTGTCCGGCGGCATGAAGCAGCGCGTCGGCATTGCCCGTGCGCTGGCGATGAAGCCAAAAGTGCTGCTGATGGATGAACCCTTCGGCGCACTGGATGCGCTGACCCGCGCCCATTTGCAGGACACCGTGATGCAGATCCAGCAGTCGCTGAATACCACCATCGTGCTGATCACTCACGATGTGGATGAAGCGGTACTGCTCTCGGATCGCGTGATGATGATGACCAACGGCCCGGCGGCGACGGTGGGGGAAGTGCTGGCGGTAAACCTGCCGCGTCCGCGACACCGCGTGGCGCTGGCGGAAGACAGCCGCTACCACCATCTGCGTCAGCAAATCCTGCATTTCCTCTACGAAAAACAGCCGAAAGCGGCGTAAGGGGCAGCGATGATGCGGCAACTGATCATTATCGGCAACGGCATGGCGGCGACCCGGCTGGCACATGCGCTTATCAGCCGCGATGCGACGCGCTTTGCCATCACTCTTATCGGCGACGAGCCCTGCGCGGCCTATAACCGCATCCAGCTTTCCCCGGTGCTGAGCGGGGAAAAGCCCTTTGCCGATACCCGGCTGCTGCCCGCGGACTGGTACGCCGCTAACCGCATCAGCGTGCTGTCCGGCGAGCGGGTGCTGGCGGTGGATCACGCGGCGCGCACCCTGCACACCGACCGGCGTCAGCTCTCCTGGGACGAACTGGTGTTCGCCACCGGTTCGCAGCCCTTTATCCCGCCCATTCCCGGACATGCGCAGCCACACGTTTTCGCCTTCCGCACGCTGGCGGACGTCAACGCCATGCTGGCAATGAGCGGGCCGGTGGTGGTGCTCGGGGGCGGCGTGCTGGGTGTCGAAGCAGCCGCAGCCTTTGCCCGGCGTGGTGACAGTGTCACGCTGGTGCATCGCGCCGATCGCCTGATGGAGCAGCAGCTTGATCTCCGGGCAGGGGACCTGCTGGCGGCACACCTGCGGGAGCGCGGTATCACCTGCGAGCTGAACAGCGGTATCACGG
>NZ_CP127837.1:3447860-3498431 GCF_030291195.1 Enterobacter sp. PGRG2 | reverse complement strand
GTGACGCTGAATGACGGACGAACCGTACCGGCGTCACGGGTGGTGATCGCCACTGGCGTGAAACCGAACGCGTCGCTGGCACAGGCCAGCGGCATCCCGTGCCGGCGCGGTATTGTGGTGGATCGTCAGCTGCGCACCACTATGAGCGGCATCAGCGCCCTCGGCGAATGTTGCGAAATCGACGGTCAGACCTGGGGACTGGTGGCCCCCTGTCTGCAACAGGCCGACGTGCTGGCGGCCCGTCTGTGCGACCAGCCCGGCGACGATTTTCACTGGCACGACAGCGGCACGCGTTTAAAAGTCACCGGCATCGATCTGTTCAGCGCCGGTCAGGTAAACGCCGACGCCGGGGATCAAACCTGGCACAGCTTCGATCCGCTGTCCGGGCATTACCGCCGTCTGCTGATCCGCGACGGCAGGCTCGCGGGCGTGCTGCTGATGGGCGACTGTCGGAGCGCGTCCACCCTTACCGAACTGCTCGCCACCCCGCAACCCGCCAGTGCTGACTGGCTCTTTGACCGTTTCGCAACCCGGCCACAGGCTGAAGGACATAAGACAATGACAAAACCAACGCTGGTAGTGGCAGGACACGGCATGGTCGGCCACCATTTTTTAGAACAGTGCGTCAGCCGCGATCTGCATCTGGCGTATCAGATCGTGGTGCTGTGTGAGGAGCGTTACGCCGCTTACGATCGTGTGCATCTGTCAGAATACTTTTCCGGGCGCAGCGCGGGATCCCTGTCGCTGGTGGAGGACGATTTCTTCGCCCGCTACGGCATCGAATTGCGTTTGTGCTGCCGGGTGGCGGAAATCGACCGCGATCTGCGCGTGGTGCGCGATACCGCCGGGCATGAAACCCATTTCGACAAGCTGGTGCTGGCCACCGGCTCGTATCCTTTTGTACCGCCGGTGCCGGGTCGCGATCTGCCGGGCTGCTTTGTCTATCGCACCCTTGACGATCTGGACCGTATCCGTGAAAGCGCCGCCACCGCCACTCGCGGCGTGGTGATCGGCGGTGGTCTGCTGGGGCTGGAGGCGGCGAACGCTTTAAAACAGCTCGGCCTGGAAACCCATGTCGTGGAGTTCGCCCCCAGCCTGATGGCGGTGCAGCTGGACGCGCCGGGCGCGGAGATGCTGCGCAGGAAAATCACTGCGCTGGGCGTCGGCGTGCACACCAGTAAATCCACCACCGCCATTGTCGAAACCGACAGCGGCATGGCGTTACAGTTCGCCGACGGCGGGACGCTGGACACCGATATGGTGGTGTTCTCCGCAGGCATCCGTCCGCAGGATGCGCTGGCGCGGGGCTGCGATCTCACCATCGGCGAGCGCGGCGGCATTTGCATCGACGATGCCTGCCGCACCAGCGATGACGACATTTTCGCCATCGGCGAATGCGCCCTGTGGGAGGGCAAAATTTACGGTCTGGTTGCTCCGGGCTATCAGATGGCGCGGGTGGCCGCCGCTCAGCTGGCAGGGGAAAACGCGATCTTCAGCGGCGCGGACATGAGCACCAAACTCAAGCTGCTGGGGGTGGACGTGGCTTCTTTTGGCGATGCGCAGGGGCGCACGCCGGAGTGCCTCAGCTACCAGTGGACCGACGGCCCGCACCAGACCTACAAAAAGATCGTCATCAGCCAGGACAGCAAAAAATTGCTCGGCGGCGTGCTGGTGGGCGATGCCAGCGACTACGCCACGCTGTTACAGATGATGCTTAACGATCTGCCGCTGCCCGCGCAGCCGGAAAGCCTGATTTTACCGCAGCTGGCAGGCAGCCCGGCGAAAGGCCTTGGCGTGGCAGCGCTGCCGGAGAGCGCGCAGATCTGCTCCTGCCATAACGTCAGCAAGGCAGACATCTGCCAGGCGGTCAGCGCCGGGGCGTCTGATATGGGGGCAATCAAAAGCTGCACCAAAGCGGCGACCGGCTGCGGCGGCTGTAGCGCGCTGGTGAAGCAGGTGATGGAATTTCAGCTCGCCGCCCAGGGCGTGGAGGTGAAAAAAGACATCTGCGAACACTTTGCTTATTCCCGGCAGGAGATTTACCACCTGGTACGCGTCAACCATATCCACACCTTTGATCAGCTGATTTCCCGCTACGGTCAGGGGCAGGGCTGCGAGATCTGCAAACCGCTGGTCGGCTCGGTGCTGGCGTCCTGCTGGAACGATTATCTGCGCAAACCTGCCCATCTGCCGTTGCAGGACACTAACGACCGCTTCTTTGCCAACATCCAGAAAGACGGCACCTATTCCGTGGTGCCGCGCATGCCCGCCGGGGAGGTCACTGCCGACGGGCTGATTGCCGTCGGGCAGATCGCCAAAAAATACCAGCTGTACAGCAAAGTCACCGGCGGGCAGCGTATCGATCTGTTTGGCGCGCAGCTCGATCAACTGCCTGACATCTGGCGGGAACTGGCGGACGCCGGATTTGAAACCGGGCACGCCTACGGCAAATCCCTGCGTACGGTGAAATCCTGCGTCGGCTCCACCTGGTGCCGTTACGGCGTGCAGGATTCCACCGGGCTGGCGGTGACGCTGGAGCATCGCTACAAAGGCCTGCGCGCGCCGCACAAAATCAAAATGGCGGTGTCGGGCTGTACCCGGGAATGCGCCGAAGCGCAGAGTAAAGACATCGGGGTTATCGCCACCGAAAACGGCTGGAACCTGTACGTGTGCGGTAACGGCGGCATGAAGCCGCGCCACGCGGATCTCTTTGCCAGCGATATGGATGAGGCGGCGTTGATCCGCACCGTCGATCGTCTGCTGATGTTCTATATCCGCACCGCCGACCGTTTACAGCGCACCAGCGTCTGGATGGATAACCTGGAGGGCGGCATCGACTATCTGCGCGAGGTGATCCTGGAGGATTCGCTGGGGCTGGGGGCAGAGCTGGAGCAGGAGATGGCGCGTATCGTCGAAACCTACCAGTGCGAGTGGCAGACCACGCTTAACGATCCGCAGCAGCTGGCGCAGTTTAAAACCTCCATTAATGGCGATGCTCAGGCCCTCGGCAAACCCTGGCAGGCGATTTGCGGCGTCGAGGAGATCCCGGAGCAGGCAGGGATCGGCGCGCGTATCGGCGAGCGGCAGATCGCGCTGTTCCGCTGCGGGCACTCGGTGTATGCGCTGGACGATCTGGAGCCGGGCAGCGAGGCGAACGTCCTGTCACGCGGTCTGATCGGTGACGCGGCGGGCGAGCCGATTGTCATTTCGCCGCTCTACAAACAGCGCATTCGTCTGCGGGACGGGCGTGCGCCGGACAACGGCGAGCCGCTGGTTCGCGCCTGGCCGGTAAAAATTGAAAACGGCAAAGTGTGGGTGGGCAATCAGGCCCTGCTGCTGCGCGCGGAGGCATCATGACGGAAACCCGGACAACCTGCCCGTACTGCGGCGTCGGCTGCGGCGTCATTGCCCGCGTGGATCAGGGCGAGGTCAGCGTGCGCGGCGATGAAAACCATCCGGCAAATGTCGGGCGGCTGTGTGTTAAAGGCGCGGCGCTGGGGGAAACCACCGGCCTTGCCGGACGCCTGCTGCATCCGCAGGTGGATGGCGAGCGCTGCGACTGGGAGCAGGCGCTGGCCACAACAGGCGAACGCCTGCGCAGCATTATTGATGAATTCGGCCCGCAGGCGGTGGCGTTTTACGCCTCCGGCCAGCTGCTGACCGAGGATTATTACGCCGCCAACAAACTGATGAAGGGCTTTATCGGCGCGGCAAATATCGACACCAATTCGCGGCTGTGCATGTCCTCGGCGGTGACCGGCTATAAGCGGGCGTTCGGCGCGGATGTGGTGCCGTGCAGCTATCTGGATGTGGAGCAGAGCGATCTGGTGGTGCTGGTGGGATCCAACGCCGCCTGGGCGCACCCGGTGCTTTATCAGCGGCTGGCGCAGGCGAAACGTGAACGGCCACAGATGAAAATTGTGGTCATCGATCCGCGCCGCACCGCCACCTGCGACATCGCCGACCTGCACCTGGCGCTGGCGCCCGGCAGCGATGGCGGGCTGTTCGTCGGCCTGCTGCACGCCATTATGCAGCGCGGCGGCGAGGCAGGGGCGTTTGATGAGGGGGAACAGGCAGCTGCCGTGGCAGCTGACTGGCCGCCGGAACGGGTGGCGCAGTTTTGCGAGCTGCCGCTTATGGAGGTCAATACCTTTTTTGACTGGTTTATCTCCGCGCCGCGCGCCATCACGCTTTACACCATGGGGATTAACCAGTCCGCCAGCGGCAGCGACAAATGCAACGCCATCATTAACGTGCATCTGGCGAGCGGTAAAATACACCGCCCGGGCTGCGGGCCGTTTTCGCTGACCGGTCAGCCGAATGCCATGGGCGGGCGCGAGGTGGGCGGGCTGGCGACGCAACTGGCGGCGCACATGAATTTTGAACCTGAGGATCTGGCCCGCGTGGCGCGCTTCTGGGGTACGGAGCGGCTGGCGCAGACGCCGGGGCTGATGGCGGTAGAGCTGTTTGAGGCCATCGGACGTGGCGAGGTGAAAGCGGTATGGATCATGGGTACTAATCCGGCGGTATCGCTGCCGGACAGTCTCGCGGTCTGCCAGGCGCTGGCGACATGCCCGCTGGTCATCGTCTCGGAGGTGGCGGCGGATACCGACACCAGCCGCTTTGCGCATATCCGGTTTCCGGCGCAGGCGTGGGGTGAAAAAAACGGCACCGTGACCAACTCCGAGCGGCGCATTTCGCGTCAGCGGGCGTTTTTGCCGTCGCCCGGCGAGGCGCGCCCCGACTGGTGGATCGTCGCGCAAATTGCCCGGGAACTGGGCTACGGCGAGGCTTTTGCCTGGCAGCACGCCCATGAGGTGTTCAGCGAGCACGCCGCGCTCTCCGGCTATGAAAACAACGGCAGGCGGGCGTTTGATATCAGTCGGCTGGCTAACCTCACCCGTGAACAATGGGATGAGATGACGCCAGTGCAGTGGCCGGTGGGAAAACCCCTCGATCTGACCCGTGGCTGGCGCGACAGCGGGCGGTTGCGTATGTTGCCGGTGTTGCCGGAACGCACCCGCGCCCGGCCTGACGCGCGCTATCCTTTCATCCTTAACAGCGGTCGCATTCGCGATCAGTGGCACACCATGACCCGCACCGGCACGGTAGCGCGGCTGATGCAGCACATCGCCGAACCGCGAGTGGAGATCGCGCCCTCAGACGCGGCACTGCATGGCGTTCAAAGCGGCGATCTGCTGCGTATCAGCTCCCCGCGCGGCCTGATGGTGGCGCGGGCTTTCGTCAGCGAGGCGCAGCGTCCTAGATCCTTATTTGTCCCCATGCACTGGAACGCGGTGTTCGCCCGCCAGGGCAAGGTCAATACGCTGGTCGCGCCGGTATGCTGTCCGCAGTCGGGGCAACCGGAAAGCAAACAGACCGCCGTGCGTATCAGTGTCTGGCAACCCGCCTGGCAGGGGGAGCTGTTCAGTCGTGACAACGTCACTCTACCGCCGTCGGTGCACTGGCTGCGTAAGGCCGCGTCGGTGACGCACTATACGCTGGCAGGCGATAAACCGGCGCTGCCGTGGCTGATGGCATTTTGCGAGGCGCAGGGCTGGCAATTACAACAGGCGCAGGCCGGAACCGCGTGGCATCTGCTTGCCTGGCACAACGGGGAGTTAATGCTTGCCTTCTGGAGCGATCGTCATCTGCCGGAAACAGACAGCGCGCGGGTGGAAGCGGCCTTTGCCCGTTCCCCCGCGACCGCGTTTGAACGACATGCGCTGTTAAGCGGTCAGGCGGCGGACGAGCAGAGAGCGCCGGGCCGCACAGTGTGCAGTTGCTACGGCGTGGGGGAAAATACCATTCAGGAGGCGATCCGCAACGGCTGCCATTCCGTCGCCGCGCTCGGCAGGACGTTGCGCTGCGGCACCAATTGCGGATCCTGTATTCCTGAACTTAACGCTCTGCTGGCGAGGGCGTTACTGCCCGAAGCGGCCGATTAACCCGGCGGCGCCCAGCGCTTTACCTTTCAGTTTTTCCAGCAGCTCCTCACGGGTTAACCCGGCAGGCAGATCGGGCGCCTGTTCAGTGGCGATCAGCGTAAAGGTATAGTGGTGCGCGCCTGTGCCCGGCGGCGGGCAGGGCCCATGCCATTTATCGGTGCCGGGGGTATTTTTTCCGCCGGTAAAGTTTTTGCCGTCCCGCAGGTCGTTGGCGGCAAGGCCGGTGGCGGACGGCGAAATGTTATAGGCCACCAGATGGGTGACGCCTAAACCCTTCGCGCCTTCCGGATCGTGGACGATTAGCGCAAAGCTTTTGGTATTGGCCGGCGGGTTACTCCAGATCAGCGCCGGTGATTCGTTATCGCCGGTGCAGTTAGGATTATTGTCAGCCTTACCGGCGAAGCGTTTTTCCAGTAAGGCGTTATCCCCAAAGGCGGGGGATTGCAGCATAAAGAGTTCGCTGGCGCTGGCGGCGGCACCATAAAACATCAACGAACTCCATAAAGCCCATTTCAGCGTTTTATTCATGACCAGATCTCGTGCATAAGCGGTTCTATAACTGTAGTCCTGACGAAGCGGGAGCGATTAAGGATTTTCCTGGAATTTGTCAGATAGCTGAAACCACGGGTAAAAAACGTTAGCATTGGCTTTTATAACCGCTCAACTACCCGGCAGGTGAGACGTCGCTGAAGATATTGATGCGTAAAGCGTTAAGACCATTTCATGCTTTCCTGTTATTTCTGCTGCTGACAGGCGGCAGCCACGCGGCTACGCCCGGCTGGAACCAGCAGGCGCAAAATCCCTTTGATAATGATGCAGACGGCCTGCCCGATCTGGGCATGGCGCCGCCTACCAACAACGGCGAAAAGCATCTGGCGGAGATGGCGAAAGCCTTCGGTGAAGCCAGCCAGAGCGACAGTACGCTGAGCGCCGGACAGCAGGCGCGGCAGTTTGCGCTGGATAAGGTGCGCGATGCGGTGAGTGGCGAAGTGAACGAGCAGGTGGAGTCGTTACTGTCACCCTGGGGCAACGCCAGCGTCAACGTGCAGGTCAATGATGAAGGGCGCTTTACCGGCAGTTCCGGCAGTTGGTTTATTCCCTGGCAGGACAATAACCGCTATTTAAGCTGGAGCCAGCTGGGGTTGACCCAGCAGGAAGATGGACTGGTCAGCAACGCGGGCATCGGCCAGCGCTGGATGGCAGGCAACTGGCTGCTGGGCTACAACACCTTTTACGACAACCAGATTGACACCCATCTGCAACGCGCGGGCGTTGGTGCGGAAGCATGGGGGGAATACCTGCGGCTGTCGGCCAACTACTATGAGCCGCTGTCCGGCTGGCATGATGACGGCGCGACCCTGCAACAGCGCATGGCGCGCGGCTACGATATTACCGCTCAGGCGCGGATGCCCTTTTATCAGCATCTCAATACCAGCCTCAGCCTGGAACAGTATTTTGGCGACAGCGTCGATCTCTTTGACTCCGGCACCGGTTATCACAACCCGATGTCGGTAAAAGTGGGGCTGAACTATACCCCGGTGCCGCTGGTCACGCTCACCGCGCAGCATAAGCAGGGGGAGAGCGGCGACAGCCAGAACGATCTGGGGCTTAAGCTGAATTATCGTTTCGGCGTACCGCTGAAAAAGCAGCTTTCCGCCAGCGAAGTGGCGCAAACCAGCTCGCTGCGCGGCAGTCGCTATGACAGCCCGACGCGCAACAATCTGCCGGTGGTGGAACAGCGCCAGCGTAAAACCCTGTCAGTGTTCCTCGCCACGCCGCCCTGGGATCTCTCCCCCGGCGAAACGGTGGAGCTGAAAGTGCAGGTGCGCAGCGTTCATGGCATTCGTAACGTCGTCTGGGAAGGCGATACTCAGGCGCTGAGCCTGACGCCGCCGGTCAATGCTCATCAGCCTGAAGGCTGGAGCATCATTATGCCTGCCTGGGATGCCCGTGAAGGCGCGAGCAATCGCTGGACGTTGTCGCTGACGGTGGAAGATGAGAAGGGGCAGCGCGTTTCATCCAATGAAATCACGCTGGTGCTGACGCAACCGCTGACCAGTGAACCTGTCAGCGATCCGCGCTGGGAGCTGCTGCCCGCGCCCTGATCAGAAAATCCGGTCCTGATGTACCCACACGGCGGCTTCGACACGGGATTTCAGCTTCATTTTCTTCAGCATATGCTTCACGTGAACTTTGACGGTGCTTTCGGTGATGTCCAGACGGCGGGCGATCATTTTGTTCGGCAAACCCTGGGCGATGAGTTTGAGAATATCTCGCTCGCGGGGCGTTAACTGACTGACGTCACGGTCAGAAGTGGCGCGGTTGGCGCGCAGGCTGGCGGCCAGCACCGGCGTCAGCGCTTCGCTGAGCACCATTTCTCCTGCGGCAGCCTGTTGCAGCGCCTTCAGCAGATCCTCCGGCTCCATATCTTTTAACAGATAACCGTCCGCGCCGCGTTTCAGCGCCGTCACTACGTCTTCTTCATGATTCGACACGCTGAATACCACGATGCGCCCGGAGAGGGTTTTCTCCCGCAGCTTGTCGAGGGTTTCCAGGCCGTTCATGCCCGGCATATTTAGATCCAGTAAAATCAGGTCCGGATCTAACGCCTCGGCCAGTTCAATGCCCTGTTCGCCGTTACTGGCTTCGCCAGCCACCGTGATGTCGTTTGCCATGCTGATGAGCTGCTTAACGCCGGTGCGCAGCATCGGATGATCGTCAATCAGCAGGATAGTGGCGGGTTCCGGATTAGTCATCGTTATCTCCTGGTCGTGATGAGAGAAGCTTTTCAGGTATGAAGGTGATTATCACTTCGGTTCCACCGGCCTCCCGGCGGCGGATCACACAGTCGCCGCGCAAACTCTGGGCGCGGTCACGCATGATAATCAGGCCATAATGGTTGGTGCGCTCGGCATGTTCCGGGATGCCGCACCCGTTGTCTGTCACGCACAGCGTTACCCGCTGCGCCTGTTGGGTCACCGACACGGTTACTTCAGTGGCCCCGGCGTGTTTAAGGGCGTTGCTCAGGGCTTCACGGGCAATTTGCAGCAGATGGATCGCCTGATGCGAGGGCACAAAGCGGGGCGGCAACTGGTAATCCAGCGTGACCGGGAAGCCAAAATGGGCGCTATATTCCTGACAGCTGGCCTGCAGCGCCGGGCGCAGGCCGGGCTCAGTGAGCTGTAAGCGGAAGGTGGTAAGCAACTCCCGCAGCTGCGCCCAGGAGGTATTGAGTTCATTGCGGATCTGACCCAGCAGCTGGCGGCTGTTTTCCGGCAGCGTATCCCCCTGCATTTGCAGACAGCTGACCTGTATCTTCATACAGGAGAGCGACTGGGCGATGGAGTCATGCAGTTCCCGCGCAATGGTGGCGCGCTCCTCCATCACCATCATCTGCTGCTGGCGTTCCTGATGACGCTCCAGCGCCAGCGTAGCGGTGAGTTGTTCCACCAGCGTATCCACCAGTTGTTGCTGATCGTGGCTGAGATGACGGCCCGGCGGCAGCTGAGCCAGCAGCAGGCCATATTGCATATGGGCATCCGCCAGCCGCCACTTGAGGGTTATACCCCCTGCGGGGGACGCTTCCTGGCTGCGTGGGCAGAGATTGCAGCCGATATTGTCGCAGCTGGCGTCCGACTGGCAGGTAAATTCCTGATGATTAGCCTCATCTTCAATATCGTAAATACGCAGTTCGATATCATGCAGCAGCGTCAGACTTTGCAGGCCGTTCAGCACCGGCGAAATACGCTCGCACATGGGCACCTGAGAGTGCAGGCGGCGGTTGGCCTGCCACAGGAAGGAGAGGATCTGATTTTTTTGCTCAAGCCCGGCGGTTTTTTCCTGCACCCGCTGCTCCAGCACGGCGTAGCTTTCCGCCAGCTCCGCGGACATATTATTCAGCGCCATGCCCAGTGTCGCCATTTCATTGCGTCCGCTGATATTCGCCCGGCGGGTGAAATCCCGGTGGCTGACCGCCCGCGCCATGCGCACCAGCTGTTGCCACGGACGCAGCAGGCGGGCGCGCAGCCAGACAATAGTGAATACCAGCAGGCAACCCATCACCGCCGCCATAGCCCACTGCATCACCACCACGCGCTCAATACGCTGTTCGGTACTGTGATCAAAAGCGGTCACCAGCATATCAATGCGATTAACAAAGGTGGCGATTTCCGCGGAAACCTCCTGCGGTTCGCGGGCGCGTTTTAAGCCCGGCTCGACATCGCTGCGCCAGAAATTTTGCAGGGCGATCAGCTGTGATTGTTGGTCGTCACGCACAGCGGCCTGCGCCAGCTCCGGGCTGAAGGCGGTCTTCGACATTTCATCCAGCAGCGGCTGATCGTCAGCAGTCAACGGGATGGCCGCCAGCAGGCGGTAGCTCTGCATTCGCAGTGAACCGGCTTTATTGATGGCATGGGCGCTGCCCTGGACACCCTGCGCCAGCGAGCCGGAAATCGCCATGCCCGTCACGCCGATAAGGGTGGACAGCAGCATGATCAGCGCCAGTTGATTAACCAGCGTGAGGGGAGAAAACAGGCGTTTTAACATCGTCAGGGCAGCTCCAGACCTGGGACAGGTGCGAGTGAGGCGGTATTGTCGGACATACCCCGGAGTATACCCATACCTAAAAAGAGTTACCTCTTTATTGCCCATGCCGGATGACAAAGATCCATGCATGCGGCGAATACCTACAGCGCCGTGAAAAACCACACTATTTTTGACGCTTTTAAGTGCCCATTAAGGAGTAGGGTTAATTTTTGTGCCGCTGACCGTCAACTTTTCCTTTGATTTATATCAACTTAAGCGCCGCTGTAAACCCTAAGGTGGCAGGCGTTGAATTGATTATCAGAGGTGTCTATGAGTCACTCTTCCGTTCCTGAAAGGGCTACCGGATCCGTCATTACTGAATGGCGTCCGGAAGATCCTGCTTTCTGGCAACAAAAAGGCCATCGTGTGGCGAGCCGCAATTTGTGGATCTCCGTGCCTTGCCTGTTGCTGGCGTTTTGCGTGTGGATGTTGTTTAGTGCGGTCGCGGTAAACCTGAATAAAGTGGGTTTTAACTTTACGACCGATCAGCTGTTTATGTTAACCGCGCTGCCGTCCGTATCCGGGGCGTTGCTGCGTGTGCCTTACGCCTTTATGGTGCCGATCTTTGGTGGCCGCCGCTGGACGGCGTTCAGCACCGGGATCATGATCATTCCCTGCGTATGGTTAGGTTTTGTGGTGCAGGATCCGACCACGCCGTTCAGTACTTTCATCATCATTGCGCTGCTGTGCGGTTTTGCCGGGGCAAACTTTGCTTCCAGCATGGCGAACATCAGCTTCTTCTATCCGAAAGAGAAGCAGGGCGGCGCGCTGGGCATTAACGGCGGCATGGGCAACCTCGGCGTGAGCGTGATGCAGCTGGTGGCACCGCTGGCGATCTCCATGTCCATTTTCGCGGCCTTTGGCGGCACAGGCGTTGAACAGGCCGACGGTTCGCGTCTGTATCTGGAAAACGCCGCATGGATTTGGGTGCCGTTCCTGGTGGTCTTCACCCTCGCGGCCTGGTTCGGCATGAACGAGCTGGCGACCTCAAAGGCTTCGCTCCGTGCGCAGCTACCGGTATTAAAACGCGCCCATCTGTGGATCCTCGGCTTCCTGTATCTGGCAACGTTCGGCTCCTTTATCGGTTTCTCTGCCGGATTTGCGATGCTGGCGAAAACCCAGTTCCCGGATGTTAATGTGCTGCATTATGCCTTCTTTGGCCCGCTGATTGGCGCCATTGCCCGTTCCTGCGGCGGGGCGCTGTCGGATCGTCTGGGCGGGACCCGCGTCACGCTGGTGAACTTCATCGTTATGGCTATTTTCAGCGCGCTGCTGTTCCTGACGCTGCCGACGGCGACCAGCGCCGGTCATTTCGAAGCCTTCTTCGGCGTGTTTATGGTGCTGTTCCTGACGGCCGGGCTGGGGAGTGGTTCCAGCTTCCAGATGATTTCGGTGATTTTCCGCAAGATGACCGTTGAGCGTGTGAAAGCGCAGGGCGGCGATGATGCGCAGGCGCTGCGCGAAGCGGCAACCGACACCGCGGCCGCGTTGGGCTTTATCTCAGCGATAGGCGCGATCGGCGGCTTCTTTATCCCGAAAGCCTTTGGCACCTCGCTGGCGCTGACCGGTTCCCCTGCCGATGCCATGAAAGTGTTCCTCGTGTTCTATGTCGCCTGTGTAATTATCACCTGGGCGGTGTATGGCCGTAATTCTAATAAAAAGTAAGTACTGTTGATTATCCTTGCGCGGCCTCGCCGCGCTTTTTTTACCCCTCATATAGTTACAACATACTTTAGTTTTTCACCCGTTGCACCGTGGCAAAACGTTGCGCGGCGTCACAGGGCGAAATCATCTACCCCCTAATACCCCGCATGGCTGAATATCGGCAGTAAAATTACGGGTTAATTAAAAAATACGTTATATTTCAAAGTGTTATGAAAATCCAGATTATCCCCCTTTGGTGGTATGGCGTTTAACGACCGCCATGACTAAGCCGGTGTGCCTTGATCGCCATCAATTCCCGTCATCATTCAGCGCGTTACCTTCGCCGCAACTTGCAGCAATGTCGATTTACCAGAGAGCCGCACAGGCTCCTTACAGGAGAAACCCGATGAGTAAATTCCTGGACCGGTTTCGCTACTTCAAACAGAAGGGCGAAACCTTTGCCGATGGGCATGGCCAGATTCATGAATCAAACCGGGACTGGGAGGACGGATACCGTAACCGCTGGTCGCACGACAAAGTGGTGCGCTCCACGCACGGTGTAAACTGTACCGGTTCTTGCAGCTGGAAGATTTTTGTTAAAAACGGCCTGGTCACCTGGGAAACCCAGCAGACCGATTACCCGCGTACCCGTCCGGATATGCCGAATCATGAACCGCGCGGCTGCCCGCGTGGTGCGAGCTACTCCTGGTATCTCTACAGCGCAAACCGCCTGAAATACCCGCTGATGCGTAAACGTCTGATGAAGATGTGGCGTGAAGCGAAAGCCCGTCACAGCGATCCGGTGAATGCCTGGGCATCCATTATCGAAGACGCGGAGAAAGCCAAAAGTTTTAAACAGGCGCGTGGTCGCGGCGGCTTTGTGCGCTCCTCCTGGCAGGAAGTGAACGAGCTGATCGCCGCCTCTAACGTCTATACCGTGAAAACCTACGGCCCGGACCGTGTCGCGGGCTTCTCGCCGATCCCGGCGATGTCGATGGTGTCTTATGCCTCTGGCGCGCGTTACCTGTCGCTGATTGGCGGCACCTGTCTGAGCTTCTACGACTGGTACTGCGACCTGCCGCCTGCATCGCCGCAGACCTGGGGCGAGCAGACGGACGTGCCGGAATCCGCCGACTGGTATAACTCCAGCTATATCATTGCCTGGGGCTCTAACGTCCCGCAAACCCGTACTCCGGACGCCCACTTCTTTACGGAAGTTCGCTACAAAGGCACCAAAACCGTCGCCATTACCCCGGACTACGCGGAAATCGCCAAGCTGTGCGACCTGTGGCTGGCCCCGAAACAGGGCACCGACGCCGCGATGGCGCTGGCGATGGGCCACGTGATGCTGCGTGAGTTCCACCTCGATAACCCAAGCCAGTACTTCACAGATTACGTGCGCCGTTACACCGACATGCCGATGCTGGTGATGCTGGAAGAGCGTGAAGGTTACTACGCCGCAGGCCGTATGCTGCGCGCCGCCGATCTGGTGGATGCGCTCGGTCAGGAAAATAACCCGGAATGGAAAACCGTTGCTGTTAATGATAACGACGAACTGATCGCGCCGAACGGCTCCATCGGTTACCGCTGGGGCGAGAAAGGCAAGTGGAACCTCGAACAGCGCGACGGCACAACCGGTGACGAGGCGCATCTGCGTCTGAGCCTGCTCGGCAATCACGATGACATCGCTGACGTTGGCTTCCCGTACTTTGGCGGCGACGGCACCGAGCACTTCAACAGCGTGGCGCTGGATAACGTGCTGACCCATAAACTGCCGGTCAAACGTCTGCAACTGGCCGACGGCAGCACCGCGCTGGTGACCACCGTTTACGATCTGACGCTGGCGAACTATGGCCTCGATCGCGGTCTGAATGATGCCAACTGCGCCACCAGTTACGATGAGGTCAAAGCTTATACCCCGGCATGGGCCGAGCAAATCACCGGCGTGCCGCGCGCGCAGATCATCCGTACCGCCCGCGAGTTTGCCGATAACGCCGATAAAACCCATGGCCGTTCCATGATCATCGTCGGCGCCGGTCTGAACCACTGGTATCACCTCGATATGAACTATCGCGGCCTGATCAACATGCTGATCTTCTGCGGCTGTATCGGTCAGAGCGGCGGCGGCTGGGCACACTATGTCGGCCAGGAAAAACTACGTCCGCAGACCGGCTGGCAGCCGCTGGCGTTTGCCCTTGACTGGCAGCGTCCGGCGCGTCATATGAACAGCACCTCGTACTTCTATAACCACTCCAGCCAGTGGCGCTATGAGTCGCTGACCGCGCAGGAGCTGCTTTCACCGCTGGCGGATAAATCCCGCTACAGCGGCAACCTGATCGACTTTAACGTTCGCGCCGAGCGTATGGGCTGGCTGCCATCTGCGCCGCAGTTAGGCACTAACCCGCTGCGCATCGCTGCCGAAGCGGAAAAAGCCGGGATGAACCCGGTGGATTACACCGTGAAGGCGTTGAAAGAAGGCACCATTCGTTTCGCGGCAGAGCAGCCGGAAAACGGCAAAAACCATCCGCGCAACCTGTTTGTCTGGCGCTCCAACCTGCTGGGCTCTTCCGGTAAAGGCCATGAATACATGCTGAAGTACCTGCTGGGTACCGAGCACGGTATTCAGGGGCTGGATCTCGGCCAGCAGGGCAGCGTGAAGCCGGAAGAAGTGGAGTGGGTGGATAACGGTCTCGACGGCAAACTGGATCTGGTGGTGACGCTCGACTTCCGTCTGTCCAGCACCTGCCTCTATTCCGACATCGTGCTGCCGACCGCTACATGGTACGAAAAAGACGACATGAATACTTCGGATATGCATCCCTTTATTCATCCGCTGTCTGCGGCCGTCGATCCGGCGTGGGAGTCAAAAAGCGACTGGGAAATCTATAAAGGCATCGCGAAGTCCTTCTCTGAAGTGTGCGTCGGCCATCTCGGTAAAGAGACAGATATTGTGACGCTGCCAATCCAGCACGACTCTGCCGCCGAACTGGCGCAACCGCTGGATGTGAAGGACTGGAAAAAAGGCGAATGTGATCTCATCCCGGGTAAAACCGCGCCGCACATTATTCCGGTTGAACGCGATTACCCGGCCACCTGGGAGCGCTTCACCTCTATCGGCCCGTTGATGGAGAAAATCGGCAACGGCGGCAAAGGCATCGCCTGGAACACCCAGAGCGAAATGGATCTGCTGCGTAAGCTCAATTACACCAAAGCGGACGGCCCGGCCAAAGGCCAGCCGATGCTGAACACCGCGATTGATGCGGCAGAAATGATCCTTACCCTGGCGCCGGAAACCAACGGTCAGGTGGCGGTGAAAGCCTGGGCAGCGCTCAGTGAATTTACCGGTCGTGACCATACGCATCTGGCGACCAATAAAGCGGAAGAGAAAATTCGCTTCCGCGATATTCAGGCTCAGCCGCGCAAAATCATCTCCAGCCCGACATGGTCTGGCCTGGAAGACGAGCACGTCTCCTATAACGCGGGTTACACCAACGTTCATGAGCTGATCCCCTGGCGTACGCTGTCCGGCCGTCAGCAGCTGTATCAGGATCATCAGTGGATGCGTGACTTCGGCGAAAGCCTGCTGGTGTACCGTCCGCCGATCGACACCCGCTCGGTAAAAGCGGTGATGGGCAAGAAATCCAACGGTAATCCGGAGAAAGCGCTGAACTTCCTGACGCCGCACCAGAAATGGGGCATTCACTCCACTTACAGCGACAACCTGCTGATGCTGACCCTGTCACGCGGCGGCCCGATTGTCTGGATGAGTGAGAGCGACGCCAAAGATCTGGGCATTGAGGATAACGACTGGATCGAAGTCTTCAACAGCAATGGCGCGCTGACGGCGCGTGCGGTGGTGAGCCAGCGTGTCCCGTCCGGCATGACCATGATGTATCACGCGCAGGAACGTATTGTGAACCTGCCGGGATCGGAAATCACCGGTCAGCGCGGCGGCATTCATAACTCCGTCACCCGTATCAGCCCGAAACCGACCCATATGATCGGCGGCTATGCACAGCTGGCCTACGGCTTTAACTATTACGGCACGGTCGGCTCTAACCGCGATGAATTCGTAGTGGTACGTAAGATGAAAAATATTAACTGGCTGGATGGCGAAGGCAACGACCAGGTACAGGAGAGCGTAAAATGAAAATTCGTTCACAAGTCGGCATGGTGCTGAATCTTGATAAATGCATCGGCTGCCATACCTGTTCAGTCACCTGTAAAAACGTCTGGACCAGCCGTGAAGGCATGGAGTACGCGTGGTTTAACAACGTGGAATCCAAACCCGGCATCGGCTATCCCAATGACTGGGAAAACCAGGAAAAATGGAAGGGTGGCTGGATCCGTAAAATCAACGGCAAAATCCAGCCGCGCATGGGTAACCGTGCGACGCTGCTGGGTAAAATCTTCGCGAACCCGCATCTGCCGGGCATCGACGATTACTATGAGCCCTTTGATTACGATTATCAGCACCTGCATACCGCGCCGGAAAGCAAACATCAGCCGATCGCCCGCCCGCGCTCGCTGATTTCCGGCCAGCGTATGAACAAAATCGAGCACGGTCCGAACTGGGAAGAGATCCTCGGCGGCGAGTTTGAAAAACGTGCCAAAGATCAGAACTTCGAGAACATGCAGAAGGCAATGTACGGCCAGTTCGAAAACACCTTCATGATGTACCTGCCGCGTCTGTGTGAGCACTGCCTGAACCCGGCGTGCGTGGCAACCTGTCCGAGCGGAGCGATCTATAAGCGTGAAGAAGATGGCATTGTGCTGATCGACCAGGATAAATGCCGCGGCTGGCGCATGTGCATCACCGGCTGCCCGTACAAAAAGATCTACTTCAACTGGAAGAGCGGTAAATCCGAGAAGTGCATTTTCTGCTACCCGCGTATTGAAGCCGGTATGCCGACGGTGTGTTCCGAAACCTGCGTTGGCCGCATTCGCTATCTGGGCGTGCTGCTGTATGACGCGGACGCTATTGAAAATGCGGCGAGCACTGAGAATGAAAAAGATCTCTATCAGCGTCAGCTGGACGTATTCCTCGATCCGAACGATCCGGCGGTGATCGCCCAGGCGCTGAAAGACGGCGTGCCGCAGAGCGTAATCGACGCGGCGCAAAACTCGCCTGTGTACAAAATGGCGATGGACTGGAAGCTGGCGCTGCCGCTGCATCCGGAATATCGCACGCTGCCGATGGTATGGTACGTGCCGCCTCTGTCACCGATCCAGTCCGCTGCCGATGCGGGCGAGCTGAGCAGCAACGGTATTCTGCCGGACGTCGACAGCCTGCGTATCCCGGTGCAATACCTGGCGAACCTGCTGACCGCTGGCGATACCCAGCCGGTACTGCTGGCGCTGAAACGCATGCTGGCAATGCGTCATTTCAAACGTGCTGAAACCGTGGACGGCGTGCTCGATACCCGCGCACTGGAAGAGGTGGGGCTGACCGAAGCCCAGGCGCAGGAGATGTACCGTTATCTGGCGATTGCTAACTACGAAGATCGTTTCGTGGTGCCGTCCAGCCACCGTGAGCTGGCGCGTGATGCCTTCCCGGAAAAAAGCGGCTGTGGATTTACCTTTGGCGATGGCTGCCACGGATCTGACAGCTCCTTTAACCTGTTTAACAGCCGTCGCATCGACGCGGTCGATGTGACCAGCAAAACGGAGCCGCACCCATGATCGAACTGGTGATGATTTCCCGCCTGCTTGAATATCCGGATGCTGCCCTGTGGCAGCATCAGCAGGAATTATTTGAAGGTTTCGCCTCCTCCGAAAATCTGGAGAAAAGCGACGCTCAGGCGCTGACGGTCTTTCTGCGCGATTTGACGCAGCAGGACATGCTGGATGTCCAGTCCCGCTACAGCGAACTTTTCGATCGTGGCCGCGCGACCTCGCTGTTGCTGTTCGAGCATGTGCACGGTGAATCCCGCGACCGGGGCCAGGCGATGGTGGATCTGATGGCGCAGTATGAGCGCCACGGTCTGCAGCTCGACAGCCGCGAACTGCCGGATCATCTGCCGCTGTATCTGGAATATCTGGCGCAGCTGCCAAAAGACGAGGCGCTGGGTGGCTTGCAGGACATCGCCCCGATCCTCGCGCTGTTAAGTGCGCGTCTGCAACAGCGCGAAAGCCCGTACGCGACGCTGTTCGGCGTGCTGCTGAATCTGGCGAACACCACCATTGACAGCGACAAAGTGGCCGAGAAAATCGCCGGTGAAGCCCGCGATGACACCCCGCAGGCGCTCGACGCCGTCTGGGAAGAAGAGCAGGTGAAATTCTTTGCTGAACAGAGCTGTGGCGAGTCAGAGATCAGCGCCCATCAGCGTCGTTTTGCGGGGGCTGTCGCTCCGCAGTATCTGAATATTTCTAACGGGGGGCAGCAATAATGCATTTCCTGAATATGTTCTTCTTTGATATCTACCCGTATATCGCGGGGACCGTCTTCCTGGTCGGTAGCTGGCTGCGTTATGACTATGGTCAGTACACCTGGCGGGCAGGCTCCAGCCAGATGCTGGATCGCAAGGGCATGAATCTTGCGTCTAACCTGTTCCATATCGGTATTCTCGGCATTTTTGCCGGGCATTTACTGGGGATGCTGACGCCGCACTGGATGTACGAATCTTTCCTGCCGATTGACGTTAAGCAGAAGATGGCAATGATCGCCGGCGGCGCCTGTGGCGTGCTGACGCTGGTGGGCGGCCTGCTACTGCTGAAACGCCGTCTGTTCAGCCCGCGCGTACGGGCGACCACCACCGGGGCGGATATTCTGATCCTTTCCCTGCTGATGGTGCAGTGCGCGCTGGGCCTGCTGACCATTCCGTTCTCGGCGCAGCATATGGACGGCAGTGAAATGATGAAACTGGTGGGCTGGGCGCAATCCGTGGTGACCTTCCACGGCGGCGCGTCAGCGCATCTGGACGGCGTGGCCTTTATTTTCCGTGTGCATCTGGTACTGGGCATGACGCTGTTCGTCCTGTTCCCGTTCTCGCGCCTGGTACACATCTGGAGCGCACCGGTAGAGTATTTAACCCGTAAATATCAGGTTGTGCGCGCGCGTCGCTAAGCACGCATTCAGCGCCGTTATAACCCCGCTCAGGCGGGGTTTTTTATTTGCGTTGCGCCGGATGGCGGCTACGCCTTATCCGGCCTACAGGGAAATCTTTGGAGGATATTCGTAGGCCCGGTAAGCGCAGCGCCACCGGGCAAAAAGCATATTGTCGATGTTTGATTTAATTATGAGGGGATGAAACAGAGATGGTGGTGGGGGAAGGATTCGAACCTTCGAAGTCGATGACGGCAGATTTRCAGTCWGCTCCCTTTGRYCGCTCGGGAACCCCACCAGGGGTAATTCAAATTTTGAGAAGAGATGGTGGTGGGGGAAGGATTCGAACCTTCGAAGTCGATGACGGCAGATTTACAGTCTGCTCCCTTTGGCCGCTCGGGAACCCCACCACGGGGTAATACTGGTACTGGCCTGCCTCCGCTGGGGAAGCGGGGCGCATCATATCAAATGACGCGCCGCTGTAAAGCATTCCTTTCGTGAAAATGAATCGTTTGCCTGCTTTTTATGCGTCATGCAGCAATGCTAAGCAATTCATTTCATTACCGCTTACAGAATGATGGTCCGGTTGCCGTAAACAAACACGCGCTGCGCCAGCACCTGATACAGGGCACGGCTCAGCACATTCTTCTCTACGTCACGACCGGCGCGCATCATATCCTCTGCGGTATAGTTGTGATCGACGTGGATCACGTCCTGCATGATGATCGGGCCTTCGTCGAGATTATCATTCACGTAGTGGGCCGTTGCGCCGATAATCTTCACGCCGCGCTCGTAGGCCTGATGATACGGGCGCGCGCCGATAAAGGCGGGCAGGAACGAGTGATGAATATTAATGATCTTATTCGGGAAGCGGGAGACAAAAGTCGGCGTCAGTACGCGCATATATTTCGCCAGCACCACGTAATCCGGCTGATGGGCTTCAATGGCGGCCGCCATTAATTCATCGTGCGCTTCACGGGTATGACCTTCATGGCTGACCAGTTCGAAAGGAATATCAAAGCGTTCCACCAGCGAGCGTAAGGTATCGTGGTTACCGATCACCGCGGCAATTTCCACGTCCAGTCCGCCATAATTCGCTTTCATTAACAGATCGCCCAGGCAATGCGCTTCTTTAGTCACCAGGATCACCACGCGGCGGCGGCCTGCCGGCGTCAGTTCACGGATCGATCCTTCCGGCAGCGCGCTGTCGAGATCGGCCAGCAGCGTGGCATCATTAAAAATGCCTTCCAGTTCGGTACGCATAAAAAAGCGTCCGGTGCGATGGTCAACGAACTCGTTATTCTGCACGATGTTCAGTTCGTGCTTGTAACAAATGTTGGTGATGCGCGCGATAAGACCTTTCTGGTCGGGACAAATAGTGCGCAGTACTTTACGTTGTAATGAATGCATTGCCGCGAAAATCCTGTTGAGTTTGCATGAGGGTGAAGCTGGGTTTATTGCCCGCAACACTTTTTGAATTTTTTTCCTGACCCGCAAGGGCAGGGATCGTTACGGCCAAACAGTGGGCGCGTGCCGTCGATATAATACCACTGACCATTTTCCTTCAGGAAACGTGAGCGTTCAATGATAGCGCCGGGTTTACCCTGCTCGCTAAAACGCGCCACAAAGCTCACATAGCCTTCATCCGGGGTTGCACCAGCTTCGTGCGCGTAAACCGTCAGGCCATGCCATTCCGTTTGCGCAAAGCCGTTTTCGATGTCCTGACGAAAAGCGGCAGCATGACACGACGGATGCCAGGTTTTGATCAGATAATCCGCATCTTTTAATACAAATGCGCTATAGCGGGAGCGCATAAGATGTGACGGATCCGGCGCAAGCTGTTCACCAGACACATAACGTGCGCAACATGCGCTATACTCCTGAGCGCTACCGCAGGGACAAGGTTGAGACAAAATCGTAATCCTGGAATAATAATGGCGCAACGGCGCATGGATGCATCTATGTTAACCGAGCGATAGCCTCGATGCTATGGCTGGAAGCCGGGGATGTAAAAAACGTCACGAGCAAAGGTGAGGCTGGACTGGCGACGGGTTCGCCAGTGGTTTAATCAACGATTTAGGGCGTAAAAGGTTTAGTCGCGAGGCATTAAGGTGTAGTTTGTTGGCCCTGACGGCGTCGCAAAGCTGTGCAATCCTCTTCAGGTCTTCCTGCATCGGTTTACACACAACGGCATTCCCGACAACGTATCCGACGTTTTGCTAACCCTATGAGGTTCACTTGTCTCCGCCAGTTGTCTCACGCGGACAAGGAGAGCTTTTGTGTAACGCATCCGGAGCTAAACGGGAACCGCACGGTAAGCTACATCTTTCCGGCGCGGTTTAGCGAAAAATATATTCGATGACTTCAGGAAATTCTGACAGGCGCGAGTTGCAATAGCATGCCACTATTGAACTACTGCAAAGCAGGGGAGAGAACATGACGCAGCCTTTGACTGGAAAACATATTTTGATTGTTGAGGACGAACCCGTTTTCCGTTCACTGTTGGATTCATGGCTCACTTCTTTAGGCGCAACTACTTCACTGGCGATGGATGGCCTCGATGCGCTTGAGACCATGAAGACGGTGAGACCAGATTTAATGATTTGCGATCTTGCCATGCCACGAATGAACGGTCTGAAACTCGTGGAACATTTGCGCAATGAGCGCGACCAGATGCCCATACTGGTTATATCAGCGACAGAAAATATGTCCGACATTGCCCGTGCCTTACGTCTGGGCGTACAGGATGTATTACTGAAACCGGTAAAAGATCTGAACCGTTTACGTGAAACGGTTTATGCCTGCCTCTATCCCAATATGTTTAATTCCCGGGTAGAGGAAGAAGAACGCCTTTTTCAGGACTGGGATGCGCTGGTAAGCGATCCGCAGGCCGCCGCCAAATTGTTGCAGGAGTTACAGCCTCCGGTTCAGCAACATATCTCAAATTGCCGTATTAATTATCGCCAGCTGGTATCTGCCGATCAGCCGGGTCTGGTGCTCGATATTGCAGCACTCTCCGAAAAAGACCTCGCATTTTATTGCCTGGATGTCACCCGCGCCGGCGATAACGGTGTGTTAGCCGCATTATTGCTGCGGGCATTGTTTAACGGCTTATTACAGGAACAGCTCTCTCATCAGCGTCAGCGTTTGCCTGAACTGGGAAGTTTGTTAAAGCAGGTTAATCAATTACTGCGCCAGGCAAATTTACCAGGGCAGTTTCCGCTACTGGTTGGCTATTACCACCATGAGCTTAAAAATCTCATTCTGGTGTCGGCCGGTCTTAATGCCACGCTTAATACCGGTGAGCATCAAATTCAGATTAGCAACGGCGTTCCGCTGGGTACGCTGGGAAATACCTATTTAAACCAGGTCAGCCATCGCAGCGAAGCATGGCAGTGTCAGGTTTGGGGCGCAGGCGGTCGGTTACGTTTAATGTTGACTGCCGAATGAGCAAACGCAACGGCAGGGTGATTTAGCTTTACCTGCCGTTCTCTCCGGGTGTTACTATCTGCGCAGTATTATAAGTAATTGTCTTAATTAAGCCTCAATGCGTTCATTTCGGACCCGGCTCACAGCTCCGGGCTGATATACTCTAACGCGTGATTCATTATGTACATGTTCCCAATGTGAACATTCCAGGAGATTTTCAATGGCTGCCCTTAATTCAAAAGTAACGAAAGCAGTTATCCCGGTTGCGGGATTAGGAACCAGGATGTTGCCAGCCACCAAGGCGATCCCGAAAGAGATGTTGCCGCTGGTTGACAAGCCATTAATTCAGTATGTCGTAAATGAATGTATCGCTGCGGGTATTACCGAAATTGTACTGGTAACCCACTCCTCTAAAAACTCTATCGAAAACCACTTCGATACCAGTTTTGAACTTGAAGCCATGCTGGAAAAACGCGTTAAGCGCCAGTTGCTGGATGAAGTTCAGTCTATTTGCCCGCCGCACGTGACTATTATGCAGGTCCGTCAGGGTCTGGCGAAAGGTCTTGGACACGCCGTACTTTGCGCGCATCCGGTTGTCGGCAATGAGCCGGTTGCAGTGATCCTGCCCGACGTGATTCTGGATGAATTTGAATCCGATCTCTCGCAGGATAACCTGGCGGAGATGATCCAGCGTTTCGATGAAACAGGCTGCAGCCAGATCATGGTTGAGCCGGTAGAAGACGTGACCGCTTACGGTGTGGTTGACTGCAAAGGCGCGGAGCTGAAACCGGGCGAGAGCGTGCCGATGGTAGGCGTGGTAGAGAAGCCTAAAGCGGACGTAGCGCCTTCCAATCTGGCTGTAGTAGGACGTTATGTTCTGAGCGCAGAAATCTGGCCACTGCTGGCGAAAACGCCTCCGGGAGCCGGTGATGAAATTCAGCTAACCGACGGCATTGATATGCTGATCGAGAAGGAAACCGTTGAAGCCTACCACATGAAAGGCAAAAGTCATGACTGCGGTAATAAGCTGGGATATATGCAGGCTTTCGTGGAATACGGTATTCGTCACAAAGCACATGGCGAAGAATTTAAAACCTGGCTGGAAGAGTCCATGGGTTTTAAGAAGTAAAGCGCTAATACCCGGGCTTTAACTGAGCCGGAGATAACGCCGCCACCTGCGGAGTGTCTCCGGCTTTTTTATTGCTGATTGTTTCCGCCCCTATATTCATTGTTTGCGCAACCCGCCAGCGCCGTTATTTAGCAGCGGCCATTAAGAAAACAGGGGTATGGGATGCCTGGTTTTTCACCAGTAAACAGAACGGGGTAATGTGATAACAGGTAACGGGCAGGGGTAATTTGTAGGCAAAAAAAATCCCGCCAGCGGCGGGATTTCAGCAAGGAGCAGGAGATTAACCTTTGATAAGGAAATCTTCCAGTTTTTTGCCTTGCTCATCCATAGCTTTCTTAATAACAGCCGGAGTACGACCCTGGCCGGTCCAGGTTTTTTCTTCGCCGTTCTCATCGATGTAGCTATATTTAGCCGGACGTGCAGCACGCTTAGCTTTAGTACCTACTTTAGCGGCAGCCATGCTGTTCAGCAGTTCGTTCGGATCAATACCGTCAGCAATCAGCATTTCACGGTATTGTTGCAGCTTACGCGTACGTTCTTCGATTTCTGCAGCCTGAGCGTTTTCTTCTTCACGACGCTCATTAACAACAACTTCTAATTTTTCCAGCATTTCTTCCAGTGTCTCAAGAGTGCATTCTCTTGCCTGTGCACGAAGAGTACGGATGTTGTTCAGAATTTTAAGTGCTTCGCTCATTGTAGTAATCTCAAACTTATAATGGGGTGGTTTGTTGAGCTAATAATAGAGCGTTAATTTGCGTTGTGCAATAGCTGACAATGTAAGGAATTCAAAATCAGCCGTTATTTATCCTCTTTATTAATTGCGCTATCTTAAATTTTTTACGAGACGCCTCGCAAAAATAGCTTATCCACACGAAGTATCATGCCGCCTCGCCGCGTGCGGGCAGGGTGAATTTACGATTAATCCGCAAGGTGTTAAAGCCGCTGTGGATAAATATCAACCTTTTCTATTAGTCGCTTCGCCACCACGTAAGCGCAAATCATTAATAATTTCTGAACCATAACTAAAAGCGAAGGGGTTTAAAAAAAGCATAAAATGTGACTTATTGTGAATAGCGCTGACGTTTCTTTGGCAGTAACAGCGGCCAGAATGCTCAGGTTGTATATCCCGGATAAAGCGCAGGCGCGGCGACACGCTGTTTGTGCGTCGACGCAGTGATGACCAGATAAAATATGGTACTATCCCGCCCTGAAATATTTTTACTTAGATCGGGGTGTGGCGGCCAATGGCACAGCTTTATTTCTACTATTCAGCAATGAATGCGGGTAAATCCACCGCATTGTTACAGTCTTCCTACAATTACCAGGAAAGAGGAATGCGCGCGGTGGTCTACACGGCGGAAATCGATAACCGGTTCGGCTCCGGTAAAGTCAGCTCGCGTATCGGCCTCTCTTCGCCTGCTAAATTGTTTAATCAACAGTCTTCACTGTTTGATGAAATAAGCGCTGAGCACGTGCGTAAGCCCGTACATTGCGTGCTGGTGGATGAAAGCCAGTTCTTAACCCGCCAGCAGGTACATGAGTTATCGGAAGTGGTCGATCAGCTTGATATTCCCGTACTCTGTTACGGACTGCGTACCGATTTCCGCGGAGAGTTGTTTGTCGGTAGCCAGTATTTACTGGCCTGGTCTGACAAACTGGTGGAATTAAAAACAATCTGTTTCTGTGGCCGTAAAGCCAGTATGGTATTACGCCTGGATGAGGCGGGGCGTCCGTATAACGAAGGTGAGCAGGTGGTGATAGGCGGCAACGAACGCTATGTTTCCGTGTGCCGTAAGCACTATAAGGATGCGCTTGCTGAGGGCTCGCTGACGGTGATCCAGAAGCGGGTGCGGGGGTAAGGCCCATTTAGCCCTTAAAACGTCTCTGAGCGCCTCTCAGGGCATAAAAAAACCCGCCATCAGGCGGGTTTTTCATTTCAGCGACGAATTATGCGGTTTTCTTCGCTTTTTTGTCTGCTTTCACCGCGACAGCCTCTGTTGCTGTAACTGCGGTGTCACCTTCTTTGTACTCACGTCCATAGTAGGTATCCAGCAGGATCTGTTTCAGCTCGGAGATCAGCGGATAACGCGGGTTAGCGCCAGTACACTGGTCATCGAATGCATCTTCAGACAGTTTGTCTACGTGCGCCAGGAAGTCTGCTTCCTGTACACCGGCTTCGCGGATTGACTTCGGAATGCCCAGTTCAGCTTTGATGCTGTCCAGCCATGCCAGCAGTTTTTCAATCTTCGCAGCGGTGCGGTCGCCCGGTGCGCTCAGGCCCAGGTGATCTGCGATCTCAGCGTAACGACGACGTGCCTGCGGACGGTCATACTGGCTGAATGCCGTCTGCTTGGTCGGGTTGTCGTTCGCGTTGTAGCGAATAACGTTAGAGATCAGCAAGGCGTTCGCCAGACCGTGAGGAATGTGGAACTGCGAGCCCAGTTTGTGCGCCATGGAGTGACACACGCCCAGGAAGGCGTTCGCAAACGCGATACCGGCGATGGTGGCAGCATTGTGTACACGCTCGCGGGCAACCGGGTTTTTGGAACCTTCGTTGTAAGACGCCGGCAGGTTTTCTTTCAGCAGTTTGAGCGCCTGCAGAGCTTGACCGTCAGAGAATTCGCTCGCCAGCACGGAAACGTAGGCTTCCAGCGCGTGGGTTACGGCATCCAGTCCACCGAAAGCACACAGCGACTTCGGCATATCCATCACCAGGTTGGCGTCAACAATCGCCATATCCGGGGTCAGGGCGTAGTCTGCCAGCGGATATTTCTGGCCGGTGGCATCATCAGTAACAACCGCAAACGGCGTGACTTCAGAACCGGTACCGGAGGTGGTGGTGACCGCAATCATTTTTGCTTTCACGCCCATTTTCGGGAACTTGTAGATACGTTTACGGATGTCCATAAAGCGCAGCGCCAGTTCTTCGAAGTGGGTTTCCGGATGTTCGTACATGACCCACATGATTTTCGCAGCGTCCATCGGGGAACCACCGCCCAACGCGATGATCACGTCTGGTTTAAAGGAGTTCGCCAGTTCAGCGCCTTTACGTACCACAGACAGCGTCGGGTCAGCTTCAACCTCAAAGAACACTTCAGTTTCAACACCAGCAGCCTTCAGCACGGAGGTGATCTGGTCAGCGTAACCGTTGTTAAACAGGAAGCGGTCAGTCACGATCATGGCACGTTTGTGACCATCAGTAATCACTTCGTCCAGCGCGATTGGCAGGGAGCCACGGCGGAAGTAGATAGATTTCGGAAGTTTATGCCACAACATGTTTTCAGCTCGCTTAGCAACGGTTTTCTTGTTGATCAGATGTTTTGGACCAACGTTTTCAGAGATGGAGTTACCACCCCAGGAACCACAACCCAGAGTCAGGGAAGGCGCGAGTTTAAAGTTGTACAGGTCGCCGATACCACCCTGAGAAGCAGGGGTGTTGATCAGAATACGAGCGGTCTTCATTTTATCGCCAAAGAACTTGACGCGTTCCGGCTGGTTATCCTGATCGGTATACAGGCAGGAGGTGTGGCCGATACCGCCCATCTCAACCAGTTTTTCGGCTTTAACCACGGCGTCTTCAAAATCTTTCGCGCGGTACATGGCCAGCGTCGGAGACAGTTTTTCGTGAGCGAACGGCTCGCTGTCGTCGACGATGGAGACTTCGCCGATAAGAATTTTGGTATCAGCCGGAACGGTGAAGCCCGCCAGCTCTGCGATTTTGGTTGCAGGCTGACCAACGATAGCGGCATTCAGCGCACCGTTTTTCAGGATAATGTCCTGTACGGCTTTCAGTTCCTGACCCTGCAGCATGTAACCACCGTGGCTCGCAAAGCGTGCACGGACGGCGTCATAGGCGGAATCCACAACGATAACGGACTGTTCGGACGCGCAGATTACGCCGTTATCGAAGGTTTTGGACATCAGAATAGAAGCAACAGCACGTTTGATGTCAGCGGTTTCATCAACCACCACAGGCGTGTTACCTGCGCCCACACCAATTGCAGGTTTACCGGAGCTGTAAGCGGCTTTAACCATGCCCGGGCCGCCTGTCGCCAGGATCATATTAATGTCCGGGTGATGCATCAGCGCGTTGGACAGTTCAACGGAGGGTTGGTCAATCCAGCCAATCAGATCTTTTGGTGCGCCGGCAGCAATGGCAGCCTGCAGAACGATGTCGGCGGCTTTGTTGGTAGCGTCTTTGGCGCGCGGGTGTGGCGAGAAGATAATACCGTTACGGGTCTTCAGGCTGATCAGCGATTTGAAGATTGCAGTAGAAGTCGGGTTAGTGGTCGGTACAATACCGCAGATAAGGCCGATAGGTTCAGCGATGGTGATGGTCCCGAACGTGTCGTCTTCAGACAGCACGCCGCAGGTCTTTTCATCTTTATAGGCGTTGTAGATATATTCAGAAGCGAAGTGGTTTTTGATCACTTTATCTTCAACAATGCCCATGCCGGATTCGGCAACCGCCAGTTTAGCCAGCGGGATACGAGCATCAGCAGCGGCCAGAGCGGCGGCGCGGAAGATCTTGTCGACTTGTTCTTGAGTAAAGTTGGCATATTCACGCTGGGCTTTTTTCACGCGTTCGACGAGTGCGTTAAGTTCAGCGACATTAGTAACGGCCATAATGCTCTCCTGATAATGTTAAACTCTTTTAGTAAATCAGCTGCTAACACGTCAGTATAGTCAAGACCAACAACAGCCTGATAAAGTGTTTACTTACAACAGCTTAAATTCAAAACTGCGCCCCTGATTTACTAAAAGAGCCTTACCTAAGCATCGAACCCGCTTGACGCTGTTCTCCCTGGCGGCGTAATCAAGGTTACTCACTTCTGAGTAGTGAAATCGTGATCTAAATCAAGTTTTAACCAAGCTGACACCTTTCAGCAGGCTCTTTTTCATGATGTACAATAATTGTTATGGAATCAGGGGAAGACTCCCTGGAGATTATAATAATTAGTACAATTTTCTAACATACCGGGATAGTAATGTTTTTAATGATTTTCCTGGTGAACTATGCTGACAAAAAGCGTATCTTCAGCACGGATTTTACAGGGACTTTTGCCATCAGCCTTGCCACTATGCGGAGCCGACCGTGATTCAGACGTTGTTTGATTTTCCAACCTACTCAAAATTTTTTATTGGCTTATTTGCACTGGTTAACCCCGTGGGGATTATTCCCGTCTTCATCAGTATGACCAGTTACCAGACGGCGGCGGCAAGGAACAAAACCAATCTGACGGCCAACTTGTCTGTTGCCATTATCCTGCTGACCTCACTGTTTCTCGGTAACGGCATTCTGCAACTCTTTGGTATTTCCATCGATTCGTTTCGCATTGCCGGCGGTATTCTGGTGGTGACCATTGCGATGTCGATGATCAGCGGTAAGCTCGGGGAAGATAAACAGAATAAGCAGGAGAAGTCGGAGACGGCGATCCGTGAAAGCATTGGCGTCGTGCCGCTGGCATTGCCGTTGATGGCAGGTCCAGGGGCAATCAGCTCCACTATCGTCTGGGGCACGCGTTATCACAACTGGATGCATCTGCTGTGCTTTTCTGTCGCCATTGCGCTTTTTGCGCTGTGCTGTTGGGGCGTCTTTCGTATAGCGCCCTGGCTGGTGCGCCTGCTGGGGCAAACCGGTATAAACGTCATAACGCGTATTATGGGACTGCTGCTGATGGCGCTGGGGATTGAATTTATTGTTACCGGTATTAAAGCGCTGTTTCCGGGGCTGCTCGCCTGATGTTTTTCATTATCAGTAAAACTTATAACTAAAGTTGAAAATTACATCAAATATAATAAATAGTGCTGTTTACCATTAATCCATGAATTTCATTTAGTTACCCGCCACCTCCGTTCGGGGGTGGTCATTATAAAC
Source organism: Enterobacter sp. PGRG2 (assembly GCF_030291195.1). NCBI lineage: Bacteria > Pseudomonadati > Pseudomonadota > Gammaproteobacteria > Enterobacterales > Enterobacteriaceae > Enterobacter > Enterobacter sp. PGRG2. The sequence goes on along the minus strand of NZ_CP127837.1, from coordinate 3,468,774 downwards.
GCAGTCGCCGTGTTATTTTCCTCACATGATACTCTTGGGCTTGCTGTCAGATAATTGAAATGATATTAGTAATTTTATCATCCAGGCAGATGAATGTGCTAATTAGTCGCCAATTGTTACTTTTTTGTGTAAAAAACAATCAATGTCACGACAAAGCAGCAAGGACGAAGTAGCAATGCGGTAAGCGACTGAACTTAAAAAGTTTATTGATGTACACGCAACATCAACTCCCGTCTTTGACCGCCCGCCATCTGCCATAAAAGAGAATTGCTTAACAAATTTGCAAAATGTATTGGCGAGGGATCAGCGCTTTTGGTACTTTCCGGCCTTATATTTTGTGGACGAATAATAAAGATGAGAATCATTTTCATATAACCCTCGTCCGGACAGAACAGACGCATTTCAGAACAGGGGAAATGCGCGAAAATCGACAGAAGGCTGCCATACGAGCTGCCGGTAATAATGAAAGTCGGTGATAGCAAAAAGCAAAAAACGCCTGGCGGTAGCAAAAACTCCTGCACTGCACAGGAACCCATAACGGGTATGAAACAGGCTGGTGTTCGCACCAGTAATTATAATGATCGGAGTCACAACACAATGTCCATCATCACAAAGAAAAGCCTAATCGCGGCAGGGATCCTGACTGCACTCATCGCCGGCAATGTTGCCATCGCGGCGGATGTGCCAGCGGGCGTTCAGCTGGCAGAGAAACAAGTTTTAGTGCGTAATAACGGCGCAGAACCACAATCCCTTGATCCGAATAAAATCGAAGGCGTTCCTGAGTCAAACGTCAGCCGCGACCTGTTTGAAGGCCTGCTGATCACCTCTCCGGTTGACGGCCACCCAATCCCGGGCGTGGCTGAAAAGTGGGAAAACAAAGATTTTAAAGTGTGGACCTTCCATCTGCGTAAAGACGCGAAATGGTCCAACGGCGAGCCTGTCACGGCACAGGATTTCGTTTACAGCTGGCAGCGTCTGGTGGATCCAAACACCGCCTCGCCATACGCAAGCTACCCGCAGTACGGTCATATACTTAACGTTGATGCGATCATCGACGGCAAAATGAAGCCGAGCGAGCTGGGCGTCAAAGCCATTGATGACAAAACGCTGGAAGTTACGCTGAGCGAGCCAGTGCCTTATTTCTACAAACTGCTGGTTAACCCGGCTATGTCGCCGGTGAACAAAACCGCGATCGAGAAATTCGGTGAAAAATGGACGCAGCCTGCAAATATCGTCTCCAACGGCGCATTTAAATTGCAGGACTGGGTGGTTAACGAACGTATCGTGATGGTGCGTAACACCAACTACTGGAATAACGCGAAAACCGTTCTCGACCAGATCACTTTCCTGCCAATCTCGTCTGAAGTCACCGACGTGAACCGCTACCGCAGCGGCGAGATTGACATGACTTACAACAACCTGCCGATTGAACTCTTCCAGAAGCTGAAAAAAGAGATCCCGCAGGAAGTTCACGTTGATCCGTATCTGTGCACCTACTACTACGAAATCAACAACCAGAAAGCGCCTTTCAACGATGCTCGCGTACGTACCGCGCTGAAACTGGGCCTGGATCGCGATATCATCACCAATAAAGTGAAAGCGCAGGGCGATCTGCCAGCCTTCGGTTATACGCCGCCGTATGCGGATGGTGCGAAACTGACCAAGCCGGAGTGGTTCACCTGGACCCAGGAAAAACGTAACGAAGAAGCGAAAAAACTGCTGGCGGAAGCGGGCTATACCAAAGATAAGCCGCTGTCCTTCAACCTGCTGTATAACACCTCCGATCTGCACAAGAAGCTGGCTATCGCCGCCTCGTCCATCTGGCAGAAAAACCTTGGCGTTAACGTCAAGCTGGTAAACCAGGAGTGGAAAACCTTCCTCGATACCCGTCATCAGGGTAACTATGACGTGGCGCGTGCGGGCTGGTGTGCGGACTATAACGAACCGACTTCCTTCCTGAATACCATGCTGTCCGGCAGCTCAATGAACACCGCGCACTATAAGAGCCCGGCATTCGACAGCATCATGGCTGAATCCGTGAAAGCGGCCGATGAAGCACAGCGCAGCGCGCTGTATGACAAAGCAGAGCAGCAGCTTGGCAAAGACTCTGCCATCGTTCCGGTGTATTACTACGTAAACGCCCGACTGGTGAAACCATGGGTTGGCGGATATTCCGGTAAAGACCCTATGGATAACGTTTACGCTAAAGATCTCTACGTTATCAAACATTAATGGCAATTCGTGGGGCAGGGCGTCACCGTATTTTTTGACGGTTACGTTTTGCCCCATCGTGTCTTAATTCATCGCACGCAAAGGCACAGGCCAGAAGGTACGGGCAATGTTGAAATTTATTTTACGTCGTTGTCTGGAAGCAATTCCGACACTCTTAATTCTTATCACTATCTCCTTCTTTATGATGCGTCTTGCGCCGGGTAGTCCCTTTACCAGCGAGCGCGCGCTGCCGCCGGAAGTGATGGCGAATATCGAAGCGAAATACCATTTAAACGATCCCATCATGACGCAGTATTTCAGCTATCTGAAACAGCTGGCGCAGGGGGATTTCGGACCGTCTTTCAAATATAAAGACTACTCCGTTAACGATCTGGTGGCGTCGAGCTTCCCTGTCTCCGCGAAATTAGGCGCAGCAGCCTTCCTCCTCGCCGTCATTTTTGGCGTCGCGGCTGGGGTAATCGCGGCACTCAAACAAAATACCAAATGGGATTATACGGTAATGGGCTTTGCCATGACCGGGGTGGTTATTCCGAGCTTCGTGGTAGCCCCGTTGCTGGTATTAATATTCGCGATCACGCTGAAATGGTTACCAGCCGGTGGCTGGAACGGCGGCGCGCCGAAATTCATGATCCTGCCGATGGTGGCGTTATCGCTGGCCTACATCGCCAGTATTGCGCGTATCACCCGCGGATCGATGATTGAAGTGCTGCACTCCAACTTCATCCGTACCGCGCGGGCGAAAGGCTTGCCGATGCGCCGCATTATCCTGCGCCACGCCCTGAAACCGGCATTACTGCCTGTGCTCTCTTACATGGGGCCAGCGTTCGTCGGCATCATCACCGGCTCTATGGTCATCGAAACCATTTACGGTCTGCCGGGCATCGGCCAGCTGTTTGTTAACGGCGCGCTCAACCGCGACTATTCGCTGGTGCTGAGCCTGACGATCCTTGTCGGAACCTTAACCATTCTGTTTAACGCGATTGTTGACGTGCTCTACGCCGTTATCGATCCGAAAATCCGTTACTAACGCTGGAGTACGCCATGATGTTAAGTAAGAAAAACAGCGAGGCGCTGGAAAACTTCAGTGAAAAACTCGAAGTCGAAGGGCGCAGCCTGTGGCAGGATGCACGCCGTCGCTTTATGCATAACCGCGCTGCGGTGACCAGCCTGATCGTGCTGGTGTTGATTGCGCTGTTTGTGGCGCTGGCCCCTGCGCTGTCGCAGTTCAGCTATTTCGATACCGACTGGGGCATGATGTCCAGCGCGCCGGACATGGAATCGGGTCACTACTTTGGTACTGACTCCTCCGGCCGCGATCTGTTAGTCCGTGTGGCTATCGGCGGACGTATTTCGCTGATGGTAGGGATTGCCGCCGCGCTGGTGGCGGTGGTGCTTGGCACATTATACGGCTCGCTTTCCGGCTATCTCGGCGGCAAAGTGGATTCCGTGATGATGCGCCTGCTGGAGATCCTCAACTCCTTCCCGTTCATGTTCTTCGTTATTCTGCTGGTGACCTTCTTCGGGCAAAACATCCTGCTGATCTTTGTTGCTATCGGCATGGTGTCCTGGCTGGATATGGCGCGTATCGTGCGCGGTCAGACGCTGAGCCTGAAACGTAAAGAGTTCATCGAAGCCGCGCAGGTTGGCGGAGTCTCCACCTTTAATATCGTCGTACGTCATATTGTGCCAAACGTGCTGGGCGTGGTAGTGGTTTACGCCTCGCTGCTGGTACCCAGCATGATACTGTTTGAATCTTTCCTGAGCTTCCTTGGCCTCGGCACGCAAGAGCCGCTGAGCAGCTGGGGCGCGTTGCTGAGTGATGGCGCGAACTCGATGGAAGTTTCACCCTGGCTGCTGCTGTTCCCGGCGGTATTCCTTGTCGTGACCCTGTTTTGTTTCAACTTTATCGGCGATGGCCTGCGTGATGCCCTCGACCCGAAAGATCGTTAAGGAGCGCTGTAATGAGCATGACTGAAATCGTATCGACGTCTCAGGCGCAGCAAACTTCCGACATCCTGCTGGATGTGAAAGATCTGCGGGTGACGTTTAAAACTCCGGACGGCGACGTGACGGCGGTAAATGACCTGAACTTCAGCCTGAAGGCTGGTGAAACCCTGGGGATCGTGGGCGAGTCTGGCTCGGGTAAATCCCAGACCGCCTTTGCGCTGATGGGCCTGCTGGCCTCCAACGGTGTGATCGGCGGATCGGCAAAATTTAACGGCCGCGAGATCCTCAACCTGCCTGAGCAGGCGCTTAATAAGCTGCGTGCCGAACAAATTTCGATGATTTTCCAGGATCCGATGACCTCGCTGAACCCGTATATGCGGGTCGGCGAGCAGTTAATGGAAGTGCTGATGCTGCACAAAAACCTCGGCAAAGCCGCGGCTTTTGAAGAGTCAGTGCGTATGCTGGATGCGGTAAAAATGCCGGAAGCGCGTAAGCGTATGCGCATGTATCCCCATGAGTTTTCCGGCGGTATGCGCCAGCGTGTGATGATCGCCATGGCGCTGCTGTGCCGTCCTAAGCTGCTGATTGCCGACGAACCGACCACCGCGCTGGACGTGACCGTTCAGGCGCAAATCATGACTCTGCTCAACGAGCTTAAACGCGAATTTAACACCGCAATTATCATGATCACCCACGACCTCGGCGTGGTCGCCGGTATCTGCGATAAAGTGCTGGTGATGTATGCCGGACGTACCATGGAGTACGGCTCGGCGCGTAATGTGTTCTATCAGCCGGCGCACCCGTATTCCATTGGCCTGCTCAACGCCGTGCCGCGCCTGAACGCGGAAGGCGAAGCGCTGCTGACCATTCCGGGCAACCCGCCGAACCTGCTGCGTCTGCCGAAGGGCTGCCCGTTCCAGCCGCGATGCCCGCATGCGATGGAAATTTGTCACACCGCGCCGCCGCTGGAAGAATTCGCCCCGGGCCGCCTGCGTGCCTGCTTTAAGCCGGTGGAGGAACTGGTATGAATGCGCTGACCGAAGAAAGAAAAGTCCTGCTGGAAATTGCCGATCTGAAAGTGCACTTCGACATCAAAGACGGTAAACAGTGGTTCTGGCAGCCGTCCAAAACCCTGAAAGCTGTTGATGGCGTCACGCTGCGTCTGTATGAAGGCGAAACCCTCGGCGTGGTGGGTGAATCCGGCTGCGGTAAATCGACTTTTGCCCGCGCCATTATTGGCCTGGTGAAAGCCACCGACGGTAAAGTCGCGTGGCTGGGGAAAGATCTGCTGGGGATGAAGCCGGAAGAGTGGCGCGATGTGCGCAGCGATATCCAGATGATTTTCCAGGATCCGCTGGCCTCGCTGAACCCGCGTATGACCATCGGCGAAATCATCGCCGAGCCGCTGCGCACCTATCAGCCGAAAATTTCCCGCCAGGAAGTGCGCGAGCGCGTGAAAGCGATGATGCTGAAGGTCGGCCTGTTGCCGAACCTTATCAACCGCTACCCGCACGAATTTTCCGGCGGTCAGTGTCAGCGTATCGGCATCGCCCGCGCGCTGATCCTTGAGCCGAAGCTGATTATTTGCGATGAGCCGGTGTCGGCGCTGGACGTGTCAATCCAGGCGCAGGTAGTGAACCTGCTGCAAAAATTACAGCGTGAAATGGGGCTGTCGCTGATCTTCATCGCCCATGACCTGGCGGTGGTGAAGCACATCTCCGATCGTGTGCTGGTGATGTATCTCGGACACGCGGTGGAGCTGGGCACTTACGATCAGGTGTACCACAATCCGCTGCACCCCTATACCAAAGCGCTGATGTCAGCGGTGCCGGTACCGGATCCGGATCTGGAGCGAAACAAGCAGATCCAGTTGCTGGAAGGGGAGCTGCCGTCGCCGATCAATCCGCCGTCGGGCTGCGTTTTCCGCACCCGCTGTCCGATTGCCGGCCCGGAATGCGCGAAAACCCGTCCGGTGCTGGAGGGCAGTTTCCAGCACGCGGTATCCTGCCTGAAGGTTGATCCCCTGTAACTTAAAACCTTGCCCGGCGGCGCAGGCTTGCCGGGCCTACAGGTTCCGTGCTGGCCGGGTAAGCGCAGCGCCACCCGGCACAGAAGCAATAAAAAAGGGCTGACACTCGTCAGCCCTTTGTACATTGATACGCAGATTATTCGCGCCACAGAATATGGCAAAGCTTGTGATCTTTTTCCCGGCACAGCAGCACGCGGGCGAAAATATCGTTCAGCTCGCCGCCGTCGGTATCCGCCAGACCAATCACCACTTCCGAGAAGAAATCCGGGTTCAGATCATAATCGACATGTTCCTGCCAGTCTTCTGCCGGATCGAACAGTTCGGCACCGCCGCGCTCTTCAAATTGTAAATTAAAAAGGATCACATCTGCCGGATCGAGGTTATCGACCGCCAGTTCGAGAAAAATGTCGTAAGCCTGCTCAAGTGTTTCGTCTTCAGTCAGACGATTGTTCAGATCCATTTCCATGATGACTACCTGGTTAACCACTGTTGGGCACGTTTTACAGCAACGGGCTGAAGAAGTAAAACAGTCGCTCAGTGATCCGTTGCCACAGCGGGCGTTTAACCCACAGTCTGGCATCCAGCATCCGTGAACGCGAAATATAATCGTCCTGTACCGCCGCCAGATCGGCGCCGAATCCGGCGTCGTCGATCACCAGCGTGATCTCAAAGTTGAGCCACAAACTGCGCATATCCAGATTGACCGTACCCACCAGGCTCAGTTCGCCATCCACCAGCACGCTCTTGGTATGCAGCAGGCCGCCTTCAAACTGATAGATTTTCACCCCGGCGGCGAGCAGTTCCGAAAAGAACGCGCGACTCGCCCAGCCCACCAGTACCGAGTCGTTTTTACGCGGCAGGATAATGCTCACGTCAACGCCACGATGCGCCGCCGTACAGATGGCATGCAGCAGATCGTCGCTCGGCACGAAATAGGGCGTGGTCATAATTAAATATTCACGCGCTGAATAGACTGCGGTCAGCAGCGCCTGATGGATCAAATCCTCCGGAAAGCCGGGCCCGGAAGCGATAGTGTGAATGGTATGCCCGCTGGCCTGCTCAAAAGGCATAATATTGGCGTCCGGCGGCGGCGGGAGGATGCGTTTACCGGTTTCGATTTCCCAGTCGCAGGAATAGACAATGCCCATTGCGGTGGACACCGGGCCTTCCATGCGCGCCATTAAATCCACCCACTGGCCGACGCCCGCATCCTGTTTAAAGAAGCGCGGGTCAACCATGTTCATGCTGCCGGTGTAGGCGATATAGTTGTCGATCATCACCATTTTACGGTGCTGACGTAAATCCATGCGGCGCAAAAAGACACGCATCAGATTCACTTTTAGCGACTCAACGACCTCGATGCCCGCGTTGCGCATCATATTAACCCACGGGCTGCGGAAATAATTCACGCTGCCCGCTGAATCCAGCATCAGGCGGCAATGCACACCGCGACGGGCGGCGGCCATCAGCGATTCAGCAACCTGATCCGCCATGCCGCCGGGCTGCCAGATATAGAACACCATCTCGATATTATGGCGCGCCAGCTGAATATCGCGGATCAGCGCCTGCATCACATCATCAGAAGAGGTAAGCAGCTGTAGCTGGTTGCCTTTCACCCCGGCGATGCCCTGACGCCGTTCGCACAGCTTAAACAGCGACGCGGCAACGTCGCTGTTTTCTTCGGCGAAGATATGCTTGCAGGCTTTGAGATCGTTTAACCATTTGGCGGTGGAGGGCCACATCGCCCGGGCGCGTTCGGCGCGTCGTTTGCCCAGATGCAGCTCGCCAAAGGAAAGATACGCAATAATGCCCACCAGCGGCAGGATATAGATGACCAGAAGCCAGGCCATGGCGGAGGTGACGACGCGGCGTTTCATCAGGATGCGTAACGTTACACCTGCAATCAGGAGCCAGTATCCCAAAATGACCAGCCAACTCACCAGCGTGTAGAAGGTTGTCATAAAAAATCCTTTTGAATGCGTAATCCCCTGAGTTTACGCGTAAGCATTCAACTGGCAAATAAAAACCACCGACAAAAGCGCTGGTATGGCCCGTGCAAGGGTCTATAATGCGGGCTTCGTTATTAAAGAGTTGTCATCATGAAGCGTAGTAGACCGGAAGTAGGGCGCTGGCGTATGGTTCGCCAGGCGAGCCGCCGTAAGGCGCGCTGGCTGGAAGGGCAGTCACGTCGAAATATGCGCATCCACTCGATCAGAAAATGTTTACTCAACCATCACCGTAATTCGCTGCTGTTTGCGTTTCAGGAATTCTGATCCCCAGGGCACCGCCAGCCGGTGCCCACTGTTTCGCGCCTTAAAATACTTTGCGGAACGGTTTCACTGACACCTTCTGATAGACGCCTGCCGCCACATACGGATCGGCATCAGCCCAGGCTGTCGCCTCTTCCAGCGATGGGAATTCCGCAATGACGGTAGAGCCGGTAAAGCCCGCCGGGCCCGGATCGTTACTGTCCACCGCAGGCATCGGCCCCGCGGTCAGCAGACGACCCTCATCACGCAGCAACTGCAAACGGGCAAGGTGTGCCGGACGCACTGACATGCGTTTTTCGAGCGAATCAGCATTATCTTCAGCGTAAATCACATAAAGCACGGGCAAACTCCTTAATGGGTAAAGTCGCGGGTTACGTTAAGTGAAAGTATTCAGGACTGCAACGCAAAGTTAGCCGGGGTGTTAATAACCTTGATTTACATGCGCTATTTACAGGAAATGGACGGACTAAATGCGCGATAGATGAGATGGCTTATTGAATATGATTGCTATTTGCATTTAAAATCAGGGCCTGGTTTTTTAACTGATACGATTATGACTTCAATGACCTTTGATACGCCTCGCCGCATTGCCTGGCCGACGCTACTGTCTGTTGGTGTACACGCCGCCGTGGTGGCCGTGGTGCTTTATAGTTCCGTAAAACAGGTTATTGAACTGCCTGCGCCCTCGCAGCCTATCTCCGTCACCATGGTCACCCCCGCTGAGCTGGAGCCGCCACAGGTGGCACCGCCGCCGGAACCGGTGGTTGAACCAGAACCAGAGCCTGAGCCGGAACCCGTTCCGGAGCCGCCAAAAGAAGCGCCGGTGGTGATCGAAAAACCCAAACCTAAGCCGAAGCCAAAACCTAAGCCGAAGCCAAAACCGGAAAAACGCGTTGAGCAGCCGAAGCGTGATGTACGCCCGGTGGAACCGCGTCCGAGCGCGCCAGCGCAGAGCTTAGCCCCGCGTACCGTGACCAACCCGGCGCCGGCGCAAAGCCGACCGGTGAATAACACTCCGGCCGGTCCGCGCGCGATAAGTCGTGGTGAGCCGCAGTATCCTGCGCGCGCGCAGGCGCTGCGTATTGAAGGCCGTGTGCGGGTTAAATTTGACGTGACCTCCGACGGGCGCGTAGAGAATGTCCAGATCCTGGACGCCACGCCGCGCAATATGTTCGAGCGGGAAGTGAAAACCGCGATGCGTAAATGGCGTTATGAGCCGGGCAAACCGGGTAACGGCATCACCGTTAACATCGTCTTCCGACTGAACGGCGGGGCCTCGATGGACTGACGGGCCGCCGGGCCAAAAAAAAAGCCTCTGTACAGAGGCTTTTTTATTGTCTTCGATTCAGGGCTGTGGCGGCAGGGCGCGGGGTTTACCTTCGCTGTCCACGGCCACATAGATAAAGAGCGCTTCGGTGGCCTTATAGCGCTGGCCAATGGGTTCGGATGAGACTTTCTTCACCCATACTTCCACATTGATGGTCACAGAGGTATTGCCGCGCTTAATGCAGCGGGCATAGCAGCACACCACATCACCCACGGCCACCGGGCGCAGAAAGGTCATGCCGTCGACGCGCACCGTCACCACGCGGCCATGGGCGATCTCTTTCGCCATAATTGCGCCGCCCATGTCCATCTGCGACATCAGCCAGCCGCCAAAAATATCGCCATTGGCATTAGTATCTGCGGGCATCGCCAGCGTGCGTAATACCAGTTCTCCCTGCGGAGCCTCATTTGTTGTCGTCATTATTATCTCAGTCTGAAACGGCGTCAGGATTTATCTTCCGTCGGCATATGACGGTAAATATAAATCCCGCTCAGCAGCGTGAAAATCAGCGTTAAGGCCGACAGGCCAAACACTTTAAAATTAACCCAGATATTTTGCGGCAGCCAGAAGGCGATATAGATGTTCGCCAGCCCGCAGAGAATAAAGAACACCGCCCAGGCGATATTCAGTTTCGACCAGACGTGCTGCGGCAGGGTGAGCTCTTTGCCCAGCATGCGCTGGATCAGCGGCTTTTTCATCACCCACTGGCTGAATAACAGCGCACCGGCGAACAGGGCGTAAATCACCGTTACCTTCCATTTGATAAATTCATCGTTATGGAAGAACAGCGTTAAACCGCCAAACACCGCCACCAGCACAAAGGTGATCAGCGCCATTTTTTCCACTTTGCGATAACGCACCCAGCTGTATATCAGCACCACTGCGGTGGCGACGATCAGCGCAGCCGTCCCGGCATAAATGTCATACAGCTTATAGAAGGCGAAAAAGACAATCAGCGGCAGAAAATCAAGAAACTGCTTCATTCTTTAATTCCGATAGTAATACCCGTCGACGTGAAGGCCGACGGGTGAATGTTAAGGACGGATCAGCATATAAAGGCGGAAAAGATAAATCAGCAGTACGGCAGAGATTAAATTGCTCACCGTATTAGCCACCACCGCGCCCACGTTCGGCGTCAGGGCGGCAAAGCTGGAGGCAAACATCAGCAGCACTGTTTTTGCCAGCAGCCAGCCGATAATGGCGGGTGCCACCAGTCGCATATTCGCCCAGGCCATGCGCATACTGGCGCGCAGCGCGGCAAAGATACCCATTTTTTCCTGTACCAGCATGACGGGCGCAAATGACAGCACGATGGCCAGCAGCACGCCGGGCACGACGATCATCATAATGCCCACCTGCACCAGCAGGGTGGTGATGAAAATCAGCGCAAACAGCTTCGGCAGCACAGGCGCGCTGGCGCCAATCGCCCGCAGGGCGCTGACGCGCTGCCCGGCGGAGATCAATTGGATCATCAGCAGCACGCCACCAGCCAGGATGGCGTTACCAATCAGCCCGGAGAAGGTGGACGCCGCCGACGCGCGCAGCAAAACCTGCTGTTGCTCCGGCGTCATATTCTGCACCAGCTCCATCAGACCAACGCTGCCGGACAGATTATCGCCTTCGCTTAAAATCGACAGTTGTTCCTCACTGGGCGAAAAAACATGACCAAGCATCACCGTGATAAATGCACATAACAACGCGATCAGCAGAATAGTAACGAACTGATTACGAAAAAAATTTCCCGTGTCACGGTAAACGGACTTCGCCGTGATAGACATGCCCTCTCCTTGAGTTAAGCAGGTGTTTATTCAGCTGCCGATTGTACCCTGGTTGACCCGCAAGTGGCAGCATCAAGGGTGGTATGGAAAAGCATATCTTTGTAAAGCGAGAGTAATGGCTGCCCGTTACGCACAAAAAGTAAAAATTGATGCAGACCAGTAAACACGGTTTTATCGGAATGGGCGGTAAAATTAATCCAGATCAACAAAGGTTAAATTATTGGTTTAAATGTGATCTGTGGCAGATCACTTTCTACTTCGATGTAGGTATATTCACCGCGCAAATAAAACCACATCAAAGGAGTGGAGATGAAAAAGTTAGCTGTGGCAGCGCTGGTACTGGCAGGTCTTTCCCAAAACGTGTATGCCCATGAAGCAGGCGAATTCTTTGTCCGTGCCGGTTCCGCCACCGTGCGCCCGACGGAAGGCTCTGATAACGTGCTGGGCAGCCTCGGCGGGTTTAACGTCGATAACAACACCCAGCTGGGTCTGACCTTCACTTATATGGCGACGGACAATGTTGGCGTTGAATTGCTGGCTGCCACGCCGTTCCGTCACAAAGTGGGCACCGGGCCGACCGGCGACCTGGCAACCGTTCATCACTTACCGCCGTCATTGATGGCGCAGTGGTATTTCGGCGATGCCACCAGCAAAGCGCGTCCCTATATCGGCGCGGGCGTCAACTACACCACGTTCTTTGATGAAAAATTCAATGATACCGGCAAAGAAGCCGGGCTGTCGGATTTGAGCCTGAAAGATTCCTGGGGGCTGGCGGGGCAGGTGGGGCTGGATTATCTCATCAACCGTGACTGGCTGCTGAACATGTCAGTCTGGTATATGGATATTGATACCGATGTACGTTTTAAAGCCGGTGGCGAGCAGCAGAGCGTGCATACCCGTCTCGATCCCTGGGTATTTATGTTTGGCGCGGGTTATCGATTCTGACAGGAATATGCCGCCCGATTATCATTCAGGCGGCAGATGAGGTTATTGCGGCAGGGTCGCGGCTTTCAGGCCCTGTACAAAAGCTTTCAGCTCCGCCAGCATCGCGGTGGAGTTATCAAGATGCTTCTCGATAATTTTGACAATGGCAGAGCCGGAGATCGCCCCGGCAGCGCCCGCGCCCAGCGCGGCAGTCACCTGAGCCGGTGCCGAAATACCAAATCCCTGCAATGCCGGTGCGGCATTATATTCCCGCAGTTTATCCACCAGGTGATTCAGCGGCAGCGCGGTGCCGTTCTCGGATCCGGTTACCCCGGCACGGGACAGTAAATAGGTATAGCCGCGGCCATAAGAGGCGATCTGGCGCAACAGATCGTCATCGGCGTTCGGCGGGCAGATGAAAATCGGCGCGACATTGTGACGCAGCGCCGCCTGACGGAACGGGGCTGACTCCTCCACCGGCACATCCGCCACCAGTACGGAATCGACACCGGCCTTTTCACACTGGGCGTAAAACTCATCAATGCCACGGCTGAATACCAGGTTGGCGTACATCAGCAGGCCAATGGGCATATCCGGATATTTCTGGCGCACGGTGGTCAGGATTTCAAAGCACTGCGCCGGGGTAACGCCCGCGGCAAAGGCGCGCAGGGTGGCGTTCTGAATGGTCGGGCCATCCGCCAGCGGATCGGAGAAGGGAATGCCCAGCTCCAGCGCATCGGCACCCGCTTCAATCAGCGTGTCGATGATTTTCAGCGACTGCTCAGGGGTGGGATCCCCCAGCGTCACGAAGGGGACAAACGCGCCTTCCTTGCGATCCTTCAGGCGTTTAAACAGGTTTTCATAGCGTTCCATTACATTTCCCCTCGCGCTTTCAGAATATCGTGAACCGTATAGATGTCTTTATCGCCGCGGCCGGACAGGTTAACCACCAGCAACTGCTCTTTTTCCGGGTTTTCGCGCATCATTTTCAGCGCATGGGCCAGCGCGTGGGAGGATTCCAGCGCCGGAATAATGCCTTCACTGCGGCACAGCAGCTTGAACGCGTCCAGCGCTTCGTCATCGGTGATGGACACATAATCTGCACGCCCGATGCTATTAAGATGCGCGTGCTGCGGGCCGACGGACGGGAAATCCAGACCGGCAGAAATGGAGTAGGACTCTTCAATCTGACCATCTTCCGTCTGCATCATCGGCGACTTCATACCGAAGTAAATCCCCACGCGGCCATGCTTGAGCGGCGCGCCGTGCTCGCCGGATTCAATGCCGTGCCCGGCAGGCTCAACGCCAATCAGCCCGACGCTGGTCTCTTCGATAAAGTCCGCAAACATGCCGATAGCGTTAGAACCACCGCCGACGCAGGCGATCACCGCATCCGGCAGACGCCCCTCTTTTTCAATGATCTGTGCTTTGGTCTCTTCGCCGATCATGCGCTGGAATTCACGCACAATAGTCGGGAAGGGGTGCGGACCGGCGGCGGTACCCAGCATATAGTGCGCGGTATCGTAGCTGCCGGACCAGTCGCGCAGCGCCTCGTTACAGGCATCTTTCAGCGTAGCCGAGCCGCTGTAGACTGGGATCACTTCCGCGCCCATCAGACGCATACGGAAGACGTTCGGCGACTGGCGCTCCACGTCTTTTGCGCCCATATAAATGCGGCATTTCAGACCGAGCAGCGCCGAGGCCAGCGCTGACGCCACACCATGCTGACCCGCACCGGTTTCGGCGATGATTTCCGTTTTACCCATTTTCTTCGCCAGCAGCGCCTGACCCAGCACCTGGTTAGTTTTGTGCGCGCCGCCGTGCAGCAAATCCTCGCGCTTGAGGTACAGCGTGGTTTTGGTGCCCGCCGTAAGGTTCTGGCATTTCGTCAGCGCCGTCGGACGCCCGGCGTAGTTTTTCAGCAGGTCAGTGAACTGCGCCTGGAATTCAGGATCTTTTTGCGCGTTTACAAAAGCTTCTTCAAGCTGACGCAGGGCGGGCATCAGGATCTGCGGCACGTACATACCGCCAAACTCGCCGAAATAGGGATTCAGTAATGTTGTCATGCTTGCTTCCTTAATATGCTCTGAGCGTGCGGAAAACCGAGGCCAGTTTGTCGGCATCTTTAATACCCGGTTCACGCTCTACGCCTGAATTAAAATCGAGACCGGCACAACCGGCCCTGGCGGCTTCCACGCAGTTATCGGCACCAAGTCCGCCTGCGAGCAGCACGTTGTCGAGGCGTTGTCCCGCCAGCAGCGACCAGTCAAATCGCTCCCCGCTGCCGCCCTGACCGTTATCGAACAGATATTTATCCACGTGCTGATAATCCCGCGCGGGCAGGCTGCGGGCGACGCTGAGCGCTTTCCAGATCTGCACATCAGCCGGCAGCGCGGCGCGTAATGCATTCACATACTGCTGGTCTTCCGTGCCATGTAATTGCACGGCGGCAAGCCCCAGCCGTTGCGCGCGTGCAACCACATCGTCCACCGGCGCGTTGCGGAACACGCCGACGTAGCGCAGGCCAGGCGCGGCATTGATCACCACCTGCGCCTGTTCATCGCTGACTGCGCGCGGCGAGGTGTCGACAAAAATCAGCCCACCGTACACCGCGCCCGCCTGATAAGCGGCCTGCGCGTCTTCCGACCGGGTCAAACCACAGACTTTGTTTTCGCCGAGCAGCACGCGCAGCACGGCGGCATTCAGATCGGGATACTCCATCAGCGCCGAGCCAATCAGGAATCCGTTGGCGAAATGGCTCAGCTCACGCACTTGGGCATAGGTATTAATGCCAGATTCGCTGATCACCGTAACGCCTGCGCCCAGACGCGGCGCCAGCTGGCGGGTGCGGTTCAGATCGATGGAGAGATCGCGCAGGTCACGGTTATTAATGCCAACCACTTTCGCCTCAAGGGCAATGGCGCGCTCCAGCTCTTCTTCATTACTGACTTCCGTCAGCACGCCCATCTCCAGGCTATGGGCGACGGCGGCAAGCTGGCGGTACTGCTCGTCATCCAGCACGGACAGCATCAGCAGGCAGGCATCCGCCTGGTAGAAACGCGCCAGGTAAATCTGGTAAGGATCGATAATGAAATCCTTACAAAGGATCGGCTGTGGCGCGATGGCGCTGACCACCGGCAGAAAATCGAAGCTGCCGTGGAAATATTTTTCATCCGTCAGCACCGAAATAGCCGACGCATGGTGTTTGTAGATCTCAGCGATTTTCGCCGGATCAAAATCTTCACGGATCACGCCTTTAGACGGCGATGCTTTTTTGCACTCCAGAATAAAGGCCGTGCGCGCGCCCTGTAAGGCAGAATAGAAGCGACGCGAACTCGGCACGACCTGATTCTGAAAACTGGCCAGCGGCTGTTGCGCTTTGCGGGCCTCAACCCAAATCGCCTTATCTGCGACGATTTTCGCTAAAACGGTTTCCATCATTTACCCTCTTGCCGCAAGTGCGGTGACTTTGTCATACGCCGCGCCGCTGTGCAGCACATCCAGAACTTTTTGCGCATTGGCCTGTAAATCTTCTTCGCCGTGCAGACGCATCAGCATGGCGACGTTAGCGGCCACGGCAGCTTCATGCGCAGCCTCGCCTTTACCTTGTAATAAGCGCGTCAGAATGTCACGGTTTTCTTCCGGCGTGCCGCCTGCCAGTTGCTCCTGATGGTAAGGCGTCAGGCCAAAATCGGCGGCGGTCAGCTGATAGCTTTTGATTTCCCCTTCATGCAGTTCGGCCACCACCGTCGGCGCATGCAGCGACACTTCATCCATGCCGCCGCTGTGTACCACGGCCGCACGCTGATAGCCCAGTACGCGCAGCGTTTCGGCAATCGGCAGCACCAGCTCCGGGCTGTAGACGCCGATCAGCGCCAGCGGCGGATGCGCCGGATTGATCAGCGGCCCCAGCACGTTAAACAGCGTGCGGGTTTTCAGCTGCTGACGCACCGGCATGGCGTGACGAAAACCGGTGTGATATTTCGGCGCGAACAGGAAACAGACGCCCAGCTCGTCCAGCGCGGTGCGGGATTTTTCCGCCTGCATATCCAGATTAATGCCGAAGGCCGCCAGCAGATCGGAAGAACCGGATTTACTGGAAACGCTGCGGTTGCCGTGCTTGGCGACTTTCAGCCCGCAGGCCGCCGCCACAAAAGCGCTGGCGGTGGAAATATTGATGCTGTTGCTGCCGTCGCCGCCGGTGCCGACAATATCTGCAAAGGCATAATCCGGGCGCGGGAAGGGCGCGGCGTTTTCCAGCAGGGCGGTGGCGGCCCCGGCGATCTCATTCGGGTGTTCGCCGCGGATCTTCATGCTGACCAGCGCCGCCGCCAGTTGCTCTGGCTTCAGCTCGCCGCGCACCACCGCAGAAAACAGCTGGTGGCTCTCCTGCTGGCTCAGGGTCTGCGCCTGGTAAAGTTTTTCGAGGATCGGTTGCAGGGTATTGGTCTGCTCCAGTTTTTGCATCGCCCATGCCAGAGTCTGCTCCAGCAGACGCGCGCCCTGGGTGGTGAGGATCGATTCCGGGTGGAACTGGAAGCCGCAGACGCGATCCGCATCGTGGCGCACTGCCATCACCATGCCGTTGAAATGGGCGTTGATGGTCAGACCCGCCGGAATATTACTGCCCACCAGCGAATGGTAACGGGCTACCGGCAGCGGATTGCTCAGCCCGGCAAACATCGCCTGGCTGTCATGTTCAATGCTCGACGCTTTGCCGTGCAGGATCTCACCGGCCTGGCCAACGTAACCGCCGTAGGCTTCGACAATCGCCTGATGACCCAGACAGATGCCGATGATCGGCAGTTTGCCGCGCAGACGGGTTAACAGCTCCGGCATGCAGCCTGCTTCCGACGGCGCGCCCGGCCCTGGCGAGAGCATCAGCACCGGGTTGTCCATGGTGGTCAGACGGTCAATCAGTGTCTGCGCCGGGACATGATTACGGTAAATCACCACATTGTGCCCGCTGGCACGCAGCTGATCGGCGAGGTTGTAAGTAAACGAGTCGATATTATCGAGCAGCAGAATATCAGCCATCAGAACGTCTCCTGTGCGTGGTGTGCAGTGGCAATGGCGCGCAGGACGGCGCGGGCTTTATTACGGGTTTCATCGGCTTCGGACTGCGGCACAGAATCCAGCACCACGCCTGCGCCCGCCTGAACGGTGGCGATGCCGTTTTCCACGTAGGCGGAACGAATGACGATGCAGGTGTCGAGATCGCCGTGGGCGGTAAAATAACCCACCGCGCCGCCGTAGCTGCCGCGACGGGTACCTTCGGCACCGGCGATCAGCTGCATGGCGCGAACTTTTGGCGCGCCGCTCAGGGTGCCCATATTCATACAGGCGCGATAAGCGTGCAGCGCATCCAGATCGTGGCGCAGTTCCCCCACCACGCGGGAAACCAGGTGCATCACAAAGGAATAGCGATCGACTTTGGTCAGATCCGCCACATAACGGCTGCCGGGCGTACAGATGCGGGCCAGATCGTTACGCGCTAAATCCACCAGCATCAGGTGTTCCGACAGCTCTTTATGGTCGGTACGCATTTCCAGCTCAATACGGCTGTCCAGATCGCGATCCAGCGAGCCATCAGCGCGACGCCCGCGCGGACGCGTCCCGGCAATGGGGTAGATTTCAATCTGGCGGGTGTTTGCGTCATATTTCAGCGAGCTCTCGGGCGAGGCGCCGAACAGGGTGAAATCGGCATCCTGCATAAAGAACATGTACGGGCTGGGATTGCTTTTCTTCAGCACATCATAGGCCGCCAGCGGCGACGGGCAGGGCAGGGAGAAGCGGCGGGACGGCACCACCTGGAAAATCTCTCCGGCGCGGATCGCTTTCTGCATTTCGCGCACCACCGCGCCGTACTCCTCGTCGCTTTGATTACAGTCACAGCGCATGGAGGCGATGGATTCCACCGGCAGCGCCACCGGCAAATCGTGCAGCTGCTGGCGTAGCGTAGCCATCCGTTGCGTCAGGCGATCGCGCTCAGCGGCCTGGGGCGTAAAGAGGCTCGCCTGAATACGGGTATGCTGTTTCTGGTGATCGATCACCAGCAGCGTTTCCGCCAGGTAAAAACAGTAATCCGGGCAGTTATTGTCCTGCGCCAGAGCCGGTAATTCTTCAAAACCTGCCACCAAGTCATAGGCGAACAGACCGCCAAAGAACATCGCTTCACGCTCATCGGCAGGCAGTGTGACCAGCGTTTGCAGCAGGCGGAAGGCGTCAAATACCGACAGCGAACACAGGCGGGCGTCTTCATCCAGCAGCGCGCTCACCGGCGGGAAGCGCAGTACGCGGCTGTTGTCCGCTTTTGTGTTTTCCACGCCGGAGGGCAGCGCCGCGTCCAGCAGCGGCAGCAGGGACGCGCCGTTGGAGGTAAAGGCAGTGATGGTGACAGTGTCACCCAGCGCGGTAATGCGCAACGCGGCATCCACCAGCAGCAGGCTTTTTAAATCATTTTTGCTGTCAATGTCGGCGGATTCGAGCAGCAGCGTTGCCGGACGCGCGCCGCAGATCTGGTGAAACAGCGCCGTCGGATTTTCGCGGTAGACTGCATCATCAGTAAGAAGTTCGAGTGCTGGTTTTTGCGTTTGCATAATCGTTCTCGTTATTTTGTTCATAAAAAAGCCCGCTCACGAGGCGGGCCGGGGTATCTGTTTGCGTGACGCAGACGTGACCTCACTGCCCGTAATCAGGAGTGCGCCACCAGCGGTTACGTGTTGAGAATGCAGTCATTTTCAGATACCTCGTCGTGTGAACTTGCGTACTAGTTAACTGGTTCGGCGAAATAAAGTCAACCCCTGATTTCGCAAAAATCATCGGCAACCGTTATGATGGCGCGGTCACCTTCTTTATATCCCCATGGGAGCCGCTTTGAGCGACACGAATTACGCAGTGATTTACGATCTTCATTCCCACACTCTCGCTTCAGACGGTTTGCTTTCACCCGAAAAACTGGTGCACCGCGCGGTTGAGATGCGCGTCGGTACGCTGGCGATCACCGATCATGACACCACCGACGGCATAGCCGCCGCGCAGGCCGAAATTGAACGCGCGGGCCTGGCATTAACGCTCATCCCCGGCGTAGAAATCTCAACCCTCTGGGAAAACCATGAGATCCATATCGTCGGCCTCAATATTGATAGCACTCATCCGGCGATGTGTGAACTGCTGGACGAACAAAAGGCGCGACGCCAGCAGCGGGCGCAGCTTATCGCCGAACGGCTTGAAAAAGCGCATATTCCCGGCGCGCTGGAAGGCGCGCAGGCCCTGGCGCAGGGCGGTGCCGTGACCCGTGGGCACTTCGCGCGTTTTCTGGTCGCCAGCGGCAAAGCCAATAACGTGGCGGATGTATTTAAAAAATACCTCGCGCGGGGGAAAACCGGCTACGTTCCGCCACAGTGGTGTACAATAAAACAAGCTATTGATGTCATTCATCATTCTGGCGGCAAAGCGGTTATCGCCCATCCGGGGCGGTATGATTTGAGCGCTAAATGGCTGAAAAGACTGCTGGCGCACTTCGCCGAACAGGGCGGCGACGCCATGGAAGTATCGCAATGTCAGCAGGCGCCTAACGAGCGCACCCAGCTTGCAGCTTATGCGCAACAGTTTGGTTTACTGGCTTCGCAGGGCTCGGATTTCCATCAGCCCTGCCCGTGGATCGAACTGGGTCGTAAGCTCTGGTTACCCGCAGGCGTGGAAGGGGTGTGGACATCGTGGGAGCAGCCACAGAACACCAATGAGAGGGCAGTATGAGTCAGTTTTTCTATATTCACCCGGACAACCCGCAGGCGCGGCTGATTAATCAGGCCGTGGAAATTGTGCGCAAAGGCGGGGTGATTGTTTATCCAACCGATTCCGGCTATGCGCTGGGGTGCAAACTGGAAGACAAGGGCGCCATGGAGCGCATTTGCCGCATCCGCCAGCTGCCGGACGGCCACAACTTTACCCTGATGTGCCGCGATCTGTCGGAGCTGTCCACCTACGCTTATGTGGATAACGTGGCGTTCCGTCTGATCAAAAACAACACGCCCGGCAACTACACTTTCATTCTGAAGGGCACGAAAGAAGTGCCGCGCCGCCTGTTGCAGGAAAAACGTAAAACCATCGGCCTGCGCGTGCCATCCAACCCCATCGCCCTGGCGCTGCTGGAAACGCTCAATGAGCCAATGCTTTCCACCTCGCTGATGCTGCCGGGCAGCGATTTTACCGAATCCGATCCGGAAGAGATCAAAGATCGCCTGGAAAAACATGTCGATCTAGTGATCCACGGCGGTTATCTCGGCCAGCAGCCAACAACCGTTATCGATTTAACCGACGATTCGCCGGTGATCCTGCGCGAAGGCGTCGGTGACGTTAAACCTTTCTTATAAGTGATGCGCCGGGCCACAACGGGTGGTCCGGC
>NZ_CP127837.1:3393137-3447059 GCF_030291195.1 Enterobacter sp. PGRG2 | reverse complement strand
TGCAGCATTCATGCATAAATTCGTGTAATATGTGCGGCCACATGAAATTGGGCGCGTTCTTTGACGCCAGCGATTTTACATAGCAGCGAGGGTGAAATTGATAACTCGTTGTTTTTGAAAGTATACCAGACGCCTGTGAAGGCGACACCTGAAGGATGCTCCATGAGCGAAAAACTACAGAAAGTGCTGGCGCGTGCCGGCCACGGCTCACGCCGTGAAATTGAAACCATTATCGAAGCGGGTCGCGTCAGCGTAGACGGCAAAATTGCTAAGCTGGGCGATCGCGTTGAGGTCCAGCCGGGCCTGAAAATCCGTATCGACGGTCATCTGATCTCCGTTAAAGAATCCGTTGAACAAATCTGCCGCGTGCTGGCCTATTACAAACCCGAAGGCGAGCTGTGTACGCGCAACGATCCGGAAGGGCGTCCGACCGTATTTGATCGTCTGCCGAAACTGCGCGGCGCGCGCTGGATCGCCGTAGGGCGTCTTGACGTCAATACCTGCGGCCTGTTGCTGTTCACCACCGACGGCGAACTGGCTAACCGTCTGATGCACCCGAGCCGCGAAGTGGAACGTGAATACGCCGTACGCGTATTCGGTCAGGTCGACGATAACAAGCTGCGTGAACTGGCCCGTGGCGTCCAGCTGGAAGACGGCCCGGCCGCCTTCAAAACCATCAAGTTCAGCGGCGGCGAAGGCATCAACCAGTGGTACAACGTTACCTTAACCGAAGGGCGCAACCGTGAAGTGCGTCGTTTGTGGGAAGCCGTGGGTGTGCAGGTCAGCCGCCTGATCCGCGTTCGCTATGGCGACATTCCGCTGCCGAAAGGCCTGCCGCGTGGGGGTTATACCGAACTGGATCTGGCGCAGACCAACTACCTGCGTGAGCTGGTAGAGCTGAAACCGGAAACCGAATCAAAAGTGGCCGTCGAGAAAGATCGCCGCCGGGTGAAAGCGAATCAGATCCGCCGTGCGGTAAAACGTCACAGCCAGACCTCAAACCCGCGTCCGGCATCAACTGGTCGCCGCTCAAGCACTCGTAACAAAACCAACGGTTAATCTGTACACAAGCCCGGCGGCGCTTCGCTTGCGCGGGTTTTCAGGACTGTGACTGGCAAGCCAGGTGAGCGTAGCGCCACCTGGCAAAATCACTCAATAATCTATTCCCATCTGCGCTTTTACGCCCGCATCAAAAGCATGTTTAACCGGACGCAGCTCGCTGACGGTATCCGCCAGTTCCAGAATGTCACGATGACAACCGCGCCCGGTAATAATCACCGTCTGCTGCGGGGGACGATTTTGCAGGGCGCTGATAACCTCTTCCAGCGGCAAATAGTCATAGGCCACCATGTAGGTCAGCTCATCGAGGATCACCAGATCCAGAGAAGCATCCGCCAGCATCCGGCGGCCATGCTCCCAGACGGTGGTGCAGGCGGCGGTGTCCGACTCACGATTTTGCGTGTCCCAGGTAAAGCCGGTGGCCATCACCTGAAATTCCACGCCGTGCGGCTCCAGCAGATTGCGCTCGCCGTTGGGCCAGGTGCCTTTGATAAACTGGATCACTCCCACTTTTTTGCCGTGTCCGACAGCGCGTGTCGCGGTGCCGAAGGCCGCGGTGGTTTTGCCTTTGCCGTTGCCGGTAAAGACGATGATAATGCCGCGTTCATCCTGGGCGGCGGCAACGCGCGCATCGACTTTTTCTTTTACGCGCTGCTGACGCTGTTGGTAACGATCTTCACTCATTGTGATATTCCCGGTTTACGTCCTGGCTGAGCATCAAAGCTCAGGCCGGTTTTGCGACGGCTGTCATCGCCCATTAACCATAAATAGAGCGGCATAATATCCGCCGGAGTTTTCAGTTTTTGCGGATCTTCCGTCGGGAAGGCGCTGGCGCGCATACCGGTGCGGGTTCCGCCCGGATTAATGCAGTTTACCCGCAGATGGCGGCTTTGATACTCCTCTGCCAGCACCTGCATCATGCCTTCGGTGGCAAACTTGGAGGCGGCATAGGCGCCCCAGTTGGCGCGACCCTGACGCCCAACGCTTGAGGAGGTAAATACCAGCGAACCGGCTTCTGATTTCAGTAATAAAGGAAGCAGTGCCTGGGTGAGGAAAAAGGTGGCATTGACGTTGACCTGCATCACCCGCTGCCAGACCTGCGGATTTTGTTGATCCATCGGACAGATATCGCCAAGCAGACCGGCGTTATGTAATATACCATCCAGTCGGGGATAATGTGCGGCAAGAGTCTGCGCGAGCTGTTCACAGTCTGCAGGGGTGCAGGTTTCCATATCCAGCGTAAACCAGCGCGGCATCTGCCCGCATTCATCCGCAACGGCCTGCGCAACCCGGCGCAACTTTTCGTCGTTACGCCCCAGCAGGATCACCTGGGCACCGTGGCGGGCATAGGTACGCGCTGCTTCTTCGCCAATACCTGCGCTGGCACCAGTGACCAGAATGATGCGGTTTTGCAGTAGATCTCGTTGTGGCTGGTAATACACATTCTCTCCTCAGGCGTCGCGTTCGTGGCGCACCAGGCTGACTTCGTCTTGACTTGCTGGTTTTATGCCTTAAACCGGGCCGCATTTCAATCAGCCAAAGGCAGACAATCCCGCAGGTTAACACTTTGCAACCTTTTCATGGAGTCTAAAAAAATCAGGAAGATGCCTCGTAACATTGTGCGGTGGCAGAAGACGAGCCAGAACCTGTCATGTACACTGAATGCGAACGTAATGCGGTTTAACCAAGGTGGTACGCGTGGAATTACTGTCTGAATATGGGTTGTTTTTGGCAAAGATTGCCACCGTTGTGCTGGCGATTGTTGTCGTGGCGGTACTGATTGTAAATCTTGCCCAGCGCAAGCGTCAGCGGGGTGAATTACGTGTCACCAGGCTGAGCGAGCAATATAAGGAGATGCAGGAGGAGGTCTCCGTTGCGCTGCTGGACGATCATCAGCAAAAGCTGTGGCATAAAGCGCAGAAGAAAAAAGCGAAGCAGGACGCGAAAGCGGCGAAGGCCAGCGCGAAGCAGGGCACCCCGGTTACGGCCACGAAGCCCCGGGTTTTTGTGCTGGATTTCAAAGGCAGTATGGATGCCCACGAAGTGAACTCCCTGCGCGAAGAGATCACCGCGGTGATCACCATCGCAGGGCCGGAAGACCAGGTGTTGCTGCGTCTGGAAAGTCCCGGCGGCGTGGTGCATGGCTACGGGCTGGCGTCTTCCCAGCTCCAGCGCCTGCGCGACAAAAACATCCCCTTAACGGTGGCGGTGGATAAAGTAGCGGCCAGCGGCGGCTATATGATGGCCTGCGTGGCAGATAAGATCGTGGCTGCGCCTTTCGCCATCGTCGGCTCTATCGGCGTGGTGGCGCAAATCCCGAACTTTAACCGCTTCCTGAAAAGCAAAGACATCGACATCGAGCTGCACACCGCCGGGCAGTACAAGCGTACGTTGACGCTGCTGGGTGAAAACACCGAGGAAGGGCGGCAGAAGTTCCGTGAGAGCCTGAACGAGACGCACGATCTGTTTAAAGATTATGTGAAGCAGATGCGTCCGTCGCTGGACATTGACCAGGTCGCCACTGGCGAGCACTGGTATGGCGTACAGGCGCTGGAAAAAGGGCTGGTGGATGAAGTAGGCACCAGCGACGATCTGCTGCTGGGGCTGATTAAAGAGCGCGAGGTGATCGGCGTCCGTTACGCCCAGCGTAAAAAGCTGATGGACCGCTTTACCGGCAGTGCGGCGGAAGCCGCTGACCGGCTGCTGTTGCGCTGGTGGCAGCGCGGTGAAAAACCGTTGCCGTAAAACAAAAAGCGAGGTGAATCACCTCGCTTTTTTATTGCCGTCAGTCCGCAAGGGTATACTTTTCGGACAGCACATGGGCCAGGTGTTTAAACATATTAAACACCGCCGTACTTTTCGACGTCGGCAGGCCTTGCTCATCAAGGAAATAGTCGCCGCTGAACACCAGCACGCCGTTGCGTTCAGTGACATCCGTCGCTTCGATGCCCTGAATAAAATCGTCATGCTCGCGGATGATTCGGTTAGCTTCAGCTAATAGTGACTGGCGATCGATAGGTTGAATGTTCTCGTGCATAGTCTGCTCCTCTGACAAGGCATTTATTCTACGTCTGCCGGTAGGCCGGGCGCAAATTTTCCCTGTTTTTAAAATGGTTTTCACACCGGGGACTGGCTGGCGTGATTTGCTTTTGCATGCTAATAAAGTTGCGTAACGAATTTTATCAGGTAGAGTGTGCGCTTTCGTCAATCTGGCAACAGAATTGCTTGACATTCGACCTTAAGTCCGTCGTGCTACAGCACTGATGCGCGAAAACACCTGTGAACTCAGTCACCTGGGCACCACACTTCACGCGCCCGGTTTTAAAGAGGGGTTGATAACCACGGATATCGCCGCCACATCATCGGATGTCGCGGTGGAGAGTGAATCAACGTGCGACGTATTCCTGGAAGAATCAAATTAGGTAAAGGTGAATATGGGTAAAGCACTCGTCATCGTTGAGTCCCCGGCAAAAGCCAAAACGATCAATAAGTATCTGGGTAATGACTACGTGGTGAAATCCAGCGTCGGTCATATCCGCGATCTGCCGACCAGTGGCTCAGCACCCAAAAAGAGCGCCGACTCCGCCACCACCAAAACGGCCAAAAAGCCTAAAAAGGATGAACGTGGCGCGCTGGTCAACCGCATGGGCGTTGACCCATGGAACGAATGGGATGCACGCTATGAAGTGCTTCCGGGCAAAGAAAAAGTCGTTGCCGAACTGAAAGCCATCGCTGAAAAAGCGGACCATATCTATCTCGCAACCGACCTTGACCGCGAAGGGGAAGCCATTGCCTGGCACCTGCGGGAAGTGATCGGGGGCGATGACTCGCGCTACAGCCGCGTGGTGTTTAACGAAATCACCAAAAACGCTATCCAACAGGCGTTTGAAAAGCCGGGTGAACTGAATATCGACCGTGTAAACGCACAACAGGCGCGCCGCTTTGTGGATCGCGTGGTGGGTTACATGGTGTCGCCGCTGCTGTGGAAAAAGATCGCCCGCGGCCTGTCTGCCGGACGCGTTCAGTCCGTGGCGGTGCGTCTGGTGGTCGAGCGTGAGCGCGAAATCAAAGCCTTTGTCCCGGAAGAGTTCTGGGAAATCGACGCCAGCGTTACCACGCCTTCCGGCGAGGCGCTGCCGTTGCAGGTGACGCATCAGCAGGACAAGCCTTTCCGTCCGGTTAATCGCGAGCAGACCATGGCGGCGGTAAGCCTGCTGGAAAAAGCGCGCTACACCGTTACGGATCGGGAAGATAAGCCCACCAGCAGCAAGCCTGGCGCGCCCTTTATTACCTCCACGCTTCAGCAGGCGGCCAGTACGCGCCTTGGCTTTGGGGTGAAGAAAACCATGATGATGGCGCAGCGTCTGTACGAAGCGGGCCACATTACCTATATGCGTACCGACTCCACCAACCTGAGTCAGGACGCCGTCAGCATGGTGCGTGGCTACATCAGCGATAATTTCGGCAAAAAATACCTGCCGGAAAGCGCTAATCAGTACGCCAGCAAAGAAAACTCTCAGGAAGCGCACGAAGCCATCCGTCCTTCCGACGTGGCAGTGCTGGCGGAGTCCCTGAAGGATATGGAAGCGGACGCGCAGAAGCTGTATCAGCTGATCTGGCGTCAGTTTGTCGCCTGTCAGATGACGCCAGCGCAGTACGATTCCACCACCCTGACCGTGGAAGCGGGCGAGTTCCGCCTGAAGGCGCGTGGCCGTACGCTGCGTTTCGATGGCTGGACGAAGGTGATGCCGCAGCTGCGTAAGGGCGATGAAGATCGCACGCTGCCAGCGGTGAACAAAGGCGACGTGGTATCCCTTGTGGAACTGCTCCCGGCGCAGCACTTTACCAAGCCGCCTGCGCGTTTCAGCGAAGCATCCCTGGTGAAAGAGCTGGAAAAACGCGGTATCGGCCGTCCGTCGACCTATGCTTCTATCATCTCGACCATTCAGGATCGCGGCTACGTGCGTGTAGAAAACCGCCGCTTCTATGCCGAGAAAATGGGCGAAATCGTCACTGACCGTCTGGAAGAGAATTTCCGCGAGCTGATGAACTACGATTTCACCGCGCAAATGGAAAACAGCCTTGACCAGGTTGCCAACCATGAAGCGGAATGGAAAGGCGTGCTGGACAACTTCTTTACCGACTTCACCGGCCAGCTTGAAAAAGCGGAAAAGGATCCGGAAGAAGGCGGCATGCGTCCGAATCAGATGGTGCTGACCAGTATCGACTGTCCGACCTGCGGTCGCAAAATGGGTATCCGTACCGCCAGCACCGGCGTGTTCCTCGGCTGTTCCGGCTATGCGCTGCCGCCGAAAGAACGCTGCAAAACCACCATTAACCTGGTGCCGGAAAACGAAGTCCTTAACGTGCTGGAAGGCGACGACGCCGAAACCAACGCCCTGCGTGCTAAGCGTCGTTGCGTGAAATGCGGCACCGCTATGGACAGCTATCTGATCGATCCCAAGCGTAAGCTGCACGTCTGTGGTAACAACCCGACCTGCGATGGCTATGAAATCGAAGAGGGCGAATTCCGCATCAAAGGCTATGACGGCCCGATCGTGGAGTGTGAGAAGTGTGGTTCTGAAATGCACCTGAAAATGGGGCGTTTCGGCAAGTACATGGCCTGCACCAACGACGAATGCAAAAACACGCGTAAGATCCTGCGTAACGGCGAAGTCGCGCCACCGAAAGAAGATCCGGTGCCGCTGCCTGAGCTGCCATGTGAAAAATCAGACGCCTATTTTGTGCTGCGTGACGGTGCGGCAGGGGTATTTCTGGCGGCCAACACCTTCCCGAAATCCCGTGAAACCCGCGCACCGCTGGTGGAAGAGCTGCATCGCTTCCGCGATCGTCTGCCGGAAAAACTGCGTTATCTGGCCGATGCGCCTGTCGCGGATCCCGAAGGCAACAAAACGGTCGTTCGCTTTAGCCGTAAGACTAAGCAGCAGTATGTTTCCGCCGAGAAAGAGGGTAAAGCGACCGGCTGGTCAGCTTTCTTCATCGACGGCAAATGGGTGGAAGGTAAGAAGTAATTTAGCCTGTCTGCTCCCTGCAAGGGCCGGATATCCGGCCCTTTTTTGTTGCTTATAATTTTGCGTTCCTGTCTATACAGACCGGGCATTAATGATATAGTGGTTATAGTTAAGTCATTTCTTATTATTAAATCGTCTTAAACGATTGCTCGTCAGCGCTCAACCGGATGGTCCGTCATGAAACTACAGCAGCTTCGTTATATCGTTGAGGTGGTGAATCACAACCTTAATGTCTCCTCTACCGCTGAGGGGCTATACACCTCGCAACCCGGCATCAGCAAACAGGTCCGTATGCTGGAAGATGAGCTGGGGATCCAGATTTTCGCCCGCAGCGGCAAGCATCTTACCCAGGTCACGCCTGCCGGTGAGGAGATCATACGCATCGCCCGTGAAGTGCTCTCCAAAGTTGATGCCATTAAGTCGGTGGCGGGAGAGCATACCTGGCCGGATAAAGGCTCGCTCTACGTCGCGACCACCCATACCCAGGCGCGTTATGCGCTGCCCGGCGTAATCAAGGGCTTTATTGAGCGCTACCCACGTGTTTCGCTGCATATGCACCAGGGCTCGCCGACGCAGATTGCGGAAGCCGTCTCCAAAGGCAATGCTGATTTCGCCATCGCCACCGAAGCGCTGCACCTGTATGACGATCTGGTCATGCTGCCGTGCTACCACTGGAATCGTTCGATTGTCGTCACGCCCGATCATCCGCTGGCGGGCAAACAGTCGGTGAGCATTGAGGAGCTGGCGCAGTACCCGCTGGTTACTTACACCTTTGGCTTTACCGGCCGTTCAGAGCTGGACACCGCCTTTAACCGCGCCGGGCTGACGCCGCGTATCGTCTTTACCGCCACGGACGCTGACGTGATCAAAACTTATGTGCGCCTGGGTCTTGGGGTAGGGGTGATCGCCAGCATGGCGGTTGATCCGGTATCGGATCCGGATCTGGTAAAACTGGACGCACAGGATGTGTTCAGCCACAGCACCACGAAAATCGGTTTTCGTCGCAGCACCTTCCTGCGCAGTTATATGTATGATTTTATTCAGCGCTTCGCGCCACATTTAACCCGTGACGTGGTGGATACCGCCGTGGCATTGCGTTCAAATGATGATATTGAAGCCATGTTCCAGGACATTAAGCTGCCAGAAAAATAATTTCCTGCGGTATCTTCCCGCCCGGGAAGATACCCTTTTATCGCCCTAAACCTAAATCAGAATTATCATCATCTGCCTTAACGCACATTTCCCCGAGTGATTCCTGTCACAACTTAACCGCAATTGTGTCGTGTTTTCGCGACAAAAGTAGAAAGTAATTTACGGGTCCGCAAACTTTATTCTTCAATTATTTATTTCCGGTCAAAAGATTGAATATTTAACTGGAAATCATTGGTAAATTCGCTGGCTTTTTTCCTAAACTTATTTTAGGATTTGTCTCATCTAGTGATTACTTATACCTATTGTTAGGTGTCAAAATGATAAGTGATGTCGATTGTGTGAGGTTAGCAATGCCATCAGGAAGCGACGAATCGCAAAGGGATCACGCGCTGAAACGCAAAGCCTGGCTGGCGGTGTTTCTTGGCTCAGCCCTGTTCTGGGTGGTTGTAGCCTTGCTGGTGTGGAAATTTTGGGGTTGAGAATGGTGTTTACGGGGCAGTTCGGCACAGTGAAGCCAGTATGTCAGTTACATGACAAGCCTCTTAGCGCCAAAAAGGACGCCGAGGTGCGTATTCCTGACGAATGGGAACTCACCCCGCAGCAGCGCGCCTTTATTGAAACGTTCGCAGAAGACGAACCAAAAAAACAATAATTTAACCAACAGCGTGGGCGCGAAATTAGCCTGACGCCCAGTGGTCTTTTGTACTTCTTAATAAATACACCTCAGCAATATAGAAACGGGTAACAACCCGGTGTGGCGCTTGATTAATTCGTAGGGTGTATAAATGATAAATAATCTCAAATACTGGTCATGGATGGGCGCATTCACCGTCTCGGTTATGTTCTGGGGACAACTGGTCTGGATGATGGCTCACTAACCGCATAAAAACCTCGCTTAAGCGGGGTTTTTTGTTTTTATCCCTTCAATGGTTTTACCTCTTTTATCAATTTGAGTTGTTATCAAAACGTTACAGCATGTTTGTGTTATCTTTAATACAGACCCTGATGATAATCAGGGAATTGCAATCCCTGTATTAAGGAGGAGCTTATGTCGTCGACCCTACGCGAAGCCAGTAAGGACACATTGCAGGCTGAAAACAAAACCTACCACTACTACAGCCTGCCCCTGGCCGCAAAGGAACTTGGGGATATTTCCCGTTTGCCCAAGTCGTTAAAAGTGTTACTGGAAAACCTGCTGCGCTGGCAGGATGGTGAGTCCGTCACTGAGGAAGATATTCATGCCCTCGCAGGCTGGTTGAAATCCGCCCACGCCGATCGTGAAATCGCTTATCGTCCCGCCCGCGTGCTGATGCAGGATTTTACCGGCGTTCCCGCTGTTGTTGATCTCGCCGCCATGCGTGAAGCCGTGAAGCGCCTTGGTGGCGATACCACTAAAGTTAACCCGCTTTCCCCTGTTGATCTGGTTATCGACCACTCTGTCACCGTTGACCATTTCGGCGATGACGACGCCTTTGAAGAAAACGTCCGTCTGGAAATGGAGCGTAACCACGAACGCTATGTGTTTCTGCGCTGGGGCCAGCAGGCCTTCAGCCGGTTCAGCGTTGTGCCGCCGGGCACCGGCATCTGCCATCAGGTCAACCTGGAATATCTGGGTAAAGCCGTCTGGAGCGAGCTGCAGGATAAAGAGTGGGTCGCTTATCCGGATACCCTGGTCGGCACCGACTCCCACACCACCATGATCAACGGGCTGGGCGTGCTTGGCTGGGGCGTGGGCGGTATCGAAGCGGAAGCCGCCATGCTTGGTCAGCCGGTATCCATGCTGATCCCGGATGTGGTGGGCTTTAAGCTCACCGGTAAACTGAGCGAAGGCATCACCGCCACTGACCTCGTGCTCACCGTGACGCAAATGCTGCGTAAACACGGCGTAGTGGGTAAGTTTGTGGAATTTTATGGCGACGGTCTCGACTCCCTGCCGCTGGCGGACCGGGCCACTATCGCCAATATGGCGCCGGAATATGGCGCGACATGCGGATTCTTCCCCATTGATGACGTGACGCTGGAGTACATGCGTCTTAGCGGCCGCAGCGACGATCAGGTAGCGCTGGTGGAAGCCTATGCGAAAGCGCAGGGCATGTGGCGTCAGCCGGGTGATGAGCCTGTCTTTACCAGCACCCTGGAACTGGATATGAGCAGCGTCGAAGCCAGCCTTGCCGGACCAAAACGTCCGCAGGATCGCGTGGCGCTGGGCGATGTGCCAAAAGCCTTTGCAGCCAGCACCGAGCTGGAGCTCAATACCGCCCAGAAAGATCGCCAGTCGGTGGATTATGTTCTGAACGGTCATCAGTATCAGCTGCCAGATGGCGCGGTGGTGATCGCAGCCATTACCTCATGTACCAACACCTCGAACCCGAGTGTGCTGATGGCGGCCGGTCTGCTGGCGAAAAAAGCCGTCACCCTCGGGCTGAAGCGTCAGCCGTGGGTGAAAGCCTCGCTGGCACCCGGCTCGAAAGTAGTATCGGATTATCTGGCGCAGGCGCGTCTGACGCCGTATCTCGATGAGCTGGGCTTTAACCTGGTGGGCTATGGTTGCACCACCTGTATCGGTAACTCCGGCCCGCTGCCGGATCCCATCGAGCAGGCGATTAAAAAAGGCGATCTGACCGTCGGGGCCGTGCTTTCCGGCAACCGCAACTTTGAAGGTCGTATTCATCCGCTGGTGAAAACCAACTGGCTGGCCTCGCCGCCGCTGGTGGTAGCCTATGCACTGGCGGGCAATATGAACATCAACCTGGCGACCGATCCACTGGGCCACGATCGCAAGGGCGATCCGGTTTATCTGAAAGATATCTGGCCGAGCGGACAGGAGATCGCCCGTGCGGTAGAACAGGTGTCCACCGACATGTTCCGCAAAGAATATGCGGAAGTGTTTGAAGGGACTGACGAGTGGAAGTCTATCAAAGTGGAAGCTTCCGATACCTACGGCTGGCAGTTTGATTCCACCTACATCCGCTCCTCGCCGTTCTTTGAAGAGATGGAAGCCCAGCCGAAGCCGGTACAGGATATTCAGGGCGCGCGCATTCTGGCGATGCTCGGCGATTCCGTGACCACTGACCATATCTCACCGGCTGGCAGCATTAAAGCTGACAGCCCGGCGGGGCGCTATCTGCAAAATCATGGCGTGGAGCGTCGCGACTTTAACTCCTACGGTTCACGACGCGGTAACCATGAGGTGATGATGCGCGGCACCTTTGCCAACATCCGCATCCGCAACGAAATGGTGCCCGGTGTGGAAGGGGGCATGACGCGCCATCTACCGGGCAGTGAAGTGATCTCCATTTATGATGCTGCGATGCGTTATCAGCAGGAGGGCACGCCGCTGGCGGTGATTGCCGGTAAAGAATACGGTTCCGGCTCCAGCCGTGACTGGGCGGCGAAAGGCCCGCGTCTGTTGGGGATCCGCGTGGTGATCGCTGAATCTTTCGAGCGTATCCACCGTTCTAACCTGATCGGCATGGGCATTTTGCCGCTGGAGTTCCCGCAGGGCGTCACCCGTAAAACGCTGGGGCTGAATGGGGAAGAGCGGTTGGATGTGGAAGATCTGACCGGACTTAAACCTGGTGCGACGGTACCGGTACGCCTGACCCGCGCTGACGGCTCGCAGGAAGTGATTTCCTGTCGCTGCCGTATTGATACGGCAACCGAGCTGACTTACTACCAGCACGGCGGGATCCTGCATTATGTGATCCGCAACATGCTGCACTGATAACCCTTCACGCTAGCCCGGCGGGACATACCGCCGGGCTTTTTTTATTAATCCAGCAAATGCCCCATTTTCGCGGCCTTGGTATCAAGGTAATGCGCGTTTTTTGGATTGCGCCCGACGATCAGCGGTACGCGTTCGACAATATTAATGCCTGCTTCGGTGAGGATCTCCACTTTGCGCGGGTTGTTTGTCAGCAAACGCACTTCGTCCACGCCCAGCAGTTTGAACATGTCCGCGCATAAAGTGAAATCACGCTCATCGGCGGCAAAGCCGAGCTGATGGTTTGCTTCTACGGTGTCGTAACCCTGATCCTGTAACGCATACGCGCGGATTTTATTCAGCAGCCCAATATTACGGCCTTCCTGACGATGATAGAGCAGGATACCGCGGCCTTCTTCGGCAATGTGAGACAGCGCCGCTTCCAGCTGAAAACCGCAGTCGCAGCGCAGACTGAACAGGGCATCGCCGGTCAGACACTCTGAATGGACGCGGGCAAGCACCGGCGTCTGGCCTGAAATGTCGCCATAGACCAGCGCAACATGGTCCTGCCCGGTGGCCAGTTCTTCAAAACCCACCATCAGGAAATCGCCCCATGGGGTTGGCAGTTTGGCTTCTGCCACACGTTTAAGCTGCATGTGATTCTCCGGATTTATTCTGGCACCTGACGTGCCTTGTCGCCCTCAGGCTTTCATTCTGGGGGTATTTTGCCACAAGGCGGCCAACTTCTCTAATTGCGTCAACGGGCTGTAAAGATTAAGCGCACAAATCCGTCACTCCTGCCGGTGATGTTGTTTTTCAGTTACTATTAAGCGGCCTGGCACATAAAGGAGAGAACATGCTGTCTATTGTAAAGCGCACCATGGCGGGGGTGGGGATATTACTGATTATGCCGCTGATAGTATGGGGATCCGGCTGGCAGTGGACGCCAGGTAACAACAGCGCGTGGCTGAAGGCGCTGTACTGGGTAACCGAAACGGTGACGCAGCCCTGGGGGATCATCACCCATGTGCTGCTCTGCGGCTGGTTTTTATGGTGTCTGCGATTTCGTCTGAAAGCCGCGCTGATGCTTTTTGTGATCCTCGCCGCCGCTATCCTAATCGGGCAGGGCGTGAAGTCCTGGGTGAAGGATCGGGTGCAGGAGCCGCGGCCTTTTGTCATCTGGCTTGAAAAAACACACCATATTCCGGTTGATGAGTTCTACACTTTAAAACGTAAGGATCGCGGGCATCTGGTAAAAGAGCAGCTGAGCGGTGAAGAGAACATTCCGGCGTTCTTGCGCAAACACTGGCAAAAAGAGACCGGTTTCGCTTTCCCGTCAGGGCATACCATGTTTGCCGCCAGCTGGGCGTTGCTGGGCGTAGGTTTGTTGTGGCCACGGCGACGCACTATCACTATTGCCGTGCTGCTGGTGTGGGCGACGGCGGTGATGGGCAGCCGCATGCTGTTGGGAATGCACTGGCCCCGCGATCTGGTGGTCGCCACGCTGATTTCCGGACTGCTTGTCACCTTCGCCACCATGCTGGCGCAGCGTATCTGCGGGCCATTAACGCCGCCGGTCGAAGAGAAGAAAGAGATCGCCGACCGCGACGACGAATAATATTATCGACGGGCCTGATGGGTTAACGCGCATCCGGGGTTGAAATAGCGAATTTCGCCCGCAAATCCATCAGGTCACTCGCTTTTCCATTTCGTCCAGGTCGCGAAAATGGTAGGTTATAAGGCTGGATGCAGTCAGTTGAACAGAATTTATTCGCTCCAATCCACATAACGGGACGTAATGTGAAATATTTACTCATTTTCTTACTGGTGTTAGCGATTTTTGTCATTTCGGTCACGCTGGGTGCACAGAACGATCAGCTCGTCACATTCAATTATTTGCTGGCGCAGGGTGAATTCCGTATTTCAACGCTGCTGGCGTGTCTGTTTGCCGCAGGCTTTGTGATTGGCTGGCTGGTATGCGGACTGTTCTGGCTGCGTGTGCGTGTTTCGCTGGTACGCGCGGAACGTAAAATTAAACGACTTGAACATCAGCTTGCCCCCGCAAACGACGTTCCCGTAACGACCGGCACGCCGTCCGTCAAGGAATAACATTATATGCTTGAGTTGTTGTTTCTGCTGTTGCCCGTAGCGGCCGCGTATGGCTGGTATATGGGGCGCAGAAGCGCGCAACAAACAAAGCAGGATGAAGCAAACCGACTCTCGCGTGATTACGTGGCGGGCGTTAACTTTCTGCTTAGTAATCAACAGGACAAAGCGGTTGACCTGTTCCTCGATATGCTAAAAGAGGATACGGGCACCGTTGAGGCCCATCTCACCCTCGGAAACCTCTTCCGCTCGCGTGGCGAGGTTGACCGCGCAATCCGCATTCACCAGACGCTGATGGAAAGCGCCTCGCTGTCTTACGATCAGCGTCTGCTGGCCGTGCAACAGCTGGGCCGCGATTACATGGCGGCGGGTCTGTACGATCGTGCTGAAGACATGTTCAATCAGTTGGTTGACGAAACCGACTTCCGTATCGGCGCGCTGCAACAGCTGCTGCAAATTTATCAGGCGACCAGCGACTGGCAGAAAGCCATTGATGTGGCCGAACGTCTGGTCAAGCTGGGTAAAGATAAACAGCGTGTTGAAATCGCCCACTTCTACTGTGAGCTGGCGTTACAGCAGATGGGCAACGACGATCTGGATCGTGCCATGGCGCTGCTGAAGAAGGGAGCCGCTGCCGATCGCAACAGCCCGCGCGTTTCCATCATGATGGGCCGCGTGCTGATGGAGAAAGGGGAGTACGAAAAAGCTATCGAAAGTCTGCTGCGTGTGGTGGATCAGGATAAAGAACTGGTCAGCGAAACGCTGGAGATGCTGCAAACCTGCTATCTGCATACCGGTAAAACCGAGGAGTGGGCGGAATTTCTTCAGCGCTGTGTGGAAGAGAACACCGGCGCGGTAGCCGATCTGATGCTGGCGGATATTGTCGAGCAACGCGAAGGGCAGGATACGGCGCAAATGCTGGTGACGCGTCAACTCCAGCGTCAGCCCACCATGCGCGTCTTCCACAAACTGATGGATTACCATTTGCAGGAAGCCGAAGAAGGGCGCGCGAAAGAGAGCCTGATGGCGTTGCGTGACATGGTGGGCGAGCAGATCCGCAGTAAGCCACGCTATCGCTGCCACAAATGCGGCTTTACCGCTTTCACCATGTACTGGCATTGTCCGTCCTGCCGCGCATGGTCCACCGTCAAGCCCATTCGTGGCCTTGATGGTCAGTAATATTAAAAAAAGCCCGCACTTTAGTTACAACATACTTATTATTCCCATGCATAACTACGGCGGCATCGTGCCCTTATCGCCTGGCAGCAAAAAAATGCATTCTGTCCTTTTCTACGGCGCGCAGGTAGAATGCACGCCGTTTATTCTCATTGCGCCTGCGCGGGTGCCCATCATCAGGAAGGTCTGATCATGACGTCTACTGCTACATCCTCTTTTGCTGCTGTAACGCATTCCCCTGTGGTTGTTGCCCTTGATTACGCCGATCGCCATCAGGCGCTGGCTTTCGTCGACCGTATTTCCCCGTCGGATTGCCGCCTGAAAGTCGGGAAAGAAATGTTCACGCTGTTTGGCCCGCAATTTGTCCGCGACCTGCAACAGCGCGGCTTTGACGTCTTCCTGGATCTCAAATTCCACGATATTCCCAATACCACGGCACATGCGGTAGCCGCCGCCGCAGAGCTGGGCGTGTGGATGGTGAACGTTCATGCCTCCGGCGGGGCGCGAATGATGAGCGCGGCCCGTGAAGCGTTGATGCCTTTCGGTAAAGATGCGCCGCTGCTGATTGCTGTGACGGTACTGACCAGCATGGAAGCGAGCGACCTGCATGATTTGGGGATCACCAGCACTCCGGCGGAACATGCCGAACGCCTGGCGCGTCTGACGCAAAACTGTGGTCTTGACGGCGTCGTCTGTTCTGCACAGGAAGCCGTACGCTTTAAAAGCGAACTGGGGCAGGCCTTTAAACTGGTCACGCCGGGTATTCGTCCACAGGGCAGTGATGCTGGCGACCAGCGCCGCATTATGACGCCGGAACAGGCGCAGGCTGCCGGTGTGGATTACATGGTCATTGGCCGTCCGGTGACGCAATCTGCCGATCCGGCGCAGACGCTGAAGGCCATTAATGCTTCATTACGTGTGGAGGCCTAAATGAAGGATGCAAACAGCCGGCTGGTCTATTCCACCGACAGTGGACGTATCGATGAACCCAAACCGGTGGTCGAGCGCCCGAAAGGTGACGGCATTGTCCGTATCCAGCGTCAGACCAGCGGCCGTAAAGGGAAGGGCGTCTGTCTGATTACCGGTATTGATGCCAATGATGAAGAAATTGCTCGTCTGGCCGCGGAGCTGAAAAAGAAATGCGGTTGTGGTGGCGCAGTAAAGGATCGCGTAATTGAAATTCAGGGCGATAAACGCGACCTGATTAAATCATTACTGGAAGCCAAAGGTATGAAGGTAAAACTGGCTGGCGGTTAAGCGGATAAATAAGATAAGGCCACGGCAAATGCCGTGGCCTTTTAATTCACTGCGTATTTACGCAATAACGCCAGTATATATTCTGTACTGCGCGACACCTGTACGATTATTTACCGACCTGGTGACCCACAATACCACCGACTGCCGCGCCACCTAATGTGCCGAGCGTGCTACCGTCAGTTAATACTGCGCCACCCAGTGCGCCTGCGCCTGCGCCAATCGCGGTATTACGGTCGCGTTTAGACCAGTTAGAACAAGCACTCAGAGACATTGCCAGCGTTACCGCCAGTACCGCTGTAGCCATTTTTTTACCAGATAACATCATCATACTAATCTCCTGAAATAGGTATCCACGGAAAGAATTTCTCTATGAGTATAGTGCCTGTTCAGCAAACTTAAGTTCATTTCCGTAAATTATGTTGCGCAGGTGTTACTTTAGATCACTTGAGTGATAGTTACGTCCTGTTATATCGTTCAACATAATTTTACTTCCTGCCGCTAAACGAGACAGGTAAATAGTCTTAATTGGCAGGTCAGAAAAGTCTCAGAGATGAAAGGTTAGCCCGCGCATGGCGGGCGCTGGCGAGTTATTGTGCGGAAGCTTTTTTTACTATATCGACAATCAGCCCGGATTGCGTTAATTGCGCCTGCTGCGCTGCATCCAGTTTTTCATCGGTAATTACCCGGTTAAATCGTCCCATTGGCCCTAAAGTATAGGGATGTACCGCGCCGAATTTTGAGCTGTCCGTCAGCACAATGGCTTCGCAGCTTTTTTCCAGCACCGCATTGACTACATCGGCCCGCATCATATCCCGTCCGGTAAAGCCTGTTTCCGGCTGCCAGCCGTCAATGCCAATAAATGCCTTGCTGAAATGCACCTGCTGCACATACTGGCGCGTCAGCGGGCCGACCATGCTTTCGCTTTTCTTCTGATAAATGCCCCCCAGCAGGATCACTTCGCAGGCTGTTTCTTTTAACAGATGGGCGATGTAGGCGCTGACGGTAATAATAGTGATGTCTTTCTCATCGGCCAGCGCGCGGGCCAGCAGAGCATTGCTGCTGCCGTTTTCGATAAATACCGTTTCACCTGGAGACACCAGCGACGCGGCAAAAGCGGCCAGTTCCCGCTTGAGGGTGAAGTTACTCATCATGCGGGTTTCCACGTCGTCGCTTTCCAGCGGCACGGCGTAGCCATGGGTACGACGCAGATAACTTTGCTTCTCCAGGGTGTTGAGATCCTGACGGATGGTGACTTCAGAAACGCCGGTTATTTTCGCCAGCTCAGCCACGCTGACGCGGCCCTGGTCAATGACCATTTGCAGAATAATTTGTTGTCGGGAATTCATAGTGTCTTATTCAGATTTCCCAGGGTGTTTTTGGCGCACCCTGCGGGGATATTTGCCCGGCGGCGTCAAGAGCGAGTAATTCGTCTTTCAGGATTTCCAGATTATGGATGGCGGAGTGGTAATCACCCGCCACCAGAATGTCCAGCACCGTATCAATACGTCCTGCCAGTTGCTTTGCGTCGATGTCGGCCATGTCGTCACCCTATATCGAAAAGTTAATAAATTCAATGATGCAGAAATTAGTGTAAAAAGAGAAGGGAAAAAAGGAAATCTTAAAAAAGCATAAGTACCAATTATAAATTAGCTTACGCACATACTGCCTGGTTTGCTCCTGCATTAGTCTAAATCTGCGCGCAATGCGCTTTAATTAATGAGGAAAAGACCATGACAGTTACCAACCATGCATCATGCAAATTGTTCACTGATACAGAGCGCTTTACCCAACTGGCAGGCTACTACGAAGAGGAACGTCGCACGGTCTGGATGATGTTACGGGCGCAACCCCGCCCATGCTTCAATCACGGACTGATTGAGGAGATCATGAATATTTCCTGGCTGGTCAGGCAGGCGGGGTTCGCGGTGGATTTTTGGGTAACAGGCTCACTGGTCCCCGGTATTTATAACGCCGGAGGCGATCTGGGTTTCTTTGTTGACTGCCTGCAAAATGGCCGTCGTGAAGCGCTAAGGGCCTACGCGCGGGCCTGTGTCGACTGTGTGCACGCCGCTTCACGCGGTTTCGATACCGGGGCGATTAGTTTGGCGATGGTGGAAGGCAGTGCGCTGGGCGGCGGCTTTGAAGCCGCGCTAGCGCACCATTTTGTGCTCGCGCAGCGGGACGCACGCCTGGGCTTCCCGGAAATCGCCTTTAACCTGTTTCCTGGCATGGGCGGATATTCGCTGGTCGCCCGGCGTTCGGGCATGAAGCTGGCCGAGGAGCTGATCTATAAAGGCGAATCCCATACGGCGGAATGGTACGAACCTAAAGGCCTGGTGGATGAACTGTTCGAACCGGGGCAGGGGGCGGTTGCCGTGCGCACCTTCATCGATACGCTGCACCCGCGTCTCAATGGCGTCCGTGCCATGCTGCGCGCGCGTCAGCGGGTCATACAGTTGCCTCGCAGTGAACTGATGGACATCACTGAAGACTGGGTGGACGCGGCGTTCTGCCTGCAACCCAAAGACATCGCCTACATGGAACGTCTGGTGCAGTTACAAAACCGGCATGTCGCCAGTCTGAGTAAAGCCAGCTAACGCGCTTTGCGCGTCAGATAACGTTTATACCATCGCTCGAATACGGCTGCGGGCATGGGCTTAGCAAAGAGAAAACCCTGCCGTTCATTGACGCCATTCTTCGTGAGAAAGGCGTCTTCTTTGGCGCTTTCCACTCCTTCCGCAATCACCTGCAAATTAAGCGCCTGAGCCACAGCGACAATGGCCCGTACCAGCGATTGGGAAATTGGCTGCTTATGCACATCGCGCACAAAGGACTGATCGAGCTTAATGGCATCCAGCGGGAAGCGCGCCAGCTGCGACAGCGACGAATAGCCGGTACCGAAATCATCCAGATGCACCTGCGCCCCCAGCGCGCTGAACTGCTGGATCACTGACAGCGCCAGCTCCTCGTTTTCAATCAGGCAGCTTTCCGTTAACTCCACGTCGATCGGACAATATTCAAAATTGAGATCGCTCAGCGCCTGTTTCAGATCGCTGAAAATGGTCTGATCCGCCAGCTGACGGGCCGAAACGTTCACCGCCACGCGCAAATGAATGCCCTTGTCGCGCCATTTCGCCACCTGCTGCACCACGTTGAGCATAACCCAACGTCCCAGCGGCACAATCAGCCCGGACTCCTCGGCATAAGAGATAAACTCCATGGGGCCAATTAAGCCGCGCTCCGGCGACTGCCAGCGCACCAGCGCCTCCAGGCTGCGGATCTCGCCGCGCCAGGTGATTTTCGGCTGATAGTGGATCAGCAGCTGATCGTTCTCCAGCGCCTTACGCAGATTGGTATCCAGCCACAGATATTCAAATACCCGCTGATTCATTTCTGGTGAGAAGACGCAGAACTTACCGCGGCCGCTCTCTTTGGCAGTATACATCGCGGTATCCGCGTTGCGGATCACGCTCTCGCGATCGTTGCCGTGCTGCGGCGCAAGGGAAATCCCCAGCGAACAACCGGTATAGACTTCGATAAGCCCGATGCGGAACGGCTGGCGCAGGCGCGTCAGAATACGCGAGGCCATGGCTTCCAGCGTACTCTGCGACGAATTCGTCGCCAGCACGATAAACTCATCGCCGCCCAGACGCGCCAGCACCTGGCCTTCTTCCAGGCAGCTTAAAATCGCCAGCGACACCGCCTGTAACAGCTGATCGCCAAACATATGCCCGTAGGCATCGTTCACCTTTTTAAAATTATCCAGATCGAGATAAACAATGCCCACCTGCGTATCGTCGCGGCAGGCAATGGCATCGCTGATCAGTTCATGGATGGCATTGCGGTTCGGCAGTCCGGTAATGGTGTCGGTGTTGGCCAGTACGCGCAGCCGCTCCTGAGCCCGGCGCTCTTCGGTAATGTCGGTGCCGGAACAAATCAGGAAAATTTCGTTTTTGCCGCTGCCGCTGTGCACAAATTTATTGCGGAACAAAAATAGTCGCTGGCCTTTGCGCGTCTTGATCCAGCGCTCCACTTCATAGGAACTGCCGTTACGGAAAAACTCGCTGATATTACGCTTTGAGGCGAGCGCCTCGCTGCGGCTCATAAATAATTTAAAAACGTTCTGCCCGATAACTTCCTGCTCGCGCATCCCCGTATATTCTTCAGACAGCCGGTTAAAGCGCTGGATGTTGCCGTGTCGATCAAGGATCACAATGACCGAATTGGCTTCGGATACCACCTGTTCCGCAAAGGACAACCCCTGCACCAAATCACGGGCTACGGAGGAAGTATCATTCCAGGAAGACGCCGTACCCGCCCACTCTTTTTTCGATATCTTGCGGCCCACCAGATGCAGCGGCACGTCATCGCCAAACATGGAAATGGTCATGGTCAAACTGGTGGTAATCACCGTCATTTCACGGATCGTATCCGCCTGATGATCGCTCAGCGCAAACACCTGGCTGATGTCTGCGGTTTCACTCGCGGCAAGATGAAGTGCGTTGCTGTCAGCGGTGAGACGCCAGAAAGGGCTGGTTGTCCCAAGGTAACGAAACAGCAAATTTTGCTCCACATCGTCTTTCATGCAGTCTCCCATTCCACCCAAAGCGCAACAGAACCTTATAACGGTGAAGTTTTCACACTGTCTCTTCACAGGAGCAGGTTGAACTTACTGTTTTCCATTCGCATTCTTATAATAAAGCGTGGCTAACAAATTGCATATCTATTGCTAAACTCTTGTTCTGAACGACTTTTCATGCGTAAAAGTGCATAACTAAGTGTGGCTGTTTTTAGCCAAATGTGGGGGAAAAAATCCGGAATTTTGACGTAGCGCGGCAGACGTCAGGAGAGAGTAACGGTCTCGCCAGAACAGCGAGACCGGTTTATATACCGTTCGGCTTTTATGCCACAGGGCGGGCGATAACGCTACGGGTTTCCATACGCACCTCGGCGATGGTCACATCAATCACATCAGTGACTTTATACACCGTCTCGCCTTTGATCTGCACGGTACCGCTTTCCTGGCTGCAAACCATTTCGTCGCGCACCGCGTGGATGAACGGGGCAGGAATAAAGGCCACCGCGCCATTATCCACCAGACGGACGCGCATCCCGCCACGGCTGATGTCGATGATCTCTGCGCCAAAGCGCGTATCGGTTCCGGCTTTGTCTTTCAGGAAACGGGCATACAGCCAGTCGCCGACATCGCGCTCCGCCATACGGTTAAGGCGACGGCGTTCGGTCATCTGCACCGTGGTATCGGCCTGCGGACGGGCGATGGTTTCATTTTTAATGATCGCTTTCAGCAGACGATGGTTGATCATATCGCCATACTTACGGATCGGTGACGTCCAGGTGGCATAGGCCTCAAGACCGAGGCCAAAGTGCGGGCCTGGCTCGGTGCTGATTTCCGCGTAAGACTGGAAGCGGCGAATGCGACTGTCGAGGAAACCAGACGGCTGTGCGTCCAGTTCACGACGCAGCTTACAGAAGCCGTTCAGCGTCAGCACTTCTTCGGCATCCACATGCAGACCGTGGGTGCTGAGCAGGGCCGCCAGCGCTTCGCCATTTGCCGGATCGAACCCTAAATGCACGTTGTAGATGCCGAAACCGAGCTTATCGCGCAGCACGCGGGCGGCACAGATGTTGGCGGCAATCATCGACTCTTCAACAATGCGGTTAGCGATGCGGCGCGGCTCGGCAACGATGTCCAGCACTTCGCCTTTTTCGCCCAGCACAAAGCGGTAATCCGGGCGGTCTTTAAACACCAGCGCATGGGTGGTGCGCCATTCAGCGCGGGCAAGGCAGATGCGATGCAGCAGACGGATCTGCGCGGCGA
This sequence comes from Enterobacter sp. PGRG2, assembly GCF_030291195.1. Classification (NCBI taxonomy): domain Bacteria; kingdom Pseudomonadati; phylum Pseudomonadota; class Gammaproteobacteria; order Enterobacterales; family Enterobacteriaceae; genus Enterobacter; species Enterobacter sp. PGRG2. Next base: position 3,424,735 of record NZ_CP127837.1, on the reverse strand, counting down.
TGGCATCCGTCGGCGGCGTCCAGCCGTCTTTGCCTTCCAGCCAGTCAGAGATCTCGTCGTACACCAGCTTGGCTTTCGACTCGATGGTGGCAGCGAAGAATTCAATATTGTCTTCAATGGTGCCGTCTGCGCTGATGGTCATGCGGCAGGCCAGCGCCGGGCGCAGGGTCTGCGGACGCAGGGAGCAGAGATCGTCAGAAAGCTCGCGCGGCAGCATCGGGATGTTAAAGCCCGGCAGATAGTTAGTGAAAGCACGAACTTTAGCAATGTTATCCAGCTTGCTGTCCTGGGCTATCCACGCGGTCGGATCGGCAATGGCCACCGTCAGTTGCAGGCGGCCATCCGCCAGCTCTTCGGCGTACAGAGCATCATCCATATCTTCGGTGCTGGCGCTGTCAATGGTGACGAAATCCAGGGCGGTCAGATCGACACGCTCAAGGCCCTCGTCCAGCATTTCGGTAGCGACGCCGTTCGGCGCTTCTTTTTCCAGATTGTGACGGGCAAGGGTCACCCACCACGGCACGAAATGATCGTCGCCGAAGGTAATAAACTGGGTCAGCTCCGCGTAAAAGCCGCGATCGCCTTTCAGCGGGTGACGGCGCATTTCTGCAACCGCCCAGTCGCCATCGGCAAAATTGTGCTCGACACCGCGCGCCGGTCGGCACTGGATGGCGTCTTTCAGCAGGGGATGATCAGGGACGATGGACAGACGATCGTCTTTTTTCTGCACTTTACCGACGAAGCGCGACAGGAAAGGTTCAACCAGTTCCTCCGGCTCGGCGGATTCACGTTCTTTTTCGCTATGGATCACCGCGATAATACGGTCGCCATGCATTACTTTTTTCATCTGCGGCGGCGGAATGAAATAGCTTTTCTGCGCATCAACTTCGAGGAAACCAAAGCCTTTTTCCGTGGCTTTGACGACGCCTTCCGCGCGAGGCGTCTTAGAATGTAATTGCTGTTTTAGCTGAGCAAGCAGCGGGTTGTCCTGGAACATAATTTTGTATTTTCGTGGCCAAAAGAGCGGCTGACAGTTTTACGCGAATACGGGGGGCGCAGCAAGCGCTCTTTCGCGTTACTGGCGCTCACCCAGCGCGATTTTCAGACGGTTCAGCCAGCCGCATAACCCGCTCCACGCCAGCAGCGAGAGCGCCTGATGGGTGGTAAAACCCTGCTCGGTAAGCGGAATAAACTGCGCGGCGCTGAAGCGATCCGCCGCCCGGGTCAGCAGTTGTACGGCGACAATAACCGCCCGCGTTTGTGCGTCGTCCTGACTCCATGCCAGCAGCGCCTGCTCACCGTCCTGCAACGCGGTGCGCAGCGTCTCATCGCGTTGCGCGCTGGCCGCAAAACAGTCCACGCTGCCGTTAATGCGCGCGGTGAGTTGCGCCACCAGCTGCACTACCGCCGGAGGGAGTTCAGCCCGTAAACCGCTTTCCAGGATCGCGCCAAGTTCATTAAGCACAACATGCTCATGGGCCAGCGACGCCGCCAGCACGCGCAGCTCCGGCTGCGTCTGCCATTGCGCATGGGCTTCCAGCTGGCTTGCGCTGGCGCGGCGCAGTTCTACGCCGCTGAAGGCCGCGGACCAGCCGTCAGCCCCGGCGCTAAAGCGTTCTGCATCAGCCCAGGCCTGCATTTCCATGCCTGGCAGCCAGCGCACCGGCATGCCCTGCATCGCCTGAAACGCGGCGACCACGCGCGCCTGAAAACCGATAAAGCCGATGATCTGATCCATCAGAATAATGTCGTCGCAGGTCAGGCCAACCTCATCAAGCTGCTGCCGGGCGCGGTTATCAATCACCTCCGGCGAGCTGGCGAGCTGCCGGGCGTACTGGGTGATTTGTGCCAGACGGCGGTTACTTTCCCGTGAGGGATCCGGGCCATTGAGCGGCGCGAGGCGTGCGGCATAGTGATTGCACAGCCGCTGGACGCCATACACCTGGGCTGCGGTCAGCGCCGTGCTGAGGCGGTCGTAAGCGGTAAAGGTGCGCAGGCGGCTCACGGCTACCTGCTGCGGAAACAGACGGGCGCACAGATTGCGTGCCGGGCGTAGCCAGGAGTCACAGGCGGCCAGCATGTCGTTCGTCAGCGGTAAATCCAGCAAAAAGCGGTCGTTAACGGTGGCGGCTTCGGGAACTAATGGTAGCGCGGGAGTCTGGCCGGTACTCGACTGGGTTTCATGATACCAGTGACCTTTGCCGGAAAAACGGCGTTGTTCCATGAGCGTTCCTTGATCTGAAAGTGACGATCCGGAGACGTGACATCAGGATGCGCCGGATCTTTTTCGCAGCATTATCCTGGCGTAAGCGGGGAGGAGGATGAAATATTGTTGGGTGATAACAAAGATCAGAAAGGCATAACGGGGAAAACACCCCCTCCGGGCGGAAGGGGCGTCAGGGGGATTATTTCAGTTCCAGTTCGTTCATCGCGGCGATGCTGAAGCCGCCGTCAACGTGAACCACTTCACCCGAAATACCGCCGGAGAGGTCAGAGCACAGGAAAGCGGCGCTGTTGCCCACATCTTCGATGGTCACAGTGCGACGGATCGGGGTGACCGCTTCGCAATGAGCCAGCATTTTACGGAAGTCTTTAATACCAGACGCCGCCAGGGTGCGGATCGGACCGGCAGAGATGGCGTTTACGCGCACGCCTTCCGGGCCCATGGCGTTCGCCATGTAACGCACGTTCGCTTCCAGAGACGCTTTCGCCAGACCCATCACGTTGTAGTTCGGGATAGCGCGCTCTGCGCCCAGGTAGGAGAGGGTCAGCAGGGCGGAGTTCGGGTTCAGCATTGCGCGACAGGCTTTTGCCATAGCCACAAAGCTGTAGGAGCTGATGTCGTGCGCGATTTTAAAACCATCACGGGTTACGGCGTTCACGTAGTCGCCATCCAGCTGATCGCCCGGTGCGAAACCGATGGAGTGTACGAAACCGTCGAATTTCGGCCAGCTTTTAGCCAGTTCGGTAAACAGCGCTTCGATGCTCTCATCTTCCGCTACGTCGCACGGCAGTACCAGGCTGGAGCCCAGGTCAGCGGCGAACCCTTCGACACGGCTTTTCAGCTTGTCGTTCTGGTAGGTAAAGGCCAGCTCTGCGCCTTCGCGATGCATTGCCTGCGCGATACCCCAGGCAATGGAGAGTTTACTGGCAACGCCAGTAATCAGAATGCGTTTACCGGTAAGAAAACCCATAGTTTTGAATCCTTATAGTTTCTGCTCATTTTATGACTTAATAATCATTAGGTTACGATTATTAAGTCACAATTATTCAACACTAACGGTAAATTATATCCCACTGACAATGGGATCTGTCACGTTATTTTTCCCGCGGTACGCTGCTGCGCCCCAGGTCAGACATCTTTACGCCAGGCGTCAGCGGTTAAGGCTTCGCCAAAATGCCCGGCAATCAAGCGCCGGGTCAGCTCATGCAGCGGCGATGCCAGCACGTCGGCGGTGCTGCCGCGCTCCACCACTTCGCCCTGGTGCATTACCAGCACCTGGTCGCTAATATGCTTCATCATGCCGATATGCTGGGTCACGTAAATATATGAAATACCGTGTTTTTCCTGTAACTCCAGCATCAGATTAATCAGCTGCGAGCGCATCGACATGTCCAGCGAGGCCAGCGCCTCATCGGCAATAATGACCTGCGGACGCAGGATCAGCGCGCGCGCCAGCCCCAGACGCTGTTTCTGGCCGGGGGCCAGCATGTGCGGATAGTAGCTGACGTGATCCGGCAGCAGCCCGACCATGCGCAACGTTTCGGCGATGCGCTTGCGGCGCGCTTCCGGCGTCAGATCGGTGTTCAGCCGCAGCGGAAAATCGAGGATCTGCGAAACGCGCGAACGCGGATTCAGCGAGGTGGAGGGATCCTGAAAAATCATACGGATGCGCTGGCTGCGGAACGAGTAATCGCCATAGTGCAGAGGATGATCGTTGATGCGCAGCTCGCCGGTGGTCGGCTCGGTCATGCCCACCAACATTTTTGCCAGCGTCGATTTGCCGGAGCCGTTCTCGCCAATAATCGCCAGCGTCTGTTTCTCGCGCAGGGTAAAGCTGAGCGGTTTTACCGCCTCCAGCGTCTGACGGCGGAACCAGCCGGTGCGGTAACGGAAGGTTTTGCTCAGGTTATGCACTTCAAGCAGCGTTTCCGGCATCTTATTCGCGCTCCATATTAAGGGGAAAATGACAGGCGAAAAGATGGTTTTTCGGCCCCGCGAGGCGCGGCGTGTCGATACATTTACGCTGCGCATACGGGCAGCGCGGCCCCAGACGACAGCCTATCGGTAACTGTTCAAGCAACGGAATGGCTCCCGGCAGGGTGTTAAGACGGCTTTTGTGCGGCATCGGGCTGCCAAAATCAGGAATGGCGCGGATCAGCGCCTGGGTATAAGGATGATGCGGCGTGCTGATCAAATCCTCGCTCGGCGCGGTTTCCACCGTCTGGCCGCAGTACATCACGTTAATGCGATCCGCCCACTGGCTCAGCATTTGCAGGTCATGGCTGATCAACAAAATGGTGGTGTTATTGTTCTGATTAAGCCGGGACAGCAGGCGGAAAATCTGCGCCTGGGTGGTTGGCTCCATGGCGTTGGTCGGCTCATCGGCGATCAGCAGACGCGGCTGGTTGGCCAGCGCAATGGCGATCATCACTTTCTGGCACTCGCCTTCGGTCAGCTCGTAGGGGAAGCTGCGCATCGCGTCTTTATGATCTTTGATCCCCACCCGGTGCAGCAGTTCGATGGCGCGGCGTTTGCGCCAGCCGAAACGCTGCCACCAGCGGCCTTTATAGGTCCAGCCGGAGATATTCTGCATTAGCTGTTTGCCGACGCGCTCGGAAGGATCGAGACAGGACTGCGGCTCCTGGAAGATCATCGACACGTTATGGCCGAGCAGCTTACGCCGCTCGCGCACGGAGAGGCGCATCAGATCGATGTCGTCAAAACGCATACGGTCGGCGGTGACGCGCCAGTTATCTTTGTTGACGCCGCAAATCGCCTTCGCGACCAGGCTTTTGCCGGAGCCGGATTCGCCCACCAGCCCGCGGATCTCCCCTTCGGCCAGCGTAATGCTCACCCGGTCAACAGCGCGAACCCACTGCTCGCCAATTTTGACCTCAATGGTCAGATTACGAATATCGAGTAACGGCATTATTCCACCCCCGCATTGACCGCACGACGGATCCCGTCGCCCAGCAGGTTAACCAGCAAGACGCTCAGCATGATCGCCACGCCCGGCAGCATCACTGTCCAGGGCGCGACATAAATCAGCTCCAGCGCGTCGCCAAGCATCGCGCCCCATTCCGGGGAGGGCAGTTGCGCCCCCAGATCGAGAAAGCCCAGCGCCGCAATATCCAGAATGGCCATCGACAGGGCGCGGGTAATTTCCGTCACCAGCCCGGCGGTCATATTCGGCAGCACGGCGAACCACAAAATGTTCATTGTCGTCGCGCCATCCAGACGGGCGGCAACCACGTACTCTTTTTCCAGCTCATCATGCACCAGACTGTAGACCGAGCGCACCATGCGCGGCAGCAGCGCCAGCCAGACGGCGAACATCGCGTGGCTGAGGTGTGGGCCGGAAAACGCCACCACAATGATTGCCAGCAGCAGCGAAGGGATCGACAACAGCGTATCCAGAATATGATTCAGCACCGCCGAGCGTAGCCCGTGCGTCGCCCCGGCGACCACGCCCAGCACCAGCCCGCACAGGGTTGCCGCGAGGGTCACCAGAAACGCGCCGCCCACCGTCGGGGCCGCGCCGCTGAGCAGACGGCTCAATACATCGCGCCCCAGATCGTCAGTGCCAAGGAAAAACGACACTTCGCCGTAGCGTGACCAGGACGGCGGCAGCAGCTGATAGCCCAGGAACTGCTGATCGATGCCATAAGGCGCAAACCAGGCGCCAAACAGGCACAGCAGCATCAGACCCGCGCAGCCGTACAGACCGACCATCGCCGCGGTATCGCTGTAAAACTTGCGCCAGACGTTGCGCAGCGCGCCGGGGGCGCGCTTTTCGCTGTAGACGTTATCGGAGGGCATACCATTCCTTATGTTTCAAGGGGTTCGCCAGCGCGCCCACAATGTCAGAAATCACGTTCACGATGATCACCAGTGCGCCAATCACCATTACGCCTGCGGAAATCGCCGCGTAATCCTGCTGGCGGATAGCGTTGATCATCCAGCGTCCCAGCCCCGGCCAGCTGAACACCATTTCGGTGATCATCGCCAGCGTCAGCATGGTGGAGAACTGCAAACCGAGACGCGGGATCACTGGCGGCAGGGCGTTGTGCAGCACATGGCGGCGCAAAATCGTCAGCCGCGACACGCCGCGAGTGGCCGCGGCTTTAATATAATTCTGCTCAAACACATCGATGGTGCTGATGCGCATCAGGCGGATCACTTCTGTGGTCGGAGCCACCGCCAGCGTCAGCACCGGCAGCACCATATGGCGCAGGGCGCTCATGATCATCTCATCACGCCAGGGCGAATCCGACAGCCAGGCGTCAATAATGGCAAAGCCGGTCACGGTTTTCACTTCATAGAGCAGATCAAAGCGTCCGGACACCGGCAGCCAGCCAAGGGTGAGCGAGAAAAACAGCGTCAGCAGCAGCGCCAGCCAGAACACCGGAATGGAAAAGCCGAGCAGCGCCAGCGCGCTGATAAATTTATCCTGCCATTTATTGCGCGAAATTCCCGCCAGCATACCGACGGGAATGCCGAGCACCAGCGCAAAGGTGAAGGCCAGAATGCACAGCTCCATGGTGGCCGGAAACACATCTTTTAACTGTTCGGAAATCAGCTGGCCGTTAATGCTGGAGACACCAAAGTCCCAGTGCAGCACGCCGTTAAACCAGAACGCCCAGGCGTTCCACAGTGACGCCCCTGACAGCGGCGCATGGGGCGTAAAATAGCTCAGGCTGAAGGCGACAAAGGTCAGCAAAAACAGCGTGACCATCAGCAGAAGTATGCGCCGCAGCGTAAAAATGATCATGGCTGTTTATCCTCAGAATGCTCTTTTTCACGCGACACGCCCGCAAAAGAGGCGTTACCAAAGGGACTCAACACCAGGCCTTTCATATCGTACCGATACGCCTGTAAGCGCAGTGAGGAGGCCAGTGGCAGCACCGGCAGTTCACGGGCGAGAATGGTTTGCGCCTCGTCGTAAGCCTCAATGCGCGACGCCAGCTGCTGCGAACGCAGGGCTTTTTGCAACACGTTATCGAATTCACGGTGGCACCAGTGGGCGAAGTTGGTCTGCGATTCGATCGCCGCGCAGCTCAACAGCGGACGGAAGAAACTGTCCGGATCGTTACTGTCCGTTGACCAGCCGGAAAGGGTGAGATCATGATTCATGTCCATCAGACGCGCCTCCTGGAAACGGCCCTCTACCGGCACGATCTTCACCGTCACGCCCACCTGCGCCATATCCGCCTGGATCAGCTCTGCCGTTTTCAACGGGCTGGGGTTCCAGGCCTGGGAGCTGGTCGGCACCCACAGCTCAAGGGTCATGTTTTCCAGTCCCAGCGCTTTAAGCCGTGCGCGCGCTTCATCGGGATTGTATTCGGTAATTTTCGCTTCGTTATCATAGGCCCAGGAGGCGCGGGGCAAAATCGACGCGGCGGTTTCTGCGGTGCCATAGTAAATGGACTGCATCAGCCGCTGATTATTAATCGCCAGCGCCAGTGCGTGGCGCACCTGCGGATTATTCAGCGGCGGCTTGTCGGTATTAAACGCCAGATAAGCGATGTTCATGCCGGGTCGCAGCGTCAGGCGCAGACGCGGATCGTCACGCAGGCTGGTAAGCTGGCTGGCGGCGGGCCAGGCCAGCACATCGCATTCGCCGGTCAGCAGTTTGGATAACCGTCCGGTGCCGCCGGAGCCGAGATCGACCACCACCTGCGGCATCAGCGGCGTGCCGCGCCAGAATCGTTCGTGACGTTGTAACCGAATATACTGCCCGGCGCGGTAATCGCCGAGCTGGAACGGGCCGGTGCCGACCGGCTGGCGATCCAGTAGCTCCTGATGGTCGTTCTTCGCCAGATCCGCGGCGTACTCTGCTGACATCACCGACGCGTAATGGGTTGCCAGATGCCAGAGGAAAGATGCATCCGGCTGGCGCAGACGAAACTCCACGGTGCGGTTGTCGATTTTGCGCACGCTCTCCACGGTATCGGCGAATTGCAGGCTGTCGAAATAGGGGAAGCTGCTGCCGTTAATGTTATGCCACGGATGTTTGCGGTCGAAAATACGCTGGAAGGTAAAGGTCACATCGTCCGCATTCAGCTTACGGGTGGGTTTAAACCACGCGGTGGTCTGGAAGGACACGTCGTTGCGCAGGCGAAAACGGTAAGTCGCGCCGTTGTCCAGCACTTCCCAGCTTTCCGCCAGCTCCGGCACCAGCCGGTAGGTATAGGGATCGACATCCAGCAGACGATCGTAAAGCTGGGCGGCGAGGGTGTCGACAATCAGGCCGCTGCTGGCTTTTTGCGGGTTAAAGGTGTTCACCTGACCGTTCACGCAGTACACAAAGCCGCTGTCACGAATATCGCGGGCGGCGGGCGGCACAGGCTCGGCCTGCGCCAGTCCGCTTAACAGACCGGCGCTCATCAGCAGAGACGATAAAATTAGGCGCATAATTTCTTTGGTTTTAAGACTGATCTGCAAAGTGTATCGCACTTAACGCCGCCGCGTAAAAATGTCTGCGGATAACTGGCGGAAAAGTCATCAAACGCGTCACTTTCTCAGGCGACTAACGCTGAACAGCAGCGCCACCGCCGTCGCCATCGCCGCCACCCACAAACTGAGGTGTACCGCCAGCGCATCACCGGACAGCGACAGCAACACGCCGACCAGCGCCGCGCCCAGACATTGTCCGAAGGTACGCACGATCGCCAGCACGCCGGAGGCATAGCCGCTGTTCTCCCGCGAGACGTTCGCCAGCATTTCCCGGTTGTTCGGGCTCTGAAAACAGCCAAACCCCAGGCCACACACAAAACTGCGCACGCCGATGTCCCACATCGGGGCGTGATCCGGCAACAGCGCCAGCAGGACCAGACCTGCGGCAAACACACACAGGCCGACGGTGGAGATAAGCGCGGGGGAATGGCGATCCGCAAAACGTCCGGCGTGCGGCGCGGCCAGAACGATGCCCAGCGGCCAGGGAGTAAACAGCAGCGCCGATTCAAAGGCGCTGTAACCGTAGAGGCTCTGGAATAAAAACGGCAGCGCGACGAAGGTCATCCCCTGGCTGACGAAGGATGCCAGCGAGGTGAGCGCCGCCAGAGAAAAACGCATTGATGAGAACATCGCCAGCGGCAGCAGCGGGTTTGGCGCGCGCTGTTGCCGCCAGACGAACAGCACGCCTGCGACAATGGCGAGCAGTCCGTATGCCAGGGCGGTTATCAGCATACCGTCGTCTTTCTCCGGCCGGGCAAAGGTGCTGGCGGTCATGATCAGCGCGCCGAGCATTATCGCCGACAGCAGCGCGCCCGCGGCGTCAAAGGGTTCGCGCTGCGGCGCTTTTTTGCCGGGGATCGTTCGCAGGGTTAACGCCAGGGCCATCACGCCGAGCGGCAGATTAACGGCAAACAGCCAGCGCCAGCTCAGCGTCGCCAGCAGCGTGCCGCCAAGCAGCGGGGCCAGCGCGGTGCTGGCGGCGATGAGCAACGCATGCAGCCCAAGAATGCGGCCGAGCAGCCGGTCGGGAAAGATGGAGCGCAGGATCGCAGGCGCGATGCTCAGGGTCGCGGCCCCGCCGATCCCCTGCACAATACGCCAGCTGGTCAGCGCCGTCAGGGAGGAGGACAGGGTGCATCCCAGCGAGGCCACCGTAAACAGGCCAAGCCCACAGGCAAACAGCAGACGAAAACCAAAGCGGTTCGCCAGCGCGGCGAAAATCGCCAGCGTCATCGCCGCCGCCAGCAAATAACCGTTCGCCACCCACACCGCCGCCGGGGCAGCAACCTTAAGCGCAGCGGCGATCTGCGGCAGGGCGATATTCACCATTGATCCGTCAAACACCGCCATGGTGGTGGAGGTCATCACCGCCGCCATTGCCAGCGCACGCGGGCGTCCGGGTAAGCCTTCGTCGCCCGCTTTGTCAGAAAAGAGTTCCATCGTATTCACCTTGTTAAGCGCATTGTCATCTGCTGACAGCCTACCGGCGTACCACACCCGGCGGAAGACGCAGCAATTGCAGTTATAACCTGCACCGGACGCCTGTTATAGTGCGATTGATGAGCGGGGAAATAAGGAAAGGCTGACATGAACCAACCGGATCTGAACTTACTGATCGCCCTTGATGCGCTGCTGGCGGAAGCCAGCGTGGCGGGGGCGGCCCGGCGGCTTGGCCTCAGTGAATCGGCGATGAGCCGCACCCTCAGCCGTCTGCGGACGGTTACCGGCGATCCGCTGCTGGTGCGCGCCGGACGCCATATGGTGCTGACGCCTTATGCCGGTGCGGTGCGCGAGCGCACCCGGCAGACGGTGTTTGATGCGCTGGCCGTGCTGCGTCCGGCGGCGGAGAAGCTGGATTTAACCACTTACCGCCGCACCTTTACCCTGCGGGCTAACGACGGCTTTGTGGAGGCGTTCGGGCCAAAGCTGATTGTCGCCGCCGCACAACAGGCCCCGCAGGTGCGATTGTGTTTTGCGCCTAAGCTTGCGAAAAATGCCGCGCCCCTGCGGGAAGGGCAGATTGATCTGGAAATCGGCGTGCTTGGTGATATGGGGCCGGAGATCCGCATTCAGGCGCTGTTTCGCGATCGTTTTGTTGGCGTGGTCAGGCACGGGCACCCGCTGGCCGCCAGGCCGGAGGTCAGCGTGGAGGAGTATATCGCCCAGGGTCACGTGGTGGCGTCACGGCGCGGCAAGGCGGGCGGGCCGGTGGATGAGGCGCTGGCGGCGCTTGGTCTCGAACGCCATATCGCCGCCGTGGTGCCCGGCTTTCCGGCGGCGCTGGCGGTGGCCCAGGCGTCTGATCTGGTGGCGCTGGTGCCTGCCTCTTTTCTGATCCACCAGCAGGCGGCAAGGCTGCACACCTTTGCGCTGCCGGTAGAAACCCGCCCGATCACCATTTCCCAGATGTGGCATCCCCGTATGGAAGCCGATGCCGGTCATCGCTGGTTGCGGGAGTTTGTGCGGGATATTTGCCGCAAACACGCCCCCGCCTGATATTATGGTGGTCTATCTCTGTGACCAAAAGGATTGCCGCGATGGCTATTATTCCGAAGAACTATGCCCGCCTGGAAGTGGATTACCGGGAACGTGCGTTAAAGATCTATCCGTGGGTGTGCGGCCGGTGCTCCCGCGAATTTGTCTACTCAAACCTGCGTGAGTTAACGGTGCACCATATCGATCACGATCATACCAACAACCCGCCGGACGGCAGCAACTGGGAGCTATTGTGCCTGTACTGCCACGATCATGAGCACTCGAAATACACCGAGGCGGATCAGTACGGCTCAACGGTGATCGCCGGGGAAGATGCGCAGAAAGATGTCGGCGAGGCGAAATATAATCCTTTCGCCGATCTGAAAGCGATGATGAATAAAAAATAGCCCTTACAGCGCGTGCTTTTTCAGCAGCGCGCGCAGCTGATGGTAAGTCAGTCCCAGCAGTTCCGCCGCGCGTTTCTGGTTAAATTTCGCCTGTTGCAGGCTGCTTTCCAGCAGCGCTTTTTCCTGGGATTGCTGAAACTGGCGCAGATCCAGCGGCAGGGCGGGCAGCGCTTCGCTATCCGTCGTTGATCTGACCGGCGACGGGACGCGGTGAAAGGGATCGATAATAATCTCATCAAGGGGCGTATCGCTGCTGCCGTGGCGGTACACCGAGCGCTCGACAACGTTTTTCAGTTCACGAATATTCCCCGGCCAGCGGTAGCCCAGCAGCGTATCGCGGGCGCGTTCGGTAAAGCCCGGAAACAGCGGCAGCCCCAGTTCGCGGCACATCTGAATGGCAAAGTGATCGGCCATCAGCATGATGTCGCTTTGCCGTTCGCGCAGCGGCGGCAGTTGCACCACATCAAAGGCCAGCCGGTCGAGCAGGTCGGCGCGGAAGGTTTCATTCTCCACCATCTGTGGTAAATCGGCGTTAGTGGCGCACACCAGCCGTACGTTCACCTGTAACGGACGGCTGCCGCCGACGCGCTCCAGCTCGCCGTATTCGATCACGCGCAGCAGTTTTTCCTGCACCAGCATAGGCGCGGTCGCCAGCTCATCGAGAAACAGCGTGCCGCCGTCGGCGCGTTCAAAGCGTCCCGGATGGCGTTTCTGCGCGCCGGTAAAAGCCCCGGCTTCATGGCCAAACAGCTCGGTATCCAGCAGATTTTCATTCAGCGCGGCACAGTTAAGCGAAATAAAGGGCCCGTCCCAGCGGGAAGAGAGAAAGTGCAGGCGGTTGGCTATCAGCTCCTTGCCGGTGCCGCGCTCGCCGATGATCAGCACCGGTTTATTCAGCGGCGCCAGACGGGAAACCTGCTCCAGCACATCGATAAAGCTGTTTGCTTCGCCAAGAAGATTATCTTTGTATTCCGCCATGATGAAATTCGCCAATGGTTGGTGTATTTCACCACTCTAACCCATTTCACCGCTGCGGTAAAATTAATCATTTCCTTTATTATCAGTGAGATAAAAAGCTGGCACGAGAATTGTATTACTCAATCAGCAGGGCCTGGCCCGATAACAGAAAATATGAGGACTGAATTATGGGTATTTTTTCTCGTTTCGCCGACATCGTGAACGCCAACATCAACTCACTGCTGGAAAAGGCTGAAGACCCGCAAAAATTAGTGCGTCTGATGATCCAGGAAATGGAAGACACGCTGGTCGAAGTTCGCTCCACCTCAGCCCGTGCGCTGGCTGAAAAGAAACAGCTGTCACGCCGTATTGAACAGGCCACCGCCCAGCAGGCAGAGTGGCAGGAAAAAGCGGAACTGGCGCTGCGTAAAGAAAAAGATGATCTGGCCCGTGCGGCGCTGATCGAAAAACAGAAATTAACTGACGTGATCGCCACCCTCGAACATGAAGTGACGCTGGTGGATGATACGCTGGTGCGCATGAAGAAAGAGATCGGCGAGCTTGAGAACAAACTCAGCGAAACCCGCGCCCGCCAGCAGGCGCTGACGCTGCGCCACCAGGCGGCCAGCTCGTCCCGTGATGTGCGACGCCAGCTCGACAGCGGCAAAATCGACGAAGCGATGGCGCGTTTTGAATCTTTCGAGCGTCGTATCGACCACATGGAAGCCGAGGCGGAAAGCCATGCTTTCGGTAAGCAGAAATCGCTGGATCAGGAGTTTGCGGAACTGAAAGCCGACGACGCCATCAGCGAGCAGCTGGCGCAGCTGAAAGCAAAAATGAAACAGGATCTTCAATAATAACGATAAGGCGCCTGAGCGCGCCTTTACCTCACCTGTAAGGAGTACACATGAGCGCGCTGTTTCTGGCTATTCCCCTGACGCTGTTTATTTTGTTCGTGCTGCCCATCTGGCTGTGGCTGCATTACAACAACCGGTCGTCCCGCAACGCGCTGTCGCAAAGCGAACAGCAACGCCTGGCGCAGTTGAATGCCGACGCACAACGTATGCGCGAACGCATCCAGGCGCTGGAATCTATCCTGGATGCTGAACATCCGAACTGGAGGGATCGCTAATGGCTGGATTAGATTTGAATAAAAAGCTCTGGCGTATGCCGCAGCAGGGCATGGTGAAAGGGGTCTGCGCCGGCGTGGCGCACTACTTCGACGTGCCGGTCAAACTGGTTCGCCTGATCACCGTGCTGGCGATGTTTTTCGGGCTGTTTTTCTTTGTGGTGGTGGCCTACATCATCATGACATTCATGCTTGACCCGATGCCGGATAATCTGGCCGACGGCGAGGCGGTGCCCACCAGCGGCGAATTGCTGGATGCGGTCGATGCCGAGCTGGCCGCGGGCGAGAAGCGTCTGCGCGACATGGAGCGCTATGTCACCTCTGACACCTTCTCCCTGCGCAGCCGTTTTCGCCAGCTATAATTAACTGTTTAACGAATGAGGTTTCTGATGGCGCGTAATTGGCAACAGGCAGGACAAAAAATGAAACCCGGTCTGAAAATCGCCGGAAAACTGGTGCTGTTGACAGCGCTGCGTTACGGTCCGGCCGGTGTGGCGGGGTGGGCGGTGAAATCCGTTGCCCGTCGTCCGGCAAAAATGTTGTTGGCGCTGGTGCTGGAACCTCTGCTGTCACGCATGGCGCGCAAAGTTTCCGCCCGTTTTAACAACAAACCTGTTAAACCCGTTCGTTAACGGCTTTTGTCGGGGTGAAGCCTTTCATCCCGACCTCTCAATTCCCCCGTTTTTAATGGCATACTGCTTCTCATGTAGTGAAACCTTCTGATCTGTACGTTCTGGATCCCTCATGCAACCTGGATGCTTATGAACAGAATAAAAAACGAATTCAGTGCTCTGGTAAATCGCGGCGTGGATCGCCATTTGCGGCTGGCAGTGACCGGTCTTAGCCGCAGCGGGAAAACCGCTTTTATTACCGCCATGGTCAATCAGCTGTTAAATGTCCACAACGGCGCGCGTCTGCCGCTGCTCAGCGCCGTGCGTGAAGAACGGCTGCTTGGCGTGAAACGGGTGCCGCAGCGGGATTTTGGCATTCAGCGCTTCACCTATGATGAAGGCATCGCCCAGCTTTACGGCACGCCGCCGGACTGGCCGACGCCGACGCGTGGCGTCAGTGAGATGCGCCTTGCGCTGCGCTATCGTTCAAATGACTCCCTGCTGCGCCATTTTAAAGACACGTCCACGCTGTATCTGGAAATCGTCGATTATCCAGGTGAATGGCTGCTGGATCTGCCGATGCTGGCGCAGGATTACCTGACCTGGTCGCGACAAATGACCGGTTTGTTACAGGGTCACAGAAAAGAGTGGTCTGCCCGCTGGCGGCAACTGTGCGACGGTCTCGATCCGCTGGCGCCCGCCGATGAAAACCGCCTGGCGGAAATCGCCGCCGCCTGGACCGACTATCTGCACCAGTGCAAACAGCAGGGGCTGCATTTTATTCAGCCGGGACGTTTTGTGCTGCCCGGCGATATGGCCGGTGCCCCCGCGCTGCAATTCTTTCCGTGGCCGGACGTGGACGCCAGCGGCGAAGCGAAACTGGCGCAGGCGGATAAAAGCACCAACGCCGGTATGCTGCGCGAGCGCTACAACTACTACTGCGAAAAAGTGGTGAAGGGCTTTTATAAAAATTACTTCCTGCGCTTTGACCGGCAAATCGTGCTGGTCGACTGTCTGCAACCGCTGAACAGCGGGCCGCAGGCGTTTAATGATATGCGCCTCGCGCTCACGCAGTTAATGCAGAGTTTTCATTACGGACAGCGCACGCTGTTCCGCCGTCTGTTCTCGCCGGTGATCGACAAACTCCTGTTCGCCGCCACCAAAGCCGACCATGTGACCCTCGACCAGCACGCCAATATGGTGTCGCTGTTGCAGCAGCTGATCCAGGACGCCTGGCAAAACGCCGCCTTTGAAGGTATCAGTATGGACTGCATGGGGCTTGCCGCCGTGCAGGCGACGCAAAGCGGGCTGATTGACGTCAGGGGCGAGAAAATTCCCGCCCTGCGCGGCAACCGGTTAAGCGATGGCGCGCCGCTGACGGTCTATCCCGGCGAAGTTCCGGCGCGGCTGCCGGGGCAGGCCTTCTGGGAAAAACAGGGCTTTCAGTTTGAGGCGTTTCGCCCGCAGGTCATGGATGTGGACAAACCGCTGCCGCATATCCGTCTGGATGCGGCGCTGGAGTTTTTAATAGGAGATAAACTGCGATGAACGAACCTTTAAAACCGCGCATCGACTTTGCCGGTCCGCTGGAGTCAGAGCAGGCGGAGACGTTCAAAACCGCGCAGACGTTCGCCGGGCCGGAAGCCGATAATTTCTCGCCAGCCGTCACCGATGAGACGCTACTCGTGGATGACAAGCCCGAAGCGGTGATTGACGCGGCGCTGCGTCCGCGCCGCAGCCTGTGGCGCAAAATGGTGATGGCCGGTCTGGCGCTGTTCGGCGTAAGCGTGGTTGGCCAGGGCGTACAGTGGACAATGCACGCCTGGCAGACGCAGGACTGGGTGGCGCTCGGCGGCTGTGCCGCAGGGGCGCTGATCATCGGCGCTGGCGTCGGATCGGTGGCCACTGAATGGCGTCGGCTGTGGCGGCTGCGGGAACGGGCGCAGGAGCGGGATGAAGCGCGCGATCTGCTGCACAGCCACGGCGCGGGCAGGGGGCGGGCTTTCTGCGAAAAACTGGCGCAGCAGGCGGGCATTGATAAATCCCATCCGGCGCTCCAGCGCTGGTACGCCGCCATTCATGAAACCCAAAGCGATCGCGAGATCGTCACCCTGTATGCCCATCTGGTGCAGCCGGTGCTTGATGCCCAGGCGCGGCGGGAGATCAGCCGCTCGGCGGCGGAATCCACCCTGATGATCGCCGTCAGCCCGCTGGCGCTGGTGGACATGGCGTTTATCGCCTGGCGCAATATCCGGCTGATCAACCGTATCGCCCGGCTGTACGGCATTGAGCTGGGGTATTACAGTCGTCTGCGCCTGTTCCGTCTGGTGCTGCTGAATATCGCCTTCGCCGGGGCCAGTGAACTGGTGCGGGAAGTTGGCATGGACTGGGTGTCGCAGGATCTGGCGGCGCGGCTTTCCGCCCGTGCCGCGCAGGGGATCGGCGCGGGGTTACTCACGGCGCGTCTGGGTATTAAAGCAATGGAACTGTGCCGCCCGCTGCCGTGGATCGACGACGACAAACCGCGCCTTGGCGATTTCCGCCGTCAGCTCATCAGCCAGATGAAAGAGACGCTGCAAAAGGGCAAACCGGCGGCCTGATTTACGCCGTCGGGATGGTACCGCCGTCAATAACGTACTCGGTGCCGTTAATGGCGGCGGCGCGATCGGAGGCCAGGAACGCAATCAGGCTCGCGACTTCCCCCGGCCGCGTTGGACGTCCCAGCGGAATACCCCCCAGCGCATCCATAATGATTTTTTTACCGCCGTCATAATCAGTTCCTGCCTGCACCGCCAGCCGTTCTGCCAGACGCACGGCAGCTTCGGTTTCAATCCACCCCGGCGACACGCTCACTACCCGCACGCCTTTCGGCGATATCTCTTTGGACAAACTTTTGCTGTAGACGGACAGTGCGGCTTTCGCAGCGGCGTAAGCGGTGGTGGCCTCCGGTAATGGCAATGTGCGCTGAATAGACGAAACATGAACGATCACACCGCTGCCCTGACTCACCATGCCCGGCGCCAGCAGACGATCCAGCCGGACGGCAGGGAAAAGATTGAGCGCCAGCTCCCGCTGCCATTGCGCGTCGTCAAGCGCTGCAAACCCTCCGGCTGGCGATGAGGAGCCGCCCAGCATATGCACGATGACGTCCACGCCCCCCAGCCGTTGCTGTACTGCCTCTGCCAGCTGCGCGCATCCCGCTTCGGTGGTGAGATCGGCGACGACAAACAGATCGCTCGCCTGATCGTCCGGATGATGGCGGGCGCAGGTCATCACCTGCGCGCCCAGCTCGCGAAACAGCGCTACGGTTGCCGCGCCTGCGCCTTTAGTGCCAGAGGTGATCAGGACACGTTTGTCAGTCAGTGCCAGAAAATCATGCATACGTTTTTCTCCTGTAGTGTGTCCGTTCACTTTAAGAAGGCTTTATAATTTAAACAATCGGGACAAACCGGGATGCCGTGATGAAAGGAGCGGGATAATGTCACGTATTGCACTGTCAGATCTGGACGCAGTGATGGCTATTGCCCGCCGGGGAACATTCCGGGCGGCGGCTATTGAACTGGGCGTATCCACTACGGCACTGAGTCATATGGTGGCAAAATTCGAGGCCACTCTGGGTGTGCGGCTGTTCAATCGCACTACCCGCAGCGTGGCGCTGACCGATGCCGGGCGGCTTTTTATTGAGCGCATGGGGCCGTCGTTGCAGGGCGTGCATGACGCGCTGGACGCGGTGCGTTCCCGGCGGGAAACCCCGACGGGCGTGTTGCGCATTAACGCGCCGCCCTTTGCCGCCCGTACGCTGCTCAATAGCATTGTGCTGGAGTTTTTGCGTCGCTTTCCGGAAATGCATGTGGATCTGGTCACCGAAGGCAAACTCGTCGACATTGTGGCGGAAGGCTTTGATATCGGCGTGCGGGTCGCCGATCTGATCCCCGCTGATATGATTGCCGTCTCGCTGGGGCAACCGCAGCGCTTTGCGGTGGTGGCGTCCCCCGCCTATCTGGCCCGACATCCCCGTCCCCTCAAACCCATGGATTTACTGGCGCACTCCTGTATTCGGGTACGTTTACCCGATGGATCTCTGTATCGCTGGCATCTGGAAAAGCAGGGCGAGGTCGTGCTGCCGGAGGTGCGCGGGCCGCTAACGCTGGACGAGGCCTCGCTGGTGCGGGCGGAGGTATTGCAGGATGTCGGCATCGGCTTCTTTCTGGAACAGGACATTATTGATGACCTGCGCGCCGGACGGCTGGTGCGCCTGCTGGAGGAGTGGACGCCGCCGTTCCCCGGATTGTGTCTCTATTATCCTGGACGGCGTCATCCGTCGGCGGGGCTGGCTGCCTTCCTCGCGCTGGCTCGTGAGCTGACGCAGAACACGCCCTGAACCTATAACTTTACGCGTGAGTGCCTGTTTTTCCGTCAGGCTGTCAATATTTGTTGACAGACAGCTTCCTGCCAGCCAATAAGTGGCTTATCATTTCATCATAGGTTAACTATTCAGGGTGAAGCCCTCATGCGTCTGGAAGTGTTTTGTGAAGACCGCCTTGGTCTGGCCCGCGAGCTGCTCGATCTGCTGGTATTACGCGGCATAGATCTGCGCGGTATCGAAATCGACCCTATCGGTCGCATCTACCTTAATTTTGCTGAACTGGAGTTCACCACCTTCAGCAGCCTGATGGCGGAGATCCGCCGTATCGCGGGCGTCACCGACGTGCGCACCGTACTGTGGATGCCGTCGGAGCGTGAACATCTGGCGCTCAGCGCCTTACTGGAAGCGCTGCCGGAGCCAGTGCTCTCGGTCGATATGAAATGCAAAGTGGAGCTGGCGAACCCGGCCAGTTGCCAGCTGTTCGCGCTTGAGCAGGCAAAGCTGCGCAACCATACCGCGATGCAGCTTATCCCTGGTTTTAACTTCCAGCGCTGGCTGGAGGGGAATCCGCAGGCGTCCCATAACGAACATGTGGTGATCAACGGGCAAAATTTCCTGATGGAAATCACCCCGGTGCATCTGGAAGGCGAAGCGGGGACGCCGGTGCTGACCGGCGCGGTGGTGATGCTGCGTTCGACCATCCGCATGGGCCGCCAGCTGCAAAATATGACCACGCAGGACGTCAGCGCCTTCAGCCAGATCGTCGCCGTCAGCCCGAAAATGCGTCAGGTGGTGGATCAGGCCCGCAAACTGGCGATGCTTACCGCGCCGCTGCTGATCGTCGGCGATACCGGTACCGGCAAAGATTTGCTGGCGCACGCCTGTCATCTTGCCAGCCCGCGCGCTGCTAAGCCCTATCTGGCATTAAACTGCGCCTCCATTCCGGAGGATGCGGTGGAAAGCGAACTCTTTGGTCACGCGCCGGAAGGCAAAAAAGGCTTTTTCGAGCAGGCAAACGGCGGCTCGGTGCTGCTGGATGAGATCGGCGAAATGTCGCCGCGCATGCAGGTCAAACTGCTGCGCTTCCTTAATGACGGCACGTTCCGCCGCGTCGGGGAAGATCATGAGGTGCATGTGGATGTGCGGGTAATTTGCGCCACGCAGAAAAACCTCGTGGAACTGGTGCAGAAAGGGTTGTTCCGGGAAGATCTCTATTATCGTCTGAACGTGCTGACGCTCAATCTGCCGCCGCTGCGCGATCGTCCGCAGGATATCATGCCGCTGACCGAACTTTTCGTGGCGCGTTTTGCCGATGAGCAGGGCGTGCCGCGCCCGAAACTGTCCGCCGAGCTGAATACGGTGCTGATGCGCTATGGCTGGCCGGGCAACGTGCGTCAGCTTAAAAACGCCATTTATCGCGCGCTGACGCAGCTCGAAGGTTATGAGTTACGCTCGCAGGATATTTTGCTGCCCGATTATGACGCCGGTAGCCTGGCCGTGGGCGAAGAGGCGATGGAAGGCTCGCTGGATGACATCACCAGCCGCTTTGAGCGTTCGGTGCTGACGCAGCTCTACCGGAGCTATCCCAGCACGCGCAAACTGGCGAAACGCCTTGGCGTATCCCATACGGCGATTGCCAATAAACTGCGGGAATACGGCTTAAGCCAGAAGAAGGGCGAGGAGTAAGCGGGAAATGAGTGCCGGGTGCAATGGATAAGCCCGGCAAGCCTGCGCCGCCGGGCGAACTAACCTGAAATTACGCTTTCAGCGCAGCCAGCGCGGCGTCGTAATTCGGTTCGTTGGTGATTTCGTTCACCAGCTCGCTGAACAGCACGGTGTCGTTCTCGTCGATCACCACAACTGCACGGGCCGCCAGGCCTTTCAGTGCGCCTTCGGTGATGCCGATACCGTAGTTTTCCAGGAACTCTGCATTACGCAGGGTGGAAAGGGTGATGACGTTGCTCAGACCTTCCGCGCCGCAAAAACGGGAATGGGCGAACGGCAGATCCGCAGAGATGCACAGCACAACGGTGTCTTTCATCTCGGTGGCGAGCTGGTTGAATTTGCGCACGGACGCGGCGCAGACGCCGGTATCAATGCTCGGGAAGACATTCAGTACTTTGCGTTTGCCCGCGAACTGGCCCAGCGTGACATCCGTTAAATCTTTTGCCACCAGCGTGAATGCCGGCGCTTTGCTGCCAGCCTGGGGAATGGTGCCGGCAACAGCGACCGGATTGCCCTGAAAATGAACGAGTTGTGACATAAATAGCTTCCTGTTTACATATAGTTAACGTCGCGGCTAGTTTACGGGATTATTCAGGAACTCGGCAAACCTATTTTCATCACTATACTGTCCACATCGCGCCTGAGGAGTAACGGAATGAGAACCGTCAAGGTTTATGAAGAGAACTGGCCGCTGCATACGCCCTTTGTGATCTCGCGTGGCAGCCGCAATGAAGCGCGGGTGGTGGTGGTTGAACTGGAAGAGAATGGTGTGCGGGCAGTGGGCGAATGTACGCCCTATCCGCGCTATGGTGAAAGCGATGCCTCGGTGATCGCGCAAATCATGACCGTGGTGCCGCAGCTGGAAGGCGGGCTGACGCGTCAGGATCTGCAATCGCTCCTGCCGCCTGGCGCGGCGCGTAATGCCGTGGACAGCGCCCTGTGGGATCTGGAGGCGCGTCGCGCAGGACAGAATCTGATGGATCTCCTGCACGTGCCGCTGACGGGCACGGTGACCACCGCGCAAACGGTGGTGATCGGCACGCCGCAGCAGATGGCGGCCAGCGCGGCGGCGCTGTGGGAAAAGGGCGCGCGTCTGCTGAAGGTGAAACTCGATGATACGTTTATCAGCGAACGGCTGGTGGCGGTACGTTCGGCGGTGCCCGACGCCACCCTGATTGTCGATGCCAATGAGTCCTGGCACAGCGAAGGGCTGGCGGCGCGCTGCCAGCTGCTGGCGGATCTGGGCGTGGCGATGCTGGAGCAGCCGCTGCCCGCCAGCGATGACGCCATGCTGGCGAATTTTATCCATCCGCTGCCCATCTGCGCCGATGAAAGCTGCCACACGCGCAGCAGCCTGCAAAATTTGCAGGGCCGCTACGAGATGATCAACATCAAGCTGGATAAAACCGGTGGCCTGACCGAGGCGCTGGCGCTGGCCGACGCCGCTTCAGCGCAGGGGCTGGGACTGATGCTCGGCTGTATGCTCTGCACCTCGCGGGCCATCAGCGCGGCGCTGCCGCTGGCGGGCAAAGTGCGTTTCGCCGATCTGGATGGCCCGACCTGGCTGGCGGTGGACGTGGAGCCGGGACTGCGCTTCTCCACCGGTCAGCTTCACCTCTGAGGCGTCCAGCGCAGCAGATCCATCATCGCCTGCAAATAGATTTCGCTCGCCTCATCGTTTGAGATAGGCGGAAACTCGGCGGTGATGCAGTTCAGGCCTATGTCGGCGCACCAGCTGCCAAAAGAGCCGGGCGTTTCATAGCCGACGCTGGTGACGTGCGGCAGGGCGAACGCCTGCGCCAGCCACGCCCCCAGCTCGCTTTGCGCGGGATCTTCAATACAGGCCAGCGGATCGTGAAAGGTCACCACCCATGCCGGATGAATACGGTGGATCAACTGGCACAGCGCCTGCGTTTCCGGTTCGGAGCCGGGCGTCGTGCCGGTCTGTAATACCACATCCCGCGCCTCGGCGGCGCTGTTCCAGCGATACACCGTGTCCCCGGCCCGCCAGTTGGCCGCCGGAAAGTTGCGGTTCAGATCGACGCCGTTCGCATTGGCGCGTAAACCGAGCTGGCAGCCGTCCGGGTTCACCGCCAGCACCACATGATGGTGACGAAACTGCGGGCTTAACGTCCGCAGCGCGCATGACAGCGTAACCACGGCGGCATTTTCATCGCCATGGGTTCCGGCAATGATCAGCCCGCTGTCCGACGAGGCCTGCGGCGCGGGAAACCAGATCAGCGGCGCCCCAAGCCCGGAGATGCCATAATGTTCCGTCAGCGGGGGAAAAGCCCCTCGTTCGGCGCGCGGAAGGGAAACGGACATAGACATCCTTACTCTGTCGGGTGATGGTTAAAAGTGTTAAGCAAAACACGATCCTTTTCAAATCGTTATTTTCTGAAGGGATATGTTTGCTTTCCCTGTTGTTAAAACAAATAATTACCTCATCTTTCGCCGGCCGGCACCTACTTTTGAGGGGATCTCATGAAACATTCCGTTTCGCTAACCTGTTGTGCGCTGTTGATGTGCAGCTTTTCGTCGATTTCTGTTGCCGCCGAGGTGCCAGCGGGCGCAGTGCTGGCGAAAAAGCAGGTGCTGGTGCGCCACATTAAAGACGAGCCTGCATCACTGGATCCGGCTAAAGCCGTTGGCCTGCCGGAAATCCAGGTGATCCGCGATCTGTTCGAAGGGCTGGTGAATCAGAATGAGAAGGGCGAGCTGGTGCCCGGCGTCGCCACCAAATGGCAGAGCAACGATAACCGCGTCTGGACTTTTACTCTGCGCAACGATGCAAAATGGTCGGACGGCACGCCGGTGACCGCGCAGGATTTTGTCTACAGCTGGCAGCGGCTGGTCGATCCAAAAACCACTTCGCCATTCGCCTGGTTTGCGGCGCTGGCGGGCGTCAGCAATGCGCAAAACATCATTGACGGCAAAGCCACGCCGGACAAGCTCGGCGTCACTGCCGTTGACCCCCACACGCTGCGCGTTCAGCTTGATAAACCGCTGCCCTGGTTTGCCAATCTGACCGCCAGCTTCGCGTTTTATCCGGTACAGAAAGCGAATGTGGAGCAGGGCGCGGAGTGGACGAAGCCCGGCAAGCTCATCGGTAACGGCGCTTATGTATTAAAAGATCGCGTGGTGAATGAAAAACTGGTGGCGGTGCCGAACGTCAATTACTGGGACAACGCCCGTACGGTGATCCAGCAGGTCACTTTTGTGCCGATCAACCAGGAGAGCGCCGCCACCAAACGCTATCTGGCGGACGATATTGATATCACCGAATCCTTCCCGAAAAACCTCTATCAGAAGCTGATGAAAGACATTCCGGGCCAGGTCTACACGCCGCCGCAGCTGGGCACCTATTATTACGCCTTTAACACCCAGAAAGGCCCGACCGCCGATCCGCGTGTGCGGCTGGCGCTGAGCCTGACCATTGACCGCCAGCTGATGGCGGACAAAGTGCTGGGCACCGGCGAGAAACCCGCGTGGCATTTCACGCCGGACGTGACGGCCGGGTTTAAAGCTTCGCCATCGCCTTTTGCTTCCATGAGCCAGGAAGAGCGGAACGCGCAGGCGAAAACCCTGTTGCAGGCGGCAGGTTACGGCCCGCAGCGCCCGCTGAATCTGACCTTGCTGTATAACACCTCGGAAACGCACCAGAAAATCGCCATTGCGGTGGCGTCGATGTGGAAGAAAAATCTGGGCGTGGATGTGAAGCTGCAAAACCAGGAGTGGAAAACCTACATCGACAGCCGCAACACCGGCAATTTTGATGTGATCCGCGCGTCATGGGTGGGGGATTACAACGAGCCGTCAACTTTCCTGTCGCTGCTGACTTCCAGCCATAGCGGCAATATTTCGCGCTTTAACGATCCGGCTTACGATAAAGTACTGAATCAGGCCGCGCAGGAAACCACTGCGGAAGCGCGTAATGCCGATTATAACGAAGCGGAAAAAATCATTGCCGAAAAAGCGCCGATTGCCCCTATCTACCAGTACAGTAACGGACGACTGATCAAACCCTGGCTGAAAGGCTATCCGATTAACAATCCGGAAGACGTGGCTTACACCCGCACGATGTATATTTTGCAGCACTGACAGACGCGGGCTGGCTTGCCAGCCCGTTATCCCGCCTGGTGAGGGTAAATCTCATCGCCTTTGCTGAACATTACGCGGTTGCGGCCGCTGGCTTTGGCATTATAAAGCGCCACATCTGCCCGCCGCAGCGCCGCTTCCATGTCGTTACCCTCATCCTGCAAACTGACCACGCCGCCGCAAAGCCGCATCTGGTGCGTGTACGGGAAATCGGTGTTTTCCACCGTTTTACGGATACGCTCCGCCAGCGCGATGGCCTCGCTCAACGAGGTGTCCGGCAGGAAGATCACAAACTCCTCACCGCCGAAGCGATTAATAATGTCGCTCTCGCGGCAGACGGCTTTCAGCAATACCGCCAGGCTTATCAGCACCGCATCCCCGGCGTCATGGCCGTGCTCGTCGTTGATCACCTTAAAGTGATCGATATCCAACGCCAGCAGGCAGTGGTGATCGCTGTGCCGGTAGCGGCGGGTCATCTCTCTGAAACCCCGACGGTTATACAGGCCAGTAAGCGGGTCGGTCATCGCCTCGTCGTTCAGCGCGCTGACCCGGTTGACCATCATCAGCACGTGGTGATACACCGCTTCCCGCAGATTCGCCGCCTCCGCATACCAGGCCTGGATCCCCGGCAGCGCTTTCAGCGTGCGGGTGCTGTCCTCCGAGCGCGTCAGTTCCGCCAGCTTTTCCAGCGGCGCGGAGATTCGCGAGGAGAGCCAGGCCACCAGCGCGATCATCAGGCTGATCAGCGTCAGCAGGATCCAGGTGGCGTTTTCCGCCGTCAGCGCCAGAATACGCTGCACATTATCTGAGGTGCCGTAAATAAAGACATTCCAGCCGGTCGCCTTCAGGCTGGCATAGCCGAGCAGATATTCCTGTCCCTGATGAGTCAGTAAATATTTACCGCTCTGTTCGTGGATTAATTTATCTTTAAGCTCAGGATTAACCGCGATATGGCCACCGACGAGGGAGGGATCGTGATTATAAATAACTTTGCCATCGTTACTGACAATACTCACCTGAGAATCATCTTCATAAAAATGCTGGCTGATAATATTGCTCAGCATACTCGGCTTTTTCAGATAGATAGAGCCGCCGACAAAGCCGAGATAATGTCCGTCAGCGGCATAAAGCGGCTGGGAGATAAACACCACATAATTTCCGGCAGCTGACATAAACGGACTGGAAATAAAGGGTTGTTTAAGGGCGATGGCGCGCCTGGTGGCGTCAGAGGTGAGCTTTTGCCCGACCAGCCCCAGACTTTCAGGCGAGGCGGCAGCCACCACCGCCTGGGAGGTGACGATCACCACCGAGTTAAAAAATCCGGATTGCAGGCGTAACCGTTCCGCTTCGCGATGCAGATTATCCTCATCGCGCAGCGTTTTGATTTGCTGTGCGCTATAGGCAAGTTCGCGCTGCGCTGTGGAAAAGTAGCCGTCGGTGGTGTCCGCCAGTTTGCGCGCATAGGCGATATTGCTGCGCAGCAGGCTGTCCTCAATATTTTCTTTCTGTATGAGCCACAGCGTGCTGAGCAGAAGCAGGGAGGTCAGCGTGACGCTGCCCACAGAGAGGATGATCAATAGCGAACGAAGCCCGATTCTTTTTTTGGACATGCCGGTTGGTCGTCGATAGCAGGTAAAAGGGGCGCTATGTTAGCAAACCAGGCGCTAAAAAGCTGTTTGTTTATTAAGCGATTTTACCCTGTCCCGGCGGGAGGAGGCGCTGTAACAAAGCGGTCAAATAACAGATTATGCGCGCCGGAATTTTTGGCTGACGTTAGCCTTTATCACCGAATTATTAAAAAGGCGCATTAGCTTTTGCGTTGCACATTATTTCTTCGTATTTAAGTACGGCTACATTAAATTTCAGGGGCAGAGCGTGAAAGGACGCTAAATATACCGCCATGCTTATCCCTGAGACAATCGCGCTGCGGCGTCAAAAACGTTTATGCTACAGATGTAGTGTTATCCACTTATAAAAATATTTTAAGCAGTGAAAAACTATCCCTTGGGTAAAACTTTCCGCTATTAACGGCGAACATGATGCGCCTTAAAAATGAGAGTGAAAAAGGGTATTCCAGATGCTATAAAGCTACTGAATCCCTCCCTGACGTATTAGCAGGCCTGTTTATGCTTAAACATATTAGTGTTCGAACCTTCATCATGTTATTCCTGCTGAGTACATTTGTTGTCATGGAAATAATAGTGATGGCCGTCTCAAAAGACGTCACCTTAATTACTCTGCTGGCTATTTTATCGCTGATAACGCTCGGTTTATTATGGGCATATATGACGTTTTATTTAGTTTCGCCGATCAATACCGTTAAAAAAAGCATCGATGAAGTCATCGCCGGTAACTTATCTATTACCATCCCGATTTTCGGTAACAACTGTGCGGGGCGGTTGATCCCTGGCATCAATCATCTTTCCAGTAACATCGCCACGCTGGTGCGGGAAATCCGCGCCTCCTCGCAGGCGGCCATGGATCTTTCCGGGCAGCTGCACTCCCGCAGCGCGGAGCTGGCGGTGAAAAGCGAAGAACAGTCCGCCGCGCTGATCCAGACCGCTTCCAGCATGGAGCAAATGGCGGCCAGCACCAGAAATAACGCGGAAAACACCCAGCGCGCCACGCAGTACGCCAGCGAAGCCACCGGCAGCGCGCGCCGGGGCGGTGAGCTAATGGATCAAGTCTCGAACAATATGCAGTCCATTACCGACTGTGCGCAGCAGATGACTGATATTATCGCCATGATCGACGGCATCGCATTCCAGACCAATATTCTGGCCCTTAACGCCGCGGTGGAAGCCGCCCGTGCGGGGGATCATGGTAAAGGTTTCTCGGTGGTAGCGGGAGAGGTCAGAACCCTTGCGCACCGCAGCGCCGAAGCCGCCAAAAGCATCAAATCGCTGATCGCGGTGACGACGCAAAACGTCAGCCAGGGCGCGCAGGTGGTCGAAGAAGCAGGTAAAAACATGCACGAGATCGTCGCCGGGGCCGGGCAGGTGAGCCAGCTTATGGATGAGATTTCGGTTTCAACGCTGCAACAGGAAAAAGGTATCGCGCAAATCAGCCAGGCGCTGTCTGAGCTGGAAAAACTCACCCAAAGCAATGTCACTATGGTGGATGAGCTGTCCGGCTCGGCGGATGTGCTGAAAAACCAGGTGCTTGAACTCCAGGGCAGAACGCGCAGTTTCCGGCTGGAAAACGCGCCGCAGCCTGTGGCGCAGGCAGGCGCGGCATTTCTCCATAAAATTCAGCGCACTGGCACCTTTTCTGATTGCTTAAGCCCGGCAGACAGCTAGACTGTTTTCATTACAGTGCTGAATGCGGAGGGGCCGTGGAGGCAATTAAGGGATCGGACGTTAACGTCCCGGATGCAGTCTATGCGTGGCTGCTGGATGGCAAAGGCGGCGTGACGACGCTGAGCGATGAAGACGTTATTGACGACAAGCATCCTTGCTGGCTGCACCTCAACTATACCAATCAGGAGAGCGCGGCCTGGCTTGCGACCACGCCTTTGCTTCCCAACAACGTGCGCGATGCGCTGGCGGGCGACAGCCTGCGGCCGCGCGTCAGCCGCTTAGGCGAGGGGACGCTGATCACGCTGCGCTGCATTAACGGCAGTACCGATGAGCGCCCGGATCAGCTGGTGGCGATGCGTTTATATATGGATGAGCGGCTGATTGTCTCGACACGGCAGCGTAAAGTGCTGGCGCTGGATGACGTGGTACACGATCTCCAGGAAGGCACCGGGCCGACGGACGTCGGCGGCTGGCTGGTGGATGTCTGCGATGCCCTGACCGATCATGCCAGCGAATTTATCGAAGTGCTGCACGACAAAATCATCGATCTGGAAGATAACCTGCTCGATCAGCAAATTCCCCCGCGGGGTTTTCTGGCCCTGCTGCGCAAACAGCTGATCGTAATGCGTCGCTATATGGCCCCGCAACGGGATGTGTATGCCCGTCTCGCCAGCGAGCGTTTTCCGTGGATGAATGACGATCAGCGCCGCCGCATGCAGGATATCTCTGACCGGCTGGGACGCGGGCTGGATGAAATCGACGCCTGTATCGCCCGTACCGGCGTGATGACCGATGAGATCACCCAGGTGATGCAGGAGTCATTGTCACGACGCAGCTACACCATGTCGTTGATGGCAATGGTATTTTTACCCAGTACTTTCCTGACCGGGCTGTTTGGCGTTAACCTTGGCGGCATTCCCGGCGGCAGCTGGCATCTGGGCTTTGCGATCTTCTGCTTGATGCTGGTGGTATTGATCGGCGGAGTTACCTGGTGGTTACATCGCAGTAAATGGTTGTAAATTTTAACGTTTTTAACAAAATGCAAACATGAAAAGGCCACCTTAGTTGAGCGAAATCAATAAAACGCCGGTTCATTCAGGGCACTATCTCTCCCGCAGGTGAATGCAACGTCAAGCGATGGGCGTTGCGCTCCATATTGTCTTACTTCCTTTTTTTGAATTACTGCATAGCACAATTGATTCGTACGACGCCGGCTTTAAAGAGTCGGCTTTTTTTTGCCTCTTTTCCGTGAGCTTCTACCCTTAAGGTGTGCTTCATTCATGCGGAGGTAACTATGTCCCGTCTCAATTTGTTCAGTCCTGTTGATACGCTGCCCACCGACCCGATCCCCGTTGACCCGGTTCCGGTGCCCGATCCCATTCCCCATCCACAGCCATTACCCGATCCGCCGCCGGACGAGGTGCCGATTAAATTGTCGCGTTGAGCGGGCAGATCTGAGAGGATACGCGCCTGCTGAACCTGGCCTTTTATCGCGAGAATATACTGTGACCGCTTTTTCTACCCTGAATGCTCTACCCGCCGCCCAGATCGAAAACCTGAACGAACTGGGCTATCTGACCATGACACCTGTCCAGGCAGCGGCGTTGCCCGCGATCCTTGCCGGGAAAGATGTCCGCGTGCAGGCAAAAACCGGGAGCGGGAAAACGGCGGCTTTTGGCTTAGGGCTGTTGCAGCACATTGACGCCAGCCAGTTTCAGACGCAGTCGCTGATTTTATGCCCGACCCGTGAACTGGCGGATCAGGTTGCCAGCGAACTGCGCCGACTGGCGCGTTTTATGCCGAACATTAAGATCCTGACGTTGTGCGGCGGCCAGCCATTCGGCGCGCAGCGCGATTCGCTGCAACATGCGCCGCATATTATCGTCGCCACGCCGGGGCGTTTACTGGATCACCTGCAAAAGAACACCGTGGCGCTCGATCACCTGCAAACGCTGGTGATGGATGAAGCGGATCGCATGCTGGATATGGGATTCAGTGATGCCATTGACGCGGTGATTCGCTTTGCGCCCGCCTCGCGCCAGACGCTGCTGTTTTCCGCCACCTGGCCGGAGGCTATCGCCGCCATCAGCGGACGCGTGCAGCGCGATCCGGAAACTATCGAAATTGATACCGTCGACGATCTGCCTGCCGTTGAGCAGCAATTTTTTGAAGTTTCCCGCAACGGCAAAATCAGCCTGTTGCAAAAGCTGCTGAGCGAGCACCGCCCGGCGTCCTGCGTGGTATTCTGCAACACCAAAAAAGATTGTCAGGAAGTATGCGATGCGCTGAACGAAGCAGGGCAGGACGCGCTGGCGCTGCATGGCGATCTGGAGCAGCGCGACCGCGATCAGACGCTGGTGCGCTTTGCCAACGGCAGCGCACGCGTGCTGGTGGCCACCGACGTGGCGGCGCGCGGGCTGGACATCAAATCCCTCGAACTGGTGGTGAACTACGAGCTGGCGTGGGATCCGGAAGTGCACGTGCACCGTATTGGTCGTACGGCGCGAGCCGGTAACAGCGGTCTGGCGATCAGCCTCTGCGCGCCGGAAGAAGCCCAGCGCGCCAATATCCTGTCTGAAATGCTGCAACTGAAGCTGAACTGGCTGAACCCGCCAGCAAACGTGAAAGTTGTGCCGCTGGAAGCCGAAATGGCGACGCTGTGCATTGATGGCGGTAAAAAAGCCAAAATGCGCGCCGGGGATGTGCTGGGGGCAATGACCGGGGATATGGGCATGGATGGCGCAGATATCGGTAAGATTACCATTCATCCGGCGCATGTTTATGTGGCGGTGCGTCAGGGCGTGGCGCGTCAGGCGTGGAAGCAGTTCCAGAGCGGGAAAATTAAGGGCAAGACCTGCCGCGTACGTTTACTGAAATAAGCCTTAATGCCTCTCTGGCCATATGACCAGAGAGGCGCAACATCATTTCACTTCAACAACGTTAAGGCGCAGCTCATCGAGTTGAGCGTCTTCGTCTTCCGGCTGCCAGCCTACCGGTTGCAGCGGAATGGATTCACGATCGAAGGCCAGATCGCCGCCATCCACCACTTCAGCCCCCTGCGTAATACCTTTAAAATCAAACAGGTTAACGTCGTTCAGGTGCGATGGCACCACGTTCTGCATGGCGCTGAACATGGTTTCCAGACGGCCCGGATAGCGTTTATCCCAGTCGCGCAGCATGTCGCCAATCACCTGACGTTGCAGGTTCGGCTGCGAACCGCACAGGTTGCACGGAATAATCGGGTAGCCTTTCGCTTCGGCAAAACGCTCGATGTCTTTCTCGCGGCAGTAGGCCAGCGGACGGATCACAATATGCATGCCGTCGTCGCTCATCAGCTTCGGCGGCATGCCTTTCATTTTGCCGCCGTAGAACATATTCAAAAACAGCGTTTGCAGAATGTCATCGCGATGATGGCCGAGGGCGATTTTCGTGGCGCCCAGCTCGGTGGCGGTACGGTAAAGAATGCCACGACGCAGACGCGAACAGAGTGAACAGGTGGTTTTACCTTCCGGGATCTTCTCTTTTACGATGCCGTAGGTATTTTCCTCAACGATTTTATATTCGACGCCGAGCTGTTCGAGATATTCAGGAAGAATATGACCCGGGAAGCCAGGCTGTTTCTGATCGAGGTTCACCGCCACCAGCGAGAAATTGACCGGCGCGCTCTGCTGCAGATTGCGCAGGATCTCCAGCATGGTGTAGCTGTCTTTACCGCCTGACAGACACACCATAATGCGATCGCCTTCTTCAATCATGTTGAAGTCCGCAATGGCTTCACCCACATTGCGGCGCAGACGCTTCTGGAGTTTGTTCAGGTTATACTGTTCTTTTTTGTTAACTTCTTGATTTTG
>NZ_CP127837.1:3375678-3393024 GCF_030291195.1 Enterobacter sp. PGRG2 | reverse complement strand
CGCCGGCATGCGCCGTCTCGTTCAAGAACTACGCAGTCACACGTCATCGGGAAAAATTTACACATATATCTAACTGATTAATTAATAATGAAATTTATCTTATAAAGGCAATTTTATGAGACTTTTCGGCCCGGGGAGGGACTTGATCAGCGCAATATATAAATCTACTGTATAAATACACAGTAAAAACAAATAAGGTGACTCACCATGAAGTGCTATCACCCTGCTGAACTGCGCGTGGTTTACGCGCTCCCTTTGTTCGGCGATCTTGTCCAGTGCGGTTTTCCTTCTCCCGCGCAGGATTATGTTGAAAAAACGCTCGATATGAATGAATGGTTAATTCAGCATCCCTCAGCCACCTATTTTGTCCGCGCTGCGGGCGATTCAATGATTGAAGGGGGAATTAGCGACGGCGATCTGCTGGTAGTGGATGCCTCGCTGAAAGCCGATCATGGCGATATTATTATTGCCGCCGTCGACGGCGAATTTACCGTCAAACAACTCCAGCTACGTCCCGTCCTGCAACTTAATCCGCTCAATCGCGCCTATCGACCTATTCCCATCCTGAGCGAAGATGCGCTGGAAGTATTCGGCGTGGTCACTTTTATTGTAAAAGCGACGCGCTGATTATGTTTGCTCTGGTGGATGTCAATTCATTTTATGCCAGCTGCGAAACCATATTCCGGCCTGATTTGTGGGGTAAGCCGGTAGTGGTGCTCAGCAATAACGACGGCTGCGTGATTGCCCGCAGCGCCGAGGCGAAAAAATACGGCGTGGTAATGGGCGCGCCTTTTTTCAAACAGCGGGATCTATTTCGGGCCCATAACATCACCTGTTTCAGCAGTAACTATGAGCTCTACGCCGACATGAGCAAAAGGGTAATGGACACGCTGGAATATCTCTGTCCGCGTGTGGAAATGTACTCCATCGACGAAGCCTTTTGCGATTTAACCGGCGTGCGCAATTGCCGCGATTTGACGGCGTTCGGGCAGGAGATCCGCCAGACCATCGGGCGGGATACCCGCCTGACGGTTGGCGTTGGCATCGCGCAAACCAAGACGCTGGCGAAGCTGGCTAACTATGCCGCCAAACGCTGGCCGCAGTTTAACGGCGTGGTGGATCTGTCGAACCTGGAGCGGCAGCGCAAGCTGATGGCGCGGCTGGATGTGGGCGAGGTGTGGGGCATCGGGCGGCGCATCGCCAGAAGGCTGGAGGCGATGGGGATCAGCAAAGCCATTCAGCTGGCCGATGCCGACATTAACTTTATCCGTAAACATTTCAGCGTGGTGCTGGAAAGAACCGTGCGTGAGCTGCGCGGAGAATCCTGCCTGGCGTTCGAGGAGTTGACCCCGGCCAAACAGGAGATCATCTGTAGCCGCAGCTTCGGCGAGCGGGTGACGGACTATGAGCACATGCGTCAGGCGATTTGCAGCCATGCCTTTCGCGCGGCGGAAAAACTGCGGGCGGAACGCCAGTACTGCCGGTTTATTTCGGCCTTCGTGAAGACCTCGCCCTTTGCGTTAAACGAGCCTTACTATGGCAAAAGCGCTTCCATCAGCCTGCTGACGCCCACTCAGGACAGCCGGGACATTATTGACGCCGCCACGCGCTGTCTGAAACTCATCTGGAAAGAGGGATTCCACTATCAGAAAGCGGGCGTCATGCTGGGGGATTTCTTCAGTCAGGGCGTCGCCCAGCTTAATCTGTTTGATGACCATGCCCCGCGCCCCGGCAGCGAGGCGCTGATGGCGACGCTTGATGAACTGAACCGCAAAAAAGGACGGGGGACGCTCTATTTCGCCGGGCAGGGGATCCGTCAGGAGTGGCAGATGAAACGTGAAATGCTGTCGCCGCGCTACACCACGCGGTTTTCTGATTTTCTGATGGTGCCGGTGGGATAAAAGATCAGGCGATGCGGTGCTCCGGATATTTTCCTTTCACCACGCCATCATAAAAGCGGCCTTTCGAGACAACCGTCAGAAAGACGCTGAAAATGCGCGAGGGGACGCCGCGATACTGGTAAACGTTTTTATTATGAAACCGCACTTCCAGCGTACGGGTGCTTTCTTCGTACCCGATGGAGGCAATTCGCGATGATTTTACGGGATGATGGCGCACGGTGGTGTCCTTAACAGCTCGGCATTCATCAAGATTATCATTTTTTACGGCGTATCGGGTGACGAAATAACGGCCTTTCAGGGGGCTTAAAAGCCCGATGGGCACCGGGCTTTAGAAAGTACCGGGCCAGCATTCGGCCCGGATGGCGGCTTATTCCGCCGGGTGTTTTTCCGCTTTACCGGCCAGCTGCGCCAGGAAGTCATAGCGCTTTTGCAGATCGGCGGCGGCGTCCTTCCATAACTGTTCCGCCACTTCCGGCTGCTGGGCGTTCAGGCGACGGAAACGCTGCTCTTTCATCAGCGTATCCGCCAGCGCCTCAGACGGCGGACGGGAGTCCAGCGCCAGCGGCACTTTACCTTCGTCGGCGCGACGCGGATCGAAGCGGTACAGCGGCCAGAAGCCGGTTGAGGTGAGCTGGCGCATCTGATCGTGGCTTAACGCCAGATCGTAACCGTGCTCTTCGCACGGGCTGTAGGCGATGATCAGCGACGGTCCCGGATAGGCTTCCGCCTCCTGAATGGCTTTCACCGTCTGGTTAAGCTGCGCCCCCAGTGAGATCTGCGCGACATAAACATGCCCGTACATCATCATGCTGACGCCCAGATCTTTACGCGCTTTACGTTTACCGTGTTCGCCAAACTTGGTGACCGCGCCCAGCGGTGTGGCTTTCGAGGCCTGGCCGCCGGTATTGGAATAACACTGCGTATCCAGCACCAGAATATTGACGTTTTCCGTCAGGCTCAGCACGTGATCCAGTCCGCCAAAGCCGATGTCATAGGCCCAGCCGTCACCGCCGATAAGCCAGATGGATTTCTCCACCAGCGCGTCGGCGTAGGTCAGCAGCTCCTCCGCGCCGTCGGTACCGGCCAACTGCTGACGCAGGGCGGCGACCTGTTCACGGCGAACTTCCGGCGTGGCGGGGGCGTGCAGCGCATCGTTAAGGTCGGCAGGAATACGATCCGCAAAGGTGTCCAGCAGACGCATCACGCGCTGGCGATGCTGATCCACCGTCAGACGGAAGCCCAGCCCGAACTCGGCATTATCTTCAAACAGTGAGTTGGCCCATGCCGGACCACGGCCATGCCGGTCGGTGGTGTAGGGCGTGGACGGCAGGTTCCCGCCATAAATCGACGAACAGCCGGTGGCATTGGCGATCAGCATCCGGTCGCCATACAGCTGCGTCAGCAGTTTGATATAGGGCGTTTCGCCGCAGCCGGAGCAGGCGCCGGAATATTCAAACAGCGGCGAGATCAACTGCGAGGTACGAATATCAATACGCTCAAGGGACGTGCGGTCGATTTCCGGCAGATCGAGGAAGAAATCGTAATGCACTTTTTCTTCTTCCACATGCTCCAGGCGCGACATCATATTGATGGCCTTGATCTCCGGGTTCTGGCGATCTTTAGCCGGGCACACTTCAACGCACAGATTACAGCCTGTGCAGTCTTCCGGCGCGACCTGCAACACATATTTCTGGCCGCGCATATCGCGGGATTTGACGTCCAGCGATTGCAGGCTGGCAGGGGCGTTTTCCATCGCCTCCGGCTGCACGACTTTGGCGCGAATGGCAGAGTGCGGGCAGGCAGCGACGCAGTGGTTACACTGGGTGCAGATCTCCGGTTTCCAGATGGGGATTTCTTCGGCGATATTGCGTTTTTCCCAGCGCGTGGTGCCCACCGGCCAGGTGCCGTCCGGCGGCAGGGCAGAGACGGGCAGCGCATCCCCCAGACCGGCGAGCATGGCGGCGGTCACGGTTTTCACAAAATCCGGCGCGGCATCCGACACCACCGGCGGCCGGTGCGGGCTGGCGGCATTCACCGCCTGCAGCGGCACTTCTGACAACGATTCGCGGGCCAGCGCCAGCGCCTGCCAGTTACGCTCCACCAGCTCCGCGCCTTTGCTGCTGTAGCTTTTGGCGATGGCGCCCTGTAACGCCGCCAGCGCGTTGTCGCCCGGCAGAATGTTGGTCAGATGGAAAAACGCCATCTGCATCACGGTATTGATACGCGCGCCGAGGCCGCATTCGCGGGCGATTTTCGCCGCATTGACCACCCACAGCCGCGCTTTTTTCTGGTTCAGCACCGCCTGCACATCCTGCGGCAGTCGCGCCCACACCTCATCCGGCGCGTAAGGCGTGTTGAGCAGGAAAATGCCGCCCGGCTTCAGGCGCTCCGCCATCTGGTACTTGTCGATAAACTGCAACTGGTGACAGCCAACAAAGTCCGCCTGCGAAATCAGGTAGGCGGAGTTAATGGGCTGCTCGCTGACGCGCAGGTGCGACACCGTCAGGCCACCGGCTTTTTTGGAGTCGTACACGAAATAGCCCTGGGCGTACCACGGCGTCGAGTTACCGATGATCTTAATATTGTTTTTGGTGGCCGACACGCTGCCGTCGCTGCCGAGGCCGTAGAACAGCGCCTCCAGTTTGGTTTTTGACGGCAGGGTATTCTCCGGCAGCAGTAACGACAGGTTGGTGACGTCATCGTAAATGCCGACGGTAAAGCGCGGTTTCGGCTTCGCCGACTGCAATTCATTAAATACCGCCAGTACGCACTCCGGGCCAAATTCTTTGGAGGAGAGGCCGTAGCGCCCGCCAATCACACGCGGCAGGGCGTCGCGTTCGCCGTTACTGAAGGCTTCCGCCAGCGCGGTCATCACGTCGAGATAGAGCGGTTCCGCATGGGCACCCGGCTCTTTGGTGCGATCCAGCACGGCAATAGTGCGCGCGCTGTCCGGCAACGCCGCCAGCAAATGCCGCGCCGAGAACGGGCGGAACAGCCGCACTTTCAGCACGCCGACTTTTTCGCCGCGGGTGAGTAATTCATCCACCACCTCTTCACAGGTACCGATCGCCGAGCCCATCAGAATAATGACGCGCTCCGCCTGCGGATGGCCGTAATATTCAAACGGCTTATAGGCGCGACCGGTAGCGGCGGCGAAATCATCCATCGCCTGCTCAACGCGATCGTAAACGGCGTTATACCAGGGGTTAGTCGCTTCGCGGGACTGGAAGTAAGTATCAGGATTCGCCGAGGTGCCACGGATCACCGGATGCTCCGGATTCAGGGCGCGGGCACGGTGGGCGGCGATCTCCTCCTGAGACAGCAGGGCGCGGATGGTCTCGTCGGCGATCGGGGCGATTTTGTTGATTTCGTGGGAGGTGCGGAAACCATCAAAGAAATGAATAAATGGCACCCGACTTTTCAGCGTCGCGATATGGGAAATCAGCGCGAAATCCTGCGCTTCCTGCACGCTGCTGGCGCACAGCATGGCGCAGCCGGTCTGGCGCACAGCCATGACGTCAGAGTGATCGCCAAAGATCGACAGCGCATGGGTCGCCACGGTGCGCGCCGCCACGTGCAGCACAAAAGGCGTTAACTGCCCGGCCAGCTTATACAGCGTGGGGATCATCAGCAGCAGGCCCTGCGACGAGGTGAAAGAGGTGGAAAGCGCCCCGGTTTGCAGCGCGCCGTGCACGGCGGCAATCGCCCCGGCTTCCGACTGCATCTCCACCACACGCGGGACATCGCCCCAGACGTTTTTCAGCCCGTTGCCCGCCCAGGCGTCAGCCTGCTCGGCCATGGTCGAGCTGGGGGTAATAGGGTAGATGGCGATAACTTCGCTGGTGCGGAACGCCACTGAGGCGACTGCGCCATTACCGTCAGTTGTGATCATAGGACACCCTTACATTGCGCAATAAAAGGGACACGCATAACACCGGCGTGCCCTGTAATTATGCTTCTATTTTAGCAAATCCCCTCTGAAGCCATTTTCGCTTTTGTGTACTCCTCATAACCGCGGTCAATGAATTGATGTTTAATGGTCGGGCTTGAAAATATAAATGTTATATCATAACATCCATGTTTCTAAATCTTAATGAGGGTAGCGTTTTGATAAAGCAATATGGAACAGTGGCAATGGCGCTCGGGGCGCTTTTACTGAGCGGGCAGGCGCTGGCGCATGGTCATCATTCTCACGGAAAACCGCTGACCGAAATGGA
This sequence comes from Enterobacter sp. PGRG2, assembly GCF_030291195.1. Taxonomy (NCBI): domain Bacteria; kingdom Pseudomonadati; phylum Pseudomonadota; class Gammaproteobacteria; order Enterobacterales; family Enterobacteriaceae; genus Enterobacter; species Enterobacter sp. PGRG2. The sequence continues at coordinate 3,386,906 of NZ_CP127837.1, read as the reverse complement.
ACAAAAAGCCGCGAACGGCGTATTCCAGGACAGCGACGTAAAAGATCGTAGCCTGAGCGACTGGGACGGCGTATGGCAATCCGTTTATCCGTTGCTGGAAAGCGGCGAACTGGATCCGGTATTCAAGAAGAAAGCGGAACAGGACAAGAGCAAAACCGCTGACGAGTACAAAGCCTATTACCGCAAAGGCTACGCCACTAAAGTGGACACTATCGGCATTGAAAACGGCGTGATGGAATTCCACACCGGCGACGTGGTTAACGCCTGTAAGTACGATTACGCGGGCTACAAAATCCTCACCTATACCTCGGGCAAGAAGGGCGTGCGCTACCTGTTCGAATGTAAGGATGCCAACAGTAAAGCGCCGAAGTTCGTGCAGTTCAGCGATCACACCATCGGTCCGCGCAAGTCGGCGCATTACCACATTTTCACCGGCAATACCTCGCAGGATGCACTGCTGAAAGAGATGGATAACTGGCCGACCTATTATCCGTATCAGCTGACTAACGAGCAGGTCGTCGATGAAATGCTGCATCATTGATTAAGAAAAGAACCCGCTGCGGCGGGTTTTTTTACGTCCTGACCAATTGGGAGCCATACCGCAAAATGGGGAAATTCTCATGGCCGGACAGAAAAAGCGCAGTCTGACTCTCGACGTCAGCCGCCGGGCTGCCTATTATGCATAGGTTTTGCTAAATCGACGGGGGAGAAAACATGCGAGCAGGATTGTGGGTAGGGTGCGCGGCATTATTGTTATCGGCTTGCAGCAGCGAGCCAGTTCAGCAGGCCACGGCGGCGCACGTCGCGCCAGGTCTGAAAGCCGCCATGACCAGTTCCGGTGAAGCCAGCTGCGCGATGATTGGCGGATCGCTGTCCGTCGCACGTCAGCTTGATGGCTCGGCCACCGGCATGTGCGCACTGCCCAACGGTAAACGTTGTAGCGAACAATCGCTCGCGTCAGGCACGTGCGGCGCGTACTGATTACTGCCCCAGGTCGGCCAGTTTAAAGATTAACGTCTGCTCTGCGGTGGCCAGCGTCAGCTGGTTGCCGGTGAGGTCGGCCTGTGCCCCTTCATTCATCATGGCACTGAAGGTCTGATCCAGCTGATTACGCTGCGGATCGGCACACATCATGCGCGTCATCGCCAGATTTTTCGCCGACAGCGCGCCGTCGGACACTTTCCCCTGACCGGTGAAACGGTTACACATCACACCGGAAAGGTGCATTTTCTCGCCAAAGCTGATTTCCGGCGGATTACTGCCAGGATTGATGGCAGTGCCGTTAACCGTTTGCAGCACAAAACGGTGGTGCATCAGCTCATCCGGCGTGACAGAGACTTTGCCATCACGGGCACAGCCAGCCAGCAGCAACGTGGCTGCGGTTAACGCAATAAAATATTTCATAAAACTCCCTGGATATTCTCCGTGATTGAGCGCTGATTTTAACAGGCGTATAAGAGGTGTCTTGCAGGAAAATCTGAAAGCGCTCCCCTGAAGAGAGGGGAGCGAAGGGCTCTTACACCAGGGCGTTCGGGCAGTTTTCGCCTTTTTCCAGCTGGCGCAGGTTCTCCAGCGTGGTTTCCGAAATGCTGATCAGGGCTTCGGCGGTAAGGAACGCCTGATGGCCGGTGAACAGCACGTTATGACAGGCGGACAGGCGACGGAAAACGTCATCCTGGATCACATCGTTAGACTTATCTTCAAAGAACAGATCGCGTTCGTTCTCATACACGTCCATACCCAGCGCGCCGATTTTCTGCGTTTTCAGCGCTTCGATAGCCGCCTGCGAGTCCACCAGGCCGCCACGGCTGGTGTTGATGATCATCACGCCGTCTTTCATCTGCTCAAACGACGAACGGTTCAGCAGGTGGTAGTTATCCTCGGTGAGCGGGCAATGCAGGGAGATCACGTCCGACTGGGCAAACAGCGTGGGCAGATCCACATACTCCACGCCCAGCTCCAGCGCCGCGGCGCTCGGATAAGGATCAAACGCCAGCAGGCGCATACCGAAACCTTTCAGAATACGCAGCGCCGCCACGCCAATCTTACCGGTGCCGATCACGCCTGCGGTTTTACCGTACATGGTGAAGCCGGTCAGGCCCTCCAGCGAGAAGTTAGCATCACGGGTACGCTGATAGGCGCGGTGAATACGACGGTTCAGGGCCATCATCATACCCACGGCATGTTCCGCCACCGCTTCCGGGGAATAGGCCGGGACGCGCACCACTTTCAGCCCTAACGCTTTGGCGGCGTCAAGGTCGACGTTGTTAAAGCCCGCACAGCGCAGCGCAATAAACTTCAGACCCTGCTTTTTCAGTTCTTCCAGTACCGGACGGCTGCCATCGTCGTTAACAAAAATACAGACGCCATCGCAACCATGGGCCGTTTTTGCGGTTTTATCAGTCAGCAGAAAGTCGAAAAATTCAAGTTCATAGTTATAATTCTCGTTAACATGCTGCAAATACTTTTTATCGTACTGCTTTGTGCTATATACAGCGAGTTTCATAAGACTTTCTCCAGTGATTGTAATATCAATCCAGCATAATGATTAATTCTAGAACATCTACTCTTATCAGAGGCATTCACTTCACCAATATATGTAAGCATGCCACAATAACGCCACGGACAGACAGAAAATTGATGACAAATCAGGATATTAACTGCCCATGAAGGGTAAATATAAAGTCGCGCTCGCGCTGCTCTTACTGTTCATACTTTTGCCGCTTACGCTGCTGATGACGCTGGCGCAGTGGGTGCCGGCGCTGGCCGGGATCTGGCTGCCGGTGGGGACACGCATCGCCTTTGAAGACAGCCCCCGCCTGACGCGGCACGCCCTGAAAATTCCTGATTTACTTTATCTGGTGGATGATTGCCCGCTGGCGAAGCTTACGCATGCCGAACTGACGCATCCGAGCCGCTGGCAACTGAATGTCGACTCACTGGTGCTCAACGCCGCCTGTCTGAAAAAACTCCCGCAGACGACGGCATCGCCCGTCGCGCCGCGCACCCTGGCACAGTGGCAGTCCATGCTGCCTTATACCTGGGTTAATATCGATAAACTGACGGTCACGCCCTGGCAGCAATGGGAAGGGAAAATCGCCCTTGCGCTGACGCCAGCGCGCCAGCAGCTCAGTTATGAGGGCGAACGCGTCACCGTGCAGGCGCAGCTTTCCGGACAGGCGCTGACGGTGGAAAAATTCGCGGTCAAACTCGCGGAAAACCAGCCGCCGCTGAGCCTGGCGGGGGAGTTCACCCTGCCGTTGGTGCCGGACGGTCTGCCGGTTAACGGTCATGCCGCCGCCACCCTGCACCTGCCGCAAAGCGCCGATCCTGTGGATGCGGAAATCGAGTGGCGCGACAACGAAGGCCAGCTGATCGTCATGGCGCGGGATGCCGCCGATCCGCTGCTTGATCTTCCCTGGCAGGTGACGCAGCAGCAGCTCACCATCAGCGACGGGCGCTGGAACTGGCCTTATCAGGGCATGCCGTTAAGCGGGCGCGTCGGCATACGCATCAAAAACTGGCAGGCGGGGCTGGAAGGCGCAGAGGTCAGCGGCCGGATGAACGTGCTGACCCGGGGCGATGCGGGCAAAGGCAACGCCGTACTGAATATCGGGCCGGGGCGGCTGAGTCTGGAAAACAGCGATCTGCCCCTGCAACTGACCGGCGAAGCCAAGCAGAACGATTTGATTTTATACGCCGTGTTACCGGCGCATCTGAGCGGCAGCCTCACCGATCCGCTGCTGGCGTTCAGCCCCGGCGCGCTGTTGCGCTCCCGCGGCACGCTTATTGATTCCCTGAATATTGACGAAGTGCGCTGGCCGCTGGCGGGGGTAAAAGTCACCGGGCGCGGCATCGATGGACGCTTACAGGCCATCCTGCGCGCCCATGAAAATCAGATGGGCGATTTTACCCTGCATCTCGACGGTAAAGCGCACGACTTCCTGCCGGATCATGGTCTCTGGCAGTGGCGCTACTGGGGTGATGGCCGCTTCACGCCGATGCAGGCGCGCTGGGATGTCGCCGGGAAAGGGGAGTGGCGCGATAGCCTGATCCTGCTGACCGATCTGTCCACCGGCTTCGATCAGTTGCAGTACGGTACCATGCATATGGATAAACCCCGGCTGGTACTGGACGCGCCCATACGCTGGCAGCGTGATGAACAGCATCCGCAGTTCAGCGGCGCGCTGTCGCTCGACGCCGCGCAGACCACCTTCAGCGGCGGCAGCGTGTTACCTCCCTCAACGCTGAAATTCAGCGTAAGCGGACGCGAGCCGACGGTCTTTCAGTTTAAAGGCGATCTCCACGCGCAGGAGATTGGCCCGGTACGGGTTAACGGGCGCTGGGACGGCGAACGGCTGCGCGGGCAGGCGTGGTGGCCGCGCCAGGCGTTGAAAGTCTTTCAGCCGCTGGTACCGCCGGACTGGAAAATGGCCCTGCGCGATGGCGAAATGTACGCGCAGATCGCCTTTTCTGCCGCTGCGGATCAGGGGTTCGAAGCCGGGGGGCACGGTGTGCTGAAAGGCGGCAGCGCCTGGATGCCGGATAACGAACTAAAAGGCGTCGATTTTGTGCTGCCGTTCCGTTTCAGTGAGGGGACCTGGCAACTGGGGACGCGCGGGCCGGTCCGGCTGCGCATTGGCGAAATCATCAACCAGGTGACGGCGAAAAACTTCACTGCGGATTTGCAGGGCGCGTACCCGTGGAGCGAAGATAACCCGCTGCGTCTGAGTGACGTCAGCGTGGATATGCTCGGCGGGAAAATCACCCTCCGCCAGCTGCGTATGCCGCAGCACGACGCTGCGCTGCTGCGGCTGGAGCATATTTCCGCCAGCGAAATTATCAGCGCGGTGAATACCAAACAGTTCGCCATGTCCGGCGCGCTCAACGGCGCGCTGCCGCTGTGGCTGAATAACGATCAATGGATCGTGAAAGATGGCTGGTTAAGCAATCCGGGCGCGCTGACGCTGCGTCTTGATAAAGACACCGCCGACGCTCTGGTGAAGGATAATATGGCGGCCGGGGCGGCCATCAGCTGGCTACGCTATATGGAAATTTCGCAATCCTGGACGCATATCGATCTGGATAATCATGGCGTAATGAAGATGCGCGCCGCCCTGAAAGGCATCAGCTACGTGGATGGAAAAAGCAATGCGGTGAACCTGAACTATCACCACGAAGAAAATGTCTTCATGCTGTGGCGCAGTTTACGTTACGGCGATAATTTGCAGTCATGGCTTGAGCAACATGCGGCAGTGCCGGATAACCGCTGCGCGCCTGGCAAGGAATGTGAGGTAAGACAATGAAACTCCCGTTAAGCGCGCTTTGTGCGTCCCTGATGCTGCTGACCGGCTGCACGCCGCGTATCGAAGTGGCGGCCCCGTCCACGCCGATCACCATCAATATGAACGTCAAGATTGACCACGATATTCATATTAAAGCGGATAAAGACGTCGAAACGTTGCTGAAGACGCGCAGCGATTTACTATAACCCATGCAGGAAGGATCATGATGACGCACACCACAGCAAACACCTTTACCTTCGGCGGAATGACCGTCAACCGTCTGGGCTACGGCGCGATGCAGCTTGCCGGCCCCGGCGTCTACGGCCCGCCGAAAGATCATGACGCGGCGCTGGCGGTACTGCGCGAAGCCATTGCGCTTGGCGTGAATCATATTGATACCAGCGATTTTTATGGCCCGCACATTACAAACCGTATTATCCGCGAGGCGCTGCATCCTTATCCGGACGATCTGGTGATCGTCACCAAAATCGGCGCACGCCGCGATGAAACGGCAGCCTGGCTACCGGCGTTTTCTGCGGATGAGCTGAAACAGGCGGTACACGATAACCTGCGTAATCTGGGCGTTGAAGCGCTGGACGTGGTTAACCTGCGTTCGATGCTCGGCGACGGACACGGCCCGGCGGAAGGTTCGCTGGCGGAACATGTGCAGGTGCTGGCGGATCTGCAAAAGCAGGGGCTGGTGAAACATATTGGTCTGAGCAATGTGACCGCGACCCAGGTCGCCGAAGCGCGTGCAATGGTGGACGTGGTCTGCGTGCAGAATCTCTACAACATTGCGCATCGTGAGGATGACGCGCTGATCGACGCGCTCGCCCGTGACGGTATCGCCTACGTGCCGTTTTTCCCGCTGGGCGGCTTTACGCCGTTGCAGTCATCCACGCTGTCTGATGTGGCGGCGAGCCTGAATGCCACTCCGATGCAGGTGGCGCTGGCCTGGCTGCTGCGCCGTTCGCCGAATATTCTGTTGATTCCCGGAACGTCGTCGGTCACGCATCTGCGTGAAAATATGGCGGCGGCAGAGCTGGAGTTGTCAGAAGAGGTGCTGGCAACGCTGGAAAGTATCGGCGGGTAAGTGTTTTTGCCCGGTGGCGCTGGCGCTTACCGGGCCTACAAAAAGTGTAGGCCCGTGCAAGCGAAGCACCGCCGGGCACAAATCAGCAAAAACGTTACGCTGTCACTACGCTGTCGATGGCCGCTTTCGCGTCGGACTGCGCTTTGGTCGCCACTTCCGGACCGTAAGCAATGCCTTCTGCGAACACGAAGTTCACATCGGTGATGCCGATAAAGCCCAGGAACACTTTCAGATACGGAGCGATCAGGTCAGTCGGGGTATCTTTATGGATGCCGCCACGGCTGGACACCACCACCGCACGTTTACCGGTCACCAGACCTTCCGGGCCTTTCTCGGTGTAACGGAAGGTCACGCCAGCACGGGCAATCAGGTCAAAGTAGTTTTTCAGCTGCGTCGGGATGTTAAAGTTGTACATCGGGGCGTTAATGACGATAACGTCATGGGCCTGCAGTTCAGCAATGAGTTCATCAGACAGCTTCAGGGCTTCCTGCTGACGCGGCGTCAGCGGGGCATCGGACGGACGCAGCGCACCAACCAGCTCGCCATCGAGGACCGGAACCGGATTAGCCGCCAGATCGCGTACGGTAATTTCATCCGCCGGATGCTTTTCGCTCCACTGTTCAACAAAATAGTCGGAAAGCTGACCAGACTGAGAGTACCCTGCCAGAATACTGGATTTAAGCACTAATACTTTACTCATGGGTGATTCCTTTTATGCATGTATGTTGAGGTATAGCCTCAATAATTACCGTCACTCTATTCATTATCCGCCGCCATGAATAGCGCAATATATCGATACCAATGTTCGAATTTTTTGAATAAGCCAAAGAAAGCGGCGATGTGATAATCTACAGTAAACGAAACAGAGAAATTTTACCGGCAGTGTGCTGCCCGATAACCTTATGACAGAACAACAAAATTTTACTTTCTCCGCCCTTAACCAGCAGCTTGAAACCTTAATGCTGCGCGACAGACAACGCTTCGCGCGCCGTCTGCACGGGGCGAGAAAGGTTAAAAATCCAGAGGCGCAACAGGCCATTTACCAGACCATGGCGCAGGAAATTGAACAGGCTGCCGGCAAAGTGCGCCAGCGCATGGCCGCGCGCCCTGACATCACCTATCCGGATAATCTGCCGGTCAGCCAGAAGAAGCAGGACATTCTGGAAGCCATCCGCGATCACCAGGTGGTGATTGTCGCCGGGGAGACCGGCTCCGGTAAAACCACCCAGCTGCCGAAAATCTGCATGGAGCTGGGGCGCGGCGTGACCGGGCTTATCGGCCACACTCAGCCACGCAGACTGGCGGCACGGACCGTGGCCAGCCGTATCGCTGAGGAGCTAAAAAGCGAGCCGGGCGGCTGCATTGGTTATAAAGTGCGTTTCAGCGATCACGTCAGCGACAACACCATGGTCAAGCTGATGACCGATGGCATTCTGCTGGCGGAGATCCAGCAGGACCGCCTGTTGATGCAGTACGACACTATCATCATCGATGAAGCGCACGAGCGCAGCCTGAACATCGATTTTCTGCTCGGCTATTTCAAAGAGCTGCTGCCAAAACGCCCGGATCTGAAAGTTATCATCACCTCGGCGACCATCGATCCGGAACGCTTCTCCCGCCACTTTGATAATGCGCCGATCATTGAAGTCTCGGGCCGCACCTTTCCGGTGGAAGTGCGCTATCGCCCGATTGTGGAAGAGGCGGACGATACCGAGCGCGATCAGCTTCAGGCAATTTTCGACGCCGTGGACGAGCTGGGCCGTGAAAGCGCCGGCGACATCCTGATTTTTATGAGCGGTGAGCGGGAGATCCGCGACACCGCCGATGCGCTCAACAAGCTCAGTCTGCCGCATACTGAAGTGCTGCCGCTGTATGCACGTCTGTCGAACAGCGAACAAAACCGCGTGTTCCAGTCTCACAGCGGGCGACGCATCGTGCTGGCGACCAACGTGGCAGAAACCTCGCTTACCGTGCCGGGCATCAAGTATGTCATCGATCCCGGCACGGCGCGTATCAGCCGCTACAGCTTCCGTACCAAAGTGCAGCGCCTGCCGATTGAACCGATCTCGCAGGCGTCGGCGAACCAGCGTAAAGGCCGCTGCGGACGCGTTTCGGAAGGTATTTGTATTCGTCTTTATTCGGAAGATGATTTCCTGTCGCGCCCGGAATTTACCGATCCCGAAATTCTGCGTACTAACCTCGCGTCGGTCATTTTACAGATGACCGCGCTGGGGCTGGGGGACATCGCTGCGTTCCCGTTTGTGGAAGCGCCGGACAAACGCAACATTCAGGACGGTGTGCGCCTGCTGGAAGAGCTGGGGGCGATCACCACCGATGAGCAGCAAACGGCGTATAAGCTGACGCCGCAGGGCCGCCAGCTTTCGCAACTGCCGGTGGATCCGCGTCTGGCGCGCATGGTGCTGGAAGCGCAAAAGCTTGGCTGCGTGCGGGAAGCGATGATCATCACCTCGGCCCTGTCGATTCAGGATCCGCGCGAGCGCCCGATGGACAGGCAGCAGGCGTCGGACGAAAAGCACCGCCGTTTCCACGACAAAGAGTCCGATTTCCTCGCCTTTGTGAATCTGTGGAACTACCTCGGCGAGCAGCAAAAAGCGCTGTCCTCGAACAGTTTCCGCCGCCTGTGCCGCACCGAGTTCCTTAACTATCTGCGGGTACGGGAATGGCAGGATATTTACACCCAGCTGCGCCAGGTGGTGAAAGAGCTGGGCATTCCGGTGAACAGCGAACCGGCGGAATACCGCGAAATCCATATCGCCATGCTGACCGGGTTGTTATCGCATATCGGCATGAAGGACGCCGATAAGCAGGAATTTACCGGCGCACGTAACGCCCGTTTCGCCATCTTCCCCGGTTCCGGTTTATTCAAAAAGCCGCCGAAGTGGACCATGGTCGCCGAGCTGGTGGAAACCAGCCGCCTGTGGGGACGCATCGCCGCGCGTATCGATCCGGAATGGGTCGAACCGGTGGCGCAGCATCTGATCAAACGCTCCTACAGCGAACCGCACTGGGAGCGGGCGCAGGGCGCGGTAATGGCGACGGAAAAAGTCACGCTTTATGGGCTGCCCATCGTCAGCGCGCGCAAGGTGAACTACAGCCAGATCGACCCGGCATTGAGCCGCGAGCTGTTTATCCGTCATGCGCTGGTGGAAGGCGACTGGCAGACGCGCCACGCGTTTTTCCGCGACAATCTGAAGCTGCGCGCGGAAATCGAAGAGCTGGAGCATAAATCGCGCCGCCGCGACATTCTGGTGGATGATGAAACCCTGTTTGAGTTTTACGATCAGCGCATCAGCCATGAGGTGATCTCCGCACGCCATTTCGACAGCTGGTGGAAGAAAGCCAGCCGCGAAACGCCGGATCTGCTGAACTTTGAAAAGAACATGCTGATCAAAGAGGGCGCGGAAAAAGTCAGTAAGCTCGACTATCCAAACTTCTGGCATCAGGGCAACCTGAAACTGCGCCTGAGCTATCAGTTTGAGCCTGGCGCGGATGCCGATGGCGTAACGGTGCACATTCCGCTGCCGCTGTTAAACCAGGTGGAAGACAGCGGTTTTGAGTGGCAGATCCCGGGACTGCGCCGCGAGCTGATTATCGCGCTGATCAAATCCCTGCCGAAGCCGGTACGCCGCAACTTTGTGCCTGCGCCGAACTATGCCGAAGCCTTTTTGGGGCGTGTGACGCCGCTGGAGCTGCCGCTGCTGGATGCGCTGGAGCGCGAGCTGCGCCGTATGACCGGCGTGACCGTTGATCGCGACGCCTGGCAGTGGGATCAGGTGCCGGATCACCTGAAGATCAGCTTCCGCGTGGTGGACGACAAGAACAAGAAATTGCAGGAAGGCCGCGATCTGACGGCGCTGAAAGAGGCGCTGAAAGGCAAAGTACAGGAAACCCTGTCGGCGGTGGCCGACGACGGTATCGAACAGAGCGGGCTGCATATCTGGAGTTTTGGTCAGCTACCGGAAAGCTACGAGCAAAAACGCGGCAACTACAAAGTGAAGGCGTGGCCTGCGCTGGTGGATGAGCGCGACAGTGTGGCGATCAAACTGTTCGATAATCCGCTGGAGCAGCAACAGCAGATGTGGCGCGGTCTGCGCCGTCTGTTACTGCTCAATATTCCGTCGCCGATCAAATATCTGCATGAGAAGCTGCCCAACAAAGCCAAGCTGGGTCTCTACTTTAACCCGTACGGCAAAGTGCTGGATCTGATTGATGACTGTATTTCCTGCGGCGTCGATAAGCTGATCCATGAGGCGGGCGGCCCGGTGTGGACGGAAGAGGGTTATGCGCAGCTGCACGAAAAAGTGCGCGCTGAACTTAACGACACCGTGGTGGAGATTGCGAAGCAGGTGGAACAGATCCTGACCGCCGTGTTCAATATCAACAAGCGCCTGAAAGGGCGGGTGGATATGACCATGGCGCTGGGGCTGTCGGACATCAAAGCGCAGATGAACAATCTGGTGTATCGCGGTTTTGTCACCGGCAACGGTTTTAAACGTCTGGGGGACACGCTGCGTTATCTGAATGCCATTGAAAAACGGCTGGAGAAGCTGGCAGTGGATCCGCACCGGGATCGCGCGCAGATGCTGAAAGTGGAGAGCGTACAGCAGGCCTGGCAGCAGTGGCTGAACAAGCTGCCGCCCGCCCGCCGTGAGGATGACGATGTGAAAGAGATCCGCTGGATGATCGAAGAGCTGCGCGTCAGTTATTTCGCGCAGCAGCTCGGCACATCGTACCCCATTTCCGATAAGCGTATTTTGCAGGCGATGGAGCAGATCCAGCCGTAATGCCTTGCCGGGCGGCGACTGCGTCTTGCCCGGCCTACAAAAGCG
>NZ_CP127837.1:3341114-3375663 GCF_030291195.1 Enterobacter sp. PGRG2 | reverse complement strand
GTAGGCCCGGTAAGCGCCAGCGCCACCGGGCAGTCACCTCACCAGCCCGTAGGCCCGGTAAGCGCAGCGTCACCGGGCAGTTCACGCCACCCAGGGCAAAACCCTCACTGCACTCCGGTCCAGCCGCCGCCCAGCGCCCGGTACAAATCCACCTGCGCCAGCAGCAAATTATTCTTCACCTGCACCACATTGGTCTGTGCCGAGTACAGCGTGCGCTGCGCATCCAGCTCATCAAGATACGAAGCATAGCCATTCCGGTAACGGTTATGGGCGATCCGCAGCGCCTCTTCCGCCACCGTCGCCTGCTCCTGCAACTCGTCTAACTGCTCCTGCAAGCGCGCAATAGCATCCAGGCTGTCGTTCACCTCTTTGAACGCATTGCGCACCGTATTTTCATAGCTGTACAGCGCCTGATTGCGCTGGGACATCGACACATCCACCTGCGCATTCAGCGCCTGACGGTTAAGCAGCGGCGCAAGAATACTGCCGCCGACGCTCCACAAGCGCAGCGGATTATCCAGCAATCCCGGCAGGGTATCCGCCTGCCAGGTGCCGCCCGCCGTCAGACTGATCGACGGCAACAGCCGGGCCTGTGACGCCGCCAGCGAAGCATCCGCGGCGATCAATGCCTGCTGCGCCTGCACAATATCCGGGCGACGATTTAACAGCGTGGAGGGCAACTGCGCAGGCACCGGCAACGGCGTTAACCGGTCAAAGGCTCCGCGCGGCACCGGGCCGGGATTGCCGCCAGCCAGCAGGCTGAGGGCGTTTTCCTGCTCACTGATCTGGTGCTGCAACTGCGGGATCTGCGCACGGGTGGCGCGTCGTTCTGAATCCGACTGCATCAGCTCCAGCCGCGAGCTGTAGCCCGTTTCAAACTGCCGTTTAGCGAGGTTATAAGCTTCTTCGCGCGCCGCCAGCGTCGACTGCGTAACGCGCAGCTGTTCATCCAGCGACAGCAGCGTGATATAGCCGGAGGCCACCTGCGACGCGACGGTCAGATCGGCAGCCGCAGCGGCGGCTTTTTGCGCCGCCAGCGATGCCCGTGCCGCGTCCGTGGCGCTGCGGTTCGCGCCCCACAGATCCACATCGTAATTCGCCGTCAGTCCACCTTTGTACAGCGTGCTGTGCACGGGCTGTCCGGTGGCGGCAGACTGCGAACGCGCCCGCGTACCGCCCAGGTTAGCATCCAGCGTCGGGAACAGATCGCCTTCTGCGGCATAAATGCGCGCCTGATACTCATTTATCCGCTCGCGGGCGATCAGAATATCGTTGTTCTGGCGCAGCGCCTGTTCCACATAACGGTTCATTTGACTGTCATGGAAATTACGCCACCATACGCCCTCGACCGGACTTTGCGGCCCCACGGCAGTGCGCCATTCCGCGGGAATGGTTAATGAAGGACGGGCAGGGGCAACGTCAACAGACTGACAGCCCGCCAGCGCTAAGGTCAGCGCCAGCCAGACAGGACGGAAGGTCATTATTCTGCCTCCCGGGTATCAATATTCACCTGCACCGACATCCCCGGACGCAGGCGCTGTAACTGTTCAGGTTTACCCTCGATCTCGATGCGCACCGGAATACGCTGGGCGATCTTCACAAAGTTGCCGGTGGCGTTATCCGGCGTGACGGCGCTGAATTCAACGCCGGTAGCCGGGGAAATGCTCTGCACCCGCCCGCTGAAGGCCTCGTCGTTAAGGGCGTCAACGGTGATATGCACCGGCTGGCCGAGACGGATCGTCGCCAGCTGCGTCTCTTTCACGTTGGCGATAATCCAGTGTTGCGGCGGCACCAGCGAGGTCAGATGTGTCCCGGCAGTAACGTAGGCTCCCAGGCGCACCGCAATCTGCCCGAGCTGTCCGTCGCGCGGTGCGACGATGCGCGTGTTTTGCAGGTCGATCTGCGCCAGTTCCAGCGCGGCGCGGGCGTTTTCCACATCCGCTTCCAGCGAGGCGCGATTAACGATCACCGTTTGCAGATCCTGGCGCGACATCTCAAGGGTGGCGCGTGCCTGATCGATATCGGCGCTGCCCTGCGCGGCGCTGGCAAGGGCGGCATCGCGCTCACGTACGGAGAGCGAACCATCAGAGGCCAGCTCTTTCACGCGCTTCAGATCCGCCTGGCTTTTCAGGCTCTGGGCGCGGGCATTTTGCAGCGCGGCTTCGTTACGCTTGATCACCGCCTCGGCGCTTTTGCGTTGTTGCAGATTATTGTTCAGCGCGGCAATTTTCATCGCCAGCTGGGCCTGCGCCTGATGTACGCGCTGGGTATAGATGCGGTCGTCAATCTGCATCAGCAGATCGCCCCGTTTCACGATGGCGAAATCCTGCACCTTAACGTCGGTGATATAGCCGTTGACCTGCGGGCTGATAAAGGTCGTCTGCCCGCGTACGTAGGCGTTATCCGTAAACTGGGTGTGACGGGTAAAAGGGGGAAGTTGCCAGGCGTAGAGGATCACCAGTACGCCCACAATACCTATCGCTGCAGCGGCAAAAATGGAAACCACGCGCAAATTGCTGCGCGTATTGGCCTGCTCTTTGGCGGCGTCCTGCTGACTCATAACCACTCCTGTCGTAATTTCTGTTTCATTTCGTTGTTCCGCTATTTTTATGCTTTTTGCTGCATGGCCCGCTTCAGGGCCAGATGAGCCGTAATGCGCAATCGCAGTAACCGCCACAGGATCCACAGCAGGGTGCAGGCCGCGATGGTCGCCGTGAGCAGATAGGTATCGTTATAGGCCAGAATATTCGCCTGCAACGCGCTGGCGGTCTGTAACTGATTGATCGCCTGCACGTTCAGCAGGGTGCTGTCGCCGATCTGGCTGCGGTACATCTGACTGTAGAGCTGGATGCGGTCATTCACCAGCGGGTTCAGGGTGGTGAGTTGTTCGGCCAGCACGCTGGAGTGATATTTCTCCCGCCAGACCTGGAAGGTGCCGAGGATCGCCGAGCCAAGCAGGCCGCCGAGGTTCTGACTGATGCCAAATAACACAGAAAAACTCACCAGATTGCGTGGGTCCGCCATGACGCCGCCAATGGCGGCAAGCATCGCCGGAGCAAGGAAAAAGGCGCTGCCAAAACCGAGCAGAAACTGGCTGACCAGTAACTGATCCGGCCGCGTCAGGCTGTTGGACTGGCTGTCGAGCAGAGCAGCGATCACCATCAACACCAGTGACGTGATAATCGGCCAGGTCAGGCGCTGCGGTTTAATGGTCAGGCAACTGATAACGATGCCGCAAACAATACCGGCAAAAATCGACCAGGCCAGGTGCGTCATCTGTTCATTTTGCAGGCCGACATATTGCAGCCAGCCGATAACGCCGGTGTTCTGCTCCGCCAGCACAATACGAATGAGCACCATAATCAGCCCGAGGCGCACAATACTGCCGCTGGATAACCAGCGGGTATTCAGCAGCGGGTTGCTGCGGTTGTGCTCAAAGACAATGGCGCTGACGATCAGCACCAGCGAGCCGGCCAGCGCCCAGCCGATCCACGGCGCTTCAAACCACCAGTCAATTCTCCCCAGCGACAGCACCGCGCACAGCAGCGCCATACCGGGGGCAAACAGCATAAAGGTGATGAAATCTTTTTTCTCGAACACCTTTTTTCGATCCCCCGGCGGCAGCTTGAGGAGGATCACTCCGGCCAGCGAGATCAGCGCCAGCCCGAGTTCAAACAGGTAAAGCCCGCGCCATTCGTCGATTTGCAAAAGTTCAGTGGAGAACAGGCGGGCGATGGGGATAGCCAGCGACGAACCGGTAATACCGATGGTCAGCGCCTTTAAACGATGTTTCGCAGGCCAGGCCTGGATCTGATAGTAAATGCCCAGCGAACTCAAGGCAGCCGCCACCATACCGTGCGCGGCGCGCACCATCAGGGCAGAGTTGAGATCGTTGACGAACAGGTGAAAAAAGGTCACCAGTACGTAGAGCACCAGAAAGCCTTCGGTAAAAGCGCGTAGGCCGAACTGCTGACGGAATTTAACCAGCAGCAGGTTAATGGAGACGTTGGTCATCACATAGACGGTCGGCAGCCAGGCGATTTCGTTAGACCAGGCGGCAAACGAGCCCTGCAAATTTTGCAGGTTGGCGGTTACCATGGCGTTGCCAAGCGCGCCGGTCAGGCACACCAGTAGCCCGACAATGCCATAGGCGATGCGCCTGGGCGTGCTGTGATAGGGGGTCGACGGCGACCCTAAAAGCATGGGCTTTTCATGCGGTGCCCACTCTCTTGGCTGGTACGGATCGCTTTTGGGCAAACGCATTGGGGTTCCAGATAACGACAATGAATAATTAGGCGGCTAAGGATTTTATAGTGCCCGCGAATGATAATTCAAGTCAATTAATTACAGTAATTCAATATTTCTGGTTAATATTTTGCGTGACGTTGTCACATACAACTGGCAACAGCATGACAGAATTTGAAACCGTTAAAGGTATAAATATCTGATAAAAATATTGCGATAAAATTCGGTAAGTTACAGAAGGATTAGGAGAGATCCGCTGTTTAAATCTGTGAGCGATCGTACTCTACAGGATGGTTCGTAAAAGGAGATTTGCATGATCATTACCCGCTTTCCCACATTGCCGGAAACCACGCTGGCGGCGGTCAATACGCTCGGGCAGTGGCTGGCGCAAAATGATTTTGCCGGCAAGCCGCATCCGGTGCAGGCCGACGCTATTATTCTGGCAGGGAACGCCGTGATCCCGACCATAGACGCGGCCTGTCAGCTCGCCGCCCGCGCCAGAGCGCCCTTGTTGATCAGCGGCGGTATTGGTCATTCCACGCCGTTTTTGTATGCCGCTATCGCCCGCCATCCGCGTTATAACGTCATCCGCACCACCGGACGTTCAGAGGCGGCCATCATTGGCGATATTGCACGGCAGTTCTGGCGCATTCCCGCTGAACGTATTCTTGCGGAAGATAAGTCCACAAACTGCGGTGAAAACGCGCGACTGTCCTGCGAATTGCTGCGCGCAAAGCTACCGACGGCGCGCAGGGTGCTGGTGGTGCAGGATCCGACCATGCAGCGGCGCACCATGGCGACCTTCGCCCGCGTCAGCGCAGAGCAGTCGCCGGACATTCGTTTCCTGAGCTGGCCGGGCGTGACGCCGCAGTTGCGTAACGGACAGCGCGGGCTGAGCTTTACGCCGCGCGAAGACGGCCTGTGGGCGGCGGATCGCTATCTGTCGCTGATCCTCGGCGAGGTTCCGCGTCTGCGGGATGACGAGCAGGGGTACGGCCCGCGGGGGCGCAACTTTATCGCCCACGTCGATTTTCCCGCCAGCGTCGAAACCGCCTGGCGTACCTTACAGACGGATGACACCCTGAACGCCGCCCTGCGGGATCGGGCATTACGATAACGTGCTGCCCGTTTGCGATATTCACAGCGCAAACGGGCATTCGTCCTCTCTCTGATGTAATACATTTGTTGCATATCCGCCGTGCTTTTATGAGTTATCTCACAAAATCAGCCTATTAAGATGGGAATAGCCCGCTGCACCTGTAGATTTTTAACAACGAATTTACTTGTTAAAAACAATGTTATTACAGGAGCAGGTCATGACAGCACCCGTACAACACCCTATGTATATCGATGGACAGTTTGTCACCTGGCAGGGGGACGCGTGGATTGACGTGGTCAACCCGTCCACAGAAGCGCTGTTATCGCGCATCCCGGACGGTACGGCGGAGGACGCCCGTAAGGCGATTGATGCCGCAGAGCGCGCGCAGCCCGCCTGGGAAGCGCTGCCTGCTATTGAACGTGCGGGCTGGTTACGCAAAATTTCCGCCGGGATCCGCGAGCGCGCCAGCGAAATCAGTCAGCTTATCGTCGCTGAAGGCGGCAAAATTCAGCAGCTGGCGGAAGTCGAAGTGGCCTTTACCGCGGATTACATTGATTACATGGCGGAGTGGGCGCGGCGCTACGAAGGGGAGATCCTGCAAAGCGACCGTCCGGGCGAGAACATTTTCGTCTTTAAACGCGCGCTGGGCGTCACCACCGGTATTCTGCCGTGGAACTTCCCGTTCTTCCTTATCGCCCGCAAACTGGCCCCGGCGCTGATCACCGGCAACACCATTGTGATTAAACCCAGCGAATTCACGCCAAACAACGCCATCGCCTTTGCAAAAATTATCGATGAGATCGGTCTGCCGCGCGGCGTCTTTAACCTGGTGCTCGGGCGCGGAGAAACTGTGGGACAGGAGCTGGCGGGCAACCCGAAAGTGGCGATGGTCAGCATGACCGGCAGCGTCGGCGCGGGCGAGAAGATCATGGCGGCAGCGGCGAAAAACATCACCAAAGTGTGCCTGGAGCTGGGCGGCAAGGCCCCGGCGATAGTGATGGACGATGCGGATCTGGAGCTTGCGGTGAAAGCCATTGTCGATTCACGCATCATCAACGCCGGGCAGGTATGTAACTGCGCCGAGCGCGTCTATGTGCAAAAAGGTATTTACGACCGCTTTGTTAACAAACTGGGCGAGGCGATGAAAGCGGTGCAGTTTGGCGATCCGGCGCAGCGTAACGATATCGCAATGGGGCCATTAATCAACGCCGCGGCGCTGACCCGCGTAGAAGAAAAAGTCGCGCGCGCGGTTGAGCAGGGCGCCACCGTCGTGCTCGGCGGCAAAGCGGTGGAGGGCAACGGCTATTTTTACCCGCCGACGCTGTTGGTGGACGTGCGTCAGGAAATGAGCATTATGCACGAAGAGACCTTCGGCCCGGTGTTGCCGGTGGTGTCCTTTGATACCCTCGACGAGGCGCTGGCGATGGCCAATGACAGCGAATACGGGCTGACGTCTTCGATCTATACCGCCAACCTGAACGTGGCAATGAAAGCGGTGCGCGGCCTGAAGTTTGGCGAAACCTACATCAACCGCGAAAACTTTGAGGCGATGCAGGGTTTCCACGCGGGCTGGCGTAAATCGGGCATTGGCGGCGCCGACGGACGCCACGGTCTGAATGAATATCTGCAAACCCAGATGGTGTATCTGCAGAGCTGATCGCTGCCCCTCATCCGGCAGATGAGGGGAATTTCGACGCGATCCACGCCATCATTAATTCCGGCCACACGGCAACCGGCAGTCCCTGCGCATCGCGTATGCCAAAGCCGTGCTGGCCCTGTTCAAACAGATGCATCTCCACCGGGATCCCCAGCCGCCGCAGGGCGCTGAACATCACCACGCTGTTTTCCACTTTTACCGCCGGATCGTCCACCGCATGCAGCAAAAACGTCGGCGGCGTATTCACACCGACGCGATCTTCCGGGGAGTAGTGCGTAATTTGCGCCTCCGTCGGCGCATCGCCGATCAGCTCAAAACGCGAGCCGGGATGATCAATATCCGCATGCATGGTGATCACCGGATAGACCAGCGCCATAAAGGCCGGGCGGGCGTTTAACGCATCGACGTCATCCACCGGCGCGTACACCGCTTCGTCATAGCGGGTGCCAAGGCTGGCGGCGGCATGTCCGCCCGCTGAAAAGCCCATCACGCCGAGTTTATCCGCATCCAGATGCCACTCTGCCGCACGGGCGCGCAGCAGGCGCATCGCCCGTTGCACGTCTGCCAGCGGCGCATCCGCGCCTTCCGCATGGCCGTCCCCTGGCAGGCGATAGGTCATCACAAACAGCGTGTATCCGCGCGCATTAAAGAACGGGGCCAGCGCGCTGCCTTCCTTATCCAGCACCACGCGGCGATAGGAGCCGCCCGGCGTCACCAGGATACCGATGCCGTTAGGGTTATCCGGCGCATAGACGGTAATGGTCGTCGCACGCACGCCGGTAACGGAACGGTCAAAAGCCGACGGCCCGGTATGCTGCTCTTCGGTGCGAAACGCCACCGGGCTTTGCTGTGCGCCGGGGGCATCACCCTCCGGCCAGACGGAAAAGGTCGTGGCGCGGCTTGACGCCTCTTCCATAAGTTGTAACAGGTACGCATTACTGAGGGTTTTCACGCCAGTCTCCTTTATGGTTTACACGTCGGGTTCAGAACCGAAAAATTAATGAATTTTTGCAAAAAGCCCGGTATGTTTGCCTTCTTACTGTTTTATTTCAGGAAAGTCTCATGCGCAGCACCTATTCAGGATGGCAGATTGCCATTCACTGGCTGGTTTTTTTATTGGTCGTCACTGCGTATTGCGCCATGGAATTTCGCGGCTTCGCGCCGCGCAGTTACCGACCTTACTTTAATATCGTCCATGTTTCCTGTGGCATCTCGATTCTGGTGCTGATGGTGACGCGTTTGCTGCTGCGCCTGAAAACGCCGTCACCGGCTATTGTGCCAAAGCCCAGAGCGATGCTGACCGGCATGGCGCATCTGGGACATCTGGTGATCTACCTGCTGTTTATCGCGCTGCCGGTCATCGGCCTGTTGATGATGTGGTTCCGCGGTAACAACTGGATCGCTTTCGGCATAGTGATGCCACACACCGCCGAAGCGGATTTCGATCTGGTGGATATGCTCAAGGATTATCACGTCACCCTGGCGACCCTCGGCTATTACGTTATCGGCCTGCACGCCGCGGCGGCGCTGATGCATCACTACGTCTGGAAAGATAATACGCTGCTGCGTATGTTACCAAAAAAACGCCGCTGATCCGGCAACGACAGGCCCCGCACTGGCGGGGCTTTATATATTCAGCACGGTAATAAATGTGATCCTGACGGGTTTTTCACCGTTTTTGTTCGTTATGCATCACATTTTAAAACGGCTGTAGTGGGCGAAACTCCGGCACAGCGTATAGATAGTATATCTATTATAGAAACACTGTGATTAGGAGAGGGTATGACTCAGCCTGTTCAGCAGTCGCTTGACCGTGCACCAGCCGGGGAAACCAGCGTGGCGGCACGAAAATTACGCAAAGTCTTACTTGCCACCGGCGTCGGCCATTTTGTCGAGTGGTTTGATTTTGGGCTGTACGGTACGCTCGCGGCAATCATCGGTTTGCAGTTTTTCCAGGCCGGCGATCCCGCCGTGGCGCTGCTTTCTTCTTTTGCGGTATTCGGCGCGGGATTCATTATGCGTCCGCTGGGCGGGCTCTATTTCGGTTCGCTGGGCGATCGCGTCGGCAGACAAAAAATCCTCGCCACGGTGATTTTGCTCACCTCGGGCGCCACCTTTGTGATGGGGTTACTGCCCACTTATCATCAGATTGGTATTACCGCCACTGTGCTGCTGGTGATCACCCGTCTGGTGCAGGGCTTCGCCGCCGGGGGCGAAAGCTCTGGTGCCACCACCTTTCTGGCGGAATATGCGCCCGATGCCCGGCGCGGCTACTTTACCTGCTGGATCGACAACTTTGGCTTTATGGCCTTTGTTGCGGGTTCAGGGCTGGTGTTTCTGCTGACCGCGCTGTTGGGCGAAGGGGCGATGAACGACTGGGGCTGGCGGATCCCGTTTTTGATCGCCGGACCGCTGGGCTGGGTCGGGCTTTATCTGCGTAAGCATCTCGAAGACTCGCCGGAATTTCTGGCGATGGCAAAGCTCGGTAAAAAAGAAGCCGCGCCGCTGCGTACGGCGGTAAAAACCGCCTGGGGCGCGCTGCTGTTTTGCGTGGGCTTTGTGGTGATCAAGGCGGTAGGGCACTGGACGTTGCAGACCTTTATGCCGAGCTATCTGTCCACGCAGATGCATTTTTCAAAACTCGACGCTTACGCCATCACCACTATCGGGCTGTTTGGCATCGCCATACTGGTGCCTTTTATGGGGCTGCTGTCGGATAAATATGGGCGTAAACCGCTGATGCTGGCGGGCTGCGGCGGCTTCATCCTGTTCAGCTATCCGGCCATGATGGTGATGGCGAACGGCAATATGCTGTCGGCTGTGCTGGCAATGCTGATGCTGGGCGCGTTTATCGCTGCCTTCGACGGCGCATGCAGCGCGGCCATGGCCGAACTCTTCCCGACCCGCATTCGCTACGGCGGGCTCTCCATCGCCTATAACTTTGCCGTGGCCTTTTTCGGCGGCATCACCCCGTGGTTCTCGGTGTGGTTAATTACCTCTACCGGTAATCCATTCTCCCCGGCGTTCTATGTAATGGGCGCGGCGCTGATCACCTTCCTGACGGTGATGCGCGCGAAGGAAACGGCGGGGCTGCCGCTGAAGCGGTAACCGAGTGGCACTTTCTCATGCACCTCCTAAGCTTAACTACCTGAGCGTAGCGACAAAAATAAGAAGGGATGGGATCGTGAAAATTGCATGTCTTGGCTGGGGATCGCTAATCTGGAAGCCAGAGGCATTGCCGCTGGCCAGCGAGTGGTTCAAAGATGGACCAGCACTACCCATCGAATTTTCCCGCGTCGGTGATGGCGGCGAACTGGCCACCGCGGTGTGCATGAATGCGCCGCTGACGCATGTTTTCTGGGCGATGCTGAATGCCGAAACGCTGCATGATGCGGTTTCAGCGCTACGTAAACGCGAGCAAATCCCGCTCTCCCGTAGTGATGGCGTCGGCGTGATGGTGTTTAACAGTACGTCCGCAGGTCCATTAGCTGAATGGGCGACGGAAAAACAGCTGGACGCGGTGATCTGGACGGCACTGCCGCCACGCATTGATAGTCTTGAAGGCCGCGTACCCTGCGTGAAAGAAGTGCTGGACTACCTGGCTACGCTTGAAGGGGAAAAGCGGCAACATGCGCAGGATTATCTGCGCAGGGTTCCCACTGAATTCGAAACGCCGTATCGGCAGGCAATACGAAAAAGTCTGGGCTGGGAGTGTTAAGCGCAGATATATTTATCAAATGAATGGTTATGTTACTGATTTGATTTATTAAATTCTGCTGCGTAGTATGGCTGACGGGTGCTTGAGGCTTTCTGCTTTGAGTTCACCGGGCAGAAGAGAAAAGCCCCACTCGACTATAAATCGAATGAGGCCAATCCAATGCCTAGACAACAGAAGATTAGCCTCTTAATTGTGAGAAATCAATCAGGAGGTTGTATGCGCAGGAGCTATGTGTATTGTCTGATGGTGATTTGTATCACCATTCTGGTTTTCGTCTGGATGGTGCGCGGCACGCTATGCGAGCTGCATATCAAAAGAGGAAGCACAGAGCTTACCGCGTATTTAGCCTACGAAGTTGAAACACGTTAAGAGCCACGGCGGGGAGCGATCCCCGCCACACCTCTGGCGTTTAGTCAGCTCATTGCATCCGCATTTAAAACCCGCTTCGGCGGGTTTTTTCATTATAAGGATGATGTAGCGGTTGCTCAGAAGCGCCGTCAACTTTTCTTGTCCGCGGGGATGTGTTTATTTCAAATCTAACAGATATGATTTAACATATGTGTATTCTAATGGCATCGGAGCAAGTAATGCTGGTTCCCGTTCAGTTGTTCAAGATCCTCTCAGATGAAACACGGCTCTCCATCATCATGCTTCTCAGGGAGGCCGGGGAGCTGTGCGTCTGCGATATTTGTGCCGCCACCTCTGAGTCACAGCCCAAAATTTCACGGCATATGGCGATATTACGCGAGGCAGGGCTGGTCATTGACCGCAGGGAGGGTAAGTGGATCCACTATCGTTTATCACCTCACATGCCAGCCTGGGCCGCCGAGACCATTACCACGTCATGGCAATGCCTGCGGGAGGATGTGCGTGAATGGCTACAAAAATTCGCCTGTACCTCCTGCTGAAACAGTAAAACACATTCACTTATGCATATGTAATGGAGTCTTAAATGTTACTGGCAGGAAGTATTTTCTTACTGACGCTGATACTGGTSATCTGGCAACCCAGAGGCCTCAGGATCGGYTGGAGCGCKAGTATCGGCGCGGTGCTGGCGCTGGCAACCGGYGTCATCCAGCTCGATGATATTCCCGTCGTCTGGGATATCGTCTGGAACGCGACAGCGGCATTTATCGCCGTCATTATTATCAGTCTGTTGCTTGATGAATCCGGATTCTTTGAGTGGGCAGCGCTGCATGTGTCCCGCTGGGGCAACGGACGGGGGCGGCTATTGTTTACCTGGATCGTCTTGCTGGGCGCGTCGGTGGCGGCACTATTCGCTAACGACGGTGCCGCGCTCATTCTCACGCCAATAGTGATAGCCATGCTGCTTGCGCTGGGATTCAGCAAAGGCACCACCCTGGCCTTTGTCATGGCCGCGGGGTTTATCGCCGACACGGCCAGCTTGCCTTTGATTGTCTCGAATCTGGTTAATATCGTCTCGGCTGATTTCTTCAGGCTGGGCTTTACGCAATACGCCTCGGTGATGGTGCCTGTGGATATGGCGGCCATTGCCGCCACCCTGGTGATGCTGCACTTATTTTTCCGCAAGGATATTCCGGCAACCTATGACGTTTCGCTGCTGAAAACACCCGCCAGCGCTATTAAAGATCCCGCGACCTTCAGGGCGGGCTGGATTGTTTTGCTGCTGCTTCTGGTGGGTTTCTTCGTTCTGGAGCCACTGGGTATCCCGGTCAGCGCGATTGCGGCGATGGGGGCGGTAGTCCTCTTTGTCGTGGCGAAAAGAGGACATTCTATAGATACCGTAAAAGTGCTGCGCGGTGCGCCCTGGCAGATCGTCATATTTTCTCTGGGTATGTATCTGGTGGTTTATGGTCTGCGAAATGCGGGCCTCACCGAATATTTGTCGGGTATGCTGAATATACTGGCAGTGAAGGGCTTATGGGCAGCCACATTTGGCACGGGCTTACTGACTGCTTTTCTGTCGTCGATCATGAATAATATGCCAACGGTGCTGATCGGCGCGCTGTCGATTGATGGCAGCGCGGCGAGCGGTGTGATTAAAGAGGCGATGATTTATGCCAAYGTGATTGGCTGCGATTTAGGACCAAAAATCACCCCGATCGGCAGTCTGGCGACGCTGYTGTGGCTGCATGTTCTGGCACAGAAAAATATGAACATCACCTGGGGATACTACTTCCGCACCGGTATCATCATGACCCTGCCAGTGCTGTTTGTCACTCTGGCCGCGCTGGCGTTGCGTCTCTCTTTCACATTGTAATGAGATAACACTATGAGCAACATTACCCTCTATCACAATCCAGCTTGCGGCACGTCRCGCAAYACGCTGGAGATGATCCGTAACAGCGGCCATGAGCCTGACATCATTTATTATCTTGATACCCCTCCGTCGCACGATGAGCTGGTAAAACTCATTAACGATATGGGAATTTCTGTACGGGAGCTGATGCGTAAGAACGTCGAGCCTTATGAGCAGCTTGGTCTTGCGGATGCCAGGTTTAGCGATGAGGAGTTAATCGGATTTATGCTCCAGCATCCTCTGCTAATCAACCGCCCCATCGTCGTAACCCCCCTGGGTACCCGGCTGTGTCGCCCCTCTGAGGTGGTGCTGGATATTCTTCCGGCGCCTCAGAAAGGCGCTTTCACGAAAGAAGACGGCGAAAAAGTGATCGATGCCTCCGGCAATCGGGTAAAATCGCAATAGCGCAAATTGATACTGACTAAAACCCGCTTCGGCGGGTTTTTTCATTCAGATTTCTTGTTTACATGAACACCCTTAACTGTTTACTATACCCCCTACAGTATAAGAAGGAGAATGTATGCCGCATTCACCCGAAGACAAAAAACGCGTATTAACCCGCGTGCGTCGCATTCGCGGGCAGGTTGAGGCGCTGGAGCGTGCGCTGGACGCAGGCGAACCATGTATTGCCATTTTGCAGCAAATCGCCGCCGTTCGCGGTGCGGCTAATGGCCTGATGGGCGAGATGGTCGAAATTCACCTCAAAGATGAGCTGGTCAGCGGTGACACTTCACCGGATCAACGTGCAGCCCGGATGGCCGAAGTCGGTCATCTTTTGCGCTCTTATCTAAAATAATCATTACCGTTCAAAGAACAGAAGGGAAGAGACACTATGAAATCACGTGCTGCAGTAGCATTCGGGCCAGGCCAGCCCCTGAAAATTGTTGAGATTGACGTTGCGCCGCCGAAAAAGGGCGAAGTGCTGGTTAAAATCACTCATACCGGCGTGTGTCACACGGATGCGTTTACCCTGTCGGGGGACGATCCGGAAGGCGTATTCCCGGCGGTGCTCGGTCATGAAGGCGGCGGCGTAGTGGTGGAAGTGGGTGAAGGCGTCACCAGCCTGCAACCGGGCGATCATGTGATCCCGCTTTACACCGCTGAATGTCGTGAATGTAAGTTCTGTAAATCCGGCAAAACCAACCTCTGCCAGGCAGTACGCGCCACTCAGGGCAAAGGCCTGATGCCGGACGGCACCACCCGTTTCTCTTACAACGGCGAGCCGATCTATCACTACATGGGCACCAGTACGTTCAGCGAATACACTGTAGTGGCGGAAATTTCCCTGGCGAAAGTGAACCCGGAAGCCCCGCTGGATAAAGTTTGTTTGCTTGGCTGCGGCGTGACCACCGGTATCGGCGCGGTACATAATACCGCTAAAGTAAAAGAGGGCGATACCGTTGCGGTGTTCGGTCTGGGCGGTATTGGTCTGGCGGTGATCCAGGGCGCGGTCCAGGCGAAAGCCGGGCGCATTCTGGCGGTGGATACCAATCCGGAGAAATTCAAGCTGGCGCGTGAAATGGGCGCGACCGATTTCGTTAATCCGAAAGATTACGACAAGCCGGTTCAAGAAGTCATTGTTGAAATGACCGACGGCGGCGTCGATTTCAGCTTCGAATGTATCGGTAACGTCGACGTAATGCGTGCTGCGCTGGAGTGCTGCCATAAGGGCTGGGGCGAGAGCGTGATCATCGGCGTGGCCGGTGCGGGCCAGGAAATCAAAACCCGTCCGTTCCAGCTGGTCACCGGGCGCGTATGGCGCGGCTCCGCCTTTGGCGGCGTCAAAGGCCGTACCCAGTTACCGGGCATGGTGGAAGACGCGATGAGCGGCAAAATCCAGCTCGATCCTTTCATCACCCACCGTTTACCTCTGGATCAGATCAATGAAGCCTTTGACCTGATGCACGAAGGTAAATCTATCCGTACCGTTATCCATTTCGGCGATAACTAATGCCACAGCCGGCGGTCTGCCGCCGGCAATTTACCCCTTCAGGATTTCTTTAGGGGGTATTGTCTGAATCTGTGAGCCAGCTAGCGCTTTTAAGCATAAGGGAAATTCCCGGATTGCCGATGACTATTTTACAGGCGTGTATGACGCACCTTCCTATAAGAGAGTCGATAGCATGGACAACACAGCAGCGATGCACAAACCGCAAACCGTAGGTTTTTTACATCACATACGGTTAGTTCCTCTGTTTTCTTCAATTCTCAGCGGCATCCTGGTGCTGTTTGCATTGAGTGCAGGGCTGGCGGGATATTTTCTGATTCAGGCTGATGGCGATCAGCGCGACGTCACTGAAGAAATTCAGATACGCATGGGATTATCGAACAGCTCCAACCATTTACGCACAGCGCGTATCAATATGATCCATGCCGGCGCGGCCAGCCGCATTGCGGAAATGGATGATATGAAAGCCAACATCCAGGAAGCGGAAAAGCGCATTAAGCAGTCGCAGGAAGGCTTTGCCGTCTATCAGAATCGCGGCGTAAAAACCTCCGCCGACGAAGCGCTGGACGGCGAACTCACCACCCGCTACAACGCCTATATCAACGGCCTGCAACCGATGCTGAAATATGCCAAAAACGGCATGTTTGAAGCCATTATTAACCACGAAAACGAACACGCCCGTCAGCTGGACAGCGATTATAACGACGTGCTGATGAAGGCGATTAAGATCCGTACCGAACGCGCCGCGGCGCTGAGCGATCTGGCGCACCAGCGTACGCAGCTCGGCCTGATGTTTATGGGCGCGGCCTTTGTCATCGCGCTGATCCTGACACTCATTACCTTTGTGGTGCTGCGCCGTACGGTGATCCAGCCGCTGCAACGCGCCGCAAATCGCATTGAGCACATTGCCGCAGGCGATCTGACGCTGGCCGACGAACCTACCGGTCGCAGCGAGATCGGCTTGCTGACCCGCGATCTGCAAAAAATGCAGCACTCGCTGGTGCAGACCGTGGGCACCGTGCGGGAGGGGGCAGAAGAGATTTATCGCGGCACCAGCGAGATCTCCATGGGCAACACCGATCTCTCCTCGCGCACGGAACAGCAGGCTGCCGCTATCGAACAGACCGCTGCCAGCATGGAGCAGCTCACCGCCACCGTGAAACAGAATGCCGACAACGCGCATCACGCCAGTAAACTGGCCGGTGACGCTTCCGGTAAAGCCAGCAAGGGCGGGCAGATTGTCTCCGGCGTGGTGAAAACCATGGGCAATATCTCCAGCAGCTCGAAGAAAATTTCTGAAATTACCGCGGTGATCAACAGCATCGCCTTCCAGACCAATATTCTGGCGCTTAACGCCGCCGTTGAAGCTGCCCGTGCGGGTGAGCAGGGGCGTGGTTTTGCGGTAGTGGCAAGCGAAGTGCGCACCCTGGCCAGCCGCAGTGCGAACGCCGCCAAAGAGATCGAGGGGCTGATCAGTGAATCCGTATCCCTGATTGAACGTGGTTCAAACGAAGTGGTCGCCGCCGGTGACACCATGGGCGATATTGTGGACGCGGTTAAACGTGTGACCGATATTATGCTGGAAATTGCTGCCGCTTCGGATGAGCAGAGCAAAGGGATCGAGCAGGTAAGCCAGGCGATCACTGAAATGGATAACGTCACCCAGCAGAACGCCTCGCTGGTGGAAGAAGCCTCGGCCGCCGCTGCTTCGCTGGAAGAGCAGGCCGCGCGTCTGACTCAGGCGGTAGGCGCATTCCGTCTGCAAAAGGCCGCACCGGTTCGTACTGAGAAAGCGGCTCCCAAAGCCCCGCTGGCGACTACGCGCCCGGCGATGGCGAATAACGATAACTGGGAAACTTTCTGACAGGTTGAATTTCCCCTCACCCCGGCCCTCTCCCTGAGGGGAGGGTTAGGGTGAGGGGCAACGATTTACGGCAACGCGTAAGCAATAATATAATCACCGCGATCCGGCGACTGACGAGCGCCGCCCGCATTAATCACGATGTACTGCTTACCGGTTTTCGGTGACACATAAGTCATCGGGCCGGACTGGCTGCCAACCGGCAGACGATCCTTCCAGATTTCTTTCCCGGTCGCCGTATCAAAGGCGCGCAGATAAAAATCCTGCGTCCCCGCGAAGAACAGCAGGCCAGACTGCGTGGCCAGCGAAGCGCCCAGTGTCGGCATACCAATCGGGATCGGCAGGTGCATACGAATACCCAGCGGACCGGTATCCTGCACGGTACCCACCGGAACCTGCCACACCAGCTTGCCGGACTTCAGATCCACCGCAGACATCGTTCCGAACGGCGGTTTCTGACACGGAATGCCCAGCGGCGACAGGAAACGTTCGCGCATCGCGCCGAACGGCGTACCGTCCATCGGCACAATCCCCATCTCAATCCCGCTGGCGTTTTTCGCCACGTTAGCGCGCGGCACCATATAGTTCGCCAGTCCCAGACGCATGTCGTTGACAAACATCAGGCTATTGTTGGGATCGACAGACACGCTGCCCCAGTTCATGCCGCCCAGCGAGCCGGGGAATTGCAGCGAGCGGTCCAGACCCGGCGGGGTAAAGACGCCCTGATGACGCATCGCCTTAAATTCGATACGGCACAGCAGCAGATCGACAGGCGTGGCGCCCCACATATCTGACTCGGTCAGCGTCTGATTGCCGATCATCGGCATGCCAACGGAATAGGGCTGCGTCGGGGAGTAACGTTCACCTTCCACATTGCCCGCAGGCACCGGGCGCTCTTCCACTTTCGCCACCGGCTCGCCGGTTTCACGGTTGAGCATAAAGATCATGCCCTGTTTGCTGGTCTGCACCAGCACCGGGGTGGAGCCGCCTTTACCATCCGGCAGATCGTAAAGTAGCGGCTGCGACGGCAGGTCAAAATCCCACAGATCGTGGTGGGTGGTCTGATAATGCCAGCGCACCTGACCGGTGGCGGCGTCCACCGCCACGATTGACGAGCTGTACTTATCGTCCAGTTCCGTACGCTGACCCGCCCAGAAGTCCGGGGTGGCGTTGCCGGTCGGCAGATAGATCAGGTTCAGTTTCGCGTCATAGGACATCGCCGACCAGACGTTCGGCGTACCGCGCGTATAGGTCTGGCCTTCCGGCGGCAGGCCGGTCAGCGCCGGATTGCCCGGATCCCAGGCCCAGGCCAGTTTCCCGCTGTGCACATCATACGCGCGCACTACGCCCGGCGGTTCACCGGTGGAGAAGTTATCCGCCACGCGCCCACCGACGACCACCACATCCCCTGCCACCAGTGGCGTGGAGGTTTGCTGGTAATAGCCTGGTTTGATCTCGCCCATGCCGATGCTCAGATCCACCACACCATGATCGCCAAAATCATCACAGAGTTGGCCGTTATCGGCGTTGATCGCCACCAGACGCGCATCGGTGGTCGGCAGGAACAGACGACGCGGGCAGGCCGCGACCTGCGGGCTTTGCGCCGGTGCGCTCTGCGCCTGCGTCTCTTCGTAATAGCCTAAACCACGGCAGCGCTGCCAGTTAGGCGCGGTGGCTTTACTGTCGTAACGCCATTTTTCTTTACCGGTGTCCACGTCCAGCGCCAGCACTTTGCTGTACGGCGTACAGACAAACAGCGTGTCGCCAATCTGTAACGGCGTGTTTTGATCTTCCGCGCCGGAGCCGTTGCTCTGCGGAATATCGCCGGTATGGGCCACCCAGGCCACTTTCAGGTCGTTAACATTCTGCTTGTTGATTTGATCCAGCGCGGCGAAGCGGTCGCCGTGGGTGGTGTTACCCCAGTGCTTCCAGTCTTTCTGCTGCTGACCGGGGGCAACAGGCTGCACCGGGACATCTTCATTTGCACTGACCAGCGTCTGCGGTTTAAACATCCAGCCCGCGCTGACCAGCAGCACCAGCGCCAGCACCGCCGCCACGCCAAAGGCCGGTTTTTTATTGATCGGCTGCGCAGTCTGCGTCGCGCGCAGGAAAGGCCAGAGAATAGCGGCCAGAAACGCCAGCACGCCGAAGGTAAACAGACGCGAGAACAGCGGCCAGAATTCCCAGCCTGCATCGCTAATCGCCCAGATAATGGAGGCGATAAATGCCAGCGCATACAGCAGGATCCCGCTGCTGCGCGTTCTGATAATTAGCACGGCGGCAATGAGCATCACCACGCCCATCACCAGAAAGTAAGCGCTGCCGCCAAGGGAGACGAGCTTAATACCGGGAATGCCAATCGCCAGACCGATAAGGATCATCAGCCCGGCAAGTAACCACTGCAGGATACGAACCATCCCGCGCGGCCTGTTGCTTGTTGCCATAAGTTCTCCTGAACACACCAATCCGCTGGTTATTGCGAACCAGACGGATAAATAAAACTTTAAATTTAGCGTAAAGATGGGGTCTTTACCCACCAGATAATAAGTTAATGAACCATCTGGTGAACGGGCAACATGATAAAACTGTTAAATTGTTTTACGCAATTGTTAAAAATAAAATCAGCATTATTTGGGAACGAAGGGGGGAGAACAAATAACGTAGGCCCGGCAAGCGCGCGCCGCCGGGCAAGGCAGGAAGATCAGGCAATACGCAACGATGGTCGCGTCTGCGCCGGCGTCACCGACACCGGGATCGATTTCGAGGTCGGCGTGCCGGTGCCGTCACCAAAACTGGTCAGCGGCACCAGCGGATTGGTTTCCGGGTAATAGGCCGCCAGATTACCGCGCGGAATGTCATAAGACACCAGGCGGAAATTCTCCACCTGACGCAGGATGCCGTCGCGGGAGGCGGTGGTAATGTCCACCCGATCGCCATCGCTTAGCCCCAGCGCGGCGATATCGTCCGGATGCATAAAGAGCACATCACGCTGGCCGTACACGCCGCGATAACGATCGTCCAGCCCGTAAATGGTGGTGTTGTACTGGTCGTGCGAACGCAGCGTTTGCAGCACAAAAGGGGACTCCACATCAGGGCAGATGGAGGCGGGCAGCGGCGCGGCGCTGAATTCCGCTTTGCCAGACGGCGTAGTGAAATTCAGCGCGGCGGCGGCGTTCCCCAGCCAGAAACCGCCGGGTTCATCGCAGCGGGCGTTAAAGTTTTCAAAGCCCTGCAGGGTGGCGGCGATGTGATCGCGGATCAGCGAATAATCATCCGCTAACGCCCGCCAGTTCAGCTTCTCATCCCCGAGCGTAGCGTGGGCGATGTTCGCCACAATCGCCGTTTCCGAACGTTGCAGCGCGCTGAGCGGTTTGCCGATACCTTCAGAGGCGTGCACCATGCTGAAAGAGTCTTCCACGGTGACAAACTGGCGGCCGCTGGCCTGCATATCTTCTTCGGTGCGGCCCAGCGTTGGCAGGATCAGCGAGGCTTTACCCGGCATCAGATGACTGCGGTTAAGCTTGGTACTGATATAGACCGTCAGACCACAGCGGCGCAGCGCGTCATGAACGCGTGGCGTATCCGGCGCCGCAGCCGCCAGGTTACCGCCGAGGGCGATCAGCACTTTCACCTCGTCGCGCAGCATGGCTTCGATGGCTTCAACCGTATGATGACCCGGCTCGCGCGGCGGCTCAAAATCAAAGTGACGCCCCAGACTGTCGAGCAGCGCAGCGGGCGGCTTCTCGTCGATCCCCATGGTGCGGTTACCCTGCACGTTACTGTGCCCGCGTACCGGGCAGAGTCCCGCGCCAGGTTTGCCGAGATGGCCGCCCAGCAATTGCAGGTTGGCAATCTCCCGCACCGTGTCCAGCGAGTGTTTATGCTGGGTGATGCCCATCGCCCAGGTGCAGATCACCCGTTCGGCGTGCTGCCACACGGCGGCGGCGTCACGCAGTTGCTGTTCCGTAAGGCCTGACTGTTGCGTAATGACGTCCCAGGACGTGGCATCGATTTGCGCAAACCAGGCGTCAATGCCGTGGGTGTGCTGATTAATAAAGGTTTCGTCAAAAATGCCCGGCTGGCCGTCGGCAAGACGCTGACGTTGCGTTTCCAGCAGCGCTTTCGCCATACCGCGTACCGCCGCCATATCGCCGCCGAGATTCGGCTGATAGTAGGCGGAGCTGATGGTGCCCGCTTTTGGCGTCACCAGCTCCAGCGGTTTTTGCGGATCGGCAAAGCGCTCCAGCCCGCGCTCGCGTAGGGTATTGAAGGTGACGATTTGCGCACCGTGATCGGCGGCGTGGCGCAGGCTGTGCAGCATACGCGGATGATTGGTGCCGGGGTTTTGCCCGAAGACGAAAATGGCGTTCGCGTGGGCAAAATCATCCAGATGAATGGTCCCTTTGCCAACGCCGATGCTGCGTTTCAGCCCCGCGCCGCTGGCTTCATGGCACATATTGGAACAGTCAGGAAAATTATTGGTGCCGAGCATACGGCCAAACAGCTGATAGAGGTAAGACGCCTCATTGCTGGCGCGCCCGGAAGTATAGAGTTCCAGCTGATTGGGATGATCCATGGCATGCAGATGTTGCGCAATTAACGCATATGCATCTGCCCAGCTTATCGGCTCATAGCGATCGCTCTGCGGGTTATAGCTCAGCGGTTCGGTCAGGCGGCCCTGGTATTCCAGAAAATAGTCGCTCTGCGCGTTCAGGGCGCTGACGCTGTGTTGCGCAAAAAACTGGGCGTCCACTTCACGGCGCGTCGCCTCCCAGGTCACGGCTTTGGCACCGTTTTCGCAGAAACTGAAGGTACTTTTATTGTCATCACCCCAGGCGCAGCCGGGACAGTCAAAACCGCGGGCTTTGTTCATACGCAGCAGGTTGCGCATATTGCTGAGGGCATTTTTGCTGTCAATCACGAAGCGGGTGGTCGCTTCCAGAGAGCCCAGACCACCGGCAGCAGCGTGGTAGGGTTTTATGGTGGTTCTGAATTTCATCGGTTCTTCCTGACAGCGGGTTGCTGATGAATGAGTGTAATGTGCGTAACAGCAACCCTTAATCAACAACTTTATTATCACACAATTAACGAAAAATTCATAAATTGCGCAACAGGAAGAACGCCGGATTTACTCCGGCATCGATTTGCGAATGGCGCTGAGCAGCGTTTGCGCACCGGCAGAAAGCGGGGCGTCAATGCGGGTAATGATACCAATAGGTTCGCCCGCGCCATGCGTTGGCACCGGCAGGGCAACCAGCGCGCCCTGGCGCAGATCGTCTTTCACCGCGCCGGATGGCACGAACCACACGTAGTCATACTCAATGGTCAGCTGACGCGAGAGGGAAGCAGACAGCGTTTCGATGCAGCCGGTGGGCAGCGTGCAGCCCTGGGTGGCGAGCAGCGCTTCGGTATGCTGACGCGGCGCGGTGCCTTCCGGTGCGACCACCACCGGCCAGGAAAGGACGCGGCTTAAGGTCACGGTATCCTGCAACAGCGGATGACGCGGACGCACCACCAGTTTCAGGGATTCAAGGAACAGCAGTTCGTAGTTCAGCCCGCTCATCAGCTCCGGATCGGACATGCGCCCGATGCCGATGTCCAGCTCGCCGGTTTTTAAGCCCGCCAGCAACATCGGGTTATTCATGGTGCCGACCTGAATGGTGATGTCCGGCAGATGCGGATGAAATTCGCCGATCACCGTCGGCAGAATGCCCAGCGCGGCAGTAGGCAGCGCGCCGATGCGCACCACGTCCGTTTTCACGCCTTCTTTACGGGTCAGGGATTGCCCGGCGGAGTTCACCGCTTCCAGTACGCGCACCGCGTGGCTGAGAAATTGTTCGCCGACCAGCGTCAGCTGCGCGCCCATGCGTCCGCGATCGAACAGCCGGGTGCCGGTCAGTTGCTCCAGTTCATTGAGCGTTTTTGATAACGCCGGCTGACTCAGGTTAAGGGTTTCAGCCGCACGCCCCAGGGTACCCTGTTGAGCGACGGCGACAAATGTATGTAGATGGCGCAGACGGATGCGCTGACTGAACAGACCATTTTTTTCCATAAGTAATGTTAAAAACAGAGCGTACCCGCTGACAAGAGAAGTTGTTGAATATTGATAACCTGCTAGCAAAATATTATTAACATTTAATCTATTTGACTTACAACTGCTTATTGCGCAAAGCGGGTACGCACGCCGTCTGGCGGTCAGCAATGGGGAGGAGGCTGAACATAATGTTTTGTTATGCAAGCGGACTCGCGGACGAGGCGGGGGCTGGTCAGGATCACACTTTCTAAATTCTTCCCGCGCGGCCCGGCTGCCTTCTCTACACTCCAGATATATCAACCAGAGGCATGACAATATGGCAAGCAACATCACGGCAGATGACATTCGGGAAGACTTTTCGCAGGCCATGTCGACGATGTATCAGCAAGAAGTTCCGCAATACGGCACGCTGCTGGAACTGGTGGCCGATGTAAACCTGGCGGTACTGGAGCAGAATCCGCGCCTGCATGAACAGCTGGCGAATGCCGATGAGCTGGCGCGTCTGAATGTCGAACGGCACGGCGCGATCCGCGTCGGCAGAGCGTCAGAGCTGGCGACGTTGCGGCGTATGTTTGCCATTATGGGTATGTATCCGGTGAGCTATTACGATCTCTCGCAGGCTGGCGTGCCGGTACATTCCACGGCTTTTCGTCCCATTGACGACGCGGCGCTGCTGAAAAATCCCTTTCGCGTCTTTACCTCGCTCCTGCGCCTCGATCTGATCGAAAATCCCGATCTGCGCGAGCGTTCGGCAGCGATCCTCGCCGCCCGGAATATCTTTACCCCGCGCTGCCTGGCGCTCATCGAACGGCATGAACAGCAGGGAGAGTTCACCGCCGCCGAAGCCCGCGAATTTGTGCGCGAGGCGCTGGAAACCTTTCGCTGGCATCAGCATGCCACCGTTGATCACGCCACCTATCATGCGCTGCACAATGAGCACCGGCTGATTGCGGATGTGGTGTGCTTTCCGGGCTGTCATATCAACCATTTAACGCCGCGCACGCTGGATATCGATCATGTGCAGTCGCTGATGCCTGAATATGGTATCGAACCCAAAGTTTTGATTGAAGGCCCGCCGCGTCGTGAAGTGCCGCTGCTGCTGCGTCAGACCAGTTTCAAAGCGCTGGAAGAGCCGGTGCGCTTTGCCGGGGAGGAGCAGGGGACGCATACGGCGCGCTTTGGCGAAATCGAACAGCGCGGCGTGGCGCTGACGCCGAAAGGCCGCGCGCTTTATGATCGTCTGCTGAGCGAGGCGGGCACCGGCAAGGACAACCTCAATCACCAGTTGCATCTCCAGGCGGTGTTTAAAGCCTTTCCGGACAGTGAGCTGCTGCTGCGCCGCCAGGGGCTGGCCTATTTCCGCTACCGCCTGACGCCAACCGGCGAGGCGCACCGCCAGGCTATCCGCCCCGGCGACGATCCGCAGCCGCTGATTGAACGCGGCTGGGTCACCGCGCAGCCCATCATTTATGAAGACTTTCTGCCGGTCAGCGCGGCAGGGATTTTCCAGTCTAATCTGGGGAATGAAACCCGGCAGCGCCGCCAGGGTAACGCCAGCCGCGAAGCCTTCGAGCAGGCGCTCGGCTGCGCGGTGCTGGATGAGTTCAGTCTCTATCAGGCGGCGGAGGATCGCAGTAAACAGCGTTGCGGTCTGCTGTAAACCCGCTACGCTGATGGACTGAACAGCAAGAGGAATGCGCTTATGGAAAATCCCTCCACCCCGCTGGCGGAAACCCGCCTGGGAACGGTTATTGGCCTCGCGGAAAACGGACTGCACGTCTGGCGGGGCATCCCTTATGCCGCGCCGCCGGTCGGTGACCGCCGCTGGCGTGCGCCGCAGCCGTTGACCGCCTGGTCAACCCCACGCGTCGCCGACACCTATTCGCCCTCCAGCTGGCAGAGCAGCGAATACTGCCGCGCGCTGGGCGGCGGCGATCCGGGCGAGTTCTCGGAAGACTGTCTGTATCTCAATATCTGGTCCCCTGCGGTGCGTCGCGAACCGCTGCCGGTTATGGTCTGGCTGCACGGCGGTGGCTTCACCATAGGCGCGGGCGGTCTGCCGCCCTACAACGGCAGCGCGCTGGCACGGCGCGACGTGGTGGTGGTCACCCTCAATTACCGCCTCGGGCATCTGGGATTCTTTGCGCATCCGGCGCTGGAAGAAGAAGCGGGCGAGCGGGTGTATAACTTTGCATTGCTCGATCAGATCGCCGCGCTGCGCTGGGTGAAAGAGAATATTCACGCCTTCGGCGGCGATGCGGAAAACGTCACGCTGTTTGGCGAATCGGCCGGCGCGCGCAGCGCGTTATCGCTGATGGTGTCGCCGCTGGCAAAAGATCTGTTCCATAAAGCCATTATTCAGAGCGGCTATGCGCTGCCCGATACGCCGCGGCGTACGGCGCTGGCAAAAGGCAAAGCGCTGGCGGAGCATCTGGGTCTGGCGGACGCCACGCCGGAACAGCTGCGCGCCATTCCGGCGGAAGATCTGTGGCCGCTGGCCGCGCCGCACAATGTTGCGCCTGTGCCGATTGTCGGCGATGCCGTGCTGCCGCAGCCGATGATTGAATGCTTTTTCAACGCCCGCCAGCATCCGATGCCGGTAATGATCGGCTCCAACAGCGACGAGGCCAGCGTCATGTCGGTATTCGGCGTCGATCTGGCGGGGGAGATCCAGAAACTACGCCGTCAGCGCCGCTTCGGTCTCGGGCTTATTAAGTTGCTCTATCCCGGCGTTAAAGGCGATACCGAGCTGGGCCGCCAGGTGTGCCGCGATATGGCGTTCACCACCATGGGATTTGTGGTGATGCAGGCGCAGCAGCGCATCGGCCAGCCGTGCTGGCGCTACTGGTTTGATTATGTGGCGGAGGCCGAGCATGAAACCTATCCCCACGGGGCCTGGCATGGCAACGATGTGCCCTATGTGTTTGACACCCTCGGCGAGATTTCGCCGTCCTGCGACTATGTCACAGAAAGCGACCTGAAATTCGCCGGACAAGTGGCGGATTACTGGGTTAATTTCGCCCGTCACGCCAGCCTCAGTTGCACTACGCTGCATGGCCCGGTGCGCTGGCAGGCCAGCGTGCGTGGTAAAGACCGCCTGTTACGCATCGGGCTGAATAAGTATGCCGGATTTAAGCTGGTGAACCGCTTTATGCGCACGCGGATGGAGCTGTTTAAACGGGTGATGCACCAGCACGTTAGCCTGGATTAGCGATCCAAATTGCATAGCGTAAGATCGGCTTCTGGTCGCATTAATGGGAAGGGGCTTCTGATAGATTGGTTCAGAAGACATTGATTTTAAGGAGATAAAATGCGCCAGCGAGTAATTGTATGTCCGGTGATCCAGAATAACGGCGAGTATCTGTTGTGCAAGATGGCCGCCGATCGGGGTGTTTTCCCCGGACAATGGGCGTTACCGGGCGGCGGCATGGAGCCTGGAGAAACGATGGAAATCGCGCTCAGACGCGAAATCAGGGAAGAGTTAGGGGAGCGCCTCGATATTACGGATATTCAGCCCTGGGCGTTTCGGGATGATGTGCGAACCAAAACCTACCCGGACGGCACTACCGAAGAGATTTACATGATTTACCTCATCTTCGACTGCATAAGCGCCAACCGCGACATCACCTTTAATGAAGAATTCGAAGAGGTGATGTGGGCATCAGCGGACGCGCTGAAAGCGCTGGATCTGAATGAGGCCACCCGCATGACCTTTAAACAGAAAGGACTGCTTTAGTCAGCATGGAGTAGCCGTCAGCAGAATATCGCGGAAGATGGCCAGCCCGGCAGCTTTATCCGGCGAGGCGCGCAGTACCAGCCGGTAACTGGCGCCGGTTTTCACGCTGTGGTTGAACGGGCGGCGCAGTCGCCCGGCACGCAGATCTTCGGCCACCAGGGTTTCATCGGCTATGGCGATGCCAAAGCCCTGGATCGCCGCGCTGATCGCCAGATCCATGGTGTCAAAGTGTTGATTTTTTTTCATGACCGGAGCGATCTGCGTCTGGCCTGCCAGCCATAATGACCAGTCGGTTTTATCCCGCGTCGGGTGCAGGAACGTCATTTGCTCCGGCGCGCTGTGCTCATCACCTTGCGCGCCAATCACCGGCGTCAGCGCTTCTTCAAACAACAGATCGCCCGCACTCAGCTGCGTGCCAAACACAATGGCCGCGTCATAAGGTTCGGTTTTGAAATTGACTGTATGATCGCTGGTGGTAGTCAGCGACACCTGCAAATCCGGGTTTTCCCGCTCCAGCCTTAATAACCGTGGTACCAGCCAGCGCAGGGCGCAGGTGGGCGCTTTCAGCCGCACCACCGTTTGCTGCTGGCGCGCCTGCTCGGCCACCGACGCCAGATGTTCAAAGGCCGACTGTAACTCCGGCAGCAGGGCACTGCCCTGGGGCGTCAGGCGCAAGCCTCTGGCGTGACGTTCGAAAAGCGGAAAGCCAAACCACTGCTCCAGCGCGGCGATTTTGCGGCTCACCGCGCCCTGGGTCAGACACAGTTCTTTTGCGGCGTGGGTCAGATTCAGATGCCGGGCGGTCACCAGAAAGGCGTCAATAGCGTTAAGCGGCAGGGAACGACGCAGCATGGTGTCTCCGGGTATGCATTTTTGTCATGGCTATTATGACAACAATTCGGTTGTCGCCTCAATCGACTTTTGGTTTGAATGGTTATGCAATTTTGCTGAGAAAGGAACGAAAATGACTTTGCGTACGCCGGTGCAGACCCGCTCAAAACTTCCCGATGTGGGCACCACCATTTTTACCGTCATTGGTCAGCTCTCCGCTGAACATAACGCCATTAACCTTTCTCAGGGCGCGCCCAATTTTATGTGTGATGCCGGGCTGATCGCGGGCGTCACCCGTGCCATGCAGGCCGGACATAATCAGTACGCCGCCATGACCGGCCTGCGTCCGCTGAAAGAGCGCATCGTCGAAAAGGTGCAGGCTTTATACGGCACCCGGTATGACGTGGATGACGAAGTGCTGATCACCGCCAGCGCCAGCGAAGGGCTGTACTCAGCCATCAGCGGGCTGGTGCATCCGGGCGATGAAGTGATCTACTTTGAGCCATCCTTCGACAGTTACGCGCCCATTGTGCGTTTACAGGGCGCAACGCCAGTGGCAATCAAGCTGACGGTGCCGGAGTTTGCCGTCGACTGGGAAGAGGTCAGCGCCGCTATCACGCCGCGCACGCGGATGATCATCGTCAACACGCCCCATAATCCCAGCGGACAGGTCTTTTCCCGTCACGATATTGAGCAACTGGTGCGCCTGACGCGCAATACCGATATTGTGATCCTGTCGGATGAAGTGTACGAACATGTGGTCTTTGACGGGGAGCAGCATCACGGCATGGCGACGCATCCGCAGCTGGCGGAGCGCAGCGTGATTATCTCCTCATTCGGCAAAACCTATCACGTCACCGGCTGGCGCGTTGGCTACTGTATCGCTCCCGCCGCGCTGATGGATGAGATCGTCAAAGTGCATCAGTTTATGATGTTCTCTGCCGATACGCCGATGCAGTACGCTTTTGCCGAACATATGAACGATCCGCAAACCTGGCTGTCGCTGGCGGCGTTTTATCAGCGTAAGCGCGATATGCTGCAATCGCTGCTCGAAGACTCGCCGTTTCGCGTGCTGCCGGGGGCCGGGTCTTTCTTCCTGCTGGCGGATTACAGCGCGTTCAGCGACGAAAGCGACAGCGAGCTGGTGAAACGGCTGATCGTCGAATGCGGCGTCGCCACCATTCCGCTGTCGGCGTTTTATACCGATGGCACGGATAACAAACTGATCCGCCTCTCTTTTGCGAAAGACGAGGCAACATTACGGGCAGGGGCGCAGGCCCTGTGTCGGGTTAAGCCACGCTAAGGAGCGTCATTGATGAAACTGAAAGCACTCTGTCTGGGAATGGGTATGCTCTGCTCGCTGTCGTCCTTTGCGGCCGCCGAACTGCGTTACGGGCTGGAAGCGGAATATCCGCCCTTTGAAAGTCGCAACGCCAGCGGCGAACTGGAAGGGTTTGATATTGACCTCGGCAACGCCATCTGCAAAGCGGCGGCGCTGAAATGCAGCTGGGTGGAAACCTCTTTCGATGCCCTGATCCCGGGCCTGGTGGCGAAAAAATACGACGCCATTAACTCGGCGATGAACATTACTGAACAGCGTCGTCAGAGTATTGATTTTACCCAGCCGATCTACCGTATCCCGTCGCAGCTGGTGGGCAAAGCGGGCAGCGGTATGGAAGCCACGCCGGAGGGTCTGAAAGGCAAGTCAGTCGGCGTATTGCAGGGTTCAATTCAGGAAACCTACGCCAAAGAGCACTGGGAGAAGCAGGGTGTGACCGTGGTTTCCTATAAAGATCAGAATCTGGCGTGGGCGGATCTGCTTAATGGCCGTATTGACGCCTCGCTGGTGATGTCCGCCGCCGGACAGGCCGGTTTCCTCAGCAAGCCGCAGGGCAAAGGCTTTGGCTTTATCGGCAAGCCGGTATCGGACGACACCATCCTGGGCAGCGGTATCGGTTTTGGTCTGCGTAAAGGCGATGAGGCGACGAAAAAACAGCTGGACGCGGCCATTGATAAAGTGCGCGCCGACGGCACCATCACCCGTCTTGCGGCAAAATATTTCCCTGGCATTGACGTCAGCGTCAGCGGTAAATAACGCCCTGATCCCCCGCCCGTAAACCTGCGGCGGGGGATTGCAGCACCTCAGAAGTAATAGCGCATCCCAAGACGGATGCGGTAACGCTCCGCATGATTACCGGTATCGCGATCCAGCCAGGACAGCTGCACAAACGGACGCCAGTTGCGGGTCATTTTCCAGCTGAACTTATGGTTCAGCTCCCAGCTATGATCTTTGCCGTTTTTACGGTTGTAGTTCTGCGTATTGATATAGAGATCCGGTTCAAATTCATAACTCAGCACCTCACTGATTTTATAATTCACCACCATTACCAGCTGGTGATTATCATTATATTCCATCTCCCGATCCAGGCTGCGGGTCCGGTAGTTCATATGGTTAAACCGGTATTTAAACGCGGCGGCCAGATCCGGATTAATGCTGTAACCCAGTTGCACATAAGGCGAGGTGGTGGAACCGGCATTAGTCGAGTTAATAATACCGCCGGGACTGAGCGTGAGTTTATCGGTAATTTTCCACAGCGGGTACCAGCCCTCTATTTCATCGAAGCTGTGCTTAAGCTGATTGAGCTCACCCGTATTATAAACCGTCTGGAACAGTAGCCCCGCGCCGTTATCAAAATTATAGCCCGCACCCAGTTTAAACTGGTGTTCTTCCGACGCGCTTTCCCAGGCTTCGCGTACTTCAAGATAGCCGCCGGCATGGCTAAAGGCGGGCAGCGCAATAGCCAGAAGCAGTATATTTTTATTCATAACAAACCTTTTGACAGAGATAAGATATTCTCAGCAAAGCTGATATTTTTTTAGATAAATATGATTACCAGTATTTTGCTAACGGCGAATGCAGGCGTGAAATTGCCTCAAAGAAAAAATAATCGCCCCACAGACAATATTCATCAACGCCGCGTGATTTATTCATATTGTAAACCGCATGCTTTAAATAACCGCTGTCCGTTAATGCCGGATCGTAATAATTCACGCACAGTTCATTCATGATCGTCAGCGCACTGTGAATGAAGTTCCCGCGTTCGGGATCAAGCACGGACAGCGAATCCGCCAGCGCCAGTAAACCACAAACTGCAATGGCCGCCGCTGAACTGTCCCGCGCAGTGCCGGGTGCGCTGAGGCTCAAATCCCAGTAACAGATGGTATCGTCGGGCAGATGCCGCAAAAAATAACGTGCCGTTGCGGTCGCAGCCTCAAGGAACTGTCTTTCTCCGGTGTAGTGCCAGCTGAGGGTAAAACCATAGATCGCCCACGCCTGGCCGCGCGCCCAGCACGAATGATCGGCATAACCCTGATGCGTGGTGCCTTTTAGCGGTTCGCCTGTTTCCACATCCATATAAAAGGTGTGATAGGTGGAGCTGTCTTCCCGCAGCAGATATTTCTGCGCCTGGCGGGCGTGCTGACGGGCGATCTGCGCATAACGGCGGTCGCCGGTTTGCTCTGAAGCCCAGTACAGCAGCGGTAAATTCATCAGGCAATCGATAATCATGCGGCCCTGCTGGTGCGGATCCGCTAAATCGCCCCATGCCTGAATAATCTGCGCATGAGGGTGATAGCGGGCAATCAGTAAATCCGCCGCCCGCAGCGCCTGGGTGCGGGCATTTTCATCCCCGGTGCTGCGCCAGGCGTTTACGCAGGACAGGCTGAATAAGAACCCCAGATCGTGCGTTTCAATATCATGTTGTTTATCCAGGCGTTCTGCATAACCGGGTAATTGTTGTTGCAGCTGGCGGAGGAAAAAATCATCTTCCGTCATCTGCCACGCCAGCCAGGTCATACCGCTCCAGAAACCCGTCGTCCAGTCGGTATTGGGCGTTGTCGGGTAAGCGCTGTTAATACTGCACGCCGCGGGATAACGTCCTGCAAAACCTGTCAGTTGATACTTCAGCTTTTGGGTCATGCTGACCCGTATCACATTGAGATCGCTAATCAGTGATTTATCTTTCAGGCTGTTTTGATGCATATTCATGTGGCAGTAAGTCCTTACGAGACGGAAGGTTTAGTATTACTGGCAAGCGCCAATCGCTCATCGTTATCAGAGAGCACAAAGATGGAGAGCAGGGCAAAGAGGATCACGATGCCGCCCATAATGAAATAGGTATTGCCGAAACCAATATGGTCATACAGATAACCCACTGGCGCCGAGACAAATATGGTGCCGACATACATGGTGCACTGGTAGCCAATCAGGTACATGGTGGCATTGACCTTTTTATCGAAGTGATTGGCGATATATTTGAACACCGCGATTAACAGCAGGGCGTTTTCCAGACCATATAATGGTTTAATAAAGGCGATCATTAACGGACCGGTGGCGAAACCGGAAACGACCAGCCGCAGGCCGATAACCAGACCGGCAAATATTAGCGCTTTGCGTGCGCCAAGTTTATTCACCACCCAGGGCATGGTGAGCATTGAAATAAACTCGACGATAGCCTGCACGGTACTGAGGTAGCCGTACCAGGAGGTGCCGGAATTATCGCCATGAAAGAAGGAAATAAAGTAGCGCGGGAACTGTTGTTCGGCGATATGCATGATCCAGACAATACCGGCAACATAAAAACAGAAGCGCCAGAACTTGCCATCTTTCAGCAGGCGTCGCACGTCCGGCAGGCTGATTTTCTTCTCCGGCACCACGGCGTTTTCCTGATTATCGGAGGCCGGAATTTTAATGCTCACCAGCAGCGCCAGCATGATAAGCGAGGTGATGCTGCTAATGGTAAAGTTAATGGTCGGCGAAATATTAAATAAGATCCCCGCAAACGAAGCGGTAACCGCTGCGCCACAGGATCCCCACATTCTGATGCGGCCAAATTCAAAGCCTTTTAAGCGGCCAAAGCGATCGCAATAGGATTCAGAGGCGGCGATCCCGGCGTACCACGCAAGGCTAAGATAGAGCGCGCCCGCCACCACGCCGAGCGAAAAATGGCTGCTCAGTAACGGGTGATAAACATAGACGAAAAACGGCATCAGCAGCGACGACATGATCGCCACAAAATAAAGCAGATATTTTTTCATTCCCAGTTTATCGGTAATAAAACCATAAACCGGTTTCATTACCACGGCGAATGCACCGTTCACCGCGAATACCGCGCCGATTTCCGCGCTGGTTAAATCGGCATGCTGACCAAGCCAGATGGAATATAAGCTGAAGCTCATGGTCCAGATAACAAAATACAAAAAAATAAAGGCGCTGATCTTTATATAATCAATACGATGGGTGGTGTTCATTTCCTACTCCACAGTGACGGTACAGGGCAAGGGGATGTCATAAACATGGGGGTGAAGCACCACCTGAATATGCTGCGGCTGACGGATAATTTCCGGCAGCGCAACCTCATCAGGCGGGGTGGTCCCGGCGTGCACAAAACAACACAAAATATGCTCGCCGGGCGCGAGATCCTGTTGCAGAACCGGAACGGCACTACAGCAGGGGTAAAGAATATTGCTGGCAGGCGGGCTGACGATCAGGCTACAGGGGCGCGCCAGCGCCGGTGACAGATCCACCATGCGCGAGAAAAAACCGTGTTGCGGGCTGACGCAGGTTCCGAAGCAGGCATCAAAGGAACGCTGCGGATTGCCGGTGATCGGCACCGGAAAGCCGCCTTCCACGCTGTGCAGCGATCGCGCGGTATTGACCACATGCAGACGCAGATGGCCTGACGCGAGCGGCAGCAGCCAGCTATGGATAGTGACATCCGGCCACGGCGACCAGACAAAATGCAGTTCGTTTTCCGTGCAGGTTTTCAGTTCGCTGGTGCGACGCCCGCGGTAATACCCGTCGTGCTCCGAGAGCAGCAGCATGGAATCGCAGGCGTTGAGTTCGATACCGTAGCGGCTGCGTTCCAGGTTAAATCCCAGCAGCGACGAGCAGGCAAATTTGCTGTATTTGCTTTCGCTGTTGGCGTAATTTTTCCCTGGCCACTGGCCGCCATTAAGCAGGTAATGATGTCCGGCAACGGCGTCGTCAATAATGATTTGTCCGGCATGGGGTAAGGCGCGGAGCGGTTCGCGCGCAGGCAACGGCAGCGCATCGCTGGCCCAGAAGGGGTGATCGTCATTAAGGGCCAGCACCAG
The DNA here is from genome assembly GCF_030291195.1 of Enterobacter sp. PGRG2. Lineage (NCBI taxonomy): Bacteria > Pseudomonadati > Pseudomonadota > Gammaproteobacteria > Enterobacterales > Enterobacteriaceae > Enterobacter > Enterobacter sp. PGRG2. Next base: position 3,342,097 of record NZ_CP127837.1, on the reverse strand, counting down.
AAACAGCTTACAGGCCCAGTACGGCGAGCCGGGCGCGTTGTATTCTTCGGCAATGAGATCGCTGGCGTAGCCATATCCGACGGTGAGCACGCCGCGCGCGTCGAGAATGTCCCGTTGCAGCCAGTCGTTGAGATGACGTAACACCAGGCCTTTCAGCACGCCAGGCGGAAAAGTGCTTAACCCGGCAAACGCGGCGGCGCTCCAGAAAGCGGCCTGTGCAAAGCGATAGGTCATACTGCGGCCAAAAGCGATGGCCGCGCCGTCGTGATTAAAAAAACAGATAAAATCGCGGGCGAAGCGATCGGCGCGTTCACGCAGCAGGGCGCAGCGCTGCGGATCATAATCGCCCATCAGACGGGAATAGATCAGGCCGTAAAAATGCAGCGCCATCGCATTATAATAATCGCGGGGTCGATTAAGGCCGTCGCTGTACCAGCCATCGCCACAGTAAAAGCTGTCCAGGCGGGAAAAGTGCTGCTGAATAATGTCCATCGACCAGGACTCACCGCACAGGCAAAAACCCATTTCGATCATGACGGGAAAAAACGACCAGTTATTCGCCGGAATTTTTGCATGGCGTAATTGCCGCAGCCAGGCGATCAGCCGTTGCCACTCCTCATCGCGCATCTGATCCCGCAGTTGTTTATCTGCCAGCGCCAGGCCTGCGCCAAACACCGCCATTTCAACGCTCAACTGGTCAAAGTCCCCCACGTCACCCCAATAATGCGGGTGCGAGGGGTCGGTACCCTCGGCCATACGACGAATAATTTCCGCGGTGATGTCGTGATTAACTTCTCCCTGTGCTAACAGGGGAAATATTCCCCACAGCAGGCGGCTGAAGGTTTCCATCGCCGCGGTTTTTTCGCCGTAAAGAGGAATGCGATTACCGGTTAAAATACCCGCGTAATCATCATTGCGCTGTTGCCAGACGGCATTAAATAAGTTTTTAAAACACGCTTTAGTTTCGCGGCGTGTTTGTATCT
>NZ_CP127837.1:3328024-3341069 GCF_030291195.1 Enterobacter sp. PGRG2 | reverse complement strand
CGTAACTGAAACAAAGTTTCACTCTGTATTCGATGACGACGAAAATAGGGGGGATCAGCACCGCGAAGCGTTAGCAAGATCACAAAAGAAAACATGGAGGGAAGCAGACAGGATAATACGGCTATTTTCAGGGAATATTTTTAACTATGCTGAAGCGAAATTTAACTATCTTGACCTTAGCCTATGACTGACCAGGCCCTGTTAGATCGCATCAGCCTTGATGACTTCTCAGCGGAATTCAAAAGAAGCAGCGGCAGGAGTGTGAACTATTACCACTGGCATCAGTGCCTGGAGCTGCTTTACATCGAAAGCGGGGTGGGTATTGTGGTGGTGGATAATCAAAAATTCACCGCCCGAGCAGGGCGGCTTTTTGTTTTTCCGCAGGGTAAAATCCACAAGGTCATGGTGGAGAATTCCGACGCTAACCGTTATCGCCGCACTATTATTCATGTCGATGCGGCGATGATGAGCGGCTATCTGCGCCCTTTTTCCCAGCGGCATCAATTATTTTTACAGATCGCCGACGCCGGGGCGCGGGTATCGATTTACGATCTTTCAGGCGCGGCGGATAAATTTGCAGGAATGCTGCAAACCTTCTGGGAAAATTATCATGAAGCGGGCAGCAAAACTGAACTCATGGCGCTGCTGCTGTTAAATATTCTGGGTTTTCTCTCCAGCGGCGTTTATGTCAGGGCAGGGAACAGCGGGGTACTTTCATCGAAAATCATGAATTATATCGAGGTGAATTATGCGCATAAAATCAGCCTCGAAAATATGGCGGCCAGCCTGAATGTCTCAGGGAGTTATGCGTCCAGGACATTTCGTAAGGAAACCGGCGGCACCATTCAGGAATATATTATCATTCGCCGCATCAAACATGCCTGTGAATTACTGGAGCACTCCACTCTTTCTGTGTCTGACATCGCCACGCAAAGTGGTTTTAACCATGTAACCTATTTTATTAAGTGTTTTAATGATGTGATGGGCTGTGCGCCGCTGAAGTACAAACAGCGGGTGATTACCTCTAAAAAATCGGCGTGTTAGCCATACATTCTGTTGACATTTCATACACTTCTTTACGCAGGAATCAGTGCGCTCCCATCGACAGGGCGAGATTGCAACTTTGCGCAGACGATCACCAACCAGGCATTGGATTCTCTATGTTTTTTGTCTAGAGTGAGCGTTCTTTTTGATGCCGCTGTTTCGCCAGTGGCGGAACGCATTCACCCGACCAGAAGGATGTTTTCTCAGGCATGAACCGCAGACGATTTATTAAAGGCTCTATGGCCCTGGCCGCTGCGTGCGGAACAACGGGATTCGCCTCTCTCTTCCCCCGTGCGGCATTTGCTGCGGAACCTGGCATTGCCGATGGTCAAAGCCGTCGCTTCGATTTTTCCGTACTGCAATCTATGGCCCATGACCTGGCGCAGAACGCCTGGGCCGGTAAACCTAAGCCGCTGCCGGATACGCTGGCCACACTGACGCCGCAGGCTTACAACAGCATCCAGTACGATGCGCAGCACTCATTGTGGAACAACATCCCGGATCGCCAGCTGGATATTCAGTTCTTCCACGTCGGCATGGGTTTCCGCCGCCGCGTGCGCATGTTCTCACTGGATCCAGCCACCTCTGAAGCGCGCGAGATCCACTTCCGTCCGGAGTTGTTCAACTACCACGACGCGGGTGTGGACACTAAACAGCTGGAAGGGCAGAGCGATCTGGGCTTTGCCGGTTTCCGCGCCTTTAAAGCGCCGGAGCTGGCGCGCCGGGATATTGTTTCCTTCCTCGGCGCGAGCTATTTCCGCGCGGTGGACAGTACCTACCAGTACGGCTTATCCGCGCGCGGGGTGGCGATTGACACCTTTACCGACACACCGGAAGAATTCCCGGATTTCACCTCCTTCTGGTTTGAAACCGCGAAACCCACCGACACCACCTTCACCGTGTATGCGCTGCTGGACAGCCCGAGCCTGACCGGTGCCTACAAATTCGTGATCCACTGCGAGAAAAGCCAGGTGATCATGGAGGTGGATAACCATCTGTACGCGCGTAAAGACATCAAACAGCTCGGCATCTCGCCGATGACCAGCATGTTCAGCTGCGGCAACAACGAACGCCGTATGTGCGATACCATTCATCCGCAGATCCACGACTCCGACCGTCTGGCGATGTGGCGCGGCAACGGCGAGTGGATCTGTCGCCCGCTGAATAACCCGCAGAAGTTACAGTTCAACGCCTTTCAGGACGACAACCCGAAGGGCTTCGGGCTGCTGCAACTGGACCGCGATTTCTCCCACTATCAGGACATCATGGGCTGGTATAACAAACGCCCGAGCCTGTGGGTGGAGCCGCGCAACAAGTGGGGCAAAGGGTCTGTGGCGCTGATGGAGATCCCGACCACCGGCGAAACCCTGGATAACATCGTCTGCTTCTGGCAGCCGGAGCGGCCGATCAAAGCAGGTGAAGATCTCGCCTTCCAGTACCGTCTCTACTGGAGCGCGCAACCGCCGGTGCATACGCCGATGGCGCGCGTGCTGGCGACCCGTACCGGCATGGGCGGTTTCCCGGAAGGCTGGGCGCCGGGCGAGCATTATCCGCAGGTATGGGCGCGTCGCTTCGCGGTGGATTTTGTCGGCGGCGATATTAAAGCGTCAGCACCGAAGGGCATTGAGCCGGTGATCACCCTGTCGAACGGCGAAGCGAAACAGGTGGAGATCCTCTACGTTGAGCCGATCGACGGCTATCGCATCCAGTTCGACTGGTATCCCACTAATGATTCCACCGATCCGGTGGATATGCGCATGTTCCTGCGCTGTCAGGGCGATGCCATCAGCGAAACCTGGCTGTACCAGTATTTCCCGCCCGCGCCCGACAAGCGTAATTACGTCGATGACCGCGTAATGCGTTAATATTTGTAACTTGCAGGCCGGGTAAGCATCAGCGCCACCCGGCGGTGCCGGTATTGTGCCCGGCGGCGCAGGCTTGCCGGGCCTACGTTTCTGCTCAGMGCCTGTAAACCGTAGGCCGGGTAAGCGTCAGCGCCACCCGGCATTTTTCCCGCCTCAAGGAGTTCCCATGACTCAGGACGACCTTATTCCCGTCAGCGACACCCTCACGCTCTGCGCCATCAACGAGCAGGACGTCCCCGAGCTGCACCAACTGGTGCTGAAAAACAAAACCTGGCTGCAACAGTTCTTAAACTGGCCGCAATATGTCGGTTCGGAAGACGACTCGCTGAAAAACGCGCAGAGCAACATCATGCTGCACCAGCGCGGCTACGCGAAAATGTTCCTGCTGAAGTTCAACGAACGCATCGTCGGCGTGCTGTCGTTCAACTCTGTAGAGCCGTCTAATAAAACGGCCTATATCGGCTACTGGCTGGATGAAGATCATCAGGGGAAAGGGTTGCTGTCGCAGGCGTTACAGGCATTTATGGCGTTTTACGCCGCGCGCGGGGAAGTGCGCCGTTTTGTGATCAAATGCCGGGTGGACAACGCCGCCAGCAATCAGGTAGCGCTGCGCAATGGCTTTACGCGCGAAGGCTGTCTGAAAGAGGCCGAATTCCTTAACGGCCGCTTTGACGATCAGTATATTTACGCGCGTATTATCGATTCGGCGTCACAGTGAGCCGATAAGCGGCGTGCGGGTGATATGCTCCGCGCCGTTCAGCACCTTTGGCCCGCGCAGGTGAATACCACCCTCGGCGTGACCTGAGATGTTGACGGTGCCGCTGATCTCCACCTGCTGCTCGATCAGGACATTGCCGCTGATTTTCGCCTCGCCCTGAATAATGACTTTGTTATCCAGCAGGATCGGGCCGCCGTGCAGCCATGCGTGACCGCCGACCAGCACGTGATGTTTGAGCACACAGTTGCCTTCCACCACCGCATGTTCCGCCACCTGCGCGCTGTAGCGCAGCGTCGGAATGGCGTCTTCCTCACTGCCTGCCACCACCCGCGCATGGCCGTAAACTTTGGCGCAGTCGCACACCCAGACGTTATTTTCCTCGTTGCCTTCCAGCAGGGCGAAGTCAAACACCTCAGCGCGGTGCTCGATAAAAGCATCGTTGACGATGGCGTCACCATAAACTTGCGCCTGGTGCACCACGCGGGAACGGCTTACCGTCGCGCGCTGGAAGATACGCAATCGCTGGTGCTGGTCGGGCGTCATACCGCGGGCGGCGATAACTTCGCTGCCGTTAAGCACCCGCGCTTCGTCGGCAATGTCACAGTCGCCGTGCACCCTTGACGCCTGCACCAGCACCGTACCGCACAGCCTTGCGCCATGGCTGATTTCCGCGGCGTCCACCCAGGCGTTATCGCTGATCTCTGCGTTATGACGCAGAATGCATGCGCCGGTAATACGGGCGTTATCGCGGATCTGGCAGCCGTCAAAAGCGAGGCTGTTTTCATCGTAGATCCAGCAGTCGCCGTGCTGAGAAAGCACGCTTTCATCATCGATCCAGCCGCCGGGCGTCCCGGCAGTGACATCGTTAAAATCGTTAAGGGCTATAATCTGGCGCAGACTGATGCTGCGCTTTTCCACGCCGTCCTGATAGCTGAACGTGCGGCACTCATCGCTGAGACGATATTTATTCATCTTGGTTATTCCGCAGAAGCCTTCACTGAGCGTAGCAAAATTTACGTCACTGGCTATCTGGCGCGAATTTCCATAAAATGTATTTCAAATATCATTTAAAAATTCAACAAAATGTGTAACCGAATTGTTAGCAAAAAAGTGCTGCATTTGCCCGCCGGTTATTTCGGGATGGTGCTGGGGATTATCGGTATGGGCTTCGCCTGGCGTTATGCCAGCACTATCTGGCCGGTCAGCCACGTCATTGGCGACGGGCTGGTCGCGCTGGCGACCTGTATCTGGGCGTTGCTGACGCTGGCATTTCTGTGGCGACTGGCGCGCTATCCGTACAGCGTTTTGCGGGAGATGCGTCATCCGGTGCAGAGCAGCTTTGTGAGCCTCTTTCCGGCGACCACCATGCTGGTGGCCATCGGCATGGTGCCCTGGTGGCGCGCGCTGGCGCTGGGACTGTTTATCGTCGGGGTGACGGTGCAGCTAACCTATGCCGCCTGGCAATCCGCAGGCCTCTGGCGTGGCCGTCATCCGCAGGACGCCACCACGCCGGGGCTGTATCTGCCGACGGTGGCGAATAACTTTATCAGCGCCATGGCCTGCGGCGCGCTCGGTTTTCATGACGCCGGGCTGGTGTTTTTAGGGGCCGGCGTCTTCTCCTGGCTCAGCCTTGAACCGGCGATCCTTCACCGGCTGCGCAGCGCCGGGGAGCTGCCCGTCGCCATGCGCACGTCCCTCGGCATCCAGCTTGCGCCCGCGCTGGTCGCCTGTAGCGCCTGGTTTAGCGTCAACGGCGGCGAGGCGGACACCTTCGCCAAAATGCTGTTTGGCTATGGTCTGCTGCAACTGCTGTTTATGCTGCGGCTGATCCCCTGGTATCTGTCGCAGCCGTTTAACGCCACCTTCTGGAGCTTCTCATTCGGCGTGTCGGCGCTGGCAACCACCGGGTTACATCTGGGGCACAGCGCGGGCGCGGGATTCTTTCACACGCTAGCGCTGCCGCTGTTTGTATTCTGCAATCTGATCATTGTGCTGCTGGGGATCAAAACCCTGATGCTGTTATTCCAGGGCAAACTGCTGACCCGCGTCGACCCGGCACAATTAATTAACGCTAAGGATGAATAATGACCACTCGCGATGAAAACTATTTTACTGAGAAATACGGCCTGACCCGTACCCATTCCGAAGTGCTGGAAGCCGGGGCGATGATCCCACCGGGCAAAACCCTGGATCTGGGCTGTGGCAACGGGCGAAACAGCGTCTGGCTGGCGGCAAAAGGCTTTAACGTAACGGCGTGGGATAAAAACCCCAACAGCATTGCTAACCTGCAACGCATCAAAGCAGCGGAAGGGCTGGATAATCTTGAGATTGCTATTCAGGATCTGAACGCGCTGACCTTCAATGGCGAATACGATTTTATTTTATCCACCGTGGTGATGATGTTCCTTGAGCCGCAAACTATTCCGGGGCTGATCGCCAATATGCAGCGCTGCACCGTGCCGGGGGGCTACAACCTGATTGTCGCCGCCATGGATACCGAAGATTTTCCGTGCAATGTCGGCTTCCCGTTTGCCTTTAAAGAAGGTGAACTGCGCAACTATTACGACGGCTGGGAGATCGTGAAATACAATGAAAACCCCGGGGAATTACACCGCACCGATGCGAACGGCAACCGCATTAAACTGCGCTTCGCCACGCTGCTGGCGCGTAAAGCCGCCTGAGCATAAATTACCCGGCCTGATGCCGGGTTTTTTATTTGTCTGAAATGTGCGCCACGCCTCTTTTAGTCACAACAGCGACACAATGGTTTTGCTATAACCACCTGTGCATATGTGCACTAACTGAGATCTTATTATGCGTACTCATACTTTATTTAAAGTTGCAGTGCTTACCGGCCTGCTCACCCTGGCAGGCTGTGCGTCGAAAGTGGCGGAGCCTGATAACTATTCCGGGTTTTTGAAAGATTATTCTGGCTTGCAGCAAACCACCTCCGCATCGGGTAAACCTGTTTTGCGTTGGGTGGATCCCAATTTTGATCCCAACCAGTACGACAGCATTATTTATCATCCGGTGACTTACTATCCGGTGGCAAAACCGACCTCGCAAATCGGGCAGCAAACGCTGGATGGTCTGCTGAACTACACCAACAGCAAACTGAAACCTGCCATCGGGCAGCGTAAACCGCTGGTGACGTCGCCCGGCGCGCACAGCCTGATTTTCCGCGGGGCGATCACCGGCGTGGATTCCAGCAAAGAAGGACTACAGTTCTATGAAGTGGTGCCGGTCGCGCTGCTGGTCGCGGGGACGCAGGCCGCCACCGGGCACCGTACCATGGACACGCATCTCTATTTTGAAGGCGAACTGATTGACGCCGCCACCAATAAACCGGTGCTGAAAGTGGTGCGTAAGGGCGAAGGGAAAGATCTCAATAATGAAAGCACGCCGATGACCGTCGAAACCTTAAAACAGGTGGTTGACGACATGGCGACCGACGCCACCATGTTCGATCTCAACAAAAAGTAAAACCGCGCGCCACCGACCGGTGGCGCAGTTTTATGCCTGTTTCACCCGCCAGCCCCTGCCGGTAAACCACTTTTCCGGGCGGGCGAACATCACCAGATTGCCCACCAGGATCAGCGCCAGTCCGCACACTGCATTCAGATGCCAGACATAACCCTCATACAGGGTGGAGATGGTCAGGGCGACCAGCGGAAACAGCAGGGTGCTGTATGCCGCTTTGCTGGGGCCGATGCGTCCGACCAGCGTGAAGTACGCGCCGAAGCCGATTACCGAGCCAAACAGCGCCAGATAGACCAGCGCGCCGAGGTAAGAGAGCGTCCAGTCCGGGGTAAAATCGTCGCCGCGCACCAGCGCAATCCCGCCCATAATCAGCGTGCCGTAGAGCATCGCCCAGGCGTTAGTGGTCATGGTTTCCAGCCCGTTACGCTGATGGCGCAGGCTGATCATATTGCCCATCGAAAACCCCAGGGTGCCGAGCGCCGACAAGCCGATACCCATCAGCAGCGTACTGCTCATATCGGTGGCGACCAGATCGTGCCAGAACAGGGCGACAATGCCGCAAAGTCCCAGCACCGCCGCCAGATAAAAGCGGGCAGGTGGCCGGTTACCGAAAAACAGAAAACTGTTGATGGCGTTAAACAGCACCGCCATGGAGAAGATCACCGACTCCAGCCCGGTATTAATCCATGCCGCCGCGGTATAAAAACACCAGAAGTTAAAGCCGAACACGCAGCCGCCCTGCAACAGGCAAAACAGGTGATCGCGTCGCGCCAGCGGCCGCAGACGCCGCCACACAATAAGCGTCGTCATGATGACCAGGGTCGCCAGCGCAAAGCGCCAGAATATAGAAACCGGTGCCGGGACGCTGCCCTGTTGTAAAAAGATGGCGATCCAGGTGGTGCCCCAGATCACCACCACCAGGCAATACAATAATGCGTTCATGTTTTATCTCTTCTCGGTTGACCTGCTGCTGATTCTGGCGTGGCATTTCGCCCGCGGCTTGCACCGTATTGCGGTCAACTTGCAAATTCTTGCGCTTTTTTATCGGGCGGCGGGACAATATGCGGGGAAGGCGGGTAAACTGCGGATCTGGTTAATCATTTGTTAAGCGGCGTTATGGCGGAAACTTATCGGGCGTTTGAAAATCTGCGCAATCACAATGCGGTGCTGCATGATTCGGTGGCGCTTAATACCGGTATGCAGCTGGCCGCCTGGTCTAACACGCGCGATAACATCACCCAGTATTGCGATCACCACACGCTGAGCCTGTACATCGCCGACGGTTACGAGAGCTATCACAAAACCTCCGGCGGCTGGAAGAATGGCGGCGGCCCTGATCGTTTCTGCCTGATGCCGACCGACAGCGAATCCAGCTGGGATATTCGCGACGACCTCTCCTTTGTGCATCTCTACTGTACCGATGCGCATCTGCGTACGGTCAGCGAGCAAATCTGGGATCGCCGTCCCGCGTCCTTAACTCTTAATGAACAGATGTTTGGCGAAGACGCGCAGATCACCGCGCTGTACCGTCATTTTCTGCTCGGCTGCGACTGGCAGCAGCAGGCGAATCAGCTGACGCTGAGCACTGCCTCAACCTTACTGTTAACCCATCTGGTGCAGCACTACAGCAACGTGCGCTGGCGGCTGCCGACCGTCACCGGCGGGCTGTCGCCGTCGGTATTGCGCAACGTCCTGGCCTATATTGACGCCAGCCTCGCGCAACCGCTGACGCTCGCGGATCTGGCCGCCGAAGCGGCATTAAGCGAATTCCATTTCGCGCGCATGTTTCGCCAGTCGATGGGGCTGGCGCCGCATCAGTATGTGATGCAGCGCCGCATGGCGCAGGCCGAGCAGATGGTGCGCTACAGCGACAGCTCCCTGACCGATATTGCGCTGGCCTGTGGCTTTAACTCCGCCAGCCATTTCAGCAACCGCTTTAAAAGCGTCACCGGCATAACGCCGTCGCAGCTACGCGCGCGCCGCGCGTGACAGCAGGGCGTAGCATGCGCCACCTATAATCAATCCCCAGAAGGCGGAGCCGATGCCGAGCAGCGTAATGCCGCTGGCGGTGATGAGAAAGGTGACAATGGCCGCGTCACGCTCACGGGGATGCGCCAGCGCCTGATACAGGCTGCCGCTGAAGGTGCCGAGCAACGCCAGCCCCGCCAGCGTCTGGATCCAGCTCACCGGCAGCGCCGTCATCAGCGCGGTAATGGAACCGCCAAAAATCCCCGCCAGCAGATAAAACCCTCCGGCAGCCATTGCAGCCAGCCAGCGTTTACTGGCGTCAGGATGCGCATCAGGGCTGAGACACACCGCCGCGCTGATCGCGCCAATGCACACCGAAAACGCGCCGAAACCCGACAGCAGTACCGTTAACCCGCCGGTAAACATTATCAGCGGCGAAACGGGAACCTGATAGCCCGCCGCCTGAAAGGTCGCCACGCCAGGCGCGTTTTGCGATGCCATGGTGACGAGGAAAAAAGGAATGCCGATGCTGATAAGGGTGGTCAGGCTGAACTGCGGGGCGATAAATTCCGGCATGACCGGGTTAAAATGCAGTCCATAAGTGACAACGTCACCTGAAGCCCATGCGGCGACAATCCCCGCCAGCAGCGTGCCGACAATGGCGTAGCGGGGCGCGAACGCCTTGCCCAGCACCCACGCCAGCAGCATACTGCCGCATAATAAAAAGTGTCCCTCAATATTCCTGAAGGCTTGCAGGCCAAAACGCAGTAAGATGCCGCCCAGCATGGCGGCAGCCAGCGAATGGGGAATAATTTTCATCAGCCGTGCAAATAAGCCGGTGAGGCCGCACAGCAGGATCAGCGCATTGGCGAAAATAAAAACGCCTACCGCTTCGTTAATGCTTACCCCGTGCAGGCTGGTCGCCAGCAGCGCCGCGCCGGGCGTGGACCATGCGGTGAGCAGCGGAACGCGGTACCATAGGGTCAGCGCCAGCGTACTGACGCCCATCGCGAGGCCGAGGGCGGTCATCCAGCCGGCGATCTGCGCCTCGCTGGCACCGGCGGCAGAAGCGGCCTGCCAGATAATGGCCGCCGAGCTGGCGTAACCGACCAGCACCGCAACAAAACCCGCGAGCAGCGCGGGGAGTGGGAAAGAGAACGGACGCATAATGATCCTTGTGCGTTATAGCGTCCGCACAAGCTATCATTGTGCGCTATAACGTACAAGCGACGGGTAATGCAACCAGGAGAAAATGATGGATCTGACACAGTATCTGGCCGGGACGCTGAAAAGCCTGCGTCAGGCGCGGGGCTGGAGTTTGTCACGGCTGGCGGAAGAAACGGGTGTATCCAAGGCGATGCTCGGCCAGATTGAGCGCAACGAGTCCAGCCCGACGGTGGCGACGCTGTGGAAAATCGCCACCGGCCTGAACGTGCCGTTTTCGACCTTTATTGCCGCGCCCGATACGATGGCGCCGCAGGCCTACGATCCCGACCAGCAGGCGATGGTGATCACGCCCTTGTTTCCCTGGGATGCACAACTGCACTTTGATCTGTTTTCCATCACGCTGGCCCCCGGCGCGCTGAGCGAATCTACGCCCCACGAATGCGGTGTGATTGAACATGTGGTGGTGATTTCAGGCGTGCTGGAGATGTGTCTCGACGGCCAGTGGCAGACCATAAGCGCCAACAGCGGCGTACGTTTTGCGGCGGATAAAGCGCATGCCTATCGCAACAGCACCGCGCAGACCGTGCACTTTCATTCACTGATCCATTACCCCAAAGAAAAAAGCCGCGGTTAAGGCGTGGAAAGTGTTTTGGTCTGTGGGCTATTCTCACTACAATAGCGGCCATTTTGACCATCCTGGATAACGACGACCGTATGCGCCTGCAATCCCATCATCTTGAATTATTAAGCCCGGCCCGTGATACCGACATCGCCCGCGAAGCCATTCTTCACGGCGCGGATGCGGTCTACATCGGCGGCCCCGGCTTTGGTGCCCGCCACAATGCCAGCAACAGCTTGCAGGACATTGCGAAACTGGTGCCTTTTGCCCACCGCTATGGCGCGAAGGTGTTTGTGACGCTGAACACCATTCTCCATGATGATGAGCTGGAACCGGCGCAGCGGCTGATCACCGATCTCTACCAGACCGGCGTGGATGCGCTGATCGTCCAGGACATGGGCGTGCTGGAACTGGATATTCCGCCGATTGAACTGCACGCCAGCACCCAGTGCGATATTCGCAGCGTTGAAAAAGCCAAATTCCTCTCGGATGTCGGCTTCTCACAGATTGTGCTGGCACGTGAACTTGACCTTCAGCAGATCAAGGCCATCCATCAGGCCACCGACGCCACCATTGAATTTTTCATTCATGGCGCGCTGTGCGTGGCGTACTCCGGCCAGTGCTACATTTCTCATGCCCAGACCGGGCGCAGCGCCAACCGCGGCGACTGCTCGCAGGCCTGTCGTCTGCCGTATACCCTGAAAGACGATCAGGGCCGCGTGGTGTCCTATGAAAAACACCTGCTGTCGATGAAAGACAACGACCAGACTGCCAACCTCGGACAGCTGATCGATGCCGGTGTGCGCTCCTTCAAAATTGAAGGGCGCTATAAGGACATGAGCTATGTGAAGAACATCACCGCCCATTACCGCCAGATGCTCGATGCCATTATTGAAGATCGCGGCGACCTGGCGCGCTCTTCAGCCGGGCGTACCGAGCACTTCTTTGTTCCGTCCACGGATAAAACTTTCCATCGTGGTAGTACCGATTATTTTGTGAATGCCCGTAAGGCTGACATCGGCGCCTTTGATTCGCCGAAATTTATCGGCCTGCCGGTAGGAGAAGTCCTGCGTGTGGGTAAAGATCACCTGGATGTGGAAGTCACTGAACCCCTGGCGAACGGCGACGGGCTGAACGTGATGATCAAGCGCGAAATCGTTGGTTTTCGTGCCAACACGGTGGAGAAAACCGCCGAAAACCGTTATCGCGTTTTCCCGAACGAGATGCCCGCCGATCTGCATAAAGTGAAGCCGCATACCGCGCTGAACCGTAACCTCGACCATAACTGGCAGCAGGCGCTGACCAAAACCTCCAGTGAACGCCGCATCGCGGTGGATATCGAGCTGGGCGGCTGGCAGGAACAGCTGATCCTCACCGTCACCTGTGAAGACGGCATCAGCGTCACCCATACGCTGGACGGTCAGTTCGATGAGGCCAATAACGCCGAAAAAGCGTTAAACCAGTTGCAGGATGGCCTGGCAAAATTAGGCCAGACCCGTTACTACGCGCGCGATATTCAGGTAAACCTGCCGGGCGCGCTCTTTGTGCCGAACAGTCTGCTGAACCAGCTGCGCCGTGAAACCATTGAGCTTCTTGAGGATGCCCGTCTGGCAAACTACCAGCGCGGCAGCCGTAAACCGGTAGCCGTGCCCCCGCCGGTGTACCCGGAAACCCATCTGTCGTTCCTCGCCAACGTCTATAACGCCAAAGCGCGGGCTTTTTATCATCGCTACGGTGTACAGCTGATCGATGCCGCTTACGAGGCGCACGAAGAGAAGGGCGACGTGCCGGTGATGATCACCAAACACTGCCTGCGTTTTGCGTTTAATCTCTGCCCGAAACAGGCGAAAGGCTCGATCAAGAGCTGGAAAGCGACGCCGATGCAGCTGGTGCATGGCGATGAGGTGTTAACCCTGAAATTTGACTGCCGTCCGTGCGAGATGCACGTGGTGGGCAAGATCAAAAATCATATCCTTAAAATGCCGCATCCGGGCAGCGTGGTGGCGTCGGTGAGTCCTGAAGATCTGATGAAGACCTTGCCGAAACGCAAAGGGGTTTGACGTTATTGCCGGGTGGCGGCTACGCCTTACCCGGCCTGGGGTATGGKGTGGTTGYGTGAATGTGCCGGGTGRCGGCTRCGCCTTACCCGGCCTACGTATGGTGTGGTTGCGTGAATGTGCCGGG
>NZ_CP127837.1:3318157-3328012 GCF_030291195.1 Enterobacter sp. PGRG2 | reverse complement strand
ATCAATGTGCCTTAAACCCCGCCGCGCTCATCAGCAGCCGGAACCCCATACTCACCGCGCCGAGCGCCAGCACGCTGGCACCCCAGATGATCACCAGCCACATCAGCCGTTTCCATAAAGGTTTCTGCATCAGTGATAGCCCTCGCCGGGTTTAACTTTGCCGCGGAACACGTAGTAGCTCCAGAAGGTATAGACCAGGATCACCGGAATAATCAGCAGCGCGCCGACCAGCATAAAGCCCTGACTTTGCGGCGGGGCGGCCGCTTCCCACAGCGTGATGGACGGCGGGATAATGTGCGGCCAGATGCTGATGCCCAGCCCGCTGAAGCCCAGGAAAATCAACCCCAGCGTCAGCACAAAGGGCAGCGAATGGTGCTCGACGTTACTCAGGCTGCGCCATTGCCACAGGCTCAGCAGCACCACCAGCACCGGCACCGGCATCAGGAAGAAGATATTTGGCATACTGAACCAGCGATCGGCAATCGCCTGATGCGCCAGCGGCGTCCACAGACTGATCACCGCCGTCACCACCAGCAGCGCCAGCAGCAGCTGTTTCGACGAGCGACGCATTTTCACCTGTAATTCACCGCCGCTTTTCATCACCAGCCAGCTTGCGCCGAGCAGGGCGTAGGCCACGACCAGCCCAAAACCGCAGAACAGGTTAAAGGGCGTCAGCCAGTCCAGCGCACCGCCGCTGAACGTACGGCCCGTCACCGGGAAGCCGTTCAGCACCGCGCCCACCACTATCCCCTGGGTGAAGGTGGCGAGGATCGAACCGCACAGGAATGACTTATCCCAGAACGGCCGGTGTTCCGGGGTGGCTTTGAAGCGGAACTCAAAGGCCACGCCGCGGAAAATCAGCCCAATCAGCATCAGCGTCAGGGGGATGGTCAGCGCGTCAATAATGACCGCATAGGCCAGCGGGAACGCACCGAACAGACCCGCACCGCCCAGCACCAGCCAGGTTTCGTTGCCATCCCATACCGGGGCGACCGTGTTGACCATCACATCGCGCTCGTCTTCATCCTGTACCAGCGGAAACAGAATGCCGATGCCCAGATCAAAGCCGTCCATCACGATATACATCAGCGTGGAGAAGACGATGATCACAAACCAGATTACCGACAGATCGATACCCATTATTTAAACTCCTCCCTGGTGGCCGACAGCGGGCGGGCAGGCCGGCCATCTGTGGGATGTTCGTCAGGTGGCTGCGGCCCCAGTTTGATCAGGCGCACCATGTAGCTGTAACCGACGCCGAAGACCGAGGTATAGACCACGAAGAAGGTCAGCAGGCTGATACTCATCTGCAAATCGCCGTGGGCGGAAACCGCGTCGATAGTGCGTTGCAGGCCATACACCACCCAGGGCTGACGGCCGACTTCCGTCGTCACCCATCCGGCGAGAATGGCGATAAGTCCGGAAGGCCCCATCCATAACGCAAAATGCAGGAACGGCCGCGACTCGTAAAGGCGGTGTTTATAACGCAGCCACAACGCTGCGACGCCAAGCAGCATCATCAGCAGGCCCATCGCCACCATGATGCGGAACGACCAGAACACAATGGTGGAGTTGGGGCGGTTCTCTTTCGGAAACTCTTTTAACGCCGGAACCTGTTTATCCAGACTATGGGTGAGGATCAGGCTGCCTAGCGCGGGGATCTCCAGCCCGTAGCGGGTGCGCTCTTCTTCCATATCCGGCAGGCCGAACAGCAACAGCGGCGTCGCTTCGCCCGGTCTGTTTTCCCAGTGGCCTTCAATGGCGGCGATCTTCGCCGGTTGATGCTCCAGCGTGTTCAGCCCGTGCATATCGCCGATCATCGCCTGAATGGGCGCGACAATCAGCGTCATCCACAGCGCCATGGAAAACATGGTGCGAATAGCAGGGGTGTTATTACCACGCAGCAGATGCCAGGCCGCCGACGCCCCCACAAACAGGGCGCTGCTGAGAAACGCCGCCACCGTCATATGCAGCAGCCGGTACGGGAAGGAAGGGTTGAAAATAACCGCGAACCAGTCCACCGGCACCACCTGACCGTTGACGATCTCAAATCCCTGCGGGGTGTGCATCCAGCTGTTGGACGCGAGGATCCAGAAGGTGGACATCAGCGTGCCCAGCGCCACCATGCAGGTCGCCAGAAAGTGCAGGCCCGGCCCGACTTTATTCCAGCCGAACAGCATCACGCCAAGAAAACCCGCCTCCAGGAAGAAGGCCGTCAGCACTTCATAGGTCAGCAGCGGCCCGGTGATACTCCCGGCAAACTGCGAAAAGCCGCTCCAGTTAGTGCCGAACTGATAGGCCATCACCAGACCGGAAACCACCCCCATACCGAAGTTTACGGCGAAGATTTTCGACCAGAAATGGTACAGCGCACGCCACACCGGATTTTTGGTTTTCAGCCACAACCCTTCCAGCACCGCAAGGTAACTGGCCAGCCCGATGGTGATCGCCGGAAAGATAATGTGGAATGAAACCGTGAAAGCGAACTGGATCCTCGCCAGATGAAACGCATCAAGACCGAACATAGACAACCTCTGATAACCTGCTGTTAGCGTTAATGGTAATGATCCGGGAGCGAAACGTGCAGACGCAGATACCCGATATTTTTAGATAACAGTTTGCGAAAAGCCGTCATTTTGAGTGAACTGATATAGCGAAAGGGCAACTGTCGTGGTACGGTAAGTTTAGGTTAGTTTTGTGTAAGTGAAATGAAAAAATATCAGCGCCTTGCGCAACAAATTATCGATCAGATCGAACTCGGCGTCTGGCAGCCAGGGGACCGTTTACCGTCGTTGCGCGAGCAGGTGACGCACAGCGGCCTGAGCTTTATGACCGTGGGTCACGCCTATCAGATGCTGGAAAGCCAGGGGCGCATCGTCGCCCGCCCGCAGTCCGGCTATTTCGTCGCGCCGCGGCCGGTGAGCCAGAAACTGACACCGCCCGCACAGGTGATGCGTGATGAAGTGGTGGACATCAACACCTACATTTTTGACGTATTACAGGCCAGCTGTGACGCCTCGGTGCTGCCGTTTGGTTCGGCGTTTCCCGATCCCCATCTTTTCCCGCAGCAGCAGCTCAACCGCTCGCTTTCGGCGATTGGCAAAACCGCCACCGCCATGAGCGTGATCGAAAACCTGCCGCCGGGCAATGCCGCGCTGCGTCATGCCATTGCCCGCCGTTACGCCCAGCAGGGCATGACTATTTCGCCGGATGAAATCGTGATCACTGCCGGGGCGCTGGAAGCGCTGAATCTGAGTTTGCAGGCGGTGACGCAACCGGGGGACTGGGTGATCGTCGAGAATCCCTGTTTTTACGGCGCGTTGCAGGCGCTGGAGCGGTTGCGGCTGAANGCGCTGTCGGTAGCGACGGACGTGAAAGAGGGCATCGATCTGGAGGCGCTCGCCCAGGCGCTGAACGACTATCCGGTAAAAGCCTGCTGGCTGATGACCAACAGCCAGAACCCGCTCGGCTTTACCCTCAGCGCCGACAAAAAAGCCAGACTGGTGGCGCTGCTGGCACAGCATAACGTCACGCTCATAGAGGATGATGTTTACAGCGAGCTGTATTACGGGCGGGAAAAACCCTTGCCGGCCAAAGCCTGGGACACGCAGGACATGACGCTGCACTGCTCGTCGTTTTCCAAATGTCTGGTGGCGGGATTTCGTATCGGCTGGGTGGCGGCGGGGAAACACGCGCGGCGTATCCAGCAGCTACAGCTGATGAGCACCTTATCCACCAGTTCGCCGGTGCAGCTGGCGCTGGTCGATTACCTCTCCACCCAGCGTTACGACGCCCATCTGCGCCGCCTGCGGCGCACGCTGGCCGCCCGCAAACAGCAAAGCTGGCAGGCGCTGCTGCGCCATCTTCCGCCGGAGGTGAAGATTCACCACAACGACAGCGGCTATTTTTTATGGATCGAACTGCCCGCAACCCTGGATGCGGGAAAATTAAGCGAGCAGGCGCTGGCGCACCGCATCAGCATTGCGCCGGGCAAGATGTTTTCCACCTCCGACGCCTGGGTGCCGTTTTTCCGCTTTAACACCTCCTGGGAGTGGGGCGACCGCCAGGAACAGGCGGTGAAGATCCTCGGACAATTAATTCGTGAATCGCTGAAATAACAACTCTTTGCGGCGGCTTATTTACTGAATTTAACGCCGGTCACAACCTGAGCAAATTTCTTTTATACGGATCGTGCCGCTGTCTACCTTTATGAAGGGAGACTTTTTAACGGCACGGCTGCCGCACCTCTTATTGCGACAGGAGTACATCCGTATGAGCAAAACATTTGCGCGCAGCTGTCTGTGTTCGCTGGGCATGACCCTTGCCTGCGCCCACGCCGCCGAACCGCCCACAAAAATCGGCGATGGCGAAGGGCGGCTCGATATTATCGCCTGGCCCGGTTATATCGAGCGCGGGCAAACCGATAAGGACTACGACTGGGTGACGGCCTTTGAAAAAGAGACCGGCTGCGCCGTCAACGTCAAAACCGCCGCCACCTCCGATGAAATGGTCAGCCTGATGGCGAAAGGCGGCTACGACCTGGTTACCGCCTCCGGCGACGCCTCCCTGCGGCTGATCATGGGAAAACGCGTCCAGCCGATCAATACCGCGCTGATAGAGAACTGGAAAAACGTCGATCCGCGTATGGAGAAGGGCGACTGGTTTAACGTCAACGGTAAAGTCTACGGCACGCCGTATCAGTGGGGGCCGAACCTGCTGATGTACAACACCACGACGTTCCCCACGCCGCCGGACAGCTGGGCGGTGCTGTTTATCAAACAGCAACTGCCGGACGGCAAAAGCAATCAGGGGCGCGTACAGGCCTATGACGGGCCGATTTATATCGCCGATGCCGCGCTCTATGTAAAAGCCACCCAGCCGGAACTCGGCATTGAGGATCCCTACCAGCTCACCCAACAGCAGTACGACGCCGTACTGAAGGTACTGCGTGACCAGCATCAGTTGATCCATCGCTACTGGCATGACACCACTGTGCAGATGAGCGACTTCAAAAACGAAGGCGTGGTGGCCTCCAGCGCCTGGCCGTATCAGGCAAACGCGCTGAAAGGCGAAAATCAGCCCATCGCCACCGTCTTTCCGAAAGAGGGCGTCACCGGCTGGGCGGACACCACTATGCTGCACGCCGACGCCAAACACCCGAACTGCGCCTATAAGTGGATGAACTGGTCGCTGACGCCAAAAGTACAGGGCGACGTGGCGGCCTGGTTTGGCTCGCTGCCGGTGGTGCCGGAAGGCTGCAAGGCCAGCACGCTGCTGGGTGAGAAAGGCTGCGACACCAACGGCTACAGCTTCTTTGACAAAATCGCCTTCTGGAAAACGCCGGTGGCGGACGGCGGTAAATATGTGCCGTACAGCCGCTGGACGCAGGATTACATCGCCATCATGGGTGGACGTTAAGCATGGCCTGGGCCGTAGAGTTTCAGAATGTCTCGCGTCTGTATGGGGATGTGCGGGCGGTGGATGGCGTCAGCCTTGAAGTGCAGGACGGGGAGTTTTTCTCCATGCTGGGGCCGTCCGGCTCCGGCAAAACCACCTGCCTGCGGCTGATCGCCGGGTTTGAACAACTGTCCGGCGGGGCGATACGTATTTTCGGGCAGGATGCCAGCACGCTGCCGCCCTGGCAGCGCGACGTCAATACTGTGTTTCAGGATTACGCGCTCTTCCCGCATATGTCGATCCTCGACAACGTCGCCTACGGCCTGATGGTGAAAGGCGTCGACAAAAAACAGCGCCATGCCCGCGCCCGCGAGGCGCTGGAAAAGGTGGCGCTGGGATTTGTGCACACCCGTAAACCGTCGCAGCTTTCCGGCGGCCAGCGGCAGCGGGTGGCAATCGCCCGCGCGCTGGTCAACGAGCCGCGGGTATTGCTGCTGGATGAACCCCTCGGCGCGCTCGATCTCAAACTGCGTGAGCAGATGCAGTTCGAGCTGAAAAAGCTGCAACAGGATCTCGGCATCACCTTTATTTTCGTCACCCACGACCAGGGGGAAGCGCTGTCGATGTCCGATCGGGTGGCAGTGTTCAACAATGGCCGCATCGAGCAAATCGACAGCCCGCGTGAGCTCTATCTACGCCCGCGCACGCCTTTTGTCGCCGGTTTTGTCGGCACTGCCAACGTCTTTACCGCCGACACCGCCAGCCAGTTGTGCGGCATGACGGGGATGTATTCGCTACGYCCGGAGCATATCCGGCTGAACGAGTCCGGCGAGATCCAGGTGCAGGGCATCGTGCAGGCAGTGCAGTATCAGGGGGCGGCGACGCGCTTTGAACTGCGCTTGCCGGGCGGAGAAAAATTACTGGTCAGCCAGGCGAATCTCTCCGACGCGCAGTTGCCCGAACTGTTACAGCCGGGGCAGAGGGTGCTGGCCTGCTGGGCGCGGGCGGCGATGGTACCACTGCAGGGGGCGGGCTGAATGGCGACAAACTTCTCCCGTCTTTCTGCGCCGCCGCAAACCGGGCGGTTGTCGGGCTTTTTCTGGCGCAAGCCCGGCCTTGGTCTGTTCCTGCTGCTGGTGCCGCCGCTGATGTGGTTCGGCGTGGTCTATTTCGGATCGCTGCTTACGCTATTGTGGCAGGGCTTTTACACTTTCGACGATTTCACCATGTCGGTGACGCCGGATCTGACGATGGCGAACCTGCGGGCGCTGTTCAACCCCGCCAATTACGACATTATCCTGCGCACGCTGACCATGGCGCTGGCAGTCACCGTTGCCAGCGCCATTCTTGCCTTCCCGATGGCGTGGTTTATGGCGCGCTATACCACCGGCAAAATGAAAGCGTTTTTCTATATCGCCGTGATGCTGCCGATGTGGGCGAGTTACATCGTCAAAGCCTACGCCTGGACGCTGCTGCTGGCGAAAGACGGCGTGGCGCAGTGGTTTTTAAGCCATCTGGGGCTGCAACCGCTGCTGGCGGCATTTCTGACGCTGCCCGCGGTGGGCGGCAGCACGCTTTCCACCTCCGGGTTCGGGCGCTTTCTGGTGTTTCTCTATATCTGGCTGCCGTTCATGATCCTGCCGGTGCAGGCGGCGCTGGAGCGGTTACCCGCCTCGCTGTTGCAGGCGTCGGCGGATCTGGGCGCGCGTCCGGCGCAGACGTTCCGTTATGTGGTGCTGCCGCTGGCCATTCCCGGCATTGCCGCCGGATCGATTTTTACCTTCTCGCTGACGCTGGGGGATTTTATCGTCCCGCAACTGATCGGCCCGCCGGGGTATTTCATCGGCAATATGGTCTATTCCCAGCAGGGGGCGATTGGCAACATGCCGATGGCGGCGGCCTTTACGCTGGTGCCCATTGTATTGA
The DNA here is from genome assembly GCF_030291195.1 of Enterobacter sp. PGRG2. Classification (NCBI taxonomy): domain Bacteria; kingdom Pseudomonadati; phylum Pseudomonadota; class Gammaproteobacteria; order Enterobacterales; family Enterobacteriaceae; genus Enterobacter; species Enterobacter sp. PGRG2. The sequence continues at coordinate 3,320,689 of NZ_CP127837.1, read as the reverse complement.
TTGCCCTTTATCTGGCGTTCGTGAAACGCCTGGGAGCTTTCGATGCACTCTGATCGCGCCCCCTTTTTGCTCAAAGTCGCGGCCTGGGGCGGGGTGATCTTCCTGCATTTCCCCCTCGCCATCATCGCCATCTATGCGTTTAACACCGAAGACGCCGCCTTCAGTTTTCCCCCGCAGGGGTTGACCCTGCGCTGGTTCAGCGTGGCCGCCACCCGGGGCGACATTCTCGAATCTGTGACGTTGTCACTTAAAATCGCCGCGCTGTCGACGGCGATTGCCTTAGTACTTGGCACGCTTGCTGCAGCAGCGTTATGGCGCAGCACGTTTTTTGGCAAAAACGCCATCTCTTTACTGTTGCTGCTGCCCATTGCGCTGCCGGGGATCATCACAGGGCTGGCGCTGCTGACGGCCTTTAAAACCGTCAATCTGGAGCCGGGTTTTTTAACCATCGTCATCGGCCATGCGACCTTCTGCGTGGTGGTGGTATTTAACAACGTGATCGCACGCTTTCGCCGCACCTCATGGAGCCTGGTGGAAGCGTCGATGGATTTGGGCGCGACCGGCTGGCAGACCTTCCGCTATGTGGTGCTGCCGAACTTAGGTTCGGCGCTGCTGGCGGGCGGCATGCTGGCGTTCGCGCTGTCGTTTGACGAAATCATCGTCACCACCTTCACCGCCGGGCATGAACGTACGCTGCCCCTGTGGCTGCTCAACCAGTTAGGTCGACCGCGTGACGTGCCGGTGACTAATGTGGTGGCGCTGCTGGTGATGCTGGTAACTATGCTGCCGATCCTCGGTGCCTGGTGGCTGACCCGCGAGGACGACATCGGGAAATAATTGACCACAGAGAAAGGACCATATTATGCAACATCAACTGTTAATTAATGGCGAGCTGATCAACGGCGAAGGCGAAACCCAGGCAGTGTATAACCCGGCCACCGGGGAGGTGTTGCTGGAGATCGCCGAAGCGTCCGCAGCCCAGGTCGACGCCGCCGTGCGCGCCGCCGATCGCGCCTTTAGCGAATGGGGCCAGACCACGCCGAAAGTACGTGCCGAAGCGCTGCTGAAACTGGCGCAGGTCATAGAAGACAACGCCGACGCGCTGGCAAAACTCGAATCGCTGAACTGCGGCAAACCGCTGCACTGCGCGTTAAACGATGAGATCCCGGCGGTGGTGGACGTGTTCCGCTTCTTTGCCGGGGCGGCGCGCACGCTTAATGGACTGGCGGCGGGGGAATATCTTGAAGGTCACACGTCAATGATCCGCCGCGATCCGGTGGGCGTGGTGGCGTCCATTGCCCCCTGGAACTATCCGCTGATGATGGCGGCCTGGAAACTCGCGCCCGCGCTGGCGGCAGGCAACTGTGTGGTGATCAAACCCTCGGAAATCACACCGCTGACGGCGCTGAAACTGGCAGAACTGGCAAAAGACATTTTCCCGGCAGGCGTTTTGAACGTACTGTTTGGCCGCGGCAAAACCGTCGGCGATCCGCTCACCGGTCATGAAAAAGTGCGTATGGTGTCGCTCACCGGCTCGATTGCCACCGGCGAGCATATCATCGCCCACACCGCGTCAACGGTGAAACGCACCCATATGGAACTGGGCGGCAAAGCGCCAGTGATCGTCTTTGACGATGCGGATCTGGACGCGGTTGTCGAAGGCGTGCGCACCTTCGGATATTACAACGCCGGGCAGGACTGCACCGCCGCCTGTCGTATTTACGCGCAAAAGGGCATTTACCCGGCGCTGGTGGAAAAACTCGGTACCGCCATCGCCAGCCTGAAAATGGGTGCGCCTGAGGATGAATCCACCGAGCTGGGGCCGCTCAGCTCCGAAGCGCATCTGGCGCGCGTGGCGGCGGCGGTGGAAGAAGCCAAAGCGCTGCCGCATATCAAGGTGGTCACCGGCGGCGCGAAGCGCGAAGGCGCGGGCTACTATTACCAGCCGACGCTGCTGGCCGGAGCGAAGCAGGAAGATGCCATTGTCCAGCGCGAAGTGTTCGGCCCGGTAGTAAGCATTACGGAGTTTGACGATGAAGATCAGGTGCTGGCGTGGGCCAATGATTCGCAGTACGGCCTGGCGTCTTCAGTATGGACAAAAGATGTCGGCAGGGCGCATCGCATGAGCGCGCGCCTGCAATACGGCTGCACCTGGGTGAATACGCACTTTATGCTGGTCAGCGAAATGCCGCACGGCGGACAGAAAATGTCCGGCTATGGCAAAGATATGTCGGTATACGGGCTGGAAGACTACACCGTGGTACGGCACATGATGATAAAACATTGAACCACCCTGTGACAGGGGTCGCCTTTAAGGCAGCGGGTTCGGTTGATAATACCTGCTGCCTTTCCGCAGGGAGCGTCTGTCACCATGACACTGTATCTGAAGCTACTGATTTTCTATGGGGTGATGGCGATTGTGTGCGGCGTCATCACCTGGTTTCTCACCAGAGACAAAGGCTGGGTTCGCCTGCTCGCCGCCGTGCTGGTCGGGCTGACGTGGCCGATGAGCTTTCCGATGGCATTACTGGT
>NZ_CP127837.1:3315617-3318121 GCF_030291195.1 Enterobacter sp. PGRG2 | reverse complement strand
TTTTACTCCAGTTGTAATTGACCAGCGCCAGCATCAAGGGCGCGCTCACTCCACCAAAACGTGAGGTGCGCTGGTCCTCAAAAAACTCACGAAAGCGCACCGGCAGACGGGCCGCCTCATAACGCACCAGCGTGCTGTGCCAGAAAGGGGGCGGCAGCGGCGTGTTGCCGTAACGCTGCATTAAAGCTGCTTTCCAGGGGCTGGCGAGCAGGGCATCGGCAAAATGTTGCCGCCGCGCCAGACTGACGGCATCCGGCGTGCCGGCGAGCAGGAGTTGATCGGGAAGGGCGACCAGCCGCAGATCGCTGATGGTCACGGTCTGCGGCGCTATATCCATAAATGCCGCCTTCAGGCTGGCGAGTTCCTGCGGCGGCTGCGGCCTGTCATAAAGCGCATCCGTAACGGCTAAAAAGGTAAAGTGCAGCGCACTGGCTGGCATGACATCCGCCAGAGGATCCCCTGCCGCCAGCGTATGCAACTCCTGCAACAGGGTGGCGATGGCAGGCGATAACGGCGGGGTGATGCCCGTCGCCAGCGCGTATTTATCTTTCGCATAACGCGGCTTGCTGCGTGTCGCACCTGTGCCGGGATCCTGCGCCCAGGCCGCCAGGGTGCAGGATGATGTACTGTCGTAAAGCGCATTTAGTGTCTTAATCAATTTACCCCTTCCTTTTGTTGTAACAAAACTTGATTAATATCAATAAACGATGCATATTGCGGCGGTTTTGTCTCTGGAATCGATCACAACAATGACGCTATATCAAAAAATGCTGGCTTTCTACGCTGTCATGGCCGCCATCAGCGCACTGATTACCTGGTTTTTGTCGAAAGATCGCAAGCGTATTCGCTTCCTCAGCGCTTTCCTGGTCGGCTCAACCTGGCCGATGAGTTTTCCGGTCGCGCTGCTGATCTCACTTTTCTAATCGATTCAACGGGCTGACGCGAAAGCGTGATCCCTGGGTCGTTAATCAAAACAGCGTTCCATTAATATCAATCCTCCATTTCTTAACATGACGAGGCGAGATGATGGCGAAACGCGGTTTTGGTCTGGCAGCAGTATTATGTATGCCGCTGGTGTTGCAGGGCTGTGCCAACGGCGGCGGAAAAGTACCGGGAACGCAAACGCGCGGTATATTGACTGCGCAGGAAGCGGCTCCCTATACGCCGGAAAATTATTTTGCCCGCGGCGGTCTGCTTGCCGCCCCGGACGGCCCGTGGCAACCGGAAGCCATCCATCCTGAGCAGGTTTCCACGCCCTGGCGCGTTGGCCCAAATGAACCCTGGCAAACGGTGCAAAAGGCGATAAACGCCGCCATTCGTAATGCCACCGATCGATCGCGCATCTATATCAGCGTGCAGCCCGGCGTTTATCAGGGCGCGGTGTATATTCCCGCCGACGCGCCGCCGATCACCCTGTTCGGCGCAGGTGAGCAGCCCCAGGATGTGCGCCTTGAACTGGCGCTTGATTCACAGTTTTCTCCCGCCCGCTATCGCCAGACGGTCAATCCTGCCCAGCAGTTCCGCGAGGGCGATCCCGCCTGGTATCTCTATGCGCAATGTGCCGGTAAAACCAGCGCGCTGATTGGCACCAACTGCGCGGCGGTGGTCTGGTCGCAAAGTAATGATTTTCAGCTGGCGCAGCTCAGCGTGGTGAATTCGCTGCTCGACACTGTAGATGGGGGTACCCATCAGGGCGTGGCGCTGCGCACCGACGGCGACCGCGTGCAGCTGGAGAACGTGCGGCTGATTGGCCGCCAGGACACGGTGTATCTCAATACCAGTAACCGTGAAAATCTCGCGGTGACCGACCGCATCAGCCGCGTACTGGTGAAAGACAGCTATATCGAAGGGGATGTGGATTACGTATTTGGCCGCGCCAGCGTGGTGTTTGACGGCGTGGAGTTCCACACGGTATCCACGCGCCGCTCGCAGGAAGCTTACGTGCTTGCGCCAAACACCCTGCCGGATCAGCCATATGGATTTCTGGTGCTGAACAGCCGTTTCACCGGTGATGCGGGTTATCAGGGAAGCTTTAAAGCGAAGCTGGGACGGGCATGGGATCAGGGCGCGGGCAAGACCGGGTATCTGCCGGGTAATACCGCGAACGGGCAGGCGTTGATTGCCTGGAGTACGATAGATTCCAGCTATGACCGGTTATCACCCTGGGGATCGGCGGCGACCACCTCGCGGCCATATCGTGCCAGCGTGGCGGCGGATCGCAACCTCAACGACACCGCATGGAACCGGTTATGGGAGTGGCAGACCCGGTGGCAGTGAGTTTTTGCCCGGCGGCGCGTTGCTTGCCGGGCCTACGTGATACGTCCACCGATAATATTTTGTAGGCCGGGTAAGCGYAGCGCCACCCGGCAACAAGGCTCACCCCAGCGCCAGCCCAAACAACCGGCTCATGGCGACTTTCCCGCTGGTCGTCACGCTTACCTCGCGGTATCCCGGCGTACGGCTGATCCAGGCTTTTTGTAATAACAACGCCATCAGCGCCGCGC
>NZ_CP127837.1:3314185-3315495 GCF_030291195.1 Enterobacter sp. PGRG2 | reverse complement strand
GTCAGCGCCGTGCCGTCAGCGCTGATCCACTTCTCATGCTGCATAAATTCATAGATCTTTACCGCCAGCTCACCCGCCAGATGATCGTAACAGGTGCGGGCATAACGCAGATGCTGCGGCGTGCGGGTCACCGGCGTGGTGCGCGCCTGCATCGATACGCCCATCAGATTTTCCAGCAGGCCAGCGATGTGATGCCCGGCCAGGCTGTAATAACGGTGCCGCCCCTGGGTCAGACACATCACCAGCCCGTTGTTGAGAAGACGAGTCAGATGCCCGCTGGTCGTGGAGGCGGCAATGTCCGCCACGGCGCTGAGTTCCGTGGCAGTCCAGGCGCGGCCATCCATCAGCGCGCATAAAATGCTGACCCGCGACGGATCGGCAAGGGCGGCGGCAACCAGCGACATGGATTTTTCCAGTCCCTCATTCGGGTCATCCTGGTTTTCAGTGTTCAGCAGACTCATGCAGCGGCATCCATTGGCGGGTAAGATCAGCAGCCCGCGCGTCATCGTCCGTCAGGAGGATGAGCTGGTTACTGTGGTCGCTGTACTGTACCAGAATATTGATGCCGTGGCGGGCCAGCGCATCTGCAATTTCTCCCAGCTCGCCGGGACGTTTTTGCGGCAGTTTTCTGATCACCGGCCGACTGATCTTCACGACGTCAAAACCGGCGGCAAGCAGCACGGCACGCGCTTTTTCACCGTCTTCCACCAGAAAATGGGCGTGGCTGACGTCCGCCACGGAAAAGACACCGCCGCCTTCCAGTCCGACACCGCTTTTGCCCAGCTCGCGACCGAGCGATGCCAGCGCACCGGGCGCATTGTTGAGGATCACGTGAATATCATGCATGGGCATGGGCTCCTTTATCAGAAGAGTAATCGCGGAACACGGTGGCGACGCGAATGCGGTAAAAAGAAAAGATCGAGGTTTTCCCTTCCTGCTGGGCGGCGAGATGGCGCAGATTGTGCTTCCAGCCAGCCACGGCTTCTTCGTTTTCCCACCAGGAGAGCGAGAGGATTTTTCCCGGCGTGCTCAGGCTCTGGAAACGTTCGATAGAAATAAAACCGGCCGTCTGTGTCAGCAAGGGTTTCAGCTCTGCCGCCAGCTGCAAATACCGTTCCTGTGCGTGCGGCAGGGCGTCGGCCTCGAAAAGAACTGCGATCATAGATTTTCTCCGTCGTTGAATTTCAGCCAGCGTAATGGGGATGAAAGACGGATGCTTCGGCGGGGAGCGAAATGTGGATGTGGTGTGGAAAGGGGCAGTGCCCGGCGGCGCGTTGCTTGCCGGGCCTACGGGGTACGTCCACCGAAAT
>NZ_CP127837.1:3288007-3314132 GCF_030291195.1 Enterobacter sp. PGRG2 | reverse complement strand
GTAGGCCGGGTAAGCGTAGCGCCACCCGGCGTTAATTACCGGCAATCACCATCACACCAGCTTAATCAGTTTCTTACGCATCGCCAACGGCACATCAAGCGGATGCTGATAGCCGATGTTTTCATTGCTGCGGGCGTACAGCGCGACCAGCCAGTCATACACATAGCGCGTGGCGGCATGAACCGGCTGCTCGCCCAGCCGCGTCAGACGGGCATCGCTGGCTGCGGGGGTGCTGGCGCTGAAAATACCCTGGCCTTTCTGCACCCGGCTGGCAGGTCGCTGATCTTCCGGCAGCGACGCATAACCAAGCCAGGCAATAAAATTACCTATCGCGGCATGCAGCTGCGCGGCGCAGGCGGTATCGCGCTGCATGATCTGCTGTAAACTTTGCGGCAGTTCCAGCCGATAGCTGGTGACGATCAGTGTATCCGCGACCTGGCGCAGCGCGGCAGGGGTCAACCCTAAGCGTTCGGCGCTGACGTCGTTACGGCTCCACTGGCGCAGGTGATTGATCCACATCGCATGGGCCTGATGGCCGGTGTCTTTCGCCGCCGTGACGGTTTCCGGCTGCGCGGCGACATCAGCAAACAGATCGATAGCGTCGTTAAACAGCCCGCTGACTTTTTCTTCGCGCGGCTGCTGCACTTTCCATAGCGCGTCGAAATGCTTCATCTCCGGCAGTAAAGCTTCCAGCAGTTCACCGTGACGGCTCGCCTGGCCCTGTAATTCGCGGATCGCTGCTTCAGCGCGGGCGCGCTGGCTTTCCGGCGTCTCTTTCAGCGGCGCGGTCCAGTGTTGCATCAGATCGCGCAGCAATTGCAGATGGCGATCGCGCAGCGCTTTCAGGCGCACCGTGCGCTGCGAGGCAGCCGTGGCCTGCGACAGCCACTCGATCAGACGTTGCAGACTGCTGGCATCCAGCGCCTGCAACGTACCCCAGTATTGCCCCGGTTTGCCGAGCAGCTGTTGCACGGTCTCATCCAGATTCTGCGCGGTAGTGAAACGCGCATCCTGCGGGGTGATCGCCCATACCAGCCCCGGCAACGCCGTTTCCTGGCCGGACTGGGTTTCCTTCACCCAGTTGAGCAGCGTGCGCGCGGTAGTGGCGGTTTCGCTGCGCTGCGGCGTGGCGTTACAGATCATCAGCACGTCCGGCTGCAACTGCTGACGATAATGGTCGGGCAGCCAGCGGCATTTACTGTTTTGCAGCGACGGCTGCGCGCCCAGGGCAGGTACCGGAATATCGAGAATATCCACGCCGTCCAGCACACCGTTTTCCACCGGCAGCACCAGTTCACGGGTCAGCAGCGCCAGGGTGGCAAGCGGAATGCTGACGGCGTTCTGTAACCGATCTTCCGACCAGGGATGCACCACCACTTCGCCGTGGGCGCTGTCGCCGTCCGTCGGCTGCGGGTTGAGAAAACCCTCCGTCGGCAGGGCGAAATTATCCACCAACAGGCTGAGCGGCGCGGCCAGCGCGCGGGCATTCCCGGTCTGATGCAGAATGTGCGCCAGCGCCAGCCATTGTTGCGTTAATTCCTGATGCTCGCCCCACAGCAGCGACCATGCGCTGGCGCGGGCGCTGAGATCCAGCGACGGCAACAGCGTAATAAACTCATACCATAACCTGTCGTCCAGCTGCTGGCGGGCAGACGGGACAGTGGCGCGCCAGAAACGGGCAATTGCGCCCACCTCGTCGGCGGTGATCCCCGGCACCTGTTGCGGCTGGCGCAGGGCGCGCCAGCGGGTCAGCCGATCTTCAATGACGCTTTTATCCACCGTGCGCAGATCCGGCAGATGCTGCGCATGGGCGATAAATACCTGCACCAGTTCTGCTTCGCTCAGAATGCCCAGTTGCAGCGGGAAACGCTCGTCAGGGGTCGCGCAGGTCTGTGTGAAACGCAGCGCCATACCGGTCAGCGCATGGCCCGGATTGATATGGGTAAAATAGTCGAGGGTTTTGTCGCCGGGTTTAACATTCACCCGGCCATTGCCGCTGTTGCACAGGGCGGCGAGCAGGTGCGCTTTCGATGCCTGGGAATGACCGTACAGCGCTACCGTGCAGGTGGTCTCTGCCGCCTGCATCAGCACGGACTCCTGGGCCGAGGCGGCGGTAAGGCGTGCCAGCAGGGCGTCGGCGTCATCATCGAGCAGTGGCGCATGGGCACGAGTGTCATTCACCCAGGACATCACGGCCTGGGAAATTTTTAATGGCGCTTTCATTTCAGGTACACACTCCCGCTGTCGATCCAGTAATGGCTGCCGCTATGACGGCGATCGGCCAGCGTATTCAGTTTAAACGTCAACGCATCGGCATCCACCGGGGTGCCGTCCGTCAGCCAGGCGTCGCTCAGGGTGAAGGCTTCCGGCCCCTGGGCTTTGCTGCCGCCGGTAAATTGCAGACGTACATTCAGCACGCCATCTCCGGCAATGGCTTTCGCCAGCTCCGGCGAATTAATGCTAAGCGTATACAGCGGCGTTGCGGGCCAGCGGGCGTTGGCCAGCTGACGGAAGCCGAGCGTGACGTTGCCGCGCAGCGGGAAATGCAGTCTGGCGTCGAGTTTCGCGCCGGGTTTGTCCAGATCGATATCGTGATACCAGACGTTCTCGTCGCGCAGCGTATTAACGGTGTTATCCAGCACGCCGAGATAGCGCACGGTGGAATACGCGCCGATGTCCGCCGCTTTAAAGTTAAAGCGCGGCAGACGCAGATCCAGCGCCAGGCTGCACAGCATGGCGCCCACGGCGGCAGTGGATTTCGGGTTGCCGATGCGCCCCTGCTGGCTGAACGGATACCACTCGTGCACGCGGTATTTATCCAGCCACACCATGCGGTTGACCGGCACCGGTTGCAGATGACGGATCAGCGCCTGTACGCCCGGCAGACAACCCGGACGCCCGGTGATCAGCAGCACATCGCAGCAGTAGTGGGAGATGGCCTCGCACACCGCGTGCAGCGGGGCGGTCAGGGTGAACTGCCCGGCAAGCATCGCGCTTTGCAGTTCGCTGAAATTGACCTGTAACGGCACGGCGAAAATATCGAATTCCGCTGCGCCCTGCGGCAGCGCCGGATCGATGGCCTGTTTCAGATAGTTAAGCACGTTGCGCGTCGGCGGCTGTTTGATCAGCTCGCCAAAGGTGGCGTGCAGACCGGCCAGCGGATCGTTGACGTCGCTGGATTCCCAGGCCGCCAGGATCGCATGACCCACCGGCATAAAGAGTTGCAGGGTGGTTTGCTGGCGCAGTACCGCCTGGGTATCAATGCGTCCGGAATCGCCGAACAACGTCGCCATCAGCGCGGCGGCGTCGGTAATACCGGCTTTTTGCAGCTGGGTTTGCAGCGCGGGCAGCACGCAGCGCTGGATCACATCCAGCAGAATGTCATCGCCCGCGACTTTAAAGCCTTCGCGGAACAACAGCTGCGGCGTGATTTTGACGTTGCTGCCGGTGCCGTCATCCAGCTGATAGTGGGTGATCGCCATATCGGTGGTGCCGCCGCCGATATCAATGGACGCCACCCGCAAGGCGCGTCCCGGCGCTTCGCCAGGTGCTGTGGGGCGATCCGGGCGGGCGAGGGAGGCGAAAAAGGATTCCGTCTGTCCGGCAAAGTGGGAAATGGCTTCGTTATACAGCCACACCAGCTGACCACAGCTGGCTTCGTCCCACTCCATCTGAATGCGGGGTACCGGCACGACGCTTTTTTCCTGCTGCTTGCGGCTGGCGAAATCATCGTCCTGCGGGTGCCAGCCCATCGCTTTCCACACCAGCGCGATGGCTTCGAACATGCGGCGACGGAAGATCTCGCGCTCCTGTTTCGGCATTGCAGACGGCAGGGTAAGAATAATGGTGCGCAGCTGACGCGGCGAGGCGGGGAAGCCCAGACGCAGACGCGTCGCCACGCTGTTAATCTGTCCTAACGCCTGCGCCAGCAGTTCGCACAGCATATGGGTCATCAGCGTGCTGCGGCTGTACTGCGGCGAAAAGACCGGCAGACGTTCGTCCAGCGGCAGCGTGTAGAGCGGCTGGCCGTCGTCGTTCATCAGATTCATCAGCGGGAAGGCGGTCGCCAGCGGCTCGCGCTGGGATTTACTGTTCATCTGGCTGAAACGCCAGTCCTGCAACACCGGGGTTTCATCCCACAGGTAACGGCGCGGGCTGGAGATGCCGCTGTTGCCTTCGGTGCCCAGACGGCCCGTCGCCAGCTTGCGGGCTTCATCGCCCACGCGCACGATGGACGGCCAGATAAAGGCATCTTCACGGCCGCTTTCCACCGAGAAGTGCTGTTTGCCAAAGCGCGCTTCGGAAAACTCAAGGCGGCTGGTGAACAGCGGCTCGTTTAAAAATTGCGGTTCGCTAAGAGAGCGCACCTGGAGTTCGGCGGTCTGGCGCAGGCCATCGTTGGCATCGCCATGATCTTCGATGATCACGCCGCAGGTATGGGTGTTGCCAACGTCGAGAATTAAATCCACCGGGATCGCCGGGGTGCTGAGCGTATGGGTAACGATCTTCACTTCCGGCACGCTGAGCTGTTCGCCGAGCAGCGTCATCAGATTCAGCCAGTGCGCCTGATACTCAAAGCCGCGCAGTGCCTGCGCCACGTCGCGCTCGCTGCGGTTTTCATCCTGGATGGCCTGCAAAAAGACTTCCCGCAGCCAGCCGTCGATCCACGTCTGATCGAGGAAATCCGCCACTTCATCATCGCGCCACGCCAGTGAAAAACGGGTGCCGTTCAGAATGTCGTTTTCAATGGGTGCAAGGGCGGCGGGGGAGAGATCGTTGATCTGGCTGTCGAGGGCCAGCGTCACGCGATGGGTGTGACCGTTGCTGTCCGGCTCGCTGAGCTTGCGGATCTGCACCCGCGCCCAGTTGTCCGGGCCTTCCACAAAGGTGCGCGGCGGGTTGAAACGCAGAAACGGGATTGGCAGCCAGACGCCATCGAGCAGGGCGAGAGACGCCAGCAGGCCAATGGTGTTTTCCGGTTTGACCACTTCCGCCGGGCCGCCATTGCTGGCGGGGAGGGTGAAGCGCTCGTTTACCAGATCGTAATCCAGACGCAGCAGCGGGCCGTTGGCGGTTTTACGCACGAAACGGCCATTGTGGGTGGACACCAGCGGCGTCAGCCCGAAATCCAGAAATTGCACGCCGCTGTTGGCGATCAGCGTCACGCTCTGTTTGTAGTCGCAAAGATTTACCAGCATAAAATCAGGCACCTGTTTTTCTGAAGGTTACCGGCACAACGGTGTTGCCGTCATAGCGTGCGGTACATTGCGCAATATCATTACTGCCCGCGGTGCAGGTGATTTCCGGCATCGGGTAGCGGGAGCCATCGCTGCAACGCGCATTGCTGCGGCTTTTGATCATCAGCTCGCCGGTCTGATGCAGGCCAGAGAACAGATCGGCGCGGCAGGTGATATTGCCAGCCTGGACCAGACGGGCCGTGCCTTTGTTGTTCTGGATCTGGTAGCGCAGGGTCGGCGCTTTGCCGGTGGCGTGATCTTTGATCTCCGGCGTTACGCGCCAGCTGCCGTTCAGGAAGCGGGTATTACCGGTTTTCACCTGAATGGCATCCATCACCATCACGTCTTTCGGGATGGCGGCGATCACCGCCGGAGCGCTTTTCTTCTCTTCGACAACCGTGGTTTTCACGGCGACCACTTCCGCCTGATGCAGCGGCAGCGAGGCGGTAAGCTGTGGCGCAGGGGGCACCGGCACTGGCGGAGTAACGGGCGCGGCGGCGCTGGCCAGCGGCGTTTCAGGGGTAACCTGTTGTTTCAGCAGCATGGGCGCGGCGACGGCAACGGCGACCAGTGCCGCGACGGGCAGCAGCCATAGCGCAGGGGAACGTTTTTTAGCCACAGGCGCGGCAGCAGGTTCCGGCGCGGGCGGTGGGGTAACGGAGGCCGCAGGCTGGGGTTTTTCATAAACGGCTTCTGCAACCTCTTCGGTTTTCACCCCGGGCGGCGGGGCGATCAGCGGTTCGTCCGCCTGGCTGAAATTGACCACCGGCGCGGGTTCTTCTTCCGGCTCGGGTGGATCAACCAGCGCCATCACCGGTTCCGGCAGATCCTGCTCGCGCAGACAGGCCAGCACGTCGTCACGGGCGCTTTCATTCAGATTAACAAAGCCCCAGAAGGTGATAACCGGTTTGCCATCCACCAGGAAAACGTGGTTAACGCCGGGAAACTGCAAGGCTTTTTCCAGCAGCGAGCCAAACAGCTGTTGCGCGGTTTTATTTGATTGCAGGCTTTTGCGGCTCAGCGCGGCGGCGCTGTCGAGGGTGCTTTCCAGATAGCGCAGAGCGCGAAAACGCGCGTCCTCATCAGCGGCTTTCCACGAGATGGCGCGTCCGTCAATCGGCGAATACCAGTCAACGCGATCGCCATCATCGTTAACCTGCGGGATTGCCAGACAATCCACCATCGCCTGCTGTTTACGCAGACGTAATGCTTCACGAATTTGCAGTGCCGAATCAAATACGGCCTGACCGCCGCCGCCAACTGCCTGAAAATCATCCAGATCGCCGCTGCGCAAGAGAGTTTTTGCCACGTTTTCATCCCATAGACTTCTTCACACGTCTACTTTACGCAAACCGGCATGTAAACAAACGACAGAAGAGAGGCTAAAAGCGTTGAATTCTCGTCGTATTGAGAACGTCTTCAGGGCTTGACCTTTGCGAAAATACTTAACGCAAATTTTCAGCGGTTCAGTGGATGAATATTCAACAAAAAACGCGGCATTAGAATAACCTGATAGTGATTCGTTATTTGCCAGTTTTATATTGCTGTGCTGTGATCACTGTCTGTCATAAAAATCCATAAGGCATAACAATGAATACAGGGAAAACGCTGCTCGCGCTGGCGCTGAGCACATTCTTACCGGCAAGCGCCGCGCTGGCGGCATCTAACGACACGCTGATTTACTGCTCTGAAGCATCTCCGGAATCTTTTAACCCGCAGATCGCCAGCTCTGGCCCGACCTTCGTAGCCAGCTCCCAGGTGCTGTATAACCGGCTGGTGAATTTCGACCCAAAAAATAATACCCCGGTGCCGTCGCTGGCGACGGAGTGGAAAATTTCCCCGGACGGCAAAACCTATACCTTTACCCTGCGTCAGGGCGTGAAATTTAACAGCAATAAATATTTTAAACCGACGCGGGATTTTAATGCCGACGATGTGATTTTCTCGGTACTACGCCAGAAAAATGCCGACCATCCGTATCACAATGTTTCCCAGGGCAATTACGAATATTTTAACGACGTCGGTCTGGATAAGCTGATCAAAGACGTGAAAAAGCTGGATGATTATCACGTTCAGTTTGTTCTTAACGAACCGAATGCCGCGTTCCTCGCCGACTGGGGCATGGATTTTGCCTCCATTCTGTCCAGCGAATATGCCGATGCGATGCTGAAAAAGGGCACGCCGGAATATGTCGATACCTGGCCCATCGGTACCGGGCCGTATGCCCTGCAACAATATAAAGTGGATTCATTGATCCGTTACGTCGCCAACCCGAATTACTGGGACGGTGAAGTGCCGACCAAACACCTTATCTTCTCCATCACGCCGAACGTGCAGACCCGTCTGGCGAAACTGCAAACCAATGAGTGCCAGATCATTCCGGCGCCCGCTCCGGTGCAGTTTGACGAGATCAAAAAGAATAAGGATTTAACGCTGCATTCCGTCGATGCGCTGAACGTCGGTTATCTGGCATTTAACACGGAGAAAAAACCCTTCGATAACGTGCTGGTGCGTCAGGCGCTGAACTACGCCACCGATAAAAAAGCCATTGTGGACGCGGTGTTCCTCGGCTCCGGCACGGTGGCGAAATCGCCGCTGCCGCCAAATATGCTCGGCTTTAATAAAGATCTGAAGGATTACCAGTACGATCCGGAAAAAGCCAAAGCGCTGCTGAAACAGGCAGGGGTGGCAGAGGGTACAGAAGTGACGCTGTGGTCAATGCCGGTACAACGTCCTTATAACCCGAACTCCAAACGCATCGCTGAGATGATCCAGAGCGACTGGGCAAAAGTGGGCGTGAAGGCAAAAATCGTCTCTTATGAGTGGGGCGAATATCTCTCCGGCATGCGTAAAGGCGAGCACGACAGCGCGCTCTTTGGCTGGATGTCTGACAACGGCGATCCGGATAACTTTGCCGATGTGCTGCTCGGCTGCAACAGCATCAAAACCGGCTCCAACGCCGCCCGCTGGTGCGATAAAGGCTATAACGATCTGGTTGAAAAAGCGAAGCTGACCAGCGTGCCGGAAGAACGCGCGCGTCTGTACGAACAGGCGCAGGAGGTGTTCTATCAGCAGGCGCCGTGGATCGCGCTGGCGAATGGCAAAACCTTTTATGCCACGCGCAGCAACGTCAGCGGGTATAGTGTCAGTCTGATGGGCAGTGATTTTTCCAAAGCCAAAGTTAACTAGATCGTAAGGAGAGGGTATGTCGCATCTGGATGAGGTTATTGCGCGCGTGGATGCCACCATTGACGAGAACGTCATCGCGCACATGAACGAGTTGCTGATCGCCCTGAGCGATGACGCGGAGCTGAGCCGGGAGGAACGTTACCAGCAGCAGCAGCGCCTGCGCCATGCTATCGCGCATAAAGATCGTCATAACAAGGAAGAGCTGGAGGCCAGGCGCGAGCACCTGACCCAGGGCGGCGTTATTCTCTGATCTAAAACTGGCGTCTGGCCACGAGCCAGGCGCCGACTACCAGCAACACCGCGCCGCACACCGGGCCAATCAGCGCCCGCAGCGGGATCCCCTGACTTTTCAGCACGTCCATCACCAGCCCGCCAATCAACTGACTGGCGACCAGCACGGCAATAGTCGTGGCTGCCCCGACATACTGATAACCGCTGATACTGGCAAAAACGAAAAAGGATCCCAGCAGGCCGGGAATAATCGTCCACCAGCGCACCGTCGCCGCCAGTTCACTGAATCCCGCGAAGCCATTTTTAATCAGCAGAATGCTGACAAACAGCACAATGCCCACCAGCGAGTTCAGCAGCATGGCGATCAGAATGGTTGAGGAACTCTGGGTAATGCGCACCATCAGCGTGTTCTGCACCACCAGACCAATGCCCGCCGCCACCAGAAACGCCAGCGTCAGCGACTGATTCATGGCAGCGCGTCCGGTTCGCTTCGGTTATCCAGCTGGAGCTGCATAAAGGTCAGATCCAGCCAGCGGCCAAATTTGGTGCCCACCTGCGGCATCTGCGCGGTGATGGTAAAGCCGAGCTTTTCATGCAGATGAATGGAGGCGTGGTTTTGCGACTCAATGCCCGCCACCATCACATGTTTGCCGATGCGCTTCGCTTCTTCGATCAGCCGGATCATCAGTGCCTGGCCGATGCCTTTGCCCTGGTGCGCCGGGTGCACATAGACCGAATGCTCGACCGTGTGACGAAAACCATCGAAGGCGCGCCAGTCGCCGAACGAAGCGTAGCCGGTCACTGTGCCGTTTTCCTCGCTGATCAGCACCGGATAACCCGCCAGCGAGCGCGCTTCAAACCAGGCGATACGGTTATCCACATCCACCGTGGCGTCGTTCCAGATGGCGGCGGTGTGCAATACCGCATGGTTAAAAATTTCAGCGATAGCCGCGCAGTCGTCCTTATGCGCATAACGAATATTCATGGTTGAACCTCTGCAGTTGTTCACTATAGTATTACGATATGAATACTATTACAGACAACATAAATCAACGGATCAGTGTGCGAATTCGTCTTGAGCGCGAAGTCAGGGGCTGGTCGTTGAGCGATCTGGCGAACCGTGCCGGCGTGTCGCGGGCGATGATCCACAAGATTGAAAAGGGCGAGAGCAGCCCCACCGCCACACTGCTGGCGCGGCTGTCGGGCGCTTTCGGCATCAGCATGTCGACATTAATCGCCCGGGCGGAAATGCAGGAGGGCAAACTGCTGCGCTTTGCCGATCAACCGCTGTGGCGAGATCCGCAAACCCATTACCTGCGCCGCCATGTTTCGCCGCGCACCGATCTGCCTCTTGATCTGGTGCAGGTGGAGCTGCCGCCGGGCAGCGACATTCCCATGCCCGCGTCGTCCTATGCGCTGGCGCGTCAGCTGATCTGGTTGCAAGAGGGCGAGCTGACGTTTGTCGAAGGGGATACCCGCCATCAGATGCACGCCGGTGACTGTCTGGAGCTCGGCCCGCCCAATGACTGCCGATTTATCAACGATTCCGCAGAGATCTGCCGCTATCTGGTGGTGCGCTTAAACCATTCTGGCTCGTAATGTGAAAGCAAACCTGGCTTTAAGCTTCTACCCTTGTTTAAGGTTTACTTCGAAAGGAAATCCGTATGAGTCAAAATTCACAACGTAATCGTCGCTGGGTACTGGCATCTCGTCCGAAAGGCGCACCGGTAAAAGAAAACTTCCGCCTGGAAGAAGATGACATCGCCACGCCGGGGGAAGGCCAGGTGCTGCTGCGCACGCTCTACCTGTCGCTCGATCCCTATATGCGTGGCCTTATGAGCGATGCGCCGTCCTACACGCCGCCAGTACAGATTGATGAGGTGATGTGCGGCGGTACCGTAAGCCAGGTGGTGAAATCCTTTAGCCCTGACTTCGCCGAAGGCGATCTGGTACTGGGCTACAGCGGCTGGCAGGAGTTTGAGATTTCCGACGGCAGCGGGCTGGTGAAGCTTCAGGAAACGGAACATCCGTCCTGGGCGCTGGGTGTTCTGGGGATGCCGGGCTTTACCGCCTATATGGGCCTGCTGGATATCGGGCAGCCAAAATCCGGTGAAACCCTGGTGGTAGCCGCCGCCACCGGGCCGGTCGGCGCAACCGTCGGGCAAATTGGTAAGCTGAAAGGCTGCCGCGTGGTGGGCGTCGCTGGCGGAGAAGAAAAATGCCGCTACGCAGTGGAGAAACTGGGCTTTGATGCCTGCATCGATCACCGGGCGGACGATTTCGCCGAACAGCTGAAGAAAGCCTGTTCTGAGGGCATCGATATCTATTATGAAAACGTCGGCGGCAAAGTCTTCGACGCCGTACTGCCACTGCTTAACAGCGCAGCGCGCGTGCCCGTATGTGGCCTGGTCAGCGGTTATAACGCCACCGACCTGCCGGACGGCCCGGACCGTCTCTCCCTGCTGATGGGCACCATCCTGAAAAAACGTCTGCGCGTGCAGGGTTTCATCATCAATCAGGATTACGGCCATCGCCTCGACGAGTTCCGCAACGAGATGATCCCCTGGGTGAAAGAGGGCAAGATCCAGTATCGCGAACACATCACCGACGGGCTGGAAAACACCCCCGATGCCTTTATCGGTCTGCTGGAAGGGAAAAACTTCGGCAAACTGGTGATTAAGGTTGCCGAACGGTCATAACAACATTGATGGCGGTCAATGCCGCCATCAAATTCCAGGCAAAATTTCCATTAGCGTCTTTAATTAACTCTGAATAACCAAAATTTATACTAACCTTTCAGAGACGAACCATACCAGGCATGCATAAAGAGAATATATCCCTACGATTTCGTGCATTTAATTACACTAGCCCGCTTGAGATTGTTAAGTATTGGACAGGAACGGAATATGCTTGATCTGGTCAAAGCGCAACGCATGAGCCTTACTATGCAGGTGGAAGTAAGCCTGAAAAGCGCACTTATTGTTGGCGCATTAAAGCCTGGCGCGCGGCTCATCACTAAAGAAATTGCCGATCAACTGGGTACCAGTATTACGCCGGTGAGAGAGGCGCTTTTACGGCTGGTTTCCGCAGGCGCGCTGCATGCCACCCCCGCACAGGCGTTTCTGGTGCCGGAAGTGCGTCGGGAAAGGTATCTGGAAATCAACGCGATACGCAAAAAAGTCGAGGGTATGGCGGTGGAAGTGGCCTGCGCTAATCTCGATGCCGATAAAATGAAAAAGCTGCAACAACTGGCGGCAAGTTATCAGGAAGCGCTGGCCAGCGGCAATATTGAACAGACCTTACAGGCCAACCGTACGTTCCGTTTTTGTCTTTATGATTATGCGGAAATGCCCACGCTGACAGCCATCATTGAGCAACTCTGGGTGCGCCTCGGCCCATGCTTTAATTATCTCTATCCTTCGTCCGAAAGTTTAATGCGCAGTCACGGCGCTTACGATGAATTATTATCCTCGCTGGAAAAAGGTCAGTGCGCGGAAAGTAAACAGGCAATAATAGATGCTATCGAGGTGGGTGAAACAATTCTGCTTCGTCAGTATGACAACGATATGCACTAATAAAAAAATCCGGCCTGATGATCAGGCCGGAATCGTTTTACTGGAAGCTATAGGCCACGGACAAGCCAACGCCATAATTTCGACCTGGCGCAGGTTCGTAGTAGCGACCGTTGGATTCATTGACGATCACTGAACCGACATATTCCCGGTCAAACAGGTTATCCACGCGACCAAACACGTCCATCATCCAGTTACCATAATTGAGTTTGTAGCCGCTGTTCAGGCCAACCACGGTATAAGACGGCGCTTTAGCGGTGTTTTCGTCATCAGCCTGGATATCGCTCATATAACGCACATCCGCCCCGGCGTACCAGCCGCTTTCGGGCTGCCAGCCCAGTGATGCAAAGCCCATATTACGCGCGATGCCCGGCATACGGTTGCCGTTGCAGTCGCCGTCATTACAGACGTTAGTGCGGTAGGTGGCATTCAGATAGGTCCAGGCCATTTTCGCGCGCCAGTTACCGGCAAACTGTTGATCAACCGACAGCTCTGCGCCCTGACGACGGGTTTTACCTGCGTTTTTATAGGTGGTGCGGCCGCCGCTGCTGGCATCGGTGACGATCTCATTATCGGTATCGGTCTGGAACAGCGCCGCGGTCAGCAGGCCGTTACCTATACGGGTTTTGCTGCCCACTTCCCAGGTGGTATTGGTGGACGGTTGCAGATCGAAATTCAGGCCGCTCTGGCCGCCGGAACGATAGGAAAGCTCGTTAATGGTCGGCGTTTCAAAGCCACGACCGCCCGCCACGTAAAGATTCCACGCATCGGTCACCGCATATTTCAGCGATCCGGCCGGCAGCCATTTGTGGTAACTGGCTTCACCGCTGTCATCGCCGTTACGCGGGGTGACATAGTGATCGTTGGAGTCAAACCATACGGAGCTGTAGCGCACGCCCGCGTCCAGAGAAAGCTTGTCGGTCAGCTGCCAGGCGGTTTGCAGGTAAGGATCCACGTTCCACATCAGGTTGCGCTCGTTACGGCGCTGCTGGCCTTTCTGCCCGTATACCGGCGTACTGCCGGACATCACGAAGTTCTCGTAGCCTTTACGATCTTCGCTCATGTTTTCGTAGTTCAGACCGGTGGTAAAAGTAACCGGCACGCCCAGTTCGCCACGGTGCGTCCAGCGGGTGTCGACGCCCTGATAATGACGGGTTAAGTCGATTACGCCGCCCGCGTGGGTCGGATTAAGCTGCGGGGCGCGGGGGATAGACTGGTATTGGGTAGTTTCGCGCTCACCAGCGTACATCATCACGCTCAGATCGTCCTGCTCGCTGAGCTGGCGTTCATAGCGCAGGCCCGCCTGGGTCTGCTTGATGGTTTTACGCATGTTGTACTGATCGCCACGGGGCGACTGGCGCGGGTTATCTTTCCATTCGCTTTTGCTCAGGCCGCCGGGATCGTTCGCTTTGGTATCGACGCTGTTAAGGATCAGCGTCAGCTTACTAACGTCATCAATGCGAACGCCCAGTTTGGCGTTGGCGAGGTTTTTCTGCGCGCCGCTGTGATCGCGATAGCCGTGGGTGGCGAAACGGCTGGAGGAGACGGTGTAATCCACATCGCCCGGCTGCGTGCCATCGCCGACCGCGCCTGTGGCTTTAAGGCCGTAACGCCAGCTGCCAAAGCTGCCGTAATAGCTGCTCGCTTCAATGGTGGCGGGTTCGCGACCAGTTTCAGTGGTGACGTTCATCACGCCGCCGGACGCGTTACCGTACAGGGCAGAAAAGGGCCCGCGCAGCACATCGACGCTTTCAATACTATTGATGTCGATGTTGGACGTCTGGCCCTGGCCGTCCGGCATGGTCGCCGGAATGCCGTCCACATACATACGAATGCCGCGCACGCCGTAGGTGGAACGGGAGCCAAAACCGCGGATCGACAGCTGCAAATCCTGGGAGTAGTTCTGGCGGTTCTGGATCTGTAAGCCCGGTACGCTGGTCAGCGATTCCGAGAGATTCACGCGCGGCGTCGCCTGACGCATATCCTCGCCCTGGACAACGCTGACGGCGGCAGGCGTATCCAGTTCGGAGACGGTTTGCGGGGACGCGGTGACGATCATGGTCTGTTCCGCTGCCGCGTAGGCAGGGTTAAAGACCGCGGGAAGTAACAAAAACGGCAGGGCCGCCGGGCGTGCAAAAATGATTTTCATGGTTAAACCGGTTAAAAATAAAACGTACCAAATGGAACATGCGCCAACATGTTACGGGTAATGTAAAGAAATTGAAAACGTTAACGGCACTAACTGTGAATCATTGCCGGGAGAAATTATGGCCCGAATGGCGGATTCGGCAAGAAAGACTGCCATTTTAATCAATAAATGATTACTATTCTCAATTAGAAAAACAAGCGAAGCGCGACTTCGCTGACCGGAAGCCATGTGATGCAGCTATACATTTTTTATCAAAGGGAGTCGTCATGTTTACTCGTCATTTAAGCTCACCGCGCCTGCGTGGTTCACTGTTATTAGGTTCTCTGCTGCTTGCCGGCACGTTCAACGCCACCGCAGCGGAAGAAATGCTGCGTCAGCCGGTAGGGAAAGGGGCCTATGAAATGGCGTTCAGCCAGCAGGAAAACGCGCTGTGGCTTGCGACATCGCAGAGCCGTAAAACGGACAAGGGCGGGGTGGTATATCGTCTCGATCCGGTCACGCTGAACGTGACCCAGGCGATCCATAATGATTTAAAACCGTTTGGCGCGGCCATCAACACTAAGACGCAGACCCTGTGGTTTGGCAACACTACCAGCAGCGCCGTTACCGCCATTGACGCCAAAACCGGCGATGTGAAAGGCCGTCTGGTGCTGGATGAGCGTAAACGTTCCGAAACCGTGCGCCCGTTGCAGCCGCGTGAACTGGTCGTGGATGAAAGCACCAACAGCGTATACATCACCGGCGTCGGCAAAGAGAGTGCGATCTGGGTGGTGGATGGCGACAATATCGCCCTCAAAACCACCATTACCGGCACCGGCACTTTTGCCACCGGTCTGGCTATCGACAGCGCCGCCAAACGCCTGTACACCACTAACGGCGACGGTGAATTCATCACTATAGACACCGCGACCAATAAAATTCTCAGCCGCAAAAAAGTGCAGGACGACGGCAAAGAGCATTTCTATCTTAACCTGAGCCTGGATACCGCCGGACATCGCGCCTTCCTGACCGATTCCAAAGCGCCGGAAGTAGTGGTGATCGACACCCGCAACGGTAACGTGATCGAGAAGATCGCCGCCCCGGAATCGCTGGCAGTGCTGTTTAACCCGGCGCGTAACGAAGTCTATGTCACGCACCGTCAGGCCGGTAAAGTGAGCGTGATCGACGCGAAAAGCTATAAAGTGGTGAAAACCATCGACACCCCGACGCACCCGAACAGCCTGGCGCTGTCCGCAGACGGTAAAACGCTGTATGTCAGCGTGAAGCAAGCCTCAACCCGCGAGAAAGAAGCCACCCAGCCGGATGATGTGATCCGCATTGCGCTGTGATGTGATGTGAAAAAAAGAAAGGCTCCGTAAGGAGCCTTTTTTATGTCTTTTTGCCCGGCGGCGCTTTGCTTGCCGGGCCTACGGTTTATGTAGGCCGGGTAAGGCGCAGCCGCCACCCGGCACACTGTCTTAACGGGATAACTCTTCCGTTAACTTCCCGTCTTTACCGTCTTCCGGATGTACCGGCGCGGTGCTCTGGATTTCGTTGACGCGCTTACGCACGCCGAACCAGCCCGCCACTAACAGCACGGCGAGGAACGGGATAGAGGCGATGGTGTAGGTGCCGTTCGGGTAGTCGAACGCCATCAGCACCAGCACGCTTAACAGGAACAGCAGCGTCAGCCAGGAGGTGAAAGGCGCGCCCGGCAGTTTGAACGACACATCCGCTGCTTTACCTTCTTTGATGGCTTTGCGCAGGCGCAGCTGGCAGACCACGATAAACGCCCAGGACGCGATAATCCCCAGCGCCGCCACGTTCAGCACGATCTCAAACACGCTGGCCGGAACCAGATAGTTCAGCACCACGCCGAAAACGTAAATCACCAGCGTTGCCAGAATGCCCGCCCACGGAACCTGCTGCTTGCTCATTTTCGACATGAACTTAGGCGCGGAACCGCCCATCGACATGGAGCGCAGGATACGACCGGTGGAGTAGAGGCCGGAGTTGAGGCTGGAGAGGGCCGCAGTCAGCACCACCATGTTCATGATGTCGCCGATATAGGGCACGCCCAGCTTCGAGAAGAAGGTGACGAACGGGCTTTGTCCCGCCTGGTACGCCGTCCACGGCAGCAACAGCACCAGCAGCACAACCGAGCCAACGTAAAACAGGGCGATACGCCAGATCACGCTGTTGATGGCCTTTGGCACCATGGTCTGCGGATCCTTACATTCGCCTGCCGCCGTGCCCACCAGTTCGATGGAGGCGAAGGCAAACACCACGCCCTGCACCAGCACCAGCGCTGGCAGCAGACCGTGCGGGAAGAAACCGCCGTTATCGGTGATCAGATGGAAGCCCGTGGCATTGCCGTCCAGCGGTTTACCGGTGCCGAGAAAAATCGTCCCGACAACGAGGAACACCACGATGGCCAGCACTTTAACCAGCGCAAACCAGAACTCCATCTCGGCGAACCATTTCACGCCGATCATGTTCATGGTGCCGACAATGGCCAGCGCGCCGAGGGCGAAGACCCACTGCGGCACATCGCCGAACGCGCCCCAGTAGTGCATATAGAGCGCCACGGCGGTGATGTCGACGATGCCGGTCATCGCCCAGTTAACGAAGTACATCCAGCCCGCTACATAAGCGGCTTTTTCGCCGAGGAATTCACGGGCGTAGGAGACGAAGCTGCCGCTGGACGGACGATGCAACACCAGTTCGCCCAGCGCGCGGAGGATGAAGAAAGAGAAGATACCGCAAACGGCATAGACGATAGCCAGGGACGGACCGGCCATTTGCAGTCGTGCGCCCGCGCCTAAGAACAGCCCGGTGCCGATCGCCCCGCCAATCGCTATCATCTGCACCTGGCGGTTGCCCATCGCTTTGTTGTATCCCTCTTCATGAGAGTTTAACCAGCGACGTTTTGCAGCATGATGCTCCGCTGCGCTGTTGTTGTTTTTGTTCATTGAGTTACCTGTTGACCTGTCTGAATCATCGAAGGATTTCCTCACCCGTCAGGACAGAACAAACGATTGCCCTGACGAATTAATGCACTGTCTTTCCAGTGATTCTGCGTATGGATAAGACAAAACATGGCGCAGCATCCTACCTGCAAACCGTAAGCTACGCAAAGCCTGGCCTGCCAAAAATTGACAGCCTTCATAACCCTGAAACGGCACTTTGCCACTTTTTAGCTTTTCAAATGTTATTTAGTTGTTTCACAAGTGTTTCATAGGCATTTATTAATGGTGACATGTTAAGCAGAGTGAGTGTGCGCATGTCATATCGTCTGAGTATTCTGGATAAAAGTCCTCTCGCGGAAGGCGAAACCGCAGCAGAGGCGCTGGCGCGTACCCTGCAATTAGCCAGACTGGCCGATGAGTGGGGGTATCACCGTTTCTGGGTGGCGGAACACCACAACACCGCACAGCTCGCCAGCCCGTCGCCGGAGCTGGTGATTGCCTGGATTGTCGGGCAAACCCGGCGTATTCGGGTCGGATCCGGCGGCGTGATGCTGCAACACTACAGCCCCTATAAAGTGGCGGAAAATTTCAACCTGCTGGCGTCGCTGGCGCCAGGGCGTATCGATCTGGGCGTCGGTAAAGCGCCGGGCGGTCTGCCGTTATCCACCCGGGCATTACAGCAGGGCGTGAACGCGCAGGAGAAGGGCAGCTTTGCCGATCAACTGGCGCAGCTGGATCACTGGCTGTCGCTGCGCGGTAACGAGCAGGAAGCGGAAACCGTGCTCGCCACGCCGCTTCCGCCGCAGCGCGTCGACGGGTTTTTGCTGGGTGCCAGCCCGGAAAGCGCGCGCCTTGCCGCCGCTCTGGACTGGAATTTCGTCTTTGCAGCCCACCTTAACGGCGACAAAAACCTGCTGCGCGAGGTGCTCGGCATCTGGCAGCAGAACAGCGCGCGCAACACGCTGGTTGCCGTGCAGGCGATAGTCGCCCCGACTCAACAACAGGCCGACCGGCAGGCGGCGCAGATAGAACTCTGGGGCGTGGAGCTGGAAAACGGCCAGCGCGTCACCGTGGCGAGCGAATCCCAGGCGCAGGCCTTTGCCCGCCAGGCGGGCAGCCCGGCGAAGCAGATCGTGCGGCGGGAATCCGCGGTGATCAAAGGCACCGCCCGGAGCGTTCTTGCCGCCCTCGACGAACTGCACCGCGACTACGGCATCGATGAATTTATCATTGATACGCCGGTGGCGGAGGGTCAGCCGCGTTTCGACTCCCTGCGTCTGCTGGCGGAGGCGCACGCCTCAGCAAATGCCTTGCAGGAGGTCGCCGGATGAGTTTTGCACAACAGCTAATCGACTGGCGGCGCGAGCTGCATCAGTACCCGGAACTGTCGCTGGAGGAGTTCGAAACCACCCGTCGCGTGCGCCAGTGGCTGGAAGCCGCCGGGCTACGCCTGCTGCCCTGTGATCTGCCTACCGGCGTGGTGGCGGAAGTGGGGACAGGGGAAAAAATCATCGCGCTGCGTGCCGATATTGACGCGCTGCCCATCGCCGAAACCAGCGGCGTACCTTTCAGCTCCCTGAATCCGGGCGTGATGCACGCCTGCGGACATGACATTCATACCAGTGCGATGCTCGGCGCGGCGCTGCTGTTAAAAGCGAACGAACAGAAACTGGCTGGCCGGGTGCGTATTCTTTTCCAGCCCGCTGAAGAAAATTTTGGCGGCGCGAAACGCCTGATCAAAGCCGGGGCGCTGGAAGGCGTCAGCGCAATTTTCGGCATGCACAACGAACCGGGCTTACCCGTCGGCGAGTTCGCCACCCGCGGCGGGCCGTTTTACGCCAACGTCGATCGTTTTGTGATCGCGGTGAAGGGCAAAGGCGCTCACGCCGCGCGGCCCCATGAAGGCAATGACGCCATCCTGCTCGCCAGCCAGCTGGTAAATGCCCTGCAAAGCGTCGCCAGCCGTAACGTGAATACCCTGGATTCGGTGGTGCTGAGCGTAACGCGCATCGCCGGGGGCAATACCTGGAACGTGCTGCCGGAAACCGTCGAGCTGGAAGGCACGCTGCGTACCCATAAGCGTGCAGTGCGCCAGCAGGTCAAAGATCGCGTCAACGAGATCGCCGCCGGGTTAGGACAGGCGTTCGGCGCGGAGATCGCGGTGACCTGGTTCGACGGCCCGGAGGCGTTAGTTAACGATGAAAAGTGGGCCGCCTTCGCCCGCCACGTCGCCGACGAGCAGGGCTATCGCACCCATCACGCCGAGCTGCATATGGGTGGTGAAGATTTCGCGGTCTATCTGCAACAGATCCCCGGCGCGTTCGTCAGCATCGGCAGCGCCAGCGAATACGGTTTACACCATCCGGCCTTTAATCCCGACGACACCTTACTGGAAGGGGCGGCGCGATATTTCGCACGGCTGGCAGAAAAAGCGTTATTACATACTGACTGAGGACATTCTATGACAAGCGCAAGACAATTACGCCTGGGCACCATTTTGCATGGCGCGTCAGGGAAT
This sequence comes from Enterobacter sp. PGRG2, assembly GCF_030291195.1. Taxonomy (NCBI): domain Bacteria; kingdom Pseudomonadati; phylum Pseudomonadota; class Gammaproteobacteria; order Enterobacterales; family Enterobacteriaceae; genus Enterobacter; species Enterobacter sp. PGRG2. The sequence goes on along the minus strand of NZ_CP127837.1, from coordinate 3,294,288 downwards.
ATGTCCGCCTGGCGACATCCGGCCGCCGCCGCTGACGCCAGTATTAATTTTGATTTTGTAAAAGAAACCGCGCTGAAAGCCGAAGAGGGCAAACTGGATTTTTTATTTGTCGCCGATGGTCTTTATATTAATGAAAAATCCATTCCACATTTTTTAAATCGCTTTGAGCCGCTGACGGTATTATCGGCGCTTGCCAGCCTGACCAAAAATCTCGGTCTGGTCGGGACGCTCTCCACCTCCTACAGCGAACCCTTTACCGTGGCGCGCCAGTTCGCCAGTCTCGATCATCTGAGCAAGGGCCGCGCGGGCTGGAATGTCGTGACCTCGCCGCTTGAAGGGTCGGCTAAAAATTTCTCCCGTGATAAACACCCGGAACATGCGCTGCGCTACCGCATCGCCGATGAATATCTCGACGTGGTGAAAGGGCTGTGGGATTCCTGGGAAGACGACGCCTTTGTGCGTAATAAAGCCAGCGGACAATTTTTCGACGCAGCGAAACTGCACACGCTTAATCATGAAGGAGAATTCTTTAAGGTAGCCGGGCCGCTGAATATTGGCCGCACGCCGCAGGGACGCCCAATTGTATTTCAGGCAGGCGCTTCTGACGATGGCAAGAAATTAGCCGCGAAACATGCCGACGCGATATTTACCCATCACGACACCTTAGAAGAAGCCAAAGCCTTTTATCGCGACGTTAAGCTCCAGCTTGAAGCCAATGGCCGTCAGGCGCATGAACTGCATATATTTCAGGGCGTCAGCGTCATTGTCGGAAAAGACGCGGCGGACGTGGAGCAGCAGTATCAGACCACTGCCGCACTGGTTTCGGTTACCGACGCGCTCAACTATCTGGGGCGCTATTTCGAACATCACGATTTCAGCCAGTATCCGCTGGATGAACCCTTCCCGGACATCGGCGATCTGGGGCAAAACAGCTTCCGCAGCACCACCGATGAGATCAAACGCAATGCCCGTGAACGTAGCCTGACGCTGCGCCAGGTGGCGCTGGAAGCCGCCTCACCCCGTGCGCGTTTTGCCGGCACGCCGGAGGAGGTCGCAGACGGTCTTGAACAGTGGTTCAGCCAGTACGCCGCCGATGGCTTCATTATTCAGGGCGGTACGCCGGATACCTTCCCGCGCTTTGTTGACCAGGTGGTGCCTCTGTTACAGGCACGGGGCCTGTTCCGCACCGACTACCCCGGCACCACGCTGCGGGAAAGTCTGGGCCTCGAATTGCCGGTGAATCAGTTTATAAAAACAAAATAGAGAATAACGCGATGCAGAAAACTTCACTGTTACTGGCTATGACCCTCGCCTTAACGCCGCTGGCGTATGCAAAAGAGGTCACCATCAACGGCACCGGCGTCAGCATTGAGGCCAATAAAACGCCGATCAATACCCCGGCCAACCCGCAGGCAATCGCGCAGTTGCCCAAAGATCACCGTTTTGTACAGCCGGGGAAATTCACCGTGGCCGTCGCCGCGCTGAATTCGCCGCCGCTGACGGTGTTTTCCGATGACAACAAAACCCTGCTCGGCAGCGAGGTGGATATTGCCCGTCTGGTGGCGGACGGCCTGGGACTGGAATTAAACGTCGTGCCGACCTCCTGGGAGGACTGGCCGCTGGGGGTGGCGTCCGGCAAATATGACGCCGCCATCAGCAATATCACGGTGACCAAAGAGCGCAAAGAGAAGTTTGATTTCGCCACCTACCGCAAGGATTCGCTGGGCTTTTACGTGAAATCAACCAGCCCAATCAGCAACATTGAGAAGGCGGAAGACATCGCCGGGCTGCACATTATCGTCGGTTCCGGCACCAATCAGGAAGCGATCCTGCTGGCGTGGGATAAAGCGAATCAGCAGAAGGGGCTGAAGCCTTTTGTGCCGGTGTACACCAAGGATGACGCCGCCCAGACGCTGGCGCTGCAATCGGGCCGCGCCGATGCCTTTTTTGGCCCGAACGTCACGGGTGCCTGGAAAGCGGCGCTGACGCAGAAAACCAAACTGGTGGGCGTGGTGGATGGCGGCTGGCCGAAAGCGGCGCACATTGCCGTGACGCTGAAAAAAGGCAGTGGCCTGGCGGAGCCGGTACAAACCGCCCTTAACGGCGCGATCAAAAACGGCGACTACCAGAAAGTGCTCGCCCGCTGGGGTGAAGGCGTCGAACGCATCCCGTCATCGGAAATCAACCCGCCAGGCCTTGGCGATTAAGGAGCGGCCCATGAGCGAACATTTTCGCGATCTCTCCCCGGAAGCACCGGAACTTCAGCCGGTCATCGAAGGTTTATTTGCGGAATACGCCGCGCGCTACGGGGATTATTTTTCGAAAGACGCCGAGGTGGAGCTGACCGAATGGTATTTGCCGCCACAGGGGTTGTTTATTGTGCTGGAGCGCGACGGGAAGATCATCGCCACCGGCGCGTATAAACCCTTTGATGCGCATACCGCCGAAATAAAACGCATCTGGACGGACAAAACCCTGCGTCAGCAGGGGCTGGCGGCGCGGGTGGTGCGCGAACTGGAGCGGCGGGCGGTGCTGGCGGGTTACAGCCGCATTTATCTGACCACCGGTTTTCGTCAGCCGGAGGCGGTCAGGCTCTATCTCAGCCAGGGCTATGAGGCGCAGTTTGATGTCGAGCGCGATCCGGAAATCTACAGCCAGCCGCCTTATGACGGACGGTTGCGCTTTACCAAAGCGCTCGGCGTGGCGCTGGGGAAATCAGCCTGAGGAATCAACATGAAAACATCTGAACCTATCAAAGTGATCCCCGCGCGTTATCCGCTGCGTATTGTCGGCGCGGTCGTGGCGCTGCTGGTGCTGGCCATTGTGATCCAGTCGGTTGCCTTTAATCCGCGCTGGGAGTGGAGCGTGTTTGCCCGCTGGTTCTTCGATCCGGTGATCCTCGAAGGGCTGGCGCAAACCCTGTTGCTGACGCTGCTGGGTACGGTACTAAGCGTGATTTTTGGCGGATTACTGGCGCTTGCCAGGCTGTCGTCGTCCTGGCTGTTGAGCAGTCTGGCGTGGGGTTACATCTGGCTGTTCCGTTCGCTGCCGCTGATTGTGGTGCTGATCATCCTTTATAACTTCTCCTATCTCTATGACACGCTCGCCATCGGCATTCCTTTTACCGGCATCACCTGGGCGAGCTATGACACCATTAACGTGCTGGGGCAATTCTCCACCGCCGTGGTGGGGCTGACGCTGGTGCAGAGCGCCTATACTGCCGAGATTATTCGCGGCGGTTTTCTGGGGGTCGATCACGGGCAGTACGAAGCCGCCGCCGCGCTGGGGCTGCCCGCCAGCCGCCGCACGCTGCGCATTATTCTGCCGCAGGCGCTGCGGACGATTTTGCCGTCCGGCTTTAACGAGATCATCAGCCTCGCCAAGGGCACGGCGATGGTGTACGTGCTGGCGATGCCGGAGCTGTTCTACACCATTCAGATGATCTACAACCGCACCCAGGAAGTGATCCCGCTGCTGATGGTGGGGGCGGTGTGGTATCTGGTGATCACCAGCGTGCTGTCGCTGATCCAGCATCTGGTCGAGCGCTGGATGGCCCGCAGCGAGCGCCGCTCGGCGATCAATTCCACCCGCGTCGCCCGCGTTGCCGCACCGGGTCGCGTCGCTCAGCCACAGGAGCCAGTCCATGCACACCTCTCATGAAGGCCATATTTCCATCACCGGCGTCAGCAAATACTTTGGCCGTCACAAAGCGCTGGATGATATTTCACTGGAGTTAGCGCCGGGTTCGGTGACGGTGATCCTCGGGCCGTCCGGTTCCGGAAAATCCACGCTGCTGCGGGCGATTAACCATCTGGAACGTGTCGATGAAGGCTTTATCCAGATTGACGGCGATTACATTGGCTACCGCCGCCAGGGTGACAAACTCTATGAACTCAAGGAGAAGGAGATCCTGCGCCAGCGCGTCAACGTCGGCTATGTGTTCCAGAACTTCAATCTGTTTCCGCACCTAACGGTACTGGAAAACCTGATTGAAGCGCCCATCGCCCACAAACAGCTCAGCCGTAAGGCCGCCATCGAGCGGGCCTATGAATTGCTCGACGTCGTGGGGCTGCGTAATAAAGCCGATGCCTGGTCGCGGCATCTCTCCGGCGGCCAGCAACAGCGCATCGCCATTGCCCGCGCCCTGGCGCTGCGCCCGCGGGTGATGCTGTTTGACGAGCCGACCTCGGCCCTCGATCCGGAACTGGTGGGCGAGGTGCTGGATGTGATCAAAAAGCTGGCGCGTTCCGGCACCACCCTGGTGGTGGTCACCCATGAAATTGGCTTTGCCCGCGAGGTGGCCGACAACGTGGTGTTTATGGTGGACGGCAAAATCGTCGAGCAGGGCAGCAGCGAGGAGGTGTTAAACCACCCGCAGCATCCGCGCACCCGGCAATTCTTATCCAAAGTGTTGTAAGGAGAGGGCATGAAACAGGGATTATGGGCGCTGTTGCTGGTCAGTACGCTCAGCGGCGCGCAGGGTATCGATCTGAAAGCGAACGAAACGCCGCTGCACGGCCAGCGCGATGAGGCGGCGATCGCCAGAATTCCACCGAATTTTGCCTTTGTCGAACCGGGTACGCTGACGGTGGCTATTTCGGCGCTGAATTCGCCGCCGCTGGCGCTGCTCGCCAGCGATAACCGTACCCGCATCGGCAGCGATCCGGACATTGCCCGCCTGCTGGCGGACAGCCTCGGGTTGAAATTAAAGCTGGTGCCGACGGCGTGGGAAGACTGGCCGCTGGGCATCTCCGCCGGGCGTTATGACGTGGCGATGGTCAATATCGCCGTCACCGAGCAGCGCAAAGAGAAGTATGACTTTGCCACCTACCGCGTCGATTCGCTGGCGTTTTCGGTGAAATCCACCAGTCCCATTGAGGCAGTGCACGGACCTGAGGATTTGTCGGGGCGCAAGGTGATTGTCGGCTCCGGCACCAATCAGGAGAAGATCCTGCTCGGCTGGAACACGGAAAACGAACGGGCAGGGCGAAAACCCGCGCTGCCGGTCTATCTGACCGATGACGCCTCGGGCAATCTGTATATTCAGTCCGGGCGCGCGGATGTGTTTTTCGGTCCGCAGTCAGTGGCGTCCTATAAAGCGGCGCTGACCGGTAAAACCAAAGTGGTCGGCCTTGGCCCGAAAAAAGCCTATGTCGCCACCACCACCAAAAAAGGCAACGGGCTGGTTGAGGCGCTGAAAGCGGCGCTGGATGGCGCTATCGCAAGGGGAGAGTATCAGAAGGTACTGGCACGCTGGGGGGAAGCCGGAGAGGCGGTGACAACGTCACAAATCAACCCGCCGGGGATCACTTATTAAGCACACGCTCTTCAGCGTCAGGTGAGCTTGCGCCACCCGGCTAATTCAGGGATCCTTAGTTTCATAATTTCCATGAATGAAGAATGAAGAGTCAGCCTGCGCATGAAAATCAACGTCATCGGCACCAGCGGCAGCGGTAAAACTACGCTCGCCCGCCGTCTGGCAAGTCACCTGGATGTGCCTTATATCGAAATGGATGCGCTGTACTGGCGGCCTAACTGGCAGGGCGTTTCCGATGAAGAGCTACTGGCACTGCTTGGCGAAAAGCTGAACGCCACCCCGGGCTGGGTGCTGGACGGCAATTACAACCGCACGCGGCCGGTGAAATGGCAAAACGTGGATATGGTGGTATGGGTGGATTATGGATTTGCCCGCACCCTGCGTCAGGCCGTCATGCGCGCCATGAAACGCGCCTGGCATAAAGAGGAACTCTGGCCGGGCACCGGCAACCGTGAAAGCTTTCGCCAGTCGTTTTTCAGCCGTGAGTCGATTCTGCTGTGGACGCTGAAAACCTGGCGCAGCAACCGCGCGCGTTATGAAGCGGATCTGGCGGATCCGGCTTTTGCGCATATCCGCTTTGTGCGTCTGCGCAGCCCGCGCCAGACCAGGGACTTTCTGGATAACGGCATCAATTGATAATCTGCGGCGGTGCGGTGTGTTAGGTTTAACGTTATCTCAATAAGGAGCCTGCTATGCCACACGTTGATATTAAAAGTTTCCCGCGTGATTTTAACGATGAACAAAAAGCCGCGCTGGCGGAGGCCATCACCCAGGTGATCGTCAGTCATTTTGACAGCAAGGAGAGTTCGGTGAGCGTGGCGTACAGCCAGGTGCAACCGGACGACTGGAAGGCACAGGTGTGGGATACGCAAATCGGCCCACAGATGGATGAGTTAATCAAAAAACCGGGTTATTCGATGTGATTTTTGCGCCGGGTGGCGGCTGCGCCTTACCCGGCCTACAC
>NZ_CP127837.1:3274516-3287989 GCF_030291195.1 Enterobacter sp. PGRG2 | reverse complement strand
GTAGGCCGGGTAAGCGCGAGCGCCACCCGGCGCTTACTTCACGCTTAACGTCTTTCCGCTCGCCACAAAATTCCCGCCTCCAAGATGGTGCAGGGTGTTGAGCTTATCGTCATCAAAATGCCAGCGACCGTTGATAAACGCCCGTTCATCGGCGGCGGCGGAAACCACTTCGCCAAATAACGTATCGTATTTCTCCTGCGCGGCGGTGGCAGGCAGCAGGCGGCACTCCATCCATGCCAGACATTTCTCTTCCACCACCGGCAACCCCAGTACCGGCCCGGCAATGGCCGGAATACCGTAACAGTTAAACTTATCCTCATCGCGCCCGGTCACGCTGCCGACCGCATAGGTCCAGTTGGTGGCGGCGACGCCGGGGATAACAATGCCAAACATGCCGCTGCGCTCGATAAGTTCCCGCGACCAGGTGCTTTTATCCACCACAATGGCAATGCGCGGCGGCGAGAATTCCACCGGCATCGACCAGGCGGCGGACATCACGTTCCGGCGGTCTATCTGTTCGTCGCGGCTGGTGATCATAATGGTCGGCCCGTGATTAAGCAGGCGGCTGGCGTGCTCCAGGGCGACAGGGCGAAAATGGCTCATGATATTGTCCTCGTCAGGTTGATGACGCATTAAAGGATTGAAAGCGTCCGGAAAGCAAGTCGTAACCTAAGCGTAATCCATCCGTCACACTCCCTCCCTATAGTCTCGCCTTACTAAGTCCCAAAGAGGATAACAATATGTTTACTCCCCTGTGTTTTCCACAGGTGAGTGCGGCCCGGCGGATGTCGATCCCGGGCGCGTGTCGGCTTCCCGCTGCGGGAGGGCGATCGTGAACGCATTCACCGATATAAGGCTGCAGGGCGTCTCTTTCGCCTTCGGCTCACATACCGTTCTCAATCAGATCGATCTCACTGTCGACGCCGGCAGCATTGTGGCGCTCCTCGGCCCGTCGGGGTGCGGCAAAAGCACGCTGCTGCGCCTGCTGGCCGGGCTTACGCAGCCTGCGGAAGGCGAAATCTATTTCGGCGAACGCCTGGTGGCGAAACCCAACTGGTCACTGCCGCCGGAAGCGCGCGACATCGGCATGGTGTTTCAGGATTACGCCCTGTGGCCGCACATGACGGTGGCGCAGAACGTCGCTTTCCCGCTGAAGATGCGCAACGTGCCGCGTGGTGAGCGGGTGGCCCGCGTGCTGGCGGCGCTGGATCGCGTCGGCCTGGTGGATTTCGCCGACCGTAAACCGGCAGGTTTATCAGGCGGGCAGCAACAGCGCGTCGCCCTGGCGCGGGCGATTGTCGCTGAGCCGCGCGTGCTGCTGTTTGATGAGCCGCTCTCCAATCTCGACAGTGAACTTCGTGAGTCGTTATGCCTTGAGATGTCGCGCCTGCTGCGCCAGCTCGGCATCACCGCCGTCTATGTCACCCACGATCGCCGGGAAGCCGAACTGCTGGCCGACCGCATCGTGCATCTTTCTGCGGGCAGCATTGCCGCTGTACGCGCTGTCACACCATCCTCAGGGGAATATGCATGAAAGCTGTAATGTCTGTGAAGAAAGGAGTTGCTCTCGCCATGATGCTGTCGTCCGTCATGATCTCCAGCGCCCACGCGCTGACGGTCTATACCGCAGGTCCGGGTTCGCTGGCAAAAAGTCTCGCCAGCGGGTACGAGAAAAAGACCGGCGTGAAAGTGAATATTTTCCAGGCCACCACCGGCAAAGTGATGGCGCGTCTGGAAGCAGAACAGGCCAATCCGCAGGCGGATATTTTGATCTCCGCCTCCTGGGATACCGCAGAAGATCTGCATACCCGCGGCTGGCTGTTGCCGTACCAGAGCAGCAATGCCGAAAAGGTGCCCGCGGCGCTGAAAACCAGCGAATACGTGGCGCAGGGCGTGTCGGCGCTGGGTATTGTCTGGAACACCAAAAGCGGTACCCCAGAGCCGAAAGAGTGGCAGGATCTGACCGCTCCGGCGTTTAAAGATAAGGTGACCACGCCGGATCCGGCGCTGTCCGGCGCGTCCCTCGATCTGCTGATCGGCCTGCAAAACAGCATGGGCGATAAAGCCTGGGCGCTTTTTGACGCGCTGAAGCAGAACGGTATGGTGGTCAGCGGCCCCAACGCCCAGGCGGTGACGCCGGTGATGCAGGGGGCGAAAGCGGCAGTATTCGGCGCGGTGGATTATGTCTCCTACGGTAATATCAGCCAGGGCGAGTCCCTGAAGGTGATTTTCCCGGCCAGCGGCACGGTGATCGCGCCGCGACCAATGATGATCCTCAAAACCACTCAGCATGCTGACGATGCCAAAGCTTTTGTCGATTACGTCCTGTCGCCGGAAGGACAGGCGATGGTCGCTGACGCCTGGCTGATGCCGGCGCGTAGTGACGTGGAAGCCAAACGCCCGCTGCTCAACGATCTGCATATTCTGCCAACCAGTCAGGACGGTAACAGCGAGCGCAGCGAAGTGCTGCAACGCTTCAATACCCTTTTCAGCAAGTAAATTCAGCCGACGGGGGCGACCCCGTCTTCAGGATCCGTTGTGAATCAGAGAATGCTTTCTGTCCTGACGCTGGCGCTGCTGGTGATACTGGTGGCGCTGCCGCTGTCCTTTATTGTTTTACAGGCGATTTTCCCGTCATTCAGCGCCGGTTCTTTTGCCGCGCCGTTCAGCACCATAGTGCCGCAATTCAGCGATCCGCAACTGCCCTCCATGCTCGCCGGCACCTTATGGATCGCCGCAGGCGTAGCGCTGCTGAGCGCGCTGATCGGTTTGCCGCTGGGCGTGGCGCGCGGGCTATTTAACCTGCCGTGTCCGCGCTTGTGGGATGTGCTGTTTTTGATCCCGTTCCTTACGCCGCCCTATATCGCCGCGCTTTCGTGGATGCTGGTGTTGCAGACTAATGGTTATCTGGCGCAGCTGGCGGGGTTTGATCTCAACGATCTGCTGTTCAGCCGCAGCGGGATCGTGCTGGTGATGACGCTGAACATTTTCCCGGTAGTCTATTTCGCGGTGTCCCGCAGTTTGCTTGCCAGCGGGCAGCGACTGGCGATTGTCGCCCGGGTGCACGGGGCCAGCGCCTGGCGCGCCTTCTGGCACGTCACGCTGCCGATGCTCTCGCCCGCGCTGGCGGCGGGTATGCTGCTGGCCTTTACCCTGGCCGTTGAAGAATATGGCGTACCGGCCGCGTTGGGATCGCGATCCGGCGTGGTGATGATGACCGTCGGCATTGAGAAAAAGCTGGCCGACTGGCCGATCGATTTACCGGGCGCGTCACTGCTGTCGCTGATGTTGATTGTCATCGCGCTCGGCGGCTGGTGGCTGCAACGTCAGCTGGTGGGGAATAAAGACGTCACCAGCGTGACGGGAAAACCCGCGGAAAATATCGGCGCGTCATTAGGTATCGCCACCGTGCCGGTGATGCTGGTGATGGGCGGCGTCGGTTTTCTGGCGGTCGGTCTGCCGGGGATCTCCATGGCGGTGACTGGTATTATGTCAACGCTTTCCGGCGGGCTTTCCTGGGATAACGTTACCGGCAGCCATTATCACGCGCTCTTTTCTCAACAGGGGGATGCGCTGTCCGCCCTTGGCACCAGCCTGTCGCTGGCGCTGGGCTCGGCGCTGGTCACCGGCGTGCTCGGGCTGCTGGCGGCCTGGCTGGTGGTGGTGCAAAAAATTCGTGGCCGCGCGGTGCTGGATGCGCTGTCCTTGATGCCCGCCGCGCTGCCGGGGATTGTGGTGGGTGTCGGGCTGATCCTGCTGTGGAACCGCACCTTCTGGCCGGTATCGCCTTATAACAGCTGGATGATTTTGCTGCTCTCGTACTGTTGTCTGCTGATGCCCTGGCCGGTGCGCTATGTCGGCAGCGCGCTGCGGCAGCTCGGCGGTAATCTGGAGCCTGCCGCCCGTGTGCATGGCGCAAGCGCATTGCAGGCGCTGCGGCTGATCGTTCTGCCGCTGGTGTTTCCGGCGCTGCTGGCGGCCATGCTGATGGTCTTCGCCATCGCCTCGCGGGAGCTGGTGACTTCGCTGCTGCTGGCGCCTGCCGGTACGCAAACCGTCGCAGTCTTTATCTGGCGTCAGTTTGAGCAGGGATCCGTTGGGCAGGGCATGGCGATGGCGACGCTGACGCTGGTCACCGGGCTGATCCTGATGCTCACAGCGCTGGGCATTATGCAGCGAAAAGGCCGGACGTAAGCGGCAGTGCACAAATTGCCGCATCAAAATATTCATCCAGTGTATAAATAGGACTCATCTTTTGCCGGAGTGTGAAATGAGTCCTTTTTTAACAGCCTGGTTTCAACGCCTGAACTGGACGGGTGTCCCGCAGGCCGATCTGCCGACGCTACAGTCGCTGCACCAGCACCATAACAGCGCTATCCCTTTTGAAAATCTCGACGTGCTGTTGCCGCGGGAAATTGAACTGACGGACGAGGCGCTGTTCGCCAAGCTGGTTGTCGCCCGGCGCGGCGGCTACTGCTTTGAGCTGAACGGCCTGTTTGAACGCGGGCTGCGGGAAATCGGCTTCAGTGTTCGCAGTCTGCTTGGTCGTGTGGTGATGGCCAACCCGGAGCAGATGCCGCCGCGCACGCACCGCATCCTGCTGGTGGAGCTGGACGGCGAGCCCTGGCTGGCGGACGTTGGATTTGGCGGGCAGACCATCACCGCGCCGATCCGGCTGCAAACGGATATTGAGCAGAAAACGCCGCACGGCCTTTATCGCCTGCAACGGGAGGGGGATGACTGGATCTTACAGTTCAGGCATCACGATCGCTGGCAGCAGATGTACCGCTTCGATTTAAGCCAGCAATACTTCTCTGATTTTGTGACCGGGAATCTTTATACCGCGCACTACCCGCACTCGCATTTTCGCCATCATCTGCTGATGTGTCGTCATCTGCCGGATGGCAGCAAACTGACGCTCAATAATTTTCACTTCACCCACTGGCAGGACGGGGAGGTGGTGGAGCAGTTTAACGCTGTGGATGTGCCCGCGCTCCATGAACTCTTACAGACCCGCTTCGGGCTGGGGACTGACGATGCCAGTCATGGCGTGACGTTGTCACAACTGAGCGCGGTGATGGCGGGTATCGCCGCCCGGGAGAAGTAACAGGGCCGTCGTCAGCGGTTAAGCTCCAGTTCGATCGCCCGGTCAATGTGGCGATCGAAAGCTTCGTCATCCAGCCCCTCAAGTCCCAGCACGTGCATGCCGTCCAGACCGCATACCAGTGCAATCAGTCGCCAGGCGACGTTTTCCACGCTGTCGCTAAGGGTGAACTCGCCGGCCTGCTGTCCGGCATGAATAATTTTCATCGCCTCCTCATGCCACATCTCCATGGTCAGTACGTAAGCCCCTTTAATTTCCGGATCGCGCATCGCCATCAACTGCGCTTCCCGCCACAGCTTGATATAGCGCTCAAAGCCGCGATCATCGCTGCCCAGCATGGAATGCAGGCGCTGACGCCAGCTGGCGTCTTCGGGCACGACTTCGGTGTCCAGCAGCACGCGGATCAGACGGATAAACGCCAGCGCGCGCAGTTCACTGGTAGAGGCAAAGTGGTGATGCACCTGGCCTGCGGCCACACCCGCCACGCTGGCGATGCGGCGCACGGTCATGGCGGATAATCCCTCGTCCAGCGCCACGCGCATGGCGGCGAGCAGAATATTTTCCCGGCGGTCTTCCCGATTGAGGTAGTTCATAGCGGCTCTCTGAATAATGGGCGAAAAGAATATAACAATAAGCTGGACATGCGTCCAACTTTACGTAAGATCGCCATTTCTGGACGGATGTCCAAATTAGGGAGAGAGGGCTATGTTTCGTCAGTGGCTGACGTTGTGGATTATTGTTCTGGTCTATATTCCGGTGGCGATCGACGCCACCGTACTGCATGTGGCGGTACCGACGCTGAGTATGACCCTGCGCCCCGGTAGCAATGAGCTGCTGTGGATCATTGATATCTATTCGCTGGTGATGGCCGGTATGGTGCTGCCGATGGGCGCGCTCGGCGATCGCATTGGCTTTAAACGGCTGTTGCTGTGTGGCAGCGCGCTTTTTGGTGTGGCCTCGCTGCTGGCGGCAAGCGCCTCCAGCGCCAGCGGGCTGATCCTGGCGCGGGCGTTGCTGGCAACAGGGGCGGCGATGATCGTGCCCGCCACCCTTGCCGGGATCCGCGCCACCTTTACGGAAACCCGCCATCGAAATATGGCGATTGGCATCTGGGCGGCAGTCGGTTCCGGCGGTGCGGCTTTTGGCCCGCTGGTGGGCGGTCTGCTGCTGGAGCACTTTTACTGGGGCTCGGTGTTTCTGATCAACGTGCCGATCGTTCTGGTGGTGATGGCGCTGACCGCCTGGCAGGTGCCGCGCCAGACCGGTCGCCGCGACCAGCCGCTTAATTTCGGCCATGCGGTAATGCTGATTGTGGCGATATTACTGCTGGTCTACTGCGTCAAAATGGCGCTGAAAACCACGGTCGCGCCGGGATTACTGGCAGGCGGGGCGGTGCTCGGCATGATCCTGCTGGTGACCTTTGTGCGTATCCAGCTTGCCGCCCGCACGCCGATGATCGATATGCGGCTGTTTACGAATCGCATTATTTTAAGCGGCGTGATAATGGCTATCACTTCGATGATCACCCTGGTGGGATTTGAGCTGTTAATGGCGCAGGAACTGCAATTTGTGCATGGCTTTACGCCTTTCGCCGCCGGGGTGTTTATGCTGCCGGTGATGCTGGCGAGCGGCTTCAGCGGCCCCATCGCCGGTCTGCTGGTGTCGCGGCTTGGGCTGCGCCGGGTGGCGACGGGCGGCATGGCGCTGAGCGCGCTGAGTTTCCTTGGCCTGTCGGTCACTGACTTCAGCAGCCAGCAGTGGCAGGCCGCCGCGCTGATGGCGCTGTTAGGTTTCAGCGCCGCCAGCGCGCTGCTGGCCTCCACCGCGGCGATTATGGCCGCCGCGCCAAAAGAGAAAGCGGCCGCCGCCGGCGCAATCGAAACCATGGCTTACGAGCTGGGGGCGGGACTGGGGATCGCCATTTTTGGCCTGTTGCTAAGCCGCAGTTTTGCTGCGTCCATCGTCCTGCCGGATGCGCTCACCGTCAATCAGGCGGCGCAGGCGACGTCGTCCATTGGTGAGGCGGTACAACTGGCGCAGACGCTGGAGCCGGGACTTGCCGCCGCTGTTATGCAGGCGGCAAAAACGGCCTTTATCAGCTCGCACAGTGTGGCGTTAAGCAGCGCAGGCGTGACGCTGTTTATCCTGGCGGTGGGGATCTGGTTTAGCCTTGCGGGTACCGATAACCGCCAGACGGATTAACGCCGTCGGGTGGCGTACCAGCACAGCAGCGATCCGCCGCAGACCATCAGCGCCCCCTGCCAGAACGACAATGACAGCGGGGCGCTCAGCAGCAACGCCGCCAGCGCCGAGGAGAGTACTGGCGTGAAATAGGATGCCGCCGCGAGCACGTTGACGTGACCATGCAGGATGCCGGTATTCCATGCCGCATAGCCAAAGCCCAGCGCACAGGCCACCAGGAGTAATTTCAGCGTCACCGGCCAGCTGAATATCATCGGCGGCTGCTCGCCGAGCGCATATTTGATCCACAAGCTCATGGCGGTCAGCAAAATAAAAAAGGTGATGCCGTTATGCCCGCGGGCATATTTGCTGGTGACCGTACAGTACGCTGCCCAGATAATGGCCCCGCAGAATGCCAGAATATAGCTCAGCGGACTGGAGACCACATTGCGGATAATATCCTGCGGGTTGAGACCATTCTCACCGCCGAGCACCCAGCTGACGCCAAGCACGGAAAGCAACAGACCGGGGATCACCCACAGGCTGGATTTTTGACCATTAAACAGGATGGCAAACAGAATGGTCAGGCTGGGCCACAGATAATTCACCATGCCCACCTCAATCGCCTGTTGACGCGTCGCGGCATAGCCCAGCGACAGGGCGAGGCACATCTCATAGCTGACAAACAGCAGACTACCTACCAGTAAATAACGTGGCGGGAAACGACGAATATCGGGAAAACCCACGGTGAGGAGTAATAATAAACCGCTGAGGGTGTAAATCATGGCCGCGCCGCCAACCGGTCCCAGTCCTTCGCTGACGCCACGGATCAGCCCGACCATGGTGCTCCATAATATAATCGCCAGTAAGCCGGTCAGCGTTGCTCTTTTTTGGGTCATCCCTCGTCCGTTATTTTTCTGAATACCGAAGGCGAATTTATAACACTATTTTCGCTAGCCAGGGATCAGATTAAAAATTCGAACTGATTAACGGGGTAGAAGAGCGTTAACGGCTGCGATTTTGAAAGCGTGAAGCCTAATGACTGATAAAACTTTACGGCGGCCTCGTCTTTGGCTTCGACGAAAAGCGCATAGATGCCGACCATGCCCGCGGTTAACCAGGTGCGGCGTAGGGCATCAAACAATAATTTCTCACCGAAACCCCGTCGTTGCAGGCGTCGATCAACCGCCAGTCTGCCAAGCAGAACACAGGGCAGGTTACGATAAGGTAGTTTGCGTTGCTGGGATCCGGAAAGGTGCTGTTTTTCATATGAAGCCCCCGAGAGGGTATAAAATCCCATAATTTCAGGAACGGCTTCGTTTGTGACCAGCACGTAGCAACGCAGAATACGTCGCTCTTGCTGAACAGACATCTGGGACGTTAAAAACACATCCAGCGCCTCAACGCCACAACTGAAATTTTCTGTCCGATAGGTTCGGGCAGGATCGTATGACTCTATGCTTAACGTTAATTCTTCTGCCACGTCCAGCTGTCCTTGTCATGATAATGTGCAGCCACTGCTTTCATGCGTTCCGTTGGCTGTGGGGGATTGTCCAGCAAGGCCTGAATGCGCTCCCAGTTTTGCTCATCCAGCACGATACGCCGGTGCTCATTAATAACTTCTGCTGCCCGCTCCCGCACCGCATCGATCACAAAAGTACTGACTGGTATGCTTAGCAGGCTGGCGGCTTCTTCCATTTGTTTTTTCAGACTTTCATCAAGCCGGAAATCAAAGCGTTCTTTTTTCGCGGTGGACATGGTCAACCTTCGTATGTACGGTAAATTGCCGTACATTCTATCATGGCTGATTAAAATGACGCCAGCGGGTTATCGCTGGCGCCATAAAACTCAGATAGACGTCCGGCGGTAGCTGCGGTATTCCGGCTGCCAGAAGTTTTCTTCGATGGACTGCTGCAAGGCTTCGGCGGAGGTTTTCACCGCGAGGCCTTCTTCCTGCGCCATTTTCGCCACCGCCAGCGCAATCGCCCGCGACACGGTCTGAATATCTTTCAGCGCCGGAAGCACCATGCCTTCGCCGTGGTTTGCCAGCGGGGAGTGCTGCGCCAGGGTTTCGCTGGCGGCCATCAGCATGTTGTCGCTGATGCGTGACGCGCCGGAGGAGATCACCCCGAGGCCAATGCCAGGGAAAATGTAGGCGTTATTACACTGGGCGATAGGGATGACTTTATCCTGCCAGTGGACCGGCATAAATGGACTGCCGGTCGCGACCAGCGCCTGGCCTTCGGTCCAGGTAATAATGTCCTGCGGGGTGGCTTCCACGCGGGAGGTCGGGTTCGACAGCGGCAGCACGATAGGGCGCGGGCAGTGCTTATGCATTTCACGAATAATTTCTTCAGTGAATAAGCCGGTCTGCCCGGAGACGCCGATCAGAATATCCGGCTTCACATTACGCACCACATCCAGCAGCGACATAGCTTCTGCATCGGTATCCCAGTGCTGCAGGTTGTCGCGCTTTTGCACCAGTTTGCTCTGGAAGGAGAGCAGGTTCGGCATCTGGTCGGTCAGCAGGCCAAAACGATCCACCATATAGACGTTCTGCCGCGCGGCTTCCTCGCTCAGGCCTTCACGCTGCATCTGGGCGATAATCTGCTCGGCGATGCCGCAACCGGCAGAGCCTGCGCCGAGGAACACCACTTTTTGCTGGCTTAACTGGCTGCCTGCGGCACGGCTGGCGGCAATCAGCGTACCGACAGTCACGGCGGCGGTGCCCTGAATATCGTCGTTAAAGGAGCAGATTTCATCTCGGTAACGGGTCAGCAACGGCATGGCGTTTTTCTGCGCAAAATCTTCGAACTGCAACAGTACGTCCGGCCAGCGCTGCTTCACCGCCTGAATGAATTCATCAACAAAGGCGTAATATTCATCGCCGGTGATGCGCGGATGACGCCAGCCCATATACAGCGGATCGTTAAGCAGCTGCTGGTTATTGGTGCCGACATCCAGCACCACCGGCAGGGTGTACGCCGGGCTGATGCCGCCGCAGGCAGTGTAAAGGGAGAGCTTGCCGATGGGGATCCCCATGCCGCCGATACCTTGATCGCCCAGCCCCAGAATGCGCTCGCCGTCGGTCACCACAATCACTTTGATATTGTGGGTCGGCACGTTTTGCAGCATGTCGTCCATGTTGTGACGGTTTTGATAGGAGATAAATACCCCACGCGCGCGGCGATAAATTTCAGAAAAACGTTCGCAGGCGGAGCCGACGGTCGGGGTGTAGATCACCGGCATCATCTCGTCGAGATGGTTATCGACCAGACGATAGAAAAGGGTTTCGTTGGTGTCCTGGATGTTACGCAGATAAATGTGCTTATCGATTTCCGTTTTAAAGCCCTGGTACTGTAGCCAGGCGCGTTCAGCCTGCTCCTCAATGGTTTCAACCACATCCGGCAACAGGCCCAGCAGGTTGAAGTTGCTGCGCTCTTCAAGGCTGAAGGCGCTGCCTTTATTGAGCAGCGGGAATTCCAGCAACACCGGACCGGCATAGGGAATGTACAGAGAACGGTTTTTTTTATACTTCAGTAACATCTCAAAACTCCTTAAAAAACGATCCCGTCGCCTGCATGCTGACGGGGACGGCGGCGGCGCAAGTATAAAGCATGCCGATGGCAAATACTTCCCGGATGCGTCTAATCGTAAGGAGAATGTTAAAGAATTGCGAGGCGGGTTCAGCAGGCCCGGCAGACGTGCGTCGCCGGGCAATATCATTATGACTTCGCGCGACGATGGCGACCGGTGCGGTGGGTGACTACCGTCGGTTGATCTTCACTGGTAACGATTTTTCTCTGGTTAGACACTTTGTAGTCCATACCCAGAATGTGACGTGCCTGACGATTCGTTTTCATGCTGACTCCTTAATCCTGTGACAAGTTTCAAGGACGCGCCCGCAACATTGACGGGTGAGCGTAATCCCATAGCGAAAGCCAATGCCGCGCGGTACGAAAAGTGCGCGGCACCTTTGATGTTGGGTCATCCCATGCCAAATATCAATGGCCGCGCCGGGTTTCAGAACAGTCTGTGACCCGGCGCGGGTTTCGCTACTCCAGCTGCCGGGAGATATCGTCAATAGCGGCCCGCCACTGCGCCTGAAGTTGCGGCTTCTGATGTTTCGGCTTGCGCGCCAGATCTTCCGCCAGCCGGGTTTCCAGGGCAATCAGCTCAGCGAGCAGCCGATCGTCATCAGCCTCCGGGGACCGTGGGGAAGATCCCACCGCGACAGGTGCCGCCACCGCGTCCGGCTCCCGCAGCCGCGTAAACACCGCCTCGACGTCGTGCCACTCCTGCAGCTCGCCATCCTCAATCAGCCAGAAACGGTTACAGCTGCTGGCGATCAAATCACGATCGTGGCTTACCAGCAGTACGCCGCCGTCAAAGCCGGAAAGCGTCTGCGCCAGCGCTTCTTTGCCTTCTATATCCAGATGGTTGGTCGGCTCGTCCAGCATCAGCAGGGCATAACGCGCCAGCGACATGCCGACAAACAGCAGACGCGAGCGTTCGCCGCCGCTTAAGGTGCTGACCCGCTGCCCGTGACGCGCCCAGGCGAAACCGGCGGCGATCAGCGCCTGTTTCCGCACCTCCGGCGGCGGGGCGAACGGCTCCAGCGCATCGAACAGCGTATCTTCATCATGCAACTGATGGAGCGTCTGATCGTAGTAGCCGATGGTAACGCGCGGATGCAGCACCACGCCTTCAATTAGCCGCTGTTGCCGATAATGCTGCCACAGCAGGCGTAACAGCGATGATTTCCCACAGCCGTTGCGTCCCATAATCGCCACCCGATCGCCGCTTTTGATTCGGCCAAGGGGCAATCTGAACAGCGACGCAGCTTCCACAGACGGAGCGACATTAAGTTCGCTCATCTCCAGCAGACGGTCGGCGCGCAGCGCATCGCCCTGCAGGGTAAGCGTCCAGTGGCTACCGGCGGTGACGTCGGTTTGTACCTCTTTCAGGCGCAGGATCTGCTTTTCCATCTGCTTCGCTTTGCGGGCGAGATCTTCGTTATCGTAAACCTGTCCCCAGGTCGCCAGCCGTTTCGCGCTGGCGGTGATGCGGTCGATCTCTTTCTGCTCGGCTTTTTGACGCAGTGCGTCGGCTTCATCCCGTTCAGCCAGCGCCCGTCGTGCGGCCTGGCACGGCAGGGCAAAACAGTTCAGCGTCTGGTCGCGCAGGATCCAGGTGGTGTTGGTCACCGCATCCAGCAGTCGCGCATCGTGGGACACCAGCACAAAGCTGCCGTTCCAGCGCTGCAAAAACTGCTCCAGCCACAGCAGCGTCGGCAGATCGAGGTGGTTGCTCGGCTCATCCAGCAGTAACAGATCCGGCTGACGGATCAGCGCCCGCGCCAGCAACAGCCGCGTGTGCTGACCGCCGCTGAGCGTACCCGCGCATAATTGCCACTCCCGCTCGCTGAAGCCCTGGCTGGCGAGCAGCGTTTCCGCCTGCCAGCGTCGGGCATCGCGTTCCGCCTGCGGCAGTTGCGACAGCACCGCGTCAAGCATGGAGAGAGAAGCAAGCTCATCGGGCAGGTGTTGTTCGACCCGCGCCAGCAGGCAGTGTCGGGCCACAGAATAGACGCCAGCGGTCGGGGAAAGGGTGCCGTCCAGCACTTTTAACAGCGTGCTTTTGCCGCAGCCGTTATAGCCCACCAGACCAATGCGGTCGCCTTTCTTAACGGTAAAAGAGAGATCGCGAAACAGCGAACCGAAAGCCGTATCGACACGAAGGGATTGTGCATTTAGTAATGTGCTCATTGCTTACTCAAGAGTTACAGGCACGCGTGTGCCTCGTCAAACATCGCTGACGATAACCCGGTAAGCCCGAGAGAAGGGAGTCAGGTGATAGCTTCGCTCAAGCTTCAGTTATCGCAGCACGATACTGGTAACGCTTGAGCAGTGGCGATCGCCAAAATGATGTGAATGGATAAACAATTCACAGCAAAGCATAAGTAACCTCCTTTTATATTTATCAGGTGAATGAATACAGTGAGTGTAACGGGGGAACCGAAGTTTGACTAGTGGCCCGTCGCTACCAGATTTTGCCCTGTCAGACGCGTAAGATCCCCCCAGCCGCACGTTATTCAGCGGGCGCAGCGGGGCAAGTCGGTTATTGACAGCAGCAGAGCAGGTACAGAGGGAGCACCAGGCTTCCATCCATGCCAGATTAGTCGGCTG
>NZ_CP127837.1:3242844-3273554 GCF_030291195.1 Enterobacter sp. PGRG2 | reverse complement strand
GCAGATTAGTGGCTGCCAAAAACCTGCACCGCCCGCTGCAGGCGCGCGGCGCGGGCAGAGAGATCTCCTGCGGCGTGAGTGACCAGCTCCACCATGCCATTATTGTTATGCGTCATTACCCCGATGCGTGAGACGGACTCATTGATCAGCGCCAGCGCCTGGGTCTGCTCCCGGGTCGCGGTGCCGATCTCTTTGATCATCTGTGACATCTGTAGCACGTTGTCGATCATGGACGTCAGGTGCGATTCGGTGCTCTCCACCATCGCCACGCCATGACTGACGTTGGCCACATTTTTCTCGATCAGCGTTTTGATCTCTTTCGCCGCCGACGCCGAGTGCTGCGCAAGGTGCCGTACCTCGGCGGCGACCACCGCAAAACCGCGTCCGGACTCGCCCGCGCGGGCAGCTTCCACCGCCGCATTCAGCGCCAGAATATTGGTCTGGAAGGCGATACTGTCGATCACGCTGATGATGTCGACAATCTGCCGGTTATCACGGGATACGGACTGCATCATGCTGATGGTCTGTTTCATGATGTTGCCGCTGTTCATGGCATTGCCGCTGGTTTCATCGGCGCGGAGCATCGCTTCGCCTGCGGTTTCCGCCGTCTGTTTTACCGCGCTGGCGATTTCTTCCACCGCCGCTGCCGTCTGCTGCAAATCGGCTGAAGTTTCTTCCGTACGGGTATGCAGGGAGACGCCTTCTTTGGCGATGCGCTGGCTGATCTGCCGGATGCCGTGCAGTTGGGTATTGACGTCATCCACCAGGGAATTCAGGTTGAGTCCGGACTGATTTACCATGCGCAGCAGTAAACCAATCTCATCGACGCGATTAAACTGCACGTAATCGGCCTTGCGCCCGGAGATCACTTTCTGCATCTGGGTAAGAATGGTTTTTAATGGTCGCGCAATTTGCGCGGTGAGAAACCATGATAACAGCGCCAGGATAAGCATCGTTGCGCTTATTTTCACCGGCAGCATCACGGGCGTCATTTGCAGCGCTACTATCGCCAGCAGACTAATACCTGTGCCAAGATGAATTCGCCGGGCGAGGCTGAGCCACTGAAACAGCGACAGGAAGGAAAATAAACCCCGCCGCACCAGCAGGCCTTTATAAAAGCGGTGACCTTTGAGGTTATTTTCATTTACCGCAGCGTAGAGTTTTTCGGCGGCGTTAATTTCGTCGCGCAACGGAATATTACGCACCGAGATGTAGCCAGTAAGCCGCTCCTGCTGATAAACCGGCGTGACGTTGGCGCGTACCCAGTAATGGTCGCCGTTATGACGGCGGTTTTTCACCAGCCCCGTCCAGCTTTCGCCCTGTTGAATGGTAAACCACATATCCGCAAAGGCCGCCGCTGGCATATCGGGATGGCGAATAACGTTATGCGGTTCGCTCGTCAGCTGTTCTTCTTCATAGCCGCTGGCGTCAATAAAAGCGGAGTTAGCATACGTAATATGGCTGTGCGTATCGGTGGTCGACATTAATGTCATACCATCTTTAAGCAAATACTCTTTTTGTGTAACAGGAGTGTTACGCTTCATAAAATCCCCACGATGAAGTGTTTCAGGTCAACCCTGAAAATAAGTGTCGTGCAGTGCATATTTTTGTTTTCGGCGTGGCATTTTCCACTAAGCGCAATACAACGGATAGTAGGCGGGAGAAATATTTTTTAAGCAGGGATTAAATAAGCGTGTTATAAAATTGATAAATATAAATACCGGCACTCTTATTTAAAGAACGACCTCAAGACTTAACGCAAATAAAAAGAACATTTCCTGAATAAACGCAGGCCAGGCATTTTCGCATGAGGCATTTTATTAACACCTCATGCACATTTAGCGACGTGCAGCCACCGACTCCCGAATAATCAGCGTTCCCTCGTGGCGCGGCAGCGGGGCGGTTTCGCTTTCGGCGGTGGGTGATAACAGAATGCGCACCGCGTCGCTGATCATCTCATCCATCGGGATATGTACCGTCGTCAGCGTCGGGGTGAAGTATCGCCCGATAGTGGAATCATCAAAACCGGCGACGGAGATGTCCTGCGGTACGCGGAAACCCTGATCGGTCAGCGCTTTGGTGACGCCGATGGCCATATCATCGTTAGCCGCCAGAATGCAGGTCATGTCGCGACGCTGTTTCAGCAGCGTGCACCCGGCTTCATAGCCGCTTTCCGTGCTCCAGCTGCCGC
Organism: Enterobacter sp. PGRG2; assembly: GCF_030291195.1. Lineage (NCBI taxonomy): Bacteria > Pseudomonadati > Pseudomonadota > Gammaproteobacteria > Enterobacterales > Enterobacteriaceae > Enterobacter > Enterobacter sp. PGRG2. The sequence continues at coordinate 3,271,363 of NZ_CP127837.1, read as the reverse complement.
GTACGATCAAGGATTCATCCGGGACAATTCCCGCCAGGTTTAATGCATCGCGATACCCGGCAAGGCGGCTGTCGCCCGTGGGGGAACCTTCCGCGCCGCCCACAAAGGCAATGGTGCGGTGCCCCTGTTCCAGCAAATAGTTCATCATCTGCATGCTGCAACGGTGATGATCGACATACACGGCGTTGTTGCGGTTACGCTTCAGCTCGCGGTTAATCACCACAACGGGCACCGTATTCTGATCGATGATGTCATCAAGTTCGTCAACGCTGAGATATTTGGGATAGATCATGATCGCCTCGCAGCGCAGCTGAAGCAGGAAATTTATGGCATTACGCTCATCTTCCCGGCTGTGCTTGCCGTCGGCGAGCACCAGCTGGCGCTGGTGATCTTCACTACAGGTCGCGGCCTGGTAAATCATGGCGGAAAAGAAGGGGCCGTTATACAGGCCGTTGGTGATCACCAGCCCGACGGAATTTGATTCGCTGGTCGCCAGTTTGCGCGCCAGCAGATTAGGCCGGTAGCCGGTTTCTTCAATGGCCTGAAAGATGCGGGCCTTAACGTCCTCGCTGACCACTACCTTACCGTTAAGCGCGCGTGACACTGTCGCTTTTGAGACGCCCGCTTTTCTGGCAACATCCAGTATCGTGACCATAAATTCCTGCTTGTTATCAATACCTCTGCCTATTATGCAGCAGGAGCATGATAGTAAGGGGATTTTGCAGCGGAAATTGTGCGGCAGAGCAGCGAATTGGCCACTCTGCCGCAGGATGACGGCCTCAGGCCACGGTCATCAGCGGCGTGTTCTGCCGGATATCTCCGTGAGACTGATGTTTGGTTAAGCGGTAGTCGTCGCTGTTGATCACCAGCACCGGCGTGGTCAGGTCGTAACCGGCACGCTCGATAGCCTCTTTATCAAACTCCAGCAACGGCGTTCCCGCTTTTACCACATCGCCTTCTTTTACCAGCGGGCGGAAATGTTGCCCCTGTAAATTCACCGTATTCAGGCCGACGTGGATCAGCAGCTCTGCGCCGTTATCACACGCCAGCCCGACCGCATGATGGGAGTCGATTAACGTTTCTACGCGAGCGTCACAGGGGGCGACTACCAGACCCGACTGCGGACGGATGGCGATACCGTCACCCAGCGCTTTCTGCGCGAAGGCGTCGTCGGCAACATCTTCAAGGGCCATCACTTCGCCGTCCAGCGGGCTCATGATGTTCAGGCTGGCAGGCGCAGCCGTCACAGGATTATTTGCCGGTTCGCCACGTTGTTCTTCAGCCACCGGATCTTCAAAACCGACAAACTGTACCAGCACAATCGTCAGGACAATGGCCGTGGCGCTGCCCGCCAGCTCGCCAATAAAGGACAGGGGCGCATCCGGGCTGATAGCGTTCACCAGCGTGAACAGACCCGGCAGCGCGGCGTAGGCGTAGTAGAGGGAACCGAACAGGCTGGCGACAAAAGCGCCGACCGCGCCACCGATGCAGCCGCAGATAAACGGCTTTTTAAATCGCAGCGTGACGCCATAAATCGCGGGTTCAGTAATGCCGAAAATCGCCGTCACGCCCGCCGACAGCGAGGTGGTTTTCAGTTCGCGGTTGCGGCTTTTCAGGAAGACGCCGAACACCGCCGCCATCTGGCCGATCACCGCGATGGTCTGGTAGGCCTGGAAGGAGTCATAGCCCTGGGTGTCGAAGTTCGCCATGATCACCGGCGTAATGCCCCAGTGCACGCCGAAAATCACCACTATTTGCCACACGCCGCCAATCACCGCCGCTGCCACCGCAGGGGCTGCCGCAAAGAGCGCGTTATAGCCGGAGGCAATGCCCATCGCCGCCCAGGTGGTTACCGGCCCGATGATAATCAACGTCAAGGGTACAATGATCACAAAGCACACCAGCGGAGTGAACAGGGCGCTAACCACGTCCGGCAGGATGCGCTCGACGCGCTTTTCCAGCCACGACAGCGCCCAGACAAGAAATAACGGCGGCAGCACCGACGAGGTGTACACCGTTTTCGCCAGCGGGATGAACAGGAAAGTAATGGTTTCACCGCCCGCGATACGGCCCGCCATGGCGGACCATTCCGGGTTGATCAGCGCACAACAGCAGAGCACCGCAATATAGGGGTTACATTTGAAATGCCGCGCGGCGGTTATGGCGATAAATACCGGCAGGAACGCAAAGGGCGTCCATGACATAAAGTTCAGAATGGCGAAGGTGCCGGTGGTTTTCACATCGGCATCGATAAGCCCGACAACAATCAGCAGCCCCTGCAGGATCCCGGCTGCCGCCAGAATATAAACGATGGGCGCGAACACCGCCGACATGGTGCCGATCACTGCATCCAGCCAGCGGGTTTTCGGTTTTGCTGTTGCACCGGCATGGTTTTCGCCGAGCAGGGCGGAGAGCGCGTTGAATACGTCGGCGACGTGGGTACCAATCACCACCTGAAACTGACCGCCGCTTTCCACCACGGCGATGACGCCGGGCAGATCCTGAATGCGCGTTTTAGCTTCCGCCGGAGTTTCATTGAGTACGAGGCGTAACCTGGTGGCGCAGCGGGTAAAGCTGCTGATGTTATTTTCACCGCCTGCCTCGCGAAGGATGTCACTGGCTAACTTATTGTAATCCCTGATAACTGCCATTATTCATGTACCTTTTTTATGGGTAAATTTTTATGTGACTTTTCGTGTAACCGGTTTCATGCTAGCAGTGAACGACTCGCGTGCAACCGGCTTCATGGCGGAGTGTGGGCTGAATCACATTGATTGGCTGAATGAATAAAACAGACAGTGGGGGATGAAATGCAAAAACCGGGGAAGCATAAGGCGAGGTAAAGAGGGGGGGCCAATCCATTGGCCTGATGCAGAGTTAAATCTGTCTCAGATGTCGTCCATGGTGTAGCTAACCACCAGTTCCAGGCAGTGACGGATCACATCAGCGGTGGTGGCATCGTGCGTGGTTTCCAGCGTACCTATTAACCACAGGATAATGTCTTTATTGCTGGCATGTCCCTGGGACACCAGCAGGCTTCTGATAGCGGTAGCCAGCAGGGCGGATTCATCCGGCATTAAATCAGCGGCATTACGAACATAAGCGGATAAAGCGGGGTTGTGCAGTGCTGAAAATACGTCTGGTTGCTGTGCAATCATGGAATTCATTATTATTTCACCGCGGTTAAGAGTTAATTGGCTGACCGGAGTCAGGGAAAATACCGGCACTTTTCTTTCATTCGAAATCTAATTATTTATTAAGTGAAAGCCTTTAAATCTGGCGTTCAAATAACATGCCGATCAGTGCCTGATAATGTTGTTCTTCTTCCTGGCTGGTGGCCTGTTCAAGGCGTACCAGTAATTTTGTACAAAGATTTTTCCGATTGAGATGGCGACCTGTCGTCAGGATTTCCACCACAATTTCACCCAGCGTTTCCTGCTGAGTCGGCAGAGCGGCTTTACTAAAATATTGTGCAATGGCAGCAGATGAATCGAAGGTATACCCGTCCTGTTGCATTGGTCGCTCCTGTTAAATGTGCTGAACTTGTTAACTTGTCGACTAAGTTATACAAACTTTCTAAACTTGTACATAGCCAGCGTACAGGTTTTTAGGTATTTTGGGGTCTGGAGGATATATCGTCCTCATTTCAGTCTGTTAGGGTCGAAAATAAATTGGCGGTGTAAATGGGGAGTTGTACAGCTTATACAAGGCAAATTTGTACTCAAAATGACTTTCGTATCGGGCTTAAGCCACTGTAATATCTGGACAAAAATATATTTTCTGAAGACCACAGACGGACAAGACGAATAGCCTGGCATCTGTTAATGTTGGCCGCAGATATCACACTCTCGGGGAAAAAATGCTCACAACTATCATCTACCGCAGCCATATATGCGATAACGTTTCAGTTAAATCGCTGGAAGAAATGGTGGCGGGTGCAAACCAGATAAATAGTCGGGCAAATGTTACGGGCATTTTACTTTTCAATGGCACACATTTTTTCCAGTTGCTTGAAGGCCCTGAAGAAAATGTCATGGAAATTTACCGTCATATCTGTCGTGACCAACGCCACTATAACGTAGTGGAGCTTCTGTATGATTACGCTCCTGCAAGACGCTTCGGCAAAGCCGGTATGGAATTGTTTGATTTACGGCAGTCCGAAAAAGAGGAAGTTTTGCAGGTCGTACTGGACAAAGGCACGTCGAAATATCAGTTAACGTATAACGACAGGGCGCTGCAATTCTTCCGCACCTTTGTCGAAGCCACAGAAAAAGAGAATTATTTTGAGATCCCTGCCGGTGATGCATGGGAATTTGTACCCGATGATGAGGTTGTACAACTTGGCGCACCGTTGAAATCAACGTCAACAGAGTACAGCTTTGCGTTTCAGCCTATTATCGACCCGCTGACCCGTGAAATCGCGTCGGTAGAAGCGTTGTTACGTACACCGGATGGCGGCGGCCCGCAGGCGTATTTTGCGGGTATGCAGGGGGATGAGGTATACCTTGCCGATCTGCACAGCAAAAAAGTCGCTTTTGCGATGGCGGGGGGATTAAACCTGCATGAACAGGCGCTGTCGGTGAATCTATTGCCGATGACGCTGGTGAAAATCCCCGAAGCGGTTGACGTGTTGTTAGCGGGTATCGCCACCAGCGGACTGGTGCCGGAACAGATTATCGTGGAGTTCACCGAAGGCGAAGTGATATCCGGTTTTGACGCCTTTACCGGCGCGGTGCGTCAGCTGAAAGCCGCAGGTATCAGCGTGGCCATCGATCATTTCGGCGCAGGTTTTGCCGGTCTGCAATTGCTGACGCAGTTTCAGCCGGACAGGATCAAGATTAACCGCGAGCTGATCAAGGACGTGCATACCAGCGGTCCGCGGCAGGCGGTGATACAGGCGATTATCAAATGCTGCCACTCGCTGGAAATTGCCGTTTCCGCGGTGGGCGTCGAGAAAGCAGAAGAATGGATGTGGCTGGAGTCGGCTGGCATCAGCCAGTTCCAGGGACATCTTTTTGCCCGTCCGGCCTTTGATCAAATCCCGCAGGTGGCCTGGCCGGAAAAGAAAGCCGACTTATAATCATCCGCTACACCTTTGTACAAGCCCCGCTGAAACGGGGCTTTTTTTTCATTCGAAAATTATAAATAGTGTTGATAAACAGTCACATAATTCTTGTACAACAAAAAAGGGTTTGTACAAGCTCAGGATATTGGTTAGTTTAAGGTGAAGTGTTAAATAGATGTACAAAGGAGACCTATGGCTCATTACAGTATTGGCGATGTCGCTGAACGATGCGCAATCAATCCTGTAACGCTGCGGGCCTGGCAACGTCGTTATGGATTGCTGAAACCTCAGCGCAGTGAAGGCGGCCATCGACAGTTCGATGAAGAGGATATTCAGCGCATCGAAGATATTAAGCGTTGGATCAAAAGCGGCGTACCGGTCGGAAAGGTGAAGGCATTGCTGGAAGCAAAAGAAGTGGCGGTGGACGACGGCTGGTCATTACAGCAGGAAGAGATGATGGCCGTGCTGCGCCGGGTCAATCCTGCGAACTTGCGCGCCAAAATTAATGAAGCAGGGCGTGAGCACCCGGTCGATGCCTTAATCGATCATGTTTATACCCCGGTGCGTCAGCGTTTAAATCTCGATCAAAATACTGCCCGCGCAATGAGCAGCCTGCTGGATGGCGCGCTGATTGAATACGCCGTGAGCTGTGTCGCGCAGGCACGTTTAAAACCAGGTAAAGAGGCGCTCCTGATTGGCTGGGATACTGACGACCGTACCCGGCTGTGGCTGGAAGCCTGGCGTCTTTCGCAGCGAGGCTGGCATATTGACGTGCTCGCCGAACCGCTGGATCTGCCGCGTCCTGAACTCTTCCCGGGGCAGCATATTTTTATCTGGACAGGTAAAACCCTGACGCGCCGCCAGCAGGAACAGTTTGAGCACTGGCACGAACAGGGTTTCACCATCGTATTTCACGGTAAGTAAGCGTTATTTTCCCCAGCGGCCACGCAAATAGCTGACCGCCTCCCGGGTCTGGGGCTGATTAAGATAGTCTTCCCTGAACAGAATAGTGCCGTGGATATTCGGCACAGACTCGTTCAAATCGATCTGTTTTTTCAGCTCCGGCACACCGCCGTTAATTGTCCAGTCGGGTTCATTTTTCGACGCTTCACCCACTTTATATAATGCGACGCCAATATACAGGCGCGTATTTGTCGGCTTCACCACGTTTGCCCACCAGTGCGCCAGCACATCGTAACGCGCCGCATCCCGTGCAAAAGGCCAGTAGATCTGCGGGGCGATATAATCCAGCAATCCCTGTTGTACCCAGCGCCGCGTATCCGCAAAGGATTCGTCATAGGCCGCCGCGCCGCGCGTGTTCGAGCCGGAGGGATCGTGTGAAATGTTGCGCCAGACCCCCGCCGGGCTGACGCCAAATTCCACTTCGGGTTTCAGCTGCTTGATGGTGCGCGACACCTGCTCAATCAGCTGTTGCGTATTATGCCGCCGCCAGTCTGCTTTCGAAGCAAATCCCTGCCCGTACTGCCGGAATGTCTGGCTGTCGTTAAGGGGCGAACCAGGCGTTTCCGCATAGAAATAATCATCGAACTGCACGCCATCCACCGGGTAACTTGTCACCACTTCCGCCACAATGCTGGTGATCCAGTCGCGCACTTCCGGAATGCCGGGATCGAGCACATAGCGGTCCCCTGCGGTGCGGATCCAGTCACGGTGCAGCACAAAAATACTGGCAGGACGCAGCGCCAGCGTACTGTTCAGCTCGCTGGCGGTAGAGGGTTTGATATTGGTGGAGACGCGATAAGGGTTAAACCAGGCGTGGACTTTCATGCCGCGCCGGTGCGCTTCATCCAGCATAAACTGCAACGGATCGTAACCGGGATCCTGACCAATTTTTCCGGTCAGCATATCTGACCACGGCAAAATTTTTGACGGCCACAGCGCTGTACCGTCGGGTTTTACCTGGAAGAAAACGGTGTTGATGCCAAGCCGCTGCAAATTATCCAGCTTGGTTTTCAGCGCTTCCTGCTGCATCCGGATGCGCACCGCGCTGCTGCTGCCGTTGACCGACTCACGCGGCGGCCAGTCGAGACGGGACACCGTCGCCAGCCAGACCCCGCGCACCGGTTCGTCAGACTGTGATGATTTATCCGCCAGCGGCTGCTTTGTCACCGGCGGCAGCGGGGTGACCAGCGAATGCGGCGCTCTGGAGGAACAGCTGGCAAGCAGCAGGGCGCAGCCGGTGAGGGCAGCCACGCGGGCAACGCGGCGCAGGCGCGGCAAGCGATGATAACGGGCGATGATAGTCTCCGGATTCGCATTAAGCGGTGTGGGTGGCGTCATTTTCATGGTATTCAGACTTAAGTCAATGAGTTAGATAACTGATAATGATGGTAGTCTCTCCTGAATCAAATGAAAAATGAGATCCCGATCTCTGTGCTGATGTAACGAAATGACATGTGAACGGGCTAACATTTTTGAGCCTGATCACACTCTATAGTGACTGCACATCAAACAGAGACACAGTAACTTCTTATGGCATCCCTGAAAGACGTCGCCAAAAAAGCCGGTGTATCAACCGCCACCGTATCCCGGGTGCTGAATAATCATCCGGGCGTGAATCCGGAAACGCGCCAGGCGGTGCGGGATGCCATGGATTTTCTCTGTTATGTGCCACTGAAAAGCGCCGTGCAACTCAGCGGAAAATGTTCGGGTCTGATTGGCGTGGTATTACCCAATCTGGTCAACCCTCACTTTTGCGAATTACTGGCCACCTTTGAAGAAGAGGCCCGCTATATTGGCAAATCGGTGATTGTGAAAACGCATCAGAATCAGCCGCAACAGGATAAACAGATTATTCATAGTCTGATTGGCATGGGCATAGACAGTCTGCTGTGGGTGCCCACTGAAGCCGAGGCGGAATTATCGGAATGGCTTCGTGCCACCCACATACCGGTGGCGGTAGTCACGCAGGTCTCCCGCTTTTTTAATTCAGTGTCCATTAACCAGACCCGTGGCGCGGAGAATATCGCCGGGCATTTTATTCATACCGGCCACACGGCCTTTGGTTTTATCGCCCAGGATGGGGTGGATAATCGCAAAGTGTCGGCCTACAGCAGGAAAATTACCGGGCACGGCCTGCAACTGGCGCTGGCGCACCAGTTCTGGATCGGTAAAGGCGAGGGGGAGAGAACCTCCGGGCATATCCATAACCTGGACGTGATCATCGATAAACTGAAAAAGGACCCGGCGCGCTGCACCTGTCTGCTGGTCTATAACGATGTCGCCGCCTGCTACATTATCGATGGCCTGAAAGCGCAGGGGCTGACCGTTCCGGACGATATTGCCATCGCCAGCTTTGATAATACTGTGCTGGCGCAAACACAAAAAATAACCAGCGTCGCGCAGCCAATAAATGAAATTGCGCACCTGGCGTTTCAGATGGTGAAAAATAACAGCCAGCTGGAAAGTATCGACATGGTGGAGATCGTTTCGCGGTTAATTATCCGCGAGAGCAGCGTCAGGCTGAATATCACCACCTTATGACGCGTTAATTTTTTATCTGAATTTTATTACCACGACATTTATCCCGGATGGGACCGGTCTGATGACCCGTGCCCGGCGTTCACGACTGCGCAATGAAAAGGTACACGCTATGTCTGTCACTCTGTCTGTAAAAACAACATCAAAGCACAGCGCTTATGAAAAGCTCAGCCTGAAAGAAAAAGTGGGCTACGGCATGGGGGATGCCGGTTCCTGCATGATCTGGAGCGTGCTGGCACTTTATCTGACCTGGTTTTACACCGATATTTATGGCCTCGATGCCGGCGTCGTGGGCACCTTATTTCTGGTGATCCGTATATTTGATGCCTTCAGCGATCCGGTGATGGGCGCAATATGTGATCGCACTAAAAGTCGCTGGGGCAAATTCCGCCCGTGGTTGCTGTGGATGGCGGTGCCTTTTGGTCTGGGCGCGGTGGTGATGTTTACCACGCCCGATCTGACGATGAGCGGCAAAATAATCTATGCCTGGGTGACTTATCTGGTGATGTCGCTGATTTATACCGCGATAAATATTCCCTACTGCTCGGTGGCGGGTGTGATCACGCTGAATCAGAAAGAGCGGCTGGGCTGTCTGTCGTGGCGCTTCTTCCTGAACGGACTGGCGACGCTGATTGTGTCCTCGTCTATTCTGCCGCTCACCGAATGGCTGGGAGGGGGCGACCGCGCGGCGGGTTTTCAGCAGACCATGATGATCATGGGTGCTGCCGCCACCCTAATGTTCCTGTTCTGCTTCAGCAGTATTAAAGAGCGGGTGAGATCAGTAAAAGCCAGCGATTCATTAATGCGCGATCTGAAAGACATCATCAAAAATGATCAGTGGCTGCTGATGATTTCAATTACCTTTTTAAACGTTTTCCCGGCCTTTATCCGTGGGGCAGTGACCATTTATTACGCCACCTATGTGATGCACGCCTCGGTAGGATTTGTGACCTTTTTTATGGCGCTCGGCGTCGCCTGTAATATGCTCGGTAGCGTCATTGCCAAACCGCTTACCGACCGCTTCGATAAAATTAAGCTGTTCCGCATTATCAATATTATTCTCGGCATTCTGTCATTCGCGCTGTGGTTTGTTGATCCGCAATCGCTCACGCCGCTGCTGGCGCTGTTTATCGTGATCAATATTCTGCATTTGATCCAGTCCGGTCCGATTCTGTGGGCGATGATGTCCGACGTGGATGATTACGGTGACTGGAAATACGGCAAGCGTCTGACCGGCATCTCCTTTGCGGGCAATCTCTTTATGCTGAAAATGGGGCTGGCAGTCGCCGGGGCTATCGTCGCCTGGATCCTCTCCTTTACCGGCTACGTCGCCAACCAGCCGCAACAAAATCCGCAAACCCTCCAGGGCATTATTATCATGTTCTCCTTACTGCCGATGGTGAGCTATTTCATCAGCGCCTGGATGGTGCGTTATTTCAAACTCGACAATCAACTGCTGGAAAGAATCAAAGTCGACCTGGCTAAACGCGAACTTTCTGTCATGTAAATGAGGATCTACTGATGACGAGCAATAACCATTATGATGTCACCCGCTGGCATACCGGCAACCCGTACAGTGATATTGGCGAGGTGATCAACAGCATCATCGCCGATATAAAAAGCCGACAAACGCAGACTGACAGTAACGGCGGCGGCAAGCCCGGCGCGGTCATTTATATTCCGCCGGGTGATTATCACCTCACCACGCAGGTACTCATCGACATCAGCTATCTGAAAATCATGGGCGCCGGGCATGGCTTTACGTCTTCCAGCATCCGCTTTAACGCGCCGCAAAATGAATGGCCGAACTGGCATGAAATCTGGCCGGGCGGCAGCCGTATTCTGGTGGATATTGCCGCAGACGACGGGCAGCCGGAGCATGCAGGGGCGGCCTTTTATGTGGAGCGCAGCGGCGAGCCGCGCATCAGCTCGGTGGAGTTTTCCGGCTTCTGCATCGATGGGCTGCATTTCGTCGATGACGGCCTGGGGCATAATGATCCGGAAAACAGCTATGTGAACGGTAAGACGGGGATTTATATCGCCAGCGCCCAGGACTCGTTTCGCATCAACGGCATGGGTTTTGTTTATCTGGAGCACGGCCTGACCATTTACCACGCCGACGCGCTGTCGGTGCATGATAATTTCATTGCCGAATGCGGTAACTGCGTGGAACTGCGCGGCGCGGGCCAGGCCTCAAAAATTACCGATAACCTGATCGGGGCAGGCTACAAAGGCTACTCCATTTATGCGCAGAATTTTGGCGGGCTGCTGATCGCCGCCAATAATATCTTTCCGCGCGGTAAAAGCAGCGTGCATTTCTCGGGGGTGGCGCGATCAAGTATTACCGGCAACCGTTTTCACGCCTTTTATCCGGGGATGGTGATCCTTGAAGATAACTGCTCGGAGAACCTGATTTCCGCCAACCATTTGCTGCGTGACCGCGAGCCGTGGCCGCCGATGCAGGGCTACGATAACGGCCTTGATGACAGCTTCGGGCTGGTGCATATCAATGGCGATCACAATTCCGTGATCGGTAATCATATCTCTGCGTCCCCCGACACGGCGCTTAGCACACCGCCGGACGTAAGGCCGGTGATCATTCATCTCGTCGCCGGGCAGGGGAATTACATCGCTAATAATCATATTGTCGCGACCCGCGATGCAGGTGCTGAACCGTCTGCTGACGCTGGCTCCTGTTTTACCACCCAGGTGGGGGCCTTGCTGGCAACGGATCGCCGCGTTGCGCTGGCGGTGACAGCCGTGCTGGTGGCGTCCGCAGCCACGCACAATACGGTGCTGGATTCCGGGGCGGATCATCAGGTCCTACTGGACCGCAGCCTTAACGCCTTTCGCGCCACGCCCGTGCCCGGCCAGCCTGTTTAGCAGCTGAATCGTTAAAGCATTATCTGTTCAACCCCGCATAAACACGGCAACCGTGCGGGGATTTTTCATTCTTAATGCGATCAAAACCACATAATTTTGCTTAAAAACGCTGCTTTTCCCGGCAGGTGAACCTCGTCACATTTCTTTAACCTGCTAATCAGTAGATTCGGGCGGGTCAGTCAATAATCGATTCAGCAAAAAGGACGAAAAATGAAAATTAAACTGGCTTTAACGGTACTTGCAGTGATGATTTCGGGACAGGTGGCGGCAAAAACCTGGGTGCTGACCAGCGCTGAACAGGGCGTGGAGAAAGGAAACTGGAAGATCTCCAGCCAGGAGCTGAACGTCAAAGATCACAGCTTCAGCATTGAGCAAAAGGTGCTGCACGGCGGTAAGCAGGAAGGGAGCAAAATTCTCGTCATTACCAGTCAGGACGGGCTGACCATCACCCTCAGCCCGACGCGCGGTATGAATCTGCTGCACGTGGAAGGCTTCGGCTCAAAAATGGGCTGGGAGTCGCCGGTGAAAGAGGTGGTTAACCCGGCGTTTATTAATCTGGAAAGCCGTAACGGGCTGGGCTGGCTGGAAGGTTTCAACGAAATGATGGTGCGCTGCGGCTACGAATGGACCGGCCATCCGGTCACCGCTGACGGCCAAATCTATACGCTGCATGGCAAAGCGGGGAATACGCCCGCCTCGCAGGTGGAAGTCGAGGTAGCGGACGCCGCGCCCTATGAGATCCGCATTCGCGGGTTGATTAAAGAGAGCACCTTCAAGAAAGCGGATTTGCAGACCCTGACCGAGCTGCGCTACGTGCCGGGCAGCAACAGTTTCAGCCTGCACGATGTGCTGACCAACCATGCGGATTACCCGCACGATTACCAGATCATCTATCACAGCAACTTCGGCATGCCGATCCTGGAAGAGGGCGCGCGCTTCCTTGCGCCGATGTCCGCTATCAGTCCGTTCAATGACTATGCCAAAGAGGGCCTGAAAAACTGGCAGACCTACGCCGGGCCGACCAAAGGCTTTGACGAGATGGTATTCAACATTCAGCCGCTGGCAGGGGAAGATCATCAGACGCTGGCGGCCGTGGTGAACAAAGCGGGTGATAAGGGCGCATCCATCCAGTTCGACACCCGCCAGCTGCCGGTGCTGACGCTATGGAAAAATACCGACACCCTCAAACAGGGCTACGTCACCGGCATTGAGCCGGGCACCAGCTACGCCTATCCGGTGACCATCGAGCGCGAGCAGAAACGCGTGAAGCAGCTCCAGCCGGGGGCGAGTACGCAGTTTGATCTGACCTACACCCTGTTGCACAGCAGTGAACAGGTGACGGACGTTGAGAAGAAAATTAGCGCCATTCAGGGCGAGACGAAAATCGACGAGAACGCCACGCCGATGGCTAAAGAGTAATCCCGGCACACGCGCCCGCCTATCCGGGGGCGCGTTTTACAACGACTCGCGCAGCAGCAGCGGGCTTTCCACACGGACAGTATCGCGATGAGTTTGCTGTTGAATGATATGCAACGCGCTCAGACGACCAATCTCATAATGCGGCAATTGCACCGTCGAGAGCGGCGGCACAAACAGATCGCCGATGCCCACCATATTGTCGTAACCCAGTACCGCCACGTCCTGCGGAATGCGCAGCCCCTGCGCCAGCAACGTCTGGTAGACCATAAAAGCGATGCGGTCGTTACCGCAGATCACCGCGTCGAACTGCGGTCTGCCGTCGTGGATATGCGCCAGCAGCAGGGCGGGCATATCCCGATAGTGCTCGTCGCCAAATTCCATATAGGCGTGGTTAAGCGTATGCGGATCGATACCCGCTTCCCGACAGGCGCGCTCCAGCCCCTGACGGCGGCGGATGGTCGCCAGATGTTTTTCCGGGAGATGCAGACAGAGCGGGCGGCGATAGCCCGCCGCCAGCAGCGCTTTCACCGCGCTGTACTGACCCTGTTCGTCATCCGGGATATAGCTGGCCACCGGATCGTGCAGGCTTTCACAGTTCGCCAGCACGCAGGGCAGCGTCAGCAGCTTGGCAGGCAGCGGCACCTGGCGCAGGCCCATGGTGGTATAGATAATGCCGTCCGGCCGGTGGGAGAGCAGCAGATCGACCATGGTGTCCGGGCTGTCGTCGGAAAACATATTGACCACAAAACTGTTCCAGCCGTGGGCGCGGGCGGTTTCTTCAATAGAAAGGGTGATCTCCACCGAGAAAGGCGTGGTCACGGTATCCAGCGCCAGCACGCCGATGGTGCTGGGGGAGGCATGGGCACCACGGATCTTCTTGGCGGACAGATCCGGCACGTAATTGGTCTGTTCAATGGCCTGCTGTACGCGGGCCAGGGTTTCCGGTTTTAGCCGTTCCGGGCTGTTAAGCGCCCGCGATACGGTCATCAGCGATACGTTTGCCAGTTTTGCCACATCTTTCAGGGAGGCCATTCTTTTACTCCATCATTGCCGCGCTGCCTGCGGCAGTATAACTAAGTTGCTGATGTAAAAGGATCATACGCTATTCCTTTTCCGCTGTGTCGCGGTCTGTAGGCCTGAAATGTTGATCGCGATCTCATCCCCACTATGTTAACGTTAACTTTTGTGATTAACATCATGAATCTCAGCAAAACGGCGTGAAGGTGAGATTTTGTTAACGTTACCATTAGCGCATTACTCCAACACGAGATCGCCATGATGAAAGTCCATCATTCTCACAGTTACCCTTTACTCAGTGCCTTGCTGTTCTTCTTTTTTGTCACCTGGTCCTCCTCAGGCTCGCTGCTTTCCATCTGGCTGCATCAGGAAGTCGGGCTGAAAGCGGGGGATACGGGGATTATTTTTGCCGTGCTGTCGGTTTCGGCGCTGTTCGCGCAGATCTGTTACGGCTTTGTGCAGGATAAACTTGGTCTGCGCAAGCATCTGCTGTGGTATCTGACGGCGATGCTGATCCTCTCCGGCCCGGCGTATTTGCTGTTCGGGCATCTGCTGACCATTAACATTCTGCTCGGCAGCGTATTCGGCGGCATTTTTATCGGCCTGACCTTTAACGGCGGCATCGGCGTGCTGGAATCCTACACCGAACGCGTGGCGCGTCAGAGCCAGTTTGAATTTGGTAAGGCGCGAATGTGGGGATCGCTGGGCTGGGCGGTGGCGACCTTTTTCGCCGGGCTGCTGTTTAACATCGATCCGCGGCTGAACTTTGCGGTTGCCAGCTGTTCCGGGCTGGTGTTCATGGTGCTGCTGGCCCGTCTGCGGGTCTCCTCCGCGCCCCATGCCATGCAGGAGGCGGTGGCGGGCGGTAAAGTCACCCTGGCGGACGCGCTGCGCCTGTTGACGCTGCCGCGCTTCTGGGCGCTGGTGTTCTTCGTCGTTGGCACCTGTATTTACAGCGTCTACGATCAGCAGTTCCCGGTCTATTTCTCGTCACAGTTCGCCACGCCACAGGAAGGCAATGCGATGTACGGCTATCTGAACTCCTTCCAGGTGTTTCTTGAAGCGGCAGGCATGTTCTGCGCGCCCTGGCTGGTGAACCGCGTCGGCGCGAAAAATGGCCTGATCTTCGCGGGCATGGTGATGGCGATGCGCATGATCGCCTCCGGGCTGGTGGAAGGGCCGCTGCTGATCTCCATCACCAAACTGCTGCACGCCGTCGAGCTGCCGGTGCTGCTGGTGGCGATCTTCAAATACAACAGCCTGAATTTCGACAAACGCCTCTCTTCCACGCTTTATCTGGTGGGCTTTGCCTGCACCAGTTCAGTGATCGCCTCGGTGCTGTCGCCGCTGGCAGGCTACAGCTACGAAAAATATGGCTTCGCCGAATCCTATCTGTTTATGGGCATGCTGGTGTTCGGCATCACCTTTATCTCCATCTTTTTACTGCGATCCGGTAAGGCTTCGGCTGATCCGCAGCTACCCCAACTTTCCGCTATCTGAATAAAGAGTGAAGACTATGACCTACTCAATTGCTGACGCTGAACAGGAACTTAAGGTAAAGCGCGGGGCGCTCAACCTGCGCTGGTATCCGCATTACCATCTGGCCGCCCGTGCGGGCTGGATGAACGATCCCAACGGGCTGGTGTGGTTCGACGGCTGGTATCACGCCTTTTATCAGCATCATCCGTATTCCACGCAATGGGGACCGATGCACTGGGGGCATGCGCGCAGTCAGGATCTGGTGCACTGGGAACATTTGCCGGTGGCGATCGCCCCGGAAGGACCTGAAGATAAAGACGGCTGTTTTTCCGGCTCGGCGGTGGTGGACGGCGACACCCTCGCGCTCATTTATACCGGCCATAAATTTCACGGCGACGCCGGTAACGAAGACAACCTCTATCAGGTGCAGTGTCTGGCCACCAGCCGCGACGGCATCCACTTTGAGCGGCAGGGCATTGTGGTGGATACGCCGCCGGGCGTGCATCACTTCCGCGATCCGAAGGTCTGGCGCGAAGGGGACAGCTGGTACATGATCGTCGGCGCACGTCTGGGCGAAACCGGACAGGTGCGTCTGTATCGCTCGGCGGATCTGCGCCAGTGGCAGGACGAAGGCGTGCTCGATGAAGCGGAAGCCGGCATGGGCTTTATGTGGGAGTGCCCGGATTTCTTCCCCCTGAACGGCAGGCGCGTGCTGATGTTCTCCCCGCAGGGCATGAACGCCGACGGCTTCAAAAATCGTAACCTGTTCCAGAGCGGTTATCTGGTGGGCGACTGGCAGCCCGGCCAGCCTTTTGTCCGCGCCGGTGAGTTTGCCGAAATGGATCACGGCCACGATTTCTACGCGCCGCAGAGTTTCGCAACGCCGGACGGACGCCGCATTGTGATCGGCTGGCTGGATATGTGGGAGTCGCCGCTGCCGGAGCAGCAGGACGGCTGGGCGGGGATGCTCTCACTGCCGCGGGAACTTAGCCTGAGCCATGATAACCGCCTGCAAATGCGCCCGGCGAAAGAGGTGGAAAGCCTGCGTCAGGTCTGGTTCCCGTGGCCGGTCAACACCCTTAAAAATCAGCAGATCAGCGTGGCGGAAAACGCCGGGGCCATGGAAGTGGTGCTGAATTGGAATTGCGCCGAAAGCACCGCCGAACAATACGGTATCAGCCTCGGCGACGGCCTGCGGGTGTATGTCGATGCCCAGCAGCAGCGGCTGGTGCTGGAGCGGTACTATCCGCAGCACGCCTTATGCGGGACGCGCAGCGTGCCGTTATCCTCCGATCGCGATCTCAGTGTGCGGCTGTTTATCGACAGCTCCTCCGTTGAAGTTTTTGTGAATAACGGCGAAGCCTGCCTCAGCAGCCGTATTTATCCGGATGCCGGAAACCGGGAATTACGGTTATTCGCCTGGAGCGGAAGCGCGTCATTAATCGATGGCGGCGCCTGGCAGCTGGAATAAATCACAATCAGGTTATCAATAACCCGTCCCTGGCGACGGGCGGGTTATTGCTGTCGCTGTCGCCGGAATACCCTCTGCACCATTAATGATTGAATAGCGAAATAATAAAAAAGGTTCCCCGATGAAAATATTATGGATCGGTTGTGTGTTGACGTCTGTATTCAGCGGCGTGGTCTGTGCGCAGGAAAATCTTTCACTGGAAGAACGTCTGGCGCAAATGGAAAGCCGCCTTAAGGCCACCGAAGCGCGCGCCGCCAGCGCGGAAGCGGAGATCCGCGCCTTAAAACGGCAGGACGCGCCCCGTGCGGTTGCCAGCGCTGCACCGGCAAAACCCTCATTACAGGTAAATGACACCGACGAATTAAAATTCTATGGCGATGTCGAATTTAATATGGACGGCGCCAGCCGCACCGGAGGGCTGACGTCCCTTAAAACCAGCGCCAATAAAGACTGGACGCCGGGTGAAAAAGAGCGCTGGGATATTAACGGACGTATTCTGCTTGGCTTCGACGGGCTGAGAAAGGGCGCAGACGGCAAATATGCGGGTTTCAGCGTACAGCCGCTGGCGGATATGAGCGGCAAAATGAATCTCGACGACGCGGCTTTTTTCTTCGGTCGGCAGGATGACTGGAAAATTAAAATAGGGCGTTTTGAAGCCTGGGATATGTTCCCGTTAAATCAGGACACCTTTATTGAGTATTCCGGTAATACCGCCAACGATCTCTACAGCGATGGCTACGGCTATATCTACATGATGAAAGAAGGGCGCGGACGCAGCAACAGCGGCGGCAATTTCCTGCTCAGTAAGAACCTTGATAACTGGTATTTCGAGGTCAATACGCTGGTTGAGGACGGCAGTTCGCTGTTCGTCGATCAGAACTATCATGGAAACGCCCTCGATAACCGCAAAAACGTGGTCTACGTGCGCCCGGTCGCCGCCTGGCAGTCCGGCCCCTGGACGGTGGCCGCCGCGCTGGAGAGCAATCTGGTCAATAACGCTTATGGCTACCAGCAGGAGAACGGCCGCTTTCGCGATCAGTCCAGCCGCACCGGTTACGGTATGACCATGAGCTGGAACACCCAGCGGATCGACGCGGAAAACGGCGCGGTGGTGAATCTGAGCACCGCCTACCTGGATGCGGCAGACGAAAAAGACTTCAGCGCCGGTATCAATGCCCTCTGGCATCGCGTCGAGCTGGGCTACATCTACGCCCATAACAAAATCGACCGCTTCAATATGGCGGGCGTCGATGCCGACTGTGACAGCGACTGCGCGATCCTTGCCCCCGGCCGTTACGACATCCACACCCTGCATACCTCATGGCAACTGCCGCAGATCATGGATATGCCGAATTTCAATATTTACCTCGGGGCTTACGCCTCCTGGCTGGATGCCTCGGCGTCTGAAAGCGGCAGCAATGACGACCGCTATGGCGCGCGGGTGCGCTTTAAATATTTGTTCTGATAATCAGGTTAAGGGGAGTGTATGAAGATCTGGGCATTAGGCGACGCGGTGATCGACTTGTTACCGCAGGGAGAGATGCAGTACAGCGCCTGTGCGGGCGGTGCGCCGGTTAACGTCGCGGTTGGCGCGGCGAAACTTGGCGCGGATTGTGGCTTTATTGGCCGTACCGGGGACGATCCCTTTGGCCATTTTCTGCAAACAACGCTGGCTGAGCAGGGCGTGGATACCCGTCATATGCAGTTTGACGCGCAGCACCGTACCAGCACGGTGCTGGTGTCGCTGGGGGACGAGGGTGATCGCAGTTTCACTTTTCTGGTCGATCCCTCCGCCGATCAGTTTTTAACGGCGGACGGGCTGCCGGAATTTGCCGACGACATTCTGCATTTTTGTTCGCTGGCGTTGGTAGCCACGACCTGTCGCGAAACCCTGGTGCGCGCCATTGGCAGCATTAAACAGCGCGGTGGTCTGCTGAGTTTTGACATCAATCTGCGTGAGCAGATGTGGCCGGATGCGCAGGAGATGTCCGACACGGTGCGTCATTTTGCGCGCCAGGCCGATATCCTCAAGCTTTCACAGGAGGAGCTGTACTGGTTAACCGGCACCACGCAGCATGACAAAGCGCTGGCGATTTTGGGCGGGTATCCGTCGCGCCTGAAGGTGGTGACCTGCGGGTCGGATGGCTCTGTGGTGTTATGGCAGGATCAGATCGTTGAGATGAGCGCATATAAGGTGGACAGTCTGGATACCACCGGCGCGGGAGATGCTTTTATGGCGGGATTGCTGGCAAGCCTGGCGCAGGGGAATGCGTTAGCGGATCTGACGCAGCTGAAGCAGGCTGTCAGCCAGGCCAGCGCCTGCGGCGCGCTGGCCACCACCGCCAAAGGGGCGTTAGCCGCGCTGCCGGATAAAAACGTCCTTAAGGCGTTCAGGGCGTCTGCCGCGGAACTGGCGGTTAACCTGCGCCCGGCGCGCTAGCCTGCGGGTAAAACCGGGAGCCTCGCGGCTCCCGTATCACATCATTTTATTGAGCTGGATTTTATCCAGCGGCATCGGCCTGCCAATGTAGTAGCCCTGCGCCTCATCGCACTTATACTTCTCCAGCATGGTGAGTTGCCCGGTGGTTTCCACGCCTTCCGCCGTGACGTTCAGGGAGTAGGATTTACCGAGATTAATCATATTCTCGATCACGTCTTTCGCGGTTTCAGATGATTCCATGGCAAAGATAAAGGACTTATCCAGCTTGATGCCGTCAAAAGGAAAGGTACGCAGATAGTTCAGGGAGGAATAGCCGGTACCAAAATCGTCAATCAGGAAGCGCACGCCGATGGATTTAAGTTCATGCATGATCTCCAGCACACGCTCCGGTTGTGACAGCGTCACGTTTTCGGTGACTTCCAGCTCAAGCTGCGCGGCAGGCAGGCCGGATACGTTCAGCGCCTCCTTCACCCGCTGCACCAGTCCGGGATTGAGAAACTCCACGGCGGAGATATTCACCGACAGGATCATCTCCGGCAGGCTTTCGCTGATATCGATACAGGCTTTGGTCAGCACCCAACGGCTCAGCCCCATAATCAGGCCGGAACTTTCCGCCAGCGGAATAAACTGATCGGGCATCAGCAGCCCCAGGCGGGGATGTTCCCAGCGCACCAGGGCTTCAACCGCGTTAATACGCGACTGCTTGAGGTCGTAGCGCGGCTGATAATACAAAATGAACTGGTTTTCATTGATAGCGCAGCGCAGATCGTTTTCCA
Source organism: Enterobacter sp. PGRG2 (assembly GCF_030291195.1). Lineage (NCBI taxonomy): Bacteria > Pseudomonadati > Pseudomonadota > Gammaproteobacteria > Enterobacterales > Enterobacteriaceae > Enterobacter > Enterobacter sp. PGRG2. Next base: position 3,251,312 of record NZ_CP127837.1, on the reverse strand, counting down.
TTTCCCGCCGCTGGATGATTTGCTCGATCATATTCTGGCGGAAGTAGATCCAGCGGGTATGTTCCTCTTTTTTCGCTTCGTAGAGGGCGATGTCAGAAAAGCGCATTAAATCCCAGGGCGTTTGCGCATCCTGCGGATAGAGCGCAATCCCCATGCTGACGCCGATATAAATATCGTTGTTCTCCACTATCTTAAAGGGCGCTGTGATCGCCGCATTAATTTTTTCACATATCGCATCGATCTGCGCTACGTGCTGAATATCGGAAAGAATAATCACGAATTCATCCCCGCCGTGGCGGCTGACCAGATCGTTTTTATTGATGCAGCCTTCCAGCAGGCGTGCGACCTGTTTAAGAAGGGTATCACCGGCGGCGTGACCAAAGAGATCGTTAACCGGTTTGAATTTATCCAGATCCAGGGTAATGACCGCAATCTGATGGCCAAAATAGGGCTGCTCACGCACTCTGGTTTCGAGAAAATCCTTCAGATACATGCGGTTCGCCAGGCCGGTTAATTCATCATGGCAGGAGAGGAATTTCACGCGTTCGTGGGCTTCCAGCTCGGCGGTGACGTCCGTCGCCGTGCCCCTGTAAGTCGTGCTGCCACCCGGCAGATCGACGCGTTTTATCACCAGACTGCAATAACGGGTCTGCCCGCTGGCGGAGACATAACGGCAGTTTTTTAAGGTAAAAAGCGTATCCGCGCGGGGATCGCTGAACCACTGCGAAATCTCGGCGGCAGACTGGGGCAAAAAGTCGGTCAGGCTTCGCCCGAGCCAGTGACGGGTTGGATAGCCGGTGATCGCCGGGAAACGTTCTGAGATCCAGCTAAGTTTACGCTGATGGTCTATTTCCCAGATCCAGTCGGTGGTGGCTTCGGCGACATCGCGAAAACGCCGCTCACTCGCCGCCAGCGCCAGCTGACTCTGTTTTAATAGCCCGATATTGTTATCGTTGCTGCGCGCTTTGGCTAATACGTTGCGTAGCAGCGCCAGCACCAGTAACAGCGTAATGGCTGCCATACCGAGCAATAACGGTAACTCCCACTTTAACAGCGCACCACCCGGATCATCGCTTTTCCAGTTCAGGATCAGGCTGCCCTCATCGGTGGGGATGGATACATCGCCCTGGCGATACGGCGTACCGCCATGCCTGTTATAGCTCACCTGTTCAACGCCGTACTCGTTACCCATCAGGACGAGTTTTTCCGGGGTGAGTTTATCGACAAAGATCATCAGCGAGTGTTTATCAGAGGTGGTTATTACGCGGCTATCGCTTCCGGCTTTGATCCAGGCCGCGCCAATAATCACCGGCTGACCTTTGGCAATCACCATGCGCGTCAGCGGCAGGCCTTTAGTGAACATCAGCTCATTCTGCAATGCCTGTAAAACCGGCTTCCCCAGCCAGTGTTCGAACGGATCCTGCACGCGCTCGCCGTAGAGCACGCTGTATCGGGTTTGACCGTCGGGTGAAATAACAAAAACCCCTTCGTACTGAAATAATTTGTACAGCGAATCCCCGAGGTTCTGTCCTTCCCATGCCCACTGTAAATTCATACTCTGGTGAAGATTAATGTAGGCTTCTCCCCAGTCGGCATAGTCCGCCAGATGGTCGCGGATGGTGGCGGTTCGGTTTTCTATCGCTTTTTTCAGCAAATTCCCGCTGCGGAAATCGGAACGCGCATTTTGATCGCCTGCCACATGATAAGTGGCCGTGATGGCGAGGATAAACATCACCGCAATCATCAGGATCATAATCAGCATTGATTTCTTCACTATGCTGAGGGTGTCGGTCTTTACAGCGTTAAGCGCTTGAGTAGGTTGCCAGTTCATTTTTTATCGCTCACCCATCACCGGGTACAGATGATTATTATCCAGAGGTTTCCAGAATGGTTATCGGCAGAAAAGTGAAGAGTGTTAATCACGGGCAGGAAAGGGTAAGCATTCCCGCCATGGCTGGCGGGAAGTTATCTCAGGCCTGCACCCTGTCAGCGTCATGACAGGTAAAGACCTCCACGCTGTTTAACAACAGACGCGCCTGCTCTTTAAGCGACGCACTGGCAGCGGAAGATTGTTCAACCAGCGCGGCGTTTTGCTGCGTGGTGGTATCAATCTGCCCCATGGCAATATTAATCTGGGTGATGCCGTCGCTCTGCTCGGCGCTGGCGCGGGCTATTTCATCAACCAGTTGCTGCACGTCGATCACATTATTCACGATGCCTTTCATTCCCTTATCGGCTTCATCCACCAGTTCACGACAGCTGTCGATTTTGCTGAGGGACGATCCGATGATCTCCTTAATCTCTCTGGCTGAAGAGGAGCTTCGCTGGGCGAGGGTACGCACTTCACCGGCGACCACCGCAAATCCGCGACCCTGTTCACCGGCCCGTGCCGCTTCGACAGCGGCGTTAAGCGCCAGGATATTAGTCTGGAAGGCGATACCTTCAATGGCGGTGACGATGTCGGTCATCTTGCCGGAGGCATTATGAATATCCTCCATACTGAGCAGCACGTCATTCATGCGCTCACCGTTTTTGCGGATGACGTCCCCGGTTTCGCTAAACAGCTGGTTAACGTGGCGGGAGTTATCCGCCGACCGTTTGATGGTGGAGGTAAGCTGTTCCAGCGTGGCGGCCGTTTCTTCCACGCTTGCGGCCTGTTCTTCCGTCCGGGACGCCAGATCCTGATTACCGGCGTCAATTTCACTGGCGGCATGGGAAATGGTCAGCGCGCCCTGTTTGACATCCGTGACGGTACTGCCCAGCCCGGCAACCATATCCTTTAATGACTGCATCATCATCCCCAGCTGATCGCCTGAGCGGACATTCACTTCCACCGTCAAATCCCCTGCGGAAACATTGCCTGCAACGCTTACGGCCTCAGACAGCGGTCGCGTAATGCTACGGGTGATATACCCGGCGATAATGATGCCCAGGATGATGCTGGCAATAATAAATGTCAGAATGATGTTTTCTGATTGATTCGCGTCCCGCCGAATGTCCGCATAGGTTTTATCGATGAGCGCCTTCTGAAAATCACGCAGCTCGGTCAGTGCCTGGGTGTATTCCTGGGTTGCCGGATAAAAGCGATTCAGTATAAAAGCGCTGATCTGTTCATCCTGCCCGTTTCCTGCAAGCTGAAGTCCTTCCTGTCGTAAGGAGACAAACTTTTCACGCGCCGCGCTAACTTTCGCCAGCAGGCGTTGCCCGGTCGGTAAGCGCAATAACGGCGTCAGTTCTTCCTGAACACGGGTGATGTCCGCGGATCCTTTCTCAACGGTTTCCTGCAAGGATTTGCGCAGGGCAGGATCGGCGGTGCTCATCGCCGTCATGGCTACTCCGCTGTTAGTATTTAAAAGTCTTGTCCAGTCCTCAATCATTCTTTCTTTAACAAGATGCCAGGAGATCATTTCCTCTACTTTCTTCTCACTGCTCATGGTCAGCCAGAAGGCGCTGCTTCCCATAATGACTGTCATCAGCAAAAGAAGGGCAAAGCCGGTTCCCATACGCATACCCACACTCATATTATTCAACTTCATGATCTCTCCTGCGAAACTAATAACCCGCTTTGATATTCATCATTGCATATCGGCTTTACGGCGGCTTTCTGCACCGCTATTTCGCAGTAAAAACATCATTCAGACATAAATATGATCTGGATCATGAAGGGTGAAATAATACGATCAGCTATCTCACCATAATAGTGTAGCACCGCTAATAACCATTTTAGCTGTAAGGTTAATTTCTATACTTTTATAAAGCGCATTTAATGTCCTTTGCAGTGAACACTGAACATCTTTTAATTTGCTTATTTTTCTAAAACCGCTGACTGCTAAGGTTGGACTGGTCATTATAAAAAGGAAATTAATGAGCTACATTATGGATAAGAAAGTCATTGCTCTTTTTTGCAGCGCCATACTTTCAGCAGGCACACTCTCATCCTCTGACGCCTGCACCCGTGTCACCTGGGCCGCAATCAGGCATGAATGAAAAGGGGTTGCAGGCCGATCTTTTATATCTCGGCGAGGCGAAATACGGCAAGGCTTCGCCGGCAGAGAAAACCCTGGAGGCAAAAACCTTTATTCAGTACGTGCTGGATAATTTCGCAACGGTTGAGGAGGCAGAAAAAGCGCTTAAAAGCGAGCCGATACATATGATTAGCAAGGGCATGCACGCAGGGCTGCATTATATGGTCACCGACCGCAGCGGCGCGAATATGATTATTGAAATTGCTGAGGGTAAGCTGAAAATATATCCCAAAGCTGGCAACGCCGTAATGACCAACGATCCCAGTTATGAGTCCATGCTGAAAATATATGATTATTATAAAGAAAAGGATCTCGCCAGAAACATGCCTGGCTCTCCCCACTCGGTAGACCGTTTTATGCGCGCGGCAGGCTGGCTGGAACAAATCAGCCCTGACAAGATGGACACTGTTATTAACCTGGTTCCCGGTAAGGATTTCGCCATGCAGGTGCGTATGAGCGTACTTTCCGTCATGCGCACGCTGTCCACGCCGTTCGCTATCTCAACCGAAAGAAATCCGGAGAACAGTACCACCCTCTGGCGCGGGATAAGCGATCTTAAAAACAACATCATGATGTTTGATCTGGCGGGTTCTCCCTCCACGGTCTGGGTGGATCTCAATAAAATCGACTTCAGTCAGGGGGAAAGGGCGCTCAGCCTGTCTGATGGCGAAATCAAACAGGGGGACGTGACCCGTCAGTTCACGCCCGTGCAGTAACGCTGCGTCACAAGGATGCCGCCGCCCGCGCGGCGGTGTCATACAGCGAAGATATGGTTCGCAGCAACTGTGCCGTGTCGCCAATGGCGCTGCCCGCTATGCCACTTTCAGCATGGATGTTGATCAGGCAGGCTTCACGCACATCCCGGTATTTCATGCATAAGGCTTTACCTTCATCGGTGGTGGAGAAAAAGAGTTCTTTTCCTGCCTTTTCGCTGGTCACATAGCCTGCCTTAACCAGTTTTTTCAGCGCATAGGTCACCACGTGCGTGTCTTCCACGTTCAGCACAAAGCAGATGTCCGCCAGCTTTTTTTTGCGATTGCGGTGATTCACATGATGCAGAAGCGAAACGTCAAAAGCGCCCATATCCGGCTCACCGGCGGCGGTCATACAGCGCACCATCCATTTGTTAAACGCATTGCTGGTCATGATCAGCGCGTACTCCAGCTCCGATAACTCTGCGCAACGCTCAGAAACCAGATGGCGGGAGGAAACGATACGGCCGTCAGCAATATCGTCGTGATGCGTTGAGGTGGCACTCTTTTTTGTGGTCATAACGTCCCTTATCGGATTGTGACTCTTCACCAAAAATGTAAACGCAAAGCGATAAAATAAGAACATTTTATTGATAAATTGTTTACATGTTTTTGCCGTTCAGTTATAGATTTTTAGTACAGGCTCTGTGCGAATGACAGATCCCTGGCAAAACACAACATCTCTCGCCGTTATGGATCACGCTTCGCCTTGATGTGAAGTATTAAAAAAATAGCCGCCGGCGCGCAACGCTCACTTTAGACAGGATAAAAGTTATGGACGGTTCTACGCTGCTGCCGCTCATCGGGATACCGATAGTGGTTATTGGTTTTGCACTGCGATTTAACCCGCTGCTGGTGGTGGTCGTTGCCGGGCTGGCGACTGGTCTGCTGGTGGGGATGGATTTCGGCATGCTGCTGGAAACCTTCGGCGAAAAATTTGTAAACAGCCGCTCGCTGGCCACCTTTATTCTGATCCTGCCGGTCATTGGCCTGCTGGAATATTACGGGCTGAAAGAGCGGGCGCAGGCCTGGGTGGCGAAAATAGCCAGCGCCACCTCGGCACGTATTCTGATGCTCTATTTTGTCGCCCGTGAAGGTACTGCCGCGCTGGGGCTGATGTCCCTTGGCGGTCATGCGCAGACCGTCCGTCCGTTACTTGCGCCCATGGCCGAAGGGGCGGCACTCAATGAATACGGCGAACTGCCGCAACATATCCGCGATAAGATCAAAGCCCATGCCGCCGCCTGCGACAATATTGCCGTTTTCTTCGGCGAGGACATCTTTATTGCCTTTGGCGCGGTACTGCTGATCGACGCCTTCCTGAAAGAGAGCGGCATTCAGGGCATTGAACCGCTGCATATCGGCCTGTGGGCTATTCCCACCGCTATCGCCGCATTAATTATTCATATGACCCGCTTGTTGCGCCTTGATGCCAGTATTCGTCGCGACGTCATGGCCTGGAAAGCAGAGCAGGGCGCACAGGAGGCGACACGATGAGCACCTTGATCACCATTAACCGCGTCTATTACCTCATCGGCTTTGTTGTGATGCTGCTGGTCATTATGACGCTGCGCGATCGGGCTAACCCGAAACGCTTTACCACCGCGCTATTCTGGTTTCTATTCGGCGGCATTTTCCTGTTCGGCGATCTGATGGTGCAGGAGCTGGGCAAATCGCTGGCCTACCGGATCATTGGCGGCGGCGTGATCGCCATTGCGTTGCTGGCAGGCTTTGGGCTGGTGGGCAAAGGACACTATAAAATGTCCACCGATGAAGAGCGGGAAGCCTCATCCCGGCGACTGAAAAACTGGCTGTTTTTACCGGCGCTGATGATCCCCGTGGTGACGGTGATCGGCACGCTGTTCCTGAAAGGGGTTTCCATTGGCGGCGTGTATCTGCTAGATCAGAAGCAGCTCACGCTGGCCGCGCTCTGTGTCGCCTGCGTCGCCGCGATCCTCACGGGCTGGTGGCTGACGAAAGGAACGCCGCTGCATGCGATCCGCCAGTCGCGGCGTCTTGTGGACACTATCGGCTGGGCGGTGATCCTGCCGCAAATGCTTGCCATGCTTGGCGGGGTCTTTGTGGTGGCGAATACCGGCGAGTCGGTGCAAAAAGTGGTGAGTCTGTTCGTCAATCCGGATAACCGCTTCATGCTGGTGGTGATCTACTGTATCGGCATGGCGCTGTTTACCATGATCATGGGTAATGCCTTTGCCGCATTCCCGGTGTTGAGCGCGGGGATCGCGCTGCCATTCCTCATTAACGTTCATCACGGCAACCCGGCGCCGCTGCTGGCGATTGGTATGTATGCGGGTTATTGCGGCACGCTGATGACGCCGATGGCCGCGAACTTCAATATCGTTCCCGCCGCGTTGCTGGAACTGAAAGATAAATATCAGGTGATCAAGATCCAGATCCCAACGGCGCTGACGCTGTTGGTGGTGAACGTCTTTTTAATGTATTTCCTCGCGTTTCGCTAAGCGCGGCATTGAGCTAAGGAGCTGTTATGGAATTAACGCAACATCAGGCGGATGCATTCGCCAGAATGCCTTTAACCTATCTGCGCCAGGAATACCCTAATCACATTATGCATCTGCTTAATGATGATGGTGATGTCTTACCGCCGCGCGCGCTGCATCCGATTTTTTATGGCTGTTTTGACTGGCACTCGGCGGTACACGGTTACTGGTTGCTGTTACGCTGCGTGCGGCTATACCCGGAGTTGTCCTGCCGTGATGACATCGTTGCGCTGTTTGACGAACACATGACGGAAGAAAACGTGGCGCAGGAACTGGCATATTTTAACGCGCCGTTCCGCGCATCCTTCGAGCGCCCATACGGTTATGGCTGGCTGCTGGCGCTGGCACAGGAACTGAAACAATCCTCACTGCCGCAGGCACAGAAGTGGCATCAGCTGCTGGAGCCATTAACCCAGGATATTCGCAACCGGCTGATGGATTACCTCAGCAAGCTGACGTATCCGATCCGCGTCGGAACGCATTACAACACGGCCTTTGCGCTGGCGCTGGGGCTGGATTATGCCAGGGCGCTGACTGACCGTCCGCTGGAGCAGGCCATTCTGGATGCGGCAACGCGCTTTTATCAGGCCGATAGGGATTATCCCGCGCATTATGAGCCAGGCGGTGATGAGTATATTTCCGGCGCGTTAACGGAAGCCTTGCTGATGAGTAAAGTGGCGGATAAATTCCCGGCGTGGTTCGATGCATTCCTGCCGCATGTGGGATCGGTGTCGGCGCTGATGAACCCGGCCGAAGTGAGTGACCGTACCGATCCGAAAATCGCACATCTTGACGGGCTGAACCTCAGCCGCGCCTGGTGTATGAAGCATATCGCAAAAGCTTTACCGCAAAACCATCCGGCGCAGACGCCGCTGCGCGAAGCCGTGGCGCGTCATCTGACGGCAAGCGTGGAGCATGTGGTGGGAAGCCATTACAGCGGCGGTCACTGGCTGGCGAGCTTTGCATTGCTGGCACTGGAGTAAGGGCAGGGCAGACACGGCAAAATGAGGGGTCCGGCGATGCCGAACCCCGACGGATCACGCGCCAAATGCGCCGTCAATGGTATGCATGGCGCCGGTCACAAACGAGGCTTCCGGCCCGGCAAGCCAGGCAACCATACCGGCCACTTCTTCAGGACGCCCGTGGCGTTTGATGGCCATAAAGCTGTGCAT
>NZ_CP127837.1:3241249-3241835 GCF_030291195.1 Enterobacter sp. PGRG2 | reverse complement strand
CATAGTGACGATCGGGAAGCGCGCGAAGCGGCCTGCGAAATCCATCAGGCAGCAGAAACCATGATCCGTGATTTCATTGCGCGACAGTATCCGGATCAAGCCGAACGGCTGACGGATTTTATGGTAACCGTGATGGCCGGACTTTCCGCCAGTGCGCGGGCAGGGTACAGCGAAGCGCGATTACGCGAAACCGTGCGTCTGTGTACCGACGTGCTGGAACAGGCGCTGCCGGATGCTGCTGGCGCAGACGTGGAATAACGGTTTATTACGTGAGTCGCATAAGGTTGCAATATAAACCCGGCTGTCGCGCCGGGTTTGTTTTGAGCGGTGTATGAGAGATCGGTTCGTGATGATGAGGGACGGGGACAGACTTACAGGCGGTGCGCGTAACCATAAATCCAATTTAACATAATATACATTATGCGCACCAGGATACATTTATGCAGATTGTGAGGCATTTAGCTTTCCATGACCCGTCTTCAGGATGCATAACTATTTTTCTGACAGATGCCTGCATTGCTGCCTGATGCCATTAAAAATACTGTCAGCAAGTTCCTGCGGATACGTCTGCGGGAGTAACGCCATA
>NZ_CP127837.1:3224116-3240101 GCF_030291195.1 Enterobacter sp. PGRG2 | reverse complement strand
TAAATCTTCCCCTTTGCTTTTCTCCCAGAATCCGACGTGGATGCCGTTCATCCATAGTGCTAAACGCGGCTTTCTCCTGCTCATATCGTTACCATTTCTCCTGCCGTGCAGGTGAATGTAAATCTGAATTTCCCTCCGCCTGCCTGTTCTCTGAGGCAGGGGTCGCTGAGGAAAGGCTGATTTCGACACCCAGGACGGAAAACACCTTAAACAGACGCTCTATGCTGGCGCTGGCAGGATTGGCCTCCAGACGGGCGTAAGTCTGCTGCGTTACGCCTAACCTTTCGGACACCTCTTTTTGCGTCAGGCCATGCGCTTTGCGAAAACCAAGGAGTAATGGACGCAGCTGGTTAAGCGTTTTTAACGGGTAAACATTTTTCATAATGAGGAGGCCACTTTAACGGGAGCTGATACAACTCTCAGGCTGTATTCTGAAGATACACCCTACAGGCTGTTTTATCAATATTACAGCCTGAAAGCTGTTAATGAAGGGATACGACTTTGAAGCGGTAAGACAATGAGATGACTTTGGAATATCGCCGCTCTACATTTAACATAATTACGCCCGCCTGGCGCGGACGTTCATTTCAGCATGCTGCACAGTTACCGGCGTTGACGCTTTACGCTGACGAAGCTGCGCCATCACCGGTTCCCTGGTTTTCCTGCCAGTGTGTTTTGCAGCGCTCTTTCGCTTCACCGGGGAGATCGCGTAGTTCTGGCAGGCCGTCACTGGATCCATAATCCATGGTAGACGACGCTGCTTTTTGCTCCTCCCGGGCCGCAAACTCAAGCGTTTCATCAAGTTTGATCCACTCGCCCTGATCTTGCCGGTAAATCAGCGCATAGGCAGGTCTTTGCTCATCATCGCCATAAATCTCATACTTCTGAGCGGTCGCACCATCATTGCCAAACTCCAGCGTATCAATAAGTATTGGATCAGCCATTACCTTCTCCTCTTTGCGTTAAGAGCTGAGATTTAAGTTTAGCTAAAGTTAACATTCCGGCACGCCTGCATCTTAAACCTTTATGATGAACCGCTGACCGGCAACTCCCAGATTTGAGCGCCCCATAAAAAAAACCATCTTCTATACTGAGTTACGTTCAGTGAACTTTGCCGCTGCGCATGTCAGCTGCAAAATTCACCGATACACCCTTGTTACTCTTTTTTTATTTTTGATGGGGACTTCCTGGATGTTACAAACTCAATCCTCGCGCACCGGCAGCTGGCTGCTGCTGCTGGCTGCCGTGATCGGCTTCGTCGTCGCGTTATATGCCTGGCTGACGCCGCTTACCGGCGTCACCGGTACTATCGGCGCACTGGGCGTGGCTATCGACTGTGTCGTGGTGGCGCTACTGGCCTTTGCTATACGTGCCGTATCCCGCCGCGGTATGCGCATTTTTCTGGTGATTATTACGCTGATCATGCTGGTCGGTATTGGTTTTGCAGCAGCGCTGCTGCACCAGTACATCATTACGGCCGCAATGGTAGTCGGTCTCATTGGTTTGATCATGATGAGCCGCAACCCTGCGCATCACAACCATCGCGTAAAAGTCTGAGGAATCGCCCGTGTATAACGATAAACACTATCCCTTAATGAAAGTCAGCATGACGGCGCTGGCGCTACTGGTCGCGCCCCTCTCCCTTCAGGCGCAGGACAAAGCCGCTGAAGCCTCGATGGGGACGCAGGAAAAAGTGAACGTGGACGCAGCGGATCAGCAAGATCCCGGCACCACAAAAACCACTGACGAGGCGTCTTCCGGTCAGTCAGACGGCAAAAAAGTTGAATCTGCCGGCAATCCGGCGACATCTCTGGTGCCGTCTTCCGCCACCTGGGACAGCTTCCACGGCCAGCTTAACGCCCAGAAATATAGCCCGCTGACGCAAATCACGGCGGAAAACGTCGGTAAACTGAAGAAAGTCTGGGAGTTCCATACCGGCGATGTGTCGGATGGCAAAGGCGATACGCCTGCCACCGTCTGGTCAGCCACGCCGATTTTCGCCAACGAAACGATCTATATCGGCACACCCTTTGATCGTCTGATTGCCCTGGATCCAGGCACCGGCAAAGAAAAGTGGCACTATGACACCAAATCTTCCCGCAAAGCGCTGACGCAGCCGGTACTGAAAAACCGTGGCGTCTCTTACTGGCAGGCAAAAAATCCGGTCGCCGGAGAGGCCTGTCAGAAGATCGTCTATATGGGTACGGTGGATGGCAAACTCTTTGCGCTGGACGCCGATTCCGGTAAGCCGTGCGAAGGCTTCGCTGATAAAGGCGTGCTGGATATTAATCAGTGGAACACGGTAAACGCCAAATATCCGCTCTCAATACTGCAACCGCCAACGGTCGTCGGTAATCATCTGCTGGTTGGCTGGGCCGGTAAAGACTGGGCCTATGCCGAAGCGCCTCCGGGCAGCGTGTTCTCATTTAATGCGCAGACCGGCGAGCGTGAATGGACCTTTGAAGCGATCCCGGAAGAAACCCGCAAACGTACCGGTACCGCCAACGTCTGGACGCACATGTCTGCCGATGAAGCCCATGGTCTGGTCTATCTGCCGGTCTCCTCTCCTTCCCCTAACTACTGGGGCGGTAACCGCGTCGATCCGATCCCGCTCGGCACTTCCACCACGGCGCTGGACATTAACACCGGTAAAGTGGTCTGGTCACGCCAGTGGGTGCATCATGATGTGTGGGATTATGATATCAACTCCGCGCCGACGCTGATGGATATCACCGTTAACGGCAAACAGATCCCGGCGCTGATCCAGGCGACCAAACAGGGCTTCCTGTTTGTGGTAAATCGTCTGACCGGCGAGGATGTCTGGCCAATTGAAGAGCGTCCGGTGCCGCAGGGCGATGGTTCGGTGCAGGGCGAAGTGCTTTCGCCAACGCAGCCGTTCCCGACCAAACCCGCCCCGCTGCTCGATCAATCGAAAAAACCGGAAATCTGGAAACTGGCGGATATGGTGGGCGCGGGCCAGTGCTCCCGTCTGTGGGATAACCTGACCTATGAAGGCATGTATACGCCGCCAACCACTAAAGGCGAAGGCGCCCTGACCTATCCGGACAGCGCCGGGGGCGTGCAATGGGGCGGCGTGGCATTCGATCCGCAAAAACAGATCGCCATCGTCAACACCTCCCATATTGTGCAGTATGTGAAGCTTTACAGCCGCGAAGATTACGATAAAGCGGATAAAGGTTCCGGTAACGAAAGCGGTTTCGCCCCGCAGGAAGGCGCGCCTTACGGTATGCGTCTGATGGTGGCGAATAACTGGCTGGGTATGCCGTGCTGGCAGCCGCCGTTCGGCGAAATCGTCGCGCTGGATATGCATACCGGTGATGTGAAATGGCGTCGTCCGGTTGGCGCGTCTCAGCAGTACGGCTTCTTTATGCCAGAAAGCTGGGGTTCACCGACTATCGGCGGTCCGGCTGTCACCGCTGGCGGCGTGGTCTTTATCGGCGCCTCGATGGATGCCAAAGTTCGCGCCTACTCGGTTGATAGCGGTGAAGAGCTGTGGTCGGATCAGGTGGAAGCCCCTGCGGTAGCGAACCCGTCGGTCTATGAATATAAAGGCCGTCAGTATGTGGCGTTCGTGGCAGGCGGGAATACTATCCTGAAGGATCAGGTTGGCGATCAGGTTGTGGTCTATGCACTGCCTGAATAATGGCGGATAAATCCCGCCGCTAAAATAATAAAAAACCCGCTCATGGCGGGTTTTTTTATCACGTTCACTTATCTGCTCAGGCCTGTGCCGTCATCGCTGTCGTAAGCGTCAGTGCGATTTTCGCTGTTAAAGCGCGGTAACGTTAGCCGCTGCCGGGCCTTTAGCGCCATTCTCAACAGAGAACTCAACTTTTTGGCCTTCATCCAGCGTCTTATAATCGTTACTCTGAATGGCGGAAAAATGTACGAATACATCTTTGCTGCCGTCGGCAGGAGTGATAAAGCCGAAACCTTTTTCAGAGTTAAACCATTTTACTAAACCAGTCATTTTATTAGACATAGATACTTCCTTTAATTATTTGAGCCACACGTCGTGGCGAACATGGCCTGTTGCAGATGATGACTTATTGGGCGCTTAGGAGGAGGCTCATGCAGAAGAGTATCTTTGGATAACGCTTGAAATGAGGACTGCTTTACTAAAACTGCTTTCATAAGGTCTGTATGCCAAACCGATGACGCATAGTGGACTGTTAAGGATTAATAAGCAAGATTACTTTTGTCAGTGATTTGAAAAGGGAATTTACAAATGCGCCATACCGAGCTGTTATCAGCCCCGACCGGCACGGTCAGGGCATGCGGTATATGGTCGCCCTACTTCCATTTAGCCCAGGGATCTTCCCCAGGCGATGCTACGCTTTTTTCACCCAGCGTGCTGACGTACAAATCTTCCACCTCTTTGCGCGCCCAGGGCGTGCGGCGCAAGAATTTCAGGCTTGATTTGATACTCGGATCTTTTTTAAAACAGTTGATATTGATGCGCGCGGCCAGTTCTTCCCAGCCAAAACGGGCGACCAGATCGGTCAGTAAGGCTTCAAGTGTGACGCCGTGCAGCGGGTCTTTGGAAACATGCTCTGCCATGGTGATCCCGAAGAAAGAAAAAATCCTGCTCACCATACTGTCCGGCGCGGCGTAATGCAATTGTTGCGCAAGGCACGCACGGGTTAAAGCGTGGCAACAGGATGCAGAAAACCGGAGGAGCCTGCTCCCCCGGTTTTTGGTTTAGCTGAATAACCGCAGCAGGTAATCAAGAATCAATGACGGCAGCGTAAAGTCCGGATCCGCAAAGGTTACGCCTTTCGCGCCCAGCTGCGAGAAGATAGGCAACGTCAGCGCCGGTAATACGCACAGCAGTAATCCGTTAATGCTGCTGGCGATCACCGCGCCACGGAATCCCCCGGTGGCATTACCAAAGATAGCCGCCGCACCGCCGGTGATGAAGCTTGCCATGATCCCCGGCACGATAATCGGCAGGCCGATAAAGGGGAACAGGAAGATACAGACCAGCTCAACCGCAAAGCTGATGAGGAAGCCAATCAGCGTGGCGTTTGGCGCTTTGGTGAATAACACCATCACATCCACCGCCGGGACGGCCCCAGGCGCAAATACGCGGGCAAAACCTTTGAAGGCCGGGACGATCTCTGCGGTAAATAAATTTACCCCGGCTTTAGCCAGATACAGGCCGCAGGCAAATGTCGCCGACTGCTCCAGCACAAAGATAACCACGTTCTTATCCCCTGCCCCTGCGCCATACACCACGGTCATGGCATCCTTAATCTGCGGCTGGGTGGCAAAAATACAGGAGATCAGCAGCAGCACCAACATTGTTAACAAGGTTGCAATATTTGGCTCACGAATAAAATCAAATTTATTGCTGATATTTAAATGTTCGGTATCGCTATTTTTATTACCGAACCATTTCCCCATATAAGAGCCAATAACATAAGAAGAAATAGCCGCATGAGAAATAGCGTATTCATTGGAACCGATGATTTCACGGCTAAAGCGGCTCAGGATAAATGGCGATACCGCCATATAGGTGCCGATAAGCAGCGAGGCAATGATAATCATCATGGTATGACTGAAACCGAACTGCATCAGCACCGCGGTGATGGCAAATGCCATAAACAACACCAGATGCAGCGACAGGTAAATGTATTTACAACGGGTAAAACGGGCAAGCAGTATATTTAAAATCATGGAAAACAACAGGATAAGCGCAGCGATTGAGCCCAGCTTATCAATGGTAGCCGCCATGATGGCTTCGTTGCTGGGCACCACCCCAACGATGTTAAAGGCATTAGAAAACAGCGAGCTAAAAGCCGTCAGCACTTTCATTAAGATGCTGCCGCCCACTTTGATCATCGTAAAACCAATAAAAGATAAAAAGGTTCCTGTAATTAAACGGGAAATTGAGGCTTTTTGAAATAACAATCCCAGAAAGGCGACGATTGCTATGATAACGGCGGGCGTTTTAACAAGCCCTAAAAGTATATCCATTATTCTCATCCCAGTAGGTACGACTGATTACACCATTATTTTTGGGTTTCCATGCAAAGAACCCGCCGGGATACTAGCACTGCCGATTGTCGCAGATCTGCTAGCCACATCACAGTTGAAATAATATATATATTAAATTAAAACAATATTTCATTTACAGATGGTGCTGGTTGTTGGGATATTTAGGCAGGATGGTTAAACTATTGTTACGCCCACTGAGGTTTTATTGAAGGGCTATAAAACGTCGCCCAAAAAAAAGCATGCCGTCGGGCATGCTTTTTCGGGGTAAGAAAATGTTTATGGCGCTGGCGACACCACAAAAGCACGATCGCGGCCTTTGATTTTCGCGGCGTACAGCGCAGAATCTGCGCCCTCTTTTATCATCCGCGCATCGTCATCAGTGCCGGTGCCCGTCATGCTGAAGCAGCCCGCGCTGATGGTCACCACTTTCCGCCCCGTGGAGGAATGCTCGTGTTTAATATGCGCATAGCGCACCGCATCCACCGCATTTTGCGCCAGCATAAAGGCTTCGCGAAGATCGGTCTCCGGCAGGACGATAGCGAATTCTTCGCCGCCGTAACGGGCGATCAAATCACTCTGCCGCAGATTCAGCTTCATCAGTATTTCGCCAACCTGACGCAAACAGTTATCGCCCGCTACGTGGCCGTAGTGATCGTTGTAGCGTTTAAAGAAATCGATATCGATCATGATCAGCGACACGGGCCGTTGCGTATGCACCGACGTTTTCAGCGCCTGGGCAAGGAACAGATCAAACTGGCGACGGTTCGCCAGCCCCGTCAGGCCATCCGCCAGTGCCATGGTCTGTAAGGTGTGGTTGATGCTGGTCAGCTCATCCCGCAGCATAGTCAGCTCCGCCTGATCGCGTACGTTGCGTCTCACCTGGCGGAAAACCAGCGCCCCCATAATGACCGTGCCCAGCAACAGCATCGCGTTGAGGATGATATCCGGTAGGCTTTCCGTGAGCCAGCTTTGCCACAGCGCCGGTTTGTCATACCCCGCCGCCACAACCAGCGGGAATCGTTCCAGGCGCGCGTAGCCATAAATCCGTTCTACTTTATCGAGCGCTGACAGCCAGGTGGCGTTGCCGCGATCGTGTTTCGGGAGTTCACGGGTAAATAACGGGCTGACAGAGAGATTGCGGTTAATGACGTTGTCATCAAATGGCCGGGCATAGAGCGCCGTGCCGTCGGTGCTCAGCAGCGCTAACAGATCGCGCGGCCCCAGCTCGAAGTAATTATAGAAGTGACGGAAATAGTCGAGTTTCACGGTGGCCAGCGCCACGCCGGCAAAGCCGCCGTAGGCGTCATTAATGCGCAGCGACACCGGAATAATCAGATCCCCGGTCGAACGGCTGCGGATCACATGCCCGATGTGCACGCTGCCGTGTCCGTTAGCGCGGTGATAAACAAAATATTCCCGATCGGCATTATTGGTAATGGCAGGCAGCTTGCCAAAAGAGGTCACGCGCATAAAACCCTGGGCGTCATAGACGAACAGGCCATGCAGCTGTGGCAGGCGCTCTTTGATATCGGCCAGAAAGCGGTTAAATTTAACCGGATCCATACCGGTGATCCCGCTTTGCGGCACGTTACGACGGATATCACGCAGCGCCAGTTCCGCCTGTACGAAGGTATCTTCCGCCTGACGAGCCTGCGACACCGAAAGGTTGATTGCGCTGCGCTCCGTCTCTTTGATGGCGCGCTCCCAGGAACGGTTCAGCGTCCAGGCGCTGGTGGCGATGCCTGCGATTAGCAATCCGCTCATAAACAAGGTAATGCTGCGCCCCAGCGAAGAGTTGAGCGACAACGCACCCGCGATGTATTTACCGAAGTTCACCGTTCCTCCTGCGCCCCGTCCTTTCTTTCAGTAAAGCACATAATGCAATGATTCATTAAAAGAATAAGGCGACATAATGCGCACCGCTATGCGCCAGTCAGAGCATGACCGCCCTGCCTGCGGCAAAATCTGCCCGAGTATCCGGGGCGCTTTAGGGCAAATTTATCACAGCAAAAATACATATTTAAAACATCGCATTAAAGTATTTACACGCCTGATTTACACCAGAAATTAAATAGATGGTTATGTGATGAGGATCAACTTACGGAATCAATATTTTTAAGGTTATGCCGTTAATAGCATTACCTTTTATCACTAAGTTACTCCTATGAAAAAATATGCACAGTCAACGGTCTTAACCAAATTATTAACCGGCTTTTCAATTCTGATTGCCATGATGTTGTTACTCGGTGTGGTGGCTATTTATCAGCTCAACGTCAGTAATGAGAATATTGATGCTTTTCGCGATAATCGCATGCCGGGGGTGCGTTCTTCCCTTGAAATGCGTGGCGTGTTATCGGAAATGCGCTTACAGCAGATCCAGTACATCAGCTCCACAACGCCCGCCGAGCGGGAAAAACATCGCCTTGAGCTGCTGCAAAATCAGGATATTTTTCTCAATGCGCAGCAGCGCTATGCCCGTCTGACGTCCCATATGACGCCGGACATGCAGGCGCTGTTTTCTCAGGTGGTCAATAACTTCACACAATTTGTCGATGTGAATGCAAAAGTTATTGAGGCGGTAAATGCAGAACGTTTGCAGGAGGCCAGCCAAATAAGCGGCGCGGTGTCGGCGAAATATCGCACACAGCTGATGAAAGATTTAGCCACGCTGGTGGATATGGAAATAGCCATTGGCGATCGGGCCAGTCAACAAGCCGCCGACGGATATAAACAGGCGTTGTCTTTGCTGTGCGGTTTATTGATCCTCGCACTGATAGCCACCGGTATTATCGCCGCCTGGATTTCCCGTAACCTTGCCCGGCAACTGGGCGGCGAACCGGGTTATGCGGTGGAAATTATGCAGCAAATTGCCGCCGGTAAGCTGGCCACTCAAATTAATCTGAAAGAGCAGGATCAGCACAGTCTGCTGGCGACGATTAAATTTATGAATGGCAAGCTGGCGGAAATTATTCACGGCATCATCAACGGCAGCGAGTCTATCTCCCATGCCGCCAGTGAGATCGCCATGGGCAACAGCGATCTGTCACAGCGCACCGAAGAACAGGCCGCCTCGCTGGTACAGACCTCTGCGAACATGCAGCAGATCACCGAGAACGTGAAAAGCAACGCCGAGAACGCCTACAAAGCCAGCGAGCTGGCGCGGCAGACCTCGCAAACCGCCGTCAAAGGCGGAAAGGAAGTCCAGGATATGCTCCAGCGGATGCATCAAATTGCCGACAGTTCACAAAAAATTGTCGATATTATCTCCGTGATCGAGGGCATCGCTTTCCAGACTAATATTCTGGCGCTCAATGCCGCCGTGGAAGCTGCGCGGGCCGGAGAACAAGGCAAAGGCTTTGCGGTGGTGGCTGGTGAAGTGCGAAATCTGGCGCAGAAAAGCGCCGAAGCGGCAAAAGAGATCAAAACGCTGATCGATGGCACGGTAGAGAAAATCACCGAAGGGTCGCGCTATGCGGACACGGCCAGCCGGGCCATGGAAGACATCGTCAATTCGGTGAACAAAGTGACCAGCATTGTGGCGGAGATCTCCTCGGCATCCCATGAGCAGCACCAGGGTATCCGCGAAATCAGCGTTGCCATTGACCAGATGGATCAGGTGACGCAGCAGAATGCCGCGCTGGTTGAACAGGCTGCGGTGGCCGCCCTTTCCATGACTGAGCAAAGTGAACAGTTGCGCCATTCGGTGCGCTTCTTCCAGCTCTCGGCCAGCTAACGCATCAAGGGGGCGCAGGCCCCCTTTCATGATCAGGGTAAATCGGTAACAAGAGAGAGGTCGTAAGCTGTGGCGAATACCGCAACGCAGGCGACCAGCACCACTATCATCTGAACGATTCTTTCCATTGCGCGTTCCTCCTCTGTTCAGGACTCATCTTAGGGCCAATGCAACCGAAATGCTAAGTAAATGTCGCGCAATTGTTTCATTGCGAGGCGATTACGTCGCTGAAGCCACAGTTCATTGAACTAAAGAGAAAATGTATGTTGTAACTATAGAATGAGAAGTAAAAACCCGGCCGCAGCCGGGTCATTGTTAACCGGTTATCAGCACAGCGGCTTAACCGCCTCGCGCATACCACGTAACAGGATGGCGTCCAGATCCAGCGACACCTGCTCGACCAGACCTGATACCTGCGTCAAATCCTGCTCCCAGTGATCGGTAACGGACAACACGGCTTTGACCAGTTCGCTGGTGCTCAGTTGGCGATCGCCATGCTGCGCCCACAGTTGCTGATAACGCTCGATCCAGTGGGCATCATCCTGCACCGGATAGGTTTCGCCGTCACGCTCGCCGCGATAAAAGGCAATCAGCGCCGCCAGCGCAAAGGTCAGGCGCGCCGGGAGTTTACCGCTGGCCTTCTGCCCTGCCAGCAGCTGCGGCAGAATACGCGTGCGGAATTTCGTCATGCCGTTCAGGGCGATCGACAGCAGCTGATGTCTGATATAGGGGTTGCGGAAGCGTCCGGTAACGGCGCTGGCAAAGGTTTCCAGTTCATCGCGCGGCAGATCCAGCACCGGAATGATCTCTTCATAAATGGCCTTCTCCACGAAGGCACAAATCTGGCTGTCGTTCATCGCCTCCCCTACGGTGTCGATGCCCGCCAGGTAGGCCACCGGCACCAGAGCGGTATGCGCGCCGTTAAGGATCGCCACTTTGCGCTCTTTGTAAGGTTTGATGTCATCAACAATCAGCACGTTGAGCGGGAATTTATCCAGGCGCAGTTCAGACGCCAGTGATTTCGGACCCTGAATCACAAACAGGTAGAAATGCTCGGCGGTATCGAGGAAAGCATCGTGATAGCCCAGCTCTGCTTCGATGCTGGCCACTTCATCACGGGGATAACCGGTCACGATGCGGTCCACCAGGGTGGAGCAGAAGGCATTGGCGTTGTCCAGCCACTGCACAAAAGCGGTCGGTAACGCCCACTCCTGCGCATAACGCAGCACCAGTTCACGCAGCGCGTCGCCGTTATAGTCAATCAGTTCACAGGGAACGATCACCCAGCCTTTATCCGCCGCGCCGTTAAAGTGGCTGAAACGTTCGAACAGCAGGCGCGTCAGCTTCGCCGGATAGCTGACCGCAGGCGCATCTTCAAACTTGTCGCCCGCATGGTAGCTGATGCCCGCTTCGGTGGTGTTAGAGAACACAAAACGAATGTCCGGGTTGTGCGCCAGCTTCAGGAACTCATCGTACTGCGTGTAAACGCTAATTTCGCGGTTCACGGAACGGATCAGACGCGCATCGCTGACGGCTTCGCCCTCGTCATTCAGACCACGAATGATGGTGGTATACAGCCCATCCTGCGTGCTCAGCGACGGCGGAAAATCACTCTGGATCGGACGAACAATCACAATACCGGCGTCGAGGTCGGTATTTTCGTTCAGCAGATCGATTTGCCAGTCAACGAATGCGCGCAGGAAATTCCCTTCGCCGAACTGAATAATACGTTCCGGGTATTGGGCTCCGGGAAAATCGCGACGATTGATCGTTTTCACAATGGGTTCCTTATTGATTAGTCATACAACCTGGGAAGATTGGTGTGATAACTTACCAGACTTTACGACCATGAAACCCTGTTTTGATCAATTGCAGTCGTTAAATTGCGTCGGATGTTAAATTCTTATAAAAAATTGTCGTCCCCGTCACAGTTCCGTCCGGCATCTGAGCATAGCCGGGGATTTCACCCACGCGTTCCCAGCCGCTGCGGGAATAGAAAAACTCCGCGTCGCTGCCTGTGGCGGTGTCGAGAACCAGCAGGGTTTTGCCATTTTTCTTAGCAATATCATCAAGATTATCCATCAACTGCCGCGCCACGCCCTTGCGGCGTGCAGATTGGTGAACCAAAAGTTTGGCGACATCGGCGCGGTGCGGCTGATTGGGGGGTTGATCCAGGATAATCTGTGCCGTGCCGATGATGCGAAAGTCGGCATTCTCAGCAATCAGCACGGCGCGTTCGCCGCGTCCCACGCTTTCCGCCACGCCCTGCCAGAAGTGCATGGCCGTGTCGCGGGTGATGGGCAGCATAAAGCTGACGGACGCCCCGCCGCGCACGCAGTCTTCGAGCACGTCACAGAGTTCGTCAATTCGCTGGATAATTTCATCGCGCCCGAGCGGGCGGCAGAGGACAGTAGTGATCATCATGTTTTCCTTTTCAAAATGATCACTATGCTGATAACAAATATTTAACGCAACGGCGCTGCGATAGCGTTTTCTTATGGCTACCAATCAACGTGCTAACGGTTTTTCTCTTTCATGGCGTACATCCGATCGTCCGCCGTTTTCAGCCAGCTTTTCATATCCGGCATCGCCTGGTGATCGTATTCGCTCAGCCCCCAGGAGAACGACAGTTTCCAGGGCTTTTGTGAGGACGCATTAAAGGCTTCCGCCTGCTCAACCAGGTGCGTCATCGCCACCCAGGCGCCGTCTTCGCTGGTATCGGAGAAGAGCACCGCAAATTCATCCCCGCCAAAGCGCACCAGTAAATCTGCCTCGCGGAAGCTCTCGCGCAACAGATTTGCCACTGCCTTCAGGGCATTGTCGCCCTCCTCATGGCCCCAGGTATCGTTGATGTATTTGAAGCGGTTCAGATCGATCCACGCCAGGGTTAACGGCTCCGCCCGACGCCGGGCGGCGGTAATGGCGAATTTCGCGAGGTTTTCAAAGCCACGGCGGTTATACAACCCGGTCAGCTCGTCGGTGGTGGCCACGCTGATGGTGGCGAACTCATCCTCCACGATGGCGGCGAAATCTTTCAGTACCGCAAGTTCCGCAGGGGTAAATTCCCGCGGCTGACGATCGATAATGCAGAACGAGCCGACGTTGGATCCATCCGGCACGCGCAGCGGATAACCGGCGTAGAAGCGGATGAAAGGCTCGCCGGTGACCAGCGGGTTTTCACTAAAACGTGGATCCTGAAGCGCATCCGCCACCACCATCGGCATATCGCTGAGAATGACGTGACCGCAAAAGGAGATTTTCCGCTCCACCCGGCCATCGGGGATGCCGTCGCAGGAGATAAAGTGCAGCGCATCAGCCCCCACCAGACTTACCAGCGCGATGGGCACATTAAACATTCTTTTCGCAAGACGGGTCAGCCTGTCGAAGCGTTCCCGGGAAGCCGTTTCCAGCAAACCGGACTCGTGCAGCGAGGCCATCCTTTGCGATTCATTTGGGGGGATTTCAGGGTGTTTCATAACGCACTCTTCTCGCCAGACATGCATAAAGTCTAGTTCATTCAGCGCGTTTGTCAGTGACAGTAGATCTGGTTCTTGCCTTCACGCTTGGCGCGGTAAAGCGCATCGTCGGCGGCTTTCAGCCAGTCTGTGACGTCGTCCATCGCCGGGGTGGCGCTGGCGATGCCGATACTCAGGGTCGTGCGGAATGAAATATCCGCGCCAATGGTCATCACCGACGCGCCGTCCATAATGCGCGTGGCCACGATATAAGCTTCGTCCAGGGTGGTATCCGGCAGCAGGATGACAAACTCATCGCCGCCCAGCCGCGCCGGGGTATCGGTTTGCCGCGTTGCCGCGTGCAGGATTTTCGAGACAGTCACCAGCAGCGCATCGCCGACTTTATGCCCGAATCGATCGTTTACCTCTTTGAAGTTATCAATATCAATGAACATCAGAATTGAGCTGCGGCAACGCTGACTGAGGGTGTCCAGTTCATGGGTAATACGTTTTTCCAGCAGGCGACGGTTCGCAATATCCAACAGCGGATCCATCATGGCGATGCGCTCCAGCTCGCGGCTTTTCAGCCGCAGCTTGCGGCTAATGGCGTCGGTCAGCACGCTCAGCGCCAGCATATAAATCGCCACCAGCGGCAGCGTGGCGAACATGGTGCGCTGGGAAACCTGCGGTTCAAAAGGCATACCGCTTATCAGCCAGGCGAACAGGCCGGTTGCCACCAGCGCGATGGCGGCTTTCCGCAGCAGTTTCAGGCCGCCCGCCGCCAGCCTGTCCGACAGCAGAATAGTGGCGATCACCACCGATGGCAGCGGATTCAGCGCCATCATGGCGATCCAGAAACCGCCCGCTCCGGCATCCAGCAGCAGATTTTGATGTTCGGTATTGTGCGGCGTGGCAGAACGCCGGGCGCGCAGAAACGCCAGGCCGGGCCAGACAAACGCGTTGACGCCCAGCAGCACCATCAGCCACAGCGGTTGATGATGTTCCACCAGCACGGAGAGAACAGGGAAAAAACAGAGTAGCGTACCGAGCATACGCATCAGATACATGCGGCGAACAAATCGCAGACCAGTCACCCTGGCGTTAATATTCAGTTTGTCCGATCCGTTCATGCCGCATGTCTCACCAGGTTTACCCGGCCATATTATTGACGCCGAAAATACCTGGCAAGTTATTTAACAGTCATATCAATAAAGTCTGCGAACCGCCCTGCGCGCTGACGCGATTACGCCCGGCCTTTTTTGACTGATAGAGATATTCATCGGCTTCATTAAGCAGACGATTAAAGGTTTCGGTGCGCTGCCAGAATTCGCTCACCGCATGACTCAGCCCGATACTGACGGTCAGCGAGAGCGTCTGTTGCCGCCAGCGAAAACGATGCTGCTCGATACTCTGACGGATGGTTTCCGCCAGTTGCAGCGCCTGCTGCTCATCCGGCACGCTGGCGATCACCGCAAACTCCTCCCCGCCCATCCGCGCCACGTTACCGGCATTACCCACCACCTGTTGCACTTTCTGCGCTACAGCAGAGAGGATCTTATCCCCGCATTCGTGACCATAGTTATCATTAATGGTTTTGAAGTAATCAATATCCAGCAGCATCACCGACATCGGGCGCGGGGCATGGTTAATTTTCTCCTGTTGACGCAGGAGTTCATACAGACCAGAGCGGGAATAGACCTGGGTGAGGAAATCGAAATCGGCGCGCAGCGATACCTGCTTCATTAACGCATTAATGGCATTCACGCTGACTGATACCATAATCGGGCAGATGGTCATGGTGGCGATCCCCAGACGCGCAGAAAACATCTGCGAGGTATGCAGTTTCGCGGACATGGAAATATTAATGATGGAGTTAGCCACCAGTATGATTTCCGCCGCGCCGGTGATCAGCGTCAGCAGCGCCGTGGTCAGCAGAGAATAACGCACCGCGCACCAGATCAGCGCTGGCAGCGGAAACGCCAGGCTGCCCGCCCCGCCAATCACCACCGAGGCGACAATGCTCAGGGCCAGCGCTATCAGCGGCAGCAGGTGCTGCACCTTAAACGGACGGCTCAGCCCCGGCCAGGAGAACGCCAGAATACAGGGCAGGATCATCACCCCGGTGGAGAACTGCTCGCTGAACCAGTCGGCAAACAGCGGCCAGAACGCCTGAGTGTCAATACCCAGCGAACCAAAAGTCCCGCACAAGGCACACAGCACCGAGGCCAGCAGACAGTAATTAAACAGCCGCAGGGCGACAGAGAGCGCTTCCGACTGCACGGGGACATGCTTGTCCCGCTGGACCAGCAGCGCAAAGGTGAGAATAAACACCATATTGGAGAAGTTAATCACAAACGACGCCGGGCCCCAGTCGGTGGTCATCCCGTCGTAGAGCATCATCGCGGTATAACAGATGGCGTAATTATGCAGGCGATTAAGCCAGGCGAAACGGGCAAAAATACCGGCCATCACCGCATTCAGCGGCCAGAACAGCGACAGCTCTTCCACCAGCCGCAGCATCGCGCCAATGGCGTAAAACAGCGTGGTGATCAGGAATATACAGACAGCGTTACGCAGCGGTTTATCTTCACGGAACAAACGAAAAGGCGTCATCAAATCAGGGCGCATTAAATAAGTATTCCAGACAATCGCACAGGGCGAGCATAAGGTCAGAAAAAATGGTACAGGAGCTTAACATGTCCTTTACCATCTTAATCATCTGACGCTTAATATTATCCGGGCTTATCTCTGCCGATCAGTAGACGGAACGCCCCAT
>NZ_CP127837.1:3201628-3222463 GCF_030291195.1 Enterobacter sp. PGRG2 | reverse complement strand
CCTGCCGATCAGTAGACGGAACGCCCCATATGTCTGGTCAATACTTCCAGCGCCGCAATGCCCGCCAGCGAATTCCCCGCCTCGTCCAGTTCCGGGCTCCAGACGGCGATCACCATTTCGTGAGGCACCACGGCGATAATCCCCCCGCCGACGCCGGACTTGGCGGGCAGCCCTACGCGCCAGGCGAATTCCCCGGCGCTCTGATACATGCCGCTGGTCGCCATCAGGGCATTCACCTGACGCGCCTGTAAGGGCGATACCACCGGCTCCGCAAGATGCGGCGCGCGCCCTTCGCAGGCGAGAAACAGAAAGGTCTTCGCCAGTTCGGCACAGTTCATCCGCAGGGCGCAGTAGTGGAAATAGTTTTGCAACACCGTGGTCACGTCATTATGAAAATTGCCAAAGGATTTCATCAGCCAGGCAATGGCGGCGTTACGGGCGGAATGTTCGAACTCCGAGCGGGCAACGGTCGCGTCATAGGCAATATCCGGCACATCGCTGAGCTTACGGACGATTTCCAGCATCCGCTGACGGGGCGCGCTGAGACGACTTTGCAGCATATCGCACACCACCAGCGCACCGGCGTTAATAAAGGGATTGCGCGGGATCCCCTGTTCGATTTCCAGCTGTAAGAGGGAGTTAAAAGGGTGACCGGAAGGATCTTTCCCCACTCGCGACCACAGCTCATCTTCCTGATAGTGGTTCATCGCCACCACCAGACTCAGCACTTTGGAAATCGACTGAATGGAGAAGCGTTCATGGGCGTCGCCTGCCGCAAAGTGCTGTCCGTTCACCGTACTGATGGCGATACCCAGCTTATTGCCCTCCACCGAGGCCAGCGCCGGAATATAATCCGCGACTTTACCGCGCCCGATAAGCGGCCTGATCTGCGTCAGGATGGTTTCCAGTACGTCGTTATCAATCATCGCCACAGTATGCTCCTTACACCCCGGCCATAAGAGGCCGGGAGTATAGCAGAGCGTCCGTCAGGCGGGCAGACGAAAACGCGCCACCGCCTGCATCAGTTGATGAGAATCATCATGGAGTTGCTGCGAGGCCAGCGCCGCGCTGCTCACCAGTTCGCCGGTATGCCGCGCCACCTGATTCAGACCATGCAGCTGACGGGTCATCTGGTGGATATTCTCCCCCTGATTCAGGGTGGCGGCGGAAATATCACTGAGCAGCGTACTCAGATGCCCCACCAGCCCCGTTACCTGTTGCAGATTATCTTCCAGCCGCGTCACCGCCTGGGATCCGTCTTCTATCCCCTGTAATGAATGCTGGATCAGTTGCTGAATGGTCTGCGTGGAGTGACTGCTCTTGCGTGCCAGCAGACCGACCTCTTTCGCCACCACCGCAAAGCCGCGCCCGTGATTTCCGGCATGGGCCGCTTCAATGGCGGCATTAAGCGCCAGAATATTAGTCTGGAAGGCCACGCTGTCGATAATTGACACAATGCCGCGCATCTCTGCGGAGCGTTCGACAATGGCGCGCATGGAGGCATTCACCATATCCATCATACGATCGCCCCCCGCCGCCACCTGTTGCGCTTCATCGGCCCGCTGGCTGGCAAGCTGCGCGTAGCCGGTATTGCCTTCAACGTGAGATTCCAGCGCCGCGATATGGGCCGTCACCTCATCCAGCTCTTTCGCCTGGCGCGCCGATTGCTGATACAGCTTCTGGTTGCCGTCCGCCAGACGGTTAATATGATCCACCATGGAGGCGGTGGCGTCGTTCACCTGCACCACCAGCTGCAACAGACCGTGCTGCATGGTGCTGATACTGGCGGCGAGCTGACCTACCTCACGGTTAAAATACGCCACCTGCGGCAAGGGCGTGGAGAGATCTCCCGCAGCCAGCAGATTGATATGTTTGATCAGCCCACGCAGCGGTGTGATCACCCAGCGGGACATGCCGAACCACACCGCCACGGCAATAGCCAGCAGCAGCGCCGGAGCCAGCAGATAGAGATCCTGTAAGCCGGTGAGACTGCCCATCAGCGCCTGACGCCCCTGCTCCGCCCGTTGCTGGCTGGCCTGCTGGTAGCGGGCAAAGTTATCGTTGAAATCCGCCTGAAAGGCCTGGGCGGGCACGGCAAAAAACGCATCGATGGACTGCGTGCGCGTCAGCCCGTCCGCCTGCTCTTTGATGGCGCCAAAGAACTGCTGATAGCTGTTAATAAGCCCGTCATCATTTACCGGGTTCAGCGCCAGCCAGTCGTCCCAGGCCTTATGGGAGGTGACCAGCGCCTGCTGCGCTTCCTCCATCAGGCTGTGCCAGCTGCCGTCAGAGCCGGTGGCCTGATCCTGCATAAACCAGACGCCGGCGCGGTTTAACAGATCGCTGGCGGCCAGCAGCGCGATGCGCGACTCATCCAGTTTGACCTGCTGTTGTTGCGCCAGCTGATTGCGCTGTTCGTTGTGCTGCGCTTCATTAAGGGAGCGGGAGAGCAGCAGTGAGGAGGAGATCTGGAGGGCGGAAAACAGGCCGATCACGCAAAAGATACCGGCCAGCAAACCAAACTGCCGTGGAGTAAATCGCCGCGTCAGACGGCGAAAAGTTTGCAATAAGTTCATGATATTCTTCTGTAACCTCACAATGGGCGCGAGTCTACAAAAGATAAATGACAGTACCATGACACTGCCCGGCGGCGCTGCGCTTGCGCGGGCCTACATGCACGGACCTGGGGGCGAGATGTAGGCCCGGTAAGCGTAGCGCCACCGGGCAAGCTCACCAGACGCGATCCTTCCACACCGTCTGCACATTACAAAACTCATGCAGACCAAAATGGGACAGCTCGCGGCCAAAGCCGCTTTTCTTCACCCCACCGAAGGCCACGCGGGCATCGCTGGCGCTGTAGCCGTTGATAAACACCCCGCCGCACTCCAGACGCACCGCAAAACGGGCGGCACGGTCTTCATCACCGGTAAAGAGCGTCGCCGATAACCCGAAATCGCTGTCGTTAGCCAGCGCCAGCGCGTGCTCCGCATCCTTCGCCACGGTGATCGCCGCGACCGGCCCGAACAGCTCCTGACGAAACGCGGTCATCGACGGCGTCACGTTACCCAGTACGGTGGCCGGATAGTAATTCCCCGCCCCCGCCGGTTTCTCACCGCCGAGCAGTAAACTCGCCCCTTCACGCAGGCTGGCCTGCACCTGCTGATGCAGCTCATCGCGCAGATCGAAACGCGCCATCGGGCCGAGATAGTTCTCTTCCACATCCGGCGCGCCCATTTTCAGCGCCGCTGCCGCGGCAACGAATTTCTCCGTAAAGGCAGCGGCTATCCCTTCCTCGACGATAAAGCGCTTCGCTGCGGCGCACACCTGCCCGGTATTCTGATAGCGTCCGGCGACGGCGGCTTTTACCGCCAGATCCAGATCGGCATCGTTAAGCACAATAAAGGGATCGGAACCGCCCAGCTCCAGCACGCATTTCTTCAGCGCCGCACCGGCCTGCGCGCCAATGGCCGCCCCTGCCCGCACGCTGCCGGTGACCGTCACCGCCGCAATACGCGGATCCTTAATGGCCTGGCTGACGCCCTCATTGGTGGCGTTCACCTGGGCAAATACCCCTTCCGGCACGCCCGCCTCGCGGAAAATGTTCGCCAGCAGCTCCGCGCAGCCCAGCACGTTAGGCGCATGTTTCAGCAGATAGCTGTTACCGGCCAGCAGGATCGGCACCGCGCCGCGCAGCACCTGCCACACCGGGAAGTTCCACGGCATCACCGCCAGCACCGGGCCAAGGGGACGATACTCAATCACCGCCTGATTATTTTCCACCTGCGTCGGCTCCGTGCTGAGCATCGCCGGGCCGTGTTCCGCATACCAGTCGCAGAGATCCGCCGATTTTTTTACTTCGCCGCGCGCCTGCACAATGGGCTTGCCCATCTCCTGGCGGATGCGCTGTGCCATAGTTTCGCCGTGCAGACGCAGCGTAGCGCCCACCCTGCGCAGCATCCCGGCGCGTTGCTCAAGATCCAGCTCGCGCCACTGGCGATAACCGCGATCCGCCAGCTCGACGGCGTTATTCACTTCTTCCGCGGTGGCCCACGGGCGTGTGCCCAGGGTTTCTCCGGTTGCCGGGTTGACGGACAGCGCATGAGTGACAGATGAAGGGGTCATAATTTTCTCTCTTTATGAATGTAAGACTTGCCCTATCCTGCCTGCCTCTGCTATTTCTGAAAACTGAATAATATTAACCACACTATTCACAAATCGAGAATGGCATGGATTTAACCCAGCTTGAGATGTTTAACGCCGTCGCCCGTACCGGCAGCATCACCCAGGCGGCGCAGCAGGTGCATCGCGTCCCGTCAAACCTGACCACCCGCATTCGCCAGCTCGAAGCGGATCTGGGGGTCGATCTCTTTATCCGCGAAAACCAGCGGCTGCGTCTGTCCCCCGCCGGGCACAGTTTTCTGCACTACAGCCAGCAGATCCTTGCGCTGGTGGATGAGGCGCGCAGCGTGGTCGCCGGTGACGAACCGCAGGGCCTGTTCTCCCTCGGCGCGCTGGAGAGTACCGCCGCCGTGCGTATTCCTGTCACCCTGGCGGAATACAATCAGCGCTATCCGCGGATCCAGTTTGACCTGGCGACCGGGCCGTCCGGCACCATGATCGACGGGGTGATCGACGGGCGGCTCAGCGCGGCCTTTGTGGATGGCCCGGTGATGCATCCGGGGCTGGAAGGCATTCCGGTGTATCGCGAAGAGATGATGCTGGTGGCCCCCGGCGGACATCCGCCTGTCACCCGCGCCGCTGAAGTGAACGGCATGAGCATCTACGCCTTTCGCGCCAACTGTTCCTACCGGCGGCATTTTGAAAGCTGGTTTCAGGCGGATCACGCCACGCCGGGTAAAATCCATGAGATGGAGTCCTACCACGGTATGCTTGCCTGCGTGATAGCCGGCGCGGGCCTTGCGCTGATGCCGCGCTCTATGCTGGAAAGTATGCCGGGGCATCATCAGGTCAGCGCCTGGCCGCTGGCGGAGAACTGGCGCTGGCTGACCACCTGGCTGGTGTGGCGGCGTGGGGCGAAAACCCGGCCACTGGAGGCCTTTATTGATTTGCTGGCGGAGCGCGGGACGGCGTCATAGGATTTTCCTATACGCCGGTTAGCGCATTGCGCTCACCCGATCAGGAGCGATACTTTTAGTTATCTTTTTCCTGAAAACGGAATATCCATGAATACCAAAGCCCGTAAGGTCATGATTATCGGTACCGGCAACGTGGGCGCCTCTGCGGCCTACGCCCTGCTTAATCAGAATATTTGTGAAGCGTTGATTCTGGTGGACGTTAACCATGAGCGCGTGGCCGGTCATGCGCAGGATCTGGCCGACGCCGCCGCTTATATGCCGGGCATGATGACCCTTTCCACCCGTGAAGTAACGGACTGCGCAGATGTGGATATCGCGGTGATCACCGTTTCCGGCGGCGCGCTCAAACCCGGCCAGACCCGTCTTGATGAGCTGACCGGTACGGCGCGTATTGTGCAGACCATTGTGCCGCAGATGATGGCCAACGGCTTTAACGGCATTTTTCTCATCGCAACCAATCCCTGCGACATCATTACCTGGCAGGTGTGGAAGCTCTCCGGGCTGCCGCGCAATCAGGTGATCGGCACTGGCGTCTGGCTGGATACCACCCGGCTGCGCCGCACGCTGGCGGAGGCGCTGGACATTGGCGCGCAAAGTATCGATGCCTTTATCCTTGGCGAGCACGGCGACACCCAGTTCCCGGTGTGGTCGCACTCCTCGGTTTACGGCTCCCCTATTGCCGAAGTGTACCAGCGGAAAACCGGGCAGCCGTTGGATGGCGACCAGCTGGCGGCAAAGGTGCGTCGTCTGGGATTTGATATTTACGCCCGCAAAGGCTGCACCGAATACGGCATTGCCGGCACCATCGCCGAGATCTGCCGTAATATCTTTACCGGCAGCCACCGGGCGCTGGCCATCTCCTGCGTGCTGGACGGCGAGTACGGCCTGAGCAATATCGCCATAGGCGTACCCGCCGTGCTGGCGCAAAGCGGAGTACAGCAGATCATTGAATTACAGCTGGCGGACGAAGAGCTGGCGCTGTTCCGTCACTCCGCCAGCGTCATCGCCGCCAATATTGACCGGCTGCCGTAAGGTTAAGGCTGTTTCAACTGAATGCGTCCGGTGAGGTAAGTGGTGGCCTGACCCGCGATGCTCACCCGCTCGCCGCGCCATTCACAGCGCAGATCGCCGCCGCGGGCGGAAACCTGGCGGGCCGCAAGGTGCGTTCTGCCCAGCTTCTCGCCCCAGTACGGAATCAGCATACTGTGGGCGGAACCGGTGACCGGATCTTCCGCCACCGCTTCGCCGGGGCAGAAAAAGCGGCTGACGAAATCATGATTGTCTCCCCGCGCGGTAACGCAGACCATTTTGCCGAGCGGTATCATGGCGGCGATGTCCGGCTGCAGGGCTTCCACCTGCTGCTGATTTTGCAGCACCACCAGATAATCCCGTGCGGCGCGCACTTCCACCGCATGGTCGGTGCCCAGCGCGCTGAACAGCAATGGCGGGAGGTCCTCCACCGGCTGCGTCTGCCAGGCCGGAAAATCCAGCGTCAGCCAGTCGCCGTTGCGGGAGACGCTGAGCGGACCGACGAAGCGGGTGGTGAAGGCAATTTCCGTATCAGGATGCCCCAGATGATTAAAGATCACGTGCGCGGCGGCGAGGGTCGCGTGGCCGCAAAGGTCAATCTCATACTGGGTGGTAAACCAGCGCAGTTCATAGCCGTCATCATGGCGCACAAAGAAGGCCGTCTCGGACTGGTTATGCTGTTTCGCCATCTTCAGCAGCGTCTCATCCGGCAGCCATTCCGTTAATACGCATACCGCCGCCGCGTTGCCGCCAAAGGCGCGATCGCTGAACGCATCAACCATATAAAAATCAATTTCCTGCATTGTCTGCTCCTGTTGCGGATCCCGATGGCTACCATGACATAAGGCACCGCAGCGCGCAGCCGTTTTTATCGGTCAGCGCAGGCAGGAAAATGAGATCTAAATCACAAAACGGCTGTATTTTCGCCACTAATCGTTTTAAGATCGCCGTCTTCCCTTATTGCATTCACGCCTGAGAAATTTATGACAACCAACACGGTATCACGCCGGGTCGCGTGGCTACGGGTGGTTACGCTTGCCATTGCGGCCTTTATTTTTAACACCACGGAGTTTGTCCCCGTGGGGCTGCTCTCTGATATCGCGCAGAGCTTTGGTATGGAAACCGCGCAGGTCGGCATTATGTTGACCATCTACGCCTGGGTGGTGGCGCTGCTGTCGCTGCCCTTTATGCTGCTCACCAGCCAGGTGGAACGGCGTAAGCTGCTGATTGGCCTGTTTGTGCTGTTTATCGCCAGCCATGTGCTGTCGTTCCTCGCATGGAACTTTACCGTGCTGGTGGTAAGCCGTATCGGCATTGCCTTTGCTCATGCGATTTTCTGGTCAATCACCGCGTCGCTGGCGATCCGCCTCGCCCCGGCGGGCAAACGCGCCCAGGCGCTGAGTCTGCTGGCCACCGGCACCGCGCTGGCGATGGTGCTCGGCCTGCCGATTGGCCGCCTCGTCGGGCAGTATTTCGGCTGGCGCACCACCTTCTTTATTATCGGCCTCGGGGCGCTGATCACCCTGCTGTGCCTTGTAAAACTGCTGCCGCGCCTGCCGAGTGAGCATTCCGGATCGCTGAAAAGCCTGCCGGTACTGTTCCGCCGTCCGGCGCTGATGGCGATTTATCTGCTCACCGTGGTGGTGGTGACGGCGCACTACACGGCCTACAGCTATATCGAGCCCTTCGTGATGACGGTGGCCGGATCGAGCGCCAGCTTCGCCACCCTGCTGTTGCTGGTGCTGGGCGGGGCGGGCATCATCGGCAGTATGCTGTTCAGCAAACTGGGTAACGCCCATGCCTCCGGGCTGGTGAGCGGCGCTATCGCCCTGCTGGCGCTGTGCCTGGCGCTGCTGCTCCCCGCGGCAGCCAGTGAAATACATCTGGCGGTGCTGAGCCTGTTCTGGGGCGTGGCGATCATGATCATTGGCCTTGGTATGCAGGTGAAAGTGCTGTCGCTGGCGCCGGATGCCACCGACGTGGCGATGGCGCTGTTCTCGGGGATTTTCAATATCGGCATTGGCGCGGGCGCGCTGGTGGGCAATCAGGTGAGCCTGCACGGATCGATGAGCGCTATCGGCTATGTGGGCGCGATCCCCGCGCTGGCGGCGCTGATCTGGGCGGTTCTGATATTCCGCCGCTGGCCGACGGCGCTGGAAGAGCACGCGCCGACCGTCTGAATTGCCAGCCCCTCACCGCCAGGTCAGGGGCTGTTTTTTTAATGATAAGTGGTGATGATTTCCAGCACGCCATTAATGATGAACTGCACCCCCATACAGACCAGCAAAAAGCCCATCAGACGTGAAATCGCTTCGATACCGCCTTTGCCCACCAGCCGCATGATCGCCCCGGAACTGCGCAGGCTGCCCCACAAAATCAGCCCCACCAGCGCAAAAATCAGCGGCGGCGCGACGGTGATCACCCATTCCGGAAACTCGCTGGAGTGGCGCACAGTTGAGGCGGAACTGATGATCATCGCAATGGTCCCCGGCCCGGCGGTACTGGGCATCGCCAGCGGGACAAAGGCGATATTGGTGTCCGGCGCGTCCTCCAGCTCTTCGGATTTGGTTTTCGCCTCCGGCGTTTCATGGGCTTTATGCTGCGGGAACAGCATACGGAAGCCGATAAAGGCGACGATCAGCCCGCCCGCAATTCGCAGACCGGGTATCGAAATACCAAAGGTGTTCATCACCAGCTGACCGGCGTAGTACGCCACCATCATGATGATAAAGACATACAGCGAGGCCATGCGCGCCTGTTCGTTGCGCTGGGCGTTGTTCATGTTCCCGGCAAGGCCGAGAAAGAGCGCAACCGTGGTTAAGGGATTCGCCAGCGGCAGTAAAACCACCAGTCCGAGGCCAATCGCCCGAATAAGATCCAGCATGAAAATTTCACTCCTGTGATGAGGTAAAGACCCGTCAAGTATATCTGTAAAGGGGGGCGAGGAGCAGAAAAGTGACAGGACGTGAAACGTTTTAGCAATTCGTGGCATTCGGCGATTCATTCAGTTGACTTATACTTGCCCCGGCAATAATATCCGCCGTGATTACTTACTTGCCGGGGCAACCATCGTGAATAACACAAGTGACTTGTTTAACGAAATCATCCCACTTGGCCGTCTTATTCATATGGTTAACCAGAAAAAAGATCGCCTGCTTAACGATTATCTGTCGCCGCTGGATATTACCGCGACGCAGTTTAAAGTGCTTTGTTCAATTCGCTGCGCCGGCTGCATTACGCCGGTGGAACTGAAAAAAGTGCTTTCTGTCGATCTGGGCGCCCTGACCCGCATGCTGGATCGTCTGGTATGCAAAGACTGGATCGAACGTACGCCAAACCCGCACGATAAGCGCGGCGTACTGATCCGGTTGACCACCGATGGCGCGGCGCTGTGCGAGCGCGGCCATCAGTTATTAGGACAAGACCTGCATCAGGAACTAACAAAAAACTTAACGGCAGACGAAGTGGCAACTCTTGAGTATTTACTCAAAAAAGTACTGCCATAAAACAACGAGGTATGACGATGTCCAGACGCAATAATGACGCGATCACTATTCATAGCATTTTGGACTGGATTGAAGATAACCTGGAATCCCCGCTGTCGCTGGAGAAGGTTTCCGAGCGTTCAGGTTACTCGAAGTGGCACCTGCAACGGATGTTCAAAAAAGAAACTGGCCATTCATTAGGTCAATACATCCGCAGCCGCAAACTGACTGAAATTGCGCAAAAGCTCAAGCAGAGCAACGAGCCGATCCTCTACCTGGCCGAGCGTTATGGCTTTGAGTCACAGCAGACGCTGACGCGCACTTTCAAGAACTACTTTGACGTGCCGCCGCACAAATACCGTACCACCGGTATGCACGGCGAAACCCGGTATCTGCTACCTATTAATCACTGTAATTGAGAAACGCCTGTTTTAGACGTATCGAGGAAATCATGAAAATTATCGTCTCCGCCGCCCTCACCGCTCTGATGCTGGTAAGCGCCCAGAGCTATGCGGAGCAGTCCCGTCATCCTGCCGCGCCCAGTGACCGCGACGCGATGATCATGCCGTCGGCCCACGACCAGTCGCCTTTCGACTTTAATCATATGGGAACCGGCAGCGACAAATCCGACGAATTAGGCGTGCCTTATTACAACCGGCACGGCTAATTTCGCTTTGCCCCGCTCCGGCGGGGCTTTTTTTTATCTGACCGGCAGCGCTTTACGGAAACGCACGCCAAAGATATTGATATACAGCCCCGCCATAATCAGCCCCGCCCCGACCAGCTGTAACAGCGTCAGGGTTTCACCCAGCAATAACGCCGCGCTGCCCATACCGAACACCGGCACCAGCAAAGACAGCGGCGCAACACGCCAGGTTTCATAGCGCCCGAGCAGCGTACCCCAGATGCCGTAGCCGATAATGGTCGCCACAAAGGCCAGATAGAGCAGCGAGAAGACGGTGACGAGATCGATATTAACCAGGCTTTGTACCATCACCGCCGGACCGTCGAAAATCAGTGACGCCACCATAAAGGGCACGATGGGGATCAGCGCACTCCACACCACCAGCGACATCACCGACGGGCGCACCGGCAGCTGCATGATCATCTTGTTGAAAATATTGCCGCAGGCCCAGCTCAGCGCCGCCGCCAGCGTCAGCAGAAAGCCAAGCAGCGCCACATGCTGACCGTTGAGGCTCGCCTGCGCCAGCACCAGCACGCCGAACACCGCCAGCGTAATGCCGATCACCTGCTTCGCCTGTAAGCGCTCGCCGAACACGCAGGCGCCGAGAATAATGGTAAAGAACGCCTGCGCCTGCAGCACCAGCGACGCCAGCCCGGCGGGCATTCCGAAGTTAATGGCGCAGAACAGAAAGGCAAACTGCCCGAAGCTGATGGTCAGCCCGTAGCCGAGCAGCAGACGCATCGGGATTTTTGGCCGTGACACCACCAGCAGCGCCGGAAAGGCCACCAGCACGAATCGTAATCCCGCCAGCATCAGCGGGGGCATATTGTGCAGTCCAAGTTTGATGACGACGAAATTCAGTCCCCACACCACCACGACCAGCAACGCCAGCAGACTATCTTTACGCGTCATCATTGCCCCGATGTTTTTAAATTTATGTAAAAAAGTAACGTTAACGTAAAAGAATGTACAGAGACAGATCCCAAATTATGGCAGGTCAGTTTTCGCATTCCAGAACAAACCGGTAGCTATACAAGCCCGGATCTGCATGTTATTGCTGTAAGTCATAGCAAATAACGATAATTAATGTGATGTCAGGCAAGCATATGATCCCAACACAAACCCGTTCCACCCTCGCACTACTCGCCTCCTCGTTACTGCTGACCATTGGTCGCGGTGCCACGCTGCCCTTTATGACGATCTATCTCAGCCGTCAGTACGGCATGACGGTGGATGCGGTAGGTTATGCCCTGAGTATTGCCCTCACCATCGGCGTCTTTTTCAGCCTCGGCTTTGGTATTCTGGCGGATAAATTCGACAAAAAGCGCTATATGGTGATCGCCATCGCCTGTTTCATTATCGGCTTCTCGGCGATCCCGCTCAGTAATAACGTCATCGTGGTGGTGGCGCTGTTTGCGCTGATCAACTGCGCCTATTCGGTGTTCTCCACCGTGCTGAAGGCCTATTTCTCGGACACCCTGACGCCGTCGGCGAAAGCGAAGATATTCTCCCTCAACTATACGGTGCTGAATATCGGCTGGACCGTCGGGCCGCCCCTCGGCACGCTGCTGGTGATGCAGAGCGTCAACCTGCCGTTCTGGCTGGCGGCAGCCTGCGCCGCTTTCCCTCTGGTGTTTATTCAGCTGTTTGTGCAGCGTATTCCCATCAATATGCGCGGCGAAGAGAGCGTTGCCTGGTCGCCGTCGGTGCTGCTGCGGGATAAGGCGCTGCTGTGGTTCACCCTTTCCGGTTTTCTGGCTTCTTTTGTCGCCGGTTCCTTCGCCACCTGTATTTCCCAGTACGTGATGAGCGTGGCGGATAACAATTTCGCCGAGAAAGTGGTGGCGGTGGTACTGTCAGTGAATGCCGCTATGGTGGTCAGCCTGCAATATGCGCTGGGCCGAAGTATTAACGCCCGCAATATCCAGCCGCTGATGGCCGCCGGGACGCTGTTTTTTGTGGTGGGGCTGGCGGGCTTTATCCTCGCGGGCAGCAATTTGTGGTTCTGGGGCGTAGCCTCGGCGATCTTTACCGTCGGCGAGATTATCTATGCGCCGGGGGAATACCTGTTGATCGATAACATCGCGCCTGCGGGTATGAAATCCAGCTACTTCTCAGCGCAGGCGTTAGGCTGGCTGGGCGCGGCGTTAAATCCGCTGGCCACCGGGGTGATCCTGACGAATCTGCCGGGCTGGTCGCTGTTTGTGATCCTGATGGTGGTGATTGTGCTGGCCTGGCTGATGATGCTGCTGGGGATGCGGGTGAGTCCTTGGCAGGACGTGAAGGAAAAGGTGGCGGTGTAAAGCGTGGTGCCGGGTGGGGTTAAATGCCGGGTGGCGGCTTCGCCTTACCCGGCCTACGGTGATAATGATTATCCCCCTGTAGGCCCGGCAAGCAAMGCGCCGCCGGGCAACTAATACGTTACACTGTCACTTACCACACTTCATCGGCAATGGCGGTGACCAGGCGGACTTTGTCCCACTGCTGCGCTTCCGTCAGGGAATTGCCCTCTTCGGTTGACGCAAAGCCGCACTGCGGGCTTAAGCAGATCTGATTGATATCCACATACTGCGCCGCTTCCTGCAGGCGCGCCTTAATGCCTTCCGGGTTTTCCAGCTCGCCGTTCTTGGTGGTGATAAGCCCCAGCACCACCTGCTGTTTGCCCGGACGCACATGGCGCAGCGGGGCAAAATCGCCGGAGCGGTCGTTATCGTATTCGAGGAAGAACGCATCGACATTCACCGTGCCGAACAGCACTTCCGCCACCGGCTCGTAGCCGCCTTCGGAGATCCATGTCGAGCGGAAATTGCCGCGGCAGACATGCAGGCCGATGGTCAGATCGTCCGGCTTACCCTCCAGCGCCTTATTCAGCACGCGGGCATAAATCTGCGCCAGTTCGTCGGGGTCATCACCGCGCTCGCGGATCTGCTGACGCTGTTCGTCGGAGCACAGGTACGCCCAGACGGTGTCATCCAGCTGCAGATAACGACAGCCCGCGTCATAAAATGCGCGGATGGCATCGCGCCAGGTGGTCGCCAGATCGTCAAAATAGCGGTCCAGCGTCGGGTATACCGTCGCATCTATGGCTTTACGCCCGCCGCGAAAGTGCAGCACGCTCGGGCTGGGGATGGTCATTTTCGGCTGCGCATTGCCGCTGATGCTTTGCAGATAGCGGAAGTCTTCCAGCATGGGGTGATCGCCGAAGCTCAGCTTGCCGGTCACGCGCACGCTGTGGGCTTTGGTCTGCACGCCATTGAACTGAATGCCCTGCTCAGAATCGTAACGCTCCACGCCGTTCAGACCATCAAAGAAGTCGAAATGCCACCAGGCGCGACGGAACTCGCCGTCGGTCACCACATGCAGGCCACAGGCGCACTGCTGTTCCACCACCTGGCGGATAGCGTCGTCTTCCACGGCGCGCAGCTGCACGGCGTCGATTTCACCGCGCGCAAACTGGATTCGCGCCTGTTTAATGGCGTCCGGGCGTAAAAAACTGCCGACGACATCGGCGCGGTACGGGGCGTGTTGTTGCATGCTTATCTCCTTGCCGCCAGTGAAAAGTAATACCCTGGCGTGATAGTTCATTATTTGAATTTTTAGCCTTCTGGACGGCTAAACATCCAAAAAAGATGTCATATCCTGTTCGGGATAGCAAATGAGAAAAGCTCACGCATGATGAAAAAAATTCATCTTTCTTCCGTTAACGCCGCCGTCGCCATCCTGTCGGCCATGTTTTCCCGGTTACGGGTGCCCCACTCACACAGCGGCTGCAACGCCTGCGCCAGCGAACGGCCAAAATCGGTGATGCTGTACTCCACCCGCGGCGGTACCTCGCGGAAATCGTGACGCGTGATGATGCCGTCTTCCGTCATCGCTTTAAGCTGCTGGATCAGCACTTTCTCGCTGATGCCCTCCACCAGCCGTTTAAATTCCCCGAAACGACGCGGGCTGTACTGCACATAAAACAGCAGCAGCGGCTTCCATTTACCGCCAATGTAATGCAGCGCCACATCAAGGCCGCAGACCGGCTCCATAATTTTCTCCATACATACCTTTTGGTAGGTACTAGTATACAGGAAAGTCTGTGCTTACACTGCTTTCTCACACACAGTTGCGGAGAAACATCATGGGTAAGCTTGCAGATAAAGTCGTTGTTATTACGGGTGCGAACAGCGGGATCGGTCTGGCCTCGGCGAAAAGCTTTGCACAGGAAGGCGCGCGTTTATTCCTGACCGGGCGTCGGGTCAGCGAACTGGAGAGGGCGGTTGCGGAGATTGGGCATGGCGCGGTGGGTATTCCGTGTGATATCTCAAAGATGGCCGATCTCGACAACCTGTTTGACCAGGTTCGCCAACGGGCGGGACAAATTGACGTGCTGTTTGCTAACGCAGGCGGCGGGGATTTTGCGCCGCTGGCGGAAATCACTGAGGAACACTACGAACGTATTTTTGACACCAACGTCAAAGGTACGCTGTTCACCGTGCAGAAAGCGCTGCCGCTGCTGAAAGACGGCGGGTCGATTATCCTCACCGGCTCCACCAGCGCCACCACCGGCATCCCGGCATTCAGCGTGTACAGCGCCAGCAAAGCCGCGCTGCGCACCTTTGCCCGCGGCTGGATCCTCGATCTGGCGCCGCGCAAAATCCGCGTCAATGTGCTGGTGCCCGGCTCCACCTCCACGCCAGGCTGGCATAACCTGTCGCCGGATGAAGCCGCGAATCAGCAGATGATTAATGAGGTTGAGGCCACCACGCCGCTGGGCCGTCTGGCGGAACCGTCCGAAGTGGCCGCCGCCGCCCTGTTCCTCGCCTCGGACGACAGCAGCTTCGTCAACGGCAGCGAGCTTTTCGTGGACGGCGGCGCGGCGCAGATTTAATCCTTCAGCGCGGGGATTCAGTCATCCCCCTGCGCAAAGGCATAGCCCTCATCCTCCCAGCCGGTAATGCCGCCGATCATGATTTTTACCGGCAGGCCAAGGGTGGCGAGTATCAACGCGGCGCGATCCGCGCCGTTGCAGTGTGGCCCGGCACAGTACACCACAAACAGAGTGCCGTCGGGCCACGCCTGCATCCGTTCGGCGGTCATCTGCGCGTGAGGTAAATGGATCGCGCCGGGCAGATGGCGGCGGGCGAACGTTGCCGCGCTTCCCACCACGTGCAGCAGCACAAAATCCTGATCGCCAGTAGTGATGGCATGATGGACATCGGCGCAGTCGGTTTCCACGCTCAGGCGATGCAGAAAATGCAGGCGGGTTTCTTCCGGCGTGGCGGCAGGGAATTCGGTTACATAGCTCATCGTGTTTTCTCCGGGTTTGTGATAACACTACTGTATCCATTAATTCGCCGCGCCACCGCCTGCCGGTCTGCCAGAAAACGCCAGGATCATGACAAAATTACCTCCCGCATCGCCCCGTCCGTTCGTCGTCGCCCTCGCCTACGATGGTTTATGCACCTTTGAATTCGGCGTGGCGGTGGAAATTTTTGGTCTGCCGCGCCCGGAGCTGGGGGATAACTGGTACCGCTTTGCGGTGGCGGCGGTGGATGAGGGGGAACTGCGCGCCACCGGCGGCATTCGCATCATGGCCGACGGCGGACTTGATCTGCTGGCGCAGGCGGACACCGTCGTCATTCCCGGCTGGCGCGGCGCGGACACGCCGGTGCCGGAAGCGCTGTGCGATGCCCTGCGCGCGGCCAGTACGCGCGGCTGCCGCATTATGACCATCTGTTCCGGGGTGTTTGTGCTTGCCGCCACCGGCTTGCTGAACGGGCGCAGGGCCACCACCCACTGGCGCTACACCCCGCTGTTACGCAGCCGTTATCCCGCCATTCAGGTGCTGGATGACGCGCTCTATTATGATGAAGGCTCGCTGCTGACCTCGGCGGGCAGCGCGGCGGGGATCGATTTATGTCTGCACGTGGTGCGCGAGGATTTTGGCGCGGAGATCGCCAACAACGTCGCCCGCAGGCTGGTGGTGCAGCCGCACCGCGACGGGGCGCAAACCCAGCAGGTGGTGCGTCCGGTGGCGCGGGCGCGGGAGAGTAAATCCCTGGGGATGATCTTTGATTTTCTGCATCAGTCGCTGGCGGAAAATCACAGCGTGGCAGCCCTTGCCCGTCAGGCAGGCATGAGTCCGCGCACCTTTTTACGGCGCTTCGCCGATGCCACCGGCACCACACCCGCGCGCTGGATCCTCAACGAACGGCTGCTGCGCGCCCGGGAGTCTCTGGCGAACTCCAGGTTACGCATTGACGAGATCGCGCAGCAGACCGGTTTTGGCAGCGCGGCCTCCCTGCGCCACCATTTCCGCGCACAGTTCGCTATTTCCCCCGGCGATTACCGCAAAGCTATCCTGACCCGCAGCGCCGGGTGATTTGCAGGCAAAAAAAATCCGCCAGTTACACTGGCGGAAATGCTTGCATGGATAGGATCGTTATTTTATTTATGCGCACCCCCGCCATTTAGCTGTCGGGTCACGGATCGATAAGACCTTAACAGTACCTGATTCAACAAAGCGTAAACGAGGAAGATCTGTTTAAAAATTCACGCTTGTTTTTTATACAAAAATGAAGATATATCCTTCAGGATGAGGAATTTATGTTAGCGTTTGTCTTCCACCTGACTGGCGTGAGGGATTATTTACAATCTCAAATTTCTTTGCCCAATATGTCATGGAAATAGTTTTATTTTCACGACCTTCGACCCGGAAAAACTCCATCCACACGGCGCAATTTGTTCAACTTGTGGTACACGTTTAACCGCAAGCTCCTGCATACCACGAAAGCGCAAAGCGCGTAAGATGGCGAGCTGATGAAATACTGACAATGCCCTTGTTATTCAACAAGGGCTTCTTATCACCGTCAGCCGCTACTGACTCAGTCCGCGATTTTTGAGCATCGGTTCCGGCAGCGGATCGTGTCCGCGCCATTCACGATAGAGCGCCGCTAAATCACTGCTGTTCCCCCGCGACAGGATCGCCGCCCGGAAACGTCGCCCGTTTTCCGGGCGTAATCCGCCCTGCTCCACAAAC
The DNA here is from genome assembly GCF_030291195.1 of Enterobacter sp. PGRG2. NCBI lineage: Bacteria > Pseudomonadati > Pseudomonadota > Gammaproteobacteria > Enterobacterales > Enterobacteriaceae > Enterobacter > Enterobacter sp. PGRG2. The sequence goes on along the minus strand of NZ_CP127837.1, from coordinate 3,205,141 downwards.
CACTGATAGCCGTCATCGGCCAGCATCTGCGTCCACAGGTAAGCGTAATAGCCTGCCGCATAGCCGCCGCCAAAAATATGCGCGAAATAGCTGCTGCGATAACGCGGCGGCACCGCCTCCAGATCGAGGTTTTCCTGTTTAATGGCCTGAGTTTCAAAGGTGTCGACGTCGCTGATGTCGGCATCCGCGCTGATGCGGTGCCAGTTCATATCCAGCAGCGCGGCGCTTAACAGCTCCGTCATGTCGTAGCCTTTATTAAACAGCGTGGCGCTGAACATTTTTTCACGCAGCGCCTCCGGCATCGGCTCGCCGGTCTGATAATGACGCGCGAAACGGGCGAACACCTCCGGGTGGCTGGCCCAGTGCTCGTTGATCTGCGACGGGAATTCGACAAAATCCCGCGGCGTGTTGGTGCCGGAGAGCGTGGCGTAGCGCTGGCTGGCAAACAGGCCGTGCAGCGTATGGCCGAACTCATGGAACAGGGTGATCACATCGTCCCAGGAGATCAGCGCGGGCTGCCCGGCAGCAGGCTTCTGGTAGTTACAGACGTTGTAGATCACCGGGCGGGTGCCGTTTAAGGTCGACTGCTCCACAAAGTTGCCCATCCACGCGCCGCCGCTTTTCGAATCGCGGGCAAAGAAATCGCCGTAAAACAGCGCCAGTCCGGTGCCGTCCTCATCGAAAATCTCCCAGACCCGTACGTCCGGATGATAGACCGGAATATCCGCGCGCTCGGTAAAGGTGAGACCAAACAGCTGGCTTGCCGTCCAGAACACGCCGTCCACCAGCACGTTATTCAGCGCAAAGTAGGGTTTGATCTGGCTTTCATCGATGGCGTATTTCGCCTGGCGCACCTGTTCGCCATAGAAGGCCCAGTCCCAGGCGCGGGCGGTAAAGCCGCCCTGCTGCCCGTCGATCGCCTGCTGAATATCCGCCAGTTCCTTTTCGGCACGGGCGCGTGCGGCAGGTGCAATGTCACGCATAAAGCGCAGCGCGGCAGCCGGGGTTTGTGCCATCTGATCGGCGAGCTTCCAGGAAGCGTAATCCTCAAAGCCCAGCAGCTGTGCCTGGCGGGCGCGGATCTGCGTTAAACGCAGCACGATCTGCCGGGTGTCGTTTTCATCGCCGCGCTGGGTGCGCAGCCAGCCTGCGGTAAAGAGTTTTTCACGGGTCTGGCGGTTACGCAGCGCCGCAAGAGCGGGTTGCTGGGTGGTGTTCAGCAGCGGGATCAGCCAGCGGTCGTGCAGGCCTCTCTCCTCCGCCGCCGTCCGCGCCCGGGCGATTTCATCCTCTGTCAGACCGTCGAGTTCTCCGGCGCTCTCCACCACCAGCGCCGCGGCTTTTCCGGCGGCCAGCAGATGCTGATTAAAGCGGCTGGTGAGCTGCGCGGCTTCGGTGTTGAGCGCTTTCAGCGTCTGCTTATCGGCAGCAGGCAGTTTTGCGCCCGCGAGAATAAAGCGCTGGTACGTGACTTCCAGCAGGCGGCGGGACTCGTCGTCCAGCCCGGCGGTCTCCCGCGCGTTATACACCGCCTCCACCCGCGCAAAGAGCGCGTCATCAAGGTAAATGTCATTCGCCAGCCCGGCGAGTTCTGCCGAGAAGGCTTCATCCAGCAGTTGCAGTTCGTCGTTGGTATGCGCCGAGGTCATGGCGAAAAAGATGCTGGTGACGCGCGACAGCAACTCCCCGCTCTGCTCCAGCGCCAGGACGGTATTGGCAAAGTCCGGCGCGTCGCTCTGACCGGCAATGGCGGCTATTTCCGCGCGTTTCTGGCGCATCCCCTCGTCAAAGGCGGGCCGGTAGTGGCTGTCATGCAGCACATCGAAACGCGGGGCCTGGTACGGCAGCGTGCTCTGTTCAAACAGTGGATTGGTGACGGACATGTTTACTCCCCTGAACCGTTGATCGGTTTCTACAGTACCAAATCCCTCCGTCACGGGACCAGATTATTTGCCACACTAATAACTTGCCCGGTATGCGTTGCCACCGGGCCGCTGCGCAATTATGCTAAGGCAACACAAAAAGCGTTAAGGAACAGAGAGATGATTATTTTAGTAACCGGGGCAACGGCAGGTTTTGGTGAAGGTATTACGCGTCGCTTTGTGAAGAACGGCCATAAAGTGATCGCCACCGGCCGCCGCCAGGAGCGCTTACAGGCGCTGAAAGACGAGCTGGGCGACAACGTGCTGACGCTGCAACTGGACGTGCGCAACCGCGCCGCCATCGAGCAGGCGATGGAGAATTTACCGGCTGAATGGCGCGACATTGACGTGCTGGTGAACAACGCCGGTCTGGCGCTGGGCATGGAGCCGGCGCACAAGGCGAGCGTCGAGGACTGGGAAACCATGATCGACACCAACAACAAAGGTCTGGTGTACATGACCCGCGCCGTACTGCCGGGCATGGTGGCGCGCAATCGCGGTCATGTGATCAACATCGGTTCAACGGCGGGCAGCTGGCCGTACGCGGGCGGCAACGTCTATGGCGCGACCAAAGCCTTTGTACAGCAGTTCAGCCTGAACCTGCGTACCGATCTGCACGGCACCGGCGTGCGCGTCACCAATATCGAGCCGGGGCTGGTGGGCGGCACCGAATTCTCTAACGTGCGTTTCAAAGGCGACGACGACAAAGCCGGAAAAACCTACGAGAACACCACCGCCCTGACGCCGGAAGATGTTACCGAAGCGGTCTGGTGGGTGGCGACGCTGCCGAAGCACGTCAACATCAACACACTGGAAATGATGCCGGTAAGCCAGACCTTTGCAGGCCTGAGCGTGCACCGCGGCTGATATGAAGACCCCGGCGCCAGCCGGGGCTATTTTCTCTGTGCTAAGGAGCCAGACTGCGCAGGATGAGGGACGACAGCAGTACCGCCGCCGTCGGGGCATCCTCAAGGTTGTACTGTAACTGCACGGGACTGATATACGGCTTCATCACCAGATAGATCGCCTGCGCGGTTTCGTCCAGCGGCGTTTTGCGCTCAAACTCCCCTGACTTACGCCCTTCCAGCAGCACCTCCTGGATCAACTGCTTCAGCTGTTCTTCATAGGCCCTGGTCGAAGCCCACTGATCGCGCGTGGCGACGGCGGCGATGTCGTAAAGTTTGCGGTCATGAAAAAACAGATCGCTGCCCGCCTCCGTTAACGCCCGGAACAGACGGCGAAACTTTTCCGACGCCGTGGGCGCGTCGGCAATGGCGGCAGTGACGATCTCCATGATCATCGCCAGCCGGTTGCGGCAGATCACTTCCCCGATGGCCTGTTTGGAATCGAAGAATTTATAGATGTAGGCTTTGGAAAAGCCGATGGCGCGGGCAAGATCGGACACCGTGGTTTTCTCATAACCATAGTGGCTGAAATGTTCGGTGGCGGCATCCACCACCTGATCGCGGACGCTGTGGTCCGCCGTGCCGCGCGTGGCGTGGTCGTTTTCTTTTTTCGTCATCCGGTAAGCTTAACTCAGCGGGGCCGGGTTAACAACGAGTGACCAGATGGTAATAGCGTCACAGGCGGC
>NZ_CP127837.1:3200137-3200266 GCF_030291195.1 Enterobacter sp. PGRG2 | reverse complement strand
ATTCCTGCGAGCCGGTACGCATTTTATTCATTCGCACCGCCTCCATCACGCCCCCGTCTTGCCGTTTTCCGCTGAAAACGGTATCTTTCGCCCGCACCTGCAAAATCAGGTGCCGGGATTGGAACCCTG
>NZ_CP127837.1:3199417-3199948 GCF_030291195.1 Enterobacter sp. PGRG2 | reverse complement strand
AGGAGGCTGCCATTATGGCTACKACCCTCAACCMGWCTCACCCGTTACTTACCRTCCCKTTTGATGSCGACASYGATTTCACCATCCTTGCSGAYYAYTGCCAYCAGCTTGCCGAAGCTCAGGCRGAAWGCCTCGATCCGGCRCTGCGCATGGCGCTGTGCGGMCGCNTTTCCGCSGTGTTTGCACTGCTSAAACCMCAGCTGAACGAGCCRATCCCGCCGGAACAGCAGGCGMGTTTTACCGTCGATACCCTGCCCACTCACGTACCTCAGTTTGCTCCCGATTCCGATACCCTCGGCGAATACTGCGCAGCGCTGGCCCAGGTATTACTTTGCCGCAGCGTACCGCCACAACAGGAAGAACCGCTGCGCTGGCTGCTGGCGGATTTAATGGCGTATCTGGCGGAGGAAATTAATGCGCCGCGCTGGATCCGCACAGAAGACGGGGTGAGCGTTATTGATGACGTGACAGGGTAACGTTTTCGCGCCCTGCTAAGCTGAGATCATGTCCGCTTTATGCCAGAGGCGGACA
>NZ_CP127837.1:3168507-3198457 GCF_030291195.1 Enterobacter sp. PGRG2 | reverse complement strand
GCTCTAAGCAGACCTTTAGCCCAGCCATCCTGTCCGCTYTGTGCMAGAAGCGGACACTATACAGACTTAGCTATATCAGGACATACAGCGTGCTGAACTGATGTTCAGGCCAGCGATGTTTGCTGGCCGGACTTAAGATTCTGCTCCAGCGTCAACCTGATGTGCAGCAGCATCCTTTATTTGTTTAAAAATAACTCAACCGCGGTGGTAAATCGTTCTGGCTGATCCAGCATGACAAAGTGAAAACTGTCATCGATCCGCGTGAAATGGATGTCGGGTGCAGAAGCATAGGCTTGACGGTACATCGCATCCACGCTGGCTGCCGGGATCCCGTATAAGGCATCATACGCGTACACGATCTCAATTGGTGCTTTGATGCGAGCGAGCTCGGGACGCAGGTCGGTAATCATCAATTCATACACGGCATCCGCAACGGTTTTGCGATCAGAATTGATCCCCGCAGTCACCAGAGCAGGTTTCACCGCCCCGTTCTTCACTAAACGGTTTATGGATGCTTTCTGAAACTCCATGAGTTGCTCCGGCGACTGCCGCAGTAACAAATCCCGCATAGCTGCGGCATGCCGGGCAGCCGTTTCGGTGGTCGCCGCAGGGTCAATCATCAACGTATAGAACGGCAAGGCATCGACGATCATCAAACGACCGACCTGGTCAGGATGACGGGCCCCCAGCATCAATGCCATCTCGCCGCCAAGAGAATGGCCAATGATCGCTGGTGCCTGGATGTTCTGGCTTTGAATGTAATCAGCGAGGGCATCAACTGCCGAAGCGATGACTTTTCCCTGTGGACTGGATATGGCAGGCGTACCTGCAAAGCCCGCAAGTTCTACAAGATGAACACGGTGGTTCTTACGTAAAGTTGCGACTAATCCGGCCCAGATGTCGCGAGAGGACGCCAGCCCCGGGATCAATATGACATCCGGCCCTGAGCCTTGCGTCTGTACAGAAATACGCTGCGGGTTCGGATGCTCTGAAGGTATGGACATAGTCTGCGTTGCGGACGCTGAGGCTAAAACTGACAATAATAAAAGAGCCCCACCGAGGATGGCGCGGATTTTTGCGGTACGCATGAGTGTAGTCCTTTTTATTCTACCCCTGACAAACCGGGCCAGGCTGAAAGAAGGGTTTAGCAAATAATCATTGAGGGATTATCAGATGTGTAATTGAGATCTTTACTTAACGTAAGCTGTAGGTGCGAGCGTTCCAGTAACCATTGCCCTGTCGATGGCCCTCTTTCCAGCCCAACGAGATGAGTTCCTTTGCAATCAGTCGATTCATCACCCCATGCCCCATAAGCAGTACGGGCCCGTTTGATTCTTCTGCTGTTGTTACAAGAATATCCGCAGCCTGAACGGCGCGCTGTTTAGCCAGGCTCAGGGTCTCTACATTACGGGAGAAGCCACAAAGCCACATGACGCGGAAAAGAGACGCCCACAAGATGGGGGATAACCTGAATGCTGGCATGCGTAATACGGGCAAGTCTGCTTCCCTGAAGACCTCATCAATGAGGTCCGGTTCACGCCCTAATGCCCTCACAGATGAAAGCGCTCTGGGAAGAGGACTACTTATGATGTGCAATGCGCTGGATGCTAATGATTTACTGGATTGCGGGGCCATATCGCTGCCCGTATCGGAGAGATCATATTGTGAAATCCATTTGTCCATCTCAAGGCTCGTTACCCTCGAAGAACCTGTAAAAGACGGCTTTCCATGACGCATCAAAATAATTTCCATAAAGAGCTTCATTTTTGTGATCCTTATAATGCGGACAATCTAACGCAATGAATCCAGGGTGCACTACCACCATATTTAGGGTTGACCCGGAGGACTGGAGCATGGCAAAAGAAGATCAGTGCGCGCAGAAGCAGATAAATTATACAGCCGTACAGATCTGATGACCGCTTATACATCCAGCTAAAGTGAGACTGCTACTGAACGGGTAATACAGAAATAGATATCAAGCTCAGCAAGGAAAAGTACATATGCCAATACTAATACTCTATACAGAACGCTTGCTGTTAAAACCATTAGCCTCCGAAGATGCCTCACAAATTCAGTTGCTTTACCCGCGTTGGGAGATAGTTCGCTACATGGTCTCTTCAGTACCATGGCCCTACCCTGATAACGGTGCCGAGAGTTACGTCAATAACGTTGCTTTGCCTGATATGGCAAATGGGATAGCCTGGTTCTGGACTATCAGACACCTTGAAACACCAGACAAACTGATGGGTGTAATCTGTCTGTATGATGTTGAGGATAATAACCGTGGATTTTGGTTAGCTCCGGAGCATCAGGGCCAGGGCTTTATGCGTGAGGCCAGTAATGCAGCTACGGATTATTGGTTTAATTCGTTAAATAAGACAGTGTTGCGTGCACCTAAAGCGGCTCTCAATAGCCGTTCAAAAATTATTTCAGAAAGCAGTGGCATGCGGCTCATCAGGACTGAAAAGAAAGAGTATGTCAGCGGTCTGCTTGATTCCGAACTCTGGGAAATCACCCGTGAGGAATGGAATGCTCGTCAGGGCTCTCGCGCTCTACTTTCTGCCGTATCTTAATATTTGTCATAAGTCATTCACTGGATTTGGCTTATGGCTGATAATCTTCATATTCCCAGAAACTGAAACGGCTCAGTTTGATGGCGGCTTTTGACCAGTCCTTGTCATTACAGACAATGATCTTTTTTTCTATATAAGAAAGGATCTCATCATAATCATATTCTTCGACAATGATCATTCCTCTGCCAGACAGGGACTTATATGATGCAAGCTCTTGTTTAAGCCAGACTGGCGTACATACCAACATATCAAAAGCTTCAGCACCGTCACGGTCTTTAGGCCCTATCATTGCTCTGATCCAACAACCGAAACTGGCAGGGTCAGTTGGCCAATAGTTTATCAACCTATCTTCAAGTTCTAGCGATCTAAGCCCTTTTAATTCAATATTCATTTGCTGTATCCAGTTATCAATTACTAATTGATGTTAGGTTAAGGTCTGTTTTGCTCATTGTGACATAAATCGTTTATAGTTCGCTTTGTGCCAGAAGCAGTCATGATAAAGTCCAGTCCTGTAACCACTACCCCATAAAATTTTCTCCATCGAGGCTTCCACCATGACCACCTTTTACCAACTCACCGCCACCAGCCTGCGCGGCGAGCCTTTCTCAATGGCCGACTATGCGGGAAAGCTGGTGCTGGTGGTGAATACGGCCAGTAAGTGTGGTTTCACGCCGCAGTACGCTGGCCTTGAAATGCTCTACAAAAAGTACGGTGCGCAGGGGCTGGTAGTGCTGGGTTTCCCCTGCAACCAGTTCGGTAAACAGGAGCCAGGCGGGGCCGACGACATCGCTCAGACCTGCCACATCAACTACGGCGTGAGCTTCCCGATGTTTGAGAAAGTGGAAGTCAACGGTGCCGCCGCGCACCCGGTGTTTCGTTACCTGAAAGACGCACTGCCCGGCCTGCCGGGCAAGCGCATTAAATGGAACTTTACTAAATTCCTGATCGGGCGCGACGGCAAACCGCTTAAGCGTTTCGCCCCCTTCACCACGCCGCAGAAAATGGAAGCCGCCATCGTCGCCGCACTTAAGTTGTGAGCATTTGAACGGGTCACGTTCAGCGCGCTTCAGGACGCATTAGCCACATGCTGGCGTCGGAATTCCCCCGGCGGCAGGCCGGTGTAGCGGGTGAAGGCGACGTGGAAGGCGCTGGCAGACTGGTATCCTGTACGCAGGGCGATCTGTTCTATTTTATCCTTGCCGCCCATCAGCGCTTTCCTGGCTAACGACATTCGCCAGAACAGCAGATATTGCCCCGGAGACATGCCGACGGTCTCGCTGAATACGGCGAAAAAAGAGGAGCGGGACATCGCGCACTCCCGGGCGAGCTGCGCGATTTGCCAGTCCGCACCGGGGTTGGTATGGATGAGATGCAGCGCGGTGGCGATCTTATCGTGCTGTAACCCTTTCAGGATCCCTGCCGTCGTCGACAGTGCTGGATCGCTACGCAACGCTTCAACCAGTATCAGTTGCAAAAGATGCGTCATTACCGCGTCCCGCCCCGGCCGCCGGGTGCGGCTCTCATCCAGCAGGAGTTCAAACAGGGTGACAAAACGACGCTGCCCTTTAATCAGGATCTCGTTGGGAAGTAACGCGACGATAAGCTGTTTGTCTGGCGTATCGAATTCACAGTGCCCGACATTCATAAGAAATTCCGCCTCCCCGGTTGCTGAACCGATCCTCACGTGCCCGTCCCCGAGCAGGGTCGGCAGCGTAATGTCTTCAGGAGGAGACGTTCCCGCACTGGTGTTCTCAAAGGTATAAGTTGCAGGGATCAGCACGAAATCACCGGCAACAAGCAATGTCGGCGCTTTACCGTTAATACGCATCAGGCATTCCCCCTGCAACACGGCGCAGTAAAACGCCTCTCCGGCAGACTCCCGGACAATACGCCACTTCCCTGCCCCCTCGACGAGTTTGGTATGGGTGGGCCTGGGGTTGAGTAAAGCAACAATATCGGTTAACGGATCTGACACTGGACTCTCTCTCAAGAAAAGTGGATTTCTGATTATATATTGTCCGAATGGCTACGACTATGATTGCTGCTCTGACCAACAGCGAGGATTTACCATGTCGACTGCACTGATTACCGGATGCTCTTCAGGTTTTGGGCTGGCAACAGCACAACTTTTTTTAGCCAGGGGCTGGGACGTGATTGCCACCATGAGAACGCCGGATGCGACGCTTTTTCCTGCCAGCGACCGGCTGCGGATATTGCCGCTGGACATCACCTCTGCGGAAAGTATTACTGATGTGGTGAAAAAGGCGGGCGCGATTGACCTGCTGGTCAATAATGCCGGTCTTGGCGCGGCGGTTCCCGTTGAACTGACGTCCCTCTCCACCGCGCAGCAATTAATGAACATCAATGTGCTGGGCACGCTGGCATTAACGCAGGCGTTTCTGCCGAAGATGAGAGAGAAAAAATCAGGGACGATCATCAACGTGTCTTCGTCCGTGACCACCAAAGCGATGCCGCTGATTGGGGTTTATCGCGCCAGTAAAGCGGCGCTGAATGCCTGGAGCGAGTCATTAGCCGTCGAAGTGAAGCCTTTTGGGATCCGCGTTCACGTTGTATTACCGGGGCGCTCGCCGGAAACGAAGTTTGGTGAAAATGCGCGGGCTTACTCTGGCGGGCGGGACGATGCGGTCTATGGAAGCCTGGTGAATGAATTTATCCAGCGGGCGGGTGATCCCCACGCGCCAGTGACGCACGCGGAAGATGTGGCGAACGCTATTTATGCCGTGGCTGAAAATCAAAACGCTCCGCTCTACACCGCGGCCGGTGAAGATGCGATGCAGCTTCTCTCCGCGGCGCAGCAGCGTTCCCCTTTTTGCGAGTGATTGCGGCGGGCAAAGGCGTGATACGGGAAAAGAGAGAGGGTCTTCCTCTCTCAGTTTCTGAGCCGCAGACAATAATAACGTTGTATTGAGGGAATCAATAACCCTCCCAACAGATACATCCCTTCATTTGTCAGTACAGGAAATTCGGTATCCATTACCCTCCCTGAGAACGTGTGCAAACCCTGCCTGACCTAAATGCATACCAGCAATGAGCAGTTTTTCGCTGACAGCCTTTTCAAGAATCATCTTCCTTGTTTGCTCTGCCTGGATGGGATCAGTGTCGAATAAAATAGAAACAGCCGGTTGTGCTGATTGAATATGCGGATAATGGACAATGTCTCCCCATATTAATAAGCATTTATCATCCGTATCGATGCGAAAACCTGTATGTCCCGGTGTATGGCCTGGTAGCCAAACGGGCAGAATACTTCCTGCAATTTTATCCCCGTTAAAAAAATGCACGTTATGGGCATAAGCGTCTAATGTCTGGCGGACCAGCCGGATATTGCGTTGCCCGCGCTCATTCGCTATTTCGAGTTTCTTATCATCCAGCCAGTGCTGTGCTTCGAGAGGATGAAGCATAATTTCGGCATGTTTAAAAACCGGCTTTTTTTCAGGATCCAGCAGGCCGCCAATATGATCCGGATGGCAATGTGTCAGCAACACGGTATCAATGTCGTCAGGGCTGACACCTGCTGCGGCGAGGTTTGCTGTGAGTTGCATATTGCCAGGCATCCCGGCGCCAGCGTCAACCAAAATGATGCGTCCCCGACCACGGATTAGGTAACAGTTTATATGAATATCGCCGGGCTCATTGATACCCGCATTGCGTTGAATAAGGTCTGCCTCCGCTTTTTCTATGCCTGAGAGCAAATCCAGACTGGCTGACATAATGCCGTCGCTTAGCGCCGTAATTTGAAAATCTCCAGTCTCACGGCTCGGAAAGGGTTGGTTCATTTTTACCTCGGGATCAGTTGCGTGCAAATATCTGTTCTGCTGGGGAACCAAAACAACGAATACGGGGCGTCAGACCAGAGGCCTGTTGAATGGCAGCGTCCAGTTCCCTCATAAAGTTCTCCATCACGTCCTGGGTTCGTAATGTTGTCAGGCGATAAAAGAGCTGGGCATAGACCGGTTGTCCGCATCCAGGCTTTACGGCAATAAAAATGATATGCACGTTTTGAGGCTCTGCGCGCAGGATGTCACAGCAAAGGGCGCGGCATTTATGCGTAAAATCACCAGCACGTTGCAACACGTCAGCCTGATTTTCAGCAATATAAAAAGTCAGATTGGGCATGATGTTTTAGCCTCCCTTATTCCGGATCCTGCAATTGCATGGTCATAGGTTCATAGAGGTACATGCCTGGGATTTCAGTAAATAACGAGGCAATGCTAACCGGCAGAACATACGCAACGCGATGTTCAGGAGTTTTATCCAGCCCTACCGCATGCATTTCCAGCCCACGATATCCTAACTCTTTATCTAAAACGCCTGATGGCGTTGCGCTCAATAGCAGAATTTCACCGGCAGATACGGCCGGGATAATGCCCTTTCCTTCGTACAGGTTACGGTGCCAGTCAGTAATACAGACCTGCCATCGAGAGAAATTGCCGCCTCCTTTTAAACGGTAATCATCACTGTTGAGAATATCCGCATCTTTAATGGTATGAATGGCAAGGTAAACAGGGCAGCCGGAATTGATAGCACGAAAGCGTTGCGACGTCGTGAAGCCAGTAACAGATATCAACGCGGGTAATTTTTGCTGACTATAAAAGGCATTCCATTCTGCCTCGCTGTCAGGATCGTTATATGAACATTCCACGGTATAGAACATCTGTTTATCTCCATATGAGCCACAGGCGTAAGCAGATTCATTTGCTTAATGATTTTTCATCATGCTACAAGATGGTTCAGCCCCGTAAAATCGATAAAACGTCACGGATTAGTGACATTTAGTCAATGAAGTCAGAATACTGGGCCTGAAAAAGGAAACGATGTTATGCGCAGAAAAATACCCAGTAGTGCGTCCCTGCAGGCTTTTGATGCCGCTGCAAGGCACGGCAGTTTTGCCCGTGCTGCAGAAGAGTTGTCGTTGACGGAAGGGGCGATTAGCCGTCAGATTGCACGTCTTGAAGCGTTACTGAATGGTAAGTTGTTTGACCGTATGGGCAGTCGTGTAAAGCTTAACCCCGTCGGTACGCGCTATGCGCATCACGTACGGGAAACGCTCGATCGGCTCGAACGGGATACGCAGTACATAATGGGAATGCCTGAAGGTAGTCAGAGTCTGGACATTGCCGTCCTGCCCACCTTTTCCTGTCGCTGGCTTATTCCGCGCCTGAACAGTTTCAACGCTGTATCTCCGGATATAACGTTAAATATTGCGGCCAGAACGGATCCGTTTATTTTGCCTGGAAGTGGATTTGACGCGGTTATTCATTTTGAACATTCCGCATGGGCAGGAATGCGTATGCAATTTCTGTTTCAGGAAAATCTGCTGCCGGTATGCCATCCTGCACTGATAACAAAAAATAATGTCAATCAACTGTTAAATGAACTGCCGAGGATCCATCGTCGACAGAATCCTGATGCATGGCATCACTATGCCGTCGAAAGCGGAATACGCCTCGATAATCCGGCTCATGGTGTGCGATATGATCTGCATGAAATGGCCATCGCTGCCGTGATGGCACGACAGGGCGTTGCTTTGCTCCCGCGGATGTATATCGAGAATGAATTGCGTAGCGGCATGCTTGTTTCTCCATGGCCTGCATCAAATAGTCTGAGCAAAAGATTCTGTTTAGTCAAAACAACGGAAACGGGAATAAATGAGGCGGCGCTGGAGCGCTTTGAAAGCTGGCTGTTGGCTGAGATTAATCCACTCACAAGTAGTGCCTGATGCAAGACGATCACCCTATGTCCGCCTCTCGCTCAACGCTGCCACCCTATTTTGCGTGGCAGCGCCGAACCAGAAGCGGAACGTGTTTACCATTTTACAACCAGCCGGACCCGGATTTCATTAAACCTGCGTCAGCCCGCCATCCACACAGATTTCGGCGCCAGCGATATAACTGCTTTCATCACTCGCCAGGAACAATGCCGCGCTGGCCACTTCGTCAGGCCTCGCCATTCTGGATAACGGAATGGCGCTGATTATTCCATTGCGCAGCTCTTCGGAGGCGGCCTGCATCATTTCGGTATCCACCGGGCCCGGGGCGACCACATTGATACGTATCCCCCGGGCGGCGAGCTCATTTGTCCAGGTGCGGGCGAAAGAGCGTAATGCCGCTTTGCTGGCGCCGTAGACGCCATAGCCTTTGGTGCCGATGACATCGGCAATCGAACCTATCAGCACCACACTCGCCCCCTCTTTCAGCAGGGGAAGCGCGGCCTGAAGCGCAAATAATGGGGAACGCACATTCAGACCGAAAATAGTATCAAAGTGCGCCGGGCTGACGTCATCAATGGTCGCGTGTTCCGCCATACCGGCGTTGATGACCAGCACATCTATCCGGCCGGACTCCGCATTTATCAGGTCGGCGATCCGTGTCAGTTCGCTAAGTTCGCTGACATCAGCACGCAGCGGCCTGGCGTCGCCTTCTATGCAAGTAACGGCGATGTCTAACTCCTCACTCCGGCGTGAGGTGAACCAGGTGGTTGCCCCTTCACGGGCAAATCGCTGACTGATGGCAAGACCAATGCCTTTTGCGCCGCCCAGGATCAGGGCCACTTTGTTCTCTAATTGTTGCATCTGCTTACTCCTTTTGAGGTGGAAAACAAATGATATAATTTTTATACTTAATAACAATTACGCACTTTGTTTATACCAGGTATCGCGGAGTATATCGCCATGTGTCAGATTGACGGTCATAACCTGAAAGAAGTTGGAAAAACCCGGCCGGTGCTGGAAAACATCACCAATAAATGGTCGATTTTAATTCTTACCGTGCTGTGCAGTGAGCCTGCACGCTTTAATGAACTTCGCCGCCGGCTGGATGGCATTACTCATAAGGCGTTGTCTGACGCCCTGAAGCGGCTGGAGCGCAACGGGCTGGTGCACCGGAAGGTGCTGCCCACGTCGCCGGTGAGCGTGGAATACAGTCTTACCCCGCTGGCAAAAACGTTACAGGAACCCTTCAGTGCGCTGTACGACTGGGCGCTGAAACACGGGCCGGAAGTGGTACGGGCTCAGCAGGAATATGATGCCCGGCATACGGAAGATATTTGCTGAATTTTTCATATACTAATGGGCGTCTGTCAGCACACAGCTGCATGACAAGCGTGACTCATTTGTTGGCAAAGATAAGGGGAAAGCATGCCTTTTTTAGTTGGTGAGTTATCTGGCGCTCCGGCATGGGTGCCTGCTGTATTGCTCGTCACTGTGTCACTTGCGGTGGGTTTTCTCGCGAGATTTATCCTTTTGCAGTTTATCCGTTTCTGGCAAAACCATGACAGAAAACTCTTCAAGTCGCTTGAGAAACACCTTCGTGGATCGATGTTTCTCTTTATTCCCCTGCTGTTTATTCGTGTAGGGATTAATTATGTCCATATCCAGCCCGAGTCCCTGAACTTCATCAGAACGACAACCAACATATTTATTATCATGTCATTTTGTTCAGTGCTGATTCGACTGATTAATGTTGCGCAGGATATGCTTTTTATACGCTATGACATTAATATTTCGAACAATCTTCGCGCCCGCAAAATTCGCACGCAGATCATGTATGTGAAGAAAGTCGCAATTGTCATACTGGTCACGCTTTGTTTATCCTTGATTTTACTGAGTTTCCCTGGCGTCCGACAATTCGGCACCACTATTCTGGCCGGTGCCGGGGTGGCGGGCATCATCATTGGTTTTGCGCTCCAGAAGTCGCTGGTCAATTTATTTGCCGGTATACAGATAGCCTTTACGCAACCCATAAAAATCGATGACGCCGTGGTGGTGGAAAAAGAGTGGGGCTGGATTGAGGAGATAAACCTGACCTATGTGGTGGTGCGTCTGTGGGATTTGCGCCGGCTGGTATTACCGATCACCTACTTTACCGAAAATCCCTTCCAGAACTGGACGCGTAATAACGCGCAAATTTTAGGCACGGTTTTTCTTTATGTGGATTACTCAATGCCCTTACAGCCGCTGCGCGAACACTTTGAAAAAGTGCTCAGTGAAACCCGACTCTGGGATCAGGAAACCCAGGTGCTTCAGGTCACCGACACCACTGAAAAAACCATGACCATCAGACTGTTGATGACGGCGCAGAATTCACCTATGGCCTTTGATTTACGCTGTTACGTGCGGGAAAAAATGATTGAGTTTATTCAGCAGAATTATCCGCAGAGCCTGCCGCAGGTCAGGGCGACACTGACCCGTTCCGATTTACCAGAGAGTGAATGATGATTTGACAGGGCGGCACCTCCGCCCTGCCTCATTACAGCTTTCAGTCGAAATAAGGTTTTAAAACCCCTTCCGTCCATTCCATAAAAGCTCTGACACGCAGTGACAGATTGCGGCGGTGTGCGACGACAAAAGCGGCGCTGAGAGGCTCAGGACGCAGATCGGGAAGCACCTCCGTCAGGGCACCGCGTTCGATATGCGTGACAAGTGACGAGTATCCTCCCTGAATCAGCCCCAGACCGGCCAGTCCCGCGTCATGATAGGCCGGAACACTGTTTACCCTGACGGCGCCAGGCAGCAGGATCGTTTTATAGCCATTGCCAGACGGATACTCCCACCCTTCTGGTTTCGCGCCAAAGTTCCGCATGTAATGAACCATTCGGTGTTTCTGGCTAAGAAGATCCTCTATCGTCTCCGGGACACCAAAGCGCGCCAGATAGGCCGGGCTTGCTGCATTGATCATGCGCAACTGTCCCAGAGGCCGGGCAATCAGCGTGTCATCCACAACGGGCCCCAGACGGACCACGCAGTCAAATCCCTCCTGTACCAGATCGACCCGGCGATCGGTACTTGAAAGCTCAATTTCCAGTTCAGGGTGAGCGTCAAGTAACTGTGGCAGGGCCGGGATAATAACGCTTTGTGCCAGCACAGCAGGCATATCCACGCGCAACCGACCCCGTAATGGCATTCCGGGATCGGTGAAAATTGACCGCAGTGCGTCCGCCTCAGACAGCAGATCACGGGCGCGGGAATAAAAAGCCCGCCCGTCTTCCGTCAGCTGTACGGTCCGTGTCGTCCGGTGCAGCAGCGAAGCGCCGATTTCATGTTCCAGCTCGCGAACCACCATTGAGACACGCCCTTTCTGGATCCCCAGACTTTCAGCGGCCTGAGTGAAGCTTTTCAGCTCTGCCACGCGCGCAAAAATCATCAACGGCTCAAGGTTCTTCATTGTTCACTCTCAGGGTAACAGTGCGTCATTATTTGGGGTGTTTATGAAGATATTAATACTCAATAGACTCTTTTCACACCGCGTATTTCGCGTAACGCTTTTTTGCCGAGGAACAGAAGAAATGAATAAAGGCTATCTCATCGCTCACGTGACCGTAACCGATCCTGTCGCTTATGCGGAATATGCCCGGGCGGCCGGAGAGGTAATGCAGGGGTTCAGTCCAAAAATTATTGCCTGGTCCGGGCAGTATGAAAACCTTGAGGGAGAGTCGCACGAAAAGCATGTTGTTTTTGAGTTCGACTCTTTTGACGAGGCTAAACGTTTTTATGACAGCCCGGGGTATCAGGCCGCACGCTTACTACGGGCCGGTGCTGCAACCGGCATCTTTGTGCTGGTTGAAGGACAGGAGGGCTAATTCAGGAAATTCACATGCCCGCTTCGCGCGGCTAAGAGTGTCAGGCCTTAACAGCACAGGCTGAATGGAAACCCCCTGCCATTCAGCCTGTGCGTATCGAAAACAAAATCCGTCAGGCCTGAATACTTTCCAGCGTCACCGACGCCCCGCCGCAGACAATAACCAGCACCTTATCCGCAGGGTTAAACTGAACTTTGCGGTCATACAGCAGGGACAATGAAACGCCGCACGCCGGTTCCGTCAGTACGCGATGATCATCCAGCAATTGCCGACAGGCGTTTACCGCTTCTTCATCGGAAACCTGCATGCCGGTGACATTCAGGCGACGCGCCACGGTAAAGGCATTTTCGCACACCTGACTGGCCGCCAGGGTAGTGGCAATACCGCTGACCTTATCAAGACGCACAAGCTTACCGGCATTCAGCGATGCGTTGAGGGAAGCCGTGCCGTGGGTTTCGACGGCATACACCGGGATATGATCCAGTTGATGTTTTTCCAGTCCCTGTGCGATGCCGGACAGCAGACTGCCGCCGCCGACGGACAGGATCACCGCGTCCGGCCGCAATCCATCATTCACCACTTCATCCACAATGGTGCTGATGCCTTCCCACAACAGCGGATTATCAAAGGGATGGATATAAAAAATGTCATCCGTTACCAGCGATAAAGCGTGCTCATTCGCTTCACTCCACACCTTTCCGTGCACAATGAGCCTCGCGCCCTCCAGCTCAATAAGCTCTCTGGCGCGCGCCGACGTGGTTTCCGGGACAACGACCGTTACCGGCAAACCCAGTTTACGACCGCTGTGCGCTACGGCGATCCCGGCATTCCCGCCCGATGAACTGATAAAACCCTTAGCGCCCTTTTGGGCGTAATACTGACAGATATGCCCTGCGCTTCTGAGCTTAAAAGAACCGGTCGGCTGGGAGGATTCCATTTTCAGCCAGACCTCACATCCGCTGTGCTGACTTAACGGCAAAGAATGGATGAGCGGCGTGCGGATACTTATTTCCATGATCTTGATCCTTATGAACATCTTTCCATAACAACTGGATAGCCGTTGCGGGATGGGGTTAAAATTTCATCATCGATGTTAAAAGAACCCGCCCGGGGATACAACGCTCAATTAAAGCAGTTATTACAATTGCATAACTGATGTTTTACGTATACGTACACCGGTGCGGCTTAGGCGTTATCCGGCTTTCACTGAAAGCGCGACATCCTTCACCGCCGTCTCCACCCCGGCGGCATTCTTCTGAATGCTGGCGATCACCTCACCCGCTTCACGCATCAGCGTCACCCCTTCCCGGGTATTCATCAGGTTGTTTTCGATGCCGCTGAGCACCTCTTTGGCCAGTTGATTATTGCTGGCGACGACCCGCTCAATGTCTTCTGTCGCCTGGCTGACGCTCGCTGCAAGCGTTCGCACTTCTGCGGCAACAACGGCAAAACTTCGTCCGGATGCACCTGCCCGCGCCGCTTCAATGGCAGCATTCAGGGCAATCAGCCTTGTTTGCATGGCAAAGCTGCGAATGGTTTCAACCATCCCGTCAATGCTGTCAGACTGATCGTTAAGCCGGGAGACATCGCTGGAAACATCGCCCATTCCCTGCGCAATGCGGTCAATCATAAGGATACTGTTTTCGATGACCCCGGCGCCAGCCTGCGCACTGCCGCGGGTCTGCACCGCCATATCCCATGCATGTACCGCCGCCTCCTGCTCTCGTTGGTTGCGCAGAACATCTGCCGTGACATCAGTGGCGAATTTCACAATTTTATAAAGCTGCCCGTCATGGTTAAAAACAGGGTTGTAGGTTGCCCGCAACCACAGCGGTTCGCCACGACGATTCAGGCGCGGGAACTGACCGGAAAAGAATTCCCCCTGATTTAAACGCTCCCAGAACTGACGGTATTCGTCACTTTTATACAGGCTCTGAGAACAGAACAGACGATGATGCTTACCAATCACTTCATCGCGTTTATAACCGGTGGTGGCGAGGAAATTCTCGTTGGCTTCCAGCACTATCCCTTCGGGGCTAAAGGCGATGATAGCCATAGACCGGCTGATGGCATTGACGACAGCTTCCTGCTCAAGCGCCGCCTGCACGCGCGCGGAAATATCGGCCGCGATTTTGATAACACGAGTCACCTGGCCGCGCCGGTCAGTGACCGGGATATAACTGGCTTCAAGCCATACCGGACGATCCCCCTTTGCCAGACGCAGATATTTACCGCTGAAGCTTTCCCCCCTGGCAAGGCGCTGCCAGAACTGGTCGTACTCCGGTGAGTTGACCAGCGATGGCGGGCAGAATAGCCGGTGATGTTGACCAATAATTTCGTCGGCCCGGTATCCCATCGCGGAGAGGAAAAGCGGGCTGGCTTTATGAATCACCCCTTGCGGACTGAATTCAATGACAGGTTTATTCTGGCAAAGTGCGTGATAAGAAACGGCTGAACGCAGACGGTTCAGGGAAAATAAACGTTTAAGAGCAGGGATACGCATCAGATTTACCAGGTAATGTAAGGAGTAATCGGTTATCGGCAGCCCCGACGGAAGCGTTATGTATTGCTGCGATAGTTGCAGATTATGAGTCATGTCCGCCTCAGCCTGCTTCAGGCCGGAGGCGGTCATTATTTTTGAAATTATGACGTGACGTTGGCGACGGGCGAAACCTTTGAGAATATTTCCAGGTAGTCATGTGAGCCGTAACCGGGGAAAACCAGAAACAGCAACACAGCACTACCATTTTCATAATGCACCGCCATGTCTCCGTTGCGCGTGATAAAAAGCCTGTGGTTCCACCACTGGCAACCCACACTCATATCAGGTGTGCAGTTGCGGCTTTTATGCACCAGCTGGCCGTCTTTTGTCAGATAAAAATAGTTCGTTTCAGGGCTGGAAGGTTTGGGTGCAGACTCATCGAGTAACATAAAGGTTTCTTTGCTTAGCGTTCTGTTTGCTGCATCCAGCGACACGGCTTCCAGTGATTTTGCCGGATAGTTGAAGCGAAGCTGAACGGTGGAAGCGTCTTTATCATTGACCCTGAAAAGTTGCGTTAACTCACCCGCGCCCCAGTAACGCTCGCCGCTGGCCTTAATCGGCGTCGTTTTAAACTGGTAAACATTTTGCTGACGAATATCCTGGCGGTGCGGGTATTCCGCTTTATACAGCGCTTTTTGCGGTGATGAGGTGATGCATCCGGCAAGTAACGATGACAATAAAAGGACGAACAACACGCGCACTGGCGTACTCCTGGCTTCCGCTGTCGCGGCTAAGGTTATGATATTATAACCGTAATACAACAATGCCAGTCGTGCCAGCACGATGCCGACGCTCATGATGGCCCAGGCGCTGTCCAGCGAGGCGGCGCGATGGCGTGATCGAGCGTGACGATCAGCGATAGCGGAAACAGCGCGCCAATCCCCAGACCCAGCAGCAGGGCACGCTTAATGAAACTCAGCAACAGCAACTGCGGCAGCTGCTGAGTCTGTTACTTATTGATGAAACGTAACGCTTTCGACCAGCGGCGCTTTTTCGATGCGGTACTGGTTGGCAGGATGCTCCAGGTCCGGGTAACCCAGTNNNCGCGTAACATCCCGAAACGGCATTACATCAGACATGGTTTACCTCTTTAATTAAAAGTCCTGCATGAGATCGGCAACAATGTCTGCGGCCGGACGAATGGATTTGATGACCGAAATACCCGTACCGGTGGATACTACGCCCTGATCAAAATTACCGAGGCGCATGGCCTGCCACAGGGAGTGGTAGCCGTTCATAGCCTTAAACAGGGTTTCACGATCGGCACCCTGCGCGTCCAGTTCTGCCAGCGTCGGACTCAGATCGGTAGGTAAGGTGCGGTAATACGCAGGTAGCGTGCGGAACAGCAGCAAATCTTCCGCCGTGGAATCGACAATCAGGCGTTTTACTTTGTCCGCCGCGGGGTTTTCCACCGCCGTTAAGAACAGGCTGCCCGCAAATACCCCTTCCGCCCCCAGCGCCAGGGCGGCACGCACACCGCGCACGTCACCGATGCCACCGGCAGCGATAACCGGCACTTTCACGCTGTCGACGATCATCGGCACGATACTGAAGGTGCCAATCACCCGTGACGGCACGGTGCCGCCTTCGTCAAAGCCGGTAGCAATGATGATGTCCGCGCCCAGTTTTTCGGCTTTTTTCGAATTGGCGATCGTCGGCGTCAGGGCGCGGTAGAGAATTTTGATGCCGCGACTTTTAAAAAAGTCGTAGATCTCCGCGTCCAGCACTTCATTGATAAGCACCACTTCGACGCCTTCTTCAGCCAGCATCTCGGCAGTAGGCCGCCAGAAGCCCATATCCGGGCCGTTGATCAGGGTTGCCGCAAAGGGTTTTGTGGTGAGTTTTTTGACTTTACGGATCTCTTCGCGCATCCGATCCAGCGCCACCCAGCGTGAGCCTGGCAGGCTTTCCTGACCGGCGTGCGGCCCCAGCGTACCCAGGCCGCCCGCATTTGACACCGCAGCGACCAGTTCGGCATTGGTCAGGAAATATAACGGGGCCTGAATAAGTGGATAGCGAATATTTAAAATTTGAGTGACACGATTATTCATTTTTACATCCCCTGAAAATGACACAGTCCGAATTTTACCCTTTGCAAAATGGAATGGAATCACCAAAAATAGACAGATAATGCCCAAATATGGAAACAAGAATGGATTACAACGCAGCAAAATTATTCATTACGGTAGTGAATGCCGGGAGCTTTTCAGCGGCCAGCGACAGAATGGGCATGCCCATTTCCACCCTGAGCCGCAAGATCAATGAGCTTGAGGAGGCGCTGAACGTGCAGCTTCTGGAACGCTCGCGCCATGGCGTAAAACCCACTTACAAAGGGCAGCAATTCTATGAACAGGCGCGACCCGGTGTCGAACTGCTGGAAGACGCGCAAAAGGCGGTCACCTCTGCCCATACGTTGCAGGGCAAATTACGCCTGTCCGTGCCGCCTGATTTTTCACTGTGGTGGGATTTACTGATCGCTTTTCAGCAACGCTATCCGGATATCAACGTTTTTTGTCATTCCAGCGAACGGGTCGTGGATTTATTTGAGGATGGCGTGGATGTGGCGCTGCGCATGGGCGAAATAAATACAGACGATGTGATCGCTAAACCTGTTATGTACGTGGAAGCGGTGTTTGTGGCAAGCCCGACATTCCTGGCGCGTCACGGCACGCCACAGACCCTGGCAGAAATGGCCCGCCTGCCGGTGATGGCCTGGGAAAGTCTGAACCATGGTGTTTTTGAATGGGATTCGGGAGCGGAAAAAGTGAAATACGATCCGTTCTTTTCCACCAATAATTCCCGGGGTTTGCTTCATTACGCCCTGGGCGGCATGGGCATCGCCCAGCTGCTGGATTTTTCTGCCCGCCCCTGGCTGGAAAGCGGAGAGCTGATACGGCTTGTACCTGACATCAACAAATATTGTCTGCCGTTACACCTTGTTTATGCCCGTCATAAACACCCTTCCGCTATCGTGCGAGCATATCTGGATTTTTGTGTGGAATGGATAAGCAGGATGAAATAGCAGACATATTAATAATCAGTTTTTTAATAATCAGTTTTTAAAAATATAACCTACAGAGGATGGTCCGCCGACGAGGATTTGAACCCCGGACTCACTGCTAATAAAGCAGTTGCTCTTTCCTGCTGAGTTATCGGCGGTATAATTCAGGCTCAGGCAAGCATTCTAAGACAAGCATCTGCGCACTGGCGGCAGGCTTCTGCGCAATGTTTGCAGTGTTCATGCTCATGTCTTGCGCACTCCTCTGCACAGGCCCGACAAATATCCACACAGAGCCTGCATTGTTGTTTGTGATATTCGCTGTTCATGCCCATAAGTTGGGCCGCAAGCCGACAAACCGCGGAACACTCAATATCTGTTTTAATGCAGTTTCTCATCATGTCGATATCAGGTTCATTAAGGCACGAAGATGCACAGTAATCACAGGCAGCGGCACATTTGTAGCATGCAGCTATACATTCCTGCAGAGTAGTATTCATATCCCGTCTCCTTATTTCTTTATATTGAAACATTAAGTCTGCACATATTACCTGTACATGCATTATTTATTAGCGCCTGTATCCTTCACCCTGAAAATTACTGACATGGGCGAGGCGCCCCCTGATGAATTATAGTGTAATATTACACTCGGTTATTCATCCCGTCATGCTCACTGAAAGCATGTAGTTCCTTAGCGTCATGGCTGCAGAAGAAAGTAATTTCCTGGTTATGGCGTCTGAATACTTCCCGCAGTTGCTGTTGGGTACGATGCCGGGTCTGGTTATCCATCGCCATCATCCACTGATAAAAACGCAGGCCGGGCGTACAGTGGGGGCTTTGCAGATCCATTTCGCCGCGATAGAACCAGGCATCGCCGCCATGCAACAACCATCCCTGCGGCTGGCTGACGGCAATGCCCGCATGCCCCTGCGTGTGGCCCGGCAGCGGAACCAGTAAAATTTCCGGCGGCAGCCCTTTCAGCGCCATCACCGCCTCGAAGCCATACCATTTTTCGCCCTGAGGTTGATACCCGTTCCAGCCAGAGATACCGCCCCATTGCCCTGGACGATAGCGCTCACGGGCCAGCCAGCTGTGCCGCTGCTGCGCCGTATTGATTTCCGTTTGCAGCAGATGGATCTGCGCACCCGGGAAGTCGGTAAGCCCACCCGCATGATCGAAATCAAGATGCGTAAGAATGATGTGCCGGACATCCGCAGCGCTGAATCCCAGCGCTTCAATGCGCAAACGCGCCGTCAGGGTTTCCCGTCGCTGAATATTATTCATCACCCGAAAAAAGCCTGGTAAAGTTTTACCTGGCTGGCGAATGTCATTTTGCCCGAACCCGGTATCGACCAGTACCAGCCCGTCCCGCTCCGTTTCGATAAGCAGACAGTGGCAGACCAGATGGGCGAAGATACCCTTACTAAAACCGTCAAATAACGCGCCGCCTGCCGGACACATGCACCCACAATTAAGATGATGAACTTTCATATTTTTTCCTGTTTAACCCCTTTTCGCTTAGCCCCGATGTAGCGGAGTACAATTGCAGTGAAAATATGCCTGTCAGTACCCTGCTAAACGAAACGGGAAGCCTCACAATTCTGTGAACAAATATAGAATATATAATTTATACGCGGCGCAAAAATTCCTTCTCTTTTTCCAGCCACATCAATGGTTTTGATAGCGAACCGCCGCTTCGTAATAATAAAAAAATACGACCGTCAAACCTCAACGGGCAAAATGGCTCTTTTACCTTACCACCAGCGTGTATAAACCAGATATTCATGCGTCACCTGTAAATTCACTGTAATGTAATTTTGGCCAGACGATAACACCCTGTTTTACAGCTCTTTATGTAACTATAAACCGCATCTGCAATTATCGTCCAGGAAGAATATATCTTTATAGGAATTGTCTTAGTGTGATATTTCTGGCGGACTTCTCGCTTGTTATTTTATGAGGCTGAGCTACATTTAATAGCGTTGTCATGGCGCAGTGTGCTTTTTCCCACTGCAAATTATTTTATCTAAAGAGGAAATATATATGACTGAACATCGTGGCGGTTCTGGTAATTTCGCGGAAGATAAAGAAAAGGCATCAGAAGCAGGTCGCAAAGGCGGCCAGCATAGCGGCGGGAATTTCAAAAACGATCAGCAAAAAGCTTCCGAAGCAGGTAAAAAAGGCGGACAAAACAGCCATGGCGGCGGAAGAAAATCCGAATAGCGTTTCAGACATGATATAATGTAAAAATTAAAAATGTGAAAATGCATTTTTAATGAGTTACATATTATCCTGAAACAGCCAGTAGCGGCGACCCTGATTTAATCATTAGGGTTGCCGTTTTGGCGTATGTATTATTTACTCCTCCCTACTCACCTCGCCTGATCCCTTGAATTTTATATGAAATATCCTCACACAAAGTAAATATAAGGCTTTTATATTTAAAGGGATTTTTCCTAGTCACTGCATCGTTGTACATGGCATATAATTAATCACACAGTAATTGATGCTATATCAGCGAGGATGAGTGATGAGTAACGATAAAAGTAAACAGCCACAAATTGATCATGCTGAAGATAATGCCTTTTTCCCCTCAGAATATTCTCTGGGCGAGTTTACCAGCGCGGTTTCCGATTTAAGTGATGCCGATTATCCCACTCGTCATAAGGGTGGCAAAAAGATCCTGGTGATTGCTGCCGATGAGCGTTATCTAAAGACGGACACGGGCGCTTTGTTTTCTACGGGCAATCATCCAGTTGAAACGCTGGTGCCGCTCTGGCACCTTCACGCCGCCGGGTTCGAATTTGACGTGGCGACGGTTTCAGGCCAGATGGCTAAGTTTGAATACTGGGCGATGCCGCGTCAGGATACGTGCATTATGCCCTTTTTCCGCAAGCATCAGGCGAGATTCCAGTCCCCTGCAAAACTGTCCGATGTGGTTAAAGGACTAAACGGGAGCAGCGACTATGCTGCAGTGTTTATCCCTGGAGGTCATGGCGCGTTGATCGGCCTGCCAGAAAGCGACGCGGTGGCCGATACCCTGCGCTGGGCCATCGGCAACGATCGCTTCGTGATTTCGCTCTGTCATGGCCCGGCGGCCTTCCTGTCGCTGCGCAACGGCGATAATCCGCTGAAAGGCTATTCTATCTGCGCCTTCCCGGATGCCACCGATAAACAGACGCCGGATATGGGCTATATGCCCGGCCATCTGACCTGGTATTTTGGCGAGGAATTAAAAGCGATGGGGATGAATATCATCAATGATGATATTAAGGGCAGCGTAAATAAAGATCGTCATCTGCTGACCGGCGACAGCCCGTTCGCGGCCAATCCACTCGGCCAGCTGGCGGCCAGAGAACTGCTCGCGGTTTACGGCAACTGATCCTGCCGGGTGTTCCGGAGGCGTTCGCCTTCTGGGATGCCCGCAAAAAAAATGGTATGGTAGCCGGGTTAACTGTCTGAGAACTCACAACGAATGGCCGCTGAAACGCAATTAAATCCAACCCAGCCTGTAAACCAGCAAATCTACCGCATTCTGCGCCGGGATATTGTGCATTGTCTTATCGCCCCCGGCACGCCGCTGTCTGAAAAAGACGTCTCGGTGCGTTTTGATGTTTCCCGCCAGCCGGTGCGCGAAGCTTTTATTAAGCTGGCGGAAAACGGTCTTATTCAGATCCGCCCCCAGCGCGGCAGCTATGTGAATAAAATTTCCATGCAGCAGGTGCGCAACGGCTGTTTTGTGCGTCAGGCCATTGAGTGCGCCGTTGCCCGCCGTGCGGCCACGATGATCAACGACAGCCAGAGCTATCAGCTTGAGCAGAATCTGCATCAGCAGCGCATCGCTATAGATCGCAAGCAGCTAAATGATTTCTTCCAGCTGGATGACGAGTTTCATCAGAAACTGGCGCAGATCGCCGACTGCCAGCTGGCATGGGACACTATCGAAAATATTAAAGCGACCATGGATCGGGTGCGCTATATGAGCCTTGATCACGTCTCGCCGCCGGAAAAACTCCTCAGCCAGCATCTGGATATTTTTGCCGCGCTGGAGAAAAAGGATGTGGAGGGCGTGGATCAGGCGATGACGCGTCATTTGCAGGAGATCGGCGAAACCGTACAGTTGATCCGCCAGGAAAACCGCGAGTGGTTTACGGAAGAGTAAAGGGTTGAGGTGGTGCCCGGCGGCGCTTCGCTTGCCGGGCCTACAGAAATGTGGACGTGGTCAGAACGTAGGCCGGGTAAGGCACAGCCGCCACCCGGCATGTGAGCGATAAAATCGTAATAAGTAGGTCGGGTAAGGCATCGCCGCCACCCGGCTTTTTACGTTATGCCGCGTACTGCGCCACCGTGGCTTTCGCCCCCTGGCGTAACAGCAACTGGTATGCGCGATTCACTTCGCTGACAAACGCATGTTCATGGGGCAGTTCGTTGCCGAAAATCGCCTCTATGCCCAGCAGCGCTTTCACCCGTTCTTCCCCTTCTGCACTGCCCTTCACCGCCTGCTGAATGACCGAAAGCAGCGGATCGCAGACTTCAATCGGCTGCCCCTGCTCGTCCACACCGCCGACGTAACGCATCCAGCCCGCCACGCCCAGCGCCAGCAGCCGAAAATCACTGTTATGCACCAGATGCCAGCGTACCGAGTCCAGCATACGCTGCGGCAGTTTCTGGCTGCCGTCCATGGCGATCTGCCAGGTACGGTGACGCAGCGCGGTGTTGCTGTAGCGGGCGATCAGCATGTCGGCATAATGCGCCAGATCCACACCCTGCACCCTCAGCGTCGGGGCCTGCTCCTGTAACATCAGCTTGTGCGCAGCCCGGCGATAATTATCATCTTCCATACACTCGTTGATATGCTGATAACCCGCCAGATAACCCAACCAGGCGAGGAAGGAGTGGCTGCCGTTCAGCATACGCAGTTTCATCTCTTCGAATGGCAGCACATCCGCCACCAGCTCGGCTCCGGCTTTTTCCCATGCCGGACGTCCGGCCACAAAGTTATCTTCCACCACCCACTGACGGAACGGCTCGCAGGCCACGCCAGCCGGATCGCGCACACCTGTGAGCTGCCCGATTTTATCCAGGGTTTCGGCGGTTACCGCCGGAACAATGCGGTCCACCATGGTGGACGGGAAAGTGACGTGAGTGTCGATCCAGTCGGCGAGATTTGCATCCACCGCGCGGGCATAGGCGGTGATCACATTGCGCATCACATGGCCGTTTTCCGGCATGTTGTCGCAGGACATTACGGTGAAGCCATTGAGACCGGCGGCTTTGCGGCGCGCCAGCGCTTCGACAATCACCCCAGGCGCGGACTTCGGCTGCTGCGGGTTTTGCAGATCGGCGACAATAAATGGGTGATCGAGCATCAGTTGCCCGGTCGCCGGGGAGTGGCAGTAGCCTTTTTCGGTGATGGTCAGGGAGACAATCGCCACCTGCGGCTCGCACAGTGCCGCCAGCACGGTTTCCAGGCCATCGACCTGCGCATGCAGCGCGCGTTTCACCACGCCGACGACGCGGGCGGTCCAGGCGTCAGCGGACATTTCCGCCACGGTATAAAGCTTGTCCTGCGCGTTAAGGTCGGCGATCTGCTGCTCGCCGCCAATCAGATTCACCTCGCAGTAGCCCCAGTCGCTGTGGTGTTCTGCGGCCAGAATATCGGTATACACTGCCTGGTGTGCGCGATGGAACGCGCCAAAACCGAGGTGCACAATGCGCGGCACCAGCGCATTACGATCGTAAGCCGGTAATGTGGCTTTCGCGTTTAACAGTCTGTTTTCCATGGATGAGACTCGTCTTATTAAATGAAACACTGGTCCATAAGATGACGGATGCCCGTCAGCGGAATGTTGACCTGAAACAGGATTTGCTGACTACACCAACTAGAATGGTAACTAAATGTATCAAAATGCAGGCGCATTATTCATTCAGCGCCTGCATGGTTATGCGATGCTTAGTCAGACCGGACGACGTACACCCGCCACGCTCTGCTGCGCCCTTTTCTCTGCGGCATCTTCACGAATGCTCAGGTCACGGTCGCGCACTTCCGGCATCAGGATGGCGGAGACCAGACCAATCACCGAGTAGACCATCATCATCGCGACGATGGGCCACCAGGAACCTGTCATGTTACAGAAGATCCCCGCCAGCACCGGGCCGAAGCCTACCGCCACCAGACCGCCAGCCTCTTTGGAGATCGCCATCCGGGTAAAGCGGTTACGCGAGCCGAACATCTCGGCCATAGTGATGTTTTCCAGGGCGAACAGACCGAGCACCGCGAAATTATGGATGACGATAATCGACGCCATGATCACGCCCGGTGTATAGCTGTTATCCACGATGATTGAAATCATCGGGTACGCCAGCACAATAGCCGAGATATTCAGCAGGATATACGGCAGGCGGCGGCCAATCTTGTCCGACAGCCAGCCCAGCAGCGGGATGGTGAGAAAGCCCAGAATCGAGCTGATCATCAGCGCGTCCGTCGGGATGCTCTTATTAAACAGCAGGGTCTGCACCAGATAACCGGCAAGGAAGGTCTGGATCAGCCCGGAGTTACCTGCCTGACCAAAACGCAGGCCGGTCGCAAGCCAGAAGGTTTTACTGCTGAACATCGCCCCGAGGGTGGTTTCAGATGCCTGCACTTTCGCAGGAATACTTTCCCCTTCGTTAACCTGCTCAAACACCGGACTTTCTTTCAAATTCATGCGCAGCCAGATGGCGAAAATCATCACCACCACGCTGGCGAGGAACGGGATACGCCAGCCCCAGGCAACCAGTTCTTCCCGATCCAGCACGAAGAACATAAAGGCCCAGATGGCGGTGGCGCTCAGCGTGCCGCAGTTGGTGCCCATCGCCACCAGCGAGGAGATGATCCCGCGTTTGCCCTTCGGCGCATACTCCGCCAGCATGGTACCCGCGCCGGAGATCTCCGCCCCCGCGCCCAGCCCCTGAATGATACGCAGCGTCACCAGTAGCACCGGCGCGAAAATGCCAATCTGCGCGTAGGTCGGCAGCACGCCGATGAGCGTGGTGCAGATCCCCATCATGGTGATAGTGATGAAGAGCACTTTCTTACGCCCGATACGGTCGCCCATTTTGCCGAAGAAAAAGGCGCCGACAATACGCGCGACGTAGCCTGCGCCATAGGTTCCCATCGCCAGGATCAGCGCCATCGCCGCCGACTGCTCAGGGAAGAATATTTCATGAAACACCAGCGCCGCCCCGAGGGAGTAAAGCTGAAAATCCATAAACTCAAGCGCGGTACCCAGCCAGCCAGAAACGGCGGCTTTCACCAGGTCGGACGTCGTTCTTTCATTGTTTACTTGGGTCATATTGGCTATCTCTGAAAAAGTAAGATGCGTACCACTCTCTCGCATTTATTGTTGTTATCGCGGGAACGTCAGTAAGACTTTGCAGCACTGCCGCTGGTCTTTCTCGAATACTTCAATGGCGTCGGTAACCTGCTGATAGTCAAAGGTATGAGTGACCAGCTTGTCAGGATCGATAAGCCCCCTGCTTATCCAGTCGATTACCACCGGGAATTTGTGCGCGTTCAGGCGCGATGAAAAAATCGACAGTTCTTTGCCGGTAATGCCCTGCTGTACAATCTGCGAAGGTTCACTGGAAAAACCCATAATCACGATGCGCGCCGCGGGGGAGGCAAGACCGATGGCTTCCTGCAATATTGACGGATGACAGGCGGCATCGATAATGATGGTCGGCTTAATGCCCTGCGCATCCAGCGCGTCCTGCAATGACGCGTTGCCGTTGTTGATCACCAGATCCGCGCCGCTGCGCTTCGCCATCTCCAGCCGTTCTTCAATGCGATCGGTAACGATAACCTGCTTCACCCTGTAGACGCCTTTCAGCGCCTGTACGGTGGTCAGCCCCATCGGGCCTGCGCCGTAAATCAGGGCGATGTCGTTCTCGCCGGGATTAATCTGGCCGGTAACGTTCGCCGCAATGGTGAACGGCTCAACCATCACCGCCTGTTTATCGGGGATAGTATCCGGGATCGGCCAGGCGTTTTTCGCTGGGACCGCCGCATATTCACTGAAACCACCGTCACGATGCACGCCCAGCACCACCAGCGAGGTACAGACATTAGGCTTGCCGACCGAGCACGGATAGCAGTGCCCGCAGCTGATCACCGGGTCGACCGACACGCGCTCGCCCAGCCGTCCGGCGTCAACGCCCTCGCCCACGGCATCGATGACGCCGAAGAATTCATGGCCAATCACCCGCGGGTATTTCGCAAAGGGGTTATGACCACGGTAAATATGGCTGTCGGAGCCGCAAATACCGGCCAGTTTTATTTTGACGCGCACTTCACCCGCTGCGGGTTCTGGTAACGGGCGTTCGTCAATCAGCAGCTTATTGGGTGTTTCAATCACGATACTTTTCATGGTCATTACTCTCTGAATAATTCGTCAGCAAATGCGCTATAAATGACTTGCCGGAATATTAATGTTGCTGCCATTCGTGGTATTCAGCGTCTCGCCGGGAAGGTGCTGTCTCTGGCATTAACAAAAGGCCAATAATGGACACAATACCAAGCACAATGACGTAGGCTGCCAGGCCGTAATAATGCCCACCAGTAACCTGTAATATTTTCACTGCCACCAGACCTAATACACCGCTACCGATTAATGAACCTATTTGCCAGATTAACGCGATGCCGCTACAACGAATATGTGTCGGGAATAACTCCGGGAAATAAGAGGCTTGTGGCGCATAACACATACTGTGACCGACGCTGAGTACAATGATCATCACTAACTGCGTGAGCCAGAAACTGTCCTGATTAATAGCCAGAAAGAACGGCACAATCATAATGACCTGGAGTAATGCACCAGTAATATAAACCGGCTTGCGTCCTATTTTGTCGCACAGCGCGCCCATCAGTGGAATGGCGATCACTTCCAGAATAACGGCGACAATCATCGTTTCCATCAGGATATTGGCGTCGAGATTATTCGCCTTGCCATAGGCCAGCACGATAACGGTAAACATGGCAAAGGTGCAGGCTTCGATCAATTTGGCGCAGACGCCTTTTGTCACAATGCCGGGGTAATCGCGGATCACCTCAACCAACGGACGTGACTCCTCGGCCTTCGTTTGGCGGATTTGGGCAAATACCGGCGACTCATCAATACGGAGTCGAATAAAAAGTCCCACGATCACCAACAGTAAGCTAAGCAGGAATGGAATACGCCAGCCGTAATCCATCATGGCTTCTGCAGTGAGCGTGGCGTTCAGGATAGCAAATAATGCCAGCGGCAATAAAAAACCGACCGGCGCGCCGATCTGCACCCAACTGGCGAAGAATCCGCGCCGCTCTGGAGCAGAATATTCTGCCGTCATCAGTACCGCCCCGGCCTGTTCACCTCCGACGCCAAAGCCCTGAAGGATACGGATTAAAATTAACAGCACAGGTGCCCAGATACCGATTTTCTCGTAGGTCGGCAGCAGCCCAATACAGAATGTCCCTAACCCCACAATAAGGATGGTGATGACAAGCGCCTTTTTGCGTCCAACTTTATCGCCAATATGACCAAATACAATGCCGCCCAATGGACGCGCCAGAAATCCCACAGCATAGGTAGCAAAAGCCGCCAGGGTACTGATTAAGGGATCATCGCTTGGAAAAAATAAGTGTCCAAAAAAGAGCACCGCCGCCGTGCCGTAGGCAAAGAAATCATAATATTCTGCTGCGGTGCCAATGGCAGACGCAGACGCAACACGCCGAATTAATGGGGTATTATCACCATCGCTTTTTATATCGACTGAACTGACCATCACATAATTACCTTTCGTGTAGGGTGGATATTATGGCCTTCCCTGGCTGACGATTATCTGTTTATTACCAGTTCCAGAGCGTGCCATCTTCCAGTCGCGCGACCGGTAAATAAGCGGGATCATAGGGATATTTCGCCGCCAGTTTTTCATCAAATTCAATGCCAAGGCCCGGTTTATCTCCCGGATGCATATAGCCGTTATCAAATGTCCAGTTATGCGGGAAGACTTCCAGCATTTGCTCCGAATACCCCATATATTCCTGCACGCCAAAGTTCGGTACCCACAAATCGAAATGCAGCGCGGCAGCGTGGCAAATGGGCGACAGATCCGACGGACCGTGGGAGCCGGTGCGCACCTGATATAAAGAGGCAAAATCAGCGATACGACGCATACCGGTAATGCCGCCCGCATGGGTAATGGTGGTGCGGATATAGTCGATCAGCTGCTCTTCAATCAGCTGTTTGCAGTCCCAGATGCTGTTAAAGACTTCTCCAACGGCAATGGGCGTCACGGTATGCTGGCGGATCAGGCGGAAGCACTCCTGATTTTCTGCCGGGGTCGGATCTTCCATCCAGAACAGACGGTAATCTTCGATGCTCTTGCCAAAGCGCGCCGCTTCGATGGGCGTCAGACGGTGGTGCATGTCGTGCAGCAGATGCTCGTTAAAGCCGAATTTTTCGCGCACGGCGGCAAACAGCGACGGCGTGAAATCAAGGTATTTTTCTGTCGACCAGAGCTGCTCTTCCGGCCATTGCCCTTTGGTGGCCGGTTCGTAGGCCAGACCTTTGCCCTTCGACATGCCATAGGTGGTTTTCATCCCCGGCACGCCGCACTGTACGCGTATCGCCTTGAAGCCCATCTCCTTATGACGGGCATAATCTTCCAGCACATCGTCAACGGAATGGCCGGTGGTATGACAGTAAACCATCACCCCGTCGCGGGATGCGCCACCCAGCAGTTGATACAGCGGCATACCGGCGGCTTTGGCTTTAATGTCCCATAGCGCTGTATCGACGGCTGAAATCGCCGACATGGTGACCGGGCCACGGCGCCAGTACGCACCTTTATAGAAGAACTGCCAGATGTCTTCGATACGGTGCGCGTCTCGTCCCACCAGCTGCGGACAGACATGATCTTTCAGATAAGAGGCCACAGAAAGCTCGCGCCCGTTAAGCGTCGCATCCCCCAGCCCGGTAATGCCGTCATCGGTGGTGATTTTCAGCGTGACAAAATTTCGCCCTGGACAGGTAACAAATACTTCAGCACTAACAATCTTCATGAGAATTCCTGCTTCTTTTGTTGTGATGCATGAAATCTAACCATCCGCACTACTACCATACAAGTATGAAGATCTGTTTTTTCGCGCTGGCTCACAAAATGACGCCTCTGTCGGTAGAATGAAGATCCCCATGAGTGAACAGGAATGCCGCGATGCGCCATGCTGATGAACTGCGTCGCCTGCTATTGCAGGATGCGCTACGTATGGAAGCCCTGAAAACTGTGGCGTCGCTGGGCCTGGAGAATGGCTGGATCGGCGCCGGGCTGGTGCGTGATGCGGTGTGGGATCGCCTGCACCAGCGACCGGCGCGGCCGCCATGCGGTGATGTGGATGTGGTGTGGTTTGATGCCCGCCAAACCGGTGAAGAGATTGATAATCTTCTGGAACAGCGCCTGAGAAAGATGCGCCCGGACTTTGACTGGTCGGTAAAAAATCAGGCGCGGATGCATGAACGTAATCACGACCGGCCTTATCACAGCGTGGAAGATGCCCTGCGCTACTGGCCGGAAACCGCCACCGCCGTGGCAGTGCGGCTTTGCGGATCCGATCAAATTGATATTATCGCGCCCTTTGGCCTGGACGATCTGTTCGCCCTGCGGCTGCGCCCCACGCCGCGTTTTCAGCAGGAGAAACGCGCCATCTTTGATGAACGGATCAGGCGCAAACGCTGGCTGGAACGCTATCCGCAGCTCGTTCTGAGCGTGGATTAACCGGCGCGGCCCCATCCGGCGACGATAATCAACATCCCGCACAGCGCCACCGCCGCCCCCAGCCAGTCATAGAGGCTGAGCTTTACGCCATCCACCAGCCGCAGCCAGATCAGCGCGGTGAATACATACACCCCGCCATAGGCCGCATAAACCCGCCCGCTGGCCGCCGGATGGAGCGTCAGCAGCCAGACAAACAGGCACAGCGATACCGCCGCGGGCAGCAGTAACAATGCGCTTCCCCCGCGTTTCAGCCACAGCCAGGGCAGAAAACAGCCAATAATTTCACAGAGCGCGGTGATAAAAAATAGCAGTGAGGTCCGGATCATAGGGCATAGTCAGTCTGTTTACGTTCAGTACCGCATCATAACGGGAGTTGCGGGCGGAACGCCAGGCGCAGCCTGGGTGATTGCGTATTTTGATAAAGTTGTTATGATCCGATCATAAGTACAG
>NZ_CP127837.1:3066070-3168150 GCF_030291195.1 Enterobacter sp. PGRG2 | reverse complement strand
AAAGATATAAATGGTTCATTATGAAAGCACTTATAGGCATCATTTCGGAGGAAAACCTTCGTAAAAGAATGCTCGCTATCGCTGCCGGTAAATACACGCCGGAACCGGGCGAGCCGAAAGTCTGGTTTGCCTCGCTTAATGCTATCGGGCAAATTTTGAGCAATGAAAATATCACTCTGCTACGGATGATGGCAGCACATAAACCCGAAACAATCAGTGAACTGGCGCGGCTGGCGGGCCGTCAGGTCAGTAACCTGTCGACCACTCTCAAAACCCTTGAGAGCCATGGTTTTGTGCATTTGCAGCGCAAGGGAAATACGGTTAAACCCACGGCGCTATTTACCGATTTCGTGATCCGCGTGGAAAGTGAACTTCTGGCCAACGGTAATGCGGCATAACCCCTCGCGCCGGTATGTCGCCGACTTGTGATGGTGTAGAATATAAGCAATATGCCCCTGCAATAGTTAAAAGGAATGCCTGATGAAAAACTCTCTTCGCAAACGCCTTTGCCTGACGGCGATGCTGACGCTGGGCGCGGTGATGGTCACCCCCGGCGCAATGGCTGAAACCAGCAAACTGATTATTGAATCCGGCGACAGCGCCCAGAGCCGCCAGCAGGCGTCGATGGAAAAAGAGCAGTGGAATGACACCCGTTCATTGCGTAACAAAGTGAACAAGCGCGTGGAAAAAGAGTGGGATAAAGACGACGCGGCTTTTGATGCCCGCGATAAGTGCCAGCAAAGCGCCAATCTCAATGCCTACTGGGAAAATAACACCCTGCGCTGTCTTGATCGTCGTACCGGCCGCGTGGTTGCGCCGTAAATTTTCGTCATAAGGATTTGACCATGAGTGAGATTAACGGCGTGAAGCTGCGCCCGCTGGAGCGTGAAGATCTGCGTTATGTGCATCAGATGGACAATAACGCCAGCGTCATGCGCTACTGGTTCGAAGAGCCTTACGAGGCCTTTGTTGAACTGTCCGATCTGTATGATAAGCATATTCACGATCAGAGCGAGCGCCGTTTTGTAGTGGAATGCGACGGTGAAAAAGTGGGGCTGGTGGAGCTGGTGGAGATTAACCACGTCCACCGCCGCGCGGAGTTTCAGATCATTATCTCCCCGGAACATCAGGGCAGAGGCCTGGCCAGCAAAGCGGCGAAGCTGGCGATGGATTACGGCTTTACGGTATTAAATCTGTATAAGCTCTATCTCATCGTCGATAAAGAAAACGAGAAAGCCATCCATATTTATCGCAAGCTCGGATTTATGGTGGAAGGCGAACTGATCCATGAGTTCTTCATTAACGGCGAGTATCGCAACACCATCCGCATGTGTATTTTCCAGCATCAGTATCTTGCCGAGCATAAAGCGCCCGGCAGGACGCTGTTAAAGCCTACAGCACAGTAGGCGGCGGGATCAGTAATAAGCGATGGTATTTTTGATGGTGAACTGACGTTCGACCGCCGGGGTGACGCTTTCATCGACGATCAGCAACTTACAGCTGACCGGGTTATCGTGGCGGTCGTAGTCGCAGCTTTGCTTCACATGGCCAAGCGGTTTGTCGTTCAGCACGCTGACGGCGGTATAATCGAGTTTCTTACGCTTATCCGCTGACGGCGTGGCATCCACCTGTAAGTGCATCTCTTTCGAGGTGGTGGATTTCCCCAATGGATAGCCTTCGGCGTCATAACGATAATCCACCTGCAAATCCTTACCGCGCGCCGTCACCACAAAACCTTTTTCATCCGTGTCCCAGGTCACCCCTGCCGCCGGGAACGCCGCCAGCTGGCATTTCCCCTGTAAACGCAGTCTTTTCTCGTTGGTTTGTCCGTCGAGATAATAATTAGCGTCCAGCAGCAGCGAAACGCCGGTATTATTTTCGATGTCGTGCAGCTCCAGCGAATCAAAACAGCCTTCCGTCGACAGCGTACCGGTGACGCGTTTCGCCACTTCCCCTTTATCATTCAGCAGGGTCTGACTGAAATCCTTCACCGGACCACGCAGCGGATCAAAATCAAATTCGTTTGAGAAGCTCGCCATCTCCGGCGTAAAAGAAGCCGGGCCCTGCGCATTATTATCACAGCCAGCAAGCGCTACCGTTAGCGCGGCCAGAATGATTGTTTTTTTCATGTAGATTACCAGAGGTGCAAAATATTCCCTCATAGTAGCAAATACAGCGGTTTGCCGCCTCACCCGTCTCGCCTGTTATGCGGAAGGTTCTGAGATTTCCCGCAACGGCGATGCTTCCCGGGCGGGCTGCTAAACTGTAGATAAATTCATGAGATAAGGGATCGTTTATGAAAGCTACATACTGGTTATGCGCAGGATTGATGCTGGCAGCGGCTCCGGTTATGGCCGCCCCGGAGTCCTGTGAAAACGTCAAAAGCGATATTGCGCAGCGTATCGTGAATAATGGCGTACCGGAATCCGGCTTTACGCTGGATATTGTCCCCGGCGATCAGGCGGATAAACCCGACGCGCAGGTGGTCGGCCATTGCGCCAATGACACCTGGAAGATCCTTTATACCCGCACCGGGGGGATGAGCGCCGCCTCGGGCAGCACCGCAACCAGCGACGGCGCCCGCACCGAACCCCAGTAAACTTATTCCCCCTGTCTTTACAGGGGGAATTTCTTAAACATTGACCTCAGATAATACCTTTCTACTCCCTTATTAGTACCCTCACACTTCCTCAGGCTGATAACTATTTCAGCTGTAATGCTATTCATTATAAAAACAGGGAGTGAGCGATGTCCGATGTCGATAATACCGGCGGTATCAGCCGGCGTACCCTCGTTAAATCCTCCGCAGCCGGTGCGCTTGTCATGGCGGCCGGTGGTTTCACGTTACCTTTTGGTCTGCGCCAGGCCGCCGCCGCGGTGCAGCAGGCCGTGAAAGAAAGTGCCGATAAAACCGTCTGGGGCGCATGTTCAGTAAACTGCGGCAGCCGCTGCGCCCTGCGCCTGCATGTGCGCGATGATGAAGTGACCTGGGTGGAAACCGATAATACCGGCGACGATGTCTATGGTCACCATCAGGTACGCGCCTGCCTGCGCGGGCGATCTATCCGGCGGCGTATTAATCACCCTGACCGGCTTAATTATCCGATGAAGCGCGTGGGTAAACGCGGCGAAGGAAAATTCGAACGGATCTCCTGGGACGAGGCGTTAAACACCATTGCGACGAATCTCAAAGGCGTGGTGGAAAAATACGGCAATGAAGCGGTGTATATTAATTACGCCTCCGGCATTGTCGGCGGCAATATTACCCGCTCATCCCCTTCCGCTTCGCTGGTGGCGCGTCTGATGAACTGCTACGGCGGCTTTCTGGGTCAGTACGGCACTTACAGCACCGCGCAGATCGCCCGCGCCATGCCCTTCACCTATGGCAGTAATGAAGGCAACAGCACCTCGGATATTGAAAACACGAAGCTGGTGGTGATGTTCGGCAACAACCCGGCCGAAACCCGCATGAGCGGCGGCGGCATTACGTATTTCCTTGAACAGGCGCGGGATCGTTCGAATGCGCGCATGATCGTCATCGATCCCCGCTACACCGATACCGCCGCCGGGCGTGAAGATGAGTGGATCCCCATTCGCCCTGGCACAGACGCGGCGCTGGTGGCAGGGCTTGCCCATGTGTTGATCAGCGAAAACCTTGTCGACCAGCCCTTCCTGGATAACTACTGCGTTGGCTACGATGAAAGCACGCTGCCGGAAGGCGCGCCCGCCAACGGGCATTATAAGGCGTATATTCTGGGCGACGGCAACGACGGTATCGCCAAAACACCGCAGTGGGCCGCCGCCATCACCGGCATTCCCGCCGATCGCATTATCAAACTGGCGCGGGAAATCGGTACCGCAAAACCGGCCTATATCTGCCAGGGCTGGGGGCCGCAGCGTCAGGCTAACGGCGAGCTGACCGCGCGCGCCATCGCCATGCTGCCGATCCTCACCGGCAACGTCGGCATCAACGGCGGCAACAGCGGCGCGCGTGAATCCACTTACACCCTCACCATTGAACGCATGCCGGTACCGGAAAACCCGGTTAAAACGAAAATTTCCTGTTTTACCTGGACCGATGCCATTGCCCGTGGGCCGGAGATGACCGCCACCGGGGATGGCGTGCAGGGTAAAGACAAGCTGGACGTGCCGATCAAGTTCATCTGGAATTACGCGGGAAACGCGCTAATTAATCAGCATTCAGACATCAATAAAACCCACGAGATTTTGCAGGACGAGTCGAAATGCGAAACCATAGTGGTGATCGAAAACTTCATGACCTCGTCGGCAAAATATGCCGATATTCTGCTGCCGGATCTGATGACCGTCGAACAGGAAGATATTATTCCCAACGATTACGCGGGAAATATGGGTTATCTGATCTTCATCCAGCCTGCCACCTCCGCGAAATTCGGGCGCAAGCCGATTTACTGGATCTTAAGCGAAGTGGCAAAACGCCTGGGGCCGGACGTCTTTCAGCGCTTTACCGAAGGCCGCACTCAGGAAGAATGGCTGCATTATTTATACGCGAAGATGCGGGCGAAAGATCCGCTGCTGCCGGCGTATGACGAACTCAAAGCAATGGGTATTTATAAGCGCAAGGATCCGCAGGGGCATTTTGTTGCCTATAAAAAGTTTCGTGAAGATCCGCAGGCGAATCCGCTGGAAACCCCGTCCGGCAAAATTGAAATTTACTCCGCGCAGCTGGCGGAGATCGCCGCAAGCTGGCAGCTGGCAAAAGATGAAGTGATAAGCCCCCTGCCGGTGTATGCCGCCACCTTTGAAGGCTGGGATTCGCCGGAACGCAAAACCTTCCCGCTTCAGCTGTTTGGTTTCCACTATAAAGCCCGTACCCACTCCAGCTACGGCAACGTCGATGTGTTGCAGGCCGCCTGCCGTCAGGAAGTGTGGATCAATCCCCTCGACGCGAAACAGCGTGGCATTGCACATGGCGATATGGTGCGGGTATTTAACGGACGCGGCGAAGTGCGCCTTGCCGCCAAAGTGACGCCGCGCATCATGCCGGGGGTCAGCGCCATGGGCCAGGGCGCATGGCATCAGGCCAGTATGACGGGCGACCGCATCGATCATGGCGCCTGCATCAATACCCTGACCACGCACCGTCCTTCTCCGCTGGCGAAGGGAAATCCGCAGCACACCAACCTGGTGGAAATTGAGAAGGTTTAAGGAGTAACCCATGACAACTCAGTACGGCTTTTATATTGATTCCAGCCGCTGCACCGGGTGCAAAACCTGCGAGCTGGCCTGCAAAGATTACAAAGACCTGACCCCGGAGGTCAGTTTCCGTCGCATCTATGAATACGCGGGCGGAGACTGGCAGGAAGACAACGGCGTCTGGCAGCAGAACGTCTTTGCGTATTATCTGTCGATTGCCTGCAACCACTGCGCCGATCCGGCCTGCACCAAAGTCTGCCCCAGCGGCGCGATGCACAAGCGCGACGACGGTTTTGTGGTGGTAAATGAAGAGGTGTGCATCGGCTGCCGTTACTGCCATATGGCCTGCCCGTAYGGYGCGCCGCAGTACAACGCCGCTAAAGGSCATATGACCAAGTGCGACGGCTGCCATTCGCGGGTGGCRGAGGGCAAAAAGCCGATCTGCGTCGARTCCTGCCCGCTGCGCGCGCTGGACTTTGCGCCCGTTGACGARCTGCGTGAAAAATACGGCAGCCTTGATGCCGTCGCCCCGCTGCCGTCCGGGCATTTTACAAAGCCGAATATCGTGATCAAACCCAACGCCAACAGCCGCCCCACCGGGGACAAAACCGGCTTTCTGGCTAACCCGCAGGAGGTGTGAGATGGGCAACGGATGGCATGAATGGCCGCTGGTGTTATTTACCGTCATCGGTCAGTGCGTCACCGGCGCGCTTATCGTCGGCGGGCTTGGCTGGATGGCGTGCGCCGACAACAGCGAAAACCGCGCCCGGCTTACCCGCAGCCTGTTTTTTCTCTGGCTGCTGATGGGCGTGGGCTTTATCGCCTCGATGATGCATCTGGGATCGCCCCTGCGGGCATTTAATTCCCTGAACCGCATCGGCGCGTCGGCGCTGAGCAACGAGATCGCCGCCGGATCGCTGTTTTTCGCCGTCGGCGGCCTGTGGTGGCTGGTGGCGGTAATCGGCAAAATGCCTGAAGCCCTGGGCAGGATCTGGCTTGTCGTCAGCATGGCCCTCGGCGTCGTGTTTGTGTATGCCATGAGCCGGGTGTATCAGATCGACACCGTGCCGACCTGGCATAACGGTTACACCACCGCCGCGTTTTTCCTCACCGTGCTGCTGAGCGGCCCGTTACTGGCGGCGCTGTTGCTGCGTCTGGCGCGTATCCCCTTTAACGGCGGCGTGTTTGCCTTTATCAGCGTGCTGGCGCTGCTGGCAAGCGTGGCGGTGGTGATCATGCAGACTGCGGATCTCGCCACGATCTCGTCGTCAGTACAGCAGGCAGCCGCCCTGGTGCCGGATTATGCCGCGCTCCAGGTCTGGCGTCTGGCGCTGCTCGCCGCCGGGCTGGGCTGCTGGATCTGCCCGCTGCTGTGGCATCGGGAGCCACAGGTGTTCAGTTTGCTGGCCGGGCTGCTGTTGGTGCTGGCGGGCGAGCTGCTGGGGCGCGGCGTGTTTTACGGATTACATATGACCGTCGGTATGGCGGTTGGTGGATAAATCAGGAGTGTTTTATGGATGACGCACAGCGTCAGGCGTTTGCCGTTGCCGCCCGGGTTCTGGGCGCGTTATTTTACTACCCGCCGCAGAGCGAACAGGCCGCCCCGCTGGTGGCGGCGCTACAGGATCCTGCCTGGCAGGAACAGTGGCCGCTACTGCCTGACGCGCTGACGCCGCTGGCGGCGCGTTTTACCGCCTCTGCCGATGAGCCGCTGCCGGACGCCTGGCAGCGCCTGTTCCTCGGCCCCTGGGCGTTACCCGCCCCGCCATGGGGATCGGTGTGGCTGGATCGCGAAAATGTCCTGTTCGGCGACTCGACGCTGGCGCTGCGCCAGTGGATGCGTGACAACAACATTGTTTTTGCGCCGGGACAAAATGAACCGGAAGATCATATCGGCACGCTGCTGATGATGGCGGCCTGGCTGCTGGAAGAAAAGCGGGAGGCTGAATGCGAACAGCTGCTGGCCTGGCATCTGCTGCCGTGGGCCGGGCGCTGGCTTGCCGTGTTCGCGGAACATGCTGCCCATCCGTTTTATCAGGCGCTCGGTGAACTGACGCGCTTAACCCTCGCGGCCTGGCAAACGCATCTGCTGATCCCGGTGGCGGAAAAGCCGCTGTATAAATAAGCCACGCCTCTGTGAGCCGCGCGGCGTCGGCCGTGCGGCTTTTTTGTTCAGCTGCGTGATAATCCCAAACGCAAACTGTTACAACGTCACTTTTACCGTCGCAATTTAAGATAATTCCCGACCCGCAAATCGCGCTATACGCCGCAAGGCATGGCAGCTGTTCGTATAAATATTCGCCCGATCAGAAACTTGCCGCACACTGGCATCCTTTCCGGCAGCTTGCTATAGCTCATTCACCCTGCCGATACATGGCATAACAACACGCAACAGACTGTTGCAATAACGCATGCACCCAGGGAGACACACTGCAATGCAAAGATCCCCCCTTGTTCGCGCGCTGCTTTTTGTGGCCGCGCTGCTTATTGTCATCGCCCTGCTGGTCTGGGGTATCGGCCTGCAAACTATCCGCGAGCGGCAGGTTGATCTGCTGTATCTCGGGCAACAGCACATGATCCTCGTCTTCAGTTCGATGTTCTTCGCGCTGCTGGTCGGCATTCCCAGCGGGATCCTGCTCAGCCGCCCGGCATGCCGCCGTTTTGCGGAGTACATCATGCAGATCTTCAACGTCGGCAACACCCTGCCGCCGCTGGCGGTGCTGGCGCTGGCGATGGTGATTTTCGGGATTGGCGATACGCCGGCGATCATCGCGCTGTTCCTCGCCTCGCTGCTGCCGATTGTGCGTAACACCTATGCCGGTCTGTGCGGCGTGCAACCTTCGCTGCTGGAAGCCGCCAGAGGCATTGGCATGACCAAATGGCAGAGCCTGCGCCAGGTGGAACTGCCGAACGCCTGGCCGGTAATGCTGTCAGGCATCCGCATCGCCACCGCTATCAACGTGGGCACTGCGCCGCTGGCGTTTTTGATTGGCGCCAGCAGTTATGGCGAGCTGATCTTCCCTGGCATCTATCTGAACGATTTCCCGACGCTGATCCTGGGCGCTGCGGCAACCGCGCTCTTTGCGCTAATCCTGGATACGCTGCTTGCCGCGCTGGGACGCGTGCTCAGCCCGCACACCGCCTGATAACAAGAATAAGGAATCCGGTATGAAATGGTTTACACGACTGGCAGGCTGTATGGCTGCCATTGCCCTGCTAAGCGCCCAGGCACAGGCCGCGCCGCTGGTGCTCGCCACCAAGAGTTTTACCGAACAGCATATTCTGTCGGCCATGACGGTGCAGTATCTGCAAAAGAAAGGTTTTCAGGTGACGCCGCAGACCAACATTGCGACGGTGATTTCCCGTAACGCGATGATTAACAAACAGGTGGATATGACCTGGGAATACACCGGCACCTCGCTGATTATTTTCAACCACATCAACAAACGCATGTCGCCGGAGCAGTCCTACGCCACGGTGAAACAGCTGGACGCCAAACTGGGTCTGGTATGGCTGAAACCGGCGGACATGAATAATACCTATGCCTTCGCCATGCAGCGTAAACGCGCCGAGGCGGAACACATCAACACCATGTCGGAGATGGTGGCGAAAATTGAACACATCCGCAAAACCGATCCCGACAACAACTGGATGCTCGGCCTTGACCTGGAATTCGCCGGGCGCAGCGACGGCATGAAGCCGCTGCAACAGGCCTATCAGATGGAGCTGGATCGCCCGCAAATCCGCCAGATGGATCCGGGCCTGGTGTATAACGCCATCCGCGATGGCTTTGTCGATGCCGGTCTGGTGTATGCCACCGATGGCCGCGTGAAAGGCTTCGATCTGAAAGTGCTGAAGGACGATAAAGGCTTCTTCCCAAGTTACGCTGTCACGCCGGTGGTGCGTAAAGACACGCTGGCGGCTAATCCTGGACTGGAAGAGGCGCTGAACACCCTCTCCGGTCTGCTGGATAATGAGGCCATCACCACGCTGAATGCGAAGGTGGATATTGAGCACCAGACACCGCAGCAGGTCGCCCGCGACTTCCTGCATGAAAAAGGCCTGCTGTAAGGAGCGCCCATGGATACGATTCATTACATGATGGACAACGCAGGCTATCTGATGAGCCTGACCTTCCAGCACCTGTGGCTGGTTCTGCTGGCCGTCGGGCTGGCGATTATTATCGGCGTGCCGCTGGGTATAGTGATTGTACGGTACAAATGGCTGGCGACGCCGGTGCTTGGCATTGCCACCCTGCTGCTGACCATTCCGTCGATTGCCCTGTTCGGCCTGATGATCCCGGTGTTTTCGCTGGTGGGACAAGGTATAGGCGCGCTGCCCGCCATTACCGCGGTGTTTCTCTATTCGCTGCTGCCGATTGTGCGTAACACCCATACCGCGCTGGACAGTCTGCCGCCCGGTCTGCGTGAAGCGGGCCGCGGTATCGGCATGACCTTCTGGCAGCGTCTGCGCTGGGTGGAGATCCCGATGGCGTTGCCGGTGATTTTTGGCGGCATTCGTACCGCCGTGGTGATGAATATCGGCGTGATGGCCATCGCCGCTGTGATTGGCGCAGGCGGCCTCGGCCTGCTGCTGCTGAACGGCATCGGCGGCAGCGACATCCGTATGTTAATTGCCGGCGCGTTGATGATTTGTGTGCTGGCTATTGTGCTTGACTGGCTGCTGCATCGTTTGCAGACCGCCCTGACACCGAAAGGAATACGATAATGATAAAACTTGAAAACCTGACCAAACAATTTACACAGAAAAACGGCCAGACCTTTAAAGCTGTCGATAACGTCAACCTGAATGTGCCGGAAGGCGAAATGTGCGTGCTGCTTGGCCCGTCCGGTTGCGGAAAGACCACCACGCTAAAAATGGTCAACCGGCTGATCGCCCCGAGCGCGGGCAAGATTTTGATTAACGGCGAAGACACCACCGGCATGGATACCGTCACCCTGCGCCGCAACATTGGCTATGTGATCCAGCAAATCGGTCTGTTCCCG
Organism: Enterobacter sp. PGRG2; assembly: GCF_030291195.1. NCBI lineage: Bacteria > Pseudomonadati > Pseudomonadota > Gammaproteobacteria > Enterobacterales > Enterobacteriaceae > Enterobacter > Enterobacter sp. PGRG2. The sequence goes on along the minus strand of NZ_CP127837.1, from coordinate 3,157,969 downwards.
AACATGACCATTGAGGAGAACATTACCGTCGTTCCGCGCATGCTTGGCTGGGATCGCGCGCGTTATAAAAGCCGCGCCGAAGAGCTGATGGATATGGTGGCGATGGATCCGAAAAAATTCCTTAACCGCTATCCGAAAGAGATGTCCGGCGGTCAGCAGCAGCGTATCGGCGTGATCCGCGCGCTGGCGGCGGATCCGCCGGTACTGTTGATGGATGAGCCGTTCGGCGCCGTCGACCCGATTAACCGCGAGGTGATCCAGACGCAGTTCCTCGACATGCAGCGTAAGCTGAAAAAGACGGTGATGCTGGTCAGCCATGACATCGATGAAGCCCTGAAGCTGGGCGACCGTATCGCCGTATTCCGTCAGGGACGCATCGTGCAGTGCGCCAGCCCGGATGAACTGCTGGCGAAACCGGCGAATGAGTTTGTCGGTTCGTTTGTCGGCCAGGATCGCACGCTGAAGCGCTTGCTGCTGGTGTCGGCGGGCGATGTTACCGATCAGCAGCCGACGCTGACGGTGCGTAAATCCACCCCGCTGGCGGAAGCCTTCGCCATTATGGATGAGAACGATATTCGCGCCATTACCGTGGTGGATGTGGACGGCAAGCCGCTCGGCTTTGTGAAGCGTCGTGAAGCGCGTAACGCCAGCGGCGACTGCGCGGAACTGCTGCATCCGTTCCGCGTCACCGGTAAGGCGGAAGATAACCTGCGCGTGGTGCTGTCAAAACTCTATGAGAGCAATACCAGCTGGATGCCGATTGTCGATGAGGAAGGTCGTTATAACGGCGAGATTTCGCAGGATTATATCGCCGATTATTTAAGCTCCGGCAGAACGCGCCGGGCGTTAAATATTCATACCGACAGTTGATCGTATTGCCGGGTGGTGCTGCTGAATTTGCCGGGTGGCGCTGCGCTTACCCGGCCTACGGGATTGCGACAGTCAGTAGGCCCGGCAAGCAAAGCGCCGCCGGGCAGKCCAGCTTAAGCCAGCACCCGATCCGCCGCCAGCGTGCGGTTAAAGGTCAGCAGATCGATATACTGCGCCAGCTCGCGCTGCTCCGCGCGCGGCAGATAAGGCAGTTCGCCGATCAGCGGCGCCGGAATTTTGCGGCTCAGCACGTTGATGATTTCGGCGTAATGGGCCAGCCCCGGATTAATGCGGTTCGCCACCCAGCCTATCAGCGGCAGACCATCGCTGGCGATCGCCTGAGCGGTTAACAACGCATGGTTGATGCACCCTTCCTGGATCCCCACCACCATCACGACCGGCAGTTGCTCCTGCACCACCCATTCCGAGAGCGGGCGCAGATCGTTCATCAGGCTGCGCCAGCCGCCGGTGCCTTCCACCACCACATGATCGACCTGTTCGCCAAGGGCCGCGAGGCCGCTGCTTAACAGGCTGTAACTGATCGGACAGCTGTGCGCCACGCTGCTCTCTTCTTCGCTCAGGGCAATAGGATTGAACGCCTCATAAGGCAGATCAATACTGGAGACGCTTTGCAGTACCAGCGCATCTTTATTGCGCATTCCTTCCGGCGTCTCTTTACTCCCCTTCGCAACTGGTTTGTACCCTGCCACGCTTCTGCCACTGGCAGCCAGCGCCTGCAGCAATGCACGTGAAACCACGGTCTTCCCGACTGAGGTATCTGTACCCGTTATAAAGAAACGCTTAAGCATCACTTACTCCACCGTTATGCTTCGGAAATATTAATCTGAACAATAATTCAGTGGCGGAAGTCTACGTTAAGGCGTAAGGAGTCGGCTTGAGGTAGCGCAATTTTTCTTACGTCAGTAAGAAAAATGTTAACCCTGCAACAGACGTATCAATAAAGAACCGTTATACATCGCGTCTTTTACCAGCGCCGCGCCCGCCATCGTCCCCTGATTTGAGAACTGCGTGCTTTCCACCACCATATGCCGGCTGTAGGCCGGAAGGGATTGCTGGCGGATACAGTCGCTGATGGCCGGAAACAGGATGTCGGCGGCGTGGCTCAGCGGCGAACCGATAAGAATTTTTTGCGGGTTAAACAGATTGACCATGATCGCCAGGATGCGGCCCACGTTGGTGCCGACGCCGGTGATAATGTCTTTAGCCAGCAGATCGCCGTCCTGCGCGGCCTGACACAGGGATTCAACGCTGAGCGGTTTGCCGTGCAGCATGGAGCTCATTGACTGGCTCATGCGCTGCTGCGCCAGCTCCAGCACGCTGTCGACGCTGGCAATGGTTTCCAGGCAGCCATTATTACCGCAGTAACAGCGCTTGCCGTAAGGGTCGACCTGAGTATGGCCGATCTCCACCAGGCTGCTGCTACCCGCGTGTAACAGGCGGCCATCGGTGATCACCCCCGCGCCCACGTTATGGTCGATGACCACCTGGATCACGTCACGCGCGCCGCGGGAGGCGCCAAACAGCGCCTCGGCCATGGTCCAGGCGCTGATGTCATGCTGAATGTAGACCGGCACGCCGGTGTGCGCTTCCAGCGCTTCGCCCAGCGCCATGTCTTTGACATCCTCATAAAACGGCATGCGGTGGACGATGCCATTTTCCGTATCAATGATCCCGGGCAGCGTAATGGCGATGGCGGTCAGACGTTCAAGCTGATGCTGATGGCGGATAAAAAACTGATCGATATGGGTAATGACACGGGAGATAAAAGGTTCATCCGACACCAGCGGCAGCGGTTGCTGCTCTTCCACCACCAGTTTGCTGCTCAGATCGCGCAGCGCCAGATGAATTTCACCGCGGCTGATACGCAGCGATAAATAGTGCCAGGCTTCGGTTTCCACCACCAGCCCGACCGCAGGACGGCCACGGCTGCCCGGCTCCTGGATTTCCGTCTCCTGCACCAGATGCGCCTCCAGCATCTCGCGCACAATTTTGGTGATGCTGGCTGGCGCCAGCTGCGCCAGGCGTGAAAGATCGATGCGCGAAACCGGGCCAAGCTGATCAATCAGGCGATAAACGGCGCCCGCATTGGTCTGCTTAATCTGATCAATATGCCCTGGCTGACTATCAGCAACCACCTAAGACTCCCTTATTTTCGAGCTTCGAAATAATCTGTGGGCTATGGTGAAGCAGTTCAATGAGGCCGTCAAATTTTTGATTAGCCTTGTGATTTACCGCACATTTTACCCTTTGCTTTGATGAATAAATTTACTGAATGGTCGCCAGCAGCTGTTCCCGGAAACGCGCCGCAGCCGATCCCTGCTCATGATGCTTCGCCCATACCAGCCACATTTCCGACACCGCATCCGCTTCCGCGATGGGCAGCCAGCGCATTTCGTCCAGCTGTACACGTTTAAAGGAGGCGGGCAGGATCGACACACCCAGCCCGGCGGCTACCAGCCCGATGATCGTCATTGCCTCCCCGACTTCCTGCGCAATAAAGGGCGTCAGCCCGTAGCGACGCAGCAGCCCGAGTATGTCGTCATACAGCCCGGTGCCGACCTGCGGATCGAAGAAGACAAAAGGTTCACGCGCCAGTTCGCTGAGCGTTACGCTGGTTTTCGCCGCCAGCGGATGATCACGAGGCACCATTGCCAGCAGCGGCTCGCGCAGAATAACCTGCCAGGCCAGCGTCTCCGGCAACTGGGTGTTGCGCATCAGCCCCAGGTCGAGGGTCCCCTCATGCAGCGGCGCTATCTGTTCCCGGGTATTGATTTCGCGGGTTTGCAGATGCACGTCCGGATAGCGGCGGCGAAACAGCGACAGCGTGTCGGAAACCGGCCGGATAAAGGGTGCCGATGAGGTAAAGCCAATACGCAGCTCGCCGGTCTGCCCCTGATGCAGCCTCGCGGCGCGGGCAGCGGCATCCTCCACCTGACTTAAAATCTGCCGACAGTCGGCAAGAAACTGCTTCCCGGCGGGGGTGAGTTCCACGCTGCGATTGGTGCGGGCCAGCAGCCGCGCGCCCACCTGCTGTTCCAGGATCTGAATTTGCTGGCTCAGGGGCGGCTGGGAGATATTAAGTCGGGCCGCCGCATGACCAAAGTGCAGCTCTTCGGCGACGGCGACAAAATAGCGCAGGTGACGCAGTTCTATATTCATTCGCTAAACATATTATTTGAGAGGATTAATATATTAGACAGAATATTTACATTTTCCTACCCTGTGGCGGTGGTCTTACCCGTCACCCTGAATCACGGGGATGTGAAGTTAAGGATGTTCTGTGAGTCATACAACCCCTGTTGATGTCGCTCCGGTCAGCGATGACGATGTACAGGTGATTTCCCGACCCGCCCCCTGGATCAAACGCGGCACCGCGTTGTTTATGCGCGTGACCCTGGCGATGTTTTCCGCCGGTCTTGCCACCTTTGCCCTGCTCTACTGCGTGCAGCCGATCCTGCCGGTGCTGTCCCAGGAGTTCGGCGTGTCCCCTGCCACCAGCAGTATTTCCCTGTCGATTTCCACCGGCATGCTGGCCATCGGTCTGCTGTTTACCGGTCCGCTCTCCGATGCCATTGGCCGTAAACCGGTGATGGTCACCGCGCTGCTGCTCGCCTCCTGCTGTACGCTGCTCTCCACAGTAATGACCAGCTGGCACGGCATTTTAATTATGCGCGCGCTGATCGGCCTGTCGTTAAGCGGCGTGGCGGCAGTGGGCATGACCTGGCTTGCAGAGGAGATCCACCCCAGTTTTGTGGCGTTCTCGATGGGGCTGTACATCAGCGGCAACTCCATTGGCGGCATGAGCGGCCGTCTGCTCAGCGGCGTGTTTACCGATTTTTTTTCCTGGCGTATCGCCGTGGGCGTGATTGGCTGCTTTGCGCTGGCGGCGGCGCTGATGTTCTGGAAAATTCTGCCGGACTCGCGCCACTTTCGTCCGACGCCCTTGCGACCCAGGACGCTTGCTATTAACTTTCGCCTGCACTGGCGCGATCGCGGCCTGCCGCTGCTGTTTGTCACCGGTTTTCTGCTGATGGGCGCGTTTGTCACGCTGTTTAACTATATTGGCTATCGCCTGATGCAGGCGCCCTGGCATCTCAGCCAGGCGATTGTCGGTCTGCTGTCGGTGGCCTATCTGACGGGCACCTGGAGTTCCCCGAAGGCGGGCATGTTGACCAGCCGGTTCGGGCGCGGCCCGGTGATGCTCGGCTCCACCGCCATTATGCTGGCGGGCGTGCTGCTGACGCTGCTGGCTTCGTTATGGCTGATTTTTGCCGGGATGCTGCTGTTTTCTGCCGGTTTCTTTGCCGCACATTCGGTGGCCAGCAGCTGGATCGGGCCGCGCGCACGACGGGCGAAAGGCCAGGCATCGTCGCTGTATCTGTTCAGTTATTATCTGGGATCAAGCGTGGCGGGCACGCTGGGCGGCGTGTTCTGGCATCGTTTTGGCTGGAATGGCGTGGGCGGGTTTATCGCGCTGCTGCTGATCGCCGCCCTGCTGGTGGGACGCTGCCTGCACCGGCGGCTGGGTTGATTAGCATTCTTTGCCGGGCGGCGCTGCGCTGACCCGGCCTGCACGTCTGCTTACGAAAATATTCCCGTTACGGATGATGCACCCATCAATTCACGGACCGCATCCAGCGTCAAGACTGCCAATATCACCCAATAAAATGGATTCATAACATCGAATTCTTATGTTGTTGGTTAACATGAACTTTATCTATTATGACACAGTATTATCTTTCCTCACAAAAACACAACTTTCGTTTGATGGAAATCAAATTACCCAATAAGAATTTACTCAAGTAAGATTATTTCGCAGCCCCTTCGATGACATGAGGCATTATGGAAAATAAAAATTACCAGCAACTCACCCGCATTTTTACCCGCCTGTCCCGCTTTTCTCACCTCTCTGCGATGGCGGGCTGGGACATGTTCACCATGATGCCGCCGGGCGGTAGCCAGGCGCGCGGCGAAGCGCTGGCGGAACTGAGCGTGCTGCAACACCAGATCCTCACCGATAAAAATGTTGCGGTATGGCTGGAAGGCGCGGCGCAAGAAAATCTGAATGATATTGAACAGGCTAACCTGCGCGAGATGACCCGCCAGTATCAACAGGCGGCGCTGCTGCCGGAAGCGCTGGTGGAAGCAAAATCGCTGGCGGGCAGCAAGTGCGAACACGCCTGGCGCAGTCAGCGTCCGGCCAACGACTGGGCCGGGTTTTCTGCCAATCTGAAAGAGGTGGTGAAACTCAGCCGCGAAGAGGCCCGTCTGCGCGCCGACGCTAAGGGCTGCTCGCCTTATGATGCGCTACTGGATATTTACGAGCCGGACATGACCAGCGCCCGTCTCGATGCGCTGTTCGGCGATTTAAAATCCTGGCTGCCGGATCTGCTGAATCAGGTGGTGGAGAAACAGGCGCAGCAGCCGCTGATCGCGCCGCAGGGCCCGTTCCCGGTTGATTTACAGCGGGAGATTGGCGTCGAAACCATGGCGCGCCTGGGCTTTGATTTTAACGGCGGGCGGCTGGACGTCAGCGCCCACCCGTTCTGCGGCGGCGTGCCGGACGATGTGCGCATCACCACCCGTTATGACGAAAACGAGCTGTTAAGCGCCCTGCTGGGCGTGGTGCATGAAACCGGTCATGCGCGTTATGAACAAAACCTGCCGCGTACCTGGCCGGGGCAGCCAGTGGCGCTGGCGCGCTCCACCGCCATTCATGAATCCCAGAGCCTGTTTTTCGAAATGCAGCTCGGGCGCAGTGAAGCCTTTCTGAAACAACTGTTGCCGTCGGTGGTACAGCGCTTTGGCGATCAACCTGCTTTCAGCGAAAGCAACTTTATTGCCTGGAACCAGCGCGTCAAGCCGGGTTATATCCGTGTCGATGCGGATGAAGTTAGCTACCCGGCGCACGTGGTGCTGCGCTATGAAATTGAGCGCGCGCTGATTAACGGCGACATTGAGGTGGAGGATATTCCGGCGCTGTGGAACGAGAAAATGCAGAGCTGGCTGGGGCTGTCCACGGAAGGCAATTACCGTGATGGCTGTATGCAGGACATTCACTGGACGGATGGCGGCTTCGGTTATTTCCCGTCCTACACTCTGGGCGCCATGTATGCCGCACAGCTGTTCCACGCCGCCAGAACCGCCCTGCCGGATCTGGATGCCGCCATCGCGCAGGGGGATTTCACCGCCCTGTTTGACTGGCTGCGGCAGAATATCTGGCAGCACGGCAGCCGCTTCACCACGTCGCAACTGATTGAAAACGCAACCGGCGAAGCGCTGAACAGCCGCTATTTCCGCCAGCATCTCACCGCCCGCTATCTGTAAATCCTCCACGCGCCGGGCCAGCGTGCCCGGCGCTGTACATATGGTTACACGCCGATACCAATGACTCACGGAAGCCGCGAATTATCAGGGATATAGTGTTTTCAACGGCCCCGCAGTGGGGTTGAATGTTGAAACCAATTCGAGGATCACGAGATGAAAAAAGTATTAGCTCTGGTTGTTGCCGCTGCTATGGGTCTGTCTTCCGCCGCTTTCGCTGCTGATGCTGCCACCTCCACCACTGCTGCACCGGCCGCTACCGCGACCACTGCGCAGGCTCCGGCTGCGACCAAAACTGCCCCGGCAAAACACAAGAAACACAAAAAAGCCGTTGCCCAGAAAGCGCAGGCTGCTAAAAAGCACCACAAAAAAGCCGCTGCTAAACCGGCTGCGGAGCAAAAAGCTCAGGCCGCTAAAAAGCATCACAAAAAACACGTAAAACATGAAGCCGCAAAACCGGCCGCACAACCTGCTGCATAAGTTGTAGCAATGTTATCTGCCCACATGTCCGGGCAGGCTAATAACACGGCGCTTAGCTTTCTGGTAAGCGCCGTTTTTTATCCGGAGGGCGTATGCTGGGGCGTTATCGGTTTGAGTTAATTCTCATCACGCTTATTTTATGCGCAATCGTTGCCACGCATTTTTATTTTTCCTGATTGTAGTACGCTGATTTTACTCCCACTTTCCACGCCTCCCGTCTATAGTTAGTCTTACATTGGGTTACTTTTAATAATCATAATTACCCCACCAGAGTGTGCTATGCGTAAAACTGTTGTGATGTTACTGGGAACGTTCTGTTTATTTTCCGCAGTCCTGCATGCTGATGAAGGCGATGATGAGGCGATGAATGCCGGTGAGGTGAAAACGCTGTTTTTCGGTCATGATGATCGGACCCGCGTCACGCAACCGGAGCAGTCCCCCTGGGATGCGATCGGACAGCTGGAAACCGTCAGCGGCAATTTATGTACTGCCACCCTGATCTCCCCGCATCTGGCGCTCACCGCCGGGCACTGTCTGTTGACGCCGCCCGACGGCAAGCCGGATAAAGCGCTGGCGCTGCGGTTTGTGGCGCAAAAAGGCATCTGGCGTTATGAGATCCATGGCATTGAAGGCCGTGTCGATCCGTCTCTGGGCAAACGTCTGAAGCCTGACGGCGAGGGCTGGATCGTACCGTCCTCCGCGGCACCCTGGGATTTTGGCCTGATCGTGCTGCGCTATCCGCCGTCCGGCATCACGCCGCTGCCGCTGTTTACCGGCGATCGCGAGGCATTAACGGCAGCGCTAAAAACGACCGGCCGCCACGTTACCCAGTCCGGGTATCCGCAGGATCATCTGGATGCGTTGTACAGCCATAAAGATTGCGTGGTGACAGGCTGGGCGCAGACTTCGGTGTTGTCCCATCAGTGCGATACCCTGCCCGGCGACAGCGGATCGCCTTTGATGATCCAGACGGACACCGGCTGGCAGTTAATTGGCGTGCAGAGTTCCGCCCCGGCCGCGAAAGATCGCTGGCGGGCGGATAACCGGGCGATTTCAGTAACGGGTTTTCGCGAAAAACTGAGCGAACTGGCGCAGGAATGATCATCCCCGCCGCTGTTTACGCAGCGGCATCAGCACAGAAATCGGCTGCGGCTGGCTGAAGTAGAAGCCCTGTAACCGATCGCAACCGGCAAGGCGCAGCAGTTTCATCTGCTTTTCGTTTTCCACCCCTTCCGCAGTGACCGACATACCCAGCGCGCTGGCGATCCGAACGGTGCCGCTGACCAGCGCGGCGGCCTGATCGTCCGCATCTACCAGCCCGGCCAGCGATTTATCAATTTTAATGGTGTCGAAATTAAAGCGCCGCAAATAGCCAATGCTGGAGTAGCCGGTGCCGAAATCATCCAGCGCCACGCCGGTACCCAGCGCTTTCAGATTGGCGATCGCCGTACGCGAACGCTCCGGATTTTCCAGCACATAGGTTTCGGTCACTTCCAGTTGCAGACGGTGCGCCGGAAAACCGACGGTGTCCAGCACGCCCGCCACTTTCACTTCAAACTCCGGATCGCGAAACTGCGCGGGGGAGATATTCACCGACAGCTTAAGATCTTCCATCGCCAGTAAATCGGTACAGGCGCGGCGCAGCACAAACTGGCCGAGGGCGTAAATCAGGCCGCTGCTTTCCGCCACCGGGATAAATTCATCCGGCCCCAGCGCCCCGGCTGGACGACGGGGCCAGCGCACCAGCGCCTCGACGCCGGTCATGGTCAGCGTATGGGCATCGACAATCGGCTGATACCAGACGTCAAATTCGTCGTTTTCCAGACCGTCACGAATGTCATTCTCGATGATCAACTTGCGTTCGCGCGCGCTGTTCAGCGCCGCGTCATAATGCGTGATGCGGCCTTTACCGGTCATTTTCGAGTGATACATGGCGATGTCGGCGCGGCGGAACAGCTCGGTGCTGCTACAGTCGCCCTGCACGCTGCTGGCGATGCCGATACTGGCGGTGATGTGAATACTGCGTTCGTCCAGCCGCACCGGCGCATTGAACCAGGAGAGCACCAGCATGGCAAATATCGCGCTCTTTTCGTGAGCATTGTCGCCGTGCATGGTCATGGCAAACTCATCGCCGCCCATGCGCGACAGCATCCCGCCCGGCGGCACTTTTTCACTCAGGCTGCGGGCGATGGCGACGATCAGCTTGTCGCCGACGTCATGACCGTAAACGTCGTTGACATCCTTAAAGCCATCCAGATCCATAAACACCACCGTGATGGTGTCGGTATCGCCGGACTGATTAAGCTGCTCCAGCCGTTCGATCAGCGCGCGCCTGTTGGGTAAGCCGCTCAGCCAGTCGGTGACGGCGATGCGGCGGGCCAGCTTTTCGCCACGCGACAGTTTGTAAAGCCCGGCGCTGGTCAGCAGGATAAACATCAGGATCAACAGCGTCACCAGGCCGACAATCTGGCGGATTTCCCACGCCGCCGCATGAGCGGCCTGCGCGCCGGGAAGCTGCGGATCCCAGCTCAGGTAGCCGAGGATTTCCCCTGCCGCGCTGCGCAGCGGGACGCTGGCGGTGGACGGCATGGTGTGACTGAAGGTGAGATTGTTGATCTGGAAGGTGTCGCCCAGGTCTTTGAGGATTTGCGGCGTCAGATGGCGGGTGATCACCAGATAGCGCCGGGTATTGTCGTACACTTCGAGACGACCGGTGGTCGGGCGGATAAGGCCGATCCCCACAAAAGCCACGCCGTAACGGGTACGGGTGATCCCCGCGTAGATCAGATTTTCCCCGGGCAGCGTACGCTGATTATGACTGATTAACGCCTTCAGCCCCGCGCCAAAAAAATCCAGACTGAGTTCGGTAAAAGGCTCCATGCGAAAGGAACCCCACAGCATGTCGAAATTCTCATTCAGCACAAAGGTGCCGTCATAAAGATTATTAACCTTAAAGCCTGCGCCCCAGGTGTTATATAACCAGCTGGCATTCACCTGCGGGCGATAGACCTCGCGCACCGCATCGTCCCAGACGGCGTTGTCCAGCACCAGCGACCATACCCGGTTTACCGAAGTCTGGATCGCCCCCTGCACCGACAGCGCCGAGCGGTGTTCATCGATTTCGTTGGTTTTAGCGCTGATGAGATGCAGCGAGAGATAAATCAGGGTAATAACGGAAATAACCAGACCAATACCCGCCACGAATATCATTACGGATAAGGTTCGTGCGGTGGGTAGATTACTCCAGCTTAAGGGTTTGAACATTCACCGCCCTCTTATCCGCCTGAAAAGGCTGTTATCTTTTTTACAGAAGTAAAAATAAGCTTAGCTGATTTCGCCGTCAGCGGCAGCAGACGGCGATCACATCAGGCAAGTTTAATCAGCACCATGCCGAGGATCAGCAGTATGACCCCCGCCCAGCCTTTCCTGTTCAGCCGCTGGGAAAATAATATCCAGCCAGCGGCCAGGGTAGCGGCGATGCCGAAACCGCCCCACAGCGCGTAAGCGACCGATAAATCAATGCCCTTTACAGCCTGTGACAGCGCGCTGAAGGCGGCCAGTACCGCCGCCAGCGACAGCACGCCATAACTTTTGCGGCGAAAAGCGTCGGAAAACTTCAGCAGTACGTTGGCGATAATTTCCAGCAAAATTGCCAGCCCCAGCCAGGCCGCGTGTTGCCATTCAAAGGGCTGCATGGGCGGACTCCTTCACTTTACGGGTGCCGGATTTGATAAGCGTAATGCCCACCACCAGCGTGGTCAGCCCGGCGACTTTCATCACCGTCAGGCTTTCATCAAACCACAGTACGCTGCACAGGGTGATGAGCAGAATGCCAATCCCTTCCCACAGCGCGTAGGCCACGCCAAGGGCGATTTTTTTCACGGCAAAGGCCAGCAAAATATAAGACAGAGCGATCATCGCCAGCATTAAAATAAAGCCGGTATGGCCGCCAGAAACGCTCGCCCATTTCATGGACAGGGTACCAATAATTTCAGCCAGAATAGCCAGAGCCAGTAAGATCCAGTAACGCATAATTCTCTCCTGCGTGAGAATATAATCCTTCGTGGCTTACGATAAATCGCAAACCTTAAAACGGTAGAGGGTAGCCGCGCGCATCATGCGCCAGCTCGTGCAGAGAGAAAGAAGGCTAAAGCGCCGAGCGCCAGTACTGTTCACCAGCAAGCTGAGTGGGTGCAGAAAGGATAAAACGGGGGGTAAAACGAATTGACCTGCAAAGATTGTCCATAAAATTACAATTATCCGCGTCTTGCTTCTCGTCCTGCGGATGAAAATTGTCCTCGGTAGTTAAACACGCAATATTTTTACCACAACGGCCGTAAGGGATTGTCGAAATTTTCAAATCTTTACGCAGCGACAGGGTTATTTTTTAAGCAAAATTGCGGGGGTTTAAAATAAACAAGGGTGCAGCGCACCCTTTATTTTAAATCGTTCACGTCGATTAACTTGCCTTAAACGGATCTTTACTGTCATCCTGGCTGTCGTCGCGTTTACGGGGCAATTCGCCCTGCTTCGCCGGGTTATCTTTGACCGGCCGTTGCGGTTCTGCTGCTGTGATGTGTGGTGGTTGCGTTTGCGTTGTCATGTCGGCCTCCTGTTATCTTGTCTTTTTAGTTTAGTTGATAATCGCCGACGCAGAAGTTTAACGGGGCAATTCGCTGCGTTTTTTCTTTACCCTGGGTACCGGGCGTAAGACAGCGTATCCCTGATTCAGAAAAGCATGGTTATCCATTATCTTTTCATCTTCATGCACTCCGGTCCATAAACCGGAAAGCGCGTTAAAGTTCATTGTCTGTTCACCGTCAGGCGTTTCAACATAATAGGCACCCGTTTTCAGATAACCTGCTGAAAACAAAATACGCCGGTGACTGGTGGTTTTCATTTTATATTCAATCTTACGAAAACCTGTTGGTACTGCACGATATACATATAATGGCAAACGGGTGATTTTTATATCTCCCAGTCCGGCGATAACTTCCCCATCTCGCATAAGTACCACGTCTTCAACTACCAGGTTGATGGGCGTGTTATTATCCTGCTGATGATTCTCCGCCTTAAAATAAACAAAGTTCATGCTTTCTCCATTCCGCAGATACAATCTATCTGTATTAAGTTATAGCGCAGAACGTAGCGGCGAAGAATTAATTAAGATTCCACTGAGAGGTGGAATTAAGCAAAAAGTATGAGCTGGAATTTTTAATTAATAGATTAGTTGGCGTGTTGCCGGAAGGCGAAGGTATTTCGCAGCAGGCAGGTGATCAACGGCCTGCTGCGATTTTAATGTGCGACGGACTCAGGCGACTTTCGTTTCCAGCGGTGCTTCACACTCACGCAGGCTGCGCTGCAAATCATAAATCAGACTGCGCACCATCTCAGGCGACAAACTAAAGAACTGCGAATCAAAGGTACTGGCACCCACCGTATGGGGCGACGTGCTGTAGCCAAATTTAACGACGACATTACTACGACTTTCAACCGGACCAACCTGCCAGCCCACTACGGGAAAGGCAGGAAACACGGGCTCAATGCTCATCCTAAATCTCCTTATAAATCAATGTTTTTCACAGGTTTAACATTACAACACGTTTGTTACGACATGTTTAACCGATCAAAAAACAGTGCCGGGCCGTAAATATCAGGTACGACGCATGCTAATCAGGCTCCAGTGTCAGGAATTATCTTAGCCTAACTGATAATAGTCACAAGCCTATTTCGTAAGAAATGTCTTATTTAAGGAATAATCCGTTTTTTGGTGTCATCGAAACGTTTTACCCGCTATTACTCGCCCATTAGCTTAACAAAAAAGAACATTTTTTAAACATCTCCCCTTATTTATGGCGGGTAGATCCTAATATAAAAGAAGTAAAGTTCTTAAAATTAATCTTAATTATTATAGAAAAATTTCGCGCACCGATGATTTCGTGTCTAGGGTTAATACGTGTTTTTATCAACGAGGCGGATATAATGACAAACCAGGATAACAAACTTTCGCAGTACCCACGTCCACCTTTCCCTGAGCAGCCGCAACAGGCGCCAGGCCTTGCCTCTGAGATGAAGCCGATTCCCGATCATGGCGAAACTCGCTATATCGGCTCTGGCCGTCTGGCAGGGAAAAAGGCGCTGATCACCGGAGGCGACTCAGGTATTGGCCGTGCTGTTGCCATTGCGTATGCTCGTGAAGGCGCAGACGTGGCTATTAACTATTTACCGGAAGAAGAATCCGATGCGGAAGCCGTGATTGCCCTGATTCAGGCAGAAGGCCGTACCGCTGTTGCCCTGCCGGGCGATATTCGTTCCGAAACCTTTTGCCAGCAATTAGTGGTGGAAGCCATTAATAAGCTGGGCGGTCTGGATATTCTGGTGAATAACGCTGGTCGTCAGCAGTTTTGTGAATCCATTGAAGATCTCACAACCGAGGCGTTTGACGACACCTTCAAAACCAACGTATATGCTCCTTTCTGGATCACCAAGGCGGCGGTGCCGCACCTGAAAGAAGGCGCGGTGATCATTAATACCTCGTCCGTACAGGCCTTTAACCCGAGCGACATCCTGCTGGACTACGCGCAGACCAAAGCCTGTAACGTGGCCTTTACCAAAGCGCTCGCCAAACAGCTGGGTAAAAAAGGCATCCGCGTGAATGCGGTCGCCCCGGGGCCTTACTGGACGCCGCTCCAGTCCAGCGGTGGTCAGCCGCAGGAAAAAGTGAAAGCCTTTGGCGAAACCGCGCCGCTGGGTCGTCCGGGCCAGCCGGTGGAGATCGCGCCGCTGTATGTGCTTTTCGCTTCTGACGAAAGCTCCTTCGCATCCGGCCAGGTCTGGTGTTCCGACGGTGGTACCGGCACCGTGTAACAGAATGGCGGGCCTTTGCCTGCCATTTTTCTTTTTGCAGGATAGAGTGCCGATGAAGAATCAATCTTATACCCACCCGGGTCGCGTGGATGGCTATGCCGGGCTGGGCGACTATGCCGCTATCGGCGATGGCCGCTCGGTGGCGCTTATCGCCCCGGATGGCGCCATTGACTGGTGGTGCGCGCCTAATATGGATTCACCCCCGCTGTTTGACCGTATTCTCGACGCCACGCATGGCGGCTTCTTTCAGATTGAACCCATCGGCGAATACTGCGTAAACCGTATGTACCGGGAAAACAGCAACGTGCTGGAAACCTGTTACGAGACCGGGTCCGGCAAAGTAAAGTTTACCGAATCGCTGAACAGTAATCATGCGGGACGACTGCCCTGGTGTGAACTGGCGCGTCGTGTGGAAGGCCTTGAAGGGGAAGTGACATTAAAAATGATCTTCGTGCCGGGTTCAGCCGCCTGTACGCGCGCCCCCTGGCTGGCTGAATCGCCCAAAGGCCAGGTCATTCATATTGGCGAGCTGATGGCGATGATCAGCACCACCCCGGACGTCACGCTTACCCGCGCGGAAGATGATCGTATAGAGGCGACCCTGACTACTTCTCCCGGTTCCCGCAGCCTGATTGCCCTGCTGGTAAGCGATAAAGAGCCGCTGGCCGTGCCGCCGCTGGAAAAAATCGACCGCCGGATCGAGATCAGCGATCAGATGTGGCGGCAGTGGGCGGAGGATCTGAGCTATGACGGACGTTTCCCGGAACACGTCAAACGCTCGGCGCTGGCGCTGAAGTTTTTGCTCTACTCGCCAACCGGCGCACTGGCGGCGGCGCCCACCACCTCGTTACCTGAAGGCATTGGCGGCGAGAAAAATTATGATTATCGCTACGCCTGGATCCGCGATGCCTGTCTGATTATTCGCGCATTTGCCTTTATTGGCGCGCTGGAGGAGTGCAAAGCGGCTTTTTCATGGCTGACGCACACCATTGTGCGCCATGAAGGCGAGCTGCGCGCCTGCTACACCCTTAACGGTGAAATTGTGCCGGATGAAACCTGGCTGCCGCTGGAAGGCTATAAGGGATCGCAACCGGTGCGAATTGGTAATAATGCCCAGAGCCAGCGTCAGCTGAGTATGTTTGGCGATATGCTCGACACCGCCCTGCTGTTCGTCCATGCCGGCCACGTGCTGGATCTGACCACTTCCCGTCTGCTGTCACGGCTGGCCAATGACTGTGCCGACTCCTGGCGACAGGATGATTCGGGGATCTGGGAACTGCCGGAACGTAATCATTATACCCATTCGAAAATGGCCTGCTGGGTGACGCTGGATATCGCCGCTAAGCTTGCCAGCGATGGACATATAGAATCCACCTGGATCGACCGCTGGACGCGGGAAAAAGATCGTATTCGGGACTGGATCGAAGAACACTGCTGGTCTGAAAAGAAGCAGGCCTACACTTTTTATCCCGGAACAGACAGACTGGATGCCTCGCTGTGCCTGGTGTGGTACTACGGCCGGGAAAACAATCTGGCGCGTATGACGTCCACCTTTGACGCAATGGTGGCGGAACTGGGGCACGGCACTCCGATGCTCTATCGTTACAGCGACGTAGAAAAAGAGGAAAGCACCTTCGTGGCCTGCTCGTTCTGGCTGGTTGAAGCCTGGGCGCGGCTGGGCAACGACGAAAAGGCGTCAGGTTATATGGAGCACATCCTGGAATGCCTGTGTAATAAGGGCAACGTCGAAACCTTTAATGAGATGTTTGATGTGCGTACCGGCGAATGGACGGGAAATGTACCGCAGGGGCTGAGCCATTTGTCGTTGATTTGCGCCGCCGATGCCCTTTCCCGCCAGCGGGAAGAAGGCGATAACGCGTGGCATGTGTGAATAGTCACAGATCACCATATCGCAGGTCGGGTCAAGCGCAGCCGCCACCCGACAAAATCCACCACAAATCAGAGGCCGTCAGGCCTCTTTTTTATGCCGCGCGGGTCGCCGCACCAGTTCGCCGCCGCAGTTCGGACAAGTATGTAGCAACGGCGAGCGGGCGCAGTCGGCGCAGAAAGTGCATTCGTATGAGCAAATCATGGCCTGGGTCGAGGTGTGCGGCAACGCGGCGCCACAGCGTTCACAGGCAGGTTTTAGTTCAAGCATCAATTGTCCCCTCTGTTTTTTACTGAGCTTACGGCAATCCCGCCACAGGCAACAGCCCCGCGCCGGACAGCCTGATGTCAAAAAGGGACATGTTGTACGCCGGTGAGGTTATGCTATTATACGTTTCATATATGTTTCGTATTAAACCGACAGGCAGGATCACCTATGGGTATTGTGAAAATCTCGGACCTGATGCATGAGAATCTGCGTCTTGCCAGCAATGCGATGAGCCGCTCGATAAATTCTCAGGCGGAACACTGGTTAAAAATTGGCATGCTGGCGGAAGTCTATCCGCATTTAACCCATCAGGACCTGATGCGCCTGCTGGTGCAGACCGAGTCGCAGGGCGGCGCGGAAATTCAAAAATTAGTCCAGACCGGGGCATTTCCGGCACAAAAAGAGGCGCTGATACCATGACGATAAAACTCCATACGCAGGAAGAAATAGAGCTGGCCCGTGCCGCAGGACAGGCTGCCGCCAGTGTACTGGCGATGATCGGCCCTCATGTGCGCCCCGGGATCACCACCGATGAACTGGACAGGTTGTGTCACGACTTCATTGTGAACGAGCTGAAAATCACGCCGGCGAACATTGGCTATCAGGGCTATACTCGCACCGTCTGCACGTCCGTCAACCATGTGGTGTGTCACGGTATTCCGGCGGAGAAAGTCCTGAAAAAAGGCGACATCGTGAATATTGACGTGGCGGTGATCAAAGATGGCTGGTACGGCGATACCAGCCGTATGTATTTTGTCGGCGAACCCTCGATCCGCGCGAAACGCCTGGTGGATATTACCTATGCCTCTATGGTGGCCGGGATCAAAACCGTTCGTCCGGGCGCAACGCTGGGAGACATCGGGGCGGCGATCCAGCGCGTGGCGGAAGACGCCGGTTTTTCCGTCGTCAGGGAATATTGCGGGCACGGCGTTGGGCAAATTTATCATGACGAGCCGCAGATCCTGCATTACGGCGTGCCCGGCACCGGCACGGTGCTGAAACCGGGCATGATTTTCACCATTGAGCCGATGATCAACGCCGGTAAAGCGGCCACCAGCGTGCTGTCTGACGGCTGGACGGTGGTGACTAAAGATCGCTCGCTTTCCGCCCAGTGGGAACACACCGTAGCCGTTACGGAAAACGGTTATGATTTACTGACGCCGTGGCCGGATGGCACCGGCGAATATGAAGCGCTCTAGCGCGCTGATAATTTTCTACTCCTGAAGGATAATATTAAACGCCCTGTCTGGTATGCAGGGCGTTTTATATTTACAAGGTGAATAATTTAAGCGCAAATAAATAAAAATTGCGGCCCTGCTTATTCATGCGCCCCGCTGACGGCGGGGAAAATTATCACCGGCGCAGCCGTTAAATAAAAACAAACTAACGACTGCGTTTGGCGTGACGCTCCCAGGTTTCCTGTTTTGCGGCGACGGATTTACGCAGCGCCACATAACAGGCCCCGCTGCCGCCGTGGCGCTCTTTCGCCACGCAAAACGCCTGCACGTCTTCAAACTCAGTCAACCAGCGTGCCAGGTAACTGCGCACAATATTGGCGTGAGAGTTGTCGTCGCGTCCTTTACCATGAATGATCAGCAGATTGCGCAGATTATCTTTCGCCGCTTGATGCATAAAGCTGAACAGCATTTGCCGGCATTGCTCCACCGGCTGACGCAGCAGATTCAGACTCGCCTGTTGGCTATATTTGCCCTGGCGTAATTTCTCAATGACGCCCGTTTGCAGGCCTTCGCGCCTGAACTCCAGCGGCGTGTTGAGCGGCACAATGTCCAGAAAACCCGTGGTCAGGAAGTTATCCAGTTGCAGGAGATCAGGATGCTGCGGGCCAGAGGCGCGGCGCTCCGGCTGCCAGTGCACGTCGGTGCTGCGCTTCAGGGGTTGGACATCTTCCATGGCGTCGAGGAACAGGGATTTGTCGTCAAGGTTCATGTTGTTGTCCTCAGGCTACTTCTGCTGGTGCCAGCATCTCTCTACTATAACTGCGCCGCGCCCGCGTCTCAATGATCATCCCTGTTTTCCGAAAGGCGTTAAAAAAATCATAACCAGATGGAATACTATTTCGCTGGACATTTATTCGCCTGCGCTTAACTAATACCCCATGGAAATTAAAATAACGGGATAAATAAAAATAATGAGACATTAATGACATCCGCGACTGGAATTATACCGCAACCTGGCTATAACTTAAATCAACCCACAGGGACGATTTATCGGGAATAAGCTTAGGAAGCACTGCTGTGTGTACTCTAGAGTCTGACGGATGTCGGCAGACTCTATTTTTTTATTTCTTAAATGCGCAGGTGATTATTATTTCGCCAGCAAAACGTTTCGCTGGTTATTAATGTTGCGCTACCTCTCAGGGAGAGTAGAGACGGGTTTGTCGTCGTGCTAGATTATCTCCGCCCTTTCCCGCTGCCTTTACCAGGATCCCCATGCTGACGCTGCTTGAAGATAAAATTGCTACCCCGCTGGGCCCCTTGTGGGTGATGTGCGATGAACAGTTCCGTCTGCGGGCGGTGGAATGGGAAGAGCACAGCGATCGCATGGAACAGCTGCTGGGCCTGCATTATCGCCTTGAAGGTTATCAGCGCGTCAGCGCCAGTAATCCGGGCGGCCTCAGCCAGAAGCTGCGCGACTACTTCGCGGGCGATCTTGACGTTATTGACACCCTGCCCACCGAAACCGCCGGCACGCTCTTTCAGCGCGAGGTATGGAAAGCCCTGCGCGCTATTCCCTGCGGCCAGGTGATGCATTATGGTCAGCTGGCCGCGGCGCTGGGTCGGGCAGGTGCCGCCCGCGCAGTCGGCGCTGCTAATGGTTCAAATCCGGTAAGCATTGTGGTGCCCTGTCATCGGGTGATTGGCAGCAATGGTATGCTCACGGGGTATGCGGGCGGCGTACAGCGAAAAGAGTGGTTGTTGCGCCATGAGGGCTACTTTTTATTGTGAGAAAAAAGGACATTTAGTGCTTTTCTATCAGTGATTAGCGTAAAAAGCCCTAATCTATATGCGGAATATCAATGACATACAATAAATAATGTTATTAGGTTTCCAATAATCACCTTCTGGCACTGTCCCGGACTTACCTCTGCTCTAAAAAGATGTTAAAATTGACCAAAATCAATTAAGGCTTGAGCAGACCTATGATCCCGGAAAAGCGAATTATACGACGCATTCAGTCTGGCGGTTGTGCTATCCATTGCCAGGATTGCAGCATCAGCCAGCTTTGTATCCCTTTTACCCTTAATGAACATGAGCTGGACCAGCTTGATAACATTATCGAGCGCAAAAAGCCTATTCAGAAAGGGCAGACGCTGTTTAAAGCAGGGGATGAACTGAAATCGCTCTACGCTATCCGTTCAGGCACCATCAAGAGCTACACCATCACTGAACAGGGCGACGAGCAAATCACCGGCTTCCATCTGGCTGGCGATCTGGTGGGCTTCGATGCTATTGGCACCGGCCATCACCCGAGCTTTGCGCAGGCGCTGGAAACGTCCATGGTCTGTGAAATCCCCTTTGAAACCCTCGATGACCTGTCCGGTAAAATGCCGAACCTGCGTCAGCAAATGATGCGTCTGATGAGCGGCGAAATCAAAGGCGATCAGGACATGATCCTGCTGCTGTCGAAGAAAAATGCCGAAGAGCGTCTGGCGGCCTTTATCTATAACCTGTCGCGCCGTTTTGCCCAGCGAGGCTTCTCGCCCCGTGAGTTCCGTCTGACCATGACCCGTGGCGATATCGGCAACTATCTGGGTCTGACGGTAGAAACCATCAGCCGTCTGCTTGGTCGCTTCCAGAAGAGCGGCATGCTGGCGGTGAAAGGCAAATACATCACTATTGAAAACGGTGACGCGCTGGCGGTACTGGCCGGACACTCCCGTAACGTTGCCTGATTTTTCCCCTTCGCAGCCTCCTTTGCTGGATCGTTAAATTTATCTGATTTATTGATCTGGCAAAGGTTCTCCCCTGTTTCATTCATCATATTTGGGTTATCTTTTAGTTACAGACTGCGGTGACAGATGTAAGGAGACCCTGTATGGCCAGATATCAAAATATGTTGGTTGCCATCGATCCCAACCAGGACGATCAACCGGCATTACGGCGCGCTGTTTATCTACATCAACGGATTGGTGGTCGGATCAAAGCCTTTTTGCCAATCTATGATTTTTCCTACGAGATGACCACCCTGCTGTCGCCTGATGAGCGCACCGCCATGCGGTCAGGGGTGATCAGCCAGCGGACCGCGTGGATCCGCGAACAGGCCCAGTATTATCTTGATGCCGGCGTACCTATCGACATTAAAGTGGTCTGGCATAACCGTCCCTTCGAAGCCATTATCCAGGAAGTGCTGAGCGATCATCACGACCTGGTGCTGAAAATGACCCACCAGCACGACAAACTGGAATCGGTGATCTTCACCCCTACCGACTGGCACCTGCTGCGTAAATGCCCGTGTCCGGTATGGATGGTGAAGGATCAGCCCTGGCCGGAAGGCGGCAAAGCGCTGGTGGCGGTAAACCTTGCCAGCGAAGAGCCGTACCACACCGCGCTTAATGAGAAGCTGGTGAAGGAAACCATCCAGCTTGCGGATATGGTTAACCATACCGAAGTGCACCTGGTAGGCGCTTATCCGGTTACGCCAATCAATATCGCCATTGAACTGCCGGAGTTCGATCCCAGCGTCTACAACGATGCCATTCGCGGCCAGCATCTGCTGGCGATGAAGGCGCTGCGCCAGAAATACAGCATCGATGAGAAGCTGACCCATGTGGAAAAAGGTTTGCCTGAAGAAGTGATCCCGGATCTGGCGGAGCATATGCAGGCGGGCGTGGTGGTGTTAGGTACGGTGGGCCGTACCGGGCTGTCAGCGGCGTTCCTGGGGAATACGGCGGAACAGGTTATCGATCACCTGCGCTGCGATGTGCTGGTGCTGAAGCCGGACGAGTTCCAGACCCCGATCGAGCTGGATGACGAAGACGATTAACCTGCCCTCAGAAACAAAAAGGCCGCTCATTGAGCGGCCTTTTATTTTTGCGGTGTCTTACAGCGCTCTCAGGATCGCATCCACGCTGGCTTTTGCATCGCCGAACAGCATGTGGGTGTTCTCTTTGAAGAACAGCGGGTTCTGCACGCCTGCATAGCCGGTGTTCATGGAGCGTTTAAAGACGATAACATTCTGCGCTTTCCACACTTCCAGCACCGGCATACCGGCGATCGGGCTGCGCGGATCGTCCAGCGCCGCCGGGTTCACCGTATCGTTCGCGCCTATGACCAGCACCGTGTCGGTATCGCTGAAATCGTCGTTGATTTCGTCCATTTCCAGCACGATGTCATAGGGCACCTTCGCTTCCGCCAGCAGCACGTTCATATGGCCCGGCAGACGACCGGCAACCGGGTGAATGCCGAAACGCACCTTGATGCCGCGCGCGCGCAGCTTCTCGGTAATATCGGCAACCGGATACTGGGCCTGTGCCACCGCCATGCCATAGCCTGGGGTGATGATCACGCTGTGGGAGTTTTTCAGCATCTCAGCGGTCTCTTCGGCGCTGATTTCACGGTGTTCGCCCACTTCTTCGTCGCTGCCGGTCGAGGAGCCGTCAGTGCCGAAGCCGCCCGCGATCACGCTGAAGAACGAACGGTTCATCGCCTTACACATAATGTAAGAGAGGATGGCGCCGGATGAGCCTACCAGCGCGCCGGTGACGATCAGCAGGTCGTTGCTCAGCATAAAGCCCGCCGCCGCTGCCGCCCAGCCCGAGTAGGAGTTGAGCATGGAGACCACCACCGGCATATCCGCCCCGCCGATAGACGCCACCAGATGCCAGCCAAAGGCCAGCGCGATAACGGTCATCACCAGCAGCGCCAGCACCTGCAACCCGACGCTTTCGGTGCGCACGAAGATCACCATCAGCAGGAAAGAGACCACCAGCGCCGCCAGGTTCAGTTTATGGCGATTAGGCAGCATCAGCGGCTTAGAGGAGATTTTGCCGCGCAGTTTGCCAAAGGCCACGATGGAGCCGGTAAAGGTCACCGCGCCGATGAAGATACCGAGGAACACTTCGGTCAGATGGATGTTGACCAGAATCGGATCCAGACCCGCCTCGTGATACAGATAGCTGTTAAAGCCCACCAGTACCGCCGCAAGACCCACGAAGCTGTGCAGGATCGCCACCAGCTCCGGCATCTCGGTCATTTCGACTTTCTTCGCCAGATGAATACCGATCGCGCCGCCGATAACCATCGCCACGATGATCCACACCACGTTGCCGGTTTCCGGGCCAAAGATGGTGGCAATCAGCGCGATAGCCATACCGGCGATGCCGAAACGGTTACCCTGCTGGGAGGTTTCATGCTTTGACAACCCGGCCAGACTGAAAATAAACAGGATCGCGGCAACAATGTATGCAGCTGTAACTAATCCTCCAGACATATGTTACCCCTTAGTTCTTCCGGAACATTTTCAGCATGCGCTGAGTGACGGTGAAACCACCAAAAATGTTAATGCTGGCGATCAGCACGGCGATAAAGCTCAGGAAGCTGATCCAGCCGCCATGACCAATCTGCAATAACGCGCCGACCACGATAATGCCGGAGATGGCGTTAGTGACCGACATCAGCGGCGTATGCAGCGCATGAGATACGTTCCACACCACGTAATAGCCCACCACGCAGGAGAGCGCGAAGACGGTGAAGTGACCGAGGAACTCTTTCGGCGCCACATCAGCGAGCCAGCCGAACAGAATGATCGCCAGCGCCATCAGGGCGAATTTACGCCAAGGCGATGCGGGAACCGCTTCTGCAACCGGCTCAGGTGCGGCTTTTGCCGCCGCTTTCGGCTGGGCAGAAACCTGAATAGGCGGCGCGGGCCAGGTGATTTCACCCTCACGCACGACAGTTACGCCACGCACCACCACGTCGTCAAAATCAACGTTCACGTTGCCGTCTTTCTCTTTGCAGAGCAGTTTAAGCAGGTTAACGAGGTTGGTGCCGTACAGCTGGGAGGACTGGGTCGGCAGACGACCCGGTAAATCGGTATAGCCGATCACCTTTACGCCGTTTGGCGTGGTGACGACTTCATTGGCGATAGTGTATTCACAGTTGCCGCCGTTTTGCGCCGCCAGGTCGACGATGACGCTGCCCGGCTGCATGGAATCGACCATTTCACGGGTGATAAGCTTAGGTGCCGGTTTACCGGGGATTAGCGCGGTGGTGACGATAATGTCCACTTCTTTCGCCTGGGCGGCGAACAGCGCCATTTCCGCTTTGATAAAGGCCTCGGACATGACTTTGGCATAACCGTCGCCGCTGCCCGCTTCCTCTTCGAAATCCAGCTCAAGGAACTCCGCGCCCATACTCTGCACTTGTTCTTTCACTTCCGGACGGGTGTCGAAGGCACGGACAATAGCGCCAAGGCTGTTAGCTGCGCCAATCGCCGCCAGACCTGCCACGCCTGCGCCAATCACCATCACTTTCGCGGGCGGTACTTTACCGGCGGCAGTGATCTGCCCGGTGAAGAAGCGGCCAAATTCGTGGGCGGCTTCGACAATGGCGCGGTAACCAGCGATGTTGGCCATCGAACTGAGCGCATCCAGCGACTGGGCGCGGGAAATACGCGGCACCGAGTCCATCGCCATAATGGTGACATTGCGGGCCGCGAGTTTTTCCAGCAGTTCCGGATTCTGCGCAGGCCAGATAAAGCTCACCAGAGTGGTGCCCGGATTGAGCAACGCAATCTCATCATCGCCCGGAGCATTCACCTTGAGAATAATGTCTGACTGCCAGACGTCATTTCCGTCAACGACCTGCGCGCCCGCACGGATATACGCCTCGTCGTCAAAACTTGCCAGTCTGCCCGCGTCGCTTTCCACAGCGACAGTGAAACCCAGCTTAAGCAGCTGCTCGACCGTTTTCGGTGTGGCAGCCACGCGGGTTTCATTGGCCAACCGTTCTTTTGGTACACCAATACGCATAGTTTTCCCTTCCATCGGTTTAAGATGATGGTTTGTCAGTTTTCTCAAAAGACCTTGCCCGCCACCCACAGGGGTAACGAACATCAACGCTAATAAATCAAACGGTAACAAACTTTCTATAACCTACTGAAAATAACGCCTGCGATCTAGCGCCAGAAAAGAGTATTTCTTATTTAATTGCGGAATATTAAGAGAAACGCGTTCTGACTGGCTGGTTTAACTTAAAATTGCGGCGCGCGCCCCATAATCCGCCAAAGCGAGGCGGCAAAACATGATTACCTGTTTGTTGAGATCAACAATTTAACAATGAGTTAACTTATAAAAGTCATATGCTTTACCGGTTTTGCAGGTCTGGCGGCTGTTTTTTCCACATATATCTAATTGTTATGGTAATTCAGCCCACACCCCGCACTGGCCGTTAAAAATGACGCAGACAATGACGACATTTCAATGCCATAATCGGCAACGTTTTCAAGACAACCACACTACCAATTACTGGTTTGCGCAAGGCGAAGGATTATTTTTATGAAGCTTAAGAACACCCTCGTGGCGTCTGTACTTCTTTCAGCGACAACATTGTCGGTTAATGCCGCGACAGAATTGACGCCTGAGCAGGCAGCAGCGGTTAAGCCTTACGATCGCATCACGATCACTGGCCGTTTTAATGCCATCAGCGACGCCGTGAATGCCGTCTCTAATCGCGCCGATAAAGCAGGCGCGGATGCCTTCTATATTGTCGACTCTGCCGATTATGCCAACAGCGGTAATCAGCGCGTGGTGGCCGATCTCTATAAATCAGATGCGCCAAAAGCGGATGCGCCAAAAAATCGTGTCATTAACGGCGTGACCGAATTAACCAAAGATCAGGCGATCGAGCTGGAACCTTTCGATACCGTTTCCGTGCGGGGTTTCTACCGCAGCCAGCCTGATATTAACGCCGCCATCACCAAGGCCGCTAAAGCGAAAAATGCGGCTTCTTACTATATTGTGCGCCAGGTGGATACCAACGACGGCGGCAACCAGATGATCACCGCCTACGTCTATAAAGCAGATGCTAAAAAACGCGTACTGCAAAGCCCGGACGCTATTCCGGCAAACTCTGACGCAGGACGCGCAATGCTGGCGAAAGGCGGCGAAGAAGCGAAAAAAGTTGAGATCCCGGGTATCGCGACCAGCGCCGCGCCAAGCGCCGAAGTGGGTCGTTTCTTTGAAACCCAGTCATCAAAAGGTGGCCGTTACACTGTCACTTTACCGGACGGCACCAAAATTGAAGAAGTGAATAAAATCACCGCGGCGCAAATGGTGCCCTTCGACAGCGTGAAGTTCACCGGTAACTACGGCAACATGACGGAAATCTCCTACCAGGTGGCCAAACGCGCAGCAAAGAAAGGCGCAAAATATTACCACATCACCCGCCAGTGGCAGGAACGTGGTGGCAATATCACCATCAGCGCCGATCTGTATAAGTAATTCCCCTCTTAAAAGGCGGCTTGTGCCGCCTTTTACAGCTTTTTGCATAATTTTCTGCTGTACCTCATTGCATGCGCCTGCCGCTCTCCGTAAAATTCCGCGCCTCAGTGTGATCCACCATTTTTATGCGCTACGGCGAAATAATTATTCTGGATCCAGTTCGTTCATAACAGGATGACGATGGAAAAGAAACTTGGCCTTAGCGCTTTAACTGCGCTCGTTCTGAGCTCCATGCTTGGCGCGGGTGTGTTCAGTCTGCCGCAGAATATGGCGGAAGTCGCCAGTCCCGCCGCCCTGCTGATTGGCTGGGGGATCACCGGCGCGGGCATTTTATTGCTGGCCTTTGCCATGCTGCTGCTGACGCGGTTGCGGCCGGATCTGGATGGCGGCATCTTTACCTATGCGCGGGAAGGCTTCGGCGAACTGATCGGTTTCTGCTCCGCCTGGGGTTACTGGCTGTGCGCGGTGATCGCCAACGTCTCTTACCTGGTGATTGTGTTCTCGGCGCTGAGCTTCTTCACCGACAGCCCACAGCTGCGCATCTTTGGCGATGGCAACACATGGCAGTCCATCGTCGGCGCGTCCTGCCTGCTGTGGATCGTCCATGCGCTGGTGCTGCGCGGCGTGCAGACGGCCGCCAGTATTAACCTCGCCGCGACCCTGGCGAAACTGGTGCCGCTGGGGCTGTTCGTGGTGCTGGCTGCGCTGGCCTTTAATTTTGATAAGTTCAAACTCGATTTTACCGGCATTGAGCTGGGCGTGCCGGTGTGGGAGCAGGTGAAAAACACCATGCTTATCACCCTGTGGGTGTTTATCGGCGTGGAAGGCGCAGTGGTGGTGTCCGCCCGGGCGCGCAGCAAGCATGACGTGGGCCGCGCGACGCTGCTGGCGGTCATGGCTGCCTTAACGGTTTACCTGCTGGTGACACTACTGTCGCTGGGGGTGGTGGCCCGTCCGGACCTGGCTGAAATGCGTAACCCGTCGATGGCGGGATTGATGGTACGTATGATGGGTTCCTGGGGCGAAATTATTATCGCCGCCGGTCTGGTTGTCTCCGTTTGCGGGGCCTATCTGAGCTGGACGATCATGGCGGCGGAAGTGCCGCTGCTGGCCGCCACCTACAAAGCCTTCCCGCGTATCTGCGCCCGTCAGAATAAAAACAGCGCGCCTTCTGCTTCCCTGTGGCTGACCAACGCCAGCGTCCAGGTGTGTCTGATCCTTATCTGGCTGACGGGATCCGATTACAACACGCTGTTGACCATCGCCTCCGAAATGATCCTCGTGCCCTATTTCCTCGTCGGGGCGTATTTGCTGAAAATCGCCAGCCGTCCACTGCATAAGGTCGTGGGTGTCGGATCCTGCCTGTATGGTTTATGGTTATTATATGCCTCCGGCCCGATGCATTTGCTGCTGTCGGTGGTGCTTTATGCGCCCGGCCTGCTGGTGTTTATCTATGCCCGCCGTACCCACCAGCATGATAAACCGCTGCGCCGCGCCGAACATGTGATGATTGCCTGTCTGCTGCTTGCAGCGGTTCCGGCGACCTGGATGCTGATGGGATAAATGCTGCGCCCATCGTCTTAACGATAAGGAGATAGCGATGGGTAAAGATCAACCCAATCCCATTTTAATTACCGGCGGAGGCCGCCGTATCGGCCTCGCCCTTGCCCACCATTTTCTCAACCTGCACCAGCCGGTGATCGTCAGCTATCGCACGCCTTACCCGGCTATCGATGTGTTGCAGGAAGAAGGCGCGGTCTGCATCCAGGCGGATTTTTGTTCCGATGACGGAATATTAAAATTTGCCGAGGAGATCAAATCCCGTACCCGTTGTCTGCGCGCGGTGATCCACAACGCCAGCGGCTGGCTGCCGGAAAAGCCCGGCACGCCTCTTACCGAAGTGCTGTCCGCCATGCTGCAAATCCATGTCCACGCCCCTTACCTGCTCAATCATGCACTGGAAGGTCTGCTGCGCGGTCAGGGTCATGCGTCCACCGACATTATCCATTTCACCGATTACGTGGTGGAGCGCGGCAGTGATAAACATATCGCCTACGCCGCCAGTAAAGCGGCGCTGGATAACATGACGCGCTCCTTTGCCCGCAAGCTCGCGCCGGAAGTGAAAGTCAATGCCATCGCCCCGTCGCTGATTTTATTCAACGAGCACGACGACGCCAGCTATCGTCAGAAGGCGCTGAATAAGTCACTGATGAAAATCGCCCCCGGTGAAAAAGAGGTTATCGATCTTGTGGATTATCTGCTCACCAGTTGTTATGTCACCGGTCGCAGTTTCGCCATCGACGGCGGTCGTCCGCTCCGCTAACGAAAGAGTGATGGCGGGTTGAAACAAGGCGGTGTATGTTGGCGTTTTTAGCTAACCATCATGCATATGAATAAGATCGTTTTTGTAGAAGACGACCCGGAAGTCGGCGCGCTGATCGCGGCGTATCTTGGTAAACACGATATCGACGTGATTGTCGAGCCGCGTGGCGATTGCGCCGAAGCGGTGATCCTGCGGGAGAACCCTGAACTGGTGCTGCTGGACATCATGCTGCCCGGTAAAGACGGCATGACGCTGTGCCGCGATCTGCGCAGCCAGTGGCAGGGACCCATCGTGCTGCTGACCTCTCTTGACAGCGATATGAACCATATTTTGTCGCTGGAAATGGGCGCCAGCGATTACATCCTGAAAACCACCCCTCCCGCCGTGCTGCTGGCCCGTCTGCGATTGCACCTGCGCCAGCATGCCGCGAACTCCACGCCCGCGGCGCAGCAAAATACCTTAACGCCGCACAAAGCCTTGCGCTTTGGCAGTTTGTCCATCGATCCGGTTAATCGCCAGGTGCTGCTGGCCGGGGATGAAATTGTCCTCTCGACGGCGGATTTTGATCTGCTGTGGGAGCTTGCGACCCATGCCGGGCAGATTATGGACCGGGACGCGCTGCTAAAGAATCTGCGTGGCGTCAGCTACGACGGGATGGATCGCAGCGTTGACGTGGCCATTTCACGCTTACGCAAAAAACTGCTCGATAATGCCACCGAGCCCTACCGCATTAAAACGGTGCGCAACAAGGGCTATCTGTTCGCGCCCCACGCCTGGGAAAACTGAGTGTCGCTACTATCACAGGTGTCTGAATGAAAAAGCTGTTTGTGCAGTTTTACCTGCTGCTGTTCGTCTGTTTTCTGGTGATGACCATGCTGGTCGGCCTGGTGTACAAATTCACCGCCGAGCGTGCGGGCCGACAGTCGCTGGACGATCTGATGAAAAGCTCGCTGTACCTTATCCGCAGCGAGCTGCGCGAAATCCCGCCCCACGAGTGGAGCAAAACCCTTAAAGAGATGGATCTTAATCTCTCATTCGATATGCGTATTGAGCCGCTGAATAAGTTCAGCCTTGACGCGCCAACGGCGCAGCGGCTGCGGGAAGGCGACATTGTGGCGCTGGACGCGGAGTACACCTTTATCCAGCGCATCCCCCGCAGCCACTATGTGCTGGCGGTCGGGCCGGTGCCTTATCTGTTTTATCTGCATGAGATGCGCATTCTCGACATCACGCTGCTGGTGTTTATCGCGATTTCGCTCGCCTTCCCGGTTTTTATCTGGATGCGCCCGCACTGGCAGGAGATGCTGCGTATCGAATCGGCGGCGCAGCGTTTTGGCGACGGGCATCTGACCGAGCGCATCCACTTTGATCGTGGCTCAAGCTTTGAGCGGCTCGGCGTGGCTTTTAATCAGATGGCGGATAACATTAACGCTCTCATCGCCAGCAAGAAACAGCTGATAGACGGCATCGCCCATGAACTGCGCACGCCGCTGGTGCGCCTGCGTTACCGTCTGGAGATGAGCGATAACCTCAGCGAGCCGGAACGGGCGGCGCTGAACCGTGATATTGGCCAGCTGGAAGGACTGATCGAAGAATTGCTCACCTATGCCCGCCTCGATCGGCCGCAAAATGAGCTGCGGCTGACGACGCCGGATCTGCCCGCCTGGCTGACCGGTCATATCGCCGACGTGCAGAGCGTAACCCCTGACAAACGTCTGCGGGTTTATGCCGACAGCGCCGCGCACTTTGGCGCGCTGGACATGCGTCTGATGGAACGGGTGCTGGATAACCTGCTCAATAACGCCCTGCGCTATTGTGAAAACGAGGTGAGCGTCAGCCTGGATCTGGACGGCAGCTATGCCTGTTTACAGGTTGACGACGACGGCCCCGGCATCGCCGAAGCGGAACGCCAGCGGGTGTTTGAGCCTTTTGTGCGTCTTGATCCCAGCCGCGATCGCGCCACCGGCGGCTGCGGACTGGGGCTGGCGATTGTGCACTCGATCGCACAGGCGATGGGCGGTGAAGTGAGTTGTGATGCCAGCGATACCGGCGGCGCGCGCTTTCGTTTTCGCTGGCCAGTTACACAACTGGTCGCCCTTCCCGTCCTGCCGGACCGTTAATCGCGGTGGCCGGAGCGGTCCGGCTGTGCTATACATAAAGTATGTTGTAACTAAGGAGTAAGCTATGGCGCGCTACGACCTGATCGAACGCCTCACCAGCACTTTTCGCCAGCTTGAGCAGCAACTGGCGGAGCTGAAAACCGAACTCGCCGCCTGTCGGCTGCTGGCAGGCCGCGTCTTTGAGCTGCCGGCAGTGGAAAAAGGCAGCGAGCACGATCCCCTGACCACCATCACCGTGAAGCAGCATATCGGCAAGGAAGCGGCTGAACGGGCGCTGCGCCACTTCACGCACCTGTTTATCCAGCAGCAGTCCGAAAAGCGCAGCAGCAAAGCCGCCGTGCGGCTGCCCGGCGTGATCTGCCTGCAAACGGCTCCCGGGCTGCGCGACGCCATCGAAGCGCGCATCGCCACCATCAATGACCTGAAGCAGGCTTTTGAGCGCATTATCACCGTGGAATCGGAACTTCCTCCCGCCGCGCGCTTTGAATGGGTGCACCACCACCTGCCGGGGCTGATTACCCTTAACGCCTATCGCTCGCTGACCACCCTGCGCGATCCGGCGACGCTGCGCTTTGGCTGGGCGAACAAACACATCATTAAGAATCTGACCCGGGATGAGGTGCTGGCGATGCTGGCGAAGAGCCTGAAAGCCCCCCGCGCGGTGGGCGGCTGGACGCGTGAACAGTGGCAGACGCGGCTGGAGCAGGAGTACAACGATATTGCCGCCCTGCCGCAACGGGCGAAACTGAAAATCAAACGGCCGGTGAAGGTGCAGCCCATTGCCCGCGTCTGGTATGCGGACACCAAAAAGCAGGTGCAGTACGCCTGCCCCGCGCCGATGATTGCGCTGATTGATGCGGAAAACGGCGGCCGGGTGCCGGATATCGGGGAACTGCTGAATTACGATGCTGACAATATTCAGCATCGTTATAAGCCTGAGGCGCAGCCGTTAACGCCGATTATTCCCCGGCTGCACCTCTTTGTTGCCGGTTAGTGGCCCGGCTTCATGCTGCCGACCATGGATTCAGGCCGCACCCAGCTGTCGAACTCTTCAGCGGTGAGATAGCCCAGCGCCAGGGCAGCGTCTTTCAGCGTCAGCCCTTCTTTATGCGCTTTCTTGGCGATTTCCGCTGCCTTGTCATAGCCGATGTGGGTGTTCAGCGCCGTCACCAGCATCAGTGACTCGTTGAGCAGCTGATCGATACGGCTGCGCACCGGTTCGATACCGGTGGCGCAGTGTTCGTTAAAGCTCTCCATGCCGTCCGCCAGCAGACGCACCGATTGCAGCACGTTATGAATGACCATCGGGCGGAAGACGTTCAGCTCAAAGTTACCGGACGCGCCGCCCATGTTCACCGCCACGTCGTTGCCCAGCACCTGGCAGCACAGCATGGTCATGGCTTCGCACTGCGTCGGGTTCACTTTGCCCGGCATAATGGAACTGCCCGGCTCGTTTTCCGGAATGGCGATCTCGCCGATGCCGCAGCGCGGGCCGGAGGCCAGCCAGCGCACATCGTTGGCGATTTTCATCATCGAGGCCGCCAGCCCTTTCAGCGCGCCGTGGGTATGCACCAGCGCGTCGCAGGTGGCGAGGGCTTCGAATTTATTCGGCGCGGTGACAAACGCCTGCCCGGTGGTGGCCGCCAGCTCTTCCGCCACACGCACCGCGTATTCCGGATGGGTGTTCAGGCCGGTGCCCACCGCCGTGCCGCCCAGCGCCAGCTCGCTGAGATGCGGCAGACTGTGCTCAATATGTTTGAGATTATGCTCCAGCATCGCCACCCAGCCGGAGATCTCCTGCCCCAGCGTCAGCGGCGTGGCGTCCTGCAAATGGGTACGGCCGATTTTGACGATATCCGCAAAGGCGCGGGATTTTTCGCTGAGCGTGGTTTTGAGTTCGTTCAGCGACGGGAGCAGCTGTTCGCGGATGGCGATCACCGCGGCGACGTGCATCGCCGTGGGGAAAACATCGTTCGAGCTCTGGCTTTTATTAACGTCGTCATTCGGGTGAACTTTGCGCTCCATACCGCGCACGCCCCCCAGCAGCTCGCTGGCGCGGTTCGCCAGCACTTCGTTCATGTTCATGTTGCTCTGGGTGCCGGAGCCGGTCTGCCAGATGGCCAGCGGGAACTCGTCAGGATGTTTCCCCGCCAGCACTTCATCGGCGGCGCTGATAATGGCGCGGGCTTTTTCTTCGGGCAGCAGCCCCAGATCCTGATTCACCTTAGCGGCGGCACGTTTGGTCAGCGCCAGCGCGCGGATCAGCGCCTCCGGCATTTTTTCCGTCGAGATGCGAAAATGCTCCAGCGACCGTTGGGTTTGCGCGCCCCATAATTTATCTGCCGGAACGTCGATGGCGCCCATCGAATCTTTTTCATTGCGATGCGAAGTCATACTTTCTCCCTGGATACCAAGTGATGTGGGTTGCCGACATTGCTCACCTGCAAACGAAGTTGTAAGTATTACTGAAGTTGCGTGGCACGATAGAAAATGTTGCAAAAAAACGTCCGGCGACGGGCTGCGTTGCCGGACGAAAAGGGTTTATTTCACGCAGCGCGCGCAGGCGGAGGACTGGATCTGAGCGAAGAAGTCATTGCCCTTATCATCCACGAGTATGAACGCCGGGAAATCTTCCACTTCGATTTTCCAGATGGCTTCCATACCCAGTTCCGGGTACTCCACGCATTCCAGACTTTTGATGCTGCTCTGCGCCAGTACCGCCGCCGGACCGCCGATGCTGCCTAAATAGAAACCGCCGTGCTTGTGACAGGCATCCGTCACCTGCTGGCTGCGGTTGCCTTTTGCCAGCATGATCATGCTGCCGCCCTGCGACTGGAGCTGATCCACATAGGAGTCCATGCGTCCGGCGGTGGTCGGGCCGAGGGAGCCGGAAGCGTAACCTTCCGGCGTTTTGGCCGGGCC
The DNA here is from genome assembly GCF_030291195.1 of Enterobacter sp. PGRG2. Taxonomy (NCBI): domain Bacteria; kingdom Pseudomonadati; phylum Pseudomonadota; class Gammaproteobacteria; order Enterobacterales; family Enterobacteriaceae; genus Enterobacter; species Enterobacter sp. PGRG2. The sequence goes on along the minus strand of NZ_CP127837.1, from coordinate 3,124,427 downwards.
TGCGTAATAGATCGGGTGATCTTTCACGTACTGCGGCAGGCCTTCGCCGCGATCCATACGCTCTTTTAACTTCGCATGGGCAATATCGCGGGCGACGATGATGGTGCCGCTCAGTGACAGGCGGGTGGACACCGGATACTGCGACAGCTGGCGTAAGATCTCCGCCATCGGGCGATTAAGATCCACTTTGATCGCTTCACCTTCCCCGGCCTGGCGCAGTGCCTGCGGAATGTATTTGCCCGGATTGTTTTCCAGTTTTTCCAGCCACACGCCGTGGCGGTTGATCTTCGCTTTGATATTACGGTCAGCGGAGCAGGAAACGCCCATACCTACCGGGCAGGAAGCGCCGTGACGCGGCAGGCGCACCACACGAATATCGTGGGCGAAATATTTGCCGCCGAACTGTGCGCCGAGGCCCAGATCCTGCGCCGCGCGCAGCAGCTCATTTTCCAGTTCGATGTCGCGGAACGCCTGACCCAGCTCGTTCCCCGTCGTCGGCAGCTCGTCATAATATTTGGTGGAGGCCAGCTTCACCGTTTTCAGCGTCGCTTCCGCCGAGGTGCCGCCGATGACAAAAGCGATATGGTAAGGCGGGCAAGCCGCGGTGCCCAGGGTGCGCATCTTATCCACCAGGTAATCCTTCAGTCTGCCCGGCGTCAGCAGCGCTTTGGTTTCCTGATAGAGATAGGTTTTGTTGGCCGAGCCGCCGCCCTTGGCGATGCACAGGAATTTGTACTCGTCGCCGTCGACGCTGTAGAGGTCGATCTGCGCCGGCAGGTTGGTGCCTGTGTTCACCTCTTTATACATATCCAGCGCCGCGTTTTGCGAATAGCGCAGGTTGTCTTCGATATAGGTGTTGTAGACGCCACGCGCGAGCGCCGCTTCATCGCCGCCGCCGGTCCACACGCGCTGGCCTTTCTTGCCCATGATGATCGCCGTGCCGGTATCCTGGCAGGTGGGCAGAATGCCTTTGGCGGCGATTTCGGAGTTACGCAGGAATTGCAGCGCGACATACTTATCGTTTTCGCTGGCATCCGGGTCGGCCAGAATATCGGCCACCTGCTGCTGGTGCGCCGGGCGCAGCATAAAGGACGCATCGTGGAACGCATGTTGCGCCAGCAAGGTCAGCGCCTGGGGATCGACTTTGAGGATCTCCTGTCCTTCGAATTCGGCGACGGAGACGTGGTCACTGCTCAACAGATAGTATTCGGTCTGGTCCTTGTTCAGCGGAAAAGGATCCTGATACTGGAAGGGTTTATTCGACATTGTTCTCTCACTGACTGCACGGTCTGGTTATGGTTCGGGCAGATGTTCCATTGCCCTGTTTAAAAGCGAGTCGCTTTATCCTACACAATTTTTTAACAAAAACTGAGACTAGTACGACTTTTTGCATGCAGTGGTTACTTCCCTGATGTTTATTGCTTTAATACCCGCAAACTCTTTAACGAAACTACAGGGCTTGATAATGCAAAAACTCATCAACTCAGTGCAGAACTATGCCTGGGGAAGTAAAAGTGCGTTAACGGATCTCTACGGAATTGCCAACCCACAGCAGTTGCCAATGGCGGAACTGTGGATGGGCGCGCACCCGAAGAGCAGCTCAAAAGTGCAGAACGCGGACGGTTCCGTTCAGGTGCTGCGCGATCTGATCGATCAGGATAAAACCCGCTGGCTGGGCGAGGCGGTTGCCAACCGTTTTGGCGAACTGCCGTTCCTGTTTAAAGTGCTGTGTGCCGATCAACCGCTTTCCATCCAGGTGCACCCTAACAAGCAGGCGTCGGAAGACGGTTTTGCGAAGGAAAACGCCGCAGGCATTCCGCTGGATGCCGCGGAGCGTAACTACAAAGATCCGAACCATAAACCGGAGCTGGTCTTTGCCCTGACGCCGTTCCTCGCGATGAACGCATTCCGCGAGTTCTCCGAGATTGTCTCTTTATTGCAGCCGGTGGCGGGTGCGCATACCTCCATCGCTCATTTCCTGGAAAATCCTGATGCAGAGAGCTTAAGCCAGCTGTTCGCCAGCCTGCTCAACATGCAGGGCGAAGAGAAATCCCGCGCGCTGGCGGTGCTCAGCGCCGCGCTCACCAGCCAGCAGGGCGAGCCGTGGGAGACCATCCGCGTTATTAAGCAGTTCTATCCGGATGACAGCGGCCTGTTCTCGCCGCTGCTGCTTAACGTGGTGAAACTGGAGCCGGGCGAAGCCATGTTCCTGTTCGCCGAAACCCCGCACGCTTACCTGCAGGGCGTGGCGCTGGAAGTAATGGCAAACTCCGACAACGTGCTGCGCGCCGGACTGACGCCGAAATACATCGATATTCCGGAACTGGTGGCAAACGTCAAATTCACGCCGAAGCCAGCCGCTGAACTGCTGACGCAGCCGCAAAAAGACGGCAGTACGCTGGAATTCCCGATCCCGGTGGAGGATTTTGCGTTCTCGCTGCACGATTTATCCTCCCAGGAAACGGCGCTTGCCCAGCACAGCGCCGCGATTGTGTTCTGCGTGGAAGGCGAAGCCCTGCTTAGTAAAGGCGACGAGCGCCTGACCCTGAAACCGGGCGAGTCGGCGGTGATCCGCGCCGATGAGTCACCGGTCGCCGTCAGTGGTGTTGGCCGCGTGGCGAGAGTCTACAATAAGGTTAACTAAGTTACTGACGTAACAGGCGGGTATTGCTAAGCTTAGCAAGACTTTACGATCGTCCAGGCGGCCTGAGCCGCCTGGTTTCATTTTTATGGATAATCATTATGAAAAAAACGCTGGTCGCCGCGGGAGTTATTGTTGCACTGGGTGCTATCTGGACAGGTGCAGCCTGGTACACGGGTAAACAGCTTGAAGGCCGTATCGCGGATATGGTCAATCAGGCTAACGCAGAAATTAAAAACAGCGCGCCGGAAGCGGGCGTGGAACTGGCTTATCAGAGCTATCAGCGCGGCGTCTTCAGCAGCCATTTGCAACTGGTGATCAAACCCGTCGCCGGCAGCGAGAACGTCTGGCTGAAACCGGGCGAAAGCGTGGTGTTGAACGAGTCCGTGGATCATGGCCCCTTCCCCTTTGCCCAGCTTAAACATTTCAATCTGATCCCGGCGATGGCGTCAGTGAAGTCGACGCTGGTTAATAATAACGTCTCAAAGCCGCTGTTTGATATGGCCAAAGGCGAGTCGCCGTTTGTGGTGGACACGCGCATTGGCTACGGCGGCGATACCCGTTCTGACATCGCCCTGAAGCCGCTGAACTATGAAAAAGAGGGTGAGAAAGTCGCCTTCAGCGGCGGGGATTTCAAACTTGAGGCCGATCGTGATGGCAACGAAGTGTCGCTGACCGGCGAAGCGGCAAGCGGTCTGGTGGACGCGGTCAACGAATACGGCCAGAAGGTGCAGGTTACCTTCAACAATCTGAAGAGCGAAGGCAACAGCAAACGCGCCAGCTTTAACGAGCGTATCGGCGATCAGAAGCTGTCGCTGGAAAAGCTGGCTATCTCTGTGGAAAACAAAGAGATGGCGGTGCTGGAAGGCATGGATCTGACGGCGAAGACCGATGTGGCGAAAGACAACAAAACCGTCAACAGCCAGATCGATTACACCCTCAACAGCCTGAAAATTCAGAACCAGAATATGGGCAGCGGCAAACTGACGCTGAAAGTCGGTCAGATTGACGGCCAGGCCTGGCATCAGTTCAGCCAGCAATATAACGCGCAGACCAAAGCGCTGATGGCGCAGCCGGAAGTGGTACAGAACCCGGAACTTTATCAGCAGAAAGCGACGGAAGCCTTCTTCTCTTCCCTGCCGCTGCTGTTGAAAGGCGAGCCGGTGATCACCGTTGCGCCGCTGAGCTGGAAAAACGACAAAGGCGAAACTGCCTTTAACCTGTCGCTGTTCTTAAAAGATCCGGCCACCGCGACCGGCGAGCCGCAAACCCTGGCGCAGGAAGTGGATCGCAGCGTGAAATCCCTCGACAGCAAGCTGACTATCCCGGTAGATATGGCGACCGAGTTTATGACCCAGGTGGCAAAACTGGAAGGTTATCAGGACGCTGACGCCAGCAAGCTGGCTGCCCAGCAGGTGAAAGGCCTGGCGGCGATGGGCCAGATGTTCCGCATCACCACGCTGGATAACAACGTGATCTCCACCAGCCTGCAGTACGCCAATGGTCAGGTGACGCTGAACGGTCAGAAAATGCCGCTGGATGAGTTTGTCGGCATGTTCGGTATGCCGGATCTCGGCCTGCCAGCGCCAGCGCCTCAGCCGCCGGTTGCCCCGGCCGTACCTGCGGTGCCTCAGCAGTAACGATAAGCTGCACCTGAAATGCGGAGATCTCCGCGAAGTAAGGTGCCGTTTTCCCCTGTTTATCCCCGTTTTATCTCACCGTCACCAGCCGTGAAGGCATGATCTGCTCCTGCGTGTGTGCATCCTGTTTGTCGATGCGCTGCATGATGCGCTCTGCCAGCGCGCAGCCGATCTCCTGCGCCGGGGTCAGTGACCAGGCGATGGGCACATCATCCAGCCGGCTTTCCGGCACATCCGCAAAGGCCGCCAGCGCGATCTGCTGATCAAACACGTTGCCGACGCTCTCAAAACCGCTCTGCCGCCCGGCGCGCATCAGGCCAAACCAGGCCCCCATGGCGATGGTGCTGTTGTAGCACATCACCGCGCTGATAGTCGGATTATGGCGCAGCAGCGCGCCAATGGCTTCGGCCGCATGCTTCTGGCTGGACTCGCACTCCACCACCCATTCATTGTGAAACGGCAGCCCGTACTTCAGCAAGGTGGCGCAGTAGCCGCCGACGCGTTCGGCACGGGTAAGGGACGAACTGTTGCCCCCGAGCCAGGCAATGCGCTGATGGCCGCCGCGAATAAGATGTTCGGTCAGCATTTGTGCCGCCTGCATATTGTCCGGGCGAATAATATCGGCGTCATCGAGATAGCTGGCCCGTGAAGCGAACACCACTGGCAGCCCGTCAGCACGGGCGTTGATTTCAGCGGTATTACTGACGCCCCCGGCGATCACTATGCCGTCCACTCCTTGTGCCATCAGTGTGTCGATGCGGGACAGCAGATGCTCCCCCTGCCGTCCCCCCTGGGTGAGAAACACCATTTTGCCTTCCGCCTCCAGCACGCCGGTCAACCCTGCCGTTAGCTGCGCGTAAAAGGGATCGGAGAAGTGGCTTACGATAAGCCCAACGACGCCGGTTTTGCCGCCGCGCAGCAGCGCTGCCTGACGGTTACGCACAAAACCCAGCTGCTCTACCGCCGCATTCACTTTTTGCCCGGTGGAGGGCGAAATGCGCCCTTTACCGCTGAGCACCAGCGATACGGTGCTGACCGATACGCCAGCGTGCAGCGCGACATCATTGATGGTGATTTTTTTATTCGTCATCCCGGCGAGGTATCCCTGCTAATGATTTTGGTAAAACGTTTTTTTACCGTTACCCTTTTTACCGCAATTTATACGCTTACTATGTGATATTTGTCGCACTAAAATTTGATAAAACGTTTTATCTTCTGGCCACTGAATCCACTTTTACAGACAAGGAATCGTTCATGCCTGTTAAAACTGCACCAAAAATTACGCTGTGGGAGTTTTTCCAGCAGTTAGGGAAAACCTTTATGTTGCCGGTGGCCCTGCTCTCTTTCTGCGGGATCATGATGGGCATCGGCAGCTCCCTGAGCAGCCATGATGTGGTGACGCTGTTACCGGCGCTTGAAAATCCGGTGTTACAGGCGATTTTCATCTGGATGGGGAAAGTCGGTTCTTTTGCGTTCAGCTTTCTGCCGGTGATGTTCTGTATCGCCATTCCGCTAGGGCTGGCGCGCGAAAATAAAGGCGTGGCGGCCTTCGCCGGTTTCGTCGGTTATGCGGTCATGAACCTGGCGGTTAATTTCTGGCTGACCGCGAAAGGCATTCTGCCAACCACCGACGCCGCCATTCTGAAAGCCAACAACGTGCAGAACATCCTCGGCATCCAGTCCATTGATACCGGCATTCTGGGCGCGGTGATCGCAGGGGTGGTGGTCTGGCTGCTGCATGAACGTTTCCATACCGTGCGCCTGCCGGACGCGCTGGCGTTTTTCGGCGGCACGCGTTTTGTGCCGATCATCACCACGGTGGTGATGGGGCTGGTGGGGCTGTGTATTCCGCTTATCTGGCCGTTTTTCGCCATGGGTATCAACGGCCTCGGGCAGATGATCAACAGCGCCGGGGATTTTGGGCCGATGATTTTCGGCACCGGCGAGCGTCTGCTGCTGCCCTTTGGCCTGCACCATATTCTGGTGGCGCTGATCCGCTTCAGTGAGGCAGGCGGTACGCTCGACGTCTGCGGCAACACGGTCAGCGGTGCGTTAACTATCTTCCAGGCGCAGTTAAACTGCCCGACTTCCCACGGCTTTGCCGAAAGCGCTACACGTTTTCTGTCGCAGGGTAAGATGCCCGCCTTCCTCGGCGGCTTACCAGGGGCGGCGCTGGCGATGTATCACTGCGCCCGTCCGGAGAATCGTCATAAAATTAAAGGTCTGCTTATTTCCGGCGTGGTCGCCTGCGTGATTGGCGGCACCACCGAGCCGCTGGAGTTCCTGTTCCTGTTCGTCGCGCCGGTGCTGTATGTGATCCATGCCCTGCTCACGGGTCTGGGCTTTACCATGATGGCGGTGCTGGGCGTCACCATCGGCAATACCGACGGCAACCTGATCGACTTTGTGGTGTTCGGCATCCTGCACGGTCTGGCGACCAAATGGTACATGGTGCCGGTGGTCGCAGCGGTCTGGTTCGTCACCTACTACGCCATTTTCCGCTTCGCCATTACCCGCTTTAACCTGAAAACGCCGGGTCGCGAGGCAGAGATCAGCAGCCAGCTTGAAAAACGTTTTGCGGGCAGCGCCGGGAAATCCGGCTATAACGTCCCGGCTATTCTGGCGGCGCTGGGCGGCGCGGAGAATCTGGTGACCATTGATAACTGCATTACTCGCCTGCGCCTGTCGGTGGCGGACATGTCAAAAGTGGATACCGACGCGCTGAAAGCACTGCGGGCGATTGGAGTGGTGAAATTAAACGAGCATAATCTTCAGGTGGTCATTGGCCCGCAGGTTCAGTCGGTCAAAGATGAGCTGGTGTCACTGATGAATACCGTTGAAGCATAAGGATAGCGAGATGTTTGATTTCTCAACCGTCGTGGATCGCCACGGCACCTGGTGTACCCAGTGGGATTATGTGGCAGACCGTTTTGGTCACGCCGACCTGCTGCCGTTCACCATCTCGGATATGGATTTTGCCACGGCGCCCTGTGTGATTGAGGCGTTACAGGCGCGGCTGGCCCATGGCGTATTAGGTTACAGCCGCTGGAACAACGAGGAATTTATCAGCGCCGTGCAGCACTGGTTCAGTACGCGCTTTAACGCCCCGCTGCCGGACAATGCGCTGGTCTATGGCCCGTCGGTGATCTACATGGTCGCCGAACTGATCCGCCTGTGGTCTGCCCCCTGTGACGGGGTGGTGGTGCATACCCCGGCCTATGACGCGTTCTACAAGGTGATCGAGGGCAACGATCGCCGCGTCGTGCCGGTGCCGCTGCAACATAACGGCGACTGGCACTGCGATATGGCCGCGCTGGAAGCGGCGCTCGCGCAGGAAGAAAACAAAATCCTGCTGCTGTGCAGCCCGCAAAACCCGACCGGGAAGGTCTGGACGCAGGATGAGCTGCACACCATGGCGGCGCTGTGCGCCCGCCACGGTGTGAGGGTGATCAGCGATGAGATCCATATGGATATGACCTGGGGAGCGCACCGTCATATACCCTGGAGCCGTGTCGCTCAGGGTCCCTGGGCGCTGCTTACCTCGGCGTCGAAAAGCTTTAATATCCCGGCGTTGACCGGCGCATATGGCATTATTGAAGATAACGTGACACGGTCACGTTATCTGGCGGCGCTGAAGAGCCGCGACGGGCTATCATCACCGTCGGTGCTGGCGATCCATGCGCATATTGCCGCCTATCGCGAGGGCGCGCCCTGGCTGGATGCGTTGCGGGCATATCTGGCGGCAAATCTGGACTTTGTAGCGGCGGAGCTGAACGCCGCCTTCCCTGACCTCAACTGGCAGCCGCCACAGTCAACTTATCTGGCGTGGATCGACCTGCGGCCGCTGGGCATTGATGATGCGCGGTTGCAGCAGGAGCTGATTGAAAACCAGAAGGTCGCCATTATGCCGGGGCTGACCTATGGCGATGCGGGCCGCGGTTTTGTGCGTCTGAATGCCGGTTGTCCGCGCGTGAAGCTGGAACAGGGCGTCAGCCGGTTAATAGCCGGAATTCAGGCACTTTTGTGATTTTGTGTTGCGCAACCAACTTATTGCTTGCGCAACATAGCTTTTTACCCCGATTTATTTTTATAATGCTCTGCACTTTACCTAAAACATCTAAAAAGAGTGCAGCATGATTGATTCCACTATTCCATTGACCGACATTCACCGCCACCTTGATGGCAATATTCGCGCCCAGACCATCCTCGATCTTGGCCGCCAGTTTAACCTCTCCCTGCCCGCTGATACCCTTGATACCCTGCGTCCGCACGTGCAGGTGACCTCTAACGAACCGGATCTGGTCAGCTTCCTGTCAAAACTCGACTGGGGCGTGAAAGTGCTGGCCTCGCTGGACGCCTGCCGTCGTGTGGCGTTCGAGAATATGGAAGATGCGGCGCGCAATGGCCTGCACTATGTTGAACTGCGCTTTTCACCGGGCTATATGGCGATGACCCATAACCTGCCGGTAGCGGGCGTGGTGGAAGCGGTCATCGAAGGGGTGCGTCAGGGCAGCAGCGCGTTCAACGTGCAGGCGCGTCTGATCGGCATTATGAGCCGCACCTTCGGCGAAGCGGCCTGTCTGGAAGAGCTGGAAGCATTGCTGGCGCACCGCGACAGCATTACCGCGCTGGATCTGGCGGGCGACGAGCTGGGCTTCCCCGGCAGCCTGTTCCTCTCCCACTTCAACCGCGCGCGTGACGCGGGCTGGCGTATTACCGTTCACGCCGGTGAAGCGGCGGGCCCGGAGAGCATCTGGCAGGCGATCCGTGAGCTGGGCGCCGAGCGTATCGGCCACGGCGTGAAGGCTATTGAAGATCCTGCGCTGATGGATTTCCTCGCGGAGCAGCGTATCGGCATTGAATCCTGTCTGACCTCTAATATTCAGACCAGCACGGTGGCGTCCCTTTCCGCGCACCCGCTAAAAACCTTCCTTGAGCACGGCGTGCTGGCCACGCTGAATACCGACGATCCGGCGGTACAGGGCGTGGATATTATTCATGAGTATCAGGTCGCGGCGCCGCAGGCCGGTTTAAGCCGCGAGCAGATCCGCCAGGCGCAGATCAACGGTCTGGAGATCGCCTTCCTGAGCGCCGCTGAAAAACAGGCGCTGCGCGACAGCCTCATCCGCGCATAAAAAAAGCCCGGCAGATGCCGGGCTTCTTCATGACGACAGGCAAAGCGTCGAGCGATGTTTTGCCGATTCCATGCCCAGCTCGATCAGCTCCATGATCTGAATCGCCTGGCTGGCGGGCACCGGGTTTTCCCCGTCACCGTTCAGCGCATCGCGGATCCCGGCATAATAGGCCGGATAGTTGCCCGGAATGGTCAGCCAGCTTTCCTCTACCCGCTCGTCGCCTTCGGCACGGGTCAGCACGCCGTCGCGCATGTCATAACCCCAGTCTTCCTGCGGCAGACGTTCGCCGTTTTTCAGCCGTTCTTCCTGCGGATCGAGGCCAAACTTCACATAGCTCCCCCGGGTGCCGTGCACGATATAGCGCGCCGATTCTGCCGCCGCCAGCAGCGTGCCGTGCAGCACCACGCGCCGCTGCGGATAGGTGAGCACCGCATGGAAATAGTCGGTGGCCTGCGCGCCGGGGCGTAACTGCGCCAGATCGACGTTCATGCCCACCGGCAGGCCAAACAGGTTGACCGCCTGATCGAGCAGATGCGGCCCCAGATCGTACCAGATGCCGCTGCCTGGACCGGCCATTTCTCGCCAGCGATTACGCACTTCCGGCCGGTAACGGTCAAAGTGCGATTCAAAATAGGTCACTTCCCCCAGCGCGCCTTCCGCCACCAGCGCTTTCAGCGTCAGGAAATCGCTGTCCCAGCGGCGGTTGTGGAATACCGACAGCACACGGCCAAGGGTTTTCGCCAGCGCATCCAGCTCGCGTGCCTGTGACAGTGTCACGGTAAACGGCTTATCCACCACCACATGTTTACCGGCTTCCAGCGCCGCTTTCGCCAGCGGGAAATGGGTATCGTTGGGCGTAGGGATGACAATCAAATCCAGCGAAGGATCGTTAAACAGATGCTTCGGCTCCGACACCACCGGCACGTTCGGCCAGTCGGCATGGACTTTGTTTTCATCACTGCTGGAGATCGCCGCCAGCTCCATGCCCGGCGTGCCGTCGATCAGCGGAGCATGAAAGGTTTTGCTGGCATAGCCATAGCCAATTAATCCGACACGGATCTTGTCACTCATAAAGCTGCCTCTCGTCAGTGGAGGAATGTGTTTTCGCTTTATTAATCATACGTGGCGATGGTCAGCCTGTCTTCCTCAAACAGAGCGTCATCGGGGGCGCTGATTTCAGAAAATCCTGAAAATACCCTGAATACCGACGCAGACTTGCCGGAATAATCACGCCCCGCTACTATTCGCCCTCAGGTAAACAGGAGAAGTCTGCATTATGAACGGAGTAGTGACCCGCATTATTGAACTCGCCGGCTGGATCGTGCTGGGCGTCAGCGCCATTTTATTAGGCGTTGCCAGCCATATTGATAATTATCAGCCGCCGGAACCCGCCGCCCACGTACAGGCAAAATAACGCCCTCCCCGCCGGGCTAAAAGTGACTGCCCTCCCATTCCGGTAACCGGTTTCTGAAACCGGTTGCGGTGATAAACGCATCGCGTGTAACGTGCCTTAACGTCATGGAACAGAAAGGAGCACACGATGGCTGCGTTTCCGGAAGAATTTTTATGGGGTGCCGCGACTGCGGCGTATCAGGTTGAAGGCGGACATGATGCCGATGGTAAAGGCCCGTCGATCTGGGATGTGTTTTCGCATATTCCCGGCGCCACCTGGCAGGGCACCAACGGCGATGTCGCCGTTGACCATTATCACCGCATGCAGGAAGACGTCGCGCTGATGGCGGAAATGGGGCTGCAAAGCTACCGGTTTTCGATTTCATGGCCGCGCCTGCTGCCGCAGGGCCGCGGCGAGGTGAATGAAGCGGGCGTGAAGTTCTACAGCGATCTGATCGACGCCCTGCTGGCGCACAATATTGTGCCTATGGTGACCCTTTATCACTGGGATTTACCCCAGGCACTGCAGGACGAAGGCGGCTGGGAAGCCCGCTCTACGGCGGACGCTTTTGAGGAGTACGCCCGCCTGTGCTATGACCGCTTCGGCTCCCGCGTCCTCCTGTGGGCCACCTTCAACGAAACCATCGTATTTATCGGTCACGGCTATATCACCGGCAGCCATCCGCCCTCCGTTACCGATCCGGCGCGGGCCATTCAGGCCTGTCACCATGTCTTTATCGCCCATGCGCTGGCGGTAAAAGCCTTTCGTCAGTCCGGCATCACGGGTGAAATCGGTTTTGTGAACGTACTGCAACCGCACACCCCGCTCACCCGCCTGCCGGAAGACGTGGCGGCGGCAGATCTGGCGGATGCCATTTATACCCATTGGTTTTACGATCCGGTGCTGAAAGGCGAATATCCGGCGGCATTACTGGCTGCCGCGCAGCAGCGCTGGGGGGTGCCGCGGTTCGCCCCGGAAGACGATCGCTTACTGCGGGAGAATCGCTGCGACTTTATCGGCCTGAATTATTATCGTCGTGAAACGGTAGTTTCCAATCCGCACGAAACCCATACCCAGGCGAATCATTCTGGCGAGCGCAACAGCGGTCATGAATTCGGCTTTAAAGGACTGTTTAAATTCGTGCGTAATCCGGACGGCGTTTATACCGACTGGGACTGGGAAATCTGGCCGCAGGGACTGACCGACGGCATTATGCAAATCAAAGCCCGTTACGGTGATATTCCCATCTACATCACCGAAAATGGCTTAGGCGCGAAGGATCCCATTATTGACGGGGAAATTGTAGATGACCCGCGCATTGATTATCTGCGCATGCATGTGGATGCGATGGCTGACGCTATGGCGCAGGGCGCGGACGTACGCGGCTATTATCCCTGGTCATTTATTGATTTGCTGAGCTGGCTTAACGGGTATAAAAAACAGTATGGTTTTGTCTATGTCGATCATGACAATAATCTGGCGCGTAAACGTAAAAAAAGTTTCTTCTGGTATCAGCAGTTAATTGCCAGTCGCGGCGCGCAGCGTTAATTTACCGCAGGCACTTTCCGGTGCCTGCTTTTTACCCCTTAAGAACCACCTTAACTCCCCTGCCACCGCATTGACGGACAAATCTGTTTCGCCAGGTCGCGTATTATTACCCGCTGCGTCCGGGTGTTACCGGTAATAATGCCAGTAGTATTCCCCCGGCAATGCTTTATAATCTTCGCCCGGCAAATTACGCGTACAGACTAAAGGTGAATAATCCATGACCGCAACGCCCGCAGAACGAATCGGAGGCTGGTTACTCGCCCCCCTGGCATGGCTGCTGGTGGCGCTGCTGAGCACGTCGCTGGCGCTTCTGCTCTATACTTCGGCGCTGATGTCGCCCCGGACGTTCGCCACGCTGCACGCCCAGGGCATGATGTCGATGGTGATGTGGTTTGCCACCCTGCTGTTTGCCGTAGGCATGTGGTATTACACCCTGTGGCTGACCATTGCCTTTTTCAAACGCCGCCGGATGGTGCCAAAGCACTATATTATCTGGCTGCTGATTTCGGTGCTGCTGGCGGTAAAAGCCTTTGCCTTTTCCCCGGTATCGGATGAACTGGCGCTGCGCCAGCTGCTGTTTCCGCTGATGGCGGCGGCGTTGCTGGTGCCCTATTTTAAGCGCTCCGGCAGGGTCAAAAAGACCTTTGTTAACCCGTAATAACCCTACAGTTATGCTGTTGTCGCCCGTTGCGGATTATCCGATAATGGGCGGTTTATTCTTTCAGGGCGAATAATGACTGATTACTTACTGCTGTTTGTCGGAACCGTTCTGGTCAATAACTTTGTGCTGGTGAAGTTTCTTGGCCTCTGCCCGTTTATGGGGGTGTCCAAAAAACTGGAATCCGCCATGGGGATGGGACTGGCAACCACCTTTGTCATGACGATGGCCTCCGTGTGCGCATGGATCATCGACACCTGGGTGCTTATTCCGCTGGATCTGATCTATCTGCGTACACTGGCCTTTATTCTGATCATCGCCGTGGTGGTGCAGTTTACTGAGATGGTGGTACGTAAAACCAGCCCGGCGCTCTATCGCCTGCTGGGCATTTTTCTGCCGCTTATCACCACCAACTGCGCGGTGCTGGGCGTGGCGTTGCTCAATATCAACCTCGGGCACAATTTTATGCAGTCTGCGCTGTACGGCTTTGCCGCGGCGGTGGGCTTTTCACTGGTGATGGTGCTGTTCGCGGCGATCCGTGAGCGTCTGGTGGTGGCGGATGTGCCCGCCCCCTTCCGCGGTAACGCCATTGCGCTGATCACTGCAGGTTTAATGTCTCTGGCCTTTATGGGCTTTAGTGGTCTGGTGAAGTTGTAATGAGTGCGATCTGGATTGCCATTGCCGCCCTGAGCGTTCTCGGGCTGATCTTTGGCGTCATTCTTGGTTACGCCTCCCGCCGTTTCGCGGTGGAGGACGATCCCGTTGTCGAACGCATTGACGAACTGCTGCCGCAGAGCCAGTGCGGTCAGTGCGGCTACCCTGGCTGCCGCCCTTATGCTGAGGCGGTGGGCGTGCAGGGTGAAAAAATTAACCGCTGCGCCCCTGGCGGCGAAGCCGTGATGCTGAAAATCGCCACGCTGCTAAACGTGGATCCGCAACCAGTGGACGACGAAGAAGTCGCGGCAGAGCCGGTGCGTATGCTGGCGGTGATCGACGAACCTAACTGTATTGGCTGCACCAAATGCATTCAGGCCTGCCCGGTCGATGCCATCGTCGGCGCGACCCGCGCCATGCATACGGTGATGAGCGACCTGTGCACCGGTTGTAATCTGTGCGTCGATCCCTGCCCGACACAGTGCATTGAGCTGCGTCCGGTGGCCGCTACCCCTGACAGCTGGAAATGGGATTTACAGACGATCCCGGTGCGCATCATTTCTGTGGAACAACATGCTTAAGTTATTCTCGGCTTTCCGAAAAGATAAACTGTGGGACTTCCACGGCGGTATTCATCCGCCGGAAATGAAGACCCAGTCCAGCGGCACGCCGCTGCGTCAGCTGCCGCTGGCCTCGCGTTTTGTCATTCCTCTCAAGCAGCATATCGGCGCTGAGGGTGAGCTGTGCGTGCGCGCAGGCGATCGCGTATTGCGCGGTCAGCCGCTGACCCGCGGGCGCGGCCGTATGCTGCCGGTACATGCGCCAACCTCCGGCGTGGTGGTGGCCATTGCCCCCCACTCCACGGCGCATCCGTCCGGACTGGCGGAACTGAGCGTGCTTATTGACGCCGACGGTGAGGATCAATGGATCGAGCGCGACGGCTGGAGTGATTACCGCTCCCGCAGCCGTGAGGCGCTGATTGAGCGTATTCACCAGGCGGGCGTCGCTGGTCTTGGCGGCGCGGGCTTCCCGACCGGCAATAAACTGCATGGTGGCGGCGATAAAATTGACACGCTGATCATCAACGCCGCCGAGTGCGAGCCGTACATCACCGCCGATGACCGTCTGATGCAGGATTGCGCGGCCCAGGTGGTGGAAGGCATTCGCATCCTTGCGCATATTTTGCAGCCGCGCCAGGTGCTGATTGGCATTGAAGATAACAAACCCCAGGCGATCTCCATGCTGCGGGCGGTGCTGGCAGGTTCGCACGACATTACGCTGCGCGTTATCCCGACCAAATACCCGTCGGGCGGCGCGAAACAGCTGACACAGATCCTCACCGGCAAACAGGTGCCGCACGGCGGACGTTCGTCCGATATCGGCGTGCTGATGCAGAACGTCGGCACCGCCTATGCGGTAAAACGCGCCGTGGTGGATGGCGAACCTCTGACCGAACGCGTGGTGACGCTGACCGGTGAAGCGGTAAAACAGCCGGGCAACGTCTGGGCGCGTCTGGGCACGCCGATCCGTCATCTGCTTGACGCCGCAGGTTTTTGTCCCGGTGGCGAGCAGATGGTCATCATGGGCGGTCCACTAATGGGCTTTACCCTGCCGTGGCTGGACGTGCCGGTGGTGAAAATCACTAACTGCCTACTGGCACCGTCCGCCACTGAAATGGGCGAGCCGCAGGAAGAGAAAGGCTGTATCCGTTGCAGCGCCTGTGCGGACGCCTGTCCTGCCGACTTGCTGCCGCAGCAGCTCTACTGGTTCAGTAAAGGCCAGCAGCACGACAAAGCCACCGCGCATAACCTCTCCGACTGCATCGAGTGCGGCGCCTGTGCCTGGGTGTGTCCGAGCAATATTCCGCTGGTGCAGTATTTCCGTCAGGAAAAAGCCGAAATCTACGCCATCGCGCAGGAAGAAAAACGTGCCGCGGAAGCGAAGATGCGCTTTGAAGCGCGTCAGGCGCGTCTTGAGCGTGAAAAAGAGGCGCGTCTCGCCCGCCACAAACAGGCGGCGGTACAGCCTGCGGCGAAAGATCAGGCTGCCATCGACGCGGCGCTTGCCCGCGTGCGCGAGAAAAAACAGAACGCCACCCAGCCGGTGGTGGTGCAGGCAGGCGCCGTACCGGATAACAGCGAGGTAATCGCCGCCCGTGAAGCCCGCAAAGCCGAAGCGCGCGCCCGTCAGGCAGAGAAAGCACAACAGGCTGCGGCCGTTAACGCGCCGGACGCCGATCCGCGTAAAGCCGCGGTAGAAGCGGCCATTGCCCGCGCTAAAGCGCGTAAAGCGCAGCAGACCGCCGAAGCCCCAGAGCCTGCAGCGCCCTCTGAACCTGTTGGCGATGTTGATCCCCGTAAAGCGGCGGTGGAAGCAGCTATCGCCCGCGCCAAAGCACGTAAAGCGCAGCAGCAGGCGGCAGAAGCGCCACCGCCGAAAATTCCACCCGCGCCGGAAGAGGTCATCGATCCGCGCAAAGCCGCGGTGGAAGCGGCTATTGCCCGCGCCAAAGCACGTAAAGCCCAGCAGCCGGTCACCGATACCCCGGCGGCCAATGACGATCCGCGTAAAGCGGCCGTCGCTGCGGCGATCGCCAGAGTTCAGGCTAAGAAAGCCGCACAACAGGCCGTTAACGAGGATTAAATGGTTTTTCGAATCGCAAGCTCCCCTTATACCCATAACCAGCGCCAGACGTCACGCATCATGATGCTGGTATTGCTGGCGGCCCTGCCGGGCATTGCCGTGCAAAGCTGGTTTTTCGGCTGGGGTACGCTGATACAAATTATACTGGCTGGCGTCAGCGCGCTGGCCGCCGAAGCGCTGGTGCTGAAGTTACGCAAGCAGAACATCAAAATGATCCTTGCAGATAATTCTGCGCTGTTAACCGGCCTGCTACTGGCGATCAGTATTCCCTCTTTTGCCCCCTGGTGGATGGTGGTGCTGGGCACGGTGTTCGCGGTGATCATCGCCAAGCAACTTTACGGCGGCCTCGGGCATAACCCCTTTAACCCTGCGATGGTTGGCTACGTGGTGTTGCTGATCTCCTTCCCGGTGCAGATGACCAGCTGGCTGCCGCCACATGACATTGCCGCCACCGTTCCCGGCTTTATGGATGCGCTGCAGGTGATCTTCTCCGGCCATACCGCCAGCGGCGGCAATATGGATACCCTGCGCATGGGCGTTGACGGCATCAGCCAGGCGACGCCGCTGGATACCTTTAAAACGTCCCTGCATGCCGGACATAAAGTTGACGAGATCCTGAGCTATCCGATTTACAGCGGCGTGCTGGCAGGCGCGGGCTGGCAGTGGGTAAACCTGGCTTATCTGGCGGGCGGGGTGTTCCTGCTGTGGCAGAAAACCATCCGCTGGCATATCCCGGTCAGTTTTATCGCCATGCTGGCCTTCTGCTCCACCCTTGGCTGGCTGCTGTCGCCGGACAGCCTGGCATCCCCGACGCTGCATCTGTTCTCCGGGGCCACCATGCTGGGCGCGTTCTTTATTCTCACCGATCCGGTGACCGCGTCGACCACCAATAAAGGCCGTCTGATTTTTGGCGCGCTGGCGGGTCTACTGGTGTGGTTGATCCGCAGCTTCGGCGGCTATCCCGACGGCGTGGCCTTTGCCGTACTGCTGGCGAATATCACCGTTCCGTTAATTGATTACTACACGCGCCCGCGCGTGTACGGTCACCGCTAAGGACGCACCATGTTAAAGACCATGCAAAAACACGGTGTGACGCTGGCGATCTTTGCCGCCTGCTGTACCGGCATGACCGCCGCAATCAACCAGCTGACTAAATCGACCATTGACGATCAGGCGGCGCTGCAACAGAAAGCGCTGTTCGATCAGGTAGTGCCCGCGTCGCTTTATGATAACGATCTCAGCCAGAGCTGCTATTTTGTTACTGCGCCAGAGCTGGGCAAAGGTGAGCATCGCGTCTATATTGCCCGAAAAGACGACACGCCGGTGGCGGCCATCATTGAAGCCACCGCGCCGGACGGCTATTCCGGTGCGATCCAGCTGCTGGTCGGCGCGGATTTTTCCGGTACGGTGACCGGGGCGCGCGTGACTGAACATCATGAAACCCCGGGACTGGGGGACAAAATTGAGCTGCGCATTTCTGACTGGATCCTGACCTTTGCAGGCCGCAAAATCGATCCGCAGGACAGCGCGCACTGGGCAGTGAAAAAGGACGGCGGCGATATCGATCAGTTTACCGGGGCAACCATCACCCCGCGCGCGGTGGTGAACGCCGTCAAACGGGCGGGGATCTACGCACAATCGCTGCCTGCCCGTCTTAACCAATTACCGGCCTGTGGAGAGTAAACCATGAGCGAAGTCAAAGAGGTTATTGTTCAGGGGTTGTGGAAAAACAACTCCGCGCTGGTGCAACTGCTGGGGATGTGTCCGCTGCTGGCGGTGACCTCTACCGCCACCAACGCGCTGGGACTGGGGCTGGCCACCACCCTGGTGCTGACGTTGACTAACCTGTCCATTTCCGCCCTGCGCCGCTGGACGCCGTCGGAGATCCGTATTCCCATTTACGTGATGATTATCGCCTCTGTGGTGAGCGTGGTGCAGATGCTGATCAACGCCTATGCGTTTGGCCTGTACCAGTCGCTGGGGATCTTTATTCCGCTGATCGTCACCAACTGTATCGTGGTGGGTCGGGCAGAAGCTTTTGCGGCGAAGAAAGGCCCGGCGCTGTCGGCGCTGGACGGCTTTGCCATCGGCATGGGCGCCACCGGCGCGATGTTTGTGCTGGGATCGATGCGTGAAATCCTCGGTAACGGCACCCTGTTTGACGGCGCGGATGCGCTGCTGGGTGGCTGGGCCAAAGCGCTGCGCATTGAAGTCTTCCACACCGATTCCCCTTTCCTGCTGGCGATGCTGCCCCCCGGCGCTTTTATTGGCCTCGGCATGATGCTGGCGGTGAAATACCTGATTGATGAACGCAGTAAAAAACGTCGCGCGGCGGCGGTGGCAACCTCCGACGCGGTGCCGGACGTAACGCCAGAGAAGGCATAATGAACAACGTTAAACGAAGGGAAATCCTGACCCGCCTGCGGGATAATAATCCGCATCCGACCACCGAGCTTAACTTCAGCTCCCCCTTTGAGCTGCTGATTGCGGTATTGCTGTCGGCGCAGGCCACCGATGTCAGCGTCAATAAAGCCACCGCCAGACTTTACCCGGTGGCGAATACGCCGCAGGCGATGCTGGAGCTGGGCGTCGAGGGGGTGAAGTCGTACATCAAGACCATCGGCCTGTTTAACAGCAAGGCAGAAAACGTCATCAAAACCTGCCGTATGCTGATCGAGCTGCACGGCGGCGAAGTGCCGGAAGATCGCGCCGCGCTGGAGGCGCTGCCGGGCGTCGGACGCAAAACCGCCAACGTGGTGCTGAACACCGCTTTTGGCTGGCCGACCATTGCCGTGGATACGCATATTTTCCGGGTCTGTAATCGCACGCGTTTCGCGCCCGGCAAGAACGTGGAGCAAGTGGAAGAAAGCCTGCTGAAAGTTGTGCCAGCTGAGTTTAAAGTGGACTGTCATCACTGGCTGATCCTGCATGGCCGCTATACCTGTATTGCCCGCAAGCCTCGCTGCGGTTCCTGCCTGATTGAAGATCTCTGCGAATACAAAGAAAAAGTCTACGAGTAGCGCCGCGCTTAGCGGATCCGCAGGCGCTTATTCCATCGGAATGCGCCTGAATGTTTTTTTAGCGCAAAAAATTACTACCACCCACACCATCGGATGCATTTTTTTCAGCTTGTTAAAATATTGTATTTTTCGGCAAAGTTACGCCTTGTATCAAAGAGGCTTTTTTTCAACCAGCAACAGATAAAACCAGTCAATTCTGTAATACTGGACTAATTCGCTAAGTTTTTTACCAGATGGCAGAATATATCGCCATATCCCGCTACCACCGCCCCCTTTGCAGAGTAAAAAACTATGTTTTATTCCATAGTGAAATTTAACGCTAAATAACATTTAGCCGCTCCGAGTTTTATCCCGCCCTGTTTATATGTAACAGACTATTACAAAGGTATTGCCTGGAAGCCCCGGATAGGGAACATTACCTGCCGTTTTCCCCTCCCACTATAACTATAAGCGCAATGATCTCTGGACATGGCGCACTGAACACCCCCGTTAATATGGGTTGTAAAAAAAGAGGTATATGTGTCGACTGCAAACAAAAAACCAGCAGATAACGTAAGTATGAACGCGTTCAAACAACCGAAAGCGTTTTATCTGATCTTCTCTATCGAATTATGGGAACGCTTCGGCTTCTACGGTCTGCAAGGCATCATGGCCGTCTACCTGGTGAAACAACTGGGTATGTCCGAATCTGATTCCATTACGCTGTTCTCGTCCTTCAGCGCCCTCGTGTACGGTCTGGTTGCCATCGGCGGCTGGCTGGGCGACAAAGTGCTGGGTACCAAACGTGTGATTATGCTCGGCGCTATTGTGCTGGCGATTGGTTATGCCCTGGTGGCATGGTCCGGTCACGACGCGGCGGTGGTTTATATGGGTATGGCGACCATTGCGGTGGGTAACGGCCTGTTTAAGGCGAACCCGTCTTCCCTGCTCTCCACCTGCTACTCGAAAGACGATCCGCGTCTGGACGGTGCCTTCACCATGTATTACATGGCGGTAAATATCGGCTCCTTCTTCTCCATGCTGGCAACCCCATGGCTGGCCGCGAAGTTCGGCTGGAGCATGGCCTTTGCGCTGAGCGTGGTGGGTATGCTGATCACCGTGGTGAACTTCGCGTTCTGCCAGCGCTGGGTGAAACAGTATGGCTCTAAACCAGACTTTGAACCGCTGCGTGTGGGTAGCCTGCTGCTGACCATCGTAGGTATCGTTGTACTGGTGACCATCGCCACCTGGCTGCTGCACAACCAGGGCATCGCTCGTATGGTGCTGGGCGTCGTCGCGCTGGGCATTATCGTTATTTTCGCGAAAGAAACCTTCTCCATGCAGGGTGCGGCACGTCGTAAAATGATCGTCGCCTTCATTCTGATGTTGCAGGCGATTGTGTTCTTCGTGCTGTACAGCCAGATGCCGACCTCGCTGAACTTCTTCGCTATCCGTAACGTTGAGCATGCCATTCTGGGTATCAATTTCGAGCCGGAGCAGTTCCAGGCGCTGAACCCGTTCTGGATCATCATTGGCAGCCCGATCCTTGCGGCCATCTATAACAAGATGGGCGACAACCTGCCGATGCCGCACAAGTTTGCGATTGGTATGGTGCTGTGCTCCGCGGCCTTCCTGATCCTGCCGCTGGGTACTAAATTCGCTACCGACGCGGGTATCGTTTCCGTTAACTGGCTGATCATGAGCTACGCCTTCCAGAGTATCGGCGAGCTGATGATTTCCGGTCTGGGTCTGGCAATGGTGGCGCAGCTGGTGCCGCAACGTCTGATGGGCTTCATCATGGGTAGCTGGTTCCTGACCACCGCCGGTGCGAACCTGATCGCCGGTTATGTGGCTAACCTGATGGCGATCCCGGAAGGGGTGACCGATCCGCTGATGTCCCTGAACGTCTACGGCAGCGTGTTCCTGAAAATTGGTATCGCCACCGCAATCATGGCTGCGCTGATGGTGCTGATGGCGCCGAAACTGAACCGTATGGCGCAGGATGATGTAAAAACTGACGCCCCGGAAATCGCGAAAGCGTAATCGCTTCGGGAAACGCAAATTAAACCGCTGGCATAGTGTCAGCGGTTTTTTTTTGAGGTTTAACGTACACTTGAGTTTCTATAACAACAGGAGTGATCGATGAAATTGTTCTACAAACCGGGCGCCTGCTCGCTTGCCCCACATATTATTCTGCGTGAAACCGGTAAGGATTTTACGCTGGAAGCGGTCGATCTGATGACCAAACGCCTCGGCGACGGCAGCGATTATCTTGCCATTAACCCGAAAGGCCAGGTGCCGGCGCTGCAACTGGACGACGGCACGCTGATCACCGAATCCGTCGTGATCATGCAGTACCTCGCGGACAGCGCGCCGCAGAAAAATCTGCTGGCCCCGACAAGCGATCTGTCGCGTTATAAAACGCTGGAGTGGCTGAACTATATCGCCACCGAACTGCACAAAGGCTTTACGCCGCTGTTCCGCCCGGATACGCCGGACGAGTACAAACCAGTGGCGCGTGCGTTGCTGGAGAAGAAATTGAGCTTCGTAAACGGCGAGCTGGCGTCACGGGAATTTATTGCAGGCGATCATTTCACCATTGCCGATGCGTATCTCTATAACGTGCTGCGCTGGGCGCGGGCGGTGAAACTGGAAATGGGCAGCCTGAGCAATCTCGACGCCTTTGTGGCGCGTGTGGCGGCGCGTGAGAGCGTGATCGCCGCGCAGGGAGCAGAAGGGTTATAACATTTCGTCGGGCGAGCGCCTCGCTTACCCGACCTGCAAATAAAAAAGGGAGTGATTTCTCACTCCCTTTTTAACCTTTAAAACTTACTTCCAGCACACCAGGCAGTAGTTCTTCTTACCACGACGCAGCAGCGTATAGCGTCCGAACAGACGATCGCTGTCGGTGAAGGTATATTCCGGATCGGCCTGTTTTTCACCGTTGATGGTCACCGCATTAGAGGCGATAGTTTTACGCGCCTGGCCGCGGGACGGCTGCAGATCGGAATCCACCAGCGCCTGCATCAGATCCGCGCCTTTTTCCATCTCGACCATCGGCACGCCATCCTGCGCCAGCTGTTCGAAATCGGCTTCGCTCAGATCGCTCAGGGTGCCGTTAAACAGGCTGGCGGTGATGCGTTTTGCCGCTTCCAGCCCTTCTTCGCCGTGCACCAGACGCGTCACCTGATCGGCCAGCACATACTGGGCGCGCGGCGCTTTACCGCTGTTCTTGTCTTCTTCTTCCAGCGCGTTGATCTCTTCCAGATCCATAAAGGTGAAGAATTTCAGGAAGCGATAGACATCGGCGTCGGCAGTGTTGATCCAGAACTGGTAGAATTTGTACGGACTGGTTTTCTTCGGATCGAGCCATACCGCGCCGCCTTCGGTTTTACCGAATTTGGTGCCGTCAGCCTTGGTGATCAGCGGAACGGTCAGACCGAATACCTGTTTCTGATGCATACGACGCGTCAGATCGATACCGGAGGTGATGTTGCCCCACTGGTCAGAGCCGCCGATTTGCAGCGAAACATTGTGCAGTTTGTTCAGACAGGCGAAGTCGTAGCCCTGCAACAGGTTGTAGGAAAACTCGGTGAAGGAGATGCCCTGGTCGTCGCGGTTCAGACGCTGTTTCACCGCTTCTTTGTTAATCATCTGGTTAACAGAGAAGTGTTTACCAATATCGCGCAGGAAGGTCAGCACGTTCATGTTGCCGAACCAGTCATAGTTGTTCGCCGCGATAGCGGAATTGTCGCCGCAGTCGAAATCGAGGAAAGGCGCAACCTGGCGGCGGATTTTATCCACCCACTCCTGCACGGTGTCTTCGGTATTGAGTTTACGCTCGGCGGCTTTGAAGCTCGGATCGCCAATCAGACCCGTTGCCCCGCCCACCAGCGCGACTGGCTTATGCCCGGCCTGCTGGAACCGTTTCAGGCATAACAAAGGAACCAGATGCCCCAAATGCAAGCTGTCAGCGGTAGGATCGAAGCCGCAATACAGCGCGATCGGACCTTGCGCCAGCAGCGAGGCTAACGCCTCTTCATCCGTCACCTGGGCGACCAGGCCCCGCTCTTGCAATTGTTTAATCAAGTTACTGCTTGCCATCAAATTCTCCATTTAAAACGACTGCACCTCTGCCGGTACACGGCCTTTCGCCAGTTACGAAAAGAGACATAGAATAAAGCGCCGGAAACAGGAGCACCAGCGCTTAACACAACATTTTTAGCGATCAGGGCGCGAGACGGTCAATTTTCCAGGCGTCATTTTCCCGTTGGTATAAAAAACGGTCATGCAGACGATGCGCGCCGCCCTGCCAGAATTCCATCTGCTCGATGCTGATGCGGAAACCGCCCCAGAAGCTTGGCAGCGGCACTTCTCCCTGCTGAAATTTCTGCTTCAGTTCCAGAAACTTGCTTTCGAGGATGCCGCGGGCGGAAATGCGGGTGGACTGCTGCGAAACCCAGGCGCCGATCTGACTGTCGCGGGGGCGGCTGTGGAAATACTTCACCACTTCCAGCGTCGACAGGCGTTCGGCTTTGCCGGTGACCATCACCTGACGCTCCAGCATATGCCAGGGAAAGAGTAAATTTACGCGAGGATTGCGTTCGATATGCTGCGCCTTGCGGCTGCCGAGGTTGGTATAAAACACGAAGCCTTTTTCGTCATAGTGTTTCAGTAACACAATGCGCTGGTAAGGCTGCCCGTTTTCATCGACGGTGGCCACCACCATGGCGGTGGGATCGGCCAGTTTTGCTTCGCAGGCCTGACCCAGCCAGCGTTCAAACAGCGCTATCGGTTCAGCGGGGAGATCGTTGCGGCGTAAACCGCCTTTGGTGTATTCACGGCGCAGATGCGCAATATGTTGCAGTTCATCGTGGTCTGACATGGCATTCGCTACGTTGTGATCGGGTGGCGCTATTGTGCGCCGCCCGGCTGGAAATCTCAACGTTGCGGGTTTTGTAGCTGGCAGTTCTCCAGTACCACGCGATCGCGATGATACACGGTGGCGCTGTCGCCCTTCGACCAGAACACATAGATCCCATCGGTGTAACGCGCGCCGGAGGCCGACAGGCCCTGCGTCAGGATAAGCGGTTTGTTATCCAGCACAAAACTCACTTCCTGGCGGGGATGATTCAGCTTCACGGTCAGCGGTTTTTCTTCACACTGATACTCCAGCGTATCGGTGTTCATGCGATCGACAAACTGGTTATAGGTACTACATCCTGCCAGCAGCACTGGCACACATGCGATTAACAGTTTTTTCATTCACCTGTCCCATAGACTTTCCCGGTCTGAGAGGGTTGCACCCTCTCGCTTTACCGCACCAGTCTACCGGCCAGAGGCGTGCCGGGGAGTCAGGAAACTCTGATTATGCCCGCGTGCGGGGTGGATGGCGGGGATTCGCCGGGAATATCGCCCCCAGTACGCTGGCGGCGGACGCGCCGGTCACCGACGGCAGATTGCCCGGTAAGCCCGCCACGGTGCGCCATGCCAGCCAGGCGAAGGCCAGCGCCTCCATGTCGTCACCGCTGATCCCTGCTTCATCAGTGGTGGAGACTTCAATACCCGGCAGCAGCGCGGCCAGCCGCGCCATCAGCAGCGGATTACGACCGCCGCCGCCGCACACCAGCAACCGCTCTGCGCCACCGCTCAGTTGTACCTGTTCGGCAATAGTTATCGCCGTCAGCTCGACCAGTGTGGCCTGCACATCAGCGCCAGCCACGCCGGGGAAATGCGCCAGGTGGCGTTCCAGCCAGCCGTAGTTGAAATACTCCCGCCCGGTGCTTTTCGGCGCGGGGGCGGAAAAATAGGCATCGCGTTGCATATTTTGCAGCAATGGCAGGATCACATTGCCTGCGCTGGCCCACTGTGCGTCTTTATCATAGGGCTTACCTTTTTGCCGCCAGATCCAGGCATCCATCAGCATATTGCCCGGCCCGGTGTCGTAACCGCGCACCGGCTGCCCCGGAAACAGCAACGAGAGATTGGCGATGCCGCCAATGTTCAGCACCATGCGGCGTTCTGTGGGATGCGCGAGCAAGGCGTGATGAAAGGCGGGCACCAGCGGCGCGCCCTGCCCGCCCAGCGCCATATCCCGGCGGCGAAAATCGCCCACGACGGTCACGCCGGTACGGGCGACGATTTGATTGTTGTCACCGATTTGCAGCGTATGCGGCGCTTCGCCTTGCGGCTCGTGCCACACGGTTTGTCCGTGACAGCCAATCGCCACCACATCTTCCGGACGCAGCTGCTCCCGGACCATCAGTGCCTGCACCGCCTCTGCAAAGAGTTTGCCGAGCTGCGTATCCAGCTGCCCGAACTGCGACAGCGTAAGCTGCTGCCCCTGGCAGATGTTCAGGATCGCCTGCTTAAGCGGAACGGGAATGGGCCAGGTCAGGCTCGCCTGCTGCGCCACCATCCGGTCATCAATGGCCGCAAGGACCACGTCCACCCCGTCCAGGCTGGTTCCCGACATAACGCCAATGTAGCGACCTGATTTCATACGCCTTCCTGTTTGCGTGCGGATAAAAGTTAACAGACATAACACTCCACCATAAAGTGACCGCTAATACCATGAAGTCTTATGTCTTTTTGTGTATAGGCGTTATCGCCAGGCGACATTTGACGTTACACTTGTTTCGTTTAGACGAAGTTAAGCGGGCCAAAGGTACAATATTTACCGCGAGCTGGCAGAAGTTGTGTCCTCAATGGCTAAATGCCATATAATTTAGTTATACGGATGCTCACCTGAGCGTTTCTTGTTGGACAGGAGATTCATAAATGATGTTACGTGTAATGGCCGTTTCGCTGATTGGTTTCACTCTTGCAGGTTGCGTGAACAACGATAGCCTTTCAGGAGACGTTTATACGGCATCCGAAGCCAAGCAGGTGCAGAGTGTGACCTACGGTACCGTGGTAAACGTACGTCCGGTGCAGATCCAGGGCGGCGATGATTCTAACGTTATCGGCGCGTTAGGCGGCGCGGTACTGGGTGGTTTCCTGGGTAACACCGTCGGCGGCGGCACAGGCCGTTCACTGGCTACGGCGGCGGGCGCGGTCGCTGGTGGCGTGGCTGGACAGGGCGTGCAGGGTTCCATGAACAAAACCCAGGGCGTGGAGCTGGAAATCCGTAAAGACGACGGCAACAGCATTATCGTGGTGCAGAAACAGGGTAATTCCCGCTTCTCGCCAGGCCAGCGTGTCGCTCTGGCAACCAACGGCGGCCAGGTAACGGCGTCTCCGCGTTAATTTATACGCGGCCAGGTAATAAAAAAGCCCTGCAATGCAGGGCTTTTATCATTAATCACGCGTATGTAATTCAATAATATTTTGCTCAAGCCGGGCGATAAGACTGATAAGCTGCGTCAATTCTTCTTCCGAAATCCCCGACAGTATTTCACCGCGAGTCTTTCTGATCACCGTTTCCATTTCATCTATAATGGGAGTGGCTTTCTCTGTGAGCTTGATACGTTTTGCACGACGGTCACTGGCGCAGGTCTGACGGGATATAAGCCCTTTGTCTTCCAGCTGATCCAGCGTACGCACCAGCGAAGGCTGTTCAATGCCGATCGCTTTTGCCAGTTGAATTTGCGACTGCTCGGGAGGTAACTGGTGAATATTATGCAGCGTTACCCAGTGAGTCTGCGTTAATTCCAGAGGTTTGAGGCGATGGTCAATTAAAGCACGCCAGATGCGCACTAAACGTGCCAGATCAGAACCTAATGGCGATTCCAATTTCATCTCCTTATAATTAGCTTGCTAAGTTATTATACTGATTTTAGAATAGTGTGCAGCATTTATATTGGTAAAACAAATGTAAAGCTTTAACGTATTTTCCTATAGTATTGTTTTTAAAAGCTTGTTAACCAGGCGCTATTGTTACTTTTTTGTATAACCCGGGTTCACCCCCTTCATTTTGCAAAGGATCCCTGCCCGTGACGCTCAGATTCATCACCTCTGGCCTGCCCCTCCAGGATCTGATTGTCGGCGCATCCGTTTATTTCCCACCGTTATTTTATGCCGTCGCGCTTGGTTTCTTTCTCTGGCTGATCGCCCATCGCCTGCTGCGCGGCTGGATCTATGCCGGTGATATCTGGCATCCGCTGCTGATGGATCTCTCTTTATTCGTAATTTCGGTGGCACTGGCTCTGGCCCTGTTGATTGCGTGGACGTCGTTATGAAAACCTTAAAATATTTCTCCACGCTGCTGGTGCTTGCCCTCGCCATCATTGCCGGGATCTGGCTGTGGAATTATTACATGCAGTCGCCCTGGACGCGGGACGGCAAGATCCGCGCCGAACAGGTCAGCGTTACGCCGCAGGTGTCCGGCAGCATCACGACGCTGAACGTGCGGGATAATCAGTTTGTGCATGCCGGCGAGGTGCTGTTCCGCATCGACGAAACGCCCTATCGCATCGCCATTTTAAACGCCGAAGCGCAACTGGCTCGCGCGCAAACGGAACTGGCAAAAGCCAATAACGAAGCCAGCCGCCGCCGACATCTGCCTCATAACTATATTTCCGCCGAAGATCTGGATACCGCCAATATCAATGTCAAAGCCATGCAGGCTGACGTCGCGGCGGCGCAGGCCGAGCTTGCGCAGGCGCAATGGCAGCAACAGCAAACGACGGTCACCTCGCCGGTTGACGGCTGGGTGACCAATCTTTCCGCCCGCGTGGGTAATTACGCCACCGCCGGACAGCCGGTATTCGCGGTAGTGGACAGCCACTCGTTTTATGTCATCGGCTATTTCGAAGAGACCAAACTTCGCCATATCCGCGAGGGAATGCCCGCCAGCGTGGTGCTCTACAGCAGCGATCAAAAGTTACAGGGTCACGTATCCAGTATTGGTCGCGCTATCTACGATCAGAGCGTGGAGAGCGACAGCGGTCTGGTGGCCGATGTGAAACCGAACGTGCCCTGGGTACGACTGGCCCAGCGGGTGCCGGTGCGCATTGAATTCGATGCGCCGCCGCAGGGCCTGACGCTGGTGTCCGGCACCACCTGTACCGTGGCAATCGGACGCTGACGGTGCGGCTGCTTCAGGCGCTGCCGTGGTTTAAGGCCACCCGTGCGCAATGGCGCTATGGCCTGCGCAATGGTATCGCCATGTGTCTGGCGCTCAGCGTCGCCTATACGCTTAATCTCGACGAACCTTACTGGGCGATGACCTCTGCGGCGGTCGTCAGCTTTCCTACCGTCGGCGGGGTGATCAGCAAAAGCCTTGGCCGCATCGCCGGAAGCCTGCTCGGGGCCGTGGCCGCGCTGCTGATCGCCGGTCATACCCTTAACGATCCCTGGCTGTTTTTATTCGCCATGGCGGGCTGGATCGGCTACTGCACCTGGGCCTGCGCGCACTACAGCAATAACGTGGCCTATGCCTTTCAGCTGGCGGGTTATACCGCGGCGATCATCGCCTTTCCGGTGATAAATATCAGCGAAACCGGCGAGCTGTGGGACATCGCCCAGTCGCGGGTCTGCGAGGTGATCGTGGGGATCCTGTCGGGGGGCATGATGATGATGATCCTGCCGAGCGCCCCGGATGGCACGGCGCTGCTCAGCGCGCTGAAAAACAGGCAAGCCCGCCTGCTGGAACACGCCGCCTTACTCTGGCAGCCGGACACCAGCGACGCCATTCGCGCCGCCCATGAAAATGTCATCGGCCAGATCCTCACCCTCAACCTGCTGCGCATTCAGGCGTTCTGGAGCCACTACCGCTTTCGCCAGCAAAACGCCCTGCTCAACTATTTACTGCATCAACAGCTACGCATGACCAGCGTGATCTCAAGCCTGCGGCGTCTGCTGCTGAACTGGCCCGACGCGCCGGCCGCCACCCGTCCAGTGCTGGAACAGCTGCTCGCCGCCCTCGGGCGTCCGGATGCGGATTTTTATGCCGTGGCGCGCATTATCGCCCCGCTTGCGCCGCGGGATGATGCCGATTACCGCCACCGCGCCTTCTGGGACAGGCTGCGCTATTTTTGCCGCTTGCACTTAGCCAGCAGTCGCTGGATCCAGCGGCTGGAACATGCCCGCCCCGTCACCGCTTTCACCGTGCCGCGTGCGCCAGCGCTGGCCCGTCATACCGATAATCTGGAAGCCGTATGGAGCGGACTGCGTACCTTCGTCACCCTGATCGCCATCGGCGCATGGGCCATCGGCGCGCAGTGGGAGGCTGGCGCGTCGGCGCTAACGCTGGCGGCCATCAGCTGCGTGCTCTATTCCGCTGTTGCTTCGCCTTTCAGCTCGCTGACGCTGCTGATGCGCACGCTGCTTTTACTGTCGCTGTTCAGCTTTGCCGTGAAGTTTGGCCTGATGGTGCAAATTTCAGAGCTTTGGCAGTTTTTACTTTTTCTGTTTCCGCTGCTGACCACCATGCAACTGCTGAAGCTGCAAATGGCGAAATACGCCGGTCTCTGGGGGCAATTGATCGTCTTTATGGGATCGTTTATTTCCGTCACCAATCCCCCGGTGTATGACTTCGCGGATTTTCTGAATGACGATCTGGGGAAATTACTCGGCGTGGGCATGGCGTGGCTGGCATTCGCGGTGCTGCGTCCCGGATCGGACGCCCGTAAAAGCCATCGTCATATTCGCGCCCTGCGCCTGCGGTTTATCGATCAGCTAAGCCGTCGGCCGCGCTACCGCGAAAGTGAGTTCGAGTCGCTGGTTTATCATCACGTCAGCCAGCTCAGCCAGAGTAAAGATGCGCAGTCCAGGCGCTGGTTGTTGCGCTGGGGCGTGGTGCTGCTCAACTGTACGCATGTGGTATGGCAGCTGCGCGACTGGGAAACCCGCTCCGATCCGTTATCGAGGGTGCGGGATCGCTGTCTTGCCCTGCTGCGCGGCGTGATGAGTGAAAAAGGCGTGCGGCATGGGTCGCTGGGGGTAACGCTGGAGGAGCTACAGCGCATCTGCGATACGCTGGCCCGGCATCACCAGCCTGCTGCGCGGGAACTGGCCTCCATTGTCTGGCGGCTCTATTGCGCGCTCCTGCAACTTGAACAGGCCCCGGCAGCAGGCGTGGTACCTGCAGAGATTACTTGATGACACCACAGGCGTAACGGGCTCCGCCACCGCCCAGGGGCTCTGGCGAGTCGGACATATTATCGCCGCCAACGTGGATCATCAGCGCTTTGTCTTTCACTTCATCAAGTTTTTTCAGCCGTGGCGCCACCACCGCGTCGGTGGCCTTGCCGTCATTGTTGACCACCAGCACCGGCAGATCGCCGGTATGCCCTTTACCTTCCGGGCCTTCATGCTTGCCGGTGTCGTGCGGATCGAGGTGGCCGCCTGCGGCTTCTGCCGCCACTGCTTTACCGTCTTTTATGGCCGGTTCGCAGGAGCCTTTGGCATGTACATGGAAACCGTGCTCGCCGGGCGGCAGGGCTTTAAGATTGGGGGCAAATTCCAGCCCTTTATCGGTTTCACTGATTTTAACTGTACCAATGGACTGCCCGATGCCCCCGGAGGTGACGAGGTTCATCGTAACTTCCTGGCTGGCAGCCTGCGCGCCTGCGCAGACGGACAGAGCCAGCATCGCGAGACAAAAACGCTTCATATAACCTCCCTTGATCAGATTTACCCCTGAAGTGTAAACCAGGGGTAAGGATCTCACTGGAAAGTCAGGTTATTCCGTGATCAGGGAACGTCGTAGCCCAGCGCGGCTTTGCGGATACGGAACCACTGCTGGCGGCTGAGCTGGATGTTTTCCGCCTCAATAGCAGCCCGTACGCGCTCAATTTTACCGGAGCCGATAATCGGCAGCGGCTGTGACGGCAGACGCAGAACCCACGCATAGACCACCTGCTCAATGCTGGCGGCATTCACTTCCTGGGCGATCTGCGCCAGTTCATCCCGCAGCGGCTGGAAAGCGTCGTCGTTGAACAGACGACCGCCGCCAAGGCAGGACCACGCCATCGGGCGCACGCGCAGTTGCTGGAGCTGATCGAGAGTGCCGTCAAGGATCAGCGGCTGATGCACCGGTGAAATTTCAACCTGGTTGGTGGCGAGGGTAAACGGCAGACGGGACTGCAACAGCGCGAACTGCGCCGGGGTAAAGTTTGACACGCCGAAATGACGCACTTTGCCGCTCTGGTGCAGATGCAGGAAGCCTTCCGCCACGTCATCCGCATCCATCAACGGATCCGGGCGGTGGATCAGCAGCAAATCAAGATGATCGACAGCCAGATTGCGCAGCGACTGTTCGGCGCTGGCGATGATATGACTTTTATCGGTGATGTAATGACCGAGCGCATTTTCCGCGCGGGCGGTGGTGGCGATGCCGCACTTGGACACCACTTCCATGCGGGCGCGCAGATGCGGGGCCAGCTTTAAGGCTTCACCAAAGGCCGCTTCGCACTGATAACCGCCATAAATATCGGCGTGATCGACAGTGGTCACGCCCAGATCGAGATGTTCTTCAATGAAGCTCACCAGCTGGCGCGCAGACATATTCCAGTCCATCAGACGCCAGTAACCCATTACGAAACGTGAAAATTCCGGGCCTTGCGGCGCAAGGGTAATACGCTGAACCATAACCGCTTCCTCTTTAATTAATGTGCTCTGAGTATACGCATATGCACGATTAAAAAAGTGAAGGTTGTTGCGGTTCCTCCGGCGCATCCGGTTTGTTTGCGCGTAATTTACGCAGCAGACGCTGGCGGCACAGGCGCAACACCGTCTGCTTTTGCGTATCACTCATGTTTTGCCAGTTAAAACGTTCGTCCCGCGTTCGCATGCAGCCGCGGCAAAATCCGCGCTCGTCCGTCTGACAAATGCCCCGACACGGACTCTGGATCGGGAAAAACTCAAGTTGCTCTGCCACGCCCGGCCTCCGGTTTAGGGTTTATTACATTGAAGACGCCACCGGAGCATTTCGCAAATCGTCTTGCATTAGACCGAACGGTCTATTACAGTGACGTCATGAACAGACACACTGAACATGATACCCGCGAACATCTGCTGGCCACCGGCGAGCAGTTATGTATGCACCGTGGCTTCACCGGCATGGGATTAAGCGAACTGCTGAAAACGGCGGAAGTGCCCAAGGGTTCGTTTTATCACTATTTCCGCTCGAAAGAAGCCTTCGGCGTCGCGCTGCTGGAGCGTCATTACGCAAATTACCATGCGCGGCTGGCGCAGCATTTTGCCAGCAGTGAAGGTAATTACCGTGACCGCGTGCTGGCCTATTATGAATATACGCTGGAGCAGTTTCGTCAGCAGGGCATTATCAGCGGTTGTCTGACGGTGAAGCTGTCTGCGGAAGTGTGCGATCTGTCAGAGGATATGCGCACCGCCATGAATAATGGCGCAACCCAGGTGATCGCCCTGATTGCGGATGCGCTGGAAAAAGGCCGTGGTGAGCGCAGCCTCGATTTTCCCGGCGATGCGCAGACGCAGGCTCAGGTGCTCTATTCCCTGTGGCTGGGGGCGAATCTGCAGGCCAAGATGTCACGCAGCGCCGTGCCGCTGGAAAGCGCGCTGGCACATGCCCGATTTGTTATCGCAGCGCCTGCACAATAACAGGCGTTTTTATTTCTACTTTTACTAGTCGACCGGTCTATTCAGGAGCAGTTATGTCTAAATCGTTATTTACCCCATTGAAAGTGGGTGCCATTACCGTACCGAACCGTGTATTTATGGCTCCGTTGACGCGCCTGCGCAGCATTGAGCCAGGCGATATTCCGACCCCGCTGATGGGCGAATATTACCGCCAGCGCGCCAGCGCCGGTCTTATCATCAGCGAAGCGACACAGATTTCCGCCCAGGCGAAAGGCTATGCGGGCGCGCCGGGGCTGCACAGCCCGGAGCAGATTGCCGCATGGAAAAAAATCACCGCTGGCGTGCACGCTGAAAATGGCCATATGGCCGTACAGCTGTGGCACACCGGTCGTATCTCCCACACCAGCCTGCAACCGGGCGGTCAGGCGCCGGTCGCGCCCTCTGCCATCGCAGCGGGTACCCGTACTTCCCTGCGTGATGCCAATGGCAACGCCATCCGCGAAGAAACCTCCGTGCCGCGCGCGCTGGAAATCGATGAAATTCCGGGCATCGTGAACGATTTCCGCCAGGCTGTCGCCAACGCCCGCGAAGCCGGTTTTGATCTGGTCGAACTGCATGCCGCCCACGGTTACCTGCTGCACCAGTTCCTGTCCCCTTCCGCTAACCAGCGTACCGATGAGTACGGCGGCAGCGTGGAAAACCGCGCCCGTCTGGTGCTGGAAGTGGTGGATGCGGTCTGTAACGAGTGGGGCGCAGATCGCATTGGTATTCGCGTCTCGCCAATCGGTACCTTCCAGAACACCGACAATGGCCCTAACGAAGAAGCCGATGCGCTGTACCTGATCGAAGAGCTGGCCCGTCGCGGCATCGCTTACCTGCACATGTCTGAGCCAGACTGGGCGGGTGGCGCGCCTTATACCGAAGCCTTCCGTGAAAAAGTGCGCGCCCGTTTCCATGGCCCGATTATCGGCGCCGGGGCTTATACGCCGGAGAAAGCCGAAGATCTGATCGGCAAAGGGCTGATCGATGCGGTGGCCTTTGGTCGTGACTATATCGCCAACCCGGATCTGGTTGAGCGCCTGGAGCGCAAAGCGGAACTGAACCCGCAGCGCCCGGAAAGCTTCTACGGCGGCGGCGCGGAAGGTTACACCGACTACCCTACTCTGTGATCCGTTGATTGATAGCGGCGACACTCCGCCGCTATACTGCATAAAGCTTTACGACCGGAACGCAAAACAACTGATTAAGAGGATATTATGCGCTTACTTCACACCATGCTGCGTGTTGGCGATCTGCAACGCTCCATCGACTTCTACACCAACGTGCTGGGCATGACGCTGCTGCGTACCAGTGAAAATACCGAATACAAATACTCGCTGGCATTTGTGGGCTACGGCCCGGAAAGCGACGAAGCGGTTATCGAACTGACCTATAACTGGGGCGTCGACAGCTATGAGCTGGGCACCGCTTACGGTCATATCGCGCTGGAAGTGGATAACGCGGCTGAAGCCTGCGAACGTATCCGTCAGAATGGCGGCAATGTCACCCGTGAAGCTGGCCCGGTTAAAGGCGGCACCACGGTTATCGCCTTCGTTGAAGATCCGGACGGTTATAAAATCGAACTGATCGAAGCCAAAGACGCCGGTCGCGGTCTGGGCAACTGATCCCCCACGGGCGCGCCGCGCCCGTTCTTTCTGCGCGGTATAATCCTTGCGTAAAATTTGCCATAATGCGCGCTGCAATTTTCCGTCTTAAGAGATCCTGATGTCCGATAACGCTCAACTCACCGGTCTGTGCGGCCGTTTTCGTGGTTTTTACCCTGTTGTTATTGATGTGGAAACCGCCGGGTTTAACGCCAAAACCGATGCGCTGCTCGAAGTTGCCGCCATTACCTTAAAAATGGATGATGAGGGCTGGCTGATGCCGGACAGCACGCTGCATTTTCACGTTGAGCCGTTCGAAGGGGCAAATCTGCAGCCTGAAGCGCTGGCGTTCAACGGTATCGATCCTGCTAACCCGCTGCGCGGGGCGATCAGTGAGCACGATGCGCTGCATGCGATTTTCAAAATGGTGCGCAAAGGCATTAAAGACAGCGGCTGTAGCCGCGCGATCATGGTGGCCCACAATGCGACCTTCGATCACAGCTTTATGATGGCCGCCGCCGCGCGCGCCTCGCTGAAACGCAACCCTTTCCATCCGTTTGTCACCTTTGACACCGCCTCACTGAGCGGTCTGGCGCTGGGACAGACGGTACTTTCCAAAGCCTGCGCCGCCGCCGGTCTGGATTTCGACAGCACCCAGGCCCACTCTGCCCTTTATGATACTGAGCAAACCGCCCTGCTGTTCTGCGAGATCGTTAACCGCTGGAAGCGGCTGGGCGGCTGGCCGATAGCGATGCCTGGCGACGAAAATCAGCCATAAAAAAAAGCACCCGAGGGTGCTTTTTTATTGCCTGCGCTTATTCAGCGCCCGGCTCTTCGGTTTTGTACTTCGCGGCGGTTTCTTTGATCAGCGGCTGAAGTTCTCCGCGCTGGTACATCTCAATGATGATGTCGCAGCCGCCTACCAGCTCGCCATCCACCCACAGCTGCGGGAAGGTCGGCCAGTTGGCGTATTTCGGCAGCTCGGCGCGGATGTCCGGGTTCTGCAGAATATCAACATAAGCAAAGCGTTCGCCACAGGCGGAAAGCGCCTGAACTGCCTGGGCAGAGAAGCCGCAGCTTGGCAGCTTAGGGGAACCTTTCATGTACAGCAGGATCGGGTTTTCAGCGATTTGACGCTGGATTTTTTCGATGGTCTCGCTCATTGTCTTGCTTCCTTAACTTCTTCTACGACAGTCGTCTTATTGTAGCGGTTCAGACAACCCACGGAAAATAACATTTTGTTCACCACGCGTTATATTATCGTCTGTCGGATAAAGATGCCTTAAGAATATCAGTTTGAGCGAAACGATTCGCTCATGCCTTAACCGTTTCCTTCCCTGAATTGCTGCTTTTTTTTGCGCTTGTTAACGAAACAGCGCAAGGATGCAAAAAGGCTCTTACCTTTTTAGCATTTTATGCTTTAGAATCGACGAGTTTTGAAAATCACACGCACGCATGATTTCATGCCTGCCCGAATCAGGGGATTGCTCAGTGGCGCGGATAAATAAAGTCTCGATCACGCTCTGTGCTTTGGTTTTTGCTTCGCTGACGTTTGCGCCATTAAGCCAGGCGTCTGAACAGGCGCGGCCCTCTGCCGTGCAAAAAACGCATCTGGCGAAAACCAGCGACCGTAAGAAGCAAAGCACGACCCAAAAGACAACAAAGAAAAGCAGTGGCAGCAGTAAAAAAATAGCTAAAAAAGCATCCAGCAGTTCCGCCAGTCAAAAAACCTCCAGCAGAACAAAACGCGTCTCATCCGGCACCAAAACGAGCAGCCTCGCCTCACGCAAAAGCAAATCCAGCCCGGGGAAAATTGCCGCCGTTACCTTTACGGAAAAGTGCACTACCCGTAAAGGCCGCAAGCAGCACTGCGTGAAAGTGAAAAACAGCAAGCCGGTTACCCTGGCAGACGCGCATAAAGTGCGCATTAAAAAGGCCCAGACGGCGGCGTTATCGACATTAATGAATCAGATCGGCAAACCCTATCACTGGGGCGGCACCTCGCCGCGTACCGGCTTCGATTGCAGCGGGCTGGTGTATTACGCCTATAAAGATCTGGTGAAGTTCCGCATCCCGCGCACCGCCAATGAAATGTATCACCTGCGTGATGCCTCGCCGGTCAACCCGGGCGAGCTGGAACGGGGCGATCTGGTGTTCTTCCGCACGCAGGGTCGCGGCACCGCCGATCACGTGGGCGTCTACGTTGGCAATGGCAAATTCATCCAGTCGCCGCGCAGTGGTCAGGATATTCAAATCACTTCCCTTAGCGAAGATTACTGGCAGCGTCATTATGTGGGCGCGCGCCGGGTGATGACGCCGAAAAACGTCCGCTAAAAAAAACACCCTGCCGGACTGGCAGGGTGTTTTTCTTTTTTACTCAGTAACGATCAGTTCGCCACGCATTCCCGGCGGGCATCGGCGCGCCCGGAAAACAGCACCAGCAGCAACGCCAGCGCCGCAATAACCGCGCCCATCACCGGCACGACGGCGTAGCCTAATCCTGCGGAGATCACCGCGCCGCCCGCCGCCGCGCCCAGCGCATTGCCGAGGTTAAAAGCGCCGATATTCACGGACGAAGACAGCCCCGGCGCTTCATGAGCGACACGCATTACGCGCATCTGCAATGGCGGCACCACCGCGAACGTTGCGGCACCCCACACTACCATTGCCACGGCCGCGCCGATGTCGCTTTTCACCAGTAGCGGGATCGCCAGCATGATCACCATCAGCAGCAACAGAAAGCCTTTCAGCGTGCCGCTGACGGAACGATCGGCAAACTTGCCGCCCAGGTAATTGCCCAGCGAGAAGCCCACGCCGATCAGCACCAGCATCGCGGTGACAAAGAACGGCGTGGCGTGATTCAGCTCCTGCAACACCGGCGAGATATAGGTATAAAGCGTAAACATCGCCCCGGCGCCCAGCACGGTGGTCAGCAACGCTGACAGCACCTGCGGGCGCATCAGCACCGACAGTTCCTTGCGCACATTCGGCCGCACACCTGCACTCCCCTTCGGCAGGGAGATGAACAGGCTGATCATCGCCACCACGCCCAGACCCGCGGTGGCGAGGAAGGACATCCGCCAGCCGATGGTTTCCCCAAGCCAGGTTGCCGCAGGCACGCCGCCGATATTGGCGATGGTCAGTCCCATAAACATGGTCGCCACGGCGCTGGCCTGTTTGTGTTTCGGCACCACGCTGGCCGCCACAACTGATCCCAGGCCAAAGAAGGCGCCGTGGTTAAGACTGGTGATAATGCGCGACAGCAGCAGCGTGGTGTAATCCGGCGCAATGGCCGACAGTACATTACCGAGGGTGAAAATCGCCATCAGGAAGATCAGCGCGTTACGACGGGCGCGATGCGACAGCAGCAGCGTCATCAGGGGAGCGCCCACCATCACGCCGATCGCATAGGCGCTGATCAGCATGCCGGCGGCAGGGATCGAGACGTCAACGCCACGGGCGATAACCGGCAGCAATCCCATGGGTGAAAATTCAGTCGTACCTATCCCGAAAGCCCCGATTGCCAGTGACAGCAGGGGAAAATTTATCTTCATTATTACATGACTCCAGTAATGCGATGGCGTACAGAGCGCCTCGCGGTGAAGTCAAAAGCATGACATTAATCACAAAAAAACAGAAGTTAATGAAGTGACAAAAGATTATTGCAAATTTGATAACAATCGGCGGGAATGAAAAAGAGAGGGAGAGCGCTCTCCCTGCTCTGGATCAATTAAAAGCGGCAGTCATTGCACCAGCAACGATCAGGCTGAGCACGATTACGGTAGTAAACAGCGAATACTTCAGATTGCTATCCATCATTTTTTTTCCTTTGTTAACCCCCACAAAAAGTGAGATTGTTCATTTTTGCACAGTTAAACGCAAAAATCTTCTCTGTTTTAGATTGATAACCATTTTTAGGCTTCCCCTTTTCATCAAGATCAGCCAGAATTCCACGCTAAATTTATTCGCGTACCGGCCACTGACCCCTCCTGACGTCCTGTGTTGTTTTCCCGGCGTATCGCAACCTGAAAAAGTTGTGCGAAGGGTTAATAAAGGCAAACGTTTACCTGTAGAAGTATCAGGAGTTTAAGATATGGTCTGGAGTGAGATCTAATGGCAACAATTAAAGATGTAGCGAAACGCGCAAACGTTTCCACTACAACCGTATCACATGTTATTAACAAAACCCGTTTTGTTGCGGAAGAAACGCGCAACGCGGTGTGGGCAGCCATCAAAGAGCTGCATTACTCCCCCAGCGCAGTGGCGCGCAGTCTGAAGGTTAACCATACCAAGTCGATTGGCTTGCTGGCGACCAGCAGCGAAGCGCCCTACTTTGCCGAAATCATTGAAGCGGTTGAGAAAAACTGCTTCCAGAAGGGCTATACCCTGATCCTCGGCAACGCCTGGAACAACCTGGAAAAGCAGCGCGCTTATTTGTCGATGATGGCGCAAAAGCGCGTCGACGGCCTGATGGTGATGTGTTCTGAATACCCGGACCCGCTGTTGCGCATGCTGGAAGAGTACCGTCATATCCCGATGGTGGTGATGGACTGGGGCGAAGCGAAAGCGGACTTTACCGATTCGGTGATCGATAACGCTTTTGAAGGCGGCTATATGGCGGGCCGTTATCTGATCGAACGTGGCCACCGTGAAATCGGCGTCATTCCGGGCCCGCTTGAGCGTAACACCGGCGCGGGCCGTCTGGCGGGCTTTATGAAAGCGATGGAAGAAGCGCTGATTAAGGTGCCCGAAAACTGGATCGTGCAGGGCGACTTTGAGCCGGAATCCGGCTACCGCGCCATGCAGCAGATCCTCTCCCAGCCGCATCGTCCGACCGCAGTCTTCTGCGGCGGCGACGTGATGGCGATGGGCGCGCTCTGCGGAGCTGATGAAATGGGTCTGCGCGTGCCGCAGGACGTGTCGCTGATTGGTTATGACAACGTGCGCAACGCCCGTTTCTTCACCCCGGCGCTGACCACCATTCACCAGCCGAAAGATTCGCTGGGCGAAACGGCCTTCAATATGCTGATGGACAGGATCGTCAGCAAGCGTGAAGAG
Organism: Enterobacter sp. PGRG2; assembly: GCF_030291195.1. Lineage (NCBI taxonomy): Bacteria > Pseudomonadati > Pseudomonadota > Gammaproteobacteria > Enterobacterales > Enterobacteriaceae > Enterobacter > Enterobacter sp. PGRG2. Next base: position 3,084,915 of record NZ_CP127837.1, on the reverse strand, counting down.
TCGCAGTCCATTGAGGTGCACCCGCGTCTCATAGAACGCCGCTCGGTCGCCGACGGCCCGTTCCGCGACTACCGCCGTTAAGCCTGCCGGGAGCCAGTCACTCTGGCTCCCGCAACCACTCTTTATTCAGCGTCTCGCTGTCCCCTAAATAATCGAGCAGCCAGCTTAAGGCGGGCGAATTGTCCTTTTGCTGCCACGTCAGGCAACAGGCGGCGTCCGGGAAGGGGTTTTCAAGCGGCAGCGCCACCCACTCTCCGCGATCAAGCCAGGGCCTGGCAAAATGCGCCGGTACCATGCCGATGCACAATCCCGCCGACAGACAGGCCGCCGAGGATTCCCAGTCGGGCGCGACGATGCGCCGCTGGTTATCCAGCAGCCAGGTAATACGCTTGGGCAGCGAGCGGGAGGTGTCCTCGCGCACCAGCGACGGCCAGTTGCGCAAGGTGTCATCGCTCAGCGGCCCGTCCATCGCCGCCAGCGGGTGTTCACGGGATACCACGCACTTCCAGCTCAATTTCCCCATATCCCGGAAGGCGTAGCGCCCACCCACCGGCACCGCCTGGGTCGCGCCGATCGCCAGCTCCACGCGGCCATCCGCCAGCGCGTCCCACACGCCGTTGAACACTTCCTGAAAGACGATCAGCTCCACATCCTGAAAGTGGCGGTAGAAATCGACAATCATTTGCCTGCTGCGTTCGGGCTTAACGATATTGTCCACCGCGATGGATAACTGCCCCCGCCAGCCGTTGGCGATCTGCTGACACTGCTGACGGGTGATCTGCATTTTTTTGATAACAGATCGTCCTTCCTTTAAAAACCAGCGTCCGGCGGGGGTAAGCACCACGTCACGGTGACGGCGCTCAAACAGCGGTACCGCCAGCCACTCTTCCAGTTGCCGCACCGTATAGCTAACCGCCGATGGGACCCGGTGGAGTTCCTGCGCCGCGGCGCTGAAGCTGCCGGTTCGTGCCACCGCATCAACCACTTCCAGTGAATATTCTGACCACATGTTCTGCCTGCAAATTTTTTGAATGCAATGTGCAAATATTAGCGTTTCACAACCGTCATTGCACTCCCTACACTCTGCCGCTCTGCTCACCTGCCAAAACAAGAGAACGTGACATGAAACCTGGAAAAGGATTTTTAGTCTGGCTGGCGGGGTTAAGCGTACTGGGCTTTCTGGCTACAGATATGTATTTACCCGCCTTCGCCGTTATTCAGAATGATCTACAAACCCCGGCGGCTGCCGTCAGCGCCAGCCTGAGTCTGTTTTTAGCCGGATTTGCGGTTGCGCAACTGGCGTGGGGTCCACTGTCCGATACTTATGGTCGCCGCCCGGTGCTGTTAAGCGGTCTGGCGCTCTTTGCCGTCGGCTGTCTGGGCATGCTGTGGGTGCGCGACGCCACCTGGCTGCTGGTGCTGCGTTTTATCCAGGCGATCGGCGTCTGCGCTGCCGCCGTCACCTGGCAGGCGCTGGTGACGGATCACTATCCGGCGCACCGCACCAATCGTATCTTCGCCACCATTATGCCGCTGGTGGGTCTTTCTCCGGCCCTTGCGCCATTGCTGGGTAGCTGGATCCTCGCGCATTTTTCCTGGCAAATGATTTTTATGACGCTGTTTGTCATTACGCTGGTGCTGATGCTGCCCGCGCTGCGCCTGAAGCCGGTGGTAAAAAAAACCACCAGCAGCGACGTGCCGCTGACCTTTGCCACCCTGCTCCGTTCCCGGGATTACCGCGGTAACGTGCTGATCTACGCCGCCTGCTCCGCCAGCTTCTTCGCCTGGCTGACCGGCTCGCCCTTTATCCTCAGCGAAATGGGCTACGGCCCGGCGGCCATTGGCCTGAGCTATGTACCGCAAACCATCGCCTTTCTGATCGGCGGCTATGGATGCCGCGCGGCGCTGCAAAAGTGGCAGGGTAAAAAGTTACTGCCGTGGCTGCTGGTGTTCTACGGTCTGAGCGTGGCGGGTACCTGGATAGCCGGGCTGGTTGCGGGTCAATCTCTCACGGCGCTGCTGGTGCCCTTCTGCGTGATGGCAATGGCGAACGGCGCCATCTATCCCATTGTGGTGGCCCAGGCGCTGCGCCCGTTCCCGCAGGCGACCGGACGCGCGGCGGCGCTACAAAACACCCTGCAACTGGGGCTCTGTTTCCTTGCCAGCCTGGTGGTGTCCGCGCTTATCGGCACGCCGCTGTTGACCACCACCAGCGTAATGCTGATCACCGTATTACTGGCCGCTGCCGGTTACCGGATGCAGCGTCATGGTGTACCAGATGCGGATGCTGAAACCGCTTCTGCATAGTTCACCGGGCAACTATGTTACAAATCAGTGATTAGGTTGCTAAGAATTTACTATTGTATCTGCCGGATCTGAGGCCTATACTCATTTCCGGCACATATAATTACGATAAATATTATGCAGTAACAGGCGCAGGATGACGCCTCTCTCACCACGGACGGCCTTTTCGGCAAGGGTAATCTCCCTTCCTCTGTTCTACGTCGGATTTCTGGCTCGCGGACCATTCCGTGAGATTTCTCACAAACCCTAAAAAGCGACTACGCTGTTTGAAGGTTCTGATCACATACAGGTGATGGAGAAGCTATGAGTTCATCGTGCATAGAAGACGTTAACATACGGGATGATGACTGGTTTCGTATCGTAAGCGAACTGCTTGGCCGGGCGGGGATCACAATCAACGGTTCGTCCCCGGCAGATATTCAGGTCAAAAATCCTCATTTTTTTAAACGCGTGCTGCAGGAAGGATCGCTGGGGCTGGGTGAAAGTTATATGGACGGCTGGTGGGATTGCGAACGGCTGGACATTTTCTTCAACAACGTCCTGCGTGCCGGTCTTGAAAACCAGCTCCCGCACCATCTCAAAGATACACTGCGTATAGCGGGCGCCAGATTATTTAATTTGCAGAGCAAGCGCCGGGCATGGATCGTCGGCAAAGAGCATTACGATTTGGGTAATGATCTGTTCAGCCGCATGCTGGATCCGCAAATGCAATACTCTTGCGCCTACTGGAAGGATGCCACGACGCTGGCAGACGCCCAGCTTGCCAAGCTAAAACTGATTTGCGAAAAGTTACAGCTCCAGCCCGGAATGCGTGTGCTCGACATCGGCTGTGGCTGGGGTGGGCTTGCGCAGTACATGGCGCAGCATTATGACGTCAGCGTGGTGGGCGTAACGATTTCTGCGGAACAGCAAAAAATGGCGCAGGAACGCTGTCAGGATCTCGATGTGACTATTTTGCTCCAGGATTATCGCGATCTTAACGAGCAGTTTGACCGCATCGTCTCTGTCGGCATGTTCGAACACGTTGGTCCTAAAAACTACGCCACCTATTTTGAGGTTGTCGATCGCAATCTGAAACCTGACGGCCTGTTTTTACTGCACACTATCGGCTCGAATAAAACTGACCACCACGTCGATCCCTGGATTAATAAGTACATCTTCCCTAACGGCTGCCTGCCGTCGGTGCGACAAATCGCCACCGCCAGCGAGCCGCATTTTGTGATGGAAGACTGGCATAACTTCGGTTCGGATTATGATAAAACGCTGATGGCCTGGCACAGCCGTTTTCAGGCCGCCTGGCCGGAGATTGCCGGCAATTATTCCGATCGTTTCAGAAGGATGTTCAGCTACTATCTCAATGCCTGTGCGGGGGCGTTCCGCGCGCGGGATATTCAGCTCTGGCAGGTGGTGTTCAGCCGGGGCGTGGAAAACGGCCTGCGCGTGGCGCGTTGATAAAAAACCCCGGCTTGCCGGGGTTTTTTGTGGGATTTACTCGTCGCGCTCGACCACCACCACCCGGGCCGCCATTACGCGTTCGACGGTGTCCACCACCGCCTGGGTCTGGGGATCGATTTCGATATTGACGCGGCTGCCCAGTTTTTTGCTGCTGAGCGTGGTGCGCTCCAGCGTTTCCGGGATCAGGTGTACGCAGAAGCGCGTCGGCGTCACCTCGCCTACCGTCAGGCTAATACCGTCAATACCGATAAATCCTTTATAAAGAATATACTTCATCAGCGTCGGATCCTGGACTTTAAACCAGATCTGACGATTATTTTCTGACGCCAGGATCTTAACCACTTCCGCGGTAGTGATAATATGACCTGACATTAAATGTCCGCCAATTTCATCACTGAATTTTGCCGCACGCTCAACATTCACATAATCGCCGGGGGCTAATTCACCGAGATTGGTAATACGCAGCGTCTCTTTCATTAAGTCGAAACTGATAAGGTTGCCGTTAATTTCCGTTACGGTCAGGCAGCAACCGTTGTGCGCCACGGACGCGCCCGTCTCCAGGCCATCCAGCATGGTGTCTGGCAACTCCACGACGTGCGTGCGGAAATTGGGTTTCTCATCAATGGACACCACTTTTGCCGTGCCCTGTACAATACCGGTAAACATGCCTGGTGCTCCTGTATCATTAATTCGGTTAACCGAGTTTATACCAGCACAATAACAGGTGAAAAATGAGGTTGCCAGTCTCGGCACTTATTACGCTGTTTTTTCTCTGGATTAATCGCATTTCCCCGCTACAATGTACTGGTTATTTCTCCTGCAAATCTTTTGCTGCCAGTAACGGCGGCTATTCAGTTTTTCATATAACTACAATTCAACAGGTGTTCACGTGCAGAAGTACTTTCTTGAAGCGCGTCAGTTATTAGCACTGGCGATCCCGGTGATCATTGCGCAAATCGCCCAGACCGCGATGGGTTTCGTCGATACCGTGATGGCGGGCGGCTACAGCGCCACCGACATGGCGGCGGTGGCTATTGGTACCTCTATCTGGCTGCCCGCCATTCTTTTTGGTCACGGGCTGCTGCTGGCGCTGACGCCGACGGTTGCGCAACTGAACGGCTCCGGCCGCCGCGACCGTATTGCCCACCAGGTACGCCAGGGTTTCTGGCTGGCGGGCGGCGTGTCGGTGCTGATCATGATCGTGCTGTGGAACGCGGGTCATATCATTCATGCGATGCACAATATCGATCCCGAACTGGCAGACAAAGCGGTGCGCTATCTGCGCGCCCTGCTGTGGGGCGCGCCTGGCTATCTGTTCTTCCAGGTGGCGCGTAACCAGTGTGAAGGGCTGGCGAAAACCAAGCCCGGCATGGTGTTTGGTTTTCTCGGCCTGCTGGTGAATATCCCTATCAACTATGTGCTTATTTATGGTCATTTCGGTATGCCGGAGATGGGCGGCGTCGGCTGCGGCGTGGCGACGGCAACGGTGTACTGGATGATGTTCGTCTGCATGGTCTCCTACATTAAGCGCGCGCGCTCCATGCGCGACATCCGTAACGATATGCGTTTTGGCAAACCGGATCCCGCCGTGCTGCTGCGCCTGGCGCAACTGGGGCTGCCCATCGCCCTCGCGCTGTTCTTTGAGGTGACGCTGTTCGCCGTGGTGGCGCTGCTGGTGTCGCCCCTTGGCATTGTCGATGTGGCCGGGCACCAGATCGCCCTTAACTTCAGCTCGCTGATGTTCGTCCTGCCGATGTCGCTGGCGGCAGCGGTCACCATTCGCGTGGGTTATCGCCTGGGCCAGGGCTCGACGCTGGATGCGCAAACCGCCGCGCGAACCGGGCTGGCGGTAGGCGTCTGCATGGCGGTCGTCACCGCGATCTTCACCGTCGCGCTGCGGGAAGATATTGCCCTGCTGTATAACGACAATCCGGAAGTGGTGCATCTGGCCTCGCAGTTAATGCTGATGGCGGCGGTGTATCAGCTTTCCGATTCCATCCAGGTGGTCGGCAGCGGTATTCTGCGTGGCTATAAAGATACGCGCTCCATCTTCTTTATTACCTTTACCGCCTACTGGGTGCTGGGATTGCCGAGCGGCTATGTGCTGGCGCTGACCGATCTGGTGGTGGATCGCATGGGTCCTGCCGGTTTCTGGATGGGCTTTATCATCGGCCTGACCTCGGCAGCCATCCTGATGATGCTGCGCATGCGTTACCTGCAACGTCAGCCTTCAGGGGTGATCCTCGCCCGCGCGGCGCGTTAAGTACAGTGTAGCCGCCTGCGGGCGGCTACTTTCTCAACATTTTGCGCAGTTGTTCCGCAATCGCGTGAAATCAGAATGAAAATTGCTTTTTTCCGCTTGCCACGGCCGCGCCCTGCCGCTAATATTCGTCCCCGTTGTCAGCACAACAATGCGTTCATAGCTCAGTTGGTTAGAGCACCACCTTGACATGGTGGGGGTCGTTGGTTCGAGTCCAATTGAACGCACCATTCTTTCTGTACAGTGCGTCCGTAGCTCAGTTGGTTAGAGCACCACCTTGACATGGTGGGGGTCGGTGGTTCGAGTCCACTCGGACGCACCATTCAGCAATACTCTCCCTTTTGTTCCTGTTTGACTCCCTGACCGCTTTATCCCATCATGCTCGCTTATGCGTACCTGTGATGATTTCAGTGGGCCACTATGTTTGATTACGCCGAATTTCCCGAGCAGCGTCAGGAAAAAATAAAGCAGCTTTTAGCCCTTAACGGCAAAGTCGTGTGCGCCCAGCTCGCGCCTGAGCTTAACGTCTCCGAACACACTATTCGCCGCGACCTTAAAGAGCTGGCGAATCTTGGCCTGTGCAAGCGTGTTTATGGCGGCGCGGTCAGCGTGCTTCCCCCTTCCGGTAATTTTCTGAAGCGCGAAAACCTTAACAGCGATAAAAAAGAACAGCTCGCCCGCCGCGCGGTATCGCTGATCAAACCCGAAAGCTGCGTTTTTTTTGATGCCGGGACGACAAATCTCGCCATCGCCCGCCAGTTACCCCCCGGTATTATCCTTACCGCCGTCACCAATTCCCCGTTAATCGCCGCTGAACTGATGCACCATGAGGCGGTGGAAATCATCTTCCCCGGCGGGCGGATCAATAAAGAGACGGGCGGCGCGACCGGTATTGATACCCTGCGCCACATTGAAAAAATGTTTTTCGATCAGTGTCTGCTTGGCGCCTGCGCTTTTGACGCGGACGAAGGCGTGACGGTGTTTGAGTATGACGATGCCGAATTCAAAAAATGTCTGGTGACGCGCAGCAGCGACATCATCGTCACCCTGACCGCCGATAAAATCGCTACTCTTGCCCGTTATCAGGTCGCCACCAGCGAAGAGATCACGACGCTGGTGATCGATGACGCCGTGAGCGAACAGGCGCTGAAAGCGCTGCGCAGTAAAAAACTGGACGTGATCCTCGCCAGCTGAACAAAAATAATGCGCAGGGCCGTTTGTACTCTTGCACACGATCGCGCATAATCGAGCATAACCAAGCAGAAAGTTTTTCTGCGCCCTGCCGTTGTTCACGCTTAAAAGGATCGAAACATGAACCATTCCCTGCCCGATGTCGCTTTCCTCCATGAACTGGCCGACGCCGCCGATAAAGAGACGCTGCCGCGTTTTCGCTCCGGCTTAAATCTGCATGTCGGCTCCAAACCCAAAGAGGGCTTTCGCTTTGATCCGGTAACCGACGCCGATCGTGAAGCCGAGCGGGTGATGCGCGCCATTATCAACGAACGCTACCCTTCCCATTCCATCATGGGCGAAGAGTTTGGGACCACCGGCGACGGCCCGCTGCAATGGGTGCTGGATCCGGTGGACGGTACCCGCCCGTTTCTGTGCGGTCTGCCGGTGTGGGGCACGCTGATCGGCCTGACGGTGGAAGGTCGCGGTCAGCTGGGCATGATGGGCCAGCCCTTTACCGGCGAACGCTTCTGGGCGGACGGGAAACAGGCCTGGCGCAGCGGTCCGCAGGGCAGCGGTGTCATGACCACCCGCAAAGGACTGTCGCTTAATCAGGCGATTTTGCATACCACCTCGCCGGAGCCGATTGGCCACACCCCGGACGTGAACTTTGCGGCGCTGCACAGCGCGACCCTGATGACCCGCTACGGCGGGGAGTGCTATGCGATGGCGATGCTGGCAGCCGGTCAAATCGATCTTTGTCTGGAATATGCGCTGCAACCTTACGATATTGTGGCCTTCGTTCCGATCGTCGAACAGGCGGGCGGCGTGGTCACCACGCTGTCGGGCGATCGCCCGGAAGCCGGTGGCCGTATTCTGGCGTCCGGCTGCCCGCGTCTGCATGACGAAGCGCTGAAAATTCTTAACAGCTGATGGTTTTACAGGATGTCTATGAGCAATAAAAACGCAGCCCTGGAATTACCCGCTACCGGTGGTGCGTCGCGCGCACTGCCCGGCAGAAACGAGCAGCGGGCGACGCGCATTGTCTTCTTTATGGCGGGCTTTGCCACCGCGGCCTGGGCGGCACTGGTGCCCTTCGCCAAGTACAATACCGGCGTCAGCGACGGCACGTTAGGCCTGCTGCTGCTGTGCCTCGGCGGCGGCGCGCTGGTGGCGATGCCGCTTACCGGCGCGCTGACCGCCCGCTTTGGCTGTCGTCGGGTGATGGTGGTGTCGGTGCTGATTTTCTGCGCCATTCTGCCGCTGCTGGCGATAACCCAGGATGCGCGACTGCTGGCGCTGGCGCTGCTGCTGTTCGGTATTGGTATCGGCACCACCGACTGCGCGATGAACGTACAGGCGATCATTGTCGAAAAAGCGTCTCCCCGCCCGCTGATGTCCGGCTTTCACGGCTTTTACAGCGTGGGTGGGATTGCCGGTGCCGGCGCGATGAGCGGCATGATGTCGCTGGGGCTTTCCGCCCAGGCGGCCAGTCTTGCCACCACCCTTATTGTGATAGCGTTACTGCTGGTGTGTGTGCGCGGTTTTCTCAGCTACGCGAATCCGCAGGAAGGTCCGGCCTTTGCGGTGCCGCACGGTATCGTGCTGCTGCTTGGCGGTATCTGCTTCGTGGTGTTTCTGGCGGAAGGCGCGGTGCTGGACTGGAGCGCGGTGTTCCTCACCGAATACCGCGGGCTGCCGGAAGCGCGCGGCGGGCTGGGTTTTGCCTGCTTCGCCGCCACTATGACGCTGGGGCGGTTAACCGGCGACCGCGTTGTCGCCCGCCTCGGCCAGCAGCCGGTGGTCTTTGTCGGCGCGCTGCTGGCCGCCGCAGGCCTGTTACTGACGGTGGCGTCTGATGCCTGGGCGCTGTCGCTGACGGGTTACGCGTTGATCGGCCTGGGTTGCGCAAACATCGTGCCGGTGATGTTTTCGGCAATCGGACGTCAGACTGCCATGCCGCAGGTGCTGGCGGTGCCTGCCGTCACTACGCTCGGCTACATGGGCGTACTGGCGGGCCCGGCCAGTATCGGCGGCATTGCGCATCACAGCAGTCTGAGCGCTGCCTTTGTGGTGGTGGCCATCGCCATGGTGGGCGTGGCGCTGGTCTCAAGGCTGGTGAAAGTTTAAGGTGAGCGCAACAGGCCCGTCGGGTTTTACCCCCTCGGGCCTGTTAATTTTATTAAGTGCCTGAAATTATTTCTGTCTTTACTTAACACCTTGATAACACTTCGTTGTGAATCTGCACAGATGCATTTTGAAACGCTGTTTTCATTTTCCTTTTGACTGTTTTTCATCGTATAATGCGCGCCAATTGACTCTTGAATGGTTTCAGCTCATTGAACTGTAATATTCAACTATCACAGCGACTCATTCCCCCCTGGGCTGATACACAAGCACATATTCCTCTGCACGCTTTTTTTGATGTCACCTATTCTTATGACGTGACATCGCAAAACTTTCGCAACACCGGTTTGACTCCGCGGCGGTGCGCCCCCGGAGCGTTATTTCCATATCCTTCTCAACTTAAAGACTAAGACTGTCATGAAAAAGACCAAAATTGTTTGCACAATCGGCCCAAAAACCGAATCAGAAGAGATGCTGACCAAAATGCTGGACGCCGGCATGAACGTGATGCGTCTGAACTTCTCCCACGGTGACTATGCAGAACACGGTCAGCGCATCAAAAACTTGCGCAACGTGATGAGCAAGACAGGCAAGAAAGCCGCGATCCTGCTGGACACCAAAGGTCCGGAAATCCGTACCATCAAGCTGGAAGGCGGTAACGACGTCTCCCTGAAAGCAGGCCAGACCTTCACCTTCACCACGGACAAAACCGTTGTGGGTAACAGCGATATCGTTGCTGTCACTTACGAAGGCTTCACCAATGACCTGTCCGTTGGCAACACCGTACTGGTTGACGATGGTCTGATCGGTATGGAAGTGACCGCCATCGAAGGCAACAAAGTTATCTGTAAAGTGCTGAACAACGGCGACCTGGGCGAGAACAAAGGCGTTAACCTGCCGGGCGTTTCCATCGCCCTGCCTGCGCTGGCAGAAAAAGACAAACAAGACCTGATCTTTGGCTGCGAGCAAGGAGTTGACTTCGTTGCGGCATCCTTTATCCGTAAGCGTTCTGACGTGGTGGAAATCCGTGAGCACCTGAAAGCGCACGGCGGCGAGCACATCCAGATCATCTCCAAAATCGAAAACCAGGAAGGCCTGAACAACTTCGACGAAATCCTCGAAGCCTCTGACGGCATCATGGTTGCGCGTGGCGACCTGGGCGTTGAGATCCCGGTTGAAGAAGTGATCTTCGCGCAGAAGATGATGATCGAAAAATGTATCCGCGCCCGTAAAGTGGTGATCACCGCGACCCAGATGCTGGATTCCATGATCAAAAACCCGCGTCCGACCCGTGCGGAAGCAGGCGACGTGGCTAACGCCATCCTGGACGGTACCGATGCCGTAATGCTGTCTGGTGAGTCTGCCAAGGGTAAATACCCGCTGGAAGCCGTCTCCATCATGGCGACCATCTGCGAGCGTACTGACCGCGTGATGACCAGCCGTCTGGAGTTTAACAACGACAGCCGTAAACTGCGCATCACCGAAGCCGTGTGCCGTGGCGCTGTTGAAACTGCCGAAAAACTGGCTGCTCCGCTGATCGTGGTAGCGACCCAGGGCGGTAAATCTGCGCGCGCTATCCGTAAATACTTCCCGGATGCCACCATCCTGGCGCTGACCACTAACGAAGTCACTGCCCGTCAGCTGGTGCTCAGCAAAGGCGTTACCGCGCAGCTGGTGAAAGAAATTTCTTCCACTGACGATTTCTACCGCCTGGGTAAAGAAGTGGCGCTGGAAAGCGGCCTGGCTCAGAAAGGTGAAGTTGTGGTAATGGTTTCCGGCGCGCTGGTTCCAAGCGGCACAACCAATACTGCTTCTGTGCACGTACTGTAATAATTGCCGTACAAATTAATCTGATTAAAAAAGCGCCCTTGTGGCGCTTTTTTTTATTCATCCAATAACGATTTACTATAAGTGCAAATCGAAATGCACTATTTAACTGACTTTGTTCTAAGATGAATCCGATGAAAGCGGTCTGTTTTCACACAGTTTTTTTCTGTGCGTCCGCAAAGTCGGTGTTTCTTTGAGCGAACAGTCAAATTTAAGGGTATTCCCAACAAAAAAATATTCTCAATATAAAAAAGTTTGTGTAATACTTGTAACGCTACATGGAGATTAACTCAATCTAGAGGGTATTAATAATGAATCGTACTAAACTGGTACTGGGCGCGGTAATCCTGGGTTCTACTCTGCTGGCTGGTTGCTCCAGCAATGCTAAAATCGATCAGCTGTCTTCTGACGTTCAGACTCTGAACGCTAAAGTTGACCAGCTGAGCAACGACGTGAACGCAATCCGTTCTGACGTTCAGGCTGCTAAAGACGACGCAGCTCGCGCTAACCAGCGTCTGGACAACCAGGCTCACTCTTACCGTAAGTAAGAGTTCCTGTAATAAAATGGCGCACATTGTGCGCCATTTTTTTTGCCTGCGATTTACCTTCGGTTACTGCGTCATCACTTTCCCGTTCTCGTTCGCCGCCGCCGGATCACCATTCTTTGCTGACAGTACGGCTGTCGGGTTTGCCTGCGCGTTCTTTGCGGCAGGGATCGCCACCGGGTAACCGGCACGGCGCACCATCGCCTTATCAATCGCCGTCTGATCCCCGCCCGCCTGACGAATAAAATCGCTAAAGGTGGCGGTCAGCGTGATCGGCACCGTCTGGGTGTTCTCCTCAAGGGTGGAAGCCAGCGGGCGGTGCACTTCGATATAGTGGCGGCCATCCGGCTCCACGGAGTATTTGACCGGTTCGTTGATGATGCGCACCGGCGTCCCAGTGTTCACCTGGGAGAACAGCGCTTCGATATCCGGCGCGCCCATACGAATGCAGCCGGAGCTGACGCGCAGGCCTACGCTGTCCTGAGCGTTGGTGCCGTGAATGAGATATTCGCCGTTGCCCAGCCCCAGACGCAGCGCATAGCGCCCCAGAGGGTTATAAGGGCCTGCTGGCACCACGGCGGGCAACTCAATGCCCTTCGCTTTAGAACGCGCGCGTATGCCCGCAGGCGGCGTCCAGGTAGGATTGGGGATCTTCTGGCTGACGCGCGTCTCGGCGACGGGCGTTTCCAGCCCCTGTTGACCGATACCAATCGGGAAGACCTGTACAATGTCTTTTCCCGGCGGATAAAAATAGAGACGCAGCTCCGCCAGGTTGACGATGATCCCCTCCCGCGGGCTGTCCGGCAGCAGCATCTGCGTTGGAATGGTCAGGGTTGTGCCCGGGGCGGGTACCGGCGCCATGGTATCGTTGGCTTCGACAAGCAGCATCGCGCCGGTGTCAAAATGACGGCCGATGGCCTGCAAATTACGATCCTGAGGTTGCACGACATAAGTCTGATTCTGACCGATGAGACGCCTGCCCGCCGGCGGTAATGGATAATCGGCCGCCCAGGCACTCTGAATGACGCTGTAAGCGCCGATAAGGCTTAATGTTATTAGAGACGCGCGCTTCATGCTTAAACTCCTGTAATCACTGGCAGTGCGCCAGAAGGCTGATAAACCAGCGAGGCAGAAATCTGCCCCGCATAACAGGATAGTCGCTGTCTTTTGAGTTTAGCTAATGTTTGCTGCTTTCGTACGTATTGCGCGGATCATTGCTTCCAGACCCTGCGAGCGGGAAGGCGTTAAATGCTGGGCGAGAGACATTTTTTCAAACCATGGGCGTACGTCAAAGGCGACGATATCCTGCGCGGTCATCTGTTGATACAGAATAAACACCACCGCAATCAGCCCCTTGACGATGGCGGCATCGCTGTCGCCCTGGAGTTCAATCACGCCATCATCCCGGCGCTGCATGACGATCCATACCTGGCTCTGGCAGCCCTGAATAATATTTTCCGGGCTGTGCGCCTCTGCTGCCAGTTCCGGCAGACGCTGGCCCAGTTCAATGATATAGAGATACTTCTCTTCCCAGTTGGCGCAACGGGTGAAGTTGCGCAACAGTTTTTCTTTATCGGGTAAAGCGGCCATCTCGTCCCCCTGTCAGCCTAATAACTGATGAATGCGTTTCAGTCCGGCTACCAGACGATCCACTTCTTCTTGCGTGTTGTACATCACCAGCGACGCGCGGCACATGGCCGGCACATTGTAAAACGCCATCAGCGGCATCGCGCAGTGATGTCCGGTACGCACCGCAACACCGTAATTATCGAGAAAACTGCCCACGTCATAGGCGTGATGTTTCCCCAGATTAAAGGCAATAACCCCCAGACGATCCGCCGGGCCGTAAAGCGTCAGATCCGGGACCTCCGCCAGCGCGTTAAGCGCATAACGCATCAGTCCGCGTTCGTGTTCGGCAATGGCGTCCAGTCCCAGCGCAGTGACGTACTCGATGGCAGCACCAAAACCGATAATCGCCCCGGTATTCGGCGTGCCCGCCTCGAAGCGCCACGGCGCTTTCGCCCAAGTGGTGCCTTCCGTCAGGCTGACGGTGGCGATCATCGCCCCGCCCCCTTCCCACGGCGGCATCGCCTGCAGGATCGCCTCTTTTACATAAAGAATGCCGATACCGGTCGGGCCATACAGTTTATGGGCGGAGAAGACGTAAAAATCGCAGTCCAGCGCCTGCACGTCCACCGCGTGATGCATCACCGCCTGCGCACCGTCCACCAGCACTTTTGCGCCCTGTTGATGCGCCTGAGCGATGATCGCCGCCAGCGGATTCTCAGTGCCGAGCACGTTAGAGACGTGCGTCACCGCCACCAGCCGCGTGCGGTCATCGAGCAGCCCGGCAAGGGCGTCCAGTTGCAGCGTGCCATCCTGATTAATCGGGATCACGCGCAGCTCAGCGCCGGTGCGTTCACACAGCATCTGCCAGGGCACGATATTGGCGTGATGCTCCATGGCGGTGATGATGATGTTGTCACCCGCCGCCACATTGCTGTTGCCCCAGCTGTTGGCGACGAGGTTGATGCCCTCGGTGGTACCGCGCACGAACACCAGCTCTTCCGGCGTACGGGCGTTGATAAACCGCGACGCCAGCGTACGCACGTTTTCCATGCGCTGGGTGGCTTCGGCACTCAGGGTATGAATGCCGCGGTGCACAGCGGCGTAGCCGTGGCGGTAAAACTCCGCTTCGGCATCAATCACCTGATTGGGTTTTTGTGCGCTGGCGGCGCTGTCGAGATACGCCAGCGGCTGGCCATTCACTTCACGCGTCAGAACCGGAAAATCCGCCCGTACGCGCTCAACGGAAAAACTCATGCGATGCCCCCTGGCAGGCGCTGACCGATACGGGACAGTACCTCATGCCTGAGCGCCTCGTCGCTGATGGCTTCCGTCAGTTCAGCGGCAAAGGCGTAGATGATCATTTGCTGCGCGGCCTTCTCATCAATGCCGCGCGAGCGCAGGTAAAACATTTGTTCATCGTCGATGCGGCCAATGGTCGCGCCGTGGCTGCATTTTACGTCATCGGCGTAAATTTCCAGCTGCGGTTTGGTATCCACTTCCGACAGACGGCCAAGCAGCAGATTGTTGTTGGTCATCTGCCCGTCGGTTTTAATGGCGTGCTGCGCCACGTTAATCAGCCCGTTGAATACGGCGCGGCCTTTATCAGAGACGATAGTTTTGTGCAGCTGACGGCTGTTGCAGTAGCCCTTGTTATGGGCAAGCCAGGTACGGGTGTCGCACACTTCACTGTTCACCGGCATCACCAGGCTGTTCACGCGCAGCGTGGTGTTTTCGCCGTTCAGCGCCATGCTGGTGTTGTGACGCAGCACCGCCCCGCCGAGCAGAAAACTGTGGCTGTGCGCGGCGGCATCGGCGGCCAGCAGAATATCGTTATGCGCAAAGTGGTAGCTCTGCGGATTTTCAAACGCCAGCTTCGCGTGATGCAACTGCGCATTGGCCGCCACGTTCATGGTCAGACGCGAGCCGGTAAAATGCCGCTGATCGTTCAGGCTGACGTAATGCTCATAGACCGTCGCCTCTGCGCCCTGCTCCAGATCCAGATGATGACGATAGTGGGCGGTGTTCATCTCCTCGCCCGCCAGCCCCTGGGTGATATGCATCAGCAGCAGCGGCTTCGCCGGACGCTGATTGCGCGCCACGCGGATATGGGTGACGCTGTGCGCCAGGCTTTCCGTCAGATGCAGAAACACTTCCGGCTGTACCGGCGCGGGCAGCGCCGCGCGCTCGTCGTTAATGCTGACCACAAAGCCGCTGTTTTCGGTACTGTCGCTGAGTTCGGCGTCAAAGCGCCCGTCGACAAACACCAGTCGCACCGCGTCCACCGGCAGAGCCAGCGCGTCACGCTGTGCGGCGGATAACCGGGTCTGCGTGCTGACAAAGTGGCTGCTGAGCAGCCCTTCCAGCGGCGTGTATTTCCAGTTTTCGTGCTTACGCGTCGGCAGCCCTAAACGCAGCACCTGTTGCAGATGCTGCTGCGCCTGTTCCGAACGCGCGCTGCCCTCGATTTCAAACAGATGATGCCACTGTTGCAGCGCGTTACTGCTGTTCGGTAAGCCAGCCATAGCCCTGCTCCTCCAGTTGTTTCACCAGCGTAAAATCACCGGATTTCACAATGCGGCCCTGGTACAGCACGTGCACAAAGTCGGGCTTGATGTAATCCAGAATGCGCTGGTAGTGCGTGACGATGATAAAGGCGCGCTTTTCGTCGCGCAGGGAGTTCACCCCTTCGGCAACGATTTTCAGCGCATCGATATCCAGACCGGAATCCGTTTCATCGAGAATGCACAGTTCCGGCTCCAGCACCGCCATTTGCAGAATGTCGTTACGCTTTTTCTCGCCGCCGGAGAAACCGACGTTAACCGAGCGCGTCAGCAGATCTTCCGGCATTTTCAGCAGCTTGATTTTCTCTTCCATCAGATCCTGGAAGTCAAAGCGATCCAGCTCATCCAGCCCACGATATTTGCGCACGGCGTTGAGCGCGGTTTGCAGGAAGAACTGGTTACTGACGCCGGGGATTTCCACCGGATACTGGAACGCCATAAAGATGCCTTCGCCCGAACGCTCTTCCGGCGACAGCTCCAGCAGATCTTTGCCGTGGAACTGCACTGAACCACCGGTCACTTCATAATCTTCGCGCCCGGCAAGGGTGGCTGAGAGCGTACTTTTCCCGGAGCCGTTTGGCCCCATAATGGCGTGCACTTCACCAGGACGCACTTCAAGGTTCAGACCGCGCAGGATCTCTTTATCTTCAACGGCAACCTGCAAATCTTTAATGCTTAACATGTAATTTCCTTAACCGACGCTGTGCTCAAGGCTGATGGCGAGTAATTTCTGGGCTTCAACGGCAAACTCCAGCGGCAGCTCGGAGAAAACATCCTTACAGAAGCCGTTGACGATCATCGAGATCGCATCTTCTTCGCTGATGCCGCGTTGCAGGCAGTAGAACAGCTGATCTTCGCCGATACGCGAGGTGGTAGCTTCGTGCTCCAGCTGCGCGCTGTTATTGCGGCATTCCACATACGGGAAGGTGTGAGCGCCGCAGTCCGGGCCAATCAGCATCGAGTCACACTGGGTAAAGTTACGCGCGTTAGTGGCGGTCGGCATGATTTTTACCAGCCCGCGATAGCTGTTCTGACTTTTCCCGGCGGAGATCCCTTTCGAGATAATGGTCGAACGGGTGTTCTTGCCGATGTGGATCATCTTGGTGCCGGTATCCGCCTGCTGATGCCCGCTGGTCAGCGCCACCGAATAGAACTCGCCGATGGAGTTGTCACCGCGCAGAATGCAGCTCGGGTATTTCCAGGTAATGGCCGACCCGGTTTCCGACTGCGTCCAGGACATTTTGCTGTTTTCGCCTTCACACAGCGCACGCTTGGTGACGAAGTTCAGAATACCGCCGGTGTTGTTATCGCCGGGGAACCAGTTCTGCACGGTGGAGTATTTCACTTCCGCGTCTTTATGGATGATCACTTCCACCACCGCCGCATGGAGCTGGTAGCTGTCGCGCACCGGCGCGGAACAGCCTTCGATATAGCTGACGTAGCTGCCTTCATCGGCGATCAAAATGGTGCGCTCGAACTGACCGGTTTTTTCCGCGTTGATACGGAAATAGGTGGACAGCTCCATCGGGCAACGTACCCCTTTCGGGATGTAGATAAAGGTGCCGTCCGAAGCGACTGCCGCGTTGAGCGCTGCAAAGAAGTTATCGTTCGACGGCACCACGGTGCCGAGATACTTCTGCACCAGCTCCGGGTGATCGTGGATCGCTTCCCCGAACGAGCTGAAGATCACGCCATGTTCCGCGAGTTTTTCACGGTAAGTGGTGGCCACGGAGACGGAGTCAAAAATGGCGTCCATCGCCACTTCGCGCCCTTCACGCACCGGTACGCCCAGCTGATTAAAAGCTTCTTCCACTTCGTCGGTCAGATAGCTGCCGGCGCCGGTTTGCTGTACCGCGCCTGGCTGCGAGGCGCAGGTGTCGTCGCAGTTGCCGCAGGATGGCGCGGAGTAGTAGCTGTAATCCTGATAATCCAGCTTGTCGTAATGGGCTTTAAGCCAGTGCGGTTCTTCCATTTCCAGCCAGGCATGATAGGCCTTCAGGCGGAACTCCAGCATCCATTCAGGTTCGTTGCGTTTGGCCGAGATCGCCCGCACGACATCTTCATTGATGCCGTGAGCCATTTCGTCCGTCTGTAACCGGGTGAAGAAGCCCTCTTTGTAATTCAGCGGGCCGGACCAGGTTTTGACATCGTCAGTCGCTTCAGTATTACGAGACATAGTACCGCCTATACCCCAAAGCTTTCGCCGCAGCCGCATTCGTGCTGCGCTTTCGGGTTATTGAATTTGAAAATCTGATTCAGTCCTTCGCGCACATAGTCCACTTCGGTGCCGTCAATAAAGGGCATCGCCTGAAGCGGCACGTAGAGACGCGCGCCGTCGAACTCGAACAGCAGATCGTCTGCCACCGGATCGGAAACCGTATCAAGAACATAACCAAAACCGGCACAACCGGTCTGTTTGATACCCAGACGTACGCCGAGCAGCTCTGGCTGCTTTTCCACCAGCGCGCGGATATGCTTCGCGGCGGCTGGCGTTAATGTCAGGCCCTGCCAACCGGGATCGTTGGGGTCGAAGGTTCCTGCTTGCAATTCCATAGGTCTACCTCACGTGATTGCGCCATAGGGCATAACGCTATGTTAGTGATAATGATTATCACTTCAACCTCTATTCCAAAGGGTTATTCCCTGAAGCGCTCTTTTTGCACAGTTCTATTAAGCATAGACCCTCACAACCGGGTTAACCGGAAAGGTCTGCGATAACTAAGCATTTGAATATGAAATATTTTTATGCGGTGGTCTTTAACACACCATGGAGAAATGAAACATGTATAGGCAATGCCTATTTATCAGATAGGATTTTATAACAATTCTGTAATATAAACGTGACAAATGATGCGGGCAGTGTGCCCATGGGACGAAGTTTGTCATTGTAGGCCGGGTCAGTTGCGCCAGGTCGGGTAAGCGAAGCGCCACCCGACAAAATTGGGCCTGGGCTGTTTGTAGCTACGGAACCATTACGGTGATGTGATTGCGCGGGCTTTATTTTGAGGCTGCCTGTACGGCAGTGCA
>NZ_CP127837.1:3059662-3066031 GCF_030291195.1 Enterobacter sp. PGRG2 | reverse complement strand
AGCTGCCTGTACGGCAGTGAACAGCAATATTATCACGCCAACCCATTGTATTTTTGAGTTAAAGCACTCCTTTCTCATAAAATACCTTTTTTTACACGTAGCCAATCACTCATCGAAAAATCAATAAGTTATCGTAACGGTAAAATAAAGGGGTCAGCGCCTGCCGGGGAAGGCAGGCGTACAGCGAAGCTTAACGATACAGTGAAGACTCGCCCATCGGGCGGGTTTTGAAGCGGCGGTGCACCCACAGGTACTGGTCGGGGGCGCGTAAAATCTCACGCTCGACAACCCTGTTCATGTAGCTGGCGGCTTCGAATTCATTTTCTTTTGGATAATCGGTCAGCTCGGGGCCGATAAATAATGAATATCCTGAACGGTCAGGCTTGCGCACCATCGTCACCGTCAACATCACAGAGCCGGACAGACGCGACAGCACATAGGTACCGTTGGTGGTGGCGGCGTTAACGTCAAAGAACGGCGCGAAGGTGCTGCCCTTGCGACCATAATCCTGGTCCGGGGCAAACCATACGGCTTCACCCTTTTTCAGCGCGTTGACCAGCCCTTTCAGGTTACGGCGGTCGATCATCGATTTATTGGAACGCATCCGGCCCCGGGTCTGCACCCACTCCATCAGCGGATTGTTATGCGGACGATAGGTCGCCATCATTGGCTGGCACAGACCCATCACCCGACCGCCCAACTCCAGCGACATAAAATGCACGCCGATAACCATCACGCCTTTCTGTTTTGCCTGCGCATCCTGCAGATGCTGATAACCCTCAACATCAAACCAGCGACGCACGCGCTCGTCCGGCCAGAACCAGGCCATGCCGGTTTCCAGCAGCCCCATGCCCAGCGAGCGGAAATTATTTTCGATTAAGACTTCGCGCACCAGCGGATCCATCTCCGGAAAACAGAGTTCCAGATTGCGGCGGGCGATGCTTTCACGGCGTTTCAGAAAGGGACGCGCCAGCGTACCGAGCGAGGTGCCGAGACGAGCGATCAGTGGATAGGGTAACTGCACCAGCAGCCAGAGAACGCCAAGACCAAACCATGTAAACCAGTGGCGTGGGTGAAGAAAAGAGAGCTTTAAGGAAGTACGCATTACAAGATTACCTGAAAAACACACATTAAGTAGCGCGCAAGGAAACCACGATTCTTATTTCCAGGCTTATATGCGTTACCGTCTCTGGGTTAGACAACACTGCCACTCAGAGATTCAATATTGCGCACTATATCACACTACGAAATTATCACGCGATGGATAGATTGGAGTGGGCGGCTGCGTCTACAACCGCCCAGAGGATTAGATAATGGCGGTGGTGAGGCGGGAGGCGCAGCACAGGCGGTTCTGTTCATCGTAAATGTGGATCTGCCAGACCTGATGACGTCCCCCCGTATGCAGAGCGGTGCAGACGCCGCGCACACGGCCGCTGCGCACCGCGCGGATATGGTTGGCATTCACTTCCAGCCCCACCACATTTTGTTCGCCCTCGCTGCACAGATAGCCCGCCACCGAGCCAAGCGTTTCCGCCAGCACCACAGAGGCGCCGCCGTGCAGCAGGCCAAATGGCTGATGCGTGCGGCTGTCCACCGGCATCGTCGCCTCGAGACTGTCAGCAGTGATACGCTCAAATCGTATATCCAGCAGCCCGACCATATTCCCTTCGCTCATGGCGTTTAACGCCTCCAGCGTCGCTTCACGTTTCCAGATCATCCAATTATCTCCAGTAAAGCCTGTAACGGATGGCGTACCCCGCTGCCCTCAATACGCTTAACCTGACTCCGGCAGGAATAGCCGGTCGCCAGACAGCGATTACGCGGCAGACGTTGCATCGCCTGATGCCACGACAGCTCATAAATCCCCAGCGAGCTGGCGTGATTTTTAACTTCATGGCCGTAGGTGCCCGCCATGCCGCAGCAACCGACGCTGATGTTTTCCAGTTTCGCGCCGAAACGGGCAAAGATAGATGCCCACTGCCCCGGCGTCCCCGGCAGCGCGGTGACTTCGGTGCAGTGGCCGAACAGATACCAGGCCTCGCCGCTGACCACGCGCGGCTCGACGTTTTCCAGCACCGCCGGCAGCCACTCATGCACCAGCTGCACGTTAAACTCGCCGCGTTTGTCGCCCAGCGTTTGTTTATATTCATCGCGATAGCAGAGCACCAGCGCCGGATCGACCCCCACCATCGGCATCCCCAGTTGCGCAATGCGCGTCAGGAAGTCTGAGGTTTTCTGCGCTGTTTTCGCAAAGCGCGTCAGGAAGCCCTTGATATGCTGTGCTTTGCCGTTTGGCGAGAATGGCAGGATCACCGGCTGGTAGCCCAGTTTTTCTGCCAGCCGCACAAAATCGCTCACCACCTGCGCATCGTAATAGCTGGTAAAGGGATCCTGCACCACCAGCACCGTGCGGGCTTTTTGTTCGTCGCTTAACTGTTCCAGATTTTCCAGCGTCATATTGGCGGTGCGGTGCCCCACCAGCTGCTGTTGCAGCGACGGCACCGACAGGAGCGGCAAATCCACCATGCCGATGCGTTTTTCCGACAGCGTGCGCAGCCAGGGCTGGCGCAGGAAGAAGTTGAAGGTCTTAGGCGCGCGGGCCATCAGCGGCGCATAGCTTTCCACCGAGGCGACCAGGTGATCGCGCAGCGGGCGGAGATAGCGGGTGTGATAAAGTTGCAGGAAGCGGGAGCGGAACTCCGGCACATCGATTTTAATCGGACACTGAGTCGAGCAGGCTTTACAGGCCAGACAGCCGGACATCGCCTCTTTCACTTCATGAGAAAAGTCATATTCGCCCTTGCGCGCATGCCAGCTATTGCGCGTTCGTTCGATAAGTCCCCGCAGGCTGACGCGACTTTCCGCCAGCTCTTTTTCCAGCTTCAGCGGATCGACGCCGCGATCCGCCAGCAGACGCAGCCATTCACGCACCAGGGTGGCGCGGCCTTTCGGCGAATGAATACGGTTGCTGGTGATCTTCATTGACGGGCACATCGGGCTTTTGACATCAAAGTTAAAGCACAGGCCGTTACCGTTACACTCCATCGCGCCGCGCCAGGAAGCACGTACGGCAATGGGGATCTGGCGATCAAAAGTGCCGCGTTTTACCGCGTCCACCTGCATCATGGGCGCGTCAACGCCCGCAGGCGGACAGATTTTTCCCGGGTTCAGGCGGTTATGGGGATCAAAGGCCGCTTTGATTTTGCGCAGTTCGCCGAACAGCTGTTCGCCAAAAAACGCCGGGCTGTATTCGGCGCGGAAGCCTTTGCCATGCTCGCCCCACAGCAGGCCGCCGTATTTCGCGGTCAGCGCCACGACCTCGTCGGAGATCTGCTTCATCAACATCTCCTGCTGCGGATCGCACATGTCCAGCGCCGGACGCACGTGCAGTACACCGGCATCCACATGTCCGAACATGCCGTAGCTCAGTCCGTGGCTGTCCAGCAGCGCGCGGAATTCGACGATGTAATCCGCCAGATGCTCCGGCGGCACGCAGGTATCTTCCGCAAAGGGGATCGGCTTGGCCGCGCCCTTTGCGTTACCGAGCAGGCCGACGGCTTTTTTACGCATGGCATAGATGCGCTCAATGCCTGCCAGATCGCCGCACACCTGCCAGCCAATCACCCCGCCCTGCTCTGTGGCGATCAGGCTGTCCAGCCGCTGACAGAGATCGCTGACCTGGCCGTCGATCAGGGCTTCGTCGTCACCGGCGAACTCAACAATGTTCAGGCCCAGCATCTCTTTATCCGGCACATCGGTGATCAAATCATGCACCGAATGCCAGACGATATCTTCCCGCGCCAGATTGAGCACTTTTGAGTCGACGGTTTCCACCGACAGCGCCCGCGCTTCCACCATAAAAGGCGCATTGCGCAGCGCTGAGTTGAAGGAGTCGTATTTGATGTTTACCAGGCGGCGCACTTTCGGCAATGGCGTAATATCCAGCCGCGCTTCGGTAATAAACGCCAGCGTGCCTTCGGAGCCGGTCAGGATGCGGGTTAAATCAAAACGGGTCATCTCGTCGTTAAAGACGTGACGCAAATCGTAGCCGGTCAGGAAGCGGTTCAGTTTGGGAAATTTATCGATGATCAACTGGCGGTTATCCCGGCAGCTTTCATAGACGGCTTTATAGATGCGGCCAATGGCGGTCTGCACCTCGCCGAGGGTTTCCGCCAGTTCCAGCGATACCGGCTGCGTGTCCAGAATATCGCCGCCCATCAGCACCGCCCGCACGCCCAGCGTATGATCCGAGGTTTTGCCGTACACCAGCGATCCCTGTCCGGACGCATCGGTGTTGATCATTCCGCCCAGCGTGGCGCGGTTACTGGTGGAGAGTTCCGGCGCAAAGAAATAGCCGTAAGGTTTCAGATACTGGTTAAGCTGATCCTTAATTACCCCGGCTTCGACGCGCACCCAGCCCTCTTCGGGGTTGATTTCCAGGATGCGGTTCATATAGCGCGACATATCGACCACAATACCGGCGTTCAGCGCCTGGCCGTTTGTGCCGGTGCCGCCGCCGCGCGGGGTAAAGATCAGCGATTCGAAACGCGGTTCGGCGGCAATACGCGCAATCAGCGTGACGTCGGCGGTTGATCGGGGGTAGACCACGGCATCAGGGAGGAGTTGATAGATGCTGTTATCGGTCGCCATCGTCAGCCGATCGGCATAACTGGTGGCGGTGTCTCCGGTAAAACCTTGTTGCTCCAGTGCCTGTAAAAAATTCAGCACCAGCTGAACGACGCCGGGTGCCTGAGAAATCTGTGGGATCATTACTGTTGACCCTGCCTGACTGTTAGAGTTGTGAGTATTTAATCGTTTGCATTGCGCGTTTATCGTTGTATCACATTTTTTTCTTATACGCGCGGCAGAATTACAGGCAGAATTCGCTGTCTGAAATCGCTGATATTTCGCAGATTCTGAAATACATTTTTCGCGCCGGCTTCCGGCGTACCAACAGGATGAAGAAAAATATGGTTAATTTTCGACAGGCCAGGGATGTACCGCAAATCTTGCTGTCGGTGCTGTTTTTAGCGCTGATGATTATCGCCTGTTTGTGGATCGTATGGCCGTTTGTACTGGGTTTCGCCTGGGCGGGCACCATTGTGATCGCCACCTGGCCGCTTTTTTTACGCCTGCAACGGCGTTTGCTGGGCCGCCGCTCGCTGGCGGTGCTGGTGATGACGCTGTTCCTGATCCTTGTCTTTGTGATCCCCATTGCGCTGCTGGTGAACAGTCTGGTGGACGGCAGCGGCCCGGTGATCCACGCCATTACCGCCGGCGATATGACCTTACCCGATCTGGCCTGGCTGAACAGTGTTCCGCTGGTGGGCGATAAGCTTTATACCGGCTGGCATAACCTGCTGGATATGGGCGGCAGCGCCATCATGGCGAAAGTGCGCCCCTATATCGGCACCACCACCACCTGGTTTGTCGGCCAGGCGGCGCATATTGGTCGCTTCCTGATGCACTGTGTGCTGATGCTGTTGTTCAGCGCCCTGCTGTACTGGCGCGGCGAGCAGGTGGCGCGCGGTATCCGTCATTTCGCCACCCGGCTGGCCTCCAGCCGTGGCGACGCGGCGGTGCTGCTGGCGGCACAGGCGATCCGTGCGGTTGCGCTGGGGGTGGTGGTCACCGCGCTGGTGCAAGCGATCCTCGGCGGCATCGGCCTTGCCGTTGCGGGCGTGCCTTATGCCACGCTGTTCACCGTGGTGATGATCCTGTCGTGCCTTATCCAGCTTGGCCCGCTGCCGGTGCTGATCCCGGCGATTATCTGGCTCTACTGGAGCGGCGACACCACCTGGGGCACAGTGCTGCTGGTGTGGAGCTGCGTGGTGGGTACGCTGGATAACGTGATTCGTCCGGTGCTGATCCGTATGGGCGCAGACCTGCCGCTGATCCTGATTTTATCCGGCGTTATCGGCGGGCTTATCGCCTTTGGCATGATTGGTCTGTTTATCGGCCCGGTGCTGCTGGCGGTGAGCTGGCGTCTGTTTGATGCCTGGGTAAAAGAAGTGCCCGCACCGGTAGACGTTCCGGCGCAGCCTGTCGAAGAAATAGAAGCGAATAAAAAATAATCATTCGGCGGGGAAACCCGCCGATAATTAAGTGCTGCTAATCAATTCCCACTACGTCTGCGAATATTCCTGGTACTTTCCCCACGCCATGCCGATTCTCTGTCGCAAATTCTTTACGCTTATTTAACTATTGAGACGAATCTGATCGACGCAAAAATTCGTCATGCCTACTATTAGGTCACGGTTATAAATCAACGCATTGATTTATAAGCATGGAAATCCCCTGAGTGAAACAACGAATTGCTGTGTGTAGTCTTTGCCCATCTCCCACGATGGGCTTTTTTTTATCCTGAAA
>NZ_CP127837.1:3054787-3059581 GCF_030291195.1 Enterobacter sp. PGRG2 | reverse complement strand
TAGCCAAGTTTGCACCACAGTATCCGGATTCAGAGAAAGACTGTCAATTCCCTCCTCCATCAGCCAGGCCGCAAAGTCTTCATGGTCAGACGGCCCCTGGCCGCAGATGCCCACGTATTTACCCTGTTTCTTCGCCGCGCGGATCGCCATGGAAAGCAGCGCTTTTACCGCGTCGTTACGTTCGTCAAAGAGTTCAGAAACCACGCCGGAATCGCGGTCGAGGCCCAGCGCCAGCTGCGTCATATCGTTGGAGCCGATAGAGAACCCGTCGAAATACTTGAGGAACTGCTCTGCCAGCAGGGCGTTGGACGGGATTTCGCACATCATGATCACTTTCAGCCCGTTTTCGCCGCGCTTAAGCCCCTGACGCTCCAGTTCCTCGATGACCGCTTTCGCCTGCGCCACGGTGCGCACAAAGGGGATCATGATCTCGACGTTGGTCAGGCCCATTTCGTTACGTACGTATTTCACCGCGTCGCACTCCAGCGCGAAGCAGTCGCGGAAGCTGTCCGCCACGTAACGCCCCGCGCCGCGGAAGCCAAGCATCGGGTTTTCTTCTTCCGGCTCGTAACGCTCGCCGCCCACCAGGTTAGCGTATTCGTTCGATTTAAAATCAGACAGACGCACAATCACGCGTTTCGGGTAAAACGCTGCCCCCAGGGTTGCGATGCCTTCGCTCAGACGTCCAACGTAAAAGTCTTTCGGCGAATCGTAACCTTTCATCAGCGCACGGATCTCTTTTTGCAGCGCCGGGTCCTGATCGTCAAACTCCAGCAGCGCGCGTGGATGCACGCCGATCATACGGTTGATGATGAATTCCAGGCGCGCAAGACCCACGCCTTCATTGGGCAGGCAGGCGAAGTCAAAAGCGCGATCCGGGTTGCCGACGTTCATCATGATTTTCAGAGGCAGATCCGGCATGGTGTCGACGCTGGAGCTTTTCACGCTGAAATCGAGCATCTCGGCATAGACGTAACCGGTATCACCTTCGGCGCAGGAAACGGTGACTTTTTCGTCATCCTTCATGCGCTCGGTGGCATCGCCGCAGCCCACCACCGCCGGAATGCCCAGTTCACGGGCGATGATCGCCGCGTGACAGGTGCGTCCGCCACGGTTGGTGACGATGGCCGCCGCTTTTTTCATGATCGGCTCCCAGTCCGGGTCGGTCATGTCGGTGACCAGCACGTCGCCTGGCTCAATTCGGTTCATCTCGCTGATGTCGTGGATCACTTTTACCGGACCCGCGCCGATGCGGTGGCCAATTGCACGCCCTTCAGCGATGATTTTGCCCTGGTCATGCAGGGTATAACGCTCCATGACCTGACCGCGTGAACGCACGGTTTCCGGACGCGCCTGCACGATAAAGAGTTTGCCGGTATGCCCGTCTTTCGCCCATTCAATATCCATCGGACGACCGTAGTGTTTCTCGATCTGCACCGCCTGTTTCGCCAGCTCCTGCACTTCTTCATCGGTCAGCGAGAAGATGTCGCGGTCAGCTTCCGGCACATCTTCAATGCGCACCTGCTTGCCGTGCTCCTGGGTCGGGGCATAGATCATGCGGATTTTTTTCGAGCCCATGGTGCGGCGGACGATGGACGGACGCCCGGCTTCCAGCGTCGGTTTGTGCACGTAAAATTCGTCAGGGTTGACCGCGCCCTGCACCACCATCTCGCCGAGTCCCCATGCGGAAGTGATAAACACCACCTGATCGAAGCCGGATTCGGTATCGATGGAAAACATGACGCCGGAGGACGCCAGATCGGAACGCACCATACGCTGTACGCCCGCTGACAGCGCCACGCCACGGTGGTCATAGCCCTGATGCACGCGGTAAGAAATGGCGCGGTCGTTAAACAGTGAGGCAAAGACATGCTTCACCGCCACAAGCACGGCATCGTAGCCCTGCACGTTAAGGAAGGTTTCCTGCTGACCGGCAAAAGAGGCATCCGGCATGTCTTCTGCGGTGGCGGAGGAGCGCACCGCAAAGGAGGCCTCTGCGTCGTCAGCAGACAGCTGGTTATAGGCCTCGTGAATGGCCTGTTCCAGTTCCGGCTGGAAAGGTGTGTCGATGATCCACGCCCGAATTTGCGCGCCTGCTTTCGCCAGTTCGCCCACGTCATCAATATCCGTTTTATCCAGCAGATCATAGATACGTTGGTTTACGCCGCTTTGATCAAGAAACAGATTAAAGGCATCGGCGGTGGTGGCGAATCCGTTCGGTACGGAAACACCCATACCGGACAGATTGGTGATCATTTCACCCAGGGAGGCATTTTTGCCTCCAACTCTGTCTACATCATTCATGCCGAGTTGGTTATACCAAAGCACCAGCGGTGACGAGCCATTGTTGGACATCGAACAATCCTTTTGTGATATATGAACGGGTTTAAGAAAGACCTAATAACGCAATTATCCTGGCATACTTATTCCGCTGAAAAAAACGGTGAATCGTTCAAGCAAATTTTATTTCTGCTTTTTCGGACTGTTTCCCGATTAGCGGTAAGTGTCTGAATCATCTGAATTCATGAGAACTGGCGCGCACTGTGCTCAGCATTGGAAAATGAAATGCACTTTTCATTAAAAATAAAAACAGCATTTCATTTTTTAGAATTGCCGACTACTGACTACGCATCCTGGTGATTTTAATTTATGCTTTTATGCAATTACGATTATTTCAGGGCGGCTTAAATGGATAATTCTGTAGACAGGCATGTTTTTTATATTTCTGACGGAACGGCAATCACCGCCGAGGTGCTGGGGCATGCCGTGATGTCGCAGTTTCCGGTCGCCATCAACAGCATCACCCTGCCCTTTGTGGAAAATGAGAGCCGCGCGAAGGCGGTGAAAGAGCAGATCGACGCTCTGTATCAGCAGACCGGGATCCGTCCGCTGGTGTTTTACTCCATTGTGCTGCCGGAAGTGCGCAATATCATTCTGCAAAGCGAAGGGTTCTGCCAGGACATCGTGCAGGCGCTGGTAGCACCCTTACAGCAGGAGCTCAAGCTCGATCCCACCCCCGTTGCGCACCGCACTCACGGGCTTAATCCCGGCAACCTGATTAAGTACGATGCGCGTATCGCCGCCATCGATTATACGCTGGCGCACGATGACGGCATTTCGATGCGTAATCTCGATCAGGCGCAGGTTATTCTGCTGGGCGTGTCGCGCTGCGGTAAAACTCCCACCAGTCTCTATCTGGCGATGCAGTTCGGCGTGCGCGCCGCCAACTATCCCTTTATCGCCGACGATATGGATAACCTGGTGCTGCCCGCTGCGCTTAAGCCGTTGCAGCATAAACTTTTCGGGCTGACCATCAACGCCGAGCGCCTCGCCGCTATCCGCGAAGAGCGGCGGGAAAACAGTCGCTACGCCTCGCTGCGCCAGTGCCGCATGGAAGTGGCTGAAGTGGAAGCGCTGTACCGGAAAAACCAAATTCCTTTTCTGAACAGCACCAATTTCTCCGTGGAGGAGATCGCCACCAAAATTCTCGACATGATGAAGCTGAATCGCCGCATGTATTAACCGGCGCACTCCTGTGCACTAGCAAGCTAGTACATCGGTTAAAATTTCGTTATCATTACCTTTTGGATTGTGATGCGTATCACGCCCGCACTTGAAATACCACGGGATTGGTTTATCGTGATGCCCATCACTTCCCGGCAGACCTGCCGCTGAAGCCACAAATTTCTGAGAAATGTAATGAATAAAACCGATGAACTGCGTACTGCGCGCATAGACAGCCTGGTCACGCCGGCTGAACTGGCGCAACGCTATCCTGTCTCCGCAAGCGTGGCGGAACACGTCACGGCCTCACGGCGTCGCATTGAGAAAATCCTTAACGGGACGGATCGCCGTCTGCTGGTGATTATCGGCCCCTGCTCCATTCACGATCTCGACGCCGCGATGGACTACGCCCGTCGTTTACAGGCGCTGCGAGAGAAATACCAGCACCGGCTGGAAATCGTCATGCGCACCTATTTTGAAAAGCCGCGCACCGTGGTGGGCTGGAAAGGGCTGATCTCCGATCCGGATCTTAACGGCAGCTATCGCGTGAATCACGGTATCGAACTGGCGCGTAAACTGCTGTTGCAGGTGAACGAGCTGGGGGTGCCTACCGCCACGGAATTCCTCGATATGGTGACCGGGCAGTTTATTGCCGATCTCATCAGCTGGGGTGCCATCGGCGCGCGTACCACTGAGAGCCAGATCCACCGTGAAATGGCGTCAGCGCTCTCCTGTCCGGTGGGCTTTAAAAACGGCACCGACGGCAATACGCTTATCGCGGTGGACGCCATCCGCGCCTCGCGCGCCAGCCATATGTTCCTCTCGCCGGATAAAACCGGCCAGATGACCATTTACCAGACCAGCGGTAATCCGTACGGGCACATTATTATGCGCGGCGGCAAACAGCCGAACTATCGGGCGGAAGACCTGGCGAAAGCCTGCGACACGCTGCGCGAGTTCAGCCTGCCGGAGCAGCTGGTGGTGGATTTCAGCCACGGCAACTGCCAGAAGCAGCATCGCCGTCAGCTGGAGGTGTGCGAAGATATTTGCCAGCAGATCCGCGCCGGATCGACGGCTATCGCCGGGATCATGGCGGAAAGCTTTATAGAAGAAGGCACGCAGAAAATCGTCGCCGGACAGCCGCTGGTGTACGGGCAGTCGATCACCGATCCGTGTCTGGGTTGGGACGACAGCGAAAGGTTGCTGGAAATGCTGGCGAGTGCCGTGGATAGCCGGTTCTGAGTGCGGTTCCATGGATGCCCGGCGGCGCTACGCTTGCCGGGCCTACAA
>NZ_CP127837.1:3035826-3054763 GCF_030291195.1 Enterobacter sp. PGRG2 | reverse complement strand
AATGTAGGCCGGGTAAGGCGAATGCCGCCACCCGGCAAWGCATCGCATTACACCGCGCCCATCATGTAGGCCGGGTAAGGCGAAGCCGCCACCCGGCGCAAATCGCTTAGCTCGAGCAGCTCACTTCCAGACGCTTACCCCAGTCCGGCGGGCGGCTGACGTAATCGTCTCCCCTGTCCGCAAAGGGCGTACGCAGTGCAATATGCAAACGCTCAAGCTCTGTCATGTCACCCTGCTCCGCCTGTTCAATGGCGCGCTGAGCCAGCCAGTTACGCAGCACCATCGCCGGGTTCACCGCTTGCATCTGCGTCTGCCGCGTCACATCGTCAACGCCTTCCAGTTGCAGACGCGCACGATAATCCACAAACCAGGCATCAAACCCGGCCCGATCTATAAATTCATCGCGCAGCGGCGAGCTGGCGCTCTGCTGCTCCGTCTGACTGAGCATACGGAAGGTACGGGTGTAGTCGCTGCCCTCCCTTGCCATCAGCGCGAACAGCCGGTTCAGTATCTCGTTATCGCCCTTCTGTTCTGTCGTGAAGCCCAGTTTACTGCGCATTAATGCGCCATATTCCCGCAGCAGCACCTGCTGGTAGTTTTCCAGCGCCTGATTAAGGACTTCCACCGCGATAAACGGCGACAGCGTCTGCGCCAGTTTTTGCAGATTCCACAACCCCACCCCAGGCTGATTATCAAAACGATAGCGGCCCTGATAATCGGAATGGTTACAGATATAACCCGGCTGGTAATCGTCGAGGAAACCGTAGGGGCCATAATCAATGGTCAGGCCGAGAATCGACATGTTATCGGTGTTCATCACCCCATGAGCGAAGCCGACGGCCTGCCAGCGCGCAATCAGCGACGCCGTCCGGCTCACCACATCGTTAAACCACAGGGCATACTTATCCGCCTCATCCTGCAGCTGCGGCCAGTAATGCCGAATAACGAAATCCGCCAGCTTCTGCACTTTTTCCGGTTCGCGACGGTAGTAAAAATGTTCGAAATGCCCGAAGCGCACGTGACTTTGCGCGATACGGATCATCATCGCCCCCTGCTCAACGGTTTCCCGGCGCACCGGCGTGTCGCTGGTGACGATCGACAGCGCGCGCGTGGTGGGGATCCCCAGATAATGCATGGCTTCAGAGGCCAGACTTTCCCGGATAGTGGAACGCAGCACGGCGCGACCGTCACCCATTCGTGAATACGGCGTCAGACCTGCGCCTTTCAGATGCCAGTCGCGGGTGGTGCCATCAGCCAGCAACTGTTCGCCGAGCAGAATGCCGCGCCCGTCGCCAAGCTGACCCGCCCATACGCCAAACTGGTGGCCGCTGTAGACCTGCGCCAGCGGTGACATGCCAGGCAGCAGCGCCTCGCCGCCCCATACGCCCGCGCCTTGCGTAGTAGTGAACAGCGAGGCAGGAATACCGAGCGTTTCGGCAAGGGGTTCGTTATGCCAGACCAGGCGCGCATTTTGTAGCGGCGTGGGTTGTAGTGCGGTGTAAAACTCCGGCAGCTCATCGCGCCAGTGGGTAGTAAAAGAAAGGGTCATGTTTCCTCCTGCATTAAGTGTAGTGGGTAATGCGGAGGTTAAACACGGGACAACCTCAGGGTTATCCCTGTACCAGCGTGGTCAGGTCAGCCACCGTCACCGGCGGCCATAACGCCCCCATCATCGCTGAGAAATGAAAAGGTAAAACACGCTGGCGGGAAAATTCATTATCAATGCCGTCGATGATAATCGACTGACAATAAGGTTTTACCTGGCTAACCACGGCGCGCATAAAGGGTTCGAAGGAGCGAGAGGTTAATCGATGATGGACAAAGTTTTTATCCAGAATCACCTGTTTAAACAGTCCATCAAATACCGCCCGGGTGGAACTTTTTCCTGCGCCGAAATTTTCCAGCATCAGGGAATAACGTTCCGCGAGGGCAGAAAGTTGTGGATGCGCAGCCCCTTTATTCAAATCGGGATAATTCTCATTAATAGAAAATCCCAGAAATGGAAAACGTTCCACGTTCGCCGCCAGTTCAGCATCGCTTAAAAGCGCCCCGGCAATCACTGGCGTTATATTAATCCAGGCCGGAATGCTGTGCTGGATAAAAAAGAGCTTACAGGATTCAAGCAACGCCAGCTGTTCTGAGAACAGCGTCAGGGCTGTCTGTGCGGGGAGTTGCGCCAGTAACTCCCCGGCAGACGTATGGATGTGCCCATCCACGCCAATAAGATTGACGATAATCTGCAGGCCTTCCAGTTTGCCCTGCGCGCTACGGGCGGGCTGTAATAACAGCTCGGTGCGCCATGTGCTTTCAAGCGTCAGGATCATATCGCCAGTCCCATGATTAGGGTGTTTCCCGGCTCGCTAACAAAGGTATTAATACCATTCAACCCAGGGGGCTTAAGACGAAATACTTTCATTTTTTCCTTTTTAATTGCGGTTCATCCTTTGCCCTAAGGCAAATCTTATCCCGAATAAACTATAATAGCCAGTAACGAAAATTTCATTAACACATTAGTTTAGAAATATTAACAGTTTAATTAATTAGGATGATTTACCAGGAGTAATCCGTGACGGAATAAGTGGTTAAGAAAAAAACAATAAGAGAAAGGAGATATTCACCCACCATTAGGGGTGGGTGAATGGGAGATTTATATGCGGCGGGCCTGCCAGAAGTTTTTACGCCAGTAAACATTATCCAGCGATGAGCGCATCACCCCCCGGCTGGTGGAAGCATGAATAAACTGATTGTCGGTATCATAAATGCCGACGTGCAGACCGTTTTCACCCGACCCCGTTTTGAAAAACACCAGATCGCCCGGCAACAAATCGTCCTTGTCGATTTCGGTGCCAATCTTTGCCTGCTGGCGGGTTTCGCGAGGCAGTTGCAGATCGAACTTGTCTCTGAAAGTCATCAGTACAAAGCCGGAACAATCCACGCCGCCACGGCTCATACCGCCATAACGGTAAGGCGTGCCGCGCCAGTTGCTGAGCTGATCATTAAGACCGGCGATAACGGTGATCGAGTCGGAAAGACGGGGATTTGGCGGCGGCGCGCGATGGCTGCTGCACCCTGCCAGAAACAACGCTGCTGCGAGTAAAAACCAGTAACGCATACCGGACGCATCCTTTACTTTATTATTTCAGCAGAAATTTAGCCTGTGTGTTGTGTCCTGCGCAAGTTACCATTCACTTAGCGGGCGGAAATCAGCACGCTATGCCCCTCAATGTTCAGGCGACGAAACGGGATCTGATAGGCTTTTTCGAGATTGACCGGCGTCATCACATGGTCACGCGTGCCACTGGCGACCAGCTGCCCCCTGCGCAGAAGCCATGCACGGTGCGCGTGGCGCAGCGTATGATTAAGATCGTGGCTGCTCATGACAATCGTCACCCCCGCCGCGCACAGCGCGCTGAGCAGCCTGTCCAGCGCAGCTTGCTGCGCCACGTCGAGACTGTTCATCGGCTCATCCAGTAACAAGAGTTGCCCGTCAGCATTTGCCTGCGGATGGATCTGCAAAATGACTGCCGCCAGCCGCACGCGCTGCCATTCACCGCCGGAAAGCTGACTGGTGGCGCGTCCAAGCTTATCGCTCAGGCCAAGCGCGGCGGCGACTGACTCGCAGAGCGCCGCGTCCGGGTTGTGCGGTTGATGCAACGACAGAAAATGCCATACCGGCATGGAGAACGGCGGCATCTGCTGCTGCGCAAGGTAAGCGCGGTGGCGGGCAAGGGAGGTGGCGGGCCAGGCGTCCAGGGATGTGTCGTTAAACATCACCCTGCCCTTGCCCTGAGTCAGCCCGGCCATACGCGCCAGCAGTGTGCTTTTACCGGCACCGTTGGGGCCGACCAGATGCAGGATCTCGCCCCTGCCGATCTCGCCGCTGAGCGGACCGAGTCGGCCCGGCGCCTCCACATCCTGTAATTGCATCAACGCCGACATTATTTCGCCAGCGCGGCCTTAATGGCTTCCATGACAATTGGATCTTCAGGAGTCATGTCCGGTGAGAAACGCTGCACCACCTGGCCGTCACGACCAATGAGGAATTTTTCGAAGTTCCACAGGATGTCATCCGGATACAGCGGCGCACGGCCTTTACTGGCCAGACGCTCATGGAAACCGCTCGCTTCCGGCGCAACGGCGGTCGGGGCGGCTGCAATCAGTTTCTGATACAGCGGGTGACGGTTTTCGCCGTTGACGTCGATTTTGCTGAACATCGGGAAGGTCACGCCATAGGTGGTGCTGCAGAAGGTTTTGATCTCTTCTTCGCTGCCCGGCTCCTGACCGAGGAACTGATTGCACGGGAAACCGAGCACCACTAATCCGGCGTCTTTCCAGGCTTTCTGGATATTTTCCAGCTGTTCATACTGCGACGTCAGGCCGCATTTAGACGCGACATTAACGATCAGCAGCACTTTACCTGCGTATTGTTCAAGCGTCGTGTGTTCGCCATCAATGGTGATCACGTCGGTATGTAAAATATCATGTTGCATAACATCCCCTTAGTTTGCAGATCGTATAGCCGGGTCTTAGCGCCCGGCCTTTAATAATAGCCAGATAAATACAGGTGCGCCCAGCGTGGCGGTCACAACGCCGATGGGAAGCTCTGCCGCGCTGAGCGCCAGACGCGCCACAATATCGGCGAACAGCAGCGCCGCCGCCCCTGCCAGCGTACAGGCGGGCAGCAGCACACGATGATCGGTCATACCACACAGACGCAGAATATGGGGAATAACCAGGCCGATAAAGCCAATCGCCCCGGCCAGCGCCACGCTCACGCCGACCATCCAGCCGGTGGCGACCACCAGCACGTTGCGCCACAGCCACAGCGGCAACCCCAGCTGACGGGCGGAGATTTCCCCCAGCGCCAGCATGTTAAGCGGCTGCGACTGAAGGCATACCCACGCCATCACCGGGACCAGCGCCAGCATCAGCCAGCTCTGCTGCCAGTCGACGCCACCAAAACCGCCCATCATCCAGTACATCAGCTGGCGTAAATCAAAAGACGTGGAAAAATAAATAGCCCAGGTCATGAGGGCGCTACAGATAATGCCCAGCGCGACCCCCGCCAGCAGCAGTCGGCTGGTGGAGAGATGACGCCGAGCAAAACGCAACAGGATCAGCGTAATGACCAGCGCCCCCAGAATGGCGCACAGCCCCAGCGCCCATTCCGGCAGCATACCCTGGCCGAGCAGCACGGCAGCAATCAGCCCGACGCCCGCCCCGTTCGACACGCCCAGTAGCCCCGGCTCCGCCAGCGGGTTTTCAAACAGCGCCTGCATTACGGCCCCGCACAGCGCCAGCGCGCCGCCCACCAGCATCACCGCCAGGGTTCGCGGCAGGCGAATTTGCCCGACGAACAGGCGACCGCTGTCGCTAAGCCAGGCGTTGGGCGCGATCCACTGGTCCCCGGCGCACAGGCTGAGGGTGCAGGCGATAAGCAGTACCAGGGCGAGGATACACAGTCTGCGGCGATCGCGACGGTGCTGAAGACGGGCAAGTGCCTGCATAATGTCCGGGATACGGTGAAATGATGTGTTTGATTTTAATGCTGATATTGCAATGAGGAAAGAAAAAAGGCCGCGATGGCGGCCTTTTTGGTTAGTTCAGATTACTCTGCTTTGGGCGAAGCGTTTTCAACGCGGCTTTTTAACTTCTGGCCGGGTCTGAAGGTCACCACGCGCCGGGCTGTAATGGGAATATCTTCGCCCGTTTTCGGGTTACGTCCCGGGCGTTGATTCTTATCACGCAAATCGAAATTACCGAAGCCAGAGAGTTTCACCTGTTCACCGTTTTCCAGAGCGCGACGGATCTCTTCGAAAAACAACTCTACAAGCTCTTTGGCATCCCGTTTGCTAAGCCCAAGCTTATCAAACAGATATTCTGACATTTCAGCTTTTGTTAGCGCCATAGGTTCAATCCCTCAATGATGCCTGGAATCGCTCTTTTAATGCCTCTACGCATCTGGCAACGGTAGCGGCAATCTCCTCTTCTTCGAGTGTACGGCTGTTATCCTGAAGGATCAGGCTGATAGCGAGGCTCTTATAGCCCTCCGCCACACCCTTGCCGCGGTACACGTCAAATAAGTTTACGCCAACTACCTGATTTACGCCAACTTTCTTACATTCGGCCAAAACATCTGCTGCGGGTACATTTTCAGCGACCACAACAGCGATGTCGCGGCGGTTTGCCGGGAAGCGGGAAATCTCCTGCGCCTGAGGCACCACGCGGTCTGCGACCTTGTTCCACTCCAGCTCAAACACGATGGTACGACCATTGAGATCCAGCTTGCGCTCCAGTTCAGGATGCACAACACCAATGAAACCAACGCGTTCACCTTTCAGATAAATCGCGGCAGCCTGGCCCGGATGCAACGCCGGATTGGCCTCTGCCTGGAACTGAATCTCGTTCAGTTTGCCGGTCAGATCGAGCACGGATTCCAGATCGCCTTTCAAATCATAGAAATCAACGCTCTCTTTTGCCAGATTCCAGTGTTCATCGTGACGGTTGCCACAAATAACGCCCGCCAGCATCAGATCCTGACGGATACCCAGATCCGCTGTGGTATCCGGCA
The DNA here is from genome assembly GCF_030291195.1 of Enterobacter sp. PGRG2. NCBI lineage: Bacteria > Pseudomonadati > Pseudomonadota > Gammaproteobacteria > Enterobacterales > Enterobacteriaceae > Enterobacter > Enterobacter sp. PGRG2. The sequence continues at coordinate 3,048,192 of NZ_CP127837.1, read as the reverse complement.
CAAAACGCAGGCCGGATTCAAAAATGCGCACGCGGTTCTGCTGACGGTTCTGGTTATAGACCACGGTTGTCAGCAGCCCCGTCCACAGGGACAGACGCATGGCTGACATTTCGCTGGAGATCGGGCTTGGCAGGATCAGCGCTTCCGCGCCCGGATGCACCAGTTGCTGCACCTTAGGATCCACGAAGCTGTAGGTAATGACTTCCTGATAGCCTTTGTCGATAAGCAGCGTTTTCACGCGCTTCAGCGACAGATCCGCTTCGCGGTGCTGACCCATGATCAGGCCAGCCTGCACCGGCTCGTCCGGAATATTGTTGTAGCCGTAAATACGGGCGACTTCTTCAACCAGGTCTTCTTCAATCGCGATATCGAAACGCCAGCTCGGCGCCACAGCCTGCCACTGGTCCTGACCTTCGGTGACTTCACAGCCCAGACGGCGCAGGATGTCGCTGACCTGCTCATCGGCAATGTGATGACCAATCAGACGATCCAGTTTGCTGCGACGCAGGGTGATGGTCGCCGCTTTCGGCAGCGCGGCGTCATTGGTCACGTCAATCACCGGACCGGCATTGCCGCCGCAGATGTCGATCAGCAGACGGGTGGCGCGCTCCATGGCTTTGAACTGCAGCGCCGGATCCACGCCACGCTCGTAACGGTGGGACGCATCGGTATGCAGACCGTGACGGCGTGCGCGGCCGGTAATGGACAGCGGGCTGAAGAATGCGCATTCCAGCAGTACGTCCTGGGTCTGGTCATTCACGCCGGAGTGTTCGCCGCCGAAAATACCGGCCATCGCCAGCGCCTTGCTGTGGTCAGCAATTACCAGGGTGTCGGCATTGAGTTTGGCTTCGTTGCCGTCCAGCAATACCAGGGTTTCGCCCTCTTTCGCCATTCGCACCACGATGCCGCCGTCAATGCGGTTCAGATCGAAGGCGTGCATCGGCTGGCCGAGTTCCAGCAGCACATAGTTGGTAACGTCAACCACGGCATCGACAGAACGAATACCACAGCGGCGCAGCTTCTCTTTCATCCACAGCGGCGTCGGCGCGCTGACGTTGATGCCTTTCACGACGCGGCCCAGATAACGCGGGCAGGCATCGGCGGCTTCAACGGCGATCGGCAGCGTATCATTGATAGTTGCGGCTACGGGCGCGATTTCCGGCTCCATCAGCGGCGCCTGGTTCAGCACCGCCACGTCGCGGGCAACGCCGATAATGCCGAGGCAATCGGCGCGGTTTGGCGTCACGCTGATTTCGATGGTGTTATCGTCAAGCTTCAGGTAGTCGCGCAGGTCGGTGCCAATGGGCGCATCGGCGGGCAATTCGATAATGCCGTTATGATCGTCGGAAATACCCAGCTCGGAGAAGGAGCAGAGCATGCCTTCAGACGGCTCGCCGCGCAGTTTTGCCGCTTTGATTTTGAAATCGCCCGGCAGCACAGCGCCAACGGTTGCCACTGCCACTTTCAGGCCCTGACGGCAGTTCGGCGCGCCGCAGACGATATCAAGCAGGCGGTCGCCGCCGACGTTGACTTTGGTGACGCGCAGTTTGTCGGCGTTCGGGTGCTGACCGCACTCCATCACTTCACCCACTACCACACCGTTAAAGCGGCCTGCGACCGGCTCCACGCCGTCCACTTCCAGACCCGCCATGGTGATTTGATCGGAGAGCGCGTCGCTGTCGATCGCCGGATTAACCCATTCGCGTAACCACAGTTCACTGAATTTCATTATGTTGTCCTGCCTTATTTAAACTGTTTGAGGAAACGCAGATCGTTTTCGAAGAATGCACGTAAATCGGTTACGCCGTAGCGCAGCATGGTCAGACGTTCCATACCCATGCCGAACGCGAAGCCGGAATAGATTTCCGGATCAATGCCGACGTTGCGCAGCACGTTCGGATGCACCATGCCGCAGCCCAGCACTTCCAGCCATTTGCCGTTTTTACCCATCACATCCACTTCCGCGGACGGTTCGGTGAACGGGAAATAGGACGGACGGAAGCGGATCTGCAGATCTTCTTCAAAGAAGTTACGCAGGAAGTCGTGCAGCGTCCCTTTCAGGTTGGTGAAGCTGATGTTGGTATCAACGATCAGGCCTTCCATCTGATGGAACATTGGGGTGTGCGTCTGGTCGTAATCGTTACGGTAAACGCGACCTGGCGCGATAATACGGATCGGCGGCTGCTGGTTCGCCATGGTGCGGATCTGTACGCCAGAGGTCTGCGTACGCAGCAGGCGGGTGGCATCGAACCAGAAGGTGTCGTGATCGGCGCGCGCCGGATGATGACCCGGAATATTCAGGGCATCAAAGTTATGGTAATCGTCTTCGATTTCCGGGCCGGTGGCCACGGTAAAGCCAAGCTCGCCGAAAAAGCTTTCGATACGATCGATGGTACGGGTTACCGGATGCAGACCACCGTTTTCAGTGCGGCGTCCCGGCAGGGACACATCGATGGTTTCCGCGGCCAGACGGGCGTTCAGCGCGGCGTTTTCCAGATCGGCTTTGCGGGCGTTCAGCGCCTGCTGCACCTGCTCTTTGGCTTCGTTGATCACCGCACCGGCTGCCGGACGTTCTTCAGCTGGCAACTCACGCAGGGTGGTCATCTGAAGGGTCAGTTGCCCTTTTTTACCCAGATATTCAACGCGCACATTATCTAATGCGGCAATATCTGAAGCCTCGTTAATGGCTGCCCTGGCGCTGGCAACCAGCTCTGCGAGATGTGACATGGTTTTCCTCATTATGTCGGTGCAGACACCGTTATGGTGGTCTCTTATTTTTAAAAATCAGGCATAAAAAAAGCCTCCATCAGGAGGCTTTCTGGCGCTGTTTTTCGTTTCTTCTTTCACGCGCTAGCCTCCCGGATTCAGGTGCTAAAGTAAAAAAAGAAGCGGAAAATAGCAGCATTCATGCTTGCGTTACCTTGTGTGGAAAAACCGATACTGCCTATTGAAAAGGCCGGACGACGAATTGTCAACAAAATGACGGTATTACAAATAAAAAAGAGGGAGCTAAGCCCCCTCTCTTCACTGGCTTATGCCAGAGCTGCTTTCGCTTTTTCGACCAGGGCAGAGAATGCCACTTTGTCGAATACAGCGATGTCAGCCAGAATCTTACGGTCGATTTCAACAGAGGCTTTTTTCAGGCCGTTGATGAATTTGCTGTAAGAAATACCGTTCTGACGTGCTGCTGCGTTAATACGCGCAATCCACAGTTGACGGAACTGACGCTTTTTCTGACGACGGTCACGATAAGCGTACTGACCTGCTTTGATAACAGCCTGGAAGGCAACGCGGTATACGCGTGAACGCGCACCGTAGTAACCTTTAGCTTGTTTCAAAATTTTCTTGTGACGTGCACGTGCAACTACACCACGTTTTACGCGAGCCATGTGTGCTCTCCTGTATCTATTCTTAAAAAGTTAAAAGGTTAACGACTTATGCGTACGGAAGGCACGCGATTACCAGACCCAGATCGCCTTTAGAAACCATGGCTTTCGGGCGCAGGTGACGTTTACGCTTAGTAGCTTTTTTGGTCAGAATATGACGCAGGTTAGCGTGCTTGTGCTTAAAACCACCTTTACCGGTTTTTTTGAAGCGCTTAGCAGCACCGCGTACGGTCTTAATTTTTGGCATTTTAATAACTTCCACTTCGCATTGTTAATAAACGAAACAAAGGCGAATCAGTCCCGTGAGCGTGGCCCACAGGAATGATTACTTGATGGCCTTACTGTTTCTTCTTAGGAGCAAGCACCATGATCATCTGGCGGCCTTCGATCTTCGTAGGGAAGGATTCGACCACTGCCAGTTCACCCAGATCTTCTTTCACGCGATTAAGCACTTCCATACCGATCTGTTGGTGGGCCATCTCACGACCGCGGAAACGCAGTGTGATCTTGGCCTTGTCACCCTCTTCGAGAAAGCGAATCAGGCTGCGGAGTTTTACCTGATAGTCACCTTCATCTGTACCAGGTCGGAATTTAATTTCCTTAACCTGGATAACTTTTTGCTTCTTCTTCTGTTCCTTAGAAGATTTGCTTTTTTCATAGAGGAACTTGCCGTAATCCATTATACGACAAACGGGCGGCTCGGCGTTAGGGCTAATTTCTACTAAATCGACCCCGGCTTCTTCAGCTTTTTCCAGAGCTTCTCTCAAATTCACAATACCAAGCTGCTCGCCTTCCAGACCTGTTAAGCGAACTTCTGTGGCGCGAATCTCGCCATTGATGCGATTCGGTCGCGCCGTTTGAACTCGTTTTCCGCCTTTAATACCTTATTCCTCCAGTTGTTGAAGACTGCGGCTGCGAATCTCTTGTTGCAGCTTCTCGATAACGTCATTTACGTCCAGGCTACCCAGGTCTTTACCACGACGGGTACGCACGGCGACTTTGCCGGCTTCAACCTCTTTATCGCCACAAACCAGCATATAAGGGACACGACGTAAAGTGTGCTCGCGGATTTTAAAGCCAATCTTCTCGTTTCTCAAGTCTGCTTTAACGCGAATGCCGGCATTTTGCAGTTTGCGGGTCAATTCGTTGACATATTCAGCCTGAGAATCAGTAATATTCATCACCACTACCTGCACTGGCGCAAGCCAGGTCGGGAAGAAGCCCGCAAATTCTTCGGTCAGGATGCCGATAAAGCGCTCCAGTGAACCGAGGATCGCGCGGTGAATCATTACCGGAACTTGTCGCTCGTTGTTTTCGCCCACATAGGAGGCGCTCAGACGAGACGGCAAGGAGAAGTCCAGCTGTACCGTACCGCACTGCCATGCACGATCGAGGCAGTCATACAGGGTAAATTCAATTTTCGGACCGTAGAACGCGCCTTCACCCAGCTGATATTCAAACGGGATGTTGTTTTCTTCCAGCGCGACTGCCAGATCCGCCTCAGCACGATCCCACATTTCATCGCTACCGATACGTTTTTCGGGGCGAGTGGAAAGTTTGACGACGATCTTCTCGAAGCCAAAGGTGCTGTACATATCGTAGACCAAACGAATACAGGCGTTCACTTCATCACGCACCTGCTCTTCTGTACAGAAGATATGGGCGTCATCCTGAGTGAAACCACGTACACGCATCAGTCCATGTAATGCGCCTGACGGCTCATTACGGTGACAACTACCAAACTCTGCCATACGCAGCGGCAGGTCACGGTAGGATTTTAGACCCTGATTGAAGATCTGCACGTGACCCGGGCAGTTCATCGGCTTGATGCAGTATTCACGGTTCTCCGAGGAGGTGGTGAACATCGCATCTTTATAGTTGTCCCAGTGGCCGGTTTTTTCCCACAGCACACGGTCCATCATGAACGGGCCTTTCACTTCCTGATACTGGTACTCTTTCAGTTTAGAACGTACAAAAGTTTCCAGTTCACGGAAAATAGTCCAGCCATCGTTATGCCAGAATACCATACCCGGCGCTTCTTCCTGCATATGATACAGGTCGAGCTGTTTACCGATTTTACGGTGATCGCGTTTAGCGGCTTCTTCAAGACGCTGTAAATAGGCGTTCAGCGCTTTTTTATCTGCCCATGCGGTGCCGTAGATACGCTGCAACATTTTATTGTTGCTGTCGCCACGCCAGTACGCGCCCGCGGTTTTCATCAGTTTAAAGTGATGGCAGAAACGCATATTCGGCACGTGCGGACCACGGCACATGTCGACGTATTCCTGATGATGATATAAGCCAGGCTTATCATCGTGAGCGATGTTTTCATCAAGGATAGAGACTTTGTAGCTCTCGCCGCGGGACGCGAAGGTTTCACGCGCTTCGTGCCAGCTGACTTTTTTCTTGATGACATCGTAATTGGTTTCGGCGAGCTCGTGCATACGTTTTTCGAGCGCGTCGAGATCTTCCTGCGTCAGGGTATGGTCAAGGTCAATATCATAATAGAAGCCATTATCGATAACCGGACCGATAGCCATTTTGGTATTCGGCCACAGTTGCTTAATGGCATGACCCAACAGGTGCGCACAGGAGTGACGAATAATTTCCAGACCATCTTCATCTTTTGCGGTGATGATAGCCAGCTGCGCATCGTTTTCTATTAGATCGGTTGCATCGACCAGCTCGCCATTAACACGTCCGGCGATACACGCTTTCGCGAGACCAGGACCGATATCAAGTGCAACATCTAATGGGCTTACGGCTTTATCGAAGTGACGTTGACTGCCGTCAGGAAGGGTAATAACTGGCATTTTATATCCTTATTTGCAGTGGTGACCCACACGAAAGATCACATACAAAACTATTTTCTAATAATTATCAGCAGTTTAGATAAGGCTTTCCGCTTCACTCTGCGGAATCTGTGCAGGGTTTAACAACCGCACCCTTACCCTCTGCGGATAAGCTCACCCCTGATACTACACGTCTATGCCGTTGGTTTAAAGACTCATCAGGGGAAATACGGGTCAGGCCGTGTTCGATAACGCTTTAATAACCGCCTCCATGGCGACTTTGGTTAATTCAGACCGGACGATACGCTGGTTAGCAAGCGAGGTACGTAATACGCCAGCAATAACGATATGCTTCGGCTCCTGGCCCAGATCGCGCATCTCCAGCACCACTTTACCCACTACGCGGCACATCTCCTGGTATAACTCGTCGTCTTTCGCCTGATTTCCCACATTTACCCCTTTAATTAATCGTGCTGGTCGGCTGTAGCTCAACGAAAAATAGCGATGGCGTCAAGCTAAGCCTTAATATTGCGTGAAGCTACGGGCGACTCATTCACAGTGCTTATGTAAATTCCGGCTTTACATAAAATCCGCTGGCTTCGGCTAAGTGTCTGGTATGTCGAAATTTTAGACTTATTCTTGCCCTGATGCCTGTGAAGAACGCCAGCAATACTGAAGATTTGCATTAAAGTCATGGCGTATTTTGCCGATGACCTGGTTATCCGGGGCCAAGAGAATCGTTAAGAAACGCACATGCAAGCTATTAATCATAATGCGATCGCCGGGCTGAATCTGGTTGCGAGGCAAAGCACCACATCGCTCCTTTCGCAAACCATTGCCAGGCTGTCGTCAGGATTACGCATCAATTCAGCCATGGATGACGCGGCCGGGCTTGCTATTACCAACAGAATGCGCTCGAACATTAATGCCGACACGGTGATTTCCCGTGGGCTGGATGACGCGACCAGTCTTGCACAAACCGCAGACGGAAGCCTCGGGTCGGTGGCAAATCTTTTGATCCGCGCTAAAAGTCTTGCCATTCAGTCCGTTAATGACACACTGTCTGAAAGCGACCGGAGCAGCATCCAGAATGAATATGAAAGTATTCTGGCCGGGATCAACGATCTTTCCGAACAAACGGAAATTTTTGGTAAATACCCGCTGGCTACGGCGAACCCGGAACTGCCCCCTGCCCTGATTGGCGACGTGGCGCCGATCAGCAGTAAATTTCCCGTTGCCGGTAGCAATTATACCTTTAGCTCAGGGGTGGTACCGCTGGCTTATTTACCCGCGGGTTCGACCAATATCAATCTGACCATCGACTCCCTCGGTCTGGATGATGACATTCAGCTGTTTACCCGTGATGGCAAGCATCTGGCGGGCACGCCCTTTACCGGGCCGGATCCGGATTATACCTGGGTCAGCCGCGGCATCACCGATGCGGCGAAAGCCGACAGTAAATTGCTGACCGCGGCCAACGGTTTTCAGAGCGGCGCAACGTATGATGACAGCCAGCTTATCGAAGGCGGCGCGGCCTGGAACCTCAACGGCAGCGCGACGCTGAATTATAACGGCATGACCATCACCTACAGTGGCGATGGCGATCGTTATGAAGACCGGGGCATAGGCGCGTACAACGACGGCTCGAATGGCACCAACCGCCTTGAGCGCCTGACCATCGATAACGTCAGTGAAGACCTGATCGTGGTGATCGTCGGCAGCGGTTCCTTTACCAGCAACCTGACCTGGGGAAATCTGCCTGCGCCGACCATCACCCCTGCCACACCGCCGAAAAAGAGTGGTCCGATGGAGGTGATCACCAGCGCCAATTTTGGCGATGATATTCAGGCAATGACCATGACCGCCACGCCAGCCGACACCAAAACGCTGGGCATTCGCGACACCAGCCTGAGTTCGGCGCAGTCAGCCAGTAGCGCCATGGGCGCGCTTGATAACGCGCTGGCAAAGGTAAGCGGCTATCGCGCGCAGTACGGGGCCTGGATGAACCGCTTTGATTCAGCCAAATCGGTATTGTCACAACAGACGCTCTCCACCCAAACGGCTCAGAGTCGTATTATGGATGCAGACTACGCGCTGGAAACCAGTAAGCAAATAAAAGCGCAGATTTTGCAGGAGAGTCAGAACGCGGTTTTGAAGATTGCGAATCAGCTGCCGGAGAATTTGCTGACCTTATTACGGACATAAAAAAACCGGTACGTCGCAATCCGGTTTTTTAATCGTAATAAGCGAAGTTAATAACGAAAGCGGGAAGCGGATTAATACCACTCTCCGGCCACCAGCGTTTTAACATTAAAAGCATCATCGGCGGAACGGCCGGTAGACGGTGCGCCTGGCTGAATGTTAGAACCGGCTTCGATATCTTTCGCCTGGAAAGTAGTCGAGGGTTCGGTGGTGTCACTGGCAGGTGTATACGCGCTGTCAGCAGCGAAAACGCCAAAGGACAGGGCTGAAAGCACCGCTGCTGCTGCGATAGTTTTAAATGTTTTCATAATGATTCTTCTCTTTTTAACTTAATACCGTACGTCTGGTTGGGCATTATTGACCCATGACAGTAAGTTTAGAGCTGGATCACACTTTTGAACAGTCGAATAATTTATCAAATCTTGTCAAATAAATTGAATGTGTGTCCGAAGAGATAAATGAGGAGAAATTATGGAGAAACGTAATTTTTAATAAGCTAAAACCGCATATTGATATTTTAAGCGCGTCATTAATTAATCTGAAATATATAAAGCGGGCCGAAAATTTCGGCCCAAAATCAATTACATCTTATAACCTAACGACACGACCGTACGACGATCGGTGTGCTCCGGCGCGGAGGCCGGTGGCTCAGAGTTCCAGGTAACGTTATATGCCACCTTCAGGCCAAAGTGTTCGTTAATCGCCACATTCAGCGCGGTTTCAGAGTTCAGCGTCGTATCATCAGCGCCAAATACCGAAACACCCTGCGTGAACTTAGTGTTATCTGTCATCTGCCAGGCATAAGTCCCTGACGCATAACCCAGCGGCTGTGTTTTGTTGTCGCCGTCGGTGTACTCGTCATAACGTACGCCCGGACCGAATTCAAAACGCAGGCTGTGCACCGGACCATTCAGGAACTGGCGACCATAACCAGCGGTGAGGATATCACGCTGACGATAACCGTTGTAACGGTCGGTCAACCAGCTGGCCTGGCCAAACAGATAATCCGCATCGGTCACGTTGAAGCGCGAGCGTCCGCCCACCGCATATTTCTCAGACGAGCGCTCGTCATTCGAAGAGGTGTTGCTGGCGTTGCCCCACAGGGACCAGGCGGTGGTATTACCGTACCAGGTCAGGGTGGAGTCAGCGGTCAGCGAGGAACTCTTGGTGTTACCTGACTGGGCCAGGTAGCCTGCGTTCAGATTACCTTCAAAGGGTTTCTGTGCAGTGGAGGGGTCATCCATGACAGTAAAAACGGTATCATCTGCGGCAGCATTCAGTGACGCAAGCACGCCTCCCGCAAGCATAACAACTGCGGGTACTGTCTTTAAAAGCTTCATTTATAAAGAGTCCGTACAACAAAAAAAGAGACCATCACGGTCCCGGAAACTTACATCAGGATCAACGCGTAACTGTCCTGAGAAAGGTAACAAATTATAAAAAGGCTCAATTAACATAGCAATGAATTCTTATTTCATTTTTTGAATAAGAGAGCTCTCAAACCGGCATTAAGTGTATATCAACCTGACGCAAATTAAATTCAACTTCACAAGATAAATCATACGTTTATTTACGTTGCTATCTGCCGGAACGGTGCCAGGCTTAAAAGATTCACGCTAAAAGGAGGTAAAGATGACCCGCATCTATACATTAACGCTTGCCCCGTCGCTGGACAGCGCGACCTTAACGCCGCAAATTTATCCCGAAGGTAAACTCCGTTGTACTGCACCGGTATTTGAGCCGGGCGGCGGCGGAATTAACGTTGCCCGCGCCATTACCCATCTGGGCGGCAAAGCCACGGCCATTTTCCCGGCCGGCGGCGCGACCGGCGAACATCTTACCGCTCTGCTGGCAGATGAAAACGTCCCGACACAGAGCGTTGAAACCCAGGACTGGACCCGTCAGAACCTGCATGTGCATGTTGAGGCCAGCGGCGAGCAGTACCGATTTGTGATGCCGGGCGCTGCGCTCAGCGCCGATGAATTCCGCAAACTGGAAGAAAAAGTGCTGGCTATTGAGAGCGGCGCGCTGCTGGTTTTAAGCGGCAGCCTGCCCCCCGGCGTGCAACTGGAGGCCTGGGTGCAGTTGATTAAAGCCGCCCAGCAGCAGGGTATCCGCTGCATTATCGACAGCTCCGGCGATGCCCTGACCGCCGCGCTGGAGATTGGCAACATTGAACTGGTGAAGCCCAACCAGAAAGAGCTGAGCGCGCTGGTAAATCGCCCGCTCACCCAGCCGGATGACGTGCGCAAAGCGGCGCAGGAGCTGGTAAACAGCGGCAAAGTCCGTCGCGTGGTGGTTTCGCTGGGGCCTCAGGGCGCGCTGGGCGTTGACGGCAGCGAGTGCGTGCATGTGGTGCCGCCGCCGATGAAAAGCCAGAGCACCGTGGGTGCCGGTGACAGCATGGTCGGCGCCATGACCCTGAAGCTGGCGGAAGGCGCTTCTCTGACGGAAATGGTGCGTTTTGGCGTGGCGGCAGGCAGCGCGGCGACCATCAATCAGGGTACGCGTCTGTGCGGCCATGAGGACACGCAGAAAATCTACGATTATCTGGTTCGTCATTAATTCCCCTTTCCCCTGCCGCCTGGCGGGGGAAATCATCCATCCCTGTGGTCGCCAAATTTCTCACGTCGACTATGCTAAAAAAACTTTCAGGATAACAACGAGGTGAACGATGAGCAGTGGTGACATTACGCGCTATGTGGTGACGATCAAATTTCGCGAAGATAATCTGAGTGAAATTAACGAACTGAATAACCATTTCACGCGCGCCGGATTTTTACTGACGCTGACCGACGATGATGGCAAGGTACATGAACTCGGCACCAACACTTTTGGTCTGATCAGCGCCATGAGTGAAGAGGAAGTCAAAGCGCAGTCCGCTGCTCTGGCGGAAAGCGCGCTGGATAAACAGCCGGAAATTACCGTTTCCCGCTGGGAAACGTGGCAAACAGAGCAGCAAAAAGCACAATAAGTGCCATTGCACACAGCAGGCGGCTCAGGTGTGCGTTAGTTCTTATTTTGTTCCGCATCAGTGCGCTAACCTTATGATCTGACAGATAACATGGGGAGAGACATCATGTGGCAAGCGATAAGTCGTCTGTTGAGTGAATCCTTTGGCGAGGGTGAAATCGAATTCCGGCACGAACTACCGGGCGGTGAAATCCACGCAGCCTGGCATATGCGCTACGCAGGACGCGATTTTTTTGTTAAATGCGACAGCCGCGAACTGTTACCCATCTTTACGGCGGAAGCCGATCAGCTTGAACTGCTCTCCCGCAGCCAGACCGTCAGCGTTCCCCCTGTCCGGGCCGTTGGCGCGGATCGCGATTACTGTTTTCTGGTGATGGATTATCTCCCCGCCCGCCCGCTGGATGCGCACAACGCGTTTTTGCTGGGACAACAGCTTGCCCGTCTGCATCAGTGGAGCGATCAGCCGCAGTTCGGGCTGGATTTTGATAATGACCTTTCCACCACGCCGCAGCCCAACGCCTGGCAGCGACGCTGGTCAACGTTTTTTGCCGAACAGCGTATCGGCTGGCAGCTGGAGCTGGCTGCCGAAAAAGGGCTGGAGTTCGGCAATATCGACGCCATCGTGGAGCATGTAAAACAGCGTCTGGCGTCGCACCAGCCGCAGGCCGCGCTGCTGCACGGCGATCTGTGGTCCGGCAACTGCGCGCTTGGTCCGGACGGCCCCTTTATTTACGATCCCGCCTGTTACTGGGGCGATCGCGAGTGCGATCTGGCGATGCTGCCCCTGCATACGGATCAACCCCCGCAGATCTACGACGGTTATCAGTCCGTATCCCCCCTGCCCGCTGGCTTCCTCGATCGCCAGCCGCTCTATCAGCTTTATACGCTGTTTAACCGCGCGATATTATTTGGCGGACCGCATCTGGCGACGGCGCAGAAAGCGCTGGATCGTGTCCTTGCGGCGTAAAAGTGAGTGCCATCGCCGGGTGGCGCTGCGCTTACCCGGCCTATAT
>NZ_CP127837.1:3028425-3035812 GCF_030291195.1 Enterobacter sp. PGRG2 | reverse complement strand
CGTAGGCCGGGTAAGCGACAGCGCCACCCGGCAATACCCGTAAGCGTTAAAGAAAACCCAGCAGCGAAAAGAACAGATAGCCGAGCACGATAATAATCACCGGCAGAATATAGAGGGTGAAAATCTGGCGGAATATCGAATGATTCGGCACCACGATCCGCGCTTCGATCTGCTCGCGGTTTAGCCCGTCTGCGCCTTTGGCGTTTTCCAGAATCGTCATATCTTCAACGTTCTCACGCAGAAAACGCGCCTGACGGCTCATGCGCGCGCCTGAGGCCTGTAACGCCAGGCCGATAAAAATCAGCGCATAAATGATCCAGAAGCCAATATTCAGCTGCTGGTGAAAATCCGGCAGCGGCGAGTTGTACCAGAAGAAATTCAGGAACGGCGTGTTAAAACGCATCATCTCGATCATCACATGGGCGAAATCCTGCATCACCGCGCTGATGCCGGGCTGCTTTTCGCTGTGCTCGTACATAAACTTCAGTACGGAGATCAGAGTAGAAATAAAGGCCGGGATGAAAATAACCCATCCCATCACGCGTTTGAGCACGGCAATGCGTCCAGCTTGTTGATACGTCATGTATTCCCCTTGTAAAAGACGTTCCATTTGCGCCTAAGTTTACCCGCTCATATTCATTTTCGCCTGTTCTTTAGAGGCGTTATCATAGGGAGTAGGCCATAATGGCCTGATACCCGCCCCAATAAGGAGAGGTTTTAATGTCTACGCCGCGTCAAATTCTTGCTGCTATTTTCGATATGGACGGATTACTCATCGACTCAGAACCCCTGTGGGATCGTGCTGAACTGGAGGTCATGGCAAGCCTGGGCGTGGATATCACCCGCCGTAATGAACTGCCCGATACGCTCGGTCTGCGCATCGATATGGTGGTGGATCTGTGGTATGCCCAGCAGCCGTGGAACGGCCCGGATCGCGGGGAAGTGACTGAACGGATCATCGCCCGCTCGCTGTCGCTGGTGGAAGAAAAGCGTCCGCTGCTGCCAGGCGTGCGTGAAGCACTGACGCTGTGTAAGGCGCAGGGGTTGAAAATAGGCCTGGCTTCGGCTTCACCGCTGCACATGCTGGAAAAAGTGCTCGCCATGTTTGAGCTGACTGATTACTTCGATGCCCTCGCCTCCGCCGGGACGCTGCCCTACAGCAAACCGCACCCGCAGGTTTATCTTGATTGCGCCGCGAAGCTGGGGGTGGATCCCCTGACCTGTGTGGCGCTGGAAGATTCGGTTAACGGCATGATCGCCTCGAAAGCCGCGCGTATGCGTTCTGTCGTGGTGCCGGAAGAAGCCAATCAGAACGATCCCCGTTACGCTCTTGCCGATGTGAAGCTTCACTCCCTGGCGGAACTGACCGCTTCGCATCTGCGCGGATAAGCTTTTTGCGGGTAACAGGCCCCCTTTTGTTACCCGCGTCAATTAAACTGAAACATCATTTCACTTTAATTTGTTTTTCAAATCCCTTCCTTCTATGCTCAACACCATCAGGCGCGCCTGCCTGCACACATCAGAGCAATCGGGGTGAGTATGATACTGGATGCCTTCAATTTAAGCGGTAAAGTTGCCATCGTCACCGGCTGTGACACGGGGCTGGGACAAGGGATGAGCCTGGGGCTGGCGGAAGCGGGCTGTGACATTGTCGGCATTAACCGCAAATATCCGCATGAAACGGAACAGAAAGTGACCGCGCTGGGACGTCGTTTTACGGCGATCCAGGCCGATCTGAGCCAGCAGGCGTCTTACGATGCACTGGTGCAGGAAGTGGTAAGCCGGATGGGGCGCGTCGATATTCTGGTCAATAATGCCGGCACGATCCGTCGGGCGGATGCGCTGGACTTCAGCGAGCAGGACTGGGATGACGTCATTAACCTTAACCTGAAAGCCACCTTTTTTCTCTGTCAGGCGGTGGCGCGACAATTTATTGCCCAGGGCGGCGGCGGAAAAATCATTAACATCGCCTCAATGCTCTCTTTCCAGGGCGGTATCCGCGTGCCCTCATATACCGCCTCGAAAAGCGGCGTGCTCGGCCTGACGCGCCTGCTGGCGAACGAATGGGCGACGCACAACATTAACGTTAATGCCATTGCGCCAGGCTACATGGCGACCAACAATACGCAGCAATTACGGGACGATGCCCGGCGCAGCGAAGAGATCATCAACCGTATCCCTGCCGCGCGCTGGGGCACGCCTGAAGATCTGAAAGGCCCGGCGGTATTTCTGGCATCCCGCGCCTCGGATTACATTAATGGCTATACGCTGGCAGTGGACGGCGGCTGGCTGGCGCGTTAGTCATCCACTGAGATAAACAGTTACACCGTCACCTCTTCCGCCTACTGTATAAAAACCCTATACTGTATACTTCGACAGTTTAGCGAGTGCAATCATGACGGCGGAAGGTCACCTCCTTTTTTCGATAGCCTGCGCGGTGTTTGCCAAAAACGCCGAGCTGACCCCTGTGCTCGCGCAGGGGGACTGGTGGCATATTGTTCCGTCAGCTATTCTCACCTGTCTGCTGCCGGATATCGATCACCCGAAATCTTTTTTAGGCCAGCGGCTGAAATGGATCTCCAAACCCATAGCCCGCGCCTTCGGTCACCGGGGCTTTACGCACAGTCTGCTGGCGGTATTTATCGCCCTGACGCTATTTATGCTGAAAGTGCCCGACAGCTGGCTGGTGCCCGCCGATGCCTTACAGGGGCTGGTGCTGGGTTATCTGAGCCATATCCTTGCCGATATGCTGACGCCTGCGGGTGTGCCGCTGTTGTGGCCGTGCCGCTGGCGGTTCCGCGTGCCGATCCTGATGCCCCAGAAAGGCAATCAACTTGAGCGCGTGCTCTGTATGGCGCTGTTCACCTGGGCGGTATTTATGCCGCAGACGATGACCGAAAACAGTGCAGTGCGCTGGTCATCGCAGATGATCAATACCCTGCAAATGCAGTACAACCGCTTTATTCATGAGCAGATCGGTCAATAAACCCACGAATTTATGCGTTTGAATATAACCCATTCCATTTGGATATAAGCGCCACATCACACTTCTGCTACTCTTCCGCCAACAAGACAGGTGTACTGACGCCTGAAATAAAAACACATCAGGAGATTGGGGATGAATTTTCCATTAATCGCGAACATCGTGGTGTTCGTGGCTTTGCTGTTCCTGCTGGCGCAAACCCGCCACAAACAGTGGAGCCTGGCTAAAAAAGTGCTGGTCGGTCTGGTGATCGGCGTGGTCTTTGGTTTTGCCTTACAGGCCATCTATGGCGCTGATAATCCGGTGCTGAAAGATTCTATTCAGTGGTTCAACATCGTCGGTAATGGCTATGTCCAGTTACTGCAAATGATCGTGATGCCGCTGGTGTTCGCCTCTATCCTGAGCGCCGTGGCGCGTCTGCATAACGCCTCGCAACTGGGTAAAATCAGCTTCCTGACTATCGGCACCCTGCTGTTTACCACGCTGATTTCAGCGCTGGTGGGCGTGCTGGTGACCAACCTGTTTGGTCTGACGGCTGAAGGCCTGGTGCAGGGCACCGCGGAAAGCGCGCGTCTTGCGGCAATTCAGACAAATTATGCCGGCAAAGTGGCGGATCTGACCGTGCCGCAGCTTCTGCTGTCGTTCGTGCCGAAAAACCCGTTTGCCGATCTGACCGGCGCAAGTCCGACTTCCATTATCAGCGTGGTGATCTTCGCGGCCTTCCTCGGTGTGGCGGCGCTGAAGCTGCTGAAAGATGATGCCCCGAAAGGCCAGCGTGTGCTGACCGCCATCGACACGCTGCAAAGCTGGGTGATGAAGCTGGTACGTCTGGTGATGCAGCTGACCCCGTACGGCGTCCTGGCGCTGATGACCAAAGTGGTGGCAGGTTCAAACCTGCAGGACATCATCAAACTGGGTAGCTTTGTGGTGGCGTCCTATCTTGGTCTGGCGATCATGTTTGTGGTGCATGGCATTCTGCTGGGCGCGAACGGCATCAGCCCGATGAAATACTTCCGTAAAGTCTGGCCGGTGCTGACCTTCGCCTTCACCAGCCGCTCCAGCGCCGCGTCCATTCCGCTGAACGTGGAAGCGCAGACCCGTCGTCTGGGCGTGCCGGAATCTATCGCCAGCTTTGCCGCCTCTTTTGGCGCGACTATCGGTCAGAACGGCTGTGCAGGATTGTACCCGGCGATGCTGGCGGTGATGGTTGCGCCGACGGTGGGCATTAACCCGCTGGATCCGGTGTGGATCGCCACTCTGGTCGGTATTGTTACCCTCAGCTCTGCGGGCGTGGCCGGTGTGGGCGGTGGCGCGACATTCGCCGCCCTGATCGTGCTGCCGGCCATGGGCCTGCCAGTCACGCTGGTGGCGCTGCTGATCTCCGTCGAGCCGCTGATCGATATGGGTCGTACGGCACTGAACGTTAGCGGTTCAATGACCGCCGGTACGCTCACCAGCCAGTGGCTGAAGCAGACCGACAAAACCATTCTGAACAGCGAAGAAAACGCCGAACTGGCGCATCGTTAAGCTATAACGGCCCGGCGGCGTAGTCTGCCGGGCAGTATTGTCCCGCCCGACGTTTCAATCCTGATCCACTTCCCCTTCCTGCCGCATCTGTTCAGCCCAGCGCTGGGCGGCTTCCGGCCCGCTGAAGACCGGCGAACGACGAAAACGCTCGGCGATTAAAACGAAGGCGACATATTTCCCGCGTAACAGCCACACATCGCGAAAACCTTCGACCTTAGAGGCATGGTCAGGCGGGGCAGGCTCGACACGTGGCACATAGCTGATAATCCGACGGTTTTGTTGACGCAATGATTTCATAAGCCAGGATTCACTAAAAACATATTCCACAAACAGACAACTCCCATCATAGCTGAAACTCCCCCTGCTCGTCGCGCCCTGCCTGTTTTTCCCCTGCCCCTGCGGGGTTTTTATCTGCGAAGCACCAGGGTAAAAAATCGTGTGCTGTTCTATAGTTAGAAAGAATTTGACGTAAAAACGGCCAGTTTCAATGCCAACACCCCGCAGCAAAAACAGGAGACCTGTTCCATGTCGCATTCTGATAGTCATCCCAAAAATCATCATGCCCCGGTCCACGATGACCGCGCCGCCCGTCCCGGTCTGGACTCACTCGCCCCGGAAGACAACTCCCATCAGGCCGATCCGTTACCGACTCCGCCCGGGGCGCAGCCTACTGCCCCCGGCAGCCTGAAAGCGCCGGATACCTCCAATGAAAAACTCAAGGCGCTGGAAAGCTTCCGTAAGGGCGGCGAGAATTTTCCGCTGACCACCAATCAGGGCGTGCGCATTGCCAACGACCAGAACTCCCTGCGCGCGGGTCAGCGCGGGCCGACGCTGCTGGAAGATTTTATTCTGCGGGAAAAGATCACCCATTTTGACCATGAGCGTATTCCCGAGCGCATCGTGCACGCCCGCGGCTCGGCGGCGCATGGCTATTTCCAGCCCTATCGCTCGTTAAGCGATATTACCAAAGCCAGCTTCCTCGCCGACCCGGATAAAATCACGCCGGTGTTTGTGCGTTTTTCCACGGTACAGGGCGGCGCAGGATCGGCTGACACCGTGCGCGATATTCGCGGTTTCGCCACCAAGTTTTATACCGATGAGGGGATTTTCGATCTGGTGGGCAACAACACGCCGGTGTTCTTTATTCAGGATGCGCATAAATTCCCGGACTTTGTGCATGCGGTAAAACCGGAGCCGCACTGGGCGATCCCGCAGGGGCAAAGCGCCCATGATACCTTCTGGGATTATGTCTCGCTGCAACCGGAAACCCTGCATAACGTGATGTGGGCGATGTCCGATCGCGGTATTCCGCGCAGCTATCGCACCATGGAAGGCTTCGGTATTCATACCTTCCGCCTGATTAACGCCGACGGCAAAGCCACCTTTGTCCGTTTTCACTGGAAACCGCTGGCGGGTAAAGCGTCCATGGTATGGGACGAAGCGCAAAAGCTGACCGGCCGCGATCCGGATTTCCATCGCCGTGAGCTGTGGGAAGCCATTGAAGCCGGAGATTTCCCGGAATACGAGCTGGGGCTACAGCTGATTGCCGAAGAGGACGAGTTCAAATTTGATTTCGACCTGCTCGATCCCACCAAACTGATCCCCGAAGAGCTGGTGCCGGTGCAGCGCGTCGGCAAAATGGTGCTTAACCGTAACCCGGACAATTTCTTCAGCGAAAACGAACAGGTAGCTTTCCATCCGGGGCACATCGTGCCGGGGCTGGATTTCACCAACGATCCGCTGTTGCAGGGACGGCTGTTCTCCTATACCGACACGCAGATTAGCCGTCTCGGTGGACCAAACTTCCACGAAATCCCCATCAACCGCCCCACCTGCCCGTATCATAATTTCCAGCGCGACGGCATGCACCGCATGGATATCGACACTAATCCGGCAAACTATGAGCCTAACTCGATTAACGATAACTGGCCGCGGGAAACGCCGCCTGCACCGCAGCGCGGGGGATTTGAGTCATATCAGGAGCGTATCGAAGGTCATAAGATCCGCGAGCGCAGCCCTTCGTTTGGCGAGTATTATGCCCACCCGCGGCTGTTCTGGCAGAGCCAGACGCCTCATGAGCAGCAGCATATTATCGAGGCTTTCAGCTTCGAGCTGGGCAAAGTGGCGCGGGCCTATATCCGCGAGCGGGTGGTGGATCAGCTGGCGCATATCGACATTACCCTGGCGCAGGCGGTGGCGCACAACCTGGGGATCACCCTGACCGACGATCAGCGCAACATCGCGCCGCCGCAGGATGTCAGCGGCCTGAAAAAGGATCCATCGCTGAGTCTGTATGCCATTCCTGACGGCACGCTGAAGGGCCGCGTGGTGGCGGTACTGCTGAATGACACCGTCTCCGCCAGCCAGTTGTATACCCTGTTGCAGGGCTTACAGGCAAAAGGCGTGCACGCTAAACTGCTTTATTCGCGTATGGGCGAAGTGACGGCGGATGATGGCTCGCAGGTGCCGATCGCCGCGACCTTTGCGGGTTCACCGTCGCTGACCGTCGATGGCGTGCTGGTGCCAGGCGGGAATCCTGCCAGCCTGCTGGACAATGGCGACGCTAACTATTATCTGCTGGAAGCCTATAAGCACCTGAAGCCGATCGCGCTGGCCGGCGATGCGCGCGCCTTTAAAGCGGTGCTGAGGGTGGATGCGCAGGGCGAAGAAGGCATCACCGAAGGTGACAGTGTCACGCAGGAGTGGATGGATGATTTCCTGATGCAGCTGGCGGGACACCGCGTCTGGTCGCGGGCGGGCAAAATCAGCAAGATCCCGGCGTAGCGGAAAGAATGTGCCGGGTGGCGCTGACGCTTACCCGGCCTACAGTTCTGGGATACAAAAATGCCGGGTGGCGCTGGCGCTTACCCGGCCTAC
>NZ_CP127837.1:3021487-3028418 GCF_030291195.1 Enterobacter sp. PGRG2 | reverse complement strand
ACCGTAGGCCCGGCAAGCTTTGCGCCGCCGGGCATGATCCTGTTATGGTAAATCCCGCCAGGATCCCAGCCGATACCCCCGCTCCGCTATCGCATATTTCAGCGATGGCGAGGTCAGCACCTCCAGCTCTTTCAGACGTGGCCAGCAATAGCTGCTGGCGCGCAGCGTGTCGTCGACAAAGGCCGGATGGCTCATCATCTCCAGCGACTGCTCGCCCCGCGCGCCGGAGGCATCCAGCACCTCAAGAAACAGCGCCTCCGATATCGCCTCGCCGTAAAAGCCGCTGGAATAGCCTTCGCTGCTGCGCGCCGCGTTCACTGGCAGACCGTGAAGCGTCGCCACCTCGCGGTCAATACGCAGCCCGACGCCTTTATCCGCGGCAAAGGCGGCCACCAGCGGGAAGATCGGCGGCAGCATATGCACATGATGATGGCTGTCGATATGCGTCGGTTTGCGGCCAAAGCAGTCAATAAAGCGCTGATACTGGCACGCCAGCTCACGCTCAATCTCCGCCAGCGGCAGCTCGTCCTGCTCCGCCATCTCCCAGATCCATTTGCCCAGCACGCCGTCCCGCGTCAGCCCCGGCATCGGGCTTAACGGTTTGCCGAGGGTCAGCACAAAGTGCATGCCGACCGCCAACTGCGGAAGCGCGCGGCTGAGCGCCGCCGCATGTTCCACCGCTTCTGCGTTCATCATCGCCGTGGTCGACGTAACCACGCCGTGCGTGCAGGCCTCCACAATGCCGTAGTTCTGCCCTTTGCACAGCCCAAAGTCATCGGCATTGACGATCAGTAACCTTTCCACAGGCTGGCTCCTTAGCGTTTAAAGCCTTCAATGGTTTTTGCAAAGCGCGGCAGCCATTTCTGATGCGCCAGCAGCAGTTCACGCGCGAGGATTTCCGCGTCCTTATCGGAGTGGATCAACGGGCTTAAATTTAACGCCAGCAGCACATCGTTAAACTCACCGCTTAACGCGGCCTGGCTGGCGGCGATTTCGAAGCCTTTGATGGTATGGATCAGCCCCATCACCTTGTCGTCAAAATGCGTCACGCGCGGGTGCGGCTTCGCGCCATCCCGGCCAAGGATGCAGGTCATCTCCACGGCCCAGTCCGCCGGGATATTATCAATATGCCCGTGGTGCGGCACGTTAACGTAGTGCTCCGCCTGCTTGTCGTTATAAATAGCGTTGATCACCTCGCAGGCCGCGTCGGAATAGTAGGCGCCGCCGCGCTGCTCCAGCTCTTTCGGTTTCACCGCCAGCGCCGGATCCTTGTACAGGTCAAACAGCTGTTTCTCGACTTTCTGCACTACCTGCGCCCGTACGCCGCCTTTATAGAATTCGCCCATCTCAATGGCCAGCATCTCTTTCTGCTTGAAGTAGTACAGCAGATAAGAGCACGGCAACAGGTTAAGCGAGCGGATCAGCCCTTCGCTGAACGGCAGATCAAAGATGTTTTTCACTGAATTCGCCGTTAATCTACCGGAGGCCACCCCGTCCAGCAGTTCCGCAAAGCGCGATTCGCCGTTGACCAGCACGTCCTTGATAAACACCATGTGGTTGAGGCCGAACAGATCGATACCCAGTTCGTCCTCATCGGTGAGGCTCAGCACATCGCGGATAAACATCTTCATGCCGATGGGAATATTGCACACGCCGATAAAGCGCTTAAAGCCGGTATGACGATAGACCGCTTCCGTCACCATGCCCGCCGGGTTGGTAAAGTTGATCACCCAGGCGTCCGGGCAGATCTCTTCCACATCGCGGATGATGTCAAAAATCACCGGAATGGTACGCAGCCCTTTGAACAGACCGCCCGCGCCGTTGGTCTCCTGCCCCAGATAGCCATGGCTTAACGGAATACGTTCATCCAGCTCGCGCGCCTGTAGCTGACCGACGCGCAGCTGGGTGGTGACAAAACTGGCGTCCTGCAATGCCGCACGGCGATCCAGCGTTTTATGCAGCGTCATCGGCACGCCCGCTTTCTGGATCATGCGCTGGCACAGGTCATAAATAATATTCAGCTTTTCCTGGCCGTCTTCCACGTCCACCAGCCATAATTCGTCTATCGGCAGTTCGTGATAACGTTTAATAAATCCGTCGACCAGTTCAGGGGTGTAGCTGCTTCCGCCACCGATGGTGACGACTTTCAGTTTTTTATTCATAACATCTCTCTTACGCACTGACCGTAAAATAAAGGCGTGCCTTAATCAGTTAATAACGGTGAGGTGTTTCCGGTAACTGCCTGGCGTAAAGGACGTCACTTTCTTGAACGTCTTGATAAATAAACCGGGACTGCTGTAACCGGACTCATAAGCGATATCAGTGACTGAGTAATTGGTGATTTCCAGCTGTTTCTTGGCAAAATTAATGCGGATCTCATTGATGATCTGCATCGGGGTTTTACTGTAATAGCGCTGGGTGGCGCGGGTTAAATACTCCTGCGTCTTACCGGATAATTTCACCATATTTTCCAGCGCGTTTTCGCCAAACTGCATTTTGTCGTGCATCTCTTCCACGGTGGTTTTGAGCCACTGCGGAATGTCGCCCTGCACCACCTCTTCCCGGTGGTGACGAAGCCGGTTGACGATATAAAAAGTCACCACTTCGATAAATTCATTGAACTCGTTATCGCGGAAATTCAGCGAAGCGATCACCGATTCAATCCAGGTCAGAAATGCGCTTTTTACGTGATACACCTGCGACGCCACAAAGCAGAACGGCAGCAGGTGCAGATAGTGTTGTTCAAAAAACTGTCTGCTGACGCCGACGTTAAGAATGCGCGTGGCGCCAAATTCATAGAAGCTCTGATGATGCGATCCCATCGGGATAAACACAAAATCGCCCCGCTCAAGCAGCACGCGTTTGCCGTTGATCTCCTGATAGTAGCGCCCGGTCAGCACGATGGTGAATTCGTAATAATCGTGCTGGTGCAGCCCGCTTATGCTCTCCACTTTATTGTAGATGAAGACGTGAAAGTTCCGGCCATTGAACAACTGCTGTTCCCGTGCGGTTTTGATTTCCATCGCGTTCACCTGTGGCTGCATCATGCGTTGGCTCCTGTATTAGCGCACTTTTTCGTGCAGCTCAATCAATTCGGCAATCAACTCGCGGGCCAGCATCGAGGTCATCAGATGATCCTGCGCATGCACCAGCACCAGGCTGACCTTCATCCGGCCCTCGCCCTGATCGCCTTCAATGAGCTGCGTCTGCACGCGATGCGCTTCGTTAAGGGCGGTACGGGACTGCGCCATGGTTTCCTTCGCTGCCGCGAAATCGCCCGCTTTCGCCTGCTTCAGGGCAGTATAAGCGAGACTGCGCGCCTGCCCGGAGTTAATGATAAGCCCCATCACCACTTCTTCCAGTTCATCGGTGGCAAGCTCGGTTTCCACAACATCATCCAGATTAAACATCTTATCTTCCTCATGTCAGTCCGGCGCAGGCTAACGGCAGCCTGCGCCGTCAGGCTTAAAATTTCAGGGCGTTGGCAATATCTTCTTCGCTCTCTTCTTCCTCAATGACCGCCTGCGCTTTATTGGCCACCATCACGAACGGCAGGTAAATCAGCGTTGCGACACCGAGGTTGAACAGCGCCAGCAACAGGGCCGCCACGCTGCCATTAGTGTTAAAGAAAGCGCCGAGGCCGGTCGGCATTGTCCAGGGCGCGATGTTCGTCACCGGCGGGATAATGCCCGTGTAGTAGGCCGCCAGCATGATGCCGGTCAGCACCGGTTGTACCAGCACGAAGGGAATGAACATCACCGGGTTCATGATGATCGGCAGGCCGAACAGGATAGGTTCGTTGATCTGGAAGATACCGGACGGCAGCGCCAGCTTACCAACCTGACGGTAATCCGCGCGGCGGGAACCGATAAAGATGGCGATGATAAGCCCCAGGGTGGCACCCGAACCGCCCAGCATCACGTAGGAGTCGAGCATCGGCTTAGCCCAGACGTGGAAGGTTTTACCCGCCGCCAGCGCCGCGTCAACGGAGCCGTACTGCTGATAAATCGCCATGTTTTCCAGCGCCCAGGGGGTCATGATGCCGCTGTCCAGCGCGGTCAGCGCCAGCGAACCGTGGACGCCGAAGAACCATAACAGCGAGTTGAAAATCACATAGGCCCAGCCGACCACGCCGCCCATCGCGGAAAGCGGTTTTGAGACGGAATCGAGAATGACCTGGTGGAAGTTGGTGCCCCAGGCGGTGAGCGCCCAGCCGATAATGCCCATTACCGAGAGGATCAGAAAGCCTGGGATCAGCGCGGAGAATGAGCGGGACACCGACGCCGGGACGCTGTCCGGCAGACGGATCACCCAGTTGCGGCGGATGACAAAGGTAAACATCTCCGCCACCACCAGCCCGATAATAATACCGGAAATAATATTGGCCCCGCCCAGCCAGTTTGCGCCCACGGCATAGGCTTCGCCGACGCTGTAAGGCGTAACCGTCATAAAGGCGGCTACCGCTAATAACCCGGCGGCCAGCGGATCGACTTTTCGCTCCTCGGCCAGCGCCATACCAATAAAGAACGGCGCCATCAGCGACATGATGCCTAAAGTACCGTTATAAACATTACCGCCGATGGCCTTAAAACCATTCAGCGTTTCAATGGTTGAGGCATCCAGACGAATACCTAAAGAGTAAAAAAACGATCCTTCGCCAAAACTTAAGAATACGTTGTTAATTAATACAAACATCGCCCCTGCAAGGGTTAACGGCATTAAGCGGATAAAGCCGTTTTTAATTGCATTGACGTGGGGTTGTTTTCCTATTCTTACGGCAAAAGGGATCAGCATTTGCTCCAGCGAATCAATTGCTTTGCTCATAGAAAAGTCCTTAAAAGCCGCAATAAACTATTGCGGCGAAAGTAAGTGAAATAACTCTTTGACGGGGAAAAGAAATAAAATTAATTTGCTGCTTTTTTAATGGCGGCGACAGCAGTTTTCAGTACAGCCAGACCATCCACTTTGCCGTAATGGATGGAATCAATCACTTCGACAGGTTTATTCGGTAACAGGCGTTGAATTTCAGGCAACATATAGGCGATTTGCGGGCCTAACAGCACGACATCGGCCTCGGGTCCTTTTTCACCGGCCAGGGTTTCAGGAAATGCATCAATGATCACCGGCACCTCATACTTCTCTGCCTGCGCGCGCATTTTGGACACCAGCAGCGAGGTGGACATGCCCGCCGAGCAGAACAGATAGATGTGTTTCTTTTCCATCACAACCTTCCTTACGTTTCAACCGCAACAGGTGTGCCTGCATGGGGACCTGTGTTGGTGGCTGGGATAACTCTTGAACCCTTGAGTTACTTTTGTTTCTGGTTGAAGAAAATATACAGCATCCCGCCTGGGGGCGATAACCCGTCGCTAACCCGAATTGTCTCTCATTGACCTGGCAGGATGATAGCCTTCACAATTCAGCAAATAATTCGCGTCAAGAAATAAGATTTTGAGACAAAAAGAAACCGGCGCGGTGGCCGGTTTGTTTATTTGCTCAGGCTTAAAGGGATCAGGACTTCGGTGCCTGCGGATCGGTATCATATTCCGCACAGGTCTGATAACCGGAGTTCATCACGTGGCCGGTTTCGTCCAGGGCAACAAAGTAAGTTTCTGTTTTGCCATTGCGTTGACCCAGAATGTAGGTCTGGCAGGTACCACGAGCGTGGATCATGGTCACTTCGGAAGAAGGCTTACCGGCAACCTGCATTACCTGCGCACGGCTCATGCCTTTTTTAACGTCTTTCACCACCGGCGTGGTCACCTGATCTTTAGTACGATCGTAAGCAGTACAACCTGCCAGCATGGTCATTACGGCCGCGGTACCCAGAATTCCTGCGAGTTTCTTGTTCATATTGATCCTTCCTCTTGTTATCCGCTTGTGTATCAGCGCGTTATCTAAGCCTGGAATATAAAATAACTTTTTTCAACCTCATGACGACACTGACTTAACTTTAAGAAAAATCTAATAAAACAGAGTGAGGCAGACAAAAGGCGGTTATTTGCGCTCCCTGCGCCGTCGCGCCTTGTCGTTTTAGCCACAACGGGTTAATTTGAAAAGATTGCTACTTAACATCTGCCCTCAAGGGCGACAGACGGAGAGTGTTGTCATGACGCTGCAACAAGACATTATTCAGGCGCTGGGCGTTAAGCCGCGCATCGATGCAGAAGAAGAAATTCGCCGTAGCGTGGATTTTTTGAAATCCTATCTTAAAGCCCATCCGTTTCTGAAGTCACTGGTGCTGGGCATTAGCGGCGGCCAGGATTCGACGCTCGCCGGTAAGCTGAGCCAGATGGCTATCAGCGAGCTGCGCCAGGAAACCGGCGACGAAAGCTACGCCTTTATCGCGGTACGCTTGCCCCACGGCGTGCAGGCGGATGAAAAGGATTGTCAGGATGCGATTAACTTTATCGGGCCGGATCGCGTGCTGGTGGTGAATATTAAAGCGGCAGTGCTGGCGAGCGAGCAGGCGCTGCGCGACGCGGGCATCGAATTAAGCGATTTCATTCGCGGCAACGAAAAAGCCCGTGAGCGTATGAAAGCGCAGTACAGCATCGCCGGAATGACCAAAGGCGTGGTCGTGGGTACAGACCATGCGGCGGAAGCTGTGACCGGTTTTTACACCAAATATGGCGATGGCGGCACCGATATCAATCCGCTGTTCCGCCTGAACAAACGTCAGGGAAAACAGCTGCTGGCACAGCTCAACTGCCCGGAGCATCTGTATAAAAAGGCCCCGACCGCCGATCTGGAAGACGATCGCCCTGCCCTGCCGGATGAAGTCGCCCTTGGCGTCACCTATGAGATGATCGACGATTATCTGGAAGGCAAAACCATTGATGAGACGCATGCGCGTACCATCGAAGGCTGGTATCTGAAAACCGAACATAAACGCCGCCTGCCGGTGACGGTTTTTGACGACTTCTGGAAA
>NZ_CP127837.1:2973644-3021407 GCF_030291195.1 Enterobacter sp. PGRG2 | reverse complement strand
AGGCGGCGCAAGCCGCCTCTTTTTTCGCCACGATTTGCCTGCTACACTGGATAAGTAAACAGTATCAGGAGTCTATGTGTGGTAAGGCGTCAATCAGCCCCGCGCCTGCATTTTGAAGCGGCGGCCATTTATGAATATCCCGAACATCTGCGCCCGTGGCTGGAGGCATTGCCTAAGCATCCCGGCGTCTATTTCTTTCATGGCGACAGCGACACCATGCCGCTGTATATCGGCAAGAGCATCAATATTCGCAGCCGCGTATTGTCGCATTTGCGCACCCCGGACGAAGCCTCCATGCTGCGCCAGTCGCGGCGTATCACCTGGATCCTCACCGCCGGGGAGATAGGCGCGTTATTACTGGAAGCCAGGCTGATTAAAGAACAGCAGCCGCTGTTTAATAAACGCCTGCGCCGCAACCGTCAGCTCTGTTCCCTGCGCTTTGACAGCGACAAGCCAGAAGTGATCTACGCCAAAGAGGTGGATTTTTCTTCGCAGCAGGGGCTGTACGGGCTGTTTGCCAATCGACACGCCGCGCTGCAAATGCTGCAATCCATCGCCGATGAGCACAAACTCTGCTACGGCCTGCTCGGGCTGGAGTCCCTCAGTCGCGGTCGCGCCTGTTTCCGTTCGGCGCTGAATCGCTGCGCGGGCGCCTGTTGCGGGAAAGAGAGCGTTGAAGCGCATCATCAGCGTCTGCGTGACGCCATGACCCGCATGCAGCTGGTGTGCTGGCCGTGGCGTGGCCCGGTGGCGCTGCGGGAAAGCAGCGGTGAAATGACCCAGTATCATATTATTCACAACTGGTTCTGGCTGGGCTCGGTCAATTCCCTGGACGAGGCGTCGTCACTGCTGAAAACGCCTGCCGGTTTCGATCAGGATGGCTATAAAATTCTCTGCAAGCCGCTAATGGCGGGGATCATGGATATTCACGAGCTGCCCTTTACCGCCCCCTGAACCGGCAGGCGTCTGCCGGTACGCAGGTTTAATGCCCCGGCAGCCAGGTGATTTCGCTGAACAGCAGCTGCCCTTCCGCTTTCAGTAAGCGCAGGGTATGGCTACCTTCCTGCCAGCTGGCCCCCTGATCCGCGGTCAGCAGCTTATCCCCCAGTTGCCACGCGCCGCTGAGTACGAATACCACCCCGCCGCGCGAGCCGAAGGTGGTGAAGGTGCGATCGGCGATGCGCACTTTCGCCTGGCAGCGATCGCGGCGGGTCATGATATTGAAATCCATCGACATCTGCCCGTCGTTCAGCTGTACCTTGATCGGCTGCTCACCTGAAAAAGAGAAAGGTTGCAGCCGTTTCAGGGTGTGGCAAAAGGCATTTCCCCCGTCGAGGGTCACTTCCCCGCCTTCGATCAGCGTGATCACGCGATCCACCCCCTGAAACTGCGGAAACTCGCCGTTAGCGGCAAGAGACGCAATGCTGGCGCGCCAGTGGAAATCCCGCGTGGCTTCCGGAAAACAACAAATCTCTCGTGTTTCGCCCGCCCCGTTGCGCCACAGATTCACCGCCATTTTGCGGATATCAAAATATTCCATCACCACTCCTGAAGGGCGCATCACGCGCGCCTGCGCAGCCGGAAAGCCGCACCACATTGTTATAATCTGTTTACCTTGCCACCAAGTTATCGGCAGCGGACAGGTAATGCCTTAGCAATGACGCTGCATCCTGGAAGAATTTTTTTAACAGCCTGATAAAAAGGTAGTTTCGCGTAATAAGGTATCAGAGCATACCCTGTCGCAGGCGGGGGTCAAAGAGGGAAGAAAAGAAAAAACCGCCGGGCTTGCCCACAGCCTGAAGGC
Organism: Enterobacter sp. PGRG2; assembly: GCF_030291195.1. Taxonomy (NCBI): domain Bacteria; kingdom Pseudomonadati; phylum Pseudomonadota; class Gammaproteobacteria; order Enterobacterales; family Enterobacteriaceae; genus Enterobacter; species Enterobacter sp. PGRG2. The sequence goes on along the minus strand of NZ_CP127837.1, from coordinate 3,019,603 downwards.
GTTTATGGACAAGTCCGGCGGTCTTAATAAGGGGCGCTATGTTATTCAGCGGATTCAGGCATTTTACCTTCCGGCGCCGGACGTTCTGTCAGACGCTTCTCAAAATTGGCATTAAACTGCTTTTTCTGTTCCGGGGTTAAGATATTGTAAATCTTATTCTGGGTTTCCATGTGCGCCAGCATACGGGCTTTGTGCTGCTCTTCCATCTTCGCAATCTGCGCTTCGGCTTTGGCTTTATCGAAGGTATCGCTGGCGATGATGTCGTGCGTGGCGCGGCGTTCTTCCACGGTCGGACGCTTCATCTGGTCGCGCTGGCTTTTCATGATGTCACGCACCTGCTGTTTCTGCGCGTCGGTCAGGTTCAGATCTTTAAACATCATGTCATGATGCATACCCGGCTTGCCTTTATGGTGCATCATCGGCTTGCTGTCTGCCGGCGCAGCGGTGGTATCAGCGGCGTGGGCCAGGTTAGCAGCACCCATCGCCAGGGTAGAGGCAACAAACAGAGCGGTCAATTTACGCATAATGTATTCCTTCTTTCAGTTATTCTTGCGGCGTATTGCCGTGTTGACGAGATTCACTTTACGGTCTTTTTCGTCAAATAATCAGAGCAACAGTAAAGCATTGAAAGCGTAAAAAACAAATTATCGCCAATTATGAAGAAAATAAGGATAAAGCGTGGAGAGTTGCAACAGAAATTATACAGGATGCTGATTTGAAAGAGATTATGAAGAATGATACCTGAGCGCCGTATAATAATAAAGCAATGATGTCAGATAATTCCGTATCGCCTGACATCATCGGTTTTTATATTTTTCAGGAAAGCGTTAATCCCGATAAAAATAATCGCCAGCGCATCAGGGCAGCCGCTCCAGCATCAGCCCGGCGCGTAGCCCCAGGGCTACCTGTGGATTGGGAAACAGCACGTATTCCGTCGCGGCCTGCGCCACATAACGCGTTTCGCCGTCTTCCGCCAGCAACGTCCCGGCAGCAAAAGGCGTGAAGTTAAGCGTCTCGCCGGACATATGCAGCCGGAAAGCAGCGCTGTGGCGGGTGAGTTGCTGAACGACCCGATAGCGCAGCGGCGCGACATCACTGCCCGCAGCCGGTTTATCCGCTGATAACGCTGCGATGGCGTCAAGCGTGACGGCGAACTGCCGCAGATCGTTTTCGCCAAAGGGCAGCGCCTTGCCCAGTTCCAGCGTACAGGCCAGCGCGCCAAAGCGTTCGCAGCTGTAGTGGGTAAAGGTGCCGCCCGGCGACTGGTGAAACACCAGCGCTTCCAGCCCGGCATGACCCAGCCAGCGCAGAAAATCCTCGTCCCATGGCGTGTCGCGCTGCGGCAGTACGCCAAAGCGCAGATGGTGCGAGCCGCGAATAGCCGTGTGCAGATCCAGATGCCAGCGCAGGTCGCCGGGCTGCGCGGCATAAAAGCGGCTGATCGCCTGCTCCAGCTGTAGCGCCCGCACGGTTTCCACACTGTGGGCAAACTGCTGCCAGCGCCCGCCGAACATGCGGTTCAGATCGCTGTGCAGATAGCGTTTTCCGGCCCGCAGCGCGGGCGGGTTGCCGAGGATCACCAGCATCCGCCAGCGCAGCGGCGTAGCGCCCTGCATCAGCCCCGTCAGCAGTTTGTCCAGCATCTCCACCGGCGCGGTTTCGTTGCCGTGAATGCCCGCCGACAGCACCAGCGATTTATCCGTAGGCTGATGGGGGACCAGTTCAAGGATCCCCTCTGCCCGCCAGTGCCAGCGGAGCTGGTCGTTTTGCCCCCACGGGTTTTCCGGCGCACGGCCGCTCAGTGTCAGAGCAAGAAAATTCTCCATCGTCGATCCTTATTGCTGGAAGGGATAGACCGAACCCAGATCCAGTAACTGTGTCAGCCGGTCCAGCGCCTCGCGGCCTTCGCGCAGCAGCTGCGGATCGGCAAGATCGGCCTGGGTGAGACGGTCACGATAATAGCGGTCCACCCAGTCGTTCAGCGCGGCAAACAGCCGGTCATTCATCATAACCGCCGGATTTACCGCCTGCTGTTCGGCCTCATTTAATACCACCCGCAAACGCAGACAGGCCGGGCCGCCGCCGTTGGACATGCTTTCGCGCAGATCGAATACCCGCAGTTCGTTCACCGGATTATCCTGCGCCAGCATGTCATTCAGATAACGCCAGACGTTCGCCTGCTCGCGACACTCCTGCGGCACCACCAGCAACATACTGCCGTCGTCGCGGCTCAGTAACTGGCTGTTAAACAGATAACTGCTGACCGCCTCTTTGACCGACACCTGCGCCTGCGGCACTTCGATAACCTGAAAGCCCGGCACCTGTTCCGCCAGGCGGGTCATCAGCCCGCGCTGCTGCACAAAGGCGCGCTCATGGCAGAACAGCAGCGTACCGTTCGACACGGCGATGACATCATTATGGAATACCCCTTCATCGATCACCGTCGGGTTTTGCTGGGCGAAGATGACGCGCGCCGGATCCACCTGATTGAGACGCGCCACCGCCTGGCTGGCTTCCAGCGTTTGCCGCGCCGGATAACGCTCAGGCGCGGCGTGGCCGTTTTCTTCCCGGCCATAAACAAAAAGCTGCACGCCCGGCTCGCCGTACGCCTGGCTGAAGCGGTTATGGTTCGCCGCCCCTTCGTCGCCGAAACGCGCCACCTGCGGCAGCGCGCCGTGCACCATGAAACGTCCTTCATCCCGGAAGATGGCGCGCAGCAGCGCTTCGGTGGTGGGCGCTTCGGTACTGCGGTGGAATTTATTGTTCAGGTTCGCCACCGTCAGATGCACTTTGCCATCAAGGGCATCTGCCGACGGGCAGACGGTGGCGGCGTTGGCCACCCACATTGGCGACGCGGAACTGGCCGCCGACAGCAACTCCGGGGTTTGCGCGGCGGCTCTGGCGATCACCTGCTCGTCGCTGCCGGTAAACCCCAGCTGGCGTAACACCGGAATATTCGGGCGTTCGTGGGGCGGGATCACCGCCTGCGGAAAGCCCAGATCCGCCAGCGCTTTCATCTTCAGCAGCCCCTGCTTCGCCGCCAGTTTCGGGTCAGAAGTGCGGAAACGGTGCGCAGTGGAGGCCTCGTTACCAAAGGATAATCCGGCGTAATGGTGCGTCAGCCCCACCAGGCCGTCAAAATTGACTTCGCGCGCTTTCATCGCGTCTCCTCCCGACCAAAATCCAGCCCCGGGCTGAGGCTCTCCGGCAGCGACAGCGCCGGAGATTCAAGGCTGGCCATCGGCCAGGCGCAGTAGTCTGCCGCATACCAGGCGCTCGGGCGATGGTTGCCGGACGCGCCCACGCCACCAAAAGGCGCGGTGCTGGCGGCACCGGTCAGCGGTTTATTCCAGTTGACGATCCCGGCGCGCGCCTCCAGCAACAGCCGGTCGAATTTCTCCCGTGACGGGGTGACCAGCCCGCAGGCCAGCCCGTAACGGGTGGCATTAGCAAGCTGAATGGCCTCGTCAAACTCGTCATAGCGCCACACGCCCAGCAGCGGACCGAAGACCTCTTCATCCGGCACGTCAGCCACGCCGGTCAGCTCGATAATGCCCGGCGTCAACAGTGAGGTGCCGGGTTTGATCAGCCGCGGCGCCAGCAGCGTTTTGCCGCCCCGCGCTTCCTGCGCCTGCCAGGCGGTATATACGCCCTCTGCCGCCTGCGGGGAAATCAGCCCGCCGATAAAGGGCTGTGGATCCGCATCCCAGGCGCCGGGCATAATGCGTCCGGCAACCTCCACCAGCCGCGCGAGAAAGGCATCGCCCTGCGCGCCGCGTTTTACCAGCAGACGGCGCGCACAGGTGCAGCGCTGCCCGGCGGTGATAAAGGCCGACTGAATGGTGAGGTGTACCGCGGCGTCAACATCATCAATATCTTCAACAATCAGCGGATTATTGCCACCCATCTCCAGCGCAAGGATCTTCTCCGGCTGGCCGCCAAGCTGACGATGCAGATGAAAACCGGTGCTGGCGCTGCCGGTAAACAGCAGACCGTCCAGATCGGCAAGCTGGCTCAACGCCTGGCCGGTGTCGCGCCCGCCCTGCACCAGGTTCAGCACGCCCGGCGGCAGCCCCGCCTCCTGCCACAGTTTCACCACCGCTTCGCCGCTCCAGGGCGTCAGCTCGCTGGGTTTGAAGATCACCGTATTCCCGGCCAGCAACGCCGGAACGATATGCCCGTTCGGCAGATGGCCGGGGAAGTTGTAGGGGCCGAATACTGCCAGCACGCCGTGAGGACGGTGGCGCAGCGTGGCGGCGCCGTCCGGCATGGCGGTGTGCTGCTCGCCAGTGCGGGTGTGATACGCCTTCACCGAGATGCCGATTTTGTTGATCATGGCGGTAATTTCGGTGGCGGCTTCCCAGCGCGGTTTGCCGGTTTCCCGGGCGATCACCGTCGTCAGGCTGGCTTTGTTCGCATCCAGCAGCGCGGCGAATCTCTCGACAATCTCCTGTCGTGCGCTGAAGGACTGACGCGCCCACGCCGGAAACGCGGCGCGTGCGGCGCGTGCGGCCTCGGCCACCTGCGCGGCGTCGGCGTCACGCCCCTGCCAGAGTGTCTCACGGGTGAGCGGATCGGTTTTTTCCCGTTGTTCGCCCTGACCGCTGATCCAGTCGCCATTTATCCAAAGATTCATTGTGTTTTCTCCTCTGCGCACAGGCGGACCAGGCGAACCTTTTCCCCGGCGCGACATTTCAGGGCGTCCATCTGGGCGGCGCTCAGCAGCAGACGTTCGGTATCGGGATCGGCATTCACCAGCATGGCGCGGAATTGCTGGTACTTTTCGTTAGCCACCAGACAGGCGGGCCACTCGCCCGGCGCGGGCTGCCCTTCGGCCACCTCCACCAGACGGCTTTTACGGATTGCCCGCACCCGATCGATGTCGCATTCCAGCGTCGGGCCGCCGTCAAAGATGTCGATATAGTGACGGTAGCGGAAGCCCTCTTTTTCCAGTACCGCGCGGGCGGGGGCGGTGTGAGGATGCACTTCGCCGATCACCGCCTGGGCTTCTTCAGACAGGAAATGGGTATAGATAGGATGCTTGGGCATCAGCTCGGCGATAAAGGCTTTCTGTCCGGTGCCGCACAGGTGATCGGCGCGGCTGAATGGCATGGAGAAAAAGCGTTTGCCGAGGCTTTCCCAGAACGGCGAGTAGCCCGTTTCGTCGATCACCCCGCGCATCTCCGCCACCACTTTTTCGTTAAAGCGATCGCGGAAAGCGGCCATAAACAGAAAGCGCGATTTCGACAGCAGATAGCCGTTGCCCTCTTTACGCCAGTCGGCGTCGAGGAACAGCGTGCAGAGTTCGCTGCTGCCGGTGTGATCGTTACTGAGAAACAGCGTCGGCAACGCGTTGTAGACGTTCAGCTCTTTGGAGGCGTGCACCTGGGTGCCGACGCGGTAGTTGTACCAGGGATCGTTTAGCCCCACCGCTACTTCTATCGCGCAGATCCCGGCGACGGTACCGCTCCGGGTGTCTTCCAGCACGAACACGTAACCCTGTTCACCCGGCGGCAACTCGTCCTGCCAGGTTTTGCGTGCGCGCTCAATGCGCGCGGAGAGCGTGGCTTCGTCCGCCGGCAGCGACGTCAGCCCGCCGCCGGTTTTACCGGCCAGCTGCATCAGGGCCGGGAGATCGCTGCGCTCAATCGGGCGGATCACCATCATAGGCTTTCTCCTGCCAGATAACGTTCACAGGCGCGCGCCAGGCGTTCCAGGCCGTGACGCACTTCCTCTTCGCTGATGTTCAGCGCAGGCGCAAAACGCAGCACGTTAGCACCGGCAATCAGTACCATCACGCCTTCTGCCGCCGCCAGTTGAGAGATGAGTTTGGCTTTCCCGGCATGTTCCGCCGTCAGCTCGCAGCCAATCAACAGGCCGAGGCCGCGGATCTCCCGAAACAGCGCATGGCGGGTGTTGATCGCCTGCAACTGTTCGACAAACCATTCATGGCGCTGTTTCACGCCGTCCAGCGTCGCCGGGGTGTTAACAATTTCCAGCACCTCACCCGCCACTGCCGTCGCCAGCGGGTTGCCGCCGTAAGTGGTGCCGTGGGTGCCGACCACCATCACAGCCGCAAAAGCGTCGCGGGTCAGCATCGCGCCGATGGGGAAGCCGCCGCCCAGCGCTTTGGCGGTGGTGAGCACGTCCGGTTCCACCCCGTAATGCATATAGGCATAAAGCTCGCCGGTACGTCCCACGCCGGTCTGCACTTCATCAAAAATCAGCAGCGCCTGGTGGCGATCGCACAACTCGCGCAGGCCTTTCAGGAAATCTGCTTCCGCAGGTACCACGCCGCCCTCGCCCTGCATCGGCTCGACGATCACCGCGCAGGTATCGTCATTAATCAATTCGCGGGCCGATTCCAGATTGTTAAACTCCGCATGGCGGATTTCCGGCGGTAGCGGCGCAAAATCTTTTGAATAGGCCGGCTGCCCGCCCGCGCTGACGGTAAAGAGCGTGCGGCCATGGAAGGCGTTTTTGAACGCCACGATGCCGCTTTTCTGTGGGCCTGCATGGTCGTGGGCGTATTTACGCGCCAGCTTCAGCGCCGCTTCGTTGGCTTCCGCCCCGGAGTTACAGAAGAACACGCGGTCAGCAAAGGTGGCGTCGATAAGACGCTTCGCCAGCCGCAGCGCCGGTTCGTTGGTGTAGCCATTGCCGGTGTGCCAGAACTTCGCCGCCTGTTCGCTGAGCGCACGGCACAGCGCCGGGTTGGCATGACCAAGGGCATTCACCGCAATGCCCCCGGCAAAATCGATATACTCTTTCCCTTCCTGATCCCACAGCCGGGATCCCTCGCCGCGAACCGGAATAAAAGACGCCGGGGCATAAACCGGCAGCATCCAGTGATCAAAGTTTTCACGCGTAATAGAGTGGGACATAGCGACCTCATCCGGTAAATGAAAGGTTGTTGATATGTTAATAATTATGAGTGTTTGCGCTGCTAATGTAGATTGCACGCTTCGTGCCAGCCAGCGATAAAACTGCATAACGCCGGGGAGGATTTTAAATATCAGTAACTTACAATCTGTCACTATTCACTTTTATTGCATAAAAAGTGAATAATTTTTGCGCTATTAGCGAAGCCGGGCGGATCGGCAGGAAATTTTATGCATTGCTAAAATATAATTCTGGAATTGTGATCTTACGCGGAAGGTGATCGCGCCCCGCGCCCCTTTTCAGGGCGGGATGCACCGCAGCGGGGCATGGTAAGCACCATTGGCGACGCCTGTTGCAGCCATGCGCAGAAAAGCGCAGCGCCGGGGCGTAACGCCGGCCATTTTCTGCTACCATCGCTGCACTCTTTATTGCTAAGTGGCAGCGACTATGAAATTTGTCTCTTTTAATATCAACGGCCTGCGCGCCCGTCCTCATCAACTGCAAGCGATCATTGATAAGCATCAGCCTGATGTGATTGGCTTACAGGAGACAAAGGTCCATGACGATATGTTCCCTCTCGAAGAGGTGGCGAAACTGGGCTACAACGTGTTTTATCACGGTCAGAAAGGTCACTACGGGGTGGCGCTGTTAACCCGCGATACACCGGTGTCCGTGCGCCGCGGTTTTCCGGGCGATGACGAAGAAGCGCAGCGTCGCATTATCATGGCGGAATTAGCGTCTCCCCTCGGCAATATTACGGTGATCAACGGCTATTTCCCGCAGGGGGAAAGCCGCGACCATCCGACCAAATTCCCGGCGAAAGCGAAGTTTTATCAGGATCTGCAGGATTATCTGGAAAACGAAATCAGCAAAGACAGCCCGGTGCTGGTGATGGGCGATGTCAACATCAGCCCGACGGATCTGGACATCGGTATCGGCGAAGACAGCCGCAAACGCTGGCTGCGCGCGGGTAAATGCTCGTTCCTGCCGGAAGAGCGCGAGTGGATGGCCCGTTTGCAGGGCTGGGGGCTGGTGGATACCTTCCGCGCCGCCAATCCGGACACACAGGATCGTTTTTCCTGGTTTGATTACCGCTCAAAAGGCTTTGACGATAACCGCGGGCTGCGTATCGATCTGGTGCTGGCAAGCAGTGCGCTGGCAACCCGCTGCACCGACACCGGGATCGATTACGAGATCCGCGGTATGGAAAAACCGTCCGACCATGCGCCGGTGTGGGCGACCTTCGATCTGTAAGCCTCAGGGCTTCACACGACGCCATACCAGCGGATTGGTGCTCAGCGTGCGTTCGTCACGCTGGCACTGCAATAAAATGCCGTCAGCTTTGACCACCGCCCCTTCCGAGTAGTTTTCATCCTGATAAACGCAGCACTGATTACAGGGCTGCGGACGTTGCCCGCCGGAGGAGAAGACTTCCGGCGGCACGTTCACATCAACGCCGCCGGTACTGTACCGCACCTCTGCCTGTGCCGTCGCGGTCAGCAGCGCCAGCAGGCTGGCGGTTAATAAAGCGTGTCGGATCATCGTTTTTTTTCCTGATTAGGTGGTGGTAATAACTATAACGGTAAAAGATCGCCGAACCTTTAACGTGCACGGTCATCGTTTTTTATTATGACCTCCTGCCCATTATTAATTTCCCTGCATATTTCTTAATCGCTTGCCTGATGCCGCTTTTCCGGTGTTATAGTCGAAAACGCAAACAATGCGTTAACAACCAACAATAAAATTCAGGCCCACTGTCATAAGAGGATGTTATATCGATGGATCAGTCTTGCTCTCTGGAAACCTTCCTTACCCGTATTCAACAACGCGATCCCCATCAGACAGAATTCGCCCAGGCGGTTCGCGAAGTCATGACCACGCTGTGGCCCTTTATTGAAGAGAACCCGCGTTACCGGCAGATGTCGTTACTGGAACGTCTGGTCGAGCCGGAACGCGTGATCCAGTTCCGCGTGGTATGGGTCGACGATCGTAACCAGGTGCAGGTCAACCGTGCATGGCGCGTGCAGTTTAACTCCGCCATCGGCCCTTATAAGGGCGGGATGCGTTTTCACCCGTCGGTGAACTTATCGATCCTGAAATTCCTCGGCTTTGAGCAGTCGTTCAAAAATGCCCTTACCACCCTGCCGATGGGCGGCGGTAAAGGCGGCAGCGATTTCGATCCGAAAGGCAAAAGCGAAGGCGAAGTGATGCGTTTTTGCCAGTCGCTGATGACCGAACTGTACCGCCACCTGGGGCCGGATACCGATGTGCCTGCCGGTGATATTGGCGTCGGCGGTCGTGAAGTGGGCTTTATGGCCGGTATGATGAAAAAGCTCTCCAATAACAGCGCCTGCGTATTTACCGGCAAAGGGCTGTCGTTCGGCGGCAGTTTGATCCGCCCGGAAGCCACCGGCTACGGACTGGTCTATTTCACTGAGGCGATGCTTAAACGTCACGGTCTGGCCTTCGAAGGGCAGCGCGTGGCGGTCTCCGGCTCCGGCAACGTGGCGCAGTACACCATTGAAAAAGTCATGGAACTGGGCGGGCGGGTGATCACCGCCTCTGATTCCGGCGGCACGGTCGTGGACGAAGCGGGCTTTAACGCAGAAAAACTGGCGCGCCTGTGTGAAATCAAAGCCAGCCGCGACGGCCGCGTGGCGGATTATGCCCGCGAGTTCGGGCTGGTATATCTGGAAGGCAAACAGCCATGGTCAGTGCCGGCGGATATTGCCCTGCCGTGCGCCACCCAGAATGAGCTGGATGCCGACGCCGCCCGCACGCTTATCGCCAACGGCGTAAAAGCGGTGGCGGAAGGTGCGAATATGCCGACCACCATCGAAGCCACCGATCTGTTCCTCGAAGCGGGGGTGCTGTTCGCGCCGGGTAAAGCGGCGAATGCGGGCGGTGTGGCGACGTCCGGGCTGGAGATGGCGCAGAACGCCGCGCGCCTGAGCTGGAAGGCGGAAAAAGTGGATGCGCGTCTGCGCCATATTATGCTGGATATTCATCACGCCTGCGTGGAGTACGGCGGAGATGGCAAGCAGACCAACTACGTGCGCGGCGCGAATATCGCCGGATTTGTGAAGATCGCCGACGCCATGCTGGCGCAGGGCGTGGTCTGATTTGCGGTTGTGATGCCCGGCGGCGCTGCGCTTGCCGGGCTTACATGCTGACTGAATCCGGATGCCCGGCGGCGCTGCGCTTGCCGGGCCTGGGGTTACCATGTAGGCCGGGTAAGGCGTAGCCGCCACCCGGCACATTTCAACCTACCGGGCGACCGGCGCTACGCCGCCGGAGCCGGACTTGCGGGCGGCTTTTTCTTCCCCCGCCCTTTAAAACTTTTCTTCTTATCCCCGCCCGGCGCCGCCAGCCCTCTGAACTGGCGCACCGGCGTGCTGCGGGCCTGGTCAATCAGCTGATACAGCGTCCCCACCAGCGGCTGCATAAAATCCTGATAGCGGCACTGCTTTTCGCTGATTTGCGTCAGCACCGATTCCCAGTGGGCGGTCATATCCGGCCGCGCCGCCATTTCCGGCAGCGAGTGGATCAGCGCCCGCCCGGCGTCGCTGGAGTGGATATAACGCCCTTTTTTCACCAGGAAACCGCGCTTGAACAGCAGCTCGATGATCCCCGCGCGGGTGGCTTCGGTGCCCAGCCCGTCAGTGGCGCGCAGGATCTTCTTCAGATCTTTATCCTGCACAAAGCGCGCAATACCGGTCATCGCCGACAGCAACGTGGCGTCGGTGAAATGCCGTGGCGGCTGAGTCTGCCGCTCCACCACTTCGCCCTTCTCGCACAGCAGTTCATCGTCTTTAGCGACCACCGGCAGCGGGGTGCCGTCATTCTCTTCGTCGCGCTCTTTATTGCCCAGCAAGGCGCGCCAGCCCGCTTCCGCCAGAAAACGCGCTTTGGCGATAAATTTACCGTTGGCGATGTCGAGTTCGATGGTGCATTTGCGGAAGACCGCGTCCGGGCAGAACTGCATCAGGTACTGACGCGCCACCAGGCTGTAGATCTTCTCTTCGTTATCCGTGAGGTTCACCTTACTGCTGCGCGCCGTCGGGATAATGGCGTGGTGTGCATCGACTTTTTTATCATCCCAGCAGCGGTTACGGATATCGGTATTGACCGCCGGTTGCGGCAGCAGCGACGGGCTGTGTACGCTGATGGCGTTGATCACCGCCTGACGCCCGGCAAAATGCTCTTCCGGCAGGTAGCGGCTGTCAGAGCGCGGATAGGTGATCAGTTTATGGGTTTCATACAGCTTCTGGCAGATATCCAGCACGTTCTGCGCGCTGAGGCCAAAGCGCTTCGCCGCTTCAATCTGCAGGGTGGAGAGCGAGAACGGCAGCGGCGCAGGCTCGGACTCCCGTTTGTCGTTATAGCTGGTGACCAGCGCGGGCTGGCCGGTAATACGTTTTACGACATGATCGGCCAGGCTGCGGTGCAGCAGCCGCCCTTCTTCATCCTGGTACGGCTCGCAGGCTTCGCTTGGCTGCCAGGTAGCGGTAAAACGCTCTTCCTTAGGCGTGACGATATGCGCCTTCACCTCGAAAAAGTCTTTCGCCACGAAGTTTTCGATCTCTTCGTCACGGCGCACCACCAGCCCGAGCACCGGCGTCTGTACACGTCCCACCGACAGCACCCCCTGATAACCGGCGCTCTGCCCCAGCAGCGTGTAGGCGCGGGTCATGTTGATGCCGTACAGCCAGTCGGCGCGGGAGCGGGCCAGCGCCGACGAGCTTAAGGGGATAAATTCGCTGTTGGCACGCAGCCGGTTAATGGCCCGTTCCACCGCCTGCGGGTTAAGATCGTTGATCAGGCAGCGCTGCACGTTGCGGCGCTTTTCCGCAGGCAGATCCAGATAGTTGAGCACCTCATCCACCAGCAGTTGCCCTTCGCGATCCGGGTCACCGGCGTGGATCACTTCGCTGGCCTGTGCCAGCAACCGCTTGATGACATTGATTTGTTTTGTCACCGAGGCGCGTGGTTGCAACTGCCACTTTTCCGGCACTATCGGCAAGTCAGAGAGATTCCAGCGGGCATAACGGCTGTCATAGGCATCCGGCTGCGCCTGCTCCAGCAGGTGACCGATACACCAGGTCACCACCTGATCATTTCCGCACTCAATGTAGCCGTCGCCCTTGCGGTGCGGCTTTGGCAGCACATCCGCAATGGCGCGGCCCAGACTGGGTTTTTCGGCAATAAACAACCGCATTGACTTAACGGATCTCAATCATAGGACGGCCCGCGCGGGCTTCAACCAGCTCGCCGATGGCGGTCAGGGTGATGCCGTATTCGGCGGCGGTCGCCTGTACCTGGCTTTCAGCGTCCGGGGTGACCGCCAGCAGTAAACCGCCGGAGGTTTGCGGATCGCACAACAGATCGCGCCAGGCCTGCGGCATGTCGCCCATCAGATGCCCGTAGCTGGCGAAATTACGCCCGGTACCGCCCGGCACCGCGCCCCGGGCAATATACTCTTCCACACCCGGCAGCTTCGGCACATCCTGATAGCGAATCTGCGCCTGCACGCCTGCGCCCTGGCACATTTCGCTCAGGTGGCCGAGCAGCCCGAAGCCGGTGACATCGGTCATGGCTTTGACGCCGTCAATACTGGCAAATCCGGCGCCAGCGAGGTTCATGCGGCACATCACTTCCGTCGCCAGCCCGACATGCTCTGGTTTAAGCAGGGATTTTTTCTCGGCGGTGGCCAGCACGCCAATGCCCAGCGGCTTGGTGAGATAGAGTTTGCAGCCCGCCTTCGCGGTGCTGTTTTTCTTGACGCGCTCCGTTGGCACGATGCCGGTGACGGCGAGGCCGAAAATCGGCTCCGGCGCGTCGATGGAGTGACCGCCCGCCAGGGCAATGCCCGCCTGCTGGCAGGCAAAACGCCCGCCCTCAATTACATCACGGGCGATCTCCGGGGCCAGGGTGTTTATCGGCCAGCCTAAAATGGCGATGGCCATAATCGGCTTGCCGCCCATGGCGAAAATGTCGCTGATGGCGTTGGTCGCGGCGATGCGTCCAAAGTCGAACGGGTTGTCGACAATCGGCATAAAGAAGTCGGTAGTGCTGATCACGCTGGTGCCGTTGCCCAGATCGTAAACCGCGGCGTCATCACGGGTTTCGTTGCCGACCAGCAGATTCGGATCGATAAACTTCGCCCGATCGCTGTGCAGGATGGTTTCCAGCACCTTCGGGGAAATCTTACAGCCGCATCCCGCGCCGTGACTGTACTGCGTTAAACGAATAGCTTGCTCGCTCATGGACATCTCCTGTCATTGCAATCCGGCTATGGTAGCGCTCAATCGGGCAAGCCGCTACTGTGCATCCGCCTTCTGTTATGACATAAACACCGGCACCCTGCGTCAGACTGTTATTCCGGCGGCGAGCACACTTATTTTTAAGACTATTCAGGGTCTTATCGCAGGCACTTTTTCACATCCGCTGTCAAATCCCTCGCGACAACTGCTGGCGAACCAGTAGGATGCCCGCGCGGGATCTTTTTTCACAATGCCGCTTTCCCCTTGCGCAAACAGCATGCCCGTCCAGTATTCGGCGTAGCCGGTACGGGACAATGCCGAACTGCGTTTTAACCAGTACGCTGCCGTTGCATGATCTTCTTTAACGCATATTCCGCCCGCATAAAGTAAACCCAGCCACATTTGCGCATCCACCGCCGCGTCATCGTGCATATTGCCGGCAGCCTGCTCCAGCAGACTCAGCGCCCGCGCGCACGCTTTTTGCTCCGCAGAACGGTGAAGTAAAATCCGCGCAAGGATCACTTTTCCCGCTTCACTGCCCGCGAGGGCGGCTTTTTCGGCGTATCGTTTCGCCTGTAAAAGCGCCTTACCGGAATGCTGTAAGCTGATGTTTGCCAGCAGCGCCCAGGCATCCGGCAGCCCGGCGGCGGCGGCTTTTTCCGCCCAGCGCTGCGCCTGCTTCATATCCCCTGCGCTAAACCAGGTATCCGCAAGAAAATACTGCGCGTATTTATCGCCTTTCTCCGCCATGTCGCGGTATTGACTGCCCGGGGGAATGGGATCCAGCGCGGCGAATACCGCGGGGGTGCTTATGGTCATCAGGCAGGTTAAAAGCATGGCAGAGCGATTCATATTTTCTCCTTTAGCAAAGGAGGCGGAGTATACTGAGCGCCTTTTTAGTTTTGTGCAATCGCGCTGCCACTTAATGAATATCCTTCAATTCGATCTTAATCTTCTTAAAATTCTGCATGTCATGCTGATGACAGGCTCCACCAGCCTGACGGCGCAAAAGCTGGGGATCAGCGCGTCTGCGGTCAGCCATGCCCTCACCAGGCTGCGGGAAGCGCTACAGGATCCGCTGTTTCGCCGTGAAGGCAATCAGCAGGTTCCCACGCCCTTTGCCAGAAATATTCAGGACAGGCTCGCGCCGCTTTTCGTTTCGCTAAATGAAGAACTGTTCGGCAGTGAAACCGGTGAAGATCGTCGGTTTAGCCTGGTGTTGCCGCCAGCGTTAAATGTGCTGCTTACCCCAGAACTGGCGCACCGGGGGCATCAGGCGAAAGCCGTTATTGAGTGCCATGCTTTTGAGCGCCGTGAGTGGCGTGAGGAGTTAATTGCGAAGAAAATCGATTTGCTGATTGCCGTGGGCGATCATCAAAAAGGCTCCAGTGCCCTGCATTACGAACGGATCGGCAGCGCACGGCTGGTGGTCGCCTATGGCGCGCCGCTGCGGCAACAGTTCAGGGAAAAAACCAGCGTTGAGTTCAGCGAGCTGGACCAGTTTGAGCACTTCTATTGCCACCCCTGGCCGCAGGCAGCCAATGAGCTGGACAGACAGCTTGCCCGGGCAGGTTTATCCCGTCACCTGTCATTTGTCTGTCAGGATTACAGCCAGCTTGCCCCTGCGTTACGCCGTGCGCCTTTGCTGGCCGTGGTGCCCGCTCCCTGGGTTGCCGCCCTGGTCGACCGTGAAGGCATTTATACCTTGCCGCTCAACGGGTTTCAGGCGGAAGGAAACGTGTTTTTTCAGTACCGCACGTCAACGACGCCCTGGAAGCGACAAATTATTAACGCCTTAAAAAAGGCGTTAGGCGGGCACTATTCTCTCTAGCCAGGCGCTTCTGCAAAGATCAGAAGCGCCCGGGCGAGGTTCAGAAATAACGCACGAAAGGCGTGGTATCAGGCAGGCTGATGGTGGTGGAGGCCTTCAGTTGCGGCGTGCCGAGGTAGAGAAAACCGACGATATGATCCTGTTCACGGCATTCCAGCGCTTCACGCACCACCGGGCTGTCGGTCATCGGACCGCTGCGCCAGATACCGTTAAAGCCCTGCGCCAGCGCCGCCATCTGCATCGCCATCACCGCACAGCCAGCGGAAACCAGCTGTTCCCAGTGGGGCACTTTAGGATGAACTTCGCATTTGGCGACCACGGCAATAATCATCGGCGCGCGGAACGGCCCGGAGCGGGCTTTTTCAATGCCCTTTTCATCCAGCCCCGCGGCAATGGCGCCTTTCTCCAGCAACTGGCTGAAGCGCTCGCGCCCTTCTCCCTCAATGACAAAGAAGCGCCACGGCTGCAGCGTGCCATGATCCGGGGCGCGCATACCTGCCTGTAAAATACTTTTCAGCTGATCGCCCGCCGGGGCCGGTTCGGTGAGGCGGGAGGCGCTACGACGGTTAACGAGCAGTTCAAGTGCATCCATTAGTTAACTCCTGTCATCAAATTTATGCATAAAATTAACACGACAGGAGATTTTGTTACAGCGACGGCGGCGGATCTTGCTGACAAGTTGCCGCCGGGTAATTAGGATAACCGCACATTCCGCTCAGGGTAGCGGGGGTTGTTAATCAGGACAGGAAGAATACATGCGAACCCTTTGGCGTTTCATTGCTGGTTTTTTTAAATGGACATGGCGATTGCTCAATTTCGTCCGTGAACTGGTGCTCAACCTTTTCTTTATCTTTTTAGTGGTTGTGTGCGTGGGCATCTGGATGCAGGTAAAGAGCAGCAATGCCGAGCACAGCAACCGTGGCGCGCTGTTGCTGGATATCGCCGGTGTGGTGGTGGATAAGCCGTCCAGCAGCAGTAAGCTGGGCGTGCTGGGTCGTCAGCTGTTTGGCGCCAGCTCCGATCGCTTACAGGAAAACTCGCTGTTTGATATTGTCGAGACCATTCGCCAGGCGAAAGAGGATCGCAATATCACCGGTATCGTGATGGATCTGAAAAACTTCGCCGGTGCCGATCAGCCGTCGATGCAGTATATCGGTAAAGCGCTGCGCGAATTCCGCGACAGCGGTAAACCTGTCTATGCCGTGGGCGATAACTTCAGCCAGGGTCAGTATTATCTGGCCAGCTTCGCCAACAAGATTTTCCTGTCGCCGCAGGGCGTGGTGGATCTGCATGGCTTTGCCACTAACGGGCTGTACTACAAATCGCTGCTGGAAAAGCTGAAGGTCTCCACGCACGTTTTCCGCGTCGGCACCTATAAATCCGCCGTCGAGCCGTTTATCCGCGACGATATGTCCCCGGCCGCGCGCGAGGCGGACAGCCGCTGGGTCGGCGAGCTGTGGCAGAACTACCTGAACACCATCGCCGCCAACCGTCAGGTACCGGCGCAGCAGATTTTCCCTGGCGCCCAGGCGATGCTGGAAGGGCTGACCAAAGTGGGTGGCGATACGGCGAAGTACGCGCTGGATAACAAACTGGTGGATCAGCTGGCGTCCAGCGCGGAAGTTGAAAAAGCGCTCAGCAAACAGTTTGGCTGGAGCGACGCTGATAAAAACTACAGCGCCATCAGCTACTACGACTACGCCCTGAAAAAACCGAGCGAAAACGGCGACAGCGTGGCGGTGATCTTTGCTAACGGCGCGATCATGGACGGGGAAGAAACCCCGGGTAACGTCGGCGGCGACACCACCGCGTCGCAGATCCGCGATGCGCGTCTCGATCCGAAAGTGAAAGCTATCGTGCTGCGTGTGAACAGCCCTGGCGGAAGCGTCAGCGCCTCCGAGGTGATCCGTGCTGAACTTGCCGCCGCGAAAGCCGCCGGTAAGCCGGTGGTGGTCTCCATGGGCGGCATGGCGGCGTCCGGCGGTTACTGGATCTCAACGCCAGCTAACTACATTGTGGCGAACCCGAGCACCCTCACCGGCTCGATTGGCATCTTCGGGGTGATCAACACCTTTGAAAACAGCCTCGATTACGTGGGCGTGCACACCGATGGCGTGGCGACCTCGCCGCTGGCGGACGTGGCGGCGACCAAAGCCCTGCCGCCGGAAGTGCAGCAGATGATCCAGCTGAGCATTGAGAGCGGCTATAAGCGCTTCCTGTCGATTGTTTCCCAGTCGCGTAACAAGACGCCGGAGCAGATCGACCAGATTGCTCAGGGCCATGTCTGGACCGGTCAGGACGCGAAAGCAAACGGGCTGGTGGACGCGCTGGGCGATTTCGATGATGCGGTGGCGAAAGCGGCTGAACTGGCGAAGCTCAAGCAGTGGCACATTGATTATTATCAGGATGAGCCGACCTTCTTTGATCAGGTGATCACCAGCATGTCCGCCAGCGTCCGCGCGGCGATGCCGTCGGCGTTACAGGCTTATCTGCCCGCGCCGCTGGCTCCGGTCGCCGGTGCAGTGAAAGCGGAAAGCGATAAGCTGGCGGCCTTTAACGATCCGCAAAACCGCTATGCGTTTTGCCTGACCTGCGCTAACGTTCGCTGATAATCCATCCCCTCAGCCATGAGGGGATTTTTTTATGGCTATGAAACAGAACACCATGCAAAAGAAATCGATTTACGTCGCCTATACCGGCGGTACTATCGGCATGCAGCGCTCCGAGCAGGGCTACATTCCGGTTTCCGGGCACCTGCAACGCCAGCTGGCGCTGATGCCGGAGTTTCACCGCCAGGAGATGCCCGACTTCACCATTCATGAATACCATCCGCTGATGGACTCTTCCGACATGACGCCGCAGGACTGGCAGCATATCGCGGAAGATATTAAATCGAATTACGATCGCTACGATGGTTTTGTCATTCTGCACGGCACCGACACCATGGCGTTCACCGCCTCGGCGCTGTCGTTTATGCTGGAAAACCTCGGCAAGCCGGTGATTGTGACAGGGTCACAAATTCCGCTGGCGGAGTTGCGCTCGGACGGGCAGATCAACCTGCTCAATTCCCTGTACATTGCGGCGAACTACCCGATTAACGAGGTGACGCTGTTCTTCAACAATCGTCTGTTCCGCGGCAACCGCACCACCAAGGCGCATGCGGATGGCTTCGATGCCTTCGCTTCCCCTAATCTGCAACCGCTGCTGGAAGCCGGGATCCACATTCGCCGTCTCGGCACGCCCCCTGCGCCGCACGGCGATGGCGAGCTGATTGTGCATCCTATCACCCCGCAGCCAATTGGCGTGGTCACTATCTATCCGGGCATTTCTGCCGACGTGGTGCGTAACTTCTTGCGCCAGCCAGTGAAGGCCTTGATCCTGCGCTCTTACGGCGTGGGCAACGCGCCGCAAAACGGCGAGTTTCTGAAAGAGTTACAGGCAGCCAGCGAGCGCGGCATTGTGGTGATCAACCTGACCCAGTGCATGTCCGGCAAAGTGAATATGGGCGGTTACGCTACGGGTAATGCGCTGGCGCACGCGGGCGTGATTGGCGGTGCAGATATGACGGTGGAAGCAACGCTGACTAAACTGCACTATCTGTTAAGTCAGGATCTGGATGTGCAGGCCATCCGCAAAGCGATGGCCGTCAATTTGCGCGGCGAGCTGACGCCGGACGAATAAGGAGCAGACTATGGCCCGGGCATTACTGTTAGTGGATATTCAGAACGATTTTTGCGCCGGTGGCGCGCTGGCGGTCGCCGAAGGCGACAGTACGGTAGATATTGCGAACGCCATGATCGACTGGTGCAAAGCGCGCGGCGACGCGGTGGTGGCAAGCCAGGACTGGCACCCTGCGGATCACGGCAGTTTTGCCAGCCAGCAGCATGTCGAGCCGTATTCTGAAGGATTACTGGACGGGCTGCCGCAGACCTTCTGGCCGGATCACTGCGTCCAGAACACCGAAGGGGCGGCGCTGCATCCGCTGTTAAATGCGAAGGCCATCGATGCGCTGTTTCATAAAGGCGAAAATCCGGCGATTGACAGCTACAGCGCTTTCTTTGACAACGGCCACCGACAGAAAACGCAGCTTGATGAATGGCTGCGTCATCATGACGTTAACGAGCTGATCGTGCTGGGTCTGGCAACGGATTACTGCGTGAAGTTCACCGTGCTGGACGCGCTGACGCTGGGCTACGGCGTGGATGTCATTACCGATGGCTGCCGCGGCGTGAATCTCCATGCCCAGGACAGCGCGCATGCGTTTATGGAGATGGCAGCGGCGGGCGCGACGCTCTATACGCTGGCAGACTGGGTGGAAACCCACGCTTAACGATCCACGCGGGTATTGATCATCAATACCCGTTCTTTTTGTTCCCCTTCAACGACATAAAGTGAAGTTCTTCGCAGTATCAGCGCAACGACTATGCCAGGCTATGCGGGTTGTTTTTTCGCCATGCTTTTGCCTGGCTTTATTTTTTTGTCAAAGAGGAACCACCATGAAACTATTGCCTTTGCTGGCAGCCTTCCCCCTGCTCTGCGCCCCGCTCGCCTCCGCCAGTTCTCTAATGTCGGTCGGTTATTTTAACGGCGGTGGAGATGTTACCGCCGGGCCTGGCGGGGATATCAACACCCTGGATGTTCGCCAGATCACGCATCTTAATTACTCGTTCGGTCTGATCTATAACGATGAAACCGGGGAAACCAACGACGCGCTGAAGGATGCCACTAAGCTGCACCAGATTTGGCTTTCCCCGAAAGTCGCCGCCGATCTGGCGTTGATTCCTACCCTGCGCAAGCAAAACCCTGAGCTGAAAGTGCTGTTATCTGTCGGCGGCTGGGGAGCGCGCGGCTTTTCCGCTGTCGCCGCTACGCCGCAATCCCGCGCGGTATTCATCCGTTCAGCGCAGGATATCGTCGCCCGTTATGGTCTGGATGGTATCGATCTCGACTGGGAGTATCCGGTCAACGGCGCCTGGGGACTGGTCGCCAGCCAGCCTGCCGATCGGGATAATTTCACCACCTTACTCAAAGAACTCCGGGAGGCTTTTGGCGATAAAAAACTGGTTACTATTGCGGTGGGCGCAAACGCCGAAAGCCCGAAAAGCTGGGTGGATATGAAAACCGTTGCGCCGTTGCTGGATTACATCAATCTGATGACCTATGACATGGCCTACGGCACCCAGTATTTTAATGCCAATCTGTATGACTCCACGGCCTGGCCGACCGTTGCCGCCGCGGATAAATACAGCGTTGATTTTGTGGTCAATAACTATCTGGCGGCAGGCGTGAAGGCGCGGCAAATGAATCTGGGCATTGGATTTTATGGACGCGTGCCGAAGCGCGCCGTTGAGCCTGGCATCGACTGGAGCAAACCTGACGCGCAGAAAAATCCCGTTACACAGCCTTACTTTGGCGAACGGGAAGTGGCGCTTTTCAACGCCCTGGGATTCAATCTTAAAAAAGATACCTACGTAAAATACAACGATATTGTAAAAATGCTGCTCAACGATCCGCAGAAGCGTTTTACGGAACACTGGGATGAGGAGGCGAAAGTGCCCTGGCTTTCGGTGAAATCCGCAGAGGGGAAAGCGCTCTTTGCGCTGAGTTATGAAAATCCGCGCTCAGTGGCGATCAAGGCGGATTACATAAAGAAAAAAGGACTGGCCGGGGCAATGTTCTGGGAATATGGCGCGGATGATAAGAACCAGTTAGCGAAACAGCTGGCTGAATCACTGGCCAGTAAACCATAAAACATCGAAAGGCCGGGTAAGCGCGCTTCCCGGCCTGTTACAAAGAGTTGTTAATTCACTTTCAGGGTGGCAATGGACTTCGGCGTAATGCCAAACTCTTCTTTCAGCTGCTGCTTACTTTTCATCACCATCTGACCATTGGTATCGATGGTCATATGCTGGGCGTCGGTGTTATGGCGCGCCTGCCAGAGCATCACCAGTTGCAGGCTGTTCTCTTTTTGCTCCGGGGTCAGCGCCACGCCGTCGGGCCATTTGCCCAGCTCAACCGCCGTGACCAGACGCTGGTACACTTCCGGCGTTAAACTGTTAACAAGCTCATCCACATTCACGATTTCTTGTCTCCGCATGGAATAATTTGCTGAATCGATTCTTTAACCCTTGATCTGCTCGCCGCTGTCGTCATCGGTGAAGCTCAGGGAGGCTGAATTCACGCAAAAACGCTCGCCGGTTGGCTGCGGGCCGTCCGGGAAAACATGTCCCAGATGCGCATCGCAATTGCCACAGCGGATCTCGGTGCGCTGCATACCGTGGGAGTAGTCATTCAGGTATTTGATGGCCTCATCGCTGACCGGTTCATAAAAGCTCGGCCAGCCGCAGCCGGAATCGTATTTGCTCTGGGCGTTAAATAGCGGCGCATCGCAGATTAAACAGTGGTATACGCCATCGCGTTTGTTGTGCAGCAGACGACCGGTGAAAGGCGGTTCTGTGCCATGGTTTTGCGTGACATAGAACTGCATTTCAGTGAGGTTTTTTTTCAGGTCGTCCTGAGAGGGTTCATTAGCCATATGCTTACTTCTCGCGTTGAGTACATTCACATCTTTTCTTTGATTCTAACAAAACATTAACAGGCAGGCGTCGACTTTTGTTCTAAACTTAGACGTTGCGAAATCGCAGCCAGGTAATTGTGATCTGATTCACATATTTATCTTGCATGGCCTTTAAAATTCCAGCCGGCGGCCCCATGTGGGTAGCAGCCCATTGGAAAAGTGAGGCGACTCAGTCGCGCAAAGGTTGTGCACAGGATTGATTTGTCGCAATGATTGACACGATTCCGCTTGACGCTGCGTAAGGTTTTTGTAATTTTACAGCCAACCTTTTATTCACTAACAAATAGCTGGTGGAATATATGACTATCAAAGTAGGTATCAACGGTTTTGGCCGTATCGGTCGCATTGTTTTCCGTGCTGCGCAGGAACGTTCTGACATCGAAATCGTTGGCATCAACGATCTCCTGGACGCTGAGTACATGGCGTACATGCTGAAATATGACTCAACTCACGGTCGTTTCAACGGCACCGTTGAAGTCAAAGACGGCCACCTGGTTGTTAACGGCAAAACCATCCGTGTTACCGCTGAAAAAGACCCGGCTAACCTGAAATGGGGCGAAATCGGCGTTGACGTTGTTGCTGAAGCTACCGGTATCTTCCTGACCGACGAAACTGCTCGTAAGCACATCACCGCTGGCGCGAAAAAAGTGGTTCTGACTGGTCCTTCCAAAGACAACACCCCGATGTTCGTTCGTGGTGCTAACTTTGACAAATACGAAGGCCAGGACATCGTTTCTAACGCATCCTGCACCACCAACTGCCTGGCTCCGCTGGCAAAAGTTATCAACGACAACTTCGGTATCGTTGAAGGTCTGATGACCACCGTTCACGCGACCACCGCTACTCAGAAAACCGTTGACGGCCCGTCTCACAAAGACTGGCGCGGCGGCCGCGGCGCAGCACAGAACATCATCCCGTCCTCTACCGGCGCAGCTAAAGCTGTAGGTAAAGTACTGCCGGAACTGAACGGCAAACTGACTGGTATGGCGTTCCGCGTTCCGACTCCGAACGTATCTGTTGTTGACCTGACCGTTCGTCTGGAAAAAGCAGCCTCTTACGAAGAAATCAAGAAAGCCATCAAAGCCGCTTCTGAAGGCGAAATGAAAGGCGTTCTGGGTTACACCGAAGACGACGTTGTTTCTACCGACTTCAACGGCGAAGTATGCACTTCCGTGTTCGATGCTAAAGCAGGTATCGCACTGAACGACAACTTCGTGAAACTGGTTTCCTGGTACGACAACGAAACTGGCTACTCCAACAAAGTTCTGGACCTGATCGCTCACATCTCCAAATAAGTTGTGATGAGAATCTGATCCAAAAGAGCGACTTCGGTCGCTCTTTTTTTTGCATTGAAGACAGAGGATTGAGGAATATCATGATGATTACTAAAATTTTTGCTCTTCCGGTCGTTGACCAGTTCACCACCGCCCTTTCCCGCCGCGTGCTGGACGATCTGGACCTCATTGTTGTCGATCACCCGCAGGTGAAAGCCTCCTTTGCCCTGCAGGGCGCGCATCTGCTCTCCTGGAAACCCGCTGGCGCTGAAGAAGTACTGTGGCTGAGCGATACTACGCCGTTTAAAAATGGCGTGGCGCTGCGCGGCGGCGTACCCATCTGCTGGCCGTGGTTTGGCCCGGCGGCGCAGGAAGGCCTGCCGGCACACGGTTTCGCCCGTAACCTGCCGTGGACGCTGAAAGCCCATAACGAAGACGATAACGGCGTGGTGCTGACTTTTGAACTGCAAAGCAGCGATGCCACCCGTCAGTACTGGCCGCATGACTTCACCCTCTATGCCCGCTTTAAGCTCGGCAAAATCTGTGAAATCGAGCTGGAAGCCCACGGCGAATTCGAAACCTTCTCTGCCCTGCATACCTATTTCAACGTTGGCGACATCAGCGCGGTGAAAGTCAGCGGCCTCGGCGATCGCTTTATTGATAAAGTGAACGGCGCGAAAGAAGACGTGCTGACTGACGGCGTGCAAACCTTCCCGGACCGTACCGATCGCGTCTACCTGAATCCGGAAGCGTGCAGCATCATCAACGACGGCGCGCTGAACCGCACCATTGAAGTGATCCACCATCATCACTGTAACGTGGTTGGCTGGAACCCTGGCCCGGCGCTCTCAGCCAGCATGGGCGATATGCCGGACGACGGCTATAAGACTTTTGTATGCGTGGAAACTGCCTGCGCCACTAAAGCCCAGAAAGCCACGGAAGAAAAACCGTCCCGCCTGGCGCAGACCATTCGCGTGGTTAAACGCTAAGACATCTCCCCTCTCCCTGCGAGAGGGGAAAAATTACACCACGTCGAGCGGCGTTTTGCGCCCCGGTGCCGGAAATGCCTTGTCCAGCAGGGCAATGGCTTCGGCGGATAAGTTCAGCGCCAGCGCAGCGGCATTCTCTTTCACATGGTCCACGCTGGAGGCTTTCGGTATGGCCATCACCCCCTGCTCGCGGATCGCCCACGCCAGTAAAACCTGTGCGGGCGTGGCCTGATACGCATGGGCAACCTCCTGTACGGCGCGACTGTTGAACAGGTCATCACGCAGCCGCCCGGCCTGGGCCAGCGGACAATAGGCCATCACCGGCATCTGCTGTTGCCGACACCAGGGCAGCAGGTCAAATTCAATGCCGCGCGATCCCAGGTGATAGAGCACCTGATTAGTGGCGCAGGCCTGACCGCCCGTCACGCTCCACAGTTCCTGCATATCGTCATAATCGAGATTTGAAACGCCCCAGCGACGAATTTTGCCCTCGCGGATCAGCCTTTCCATCGCCTCGACCGTTTCCGCAAAGGAATAATTGCCGCGCCAGTGCAGCAGATAGAGATCGAGATAATCGGTTTGCAGACGGCGCAGGCTGGCTTCGCAGGCGGCAATGGCTTTTTGCCCTCCGGCGTTCCAGGGATAGACTTTCGAGACCAGAAATACCTGCTCCCGCAAGCCCTGAAGCGCCTCGCCGACCACCTCCTCCGCGCCGCCATCGGCATACATTTCGGCGGTGTCGATAAGCGTCAGGCCAGCGTCAATGCCTGCACGCAATGCGGCGATCTCTTTTTGCCGCTGGCTGGCGTCCTCCCCCATATACCAGGTGCCCTGCCCGATGGCTGGCAGGGCCAGTTCGCGCTCAAACATCACGGTTTTATCGCTCATGCTCGTCTCCTGTGAGTGTTGTTCCACCCCAATGCAAACAGGGCGCAAAAGCGCCCTGTTATTCACTGAATGCACAATGTCATTGCACAATCAGAAGCTGTAGGTAACCCCTGCGGACAGTGCGCCCGCCCAGGATTTATCCACCATCGGGCTGTCTTTGACTTCGCTGGACAGATGCGTGTAGCGGCCAACGCCGTAAACGCTCCAGGCATCAGTCAGTTTATAGCTCGCGCTCAGCTCCAGATACGGGCTCCAGTCGCTGTCCGGATCGTAGCGATCGAGACCACTGCGGCGGGATTCCTTACCGGAAACGCCGTAGTAGTATTCGTTCATGTTTTCGCTGCTCCACTCAAGACCGATACCCGGCGTTAACGTCAGGCCGCCGTTGGTATAGCGATAAAGCCAGGCCAGATCCCAGGAGATACCGTTGCTGTTATCCAGAGTATCGCCCGCCAGACTGGTGCGCAGGAAGCCGTACTGGGTGTTGTGCACGTAGGACAAGCCAGCCATCAGCGTCGCTTTACGTTTATCAAGGCGACGCAGCTGCCAGTTGTCGCTGTCTTTAGGTTTGAATTCAAACGGAGAGTAATAGGCGGTGATGGAGAGTTTGTCGCTCTCATCGTTCCACAGGTAATAGCCGCCGCCCAGACCGCGGAACCAGAAGTCATCCCCTTCATAGGTGATAACCGGTACCGGAACCACATCGCGATCGTAGTCCTTATACGGCGTTTCAAGGACACCAACACCGGCACCTACCGAGAAATTATTGTCAGCCAGAGCTGAAGTGGCTGTGATGGCGGTCAGAACGCCCAGCGCCAGAACTTTGAATTTGGTCACAATCCTTTCTTTCCTATCGTCAAATAATGGGGCCAGTGAAGTGTAACTGTCCGCGCCGTGCTTCCCAAATTTTTTTACCCGAATATTACAAAACTCAACACATCATCTTGCGGTCTGATAATGACAGCGCGTTTGCAATGATATGACGCTGCGATGAAGCGCTGGCGCGGCCTATATCACGAAACAGAAAAACATCAGATGAGTTATTGATATGTCATTGAAATTGGTTTGCGGTGGCATGCAAGTTTTGCAAATGCCATCTACGCTTAATTTTAAGAAGGTGTATCGCGAGCACGCGAGCGCCGGGCGTCCTGTCACCTGGCGCGCGGGTTGTTGGTACTCATCAGCAACGTTCAACCTACCTCTTCCGGGAGCCTCCACAATTCATATGAACGGCTCTTAACCTGTGCTAAAAAACGAAAGGACGGCATGCCATGAATATATTCGATCACTATCGCCAGCGCTATGAAGCTGCCAAGGACGAAGAGTTCACACTGCAGGAGTTTCTTTCCATATGTCGGCAGGATCGCAGTGCTTATGCCAATGCGGCAGAACGCCTGTTGATGGCCATTGGTGAGCCAGTGATGGTGGATACTGCTCTGGAGCCACGGCTTTCCCGTCTTTTTTCGAACAGGGTAATTGGACGCTACCCCGCCTTTGAAGAGTTCTATGGCATGGAAGAAGCCATTGAACAAATCGTTTCTTATCTCAAACACGCCGCGCAAGGGCTGGAAGAGAAGAAACAGATCCTCTATTTGCTCGGCCCGGTAGGTGGCGGTAAATCGTCGCTGGCCGAGCGCCTGAAATCCTTAATGCAGCGCGTCCCCATTTACGTGCTGAGCGCTAACGGCGAGCGCAGCCCGGTCAACGATCACCCGCTGTGCCTGTTCAATCCGCAGGAAGACGCGCAAATTCTGGAAAAAGAGTACAACGTACCGCGGCGTTATCTCGGCACCATTATGTCGCCATGGGCAGCGAAGCGGCTGCATGAGTTTGGCGGCGACATCACCAAATTCCGCGTCGTGAAAGTCTGGCCGTCGATTCTTGAGCAGATCGCCATTGCCAAAACTGAGCCCGGGGATGAAAACAACCAGGATATTTCGGCGCTGGTCGGGAAAGTGGATATTCGTAAACTGGAAAACCACGCGCAGAACGATCCGGACGCCTACGGCTATTCCGGCGCGCTGTGCCGCGCCAACCAGGGCGTGATGGAATTCGTCGAGATGTTTAAAGCGCCGATCAAGGTGCTGCATCCCCTGCTGACGGCGACGCAGGAAGGTAACTATAACGGTACTGAGGGGATTTCCGCCCTGCCGTTTTACGGCATTATTCTTGCGCACTCGAACGAATCCGAATGGGTGACGTTCCGTAATAACAAGAATAATGAAGCCTTCCTTGACCGTGTCTATATCGTCAAGGTGCCGTACTGCCTGCGCATCTCGGAAGAGATGAAGATCTACGAGAAACTGCTTAATCACAGTGAGCTGGCCCATGCGCCCTGCGCGCCGGGGACGCTGGAAACACTGTCACGCTTCTCGATCCTCTCGCGCCTGAAAGAGCCGGAAAACTCCAGCATCTATTCCAAAATGCGCGTTTATGATGGCGAAAGCCTGAAAGATACCGATCCGAAGGCGAAATCCTATCAGGAGTATCGCGATTACGCGGGCGTGGACGAAGGCATGAACGGTCTGTCGACCCGATTTGCGTTCAAAATTTTGTCCCGCGTATTTAACTTCGATCATACCGAAGTGGCGGCTAACCCGGTGCACCTGTTCTACGTGCTGGAGCAGCAGATCGAGCGCGAGCAGTTCCCGCAGGAACAGGCGGAGCGTTATCTGGAGTTCCTCAAAGGCTATCTGATCCCGAAATACGCCGAATTTATCGGCAAGGAGATCCAGACCGCGTATCTGGAATCCTACTCGGAATACGGACAGAACATTTTTGACCGTTATGTCACCTACGCCGATTTCTGGATCCAGGATCAGGAGTACCGCGATCCGGATACCGGTCAGCTGTTCGATCGTGAATCGTTGAACGCCGAACTGGAGAAAATCGAGAAGCCCGCCGGGATCAGCAACCCGAAAGACTTCCGTAACGAAATCGTCAATTTTGTACTGCGCGCCAGGGCGAATTTCAGCGGCCGTAACCCGAACTGGACGAGCTATGAAAAACTGCGCACGGTAATCGAGAAGAAAATGTTCTCCAATACCGAAGAGCTGTTACCGGTGATCTCCTTTAACGCCAAAACCTCAACCGACGAGCAGAAGAAACACGACGATTTTGTCGATCGCATGATGGAAAAAGGCTATACCCGCAAGCAGGTTCGTCTGCTGTGCGAATGGTATCTGCGCGTGCGTAAATCGTCCTGACAGCCGCCCGGCGCACGCCGGGCCAACAATAATACTCCGTAGGCCGGGGTTGCGTCCGCGCAGCCCGGCACCTACAGATCCTGCGAACAGTTGGCAGTACGGAGGGCGTATGACCTGGTTTATAGACCGGCGTCTTAACGGCAAAAACAAGAGCACGGTGAACCGCCAGCGCTTCTTGCGCCGTTATAAATCGCAAATCAAGCAGTCGATTTCCGGGGCCATCAACAAGCGCTCGGTCACCGACGTGGACAGCGGCGAGTCCGTTTCCATCCCGTCTGAAGACATTAACGAACCTATGTTTCATCAGGGGCGCGGCGGCCTGCGCAACCGCGTTCATCCCGGCAACGATCACTTTGTGCAGAACGACCGCATTGAACGTCCGCAGGGGGGCGGCGGTGGCGGCGGCAGCGGTCAGGGTCAGGCCAGCCAGGACGGTGAAGGCCAGGACGAATTCGTCTTTCAGATCTCCAAAGATGAATACCTCGATCTGCTGTTTGAAGATCTGGCGTTGCCGAACCTGAAAAAGAATCAGCATCGCCAGCTTAACGAATACAAAACCCATCGTGCTGGCTATACCGCGAACGGTGTACCGGCAAATATCAGCGTAGTGCGTTCACTGCAAAACTCGCTGGCGCGCCGTACGGCGATGACCGCGGGCAAGCGCCGTCAGCTGCGCGAGCTGGAAGAAAACCTGGAACAGGTGGCGAACAGCGAACCGGCGCAATTACTGGAAGAGGAACAGCTGCGCCGGGAGATCGCCGAACTGCGGGCGAAAATCGAACGTGTACCCTTTATCGACACCTTTGATTTAAGGTACAGGAACTATGAGAAACGCCCGGAGCCGTCCAGCCAGGCGGTGATGTTCTGTCTGATGGACGTGTCAGGCTCGATGGATCAGGCCACCAAAGACATGGCGAAGCGTTTTTATATCCTGCTTTATCTGTTCCTTTCCAGAACGTATAAGAACGTGGAAGTGGTGTATATTCGCCATCACACCCAGGCCAAAGAAGTGGATGAGCATGAATTCTTCTACTCGCAGGAAACCGGCGGCACCATCGTTTCCAGCGCCCTGAAGCTGATGGATGAGGTGGTGAAGGAGCGTTACGATCCGGCGCAGTGGAACATCTACGCCGCACAGGCATCAGATGGCGATAACTGGGCCGATGACTCACCGCTGTGTCATGAGATCCTGGCGAAGAAGATCCTGCCGGTGGTGCGTTACTACAGTTATATCGAGATCACCCGCCGCGCCCATCAGACGCTGTGGCGTGAATATGAGCATTTACAGGCCAGCTTCGATAACTTCGCTATCCAGCATATTCGCGATCAGGATGATATTTACCCGGTGTTCCGCGAGCTGTTCCACAAACAGGCCAGCGACGCCCATAATTAATGTTTTTTGCAAAAAAGCCGGTGAACGTCAGTCCACCGGCTTTTTCATTTCCGCTATCCGCCTAAATGCCCCGCAAAATGCCAGCTATTTCCCGCCTTGTACCCGCGCCTTCTGTGGCAAATTTAACGTCAGGTAAATACCACCAACTCACTACACGAAGGAAACCGCCCTGATGCTCGAAATTTCAGACCTGAAATTATTTTTAGAAGATCCTGAATTACAACGGGTCATTGATGACGTCTGGGATTCGGTTGGCGCAGCCATGGTTGAAGCGCAGGCCGCGCTGCCGCCGGAACTGGCGATGCCGCGCAAAGAGCTTTCTTTCCACACGCATGTGAAATTCCTCGGCTATCTCTGCTGGCTGCTGGAAAATTCTAAAGCCGAAGGCGACATCATTGAAATTGGCGTGTGGAAGGGTAAATCCAGCGCTTTCATGAACGAAATGTGTAAACGTAAACGCAAAATCATCAGCGTCGATCCGATGGAGTTGCCGAGTCAGGCTAATGAACTGGGCTTCTATCACGAGCGCCTGTTCCCGGAAGTGAATCTGGTACGCGGTTATTCAGAGCACAGCATTGAGCGCGTTCTGGCATTCAACCCGAAAACCTTGCTGCTGCATATCGACGGCGGTCACCTGGGACGCCATGTGCTGATGGATTTCCTGCTCTATTCGCCAACGGTGATCAGCGGCGGCTACATTGTGTTTGATGACTATCGCGATCATCAGTATTCGCCGGAAGTGGGTCCTGCGGTGGATCTGCTGCGTGCCGGCGGTTACTTCCGGGGCTTTGACGTCATTGGCGTCGTGCCGGGCTACGAAAACAGCTACCTATTACAGAAACAATAAATAAGAAACACGTTACCTTTTTGCCGCCCCCGTGGCGGCTTTTTCTTTTCCCGCCAGTCAGCTTCAGCCGGAACGTTCCAGAATCAGCACTGATGCCACCAGCACCATGATAATGGCTAAAAAAGTGGAGGTGATAATCAGCGTTTCCATTAGCATGGGATCGTTCATTGTCACACCTGTCGCTTTTACGGACGATGCGCCATTATCAGCCAGCGCGCATGACAAATTTATGACGTTTTTCCTGTATTAATATGAATATTATTCCGCTGAAACGATTCCTGCGCTGCGTTATTTCCTGCTTTTAGGATATGGACTAAAAGCACTTAAAATATGGAAATTACCGCCATTATTGTTACCGGTATCACGAAAATGCGTTTCCATAACCCCATTAGTAAATCTCGCAATTGTTAAGCCTGACGACATGCATCAACAATAGTCTCTGAACTATCGATAAAATACCCTTACAGAGACAGGTGAATAAGATGCAGGAAAAGATCACCCGTAAAGAAAAAATAAGTTATGGTCTGGGCGATATGGCCAGCCATGTCGGGCTGGATAATGTCATTATATTTCTCACCTTTTATTACACCGATGTGGTTGGCTTACCGGCGGCCTTTGTCGGCACGATGTTTTTGCTGGCGCGTACCGCCGATGCGATTATCGATCCGGCGATGGGTTATCTTGCGGACCGCACCCGTACGCGCTGGGGCAAGTTCCGCCCGTGGATGCTGTGGCTGGCCCTGCCCTTTGGCGCGAGCTGTCTGCTGACCTACGCGGTGCCGGAATCCCTCACCCTGACGGGGAAAATGATCTTTGCCTCCGTGACCTATACCTTCATGATGCTGATGTACACCGCCATTAATATTCCCTACTGTTCGATGGGCGCGGTGATCACCCCTAATAACGAAGAGCGTATTTCACTCCAGTCTTACCGTTTCTTTTTAGCCACCCTCGGCGGCGCGATGTCGACCTTCTTTATGATGCCGCTGGCAGAATATATTGGTGGCGATGACAAATTACTCGGCTACCGTGCGGCGATGGCGATTATGGCCGCGGCGGCGGTGATCATGTTCTGGATCTGTTTTACCAATACCCGTGAACGTATCAATGCGCCCGCCACGCATAATAATTATCTCGCGGAATTACGCGATTTATTAAAAAACGATCAGTGGCGCATTGTCGCCGTGCTGGTGCTGACCAATATTGGATTTGGGGTGGTACGTCTTGGCGCGATGATGTATTTCGTCACTTATTATCTTGGCAGCGCCAGCTATTTTATGTGGATGCTGGGGGCGCATATTCTCGGCAAAGCGGCGGGCAGCGCGCTGGCGAAACGGCTGACGCGTAATTTCAGCAAAGTGCAGATGTTTGGTTACTGCGCGGTGCTGGCGGGCGTGCTGAGTATCGCGCTGTTCTTCGCACCTAAATCCGTACTGGTGCTGGTACCGCTGACCTTTATCGTCTCCACCCTCTACCAGGCCACCACCACCCTGATGTGGGTGATGATGGCGGACGTCGCTGACTACGGCGAATGGTTGCAGGGCAAACGCATGGATGGCGTGATCTTCTCCACCTTCCTCGCGGTACTGAAACTTGGCATGGCGATCAGCGGCGCTATCGTTGGCTGGACGCTGGGCTTCAGCGGTTATGTCGCCAATGCCCCGACGCAGAACAGCACCGCCATGTACTGCATCGTCGCGCTCTTTACCGTGGTGCCGGGCGTTCTCTCCCTGTGCGCCTTCGCCATGCTGCGCTGGTACAAGCTCGACGACAACACCATGAAATCCATCCATTTAGCTAAGCAAACGGCTGCATAAAAGGACGCATTATTTATGAGCGAACTGATCCAACATCCTGACAGCATCGAATGGCGCTTTGAACGACAAATCCTGCGCGTGGAACCCTGGGGTGAACACAGCCTGCGCGTGCGCGCCACCTGCGCCCCGGCGTTCACCGATAATCTGCATGCCCTGCTGCCACGAAACGACGCTGGTGAAAGTGAGATCACCGCCAGCGCGGAAACCCTGACGCTGCGCAACGGTAATATCATCGCGGTGCTGAACCTGAAGGGTCAGCTGGCCTTTTACAACCAGCGCGGCGAGCTGCTGCTGGAAGAGATGTGGCGGCAGCGCTCCACCGTCGGCATTGGCGCCAGCGAGAAAAGCCAGGATAAATACGTCAGCGCCCTGAAGCTGGACGGTCGGGAATTCAAACCGCTGCCCGGCGGCAAATATCAGCTCACCGTGCGCTTTGAATCGCGCAATGACGAAAAAATCTACGGCATGGGCCAGTACCAACAGCCGTGGCTGGATCTGAAAGGCTGCGTGCTGGAGCTGGCTCAGCGTAACTCCCAGGCCAGCGTGCCGTTCATGCAGTCGAGCCTCGGCTACGGCCTGCTGTGGAATAATCCGGCCATCGGCGAGGCGAGCTTTGCGAAAAACCACACCGAATGGCAGGCGCGGGTCACGCAGGAGATGGATTACTGGATCACCGCCGCCGACAACACCGTACAACTGACCCGCCAGTACGCGAAAGCCACCGGCACCCCGCCGCCCGCCCCGGCGTTCACCAGCGGCCTGTGGCAGTGCAAACTGCGCTACCGCACCCAGCAGGAAGTGCTGGAGGTAGCCCGTGAATATCGTCGTCGCCATCTGCCGCTGTCGGTGATGGTTATCGACTTTTTCCACTGGCCAAATCAGGGTACCTGGTGCTTCGATCCTGTGGACTGGCCCGATCCGGCGGCGATGGCCGCGGAACTGAAATCGCTGGGCATCGAACTGATGGTGTCGGTCTGGCCGACGGTGGAAGCGCGCAGCCCCCTGTTCCCGGTGATGAAAGCCAAAGGCTGGCTGGTGACCAGCGATCGCGGTGTACAGGTGAATCTCGATTTTATGGGCAACACCACCTTCTTTGATGCCACCCACCCACAGGCGCGGGAATTTGTCTGGGAGACGGTGAAGAAAAATTACTACGATCTGGGGATCAAGCTGTTCTGGCTGGACGAAGCCGAGCCGGAATACCGCGCCTATGACTTCGATAACTACCGCTACCACGCCGGGCCGGTGCTGGAATTCGGCAACCAGTATCCGCGCGATTTTGCGCAGGGCTTTTATGATGGGCTGGTAGCTAACGGCGAAACGGAGATTGTAAATCTGGTGCGCTGTTCCTGGGCGGGCAGCCAGCGTTTTGGCGTGCTGGCCTGGTCCGGTGATGTACACTCGTCCTTCCACGCCTTCCGCAATCAGCTGGCCGCCGGGCTGAATATGGGGCTGGCGGGTATTCCCTGGTGGACCACCGACATCGGCGGTTTCCAGGGCGGCAACGTGAACGATCCGGCGTTCCATGAACTGCTGATCCGCTGGTTCCAGTGGGCAGTCTTCTGTCCGGTACTGCGTATGCACGGCTATCGCGAGCCGCAGATCCAGCCGCCGGAAAGCTACCGCAACGGCATCCCGCAGTGTAACAGCGGCTCGCCGAACGAGCTGTGGAGCTACGGCGAGGAGAATTTCACCATTATGCAGCACTGGCTGTCGGTGCGTGAAACGCTGCGTCCGTATGTCGATGCGCTGTTTGACAACGCCCACCAGCATGGCGATCCGCTGATGCGCCCGCTGTTCTGGCATTATCCTGATGAACCGCAAAGCTGGCAGGTGGAAGATCAGTATCTGTTTGGCGAGGATCTGCTGGTGGCGCCGGTGATGCATGCCGGTCAGCGCCAGCGTGATGTCTGGTTGCCGGGCGTCCACGGCTGGGTGGCGCTTAACGGCGAGCGTTATCAGGGGCAGCAGCAGATCACCGTGGATGCGGCCCTTGAAACCATTCCGGTATTCGTACGGGAAAACAGCCCGCTGGTGGATTTGCTGGTACAAGGTTGAAAATCATCTGAACCAAAAAACGCCTGTTTCTTCACGCGGATGCGCGTAAAGTAAGCAGGCTAACTTTTCTGGTCAGGATGCCGCCATGTTCGATACCACGCTGTTTATCTTACTCGCCCTCGCCGCGCTGGGGTTTGCCAGCCACAACACCACCGTGGCGATCTCCATTCTGGTGCTGATTATCGTGCGGGTGACGCCGCTCAACGCCTTTTTTCCGTGGATCGAAAAACAGGGGCTGACCATCGGCATCATCATCCTGACCATCGGCGTGATGGCCCCCATTGCCAGCGGCAGCCTGCCGCCTTCCACCCTGTTGCACTCCTTCGCCAACTGGAAATCCCTGATCGCTATTGCGGTTGGCGTTTTTGTCTCCTGGCTTGGCGGGCGTGGCGTCACGCTGATGAGCTCGCAGCCGTCGCTGGTGGCCGGATTACTGGTCGGTACGGTGCTCGGCGTGGCGCTGTTCCGTGGGGTGCCCGTCGGCCCGCTGATCGCCGCAGGCCTGGTGTCGCTGTTAATTGGACGGCAGTAATCGTCGCCGCTGCCAGCGTTTCACCGACTGCTCCAGCAGGCTGCACATCAGGTAATAAACCAGGCCGGTAAAGATAAAGAGCGCCGCCGGATAGACCTGTACGCGGCTGTTTACCTGGCCTGCGACGGTGGTCAGTTCCGGTACATTGACGATAAACGCCAGCGAGGTATCTTTCAGCAGGGCGATGAGCAGGCCGACATAAGACGGCAGCGCATTGCGCAGTGCCTGCGGCAGCAGTACCCAGCGCAACAGTTGCAGACTGCTGAATCCCCCGGCGACAGCCGCCTCATATTGCCCTTTCGGCAGCGCGCCCAGGGCGGCGAGGGTCGAATACATCACCGAGGCCGAGGTGAACCATGCCAGCGCCAGCGTGACGGTCACCGCCCCCGGCAGATCAGCACCGGTCAACGCGGGCAGTAAAAACCACAGCCAGAAAATGACGAAGATCAGCGGAATGCCGCGGATCAGCTCAGCCCAGACAAAGAGCGCCCTGCGCGGCCAGCCTTTAAAACGCCAGGCGCAACAGGCAAGCAGTATGCCGCCGGGAAAGGCCAGCGCCGCCGCCCCCAGCGTCATCAGCACCGACAGCAGCACGCCGCCCGGCTCGCCCTGCGCGGTACGTCCGAGCAGCAGATAATCGAGATTGTCGGTAATGACCGTAATACTGGCGATCATTGTGTTTTCTCCTTACGCGCCCGCCACCAGACAGGTGCATTAAGCAGCAGACTCATCACCAGGCCAAGCAGCAAATAGAGCGCGCTGCCGATGGCGAACGCCTCCAGCGCATGGGCGTTGTAGCTTTCGATCTGCCGCGTCTGATAGGTCAGTTCCGCAAAGCCAATACCGGTCGCCAGCGAGGAGAGTTTCATCAGATTGAGATACTGGCCGACCACCGGCTGCCAGGCATTTTTCAGCCCCTGCGGCAGCAGGATCCAGCGGAACAGCGCCAGCGGACTAAAACCCTGGGCGGTGGCCGCTTCCACCTGGCCGCGCGGCACGGCATGCAGCCCGGACTGGATCTCCTCCACCAGAAAGGCGGCGGTAAACAGCCCCAGCGCCCAGGCTGAGCTGAGAAACTCCGGCGTAAACCACCAGACGTCCCCCGGCAGCACCGAGAAGACGTGCTCGTCATTCACATACTGACGAAACGCCTGCGGCAGCAGATTCCAGGCAGCGAAATACCAGAACAGCAGTTGCACCAGCAGCGGCGTATTGCGGAACAGTGACACCCACACCGCCACCACGCCCCGCCCCACGCGCCCGCCGGTCAGACGCAACGCCAGCAACAGCACGGTCAATAAGGTCGCGAGCAGCATACCCGCCAGCGTTACCCACACCGTGGTCAGAAAACCGGAGAGGATCCACTGCGCCGGCTGGCCGGTCAGCACGCCGGCCCAGTCAGGATGAAAGTTCATCAGCCGTCCCTGTTTTCAGCATGTAACGGGTTGAGCACCTTTTGCAGAAACCGCTGCGCGCGGGGATGCTGCGGCGCGGTGAAAAACTGCGCCGGGGCCGCCTGCTCAAGGATTTCACCGTCATCAATAAAGATCACCCGGTCGGCGATTTCGCGGGCAAACTGCATTTCATGGGTGACGACGATCAGCGTGATGCCGCTGTGCGCCAGCGATTTCATTACCTGTAATACTTCGCCGATCATCTCCGGATCCAGCGCCGAGGTGGGCTCATCAAACAAAATAATGTGCGGGCTGGCCGCCAGCGTGCGGGCGATCGCCACCCGCTGTTGCTGCCCGCCGGAGAGCTGCGCCGGGAAATGATGGGCTTTATCCAGCAGACCGACGCGCTCCAGCAGGCTGAGGGCGATCTGCTGCGCATCCACTGCCGATTTACCATGCACGCGGGTCAGCGCCAGGGTGATGTTATCCAGCGCGCTGAGATGGGCGTAAAGATTGAATTGCTGGAACACGAATCCCACCTGGCGGCGGATCTGCCGCAGGGCGCGGCCTTTCAGCCCGCTGGTGGGGTTGCCGTCGATAAGGATCTCGCCGCTTGTCAGGGTTTCCAGCTGGTTGATCAGGCGAATGAGCGTTGATTTTCCCGAACCGGATGGCCCGCAGACGGCAAGCACTTCCCCGGCGCGCACCTGCAAATCAATATTCTTAAGCACCTGATGATCGCCGTAACGCTTGCTCACCTGACGGAATTCGACCGTGCCTTTTTGCACGGCAAACGCCTCCGTAGCCGACGCCACGGAGGTGGAAAATAAACCTGCAAACATAATTACTTCGCTTCTATTTTAAAGCTGCGCGGCTGCGGGGTTTTGGTTTGCGGGCCAAACCAGGCGTCGTAGATTTTCGCGGCCTCACCGTTCTGCTCAAGCTTCACCAGCTCGTCATTCACCGCCTTCAGCAGCGCGGTTTCGCCCTTGCTGACGCCAACGCCGATTTCTTCTTTCGACAGCAGATCCGGCAGGATTTTAAACTTCGCTTTGTCCGGCGCTTCCGCCAGCAGACCGGCAAGAATGGTGCTGTCCTGGGTGATCGCCTGCACATTGCCGTTACGCAGTGCGGTCAGCGCCAGCGGGATATCGTCATAGGCCAGCACGCGGGATTGCGGGAAACGCTGGTGCAGCGCCTGCTCGCCGGTGGTTCCCTTGACCGCGCCGATACGGGCTTTGCTGTAGGCATCCAGCGAATCTTTGCCGTCAGCGGGGACGAGGAATTGCTGTCCGGTCACAAAATAGGGCGTGGAGAAATCGATCACCTGCGCGCGCTCCGGCGTGATGGTGATGTCAGCGACAATCAGATCGACTTTCCCGGACTGCAACAGCGGAATACGGTTGGCGGGGTTGGTGGCCACCAGTTCCAGCTTCACGCCGAGGCTTTTAGCAAGCGCTTTGGCGAAATCCACATCGTAGCCCACGATGTCGTGGGTTTTTGCATCGATAGCGCCAAACGGCGGGTTAGCATCAAAAGTGGCGACTTTTACAACGCCCGCGGCTTTGATGTCGGCCAGTTTATCGGCATGCGCCGCAAAGGAGAACGTGGTCAGCAGCGCCAGCGTGGTCAGCGCGACGGTTTTTTTGGTCTGTGCGAAAATTGCCATGCTAATGGTGATCCGTTGTTATTGAAATTGCTGCTAAATTCACACAGCTCTCCCCGCACAGACAAATATCAAAAAGTGCATTACATATCGAAAAAAGTTATGAAAAACGCCTGCACGAAAGGATCCTCTTATAATTTCCTTTCCGGCAGCATAAACCCGGAATAACCACACCTTAAGAATGGTCTGACAAGCAGAAAATCATCGGCATGATGCGCTGCCAGATTTGGCGGGTGGACGTTCTGGGATTAGACTGACGCGGCTCAATAAGCCAGAAAACAGAGAATATAATGACTACCGCTATTTCACTTCGCACAAGGCAGGGATTGCTGCTGTTTACCGGGATCCTGTTGATTGCCACCACGTTACGCGTCACTTTCACCGGCGCGGCCCCGTTGCTGGGGGCTATTCGTGACGACTACGGCCTCACCACCGCGCAGACCGGCATGCTCACGACGCTGCCGCTGCTGGCCTTTGCGCTGGTGTCCCCGCTGGCGGCGGGCATCGCGCGCCGTCTGGGCATGGAGCGCAGTCTGCTGGTGGCGATGGTATTGATTTGCGCCGGTATCGCCGTGCGCTCCCTGCCCTCAGCGGCGCTGCTGTTTACCGGCACGGCGGTGATCGGCTGCGGCATTGCGCTGGGTAACGTGCTGCTGCCGGGGATCATCAAACGTGATTTCGCCGGTCAGGTGGCGAAAATGACCGGCGCCTATTCCCTGACCATGGGCGCGGCGGCGGCGCTCGGCTCGGCGCTGGTGGTACCCATTGCACTGCATGGTTTCGGCTGGCGCGGCGCACTGCTGGCGCTGATGGCGTTTCCGCTGCTCGCCCTTGCTCTGTGGTTGCCGCAGTTGCGCGCCACCGCGCCAGCCACACTCAGCAGCACGCCCGGCCTGCACGATCGCGGTATCTGGCGCTCGCGCCTTGCCTGGCAGGTCACGTTGTTCCTCGGCATTAACTCGCTGATTTATTATGTGATTATTGGCTGGCTGCCCGCGATTTTGATCAGCCACGGCTACAGCGAGGCGCAGGCGGGATCCCTGCATGGTCTGTTGCAACTGGCGACCGCCGCGCCGGGTATTCTGATCCCGCTGGTGCTGCATCGTCTGCGCGATCAACGCGGCATCGCCGCTATCGTCTCGCTGCTGTGCGCCTTCAGCGCCGTCGGGCTGTGGCTGTTCCCGGCGCAAGCGGTGCTGTGGACGGTGATCTTTGGTTTCGGATCCGGCGCAACCATGATCCTCGGCCTGACGTTTATCGGTCTGCGCGCCAGCTCGGCGCATCAGGCTGCGGCTTTATCCGGTATGGCGCAATCGGTAGGTTATCTGCTGGCCGCCTGCGGGCCGCCGCTGATGGGGAAAATTCATGATGCCAGCGGCGACTGGCATATTCCGCTGCTCGCCTGTGCGCTGCTAGCGGTGGCGATGGCGGTATTCGGCGCTTTTGCCGGACAGGATCGCGAGATCAACGCTGGCTGACCCCGCGACTATCAGGAAAGTTAGTTGCTGGCCGCGCGCAGCATGGCGTGCACCAGCGGCACCGGGCGTCCGGCCAGCGCGCCGCGTTCATGCTGGAACAGGGTGGCAACGAAGAACGGATGGCTGGTCAGCTCTACCGCGCGGATCTCGCCCTCTTCGTCCCAGCCGGTGACGCGAAAATCGCTGCTGCTGAGGGCATCGGCAAATTCGGGTGAGATCCCGAAGCGGCAATGATAGCCTTCCTCAATACTGTCGCGGCCATAGGCTTTGCCGATCAGCGTGTGCGGACGCAGTTCAATCACTCCGGTTTCCTCCACCAGCGAACACTGTAAGGCGGATATCACCATCCGGCCCTCGGTGTCGGTTTCCGCGTGCGCGGCATCTTCCCAGCCCAGCACATTACGCGCGTACTCGATCATCGCATGCTGAAAACCGCCGCAGGTGCCGAGGAACGGGATGCTGTTTTCGCGGGCGTAGCGAATGGCGATAAATGCGCCTTCAGGATTTTTATAGGGGCTGGCAGGCACCACCCAGATGGCATCGTAGCCAACCAAGTCCTCGGCGCTGGTGATGTCGGTCGTGGCCAGCCAGTCATAATCAGCAGTGATGTTTTGTACGGCGGCGGCATCATCAATCGCCAGTGGAATAGCCCGGTGGGCGATAACGTCCTGATTGTAATCACCGACGAGAGCGATACGCAGCGTTTCTTTGACAGGCAGGTGGTCCATGGGGGTTCCCTATGTTGTGCAATTTATGGGTAACATAAGGAACATCAGAATAATGATCTTTTATCGCTATCACAACACCTTAAAAGTGAGAGGTGCTATGTGCTTAATACATAACCCGGGCGTCGGCTTCCTGAGGCATGG
Organism: Enterobacter sp. PGRG2; assembly: GCF_030291195.1. Lineage (NCBI taxonomy): Bacteria > Pseudomonadati > Pseudomonadota > Gammaproteobacteria > Enterobacterales > Enterobacteriaceae > Enterobacter > Enterobacter sp. PGRG2. The sequence continues at coordinate 2,979,639 of NZ_CP127837.1, read as the reverse complement.
CATCCGGCAGCAGCGGCATCAGGTGTTCGGCGCGGACAAAGGCGAAACCATGCTGGCCATCAAAGGTAAAGACATCGCCGATCACCAGCCACAGCGCGCGCGGCGCGTTATCTGGCATCTGCGTCATCACCCCGTTCACGGGGTTGAGAAAACGCTCACCCGGCTGGCAGAGGCCAAACAGCTCTACCGATTTACCAATATTACGACGACCGACGGGGGTCTGCGCGCCAATGATTAAGGCCTGGCTGCCCGGTTTTAACAAGTACATGCTGCTCTCGTGCTTCGTTAAAGATGTTTAAGATAAATCCTAAAACGAAGTTTACCCTGGCGAAGGCCGTTCTGTCACCCTCCCCTTAGGATGCCACCGGGCCGGGTTTTTCACGCTGATAATGAAAGTCTCATTTAACGCGCCGCAGTAATCCGTTATCGTATAAGAAAATACTGATTGCCATTCTGTTTATTGTCCGGCCAGCAGCGCCTTTCGGGAGAATCACGTGAGAAAAACCACCATTATTATGCTGATTATTGCTATTGCCGCCGTTGCCGGATCCCAGTTCGGCTGGTGGTGATCCCAGCCGTACGCTAAAAATAACTCTTTCCTGTAAAAATTCTTCCCCAGACTCAGCACCGTTCTGAGCAGGAGCGCCTTATGTTCACCGGCCTGAATAAAAATGAAACCAAACGACTGGCGGCCCTGGCGTTACTTAAGGAACAGGACAGCGCCCGTGATGCTGCGCTGGGCGAATTTGCCTGTCTCGCCAGTGAAATCATGGGCGTTGATGGCTGTTTTGTTACTATTTTTGATGATCAGCATCAGTACATTAAATTTGTGAAAAACAATCCGGCTATTCCGCTGAAAATGCCGATTGTTGATTCCATGTGCCAGCATTCAGTGAAAAGTTGCAATGCCATCATCTGTAACGATACGCGTCTTGACGAACGCTTTCGCGATCATGAACTTTCGCTGAACGGTCACGTTATTTTTTATGCCGCCGCGCCATTACAGACCAAAGAGGGTTTTGTGCTGGGCACGCTGTGCGTCAGCCATCCGACGCCGCTTGAACCTGATGCGCAGCAAACGGAAAATTTCCTGCGCATCGCTTCGCTGGCCTGCACCTATCTGGAAGCCTGGTACTCTTTAGGGCGTGTGGATGCGTTAACCGGCCTGCCCAACCGGCAGTTTTTACTGAAAGAGATGGAGCGTATTGGGCTGGAAACCGCCCATCGTCCCTCTACGCTGATCCTGTTTGACTGCATTGATATGCCACAGGCCTACGAGCTTTCACGCTATCTTGGGCTGAGCGCGGTGGAGAAAATGCTGCGCGGCTTCGGGCCACTGTTACGCCTGCGTTTAAAATTACCGGCCACCACGCCGTTATATGCTTTCGCGCCGGGACGCTTTGCGCTGTTAATAGACAGCGAATACGCAAAAACATTGATCAAAAAAGCGGAAAACCTGCCGGACATTGAGGCGAAAATTCGCGGCGACATCGACATTCGCCTGAAAATCTTCACCGGCTACGTGAATTTCCGGCCCGGCATTGAGGATCCGAAAGAGATATTGCGCCAGGCGATCAGCGCACTGCATGAAGCGATTCGCCAGCATATTCCTGTCCTGCCCTTTGACCGCGCGTTCGATGAGAAGCGCAACAGCGATTTTAAATTGCTTTACGATTTGAGCGAGGCCATCAAAGCGCCGGATCAGTTTTATCTGGTTTATCAGCCGAAAATATCCCTGCACACCGGTTTCACCGAAGGATGCGAGGCGCTGCTGCGCTGGCAGCATCCTGTGCTGGGCAATATTTCCCCTGCCACCATTGTGGCGCTGGCGGAGAAAACCACGCTGATGAACGATATTACCCATTGGGTGATCCGCACCGTGATCGCCCAGCTCAGTCGCTGGCGGGAGGCGGGCATTCTGCTTCCGGTATCCATCAACGTAACGGTCAGCGATTTTTCCTGCCCCGGTTTTGCCGATACGCTGGAGCAGCAGATCCTTGAGGCAGGCCTCGTGGCGCAGGATATTCGCATTGAATGCCTGGAAACAGAAAAAGTGCTGGAGAGCGAGCAGGCGCTCTGTGAACTGGATCGGCTGAAAATGAAGGGCTTTAAGATCCTGCTCGACGACTTTGGCGCAGGCTACAGTAATATCAGTTATTTACGCCGTATTCCCATTGATATTATCAAGCTCGACCGTTCGCTGATTAGCCAGCTGACCACCGATCCCGGCAGCCGCATTATCGCCCGTCACGTGATTATGATGCTCAAGGATCTGAATTATCTGGTGCTGGCTGAGGGTGTGGAAGATAAAGAGACCGCCATGCTGTTGCAGTCCTATGGCTGCGACGAAGCGCAGGGCTACTTTTTCTCGCGCCCGGTGCCGCCAGAGGCAATCCCCGCATGGCTCACCGAAGCCAGTCCTCTTGACGTGGCGTCGCTGCGCAACTCCCTGTAACGGGTTAAACAGGCGGCTTTTGGCTATTTTGCCGCCTGTCATAAATATGTCATAAAATTATATAGCTATTGCACATCAATCAATTAACGCCACTTTGCTGCTTTTTACCGCACTCCCGCCATTAAAGCCCGTCGCCGCCGGGTCGATACCTGTGTGCTCGTCATCCCGATGGCACCCTTGACCTCAGGAACTACAGATACAATGAAACTTAACCACCTTACTATCGGGCAGCGGCTCGGTTTACTGGCTGCGGTACTGCTGCTGGCGACGCTGTTTATCGGCAGCAGAGGATTAGTGATTAACGCCGACGGGCTGACGCAGAATCAGCACATTATGGCGACGGAAAAACGTGTGACGCAAAGTATCGATACGGCGCGAAATGCACAGGTACAGTTTAAAATTCAGGTTCAGGAGTGGAAAAATACGCTGCTGCGCGGCGGCCAGGGACAGGACAGCTTCAATAAATATAAAAATGCATTTGTTGCCCAGAGCCAGAAAACCCAGGCGCTGCTGACGGAACTGGCTACCCTGCTGCCGCAAATCGGGCTGGATACCGGGCTGGTGGAACGAACCCGCCAGCTGCATAGCGAGCTTGAGGCGCATTATCTCGCTGCGCTGACCCAGTACGATATTCAGGATCCTTCCAGTGCGCAGCGGGTGGATAAGCTGGTGTCCGGCATTGATCGGGAACCAACGCGCATGATCGACGAGACGGTAGCCGCCACGCTCAAACAGGCAGATCGCATCCGCCAGCAGACGCACGATCGCAACATGGCGCTGTATCAGCAAACGAAATATCTGTTGTTGCTGGCGATGGCCCTGACGCTGATAGCCGGTCTGATGATCACCTGGTGGCTGGTACGCAGCATTACCCGTCCGCTGGCGCAGGCCGTATCCGTGGCGCGCCGCGTGGCCGCCGGCGATTTGCAAACCACTATCGCCGTCAGCGGACGCGATGAAACCGCCCTTCTGATGCGCGCCCTGCGGGAGATGAACGATAACCTGACCGGTATCGTCAACGGCGTACGCAATGGCACCGAGACTATCGCCAGCGCCTCGAAGCAGATCGCCACCGGTAGCCTGGAGCTGTCGGCCCGCAATGAAGCGCAGGCCAGCGCGCTGGAGCAGACCGTGGCGTCGATGGAACAGCTGACTTCGGTGGTGAAAAACAACACCGAGAACTCGCGCATCGCCAGCACCCTGACCCGCGAAGCCTGCGTCACCGCAGGCCAGGGCGGTAACGTGGTGGAGAAAGTGGTGGATACCATGCGCGATATTAATCTGCTCGCCAGCGAGATCAGCAGCATTATCGGCGTGATTGACAGCATCGCCTTCCAGACGAACATTCTGGCGCTCAATGCGGCAGTGGAAGCGGCGCGGGCTGGCAATCAGGGGCGGGGTTTTGCGGTGGTGGCGAGCGAAGTGCGCGCCCTGGCGCAGCGCTCTGCTACTGCCGCCAGAGAGATCGGTGAGCTGATCGAACGCTCGGTAAACCGGATCAGCGACGGCAATAAACTGGTGAATAACGCCGGTAGCGCAATGCAGGAGATCGTGCGCAGCGTCGAGCGCGTTAGCCAACTGGTGGACACCATTTCAATTGCCAGCAATGAGCAGAGCGTGGGGATCGACCAGGTACATATCGCGATGACGCATATGGACACCGCCACGCAGCAGAACGCCACGCTGTCGCAGGAGTCTTCTGCCGCGGCGCACGCCATGCAGGATCAGGCGCACAGGCTGCTGGAGATGGTGCAGGTGTTCAAGCTGCGTGATAGCGCAGCATAATGGCAGGAACGGGCGCATCGCGCGCCCGTTTTTGCTTAGCGTTTGCTCAGCGCCAGCTTAGTGGCAAACAGAATAAACAGCGTGCCTGTGCTGCGATCCATCCAGCGGGAAACCTTTTCGCGCTTCAGGAAGCTCGCCAGCGGACGCGTTGCCAGGATCAGCGTTGTTGACCAGCTCATACCGATCATTACATGGATCGCCACCAGCCCGAAGGTCCAGGCAATCAGCGGCTGTCCGTGGGGAATAAACTGCGGCAGGAACGAGACGTAAAACACACCCATCTTCGGATTCAGCACATTCCCCAGCATCCCTTTCACAAACCAGTTTTGCGTGGTTTTGCCACTTTCGCTGACGGGTAAACCGCTACCCGGACGCAGCAACATAGAGATCCCCAGCCAGCAGAGATAGGCTGCGCCGCAATACTTAAGGATGTTGTACGCCAGTTCCGACACCGCAATCAGGGCGCCGAGGCCAAAGGCCACCATCGCTCCCCAGATAAAACAACCTACGTTAATACCCATAGCCGCGTTAAACGCCGCTCTTTTTCCCTCGACGGAGGCCGTGCGCAGAATTAGCGCCGTATCCAGACCGGGGGTCAGCGTCAGTAAAGTGGCGGCAAGACTGTACGCCAGCAGGGTGTCAAAAATGGTCACGTCTGTTCTCCGTTTTATGTAATTTCAGGCGCCGGTGATGATAACAGATAAGACGAATCTGACGCCTCTGAAGATTGATAGTCATCAAACTTGTCCGAAAATTCTTTTCCGACAAAAAATAAGACTATTTGACGAGGCAAAATCGTCAGTCCTCACTACACTCAGGGAAGTTGTTTTGGCCTTACTGTATTACCAACATCCACGTTGTCACGTGAAGGATGCGAAGATGAATATTTCCAGCAGAACTGCCGTTCTTCTTAATTTGCTTGCCGCTGCCGCACTGGTTATGACGCTCTCGTCAAAATACCACTGGTTCTGAGGCGCACACTGATATTTAAAAATAAACGCCCCGGCCCTGAGCCGGGGTGTTTGTTTTGTATTTAATCAGCCCCGGCAAGCCAGCGCCGCCGGGCATATTGTTATCACCGGAGATGTTTATGTGCGGAAGATTTGCCCAGGCACAGAGCCGGGAAGAGTACCTCGCCTTTCTGGTGGAGGAAACGGAGCGCGACATTGCCTTCGATCCACAACCTATAGGTCGTTATAACGTCGCGCCGGGAACAAAGGTTTTACTGATGAGCGAGCGCGACGAAAAGCTCTATCTCGATCCTGTGCTGTGGTCGTACGCGCCCGGCTGGTGGAGCAAAGCGCCGCTTATTAATGCCCGTGTCGAAACCGCCGCCACCAGCAGAATGTTTAAACCGCTCTGGCTGCATGGCCGGGCGATCTGCTTTGCGGACGGCTGGTTTGAATGGAAAAAAGAAGGCGATAAAAAACAGCCTTATTTTATTCATCGTGCTAATGGTCAGCCAATCTTTATGGCCGCCATCGGCAGCACGCCCTTTGAGCGCGGCGATGAAGCGGAAGGCTTTTTGATTGTCACCGCAGCGGCGGATAAAGGGCTGGTGGATATTCATGATCGTCGACCGCTGGTGTTAACGCCAGACGCAGCCAGGGAGTGGATGCGCCAGGATATTAGTGGTAGCGAAGCCAGTGATATTGCCGCTGATGGTGCGATACCGGCCGAGGAATTTATCTGGCATCCGGTCACCCGTGCGGTGGGCAATATCAGAAACCAGGGGGCGGAGTTAATTGAGCCTGT
>NZ_CP127837.1:2972644-2973569 GCF_030291195.1 Enterobacter sp. PGRG2 | reverse complement strand
GCTTTATTTTGACGTCATACCCTTCGAGTCCGGTCATCGTCTCGCGGGGAACAAATTCTATCTCAGAAACCTCTTTCTCGGTTTTCTTCCTGATCTCAGCGATTTTTTTAGCTATCAGCGCGGAAATCTCTTCTTCAGCTTTACGTGTCAGTTCTTCTTGTTTCATCGCTTGCTACTCCTTTAATACTGTTCCGCACACATCAGATGCCAGAACTCTCATCTAACTAAGATTAACCTGTTATAAAGCTTAGGTTATCTTCCCTGATGGCGTCCAGAAATCAGAAAATGACGGGTTTTAAAGCCATTAAAGCGGCGAAAAAAAGGCCCGCATTAGCGGGCCAACGTAAAAACAAGGCTAACAATTACGCTTTGTGTTCGAGCACTTTTTGGTTGTTTCCGATAGCGATTTTTTTCGGTTTTTCACTCTCAGGGATTTCCTGATGAATATCTAACGTCAGTAGTCCGTCCGCCAGGCTGGCATTACTGACTTTGGCATGTTCCGGCAGAGAGAAACTCAGCTGGAAATCCTGCCGGTAGATGCCGCGATGGATCCAGCTCTCCTGTTCACTGGAGGACTCTTCTTCACGTTTACCGGAAATTGTCAGGTTTCCACTGACCGTTTCAATTTCCAGCTCGCTCTCCTTCCAGCCGGGCACGCTTACCGAAATCATATAGTGGTTGGCATCCCGTTTTTTCACGTCGTAGGACGGCGCTGCCGCCACCGGCGTATCACCGGTAAGCTGGCTGAACAACCTGTCGATGCGGTTAAAGCGATCGGAAAAAAGGGAATCAGCTAATGTTGGAAAGGCTGACAAAGTTCTGAGTGCCATGATTAATCTCCCGAATTCCTGTTCAAAAGTTTAATGTTCAGGCAAGCATTGCTTGTCCGTGAATAAAAATAATATCTGCTGGCGGATTTTCAAGC
>NZ_CP127837.1:2817605-2972554 GCF_030291195.1 Enterobacter sp. PGRG2 | reverse complement strand
CAAAAAAAAACGGGAGCCTTTCGGCTCCCGTTGTGCATATAACCCGCCTGGCGAATTACATGTGGCTGATGATCGCGTCACCAAACTCTGAACATTTCAGCAGCTTAGCGCCTTCCATCAGACGTTCGAAGTCATAAGTTACGGTTTTGGCAGCAATCGCGCCTTCCATACCTTTGACGATCAGGTCTGCGGCTTCGAACCATTCCAGGTGGCGCAGCATCATTTCAGCGGACAGGATCACGGAACCTGGGTTCACTTTATCCTGGCCTGCGTATTTCGGCGCAGTACCGTGGGTCGCTTCGAACAGGGCGCATTCGTCGCCGATGTTCGCGCCCGGTGCGATACCGATACCGCCCACCTGGGCTGCCAGCGCATCAGAGATATAGTCGCCGTTCAGGTTCATACAGGCGATCACGTCGTATTCAGCCGGACGCAGCAGGATCTGTTGCAGGAACGCATCGGCAATCACATCTTTAATGATGATTTCTTTGCCGGTGTTCGGGTTCTTGATTTTCTGCCACGGGCCGCCGTCGATCAGCTCGCCGCCGAATTCTTCTTTCGCCAGCTGGTAGCCCCAGTCTTTGAAAGCGCCTTCGGTGAACTTCATGATGTTGCCTTTGTGAACCAGGGTCACAGAGTCGCGATCGTTGGTGATCGCATACTGGATCGCTGCACGCACCAGACGTTTGGTCCCTTCTTCAGAACACGGTTTCACACCGATACCACAATGTTCCGGGAAGCGGATTTTCTTCACGCCCATTTCGTCGCGCAGGAATTTGATGACTTTTTCAGCTTCGGCGCTGTCTGCTTTCCATTCGATACCGGCATAGATGTCTTCAGCGTTTTCGCGGAAGATCACCATGTCGGTCAGGTCAGGACGTTTAACCGGGCTTGGCACGCCTTCATAATAACGTACCGGACGCAGGCACACGTACAGATCCAGCTCCTGGCGCAGGGCCACGTTCAGGGAGCGAATGCCGCCGCCTACCGGGGTGGTCAGCGGGCCTTTGATCGCCACGCGGTATTCGCGGATCAGATCAAGGGTCTCTTTTGGCAGCCAGACGTCCTGGCCATAAATCTGGGTGGATTTTTCACCGGTGTAAATTTCCATCCAGGAAATCTTACGCTCACCTTTGTAGGCTTTTTCCACAGCGGCATTAACCACCTTCAGCATAGGCGGGGTCACGTCCACACCGATCCCATCGCCTTCGATGAACGGAATAATCGGATTATTGGGAACGTTGAGTTTGCCGTTTTGCAGGGTGATCTTCTGACCTTCCGTCGGAACAACTACTTTGCTTTCCATTCACCTCTCCTTCGAGCGCTTCTGGTTATGACTGATTTTTTGTTAATGAATTGTAATGAGCCTGTCAATACTAACTGATTGTTGGGTTTCATGAAAGGCACTCGTTCTTCGGTTATAATGCGGCAATTGATAACTTCTGAAAATACCATGCTAAAAACTTCTAATAGAAATCACCGGGTTAAGCGATTCAGCTCACAACATACTGCTAAGCGCCCCACGGAAAGCGGGCCGAAACGGGTCATCCTGTTCAATAAACCCTACGATGTGTTGCCACAGTTCACCGACGAAGCCGGACGCCGTACGCTGAAGGATTTTATTCCGGTGGCGGGCGTCTATGCCGCCGGTCGTCTCGATCGTGACAGCGAAGGGTTACTGGTGCTGACCAATGATGGCGCGCTTCAGGCGCAGCTAACGCAGCCTGGTAAACGCACTGGCAAAATCTATTATGTGCAGATTGAAGGCGAACCGAATGACGAGGCGCTGGCCGCGCTGCGTAACGGCGTGACGCTTAACGATGGCCCTACCCTGCCCGCAGGCGTGGAGGTAGTGGCTGAGCCTGAATGGCTGTGGCCGCGCAATCCGCCGATCCGCGAGCGTAAAGCCATTCCCACCAGTTGGCTGAAAATCACCCTCTATGAAGGCCGTAACCGTCAGGTGCGTCGTATGACTGCCCATGTGGGACACCCTACGCTGCGGCTGATCCGTTATGCGATGGGTGCATACACGCTGGATTCTCTTGCTAATGGCGAGTGGCGCGACGCCACCAAATAAGGACAACACTATGTTTAAACCACATGTTACCGTCGCCTGCGTTGTCCATGCGCAGGGCAAATTTTTAGTGGTGGAAGAAAAAGTCAGGGGCAAGGCCACCTGGAACCAGCCTGCCGGGCATCTGGAAGCCGATGAAACCCTTGTGCAGGCGGCAAAACGCGAACTCTATGAAGAAACCGGCATCATTGCCGACCCGCAGCACTTTATCCGCATGCATCAGTGGATCGCCCCTGACCGCACGCCCTTCCTGCGTTTTCTGTTCGCCATTGAACTTGACACTCTGTGCGCTACTGAACCCCATGACAGCGATATTGACCGCTGCCTGTGGGTCAGCGCCGAGGAGATCCTCACCGCCGACAACCTGCGCTCCCCGCTGGTTGCGGAAAGTATTCGTAGCTGGCAGAGCGGGCAGCGCTACCCGCTTGCGCTTATCGGTGAATTTAACTGGCCGTTTACAGGGGATGCCTGAGTCGCTAACGCGTGATAGAATACGCCGCCTTGAAGTTCAATGTCGTGAGTATTCTATGTCTGATAGCCCAAAAAAAGTGATCGTCGGCATGTCCGGCGGTGTCGACTCTTCCGTCTCTGCTTACCTGTTACAACAACAGGGCTATAAAGTGGAAGGCCTGTTCATGAAGAACTGGGAAGAAGATGACGGCGAGGAATACTGCACTGCCGCCGCCGATCTTGCCGATGCGCAGGCGGTGTGCGACAAACTCGGCATCGAGCTGCATACCGTTAACTTTGCCGCAGAATACTGGGATAACGTGTTTGAGCATTTCCTGGCGGAATATAAAGCCGGGCGCACCCCGAACCCGGATATTCTGTGCAACAAAGAGATCAAATTTAAAGCCTTCCTCGAATTTGCCGCTGAAGACCTGGGCGCGGATTATATCGCCACCGGCCACTACGTGCGTCGCGCGGATGTCGATGGCAAAAGCCGTCTGCTGCGAGGTCTGGATGGCAACAAAGATCAGAGCTATTTCCTCTACACCCTCGGCCACGAACAGATCGCGCAAAGCCTGTTCCCGGTGGGCGAGCTGGAAAAACCGCAGGTGCGTCAGATCGCTGAAGAGCTGGGGCTGATCACCGCGAAGAAAAAAGACTCCACCGGTATCTGCTTTATCGGTGAGCGCAAATTCCGCGAATTCCTTGGCCGTTATCTGCCTGCCCAGCCGGGCAAGATCGTGACCGTCGACGGTGACACCATCGGCGAGCACCAGGGCCTGATGTATCACACGCTGGGTCAGCGTAAAGGTCTGGGCATTGGCGGCACCAAAGAAGGCAGCGAAGATCCGTGGTACGTGGTCGACAAGGACGTTGAAAACAACGTGCTGATTGTCGCTCAGGGCCACGATCATCCGCGTCTGATGTCGGTGGGTCTGATTGCCCAACAGCTGCACTGGGTGGATCGTCAGCCGTTAACCGGCACGCTGCACTGCACCGTTAAAACGCGCTATCGCCAGACGGATATTCCCTGCACGGTGACGGCGCTGGATGAAGACAGGATTGACGTTCGCTTTGACGAACCTGTTGCTGCCGTTACCCCTGGCCAGTCCGCGGTATTTTACCTGGGCGACGTGTGCCTTGGCGGCGGCATCATTGAGCAGCGTCTGCCGCTGCCCGTTTAACGCCTGATTAAAGCGAAAGTAAGGAGACAAGGTGGCAAAAAATTATTATGACATCACGATAGCGCTGGCGGGAATTTGCCAGTCAGCCCGCCTGGTGCAGGAGCTTGCACATCACGGGCATTGCGATGCCGACGCGCTGCATGTGTCGCTTAACAGCGTGATTGATTTAAGCCCGGACTCCACGCTCGGCGTGTTTGGCGGCAGTGAAGCCAACCTGCGCCTCGGCCTTGAAACCCTGCTCGGCGTGCTGAATGCCGGCAGCCGTCAGGGACTGAATGCGGAACTGACGCGCTATACCCTGAGCCTGATGGTGCTGGAGCGTAAACTGGCCGCCAGTAAAGGCACGATGGACACGCTGGGAAGCCGCATTGACGGCTTACAGCGCCAGCTCGATCATTTCGATTTGCAGTCCGACACCCTGCTAAGCAGCATGGCCGCTATCTATGTGGACGTGATCAGTCCCCTCGGCCCGCGCATTCAGGTTACCGGTTCCCCGGCGGTGCTGCAAAGTTCGCAGGTGCAGGCGAAAGTGCGCGCTGCCCTGCTGGCCGGGATCCGTGCCGCGGTGCTGTGGCACCAGGTTGGCGGCGGCCGTCTGCAATTAATGTTTTCCCGTAATCGCCTGTCCACGCAGGCTAAACAAATTCTTGCTCATTGTTAACTCCCGGAGTTGTGACCTATGGAATTATCCTCACTGACCGCTGTATCCCCTGTCGATGGACGCTACGGCGATAAAGTCAGCGCGCTGCGCGGGATTTTCAGCGAATACGGTTTGCTGAAGTTTCGTGTACAGGTAGAAGTTCGCTGGCTGCAAAAGCTGGCCGCGCATGCAGCTGTCAAGGAAGTTCCAGCTTTTGCTGCCGACGCAAACGGTTACCTTGATAAAATCGTCGCTGAATTTAATGAAGCCGATGCCGCGCGCATTAAAACCATCGAACGCACCACCAATCACGACGTAAAAGCGGTGGAATATTTTCTGAAAGAGAAAGTGGCGGATATCCCTGAACTGCATGCCGTGTCTGAGTTCATTCACTTCGCCTGTACCTCGGAAGACATTAATAACCTGTCTCACGCCCTGATGCTGCAAACCGCCCGTGAAGAAGTGGTGCTGCCATACTGGCGTAAACTGATCGACGCGGTGAAAGACCTGGCGGTGCAGTATCGTGATATCCCGTTGCTGTCACGCACCCACGGCCAGCCGGCCACGCCGTCAACCATGGGTAAAGAGATGGCGAACGTCGCCTACCGTATGGAGCGTCAGTACCGCCAGCTCACGCAGGTGGAGATCCTTGGCAAAATCAACGGCGCGGTGGGTAACTACAATGCCCACATTGCCGCCTATCCGGAAGTTGACTGGCACCAGTTCAGCGAAGAGTTCGTGACCTCGCTGGGCATTCAGTGGAACCCGTACACCACGCAGATCGAGCCGCACGACTACATTGCCGAGCTGTTTGACTGTATCGCCCGCTTTAACACCATCCTGATCGATTTCGACCGTGATGTGTGGGGCTACGTGGCGCTGAACCACTTCAAACAGAAAACCATCGCCGGTGAAATCGGTTCCTCCACCATGCCGCATAAAGTGAACCCGATTGACTTCGAAAACTCCGAAGGCAACCTGGGCCTGTCTAACGCGCTGTTGCAGCATCTGGCGAGCAAACTGCCGGTGTCCCGCTGGCAGCGCGATCTGACCGACTCCACCGTACTGCGTAACCTCGGCGTGGGTATCGGCTATGCGTTGATCGCCTATCAGTCGACGCTGAAAGGCGTGAGCAAACTGGAAGTGAACCGCGAACGTCTGCTGGACGAGCTGGATCATAACTGGGAAGTGCTGGCAGAGCCGATCCAGACGGTGATGCGTCGTTACGGTATCGAGAAGCCGTATGAAAAACTCAAAGAGCTGACCCGCGGCAAACGCGTGGACGCTGAAGGCATGAAGCAGTTTATCGACAGCCTCGAACTGCCGGAAGACGAGAAAACCCGTCTGAAAGCCATGACGCCTGCCAATTACATTGGTCGCGCCGTCACCATGGTTGATGAGCTGAAGTAATTTCCCTGCCCTTCGCCCCCTTCCCGCCCGGAAAGGGGGCTGTTTAGTAAATGTTTATGCCTTGCGTACCATAATCCGCGTTAAACTCATCTTATCAAAGACAAAAGCGAGGCCAGACAATGCGCGTACTCGTTGTGGAAGACAATGCCCTTCTGCGTCACCATCTCAAAGTTCAGCTTCAGGAACTGGGCCACCAGGTTGACGATGCCGAAGATGCAAAAGAAGCGGATTACTATTTAAACGAGCATATTCCCGATATTGCGCTGGTGGACCTCGGCCTGCCGGATGAAGACGGACTGTCGCTGATCCGCCGCTGGCGCAGCAATGAGGTGTCGCTGCCGGTACTGGTGCTGACCGCCCGTGAAGGCTGGCAGGATAAAGTCGAAGTGCTGAGCGCCGGCGCGGATGACTATGTCACCAAGCCGTTTCATATTGAAGAAGTGGCGGCGCGGATGCAGGCGCTGATGCGCCGTAACAGCGGGCTGGCGTCGCAGGTGATCTCCATGCCGCCTTTCCAGGTGGATCTCTCCCGCCGTGAGCTGTCGGTGAATGGCGAAGTGATCAAACTTACCGCCTTTGAATACACCATTATGGAAACGCTGATCCGCAACAGCGGCAAAGTGGTCAGCAAAGATTCGCTGATGTTGCAGCTTTATCCGGATGCGGAACTTCGTGAAAGCCACACCATCGACGTGCTGATGGGCCGTCTGCGCAAGAAAATTCAGGCGCAGTACCCGGTGGATGTGATCACTACCGTTCGCGGTCAGGGCTACCTGTTCGAACTGCGCGAATGAGAAAACTGCTGCGTCGCCTTTTACCGCTCTCGCTGCGGGTACGTTTTCTGCTGGCTACCGCCGCCGTGGTGATGGTACTGTCGCTGGCCTATGGCATGGTGGCGCTGGTGGGTTACAGCGTCAGCTTTGATAAAACCACCTTCCGCCTGCTGCGTGGCGAAAGCAATCTGTTCTATACCCTCTCCCGCTGGGAAAATAATCAGTTCAGCATTGAGATCCCTGAAAATCTCAATCTGCAAAGCCCTTCCATGGCGCTGATCTACGACCGCCACGGCAAACTGCTGTGGGCGCAGCGCGAGGTGCCCTGGCTTATCAAACGTATTCGTCCGGAATGGTTACAGGCTAACGGCTTTCATGAAATCGAAGCGGATGTGGATGCTTCGCGTCTGCTGCTGAGCAGCGACCACGACGCACAACAACGTCTACAGGCGATCCGTGAGGATGACAGCGACAGCGAAATGACGCACTCGGTGGCGATTAATGTCTATCCCGCCACGCCCCGTATGCCGCAGTTAACCATTGTGGTAATCGACACCATTCCCATTGAGCTTAAGCGCTCTTATATGGTGTGGAGCTGGTTTATTTATGTGCTGTCCGCCAACCTGTTGCTGGTGATCCCGCTGCTGTGGATCGCAGCCTGGTGGAGCCTGCGCCCCATCGAAGCGCTGGCGGGCGAGGTACGCGAGCTGGAAGAGCACCACCGGGAACGGCTGAACCCGGAAACCACCCGCGAGCTGACCAGCCTGGTGAGCAATCTCAACCGTCTGCTGAAAAGCGAGCGGGATCGCTATGACAAATACCGCACCACCCTGACCGACCTCACCCACAGCCTGAAAACGCCGCTGGCAGTGCTGCAAAGCACCCTGCGCTCGTTGCGCAGCGAAAAGCTGACGGTCAGCGAAGCGGAACCGGTGATGCTGGAGCAGATCAGCCGCATTTCGCAGCAGATCGGCTATTACCTGCATCGCGCCAGTATGCGCAGCGGCAATATGCTGCTGAGCCGTGAATTACACCCGGTCGCCCCGCTGCTGGATAATCTCACCTCGGCGCTGAATAAGGTTTACCAGCGTAAAGGCGTGGATATCAGCCTCGATATTTCGCCGGAGATCAGCTTTGTCGGCGAGCAGACGGATTTTATGGAAGTCATGGGCAACGTGCTGGATAACGCCTGTAAATATTGTCTGGAGTTCGTGGAGGTTTCGGCGCATCAGCACGATGATCGGCTGCATATCATAGTGGAAGACGACGGTCCCGGCATTCCCGCCAGCAAGCGTGACCTGGTATTTGACCGCGGCCAGCGGGCAGATACGCTGCGTCCCGGCCAGGGCGTGGGCCTGTCGGTAGCCCGCGAAATCGTCGAACAGTATGACGGTAAGATCCTGGCGGGAGAAAGTCTGCTCGGCGGCGCGCGCATGGAAGTGGTTTTTGCCCGCCAGCAGCTCATATCCGCTGATAATTAGAGCATCCTCAGAAAATAAGCGCCGCCGCTACACGCAGCCTGTCATCCTTCCGTTATAATCCGTTTCAGGTACGTAAGCCCTGGAAAATTATATGGACTACCATTTAACGTTAGACTGGCCCGACTTTATCGCACGCTACTGGCAAAAACGCCCTGTGGTGCTGAAGCGGGGTTTTGCAAATTTTGTCGATCCACTTTCGCCGGACGAACTGGCGGGACTGGCTATGGAAAGCGAAGTGGACAGCCGCCTGGTGAGCCATCAGGAGGGGAAATGGCAGGTCAGCCATGGTCCGTTTGAGAGCTACGATCACCTCGGCGAAACCAACTGGTCGCTGCTGGTACAGGCGGTGGATCACTGGCACCAGCCAACCGCGGCGCTGATGCGCCCCTTCCGTAAGCTGCCTGACTGGCGTATTGACGATTTGATGATCTCCTTCTCCGTGCCCGGCGGCGGCGTGGGCCCGCATTTCGATCAGTATGACGTGTTTATCATTCAGGGTACCGGCCGCCGCCGCTGGCGGGTGGGCGAGAAAGTGCCGATGAAACAGCACTGCCCGCATCCGGATCTGTTACAGGTCGATCCGTTCGATGCCATCATCGATGAAGAGATGGAGCCGGGCGATATTCTCTATATCCCGCCGGGATTCCCGCACGAAGGCTATTCGCTGGAAAATTCGATGAACTATTCGGTGGGCTTCCGCGCGCCGAGTGGCCGCGAGCTGATCAGCGGCTTTGCCGATTATGTGCTGCAACGGGAACTGGGCGGGCTTCGTTACACCGATCCTGACGTGCCGTCCCGCGAACACCCGGCGGACATTCTGCCGCAGGAGCTGGATCGTGTACGCGCTACCATGCTCGATCTGATCAATCAGCCGGAGCATTTCCAGCAGTGGTTTGGCGAGTTTATTTCCCAGTCGCGTCACGAGCTGGACGTCGCGCCGCCGGAACCGCCGTATCAGCCGGATGAGATCTACGATGCGCTGCAACAGGGCGACAAACTGGTGCGTCTGGGCGGGTTACGGGTGTTGCGCATTGGGGATGATGTCTTTGCTAACGGCGAGAAGATCGAGTCGCCGCACCGTCCGGCGCTGGCAGCGCTTGCCAGCCAGATGGTGATCACCGCCGACACGCTGGGCGACGCGCTGGAAGATCCCTCTTTCCTCGCGATGCTCGCCGCGCTGGTGAACAGCGGCTACTGGTTCTTTGAAGATTAAGATGTGAATATGATGCCCGGTGGCGCTGCGCTTACCGGGCCTACAACGGTATGGTCGAACGTAGGCCGGGCAAGCGCAGCGCCGCCCGGCGATACTACTCTTCCCGCCGTTCTCCCGCGGACAAATCCGCCACCTCACCCGCCCAGTCCAGCGGATAAATGCCGTCCCGCACATCACGATGAAAAGTTGAATACGGCCAGTCGCTCACCCGCGCCACCCAGCCATGCTTTACCGGGTTGATATTGATGTAATCCCGATGCCGCCGGAAATCCTCCTCGTCCCGCAATGTATGCTCCCAGAATCGTGGTTGCCAGATATCGCGGCTGTTCAGCGAACGGGTAAACATTTTCTTAAGATCCCGCCAGCGGCCGGAAAAATCGCTGTCGTTTTCCGGCAGCGTCCAGATGCAGTGCATGTGCTCGGGCAGGATCACCCAGGCGTCAATATGAAAGGGTTTGTGATGTTTAACAAAGGACGTTGCGCGGCGCAGCAGAGCAATGTGACGAATCAGTAGATCGCTTTGTCGGTTTTTCAGGTTAACGGTAAAAAACCAGCTGCCACCGGGGATGTAGTGCCGACGATAATTTGACATGCGGTAATCCTTTACCTGGGGGAATTGTGATGCCCGGTGGCGCTGCGCTTACCGGGCCTACAACGGTATGGTCGTCCCAATCCGGCATTAATGGCTTTTCGCCGTTAACTCCGCAATACGCACGATCACTTTCACCGCTTTCTCCATGCCTTCCAGCGTCACGAATTCATGTTTGCCGTGGTAGTTATAGCCGCCGGTGAAGATGTTCGGGCAGGGCAATCCCATAAAGGACAACTGTGCACCGTCGGTGCCGCCGCGGATGGGTTTCATCACAGGTTCGATATCGCAATCGCGCATTGCCTGCTGCGCGATGTCAATGATGTGCGGAAACTCGGCGACTTTCTCGCGCATATTGTAATAGCTGTCTTCGATCACCAGTTCAATGTAACAATCCGGGTGCAGCCCTTTGCCGACCTTTTTGGCGATCTCCATCATCTTACGTTTGCGCGCCTCAAAAGCCTGGCGGTCAAAATCGCGAATGATGTAGTGCATCTCGGCGCGATCCACCGTCCCTTTGATGCTGGTCAGGTGATAGAAACCCTCATACCCTTCCGTCTGCTCCGGGCTTTCCGCGGGCGGCACTTCTGCATGAATGCGGCTCGCCAGAGAGAGGGCATTGACCATTACCCCTTTCGCCGTACCGGGATGGACGTTGTTGCCGACGATTTTGATGGTTACCGATGCCGCGTTAAAGTTTTCAAACTCCAGCTCGCCCACGCCGCCGCCGTCAATGGTATAGGCCCAGCGGGCGTCAAAGGCTTCGACGTCGAAGTGCTTCGCGCCTTTACCCACCTCTTCATCCGGCGTGAAGGCCACGCGAATATCACCGTGAGGAATGTTTTTATTAATCAGCACCGACAGCGCGGTCATGATCTCCGCCACGCCCGCTTTGTCATCGGCCCCAAGCAGGGTTTTGCCGTCGGTGGTGATCAGCGTCTGGCCCAGCAGCTGATGCAGCACCGGGAACATCACCGGGGATAACACTTCATCGCCCACGCGAAGCGCAATATCCCCGCCGCGATAGTTCTCGACAATCTGCGGATTGACGTTTTTACCGGTGAAATCGGGCGAGGTATCGACATGGGAAATAAAACCAATGGCAGGAATATCGCCAGGCACGTTAGCCGGCAGGGTTGCCATCACCGTGCCTTTTTCGCTCAGGGTGACGTTAACAAGCCCCATTTCTTCCAGCTGGTCTTTCAGCAGCTGCAACAGCTTCCATTGCCCTTCGGTACTGGGAACCTGTCTGACGCCCGGTTTTGATTGTGTATCCAGCGAAACATAGTGCAAAAAACGCTCTAGTAATTTATCCATGCGGGCCACCCTCACTATTTGAGACAACATTATTGATAAGCGTGAAAACAGAAATATTGCGTCAGGTCACTTTTACCCGTGCAAACGAGAATTTTTTAGCTTTCGCGACCCCAGACCTAAGCATGGTTGAGAAATTCCACCTCTGAAAGGGAATATCTTACAAGGATTGGCGATTTCAGTGGTTTGCCGTAGAATGCCAGGCCTCATTAATGTGTCAAACCCTAAGGTGGTTAATCACAAACCCCGCAATGGTAAGCCATCCATTGCGTCTACACGGGACAGAGTAAAAAATTGAATACACAAACGCGTTCGCTTTCGCCGCTGGTGCACCTGGCGGGGATTCGGAAAAGCTTTGATGGTAAAAATGTCATTTCCGATCTTAATCTCACCATCAATAATGGCGAATTTCTGACACTGCTTGGCCCTTCTGGCTGCGGTAAAACCACAGTGCTGCGCCTGATTGCCGGACTGGAAAATGTCGATGCCGGTCATATCCATCTCGAAGATCAGGACATCACCCAGGTTCCGGCTGAACACCGCCACGTCAATACGGTTTTTCAAAGCTACGCGCTTTTCCCGCATATGACGGTTTTTGAAAACGTCGCCTTTGGCCTGCGAATGCAAAAAACGCCAGCCGATCAAATTACTCCCCGCGTGACCGAAGCCCTGCGCATGGTGCAACTGGACAGCTTCGCCGAACGTAAACCGCATCAGCTATCCGGCGGACAACAGCAGCGCGTCGCCATCGCCCGTGCGGTGGTCAATAAACCGCGCCTGTTGCTGCTTGATGAATCCCTCTCCGCGCTGGATTATAAACTGCGCAAACAGATGCAGAACGAACTGAAAGCCCTGCAACGTAAACTGGGCATCACTTTTGTGTTCGTAACCCACGATCAGGAAGAAGCGCTGACCATGTCCGACCGCATCGTGGTGATGCGCGAGGGTAAGATCGAGCAGGACGGCACGCCGCGTGAAATTTACGAAGAACCAAAAAACCTGTTTGTCGCCAGCTTCATCGGCGAGATTAACCTGTTCAACGCCACGGTGATCGAACGTCTGGACGAACAGCGCGTGCGCGCCAGCGTCGAAGGCCGCGAATGCATTATCCACGTCCATTTCCCGGTAGTAAAAGGCCAGCGCCTGAATGTCATGCTGCGCCCGGAAGATCTGCGCGTGGAGGAGATCAACGACAGCCGCGAGGTGGACGGTCTGATTGGCTTTGTGCGCGAGCGCAATTACAAAGGCATGACGCTGGAGTCGGTGGTGGAGCTGGAAAACGGCAAAATGGTGATGGTCAGCGAATTCTTTAACGAAGACGATCCGGATTTTGACCACTCGCTGGATCAAAAGATGGCCATCAACTGGGTGGAAAGCTGGGAGGTCGTACTGCCTGATGAAGAACACCAGTAAATTCCAGAATGTGGTGATCGCGACCGTCGTCGGCTGGCTGGTGCTGTTTGTTTTTCTGCCCAACCTGATGATCATCGTCACCAGTTTTTTAACCCGCGATGACGCCTCCTTTGTCAGTCTGGTGTTTACGCTGGACAACTATTCGCGTCTGCTCGATCCGCTCTATTTCGATGTGCTGTTGCACTCGCTGAATATGGCGTTGATCGCCACCCTCGCCTGCCTCGCGCTCGGCTATCCCTTCGCCTGGTTTCTGGCCAAGCTGCCGCAGAAGGTGCGCCCGCTGCTGCTGTTTTTGCTGATCGTGCCTTTCTGGACCAACTCCCTGATCCGCATTTATGGCCTGAAACTGTTTCTCAGCACCAAAGGCTATCTGAATGCGTTTCTGCTGTGGCTGGGCGTCATTGATACGCCGCTGCGTATCATGTTCACGCCGGGCGCGGTGATCATCGGGCTGGTGTATATCCTGCTGCCCTTTATGGTGATGCCGCTGTGGTCGAGCATTGAAAAACTCGACAAACCGCTGCTGGAGGCCGCCCGCGATCTGGGCGCCAGTAAGCTGCAAACCTTTATCCGCATTATTATTCCGCTGACCATGCCGGGTATTATCGCAGGCTGTCTGCTGGTGATGCTGCCGGCGATGGGGCTGTTTTACGTCTCAGATCTGATGGGCGGCGCGAAAAACCTGCTGATTGGCAACGTCATTAAAAGCCAGTTCCTGAACATTCGCGACTGGCCGTTCGGCTCCGCCACCAGCATTACGCTGACGGTGGTGATGGGCCTGATGCTGCTGGTTTACTGGCGGGCGATGCGTTTTCTGAATAAAAAGGTGGAGCTGGAATGATCGGTCGCCTGCTGCGCGGCGGTTTTATGACCGCCATTTACGCTTATCTTTATATTCCGATCATTATTCTGATCGTCAATTCCTTTAATCAGGCCCGTTTTGGCATTAACTGGCAGGGCTTCACCACCGACTGGTACAGCCTGTTGATGAACAATGACAGCCTGTTACAGGCCGCCCGCCACTCGCTGACCATGGCGGTGCTGTCGGCTACCTTTGCCACGCTGATTGGCTCCCTGACGGCGGTGGCGCTCTACCGTTACCGTTTTCGCGGCAAACCTTTCGTCAGCGGCATGCTGTTTGTGGTGATGATGTCGCCGGACATCGTGATGGCGATTTCGCTGCTGGTGCTCTTTATGCTCATCGGCATTCAGCTGGGCTTCTGGTCGCTGCTGTTTTCGCACATCACCTTCTGCCTGCCGTTTGTGGTGGTCACCGTCTATTCGCGGCTGAAAGGGTTTGATGTGCGAATGCTGGAGGCGGCGAAGGATCTCGGCGCCAGCGAAGTGACCATTCTGCGCAAAATCATTCTGCCGCTGGCAATGCCTGCGGTGGCGGCTGGTTGGGTGCTGAGCTTTACCCTGTCGATGGATGACGTGGTCGTCTCGTCTTTCGTCACCGGGCCTGGCTATGAAATTCTGCCACTGAAGATCTATTCAATGGTGAAAGTCGGCGTGTCACCGGAAGTGAACGCGCTGGCGACTATTCTGTTAGTACTCTCGCTGGTTCTGGTGATCGCCAGCCAGCTTATTGCACGTGATAAAACCAAATCTCAGGGGACGTTAAAATGATCAAATGGTCACGCCACCTGCTCGCTGCGGGCGCTCTGGCAATGGGAATGAGCGCTGCTCACGCGGACAACAATACGCTTTACTTCTACAACTGGACCGAGTACGTGCCGCCAGGCCTGCTGGAACAGTTCACCAAAGAGACGGGGATCAAGGTGATCTATTCGACCTATGAGTCGAATGAAACCATGTATGCCAAGCTCAAAACCTACAAAGACGGCGCGTACGATCTGGTGGTGCCCTCCACCTATTTCGTCGATAAAATGCGCAAAGAGGGCATGATCCAGAAGATTGATAAAACGAAGCTCACCAACTTCCATAATCTCGATCCGGACATGCTGAACAAGCCCTTCGATCCGCAGAACGACTATTCCATTCCCTATATCTGGGGCGCGACCGCCATTGGCGTGAACAGTGAGGCTATCGATCCAGCCACCATCACCGGCTGGGGCGATCTGTGGAAACCGGAATACAAAAGTAGCCTGCTGCTGACCGACGATGCCCGCGAGGTGTTCCAGGTGGCGCTGCGTAAACTGGGGCTGTCCGGCAACACCACCGATCCCAAAGAGATCGAAGCGGCATATCAGGAGCTGAAAAAACTGATGCCAAACGTGGCGGCGTTTAACTCGGATAATCCGGCGAACCCGTACATGGAAGGCGAAGTGAATCTGGGTATGGTCTGGAATGGCTCAGCTTATGTTGCCCGTCAGTCCGGCACACCATTGCAGATCGTCTGGCCGAAAGAAGGCGGGATTTTCTGGATGGACAGCCTGGCGATCCCGGCCAACGCCAAAAACGTCGAGGGCGCGCTGAAGTTAATCAACTTCCTGCTGCGTCCGGACGTGGCGAAGCAGGTGGCGGAAACCATCGGCTACCCGACCCCAAACCTTGCCGCGCGTAAGCTGCTGGCCCCGGACGTGGCGAACGACAAATCGCTGTATCCGGATGCGGACACCATCAGCAAAGGCGAATGGCAGAACGATGTCGGCGCAGCCAGCGCCATTTATGAAGAGTATTACCAGAAGCTGAAAGCCGGGCGGTAACCTTCTCCAGCCTCTCCCGCAGGGAGAGGCTGCACCATCTCACAAACCTTTCAATAGCTTGTCCACATATTCCGGCACCACCACGCTTGCCAGCCCGTAATGCTTCTCCTCAAATTCGCTGCCGACCTGGCTTGGCTCCAGATTAAGCTCCACCGTATGCGCCCCTTGCAAACGCGCCTCATGCACAAAGCCCGCGGCAGGGTAAACATGCCCGGAGGTGCCGATGGCGATAAACACGTCGGCCATCGCCAGCGCGCTGTAAATCTCATCCATCCCCAGCGGCATTTCGCCAAACCACACCACGTGCGGGCGTAAGGTGGACGGAAACTGGCAGCAGTGGCATTTGTCTTCCGGCGTGATATCACCGGTCCACTCCAGCACCTGGCCGCTGGTAGTGCAGCGCACTTTCAGCAGTTCGCCGTGCATGTGCAGCACGTTTTTATTGCCGGCGCGCTCATGCAGGTTATCGATATTCTGCGTCACCAGCAGAAAACGATCGCCCAACGCGGCTTCAAGCTCTGCCAGGGCGAGGTGCGCGGCGTTGGGCGCGATCTCGGGCAGCTGCAGCTGGCGACGGCGGGCGTTATAAAACGACTGCACCAGCGCCGGATCGCGGGCGAATCCTTCCGGCGTGGCCACGTCTTCGACATGATGTTCTTCCCACAGGCCATCGGCCGCGCGGAAGGTGCGAATACCTGACTCGGCGGAGATCCCCGCTCCCGTCAGTACCACCACTCTCGGTTTTTCCATCACTTCGGGCACCACTCTGTCTCTGAAAAAAATTCGCTGGCGTAAACGCTCATGCAGACGACGTTTGTTACGGCGAAAACGGCTTAGACGATGTAACCGGCGCGACTGCATAGCAACCTCTTTAGGCTAGTCGGTGAGGTGAAGGAAGGCCGCTCCGCGCATCCCGCCGGCATCGCCATGACGCGCGCGTTCAATACGCGGCAGTCGGGCAACGGGCAGCAGATGCGGCGGTAAGCGGTCGGCGATAAGGGTGGTCAGCGCAGAAAAATTCGATAACCCTCCGCCTATCACCAGCAAATCGGGATCCACAATCGTCAGTATATTGCCAAGGCACACCGCGAGCAGATCCGCGTAGCGCGCCACATGGGCGCGCGCCCTGGCATCCCCCTGCTCATAGAGCGCGATAATTTCCGGGGAGGATAAGGATTGATCGTAGAAGTGTTGGTACAACCATGCAAAGCCGCGACCGGAAAGATAGTTCTCAATACAGCCGAGTTTGCCGCAGCCGCAGCGGGTCAGCGGGAAGTCGAAGCCGACCACATCAAAGGCATCGACCGGGAGACGGATATGCCCAAACTCACCGGCGATATAGCTGCGTCCGGTAATGGATTTGCCGTTCAGCACCAGACCGCCGCCAACGCCGGTGCCGAGGATCAGCCCCATCACCAGCGGGTATTGCTTAAATTCATCGTCCCAGGCTTCCGACAGCGCAAAGCAGTTGGCGTCGTTATCCAGACGGACATCGCGCGCCAGCAGCGCCGAGAGATCCGCGCGCAGCGGTTTACCGCTGGCGGCCGGAACGTTGGCGGCGTACAGCGTGCCGTCTGCGGTTTCCGGCATGCCGGGGATGCCGATGCCGACGGAGCCTTTGACGCCATAGCGTTCATCGGCTTCCAGCACCAGCGACGTCACCGCTTTAAGAAAAGCGTCATAACCTTCACGGGGCGTGGCGACACGGGTTTCATGGCATAACCGCCGGTCAGCGTCGAAAACGCCCATCGCAATTTTTGTACCACCAATATCAAATCCGTAATACATCGCCACTCCTTGTTGGTTATTGGCCGCTCAGCACCCTCGCCGGATCGATATTGCTGGCGCGACGGGCCGGATACCAGCTGGCGAGCAGGCTCAGCACCAGCGCCGTAACCAGCACGTACACCACATCCAGCGCATGCAGTTCTGACGGCAGAAAATCAATAAAATAGATGTCGCCGGAGAGGAACTGATGGCCGATCAGACGTTCGATGCCGTTCATGATCGGCGTGAGATTCAACGACACCAGCACGCCAATCACCACCCCACACAGGCTGCCGAACAGTCCGGCCAGCAGACCATACCAGACAAAAATGGCGCGGATCAGGCCGTCTTTCGCCCCCAGCGTACGCAGCACCGCGATGTCCCGGCTCTTGTCTTTTACTGCCATCACCAGCGTGGAGACGATATTGAAACAGGCGACGCCGATCACCAGCACCATCGCCAGATACATAATGGCGCGGATCATCTGAATGTCCCGGTACATATAGCCATAAGTGCCGATCCAGCTTTTGATATAAACGTAGCTGTTGGTCACTTCTCCGGCGTCACGCACCAGCTTTTGCGCATTGAAGACGTCATTCACTTTCAGCGCGATACCCGTGACGCTGTCACCCATATCCAGATACTGCTGCGCATCCTGCATCGGGATCATGGCAAAGCTGTGATCGAGCTGACCGCTCAACTGCAAAATACCACTGACGTGCAGCCGCACGCGCTTCGGCTGTTGCAGTTTGTGATCGGCGCTGGCGTTCGGGATCATGATCGACACCCAGTCGCCCTGCTTCACCTTCAGCGCGTCGGCGACGCCCTTACCGATGATGATCTGCTGTTCACCGGCTTTAAAGCCAGACCAGGCGTTGTTCTGCACAAAGCGTGGCAACGCGCTGAGCCGCGTTTCCTGCTGCGGATCGACGCCTTTCACCTGGATGGCGCGCAGGTTAGCGCCGCTCTCCACCAGCCCGGTAAAGTTAATATAAGGGGCGGCGGCCACGATGCCCGGCACTTTTTCGACTTTCGTCAGCGCCTCGTTCCAGTTAGTCCACGGCTGGTTAACCGCTTCGATTTCACCGTGCGGCACCACCGCCAGAATACGGTTGTTAAGCTCACGCTCGAAGCCGTTCATCGCGCTGAGACCGACAATCAGTACCGCTACGCCGAGCGCAATGCCGACGGTTGAGATCACTGAAATAAGCGATACCATGCCGCTGCGACGTCGGCCACGGCTGAACCGCAGCCCAATCAGAAGGGATAAAGGCGAGGCCATTACTGCGCTCCCATTAGCGTCAGATCGGCGGTCAGGCGACCATCACGCATTTCGAGCTGGCGATTCATGCGGCGCGCCAGTTGCAGATCGTGCGTCACCACCAGGAAGGCGGTGCCCTGCATCTTATTCAGCTCACCGAGCAGGGCAAAAATACTGTCGGCATTGCGCGCATCAAGGTTACCGGTCGGCTCATCCGCCAGCACCAGTCGCGGTTTATTCACCAGCGCACGGGCGATAGCCACACGCTGACGCTCGCCGCCGGACAGCTCGGAAGGCCGGTGTTTCGCACGGTGTTCCAGCCCCACGGCGGCCAGCATTTCCCGGGCGCGTCGCTCGATTTCCGCCGGTTTATGTTTGCCAATCAGCAACGGCATCGCCACGTTTTCCTGGGCGGTAAAGTCCGGCAGCAGGTGGTGAAACTGATAGATAAAGCCCAGTTCGCGGTTACGCAGCTCGGCTTTGGCAGTGGACGACAGTTTGCTCATCCGCTGATCGTCAAAAATCACATCGCCGGAGGTGGGAGTGTCCAGGCCGCCCAGCAGATGCAGTAAGGTACTTTTGCCGGAGCCGGAGCTGCCGACAATCGCCATCATTTCACCCTGACCCACGCTGAAGCTGACATCGTGCAGCACATCCGTTTGCACGTTCCCTTCCTGATAGCGTTTGCACAGGTTGTCACATTGCAACAGGATCTTATTCATAACGTAAAGCCTCAGCGGGTTGGGTGGCGGCGGCGCGCCAGGAAGGGTAAAGCGTGGACAGCAGCGCGATGGCCATCGCCACCAGCGCAATAACGATCACCTGTAACGGCTCGATCACCACCGGCAATGCAGCGCCATCCAGCAATGCGCCAATGATCGGCATGAGATTATTGAGCTGGCTGGCAAGCAGCGCGCCCAGTAGCGCGCCGAGCAGCGCGCCGATGATCCCGGCGCTGGCGCCCTGCACCATAAACACCGCCATGATCTGGCGCGGCGTCAGGCCCTGGGTTTGCAGAATGGCGACCTCGCCCTGCTTCTCCATCACCATCAGGCCGAGAGAGGTAATGATGTTAAAGGCCGCGACAGCGACGATCAGGCTCAGCAGCAGCCCCATCATGTTTTTTTCCATGCGCACCGCCTGGAACAGTTCGCCTTTGCGATCGCGCCAGTCGTGCCATGCGGTGCCCTGGGGCAGCGTTTGCTGGCTGAGTTCGTCGACTTTCAGCGGCTCGTTAAGCCACAGACGCCAGCCGGTGATATTCCCCGCCGGATAGCGCATCAGGCGCGAGGCGTCCTGAATGTTCACCAGCATCTGGTAACCATCCACTTCGCTGTTGGCGGCGAAGGTGCCGATCACCGTAAACAGGCGCTGGCTGGGCAGACGCCCCATCGGCGTGAACTGACTGGCGGAAGGGACCATTACGCGCAGCTGATCGCCACGGTTAACGCCCAGTTGCCCGGCCAGCTGTTCGCCGAGAATGATGTTGTACTTGCCCGGCTGCAAATCGTTTTGCTGTACGTTGACAAGGAAGGGCGTAAGCGGATCTTTCTGCGCCGGATCGATGCCAAGCATGACGCCCACCGATACACTGCGCGCGCTTTGCAGCACCACATCGCCGGTGGTCAGCGGCGCGGTGCGGTTGACGCCCGGCAGACGGGCGGCGCTTTCCGGCACTTTTTCAGGATCCAGTGAGCCATGATCGGCACTCAGCACGGCCTGCGGCATCAGCCCCAGAATATTGTTTTGCAGTTCACGTTCGAAGCCGTTCATCACCGATAGCACCGTTACCAGCGCCATCACGCCGAGCGTAATGCCAATGGTGGAAAGCCAGGAGACAAAGCGACCGAAGCGGTCGACTGCACGCCCGCGCATGTAGCGAAGGCCTATGAATAGTGCGACAGGTTGATACATGAAATCCGTCTGGTAGCTATGAGCAGACTTGGGAGTATATAAGCGAAACCGGGGATGGTAAATCGCTTAAACGTGAAGAATTGTCGCGAATGCACTTAAAAAGTTCTGAAAAATCAAACCACTATTCCATTAAATGCGCGCAGTGGCTGCAAAGTTACGTTTAATATTGTTCCGAAAATTGCGCCAGCCCGTCCAAATCCAGACCTTTACGCATTACCGCTGTCTCCTCTCATCATCACAATTAACGCCTGAACTTGGATATAACAGGCACGTGGTAAGCATGAAACAAAAAGCACTATGGATTAACCAGATCAAAGGGTTGTGTATCTGTCTGGTGGTGATTTACCACTCGGTAATTACGTTTTATCCGCACCTGGAAGGGCTGCAACATCCGCTGTCGGAGACCCTGTCCAAGTGCTGGATCTATTTTAATTTGTACCTCGCCCCCTTCCGTATGCCGGTGTTTTTCTTTATTTCCGGCTACCTGATCCGCCGGTATGTGGAAGAAGTACAGTGGGAAGGCTGCATCGATAAACGGCTGTGGAGTATTTTCTATGTGCTGGCGCTGTGGGGCGTGGTGCAGTGGCTGGCGATTGGCGCGTTAAACGAATGGCTGGCGCCGGAACGGGATCTCAGCGCCACCGCCAACGCCGCCTATGCCGGATCCTTTACCGGCTTCCTGCACGGTATGCTTACTGCCAGCACCAGCCTGTGGTATTTGTATGCGCTGCTGGTCTATTTCGTGCTCTGCAAGGCGCTGCAACGCTGGAAAGCGCCGGTAATGGGCTTACTGGTTATCCTCTCCGTCGCCATTAATTTCCTGCCGCTGCCCTGGTGGGGTCTGAACAGCGTGGCGCGCAATATGATCTATTACAGCCTGGGCGCGTGGTATGGCGTGGCGGTGATGGACATCATTAAAAACGTGCCGCTGCGCCGCTATGCGCTGTGGCTGGGGATCGCTCTGGTGGCGGCGGTGCTGCTGTGGTTTAAAAACGTGCCGCTGCTGCTGTCGCTGTTCTCCATTGTGCTGATCATGAAGCTGTTTTTGCAGCTGGAGCAGCGATTCCCGCCGGGCGACAACAATCTGCTTAATGTAGTGGGTTCTAATACCATCGCTATTTACACCACTCACCGTATTCTGATTGAAGGCTTCAGTCTGGCGCTCATCCCGCTGCTTAATCAGGCGCGGTTGCCGCCGATGGTGGAACTGGCGCTGCTGCTGGTGTATCCCTTTATCAGTCTGCTGATTTGCACCGCGGCGGGACTGCTGGTGCGCAAACTCTCGACGCGTCTGTTTGGCGATCTGTTCTTCTCGCCGCCGGTGGATTTACGTCCGGCAGTAGCCACCCGGTGACGGTTGCCTTTGCTAAAATGGCATGATCGAGGATAATAAACTGCATTGTGTTTCAGTGGCATGCCCCCATATCGGGGGCGTACCCTTAAGAGATCATGACATCCGCTATGCCTGAACAATTCCGTTATTCCCTGCCCTCAAGCGCGGGCGACCAGCGTCAGCTGGGCGAACTTACTGGCAGCGCCTGTGCCACCGAAGTGGCTGAAATCGTTGAACGTCATACCGGCCCGGTGGTACTGATCGCGCCCGATATGCAAAACGCGCTGCGTCTGCACGATGAAATCAGGCAGTTTACCGATCATCTGGTGATGAATCTGGCCGACTGGGAAACGCTGCCCTACGACAGCTTCTCGCCGCATCAGGAAATCATCTCCTCGCGCCTGTCGACGCTGTACCAGCTGCCCGCCATGCAGCGCGGTGTGCTGATCATGCCGGTCAACACCCTGATGCAGCGCGTTTGCCCGCACAGCTTCCTGCACGGTCACGCGCTGGTGATGAACAAAGGCCAGCGGCTGTCACGGGACGCGCTGCGCGCGCAGCTGGATAACGCGGGTTACCGGCATGTCGATCAGGTGATGGCGCACGGTGAATATGCCACCCGCGGCGCGCTGCTGGATCTCTATCCGATGGGCAGCGAACAGCCCTACCGTATTGATTTCTTTGATGATGAAATCGACAGTCTGCGTCTTTTTGACGCCGACACGCAGCGCACGCTGGAGGAAGTGGAGGCCATCAATCTGCTGCCTGCCCACGAATTCCCCACGGATAAAGCCGCCATCGAGCTGTTCCGCAGCCAGTGGCGCGATAATTTTGACGTGAAGCGCGATGCGGAGCACATCTATCAGCAGGTGAGCAAAGGCACCCTGCCGACCGGTATTGAATACTGGCAGCCGCTGTTCTTCAGCGAGCCGCTGCCGGCGCTGTTCAGCTATTTCCCGGCGAATACGCTGATTGTGAATACCGGCGATCTGGAAAGCAGCGCGGAGCGTTTCCAGAACGACACCCAGGCGCGCTATGAAAACCGCGGCGTCGATCCGATGCGACCGCTGCTGCCGCCGTCCCGCCTGTGGCTGCGCGCTGACGAACTGTTCGGCGCGCTGAAAGGCTGGCCGCGCATTCAGCTGAAAACCGACAAGCTGGCTGACAAAGCCGCCAACACCAATCTGGGCTATCAGACGCTGCCGGATCTGGCGGTGCAGGCGCAGCAGAAATCGCCGCTCGACGCGTTGCGTAAATTTATCGAATCCTTCAGCGGCCCGGTAGTGTTCTCGGTGGAAAGCGAGGGGCGTCGCGAGGCGTTAGGCGAACTGCTGGCACGCATCAAGATCGCGCCGAAGCGCATTCAGCGTCTGGATGAAGCGACCGGTAACGGGCGTTATCTGATCATTGGCGCGGCGGAGCGCGGCTTTATCGACACCCTGCGCAACCGGGCCTTGATCTGTGAAGGCGATCTGCTGGGCGAACGCGTGTCCCGTCGCCGCCAGGATAATCGCCGCACCATTAACCCGGATACGCTGATCCGTAACCTCGCCGAACTGCATCCCGGCCAGCCGGTTGTCCATCTGGAGCACGGCGTCGGACGCTATGCGGGAATGACCACCCTGGAAGCTGGCGGCATCAAGGGCGAATACCTGATGCTCACCTATGCCGGTGACGCCAAACTCTATGTGCCGGTTTCGTCCCTGCATCTGATTAGCCGCTACGCCGGTGGCGCTGAAGATAATGCCCCGCTGCATAAACTTGGCAGCGATGCCTGGTCACGGGCGCGGCAGAAAGCGGCGGAGAAAGTCCGCGATGTGGCGGCGGAACTGCTGGATATTTACGCCCAGCGCGCGGCGAAAAGCGGTTTCGCGTTCAAACACGATCGTGAACAGTATCAGCTGTTCTGCGAAGGTTTCCCCTTTGAAACCACGCCGGATCAGGCGCAGGCGATCAATGCGGTGCTCAGCGATATGTCTCAGCCGCTGGCGATGGATCGTCTGGTGTGCGGCGACGTGGGCTTTGGCAAAACCGAAGTGGCGATGCGCGCCGCCTTCCTTGCGGTGGAAAACCACAAGCAGGTGGCCGTGCTGGTGCCGACCACCCTGCTGGCGCAACAGCACTATGATAACTTCCGCGACCGCTTCGCCAACTGGCCGGTGCGCATTGAGATGCTCTCCCGCTTCCGCAGCGCCAAAGAGCAGGCGCAGATCCTGGAGCAGGTCGCCGAGGGTAAAATTGATATTCTGGTCGGCACGCACAAGCTGCTGCAAAGCGATGTGAAGATGCGTGACCTGGGACTGCTTATCGTCGATGAAGAGCACCGCTTTGGCGTGCGCCATAAAGAACGCATTAAAGCGATGCGCGCCGACGTGGATATTCTGACGCTGACCGCCACGCCGATCCCGCGCACGCTGAATATGGCGATGAGCGGCATGCGCGATCTGTCGATTATCGCCACCCCGCCCGCCCGTCGTCTGGCGGTGAAAACCTTCGTGCGCGAGTATGACGATCTGGTGGTACGTGAAGCCATGCTGCGTGAGATCCTGCGTGGCGGCCAGGTGTATTATCTTTATAACGATGTGGAAAACATTCAGAAGGCGGCGCAACGTCTGGCGAATCTGGTACCGGAAGCGCGTATCACTATCGGTCACGGACAGATGCGCGAGCGTGAGCTGGAGCGCGTAATGAATGATTTCCATCACCAGCGTTTTAACGTGCTGGTGTGCACCACCATAATCGAAACCGGGATCGACATTCCCACCGCCAACACTATCATCATCGAGCGGGCCGATCATTTTGGCCTGGCGCAGCTGCACCAGCTGCGCGGGCGCGTCGGGCGTTCGCATCATCAGGCCTATGCGTGGCTGCTGACGCCGCATCCGAAAGCCATGACCACCGATGCGCAGAAACGCCTCGAAGCCATTGCCTCGCTGGAAGATCTGGGGGCGGGCTTTGCGCTGGCGACCCACGATCTGGAGATCCGCGGCGCCGGGGAGCTGCTCGGGGAAGATCAGAGCGGTCAGATGGAAACCATCGGCTTCTCGCTGTACATGGAGATGCTGGAAAACGCGGTCGATGCGCTGAAAGCCGGGCGCGAGCCTTCTCTGGAAGATCTCACCAGCCAGCAGACGGAAGTGGAACTGCGTATGCCGGCGCTGATCCCGGATGATTACATTCCTGACGTGAATACGCGCCTGTCGTTCTACAAACGGGTGGCCAGTGCGAAAAGTGAGAACGAGCTGGATGAAATTAAGGTGGAGATGATCGATCGCTTCGGCCTGCTGCCGGATCCGGCGCGTACCCTGCTTGAGGTGGCGTTACTGCGTCAACAGGCGCAGCACCTGGGCATTCGCAAGATCGAAGGTAACGACAAAGGCGGCACTATTGAGTTCGCCGAGAAGAATCATGTGGATCCGGTGTGGCTGATTGGTCTGCTGCAAAAGCAGCCGCAGCATTTCCGCCTCGACGGGCCGACACGACTGAAGTTCTTCCAGGATCTCGGTGAGCGGAAAACCCGTATCGAATGGGTGCGTCAGTTTATGCAGAAACTGGCGGAAAACGCCGTCGCCTGAGATCACTGGCGCGCCGTCCCCGGGCGGCGCGCCAGCCTTTACAAACTCTTTGCACTTCCCCTGCATTTCCCGACATGCCTACCATCCATAATTAAGGTTTATGTTGAATAACAATAACCTGAATATACCTGTGGGTGATGATACTAATGAAAACCTCGCGTTTTGCCCGTTGGCTGGCTTTTATTGCCGTTGCCTCGACTCTGGCGCTCGCCCTTCCCGCTCAGGCCAATACCTGGCCGCTGCCCGCGGCGGGAAGCCGGGTGGTCGGTGAAAACCGCTTCCATCTCGTGGAAAACGATGGCGGCTCGCTGGAAGCGATTGCCAAAAAATACAATGTCGGATTCCTTGCGCTGTTACAGGCGAACCCCGGCGTCGATCCTTACGTCCCCCGCGCGGGCAGCGTACTGACCATTCCGCTGCAAACCCTGCTGCCGGACGTACCGCGCGAGGGTATTGTTATTAACCTTGCCGAGCTGCGTCTTTACTATTACCCGCCGGGTAAAAGCGAAGTGACGATCTACCCTATCGGCATCGGCCAGCTGGGAGGCGATACCTTAACGCCCACGATGGTGACTACCGTATCGGACAAACGCGCAAATCCGACCTGGACGCCGACCGCGAATATTCGCGCACGCTATAAAGCGCAGGGTATCGATCTGCCTGCGGTGGTGCCGGCAGGCCCGGATAACCCGATGGGGCATCACGCCATTCGTCTGGCGGCCTACGGCGGTGTGTATCTGATCCACGGCACTAACGCAGATTTTGGCATCGGCATGCGCGTCAGCTCCGGCTGTATCCGTCTGCGGGATGGCGATATCGCCACGCTGTTTAAAAAGGTCACGCCGGGCACCAGAGTGAACATCATTAATACGCCGATCAAGGCCTCTGTCGAGCCGGATGGCCGTCGCCTGGTGGAGGTGCATCAGCCGCTGTCTAAATCCATTAACGACGATCCGAAAACCCAGCCAATTGTACTGAGCAGCGCAATGGAATCCTTTAAAGCCGATGCGCAAACAAATACTGCGCTGATGGATGAAGTGATGCAGGTTCGTTCCGGAATGCCGGTAGATGTCACGGAACATCAGGAGGTTGCGCAAAGTTTGTAATGCCTGCCGGTAATTTTTATAATGATCGTTCAACAAACATCATTATTCAGGCGGCGCTATGACCAACGACGTGACCTGCGGTACTAAAAAAAGCCGTGGCCGACCGAAAACCTTCGACCGGGACGCCGCGCTTGATAAAGCCATGACGCTGTTCTGGCAGCACGGGTATGAGGCCACCTCGTTAGCGGATCTGGTTGAGGCGACAGGCGCCAAAGCGCCGACGCTGTATGCAGAGTTCACGAACAAAGAGGGGCTGTTCCGCGCCGTGCTCGATCGCTATATCGCTCGCTTCACGGCGCAGCATGACGCGCAACTGTTGTGCGAGGAAAAACCCCTGGAGCAGGCGCTGCGGGATTACTTCACTTCTGTCGCCACCTGCTTTACCAGTAAGGATACCCCGGCGGGCTGCTTTATGATTAACACCTCTGCGACGCTCGCCGCCTCCTCAAACGAAATCGCCCGAACGATCAAATCCCGCCACGCCCTTCAGGAGCAGACGCTGTTGCAGTTTTTACAGCAGCGCCAGGCGCGGGGCGAGATCCCGGCCAACCGCGATGTGGCCGCGCTGGCGCAATTTCTGAGCTGTATTCTGCAGGGCATGTCCGTGAGCGCGCGTGAAGGCGCCTGCATGGAAAAACTGCTGCAAATCACCCACACCACCCTGCGACTGTGGCCTGAATTGCTGAAATCCTGACTGTAATCCCCTTCTTTCTTTTGATTGGCCTGACCTTTTGCAGCAATAGGTCAGGCCTTTCTGTTTTCCGCTTCGCTTTGCTATTCTTATTGTGATTATTTTTCTGCTAATGATTAGCAGTATCACAACGGGAGACGCTTGCAGGTCATGAAGACGCGATTTATGGCTGTTCACATGCAGAAGGAAAATGAAATGGTTTTGCTATTACCATTACTCAAAGTGCTAATAGTAATTACATTGTTGTTTAGTCTGTGGTTGTTGTGCGGCAGTTCAGTGCTTTTCGCTTTCGTCTCGGTATTGATTACGGCAGGTCTGCTGGTGAAGCAGAGTCGCGATACTGCGGTATAAGGCAGAAATAAAAAAGGACTCCCCAGCCTGAGCGATTGGGGAGTCAATTAATGCAGAACTTCTTTTTTACGCTTTGTTGTTCAGGATCAGCTGGCCATTGCCATCCAGCGGAATTTGCGTGCCGGGATCGTTATCCATACGAATTTTTCCCTGCTGGTCACCAATTTTGTAGGTGACGTCGTAACCGAGCATTTTTTCCGATTTTTCATACACGGTTTTACAACGCTGCTGCGTGCTGGTGTAGGTGTCATTATCCTGTAGTGACCCCTGAATCTGATTACCGGCATAGCCGCCGCCCAGCGCGCCGACAACAGTGGCCACATCTTTACCGCGACCGCCGCCAAACTGGTGACCAATCACGCCGCCTGCGACAGCGCCCAGCACCGACCCTGTCAGGCGATTTTCATCCTGCACGGGGCGACGATGCGTTACCGTCACGTTACGGCACTCTTTACGCGGCGTTTTAACCGTTTCTTTGATTGGTGTGGCTGAGACGACCTGCGCATATTGTGGGCCGCTTTTGAAGACATCAAGGCCTGCAACCGCTGCCACACCCAGAGCAGCGGCCACACCAATTCCTATACCCGCTAACATTGATTTATTCACAGGATCATCTCCCTTTTTTGCTATTGGTAACAATTTTGCAATCAAAGGCAGCGTACGCCAATCAGAATTCAGGAAGTTTGCGGGGTATTGTGCGGGGAAATGCGGTGATTCAGAGAAGTCTGACCACATAGCCCTGTCGGGCAGAAGGATATGCTGAACGCCCGCCGCGAAGCGGGGCATGGTCTGTCAGTGCAGCTTCAGACGCGGGCGGATCACCCGGTTAATACTGCCGACCACCATCATCAGGCCGGTTTTGAAATAGCCATGCAGCGCCACCTGGTGCATACGGTACAGCGAGATGTATACAAAGCGCGCCATGCGGCCTTCAATCATCATCGAGCCGCGCATCAGGTTACCCATCAGACTGCCGACGGTGGAGAAGTTCGACAGCGACACCAGCGAGCCATGATCTTTATAGACATACTCTTTCAGCGACTTGCCCTTCATCTGCGCCAGAATGTTGTGCAGCGCGCAGGTTGCCATCTGGTGAGCGGCCTGAGCGCGCGGCGGCACAAAGCCCCCTTCCGGACGGGCGCAGGAGGCGCAGTCGCCGATGGCGAAAATGTCCGGGTCGCGGGTGGTTTGCAAGGTCTGCTCAACCACCAGCTGATTAATGCGGTTGGTTTCCAGCCCACCGATCTCTTTCATAAAGTCCGGCGCTTTGATCCCTGCCGCCCACACCATCAGATCGGCTTTGATATGTTCGCCGTCTTTGGTGTGCAGCCCTTCGCTGTCGGCGCTGGTGACCATGGTCTGCGTCAGGACGCGTACGCCCATTTTGGTCAGTTCGTTGTGCGCCGCGCTGGAAATACGCGGCGGCAGCGCAGGCAGAATACGCTCGCCCGCTTCCACCAGCGTCACGTTCAGCGCCTCGTTGCTCAGCCCTTTGTAACCGTAGCTGTGCAGCTGTTTCACCGCATTATGCAGCTCTGCCGACAGCTCAACGCCGGTCGCGCCACCGCCGACAATGGCGATGTTGACCTTGCCGCTGGCGCCGAGGTTGGCGGAGTATTTCAGGAACAGGTTAAGCATTTCCTGATGGAAACGACGGGCCTGGTGCGGGTTGTCGAGGAAGATACAGTGCTCTTTCACGCCCGGCGTATTGAAATCATTGGAGGTGCTGCCCAGCGCCATCACCAGGGTGTCGTAAGCGATTTTACGTTCCGGCACCAGCAGATCGCCCTTCTCGTCGCGCAGTTCAGCCAGCGTCAGGGTTTTGCTTTCGCGATTGATGTCCATCACGGAGCCAAGCTGGAACTGGAAGTGATGGTTACGCGCGTGCGCCAGGTAACTCAGCGCATCCACGCCTTCATCCAGCGAGCCGGTCGCCACTTCGTGCAGCAGCGGCTTCCACAGGTGGCTGTGGTTACGGTCGATGAGCGTGATTTTCGCTTTTTTACCGCGTCCGAGCTTTTTGCCCAGTTGAGTGGCCAGCTCAAGGCCGCCTGCACCCCCGCCCACAATCACGATCTTTTTCAATGGTGTAGTCAAGGTGACCCCCTTAAAATTATTAACCAATTGTTAAGTAAAAGTTATAAAAATAAGTTTTATTTAACAACAAGTTACCAGCAGGAAAACGCCTTACCGGTAACGAGAATAGCATGTTCGGTGCATTGGTCATACCAAAATTGATGTACATCAAGTTTTGCTGCTTAAAAGATAAGCGCGATCCGCAGTAAAGGAAAAAAAAGTCAGCGATTAAGCTGACTTTTAAGAATGTACGCCGGATTAACCGAGGGTTTTAAAGGCTTTGATGCGCTGCAAATGCGGGGAGATATTCTTAAACTTATGCGTCTGCTCTTCATCCCAGACGATTTCGTAAAAAGGTTGCAGCAATGCCGCCGAACGCTGGCTGTCGAGCGCCTCGTCCCGGCGGGACAGGATCGCCAGACAGCGGTCGCGGTTTTTTTCGCGAAAATTAGTCACGCATTTGGTGGCAATATCGGCGTACTCTTCAGGACGGTCGATTTTGCCTTCCATATTCTCCTGCGGCCACAGATTCGGGTTAAACATCACCTGCCTGATATCGCACAGAAAGCCGATACGCTCGGCCCAGAAACCGCCCAGCCCGACGCCGCAGATCAGCGGACGCTCATCGACATTGAGCTGCAACATTTTATCCACTTCTTTCAGCAGGTGCTGCATATCATGCCGCGGATGGCGGGTGCTGTAGCTCAGCAGCCGCACATCCGGATCGATAAACTGAAGCTGCAACACTTTCTCGTGATTACCCGGACTGTTCGAGTCAAAACCGTGTAAATAGATGATCATTGTGCCCTCACCACACTGCAACGCACCGATGGATTAAAGCGCCGTTTTATGTTCCTGCCAGCGTTCGTGCAGCTGTTCCAGCGCGGCGCTGACCGTTTTCCACTTCGCGGATGACATCAATTCCTGACGCGTAAATGAACCTTTATGATACAACTCTGTAACACGTTCTGCTTTGATCGGCGACAGGTTATCCAGAACACTGACCGCGCCTTTACGATTATTACAAACCAGGATTATATCGCAGCCGGCATCCAGCGACGCCTGCCCGCGCTCCGCATAGCTGCCCATAATCGCCGCCCCTTCCATCGACAGGTCGTCGGAGAAGATCACGCCGTTAAAGCCCAGCTCGCCGCGCAGCACGGTTTTCAGCCAGTAGGGTGAACCGCTTGCCGGACGCGGATCCGCCTCGCTGTAAATCACATGCGCCGGCATGATGGCGTCAAGCTTGTTATCCGTAATCAGCGAGCGGAAAACGGACATGTCTTTGGCGCGGATCTCCGCTTCATCACGGGGATCGCGCGGCGTCTCTTTGTGGGAATCTGCGCTTACCGCGCCATGTCCCGGAAAATGCTTGCCGGTGGTTTTCATTCCGGCGCTGTGCATACCGTCGATAAAACGGGTCGCCATTGCCAGCGCGGTAGCCGGATCGGCATGGTAAGAGCGTTCGCCAATGGCCGCGCTGATATGTCCCACATCCAGCACCGGCGCAAAGCTGATGTCGATGTCCATGGCGATCATCTCGCTTGCCATCAGCCAGCCAGCCTCTTCCGCCAGCCTGCCGCCCTCGGTTGTTCCCAGCAGCGCGGCGAAGGACTGTGCCGCGGGCAGTCGGGTGAAACCCTCTTTGAAGCGCTGAACGCGCCCGCCTTCCTGATCCACCGCCACCACCAGTCGGTGATGTGACGCCTCGCGGATCTGGCGCACCAGCTCGCGCAATTGGGCGGGATCGTGATAATTGCGGGTAAACAGGATCAAACCGCCCACCAGCGGATGCGCCAGAATTTCGCGCTCTTCGGCATCCAGCTCATAGCCTTCAACATCTAACATTACCGGACCCACACTGACCTCTCTTATCCTTTAGTCTGCAACTGGCGCCATATTTCATCGGCCAGCGTTATAAATTGTTGTTCGCCCGTCTGTTGCCAGCGGTACTCGTACCAGCCTGCCATCAGCATCATCACCCAGGGCCGCCAGCGCCGCACCTGCCACTGTAACATGATGGGATCGATGCTGGCACGGCGGGCATAATCCTCCACCAGCCCCTGTCGCGCGGCGTCATCCATCCACACCGAGGCCAGCTCAAGGGCAATATCGCCATCTCCCGCGTACTCCCAGTCGATCAGACGCAGCCCCTGCGCACTGTGCACCAGATTGCCCGCGTGGACATCCATATGCAGCGGCGCCAGACGCAGCACGCGCGGCTCCCTCTGTTTGCGCAGCCTTTTCAGCTGCCGCAACCAGAACGGCGTGCGTCGTGCAGGCGCGGCCTGTTGCCAGTAGCCTTCAAGCAGCGGCAACAGCGTGATGCGCCAGCCAAAACAGGGCTGCTGGTGCAGATGATACAACACCTCTGCCAGCGCATCGGTAGCCGGTAGCGCAGTTTTTACCTCACCGCGCAGAAAATCGACGGCCATCCAGCCTTCGCCGTAACGCAGCGGCTGTGGCGCAAGCGAAACAGGGAGACGTTTCAGGACATGATACTGACGCAGAAAAGGCGCGGCGGGGGTGGCCGCGTGACGGAAACGGAGCACCAGACGCTGCTGCCCGCGTTCAATAATGATACTCCCGCCAGACAGACCGGACGTTGTCTGATCTGCGGCGGGCGTAAACTGCGGAAAATAGCGTGACAGAATAGCGTCACGCTCAGGTTTATTGTTGTGCAACGCTGCCTTTACCTGACCAGACGATCTCGCCAGTCTGTACCAGCATCAGCTGCATTTGCAGGGTTGGGGCGTTAACGTTGCCGCTGGCGCTGGAATAGAGTACATACTGCGCGCCAACGTTACGGGCGATGCCGATGGCTTTGCTGCGGGTGCCGAGGCTGTCCTGCGGGGATAACCCCAGTTGCTGTTTGGCGACGCCCAGCTGCTGCGCGGACACCAGCGTGAATTTGCCGTTGTTCGCCAGCGCATTGCGCAGCGCATCGGTGCCTTCGCCGGTATTCAGCGAGCCGTTGGTGCGGTTATTGACGCTGTCCACCAGCAGCACGCTGCCGCCTGCCGCGCCGCTCGCCTGAAGCATTTTGCTGACCATCGGCGAAATCGCGCCGGACCAGTCGTAGTGACGTACGCGCGGCGTCGGCTGCACGGTTTCGTCCTGATGCTCAATCGGCCCTGGCTGTGACGGGATGGTCGGTACTGACGGCACGGTCGGCAGCGGTTGCTGCGGCGTGGTCGGTTGTTCCGGTACCGGCGTCGCCTGGTCGACCGGCGCGGGTTGTTCCTGATTAATCTGACAGCCGGTCAGGATCAATGCCAGTGTGGCAAGCAGGGCGTAACGTCCCATCATTCTCATTCAAATCACCCCTTATAAATAGAGATAGAGCCGCACTTTATGTGCGCCCAGATAGTTGGCGCTGCCATAAAGCGTCACCGATGCGTGTGCAGGCACAGTGACGGTTCGCGGCGCTTCCAGCGGATGCATTTCAAGGCCTCTGGCGTCATACCAGTAAAAACGATAGTTAACCGTTACCGGCACGTTTCTTTCATTGTAGAGAGTTGAGGACGCAGAAGACTGAATTTCCGAGCGGGATAATTCCGGTTTTTCGGCGGAGATCCCCGCCGCGAGGACGGTTGACTCCATCACCAGCGTTTGCTCATCGCTGACCGGGATCGCCGGTTTTGCGCTGCATCCGGCAAGTAAAATCGCCGCCAGTAATACGGCAGTACGCCCTTTGGTCATCTTAGCGGCCTTTGTGAGACAGCATAGGACCCAGGGCATGGCCCCCGACCAGATGCAGGTGAATATGATAGACCTCCTGGCCGCCATGACGATTGCAGTTCATGATCAGGCGGTAACCGTCCTCGGCAATGCCTTCCTGCTTTGCGATTTTCGCCGCGACGGTCATCATGCGGCCCAGCGCTTGCTCATGGGCTTCGGTGGCGTCGTTGATGGTCGGGATCAGAATATTCGGCACAATCAAAATGTGTACAGGAGCCTGTGGGGAAATGTCGCGGAACGCGGTGACCAGCTCATCCTGCCAGACAATATCCGACGGAATTTCGCGACGAATAATTTTACTGAAAATAGTTTCTTCTGCCATGTCGTCTTCCTTCTTTATGACTGCATAATATTGCCAGAGAGTATGAGTGACAATCTCCTGATGTTTCAACTATAAACCTCATTTTCTTACCCTGCCGAAAGCTTATGTCATCCCCCTGTTCATCGTGCTGAGTAAAACCGGGTTTCATTAATAAATATTACATCTGTTTACAGGGTGAACTGTAATGCGTATATTTCGCATTTGCATTTCCATGCGCGTTTCATAACTGAATAATTAACTATCCTGCACCGCGCCGACAACGTATTGACGGGGTGCTTTATGACCAACACTCAGAAGGGTTAATGATGTCTTTCACCGTTCACGCCAGGGACGGACAACGTCCGCCTGCCACTCATCCGTCACTGCTGGCGGTTTGTATTGCTTTTGCACTGACGCCAGCGGCGGGCTTTGCGGCCACCACGGCAGCGCCGGAAGATACGCTGGTTGTCGATGGTTCGTCCTCAGGCACGACGGCAGCCACAGAAAGTGAAGATTACAGCGTTAAAACCACCACCTCCGGCACCAAAATGCTGCTGGTTCAGCGTGATATTCCGCAGTCGGTGACGCTGGTCAGCGAACAGCGGATGAAAGATCAGAAGCTGGAGTCGCTGGGTGACGTGCTGAAAAATACCATCGGTATTTCTGAGAG
Organism: Enterobacter sp. PGRG2; assembly: GCF_030291195.1. Taxonomy (NCBI): domain Bacteria; kingdom Pseudomonadati; phylum Pseudomonadota; class Gammaproteobacteria; order Enterobacterales; family Enterobacteriaceae; genus Enterobacter; species Enterobacter sp. PGRG2. Next base: position 2,938,558 of record NZ_CP127837.1, on the reverse strand, counting down.
CGTGGCGGATTCCGATCGCAGCACCTTCTATTCCCGCGGTTTTCTGATCGACAACTATATGGTCGATGGCATTCCGACGCTGTTTGAATCCCGCTGGAACCTGGGCGATGCGATGTCGGATACCGCTATGTATGAGCGTATTGAAGTGGTGCGCGGCGCGAATGGTCTGACGACCGGTTCCGGCAACCCTTCTGCGGCGATTAATATGGTGCGTAAGCACGCTGACAGCCGTGAATTCACCACCAACGTCAGCGCAGAGTACGGCAGCTGGAACAAGCAACGTTACGTGGCGGATCTCTCCACCCCGCTTACCGAAAACGGTAACATCCGTGGTCGTATGGTGGCGGGCTATCAGGATAAGGATAGCTGGCTGGATCATTACGGTCAGAAGAAAAAATTCTTCTACGGCGTGCTTGATGCCGATCTCACTGACGCCACGGCGTTCTCCGTGGGTTACGATTATCAGGAAAACAACACTGACCATCAGACCTGGGGCGGCCTGCCGCGCTGGTATACCGACGGCAGCAAAATCAAGGCCGATCGCAGCGACAGTACGGCGCCTGACTGGGCCTACAGCGATACCGAAACGCAGCGTACTTTTGTCACTCTGAAGCAAAAGCTGGGCGATAACTGGCAGCTTACGGTAAACGGTACGCACACCGAAACTGAACTCGACAGCAAGGCGCTGTATCTGGACGGCCAGGTTGATAAAACCACCGGCCTGATGGTCAGCCCGTATGGCGCGTCCTATCCCTTTGTTGGCGGCACCGGCTACAACACCGGCAAGCGTAAAGTGGATGCCATCGATACTTTTGCTAACGGCAATTACGAACTCTTTGGTCGTCAGCATGAGCTGATGGTGGGCACCAATTACACTAAACAGCACAATATCTATTACAGCTCGTGGGAAAACATCGGCGATACGCAGTTAGGCAACTACAGCGATTATTCCGGTAACTTCCCGGAAACCGACTGGTCGCCGTTAAGCCTCGCGCAGGAAGATACGGTGCGTCAGAAGTCCGCGTATATGGCGACCCGCATTTCGCTGGCGGATCCGCTGCACCTCATTCTGGGCGCGCGCTATACCAATTACACGCTGCATACCCTGACCCAGGATCTGGAGAAGAACAATACTTCGCCGTATGCGGGCGTGGTGTTTGACATCAACGATACCTGGTCCACCTATGCCAGCTATACCTCGATTTTCCAGCCGCAGACGCAACGTGATAGTCAGGGTAAATACCTGTCGCCGATCACCGGTAATAACTACGAAGCGGGTGTGAAAGCCGACTGGATGAACAGCCGCCTGACGACTTCGCTGGCGGTATTCCGCATTGAGCAGGATCATCTGGCGCAGTCCACAGGCGGCGTGGTTCCCGGCAGCAACGGGGAAACCGCATATCGTGAAGCGAATGGTACCGTCAGTCGCGGCGTTGAATTTGAAGTGAACGGCGCACTGACGGACAACTGGCAGATGTCCTTCGGCGCAACGCGTTATGTGGCGGAAGACAGCGAAGGTGTCGCGGTAAACTCTGATCTGCCGCGCACGTCGGTGAAAATGTTCACCAGCTATCGCCTGCCGATGCTGCCGGACCTGACGGTCGGCGGTGGCGTGAACTGGCAGAACCACACCTGGGCTGATGTACCTGTTGCCAGCGGGACGCTGCGCTCTGAACAAGGCAGCTACGCGCTGGTGGATCTGTTTGCCCGTTATCACGTGACCAAAGCGCTTTCGGTGCAGGCGAATCTGGATAACCTGTTCGATAAGACCTACGAAACCAACGTCAACAGCCGCACCTATGTGTTCGGCGAGCCGCGTAACTTCTCGGTTAGCGCGAACTACAGCTTCTGATACTCCGCGTAAATGACTTGCCCGGCGGCGCAAGCTTGCCGGGCCTACAGTAACCAAACCCCATAAATGTAGGCCGGTCCCGGTATGTAGGCCGGTGTAAGCGAAGCGCCACCCGGCACAGTTCCCGGTATGTAGGCCGGCGTAAGCGAAGCGCCACCCGGCACAATCCCAGTCCCCAGGCCAGCGTCAGCGAAGCGCCACCCGGCTTCACATTCACCAGACGTAAAAAAGGGAGCCATTCGGCTCCCTCAGTCTCCCCAGACTATTTCTTAGTGGTTGCGGATGTATTCATCCATCTCGGTTTTCAGGTTATCGGATTTCGTACCGAAAATTGCCTGAACGCCGGAACCTGCAACCACCACACCTGCCGCGCCCAGTTTCTTCAGGCCAGCCTGATCCACTTTAGCAACGTCAGCCACGCTTACACGCAGACGTGTAATGCAGGCATCCAGGTTAGTGATGTTATCTTTACCGCCGAAAGCCGATACCAGAGCCGGAGCCATTTCGCTGGTGCCGGTCGCTTTTGCGTCTTCGGTTGCGTCTTCACGACCCGGGGTTTTCAGATCCAGCGCTTTAATCAGCACACGGAACACGGTGTAGTACACCGCCGCGTAGCACAGACCCACAACCGGGAACAGCCACAGGTTGCTGCCGTTGCCGCTCAGCACCACGAAGTCAATCAGACCATGGGAGAAGGACGTACCGTCACGCATACCCAGCAGGATACAGATCGGGAAGGCCAGACCAGCCAGTACCGCATGGATTGCGTACAGCACCGGCGCCACGAACATGAAGGAGAATTCGATTGGCTCGGTAATACCGGTCAGGAACGAAGTCAGCGCAGCGGAGATCATGATACCGCCCACTTTCGCGCGGTTCTCAGGTTTCGCTGAGTGCCAGATCGCGATTGCCGCAGCCGGCAGACCGTACATTTTGAACAGGAAACCGCCGGACAGTTTACCCGCAGTCGGGTCGCCTGCCATGTAGCGCGGAATGTCACCGTGGAATACCTGACCTGCGGCGTTGGTGTATTCACCAATCTGCATCTGGAAAGGAACGTTCCAGATGTGGTGCAGACCGAACGGCACCAGGCAGCGCTCAATGAAGCCATAGATACCGAACGCCACGACCGGGTTCTGATAAGCAGCCCACTGAGAGAAGGTCTGAATAGCGGTACCGATTGGCGGCCAGATGAAGGACAGCACGATGCCCATCACGATCGCAGCCAGACCAGAGATGATCGGCACGAAGCGCTTGCCCGCAAAGAAGCCCAGATATTCAGGGAGCTTGATACGGTAGAAGCGGTTAAACATGTAGGCCGCTATCGCACCGGAGATGATCCCGCCCAGAACACCGGTATCCGCCAGGTGTTTAGCCGCGATTTCTTCAGCAGGTAAATGCAGCACCAGCGGCGCTACCACCGCCATGGTTTTCACCATGATGCCGTAAGCGACCACAGAGGCCAGCGCAGAAACGCCGTCGTTATTGGTGAAGCCCAGCGCAACACCGATAGCGAAGATCAGCGGCATGTTAGCAAAAACGGAACCGCCCGCTTCAGCCATGACATGGGAAACAACTTCTGGCAGCCAGCTGAAGTTTGCCGAACCGACGCCCAGCAGGATACCTGCGATAGGCAGTACGGATACTGGCAGCATCAGTGATTTACCGACCTTCTGCAGGTTAGCAAATGCATTCTTAAACATAATTGAGAGTGCTCCTGAGTATTTGTGCTTTTTTTTACGTTTTCACGCATTGGCGCGGGGGGAGAACCGCGCCCTGGACGGGACATCTAAGCGCCCTTTATTTATTACGCAGAGTAAAATAAATCAGCGCAATATTGTTTGACGGCTATCACGTTTCAGCCAGGACCGTTCTTAAAACTTGCACTATTTTACAAAAGTCTTGTCTGAATGTGTCAAAAAAGAGTGTCACCGCCCCGTTTGAGGCGGTGAACTTTACTCGCAAAGCCTATTAATTACGAGCTTTAAAAAAACTGTGCGATCAGGAAAATTGCAGGCGGGCAGGGTCGATATGGAAGAGTCTGGCAAAGTTTTGTGTCGTTTGTTGCGCCAGTTCTTCAACCGGAACACCTTTCAGTACCGCCATATACTCCGCGACATCGCGGGTCATCGCAGGCTGGTTTTCTTTACCACGATGGGGGGCCGGGGCCAGATACGGCGAATCCGTTTCCACCAGCAGCCTGTCGAGCGGTATGTAACGCGCGGCATCTCTGAGCTGCTCCGCGTTACGGAAAGTGACAATCCCGGAAAATGAGATATAGAAGCCCATGTCCAACAATTTACCGGCTGTTTCTTTGTCTTCAGTGAAGCAGTGTAGTACACCCCCGCAATCCGTCACCTTTTCTTCGCGCAGAATAGCCAGCGTATCTTCGCGGGCATCGCGCGTATGGACGATCACCGGCTTGTTCAGCTCGCGGCCAATACGGATGTGGTTACGGAAAGATTCCTGCTGCTGCGCTTTGGTTTCCGGGGTGTAGAAATAGTCGAGACCCGTCTCGCCCATCGCCACCACGCCCTCTTCCGCCGCCCACTGACGCAGGGTTTCCACTTCATAAGCCTCGTCCTGATTCAGCGGATGCACGCCGCAGGAGAAGACCACGTTATCGCGCTCGCCCACCAGATCACGCATGGCACGGTAACCCGGCAGCGTGGTGGCGACCGCCAGACAAAATTTCACGTCGCGCGCGGCGGCTTTCGCCAGCACATCATCAACGTCTTTATGCAGGGATTGATAATCCAGGCCATCAAGATGGCAATGTGAGTCAACTAAAAACATAAGATCTCTTTCAGAAGTGGGATACAGGAAGCACGGTGCCCGGTTGCAGGTAGTGCTCCCAGCATAAGAGTAGATCGGTTAACAGCAGTTCGCGATTTATGCCGGTGACGTCCAGCAACTGCCCGCGACACTGAAATACCGCCGTGATGATCGCCTGCAGGCGCGCCGTCGGCAGATGCTGCGCCAGACGGTGAACTAACGGCTGTGCGTCGACGTTGGTCAGCAGGGTCGCGCCCTGCTGCATTTTCAGCGCGTCCATCAGCAGCGAGGCCAGCCAGTGCAGGCGCTCCGCCACCTGATCGTGATTGAGCACGCCCAGCAGAGAGAGCCAGTCGGCGCTGTCCAGCGCGGCATTTACCGCGGTACAGAGCGTCTGCCGCTGGGCGGCGCTGTCAGTCTGTAACAGTTGCGCTGCCGCACCCGGCGCACCGCCGCATAACCGCAGCGCCGCAAGGCTGGCCTCAGGGCTGGCGGTGGTTTCCCGCGCCAGCCAGGCGCTGGCGTAGCTTTCTGACGGCGGGGATAAATGATGAATACGGCAGCGGCTGCGCAGGGTGGCGAGCAGTCGCGCAGGTTCGCGGCAGGCGAGGAAAAACCAGGTGTTCGCCGGTGGCTCTTCGAGCGTTTTCAGCAGGGCGTTAGCGGCCGCATCGGTGAGCAGCGCCGCGTCACTGATCCACACCACTTTCGCGCCGCCCAGCCGGGCGTGCTCATAGAGCTTTTCACTGACATCGCGCACCGCATCAATACCCAGCGACGCTTTGCCTTTTTCCGGCGTCAGGGCGTAATAGTCCGGATGGGTGCCCGCCTGCATTAACTGACAGCCGCGACACTGGCCGCAGCTTTTGTGCTCCACCGGTTGCTGACACATCAGATAGCGGGTGATGGCGTAGATCAGCGCATCCTCCCCCATGCCGGGCAGCGCGTGGATCAGTAACGCATGGTGTCCGCGTCCGGCCTGATAGCTGGCAATCAGTTGCTCAAAGTCCGGGCGTAGCCATGGATACCATTTCATGCGCCCTGCTCCCGCACCCAGCTGGTTACGGTGTGGCGGATATCGCGGATCACATCCTCAAGGGATTGAGTCGCATCGATGGTTTTGATGCTCGCGTCCTGCGCCGCCAGCTCAAGGTAGCGCGCACGGGTACGGTTAAAGAAATCCAGCGACTCCTGCTCGATGCGATCCAGTTCACCGCGGGCGCGGGCGCGTTTCAGGCCCACTTCCGGCGTGACGTCGAGATACAGCGTTAAATCCGGGCGGAAACTCCCCAGCACCGCGTCACGCAGCGTGGCGAGCATCGCGTTATCAATGCCCCGTCCGCCGCCCTGATAGGCCTGGGTGGAGAGATCGTGACGGTCGCCGATCACCCAGCAGCCGCGCTCCAGCGCCGGTTTGATCACCGTTTCCACCAGCTGCACCCTGGCGGCGTAAAACATCAGCACTTCGGCTTTATCGTTAATGATCTCATCGCCGACCGATTTAATGTCCAGCACCAGACTGCGCAGTTTTTCGGCCAGCTGGGTGCCGCCCGGCTCGCGGGTGAAGATCATCTCGCCGATGCCGAGCTGTTCAAGGGTTTCCACCACAACGTTGCGCGCCGTGGTTTTACCTGCACCTTCGAGACCTTCAATAACGATGTATTTACTGCCCATTTTTTTCCTTTAATACTTTCAGATAGTCCTGCACTGACCGGTTATGGCTGGCGAGATTGGTGTTGAAGGTATGCCCTCCCTTACCGTCAGCCACAAAATAGAGATACGGCGTTTTAGCCGGATGCGCGGCGGCCTTCAGCGAGGCTTCGCCTGGCGTGGCGATCGGGCCTGGCGGCAATCCGGTGATGGTGTAGGTATTGTACGCGGTTGGCGTCTCAAGATCGCTGCGCGACAGCTTACCGTTATATTTTTCACCCATGCCGTAAATCACCGTCGGATCGGTTTGCAGACGCATGCCAATGCGCAGGCGGTTGATAAACACCGAGGCGACGCGGTCCCGCTCGCTGGCGACCGCCGTCTCTTTTTCAATGATGGACGCCATGGTGACCAGCTGATTTTTATCCGCGTAAGGCAGTCCTTCCATCCGCCCTTCCCAGGCGCTGTCCACTGCCGTCACCATTTTCTGATGCGCGCGCTTCAACAGCGCGATATCCGTGGTATTGGCGGTATACATCCAGGTGTCCGGCCAGAACCAGCCTTCCACCCATTCCGGGTTGTCGAATTTCAGCGCGGCGGCGACGGTCTGATAACTGTCGTCCTTCAGCGTGTGCTTGATATAGGGCGCGTTACGCAGTTGGCGAAGATAATCGCTCAGGCGCATGCCTTCCACCAGCCGCAGCGGGAACTGCGCTTCTTTGCCGCTCTCCAGCAGCAACAGCATGTCGCGCACGGTCATTTTCGGCGTCAGACGATAGGTCCCGGCCTTGAAGTGCGACAGATCCGGCTCCACGCGTAACAACCACTGAAAGACGCGCGGGCGATTAATGATCTTCTCAGCATGCAGCTGATCGCCAAGGGCGATGCGGCCCGTGCCAGCTTTCAGAGTGAAAATAGTCTCTTCTTTTACAAGGATCGGGCTGTTCGCCATCTGGCGGACTTTCCACAGACCCGCACCCGCAGCGATAACCAGGATCACCGCGAGGATCAGCACGAACCGAAACAGTTTCTTCATGACGAAATCGAATGCTCACAAAGTGGGGCTAAAAATTGATACAGCGTGCGTGACGTCCACGTCCGTTCGCCATATGCACGAACCGCAATAACCGGCATTAACGCATTACAGATGAGCACTTCGTCGGCATCTGCCAGGGCTTCTTCTGCCGCATGGACTTCCACCACACGAAAGGGTGACGCCGCCAGCTGCGCAATACAGTGCTGGCGCATAATACCGTTCACGCCTGCGTGATCCAGATTCGGGGTAAAGACGTCATTGCCTTTTCGCCAGAACAGATTCGCGGCACAGCATTCCGTAATGAACCCGTCGCTGTCAAGAACCAGCGCTTCGTCGGCGGTCGTCTGCTCAAGATGAGTACGGATCAACACCTGCTCCAGCCGGTTGAGATGTTTGATACCCGCCAGATGAGGATTGCGCCCGAGACGCACCGGGCTTAAGGCGAGCCTGATGCCCTCCTCCCGCCAGCGATCATAGTGTGCAGGCAGGGGGGACACGGACAGCAGGCGCGTCGGCGCATGACAGGCGGCAGCGCTATATCCGCGTCCGCCCGCGCCGCGCGTAAGCATAACCTTCAGTACGCCCTGTTGATGGCCGTGCGCCAGATGGCGCATCTCGGCTTCCAGTACCTGCCAGTCAGTAAATGGCAGCATCAGCCGCTCACAGGCTTCACGCAGACGACGAATATGGGCCGGTAATAGCTGGACTTCACCCTGGCGGATCCGGGCTGTGGTAAAGCAGCCGTCGCCAAACTGGATAGCGCGGTCGTTCGCGGCAAGCGAGTCTTGTTCACGTCCATTTATCAAGAACATAGCGGCTCCTGTTTGCATGGCACGCCAGTCTGGCAGGATGAAAGAAGAAGGACAAGCGGAGAAAGCTGAAATGGAAATAACAAAGGCCCGCAGAGCGGGCCTTTTCAGGCTACGGGGATCAGACGCGTTTAAAGATCAACGAGCCGTTAGTACCACCAAAGCCGAAGGAGTTACACAGCGTGTACTCAAGACCAGAGACCTGACGCGCAGTGTGTGGCACGTAATCCAGGTCGCAACCTTCATCCGGGTTATCCAGGTTGATGGTTGGCGGGATCGCCTGATCGCGCAGCGCAAGGATGGAGTAGATGGACTCTACTGCCCCTGCGGCACCTAACAGGTGTCCGGTCATCGATTTAGTCGAGCTGACCATCAGGGTACGGGCTGACTCGCCAAAGATCGATTTAACGGCCTGAGTTTCCGCTTTGTCGCCGGCCGGCGTCGAGGTGCCGTGCGCGTTGACGTAACCGATTTTAGCCGGATCGAGCTGCGCGTCACGCAGCGCATTGGCCATCGCCAGTGCCGCGCCTGCGCCGTTTTCCGGCGGTGAGGTCATATGGTAAGCATCGCTGCTCATACCAAAACCCACCAGTTCCGCATAAATTTTCGCGCCGCGTTTTTTCGCGTGCTCGTACTCTTCAAGCACAATAATGCCTGCGCCGTCACCCAGCACAAAACCATCGCGCTCTTTATCCCACGGACGGCTTGCCGCTTGCGGGTTATCGTTACGCGTCGACAGCGCACGTGCTGCACCAAAACCACCCACGCCCAGCGGCGTACTGGCTTTCTCAGCGCCACCTGCCAGCATCACGTCAGCATCGCCATAAGCAATGATACGCGCCGCATGACCGATGTTATGCACGCCAGAGGTACAGGCCGTGGCGATGGAGATGCTCGGACCCTGCAGGCCAAGCATAATGGTCAGATGACCGGCCACCATGTTCACAATCGTTGACGGCACGAAGAACGGGCTGATTTTGCGTGGACCACCATTCACCAGGGAAGAGTGGTTCTCTTCGATTAAGCCAAGACCGCCAATACCGGAGCCAATCGCCGCGCCAATGCGCCCTGCGTTCTCCGGAGTGACTTCCAGGCCAGAATCCTGCATGGCCTGCCAGCCCGCAACAATTCCATATTGAATGAAGGCATCCATCTTGCGCTGTTCTTTGCGCGAGATAATGTCTTCACAGTTAAAGTCCTTTACTAAGCCAGCAAATTTCGTTGCATAGGCGCTAGTATCGAAATGGTCGATCAGGCTGATGCCACTCTGACCGGCAAGGAGAGATTTCCAGGTGGACTCTACGGTATTGCCGACAGGAGACAACATGCCGAGTCCGGTCACAACTACACGACGCTTAGACACGCTTGTCCTCCAGGGAGGGAAAAAAAGATTTTGTGGGACTAAAAGATAAAACTCAGGCGGTCGAATGACCGCCTGGAGATGTTCACTTACGCCTGGTGACCGTTGATGTAATCAATGGCAGCCTGAACAGTAGTGATTTTCTCAGCTTCTTCGTCCGGAATCTCAGTATCAAACTCTTCTTCCAAAGCCATTACCAGCTCAACGGTGTCAAGAGAATCTGCGCCCAGGTCATCAACAAAAGATGCATTGTTGGTCACTTCTTCCTGCTTAACGCCCAGCTGCTCGCCGATAATCTTCTTAACGCGTTCTTCGATAGTGCTCATACTCTTAAATTTCCTATCAAAACTCGCTTTCGCGATGGTTTTCGTAGTGTATAAAATGTTGAAAAATTTGCAACTAAATCCCGGCAGTTCTTACCACGATTTTACGCTATTTTGAGGCCTTTTGGCCTGATAACGCAAATAAAATTATTCCCTAAATGTGTTTTAGGAAATAACGTGGTTAAACCATATACATCCCGCCGTTGACGTGCAAAGTTTCACCCGTGATGTAACTCGCCTCGTCTGAAGCTAAAAATGCAACCGCATTGGCGATTTCCTGAGCGCCACCGAGGCGACCCGCAGGAACCTGCGCCAGAATACCCGCACGCTGATCGTCAGAGAGCGCACGCGTCATGTCCGTTTCAATAAAGCCCGGAGCAACAACGTTTACCGTAATACCGCGGGACGCGATTTCACGCGCCAGCGATTTACTAAAGCCAATCAGACCCGCTTTCGCCGCAGCGTAGTTGGCCTGACCTGCATTTCCCATGGTACCGACCACAGAACCGATAGTGATAATCCGCCCATGACGTTTTTTCATCATAGCGCGCATTACCGCTTTTGACAGACGGAAAACAGATGAAAGGTTGGTTTCGAGAATATCGATCCACTCATCATCTTTCATACGCATTAACAGGTTGTCGCGAGTGATCCCGGCATTATTGACCAGGATGTCCACTTCGCCAAACTCCGCGCGAATATTTTCCAGTACAGATTCAATAGATGCCGGATCGGTCACGTTTAACATCAGACCTTTACCGTTAGCACCTAAATAATCACTGATCGCCTGTGCGCCACTTTCGCTGGTTGCCGTACCGACAACTTTCGCGCCGCGGGCGACCAGCGTTTCAGCGATTGCGCGGCCAATGCCACGGCTTGCACCGGTAACCAGTGCAACTTTTCCTTCAAAACTCATGGTTTTGGTTTTCCTCTGTTATTGCTCAAGCGCCGCTGACATCGCCGCCGGCTCGTTAATGGCCGACGCTGTCAGGGTGTCAACAATACGTTTGGTCAGTCCGGTCAATACTTTGCCAGGACCGACTTCATACAGGTGCTCCACGCCCTGCGCAGCCATGAATTCAACGCTCTTCGTCCATTGTACCGGACTGTACAGCTGGCGAACCAGGGCATCACGGATGGCCGCAGGCGTGGTTTCACATTTCACATCCACGTTGTTCACAACCGGAACTGACGGAGTGTTAAAGGTGATTTTCTCAAGCTCTGCCGCCAGCTTCTCTGCCGCAGGCTTCATCAGCGCGCAGTGTGACGGTACGCTGACCGGCAACGGCAGCGCGCGTTTTGCGCCCGCCGCTTTACAGGCTGCGCCCGCACGTTCAACCGCTTCTTTATGACCGGCGATCACCACCTGGCCCGGCGAGTTAAAGTTCACCGGTGAAACCACCTGCCCTTCGGCAGATTCTTCGCAGGCTTTAGCGATGGCTGCATCGTCCAGGCCAATAATAGCGGACATGCCGCCCGTACCCGCAGGCACGGCTTCCTGCATAAATTTACCGCGCAGCTCGACCAGGCGAACCGCATCAGCGAAATCAATAACGCCCGCGCACACCAGCGCAGAGTATTCACCCAGACTGTGGCCTGCCATCATGGCAGGGGTTTTACCGCCCGCCTGCTGCCATACGCGCCACAGCGCCACGGAAGCCGTCAGCAGCGCAGGCTGCGTCTGCCAGGTTTTATTCAGTTCTTCTGCCGGGCCCTGTTGAGCCAGCGCCCACAGATCATAGCCCAGCACCGCTGTCGCTTCGCGGAAAGTTTCTTCAATCACCGGATAGTCGGCAGCCAGTTCAGCGAGCATGCCAACGGCCTGAGAGCCCTGTCCCGGGAACACAAATGCAAATTGCGTCATGTTTTTATCCTTAAATTTTAGAAACGAACCAGTGCGGAACCCCAGGTGAACCCGCCGCCGAAGGCTTCAAGCAGCACCAGCTGCCCCGGCTTGATGCGTCCGTCCCGGACGGCTTCGTCTAAGGCGCATGGCACCGAAGCCGCAGAGGTATTGCCATGACGATCCAGGGTCACGACAACGTTATCCATCGACATGCCCAGTTTTCTGGCTGTCGCGCTGATAATACGCAGGTTAGCCTGGTGCGGCACCAGCCAGTCGAGTTCACTGCGGTCGAGGTTATTCGCCGCCAGGGTTTCTTCGACGATGTGCGCCAGTTCCGTCACGGCCACTTTAAAGACTTCGTTACCGGCCATCGTCAGATAAGTCGGGTTGTCCGGCGTCACGCGATCAATGTTCGGCAACGTCAGTAATTCACCGTAGCTGCCGTCAGCGTGCAGATGGGTGGAGATAATGCCCTGCTCTTCAGACGCGCCGAGCAGCACGGCACCCGCACCATCGCCAAAAATAATAATGGTGCCACGATCCGCCGGATCGCAGGTGCGGGCCAGCACGTCGGAACCGATCACCAGAGCATATTTCACGGCGCCGGTTTTTACATACTGATCGGCGATGCTCAGGGCATAGGTGAAACCTGCGCAGGCCGCGCCCACGTCAAAGGCTGGACAGCCTTTAATTTCCAGCATGCTCTGCACCTGGCAGGCCGCGCTCGGAAAGGCGTGCGTCGCTGATGTCGTTGCCACGATGATCAGGCCAATTTCATTCTTATCAATACCTGACATTTCCAGCGCGCGTTTTGCCGCCTCGAAGCCCATGGTAGACACGGTTTCATCAGGCGCGGCAATGCGGCGTTCGCGGATACCCGTGCGCGTGACAATCCACTCGTCGGAGGTATCCACCATTTTTTCCAGGTCGGCGTTGGTTCGCACTTGTTCAGGCAGATAGCTGCCGGTACCAATAATCTTCGTATGCATGTACGCTCAGTCTTTTTCCGGTAACACAGATTCCAGGCGAGCGGCAATCCGCGAAGGGACTTGTCGCTGCACCGCCTGCACTGCCTGTTCAATCGCGACTGTAAACGCTCGCTGATTGGCTGCACCATGACTCTTAATCACCGTGCCGCGCAATCCTAACAGACACGCGCCATTATACTGGTCGGGGTTGAGGTGACTGAATCGCCTGCTCAGGCTTTTTTGTAACCAACGCTTTAATAAAATCAGCCACCACGACCGTTTTTTCCCCTCGCCCTGCGATTTCAGCAGCGAAAGGAACATTCTGACCACACCTTCCATGGTCTTTAATGTGACGTTTCCCGTAAAACCGTCACATACCAGCACATCCGTTTTGCCGGTGAGTAATTCGTTAGCTTCAAGATAGCCAATATAGTTAATCGACGGGATGGATTTTAACAAGGCTGCGGCATCGCGAATGCTGTCGAGACCTTTGGTCTCTTCTTCGCCAATGTTCAGCAATGCCACGCGGGGATGAGGAATGCCAAGCACTTCTTCCGCCATCACCGAACCCATCAACGCGAACTGCATCAGCATCGTGCTGTCGCAATCCACGTTAGCGCCTAAATCCAGCACCACCGTTTTGCCCTTCTGCTGATGCGGTAATACCGTCATCAGCGCCGGACGCTCAATGCCGTCAATCGGCCTGAGCAGGAGTTTAGCCAGCCCCATCAACGCGCCGGTATTCCCTGCGCTCACGCAGGCCTCGGCGCGCCCTTCTTTTACCAGCTCCAGCGCAACGCGCATCGAACTGCCACGGCTATTGCGTATCGCCTGCGAGGCGCGCGCATCACTGGCAATAACTGACTGCGCAGGGATAATCTGCAGACGCGAACGTTGTTCGAAATCAGCTCTGGCAAGTAATGGCGTGATTGCGTCGGGATCGCCGACTAAAAGAAGAGTGAGTTGTGAATTAGAATTCAGTGCCTGCAATGCTGCAGGCACCGTCACGGAAGGGCCAAAATCGCCCCCCATGACATCTAACGCCAGGGTTAGACGTGTCAAGGCGGTATATCCCCGCTTACACGGGGAAATCCTCACTAAGCTTCATCACGCAAAAGCGTGATTACTTAGTGATTACCTTGCGACCACGGTAGAAACCGTCAGCGGTCATGTGGTGACGCAGGTGAGACTCACCAGAAGTTTTGTCTACAGACAGGCTGGTGACTGCGGTCAGCGCGTCATGGGAACGACGCATGCCACGTTTGGAACGGGTTGGTTTATTTTGTTGTACGGCCATGGACCTTACTCCTCAATTACGGTTATCCACGTAAGAACAGGCAGAACCTGTTACTTGCGCTTTAAGCTGGCTAATACGGCAAATGGGTTTGGCTTTTGCGCTTCATCAGGCAATTCACCAAACACCATGTCCGCCTCGGACACTTCACAGTGTTCAGAATCATGCACCGGAACTACCGGCAAGGTGAGGATAATTTCATCTTCCACCAGCGCCAGCAGATCGATTTCACCAAATTCGTTGACCTGAATTGGCTCGTACGCTTCCGGGAGTGCTTCGGCCTGTTCGTCTTTGACGATCGGGCTAAAACAATACTGTGTGTAGACCTGATGGGGAAACGGCTTCCCGCAACGCTGGCATTCGAGCGTTACCGATACCTTCGCATCGCCGGTTAATACCGCCAGACGCTGGTTGTCGATAGCAAACGACATGGAGCATTCCACATCACTGTCCACACTAACTACGGATTCGGCGACACGCTCAGCCTGATCGCGAGTATAGATTCCCTCGTAATCAAGGCGTTTTTGAGCCGTACGGACCGGATCAAGAGTCAGGGGTAATTTTACCTTTTGCATAGGGCGCGCATATTAACTTTGTAATGTCATAGAGTCAAAGAAAAAGGCAGCCTGCGGTTGCCTTTTGCCAATTATTCGCACACATTGCGGCCTGTAGTTTAAAATGCCTGACCTGGTTACGCTATATAAAAGGTGGAAAAAATATGTCAAATCTCGTGCTCGCTTCCACTTCGCCTTATCGTCGCGCGCTGCTGGAAAAAATTGGCGTGCCTTTTGAGTGCACCGCCCCTGGCGTCGATGAAACGCCAAAGGCGGGCGAAACCCCGCGTCAGCTGGTGCTGCGGCTGGCGCAGGCGAAAGCGCAGTCCCTTGCCGAACGTTATCCGGCGCATCTTATTATCGGTTCCGATCAGGTGTGCGTACTGGATGGTGAAATTACCGGTAAACCGCTGACAGAAGAAAATGCTTACCGCCAGTTGATGAAGGCGCGGGGCAATATCGTTACTTTTTATACCGGCCTTGCGCTTTATAATTCCGCCACCGGTCATCTGCAAACCGAATGTGAGCCTTTCGATGTGCATTTTCGCCACCTCAGCGAGCAGGAGATCGGCGATTACCTGCGTAAAGAGCGTCCGCTGAACTGTGCAGGCAGCTTTAAAAGCGAGGGCCTTGGCATCACCCTGTTTGAACGCCTTGAGGGGCGCGACCCCAATACGCTGGTGGGTCTGCCGCTCATCGCCCTGTGCCAGATGCTGCGCCGGGAAAACAGTAATCCGTTATTATATTAATGCTTTAAGGATCACGGTTTAACACCGGCATTGCTCTATTATTCATCACCTGACTTTTTAAAACCGCGTTTTAATTTAAAGGTGGGTGATGAAATATTCAGCAAAAGCATTTCTGGCAGTGATGTTATTTGTAACCAGCGGCCCGGGTATGGCGGAAAATAAACCGCCGACCGGCATTATCGAAGGTAATCTCCCGGCCAACGTGGCGGCGTTAAAAGCGCAGATGACCTATCCCGACGCCTGGCAGTCCGGCCATTTCTCTGACTTCACCCGCTGGCAGCAGCACGCCCGCCAGCTGTTGCGCAGCGCCCTGCTGACGCCGGATTCACATAAGCCATTTGCGCCGCAGACGCTGATGGAGGAGGATCGTGGCAGTTACCTCGCCCGCAAAATCGCCCTGAATATCACCGACGACAACCGTATTAACGCCCTGATGCTGCTCCCCAAAGCAGCGGGGCCGCATCCGGCGGTGGTGTTATTGCACGATCACGGCTCGAAGTTTGATATTGGCAAAGAGAAAGTCATCCGCCCGTGGGGGGATGCCGAAACGCTCGCCAGCGCGCAGGCGTGGGCCGACAAGTTCTTCAGCGGGCGTTTTCCCGGCGATGAGCTGGCCAGGCGTGGCTATGTGGTGATCGCCATCGACAGCACCGGCTGGGGCGAGCGTGGCCCGCTGGTGTACGAACAGCAACAGGCGCTGGCGAGCAACTATTTTAACCTTGGCCGCTCGCTGGCCGGTGAAATGGCCTATGAAGATATGCGCACCGTGGATTTTCTCACCACGCTTAATAACGTCGACAGCAAACGCATTGGCGTGCTGGGCTTCTCAATGGGCGGTTTCCGCGCCTGGCAGCTGGCTGCCCTGTCGGACAAGGTGGCGGCCACGGCAGTAATTTCCTGGTTTGGCACCTATGACGGCCTGATGCAGCCGGGCAATAACGTGCTGCGCGGGCAGTCCGCCTTTTATATGCTTCATCCCGGTATGCCTGCCCATCTCGATATTCCCGATGTCGCCAGCATTGCCGCGCCGAAACCCATGCTGATTTTTAGCGGCGGCAAAGATAAGTTATTTCCGCCACAGGCGGTCGAGGATGCCTTTGCCCGCGCCCGAGAGGTCTGGGCGTCGCAACAGGCGGATGACAGATTAGTGACCAAAAGCTGGCCGGAACTCGGGCATGTTTTTTATCAGCAACAACAGGACGAGGTTTACCCCTGGCTGGATAAATGGCTCAGGCCATAAGCCCTCGTCCTGTCGGGTGTTACTTCGCGTTGCGTAACACCTGCAGGCAGTGTTTGAGCTGATCGTCCAGCGGCGCTTCGATGCGGATCGCTTCACCCGTATTCGGATGCGTAAATTTCAGCGCCGCAGCGTGCAGGAACAGGCGATTCAGACCGGTGCCGGCAAGCTGGCGATCAAAATCGCGATCGCCGTAGCGATCGTCAAAGGCGATAGGATGCCCGGCGTGCTGCGTATGGACGCGGATCTGGTGCGTACGGCCCGTCACCGGGCTACAGCGTACCAGCGTGGCATGTTCATAGCGCTCTTCCACTTTGAAGCGCGTCTCGGACGGCTTACCTTCCTGGCTTACGCGCACAATACGTTCGCCGCTTTGCAGAATATTTTTCAGCAGCGGCGCCTGCACCACTTTCACATGCGACTGCCACTGGCCGCGTACCAGCGCCAGATAATCTTTCTGCATACCCTTTTCGCGCAACTGTTCATGGAGCGAACGCAGCGCCGAGCGCTTTTTAGCGACCAGCAGGACGCCGGAGGTGTCGCGGTCAAGACGATGCACCAGCTCAAGGAAACGGGCTTCCGGACGCAGCGCGCGCAGGCCTTCAATCACGCCAAAGCTCAGGCCGCTGCCGCCATGTACGGCGGTGCCGGACGGCTTGTTAAGCACCAGAATATGATCGTCTTCATAAAGAATGACATCGCTCAGCGCCGCCACTTTTTGCAGATGGGGCGACACGGCTTCTTCATCACGTTCGGCAACCCGTACCGGCGGGATACGAATTTCATCGCCATCCATCAGTTTGTATTCCGGTTTGACGCGTTTTTTGTTCACCCGCACTTCGCCTTTACGCAGAATGCGGTAAATCATGCTCTTCGGTACCCCTTTTAACTGGGTACGCAAAAAGTTGTCGATTCGTTGCCCGGCTTCGTCAGCCGAAATAGCAACCATTTTTACGGCTGGAGTCTCTGTTTTCATGGTTGGCGATTCTAAATAGCCACGCCGAATAGCGCCACTCATTTTTCTATGCTTATATTTAGGATTACCCGGTAGGGTTTGCGCATCGTTATGCTTTTTGATGGCTTTTAGAACAATCTCGAAGCAGCGGTGAAAAAACTGTGAGTAACCGGGTGATAAATGGTAAAAGTCATCTTGCTATAACAGGGTTAGCAAGGAATAATGTTTACGCTTTCCGTGTTCAAGCTTGTTATAACAATGAATTTTACGGAATCACCAATTTTGCCCGTTCGTTCATCCACGCAGCAATGGCGTAAGACGTATTGATCGTTCAGGCAGTTAGCGGGCTGCGGGTTGCAGTCCTTACCGGTAGACGGAATCTTCTCTGGAGAGTTTTCCCAGGCTGTTCCCCGAATAATTGCGCTGTTTTTCCGTATGAAATACAGGCAACCGACACTCTGCGCCTCTTAAGCGTACGACAACCGTGAGGTTGGCGACGTGAACAGACACGAGGCCATCGGTTCACACCCGGAAAGGCGATACTCTGCCCGTAGCTTAGTCGTCAATGTAAGAATAATGAGTAAGTTACGATGAAAAGAATGTTAATCAACGCAACTCAGCAGGAAGAGTTGCGTGTCGCCCTCGTTGATGGGCAGCGTCTGTACGACCTGGATATTGAAAGTCCTGGACATGAACAGAAAAAAGCGAACATCTACAAAGGCAAAATCACCCGTATTGAACCGAGCCTGGAAGCCGCATTCGTAGATTACGGTGCCGAGCGCCACGGCTTTTTACCTCTCAAAGAGATTGCCCGCGAATATTTCCCTTCTAATTACAGCTCCCACGGTCGTCCAAACATCAAAGATGTGCTGCGCGAAGGCCAGGAAGTTATTGTACAGATCGACAAAGAAGAGCGTGGCAACAAAGGTGCGGCACTGACCACCTTTATCAGTCTTGCAGGGAGCTACCTGGTCCTGATGCCGAACAACCCGCGCGCGGGTGGCATCTCTCGTCGTATTGAAGGCGACGATCGTACCGAATTAAAAGAAGCGCTGGCCAGTCTTGAACTGCCGGACGGCATGGGTCTGATTGTTCGCACCGCCGGTGTGGGTAAATCAGCCGAAGCGCTGCAATGGGATCTCAGCTTCCGTATGAAGCACTGGGAAGCCATTCAGAAAGCCGCTGAAAGCCGCCCTGCTCCGTTCCTGATCCATCAGGAAAGCAACGTGATTGTGCGTGCCTTCCGTGATTACCTGCGTCAGGATATTGGTGAGATCCTCATCGATAACCCGAAAGTGCTGGAGCTGGCGCGTCAGCACATTTCTGCGCTGGGTCGTCCTGATTTCAGCAGCAAAATCAAACTGTACACCGGTGAAATTCCGCTGTTCAGCCATTACCAGATCGAATCGCAGATTGAATCCGCTTTCCAGCGTGAAGTGCGTCTGCCGTCCGGTGGCTCTATTGTTATCGACTCCACCGAAGCCCTGACCGCCATCGACATCAACTCCGCGCGGGCAACCCGTGGCGGCGACATCGAAGAAACCGCGTTCAACACCAACCTGGAAGCGGCAGACGAGATTGCCCGTCAGCTGCGTCTGCGCGACCTCGGCGGCCTGATCGTTATCGACTTTATCGATATGACCCCGGTGCGCCACCAGCGCGCGGTGGAAAACCGTCTGCGCGAAGCCGTGCGTCAGGATCGCGCGCGTATCCAGATCAGCCATATTTCACGCTTCGGCCTGCTGGAGATGTCCCGTCAGCGCCTGAGCCCGTCGCTGGGCGAGTCCAGCCATCACGTCTGCCCACGCTGTAGCGGTACGGGCACCATTCGTGACAACGAATCCCTGTCCCTCTCCATTCTGCGTCTGATTGAAGAAGAAGCGCTGAAAGAGAATACCCAGGAAGTTCACGCCATCGTTCCGGTGCCGATTGCCTCCTATCTGCTGAACGAAAAACGTGCAGCGGTAAGCGCAATCGAAGCGCGCCAGGGCGGTATCAAATGTGTGATCGTGCCTAACGATCAGATGGAAACGCCTCACTACTCTGTGCTGCGTGTGCGTAAGGGTGAAGAAACCTCAACCCTGAGCTACAAGCTGCCTAAACTGCACGAAGAAGCGATGGCGATGCCGTCGGAAGAAGAGTACGCCGAGCGTAAACAGCCGGAACAACCTGCGCTGGCCACCTTCGCCATGCCGGAAATTCCGCCAGCTCCTGAAGCCACTGTGGCAGCGCCGGCTGATAAGCCTGCCGCCGCCGCGCCTGCTGAAAAAGCAGCGCCTGGCCTCATCAGCCGTATACTTGGCGCGCTGAAAAAACTCTTTGCCGACGACGAACCTGCCAAACCGGCTGAAGTGAAAGCGGAAGCTGAAGTTAAAGACGTGAAGCCGGAGCGTTCACAGGAGCGTCGTAAGCCGCGCCAGAACAATCGCCGCGACCGCAACGATCGCCGTGATAATCGCGATAACCGTGATAATCGCGATCGCAATGAGGGTAACGATAGCCGCGAAGGACGCGATAATCGTGAAGCCCGCGACAATCGTGAAGGCCGCGAAGATAACCGTCGTAACCGTCGCGAGAAGCAGTCGCAGAACGGTGAAGCGCGTGAAAATCGCCAGCCGGTCGCTGCGGTTGAAGAGGCGGATAAAACCAAATCCCGTGACGAGCAGCAGCAGTCCCGCCGCGAGCGCAACCGTCGTCGTAACGATGACAAGCGTCAGGCGCAGCAGGAAGTTAAAGTGCTGAATGGCGATGAGCCGCAGCCGCAAGCTGAGCAGGATGTGGTTGAGCAGGAAGAGCGTGTGCAGACGCTGCCGCGCCGTAAACAGCGCCAGCTGAGCCAGAAAGTACGCTTCGGCGAAGCAGCCCCTGCGGTGACCGAAGAGGTTACAGACGCGCCGGTTCAGGACGCGCCAGCGGCACATACCGAAATCGCAAAAGTGGATCTGCCTGCGGTAACAGAACAGGCTGCCGGGGAAGAGTCGACGGAATCCCGTGACAATGCGGGAATGCCGCGTCGTTCACGCCGTTCTCCTCGTCACCTGCGCGTCAGCGGCCAGCGCCGTCGTCGTTATCGTGACGAGCGTTACCCGACCCAGTCGCCGATGCCGATGACCGTCGCCTGCGCGTCGCCAGAAATGGCCTCCGGCAAGGTATGGATCCGTTATCCGGTCGCCCAGAGCGTGGAACCGGTACAGGAAGAGGCTATCGTTGACAACGCGCCGGTAGAAGCCATCGCGGAGCAGATCGAGCAGACTGTACTGCCGGTTGCCGCCGCAGCTGAGCAGGCGGAAGTCGCGCAGGAAACCGTGACCACTGAAGCGCAGGCAGCAGAACCGCAGATGAGTGAGCCGCAGGTGGTTGAGCCGCAGACTCCGGTCAGCGCGCCTGAGCCGGTTGTGGTTGAAACCACCCATCCCGAAGCCATTGCCGCCCCGGTTGCAGCCGAGCCGCAGCTGATTGATGAAGCCGATGAAGCTGTCGCTGAAGAAATCATTGCCGCTGCGGAACCTGCCGCTGAAACGGAAACCGCTAAAGCGGAAGACGTTGCAGCGCCAGCAGCCCTGCCGGTTGAAGCAGAAGAGGTGAAAGCGGAGCCGGTTGCGCCGGTGAAAGCAGAAGAAGTGGCAGCGCCTGTTGCCGCTCCTGCCGCAGAGCCGGTGAAAGCGCACAGCGCCCAGCCAGCCGCCACCGCGCCTATGACCCGTGCGCCAGCGCCGGAGTATGTTCCGGAAGCGCCGCGTCACAGCGACTGGGTACGCCCGGCCTTTGAGTTCAGCGGTAAAGGCGCGGCTGGTGGTCACAGTGCAACGCATCACGCGTCAGCACCGGCCACCCGCCCGCAACAGCCTGAGTAATCCTCAGCCTGCGTAAAAAAGCCGACCTTCGGGTCGGCTTTTTTTATATCTCACATCGCAGAATTATCCAGCTTACCCGCCAGGTACCCGCATTCCCGCAAGTCCGGGCATCACATCACGCATTAACTGTAAAAAAGCCCGTAACCGCGCCGGATAATAACGCGCCCAGGGATAAACCAGATGTACCGGCAGCGGCGCGGGCTGCCAGTCGGGCACCAGTTCCACCAGCCGCCCGGCGCGAATATCCTCTTCCACCGTCCAGCCGGAGACAATGGCCGCGCCCAGCCCGGTGAGTGCGGTATTACGCGTGGCATAGAGGCTGTCGGTCAAAAGCCGTGGCGTGATCGGGATATGCTCCACCGCGCCATGCCGGTCGGTCAGCACCACCTCGTGTTGATAGAAGGTGCTGAGCGCCACCCAGGGCAGCGCCGCCAACTGCTGCGGCCTTTCCACCGGCGGGTAATTTGCCAGCAGCGAGGGCGCCGCCACCACGCGACGCGGCACTTCCGCCAGCATCACCGACACCGTGGACGGATCCACTTCAGCGCCCACGCGGATCGCGCAGTCAATATTGTCGCTAAGAAAATCGACGCTTTTATCATTAAGAAACCACTCCACTGACAACTTCGGATGCTGCTGCAAAAATGCCGTCAGCGGCGCCAGCAGCTGTTCCTGACCAAAGGCATGGGGCGCGCGCACCCGTAACATGCCCACCGGCTCGTCTCCGGCAAGGCTCAGCTCATCTTCCAGCGTCGTCCAGGCGTCGATGACGTTTTTCGCATGCTGATAGCAGCGCTCGCCGTCATCGGTCAGCTTCATGGCGTGGGTGGTGCGCAGCAGCAATTTTGCGCCGAGCAGGGTTTCCAGCGATTGTAACCGACGGCTGACGGTGGCCTGGGTGGTGACCAGCTGGCGGGCGGCGGCAGAAAGGGAACCGCTTTCCACGATGCGTACAAAAGTCCGCATCAGATCCACCCTGTCTATACGCTCGGTGCGTTTCATAATTCTCACGCCTATACGCTTAACGTATAACCGTTTTACCACTGCGCTGGCTACCGCGCTACCCCGGAACAGGGAAAAATGACCCTACACCTTATCGAGGACACTATTATGAACGGTCATTCCCCCCTTTTTGATGTACCACGCTGGTTGATTTTTATTCTTGCTATCGGCGCGGGTTTCAGCGTCGCGGCGATCTACTATGCGCAACCTTTGCTGCCGCTGATGGGCAGTGACCTGCATCTCACCATCAATGGTATGGGACTGGTGCCGACGCTGACGCAGGCGGGCTATGCGCTGGGAATTTTATTTCTGCTGCCGCTGGGCGACCGCTACGATCGCCGTCTGCTGATCCTGTTGAAAAGCGCGGCGCTGGCGGTGTTTCTGCTGGCCTGTAGCCTGACGTCGGAACTGAACACCCTGCTGGTGGTCAGTCTGCTGGTCGGTATGGCGGCGACCATGGCGCAGGACATCGTGCCCGCCGCCGCGATCCTGGCGCCGGAAGGCAAACAGGGTAAAACCGTTGGCACAGTGATGACCGGCCTGCTGCTGGGGATCCTGTTGTCGCGTACCGTCAGCGGCTTTGTTGGCGCAGCTTTTGGCTGGCGCGTGATGTATCAGCTCGCCGCTGCCAGCATTGCCTTTATTGGCGTGGTGTTGTGGTGCGTACTGCCGCGTTTCGCTGTCCACTCGCAGCTTAGCTACCCGGCGCTGATGAAATCCACGGTGCAGCTGTGGCAGCGTTACCCAGCCCTGCGCCGTGCGGCGCTGGCTCAGGGCTTTCTCTCCGTCTCGTTCAGCGCCTTCTGGTCAACCCTGGCGGTGATGCTGCTGGAGCATTATCACCTTGGCAGCGCGGTGGCCGGTACCTTTGGCATCGCCGGTGCGGCAGGTGCATTAGCCGCGCCGCTGGCCGGTGGCCTGGCGGATAAAGTGGGGGCGTCACGCGTTACGCAGTTGGGCGCTCTGCTGGTCACCGTCGCCTTTGCTTTGATGTTTGTCATGCCGCTGCTGTCCACTGAAGCGCAGCTGGTGGTGATTGCCCTGTCGGCCATTGGTTTTGATCTAGGTTTGCAGTCCAGCCTGGTGGCGCATCAGAATCTGGTGTACAGCCTTGAACCTAAAGCGCGTGGCCGCCTGAATGCCCTGCTGTTTACCGTGGTGTTTATCGGCATGGCCGCAGGCTCGGCGCTGGGCAGTAAAGTCTACTCAATGGCGGGCTGGCCTGCGGTGGTGGCTCTTGCCACGGTCTGCGGGGTGATTGCGCTGGCTATCCGCCTGCGCGCCGGGGAAACCCGTACGCAGGTACAGACACAGCCGTAAACCGGCATAAAAAAAGCCCGCGCTGTGATGGCGCGGGCTTTCTTACATCAGGATACTTAGCGGTTCATCTGGAATAACGACATACCCTGCATATCGGTAAAGGCTTTATAAGACGCCTGCAACGCAGCCTGTTTCATGGTGTAGGACGAAATCGCCGAACTCCAGTCCACGTCCACCAGCGCGCTCATCTGCGACGATAACCCTAACTGACGGTCAGTGCCCAGGGCGTCGAGCTTATCCAGCTCATCAAGCTGGGTACCCACTTCCGCGCGCACGCTCAACACGTTGTTCAGGGAGTTACGCAGACCACGGTTGGTTTTATCCAGCGCCGCCTGAGAGGTCGCTTTGGCGGCATCGTCGCCGCTGACCGGGGTTTTCAGCGCTGCAATGGCCGTATCCAGCATTTTAAACAGGCTGGTTTCCGGTGCAGAACCATCAGGCTCTTTCACCGCATTGCCGGTCAGGGTGTCAAAGACCTGAGTGCCGGTATGGGCGATAGTCATGGTACGGGCGGCATCAACCTGCTGGGTAATAGCCTGAGCGCCGCCGTTATAGGCACCGGTCGCGGCGTCAAACGGCGGTTTATCCGTCTGGTAGCCTGCGAAAATATAACGACCGTTACCGTCAGTGCTGTTCGCCAGGTTCATCAGCTGATCGCGAATACCCTGCAGATCGGTAGCCAGCGAGGCGCGGTCATCATCGCTCAATGCGTCGTTGCCGGCGTTGATCACTTTGGTCTGGGCCGAGGTGATCGCCGTCGCCACCTGCGACAGCACGTTATCTTCCAGCGAAATCTTTTGCGAGGCGAAGGTACGGGCCAGCGCATACTGGTTGTTCTGCGCCTGCGCCTGGGAAACCACAACCGCCTGCGACGCGGCGATCGGATCGTCTGACGGGCGGTTAACACGCTGCTCGGTAGACATCTGCTCGCCGAACTTCAGCCATTCGCTCTGCGAGTTGGTAATGCCCCGCATGCTCTGGTCATACATCATCTGAGTACTAATACGCATCATTCACCCCTTACTTAGCGTATGCTCAGCAACGCATCAAACAGCGTGCTGGCTGTCTGTAATACCTGAGCGTTGGCGAGATAATATTGCTGGTAGCGTTGCAGGTTGCCGTACTCTTCATCAAGGTTGACGCCGGAGATCGACTGCTGCTGATTGCTTAACTGCGTCACCACATTGTTCTGGGTGGTGCTGCTGGTTTTCAGCGTCGCGGTGGTGCTGCCGACGGTGCTGACCAGGGAGGCGTAAGCATCGTTAAAGGTTTTGTTGCCGCCGACCACTTTGCTTTTTTGCAGATCCAGCAACGCCTGACCGTTACGGTTATCGCTGTCGCCGCCGGTCGCGGTTTGCGCAAGAGCAATTTTGGATTCGTCGGAGATCGCCAGCTTCATGTTGACGATGGCGTTGCTCACCGGTTTCACGGTGAAGCTTTCGTTGACATTAGGCGTACCTGATACGCCAATTTTCAGGCCATCGAAGTTCAGGGTGCCGTCGGTAGTGTCTGGCGTGACGTTAAAGGCAGTGTTATCCGACAGACGCGTCACCTGCCAGCCGGTGCTGGTGTAGGCCACTTTATAGTCGGTCGCCTGTACTTTGGTGCTGTCGCTGACCGTCGGGTTCAGCGTGGTACCGCTGGTGTTTTTGCTGTTGGTCAGCGCGGTCGGCGTGCCGATGGTGAAGAAATCCTTACCGCCATTGCCATCCGCGTCAAAACCGGCTTTATGCTGGGTGTTAAACGCATCCGCGAAGCTCAGCGCCAGCTGTCCCAGCGTGTTGCGGGTCTGATCCAGGTTAGTGGAACGGAACGTCAGCAGACCGCCCAGCGAACCGCTGGTCAGCAGTTTTTCCGGGATCTCAATGTTGCCTGCCGTCGCATCGACGTAAGCCACAGTGGTACGCGCCGGATCGGCGGATGATGGTACGGCGGCCAGCTGGCGGGCGTTGCTGCCCTGCACCAGCGTATAACCGTTCGCCATGGTCAGGTTATAGGTACCGCCATCCTGAATGCTCACTTCCACGCCGACGACTTTGTTCAGTTCGCTGACCAGCTGGTCGCGCTGATCGAGCAGGTCGTTTGGCGATGCGCCTGCGCCCACGCCGGTCAGACGGGAAATCTGATCGTTAAGGGTGGCGATTTGCCTGGTGTAGTTATTGATCTGATCGACGCTGGAGGTGATAGACAGGTTAACCTGCTTATCCTGGTCGCGCAGATACTCATCGGTCACTTTAAACTGGTTAACCAGGCCGTCGGCTTTACCTAGCAGCGTCTGACGGGCAGCCGGATCTTCGGCGTTGCTGGTCAGCGTCTGTAAGCTGGTAAAGAAGTCCTGCAGCGTGGCGGACAGCGTATTGGTTTTGCCGGAGAGCATATCGTCGATTTTGGACATCTGCTCGTAGCGCGTTGTCAGACCGCTGCTCTGGGTTTGCGCCGCACGCAGCTGGTTGGTGATGAACGAGTCATATTCACGCTGGACGCCCGACACGTATACGCCGTTGCCAGTCCAGCCGCCTGCGCCCAGGGTACTGTTTGCTGCCGCAAGGACCGTCGTCTGACGGGTATAGCCCGCCACGTTATAACTGGAGATGTTATTACTGGCGGTATTCAGTGCAGCCTGAGCTGCGCTAAGCCCGCTCATGGCGCTGTTGATCAAGCTGGACATGGAGGTTCCTTATAAACTGTCAGACATGAATCCTGATAGAGATTATCGGCAACGCCTTTCTGAACTTGAGAGTTTTCAGAACAGATTTTCGATATCGTTGCTGTACGCTTTACTCACCTTCTCACCCATCGCTTTCATCTGCTGGATCATGCCGGTCAGCTTACGCGCATAGTTTGGATCGGTGGCGTAACCGGCGCTCTGCAATGCCTGAGCGCCCTGTTCGGCGGTAGCGGCCGTGGTCACGGCAGCGTAGCGCGGATTGCGGGTCAGCACGCCCACGTAGTCCGACAGCGCTTCGAGATAGGAGCTGTAGACACGGAACTTCGCCTTCACTTTCTTCGCTTCGCCGTTTTCAAATTCGGTGGTGGTGATCTCGGTGACCGGCCCTTTCCAGTTTGAGGTGGCTTTGACGCCAAAAATGTTAAAGCTTGGCTCGCCGTTCTCACGGCGGATCTGCCGCTGGCCCCAGCCGGATTCCAGCGCCGCCTGGGCGAGGATCAGGTGATGCGGCACGCCGCTCTGCTGGCTGGCCAGTCGGGCAGGCAGCGAAAGCTGGGCCAGGAAGTCTTTGCTGTCGCCGGTCAGCGGCTCATCATTGACTTCCGGGGCTTTCGGCATCGCCTTGCGCACCATTTGCGTCAGCGCCTGGTTCTGATAGGTGGTGACCGTTTCCAGCGGGAACTTCATCGGCACCTGCTCAGGTTCAGACGCGGCCGCCTGCGCCGCCTGCTCCCCGCCCATCTGTTTGACCATCATATCGGCAAGGCCGAGGCCCTTACCGGCGGTCATTTGCTGGGCGATCTGCTGGTCATACATGCTGGTGTACAGGCGCGTGGAATCACTGCTGAACAGGCCGTCTTTCGGCAAGGCTTCACGCATGCTTTTCAGCATCATCTGCACAAACATCCCTTCCACCTGGCGGGCCACGGGACGAAGGTTCGCCCCCGGATCCTGCCCGGCTTTCGATTTCAGTTCATTCAGCGATTGCGCATCCCATGCCGCGCTCGCCGCCAGTCGGCTGTCGGTCAACATTAGATGATTTCCAGTTTCGCGCGCAGGCAACCCGCGCTTTCCATTGATTGCAGGATGGACATCAGATCCATCGGCGTGGCGCCCAGCGCGTTCAGGGCGCGTACGACGCTGTTCAGGTTGGCGCTGGAGCGCACGCTTTGCAGCGAGCCGCCGCTCTGACGCAGATCGATTTGCGTCTGCGGCGTCACCACCGTCTGACCGCCGCCAAACGGCGTATCCGGCTGGCTGACGTTCGCCTGACGGTTCACGGTCACAGAAAGGTTGCCCTGCGCCACCGCGCAGCTGTCGAGGGTGACTTCGCGGTTCATCACCACCGAGCCGGTACGGGAGTTAATGACAATCTTCGCGTCCTGCGGCGTCATGCCCACTTCCATATTCTGAATATCCGCGAGGAAACGCACCTGCGAACTGTTACCCGCGGGCACGCGGATCTGCACGGTACGCGCATCCAGCGCCGTGGCGCTGCCGTAGCCGCGGGAGCGGTTGATGGTGTCGGTGATCTGCTGCGCGAGGGTGAAGTCTTCATTGTTCAGTTGCAGGTTAATGGTGTTGCCTGCGCCGAACTGGCTTGGCAGTTCACGTTCCACTACCGCGCCGCCGGTGATGCGGCCGCCGTTAAGCTGGTTCACCTGCACGCTGCTGCCGCCGGCTGATGCGCCTGCGCCGCCGACCAGCACGTTACCCTGCGCCAGCGCATAGACCTGGCTGTCCACGCCTTTCAGCGGGGTCATTACCAGCGTACCGCCGCGTAAGCTTTTGGCGTTACCGAGGGAGGACACCACCACATCGATGTTCTGACCCTGACGTGCAAAAGGCGGCAGCTGCGCGGTGACCATCACGGCCGCCACGTTTTTCAGCTGCATGTTGGTGCCCGGCGGCACGGTGATCCCCATCTGCGAGAGCATGTTGTTCAGGCTCTGGGTGGTGAACGGCGTCTGGGTCGTCTGGTCACCTGTACCATCCAGACCGACCACCAGGCCGTAGCCAATTAAGGAGTTTTGACGTACGCCCTGTACGCTGGTGAGATCCCGGATACGCTCGGCCTGGGCAATCGTTGCCACCAGCACCAGCGCTATACCAATCAGAGATTTAAACATGGGATACCTCAGTTACATCGGCGATAAATTAAGGAAGAATCGTTGCAGCCAGCCCATATTCTGCGCTTCGTTTATGTAGCCATTGCCAACATATTCGATACGCGCGTCTGCCACCTGGGTAGACGGAACCGTGTTGCTGCCGCTGATGGTGCGCGGGTTCACGACACCGGAGAAGCGGATGAATTCAGTGCCCTGATTAATGGCGATCTGTTTTTCACCCACAACGTGTAAGTTGCCATTGACCAGAACCTGGTCGACGGTGACGGTCAAGGTGCCGCTAAAGGTATTGCTGGCGTTTGCGCCGCCTTTACCGTTAAAGCTGTTGCTGCCGTCGGCATCCACATCCGCGCGCGCATTACCGAACAGGCCCTGCAGATAGCGTGGAGCGGTATCGACGCCGAAGCTGGTTTTGCCGTCGCGGCTGGCATTCGCCGAGGAGCTTTTACTGGCGCTGACATTTTCCGCCAGCACGATGGTCAGCGTGTCGCCAACGTTACGCGGACGTCTATCTTCAAACAGTGGCTGGTAGCCATAGTTCACAGGCTGCGCAGACTGGTAAATGGAGCCATTGACAATCGGCGCCGGGCCAGGCGTCGGTTGGGCGGTGGTCGCCCCTTGCACCAGCGGTGTCGAAGGGATCAAGGCACATCCGGTAAGGGAGGTTGCCAGCAGAGCCAGAAGCGGATAACGAAACGCGGCGGTTTTGTACATTGCTTTCATCTTCAAAAACAGGGTGCCGGTGCGGGGTTAGCGCACCGGATCACGCCTTAGAGTTGCGTCAGTTTCTGCAGCATCTGATCGGTCGTCGATACCGCTTTACTGTTAATT
Organism: Enterobacter sp. PGRG2; assembly: GCF_030291195.1. Classification (NCBI taxonomy): domain Bacteria; kingdom Pseudomonadati; phylum Pseudomonadota; class Gammaproteobacteria; order Enterobacterales; family Enterobacteriaceae; genus Enterobacter; species Enterobacter sp. PGRG2. The sequence goes on along the minus strand of NZ_CP127837.1, from coordinate 2,909,349 downwards.
TCATACGCGCGCTGAACCTGGATCATGTTTACCAGCTCTTCCGCCACGTTGACGTTAGAGGTTTCCACATAACCCTGATACAGCAGACCCGCGCCGTTCAGGCCTGGCGTGGTGTCATTTGGCGCGCCGGAAGACTGGGTTTCGGTGTAGAGGTTCTCACCAATACTTTCCAGACCGGTGTCGTTCATAAAGGTCGTCAGGTTGAGCTGGCCGACCTGCACCGGCGCGGCCTGACCCTGCTGGGTCACGCTCACCACACCGTCACGACCGATAGTGATGCTCAGGGAGTTCGCCGGAATGGTGATCGCAGGCTGCACCTGGAAACCACCGGCCGTTACTAACTGACCATTTTGATCGACCTGGAACGAGCCATCGCGCGTATAGGCGGCGGTACCGTCCGGCAGCATCACCTGGAAGAAACCCTGGCCTTTGATGGCCACGTCTTTACTGTTATTGGTCTGCGACAGGTTACCCTGGCTGTGCAGGCGCTCAGTGGCGACCGGACGTACACCGGTACCGATCTGCAAGCCTGACGGCAGCGTCGTCTGTTCGGAGGATTGCGCCCCCGGCTGACGAATGGTCTGGTAGAGCAGGTCTTCAAAGACCGCACGCTGACGCTTAAAACCGTTGGTGCTGACGTTCGCCAGGTTGTTGGCGATAACGTCCATATTGGTTTGCTGGGCATCAAGGCCGGTCTTGGCAATCCATAATGAGTTGATCATGGGTGTTCCTGTTTATTAGCTCATTGACAGCAGCGAGTTGGCGCGCTGGTCGTTTTCGTCAACGCTGCTGATCACCTTCATTTGCATCTCAAAACGACGCGCACTGGCAATCATGTCGGTCATCGCCGCTACCGGCTTCACGTTACTGCCTTCCAGCACGCCGGACATCACGCGGATGGTCGGATCGGCCTGTAAGGTCGCGCCACGGGTCGCCTGCGCGGCCTGGCTTAAACGGAACATGCCGTCGTCACCGCGCACCACTTCGCTGCCTTCCGCTTTGACCAGCTTCAGACGGCCAACAGGCGACACGGTATTCGGCGGATCCCCTGGGGTAAGCGCCGACACGGTACCGTCGGCAGCGATGGTGATCTCCGCGCCTTCCGGCACGGCGATCGGGCCGCCGTCGCCCATTACCGGATTACCCTGAATAGTCAGCTGACCTGCCGGGTTAACCTGGATGTTACCGTTGCGGGTATAAGCTTCGGTGCCATCCGGCGCCTGTACCGCCAGCCAGCCATCCTGCTGCAACGCCACGTCCAGCGGACGCGACGTGTAGTCCATTTGACCCTGCGTCATATCCGCGCCGGGCGTGGACGCCGTCACCAGCGTACGCGTCGGCAGTGACAATCCTTCAACGGGTACCGCTCGCAGCGCATTCAGCTGGGCGCGAAAACCGGGTGTTGACGCGTTCGCGAGGTTGCTGGCGGTAACAGACTGCTGATTGAGCGTCTGACTTGCCGCGCCCATCGCGGTATATATTGCGTGATCCATGAAGCCATCCCGTCAGACGATTAGCGCAGGTTAACCAGCGTGTTGAGGATCTGATCCTGAGTTTTGATGGTCTGCGCGTTCGACTGGTAGTTACGCTGCGCGACGATCATGTTCACCAGCTCTTTACTCAGATCAACGTTCGACGACTCCAGCGCGCCGTTGGTCAGCGAACCGAAGTTACCGGTACCCGCGGTACCCAGCAGCGCCACACCAGATGCGCCGGTGGCGGACCAGACGTTATCGCCTTCGGATTGCAGACCTTCGTTGTTGGCGAAGTTCGCCAGCACGATCTGACCTAACAGCTGGGTCTGTTCGTTGGAGTAGTTACCCACCACGGTGCCATCATCGTTGATCTGGTAGCTCACCAGGTCGCCCGGCTTGTAACCGTTCTGGCTGGTCGCCACGATGTTGTTAGAACCGGTGTTCTGCTGCATGGAGCCAAGCCAGCTCAGCGAGAAGCTCGCCGGGATCGCGCCGTTCAGTGCGCCCGTGACGATATTGACCTGCGGCTGTGCATTCGGCGTAGCGGCCAGATCCCAGCTTGCAGGGGTGGTGGTGGTGTTCAGCGTGTAGTTACGCACTTCGTCCAGATTACCATTGGTGTCAAAGGCCATCTGGGCAGATTTCACCGGCGTTGCGCCTGTGACGCTGGAATCCTGGGTCCACACATCCCACTGGTTGTTTGCCGTTTTGACATAGTAAACGTTCATGTCATGGGCGTTACCCTGGGTATCATATACCGTCACCGACCCTTTCTTGTTGTAAGAGTCCGCGTTGGTCGGATCAAAGGTGGCAATGGTCGGCAGTTTGTCAGACGAGTTCAGGTTGATCTGCATCGCCGCAGTGGTGGTGGTTTTCGCCGACATCAGCGTGTTTGGCACGGAGATGGCGGTCGGGTTCGCGCCCTGCTGGATGGTCGGCGGCGTACCTGTTGCCGGATAGCCGGTCAGTTGCAGACCCTGCATGTTAACGATGTTACGGTCGGAATCCAGTTTGAACTGACCGTTACGGCTGTAATAAACAGAACCGTTGTTGTCGACCAGACGGAAGAAACCGTTCTGGCTGATTGCCACGTCCAGGCCACGACCGGTATTGGTGGTGGTGCCGTCGTTAAAGTCCTGGGTGATACCCGCAACTTTTACGCCCAGACCGACTTTAGAACCAGCAAACATGTCAGCGAAGGACGCACTGCCAGATTTAAAGCCGTAAGTGGCGGAGTTGGCGATGTTGTTACCGATGACATCGAGGTTGGTGGCCGCAGCATTCAGGCCGCTGACCGCTTGTGAAAAGGCCATGACTTACTCCTGATAAATGAAGGCTTAGATAATCTGCCGTACTTCGTCGAGGGTGGTGGTACCGTAGGTACCCAAATCTAACAAGTTGCCGTTGCTGCCGCGGGTAACACCCTGCACCAGCGCAAACTGTAGCGGTTGGGCAACCAGCTGAGTGGTGCCGTTGCTGGCGTTAATCGCCACGTTATAAGAACCGTCCGGCGCTGCCGTGCCGTCCGCCAGGGTGCCGTCCCAGTTGAAGCTGTGGACGCCAGCTTTCAGCGCGCCTATATCGATGGTGCGCACCACCACACCGGCTTTATCGGTAATGGTGGCGGTGACTTTATCGGCGGCCTGCTGGAGCTCAACGCCAAACGGCGTAGTGGTCTCTTTACCCGCCAGTATCGTAGTGCCAGGGATCATCACGCCATGCCCAATCAGCGTGCTGGCCTGCAACGAGGCGTTGTTATTGAGCTGACCGGAGATAGAGCCAAGCGTGGTGTTCAGCTTTTCGATGCCGCTCACGGTGCTGATTTGCGCCAGCTGTGTGGTCAGTTCGTTGTTCTGCATCGGATTGGTCGGATCCTGGTTTTTCAGCTGTGCGACCAAGAGCGTTAAAAAGCTGCCCTGTAAATCTTCTGCTTTACTGCCGGTCAGCGAGCTGTTGCCCGTGGCGGCGGAAGTACCGGCGGCGGCGGTAGTGTCATTAACGTTAACGGAAATAGACATGCCTTGTTCCTTTACTGGCCGAGGGTCAGGGTCTTGAGCATCAGGCTCTTGACGGTGTTAAGCACTTCGACGTTTGCCTGGTAGCTGCGGGAGGCGGACATGGAGTTGACCATTTCGCCCACCACATCGACGTTCGGCATACGCACATACCCTTTTGCATCGGCAAGCGGGTTACCCGGTTCGTACACCAGTTTGTCCGGGGCCTGACTTTCGATCACTTCAGAGACCTTCACCCCACCGGTCGCCGCGCCTGGCGCAGCGTCTACCTGAAATACCACCTGTTTTGCGCGATAAGGCTGGCCATCCGGTCCGGTGACGCTGTCGGCGTTGGCCAGGTTACTGGCCGCCACGTTCAGACGCTTGGACTGGGCGGTCATCGCGGAACCGGCAATATCAAAAATGTTCAGTAATGCCATCTGTTAATTCCCCCCCTGCAATACGCTCATCATGCCTTTGATCTGCCCACCCAGTACGGTCAGACCGGTCTGGTATTTCAGGGTGTTATCGGCGAATTGTGTACGTTCGCGATCCATATCGACGGTATTACCATCCATCGAAGGCTGGTCCGGAATGCGGTACAGCAGATCGGCAGACGGCGCGGTCATTGCCTGAGCCGGAATATGACGGGCAGAGGTCAGCTGCAAGGCTACACCGCTATTTTCAGCACGACCGCGCTCCATCACCTTTTTGAGTTCACTGCTGAAATCCATATCGCGCGCCTGATACCCCGGGGTATCGGCGTTGGCAATATTGGCCGCCAGCACTTCCTGGCGCTGCGCGCGCAGATTTAACGCTTCCTGCTGAAAACGTAGCGCGGCATCGAGTTTATCGAGCATGTCTCCCCCGCTGATGACATTACGCTGATGATAAATTGACAGGTGACAGCTTAAATGGCGTTGTCCATGCGTCATCGTCTGAATAAGCGCAAAATGCGTCGCTATTTATTGCGTTGATAGATTTATTGTGCGGGTAGAATCTCGGCATTCTTTAAACAGGCAGGAGTCTGCGATGAACACCCTGAAAGGCGGTTTAGCCGCGACCTTACTGTTTTTTAGCGCGTCGCTGCTGGCGGCGGATCTCAATGCGCAGCTGACGGCGTTTTTTGCCCAGCGGCTGGCAGGCTTCAGCGATGAGGTGGTGGTAAAGGTCCGCAGCGCGCCAAATCTGCTGCCCGCCTGCGAACAACCAGCGCTCAGCGTGGCGGGAAGTGCTAAACTCTGGGGGAATGTGAACGTGCTGGCGCAGTGCGCCAATGAAAAACGTTACGTTCAGGTGCAGGTGCAGGCGACAGGCAATTATGTCGTCGCCGCGCAGCCGATAACCCGTGGCAGTACGCTGCAACCGGGGAGCGTCACCCTCACCCGTGGTCGTCTCGATCAGCTGCCGCCGCGTACCATGCTGGATATCAATCAGGCGCAGGATGCGGTAAGTTTACGCGACGTCGCCCCCGGTCAGGCGATCCAGCTGTCGATGCTGCGCCAGGCCTGGCGTATCAAAGCCGGTCAGAAAGTGCAGGTTATCGCACAGGGCGACGGCTTTAGCGTTAACGGCGAAGGCCAGGCGATGAATAACGCTGCCGTGGCGCAAAACGCCCGGGTTCGCATGGCGTCAGGCCAGGTGGTGAGCGGGATGGTCGGTCCTGATGGGAATATTCTTATTAATCTATAATTCTTTAAAGAATTTGCGGCATCTGCCGATAAATAATCAACATATGATGAATGGCAGGCGTCTGCGCCGCAAAACCTCGATGAGGACCACACTATGAGCATTGAACGTACATCGCCCCTGAAGCCGGTCAACACTGTTCAACAGCGCGAAAGCAACGAAACTCAGGCAGCCAAAACGCGCCTGGAAAAACCGGTTACTGCTAACAGCACTAACGTTACCATCAGCAATGCCCAGTCCCGTCTGGTCCAGTCCGGTGACGACGATATTAATGTTGAGCGCGTAGAAAGCCTGAAGGCCGCGATCCGCAACGGCGAACTGAAAATGGACACCGGCAAAATCGCCGATGCGCTGATTCAGGAAGCACAGAGTTTCTTACAGAGTAAATAAGCGTATGAATCAACTGTCAGAAATACTGGATAAGATGACAGTTATCCTGAACGATCTGAAAGTCGTGATGGATGCTGAGCAACAGCAACTTTCCGCAGGCCACTTCAATGGCAGCGCCCTGCAGCGCATTACGGAAGAAAAGAGCTCGTTGCTCGCTACGCTGGACTATCTGGAGCAACAGAGACGCGCGGAGCAGAACGCCAGACGCGCTTCCAATGATGATGTTGCAGAACGCTGGCAGTCCATTACCGCCAAGACACAGCATTTACGCGATCTTAACCAGCACAACGGCTGGTTGCTTGAAGGCCAGATTATCCGTAACCAGCAAGCGCTTGAGGTGCTGAAACCGCATCAGGAGCCAGGGTTATACGGGGCCAACGGACAGACGTCCTCGACCACGCGCGGCGGCAAGAAAATCTCCATCTGATCGTGACCGTACGCGTTACCAGTTACAGACAGGGAGTCATTTGACTCTCTGTTGCTGTTTTTATACCGTCTTACGCGCAAACTCTTTCACTTTGAATCCCAGCGCCGCCAGGGTGGCGAAATAGGCGATCACGCCCACTACCACCACCGCCATCAGGCGCAGCAGACGCCAGGCCATGGTGCCCTGCGACCACTCCGGCATCACCATCATCATGCCCACCAGCGCGGCGGACATCACCGCAACCGCAACAATCAGACGCAGCAGAAAGCGCGCCCAGCCCGGCTGCGGCGTAAAGATGTTCTGCTTACGCAGCTGCCAGTACAGCAGGGAAGCATTCAGACAGGCACCCAGACCAATCGACAGCGACAGCCCGGCGTGCTTCAGCGGGCCGATGAATATCAGGTTCATCACCTGGGTCATGATCAGCGTGACGATAGCGATTTTCACCGGCGTTTTGATGTCCTGGCGGGAGTAGAAGCCCGGCGCCAGCACTTTCACCACGATAAGCCCGATCAGCCCCACCGAATAGGCCACCAGCGCACGCTGGGTCATCAGCGCATCGAAGGCGTTAAATTTACCGTACTGAAATAACGACACGGTGAGCGGTTTCGCCAGAATACCCAGCGCCACCGCGCTCGGCAGCGCCAGCAGGAAACACAGACGCAGCCCCCAGTCCATCAGGCGGCAATATTCGTCCTGATTGCCGCTGGCAAAACTTCTCGACAGCGACGGCAGCAGAATGGTGCCCAGCGCCACGCCCAGCACGCCGGAGGGAAACTCCATCAGGCGGTCAGCGTAGTACATCCAGGAGACGGAACCGGAAACCAGAAAGGAGGCGAAAATGGTGTTGATGATCAGCGAAATCTGGCTTACCGACACGCCCAGAATAGCCGGGCCCATCTGTTTCACCACCCGCATCGCCCCGGCGTCGCGCAGATTAATGCGCGGCAGCACCAGCATGCCGATTTTTTTCAGGTGCGGCAGCTGATAGACCAGTTGCAGCACGCCGCCCACGGTGACGGCCCACGCCAGCGCCAGCACCGGCGGGTTAAAGTAAGGCGCGGCAAAGAGCGCGAAGCCAATCATGCTGACGTTTAAAAAGGTGGGCGCGAACGCCGGTACCGAAAAACGGTTCCAGGTATTGAGGATCGCCCCCGCCAGCGAGGCCAGCGAGATCAGCAGGATATACGGAAAGGTAATAGTCAGCAGTTTTGATGTCAGGGCGAATTTGTCGGCGGTATCGGCAAAGCCAGGCGCCGTCACCATGATCACCCAGGGCGCGGCCAGCATCCCCAGCACGGTCACCACCGCCAGCGCCAGCGTCAGCAGACCGGACACATAGGAGACAAACACGCGGGTGGCGTCGTCGCCCTGCTTGCTTTTGTATTCCGCGAGGATCGGCACAAAGGCCTGCGAGAACGCGCCTTCGGCGAAAATACGCCGCAGCAGGTTAGGTAATTTGAACGCCACAAAAAAGGCATCGGTGGCCATCCCGGCCCCAAAAACACGCGCCACAATGGCGTCCCGCGCAAATCCCAGTACACGGGAAAACATGGTCATCGAGCTGACTGCGGCCAGCGATTTTAATAAATTCATTACGTTGTTCGTCCACAACCTGACGGCAAAACGCCTGCAGAGCAGGCGTCGGGGGGTATGGCGGGTAGTCTACCTGGATTGCGGTGAAATACTACCGGCTTATGTTACGGGCGGTTACTCCGTCATCGCCTCGCGCCAGAGCTTTTCAATCACGCGCTGCGCCAGCACGGCCTGTTCACCGGCGGTTTCGGGAACCGTCTGATTTTGCACGCATTCGATGAAATGACGGGCGCAACCTACAAATCCGCGCTGCTCAAGCGTGCTCTGCCAGCCGGGCACTGGACGAAGGATCACCCCCTGCCCGCGCTCCTCCCGCCAGTCGCGCATATCGGTAATGTCATACAGGCCGCCGTCGGTCACCGCCTGTACCCACTCGCGCTGGCTGCCGGCGCGGCGATGCATGCTGGTGGTGATCTGCAACTGATCGCGGCTAAAGTGATGTTCGGCGTAGCACATCTGCCCTTCGTCATTGGTGTGCAGCACGCCGCCCTGCAATTGAGCCATGCCGCCTGCCAGCCAGAGGGCGGTGTCCACCACATGCAGATAGTCATCAAGCAGCGTAAAGCGCAGATCGTGCGGGCCGACGCTGTCGCTGCGATGCTTATCCATGCGCAGCGACGCCCCTTTTTCCAGCCGGGTTTTCAGATCGCGGTACAGGGGCGCAAAGCGGCGGTTAAAGCCAACCATCAGCGTCAGCTTTTTGCGCGCCGCCAGCTCCACCAGCCGCTCGGCATCCGCCAGATTATCCGCCAGCGGCTTATCGACGCAGACGTGCACCCCGGCATTTAACAGCTCGCTGACCACTGCATAATGTGAAGCAGTCGAGGTATGCACAAAGACCGCATCGCACTGGCTGGCAAGATGCGCCAGCGAGTCGGCATAGGGCAGACGCCAGCTTTCACATACCGGCAGCGCTTTTTCCCGCGTCGGCGACCAGGCCGCCTGTAGCGTCCAGTCCGTTGCCGCCGCCAGCACCGGCAGCCAGGCTTTTTGCGCGATGCCGCCAAGCCCTACCACACCAATTCGTAATCGGCTCACTTCACTCTCCCGTCTGTGTGAGTAATGGATACGGAGGCTAAAGCGGCCTCGTTGTTCAGCAGATGATGCATAGTCGTCAACGCCCTGCGGTCCAGTCGGTGGCCGTTAACGCCGTCAGCACGTGATCGCGCCACTGGCCGTCGATCAGCAGATAGGCTTTGGCGTAGCCTTCCTTTTCAAAACCGAGACGCGCCAGCAAATCGCCGCTGCGTTTATTGTGCGGCATATAATTGGCCATGATGCGGTGCATATGCTGCGTGCGCTGCATATAGCGGATCGCCGCGCTTAAGGCTTCAAACATTAACCCCTGCCCCTGCCATTTCTGACCAATAGAGTAGCCGAGGTAGCAGGCGTGAAAGGATCCGCGTACGACGTTGGAAAAGTTCGCCACGCCGATGATCTCTTTTTCTTCGGGATCGAGCAGCGCAAAGTAAAAAGCGCTGCCCTGTTTATGGAATTCGTTGATCATGCCGAGGCGGGCCTGCCAGCCGGAAGGATAACAATGGCTGTCATCGCGGATCGGCTCCCAGGGTTTCAGAAACTGGCGATTTTCTGCGTAATAATCGGCCAGCCGCCAGGCATCACGCTCATGCACCAGACGCACTACCAGGCGATCGGTGGTCAGGCGTGCTTTAGGTACGTTACTGCGATAGCCAAACATCAATAACCACTCCTTCCGCTCACGTCTTGTTACCCCTTTTCCTTAACTATACCTGCGCAATGCCGGTCTGTGAAAACAGCAACATACCATTTTCTGCGCCGGAATGGAGTTTCGATGAAGGTCATCAATCAAAGCGGTGGTTTGATGAAAAAATATTGTCGCTGCGGCGGGTGGGAAAATGCTGCGCCACCCCGCAGAATAAGCGGGTGATTTTTTGTTCCCCGGAGGGGAGATGTCCCGCGTATCGCAGGCACGGAGCCTGGGTAAATATTTCCTGCTGATCGACAATATGCTGGTGGTGCTGGGCTTCTTTGTCGTCTTCCCGCTTATCTCTATTCGTTTTGTCGATCAGCTTGGCTGGGCGGCGCTGATGGTGGGTATTGCCCTCGGCCTGCGTCAGTTTGTCCAGCAGGGGCTGGGGATTTTCGGCGGCGCGGTGGCGGATCGCTTTGGCGCCAAGCCGATGATCGTCACCGGTATGCTGCTGCGCGCCGCCGGATTTGCCGCCATGGCGGTGGCGCATGAGCCCTGGCTGCTGTGGTTTTCCTGTATTCTTTCCGGGCTTGGCGGAACGCTGTTCGATCCGCCGCGCTCGGCGCTGGTGGTCAAACTGGTACGTCCCCGGCAGCGCGGCCGCTTTTTCTCGCTGCTGATGATGCAGGACAGCGCCGGGGCGGTGATCGGCGCGCTGCTGGGAAGCTGGCTGTTGCAGTACGATTTCCGCCTGGTGTGCGCCACCGGCGCGGTGCTGTTTATCCTCTGTGCGGGCTTTAACGCCTGGCTGTTACCGGCGTGGAAGCTGTCGACAGTGAAGACGCCGGTGCGCGAAGGGCTACAGCGGGTGCTGCGCGATAAACGCTTTGTGACCTACGTGCTGACCCTGACCGGTTATTACATGCTGGCGGTACAGGTGATGCTGATGCTGCCGATTATGGTCAACGATATCGCCGGATCCCCTGCCGCGGTGAAATGGATGTACGCCATTGAAGCCTGCCTGTCGCTGACCCTGCTCTATCCCATCGCCCGCTGGAGCGAGAAGCGTTTTCGCCTTGAGCATCGCCTGATGGCCGGGCTGCTGCTGATGTCGCTCAGCCTGTTGCCGGTAGGTCTGGTCGGCTCGCTGCAACAGCTGTTTATACTGATTTGTCTGTTTTATCTCGGCGCTATTATCGCCGAACCGGCGCGGGAAACCCTGGGGGCGGATCTGGCTGACGCCCGTGCGCGGGGCAGCTATATGGGCTTTAGTCGACTGGGGCTGGCTTTTGGCGGCGCGCTGGGCTACGCGGGCGGCGGCTGGCTGTTTGACGCCGGAAAACTGTCGGCGCAACCGGAGCTGCCCTGGCTGATGCTGGGGCTAATCGGTCTTGCCACCTTTGTTGCCTTGTGGTGGCAGTTCAGCCAGAAAAGCGCCCGCACAGAGGTGCCGGAGCCAGGCATCTGATTTGAAAGCCGCATTTTTCTCTTCCATACTGAAAGTGAGAACCACAATCATCTGGAGGAGAAACGTGAAGCTCTATATCTACGATCACTGTCCGTTCTGTCTTAAAGCCCGCATGATTTTCGGCCTGAAGAATCTCCCCGTCGAACTGAACGTGTTACTCAACGATGACGAAGCCACGCCGGTGCGTATGATTGGTCAGAAGATGGCGCCGATCCTGCAAAAGGACGACAGCCGCTATCTGCCGGAAAGCATGGATATCGTCCACTATGTTGATCAGCTTGACCATCAGCCGCTGCTCACCGGCGCGCAGAATCCGGCCATTGCCGACTGGCTGCGCAAGGTGAATGGCTATGTGAATCGCCTGCTGATCCCGCGCTTTGCCAAATCCCCCTTTGATGAGTTCGCCACGCCGGAAGCGCGCGCGTATTTTGTGGCGAAAAAGGAGGCGGCTATCGGCGATTTTGCGGAGCACCTCGCCCACTCCGCCGGGCTGGTTAAGAACATCAGCGACGACCTGCGGGCGCTGGATAAGCTCATCGTCAAGCCTAACGCCGTTAATGGCGAACTCTCTGAAGATGACATTCATCTCTTCCCGCTGCTGCGTAACCTGACGCTGGTGTCAGGCATCACCTGGCCGACCCGCGTGGCGGATTACCGCGACAATATGGCCAAACAGACGCAGATTAATCTGCTCTCATCCATGGCAATCTGAGTGTAACGGGACGGGTGCGAAAGCGCCCGTCATGCTTTTCGGTGTTTTCTGCTGGCATGTGCCGCACTGGTGCGGGATGCTCCTTTATGTCACGATTGGCATAAAGGTGTCATGTTGAGGAAACCGATGAAGAAGATAGTCTTAGCCGCCACGCTGATTGTGAGTGGTTTACTCGCCGGGTGTAATCCGTTAACCCAGTACACCGTAAGTGAGCAGGAAATTAATCAGGCGCTGCAAAAACGTAACGATTTCTCCCGCGATATTGGCGTGCCGGGCGTGGCGGACGCGCACATTGTGCTGCGTAATCTGAGCAGCGCGATTGGCCGCGAAGAGCCCAATAAAGTCACCCTTACCGGCGATGCGAATCTGGATATGAATTCCCTTTTCGGCAGCCAGAAGGCCACCATTGCGCTGAAGCTGAAAGCGCTGCCGGTTTTCAATAAAGAGAAAGGCGAAATCTACCTGCAGGAGATGGAAGTGGTGGATGCCACCGTCACGCCGCAGAAAATGCAGAGCGTCATTCAGACGTTAATGCCCTATCTTAATCAGTCGCTGCGTAACTACTTTAACCAGCAACCCGCCTATGTGCTGAGGGAAGACAGCAGCCAGGGGGAAGCGCTGGCGAAGAAGTTTGCGAAAGGGCTTGAAGTCAAACCCGGCGAAATCGTCATCCCTTTTACTGACTAACCCAGGGGCGCCAGGCGCCCTTTTTTATGCGTCCTGTGCGGAAAAGGGATGCAAACGAAAACGTTTACGCCTATCCTTTGTGCCCGGCATAAAACCAGCCATCACTGACTGATTACCACGCAAGCCGGAGCGCACTCATGACAGCACAACCCCAGGTTTTGAAAATCCGCCGCCCAGACGACTGGCACATTCATCTTCGTGACGGCGATATGCTGAAAACGGTCGTGCCCTACACCAGTGAGCTGTATGGCCGGGCGATCATCATGCCGAACCTGGTGCCGCCCATCACTACCGTTGATGCCGCCATCGCCTATCGTCAGCGCATTCTGGACGCTGTCCCCGCCGGACATAACTTCACGCCATTAATGACCTGCTATCTGACCGATACGCTGGATCCGGACGAAATCGAGCGCGGCTTTAACGAAAAGGTGTTTACCGCCGCCAAGCTTTACCCGGCTAACGCCACCACCAACTCCAGCCACGGCGTGACCAGCATTGACGCCATTATGCCGGTGTTGACGCGTATGGAAAAACTGGGCATGCCGCTGCTGGTGCACGGTGAAGTCACGCACGCGGACATTGATATTTTTGACCGGGAAGCGCGCTTTATCGACACCGTGATGGAGCCGCTGCGTCAGCGTCTGCCCGGTCTGAAAGTGGTGTTTGAACACATCACCACCAAAGATGCCGCCGACTATGTGCGCGACGGCAATGAGCTGCTGGCCGCCACCATTACCCCACAGCACTTGATGTTTAACCGCAACCATATGCTGGTGGGCGGCGTGCGCCCGCACCTGTACTGCCTGCCGATCCTAAAGCGTAATATCCACCAGCAGGCGTTGCGTGAACTGGTCGCCAGCGGTTTTACGCGCGCTTTCCTTGGCACCGACTCGGCCCCCCATGCCCGTCATCGTAAAGAAGCAAGCTGTGGTTGTGCAGGCTGCTTTAACGCGCCGACGGCGCTGGCAAGCTATGCCACGGTGTTTGAGGAGATGGGGGCGCTTGCGCACTTCGAAGCCTTCTGCTCGCTGAATGGTCCGCGTTTTTACGGCCTGCCGGTCAATGAGAGTTTCGTGGAGCTGGAGCGTCAGGAGGAGCAGGTGCCGGAAAGCATTGCCCTTACCGATGACACCCTGGTGCCCTTCCTCGCCGGAGAAACCGTGCGCTGGCGCGTGAAGCGTTAAAAATTCGCTGCCCCCTGTTGTAAATGCAGGGTAATGACTGTATAAATAACCAGTACATTATACAGGGGGCTACTATGCGTATCGAAGTGACTATCGCCAGAACCACCGCCTTACCGCCGGGCGCTATTGATGCGCTGGCTCAGGAACTCTCCCGCCGCGTCTGTGACGACTATCCGCACAGCGAAGGCAAAGTTTCAGTACGTTTCGCCGCCGCCAACAGCCTGACGGTGTTCGGCGCAGCGAAAGAAGATAAAGACCGCGTCAGCGAAATTCTCCAGGAAACCTGGGAAAGCGCCGATGACTGGTTCAGACAGGATTAAACTACAACCTCACTAAGCAGTACCCTCATTGTTCTTCTTGCCGGGTCGCCCCGGCTTTTTTGCATTTTTTTCCGCCATTTCCTTATTGAAATCAGAGGATGGTGAAAAACAGCCCGTATCTCCTGCCCGTTTCTTTCAAAAAAATTTAAATAAAAAGACGGAATTGCCGATAGTTCTAATAATTAACGCATTCACGTTAATTATTGATATACTTAAGCTGCTTCAGAAAAACACGCATTGAACCTCAATAATCGTTGTATTCACGTACGCAAATGGGGGTTGAAATGGTTAAAAATAATGAAGTCATTCAAACTCATCCGCTCGTAGGGTGGGACATCAGCACCGTAGACAGTTACGATGCCATGATGCTGCGTTTGCACTATCAGACCCCAAGCCAGCCCGACCGTGATGACACTGAGGTCGGCCAGACGCTGTGGCTCACCACTGAAGTTGCCCGTCAGTTTATTTCGATTCTGGAAGCAGGGATCGCCAAGATCGAATCCGGTGACTATCAGGCAGATGAGTATCGCAGACACTAGATCGTGAGTATCTTCTGTCCTCCAGGCACCCATTCGGGTGCCTGATTTATTTCTGGCTTGTATATCCCATACAGGTTAATTACTCTCCTGCCTGAAGAATTTGCCAGGAGAGCGTAATGAAATATGACCTGATTATCGTCGGCAGCGGCTCTGTAGGGGCTGCGGCAGGCTACTATGCCACACGCGCCGGGCTGAATGTCCTGATGACCGACGCCTGGCTGCCGCCTCATCAGCACGGCAGCCATCATGGTGACACCCGCCTTATCCGCCACGCCTATGGTGAAGGCGAGAAATATGTTCCGCTGGTGCTGCGCGCCCAGAGCCTGTGGGATGAGCTTGCCGCTGACAGCGGTGAAGCGGTCTTTGAACGCACCGGCGTCATCAACCTGGGTCCTGCGGATTCCGCTTTCCTCGCAAACGTGGCGCAAAGCGCCCGTGAATTTAATCTTGACGTCGAACGCCTCGATGCGGCAGCGCTGATGGCGCGCTGGCCGGAGATCCGCGTCCCTGAAGGGTATATCGGTCTGTTTGAGTCACAGTCCGGCTTTCTGCGCAGCGAACTGGCGGTGAAAACCTGGATCCGCCTCGCCCGTGAAGCGGGCTGCGCCCAGCTGTTTAACTGCCCGGTTACCGCTATCCATCATCATGATGACGGCGTCACCATTGACACCGCCGACGGTCAGTACAGCGGCGCGAAGCTGCTGGTGAGCGCCGGCACCTGGGTCACGCGGCTGCTCCCCTCCCTGCCGGTGCAGCCGGTACGCAAGATTTTCGCCTGGTATCAGGCCGATGGCCGTTACAGCGCCAAAAACAACTTCCCGGCCTTTACCGGCGAGATGCCCTCCGGCGATCAGTTCTACGGTTTTCCGGCTGAGGATGACGCGCTGAAGATCGGCAGGCATAACGGCGGACAGATTATCGCTTCAGAAGAGGAGCGCACGCCCTTTGGCAGCGTGGCTACCGATGGTTCGGAAGCCTTTCCTTTCCTGCGTCAGTTCCTGCCGGGCATTGGCTGCTGTCTGCACGGCGCGGCCTGCACCTATGATAATTCCCCGGACGAGGACTTTATCATCGACACCCTGCCGGGCCATGACAACACGCTGCTGGTCAGCGGACTGAGCGGGCATGGCTTCAAGTTCGCGCCGGTGCTGGGTGAAATTGCCGCCCGTTTTGCCGCCGGGCAGACGCCATCTTTTGATCTGACGCCTTTCGCCCTTAGCCGTTTCGATAAATCCTGATACCGCAGGCCCGCCCGTCGGGCCTGTTTTCATTATCTGATCCCCGGTAACGCGATGCGTCGTATATTTGAATTTTTTATGAATAATATCCGCGAGCATTTTATGCTCTATCTCATTTTCTGGCTGGTGCTGGGCATACTGGATATTATCTACCTCTTTTATATTGATTAATCCCCTGACAAAAATTGACATTTCCTGAAGATCTGCACTTTTCTGGCCAGTATTTTTGAATGAGGGTTATAACTTATAACCCCCTGTTGTAGCGCCTGCCACCACTCCGGACCGCAATTTATAACGAAATCATTGAATGCCAAAGCCATCAATACATCAATAAAAATGAACAAGTAAAAATATTGTTTATTTTTGTTATTTATAAGTTGCAATATTATTTTCGCCGCGCCATTTTACTTTCACCTTGTTATTTAAAACGGACATTTATATGCAATGGCGTAATTCTCCCCGCCGTTACGGCGTGCTGTCGATGACACTCCACTGGGTGATGGCGCTGGTGGTGTATGGCATGTTTGCCCTGGGATTATGGATGGTGACGCTCAGCTATTATGACGGTTGGTATCACCAGGCACCTGAACTGCACAAAAGCATCGGCATTCTGCTGATGATGGGGCTGGTGGTGCGTCTGCTCTGGCGCTGGATCTCGCCGCCGCCTGCGGCGCTGAAATCCTGGTCGCGCACCACCCGTCTGGCCGCCGTCGCCGGACATGTCGCACTCTATACTCTGCTGTTCGCCATTGTTTTCAGTGGTTACCTGATCTCCACCGCCGACGGAAAACCCATCAGCGTTTTCGGCTGGTTCGAGATCCCCGCCACCTTTGCCGACGCCGGGGTTCAGGCGGATCTGGCAGGTGAAATCCATCTATGGCTGGCCTGGGGCGTGGTGATCTTCTCCGCGCTGCATGCGCTTGCCGCTCTCAAGCACCATTTCATTGATAAAGATGACACCCTCAAGCGCATGCTGGGTAAATCATCCCCTGACTCCGGAGTATGACGATGAAGAAAAGTATTACCGCCCTCGCCCTGAGCGCCCTGCTGTTCACTACCGGCTCCGCCGTAGCAGCAGATTATAAAATTGATAAAGAGGGCCAGCACGCCTTCGTTAACTTCCGTATTCAGCACCTGGGCTACAGCTGGCTGTACGGTACGTTTAAAGACTTTGACGGCACTTTCACCTTCGATGAGAAAAACCCGGCGGCGGATAAAGTGAACGTCACCATCAATACCAACAGCGTGGACACTAACCATGCCGAGCGTGATAAGCACCTGCGCAGCGGCGAGTTCCTGAACGTGGCGAAATTCCCGCAGGCGACCTTTGCGTCAACCGCAGTGAAGAAAGACGGCGATGCGCTGGATATTACCGGTGATCTTACGCTGAACGGCGTCACAAAACCTGTCACGCTGAAAGCGAAACTGATCGGTCAGGGCGATGATCCCTGGGGCGGCGTACGCGCGGGCTTTGAAGCGGCGGGTAAAATCAAGCTGAAAGATTACAACATCACTACCGATCTCGGTCCGGCGTCTCAGGATGTGGATCTAATTATTTCGGTGGAAGGCGTGCGTAAGAAGTAATGCAGAATGATTGCCGGGTGCGCAGCTGCGTCACCCGGCAACAATTTATTCCGGATCGGGGATCCCAAGCTGGGTATTCAGACGACCACGGGATTTGTTGAAGATTTTATTGCCGTTTTCACGACCAGCCCGACGGCGACGCTGTTCTTCTTCCGGCAGCGCCCGCTCCTCCTGACACAACACACTGCAACAGCCGCTGAACTTCTCGGCACAGGCCGGACACTGAATAAACAGCAGATGACAACCGTCATTCAGACAGTTGGTATGGCTGTCGCACGGCGCGCCGCACTGATGACACTGAGCGATCACATCGTCGGAAATACGCTCGCCCATGCGTTCATCAAAGACAAAGTTTTTACCGATAAAGCGCACCGGCAGTCCCTGCTCGCGGGCGCGACGGGCGTACTCGATAATGCCGCCTTCGATATGCCAGACTTTGTTGAAACCGTTATGCTTCATCCAGGCGCTGGCTTTTTCGCAGCGAATGCCGCCGGTGCAGTACATGACAATTTTCTTGTCTTTGTGCTCCTGCATCATCTCAACGGCTTTCGGCAGCTGTTCGCGGAACGTGTCCGCTGGAATTTCGAGCGCATCTTCAAAATGCCCCACTTCGTATTCGTAGTGGTTGCGCATATCAATAAATACCGCGTCAGGATCGTCCAGCATGGCGTTTACTTCCGCCGCCTTCAGATAATCCCCAACATTGCTGGCATCAAACGTCTCATCTTCAATGCCATCGGCGACGATACGGTCGCGCACTTTCATGCGCAGCACCCAGAAAGATTTTCCGTCATCATCCAGCGCGACGTTCAGTCGCAGACCATCCAGCGCCGGATCAAAGGCATAGAGGCAGTCACGCAGCGCATCAAACTGACTTTGCGGCACGCTGATTTGCGCATTGATGCCTTCATGTGCTAAATAAATGCGCCCGAAAACATTTAACGCCGTTAATGCCTGATAGAGGGCATCGCGCGTGGCTTTCGGATCGGAGATAGTGAAATACTTATAGAATGAGACCGTGGTGCGCGGCTCGGCTTCCGCCAGCATACGCGCCTTCAGCTCCTCATTCGAAATGCGGTTGTGTAACACTGGCATGGTGTACTTATCCTGCAATAACGAGAGATGGGTGAAAAACGGGCAGCATCATATAGCAAATACTGTTAATTTACATCCATACATTTTGCGCTACATTTCACTCACCAGAAAAAATACCAGGCAACGAGGCTCTGGAAAGAACGTTTTCTCCGCCATAAACGTCGGTGAATTTATCTTAGTGCGAAGGCATTAACGCACGGCTTGTCGAATCACAGGAATGACATGACACATCTACCCAAATTTTCCACCGCCTTACTTCATCCGCGCTACTGGTTAACCTGGCTTGGTATTGGTTTGCTGTGGCTGCTGGTTCAGCTCCCTTACCCGGTGATTTATCGGATGGGTACAGGTCTTGGCCATCTGGCGATGCGCCTGATGAAGCGTCGTGTGCATGTCGCTACCCGTAATCTGGAGCTTTGCTTCCCGGAAATGAGCCAGGCGGCGCGCCACGACATGGTGGTAAAGAATTTTGAGTCGGTGGGCATGGGCCTGTTTGAAACCGGCATGGCCTGGTTCTGGTCGGACAAACGTATCGCCCGCTGGGCGGACATCATCAACTTTGAGCCGGTCTATGAACTGCAACGTCAGAAACGCGGCATTCTGCTGATCGGGGTGCATTTTCTGACCCTCGAACTGGGCGCACGTATGTTTGGTATGCAGACGCCGGGGATCGGTGTTTATCGCCCGAATGACAACCCGGTAATCGACCTGCTGCAAACCTGGGGACGCCTGCGCTCCAATAAAACCATGCTCGACCGCAAGGATTTGAAAGGCATGGTGCGGGCGCTGAAAAACGGCGAAGTGGTGTGGTACGCGCCGGATCACGACTATGGCCCGCGCGCCAGCGTGTTCGTGCCCTTTTTCGCCGTAGATCAGGCCGCGACCACATCCGGCACCTGGATGCTGGCGAGAATGTCCCAGGCGAGTATCGTTCCCTTTGTACCGCGCCGTAAACCCGGCGGTAAGGGCTACGAACTGGTGATGCTGGATCCGCAAAACGATCCGCCGCTGGATGACGCCGAAACCACCGCCGCCTGGATGAACGGCGTGATCGAAAAATGCATCATGATGGCCCCTGAGCAGTACATGTGGCTGCATCGTCGCTTCAAGACCCGTCCGGAAGGCGTTCCTTCCCGTTATTAGCATTCATCTATAAGCCGGGGAAGCGGCAGCGCCACCCGGCAACTTCTCTCCCCCCCCCCGCTTTAAGCTTTAAGCGCTCTCCGGTTTGCGGCCCCTTCTCCCCAGGCGTATGATTAGCAGGCTTACTATTTAAACCTGTTAACGCCTGCAACCGGACGGTTATGTCACCCTCAGCGACGCCCCTTAACTGGAAACGGAATCTTGCCATTGCCTGGATCGGCTGCTTTCTCACCGGCGCGGCCTTCAGCCTTGTGATGCCTTTTCTGCCGCTCTACATAGAGCAGCTGGGCGTCAGCGGCCACAGCGCGCTCAATATGTGGTCCGGTCTGGTGTTCAGCATCACCTTTCTTTTCTCAGCTGTCGCTTCCCCGCTGTGGGGCGGTCTGGCGGATCGTAAAGGCCGCAAACTGATGCTGCTGCGCTCGGCCCTCGGCATGGCGGTGGTAATGATGCTGATGGGTCTGGCGCAGAATATCTGGCAGTTGCTGGCGCTGCGCGCCTGTCTCGGTTTGCTGGGCGGGTTTATCCCTAACGCCAATGCGCTGATCGCCACGCAAATGCCGCGCAATAAAAGCGGCTGGGCGCTGGGCACACTATCAACCGGCGGCGTCAGCGGGGCGCTGTTAGGCCCGCTGGCGGGCGGACTGCTGGCGGATAGCTACGGTTTGCGCCCGGTGTTTTTCATCACCGCCGCCGTGCTGTTCATCTGCTTTTTACTGACGCTGTTTTGCATCCGCGAAAACTTCACGCCGGTGGCGAAGAAAGAGATGCTGCACGTACGGGAAGTCATTGGTTCGCTGAAAAGCCCCAGACTGGTGCTGAGCCTGTTTGTCACCACCATGATTATCCAGGTTGCCACCGGCTCCATTGCGCCCATCCTGACGCTGTACGTACGCGATCTGGCGGGGGACGTCAGCAACATCGCCTTTATCAGCGGCATGATCGCTTCGGTGCCCGGCGTGGCGGCGCTGCTCAGCGCCCCGCGGCTGGGTAAACTGGGAGATCGCATCGGGCCGGAAAAAATCCTTATCGCCGCGCTGATGGTGTCGATTTTGCTGCTGATCCCGATGTCCTTTGTACAGACGCCGGTTCAGCTGGGCATATTACGTTTTCTGCTTGGCGCGGCGGACGGCGCACTGCTGCCAGCCGTACAGACGCTGCTGGTCTATAACTCAACCAATCAGATTGCCGGGCGCATCTTCAGCTATAACCAGTCGTTCCGCGATATCGGTAACGTCACCGGCCCGCTGCTTGGCGCGGCGGTCTCGGCCAGCTATGGCTTCCGCACAGTATTTCTGGTCACCGCCTCGGTGGTGATGTTCAACGTGATCTACTCCTGGCTGAGCCTGCGGCGGCGTCGTCGGGAAGCTACGGCGATGTGATGATGCTTAATTTTGCCTGATCGCCCTTGCACTTTCCGATCTTCAACTATTCTTTCCCTGAACATCACATCCAATTACAGGGAGAAGACAATGACTATGTATGCCACGCTGGAAGAAGCCATTGATGCTGCACGTGAGGAGTTTCTGGCGGCGAATCCGGAACTGGATGAAGAAAACGCCAACATACAGCAGTTTAACATCCAGAAGTATGTGCTTCAGGATGGTGAGATCATGTGGCAGGCAGAGTTTTTAGCTGAAGAGAGCGATGACGGTGAATGTCTGCCGATGCTTACCGGTGAAGCCGCGCAGAGCGTGTTTGACCGTGATTTCGATGAGATCGAGATCCGTCAGGAGTGGCTGGAAGAAAACACCCTGCATGAGTGGGACGAAGGCGAATATCAGCTTGAGCCGCCGCTGGACACCGAGGAAGGCCGCGCGGCAGCCGACGAGTGGGATCAGCGCTGATTATTCATAAGGGCCGTGATGCGCATCCAGCGGCAGCAACAGCGTGTCGAATACCAGCGAGAACGGTAGATCGAGCACCGTAAGGTACCGCCAGCCTGAATCGCGAACGTCCCATTGCACGCCGGGGTAGTACTGGTTACCGTGACCCTGCCCCGGCAGGGTACGACTGATAATGCTGCCGCAACCGCTCAGCAACAGCGCCATAATGGCGACAGCGAAAATTTTCACGCCTCCCTCCTTATTCATTCAGACAAAAAAATACCGGCCTGCTGGCCGGTATTTTCCTTAATGTGCGGCTTACTTACCGTTGAGCGCCTGCGGGTTCAGCCGCAGCGCCTCGTAATGGCTGATCCACGACGAGTAACGCTCCGGGGCCGCCCACACGCGGTAATGCATACGTGACAGGGTGACCGGGTCGCTCAGCAACACCAGCCGACGATCGCGCGTCAGTTTATCCGGCGTTTCGTTCAGCGCCTGCTCAACATGACGATCGCGGGCGATTTCCAGCACCTGGCTTGCACGGTGACGGGCAGTGGCCATGGCAGTGGCAAGGGCGTTAAATGACGGGTTAAACACCGCGTGCATAAAGCCGTCGTCCAGCGCGCGGGCGCGGTTGATGGTCAGATATTTATCGGTATCCACCAGCACCTGCGGCGGGGAATACTCTTCCGGGATAAGGAACAGTTTCCAGCGTTTGGTGCGCAGACCGACAGTGGCACGGCTCGAAATCACCGACACGAACGGCGACAGGATCAGCGAGAAAACGATAGGCGCCAGCCAGAACAGGAAGCGCAGATCCAGCCACGCCATACCGGCGGCCCATACCAGGCCCAGCAGCAGCTGCGAGCCATGACGCATAAAGGCTTCACCCCATGGGGTGGAGTCGTCGTCGCGCTGTGGCGAGTTCCAGACCACTTCCCAGCCGAGGAAGGCGCTGACCACAAACACCGTGTGGAACAGCATACGCACCGGCGCGAGCAGCACGGAGAACAGCACTTCCAGCAGCAGCGACAGGGTCACGCGCAGGAAACCGCCGTACTCTTTCGGCCCTTTGCACCACACCAGAATGATACTGAGCAGCTTCGGCAGGAACAGCAGCACCATGGTGGACGCAAAGAGCGCGATCGCCAGCTCCGGACGCCACTGCGGCCACACCGGGAACAGCTGGCGCGGTTGCAGGAAGTATTGCGGTTCGGTCAGCGCATGCACCACCTGTAAAGCAGTTGAAAGCGCGAGGAACATAAACCACAGCGGCGCGGACAGATAGGACATCACGCCGGTCAGGAACACCGCACGGTGTACCGGATGCATGCCTTTCACCAGGAACAGGCGGAAGTTCATCAGGTTGCCGTGGCACCAACGACGGTCACGCTTGAGTTCATCCAGCAGGTTCGGCGGCAGCTCTTCATAAGAGCCAGGCAGATCGTAGGCGATCCACACCCCCCAGCCCGCACGGCGCATCAGCGCGGCTTCCACAAAGTCGTGAGACAGGATAGAGCCCGCAAAAGACCCTTCACCCGGCAGCGGCGCCAGCGCACAGTGCTCAATGAACGGCTTCACGCGGATAATGGCGTTGTGCCCCCAGTAGTGGGATTCACCCAGTTGCCAGAAGTGCAGCCCGGCGGTAAACAGCGGACCGTACACGCGGGTGGCGAACTGCTGGCAGCGCGCATAGAGCGTATCCATGCCCGAGGCTTTTGGCGAAGACTGGATAATACCGGCGTTAGGATTGGCTTCCATCAGACGCACCAGACCGCTCAGACAGTCACCGGTCATCACGGAGTCGGCGTCCAGCACCACCATATAGCTGTACTGATTACCCCAGCGACGGCAGAAGTCATCGATGTTACCGCTTTTACGTTTTACGCGGCGACGACGGCGACGATAGAAGATCTGCCCTTCGCCCTGCACTTCCGTGATTAGCTCCATCCAGGCTTTCTGCTCGGCTACGCAAATATCCGGGTTGTAGCTGTCGCTCAGGATATAGACGTCAAAATGCGCGGCATTGCCGGTGGCTTTAACCGATTCCCAGGTCGCACGCAGACCCGCGTATACGCGATCCACGT
Source organism: Enterobacter sp. PGRG2 (assembly GCF_030291195.1). Classification (NCBI taxonomy): domain Bacteria; kingdom Pseudomonadati; phylum Pseudomonadota; class Gammaproteobacteria; order Enterobacterales; family Enterobacteriaceae; genus Enterobacter; species Enterobacter sp. PGRG2. The sequence continues at coordinate 2,886,223 of NZ_CP127837.1, read as the reverse complement.
CCTCGTTACAGATCGGCATGATCAGCGCAGTACGGTGTTCCGGATTAAGGGGTTCATCCCCGACCGTCGAGTGCGAAATGCTGTATTTGTCTTTACCGATGAGCAGCTGTAAGAAGCCCATCAGCGCGGTCCAGAAACCAGCCGATACCCAGCAGAACAGCACGGCAAACAGGATCAGAATGCCGGTTTGCAGTACGTAAGGCAGCAGCTGCATGGCTGACACCAGCAGATCCTGGCCTACCATATCGGTCGGGTTGATCAGCGCCCAGCCCTGATAAGGCAGGATGGTTTTCATGTACCAGGTGGCGACCACCGTCTGGGAGATCGTCAGCAGCAGTAAAATGTAGCGACGGATCGTCCCCATCATACGCCACTGTTTTTCGCTCTCCTGCTGCTCTTTGGTCAGACGGGACAGGTAGCGCGGCGGCACATCGCGGCCGCGCAGACGATCCCAGAAACGACCAATCGGGTTAGTACGCCACTGTTCAGGGAACATGGAAGAACGCGTGGCTTTCGGCATCGCCTCAAGCTGGGTGCGTCCTTCATCGTCTTTGATCAGTTGACCTTCGCCGAGGGACTCGGGCCAGACCTGTTGCAGACGCGTCTGCACCGAGCCGAGCGGGGTGTCATCGTCCCGCTCGAAATGACGGTGCTCAGCATCCAGCGCTTCGTGCACGGCGCGCAGGTCCGTGGTCGGCAGCGCCGCTTTCTCAATATCTGAAAGCGGCAGCACGTCGATATACTCAGTAGTCTTATTCATTGGCAGGTAGCTGATAGCTCCAGGTTTCACTCAGCGGCTGCTCGCCATTCACCAGCGCAGCACGCATATCGGTCGTCGCTTTAGGATCTTTCACCTTCACGCGCAGGGTTAAACGCCAGCCATGCGTGACCGGGTTATAGCGCACGGCTTGTTCAACGATTTCGCCGTTATCGCCAATGCTGGCCTGCGCCGTCACCGGCGTGTCCTGCGGCAGTTTTTTCATATCCTGGCCGACGAAGTCCACCACGAAAGCGATGGTGCCATCCGGCTGACGAATAAGGTTAGATTGCTTGACGTCACCGGTGGAACGACGGGTTTGCAGCGCCCAGGCGTTATCCGGCGCATGCAGTTTGTCTTCATCGCGGCTAAAGGTGATGCTGTACCTGAAGTTCATCTCTTTACCCGGCTCCGGAAGCTGATCCGGTGTCCAGTAAGCGACGATGTTATCGTTGGTTTCATCGTTGGTCGGGATTTCAACCAGCTCGATTTTGCCTTTGCCCCAGTCGCCCTGCGGAGTGACCCAGGCGCTTGGACGCAGATCGTAGCGGTCATCCAGATCTTCGAAGCGGGAGAACTGACGGCCACGCTGCAACAGGCCAAAGCCCTGCGGGTTTTCCATGGCGTAGCTGCTGACGGCCAGATGTTTCGGGTTGTTCAGCGGACGCCAGATCCATTCGCCGTTACCGGCATGAATCGACAGACCGTTAGAGTCGTGCAGCTCCGGACGGAAGTTGGTGGTCGGCGACGGTTGACCCGGCCCAAACAGGAACATACTGGTCAGCGGGGCAACGCCCAGTTTACCCACTTTGTCGCGCAGATAGACCTTCGACTGCACGTCAACCACGGTATCGCGACCCGGAATGATCACAAAGCGGTAAGCGCCCGCCGCACGTGGGGAGTCCAGCAGCGCATAAATGGTCAGGCGTTTGTCGGTCGGTTTTGGACGCTCGATCCAGAACTCGCGAAAACGCGGGAACTCTTCGCCAGACGGCAGCGCGGTATCGATAGCCAGACCGCGGGCCGAGAGGCCATAAGTCTGACCCGCGCCAATAACGCGGAAATAGCTCGCGCCCAGCATACTGACGATTTCGTCGTTTTTGTCTTTGCTGTTGATAGGATACAGCACTTTAAATCCGGCAAATCCCAGATCCTTGACGGTGTCCTTGTCATGCTGGACGTTGCCGAAATTGAAGTAATCCGGGCTGTATTTAATTTTACGCACGGCGGTCGAGGTCACTTCATTGACGGTGACAGGCGTGTCGAAGTACATACCCTGATGATAGAATTCGAGCTTGAATGGGGTTTTAACGTTATTCCAGTAAGCTTTCTCGTGATTGAACTGGATCTGCTGATAGTCCGCGTATTTCATATCGCGGAAAACAGAAGGCAGGTTGCTTTTAGGGGCTTCATAGCCTTTACCGGCTAATGACTGTGCCTGTTTTGCTACATCATCGAGGGTAAAAGCCCAGCCCGATGAGGAGTACAGGGATAACAGTACCGCTGCGCCTAACCAACGCATTTTCATCACTTGTTGTTTATGTTTCATATAACTAAGCACTTCCCCCTTTGTGTGCTTAAATCGATCCATCCATTTTAATGGAAGTTCTGGCATTCCGACAACTTAATCCCGGCTTTGTTCGCGCGCTGGCTCAGTGTGTAAGCAAATGAAAGTCCACCATTATCAATTACGCGTTTATCCTGGAGACAGATTGTCTGACTTAGTGTAGGGTTGCCACCGAATGTACCCTTTATTTAGCCTATGGAATAAGGCGAAAAGTCTGATACTGCATGGAGTTATATGAGCAAAATCCCTGCACAGCGTGAGTATTTTCTGGATTCCATCCGCGCGTGGTTGATGTTACTGGGAATCCCCTTTCATATCTCACTTATTTACTCCAGCCATGTCTGGCACGTTAACAGCGCCAGCCCGTCCTGGGGCCTGACCCTGTTTAATGATTTTATTCATTCGTTCCGCATGCAGGTCTTTTTTGTCATATCCGGCTATTTCTCCTACATGCTGTTTCTGCGTTACCCGGTGAAACGCTGGTGGAAAGTGCGCGTCGAACGTGTCGGCATTCCGATGTTAACCGCCATTCCGCTGCTCACCCTGCCGCAGTTTATGATGCTGCAACATGTTAAAGGTAAAACGGAAAGCTGGCATACGCTGTCGGCCTATGACAAATACAACACCCTGATCTGGGAACTGATTTCTCACCTGTGGTTCCTGCTGGTGCTGGTGGTGCTGACCACCCTTGGCGTCTGGCTGTTTGGCGTGATCCAGCGCCGTCTCAAACCCGGTAAATTTTTCACTGACATCGGCATGGGTAAACTCACGCTGCTGTTTTTGCTGCTCGGCGTGCTCTATGCCGCGCTGCGCCGCACGCTGTTAATCGCCTGGTCGCCTATCCTCAGCGATGGCCTGTTTAATTTCACCGTCATGCAGACGCTGTTTTATGTGCCGTTCTTTCTGCTGGGCGCGCTGACCTTTATCAGTCCACGACTCAAAGATCTCTTTACCACTCCCTCCCCCGCCTGTCTGCTGGGCTCGGCGCTGGCGTTTTGCGCCTACCTGCTCAATCAGCGCTATGGCAGCGGCGATGCCTGGATGTATGAAACGGAAAGCGTGATTACGATGGTGATGGGCCTGTGGATGGTTAACGTGGTGTTTTCGCTGGGACATCGTCTGCTGAATTTCCAGTCATCCCGCGTTACCTATTTCGTCAATGCGTCGCTGTTTATTTATCTGGTGCACCATCCGTTAACGCTGTTTTATGGCGCATGGATCACCCCGCACATTCACTCTAATCTGCTGGGCTTTATGACGGGACTGGTATTTGTGGTGGGCGGCGCGCTGATCCTCTATGAAGTTCATCTGCGCATTCCGCTGTTGCGTTTCCTGTTCTCCGGTAAGCCGCAACAGCAGCCGGTAAAAAGCCAGGCCTGATAACCTATGTGGCTACTCGTCCTCTAGAGTAGCCACTCTACCGGCAGACGGTAGACAAAGCGCACCAGCATACGCTGCCAGAAGCGGGTTTTCGGCTCTTTTTTGTGAACGATTTCCTGCCCGTCTTTCTGCTCGATCCAGTTAATGCGCCCCCAGCGGTCAAGACGCAGCTCCCAGGCCACATCCCGCTGGCTTTGCACAAAGCGCTGGTGGATACGGGCCGCCAGCGGTTCGCTGTCGATAACAAAACCCATCTCCGTATTCAGCATCGCCGAACGCGGGTCGAAATTAAACGAGCCGATAAATACCTTACGCTCGTCAATGCTGAAGGTTTTGGCGTGCAGACTGGAGCCGGAGTTACCGGTCAGGCCACGGTCATGGGGATGGCGGCCCCCTTCATGGGTGGGTTTCAGTTCATACAGCGCCACGCCGTGACGCAGTAATTTTTTGCGCCAGCGGGCGTAACCGGCATGCACCACGGCGACATCATTGGCGGCCAGCGAATTGGTAAGAATGGCGATTTTGACGCCCTTGCGCACCAGTTGCAGCAATTGCGCCACACCGGAGCGCGTGGGGACAAAATAGGCCGAACAGATATCGATTTGCTGCTCCGGCATGCCCATCACGTTGACGAGGCGCTGCGGCAACAGCGTATGATTTCGCGCCCGACCCTGACCTTTACGCGGATCGTCGCTCAGCAGGCGGGTTTTCGCCCACATCATCGGCAGCGAGTTGGTTTCCAGCAGCGTGGCGAAGCGGGTGGATTCCAGTTTGTTCAGGTAACGTTTCGCGGTGACATCGCTGTACCAGGATTCCGGGATGCGGATATGCCGGACGATGTCCTCTTCAGCGATATCCAGCACATCCTGTAGCGTGGAAACCGATTTACAGGTCCAGTAACGCTCAAAATCGTCGGTGACATCTTTCACCACCGGCCCTATCGCCAGCACATCCAGATCGGTAAACAGCGGTTGCTCCCCCGCGCCGAAATAGGCATCGCCGATATTTCTGCCGCCAACCAGCGTCACCACGCCGTCAACCGTGAAGCTTTTGTTATGCATACGCCGGTTCAGGCGGGCAAAATCAGTGAGATAGCCCAGCGCCCGCAGGGTGCGAAAAGAAAAGGGATTGAATAAGCGCAGCTCGACGTTGGGATGCGCGTCCAGAATGCGCAGCGTGTCATCCATGCCGACGGTATTGTTATCGTCCAGCAACATGCGCACCTTCACGCCGCGGCTGGCAGCATCCAGGATGACGGACAGCAGCAGCCGTCCTGACATGTCGTCTTCCCAGATGTAATACTGAATGTCGAGAGTCTGTTCGGCCATCTCAACGAGCCGGTAGCGGGCGGCGAAGGCGTCGAGGCTGTCATCCAGCACCAGTAAACCGCACTCCCCTGGATGGGCCGCGCAGACCGGGGCTATTGCCAGCCCCAGTCGTGTATTATTCGCCGCCTCCTTCTCCCTGTTGGGTAAGGAGGCGCTGGTAAAGTCGGGTAGTTTCATCGTCATAACAGACAAAGTATACCTCGCCAAACGAAGGGCGACGGGTGAGAAATTCCGAAACTGTATTGACCGCAATTTCTGCTGCCGCCGCTTTCGGGTAGCCGTATATCCCGGTACTGATAGCCGGAAACGCTATCGAGTGATAACCATTTGCCTCCGCCAGCTTCAGGCTGTTGCGATAGGCATCTTCCAGCAGCCGCGCTTCATGGTGATCGCCGCCATGCCACACGGGCCCTACGGTGTGGATCACCGCCTTTGCCGGTAGCGCCCCTGCAAGGGTGATCACCGCATGACCGGGCGGACACTCGCCCTGCTGTTGACGCACCACTTTACAGGCCTCGAGTAAAGCTGGCCCCGCCGCACGATGGATAGCGCCATCCACACCGCCACCGCCCATCAAAGAGGGATTTGCCGCATTGACTATGACATCCACCTGTTGCGTGGTGATGTCACCCTTAATAACCTTTATACGCGAGTGCATGATCGTCTCTCTTAACCGGGTTCACAGGGTAAGTGTACAGCAGTGTTTTACCGCTGACAGGGATATTGTCTTACCAGTCATTGCTGAAAGAGGAGCAGATCAGCTCGTCCCGCCCCACTGCTGCGACAGGCGCAGTGATTGCCCGTCGGTAACGGTGACGGTAATGGAGACGTTATCCTGCGGTGAAAGCGTCATACGTAAACGGGATAACGCAGTGAGCTGATGCGCCGGGATGGTGACGGTATGACGCTGCACCGAGGTGCTTTGTCCGCCGTTGCCGGTGCGGACGGCGCTGATCTGCACCTGGCAGACACAGGACTGGGCGAGCGTCACCTGCGGCGTAATGGTGTAGATGTCACCGTTCTGTACGGTATCAAAGGTTATCTGGCTGGAGAGCGCCGCCAGCAATAATAGTGGATGCATAGGTTTCTCCGGATGAAAAAAAACAGGGCCGGAGCCCTGTTCTTTTCTACTGCTGAAGTCTTAGTACTGGTTAGCGGTAGCGTTGTTACCAAAACCAACCTGGCGAACTTCCACGAAGGAGTTAGAGGCAGTCTGGTTAACCAGCGCGCCGTTCAGCACGCCGTGCTGGTTGACGTTGATTTCAGAATCACGGCTGTTCCACTGGTCGATAGTGGCGTTGTTGCGTGAGCCAGTCTGCGTCAGTTCGATGGTGCTGTCGTCCGAACCCTGACCTACGTCAGCGCCGTTACCAGTACCATTCTGGGTAATGGTCAGGCTGGAATCACGGGCGTCAGTTTGCAGTGCCAGCGCAGCGTTAGTGCTACCGTACTGGAAAATACCCAGTTCTGAATTCGGGCCGCTATTGTGACCGCCGTGACCATACTGCGGAATGGAGCCTGCAAAAGCACTGCCAGAAACAACGATCGCTGCCACAACTGCCACTTTGATAAATTTCATGGTAAACCCCCATCGGATTGATATGTAAGCGTCTCAATGCTTTCAACGTTGGGTAACGCGAATAGCCATTTGCGACTGCCTCTGCACTACGACTGCTGTTTTTTGCGTACCAAATTGCGTAATATTCGCTCTGTTACCCGAACCTTTCTGGATAATCATCGCGGTATTACCGTAAGCCCCTTGCGTAATAGTCGCGTCATTGGAATTACCCGTCTGATCGACATACGCAAGGTTGTAATTTCCTGACTGCTGAACCTGTGCCCGGTTATTTCCACCGTCCTGTGAAACCACCGCCAGTAATTTCGATCCCTGCTGGCTTAGCTGAGCGCTGTTATTGTTACCCTGCTGACCGATAATGGCTGCTTTGTTATAAGAAGCCCTGCTCAGTTCATTCACCGCAAAGTTATATTCTGAAGATGCCAGATCGTAACCTGCCGCTAAGGTAATTCCAGGCGCACTCAACATTGCCAACACCATAAATAACAGTCTGTTTTTCATGCTGTCACCTGGACCTGATTGTCATTCATAAATAATGTCTGCCGGGGTCATTAACGTATTTCAATATTTGTTAACGCCTCGTAACAGTGGAGAGTATGTGCGGAGAAATATCTTAAATATCTCACCTGCGATTCGTATTTTTATCCATATGCTCACCTTAAAGCATGAGAAGGGGCGGAGGGCTTTCTGGCATTTATTGCACTTCTGTCACAATTCGCACCAAACACCAATACCTTTACAATACCAGAGGATTATTTTCGCGCTTTGCATAGAACTTTTGAACGTTTACAAAGAAGATTTTTACAGAATCTGTCACCACGCGACTTTTTCTTTACGATGTGGTCACATTAAAAAAGGGGAATTGGTAATTTAATATTAGTGCACAATTAAATTTTAACATATTTAATATATCGCATTAATTATCAATTAGTTACATGAAAAATTTGTGACATTAAATTTGATACACAAGTATTAACTTGTACAACTTAACCATTAAAACGGATGGATAAAAACACGCAAAAAACACATTTAATAATTTAATTTTACATTCTGTTACATGTTTAACACTTGATTTAAGGTTGGTAATGACTAGATTGAAACCAGCAGTATGTTTTTACTTTGTTAATTTTGCCCACTAACGGGCTTATTATTTTATTACACACAGCAGTTCAACATCTGTCAGTACTTCTGGGTCTCCATATTGTCATGGGGATAGGCTGCGGATGTACCTAAATGCGGAGTTTCATCATGTTTAATGAAGTCCAGAGTTTACATGCTCAGTCAATCTTGCTGATCACTAAACCCTCATTACAGGCTACAGCTTTATTACAACATTTAAAAAACTCCCTGGCAATTACAGGGAAACTCCATAATATTCAACGATCTCTGGATGATATTAATCCTGGCAGCGTGATCCTCTTTGATATGATGGAAGCGGATAAAAAACTTATCCAGTACTGGCAGGAAAATTTAAGCCGTAAAAACAACAATATAAAATTGTTGTTACTGAATACCCCCGACGAGTACCCCTTCCGCGACATTGAAAACTGGCCGCATATCAACGGGGTTTTTTATGTGACCGAAGATGAATCGCATGTGGTGGACGGCCTGCAAAGCGTCCAGCGCGGCGAATGCTACTTCTCACAGAAACTGGCCAGCTACCTCATCACCCACTCGGGTAATTATCGCTATAACAGCGCTGAGTCCGCCTTACTCACGCATCGTGAGAAAGAGATCCTCAATAAGCTGCGCATCGGCGCCTCGAACATCGAGATTGCCCGCGCCCTGTTTATCAGCGAAAACACGGTTAAAACGCATCTGTATAACTTATTTAAAAAGATCTCGGTTAAAAACCGTACGCAGGCGGTCTCCTGGGCTAACGATAACCTCAGGCGTTAGCATCATGAAACCTTACATAGCCTGGCTTGCAGCCGCAGAACTTCTGCTGGCTGCCGGGAACCTGTACGCGGTTGAAGTGGAAGTGCCGGGATTGCTGACTGACCACACGGTGTCATCGGTGGGACACGATTTCTATCGTGCATTTAGCGATAAATGGGAAAGCAGTTATACGGGTAATTTAACCATCAATGAACGCCCAAGTGCGCGCTGGGGCAGCTGGATCACCATTACGGTTAATCAGGATCTGGTTTATCAGACCTTTTTATTTCCGACCAAACGCGATTTCGACAACAACGTAAATATCGCGATAGCGCAAACCGAAGAAGCACTGGATCGCCGGCAAATTGATCAGGCTCTGCTCAGTACCGGCGATCTGGCGAAAGACGAATACTAAAACCTAATAATTTTCCGGAGGCTGTCATGCGTATCGCTTGTGCCGTTGTCACCCTTATGCTTATTTCCCCGCTGTGCTCGGCAGGAAATATGACCTTTCAGTTTCGCAATCCTAATTTTGGAGGGAATCCAAATAACGGCGCGTTTTTATTGAATAGCGCCCAGGCGCAAAACTCTTATAAAGATCCCAGTTATGACGATGATTTTGGTATTGAAACGCCGTCAGCGCTGGATAACTTTACCCAGGCTATTCAGTCGCAGCTGTTGGGCGGCCTGCTGACCAATATAAATACCGGCAAACCAGGCCGGATGGTCACCACCGATTTTATTGTCGATATCGCTAATAACGACGGGCAATTACAGCTAAACGTCACCGACCGTAAAACGGGCAAAACATCGACCATTCAGGTGGCCGGTTTACAAAGCAATTCGACCGATTTTTAACACACAGCTACTACAGGACAATGACTATGCAGCGCTTACTTATTTTACTGGCGGTGTGTTTATTGAGCGGATGTTTGACCGCTCCGCCAAAAGAAGCGGCCAAACCGACCCTGATGCCACGGGCGCAGAGTTTTCGCGACTTAACGCATCTGCCACCCCCTTCCGGCAAAGTCTTTGTGTCGGTGTATAACATTCAGGATGAAACCGGGCAGTTTAAAGCCTATCCGGCGAGTAACTTCTCCACGGCGGTGCCGCAGAGCGCCACGGCGATGCTGGTCACGGCGCTGAAGGATTCCCGCTGGTTTATCCCGCTGGAGCGTCAGGGTCTGCAAAACCTGTTAAACGAGCGCAAGATTATCCGCGCCGCCCAGGAAAACGGCACGGTGGCGATGAATAATCGCGTTCCCCTGCAATCGTTGACGGCGGCAAACGTGATGATCGAAGGCTCGATTATTGGCTATGAAAGCAATGTAAAATCGGGCGGCGTGGGGGCGCGATACTTTGGTATTGGCGGCGATACGCAGTATCAGCTCGATCAGGTGGCGGTAAACCTGCGCGTGGTTAACGTCAGCACCGGCGAGATCCTCTCGTCAGTCAACACCAGCAAAACGATTTTGTCTTATGAAGTCCAGGCGGGCGTGTTCCGCTTTATTGATTATCAACGTCTGCTGGAGGGGGAAATTGGCTATACCGCTAATGAACCAGTAATGCTGTGCCTGATGTCAGCCATTGAAACCGGGGTGATCTTCCTGATCAATGACGGTATCGATCGCGGGCTGTGGGATTTGCAAAGCCCCGGCGAAGTGAAAAACGCCGTGCTACAGAAATACCGCCAGATGGCCGTACCGCCTGAGTCCTGATAATAATAATGTGCGCGGGCGTGGCGGTTTTCGTCACGCCTTTTTTATTCCGCTGCCACCGCGCCAGAACTTTCTTTAGCCCGCCGCCCTGCCAGCCACAGTCCGCCATTTTTCATCGCGAAACCAAACAGCAGCCCGACCAGTAAAGATGGCAGCACCAGCCGCCAGTCCCCCTGCCCTGCAAAGGTTGCGCAGGCGCCGATAAAGGTGCCAGGCACAAAGGACAACAGTACATTTTTGGCCTGCATACACATGAAAAAGGCCACCACGCCGGTGATGGCATAGCCGGCGATCGACAACTGCGGCAGCATGGCGCTGCTGTGGATAATCAGTTGCGCCCAGGCGACACCGCTCAGCAACGTGCACAGCGTAATAAGCAGGCCTTTAAACCCGCCCTGCGGACAGGCGAAATAGGCCGTCGAGCCGAGAAAACCCGCCCAGCTTAACAGTCCAAGCGTGACAGCCACCCAGCCCCAGAGCGCGGACAGAACGCCGGTAGTGAGTGCGATTGAAAAGAGTATGTTCATGGCGCGCATCTTAGCAGATACGCGCCGGTGAGATGAGATCTGCCGCACGTTATTTGCAATAACGAATTGTTCGTTACATCCAATAAGTGATGGTGATCACATTATTCTGCGGTATCGTCCTGCAAATCGTCCCACATGGCTGCCAGCGCATCGCGTGTCAGGGATGCCATGGTACGCCAGAAAGGAGTGGTGGCGTGGGCTTCGACCTTACCCAGGAAGGTGCCGCACCACGGGAGAAGGTAATCGCCAAACAGGATTTCCAGCGCTTCACTCTCATCCTCGCCTGCATTGTCCTCCAGCCAGGATGCCGCCAGTAGCAGCAGGCCAAAATGATCGGCAGGCGCATCCGTCAGCGGCATACCTCGTTCGGTCAAAAATGCTCTGACGTCCGCCTGGGTTGTGCCTTCCACCCATGCGCTGCGGTATGGCGACACTTTGCAGTCGTCGCCAACAAACAGCGCGTCGTAGTCTGCGGTCAGCGCAGGCAGATCCGCGCTGGCCTGTAAGCGCGCCAGCAGCTCATCCTGCTCCAGCGGCCAGTTCTCTGCCAGCTTGCCCTCGCGGATCAGCGTATACAGCGGGGCCAGCACCGGATCCTGCGGCTGACGATAGTAAAGCGAGCCCAGCATGCGGCAGAGGATTGAAAACTCATTCATTCGTTGATTCCATAACAGACATTAAAATTCAGCAAATTCAGGGATCGGCGGCATACCGCGCGATTCCAGGAAATTCAGCAGACGGCGCGGGGAGACGTTAAGAATACGATCTTCCGGGAAATCGACGTCGTCCAGCACCTTACGGCATTCGGTAAAATCACCCAGCGAGAAGGCGGTGTGGGAATCGGATCCCAGCGCCACCCAGCCTCCCGCGTCACGTACGGCGGCGGCAATCGCCCGGCAGTTGGCTTCGCTGCCTTTACGGGAGTGCAGAAAAGAGGAATTATTGATTTCCAGCGCCACCTGATGGGTGGCGGCGGCTTCGGCAATCGCCTTGATATCCACAGGATACTTCGGGTTCCCCGGATGGCTGATGATGTGCACCTGACCACTGGCCATGGTGGCGATCATCGCTTCAGTGTTAGTCGCCTGATCCTGCGGCGCGAATACCGGCTCATGAAAACCGGCAATGATCAGATCGAGGGCGGTGAGCATTGGCCCGGTGCAGTCGATCTCGCCGTCAGTATTTTTAATATTGGCCTCAATACCCCGCAGGATCCCCACGCCATCCACCACCCGCGGCCAGATACGCATGTTAACAAAGTGCCAGTAGTGCGGCGCATCCGCCATATCGGGGCCATGATCGGTAATGGCAAAAAGCTTGAGGCCTTTGCTTTTCGCGATGGCGATATAGTCATGAAGCGTGCTGTAGGCGTGCGTGCTGGCGACGGTGTGCATATGCAGGTCAACGGGATACATGGCTCTCTCCTCTGGTGATTTCCGCAAGGATAACAAATATCGCCTGCCTTTATAATGAAAACCCGGCGACAGCCGGGCGATCCTCAATAACCGCGAACCCGATTCACTTGCCCGGTTACCGGTTTGCCGGCTTCCAGTTGCTCAATGGTCCAGGCAACAGAGGCGATGGCTTCCAGCGGGCGTGTCACAGCGGCAATGTGCGGCGTCATGCTTACGCGGGGATGCGCCCACAGCGGGCTGGTTTCCGGCAGCGGTTCCTGGCTGAACACATCAAGCATCGCGGCTTTCAGCTTGCCGCGCTCAAGCGCCTGCAACAGATCGGCTTCCACCACATGCGCGCCGCGCGCCAGGTTAATGAAGTAGCTGTCATCAGCCAGCTGGTTGAGCAGATTGAGATTAATAATGCCTTCGGTTTCGGCGGTGCGCGGCAGCAGGTTAATCAGCACCCGCGTACCCCGTAAAAATTCCCCAAGCTCCGCCTCGCCGGCAAAGCTGGTGACGCCCGGCCAGCTCTTGGGACTGCGGCTCCAGCAACGCAGCGGGAATCCCCACTCCAGCAGGCTTTCCGCCACTTTTGATCCCAGTACGCCTGCGCCAAGCACGCCGACGGTAAAATCTTCGCGCTTATACTCCTCCAGCGGCTGCCATTTCGCCTGCTGTTTCAGCGCCTGATAATCATCAAAGCGGCGGAACCAGTGCAGCACCTGGCTTACGGCATATTCCTGCATTTGCAGGCCCATGCCGGTATCTTCCAGCCGAAACAGCGGCACGGACGGCAACAGCATGTCCGGATGCGCTTTCAGTTTGCTCAATATCGCATCGACGCCCGCCCCCAGAGAGAAAACGCCTTTCAGTTCCCTGCCCTGTAGCATTTCAACAGGCGGTTGCCAGACCAGCGCATAGTCAGCGGGATCGTTATCGCCGGGTTTCCATTCGCGAATGCGCGCCTGCGGCAGCGCCCGCTTGAGTTCGGTCAGCCAGTATTGGGTATCAAAGGTCGGATGCCAGAAAAGAATGTCCATATCAACTCCAGATGTTGTGGCGCTGTTACTGGTAAGCGCATGATTTTTAGCCAGCCGCGCGGCTATCTTTGAAGGGGATTTATCAGCGTAGCAGCATAACAAATTTCTTCCTGATGCTGGGGCTATCTGCGTTGATGATAAAAAAATCAATTCCCGCGCGATTAAGAAGCAGGTTGCTGGAAGTTTGTCTAAACGCGCTAATTTATTGAAAAAGTTGATTGACGCTGAGTGAGGATTTCCCTACATTAGCGCCGTCCCAGCAACAACGGGATGACAATATGGTGAGGTGTCCGAGTGGCTGAAGGAGCACGCCTGGAAAGTGTGTATACGGCAACGTATCGAGGGTTCGAATCCCTCCCTCACCGCCATATTCAAGATGAGAGCCTGTACGCAAGTACGGGCTTTTTTCTTTTGTAGTCCCCGGAGAGGGAGGGATGAGAACCCCCGACTGAGGGTTCGACAAATGCGCCTGCGCATTTGGACAGCTGACGAGCCTGCGAGGAAGCTGCCCGCAGGGCGAGCGCAGCGAGTCAATCCCTCCCTCACCGCCATATTTAAAGAAGAGCTCGTACTGACGTACGGGCTTTTTTTGCGTGTATATACCCGCAGGTAATAAAACTGTAGTGATTAATAGCAATCGCTCACTGCTTAACCGAACGCACCGGCAGGCATAAAATTTGCTTGACCGATTTAAGCCGAATCCCTATAGTAGCGCCCCGTTGCCCCCTGCGGGAAGGCAGCAAAACAATATGGTGAGGTGTCCGAGTGGCTGAAGGAGCACGCCTGGAAAGTGTGTATACGGCAACGTATCGAGGGTTCGAATCCCTCCCTCACCGCCATATTTAAAGAAGAGCTCGTACGCAAGTACGGGCTTTTTTTTCGTCCTTATTTTGCCCTACAAAAACCAAAGCCCGGTATCCCGGGCTTTGTCATCAAAAAACTGTCTTAATAGTACGCTTTCAGCGTGCGCTGGCAGAGGGCCGAGCGGACGCAGTCTTCTGTCGTGAAGCGGACTATGCCTACCATTTCATCTTCCTCAAAACGTGCCAGCGCGTCGCTCAGGCCGGACTTAACGCCCGACGGCAAATCGCACTGCGTCACATCACCGTTAACGATGACGGTCACGTTCTCCCCGAGGCGCGTCAAAAACATTTTCATTTGCGCAGCGGTCACGTTCTGAGCCTCGTCAAGAATGACGACCGCATTTTCAAATGTACGTCCGCGCATATAGGCGAACGGCGCGATTTCTACCTTGCCGATTTCTGGTCGCAGGCAGTATTGCATAAAGGACGCCCCAAGACGTTTCAGCAGCACATCGTAGACGGGCCGGAAATAAGGAGCGAACTTCTCCGAGATGTCGCCGGGTAAGAAGCCAAGATCTTCATCGGCTTGCAGGACCGGCCGGGTGACGATAATCCTCTCCACGTCCTTATGAATGAGGGCCTCCGCCGCTTTCGCTGCGCTAATCCAGGTTTTTCCGCAGCCCGCTTCACCGGTCGCGAAAATAAGGGACTTGCTCTCAATAGCATTCAGGTAGTGCGCCTGAGCTTCATTACGCGCGGCAATTGGCGAACTATCACGGCAGTCCCGGGCCATGCCAATTGATTCTACGCCACTCATCTGCACAAGCGAGGTGACCGATTCTTCTTCACGCTGTTTATGACTGCGCGAATCCCGTCTCAGCACACGTTTTGCTTCACGACGAGCTTTGATCACTGCTTTTTGTCTTCCCATGGATAGCACCTTGAGTTGTTGGTTTACATCACACGCGTCAACAGCGACGCGATTATGCGCACGAACGTCTGAGGTTTGGCTTCCTTGTAAGCCATTGCTTGCTTTTGGACATGACGCCGCAGAACGACCAGATAAGACATCTGCCGCATCGGATACATCAGGGATTTCAGAGGGGATGGAAAATAAAGCGGTGAGGAAGTCATTGCCGGTAGAGGATCTACCGCACCGGGATTTGCGGGATGATTTGCTGTTATGTCCGGTACAGGACCTTACCATTCGCGATCTCCATAGTGAAAGGACTCATCACTGCCGGGAACACTGGCTGCTTTCCTTACCTTTCAATTTAGCACAAGTGCAACATTGAGATTACTTTTTTATAACTTCAACCAGCGCTTCCGTGACTAAGAGCATCTGACATTTATATTACAGAAATATAACAATGAGTTGCTCATAGCAAAAAATGATAGTGCTGCGGCGATCCGTAAGGAAGGAACCCTGCCGTGGCCGGCAGGGTTGGCGGCGTCAGGCTTCCAGCAAGCCTTGCGCCAGATAATGATCGGCGTCAGGCACCCCCGGCAGCGCAAAGAAATAACCGCCGCCGATGGGCTTAATGTACTCCTCCAGCGCTTCGCCATTGAGCCGCTTCTGCACCGTCAGGAATCCTTCTTCCAGATCGTGCTGATAGCAGACGAACAGCAGCCCCATATCCAGTTGGCCGGAATTAGTAACCCCCAGCGAATAGCTGTAGCCCCGGCGCATCATCAGGCTGGACCGGGTTTCCGGCGTGCGCGGATTGGCCAGCCGGATATGGCTGTCGAGGGCGATCACATCGCCATCCGGATCGCGGCTGTAGTCCGGCACATCGTGCTCATGCTGCATACCGAGCGGCGCGCCGCTGTGCTTGTCACGGCCAAAAATCGTCTGCTGCTCTTTCAGCGGCGTACGATCCCAGAATTCCACATGGAACTGGATGATGCGCACCGCCTGATAGCTGCCGCCAGCGGTCCAGGCAGGTTCATCCTGACTGGCCTGCACCCACACCACCTCCTTCATCAGCGCGTCATTTTTGCTGTCCGGGTTGGCGGTGCCGTCTTTGAAGCCGAGAAGATTGATCGGCGTCTCCTTGCCTTTACTGCGTGCTGCGTGTGCGGAAATAAAGCCTTCCCGTTTCCAGCGCACGCTGAGCAAGTCCGGCGTGTACTTGATGATGTCGCGCAGGGCGTGGATCACGGTGTCGGCGGTGTTGGCGCAGATTTGCAGCAGCACATCGCCATGGCACAGCGCCGCATCCAGCGAGTCATTCGGAAAGCGTGTCATTTTTTGCAGTTTGCGCGGCGCATGGGCGGCCAGCCCGAAGCGCTCGTCGAACAGCGATTTGCCGAGCGATACCGTGATGGTCAGATTATCCGGCGCGATAAACTCCCCGAGAATACCGGAATCCGTGGGCGGCAGACGCGGGTTCGGCGTGTCCGGCGCCGGGCCGCCGGTGGTCAGAAAGGCGATGCGCTGCGTCAGCAGACGAAACAGCCGCTGCAAATCCGCTTTATCGCTCGCCAGCACGTCAAACGCCACCAGCATCATTGACGCCTGTTGCGGCGTCAGAATGCCCGCCTGATGCGCGCCATAAAAAGGCTGGGTTTCCATGCGCGCATCCGGCGATACCGTACCCGGCGCGCTCTGCGGTTTGGCCGCATGCGCCGGGCAGCCGCCGGTCAGTGCCAGCGCGCCGCCCAGCGCGCCCATACTTTTCAGTAAACGGCGGCGCGACGGCTCGCTCACGCCGTAATCTTCGTCGTGGTTCATTTCTGCTTAATCCAGCCCGAGCACACCGCGCAGCTGCGCCAGATCTTCCGCCAGCGTGGTGATCGGCCCTTTCAGCGCGTTACGATCGGCATCGGTCAGCTTGTCATAGGTTTCAAAACCGTCTTTGGTGCGATATTTCGCGAGGATGGTATCGACCTTTTTGAAGTTCGCATCCACTTTCGCCAGCAGTTCGCTGTTGCCCTTTTGCAGTTGCGGACGCAGCAGGTCAACAATCTTTTGCGCGCCATCAACGTTGGCCTGGAAGTCCCACAGGTCGGTATGGCTGTAGCGATCTTCTTCACCGCTGATTTTGCTCGCCGCCACTTCTTCGATCAGGCCCGCCGCGCCGCCCACCACTTTTGACGGCGGGAACGCCAGTTCGCTGATGCGTTTTTGCAGCTCCAGCACGTCGCTGTTGAGCTGATCGGCGTACTGCTCCATGCCTTTGGTGGAGTTATCGCCAAAGAGCGCTTTTTCCAGACGGTGGAAACCGGTGAATTTCGGATCGGCGGCTTTCTGCTCGTAGTCATCTTCACGGGCATCGATGCTGCCATCCAGATCCGAGAACAGCTCGGCAATAGGTTCGATGCGCTCGTAATGCTGGCGCGTCGGCGCGTACAGGGATTTCGCTTTTTCAATGTCACCGGCTTTGACCGCATCGGTAAAAGCTTTGGTGCCGGCAACCAGACCGTCCATCTCTTTGGTGACATAGGTTTTATAGTCGGTAATCGCCCCGCTCAGGCTGAGCAGCACGTTGCCCTGCGCGGCATCGCCGGTGGCCTGACCTTTGACGATCAGCTTGCCTTTCGGGTTGGTCAGCAGACCACAGGTCATGTCGTATTCGCCAGGCTGTAAGTTGGCGGTCAGTTTCTGGCTGAAGCCTGGGGCGATATTTTCCCGCTCCTCCACCACCATCACGCCTTTGAGGATCTCCCACTCCAGCGCTTTCTGGCTGTGGTTAAGGATCACAAACTGGGTTTTACCGGCGTTTACCGTGAGTGTCATCGGCTCACACTGTTTATCGTTTACCGTGACTTTGACCTGGGGAACATCCGCAGCCTGCGCAGCAAATGCACAGGACAGCAGCGTGGCGATACCCGCCTGTAACGCTGTACGACGAAAATGAAGTGCCATGACCTTTCCCTTAAATAGTATGTTGTAACTAGTTGAGCAAGTTTAAAATAATTACGGCGCCATGCGCGATGGCTGCGTGCCGGTACGGGGGGGCAGCGCAAACAGCACCAGCGCCGGGATCAGATAGATAAACCATACCGCCACTTCGCTGACGCTCGGCGCTTCCTGATAACCAAAAATCCCTTCCAGCAGCGTACCGAACAGCGTATGGGTGCTGAGCGTGTTGCTCATATCGAAAGCCACGTCCTGGAAGTGGTTCCACAGCCCGGCCTCATGAAATGCGCGGATCGCCCCTGCCGACAGCCCGGCGGCCACCAGCAAAATAAACAGGCTGGTCCATTTGAAAAACGCCGCCATATTCAGGCGAACGCCGCCCCAGTAGAGTAAAAAACCGAGCACCACAGCCGTTGCGAGGCCTGCCAGCGCGCCGATCGGCGGCCAGATCCCCACATCCTGCTGGAATGCCGCCAGCAGGAAAAACACCGATTCCAGCCCTTCACGCGCAACGGCAAAGAACACCATCATCACCAGCGCCCAGCCGTGACGGTTCCCCTTCTGCAATGCGGCATCCACCGCCTGCTCCAGCTGCACCCTGACGTTACGCGACACTTTACGCATCCAGAACACCATCCAGGTAAGGATCACCACGGCGATCACCGCCACTATGCCCTCGAACAGTTCCTGCTCTTTTTGCGGAAATTCGCCGGTGGTTTCGTTGATGATAATGCCCAGCGCCAGACAGAGCGCGGCGGCGAGAAAAACGCCAATCCACATCACGCCAAACCAGCGCGCGCGTTGGGTGCGCTTCAGGTAGCTGGCGATCAGGCTGACAATCAGCGCGGCCTCAAGCCCCTCGCGTAACATAATGAGAAACGGGACAAACATGTGGAAAACCCTTAAACGTTATTGACTGTCAACTGATGCAAAGAAAAGTAAAATTTCAATGATAGTGATTATCATTACGGCAAGTGGAAAGACAAGTAAAATCTGATTTGAATAATCACAGAATGTAAATGCTTTGCAGGGTAAGGATCAGGAAGCAGGAAAGCGTGGAAAGGTAACGAAGTAATAGCCCGGCAGCGCAGCGCTGCCGGGTCCCGGGAGGTCACAAATTACAATTAACGGATGCCCTGCGCGGGTGCGCCAGGTTTAGAGTGGTAATGCGCATCCGCTTCCGCGAAGCGTTGCTGCATTGCAGCGGATGGCGCTTTGCCCAGCAGACTGAACACCACAATACCGATACTGCCGAAAATAAAGCCCGGAATGATTTCATACAGGCCGAACAGTTCGAAGTGCTTCCAGACGATCACCGTCACCGCGCCGATCACCATACCCGCCAGCGCGCCGTTACGGGTCATGCGTGACCACAGTACCGAGAACAGCACCACCGGACCAAAGGCCGCGCCGAAGCCCGCCCAGGCATAGCTCACCAGGCCCAGCACGCGGTTTTCCGGATTCGCCGCCAGCGCAATGGCCACCAGCGCGACTACCAGCACCATCACGCGCCCAACCCATACCAGTTCAGTCTGGCTGGCGTTTTTACGCAGAAACGCTTTGTACAGATCTTCGGTAATAGCGCTGGAGCACACCAGCAGCTGACAGCTGAGGGTAGACATCACCGCCGCCAGAATAGCCGACAGCAGAATGCCCGCGATCCACGGGTTAAAGAGGATCTGCGCCAGTTCAATAAATACGCGCTCGGCGTTCTGGTTTACTGCGCCCGCCAGCGACGGGTTGTTATTAAAGTAGGCAATACCGAAGAAACCTACCGCCACGGCACCGGCCAGACAGAAGATCATCCATGCCATGCTGATACGGCGGGCATGAACAATGGTGTGATGGGAATCGGCGGCCATAAAACGCGCCAGAATATGCGGCTGTCCGAAATAGCCCAGACCCCAGCCCATCAGCGAGATGATCGCCACCAGGTTCAGCCCTTTCAGCATATCAACGTTTTCAATGCTTTTTTGTTTGATCACTTCCAGCGAATCGCCAAAACCGCCCACGGAGATAATTACAATCACCGGCGTGAGGATCAGCGCGAAAATCATCAGGCTCGCCTGCACGGTATCAGTCCAGCTTACCGCGAGGAATCCACCGATAAAGGTATAGATGATGGTGGCCGCCGCCCCCGCCCAGAGTGCGGTTTCGTAGCTCATGCCGAAAGTGCTTTCAAACAGACGCGCGCCTGCCACAATGCCTGATGCACAATAGATGGTGAAGAACAGCAGGATCACCAGCGCGGAAATAATACGCAGGACGCGGCTTTTATCTTCAAAACGGCCAGTGAAATAATCCGGCAGCGTCAGGGCATTATTGTTGGCTTCGGTGTGCACGCGCAGACGCCCGGCCACCAGCTTCCAGTTGATCCATGCGCCCAGCGTCAGGCCGATGGCGATCCAGCTTTCGGAGATCCCGGAAATAAAAATCGCCCCGGGCAGCCCCATCAGCAGCCAGCCGCTCATGTCGGACGCCCCTGCGGAAAGTGCAGTCACGAAAGGACCAAGACTACGCCCGCCCAGAATATAATCGTCAAAGTTTTTGGTTGAACGCCAGGCGACAAACCCGATCAGGATCATGCCAAAGATATAAATTAAAAACGTCACCATCATTGGTGTGCTAACTGCCATGAAAAGATCTCCAGATTTATTCGTCGGCAAATAAAATGCTTGCCGCGGGCACCTTCTCCGGAACGTGGAAAAAGCGTCATTGTTTTATGGGGCGACCGTATCCTGCCGGAAGCGTTTCTGAACCACAATCGATTTAACACACCATTCACATCAATTTCATCCCTGTTTTTTGCCTTTTTATTGCCAGGTTGCACTCGCTCACGCTTTTAAAGGTTGCACCTTGAAAAAGTGTTAAGCGCCGCATGTTTTAAGGCGTGAGACGGCGACGCAAGGCCGTTAAATAGCATTACCCTTCATTAACAATTAAGCCATTTATTAGCTTGCTGGCGAGGTCACAATTAACATGGTTGCACAAAGTTGCAACATAGTGGATATTTCAGGTTAACCAATACGGTATGACATCAGAATAAAGGGAGTCACGCACATGGGCGCCACCACCATGGGGGTTAAGCTGGACGATGCAACGCGCGAAAGAATTAAAACTGCCGCCTCACGTATCGATCGTACCCCGCACTGGCTGATCAAACAGGCCATTTTTAATTACCTTGAAAAGCTGGAAACCGAGGGTACGCCAGCGGAGTTTGCTGCGCCTTTTAACGCGGAAACTGCGGAAGCGGAAGAGATTAGTGAAGCCACGGAAGAACCACATCAGCCCTTCCTGGAATTTGCCGGAAACATTCTGCCGCAGTCGGTGACCCGCGCCACCATTACGGCTGCGTATCGCCGCCCGGAAACCGATGCCGTACCTATGCTGCTTGAACAGGCGCGCCTGCCAGAGCCGGTCGCGAGCGCCGCCCATTCGCTGGCTTATCAACTGGCTGAAAAACTGCGTAACCAGAAAACCGCCAGCGGCCGCGCCGGTATGGTGCAAAGCCTGTTGCAGGAGTTTTCCCTTTCTTCCCAGGAAGGCGTGGCGCTGATGTGCCTGGCGGAAGCGCTACTGCGTATTCCGGATAAAGCCACGCGCGATGCGCTGATCCGCGACAAGATCAGCAACGGTAACTGGCAGTCGCACATTGGCCGCAGCCCGTCGCTGTTCGTCAATGCCGCCACCTGGGGCCTGCTGTTTACCGGACGTCTGGTGTCCACCCATAATGAAGCCAGCCTCTCCCGCTCCCTTAACCGCATCATCGGCAAGAGCGGCGAGCCGCTGATCCGTAAAGGCGTGGACATGGCGATGCGCCTGATGGGTGAACAGTTCGTTACCGGGGAAACCATCTCCGAAGCGCTGGCTAATGCCCGCAAGCTGGAAGATAAAGGCTTCCGCTACTCCTACGATATGCTGGGCGAAGCGGCGCTCACCGCGGCTGACGCCCAGGCCTATATGGTTTCTTACCAGCAGGCGATCCACGCCATTGGCAAGGCCTCTAATGGTCGCGGGATCTATGAAGGGCCGGGGATTTCCATCAAGCTGTCGGCGCTGCATCCGCGCTACAGCCGCGCCCAGTACGATCGCGTGATGGAAGAACTGTACCCGCGTCTCAAGTCGCTCACCCTGCTGGCGCGCCAGTACGACATTGGTATCAACATTGATGCTGAAGAAGCCGACCGCCTGGAAATCTCCCTCGATCTGCTGGAAAAACTCTGCTTCGAACCAGAGCTGGCGGGCTGGAACGGCATCGGCTTTGTGATCCAGGCGTACATGAAGCGCTGCCCATTTGTGATTGATTATCTGATTGATCTCGCTGGTCGCAGCCGCCGTCGCCTGATGATCCGTCTGGTGAAGGGCGCGTACTGGGACAGCGAAATCAAGCGCGCGCAGATGGAAGGTCTGGAAGGTTATCCGGTATATACCCGTAAGGTTTACACCGATGTGTCTTACCTCGCCTGCGCGAAGAAACTGCTCGGCGTGCCGAACCTGATCTACCCGCAGTTCGCCACCCATAATGCTCACACGCTGGCGGCGATCTATCAGCTTGCCGGTCAGAACTACTATCCGGGTCAGTATGAGTTCCAGTGCCTGCACGGCATGGGCGAACCGCTGTATGAACAGGTGGTGGGTAAAGTGGCCGACGGCAAACTCAATCGCCCCTGCCGTATTTATGCCCCGGTCGGCACCCATGAAACCCTGCTGGCCTATCTGGTGCGTCGTCTGCTGGAAAACGGCGCGAACACCTCCTTTGTTAACCGCATCGCGGATACCACCCTGCCGCTGGATGAGCTGGTGGCCGATCCGGTGAAGGCCGTGGAAAAACTCGCCGCCCAGGAAGGCCAGGTGGGACTGCCGCATCCGAAGATCCCGCTGCCGCGCGAGCTGTACGCCAATGGCCGCGTCAATTCTGCCGGGCTGGATCTGGCGAATGAACACCGTCTGGCGTCCCTCTCCTCTGCCCTGCTTAACAGCGCCCAGCAACAATGGCAGGCGCTGCCGGTGCTGGAGCAGCCCTGTGAGACGGGCGAACTGACGCCGGTCATTAACCCTGCCGAGCCGAAAGATATTGTCGGCTATACCCGCGAAGCCACTGCCGCCGAAGTGGAGCGCGCGCTGGCAAGCGCGGTGGATCAGGCGCCAATCTGGTTCGCCACCCCGCCGCAGGAGCGCGCGGCGATCCTCGAACGCGCCGCCATGCTGATGGAAGGCCAGATGCAGCAGCTGATCGGCATTCTGGTGCGTGAAGCGGGCAAAACCTTCAGCAACGCCATCGCCGAGGTGCGCGAGGCGGTGGACTTCCTGCATTACTATGCGGATCAGGTGCGCCACGATTTTGATAACGAAACCCACCGCCCGCTGGGTCCGGTGGTCTGTATCAGCCCGTGGAACTTCCCGCTGGCCATTTTCACCGGCCAGATCGCCGCCGCGCTGGCGGCAGGCAACTGCGTGCTGGCAAAACCGGCTGAGCAGACGCCGCTGATCGCCGCGGCTGGCGTGGCGATTTTACTGGAAGCGGGCGTGCCACCGGGCGTGGTGCAGCTGCTGCCGGGGCGCGGGGAAACGGTTGGCGCGCAGCTGACCGCCGACAGCCGCGTGCGCGGCGTGATGTTTACCGGCTCCACGGAAGTGGCGTCGCTGCTGCAACGCACCATCGCCACCAGACTGGATCCGCAGGGACGCCCGACGCCGCTGATCGCCGAAACGGGCGGCATGAACGCCATGATCGTCGACTCTTCCGCGCTCACCGAACAGGTGGTGGTGGACGTGCTGGCATCCGCTTTTGACAGCGCGGGCCAGCGCTGCTCGGCCCTGCGCGTGCTCTGCTTACAGGACGACATTGCCGATCACACCCTGACCATGCTGCGCGGCGCAATGGCGGAGTGCCGCATGGGTAATCCGGAGCGTCTCTCCACCGACGTTGGCCCGGTGATCGACGCCGACGCCAAAGCCAGCATCGAAAATCATATTCAGACCATGCGCGCCAAAGGCCGCAAGGTGTTCCAGGCGGTGTATGACAACCGTGAAGATGCGAAAGAGTGGAACACCGGCACCTTTATTCCGCCAACGCTGATTGAGCTGGAGCGCTTTGACGAACTGACGAAAGAGGTGTTTGGCCCGGTGCTGCACGTGGTGCGCTATCGCCGCGAGACGCTGGACGCACTGATTGGGCAAATTAACGCTTCCGGGTATGGCCTGACGCTGGGCGTGCATACGCGCATCGACGAAACCATTGCCAAAGTGACCGGCAGCGCGCACGTCGGTAACCTGTACGTGAACCGCAATATGGTTGGCGCGGTGGTGGGTGTGCAGCCGTTCGGCGGCGAAGGCTTGTCCGGAACCGGACCGAAAGCCGGTGGCCCGCTGTATCTGTACCGCCTGCTCTCCAGCCGTCCGGAAACCGCCGTGACCACCACCCTCACCCGTCATGATGCCGGGCAGACCGTGGATACGCAGCTGAAAACCCTGCTCGCGCAGCCGCTGGCGGCATTGCAGAGCTGGGCGAAGGACAACCCGGAGTTGCAGACGCTGTGCGCACAGTTTGCTGAACAGGCGCAGAGTGGTACGCAGCGAGTGCTGCCGGGGCCGACCGGTGAGCGTAATACCTGGACCCTGTTACCGCGTGAGCGCGTGCTTTGCCTCGCCGATAACGAACAGGATGCGCTGACGCAGCTGGCGGCGGTGCTGTCGGTGGGCAGTCAGGTGCTGTGGCCGGAAGATGGTCTGCATCGCGATCTGCAAAAACGTCTGCCGCAGGCGGTGACCGCGCGTATTCAGCTTGCCGCGCCGGAAACCCTCGCGGCCCAGGCATTCGATGCGGTGATCTTCCACGGCGATTCCGATCAGCTGCGCGCCTGGTGCGAGCAGGTGGCGGAACGTGAAGGGGCGATTGTCTCGGTGCAGGGCTTTGCCCGCGGCGAAAGCAATATCCTGCTGGAGCGCCTGTGCGTGGAGCGATCCCTCAGCGTGAACACCGCAGCGGCAGGCGGCAACGCCAGTCTGATGACCATCGGTTAAGTTGTGATGAATGCCCGGCGGCGCAGGCTTGCCGGGCCTACGGTATCTACCATTAGATTTGTAGTTTGTAGGTCGGGTAAGGCGAAGCCGCCACCCGACATAACCACCGTTCGATCTGTAGGTCGGGTAAGCGTAGCGCCACCCGACATAAACCCCGTCAGCCCGGGCTTGCCCGGCCATGCCTGACCGTGTAGGCTTTTGTTTTCGCTACTCCGGGAGACATGATGAAACGCACATCCCTCTTTTTTGCTGCTGCGCTGTTAAGCGCCCCTGCGCTCGCGGATGACTGCGCCAGCGCCAGCACGCAGGCCGATCTGAACAGCTGCACCGCCACGCAATATCAGACGGCGGATAAAAAACTCAACGACACCTACAGCACCGCCATGAAACGCGCCGACGCGCCGCAGCGCGAGCTGCTCAAAAAAGCGCAACAGGCGTGGATCACCATGCGCGATGCCGACTGCGCCTTTATCAGCTCCGCCACTGAAGGCGGCAGCGTGCAGCCGATGATCAACAATCAGTGTCTGCATGATAAAACCGTCGAGCGCGAAGCCTGGCTGGCCTCGCTGTTACAGTGTGAGGAAGGCGATCTCAGCTGCCCGCTGCCGCCGGGGAATTAACGCGCGCGGATCCCTTCGATGATCATCCGCTGAACGTTATCCACCGTGCTCTGGAAAAACTCAGCATCCTGTAATGTCGCCCCGGTTACCGCTTCAACCTGGGGCGCAAAATCAGCGTAATGCTGCGTGGCGGCCCAGATCATAAAGATCAGATGATGCGGGTCGACAGGCGCGAGCTTACCGCTCTCCACCCAGCCGGCGATAATCGCCGACTTTGCGTCCACCAGCGCTTTTAAATCTCCGGTCAGCTCCGCTTTCAGCAGCGGCGCGCCCTGCAACATCTCCAGACAGAACAGCCTTGAGGCCTGCGGGTGATCGCGGGAGACTTCCAGCTTCAGGCGGATATACTCTTTGATTGCCACCAGCGGCGCAAAATCTTCCCGGAAGGCTTTCAGCGGCGCCAGCCAGATATCGAGGATCTGTTGCAGTACGGCGACATAAAGCGCTTCCTTCGACGGGTAGTAATAGAGCAGATTGGTTTTGGAGACGCCCGCCTGCTCGGCCACCTGTTCAAGGCGCGTGCCGTGGATGCCCGAGCGGGAAAAGAGCGCCAGCGCCGCAGCAAGGATCGCCGCTCTTTTCTCGCTCACCGCCTGCGACCGTTTACCGCTCTTTTTTACTTCGCCCTGGCTCATTCGCTCACGCCCTTTTTCTTGTTGAACTTCAGCTCGCTGACCAGTACGCCCAGTACGATAAAGACGCCGCCCAGCAGTGCCAGCAGCGGCAGCCGTTCACCGGCAATACGCCCGAATATCCCCGCCCATACCGGCTCGCCGGTATAGATCACCGTTGCCCGCGTCGGGGAGACGCTGCGCTGCGCCCAGTTCATTACCACCTGAATAATGGCGCTGAAAATGCCCAGTCCCAGCCCAACGCCCAGCAGCGCAGGCGACAACGGCGGCACGGATTCCCCGGCGGGGATCATGGCGAAAAATGCCACCAGCGAGGCGGTAGCAAGCTGGATAATGGTCACCCGGCGGATGTCTACTTTTCCGGCCCAGGCGCTGATAAGAATGATTTCTGCAGCGATAGCCACGGCGCTTGCCAGGGTAATCAACTCCCCCTCCCCCGGCACCAGCAGATCGCCCCCTGGCCCGGCCAGCAGGATCAAGCCGGTAAAGGCCAGCAGGATCCCAATACAGGACATCAGCCCCGGTATCCTGCCCAGACACAGCCACTGCAACAGCGGCACCAGCGGAACATACATGGCCGTGATAAAGGCCGATTTACTGCTGGAGATGGTCTGTAAGCCCCAGGTCTGTAAGCTATAACCCAGCGCAATAGACACGCCTATCGCCACGCCCGCTTTCACTTCCAGCCAGGTAACGCCGCGCAGCACCTTCAGCGACAGCAAGGCCACCGCCAGCGCGGCGGTGGCAAAACGCAGACCGACGAAAAAGAACGGCCCGCTCATCGTCACCGCATATTGCACGGCGAGGAAGGTGCCGCCCCAGAACATGGTGATAAGGATCAGCAGGGCTTCCTGCGGTTTAACGGAGAACGAATAGCGGGACAAGAAAGTTTCCATGCGACAACCAGTAATGAAATCAGCGCTGTAGTGTGCGGCGGCGGTTTGCGGAGTTCAACACCGGAAGCAAAAAAAACCGCCCTGCCCCTCGCGTTCCGGGCACGGCGGATAGTGAGATTAACGCAGATTTTTGATGACCTTAACCGTATAGCGACCATCCGGCTGGCGATACGCGCCATGAATATCGGTTTCGAAACCAGGATAATGGTGCGGGTTCATCACCATGGTTGGCAGAGTTTCAAAGGCGTTAAACATCAGCTCGGGCAGACGATGCTGACGGATCAGTGCATGAATGCCGTTGGCGAGCACCTGAATACGCATATTGCCGTAAAACGCGGGCTGCTGATGGTATACCGAAGGCAGCATCTCTTTGACGTGCAGGTTGCGGTCGTAATCGCGTTTGAAATCATTCAGCGCCCGCATCAGACGCAGCGCTTTGGTTTTGTTAATGCCAATACTGAACAGGAACAGCAGATTATAGGGACCGGTTTTCTCGACGATAATCCCCTGCTGATCGAGGTATTTCGCTACAACAGAGGCCGGAATACCCTGCTCCTCCATGTTGCCCAGGCGATCCATACCCGGCGTCAGCAGAGCAGTTTGTGCGTAGACTGGGTTTCGTAGATCACCTTTCCCGGTATCCGGTTACCGCTCATGCCGCAGAGCCCCTGATAAATTGGGCTGAAATTGGTGTAAGGCACCCAGGCAGAATTACGAGCCAGGAGATAATAGACATCGTACCGACTTCGGCGAGTTTAGTGGGAAGCATAATAATACCTGACCCCAGCATATTAACCGCGGTTAATATGGTCAGATGCATGACTCCCATTTTATTTCCGGGATTATTCATCATTCCATCTCTGTATAATAAAAGCTGTGTGTTTATTTAATGATCGTGCCGTAGCGGTTATTATTTTCAGCGCATTGCCCCTCCTTGTTTCAGCGTTAATTGATCAGTGAAGAATCTTCCGCAGACTTGCGGGTGCCATTCAAATAACGACTGGGCCAGATATGTTCCGGCGCAACGCCCAGCGCATCGGCGATAATGCGTTCAGCTTTTGGATAGGCGCGGGATAAGGCATTTTTTAGCGTGTCGGGTTTCAGCCCGGCACGCACAGAGAGTTCACAGATAGAAACGCCCTGCTTGTGCAGCGCGGCGACAATATCTATCCGGTTCCAGTCCCTATGCTCTTCATTTGTAGCCATTATTCGATTAACCTCTTTCTTTTACCCCATGGCATAACCCTATGGGTTGAACTCAATGTAACGAAGCAGACATAGCATTGATCTCTTTTGAGGCGATAAAAAGTCCTGAATCGGATAAATGCGGCACGTCTCGCATATTTTTGGTCGCTTTGCGCATCAACTTGCAGAGTTGTATGAGGCAGGATGGAAGACGATGAAGAATGAACCCCTGACTGGTGATGAAGATACGTCTGTAGAAGGACTGGCCTACCGGCTGCGATTGCTCATCGGGCCACGCAGCACGCGCTCCGTGGCGAAAGCGTGGGATCTCTCTTACTCCACACTTAATAATTACCTCAACCGTGGCACTGAGCCCTCGCTGAGCATGGCGAAAAAAATCGCTGACCGGGAAGGCGTCTCCGTGGAATGGCTGGCCTCTGGCGTACACAAGGAACCACCGGCGTTACTGACCGACAACGGCGAGACGACCCGGGATAATCGCCCTGCGAAGGATCCGCTGGAATTCGCCTGGTCGATGGTTTTTAACTCGCTGGATAAAAATGAAGTGGAGGCGTTGCTGAAAGTCATTCACAAGGAAGGAGTGAAAGGGATCCTGCATGATTCACGGTTGCAGAGTGATTTTGAACAGCAGCTTTATAGCTTATCCACCAGCCAGCGCGAGCGTTTCTACGCACAGGCGTCATCACTGATGGACGAAATAAAACACTCTTACGGTACGAAAGACGAGTAACACGTTACGTTAATGGAGATCGAAACGATCTCCATGAAGATCATTTTGCTTGCATTCCCCGCCCTCCCGGCAGTAAAGTGCCTATCAGCTACCACTATTAAAGAGGCTGACACAAGTATGGACACGACGGGTCAAACGCAGACGCTGAACGATGAGTTCAGCGCGCGTATGCAAAAACTGGCGCAGTTGCGCCGCAACGGTAACGCCTTTCCGAACGACTTCCGCCGCGATGCCACGGCCGACCGCCTGCATCAGCTTTACGATCCCTTCAGCAAAGAAACGCTGCAAGCGCAAAAGATCGTCGTGCGCGTAGCGGGCCGCCTGATGACGCGCCGGATTATGGGTAGAGCGGCGTTTATTACGTTGCAGGATATGGGCGGGCGCATTCAGCTGTATATCAGCGCAAAAGGCATTGGTCTGACGCGCTATGAACAGCATCTGCGAATGTTCGATCAGGGGGATATTATCGGCGCGGCCGGGGTGCTGTTTAAAACGCAAACTGGTGAGTTAACAGTGGAATGTACTGAATTACGTCTGCTCACCAAAGCGGTCAGGCCGCTGCCGGACAAATTCCATGGGCTTATCGATCAGGAGCGTCGCTATCGCCAGCGCTATCTGGATCTTATCGCTAACGAAAAAACGCGCAGCACCTTCCGTATCCGATCCAGAATGATAGCGGCTATCCGCAGCTTTATGCACGCCCGTCAGTTTATGGAAGTGGAAACGCCGATGATGCAAACGATCCCCGGCGGGGCATCGGCGCGCCCGTTTATTACGCATCACAATGCCCTCGACCAGCAGATGTTTCTGCGCATTTCTCCCGAACTCTATCTCAAACGCCTGGTGGCAGGCGGCTTTGAACGGGTGTTCGAGATCAATCGCAACTTCCGTAACGAAGGTATTTCACCGCGCCATAATCCCGAGTTCACCATGATGGAACTCTACATGGCCTATGCGGACTATCAGGATCTGATCGAGCTGACCGAGGCGCTGTTCCGGACGCTGGCGCTGGAGGTGACGGGCGCCACGGAGGTGACCTACGGCGATCACACCTTTGATTTCGGCAAGCCCTTTACCCGTTTGACGATGAAAGAAGCCATCGTCAAATACGGTAGCGGGATCCTGATGGAAGAGCTGGATTCCCCTGCCCTTACCGCCGCCCTGGCTGACAAACTGGGTATTGTGCCGGAAGCCAACTGGGGACACGGGCGGCTCATCACCGAAATATTTGATGCGGTAGCGGAAAGCCAGCTTATTCAGCCGACCTTTATCACGCAATACCCGGCAGAAGTGTCGCCGCTCGCCCGTCGTAGCGATGATAATCCGCACTTTACCGATCGCTTTGAATTCTTTATTGGCGGGCGGGAAATCGGCAACGGCTTTTCTGAGCTTAATGATGCGGAGGATCAGGCGGAGCGTTTCCGGGAGCAGGTGGCATCCCGCGATGCGGGTGATGATGAAGCCATGTTTTATGATGCGGATTATGTGACAGCGCTGGAGTATGGCTTGCCGCCGACCGCAGGATTAGGGATTGGGATCGACAGAATGGTGATGTTATTTACAGACTCACCGACCATCCGCGACGTGATCCTGTTTCCGGCAATGCGTCCTGTTAACTGAATACAGATTGCGGGCAAAAAAAACCGCCGGATAATCCGGCGGCGGGGACGTTTCACACGGGATAATACACAACAGGCGTGTTACTCGTCTTAGCTACGCAGCGCTACTCGCTGTTACCGCGGCTGCCGTGGCTATTTTTACCCCCTTTTTTTCCCGCTTCGGATGCGCGTTCAGGGTTATTTTTGAAATTACCCCCACTCTGCTGGCCACCTTTACGACCTGCTTCTGATGCTCGATCACGGTCTTCAGCGAAATTGCCTGATCCACCACGATGGTTTGCCATTTCTGACCTCCAGAATTGTTAAACATTAGACATCATACTGCATTACGTTCACGGAATTACTTCCCATTCACGACACGAACCGGAAAGGTTTATCGCATCGCATGACTAAAGCTTAGCCAGCATCAGCCATCCGGCTACCCGTTGTTAATATTCTGCAACATCATACTTGCTGTTGAGGATTTAATTTATCGCGGACATTGATAAGCCTTTCTTATGACTTGCGAAATCCGAAGCGGCAAAAATGTTTCATTTTGCAACAATGCCTGCCGTTTAAATCTGAAGCTCAAACTACTCCCGGCGATCTCCTAAGACCCGTCTGATAGATAAGCGAAAACTCTCCATGTGCTACGCTTATTTTGTGATTTGTTGAGCGAAGGAGAGAGACATGCAAACGACAGATGGCGCGAATGTCCGCGTACTGGTGCTCTATTACTCCATGTATGGGCACATCGAAACAATGGCGCAGGCCATTGCAGAAGGTGTGGAAAAAGTGGCGGGGGCGGAAGTCACCATCAAACGCGTGCCTGAAACCATGCCGCCTGAGCTTTTTGCGAAATCAGGGGGTAAAGCGCAGTCCGCACCAGTAGCGACACCGCAGGAATTAGCGGATTACGACGCCATTATCTTCGGCACGCCCACGCGCTTCGGCAATATGGCGGGCCAGATGCGCACCTTCCTCGACCAGACCGGCGGATTATGGGCGTCAGGCGCACTGCACGGTAAGATCGCCAGCGTATTCAGTTCTACAGGTACTGGCGGCGGTCAGGAGCACACTATCTCTTCCACATGGACGACGCTTGCGCATCATGGAATGGTGATTGTGCCCATCGGTTATGGGGCGAAAGAACTTTTTGATGTTTCACAGGTGCGCGGCGGAACACCTTATGGTGCAACGACGATTGCCGGTGGCGACGGCTCACGACAGCCCAGCGCCGAAGAACTGGCTATTGCCCGCTATCAGGGCGAATACGTGGCCGGTCTTGCCGTGAAACTGAAACACTAATCTGACAGGAGGACGTAGCATGCCAACTCAAGAAGCCAAAGCCCATCGCGTGGGTGAATTTGCCACCCTGCGTAATACTTCACCAGAAATTGCTGAAGCCATTTTCGAACTCGCCAACTACGACGAAAAGCTCGCAGAGCAAATCTGGGAAGAAGGCAATGACGAAGTGTTGATCCTGGCCTTCAAGAAAACCGACAAAGATTCGTTGTTCTGGGGCGAACAAACCATCGAACGTAAGAACGTCTGATCTGTCTTCCCCCGCCCACTGGCGGGGGAGTTCCCATCTTATTTAGTTACCGCTTTCAGCACCGCATTGAATTTCTGGATATCACAGAAACCCTCCGCATCTACCGGGCATCCATTTAATGCCAGCGTGACCCGCTGCGCCGGTGCGGCGAGGGTCAGCACATCGGCATTACGGATCTGTTTTGCACTTTGATAGACGTATTCAATCTTTATCAGATCGCGGTTGCCCGCGGTATCGTGCCAGCGCTGGAAGACAATTTTTCCGCCAATGGGCGTGCGCTCATACTGATCATGTAACTGGTAGGGTTTGAAATCCAGCGCCGTCAGCAGCGAAGCAATGTTGGAATCATGCCCGACCATGAGGGTGACTTTTGCCGGCCCGCCTGCGCCATCCACCAGTGCCTTTTCAATATATTTCACCAGCGGCGCCGCGACGTTTCGCGCCACTTCCGGCGACGTAAACAGCGAATCCTGATAGCCATTCTTCAGTTTCGAAAGTACCCGCCACTGCTGATCGGTTTTGATTTCGCCCCAGGCGACCTGATCCATCGGGAAACCTTCGTAGTACTGCAACGTAAAGGCATCCACCAGCGAGTTACCCACTTTCAGCGGCCCGGAGACGCCAGGCTCCTTCTCATATTTTGCGCTGAAAGCATCTTTTGCTTCGGCAAGCGAGCACTGCTGTTTTTCTTTACAGGCTGGTGAATCCTGATAATGAGTGATTTTTTCCAGCAGCTGATAGCTCTCTCCGAGCTGGAATTCTTTACGCTTCGTTTCCATCGCCTGCACTGCCTGCTGGTCAAAAGCCGCAGAGTCATCCATGATCACCGGGTTGAACACGGGATCCATGGTGCCCATTTTTTCCTGATGATGTACCGGGATGTCGCAGCCGGGAAACGCGCCGGTGATAAAAAATTGTGCCGTGGCGACGGTACGTTGCAGGCTGTTCGCGTAGGCATATACGCTCTCTGGCGCCGGACACTCGCCGGACGTCACCAGTTTTTGCTCCGCCAGCCATTCACGCATGTAGTGCCCCATATAAACTTCCAGCACGCCGCCTTTGGTGGTGAGCTGTCCGCCGGGCACGTCCCACTCCGGCCATTTATTTGGTGTGGATTGTTCCAGCACGCTGCCATTGTTTGCCAGCGGAGCGCGAAGATTGTGCCGACTCATGATCAGCACTTGCTGCAACTGATAACCCTGCGGGGCGTCCTGCGCCTGCGCAGGCAATATAGTCAGGGTCAGCGCGGCAAGCGTCGCCGCCAGAATTGTTTTTTTCATACCACCGTCCTCTTTTGCGTTGGAAAATAAGTGTGACAGATTTATGACGCTTTTCCTGAAGCGATGCCGCAAAGTTTGGCTTTGCCTGCATTTATCACCGCTGAACATGGGTAAAGTTATGTATACCTTCAATTTATTGTCACATAGCCGCTATATTTTTTAATATCAGGTATCCCTGCACGGCGAGGTATCCGATGAGCATTCTGTTGATCGGCGTAGCGTTCATTACTCTGGCTGGCGCGCTGCTTACGCTACCGTTATTCATTTTTGAGGTTTTTTTCGCCGCTGACTGATGCGCTTCCCTGCAGGTACGGCAAATGACCTGACTTTCTCTTTACCTCTGCGAACAACCCTCGTATGATGAGAACTGTATAAATAACCAGTTTCCGGAGGAAGTGTGTTTGTAGAGTTAGTTTATGATAAGCGTAACGTCGCCGGGCTGCCTGGCGCTCGTGAAATCATACTGAACGAACTGACACATCGTGTTCATCGTATTTTTCCCGATGCCGATGTGCGCGTTAAACCGATGCAGGCGAATTCACTGAATAGTGATGCCAGTAAAAGCGATCGTGAAAAACTGAACAGAATGCTGGAAGAGATGTTCGAAGAAGCCGATATGTGGCTGGTCGCTGACTGATTTACCCTCTATTTAACTGGCCGGTTGGCGCATCGGGCGTTTACCGGCCAGTACTGCAACAGATGGCTCTTTTCCGCCTGGTTTATCCGCATCCTCTTCCCGTCTTAACGCAGCATATAGCATTCTGGTCATAATCATTCACCAGCTGTATATATCGCCATCACTCAAACCCACGATATGATTGTGCTCAAGGACGGGGTTTTATTTTAATGCCATAAAAGCGAAAAATAGTCAGGGCATTCAAATAATGAGATTTTTTCTAACCTTCGCTTTCCTGTGGATTTTAACCTCCCCTTCCTTTGCTTTTTCCCTGGAAAATTCTGTTATCAGATTACGTTGCCCTCTGCGCGGGCAAATAGAAGTCATCCTGCATCGCTATGAACATACGCAGGAGGCATGGGGTGAGAATAACTTTGAAACGGGGGGCGGCCATTTACGCAAAGGCTCGCTGTTAATAGTGGAGTTTGCGAATCTGGATAAGATGATTTATGACCAGGCAAGAGAGGCCTTTTACTTCCATTATGAGGAACATCGCAAGCTCGTCCAGTGCCAGCTTTTGAGTATTACCAATACTTTCCCCATTAATACTCCCTATTATCGCGAATAAAAATGGCGTCCCGGCGGTAAGTACATGATGGGCCGGGTATCAGGCGCAGCCTGGCTTTCCTGTCCTGGACAGGAGCATAAGCAAGGAGGATACACTGAAAGGTACGGGGAGAGAAAAGTTCTGAGACCAGAAAAACAAAGGGGTTACCAAATGGTAACCCCTTGTTTAATCTGGCGGAAGCGCAGAGATTCGAACTCTGGAACCCTTTCGGGTCGCCGGTTTTCAAGACCGGTGCCTTCAACCGCTCGGCCACACTTCCGGAATGAGGCGCACTATAAACATACCGGTGCGCCATGTAAAGCACCATTTTTATCGTTTGGCTGAAAAACCATCAAATCCTGTTTAATCGACTGAAATAACAACAAAATGACCATTTATTCAGCATAAAACTCAGTGTTTTTTGATAAAAAGATCTTTCGTCAAAAAGTAGCCGAGGCGATCGGGTGCAAACCCGCCAACCCAGGGTTTCACCAGATGCGTCCTCACATAGTGATAAACCGGTACCGCGGGCACGTCCTGCGCCAGCAAATCTTCAGCCTGTTGATAATATTTTCCGCGCTCTTCAACGTTGGCCGCCTTTGCCGCGTTTTGCATTGCCGTATCAAAAGCCGGATTACTGTACTGGGTCGTGTTTTCGCTGTCGCCGGTGCGGAAAGTGTTCAGGAATGTTGAGGCGTCATCATAATCAGCAATCCATGCATAACGTACCGCGTCAAAATTGCCGGTATGCATGGTATCAAGCATGGTTTTCCATTCCTGATTTTGCAGTTTCGCTTCCACGCCCAGATTCTTTTTCCACATTGAGCTGACGGCGATGGCGATGCGCTGATGGGTTTCCATGGTGTTATAGAGCAGATTAAACGACAGCGGATGGGCGTCATTAAATCCTGCATCATTAAGCAGCCGTCTGGCTTCCGCCAGCCGCTTCTCTTCAGGCCAGGCGGCATAATCCGGATTGTGCAGGCTCACCCCGCCAATTTCAGGCTGGCTGATGACCCACGCCGGGCGCTGCCCCTGCCCCATCACCTTAGTCGCGATGATGTCTTTATCCAGTCCCATGTTCAGCGCCCGGCGCACCCGCGGATCGTTAAACGGCGGTTTGGTGGTGTTGAACTGATAGTAATAAGTCGCCAGCTGCGGGGAAATGTGTACCTGATCGCCAAGCGTCTTTTTCAGCTGGGCGAACTGATTCACCGGAATGGTATTGGTGATATCAATTTCACCGGCTTTGTAGCGGTTTACATCCGCTGTTTCCGCATTGATGGGCAGATAGGTGACAGTATTAATCACCGTGTGCTGATCATCCCAGTAGCGCGCATTACGCACGGCGACGATTTTTTCGTTAACCACCCATTCGCTGAGCTTATAGGCGCCGCTGGCAACGAAATGTTCAGGCTTGGTCCATTTATCGCCGTAGCGACCGATCAGCACTTTATCTACGGGCACCAGCGAGGGGTGCGCGAGCATAGCCAGAAAGGCGGCTGTCGGCTGCGTCAGGGTCACTTCCAGCGTGGCATCGTCCAGCGCTTTCACGCCTAATGACGAGGCAGGTTTTTTACCCTGTGCAATGTCCGCAGCGTTCAGAATATGCATATTGCCGGGGTAACTGGCATACGGAGAGCCTGTCGCGGAATCAATCAGCCGCTGCCAGCTCCAGACCACATCCTGCGCAGTGATTGCCGTCCCGTCAGACCAGGTAATGCCCGGACGTAAATGGAAGGTCCACACCGTGCTGTCTTTATTTTCCCATTTCTCCGCCAGACGCGGCTCAATAGTGCCATCAGCCTTTACCGCCACCAGTCCCTCGAATAAATCGCTGATAATATTGAATTCGACATTGCTTTCCACTTTATGCGGATCGAGTGAGGCGGGCTCGCTGCCATTGTTTCTGACCAGCGCCTGCGTTGCGGCAAGTTCAGTACCTGGCGGCACCTGAGCGGCAAAGGTTACGGCGCTGGCGCATAAAACCGCGCCAGCGAGCAGAGTCATTCTGAAAATATGCGTATTACCTGATTTCATTGTTTTCGCCTTATCCCTGTATAAGATGACACTCTGACTAATACTCTTAGCGACGGGTGCAAAATAAGGCAATATTTTTCAGTGACCTATAAGAGCTTGATCTGATTATTTTCCCGGAAAACGCACTCCTGCTGCCAGACGCTTTTTATAAAGAATTTAATGCTATCGTCATGGGATTATTGTCAGAGTAAAGATGGGTAAAACCGCTATCTCCTGCCGCCTGGTTTTTTCTATTCTTCACAACTAATTACATCTGTCATAAGAGAGTGACGCATGGATCGTATAGTAAGTTCTTCGCGCGAGCGTACCTCGCTACTCAGCACGCACAAGGTGTTGCGTAATACCTATTTTATGTTGAGCCTGACGCTGGCGTTTTCCGCATTAACCGCCACGCTCAGCACAATGCTCGCCCTGCCGGCGCCGGGATTCCTGCTGACCATTGTCGGCATGTACGGGCTGATGTTCCTGACCTACAGGCTGGCGAATAAGCCGTCCGGCATCCTGGCAGCCTTTGCGTTCACCGGTTTCCTGGGTTATATCCTGGGGCCAATGCTTAATGCTTATCTGTCGGCAGGCATGGGCGATCTGATCGGGCTGGCGCTCGGCGGTACGGCACTGACCTTCTTCTGCTGCTCGGCCTATGTGTTGACCACCCGTAAGGATATGTCCTTCCTGGGCGGTATGCTGATGGCGGGTATCGTGGTGGTGCTGATTGGTATGGTGGCGAACATCTTCCTGCAACTGCCTGCCCTGCACCTGGCGATCAGCGCGGTGTTTATTCTGATTTCAACCGGCGCCATCCTGTATGAAACCAGCAATATCATTCATGGCGGTGAAACCAATTATCTTCGCGCCACCGTGAGCCTGTACGTCTCGCTGTACAATATCTTCGTCAGCCTGCTGAGCATTCTTGGTTTCTCCAGCAGAGACTAACTCGCGGCCTGATACCGAAGCCCTGCTTATGCGGGGCTTTTTTATTTGCTAAACTGACCCCGTTTTTGACTGACTTTGCGATGCACTATGTTGACTTATGAAGGCCGTGAGATTGAAACCGATAGCGAAGGCTATCTGAAAGACACCACCGTGTGGAGCGAGGCGCTGGCTGAACGGATTGCCGAAAAAGAAGGGATCGCGCTGACGCCGGAACACTGGGAAGTGGTGCGTTTTGTTCGCGAATTTTACCTGGAATTTAATACCTCACCGGCGATCCGCATGCTGGTGAAAGCCATGGCGAACAAATTTGGCGAGGAGAAAGGCAACAGCCGCTATCTGTATCGCCTTTTCCCCAAAGGCCCGGCAAAACAGGCCACCAAAATTGCTGGTTTGCCTAAACCGGTAAAATGCATTTAATAGCGAATATCAAAGCGGGTATAGGCTGTGGTGGGTTGATGAGGTTCGGTTAACACCTTCTCAACCCGCGCACTGCGCGGCCCGCCAGCCTTAAGCCAGGCCACCAGCGCCTCAACCTGTCCGGCATCACCACAGGCCACCACTTCCACACTGCCGTCATCAAGATTACGCGCATAGCCGGTGAGTCCCAGCCGCTGCGCCTCATGCTGCGTGCTGTAACGAAATCCCACGCCCTGCACACTGCCGTGCACCCAGCATTTCACGCCCTGAGAGGTCTGGTTTTCCATTTTTTTCTCCTTTCAACATGATGGTAACGGATAAGTTTAGCGCCCCACCGCCGGCTTCACAGTAACCAGTTCAGTTTCCCCAGTGGCACGGAGCGATAAAATGATCCCTGCACGCCCCAGATCTCTGCTTCCTGTAATACCGGCAGATAACGCCGATCGGTCACGCCGCGCACCACCACCTTGTCACAATAGCGTCGAAGATTTTTGATTAATACCGGGAAGGTTGGCTTTATCACTTCGTCCTTAAAAAAATGGCTGTTAAGGATCAGCGCTTCAAATTGCTGGCTCATCAGCCCGAGAACATTTGCTCTGCCGCCGCCCACCTCCCCCAGCCACATAGCGTTGCGGATCCCCTGTAATTCGTCGCGCACGTCGCTGATATTTTCCGCCAGCGTCAGCCGGACAAACGGCAGTGTGGATAACAGTCCACGCAGTACGGAGTCATAGCTCAACAACACCGCACACTCTGCATCATAGAGCGGCAGCGATACCAGCACATTGCGATCCCGGATCCACGCGCTCTGCTTTGCCACCTGCCCAAGCTGTTCATATAAATACTGGCGTTTTGACTGCGTATCCCAGCCCGCGATGATCAACTCCGGATGCAGCACCTGCTGCCCCTCTTTTTCAAGGCGGGTTTGTAATTCCACACCCAGTAATTTTCCTGCCAGGCTGGTGAACGGTTCGGCGATAAAGGAGTAGCGATACGCTGAAGTTGTCATATTTTATCCAGGATTATGAATGCATTGGCGATTGAGAGGCATTCTATAAAGGCGGGCTGACAGGTCGTGTCATTCCTGGCATAAGAGATGGGCGGCCGGTTTATCTGCCGGTACATTGCAATTCACGGCTGAACTCGGGAAAATGGCGGCCACTTTCTTCAATATGACAAATAAGCCAATTATGAGTGTACGTTTAGTGTTAACCAAAGGGCGCGAGAAATCGTTACTGCGCCGTCATCCCTGGGTCTTCTCCGGTGCGGTTGCGCGCATGGAAGGCAAAGCCAGCCTCGGTGAAACCATTGATATTGTCGATCATCAGGGAAAATGGTTGGCCCGTGGCGCGTACTCCCCGGCATCGCAGATCCGCGCCCGTGTGTGGACCTTCGATAAAGATGAAAGCATTGATATTGAATTTTTCACCCGCCGTCTGAAGCAGGCGCAGCAGTGGCGTGACTGGCTGGCGACGCGTGATGGTCTGGACAGCTACCGTCTGATCGCCGGTGAATCTGATGGCCTGCCAGGCATCACCATCGATCGTTTCGGCGATTTTCTTGTCCTGCAATTGCTGAGCGCGGGCGCGGAATATCAACGCCCGGCGCTGATCGCAGCCCTTCAGGCCTGCTATCCGTCCTGTTCCATTTACGATCGCAGCGACGTGGCAGTGCGTAAAAAAGAGGGGATGGAGCTGACGCAGGGTCTGGTTGTCGGCGATCTGCCGCCCGCGCTGCTGCCAATCGAAGAGAACGGCATGAAGCTGCTGGTGGATATTCAGACCGGTCATAAAACCGGTTACTACCTCGATCAGCGCGACAGCCGTCTGGCAACCCGCCGCTATGTTGAGGGTAAACGCGTGCTCAACTGCTTCTCCTACACCGGCGGCTTTGCCGTTTCTGCGCTGATGGGCGGCTGTGCACAGGTGGTCAGTGTTGATACGTCGCAGGAAGCGCTGGATGTGGCCCGTCAGAACGTTGAGCTTAACAAACTCGATCTCAGCAAAGCGGAATTTGTGCGCGACGACGTGTTCAAACTGCTGCGCAAATACCGCGATCAGGGGGAGAAATTCGACGTTATCGTGATGGATCCGCCGAAATTTGTCGAAAACAAAAGCCAGCTGATGGGCGCATGCCGCGGTTATAAAGACATAAATATGCTGGCAATCCAGCTGCTCAATCCTGGCGGCGTGCTGTTAACCTTCTCCTGCTCTGGCCTGATGACCACCGATTTATTTCAGAAAATCATCGCTGATGCCGCAATAGATGCGGGTCGTGATGTACAATTTATAGAACAGTTCCGACAGGCTGCCGATCACCCGGTGATCGCCCCTTACCCGGAAGGACTGTATCTGAAGGGATTTGCCTGCCGCGTCATGTAACTTGATTTCTGGATCGTTGCCCACATATTTGGTGTCAGTAACGGTTCCCCGGAGGTGAGTATGATTGCCAGCAAATATGGTATCGGCCAGCAAGTGCGCCACACACTGTTAGGCTATTTAGGTGTGGTGGTGGACATTGATCCTGAGTATTCACTTGATAAGCCGTCTGTGGATGAGCTGGCGGTTGATGATGATTTGCGCGATGCGCCCTGGTATCACGTGGTGATGGAAGACGACAACGGTCAGCCGGTGCATACCTATCTGGCGGAAGCGCAACTTACCAGTGAGATCCAGGACGAGCATCCTGAACAGCCCTCAATGGACGAACTGGCGCAGACCATTCGTAAACAGCTTCAGGCACCGCGCCTGCGCAACTGAAAAAACCCCGCCTGTGCGGGGTTTTTATTTAGCGCGCCAGACCCAGACGGGGAATTTCAATCGCCGGGCAGCGATCCATGACCACATTCAGTCCTGCCTCACCGGCTAGCACCGCCGCCTGCTCATTGATCACGCCCAGCTGCAGCCACAGGGTTTTTGCGCCAACAGCGATAGCGTCCTGCGCCACCCCCCATGCCGCCTCGGAATTGCGGAACACATCCACCATGTCGATTTTTTCCGGTACCTCCGCCAGAGAGCCGTATCCCTGCTGTCCCAGCAGCGTTTTACCGGCCACTTTCGGCGATACCGGGATCACATGATAGCCCTGGTCGAGCAGGTATTTCATCACCCGGTAGCTGGGGCGATCGGGCTTATCGCTCGCGCCAACCAGCGCAATGGTATGGGTCGATTTCAGAATGCCAGCAATATCGGTTTCTTTCATTTTATCCTCCGGGCCAGTCGATCCAGTGTACGCCAAAGCTCTGCAGGCCACCATTTATCCCATACCTCTGCATGAGAGAAAAAAGCTGCGCCTCTCTATATGGTAGTAAACAAAAGCGTGCTGAAAACTTTATAGATTCTCGCGACTCACCCGACAGTGCAGGAGACACCCATGAGAACCGGCCTGACGATGACAATGATCTTTTGCCTGTTGCCGGTTACCGTCGTCGCCACCACCTTACGCCTTTCCACCGATATTGATTTGCTGGTGCTGGACGGCAAGAAAGTGTCGAGTCTGTTGCTGCGCGGCGCGGACAGCATTGAGCTGGATAACGGCCCGCACCAGCTGGTGTTTCGCGTTGAAAAAACCATCCGTGGGGCAAATCATGAAATGCGGCTCTACATTTCCCCGCCGCTGGTCGTGAGTTTCAACACGCGTTCGGTAAAGCTGGTGAACTTCTCTCTACCCTCGCTGGATAGCTGGAAAGCCGCGCAAAAATTCGACAGCGCCCCAGCTATCGTCCTGCTGGATGGTGAAGCCGCGCCGATACCGCTGCTGCTCGATATTTTGCCGCTGCGGGATAAGGGGAAAGTGATTAACTATGAGCGCGAAACCGTACGCTATAACAAAGCGGGGAAAACAGCCTCGTTGCCGCTCTTTGCGCCTGCCATGGCTGATGACAGCGCTTTGCTGTCCGGTCTGTCTGAGCTGGATACGATCCCGCCGCAATCGCAAACTCTCACCGAGCAGCGCCTGAAATTCTGGTTTGAACAGGCGGATCCGCAAACCCGCGACCGCTTTCTGCAATGGGCAAAACAGCAGCCGCCGTCCTGATCGTGGTTCCCCTCACAAAGGTATTCCGTCAGCGGTTTTTTTTGCGCCTTTCTATTGCAGCATCAAACGCTTCCAGTAATCTGTAACGAAATTCATTCGCGGAATATGATTATGGAACTGACCACTCGCACTCTCCCCGCGCGCAAGCATATTGCCCTTGTCGCCCACGATCACTGCAAAAAGATGTTGCTGAACTGGGTGGAACGCCACCAGCCGATCCTGGAACAGCATGAACTCTATGCCACCGGCACCACCGGTAATCTGCTTTCCCGTGCCACGGGGCTTGAGGTGAATGCCATGCTGAGCGGCCCGATGGGCGGCGATCAGCAGGTCGGGGCGATGATTTCGGAAGGTAAAATTGATGTACTGATCTTCTTCTGGGATCCGCTGAACGCCGTGCCGCACGATCCGGATGTCAAAGCACTGCTGCGCCTCGCCACCGTGTGGAACATTCCGGTGGCCACCAACATCTCCACCGCAGATTTTATTATCCAGTCCCCCACTTTCAGCGACAGCGTGGACATTATGATCCCGGACTATCCGCGCTACCTGGCGGAGCGCCTGAAGTAATGACATTCAGGCGGCCTGACCGCCTGAATAATTTCAGGGCTTACGCGCCACAGGTACGTCCAGCCGCTTTAATACCTCAACAAATCGTGACGGCTGCGTTTTATTAAACAGCAGCCAGACGCGTTTACGCGCCCGCGTCATCGCCACGTAAAGCAAACGGCGCTCTTCGGCGTCCGGAAAATCTTCTGGCTGCGGCAGCAAGGCCTGCTCCATCACCGATTCCCGCTCCGGCGCGGGGAAGCCCTCCTGACCGTCCTGTAACCCCAGCACAATGACATAGTCCGCCTGCTGGCCTTTACTGGCATGAACGGTCATAAAATCGAGGTTCAGTTCAGGCCAGCGTGTTGCGGCTTTTTGCAGCGCGGCGGGCTTCAGATGATGGTAGCGCGCCAGGATCAGGATGCGGTCATCCGGCAGCGCAAAACCGCTGAGCTTATCCAGCAGCGCATCCAGTTGATCGTCAGAGAGCAGCGAAACCGCATTCTTTTCCCCCGCGGTCAGACTGTTCAGCGGTTTGGACATCTGCGCCGGGTTTTGCTGGATAAAACGGTTAGCGATCTCGCCGATACGCTGGTTAAAGCGGTAAGTCGTATCAAGCGCGCAGCAATCGCCTTCGCCAAAATAATCATGAAACGCGGTGGTGAGTTCGAGCTGCGCGCCGCTAAAGCGGTAAATCGCCTGCCAGTCATCGCCCACGGCAAACAGCGAGGTTTGGGAGTTCTGGCGGCGCAGCGCGGCGAGCAGTGCCGCGCGCTGCGGGGAAATATCCTGGAATTCATCCACCAGAATATGTTTCCACGGACTGATAAAGCGCCCTTTTTCCAGCACGTTAATGGCCTGATGAATAAGCCCTGAAAAATCGACGGCGTTTTCTGCTTTCAGCGCCGTTTTCCAGGCTTTTAACAGCGGAGCCATCAGCTTTACGCGCTTCGAAAACCGATCGCGAATGTCTTCCGGCGCGCTGGCAATCATCTCCGCCTGCGCTCCGCCGTGCATACGCATCAGGCTGACCCAGCGATCGAGACGGCCCGCCAGCCGACGCTGCAATTTTTCATCGTCCCAGAAATTGCCTTCAGGAACCGTCCAGTTAAGCTCCTCTTCCAGCCATAGCCTCCAGCCTTTGGCCTGGGCTTTTTTCTCGCTGCACTGCTGCTGCCAGGCCTCAATAAACAGTTTCTGCCGTGCATCGGTATCGTTTTCAAGTCGG
Source organism: Enterobacter sp. PGRG2 (assembly GCF_030291195.1). NCBI lineage: Bacteria > Pseudomonadati > Pseudomonadota > Gammaproteobacteria > Enterobacterales > Enterobacteriaceae > Enterobacter > Enterobacter sp. PGRG2. The sequence continues at coordinate 2,842,425 of NZ_CP127837.1, read as the reverse complement.
CTGATAAGCGGCACTTTTTTACTGCCCTGCTGAATGATATGCAGTGCCAGAGCATGAAAGGTACGCGCGGTGATCTCGTCGGTATGTAGTCGTTCACGAATGCGCTCATCCATCTCCTGCGCTGCTTTGCGACCAAAGGCCAGCAGCAGGATCTGATCGGGCGCCGCTTCGCCGCGGGCCATAAGCCAGCCTGCGCGCGCCACCAGCACGGAGGTTTTGCCGCTGCCAGCGCCTGCCAGCACCAGCAGGGAAGATTCACCGTTCACCACCGCCCGCGCCTGCGCCGGGTTTAACGGCGAGCTTTCGATGCCGGCAAAGAAATCAGCATATTTTTTTAGCATGGCATCGGTCCACGCCTGGTTATGCTGCGCCCGGCGGCCTTCCACATCCGCCAGCCACGCCTGGCACTGACGCCACAGCTCACGGCAATTGTCAAAAGACGCCAGCCTGGCGACAGGCAGCGGCAGCGCGTCAAACGCGATACGGATTTGCTGCTGTAACCCTTCGGTCTGCTGGCGGGTTAACCATTTGCCCTGGTCAACATGGCCGTTAATCGCCTCCAGTTGCGCCTGCAATACGCCCGCCGCCACCTCGCTCATCTCTTTGCTCCACTGCTCCCAGCGGCTATGCAGATGTTGCCAGAACAGCTGGGTTTGCGCCCATTCCGTTCCGTGCAGACGCACGACTTTACTGTCCACCAGCACAAACTCCAGCTCGCCCCACACGAGGCCGCGCTTGCATTCGATGCTGAGTAACTGATTGAATGGAATGAGATATTCGTGGCGATCGCCAGACACTTTGACACCAGCGTGTAAAATCGCCACCCGGTCATAGGGGTGCTGCGCCAGCCGTTTTCCTAAAGAAGTTGCTTTCAGTTCCATGACGTGCCGTTCTCAACTCATGTCGTGATGCGCCAGTGTAACCGCCAGAGAATGTGTGCTCCAGCCCAAAAAATCGTTACTATTGATGGGTCTTTTCGTTAACGGCTTTTCCCTGAGGATTTATGCGTACTGTACTGAATATTTTAAATTTTGTGCTGGGTGGTTTTTTCACCACTCTCGCCTGGCTGCTGGCAACGCTGGTCAGTATTGTGCTTATTATTACGCTGCCGCTGACGCGCTCCTGCTGGGAAATTACTAAGCTTTCCCTGTTGCCTTACGGAAATGAGGCGGTACATGTTGATGAACTGTCGCCGGGAGAGTCCAGTGTCATCCTGAACACCGGCGGTACGCTGCTGAACATTTTGTGGTTCGTGCTGTTCGGCTGGTGGCTCTGCCTGATGCACATTGTGTCAGGTATTGCACAATGTCTGACGATTATTGGTATTCCGGTAGGCATTGCGAATTTCAAGATCGCCGGCATTGCCCTGTGGCCGGTCGGACGCCGCGTGGTGTCGGTGGAAACGGCGCGAGCGGCACGTGAAGCTAGTGCCCGTCGCCGCTTTCAATAATTAAGGATCTGAACCACGATGCTCAGCCCCCTGCTTCGCCGCTATACATGGAACAGTACCTGGCTTTATAACGCCAGAATTTTTATCGCGCTGTGCGGCACCACCGCCCTGCCGTGGTGGATGGGTGATGTAAAGCTGACCATCCCGCTGACGCTTGGCGTCGTGGCGGCGGCGCTGGCCGATCTGGACGACCGCCTCGCCGGCCGTTTACGTAATCTGCTGATCACGCTGATCTCCTTTTTTATCGCCTCCGCCTCGGTAGAACTGCTGTTCCCGTGGCCGTGGCTGTTTGCGCTGGGGCTGATCATTTCCACCAGCGGATTTATTCTGCTGGGCGGGCTTGGGCAGCGCTACGCGACTATTGCCTTTGGCGGTCTGCTGATCGCCATTTACACCATGCTCGGCATCTCGCTTTACGAGCAATGGTATCAGCAACCCCTTCTGCTGCTGGCGGGGGCTGTCTGGTTTAACCTGTTGACGCTGATTGGTCATCTGGTCTTCCCGATCCGCCCGCTACAGGATAACCTTGCGCGTTGCTATGAACAGCTGGCGCATTTTCTGGAGCTGAAATCCCGCCTGTTCGATCCCGATATCGAAGATGAAAGCCAGGCGCCGCTGTATGACCTGGCGCTGGCGAACGGCCAGCTGGTTTCCACGCTGAACCAGACGAAAAGTTCATTATTAACGCGTCTGCGTGGTGATCGTGGGCAGCGCGGCACCCGGCGAACCCTGCACTACTACTTTGTCGCGCAGGATATCCACGAGCGCGCCAGTTCGTCTCATATCCAGTATCAGACGCTGCGGGAACAGTTTCGCTACAGCGACGTGATGTTCCGCTTTCAGCGCCTGCTCTCCATGCAGTCGCAGGCCTGCGCGCATTTATCACGCTGCATTTTATTACGCGAGCCCTATCAGCATGATGGCCGCTTCGAGCGCGCTTTTACCCATCTTGATGCCGCGCTGGAGCGTGCCCGCGGCGACGGCACGTCTGACGAACAGATGAAAGCGCTGGGCTTTCTGCTGCAAAACCTTCGCGCGATTGACGCACAGCTGGCGACGATCGAATCTGAGCAGGCGCAGACCCTGCCGCGCAACGACACCGATAACATGCTGGCGGATGAGGGTCTTAACGGCATGAGCGACATTCGCGCCCGCCTCGGCCGCAATCTGTCGCCGGAATCAGCACTTTTTCGCCACGCCATACGCATGTCTGTGGTGTTGTGTGTCGGTTACGCTTTTATACAGTTTACCGGCCTGGAACACGGTTACTGGATCCTGCTGACCAGCCTCTTTGTCTGCCAGCCCAACTACAACGCCACCCGGCACCGTCTGGCGCTGCGTATTATCGGCACGCTGGTGGGCGTGGCGATTGGCCTGCCGGTGCTCTATTTTGTGCCGTCCATTGAAGGGCAACTGATTTTGATCGTCATTACCGGCGTGCTGTTCTTCGCCTTCCGCAATGTGCAGTACGCCCATGCCACCATGTTTATTACCCTGCTGGTACTGCTGTGCTTTAATCTGCTCGGGGAAGGCTTTGAAGTTGCCATTCCGCGTATTATCGACACCCTTATCGGCTGTGCGATTGCCTGGGCTGCGGTGAGCTTTATCTGGCCGGACTGGCGTTTTCGTAATCTTCCACGCGTGCTGGAACGGGCCATTGATGCGAACTGCCGCTACCTTGACGCTATCCTTGAGCAGTATCACCAGGGACGTGATAACCGCATGGCGTACCGTATTGCAAGGCGCGATGCCCATAACCGCGATGCCGAACTGGCTTCGGTGGTATCTAATATGTCAACAGAGCCAGGCGCGTCAACGGAACTGCGCGATGCCGCATTCCGTCTGTTGTGCCTCAACCACACCTTTACCAGCTACATTTCCGCGCTGGGCGCGCACCGGGAAAAACTGACTTCTGCCGAGATCCTGACACTGCTGGACGACGCGGTGTGCTACGTTGACGACGCGTTACACCACGCCCCCGCCGATGAAGAACGCGTCCAGAAAACGCTGGCACAGCTGGCCGATCGCATTACGCGGGTGGAGTCCCGTCCGGACAGTAAAGAACCGCTGGTTTTACAGCAGATCGGCCTGGTGGTAGCGCTGCTTCCTGAAATCAGCCGATTGCAGCGTCAGGTTGTCCGCTGATGTTTCCGGTGCTCCGCCTCAAACTCTGTAAACCATGTCGTCAATGCCTGGCGCTGCTGCGCCGGGAGCGCGGCCTGATGCATCCCTTCGATGGCTCCCTCCAGCGCCAGCAATACGTTAACGCCCAGATGCGTATTAAGCGTGCGTAGCCGGACCCAGCACGCTTTAGCGCCCAGTTTTTTCAGCGTGAGGACATCCGTCACGCCCGCTTCCCACAGCAGCATCTCCAGCTGAAAATTCAGGTTCGGTAGATCTTTAAGCCGGGGCTTGCAGAGGCGCTGCATCTTTTCTTTCCACGCGGCGGCAAGCGACCAGGTGGAAAGCTTCATCAGCGTATCCCTGTCCTGCCACAAGCTGTCATCAACGCGGTAATAGTTCAGTACTACTGGCCTGCCCCTTTTCATCATCGTCAATAACGGAGCCGGATGTTGCGCGCGGTATTCTGCACTTTGCTCACAGGCGCGAAGGTAGAGCTCCCCCTTTGCCACCATGGCGAACACCGTATCATCAACGGAAAGACTGTAACCGCCGAACAGCGTTCGATGGCGAATAGTACCCAGCTCTGAGAGGTATTCACGTGATTCATGGATCCGTTGATAAGACATATCTTTCATGATTATTCCTTTAAAATCATGGCATAAAGGCATCTTCTGGTAGTAACGGATCCGTTAACGAGGAACATAGGGAAGTTGCCCGCGGCGGGCAAGATGATTTTTTAACGGACAGCAGATATCCCGCAAATTTGCGAGGTGCTTTCAGAAATTGAGGTTGATCTTTGTACGTCCAGGAGTTACTGTACATCCATACAGTAACTATCAGGGCTGGATTGATTATGTACACTTCAGGCTACGCTAATCGTGCATCAACACTTAACGCTATGACGGGCAACCGCACACAGGCAAAACCGGCTGGCGACTCGACTGGCCTTATCAGCGAAGTGGTTTATCGTGAAGACCAGCCCGGCATGACGCAGTTGCTGTTACTGCCCCTTCTGCAACAGCTCGGTCAGCAGTCGCGCTGGCAGCTATGGTTAACCCCGCAGCAAAAATTAAGCCGTCAGTGGGTTCAGGCGGCAGGGCTGCCGTTGACCAAACTGATGCAGATCAGCCAGCTTTCCCCGGATGATACCCTGGAATCCATGATCAGAGCGTTACGCACCGGCAATTACAGTGTTGTTATCGGCTGGCATACAGAAGAACTGACGGATGATGAACATCAGCGTCTGGTTCAGGCGGCTGAAGAAGGTAATGCGATGGGCTTTATTATGCGTCCCGTGCGGAGGGATCCTCACGCCACAAGACAGCTTTCCGGACTAAAAATTCACTCAAATTTGTATCATTAAGCCAGTTTAAGATAATTCCTGGGATTTTTTTTGTGAATTCCTGGGCCGACCGGTTCTTAAGCGAAATCGTGCTGTAATGCCTGTCTGGTGCGGTTTGCGCTGTTTTGCATTGATTATATTCTCGTCATAAATGTTAAATAATGCACGCAGAAAGCTTTTTTTTTCATATGCCTGACGGACTTCACACTTGTAAGTTTCCAACTACGTTGTAGACTTTACATCGCCAGGGGTGCTCGGCATAAACCGAAGATATCGGTAGAGATACTTAGAGCAATACCCCCGGTGAAGGATTTAAACCGTGTTTTCTCTGGCGAGAAATTCATGGCGAATTTTGGATGATAACGAGGCGCAAAAAATGAAAAAGACAGCTATCGCGATTGCAGTGGCACTGGCTGGCTTCGCTACTGTAGCGCAGGCCGCTCCGAAAGATAATACCTGGTATGCCGGTGGTAAACTGGGCTGGTCCCAATTCCACGACACTGGTTTCATTCCTAACGACGGCCCGACCCGTAATGACCAACTGGGTGCTGGTGCGTTCGGTGGCTATCAGGTTAACCCGTACGTTGGTTTTGAACTGGGTTACGACTGGCTGGGCCGCGAAGCCTATAAAGGCGACACCGTAAACGGTGCGTTCAAAGCTCAAGGCGTTCAGCTGACTACCAAACTGAGCTACCCGGTTGCTGACGATCTGGACGTTTACACCCGTCTGGGTGGTATGGTTTGGCGTGCAGACGCTAAAGCCAACGTTCCTGGCGCTGATTTCCACGCTAAAGACCACGACACCGGTGTTTCCCCGGTATTCGCTGGTGGTGTTGAGTGGGCAGTTACCCGTGACATCGCTACCCGTCTGGAATACCAGTGGGTTAACAACATCGGCGACGCGCAAACTGTTGGTACCCGTCAGGACAACGGTCTGCTGAGCTTAGGTGTTTCTTACCGCTTCGGTCAGCAGGAAGACGTTGCTCCGGTAGTTGCTCCGGCACCGGCTCCGGCTCCGCAGGTATCCACCAAGCACTTCACCCTGAAGTCTGACGTACTGTTCAACTTCAACAAAGCGACTCTGAAACCAGAAGGCCAGCAGGCTCTGGATCAGATGTACTCCCAGCTGAGCAACCTGGATCCGAAAGACGGTTCCGTAGTTGTTCTGGGCTTCACCGACCGCATCGGTTCTGACGCTTACAACCAGGGTCTGTCCGAGAAACGTGCTCAGTCTGTTGTTGACTACCTGATCTCTAAAGGTATCCCGTCCAACAAGATCTCTGCTCGTGGTATGGGTGAATCTAACCCGGTTACCGGCAGCACCTGTGACAACGTGAAAGCGCGCCCTGCGCTGATCGATTGCCTGGCTCCGGATCGTCGCGTTGAGATCGAAGTTAAAGGTATCAAAGACGTTGTAACTCAGCCGCAGGCTTAAGTTTACGTCTTAAAAAAACCCCGCGCTGCGGGGTTTTTTATTGCCTGCGATCAGGCGCGAAAAATATCGCGGGTTTATTCTTTGCCCAACAGCGCCTGCAAATCGTGCTTAAGCGTCGACATTTTACTGGCGTATTTCTCTTTGTGTTCGGCGTCTTCAATCAGTTGCACTATGGTTTCTGAGAGCGTTTTTCCCCGGCGCTGAGCCAGCCCTGCCAGACGCTGCCAGACCATAAATTCCAGATCGATGGATTTTTTACGGGTGTGCTGGTGCTCAGCATTAAAGTGACGTTTGCGGCGGGCGCGAATGGTCTGCTTCATGCGATTCATTAATGCCGCATTCATGTGTTGTTCAATCCAGGCATTCACACGGACCGGTTCGTTTTCGAGCGTCAACAGCTGATCGACGGCCTCTTTCGCCGCACTGGTTTCTATATAGCGCGTGATTAATTCACCTTCACGGTGCTTTTTCACCAGGTACTTCCATTTCCAGCCGCTTTCAAGATTTTCCAGTTGTTGGTATTTCATCGCGATCTCAGTGTTACCCTGTAACTCAGTTCAGAATATCAGTTTTTTAGCAATCTGCTGAAAAGAAATCATATCCTGTGAACACGCAGACGACTTTGCGGTCAGGAAATCGCGTATTACTGGTGTGATGCTTTGCCGCTTACGGTATAATTCCGCCCTTTACTTCTGACGATAAAACCTCAACTTTGACCATTACTAAACTCGCCTGGCAAGACCTTGTCCCTGATACCGACAGTTATCAGGAGGTATTTACACAATCTTGTTCGCCGTCTGAGGAGGATTTATCCCTCGGCGATACGCAACCCCGCTTACAGTACGCGCTGGAGCAACTGCTTCATCCGCTGGCATCGTCACGCTTTTTGCTGGCAAAAGCGCCGGAGGAAGTGGAGTATCTGGGTATTATTGCTGATGCTGTGGGTCAATTACTGCCGGAAGATCAGCCGTTTACTGGTGGGCAATATAAAATCGCCGGTCGAAGCGTCACCTTTGAAGCCTCAACGGATCCGCTGGCCGACTTCGTCTCCAAAAATCCGGTCGTCGTTGCCGACTGGGTAGAAGCAGAGCAGCTTTTTGGATGCCTGCGTCAGTTTAATAATGAGATCGCCCTGCAACCGGGCCTGGTGCATCAGGCTAACGGCGGCGTGCTGGTGATCTCCCTGCGTACGCTGCTGGCACAGCCGCTGCTGTGGATGCGCCTGAAAACCATGATCACTCGCCAGCGCTTCGACTGGGTCTCCTTTGACGAGTCACGTCCGTTACCGGTCAGCGTGCCGTCAATGCCGTTACAGCTGAAGGTGATCCTCGTCGGCGAGAGGGATTCACTGGCCGAATTCCAGGAGATGGAACCGGAGCTGGCTGCCCAGTCCATTTACAGCGAGTACGAAGATAATCTTCAGATAGCGGATGCGGAAACCATGGCGCAGTGGTGCCAGTGGGTGCTGCACGTGGCTGCCAGCGCCGATCTGCCCATTCCGGCGAAAGATGCATGGCCGGTGTTGATCCGTGAAGCCGTGCGTTATACCGGCGATCAGGAAACGCTGCCGCTGTGTCCGCTGTGGCTGGCGCGCCAGCTGCGTGAAGTCGCGGCGCTGGGCGCTGAGACCTCGTTTGATGCACATCAGTTGCAGACCATGCTCAGCCAGCGCGAATGGCGTGAAGGATACTTACCTGAACGCATTCAGGATGAGATCCTGCTGGAACAAATTCTGATTGAAACCGAAGGCGAGCGCGTCGGTCAGATCAATGCCCTCTCGGTGGTCGAATTCCCCGGGCACCCGCGCGCCTTTGGCGAGCCGTCGCGCATCAGCTGCGTGGTGCATATCGGTGACGGGGAATTTAATGACATCGAGCGCAAAGCGGAGCTGGGCGGAAATATTCATGCAAAAGGCATGATGATCATGCAGGCCTTCTTAATGGCCGAGCTTCAGCTGGATCAGCAGATCCCCTTCTCTGCCTCGCTGACCTTCGAGCAGTCCTATAGCGAAGTGGACGGCGACAGCGCCTCGATGGCAGAACTGTGCGCCCTGATCAGCGCGCTGGCGGACGTGCCTGTTAATCAGCATCTGGCGATCACCGGTTCGGTGGATCAGTTCGGACGTGCGCAGCCGGTAGGCGGCCTGAATGAAAAGATCGAAGGTTTCTTCAGTATCTGCCAGCAGCGTGGTCTGACCGGTAAGCAGGGGATCATCATTCCTTCTGCTAACGTGCGCCATCTGTGTCTGCCGCAGCCGCTGCTTGACGCCGTGGAAGCCGGACAATTCTTTATCTGGGCCATCGATGATGTGACAGATGCGCTACCCTTACTGACAAACCTGGCCTGGGATGCTGAAGGGCAAACCACCCTCATTCAGACCATTCAGGAACGCATCGCCCAGGCCTCGCAGCAGGAAGCACGCCATCGCTTTCCGTGGCCGTTACGCTGGCTGAACTGGTTTGTACCGAACTGATCGGACTTGTTCAGCGTACACGTGTTAGCTATCCTGCGTCCCAAACTTACAATAAGGCTTACTCAAAACATGGTAGATAAACGCGAATCCTATACGAAAGAAGACCTTCTTGCCTCTGGTCGTGGTGAGCTGTTTGGCGAAAAAGGCCCGCAGTTACCTGCACCCAACATGCTGATGATGGACCGTGTCGTCAAAATGACGGAAACCGGCGGTAACTTTGATAAAGGCTATGTTGAAGCCGAGCTGGATATCCATCCGGACATGTGGTTCTTCGGTTGCCACTTCATTGGCGATCCGGTGATGCCGGGCTGCCTGGGTCTGGATGCCATGTGGCAGCTGGTTGGCTTCTATCTCGGCTGGCTCGGCGGCGAAGGCAAAGGCCGTGCGCTGGGCGTGGGTGAAGTGAAATTCACCGGTCAGGTTCTGCCGACGGCGAAAAAAGTCACCTACCGCATTCACTTCAAGCGTGTGGTTAACCGTCGTCTGATTATGGGCCTGGCGGATGGCGAAGTGCTGGTCGATGGTCGCGTGATCTATACGGCAAACGATTTGAAAGTTGGGCTGTTCCAGGATACGTCTGCATTCTGAGTGCCCTGACAGGCGAAACCTCCGCCAGGCGGAGGTTTCTTACTAAAGAGACAGAATCAGGCGATTACTGTCCTGACCTCCATGGCTTCTCGCCAGCCTCCAAGCCAGTATGACCTCTGATTCAGCGTCTGGTAAGGACATAGTTCTTTTGAGCGTCCGGCAATACCAGCCTGATACCCACGTTGATGTGCCCGTTCCAGGCGATCTCGTTTTTGTCTCTTCATGCCTCGTTTCCCTCATATTTTGAGTCTGGTGGAAAAGAAAACAGTGATTACAAAATGCGCAATCACGCCTCTTTTGTAACGCGGATGAACAGCATCGTCAATGCACAAAATTCATACCATTGTCATAAATGTGAGATACACAGAACTTCATTTGTACAAAAAGTGTGAGACGGCACAAGTAAACGCCCGGAAAACCGACATAAAAAAAACCGCCAGTGCGTGAGCAAACCGGCGGTTTTTTAGGATTAATAGCAATCAGGGCAGACGGTTAAGTTCCCGCGCGATGTCGCCCGCTTCACGACTCCACGCCTCACCCAGCACTTTCACCATCGCATCGTAACCATCTTGCTGCTGCGTCATCTCGATATGGAACGGCCGCTTTATCAGCTGCCCCTGATGGTTGAGCAACCACTCGCCGCTGACAATCACCCGCCCATCATAGCGCCCGTGAAACCCTGTCACAGTCACGTTCAGCGTATCCTGCTCGTTGCCGAGCGGCGTCGAGGCGACTACCCAGCCAGGCAACTGCTGACTGAGGTTGGACACCAACGTCGTGCGCAGCTGCTGATCGAGCGGGCTGGCCCACAGGTTTTGCGTGCCGATAGCGTATTTTACATCGCTGGTCTGGTACACCACACCATTACCCGCCAGATAATCGGGCACCGAAACCTGCTCCACCCACAGCAGACGGTCGGCGCTACCGCTCTGGCGCTGCACGGTATTCTGTTGCGGCGTCGGCAACTGATAATAATTCGTCTCTTCCACGTTGCTGCTACAGGCCGCCAGCAGCAGCGTCACGGCGATGACTACTCCATTTTTCATTGTTTTGCCCTCTTAGGCTCAGGATCTTTTTTATCCTTCGCTTCAAATACCAGCGCATTGCTCTTGGTGTTCAGCGTTTTCAGTACCGGTTGCAGTTCACGCAGTACCTGATCCAGCCGCTGCATATCCGCCACCATTTTGTTGTACGCCGCCGATCCTGGCTGGAAGCCCTGCATACTGCGGTTCAGCTCGCGCAGGGTTTTCTGCATATCCGCCGGCAGTTGCTGCGCGGACTGGCTGGCGGTGATCTTATTGAGATTATCCAGCGTGGTTTGCAGGCGGCGCATGGTGCGCTGGGTTTCATTCAGCGAATTCGTGGCCTGCTCGATCATCGGGTTGAGCGGCAGATTGTTGATCTTATCCAGGGTATCCATCAGGCGTTGCTGGATCTGCGCCAGGCCGCCGCTCACGGTAGGAATAATTTCATAGCCGCCATAACGACGTACCCCGGTTACCGGCGGCGCTTTCGGATAGAAGTCCATATCGATATAGAGCGCCCCTGTCACCAGATTGCCGGTTTTCAGCGAACCGCGCAGACCGCTTTTCAGCAACTCATTGATATGGGATTTCATGTCCGGCATTTCGCCAAGCTGGCTGGCCAGTCGTTCCGGCTCAATACGCACCAGCACCGGAATGCGATAATCGTTGTCCAGCGCCTGTTCCATCCCCGGCATCATTGCCGGCACCTTGCTTACCGTCCCCAGACGAATGCCGCGGAACTCCACCGGTGCGCCCGCCTGCAGGCCACGGATGGAATCTTTAAAGAACATCAGGTAATCGATATGGTCGGTATAGAGCGATTCCTGGATACTGCGCTGATCGTCAAACAGCGTGAATGCGGTCTTTTCCGCTACAGGCGTGCCCAGGTCAATGCCTTCCGGCACATCAAAGCTGACACCGCCGCCAAACAGCGTGGTCAGCGATCCCATCTCAACGCGCATCCCGGCGGACGTCAGATCCACCGCAATACCGCTGTCTTTCCAGAAGCGGACGTTGCTGGTAACCAGACGATCGTTTGGCGCATTAATAAACAGCTGATAGCTGATGGTGCGCTTTTCCGAATCAAAAGTGCTGGTTTCAACCGAGCCCACGCGATAGCCGCGGAACAGCACCGGATCGCCCGGCGACAGCTGCCCCGCTTTTTTACTGTCGAGCAGCACGCGGATGCCCTTCGCATCCGGCGGCGCGAGCGGCGGCGAATCCAGCAATTTATAGCTTTCCGGCTGCGTCCCTTTACTGCCCGGCTGTAACTCAATATAAGCACCGGATAACAGCGTGCCCAGCCCGCTGATCCCCTCCCGGCCAACCTGGGGTTTCACCACCCAGAATACCGAGTCGCCATGCAGCAGTTTGCTCATATCCGCGTTCAACCGCGCCTTGATCTCCACGCGCTTAAGGTCATCCGCCAGGGTGGCGGATTCCACCACGCCGACGTTGATACTGCGGCTTTTGATGGTGGTTTTACCCGCTTCGATGCCTTCGGCATTGTTGGTGATGAGTGTCACCACCGGCCCCTGATGGCTGTAGTGGTAAAACAGGATCCATGCGCCGATAAGCGCGGTCACGATGGGAAAGATCCACACCGGCGACCAGCTTTTTACCTTTTGCACCTTCGCATCCCCACTTTTCGTCTCCATGTTTTTACTGCTCCTCATGGCTTGATTCTGCCTCGCGATCCCAGGACAGACGGGGATCGAAAGTCATTGCCGCAAACATTGTCATGATGACCACCAGCGCAAACATTAATGCGCCTGTTGCGGGGTATATGTTCATAAGGCCGCCGATGCGCACCAGCGCGGACAGCACAGCGATAACAAAAACGTCAATCATCGACCAGCGGCCGACAAATTCCACTACTTCATAAATCAGGTGCATGCGCTCGCCGTCACGCCTGCCGTGCCCTTTTGCGTCCCAGCACAGCCAGCCAAGCGCGATCATTTTGAGCGTCGGCACCATAATACTGGCGATAAAAATGACCAGCGCCACCGGATAGGATCCCTCCCCCCACAGCAAAATGACCCCCGCCAGAATGGTGGAGGGCATTTTATCGCCCAGCAGATCGGTGATCATGATCGGCAGAATATTAGCGGGCAGATAAAGCAGGACTGAGGTGATCAGCAGCGCCATTGTCCATTGCAGGCTGTTTTTGCGCCGCACATAACCGCGGGTATGACAGCGCGGACACTGGCGTAAATCCGCAGGCAAAATCGCGGTGCAGCACGGGCAGGAGCGCAGCCCCTGGCGAAGGCCAGTGACGCCCGTTTTAAGCGGCTGATCCACCGGCGGCATATGCGCGAGATCGTCCCACAGCCAGCGCCGGTCAACGCACTGAAAGGCACGCAGTTGCAGCAGACAGAACAGGCACCAGGGCACAAAACTGCTGCCGATGCCAATATCGCCGTAGGCCATCAGCTTCACAAAACTCACCAGCACGCCGGCGAGGAAAATCTCCGCCATGCCCCAGGATTTTAGCTGAAAGAATATCCGCGCCAGAAAAGCCTGTACGCGCCAGGGCAGCGTGACGCGGTTGACCAGCAACAGGATCGTCACCAGGCAAAACGCCGGTACCAGTTGCACAAACAGCAGGAAAAAGGTGCCGAGGCTGGCGTAATCTTCCGAAAACATCACGCGCGGAATTTCCAGCAGCGTCACCTCGCTGGTGATACCGGCGACCTTCATATTGACGAAGGGAAAGAGATTGGCCAGCAGCAGCATAAAGAGCGCCGCCAGCGAACAGGCGCTGGGACGCTGACGCGGTTCGGCCCATTTTGTGGTCAGGGTATGCCCGCAGCGAGGACAGTCCGCTTTATGACCGTCCTCCAGCGCGGGGAGTGCCACCAGCAAGTCACACTGAGAACACAAAATGTGCCGGGTGGCATGGTGGTGATCGCACATACGTTTATCCTGAATTACGCGCCGTTTTTAAGGGCCTCAAGGTATTCCCAACGCTCAAAAGCTTCTTCCAGCGCCTGTTCAGCCTGCGCCATATCGGCCAGTACTTTTTGCGTATGGTCATGAGGCTGGCTGAAGAATGCACCGTCAGCGACCTGTGCCTGAAGCGCGCTCAGTTCCGCTTCCAGCGTTTCCAGACGCTGCGGCAGCTGCTCAAGTTCGCGTTGCAGGTTATAGCTTAGTTTGTTACCGGCACGTTTAACAGTTTCTGCTTTAGGGGCCACCGCTTCGGCACTTTTTTTCGACGCTGACTGTTTATGCGCCAGCGAAGCCGCCTGCTGGCCGCGCGCGTCCTGGTAACCGCCGACATATTGACCGATACGGCCTTCGCCTTCGAAGATCCAGCATTCCGTCACGGTGTTATCGACGAACTGACGATCGTGGCTCACCAGCATGACGGTGCCCTGATAGCCATCGATTAACTCTTCCAGCAGTTCGAGGGTTTCCACATCCAGGTCGTTGGTCGGTTCATCGAGGATCAGCAGGTTGCTGGGCTTGAGGAACAGACGCGCCAGCAGCAGGCGGTTACGCTCTCCGCCCGACAGCGCGCGCACCGGCGTCATGGCGCGTTTCGGATGGAACAGGAAGTCCTGCAAATAGCCAAGCACGTGGCGTGGCTTACCGTTCACCAGCACTTCCTGTTTGCCTTCGGAGAGGTTATCCATCACCGTTCTGTCCGGATCGAGTTCCGCGCGGTGCTGGTCAAAATAGGCCACTTCCAGTTTGGTGCCGCAGTGCACGCGGCCGCTGTCAGCCTGTAACTGGCCGAGCATCAGCTTCAGCAAGGTAGTTTTACCGCAGCCGTTCGGCCCGATAAGCGCGATCTTGTCGCCACGCTGCACCTGGGCGGAAAAATCCCGCACCAGCACTTTGCCGTCCACGCCGTAGTTGACGTTTTCCATCTCAAAGACGATCTTGCCAGAGCGGGAAGCTTCTTCAACCTGCATTTTCGCGCTGCCCATCACTTCACGGCGTTCGCCGCGCTCGCGACGCATCGCTTTCAGGGCGCGCACACGGCCTTCATTACGGGTACGACGTGCTTTGATGCCCTGGCGGATCCACACTTCTTCCTGCGCCAGCTTGCGGTCAAATTCCGCATTCTGTAGTTCTTCCACGCGCAGCGCTTCTTCTTTCTCCAGCAGATACTGATCGTAGCTGCCCGGATAGGTCACCAGCTTGCCGCGATCCAGATCGACAATGCGCGTCGCCATATTGCGGATAAACGAACGGTCGTGGGAAATAAAGATGATGGTGCCGTTGAAGGTCTTGAGGAAGCCTTCCAGCCAGTCGATAGTTTCGATGTCGAGGTGGTTGGTCGGTTCGTCGAGCAGCAGCACGCGCGGGTTGCTGACCAGCGCACGGCCCAGCGCCGCTTTACGCAGCCAGCCGCCGGACAGCGAGGCCAGCGCCATATCCGCTTCCAGACCAATCTGCTCCAGCACTTCATTGATACGGTTTTCAAGCTGCCACAGGCCGTGGTGGTCCAGCAGATCCTGTAAGCGCGCCATCTCGTTAAGATTTTTTTCGCTCGGATCGGTCATCACCAGATGGGAAATCTCATGATAGGCCTTCAGGTATTCCGCCTGCTCCGAGATACCTTCCGCCACGAAATCGTACACGCTACCCGCTACATTGCGGGGCGGATCCTGTTGCAGGCGCGCCACCACCAGATCCTGTTCGTAGACAATACGCCCGTCATCCAGACCCAGTTCGCGGTTAAGGATTTTCATCAGCGTCGATTTACCCGCGCCGTTCCGCCCCACCAGACACACGCGCTCGTTATCTTCGATGTGCAGTTCGGTGTTATCGAGAAGCGGCGCATCGCTGAACGACAGCCAGGCACCGTGCATACTAATTAATGACATTTATTCTTCCTTCAGGCTGAGGTGATCAGCCAGCAATTGTGGATCTGACGGTTACGGGCGAAATCCTGCGACTGTGTTTTTTGCGTGATTTCTTGTGCTTTCAGTCCGAGCTCAGCCAGACCGTCGTGATCCATACGGAAACCGCGTTTGTTGTTCGAGAACATAATGGTGCCGCCTTTGCGCAGCAGACGTTTCAAATCTTTCATCAGGCGCAGGTGATCCCGCTGCACGTCAAAGGCATCTTCCATTCTTTTTGAGTTAGAGAATGTGGGGGGATCGATAAAGATCAGATCAAACTGTTCATCGGTATCGCGCAGCCAGGCCAGGCAGTCGGCCTGGATCAGACGGTGCGCGCGGCCGCTGAGATTATTCAGACGCAGGTTGCGCTCGGCCCACTCCAGATAGGTGCGGGACATATCCACCGTCGTGGTGGATTTCGCGCCGCCCAGCCCCGCATGCACGCTGGCGCTGCCGGTATAGGCAAAGAGGTTAAGGAAGTCTTTACCCTTACTCATCTGGCCTAACATGCGACGGGCGATACGGTGATCGAGGAACAGGCCGGTATCCAGATAATCGGTCAGGTTGACCCACAGGCGCGCGTTATATTCGCTCACCTGCATGAAGTCCCCTTTCTCGTTCATCTTCTGATACTGGTTTTTGCCTTTCTGCCGCTCACGGGTTTTCAGCACCAGCTTGTTCGGGGCGATACCCAGCACCGCGATAGTGGCGGAAATAATATCGAACAGGCGCTGACGGGCTTTCTGCGGATCCACGGTTTTCGGCGGCGCGTACTCCTGCACCACCACGGAATCGCCGTAACGATCGACCGCCACGTTGTACTCCGGTAAATCGGCATCATACAGGCGATAGCATTCGATGCCTTCCTGACGCGCCCATTTTTCCAGTTTCTTGACGTTCTTACGCAGGCGGTTAGCGTAATCTTCCGCCATCGACGCGCTGCCGCTGCTCTGCGCATCGGCGCTGGTCACGGCAATGGCGTAGTTTTTCTGCACGCAGTCCAGCGGGCCGTTTTTGGCTTTAAACTGGCGGTCAGCACGCAGTTGCAGACAGTTGAGCAGATCCGGCGAAGCGCTGAACAGGGATAAATTCCAGCCACCAAACTGACTTTTGATAGTGCGCCCCAGCATGCTGTGCAACGCGATCAGCGCCGGTTCGCTGTCCAGACGTTCGCCATAAGGCGGGTTGCTGAGGATGGTTCCGGTCGGGCCTTCCGGCAGCGGGTTGGTGAGTTTGGCGACGTCTTTCACCTCAAACGCGATCAGATCAGCCACACCGGCGCGACGGGCGTTGCTGCGGGCGCGCTCAATCACGCGGCTGTCGTTGTCGGAACCATAGAAACGCGAACCGTAATCCGCCAGGCCTTTACGGGCGCGTACCTGGGCTTCGGCTTTCACTTCTTTCCAGATGGCGTCGTCGTGCTGCGCCCAGCCGCCGAATCCCCAGTGCCCGCGATGCAGGCCAGGGGCACGGTCGGTGGCATACATCGCCGCTTCGATCAACAGCGTACCGGAACCGCACATCGGATCGAGCAGCGGCGTGCCCGGCTGCCAGCCAGATCGCATCACAATGGCGGCCGCAAGGCTTTCTTTAATGGGCGCAAGGCCGGTGCCGTCACGGTAGCCGCGCTGGTGCAGGCCTTCGCCGCTCAGATCCAGCGCGATATGCGCAGTATCTTTATTCAACCAGACGTTGATACGCAGATCGGGCTTTTCACGATCAACGTTCGGACGCTCCAGATTTTTACGCGTGAAGCTGTCGACGATGGCGTCTTTCACCTTGAGCGCGCCGTACTGGCTGTTACGAATGGTGTCGTTCAGGCCGCTGAAGTGCACGGCAAAGGTCGCGCCGGGGCTGAAAATCTCCGTCCAGTCTATCGCCTGCACCCCGAGATAGAGATCAAGGTCGCTGTACACCTTGCACTCGCTCATCGGCATCATGATGCGCGAAGCCAGACGACTCCACATCAGGCTCTGGTAGACAAGCCGGGTGTCCCCCTCAAAATGGACACCACCCTGAACCACCTGGACGTTTTGCCCGCCCAGGTTTTCCAGTTCAGTTTTTAACAGCTCTTCCAGCCCGCGGGCCGTACTGGCAAACAGAGAAATCATATCGTCACTTATTCACTTAGAAAATTGTTGCGCATTATAGCTAATCTCAACGCTATGTCATAAAGTTGAGCGCTTATTTCCAGATTCAGAAGAGGATGGCGTGGCAACCTTATCGCGGCTTTTTATTCATCCGGTTAAATCAATGCGCGGCACCGGTCTTACCCATGCGCTGGCGGACAGCAGCGGCTTGGCGTTCGATCGTATTTTTATGGTCACTGAACCCGACGGCACTTTCATTACCGCCCGTCAGTTTCCCGCGATGGTACGCTTCACGCCCGCCCTGCTACCCGATGGGCTGCACCTCACCGCACCCGATGGCAGCAGCGCGCTGGTGCGCTTTGCGGATTTTGACCCGCAACCACAACCCACTGAAGTCTGGGGCAACCATTTTACGGCCTTTATAGCGCCTGCGGCCATCAACCAGTGGCTGAGTGGTTTTTTCGCCCGCGAGGTCCAGCTGCGCTGGGTCGGCCCGCAGCCAACGCGAAGGGTAAAACGCTTTGAAAGCGTGCCGCTCTCTTTTGCCGACGGCTTTCCCTATCTGCTGGTCAACGACGCCTCGTTACGGGATCTCCAGCAGCGCTGTCCGGCAAGCGTGCAAATGGAGCAGTTCCGGCCCAACCTGGTGATCAGCGGCGCCGCCGCCTGGGAAGAAGACGGCTGGAAAGTGGTGCGCATCGGCGAGGTGATTTTCGATGTGGTTAAACCCTGTAGCCGTTGCGTATTCACCACCGTCAGCCCCGAGCGCGGGCAAAAGCACCCGTCCGGAGAACCGCTCACCACCTTACAGGGTTTCCGTACCGCACAGGATAATGGCGATGTGGATTTCGGCCAGAACTTGATCGCCCGCAACAGCGGCGTGATCCGCGTCGGCGATGAAGTCACGGTGCTGGCCCGCGCGCCGGGAAAAATCTATGGTGCAGGAAACGTTGCTGAAACGCTTAACGTCGATAAAGCGGATCCCTCAGGCGTCAGCATTGATTTTCAGGGACAGCAATTTACCGGTAATAATCAACAGGTATTACTCGAACAACTGGAAAGTCAGGGGATCCGTGTACCCTACTCCTGCCGGGCGGGTATCTGCGGCTGTTGCCGGATCCGTTTAGTCGAGGGGGAAGTCAGTGCGCTGAAACAGTCGGCAATCAGTGAGGATGGCACCATTCTGAGCTGTAGCTGCATCCCCAGAACGGCGCTGAAACTGGAACCTTAAACCGCCTGTTCGAGGCTGAAGCTGGCGGCAATCGGCTGCGGCTTCAGCCGGTCATTCATCACTTTGATGGCATCGCCAAGCTGCATGGTACGCCCGGCAATCACTACACCCGGCTGCGCCAGCAGACAGAGCGCGGCGTTATCGCCCGGCTCCACCACCAGCAGATTCACCTGCTCTGCGGTGTCGCTCAGCCAGACGCTGGCGGCTTCGCCCGGCAGCGGTGCCCAGCGGTCGTTATGTGCTAAAAAGTGCCAGCTTTTTGGCATCTGCGGTTTCAGAAAACGGATCGCCACCAGCGCATTCAGCACCAGCTCCGCCTGCTGTTCACGGCTCAGATCCAGATAGCGACACTTTTCTTCGAAAGAGAAATAGAGCGCGGCATCTTCAACGCAAAAACCGGTCGGCGAGAAGGCATCGGGGGTTAACATGCGACGGGGAAAACGGGAGCGAAATAACATGCCATTAGCCAGATCGAGCATCATACGATCGTGCTCTTCATCAAAATACCAGCGCCAGTTATCGTCAGGTTTAATTCGCATCTTCCTCTCCCGTCCGCAAGCATCCTGTTGCTTTTTTATCCATTTTGCCGCTTCGCTTATTGTGTAAATAATAAAAGACCACAATGTTTAAATAAGCAACAACGACGGAATATAAAACAACCAGGGCAGGAAATAAAGCCCTGGTTGTCATTTAGCGGGATAAACGTCAGATATGGGTGACAATTTCTTTAATCAGCGGCGGGCCTTTGAAAATAAAGCCCGAATAGATTTGTACCAGCGTTGCGCCGGCTGCCATTTTTTCCCTGGCGGCGATCACCGAATCGATTCCGCCGACGCCAATAATCGGCAGACGGCCATTCAGCTCAAGCGCTAAACGCCTGATAATTTCTGTGCTTTTTAATTGCAACGGACGGCCGCTTAACCCACCCGTTTCATCGCCATGCTTCATGCCCTGCACCAGCGATCGTTCCAGCGTAGTATTGGTGGCAATAACACCATCAATATTATGGCGAACTAAACTATCAGCCACCTGGATCAATTCTTCTTCGCTCAGATCGGGAGCAATCTTGACTGCCACCGGAACATATTTGTGATGGATATTCTGCAATTCGCTTTGCTTATTTTTGATAGCCAGCAGCAAATCATCCAGTGCTTCGCCATATTGCAGTGAACGCAAACCAGGTGTGTTAGGCGAGGAAATATTAATCGCGATATACCCGGCATAAGCATAGACTTTCTCCATGCAAATCAGGTAGTCATCCTTCCCCTGCTCCACCGGCGTGTCTTTATTTTTGCCGATATTAATACCCAGCACGCCGTCAAAATGCGCCTTTTTAACGTTCTCCACCAGGTTATCAACGCCCAGGTTATTAAAGCCCATGCGGTTGATTAATCCCTCGGCTTCAACGAGGCGGAAAATACGCGGTTTATCGTTACCCGGCTGTGGACGCGGTGTCACGGTGCCAATTTCAATTGCGCCAAATCCCATCGCGCCGAACGCATCAATACATTCACCATTCTTATCAAGACCCGCCGCCAGGCCAAGCGGATTCTTGAAGGTCAGCCCCATGCAGGTGACGGGTTTTACCGGCACATTCTGGCGCACCAGTGCTTCAAATGGCGTACCGGACACCCGGCGTAATTGCTGAAAGGTCACTTCATGAGCGCGCTCAGGATCGAGCTGAAAAAGGGCTTTACGAACGAAGGGGTAGTACATGAACTCTCCTGGATTCCCGGTGTGCAAACCGGGGGCGTATTATGTTTCATCCCGCGGCGAAAGGGAATTGACCTGCGGCAAAAAAAACCGCAAAAGCGCAAACGTTTACCTGCTCATCTCTTCTTATGCCGTTTTTTGGCAATTCTTGTTCAGATAAATCATTTAGTGGAATAAAAACACTCTGGCAAATTGTTATCAATGTTAGATAAAAGCAAACATTTGGTTATAAGGAGTCAGTATGCGTGTAGTGACATTAGCGGGAAGCCCGCGTTTCCCCTCGCGCTCCAGCGCCCTGCTGGAATACGCCCGCGAAAGCTTAAGCGACCAGGGGATAGAGGTCTGCCACTGGCATCTGCATAACTTCGAGCCGGAAGATCTGCTCTACGCGCGTTTTGACAGCCCGGCGCTGCTGGCGCTGAACGAACAGTTAACGGATGCTGATGGACTGATTGTCGCCACGCCCATCTATAAAGCCTCGTTTTCCGGCGCGCTAAAAACGCTGCTGGATCTGCTGCCGGAGCGCGCGCTGGCGGGGAAAGTCGTGTTGCCGCTGGCGACCGGCGGCAGCATCGCCCACATGCTGGCGGTGGATTACGCCCTGAAACCGGTCCTGAGCGCCCTGCGCGCGCAGGAAATTTTGCAGGGGGTGTTCGCTGATGATAGCCAGATCGCCGATTACCAGCATAAAGCCACCTTCAGCCCACATTTGCAGGTCCGCCTTGATAGCGCGCTGGAGACCTTCACCCAGGCACTGCACCGCCTTGAGCCTAAAGCCCCGTCGATCAGCGACACGCAAGGAGTCGTCCATGTTTAACCTTTTCAAATCCCGCGCCCAGTGGCTGGCGCTCAGCGGCATGTTAACGCTCTCCGCCTGGTCGCAGGCGGCGGAAACGGCCCCGGACGCGCTGCGCATTGGCTATCAAAAAGGCAGCGTCAGCATGGTGCTGGCGAAAAATCATCAGCTGCTGGAAAAACGTTACCCGGACACCAAAATTTCCTGGGTGGAGTTCCCTGCCGGTCCGCAGATGCTGGAAGCCCTGAATATTGGCAGTATTGACCTGGGCAGTACCGGCGATATTCCACCCATTTTTGCCCAGGCCGCCGGAGCCGATCTGCTCTATGTCGGCGTTGAGCCGCCAAAGCCGAAAGCCGAGGTGATCCTCGTACCGGAAAATAGCCCGATTAAAACCGTTGCCGATCTGAAAGGCCATAAGGTCGCGTTCCAGAAAGGTTCCAGTTCCCACAACCTGCTGTTGCGTGCCCTGCAACAGGCAGGCCTGAAATTTACCGATATACAGCCAACCTATCTGACGCCTGCCGATGCGCGCGCCGCGTTTTCGCAGGGCAATGTGGACGCCTGGGCCATCTGGGATCCCTACTATTCCGCAGCCCTGTTACAGGGTGGCGTGCGGGTGCTGAAAGACGGCACCGATTTGAAGCAGACAGGTTCGTTTTATCTCGCCTCCCGTCCCTATGCTGAAAAAAATGGCGCTTTTATTCAGGGCGTTCTGGATACCTTCAGCGAAGCAGATGCGTTAACCCTCAGCCAGCGCGAGGCCAGCATCAGCTTACTGGCGAAAACCATGGGGCTGCCTGAGCCGGTGATCGCCACCTATTTTGACCACCGTCCGCCGACGCGCATTTCGCCGGTCAACGACGCCACGGCCGCCCTGCAACAGCAGACCGCCGATCTGTTTTATCAGAACCGCCTTGTCCCGAAACAGGTGGATATCCGCACCCGCATCTGGCATCCGGCCACTACTCAAGGAGCTAAATCATGAGCCTGAATCTGTTCTGGTTTTTACCGACCCACGGCGATGGCCACTATCTTGGCACTGAACATGCCGCCCGCCCGGTCGATCATGGTTATTTGCAGCAGATCGCCCAGGCGGCTGACCGCATCGGTTTTAGCGGCGTGCTGATCCCGACGGGTCGCTCCTGTGAAGATGCGTGGCTGGTGGCGGCATCGCTGATCCCGGTAACACAACGGCTGAAGTTTCTGGTGGCGTTGCGCCCGAGCGTCACCTCCCCTACTGTGGCGGCACGTCAGGCGGCAACGCTGGATCGCCTCTCCAATGGCCGGGCGCTGTTCAACCTGGTGACCGGCAGCGATCCGCAGGAGCTGGCCGCCGATGGCGTGTTCCTCGATCACACCGAACGCTATGAAGCCTCGGCAGAATTCACCCATGTCTGGCGGCGTCTGCTGGAGGGCGACACCGTGGACTATCACGGCAAGCATATCCATGTGCGTGGCGCAAAACTCTTCTTCCCGCCGGTGCAACAGCCGCGTCCACCGCTCTATTTCGGTGGCTCGTCAGATGTGGCGCAGGATCTGGCAGCCGAGCAGGTTGATCTTTATCTCACCTGGGGCGAACCGCCGGAACTGGTGAAAGAGAAAATCGAGCAGGTGCGCGCCAAAGCGGCGGCACGCGGGCGCAGCGTGCGTTTTGGCATCCGCCTGCATGTGATTGTGCGTGAAACCAACGAAGAAGCCTGGCAGGCGGCGGATCGGCTGATCTCCCATCTGGACGATGAAACCATCGCCATCGCCCAGGCGGCCTTTGCCCGTCAGGATTCGGTTGGTCAACAGCGCATGGCGGCGCTGCATAACGGCAGACGCGAAAATCTGGAAATCAGCCCGAACCTGTGGGCGGGCGTGGGTCTGGTACGCGGCGGCGCGGGTACGGCGCTGGTGGGCGATGGTCCGACGGTGGCGGCGCGTATTAATGAATACGCCGCGCTGGGCATCGACAGCTTTATCCTCTCCGGCTATCCGCATCTGGAGGAAGCCTACAAAGTGGGCGAACTGCTGTTCCCGCATCTGGATGTCGCCATTCCCGCCGTACCGCAGCCACGCCAGTTACAGGCGCAGGGCGAAGCGGTGGCGAATGATTACATTCCGCGCAACGTTTCACAGAGTTAAGGAGGCGCTATGTCCGACTCGTCCCGTCAGTGGCTGCTGCGCGCCGCGCCCTGGTTTTTACCGGTAGCCGTGGTGGTGATCTGGCAGATTGCCTCATCAACCGGCTGGCTCTCCACCCGCATTCTGCCCTCGCCGGAGGGCGTGGTGGAAGCATTCTGGTCGCTCTCCGCCAGCGGCGAGCTGTGGCAGCATTTGGCTATCAGTTCATGGCGGGCGCTGATTGGCTTCTCCATCGGCGGGTCGATCGGCCTGACGCTGGGGTTGATCAGCGGCCTGTCGCGCTGGGGAGAAAGGCTGCTGGATACTTCGGTACAGATGCTGCGTAACGTGCCGCATCTGGCGCTGATCCCGCTGGTGATCCTGTGGTTTGGTATCGACGAGAGCGCCAAAATTTTCCTCGTCGCCCTCGGGACGCTGTTCCCCATTTATATCAATACCTGGCACGGCATCCGCAATATCGACCGGGGTCTGGTGGAGATGGCCCGCAGTTACGGGCTGTCCGGTTTCGCGCTTTTTGCCCATGTGATCCTGCCCGGCGCCCTGCCGTCGATTCTGGTTGGTGTGCGTTTTGCGCTGGGCCTGATGTGGCTGACGCTGATCGTGGCGGAAACCATTTCGGCGAACGCCGGGATCGGTTATCTGGCGATGAACGCCCGTGAGTTTTTGCAGACCGATGTGGTGGTGGTCGCCATCATTCTTTATGCCGTGCTGGGCAAACTGGCAGATCTGAGCGCGCAGTTGCTGGAACGCGTCTGGTTACGCTGGAACCCGGCCTATTCTGTGAAGGAGTGATCTATGAATACTGCGCGCCTTAATCGCGGTACGCCGCTGGTGCTCAACGGCGTCACTAAACGCTACGGCCAGAACACCATTCTCAATGGCCTGGATCTGCACATTCCTGCCGGGCAGTTTGTTGCGGTGGTCGGACGCAGCGGCGGCGGCAAAAGTACGCTGTTACGCCTGCTGGCCGGGCTGGAAAAACCGCAAAGCGGCGAAATCCTCGCCGGATCCACGCCGCTGGCGCAGATTCAGGACGACACGCGAATGATGTTCCAGGATGCGCGTCTGCTGCCGTGGAAATCGGTCATTGATAACGTTGGCCTTGGCCTGAAGGGCGACTGGCGCGACGCGGCCCGTCAGTCGCTGGCGGCGGTTGGCCTTGAAGATCGCGCGACCGAGTGGCCAGCGGCGCTCTCGGGCGGTCAAAAACAGCGCGTGGCGCTGGCGCGGGCGCTGATCCACAAACCGGGTTTGCTGTTGCTGGACGAACCGCTGGGCGCGCTGGATGCGCTGACCCGGCTGGAAATGCAGGCGCTGATCGAATCGCTGTGGCAATCCCAGGGCTTCACCGTATTGCTGGTGACTCACGATGTCAGCGAGGCGGTGGCGATGGCCGATCGCGTCCTGCTGATTGAAGACGGAAAAATCGGGCTGGATCTGACGGTGGATATCCCGCGTCCGCGCAGGCTCGGCTCGGTGCGGCTGGCTGAACTGGAATCAGAAGTGCTGGATCGGGTGATGAAACGCATTGATGCGCCGGTAAGAGCAGTAAAAACAGGGTGAAGGA
>NZ_CP127837.1:2810535-2817560 GCF_030291195.1 Enterobacter sp. PGRG2 | reverse complement strand
GAGAGGGTAACAACAGCAGATTACGCCAGCGCTTTCTCAATCTTCTCGAACAGATCGCCCGACAGATTATCCAGCCCTTTCAGTTTTTCCAGCGCGATACGCATTAACGCCTGACGGCTTTCATCATAGCGACGCAGGCGGATCAGCGGCTCAATCAGACGTGAAGCCACCTGCGGGTTACGGCGGTTCAGCTCGGTGAGCATCTCCACCATAAACTGATAGCCGCTGCCATCTTCCGCATGGAACGCCGCCGGGTTGCTGCTGGCGAAAGCGCCAATCAGCGAACGCACGCGGTTCGGGTTAGACAGCGTGAACGAGCGGTGATTAAGCAGACTGCGCACGGTATCCAGCACGTTGGCGGCCGGACTGGTCGCCTGCAGAATAAACCACTTGTCCATTACCAGACCGTCGTGATGCCACTTGTCGTCATAGTCCTGCATCAGCGCATCGCGGCATGGCAGCTGCGCCGCTACGGCGGCGGAAAGCGCCGCCAGCACGTCAGTCATATTATCGGCGTTATGGTACTGCTCACTGACCAGACGGTCCCCCAGCTGCGCATCGCCAAACGCCAGGTAGCGCAGGCAGGTATTACGCAGGGAGCGCTTGCCGATGTCCGCATGTTCCACGCGGTAGGCGTCGAGTTTATTGGCGTTATAAACGGCCAGGCACTCGTCAGCCAGTTCAGTCGCCAGCGTGCGGGTCAGGGCTTCGCGTACCGCAGCGATAGCCACCGGATCGATAATATCGAACAGTTCGGCCACTTCACTGGCGGATGGCAGCGTCAGGATCTCGGCGGCCAGCGCCGGATCGATCTGCTCATCCAGCAGGATCGCACGGAAGGCATCGGCGACATGCAGCGGTAAGGAGAGCGGCTGCCCCTGCTGCTGGCGCGCCACGTTCAGGCGGATGTAAGTCGCCAGCAGGCTTTGCGCCGCATCCCAGCGGGAGAAATCGTTACGGGCATGGCGCATCAGGAACGTCAGCTGTTGATCACTCCATTTGTATTCCAGTTTGACCGGCGCGGAGAATTCACGCAGCAGCGACGGCACCGGCTGGAAATAGACGTTATCAAAGACAAAGGTCTGCTCGGCCTGGGTGACGTTCAGCACGTGATGCACAGCATGACCGTCTTTTTGCAGCGGGATCACATGGCCGTCGTTATCATAAAGTTCGATATCGAACGGAATATGCAGCGGCAGCTTTTCGTCCTGCTCAGCGGTCGGCGGCGTGCGCTGGCTGATGGTCAGGGTGTACTGCTCGGTTTCCGGGTTATAATCGTCGCGCACGCTGACAATCGGCGTACCGGACTGGCTGTACCAGCGGCGGAAGTGTGACAGGTCCACGTTGGACGCGTCTTCCATCGCCTGCACAAAATCATCGCAGGTGGCCGCGCTGCCATCGTGACGCTCAAAGTAAAGCTGCATCCCTTTCTGGAAGTTTTCTTCTCCCAGCAGCGTATGCAGCATACGGATCACTTCCGCCCCTTTTTCATATACCGTCAGGGTGTAGAAGTTGTTCATTTCAATGACTTTGTCCGGGCGGATCGGGTGCGCCATCGGACTTGCGTCTTCCGCAAACTGCAGGCCGCGCATGGTGCGTACATTGCTGATACGGTTCACGGCGCGGGAGCCTAAATCCGAGCTGAACTCCTGATCGCGGAACACCGTCAGGCCTTCTTTCAGGCTGAGCTGGAACCAGTCGCGGCAGGTGACGCGGTTGCCGGTCCAGTTATGGAAATATTCGTGGCCGATAACGCGCTCGATGTCGAGATAGTCTTTATCGGTGGCGGTATCGGTACGCGCCAGCACGTATTTGGAGTTAAAGACGTTCAGGCCTTTATTCTCCATCGCGCCCATGTTGAAGAAGTCCACGGCGACGATCATATAGATGTCGAGGTCGTATTCCAGACCGAAGCGGGTTTCATCCCATTTCATGGAGTTTTGCAGCGAGGTCATCGCCCATGGCGCGCGGTCAAGATTGCCGCGGTCGACGAACAGCTCCAGCGCTACTTCGCGGCCTGAGCGGGTGGTAAAGGTATCGCGCAGCACGTCGAAATCCCCCGCCACCAGCGCAAACAGGTAGCAGGGTTTCGGGAAGGGATCCTGCCACTGCACCCAGTGGCGCCCGTTTTCCAGATCCCCCTCGCCCACACGGTTACCGTTGGAGAGCAGGTACGGATAGGTGGTTTTATCGGCAATGATTTTGGTGGTAAAACGCGCCAGCACGTCCGGGCGATCCAGATACCAGGTGATATGGCGGAAACCTTCCGCTTCACACTGGGTACAGAGCGCTTCGCCGGACTGGTACAGGCCTTCCAGCGCCGTATTGGTCGCTGGGCTGATCTCGTTAACGATGCGCAGGGTAAAGTGGTCCGGCAGCGCCGAAATCACCAGATAATTGTCTTCGATCTGGTAGTCGGTCCAGGGCGCATCATTAATGTGCAATGAGACCAGGGTTAAATCTTCACCATTAAGACGCAAAGGGGCGTCGGACGCGCCCTGACGAGACACGCGGCTTACGGCGGTCACAACGGTTTTGGCGGCATCCAGGTCAAAGGTCAAGTCAATATCGCTGATCAGGTAGTCCGGCGCACGGTAGTCGTGGCGGTATTTGGCTTGTGGCTGTTGTGTCATAAAAAACCTTTAGCATCTTTTAGTATGGTATCGACTCCAGTCTATTCCTGTTGTGAACAACTCGCCACGCAGAATCTTCATCTTTTCAGACAGAAACGTCCTGTTTGCTACATTTTTATAACAGTGGCACGAATTGCGCTCGTCTGAAAAGCCCGCTTATGTTGTGATCGGGGTTCAATAAATTGCTAAACAGGGTATACTCCAGCGATTCTCCCCTGTTGTTTAATGTACTAAACGCTCCTGTGAGAGGATGCTACGGCACGCCATGACACAATTTGCTTCCCCGATCCTGCATACGCTGCTTGATACCGATGCGTACAAGCTGCACATGCAACAGGCTGTTTTCCACCGCTACGCCGATGTGCAGGTGGTGGCTGAATTCCGCTGCCGTGGTGACGATCTGCTGGGCATCTACGCGGATGCCATCCGCGAGCAGATAAATGCCATGCAACATTTGCGCTTGCAGGATGATGAATTCCAGTGGCTTTCCGGCCTGCCCTTCTTTAAAGCGGACTACCTCAACTGGCTGCGCGATTTTCGTTATGACCCGCAACAGGTGGAAGTCATTAACGAGAACGGCAAACTCAATATTCGTCTGAGCGGCCCGTGGCGGGAAGTGATCCTGTGGGAAGTGCCGCTGCTGGCGGTGATTAGCGAGCTGGTGCACAGCTACCGTTCACCGGAAGCAGGGGTGCCGCAGGCGCTGGCGATGCTGGAAGAGAAGCTGCTGGAGTTTGCTGACCTGACCGCCGATCTGGATCTGTCGCGTTTCCGGCTGATGGATTTCGGCACCCGCCGTCGTTTTTCCCGCAGCGTGCAGCAGGCCATTGTCGAACGTCTGACCCGGGAGCCGTGGTTTACCGGCACCAGCAATTACGATCTGGCGCGCCGTCTGTCGCTGACGCCAATGGGCACCCAGGCGCACGAATGGTTCCAGGCGCATCAGCAGATCAGCCCGGACCTGGCGACCAGCCAGCGCGCGGCCCTCGCCGCCTGGCTTGCCGAATACCCGGATCAGCTGGGCATTGCGCTGACCGACTGCATCACCATGGACGCCTTCTTGCGCGATTTCGGTCCGGAATTCGCCACCCGTTATCAGGGCCTGCGTCACGACTCCGGCGATCCGGTGGAATGGGGTGAAAAAGCCATTGCCCACTATCAGAAGCTCGGTATCGATCCGCACAGCAAGGTGCTGGTGTTCTCCGACAATCTGGATCTGAAAAAAGCGGTCGATCTGTACCGGCACTTCTCTTCACGGGTGAATTTAGGCTTTGGTATCGGCACCCGCCTGACCTGCAATATTCCGCAGGTGAAGCCGCTGAATATCGTGATCAAACTGGTGGAGTGCAACGGCAAGCCCGTCGCTAAACTCTCGGACAGCCCCGGAAAAACCATCTGTCATGATAAAGCTTTTGTCCGCGCCCTGCGCGAAGCCTTCGATTTACCGCTGGTGAAAAAAGCCAGTTAAACGCAAAAGGGAGCCTTAATGGCTCCCTTCTTCTTATTTATTTATTAATTCTTCGCCGCTAGCTGCGAATTCTGCTTGTCTGATGGCGCATGCCAGGTAACATAGGTATCCCCCCTTTGGGTGGATAAATGACTATTTTTTCCAGACAATTAACAGAGAGAATATTATGAGCGTTGCGCCTGTAGCCGACGTACTCCAGGGCCGTGTAGCCGTTGACCAGCAGGTCACCGTGCGCGGTTGGGTACGTACCCGCCGAGATTCAAAAGCTGGCATCTCCTTCCTGGCCGTCTATGACGGTTCCTGCTTTGATCCTGTACAGGCCGTTATTAATAATTCTCTGCCCAATTACAATGACGAGGTGCTGCATTTAACCACCGGCTGCTCGGTGATCGTTACCGGTACCGTCGTGGCATCGCCGGGCCAGGGCCAGAGCTTTGAAATCCAGGCCACCAGCGTTGAAGTTACCGGCTGGGTTGAGGATCCGGATACCTATCCGATGGCGGCCAAACGCCACAGCATTGAGTATCTGCGTGAAGTGGCGCATATGCGTCCACGCACCAACCTGATTGGCGCGGTAGCCCGCGTACGTCACACGCTGGCTCAGGCGCTGCACCGTTTCTTCCATGAGCAGGGCTTCTTCTGGGTGTCGACGCCGCTGATCACTGCCTCCGATACCGAAGGCGCCGGCGAAATGTTCCGCGTGTCGACGCTGGATCTGGAAAACCTGCCGCGCAACGACCAGGGCAAAATCGATTTCGATAAAGACTTCTTCGGTAAAGAAGCCTTCCTGACCGTTTCCGGCCAGCTTAACGCGGAAACTTACGCCTGCGCTCTGTCAAAGGTGTATACCTTCGGCCCGACCTTCCGCGCGGAAAACTCCAACACCAGCCGCCATCTGGCCGAGTTCTGGATGCTGGAGCCGGAAGTGGCGTTTAACGATCTGGAAGATAACGCCGCGCTCGCAGAAGCCATGCTGAAGTATGTCTTCAAAGCCGTGCTGGACGAGCGTATGGACGATCTGAAATTCTTCGCTGAGCGCGTGGACAAAGACGCCATTGAACGTCTGGAGCGTTTCATCTCTGCGGACTTCGCCCAGGTGGATTACACCGATGCGGTGCGCATTCTGGAAACCTGCGGTGAGAAATTCGAAAACCCGGTTTACTGGGGCGTGGATCTCTCCTCCGAACACGAGCGTTATCTTGCCGAGAAACATTTCAAAGCGCCGGTGGTGGTGAAGAACTACCCGAAAGACATCAAGGCCTTCTATATGCGTCTTAACGATGACGGCAAGACCGTTGCCGCGATGGACGTGCTGGCGCCGGGGATTGGTGAAATCATCGGTGGTTCCCAGCGTGAAGAGCGTCTGGATGTCCTGGATGCGCGTATGGCTGAAATGGGTCTTAATAAAGAAGACTACGGCTGGTATCGCGATCTGCGTCGCTACGGCACCGTTCCTCATGCCGGTTTCGGTCTGGGATTTGAACGTCTGATTGCCTATGTGACCGGCGTGCAGAACGTGCGTGACGTGATTCCGTTCCCGCGTACCCCGCGTAACGCCAGTTTCTGAATATCAGGGCCAGCTAATCTGGCCCTTATTTTTAAGACTCATTGTCAACTTTTGTTAACATTCAGTCTGTATTCTCAACACTCCTCTCTCTTCTCTTCACTTTTGTAACCATCCCTGTCGTCTTTACATTTCTGAACAAAAAATAAGCCCTTCACTTATTGCGGATTAGGTTTTTCTGAAGCATTAGCACAAGTGGATAAAAATCGCCCGGCAATCCGGACGGCTAAATTCAATTATAAGAAAAAGAGAGATAAGAATGATTCTTAAATAAGAATTGCCATTAGCACTATTAAATATAAGCAATTCATATATATAGGAATGGATTCGCTGAATTTATCAGCGGAGAGTCAGGAAATTAGAGATGGTTCACAAAGTTCCGAAAAATTCACACAATGTTACACATTATTTCTTTTCGTTACCGCTTTAAGACATTTGTAGCACTTTGGCGCTAGCGAAACGATTACATGAATGGAAAGATGCCTCTCAGACACAGAGAGACACCAAACTCTCATCAATAGTTCCGTAAATATTTATTGACGGAATCTATTGGCGGCAGTGGCAGGTGTTCATAAAACCTAATGAGGGTAATAAATAATGATGAAGCGCAATATTCTGGCAGTGGTTATCCCTGCTCTGCTGGTAGCCGGTGCAGCTAACGCTGCAGAAGTTTATAACAAAAACGGCAACAAACTGGATCTGTACGGCAAAGTTGTTGGCGAGCACGCCTTCACCACTTCTGGCGACAACACTTCTAACAAAGATAACTCTTACGGCCAGATCGGCTTCAAAGGCGAAACTCAGGTTAACGATCAAGTTACCGGTTACGGCCAGTGGGAATATCGTGCTAAAGCAAGCAAAGCTGAAGGCAGCCAGGACAACGTAACCCGTCTGGCATTCGCTGGTATCAAAATTGCTGACGCTGGCTCTCTGGACTACGGCCGTAACTACGGCATCGTGTACGACGTTGAGTCTTACACCGATATGGCTCCGTCCTTCTCTGGCGAAACCTGGGGCGGCGCATACACCGACAACTACATGACCATGCGTTCTACCGGCCTGCTGACCTACCGTAACAGCAACTTCTTCGGTCTGGTTGATGGTCTGAGCTTTGGCCTGCAATATCAGGGCAAAAACGACCGTGACAACCTGCGTGAAGCCAACGGCGACGGCGTGGGCGCGTCCCTGGGCTACGAGTTCGGTGAAGGCTTCGGCGTGATCGGCTCTTACAGCACTGCTAACCGTACCGTTGCGCAGAAAGAAGATGGCAAAGGCGACCGTGCTGATGCATGGGCTGTTGGCGCGAAATACGACGCAAACAACGTATACCTCGCTGCTGTGTATGCTGAAACCCGCAACA
>NZ_CP127837.1:2785566-2810477 GCF_030291195.1 Enterobacter sp. PGRG2 | reverse complement strand
CTACACTGTTGCTAACAAAACTCAGAACATCGAGATGATTGCACAGTACCAGTTCGACTTCGGCCTGCGTCCGTCCGTATCTTACGTGCAGTCCAAAGGTAAAGACCTGCCGGGCATCGGCGACCGCGATCTGGCACAATACGTGACCGTTGGCGCAACTTACTACTTCAACAAGAACTTCAACGTATACGGCGACTACCGTATCAACCTGCTGGACGACGAAGATGCTGATACCGGCTTCGTTGGTACCGCTGACCAGGCTGTTGTTGGTGTAACTTACCAGTTCTAAGTCGTAACACACCTCGTTATATGCTTATTAAACAGGGCTCCGGCCCTGTTTTTTTATGCTTAAAATCCTGTTATTCCCTTCACCCCGCACTTCCTTTTTCTTTTTGTCGCAAACGGTTGGCATTTGCTCCATCAGCCGTTAACCTGATAGCGGCTTTCCCTTTTTGACACCACAATGGAACCTCGTCATGTTTGAGAAAATCACCGCTGCCCCTGCCGACCCAATCCTGGGCCTGGCCGATCTGTTTCGTGCCGATACTCGCCCCACTAAAATTAATCTGGGCATCGGCGTCTATAAAGATGAAACCGGCAAGACCCCGGTGCTGACCAGCGTGAAAAAAGCTGAGCAGTATCTGCTGGAAAATGAAACGACTAAAAATTACCTCGGCATTGACGGTATTCCGGAGTTTGGCCGTTGCACGCAGGAGCTGCTGTTTGGCAAAGGCAATGCCCTCATCAACGACAAACGCGCCCGCACGGCACAAACCCCCGGCGGTACAGGCGCGCTTCGCGTGGCGGCGGATTTTCTGGCGAAAAATACGGACGTAAAACGCGTCTGGGTAAGCAACCCAAGCTGGCCGAACCATAAGAGCGTGTTTAACTCCGCCGGTCTGGAAGTGCGTGAATATGCGTACTATGACGCTGCCAACCACACCCTGGACTTCGACGGCCTGCTGGCCAGCCTGAACGAAGCCCAGGCCGGTGACGTGGTGCTGTTCCATGGCTGCTGCCATAACCCAACGGGTATCGATCCGACGCTGGATCAGTGGCAACAGCTGGCTGAGCTGTCCGCGCAAAAAGGCTGGCTGCCGCTGTTCGACTTCGCTTATCAGGGCTTCGCCCGTGGGCTGGAAGAAGATGCTGAAGGTCTGCGCGCCTTTGCAGCACTGCATCAGGAACTGATCGTTGCCAGCTCCTACTCCAAAAACTTCGGCCTGTACAATGAGCGCGTGGGTGCCTGTACGCTGGTGTGTGCGGATGCAGAAACCGTGGATCGTGCGTTCAGCCAGATGAAGTCGGTGATCCGCGCCAACTACTCTAACCCACCGGCACACGGTGCCTCGGTGGTGGCGACTATTCTCAGCAATGACGCGCTGCGCGCCATCTGGGAGCAGGAGCTGACGGATATGCGTCAGCGTATCCAGCGTATGCGTCTGCTGTTTGTGAATACCTTACAGGAGAAAGGCGCGCAGGGAGACTTCAGCTTCATCATCAAACAGAACGGCATGTTCTCCTTCAGCGGCCTGACCAAAGAGCAGGTGCTGCGTCTGCGTGAGGAATTCGGCGTGTATGCAGTGGCATCAGGCCGTGTCAACGTGGCGGGTATGACGCCGGACAATATGGCGCCGCTGTGCGAAGCCATCGTCGCCGTGCTGTAAGTTTCTGAGCATTAAAAAAGGTCGCCACGGCGACCTTTTTTTATTACCAGACCGGCATTTCATCCTGTAAGAAAGGATTGTGCAGGCGCTCTTCGCCGAGCGTCGACAGCGGGCCATGCCCCGGCAGGAAGGTCACGTCGTCACCTAACGGCAACAGCTTACGCTTGATCGAATCGATAAGCGTCGCATGGTCGCCGCGCGGGAAATCACTGCGCCCCACGCCGCCTTTAAAAATCACATCGCCGGAAATTAACAGACGGGCGCGTTCATCAAAGAACACGATGTGTCCCGGCGTATGTCCAGGGCAGTGCAGTACCTGAAGCGTGATATTGCCCAGGCTGACGCTTTCCCCTTCATTCAGCCAGCGATCCGGCGTCAGAGGCTGACACTCTTCCAGGCCAAACATCCGGCTCTGGGCGGGCAGGCCCGTCAGCCAGAACTCATCTTCTTTTTCCGGGCCGATCACCGGCACAGCATAATGTTGCGCCAGTTCTGCGGCGGCACCGACATGATCAAGATGACCGTGGGTCAATAAAATCTGCGTCAGCGTCATGCCGCTGGCGTCCACAACCTGTTTGATTTTATCTGCGTCGCCACCGGGATCAACCACGGCTGCCTGCCGTGTTTCTTCGCACCAGATCAAAGAACAGTTCTGGGCAAAAGCGGTAACCGGAATAATACGATAGTTCATACTGCTCCTGTTTATTGAAGGCTTAGATTACCAGTGCCGGACCGGCCCGGTATCAATATGCACAAAGTTGCTGCTGGGGTAATATCCTACACCACCTGCGCGCAGAGATAACGCCGCTTTGCGAATATTGCTTAATGCAATGCCTTCAACATGGAAATCCATCGCCTGTCCTTTGGTGTGATAGCTTTTCTTCGCCACACCGCTGCTGTGAGCACGCAGCTCATTATTGGTATCCAGCGAGCGATAACCCGAAATAAGCTGCACCGGTTTACGGGTGCCCAGCAGTCCCTGCAAACGATAAAGCTGATCGAACAGTTTTGGATCGATGGATTTCACCTTATTCGCGCGATAATCGCGGAAAAAATGGTTAAGTTTTGCTAATTCATCCTGAATATAGCCCCGGCCATCAAAGAACTCCGCCTTAATTGATTCGCCGGTATGCAGGTTATTCAGCGTCAATATACGTGGGCGTGGGGTGGAAAGGGTTGCAAATGCAGGTGTCGGTAAGATGGCAGCACTCAGTGCAACGCCACCTAACGCCAGCAATTTGCGGCGATTAGCGTCAAATTTATCCATGATAATCAGGTCTACAGGTCAAGAGTTGCGTAATTTATGCACTTCTGGCGCACGAGAGGCACCTTACCGGGCAACAAAGTCTGCGTCAAGCCAGGTCAATGGCCCGAATAAACGGGCATTTCTGCCCGTTTGCGCGTAAGTGCCGGAAATTACGACTCCAGATTTTTCTGAACTGCTTCATTTACCTGATTAATTGTTCCGCTTTTGGCAGGATTTGTGCGCTTGATCGCGCGGTGAGATCATAATTGTAAATATCTGTACGATACTGCGTACGGCCATCAGCGTCGACAAAGGCGGTGAGATAGTAGAGGTTCACCGGAATGCTCTGACGAATATTCACATAGCGCGTGTCGCCCTGGCGCAGGGCATCGGAGATGCGCGTATCGTTCCAGCCCGCATCCTGCAACAGCATGTTAGCCAGCTCTGAGGCCTTATTGACCCTGACGCACCCGGAGCTCAGCGCACGGGCGTTTTTCTGGAACAGGTTATGGTTCGGCGTGTCGTGCAGATAGATGGCGTCTGAGCTGGGCATATTGAATTTATAGCGGCCCAGCGAGTTGTGCGCGCCCGGCGCCTGCTGGAAACGGAATGGCAGATTGGACGGCGTGATCGTGCCCCAGTCTACCTGCCATGGATCGATGGTCTCTTTACTGTTCCAGCCGCGCAGCACGACATAATTGTGGCGCTCCAGATACCCCGGATCGTTCCACACCTTCGGCAGAATATCATTACGCGCCAGCGTCGGCGGCACGTTCCACGGCGGGTTAACCACCACGTTATTCAGTGCGCTGCTCATCATCGGCGTTTTACGATCCGGACGGCCCACAATGACCCGCGACGACAGCACCTGGTTGCCCTGCTGATAGTATACCAGCGAATAGGCCGGAATATTCACCATAATGCCGGTGGAGAGCTTCTCCGGCAGCAGCCGCAGTCGCTGGATATTAAGCGCCAGCACACCCGCCCGCTGCGCAGGGGAGATATTCAGCGCGTCGCGGGTTGATGGCCCTATCACGCCGTCTGCTCCAAGCCCCTGAGAAGCCTGGAAGCGCTTCACCCCTTCCACCAGATCTTTACTGTAGGCACTGCGTACCGCAGCCACCCGCTTCTTTTTCTTATCCGGTACCGGCGTCGGCTGGGCTGCGTTTTCGTCCACGTTTGCCGCCGACGGACTGACCACCGCCCCGCTGTCGCTGCTGTCGCCCGGCAGCGCAATTTTCGGACCATCATCCAGCATACCGGAGCGGCTGAGAATTTCCCGCAGCGCCGGCACGTCATTGCTCCACTGACCAGGGTTCAACTTGCCCGCGGAGGTGAGTTGCGGCCAGGGCTGTGAATCCGCCACCAGCGCCAGCAACGCGCTGTGCATGGCGGCATACTGTTCGTGTTGCGGCGCAAGCTGCGCAATGAATGAGGGCAGTTCGCCTTTATCCAGCGCCAGCTGCCACTGGTTAATGACAGACAGCGGCGGCGTTGCCATCGCATAGGGTTTAGCGCTGTACAACCAGCTGTTGCCCTTAACCGGGATGGCGGCAATAAACTGCAGATAGCCCATCATCGCGTCAGACAGCACCAGGTCGCGGGCCATTCCGCTCACGCCCGGATCGGTGAGTAATTCCACCCAGGCGGTAAACTGCGGCTGGAAACCGGCGATCGCCACTTCCGCCAGCTGCTGCTGGAAGGCTTTCACCGCCTCGCGATTCTCCCACATCGGCTTCTGCTCGCGCGCCGCGTACAGCGCCGCCAACTGATTCATATAGACCGGTTTATAGCCCGCCGGTAATGCCGCCTCAAGCGCGCTACGCGTACTGGCGACCGCGTCGTCCGGCAGCGTCACCAGGCCTGCCATCACCGCCGTGGCGCGTGACTGTTCCAGCGGCTGTAACAGCGCCGTTGGCTGTTGGCCGGTAGTTGCCGAGCTGTCGGTGGGGATCGCCTCCGGCTCATCGGCCATGGCGTTAAACAGCGGAGCAAATGCGAATGCCAGGCACAAACCCAGTGCGGACATCCGACGACCCTTCATTTTATTCAGCAACATCCCTTGCCCCCTGTTTTTATAAATTGTTGCGACGAGGTTAACGCGTCACGCTTATATTGAGTATATAAAGCTAAAAATACATTTGCCCGGCCTAATGTAAAGAAGTTTAAAGAAAACCTGGCGTTCAGAAAAGAAAAGGGTGGCAAAAGCCACCCTCTGTTTTGAAAAATCAGGATGCGCTGGCATCCGCCGTTCCGGGTAAGGGCTCCGGCAACTGCGGCGCAAAGCCGCGCAGCCCCACCACGTGTACGTGCTCCTGGTTGTTGAAGACCTTACGCACCAGTTTGTAGGTGGTGCCTTTTTCCGGACTGATATTTTCCGGCGCCGCGATGATCAGCTGCATCTCCAGGCGTTCACAAAGTTCAAACAGCGTGGCAATGGAACGGGCATCCAGACGGGCCGCTTCATCAAGGAACAGCAGACGGCATGGCGAGATATCTTTTCCGCGCAGGCGGCGGGCTTCGTCTTCCCAGCTTTGTACCACCATCACCAGAATGGACATACCGGTACCGATCGCCTCCCCGGTGGAGAGCGCCCCGGATTCCGCACGCAGCCAGCCGTCGGAGCCACGGTTCACTTCCACTTCCATCTCCAGATAGTTGCGGTAGTCCAGCAACTCTTCACCGATGGTCTGCGGCGTGCGCTGGCCCATGTCGATCTGCGGATTCAGGCGCTGATACAGCTTCGCCAGCGCTTCCGAGAAAGTCAGGCGATTGCTGTTGAACAGATCCTGATGCTGCTCATGCTGCTCCGAGAGGACGTCCAGCAGCGTGGCGTGGGTTTCCCGCACGTTGACATTAAGCCGCACGCTGTTTACCTGGCCGAAGGAGACGCTTTGCAGGCCCTGGTTCAGCTGACGAATACGGTTCTGCTCGCGCTGAATGGTTTTGCGGATGATATTCGCCGCGCTGCGGGAGCTGATAGCCAGCTTCTGCTCGCGGGAGGTCAGCTCTTCCGTCAGACGGCTCAGTTCGATTTCCATCTGTTCGATGGCCTCGACCGGATCATCGGTGCGGATAATATCCTGACGGATACGCTCGCGCAGATGCTGATACACCGCCACGAAGAACTGAATTTTACGCTCCGGACGTTTGGGATCTTCCGACAGGCGCAGCACGTCGCGCAGGTGTTCGTTGTCGGCCACCGCCAGACGCAGCGCGCCCAGCGCTTTATCCGACATGGAACGCAGTTCATCGGCGCTGAGATACGCCAGCTCGCGGCGGTGCAGACGGCGTTCAACGCCATTGTCTTTCACCATGCGCATGACCGCGCACCAGCCCGCCTTCGACATCACGACCTGCTCGCGCATTTCATGATAATCGCGCTCAAGGCGTTTAAGGCTGCGCGTCAGGGTATCCATTTCCGCCTGACACAGGGTCAGGGCTTTTTCCAGCTGGTTGCGGCGTGAGCGGTTGCCGGAGAGACGGGCATGCAGTTCGTCGCGACGAATGCGCGCGCGCTCCTCGGCACCGCTGTCGGCGCGCACGCCGATATCCTGCAACTCTTTAAGCAGATCGTTGAGCAGCTCTTTTTTGGTGTCGTAAGAGCTTTTCAGCGATGCCTGCACCTGACTGTACTGGCTCAGCTGCGCGGCGTGGCTGCGCATCGCTTCACGGGCGCGGGTACGTTCGGCTTCGGCCTGCTCCAGACGTTTACGCAGCTTCTCGTTCAGATCGCTGTTGCCATCGAGCATCTGCGCTGAATCGCTGTAGCTGAAGTGCGCGCGGCGCTGTACCACTTCGATCAGCGCAAACGCCTGCTGACGCGCATCGCGCTGTACCTGCTGGGAGTACGCGTAATCTTCTTTCAGCTGTTCGTACTGTTCCGGATCGCTTTGCAGCACCGATACCATTGGCTCCAGCTTCGCCAGCTGATTGCCGAACTGCTGAATAAAGCGCGCCGCTTCTTCTGCCTCGTCGAGGCGTTCGCGGATCTCGTCCACGCGGTCGGCAAGGGTGTCATCTTCCAGCAGACTGATGCGCGGCAGCAGGCGGTTCAGGGCGGCAACGCCCTCTTTCGCCTGCTCAAACTGCATGCGGCTTTGCTGGTTGTCATTTTCATGTGCGCTGATGGCGCGTTCCAGTTCGCCGCGGCGACTGGTCAGCTGGCGGATCTCGGCTTCGGGATCGTTTTCGAACGCAACGCTGATATGGCCGCCGATAAAGCGGCTGAACGCCTGATGCAGACGCTGAGTTTTCTGTACGTCAAAGGACAGGGTCGCGAAACGTTCAGACAGGGTTTCACGCTCGGCATGCAGGCTTTCGATGCGGTTTTCACGCGCCGCGCGGCCAAACAGCGGCAGCGACGGGAAGCGGGAGTAACGCCACTGGCGGTCGGCGACTTTCACAATCACCGCTTTTTCCAGTTCATCCACGCCGAACACGCTGTCGTCAAAGGACTGCGGATCCCCTTCGATCAGATAGAGATCTTCCGGACAATCGTCCAGCCCCTCTAACTGTTCGGTGATCAGTGACAGATCCGGCACCACGATCGCGTGGCGCGACGGGCCGTAAAGCGCCGAATAATAGGGCGCGTCTTCAAGGCTGACATCGTCATAGATTTCTGACAGCAGAACGCCGCCGAAACGCTCCGCCAGCGCGTTAAGACGCGGATCTTCGGAGCCGCCCGGCTGACTTAAGCGCTCGATTTCGTCGTCAACCGCCTGTTTGCGCGCGCCGATTTCATCGCGCTCAACGATGGCTTCGCGCTCGCGCTCCAGCAGCTGTTGCAGGTATTCCGTGACTTCCTGGCTGCTTTCGAACTCCTCGCCCGTCTGCTCACACAGTTGCGCCAGGCTGTTCTGCGCCGCCAGCCAGATTGGGGCGCGCTTCATCAGTACCTGAATACGCGACTGAAGCTGTTCCAGCTCCTGACGCAGCGCCATACGCTGTTCACCGGCATTCGCCACCGTTTCAGACAGCGAGGCGATTTGCGCTTCCAGCTGCTGATGCAGGGCTTCGAGGCCGTCGGCATCGATATTTTTGCCGTGGCGTTTGCAGAATTCCGCCAGCAGACGCTCGGCGTCCTGCTGTTCGCGCAGACGCTGTTCCAGCTCGTTCAGACGCATGCGCAGCGGCTGCACCTGCTCTGCCAGATGGCGCTGGTTCACGCCGTCGCGCAGTAATTCGCGCGCCACGCTCCAGGCCTCGTTACGGGACAGCGGGCCGTTGATCGCCGCCACCAGCTGGTAAGCCTGTTCAAACTGGCTGTGCGCGGTTTGCGCGACGCTCATTTTCTGATCGAGGGACAACAGTTTTTCGGTGGCTTCCTGCTCTTTGGCCTGGAAAGTTTCCAGCCATTCGTCGGCGCTTTCGGCGGTCAGATCCGGCAGATGGCAAAGCTCGCGGGCGCGCTGCAGGGCCTGTAGCGCCTGGTTGTACTGAATGGCGCGCGTTTGCTGCACGTCCAGCGCCTGCTGATAGTTCGCCAGCTGGCTTTTCAGTTCATCCACTTCCAGCTCGGCGGCCTCGGCGCGGGCTTCGTTTTCTTCCTGCTGATCGGCGGCTTCCGCCACCACTTCGTTCTGTTCTTCGAGGCGGATTTGCAGTTCTTCAAGATCCGCTTCGTAGCGTTCGATCTTTTCCTGCTGACGCAGCGCAGTTTGCACCAGGTTCAGGTGATCGCTGGCGGCCTGATATTCGGCTTCCAGATCGCCCTCGGCACCGGTGTGCTCCTGCAGTTCGCGCGCCATATCCACGTGCTTGTACTGCTCCGCCGACAGCTGCTGGCGGGAAGTAAAGAGTTCCCGACGATAGGCCAGCGCCTGGTCGAGATGCACGCGGCGCTCGTTGGCGTGGCGCATATAGTCCGACGCCACATAGTTGGTGGCTTCCGAGATCAGGTGTTTAAACAGATCCCTGTCCGACTGGGTGACGCGGATCGCTTCCAGCGTCATGCGGTTTTCACGCAGCGCGGCTTCCATATCCTGGAACGCTTTACGCACGCCGCCGTTTTCCGGCAGCAGGTAGTCGCGCAGCGAGCGGGTAATGGCGCTGGAGATCCCGCCGTACAGCGAGGCCTCGATCAGACGGTAGAATTTGCTACGGTCGGAGGCCGAGCGCAGACGACGGGCGACAATGCCCAGGTCGAACATCAGCGAGTGATAGTCGGTAATAGAGTTAAACTGCTTGAACTGCACCCCTTCCAGGGTGTCGAGCTTGTCTTTCAGCTCGGCCAGCGACAGCACGCGCGCCTGGCGCTCGTTCAGCGTTTCGGTCAGCAGCTGCGTCGGCAGAATATCGGCAGGCAGTCCCTGAATAGCAAAGGGTTTGATGTCCACTTTGCGATCGCGTCCGGCGACCTGTTGCAGGCGCACGCCCACCACCACGCGCTGGTGACGCGAGTTGATGACGTCGAGTACCGAATAACAGACGCCCGCTTTCAGTTTGCCGTGCAGACCTTTATCGCGCGAACCGCTGGTGGCCCCCGCTTCGGTGGTGTTACGGAAGTGCAGCAGCGTCAGATCCGGGATCAGCGCCGTGACGAACGCCGCCATGGTGGTGGACTTACCGGCACCGTTACCGCCTGACAGCGTGGTGACCAGTTCATCCAGATCAAAGGTGCGGGCAAAAAAGCCGTTCCAGTTAATCAGCGTGAGTGAGCGAAATTTTCCGCGGTCGATCATTATTCTTCCTCCCCACCGTCCGGCAGAGTTTCTTCCTGCTCGTCATTGAGCTGCAGGTTATTTTCAATCTGCATGGCTTCGCCATCACGAATTAAGCGACGCTGCGCTTCACGCGGATCGTCGCCGCTGCGCACGTCCGCGCCGAAGCGGAACACTGATTCGTTAATGCGGAATTTGCTGTTGTCGTTGCCCATAAACCAGATCATGCCGAGACGGCGCAGGCGGTTTAACGAGGAGCGCACTTTTTCCTGCAGTTTCTGGCGGTCAAGGTCAGAGCCGGTGGAACGGTTGTTCACCAGTTTTAAGAGCTTCATTTCATCCGCCAGCGACAGCAGCTCATCATAAAGCTCCTGCTGGCTGAAAATGCCTTCGTTCGCCAGACGCTCCGGGCTGAGATAGAGGTAGCAGAGAATTTTGCCAACCATCATATCCAGCTCTGACAGCACCGAGCGGGGAATAAGCGTGGTGGAGCGCGGGCGCAGATAGAAGAAACCTTCCGGCGCGCGGATCAGCTCCACGTTATAACGAGCGTAAAACTCTTCCAGATACTCCTGGAAATCCATCAAAAAGGCGTGATTATCCAGCTCATCCAGGCCGATGTGACGACCGGCGCGCAGTGCGCTGTCCAGCGCCGGAAACAACGGATTCGCCAACGCCTGCGCCAGTTTCACTGGCATCACTTGTTCAATATTTGTCAATGACATGCGCCTGTACCCTGGCTCCGTAATCGTTAATCGGCTGCCATTCGGGTGGCAGTCCGGTGAAATCGCCCTGCGCTACGCCGAGGCGCACCGCCTGATCAACCACAATCCGCGCCACGTCGAAGTGACGCGCGCGCGGGTATTGCGACAGATACTCGCGCACCACGAGGCCGAGATCGAGCGGCACTTGTCTGGTTTTGTACACCGCCAGCTGTGCTTCGATCATCGCGGCGAGCTGCTCGCGGATTTCATTAAATTCTTCAAACTCCAGATCCGGCGGCAGTTCGCCGGTGACCTCTTCATCGCGCAGCGTCATCTCTTCGTCGCGCATATCCAGCAGTCGGTCTGCGCTGGCGTAGGTCAGTGCCCAGGGGGCATCGAAATAGGTTTGTACCGACTGGCGCAGACGCTGGGCGAAGACGCGGTTTTTATCCATGTCGATAGCGGTACGGATAAATTTGTGCACGTGGCGGTCATAGCCGATCCACAGGTCAATAGCCTGCTGGCCCCAGCTGATGATGCGGTCGAGCTTGCTTTGCAGATCGAAGACCAGACGGTCAACAAACTCCAGATCGTTGCGTCCGACGGTGGCATCCTGGATCTGCAATAGATTGGCCTGCAGCTTATCCCCCGCCGCCTCCAGCGTATCCTGCAGTTCGCGCAGTGTACCTGAGGTTTCTGACAGCAGAAGTTCACAGCTGGAGATGGCCGCGCGCCAGTCTTTGTTCAGCAGCTGGGCGATGTCGTCTTTCACCAGTTGCTGCTGCTCGTCCATCACGCGCTGGGTCAGATCGATGCTGTCGAAAATCTCCGCCACCGAGTATTTCAGCGGCGCGAAAACGTTACGGTGCCAGTGGAACTCGTCCCCGCCTGCATCGGCGGCATCGGCGGCCCGTTTCAGCTCTGCCGCCACGATGGACAGCTGCATGGAAAGGCGCAGCGTCGAGAATTCGCGCTGGCGAATATAGTAATCGGTAATGCCCATGCCCAGCGGCGTCAGGCGATAGATGGCATTGCCTTCGGCCTGTTCGCTGGTAAAGCGGTTCAGCAGACGTTGACGCACCATGTCGTTGATGGCGTTGTTCGCGCGCACATTGATGGTTTCGCTGGTTTGCTCAAACGCATCACTGACGTGGCGGAACGCGTCTACCAGTTCCCCTTCGCTCATCTCTCCGTCGAGGCGTTCGCCATTCA
Source organism: Enterobacter sp. PGRG2 (assembly GCF_030291195.1). Lineage (NCBI taxonomy): Bacteria > Pseudomonadati > Pseudomonadota > Gammaproteobacteria > Enterobacterales > Enterobacteriaceae > Enterobacter > Enterobacter sp. PGRG2. The sequence goes on along the minus strand of NZ_CP127837.1, from coordinate 2,798,986 downwards.
GCGTGGCGACGGCCAGCAGAAATGAAAGCCTGTCCACCGGCAGCGAAATGGAAAAATCATTTTTCCTCGCCCAGGCGACCAGTTCGGGGACTGTCTGAGAAAATTCACTCATCGTTTATCCTTGCACCTGCGGCTTTAGCGCGGTCACGTGTATATAGCGGCCAAGATTGATATAAGGCTCCTGACGGCAATAGCGTGTTTCTAATTCGACTAGCGCTGGAAAACAGTCGCGTTGCATCTGTTTTACACGCAGATAATCATGGAACACCCGCACGCCCGTTTTGCCGGTGATCTGCCAGCCAATCTGTTCCAGCCAGCGATACACCTCGGCGGGATCGCGCGGATAATCGGGCGACAACGTGCGCTTTTTCTTCTTCGGCATCCCGAGCTGTACGTAATCAAAATTCCCGACCACCATGTTGTGCATCAGCAGGCCATGGACGTTAAAGAACATCAGGGACAACGCCCCGCCTTCGCGCAATACCGACCATAAGGTCTGGAGCGCGGCGACCGGTTCCGCCACCCATTCCAGCACAGCGTGAAACAATATCAGATCAACCGGGCTTTCCAAATGCTGGCTGATGTCCTGCACCGCGCATTGTACAAAATGCATGTTGCCGCTCACACCCTGCGCGTCGGCGGCCGCTTTTGCGCGGACGATCATCTCAGCCGACACATCGCACAGCGTCACGTGATGACCGCGCTGCGCCATTTTAATTGCCGTTTGTCCTTCACCGCCGCCAGCATCGAGAATGCGCAGCGGCTGCGTGCCAAAGGTCGCCAGCAGACCGTCAAGATCCTGCCATAAGATCGCCTGACGCAACTGGCCCTTGGTCGTGCCATAGATGTTGCGGGAGAACTTTTCCGCGATGTCGTCGAAATTGCGATCCTTCATGGCTGTGCGATCCTGGCAAAACCGCTATTTTGTCACAGCCGCGCCCAGAAGGAACCTATCTGGTGTAATATCGCCGGAATTCACCTGCTGTATGGTTAAAAAGGAGACGGATGCGGTGTTTTTTACGCTCAAAAAATATATAGGCGGTTTTATTCTCCCCCTGCCGCTGCTGCTTTTGCTGATGGCGCTCGGGATCGCTCTGCTGTGGTTTTCCCGTTACCAGCGCACGGGCAAAACCCTCGTCAGCGTCAGCTGGCTGGTGTTGTTACTGCTGAGCCTGCAACCCGTCGCCGATGGCCTGTTAAAACCGATCGAAGATAAATACCCCACCTGGCGCGGTACGCAGCAGGTGAGTTATATCGTGGTGCTGGGGGGCGGTTATACCTGGAACCCTGACTGGGCGCCCAGCTCGAATTTAATCAACAACAGTCTGCCGCGCCTTAATGAAGCGGTGCGTTTGTGGCGCATGAACCCCGGCGCGAAGATGATCTTCACCGGCGCGGCGGCGCCAGGCAATCCGGTAACCACCGCTGAAGCGGGCGCGCGGGTGGCGGAAACCCTTGGCATTCCGCGCAGCGAGATTATTACGCTGGGGACGCCGAAAGATACGGAAGAAGAAGCGGCGGCGGTAAAAGCGGCGATTGGCGATGCGCCTTTCCTGCTGGTGACGTCGGCGTCCCATCTGCCGCGGGCGATGATATTTTTCCAGCAAGCCGGGTTACATCCATTGCCTGCACCGGCGAATCAGCTGGCAATCGCCTCGCCGCTTAACACCTGGGAACGTATTATTCCCTCCCCGGTCTGGCTGATGCACAGCGACCGGGTGGGATATGAAACCCTGGGACGCATCTGGCAGTGGTTAAAAGGCACTTCCGGCGAGCCAGGGAAGGAGTGATTTGGAGGCCAGCTCAAAGCGGCTGCGGTTAAACTGCCCGGTATTGACCAGCCGGGCCACTTCATCCCACAGCGTATACAACCAGCGCCGCCAGATAAAGGACTCCGCGACGGGCGCGCGCTGGAGGTAATGCCACAGCAAACTTTCGGCGTAGTCGCTTTCGCACAACCGGAAGAGTTCATACTCCCTGGGCGCCCAGAGCATCGGGCCGGGCGTAACCGCCGCCAGCAGCTGATCGCTGCGCGCATCTTTCAGCATACTGCGCAGCGTGAAATTGCCGTGCACCAGCACACAGTTGTCATTAAAGCCGTCAAAGAGCGCGGGCAGACATTCACGCGTGCGAAACAAAATGCGTTTGTTCTGCATGGAAAGGCCGGTATTTTTGAACTGACCGAGGGTGGTCCACAGCACTTCGACGCGCTGGCGATACCAGGACGGCCAGATGTTTTCCTGGGTGCTGTCCACCACGCCCACGCAGCCGTGGCTGTCGTGTCTGTGCCAGCTCAGCAGGCCTTCGACAATCTGATCTTTGAGCTGTTGCCAGCGCTCCGGCGAACGGGCCGGGGCTTCTACCGATACTCCGCGCAGCCGCTCAATCAGTAAGACGTCGGGGCCGGGGTGCTCTTCATGGGTCATGACGCCGTACACCACCGGTAAACGTACCGTGCCGCTGCGCGCCAGCATCGACATTTTCCACGCCAACTGGCGGGCAACCCCGGGCGTGGTAAAGCTTCTTGCCAGTAATGGCAGCGGATTACCGTTGCTGTCGTACAGTGACCACAGTGCGGTATCCGCTTTTTCGCTTACGCATTCCAGGCGGCTTAGCCTTTCGCCCAGCAGGTGACTCAATTCAGCGCGCAATCGTTCCATATCCGTTTACCCCTATGAAAACTACTGTTTTCATAATGAGCGTCTGTCACGATCTTGTCACCCGCATGAGATCAAAAGAGCAGGAGATAGTCCAAAGATAAGGCTGTACCGTGTTTTAGCTTATCTCTGGACAAAGTACGGAGGGATTAGCTGCGGGCCATTTCGACGCGAACACGCTCCAGATCTTCCGGCGTGTCCACACCCGTACCTGGCACCGTCTGTGCGACGGCCACGTGGATTTTCTCGCCGTACCAGAGCACACGCAGCTGCTCCAGCATTTCGATCTGCTCAAGCTGGCTTGGCTGCCAGGTGACATAGCGGCGGATAAAGCCGGCGCGATAGCCATAAATCCCGATATGGCGCAGGAAGGTATCGCCGATAGCGTCACGGCTTTGCGCAAAACGATCGCGATCCCAGGGAATGGTGGCGCGGGAGAAATAGAGCGCATAGCCCTGCGCATCGGTTACCACTTTTACCGCGTTCGGATTGAAGGCTTCTTCTGCGCTGTGGATCGGCACCGCCAGGGTCGCCATACCCACTTCGCGCTGCGCCAGATTTTCCGCCACCTGACGCACAATTGCCGGGGGGATCATCGGCTCATCGCCCTGAATATTGACGATGATGGTGTCGTCGCTAAGACCGCATTTTTCCACCACTTCCGCCAGACGTTCGGTGCCGGACTGATGATCGACGCGGGTCATGCACACTTCGCCACCCACCGCTTCCACCGCACGGGCCACCTCTTCATGATCCGTGGCGACAATAATGCGTTCCGCGCCAGATTCACGGGCACGCTCCAGCACGTGCACCACCATCGGCTTGCCGTTGATGTCCACCAGCGGTTTGCCCGGCAGACGGGTTGAGGCATAGCGCGCCGGAATAATGACGACAAAACTCATGGACGGTTCTCTTCAGCAGTGAGGGCGCGGGCTTCGTTTTCCAGCAGCACCGGAATGCCTTCACGCACCGGGAACGCCAGATTGTCGATTTTGCAGACCAGCTCCTGTTTCTCCTGGCTGTAATAGAGTTTGCCGGTGCAAACCGGGCAGGCGATGATTTCAAGCAGACGGTGATCCATGGTTCCTCCAGATGGAACGGATAAGGTTTCGCAAAAGTTTACCATATACATTTTTCAGGCCGGGTCAATTTCCCAGCCTGTGGGACAGGCAGGGAATAATTCCGGCGGACAGCGCGTTATGCTCACGCGGGTCGCCCCCTGCCAGGCGGCAAATTCGGTAATGGCCCGAAGAAGTCCCTTTTCCAGCGTACGGCCAGGCGTGATATCCGCCTCCAGATAGAGCGCAATGATTTCCAGCACGCCCGTTTTACGGTGCATTTTGGCATCCATACGCCCGACCAGCTGGCCCACGTGCAGCAGTGGCAGTACAAAGTAGCCATACTGCCGTTTGGGCGCTGGGGTATAACATTCCAGACGATAGCTGAAGTTAAATAGCTGTTCGGCGCGCTTGCGATCCCAGACCACAGGATCAAAGGGCGACAGCACGGCGCTGCGGGTGGCGGTCAGTTTGCCCGCCGTGGCCAGCGCCAGCTCTTCCGCCAGCGAGGCGTGCACCCATGCCGGGCCAAGCTCTTCAACGGTGACCGAAATAATTTTTTGTTCTTCCTGCCAGCGAGCGAGTAAGGCTGGCAGCGCAGGCTGACGCAGACGGTAGTAGTCCGCCAGCCATTGAGGATGAAACAGCCCAAGGCTGCGGGCGCTGTTTTCCAGCATAATGGCTTCGGCCTGCGTCTGGCTGAGCAAATCGCGTTCGTCGTCCCACTCCGGCATCACGCGGCTGGTGAGATCGTAAACGCGCTGGAAGTTTCGCCGTTCAACCACCATCACCTTGCCGGCAGTGTACAGCCCCTCCAGATGCTTTTTATGCGGTTTCCAGTCCCACCAGCCGCTGGTACCGGTGCGCGGATGGGCAAAGTCCGCCGAGCGTACCGGGCCGTTTTCATGGATTTGCAGCAAAAGCTGTTCGATCTCTGGCGCATGCTCCTCCATCCAGGCGGCACGGTATTTCCAGCCCATATTTTGCGGGTTCAGCATGCGATGGCGCACCAGCGCAAAATCGCTGCGCGGCAGGAAACAGGCTTCATGGGCCCAGTATTCCATGAGATCACCGGCGCGTAAGGCGTCATCAAGCCAGTGCTGTGGATAAGCGCCGAGACGGCTGAACAGCACCAGATAAGGGCTGCGCGCCACGATATTAATGGTGTCGATTTGCAGCAGGGACATGCGGCGGATCGCGGCGAGAATATCGGCGGGACGGGCACGGCGACGCGGTTTTTTCAGCAGCCCTTGTGCGGCAAGATGCAGACAGCGGGCGGCGGACAGCGAAAGATGCGCAACGGACATAGGGATCCCTGTGATGAGCAGCGCCTCAGGCCGGATGGTTACCCTGCTGCGCCAGCGTGAGCAGTTCCCGGAGAAGTTGTTCGGGTTTGTCTCCCGTAAGCTGTGCATCCACCGGCAGATACCACCAGTGATCTTCAGCAAACGCACGGCACTTCACCGCGTCTTTTTCGGTCATGACCAGCGTCTGACCGGATCCGGTAAATGCGCTGACCTGAGCATGATCCAGCGCCTGGTGATCGGCAAGCGCAATAGCTTTTTCAGGCTGCACGCCGCAGTCGGCCAGAGTGGCAAAGAAGCGCGGCGGATGACCAATGCCCGCCATCGCAACGACATGCGCCAGTTCGCGCACGTCCCGACGCTCGCCGCTTTTCAGGTTAATCGCCAGACCAGGGTGCAGACGCATCGGGATCTCACCCTGCCGCGCTTCGCCGCCGTTGACGATCACCGCATCCACGCTTTGCAGTCTGGAAGCCCGCTCGCGCATCGGGCCTGCGGGCAGCCACCAGCCATTGCCGAAGCGACGTACGCCGTCGATCACCACAATTTCTTTATCTCTGGCGAGACGGTAGTGCTGCAAACCGTCGTCAGTGACGATGATTTGCACCGGGTAGCGGGCAAGGATCGCCTGCACCGCGTCGGATCGCACGGGCGACACCGCCACAGGCGCGCCGGTGCGCTGGAAAATCAACACCGGCTCATCACCGGCTTCATCGGTCGCCGTTTGCGGMGTGAGCAGCAGCGGGTAGCGGGCAGCCTTGCCGCCGTAACCGCGCGAGACGACGCCCACGCGCACGCCACGCTCTTGCAGTTGCTCCACCAGCCAGATCACCACCGGCGTTTTGCCGTTGCCGCCCGCGGTGAGATTCCCCACCACCACCACCGGCACGGGCGCACGCCAGGATTTATTCAGTCCGATACGGTAGCTCAGGCGGATCGCGCCGCTCACCAGACCATACAGCCAGGAGAGCGGCAGCAGCAGTCGCCAAAGCGGCGACTCCCCTGACCAGATGCGGGCTATCATTCGCCGAACTGCATCTTATGCAGCTGAGCGTACACGCCCTGACGGGCAATCAAATCGGCATGGCTACCGCGTTCGACGATACGTCCGTCTTCCACCACCACAATTTCATCGGCCTGTTCGATGGTCGACAGGCGATGCGCGATGACCATGGAAGTGCGATTTTTTTGCAGTTCATCAAGCGCCGCCTGAATAGCGCGTTCTGATTCAGTGTCCAGCGCCGACGTGGCTTCATCAAGGATGAGGATCGGGCTGTCACGCAGCAGCGCGCGGGCAATGGCGATACGCTGACGCTGACCGCCGGAAAGCAGGACGCCGTTTTCACCAATGATGGTATCGAGACCGTTATCCATCTTATTGATAAAGTCCAGCGCATAGGCCATGCGGGCGGCATTCTCTACCTGCTCGCGGCTGTACTCTTCAGTGCGGGCATAGGCAATGTTGTTAGCCACGGTATCATTGAAGAGATGGACATTCTGCGAAACCAGCGCCACCTGATTACGCAGCGACGCCAGGGTGTATTCGCGCAGATCGTGTCCGTCGAGCAGAATTTCCCCTTCGTCGATGTCGTAAAAACGGGTCAGCAGGCTTGCCATGGTCGATTTACCCGACCCGGAGCGCCCGACCAGCGCCACGGTTTTACCCGCCGGAATGGTCAGGTTGATATTACGCAGCGCAGGCGTATCGCGGCCCGGATAGGTAAAGGTGACGTTACGGAATTCGATGTCGCCTTTCGCGCGCTCAAGCTGGCGGGTGCCTTCGTCTTTTTCCTGCTCGCTGTCGAGAATAGAGAACAGCGTCTGACAGGCCGCCATACCGCGCTGGAACTGGGCGTTGACGTTGGTGAGCGATTTCAGCGGACGCATCAGGGCGATCATGGAGGAGAACACCACGGTGATGGTACCGGCCGTGAGGGTTTCCATTACGCTCGGGAAGCTGGCGGCATAGAGTACAAATGCCAGCGCCAGCGAGGCGATCAGCTGAATAATAGGATCGGAAATCGACGATGCGGAGACCATTTTCATGCCCTGCAAACGCATCTTGTTGCTGACCTTATCGAAGCGTTTGGCTTCGACGCCCTGACCACCGAAAATCAGCACTTCTTTGTGGCCCTTCAGCATCTGCTCGGCGCTGGTGGTCACCTGCCCCATGGTGTTCTGCATATTCTTACTGATGCTGCGAAAACGCTTCGACACCACGCGAATAGCGATGGACACAATGGGTGCCAGGACAATAAGAATGAGGGAGAGCTGCCAGCTGTAGTAGAACATCAGTACAAACAGCCCGATAATCGAGGCCCCTTCGCGTACGACGGTGATCAGCGCACCGGAAGAGGAGGAAGCCACCTGCTCGGAGTCGTAAGTGATACGGGAAAGCAGCGTCCCTGTAGATTGCTTGTCGAAGAAAGCAACCGGCATCCCCATCATATGACCAAACAGGCGACGACGCATGGTCATCACCACTTTGCCCGACACCCAGGAGATACAGTAACTCGACACATAACTGGTGAGTCCGCGCAGGATCATCAGTCCAATGACCACCAGCGGCATCCACAGCAGCACCGATCGGTCTGTTTTACCAAAGCCTTCGTCCAGTAAAGGTTTGAGGAGCGATAGCATGAAGGTATCGCTGGCTGCGTTGAGGATTAACGCTACACCCGCCACGAGCAGACCCGTTTTGAAAGGTGCAATCATTGGCCAGAGACGGCGGAATGTTTGCCACGTGGAGAGATCTTTGTCGTTATGCATTCAAAAAACCAGCACTTGTTGAAATAGCCGCATATTCTACCTGTTATATCCTGGGACGCCAAACCACTGATGATACCAACGCGGGAAAAGTTGATCCCGTAAGCCTAAGATTTCCCATCCTTCTGCGGAAAAATGGAGGCTGATTTGCCCCTGGTGAGGGGTATCGAACCACTTATATCCCTGCTGCTGATAACGGCGAACAATCTTTTCTGATGGCAATCGCCAGGCGTTAAAGCGTGACGCTGAGGCCAGTGCCGCCTGGCCTCCTGCCCGTTGCAGCAAGGGCAGCGACGACGATGTGCTGCTGCCATGATGCGGCACCTGAACGACAGTTGCCCGTAAATGCTGCCAGTAATGGCTAAGCATAGATTGCTCTGCGGAAGCTTCAATGTCGCCGGTAAGCAAAATGCTGTTTTTACCGTCGTCCACTTTTACCACGCAGGAGCGGTTGTTTCCCTGAAGGGCAGTACCCGGCAACGGCCAGTGAACGCTGAACGTCAGCCCCTGCCACTGCCAGCGCTGGCCGCGAAAGCACGGCAAATGCCCGGCCTCGTCCAGCGGACTGCGGATCCAGGCCGCTGGCCACGTCTGACGCAGGGTTTCCAGCCCGCCCCGGTGATCGAGATGGTCATGACTGAGGATGATGCCTTCCGGCTGCAGGTGATGCCAGCGCAGCCAGGGTACAATCAATTGCTGTGCACTGTCGCCGCCCGGCCATGCCAGCCCGGTATCATAGAGAATGGCCTTGCCCTGCCGGGCAACCACCATCGCCAGCCCCTGCCCGACATCCAGCATATAGACAGACCAGCGGTCTTTGGGCGTGCTTTTCCATAACGGCTGCGCCATCAGCAGCACCGCTGCGGCACAGACAAAGGGCGACGTTTTCCAGATACGCAGACGCCAGATAACTATCATCAGCCAGGGCGCAAATGCCAGCCATTGCCAGCGCCTGTCGATGCTGTACCAGCCATCGGGTAAAGCATTCAGAAAGCCGAACAGCGCCGTCAGCGTGTCATCGGCTCGCGTCCAGATCCAGGCTTCCAGTCCGTTAAATGCCGTCAGATGCAGCAACATCCCTGCCAGGATCAGCGGCACACATACGAAGGTGACAAGCGGCACCGCCAGCAAATTAGCCACCAGGGATGTCAGGCTGATGCCGTGAAACAGCGCCACCTGTAACGGCAGCAGTAATAGCATCATGCCAGTTTGCAGGTGGATCAGGCTTATCATGCTGCGCAGTAATCGTCCGCCGCGAAACGCGGGCAGCGGTAGCCACTGATACCAGAAGATTAACGCCGCTACCGCGAACGCCGACAGCCACAGGCTTTCTGACAATACCGCAAGCGGATCGATAAACAGGATCGCCGCGAGACAGCAGAGCCAGACGTGCCACGCCGACCATTGCCGTCCTGAAAGCCGCAGCGCCGCCAGCACCGCAAGCGACACGACTGTGCGCAGGGCGGGCGGTTGCAGCCCGGTCAGCCAGGCATAACCTGTCGCGCATAGCAGTCCTGTTAATAAGGGCGCGCGCCAGTCGATCCAGCGGCCCGGCAGTAAGAACTGTATTCCGCGAGCTAACAGCCAGCCGAGCGTGGCCGCAAGAGCAATATGCAGTCCGGATATGGCCATCAGATGTGCAGTGCCGGTCTGACGCATAATCGCTTTCACCGGGGCATCCAGTGCTCTTCGCTCCCCCATTCCTAATGCCAGCAGCACCGCTCGCCAGCGTGCTTTTTCAAGCGTTGCGTCAAGGGAAGCCAGATACTGCGCCCGCAGGCTACAGCGGGCATCAAGCACGTTCGCCCGGGTGAAGCGGCCGGTCACGGGCTTGTGTGTGGCCAGGGCGTAGCGCTGAGTATCAAATCCCCCGTCGTTAAGCTGACCGTGAACCGGGCGCACCCTGAGGGTCATCTTCCATAATTGTCCGGCACAGGCAGGCTGCGGCAGGTATTCGCCATAAAGCATGATCCCCGGCGCAGGATACAGAGCTTTCCCGTTCAGCCTTTCTATCACGCCGCGGTGCGTAGTGACGTTATCGGTACCGGTAAGACGCACTTCCGCCTGCCGGACGCGTCCGGGCAGGTGCTCTGTCGGCCAGAGGGCTTCTTTAGCGGCAAGCATCCCCCACGCCATAAACAGCAGCCATAGCCCGATATAACCTGAGCGGCGATCGCGGCAAACGCCTGCCAAACAACCGATAAAGATCATAATGAAGATGCTGTTAAGATCCGGCAGTTTTGGCAACCACAGCAGTGGCGTTATCGCGGTCAGCAGACACAGGGCAATTCCTGGCAAATGCATCCCCACCTCCTTGTTGCAGGTAGTGTGCATAAACCAGCGTGAGATGTCGGGCAGGCGTTTGCGGATTTACGGCGAAGGCCGGGAAGATTTTATCGGTTTGCAGCAACGGCGCTTTAAAAATGCGGCGCGGGTTGCGGAGAGATGTACCAGCCATGAAAAAAGCACCTCATTGGGTGCTTTTTTCAGGTCATTAAGTTTTCGCTTATCAGCAGTAAAACTTAATTTTCATAAATGTTGGCGCGGTCACGTAATTCTTTACCCGGCTTAAAGTGTGGGACATATTTGCCTTCCAGATCCACTTTGTCGCCTGTCTTGGGGTTACGTCCGGTGCGGGGTGCACGATAGTGCAGAGAGAAACTGCCGAAACCGCGGATCTCAATGCGCTCGCCCTGTGCAAGAGTCGAGGCCATATGCTCCAGCATCTCTTTCACCGCATCTTCAACAGCCTTTGCCGGGATATGCGATTGCTGGGTGGCAAGTCTTTCGATCAATTCTGACTTGGTCATGATTCCTCCGGTTTCCTTAGTAAGGAAAATTAGCTAACAGCTTATTAAACAAGGGCGGCCGTAGCCGCCCTTTGTTATTGATTACAGGACGAATCCTGCAATCTGTCAAGCTACTCGTCATCCTTCATGCGTTAGCACAAAAGATAGTGAGTACCTGATTACTCGCCTTTAGCTGCTTTGAACGCTTCAGCCATCGCGTTGGAGAAGTTGCTTTCTTCCTGTTTGTTGTTAACAGTAGCGATTGCATCTTTCTCGTCAGCTTCGTCTTTCGCACGAACAGACAGGCTAACTACGCGGTTTTTACGGTCAACACCGGTGAATTTAGCTTCAACGTCGTCGCCTACGTTCAGAACCAGAGTTGCATCTTCAACGCGGTCACGGGACGCTTCAGAAGCGCGCAGGTAACCTTCAACGCCGTCAGCCAGTTCTACGGTTGCGCCTTTAGCGTCAACTGCAGTCACTTTACCGTTTACGATTGCGCCTTTCTTGTTCAGAGCAACGTAGTTGTTGAACGGATCTTCTGCGAGCTGTTTAACGCCCAGGGAGATACGCTCACGCTCTGCGTCAACCTGCAGAACAACGGCTGCGATTTCGTCGCCTTTTTTGTATTCACGAACTGCTTCTTCGCCTGTAACGTTCCAGGAGATGTCAGACAGGTGAACCAGGCCGTCGATGCCGCCGTCCAGGCCGATGAAGATACCGAAGTCAGTGATAGACTTGATTTTACCTTCAACACGGTCGCCTTTGTTGTGCGTCTCAGCAAACAGCTGCCATGGGTTAGATTTGCACTGCTTCAGACCCAGGGAGATACGACGACGTTCTTCGTCGATATCCAGAACCATAACTTCCACTACATCGCCAACGTTAACAACTTTGGACGGGTGGATGTTTTTGTTGGTCCAATCCATTTCGGAAACGTGAACCAGGCCTTCAACGCCTTCTTCGATTTCAACGAAGCAGCCGTAGTCGGTCAGGTTGGTCACGCGACCAGTCAGTTTGGTACCTTCCGGATAACGCTTAGCGATAGCTACCCACGGATCTTCGCCCAGCTGTTTCAGGCCCAGAGATACACGAGTACGCTCGCGGTCGAACTTCAGCACTTTAACAGTGATTTCGTCGCCAACGTTTACGATTTCGCTCGGATGCTTAACGCGTTTCCATGCCATGTCTGTGATGTGCAGCAGGCCGTCAACGCCACCCAGATCAACGAATGCACCGTAGTCAGTGAGGTTCTTAACGATACCTTTAACTTCCATGCCTTCTTGCAGGTTTTCAAGCAGCTGATCGCGCTCAGCGCTGTTCTCAGACTCGATAACCGCACGACGGGAAACAACCACGTTGTTGCGTTTCTGATCAAGCTTGATAACTTTGAACTCGAGCTCTTTGCCTTCGAGGTGCAGAGTATCGCGAACCGGACGCACGTCTACCAGGGAACCCGGCAGGAACGCACGAATACCGTTCAGCTCAACAGTGAAGCCACCTTTAACTTTGCCGTTGATAACACCAACAACAGTTTCAGCGTCTTCGTATGCTTTTTCCAGCGTGATCCAAGCTTCATGACGTTTAGCTTTCTCACGGGACAGCAGAGTTTCACCGAAGCCGTCTTCGACTGCGTCCAGCGCAACGTCAACTTCGTCACCAACCTGAATTTCCAGTTCGCCCTGGGCGTTCTTGAACTGCTCAGCCGGGATGGCGGACTCAGATTTCAGACCGGCATCAACCAGTACGATATCTTTATCGATAGCAACAACAACACCACGAACGATGGAACCCGGACGGGTTTCGATTGTTTTTAAGGATTCTTCAAATAGTTGAGCAAAAGATTCTGTCATATTGATAATCTTCAGGATTCTTCAATTTAACGTCCATCTGGCTTCATGCCGGATGGGGTTGTTTCACATGCCTGCTCACACTCCATTGCAGCAGGTACTTCGGAATTTGGTCGCTAATTAAGCGAGCGCCAGCTTTTCGCGGGCGTATTGTAGCGCTTTTTCAATCACTTGCTCAATGCTTAAACTGGTCGAATCCAGAACTAATGCATCAGCAGCCGGCACTAACGGCGCCACAGGCCGGTTACGGTCGCGATCGTCGCGTTCCTTTATCTCGGCCAAAAGGCGTTCAAAGTTAACACTAAAGCCATTCTCCTGCAACTGTAGCATGCGGCGATGCGCACGTTCTTCCGAGGAGGCGTCGAGGAAAATCTTCACCGGCGCGTCGGGGAAAACCACCGTGCCCATGTCGCGGCCGTCGGCGATAAGCCCCGGGGCATCGCGGAAGGCGCGCTGACGACGAAGCAAGGCTTCACGTACACGTGGGAACGCCGCGATTTGCGAGGCGGCGCTGGCCACTTCCTGGGTGCGGATCTCGCCGCTCACGTCTTCCCCTTCGAGGATCACTTCCAGATTGCCATTGGTAGAGACAAAGCGGACATCCAGGTGGGCTGCCAGCGGAACCAGGACATCTTCCGAGGTCACATCAACGTGGTGATGTAATGCCGCCAATGCCAGCACGCGATAAATTGCGCCTGAATCCAGCAGATGCCATTGCAATGTTTCCGCCATCGCTTTGCACAGCGTACCTTTACCTGCGCCGCTTGGCCCATCAATGGTGATTACCGGGGCAATTGCCGTCATCTTTTTCTCCTTAATAAAGGCATACCGTTAACGTGAACGCCGCGCATTATACGCTGCAACGCGAATGACCGTTACTGTCGCGTGAAAATAACCAAAAGCGTAATAACGGTGGGGAGAAGAATGGCGCAAGTATAGAGGGCTGACAGGAAGTCAGCCCGGAAAGAGACAATTTGTTACTTTTTATCCAGCGCG
>NZ_CP127837.1:2755438-2785551 GCF_030291195.1 Enterobacter sp. PGRG2 | reverse complement strand
TTTACGCCAGCGTGCTGATGCGCGCTAACTGTTCGAAATAATCCGGGAAGGTTTTCGCCGTACATTTTGGATCAAGAATGGTAACCGGCGTATCGGACAGCGCCACCAGCGAGAAGCACATCGCCATACGGTGGTCGTTATAGGTGCCGATCTCGGCCAGGGTTAACGAGGCCGGAGGGGTGATGCGAATATAATCTTCACCCTCCTCCACCTCTGCGCCCACTTTGCGCAGTTCGGTCGCCATCGCAAACAGACGGTCGGTCTCTTTTACGCGCCAGTTGTAGATGTTGCGCAGCGTAGTGGTGCCGCGGGCAAACAGCGCTGCCGTGGCGATGGTCATTGCCGCATCCGGGATATGGTTCATGTCCATATCCACCGCATTCAACTCGCCATGCGTACAGGCAATGTAGTCATCGCCCCACTCCACGGTCGCGCCCATTTTCTCCAGCACGTCCGCAAAACGGATATCGCCCTGCACGCTATTACGACCAATGCCGGTGACTTTTACCGTCCCGCCTTTGATGGCGCCTGCCGCAAGGAAGTAAGAGGCAGAAGAGGCATCGCCTTCCACCAGATAATGCCCCGGGGAGTGGTAACGCTGGGCACCGCGTACCACAAAGCGCTGATAATTATGGTTGTCCACCGCCACACCGAATGTTTTCATCAGATGCAGAGTGATGTCGATGTAGGGCTTAGATACCAGATCGCCTTTGATGGTAATAAAAGTGTCCTGCGCCGCCAGCGGCGCGGTCATCAGCAGTGCGGTTAAAAACTGACTGGAGACGCTGCCGTCAACCTCAATCTCGCCGCCGGTGAAACCACCGCGTAAACGCAGCGGCGGGTAATTTTCCTGCTCCAGATAGTCGATCTGCGCGCCGCCCTGACGCAGGGCGTCCACCAGATGCCCGATAGGACGCTCTTTCATACGCGGCTCGCCGGTCAGCACCAGATCGTTGTTTCCCAGACAAAGCGCCGCCGCCAGCGGGCGCATCGCCGTACCGGCGTTACCTAAAAATAACTCCAGCTTTTCAGCGGAAACTAACGGGCCGCCTGCGCCTGTCACTTCACAGCGGGTACGATCGTCGGACAGCCTGTACTCCACCCCTAACGCACTCAGGGCATTGAGCATATGGCGAACGTCATCACTGTCCAGCAGGTTCGTCAGAACGGTGGTGCCGTGCGCCAGTGCGGCCAGCAGCAACGCGCGGTTGGAGACGCTTTTTGAACCTGGCAGATTGATGGTGCCATTAACACGCGCGATGGGTTGTAAAGTCAGGGATTCCATGAAGCTTAACTCTCAAAAAAACGGAATAAAAACCCCGCAGTCAGGCTGCGGGGGTAGCGGTGGGATGCGGGATTAACCGTGGCGACGTTCGAAATCCGTCATGAAGTCGGTCAGGGCCTGCACGCCTTCCAGCGGCATGGCGTTATAAATCGAGGCGCGCATACCGCCCACGACGCGGTGGCCTTTCAACGCATGTAAACCGGCGGCGAAGGACTCTTCAAGGAACAGCTTATCAAGCTGGCTGTCGGCCAGCTGGAAAGGCACGTTCATGCGCGAGCGGTTTGCGACGGCCACGTCATTGCGGTAGAAGTCGCTGTTATCGATGACGCCGTACAGCAGGCTGGCTTTTTGCTGATTGATGCGGTCCATGGCCGTGACGCCGCCATTCTTTTTCAACCATTTGAACACCAGCCCTGACAGATACCAGGCAAAGGTCGGCGGAGTGTTAAACATGGAGTCGTTATCGTTTAACACGGTGTAATCGAGGATCGATGGACAGGCGGGATGCGCTTTGCCGAGCAGATCTTCACGTACGATCACCAGCGTCAGTCCGGCCGGGCCGATATTTTTCTGCGCGCCGGCGTAAATCACGCCGAAGCGGCTGACATCCAGCGGCGAGGACAGAATGGTCGAGGATAAATCCGCCGTTACCACGACGTCGCGCCCGAAATCCGGAGTCTCATGAATGGCGATACCGTCGATGGTTTCGTTCGGGCAATAATGCATATAGGCGGCGTTATCGCTCAGTTGCCACTCACGCATCGGCTTCACAGCACGCAGACCGTCAACGGTAGTTTTAGCGTCAATGACGTTTGGGGTGCAGTATTTTTTCGCTTCTTTTACCGCGCTCGCCGCCCAGTATCCGGCATCAACGTAATCAGCCGTGGTTTTATCACCGAGCAGATTGAGCGGTATACCGGCGAACTGACCGCGCCCGCCGCCGTGACAGAATAAAACTTTATAGTTTGAGGGGATGTTCAGCAGATCGCGAAAATCCTGTTCTGCCTCTTCAGCAACCTGAATAAATTCTTTTCCACGGTGGCTGATTTCCATTACCGATGTGCCAAGACCGTTCCAGTCGCACAACTCCTGTTGCGCCTGTTTGAGCACCTCTGCCGGTAAAACTGCCGGACCTGAACTGAAATTAAAGACCTGAGCCATTTCCCCTCACCACGCTGATAGCAATAAGTAATTCCTGTGACATCGGTTTTACCATTCAGTGACCGGTGTCGCAACGGGTAATGGCGCACAGCCCGGAATTGTGCGCCTAATCACATAGCACAATGTCCGGACTTGCTGATTTCTTATGGAGAAAAACGCTGTCAGGTGATGCGGAGCGCGCGGCTTGCTTTTGACCATTCGGGATGGTCGCAGCGCGGGCAGAGCATCCGCTGACCCGCCTTCATTCTTATGACCTCACTGCACCTTATGCAGGCGTAATCATCTTCTTCAGGAATAGTCGTGAAACGCGGGCTCCATTCCGGCGGCAATATACTCAGACCAGGACGGACTTCATCATCAGGATAATAATAAAGGCTGATCTGACCATTGGTTTCCATGATCGCCAGTTTGACCTGCCCCAGCTGTTCGACGCCGTTAACCCGCAGCTCCATAAAAAATTCAAATTCGGTGAGGTTTTCTTTTTGCAACTTTTCCCACGCCAGCTCGCCTTCTTCAATGACAATCACCGCCTTACCTTCAAAAAGATCTTCCAGTTTTTCACTGTGCGCCATCAACCACATCACCAGCCGGTAAAGTACCGCCAGGGTAAGAAACACAATAAATACGGGCAGCATAGGGACATCATCGTAAAACGCCACGTCCCCCGCAGCCGATCCCAATGTCAGAATTATCAGCACTTCAAACAGCGACATCTGCCGTACGCCACGGCGACCTGCCAGCTTAAGAAATATAAAAACCAGTACAAAAGTATAAAGACTACGCAGCGCGACTTCGCCCAAAAACTCCAGCGGCACTTTATCCAGCATCATACGTTGCAGATCAAACGCTTTCATTTTATTCATCCTGAACAGTACGTTAGTGCTTATAAGCATAGTGGGGAGTTTTATTTTTGCCGCCCGGCTTACTTCGATAGCGCCTGTCACGCAAAACCCGTATCATTGCGCGCTTTCCGTACGAATAAAGTGAAGACAATGACGCAAACATTTATCCCCGGCAAAGATGCCGCTCTGGAAGATTCCATCGCCCGCTTCCAGCAAAAACTGCTCGATCTCGGCTTCGATATAGAAGAAGCCTCCTGGCTGAATCCGGTTCCGAACGTCTGGTCTGTGCATATCCGGGATAAAGCCTGCTCACTGTGCTTTACCAACGGCAAAGGTGCGACTAAAAAAGCCGCGCTGGCGTCCGCGCTGGGCGAATATTTCGAACGCCTGTCCACTAACTATTTCTTTGCCGATTTCTGGCTGGGCGATGCCATCGCCAATGGCCCGTTCGTTCATTACCCTAACGAAAAATGGTTCCCGCTGCCGGAAGACGATGAGCTGCCGAAAGGCATTCTTGATGAGCGTCTGCGCGCGTTCTACGATCCGGAAAACGAACTGACCGCCAGCATGCTGATTGATTTGCAGTCCGGCAATGAAGAGCGTGGGATCTGCGGCCTGCCTTTTACCCGTCAGTCCGATCAGCAGACGGTTTATATTCCGATGAACATCGTTGGCAACCTGTACGTTTCTAACGGTATGTCCGCAGGCAACACCGCCAACGAAGCCCGCGTACAGGGTCTGTCTGAGGTGTTTGAGCGCCATATCAAAAACCGCATCATCGCCGAAAGCATCAGCCTGCCGGAAATCCCGGCTGACGTGCTGGCGCGCTATCCGGGCGTGGTGGCATCCATTGAAACGCTGGAAGCCGAGGGTTTCCCGATTTTCGCTTATGACGCCTCGCTGGGCGGTAAATATCCGGTGATCTGCGTCGTGCTGTTTAATCCGGCTAACGGTACCTGCTTCGCCTCTTTCGGCGCGCACCCGGACTTCGGCGTGGCACTTGAGCGTACTGTGACCGAGCTGTTGCAGGGACGCGGACTGAAAGATCTCGACGTCTTTACGCCGCCAACCTTTGATGATGAAGAAGTGGCTGAACATGCGAACCTCGAAACGCACTTTATCGATTCCAGCGGTCTGATTTCCTGGGACATGTTCAAACAGGATGCGGATTATCCGTTCGTGGACTGGAGCTTTGCCGGCACCACCGAAGAAGAGTTTGCCACCCTGATGGCCATCTTTAAGGCGGAAGATAAAGAAGTCTATATCGCCGACTACGAGCACCTGAGCGTGTACGCCTGCCGCATCATCGTGCCGGGAATGTCTGATATTTATCCGGCGGAAGATCTGTGGCTGGCGAATAACAGCATGGGCGCGCACCTGCGTGAGACTCTGCTGGCGTTGCCGGGCAGCACGTGGGAAAAAGAGGATTATCTCAATCTGATCGCGCAGCTGGATGAAGAAGGCCATGACGATTTCACCCGCGTGCGTGAACTGCTGGGTATCGCCACAGGTAAAGATAATGGCTGGTACACGCTGCGCATCGGCGAACTGAAAGCGATGCTGGCGCTGGCGGGTGGCGACACCGAGCAGGCGCTGATCTGGACGGAATGGACGATGGAGTTCAACGCCTCGATCTTTACGCCGGAACGCGCCAACTACTATCGTTGTCTGCAAACGCTGTTGCTGCTGACGCAGGAAGAGGATCGCGAGCCGCTGCAATATCTGCACGCTTTTGTGCGTATGTACGGCGCAGAGGCCGTGGAAGCGGCCAGCGCGGCGCTGAGCGGTGAAGCGCCCTTCTATGGCCTGCAGGCCGCCGACGGTACATTGACCGCCTTCCCGGCGCATCAGTCTCTGTTACAGGCATATGAGAAGTTGCAGCGCGCGAAAGCGGCCTACTGGACAAAATAAGCAGAAATAACATTACAACCTGTAGGCGTAAACGCAGGTTCAGGCTATATTACGGGGCGATTAAATCGCCCCTTTTTTTATTATTTTGTAATGAACCGCAAATGTAATAATTAAGTTAATTATGGGTGAATATTATTATCGATACCCAGGCAGAATTGTTACTTTTTTAAGTCATTACTCCATATTAATTAACTGTCAGCCGGGAGAGCATATAATTTTTTTCAACACTTTTAATAAACTTTAAAATTTATTTTTATTTGGATAATCAACACGTTACTCCGTATTTGCCGAAAAACCATGCGCTTTACGGGCCTATAAGCCAGGCGAGATATGATCCACATCAATTTCTCTTCTATAATGCTTTGTTAGTATCTCGTCGCCGACTTAATAAAGAGAGAGTTAGTGTGAAAGCTGACAACCCTTTTGATCTATTGCTACCAGCTGCTATGGCGAAAGTTGCCGAGGAAGCCGGTGTCTATAAAGCAACGAAACATCCGCTGACCACCTTTTATCTGGCGATCACCGCGGGCGTATTCATCTCCATCGCTTTCGTGTTCTACATCACTGCCACGACCGGCACCGCGACTATGCCGTTCGGTATCGCCAAACTGATTGGCGGCATATGTTTTTCTCTGGGGCTGATCCTGTGCGTTATCTGCGGCGCCGACCTGTTTACTTCAACGGTACTGATTGTCGTCGCGAAAGCCAGCGGACGCATCACCTGGGGCCAGCTCGCCCGGAACTGGGTTAACGTTTATGTCGGCAACCTGATTGGTGCGCTATTATTCGTACTGTTGATGTGGTTATCTGGTGAATATATGGTCGCTAACGGTGGCTGGGGACTCAACCTCCTGCAAACCGCCGATCATAAAATGCATCACACTTTTGTCGAAGCCGTGGCTCTCGGGATCCTGGCAAACCTGATGGTCTGTCTGGCGGTATGGATGAGTTACTCCGGCCGCAGCCTGATGGATAAAGCCCTCATCATGGTTCTGCCCGTCGGTATGTTTGTCGCCAGCGGCTTCGAACACAGTATTGCAAACATGTTCTTGATCCCACTGGGTATCGTAATTCGTCATTTTGCAGCGCCGGAGTTCTGGACCGCGATCGGTTCGACTCCAGAAAGTTTTTCTCATCTGACAGTGATGAACTTCATAACAGATAACCTGATCCCGGTAACCATCGGGAACATTATCGGCGGGGGTTTACTTGTTGGGTTGACATACTGGGTCATTTACCTGCGTGGCGACGACCATCATTAATGGTTGCCTCAGGCAGTAAATAAAAAATCCACTTAAGAAGGTAGGTATCATATGTCCGAGCTTAATGAAAAGTTAGCCACAGCCTGGGAAGGTTTTGCGAAAGGTGACTGGCAGAACGAAGTCAACGTACGCGACTTTATCCAGAAAAACTACACGCCTTACGAGGGTGACGAATCCTTCCTGGCCGGCGCCACTGAAGCTACCACCTCGCTTTGGGACAAAGTGATGGAAGGCGTGAAGCTGGAAAACCGCACTCACGCACCTGTTGATTTCGACACCTCAATTGCCTCCACCATTACTTCTCATGATGCTGGCTACATTAACAAAAGCCTTGAGAAAATCGTTGGTCTGCAAACTGAAGCGCCTCTGAAACGTGCGATCATCCCGTTCGGCGGCATCAAAATGGTTGAAGGTTCCTGCAAAGCGTACAACCGCGAGCTGGACCCGATGCTGAAGAAAATCTTCACTGAATACCGTAAAACGCATAACCAGGGCGTGTTCGATGTTTACACCAAAGACATCCTGAACTGCCGTAAATCCGGTGTGCTGACAGGTCTGCCGGATGCCTATGGCCGTGGCCGTATCATCGGTGACTATCGTCGCGTTGCGCTGTACGGCATCGACTTCCTGATGAAAGACAAATATGCCCAGTTCCTGTCCCTGCAGGACAAACTGGAAAACGGCATTGATCTGGAAGCGACTATCCGTCTGCGCGAAGAAATCGCCGAACAGCACCGTGCTCTGGGCCAGATCAAAGAGATGGCTGCTAAATACGGCTGCGATATTTCTGCTCCGGCAAAAAATGCGCAAGAAGCGGTACAGTGGACTTACTTCGGCTACCTGGCCGCTGTGAAATCCCAGAACGGCGCAGCAATGTCCTTCGGTCGTGTTTCCACCTTCCTCGACGTGTACTTTGAGCGCGACCTGAAAGCGGGCAAAATCACCGAACAAGAAGCTCAGGAACTGATTGACCACCTGGTCATGAAACTGCGTATGGTTCGCTTCCTGCGTACCCCTGAGTATGATGAACTGTTCTCCGGCGACCCGATTTGGGCAACTGAATCTATCGGTGGTATGGGCGTTGATGGCCGTACTCTGGTTACCAAAAACAGCTTCCGTTTCCTGAACACCCTGTACACCATGGGTCCGTCTCCGGAACCAAACATCACCGTGCTGTGGTCAGAAAAACTGCCGATGGCCTTCAAAAAATACGCAGCGAAAGTGTCTATCGATACTTCCTCCCTGCAGTATGAAAATGATGACCTGATGCGTCCTGACTTCAACAACGACGACTACGCGATCGCCTGCTGCGTAAGCCCGATGGTTGTTGGTAAGCAAATGCAGTTCTTCGGCGCTCGCGCTAACCTCGCGAAAACCATGCTGTACGCTATCAACGGCGGCGTTGATGAAAAAATGAAAATCCAGGTGGGTCCGAAGTCTGAACCTATCAAAGGCGATGTCCTGAACTTCGACGAAGTGCTGGATCGCATGGATCACTTCATGGACTGGCTGGCTAAACAGTACGTCACCGCACTGAACATCATCCATTACATGCACGACAAGTACAGCTACGAAGCCTCTCTGATGGCGCTGCACGACCGTGACGTTATCCGCACCATGGCGTGTGGTATCGCAGGTCTGTCCGTTGCGGCTGACTCCCTGTCGGCAATCAAATATGCGAAAGTCACCCCGGTGCGTGACGAAGACGGTCTGGCGATCGACTTCAAAATCGAAGGTGAATACCCGCAGTTTGGTAACAACGATGCTCGCGTAGATGACCTGGCGGTTGACCTGGTTGAACGTTTCATGAAGAAAATTCAGAAACTGACTACCTACCGTAACGCTATCCCGACGCAGTCTGTTCTGACCATCACCTCTAACGTTGTGTATGGTAAGAAAACCGGTAACACCCCGGATGGTCGTCGTGCTGGCGCGCCGTTTGGACCAGGTGCTAACCCGATGCACGGCCGTGACCAGAAAGGCGCCGTTGCCTCTCTGACTTCCGTTGCGAAACTGCCGTTCGCTTACGCTAAAGATGGTATCTCTTACACCTTCTCTATCGTACCGAATGCACTGGGTAAAGATGACGAAGTGCGTAAAACCAACCTGGCAGGCCTGATGGATGGTTACTTCCATCACGAGTCTACCATCGAAGGCGGTCAGCACCTGAACGTCAACGTCATGAACCGTGAAATGCTGCTCGACGCGATGGAAAACCCGGAAAAATATCCGCAGCTGACCATCCGTGTATCCGGCTACGCGGTACGTTTTAACTCCCTGACGAAAGAACAGCAGCAGGACGTTATTACCCGTACCTTCACCCAGACCATGTAATTTCATGTCCGGCTGAAAAAGCGTACAATAAAGGCTCCACTTATGTGGGGCCTTTTTAACAGTTCCCCCTCTTCATCAAGCCTGCTTTGCCAAGTGTCTTTTCAGGCCATTGCCAAAACAGACTTAACACAGCCGGTTTGAGCTGTGCAATACAAGCCCGGGACGGGCTACACCTGGAGATACATCGCAATGTCAGTGATCGGTCGCATTCACTCCTTTGAATCCTGTGGCACCGTAGATGGCCCGGGCATTCGCTTTATCACCTTCTTTCAGGGCTGCCTGATGCGCTGCCTGTACTGCCATAACCGTGACACCTGGGACACGCACGGCGGTAAAGAAATTACCGTCGAGGAGCTGATGAAAGAAGTGGTGACCTACCGCCACTTTATGAACGCGTCAGGCGGCGGCGTGACCGCGTCCGGCGGCGAGGCCATTCTCCAGGCTGAATTTGTGCGTGACTGGTTCCGCGCCTGTCACAAGGAAGGTATTCATACCTGCCTCGATACCAATGGCTTTGTGCGTCGTTACGATCCGGTCATTGATGAACTGCTGGAAGTCACCGACCTGGTGATGCTCGATCTGAAACAGATGAACGATGAGATCCACCAGAATCTGGTGGGCGTCTCCAATCACCGTACGCTGGAGTTTGCTCAGTATCTGTCGAAGAAAAACATCAAGGTCTGGATCCGCTATGTGGTGGTGCCCGGCTGGTCGGACGATGACGATTCCGCCCACCGCTTAGGTGAGTTTACCCGTGACATGGGCAACGTTGAGAAAATCGAACTGCTCCCCTATCACGAGCTGGGCAAACATAAGTGGGTGGCGATGGGCGAAGAGTACAAGCTCGATGGCGTGCATCCGCCGAAAAAAGAGACCATGGAGCGCGTGAAAGGCATCCTTGAACAGTATGGTCACAAGGTCATGTACTAAGCTTGATAAAAACAAAAAGCCCGGCGCCGCATAGCGACCGGGCTTTTTTATTTATTCAAACACGCCGTTGATGACTGCCGTCACAATGGCCGTGCTCAGCGCAATCAATACCAGATCGTCACCGGCGATACGCCATTCATAACCGGGGTAAGAAGGCAGTTGCCCCAGCATAGAAGACGGCACCATTTTTTTGGCAATGCCCGGAGGCAGAGGCTTACCGCGCGCCAGGTTTTTGGCGATGCCGGGCGGCAGCGAACGGTAACCCGTCAGGCCATGATTCACCGCCAGCGAACGGGCGCGATCGTAACTCAGCCGGACAGAGACATCATCGCTGACGTTTTTCTTGTCTGCCCCGCCCCGGTTGCCATGGTCATTTTTCTGTTTATTCCCATGATCCGCGTTACCGTGATTTCCGTTGCCATTCCCGTTACCAGGGTTAGCCATGCCCGGTGCGGAAACAAAGGACAGGGATAAAACGACTGCCAGCGCGAGGGTATTAAAACGACGAGTGTGCATAATTGCCGCCTTAGTCAGAGTGTACTCGTGACAATTATCGTCCGTTCCGCTTTACAAAAACAGTAAAGAAATCCTGGAAAGCAGCCGTAAAAAAGCCTGTCATGGACAGGCTTTTTTATTTATCAGGCGTGAGCCACTGGCGTCGGATGCTGGCCTGCTTTACGCAGCAGCATCAGCAGATAGATAAAGGAGACGCTGGCGATCATAATAAACAACAAATTATCGGAATAACTTTGCATCAGCATGGCGGTGAAGGTCGGGCCGAAAAGACTGCCGACGGTGTAACTGAGCAGAAGCGCCTGATTCATCGCCACCAGCTGATGATGTTCGACCTTTTCGCAGGCCCAGGCCATCGCCACCGGATAGAGCGTGAACCCCGCCGCGCCGAGGACAAACAGAGCCGGTGCCATCGCCGCATTGCTGAGCATGGCCAGACATCCTATGATCACCACAAAAACCTGCACCCGTAACACCAGCAGACGCCCAAAGCGATCCGCCAGTCGGCCAATCGGCCACTGCCCGAGAATACCGGCGCTGACCATCACGGCCATCCAGAAGCCAATCCCGGCATCGCTCACGCCACGGTGGTTCAGCCAGAGCGGCATGAGGCCGTACAGCGAACCCAGCACGATGCCGGAAATAATGCAGCCGTTAACCCCAAGCCGCGCCTGACGCAGACGCAGCATCGGCCAGACGCTGGTGGCTTCCTGATGTTCGCTGTTCTGATCGACAATGCGGGTGAACAGCAGCGGCAGAATAGCCGCCAGCACGATACCGGTCACCCACGGCAGGACATGCATCAGCTCGGTGGACAGTTTGCTGACCATCAGTTGTCCCAGCACCGTACCGATGTAATAGACCATCATATAGGCGGCCAGCAGGCGGCCACGATTACGTGACGTGCCACTGCACATCAGCGCGCTTTCCACCACCACCCAGATCATGGCGCAGCCAATACCGGCGATGAAGCGCCACAGCATCCAGTTCCAGAAGCCGACCATCAGACCAAGGCCGACGCAGCCGCTGGCGAACACCAGCGACGCGATGTAATAGCTGCGGTTAAACCCCATGCGTTTAATCAGACGCCCGGTCAGCAGGGTACCGACAAGGTTGCCGGTAAAAAAGGCAGAGCCGACCATACCAACCTGCCATACCGGAAGGTTTTCATGGGCGAGCCAGAGCGGGACGAGCGTGTTCAGCGTTGCGATCGCCAGCGTCAGCAGTAACAGGCCGCAGAGCAGTAACAGCACCGGCCGGGTATAAGTAAACATGGATGAAAAACCGTGAGGATGATCAGAATTCGAGCGCATCATGCCACCGGCAAAAACTTTGTCAATCTACGGAAAATGGCGCTGTGGGCGTTTTAGAGGGCGTCGATTGAATTTACTCATCTAACGGAGCGGGTAAGGCCAGAGGAAAGTGAATAGCGTGATGTTTTATATGAGTTATTTCCGGGATATGCCGGTACATTCAGTTGAAATATTTCATGGTGAAAAAACGGTAAAACCGGCGGTTAGCCCCCCGGTTTTACCCTGATGACGTCAGCCAGCCACCGCCATACCGACCGTCATGTGTAAACCATAAAAAATGCCGCGCGCGATCATCTCCCCTGCCAGCACCAGCATGAATGCCAGCGATAGCAGCGGCACGGCAGGCTGGCGGTTTTTAAGCTGTGGGACGATCCACACTGCCAGCGCCACCAGCAGCAGTATGACGCGCCAGGCCATCAGGGTACCGTATTCCGGCACCAGCGCCGCAGCCTGCTGCACAGAGCTGGAAATCGCTGCCAGTTCATGGCCCTGCATCAGGCCAGCCACAAGGCTGATTATGATCGCCAGCAGCGTCACCGCTGGCAGCGCGCGCATGCCGCATGCCCGAAACCCGGCAACCCGCAGCAGCAGATAGCCCAACAGCGGGCCGCCAGTAAGCATAGTGAGGAAAAAGCCCAGCGGGGTCCACAGACTGTACCAGGTAGGGATGGTGTCGATGCTGTCATACACCCTGGCCATCATCCAGACAAATACAAGCCCCAGCAGCGAGGTAATCACCAGCCAGACGCGTAACAGCGCGGGCGGCATCTTTTTCATCATCGCCAGCAGCCAGCCGCATCCGCCCACGGCAAAGAACAGCGCACCGCTGGCAATTTCATTACTCAGCGCTGAATGTCCGATGCGGTTGAGCGCATTAAAGGCGCGCAGCGGCGATCCCAGATGCAGGGTCGAGGCCATAAAGGCCAGCCCCATTAACACCCACAGGCCGGTCATAGCGTTGAAGATGCGTTGCCGTTGCAACGATGTCGTCTCAAAACGCAGCAGCGCAACGGCGAGGACGATAAATCCACCGACCACGCACTGACCAAACACGGTAAAAATCATCAGCGGCCATTCATGCCATCCGTTGCCCATCTCACACCTCCTGCGGGTTAGCCAGAAAGCCGGTTTTATCCCCGGTGGGGCGGCTGTTGGCGTTGGGTTTGATCACGATATTCGGCTTTGTAAAATGCCCGGACGGCAGCGGGGCGACGGCATCAAGGCTGCCGTATTTTTCACGCAGYTCGTCAACGGGCGCAAAGTCCAGCGCGCGCAGCGGGCAGGAYTCGACGCAGATCGGCTTTTTGCCCTCCGCCACCCGCGAATGGCAGCCGTCGCACTTGGTCATATGGCCTTTAGCGGCGTTGTACTGCGGSGCRCCRTACGGGCAGGCCATATGGCAGTAACGRCAGCCGATGCACACCTCTTCATTYACCACCACAAAACCGTCGTCGCGCTTGTGCATCGCGCCGCTGGGGCAGACTTTGGTGCAGGCCGGATCGGCGCAGTGGTTGCAGGCAATCGACAGATAATACGCAAAGACGTTCTGCTGCCAGACGCCGTTGTCTTCCTGCCAGTCTCCGCCCGCGTATTCATAGATGCGACGGAAACTGACTTCCGGAGTCAGATCGTTGTAATCTTTGCAGGCCAGCTCGCAGGTTTTGCACCCGGTGCAGCGGCTGGAATCAATATAAAAGCCGTACTGAGTTGTCATGGGTTACTCCTTAAACCTTTTCGACCTGGACAAGGTTGCTGTGCGACGGGTTACCTTTCGCCAGGGGCGACGGGCGCTGCGTGGTCAGCACGTTGATACAGCCGCCCTGATCGATGCCTTTCGCGTCCGGGTCGTACCAGGCGCCCTCCCCTAATGCCACCACGCCGGGCAGAATACGCGGCGTGACCTTCGCCCCGACATGCACTTCGCCGCGACCATTGAAAATACGCACTTTGTCGCCGCTGGCAATGCCACGCTGTTTCGCGTCGAGGGGGTTAATCCACATCTCCTGGCGACACGCGGCCTTCAGCACATCGACGTTGCCATAAGTGGAATGGGTGCGGGCTTTATAATGGAAGCCGGTGAGCTGCAACGGCCATTTTTCGCGCTGTGGATCCTCGTGATGCTCGAAGCCCGGGCTGTAGATCGGCAACGGGTGGATCACATCGCCATCCACAAGCTCCCAGCTGGCGGCGATCTCCGCCAGCTGCGTGGAGTAAATCTCGATTTTGCCCGACGGCGTGGTCAGCGGGTTCGCCTGCGGATCCTGACGGAACGCCTGATAGGCCACATGGTGCCCGTCGGGATCGCGCTGTTTAAAAATGCCCTGCGCCCGGAACTCCTCAAAGGAGGGCAACGCCGGGATCGCCGCGCGGGACTGCTCATAAAGATGGCGCAGCCAGCCTTCCTGAGTACGGCCTTCGGTAAACTGCGCTTCCACGCCCATGCGTTTCGCCAGTTCCGTCGTCATCTCATAAATGGTTTTGCACGCAAACAGCGGAGCGATGGCCTGGTCGGCGAAGATCACGTAATCCATGTTGCCGCAGGAGGCGTCCAGCGCGAAATCCATCTGTTCTGACGCGGTGCAGTCCGGCAGGATAATATCGGCATACTTCGCCGATGCGGTCATGTGGCAGTCCACCACCACAATCAGCTCGCATTTTTTATCATCCTGTAAGATGTCATGGGTGCGATTGATTTCTGAATGCTGGTTGATCAGGCAGTTACCTGCATAGTTCCAGATCATCTTGATCGGCACATCCAGCTTATCTTTGCCGCGCACGCCGTCGCGGGTGGCGGTCATTTCCGGGCCGCGCTCAATGGCGTCTGTCCACATAAACATGGAAATGCTGGTCTGCACCGGGTTTTCCAGCGTCGGCATGCGCTCAAACGGCATCGCATAAGCGCCTTCGCGCGCGCCGCTGTTGCCGCCGTTGATGCCCACATTGCCGGTCAGCAATGGCAGCATGGCAATGGCGCGGGAGACCAGTTCGCCGTTCGAATGACGCTGCGGGCCCCAGCCCTGGGAGATAAACGCCGGTTTTGCCATGGCGATTTCCCGCGCCAGCTTCACGATACGGGCCGCCGGGATACCGGTAATAGCCGCCGCCCATTCAGGCGTTTTGGCGATGCCGTCATCGCCGTCGCCCAGAATATACGCCTTGTAATGCCCGTTGGCGGGCGCGCCTTCCGGCAATGTGGTTTCGTCGTAACCCACGCAGTATTTATCGAGGAAAGGCTTATCCACGAGATCTTCGTCGATCATCACCCATGCCAGCGCCGACACCAGCGCCGCATCGGTACCGGGGCGGATAGGGATCCATTCGTCTTCGCGCCCTGCGCCGGTATCGGTATAGCGCGGATCGATAATAATCATGCGCGCCTTAGATTTTTCCCGCGCCTGCTCAACGTAGTAGGTCACCCCGCCGCCGCTCATGCGCGTTTCGCCTGGGTTATTGCCGAAAAACACCACCAGCTGGCTGTTTTCGATGTCGGACGGGCTGTTGCCGTCGGCCCATCCGCCATAGGTGTAACTCAGTCCGGCAGCGATTTGCGCCGTGGAATAGTCACCATAGTGATTCAGATAGCCGCCGCAGCAGTTCATCAGGCGGGCAATCAGCGTTTTACCCGGCGGCCAGGAGCGGGTCATGGTGCCGCCGAGCGTGCCGGTGCCGTAATTCAGGTAGATAGATTCATTGCCGTACTCTTTGATCAGCCGCTGCATAGTGCCCGCGATAGTGTCAAAGGCTTCATCCCAGCTGATGGGAACAAACTTTCCTTCCCCGCGTTTGCCCACGCGTTTCATCGGTTGTTTCAGGCGATCGGGATTGTAAACGCGGCGACGCATGGAGCGCCCGCGAAGACAGGCGCGCACCTGATGCTGTCCGTCATAGTTGTCATCGCCTGTGTTATCGGTTTCGACATACTTAATTTTGCCGTCCACCACATGCATGCGTAACGGGCAGCGGCTGCCGCAGTTCACGGTGCAGGCGCTCCAGACGACTTTTTCAGTGGATGAGCCTGGCGCAATGGCCTCGGCGGCGCGGGCGATACGGGAAAAGGGTAAAGTCAGGGCGCTGCTGGCGGCAGCGAGGCCGCCTATGGCTGAGGTTTTCATCAGGCTGCGACGACTCACCCCGGCGGTGAGTAACGCCTCCGGAACAGATATTTTCATAAAAACTCACTTTGCTTGCTCACGTAAAAACACTCGCTATATAGTTTTCTCTATAGCGAAATAACCTTTTTTAAGTTTTTTATGCTGCGCTAATACAAAGTGAGTATTACCCTTTTAACAAAAGGGGTTATTGTTCGGTGTCAATGAGGCAATAAAAAAGCGCCCGCAGGCGCTTTAAATGTGATGGGTGACGCGGTGATCAGCCGATGTACTCGAGGCCGTTCATATACGGACGCAGCACTTCAGGCACTTCGATGCGACCATCAGCCTGCTGGTAGTTTTCCAGCACGGCAACCAGCGTACGACCAACCGCCAGACCCGAACCGTTCAGGGTGTGCACCAGACGGGTTTTCTTGTCGGTTTTGCTGCGACAGCGTGCCTGCATACGACGTGCCTGGAAATCGCCAATGTTGGAGCAGGAGGAGATCTCACGATAGGTGTTCTGCGCCGGAACCCAGACTTCCAGATCGTAGGTTTTGCAGGCGCCAAAGCCCATATCGCCGGTACAGAGGATGATCTTACGATATGGCAGACCTAACAGCTGCAACACTTTTTCCGCGTGGCCAGTCATCTCTTCCAGCGCGTCCATGGAATCTTCCGGACGAACGATCTGCACCATCTCGACTTTATCGAACTGGTGCATGCGGATCAGACCGCGGGTATCGCGACCGTAAGATCCGGCTTCAGAGCGGAAGCACGGCGTATGCGCGGTCATTTTGATCGGCAGCGCGTCTTCATCGATGATCTCATCACGTACCAGGTTTGTCAGCGGCACTTCGGCAGTCGGGATCAGCGCATAGTTGCTGCTGTCGGCTTCCTCGTCCAGCGGACGGGTATGGAACAGATCGCCGGCAAATTTCGGCAGCTGCCCGGTACCGTACAGGGTGTCATGGTTCACCAGGTAAGGCACATAGTTTTCGCTGTAACCGTGCTGTTCGGTATGCAGATCCAGCATGAACTGGGCGAGCGCACGGTGCATACGCGCGATCTGGCCTTTCATAACCACAAAGCGTGAACCGGTCAGTTTAACCGCAGCAGCAAAATCCAGCCCGCTGTGCATTTCGCCCAGCGTCACGTGATCCCGTACTTCGAAATCGAAAGTACGCGGGGTGCCCCAGCGGCTGACTTCGACGTTATCGTTCTCGTCGCGGCCAACAGGCGCGTCATCGTGAGGGATGTTCGGGATCGCCAGCGCAATATCACGGATTTCTGCCAGCAGGGTTTCCAGTTCAGCTTTCGCCGCATCCAGTTCTTCACCCAGCTTGTTCACTTCCAGGCGTAATGGCTCGATATCTTCCCCGCGCGCTTTCGCCTGGCCAATGGATTTCGATCGCGAGTTACGCTCCGCCTGCAGATTTTCCGTATTGACCTGCAGAACTTTACGACGCTCTTCAAGAGCGCGCAGTTTATCAACATCCAGCTTAAAGCCCCGGCGTGCCAGTTTTTCAGCGACTGCGTCTGGCTCGGTACGCAGCAGATTGGGATCGAGCATGCTTATCCTGTGCTTATCGAATTGAAAATGAGAGAAAGTGGTCACAGCCTGCAACCACAAGAATCATCGATAACCTTACCGCAACGCCACAGTTAGCGATAGCGTTTTGTGGGGCTTTTATGATCCTGTTCAGCCAGCCAGGCGAGCTTTTCGCCAATCTTGCCTTCAAGACCTCTGTTTGTCGGGTGATAATAGCGCGTTTGTGCTATTTCCGGCGGGAAATAGACCTCGCCTGCCGCGTAGGCGTTGGCTTCATCATGGGCATAACGGTACTGCTGACCGTAGCCTAACTCTTTCATCAGTTTGGTCGGCGCATTGCGCAGATGGTCGGGCACGTCGTAATCAGGACGCTCTCGCGCATCCGCCATTGCCGCTTTAAAGGCGGTATAGACGGCATTACTTTTTGGCGCGCAGGCCAGATAAACAATGGCCTGCGCGATAGCACGTTCGCCTTCGGCAGGCCCGACGCGGGTAAAGCAGTCCCAGGCAGAGAGCGCCACCTGCATGGCCCGCGGATCGGCGTTGCCCACATCTTCAGACGCAATCGCCAGGCAGCGGCGCGCAACATAAAGGGGATCGCCACCGGCGGTGATGATACGGGCATACCAGTACAGCGCCGCATCCGGCGCGCTGCCGCGCACCGACTTGTGCAGCGCGGAAATCAGATCGTAAAAACGGTCGCCCTTGTTATCAAAGCGCGCGCTGCGCTCACCGGCGATTTCCGTCAGCAGCGCCTCTTTTAAGACACGCTTACCGCTGCCATCCGCTTCGGCCATGTCCGCCATCATTTCCAGCGTGTTGAGCGCCCGGCGGGCATCGCCGTTAACCAGTTCAGCAATCGCTTTACGGGTTTCGTCCGGCAACACGATATTTTGCCCGCCATAACCCCGCTCTTTATCCGTCATCGCCTGGTTTAGGACTTCTTCGATGTCTTCAACGGTCAGGGATTTGAGCAGATAAACGCGCGCACGGGAAAGCAGTGCTGAGTTAAGTTCGAAGGAGGGATTTTCAGTAGTGGCGCCGATAAAGGTGATAGTGCCGTCTTCAATATGCGGCAGAAAGGCGTCCTGCTGGCTTTTATTGAAACGGTGCACTTCGTCAACAAACAGGATAGTGCGACGTCCGGCATTACGGCTCTGTCGCGCCCGCTCGATCGCTTCACGAATTTCTTTTACGCCGGAGGTGACGGCAGATATACGCTCAACGTCGGCGTCCGCATAGCGGCCTATCACTTCCGCCAGCGTCGTCTTACCGGTACCCGGCGGGCCCCACAGGATCATGGAGTGCAGATGCCCGGCTTCAATCGCGCGCGGTAAGGGTTTACCGGCCGCCAGCAGATGCTGCTGACCGATATACTGCGCTAAATTTTCTGGCCGCATACGGGCGGCCAGAGGTTGAAACGTATTATCGGAAAAATCGAGCGTCAGATTTCCCACTCATGCCTCTACTTACGTTGGTCATCCACCGTCACGCCCTGCGGCGGGGTAAAGGTGAATTTCGACGGATCGACGGCCCCGTTCTGCTGGGATTTCAGTTGATAGCTGCTGCGCTGATCGTCCTGCTCCACTGCGCTGAACTGATTGATGGTGCCGTTCTGGCTGACGTTAATGGTGAACTGTTTCAGGTTGCCGTTGTTGCCTTTCGGCACCAGCACAAAGTCGTCACCATTCTGTTTAATGTTGTACTGCTGCCAGTCGCTTGCCTGGTTACGGGCAATCAGCATAAAGGGCGTATTGCCGGTGGCTGAGCTGAGATTAGTGGCCGTCGCCTGCTCAACAAACGGGTTGTAGAACCACAATGTTTTACCGTCTGATACCAGGATGCTTTCATCCGGCTGCGTCATGTGCCAGTTAAACAGGTTCGGGCGTTTTACCCATAAATCCCCCTGTCCTTCCTGCACTGCCGCCCCACTGCCATCGGTCACTTTCTGGGTGAAGCTGGCGTGGAAGCTGCTGACTTTGTCCAGACGGCTTTTCAGATCGCCCGCGGCGTCAGCCCAGACGCTGCTGGCCGCGAATGAAGTCAGTAATGCACAGGTAATGGCGATTTTTTTCATTGTTATTCCTTAAGTACGTCACTCCCCATCCGGGAGACTCTTCTGTCACTCACTGTAGGCCTGACGAGACGGCGGCGACAGAGGAAAAGACTGATTTTTCGTTCGTTTACCCAACTTTGCAATCAGAAGGTTAATCGAACGGCGGCGGCGCCAGCACTTCGCGGTTACCGTTATGGCCCTGCTCGCTGACGATGCCCTGCGCTTCCATTTGCTCAATAATACGTGCCGCGCGGTTATAGCCGATACGGAACTGACGCTGTACCCCGGAAATCGACGCTTTGCGTTTTTCGGTGACAAAGTTCACCGCCTGATCGAACAGCGGATCCAGCTCTTCACCGCCATCGAAACCACCGCCGCCGCCTTCGCTTTCCGCATCGGAGGTGATGCCTTCAATGTATTTTGGTCGTCCGCGCGCTTTCCAGTCCTGCACGACGGCGTGCACTTCCTCATCGCGCACAAAGGCGCCATGCACACGCACGGGCGCTGAGGAGGAATTCGGCCCGGAGTAGAGCATGTCACCCATGCCTAACAGAGATTCAGCACCCGCCTGATCCAGAATAGTACGGGAGTCGATTTTACTGGAAACGGTAAAGGCGATACGCGTCGGAATGTTGGCCTTAATCAGGCCGGTGATGACATCCACGGACGGACGCTGGGTGGCCAGCACAAGGTGAATACCTGCCGCACGCGCTTTTTGCGCCAGACGGGCGATCAGCTCTTCCACTTTTTTACCCACGGTCATCATCAGGTCGGCGAATTCATCCACCAGCACGACGATATACGGCAGTTTTTCCAGCACCGGATGAGTGGGGTCCATGCTGTCGCCCGGTTTCCAGTACGGATCCGGGATCGGACGGCCCATACGCGCGGCCTCGGCGATCTTCTCGTTGTAGCCGGCAAGGTTACGCACGCCCAGCGCCGACATCAGCTTGTAGCGTTTTTCCATCTCATTGACGCTCCAGCGCAGCGCGTTGGCAGCGTCCTTCATGTCCGTGACCACTTCGGTCAGCAGATGCGGAATGCCTTCATATACCGACAGCTCCAGCATCTTCGGATCGATCATGATGAATTTGACGTCTTCCGGCTGTGCTTTATAGAGCATGCTGAGGATCATGGCGTTGACCCCCACCGACTTACCGGAACCGGTGGTACCGGCCACCAGCAGGTGCGGCATTTTTGCCAGGTCGGCAATCACCGGCTCGCCGGAAATGTCTTTACCCAGCACCACCGTCAGCGGCGAGGCGTTGTCGCGGAATTTATCGCAGTCCAGCACTTCACGCAGGTAAACGGTCTGACGTTTTTTATTCGGTAACTCCAGACCCACATAAGGTTTGCCGGGGATCACTTCCACCACGCGCACTGCCACGGTAGAGAGGGAACGCGCCAGATCGCGGGAGAGATTGGAGATACGCGCGGCTTTCACCCCAGGCGCAAGATTGAGCTCAAAGCGGGTGATCACAGGACCTGGCGAGTAGTTCACCACATCGGCTTTGATGCGGAAATCATTCAGGCGCGCTTCAACGAGGCGGGCCATCTGCTCCAGCGCAAAGGTATCAACCGGCTCCGTCTCGCTCGGCGGCGGCGTCAGCAGATCCAGCGACGGCAGGCTGGTGGTCGGTTTCGGTACCGGACGGCTGTCCCCGTTACGCATCAGTAACGGATGGATCAGGCTGTCCTGCGGAGCAGGCTGCCGGGGCTGCTGATACTGCGGCGTCGCAACAGGCTGYTGCTGAGGCTGCTGGTACTGCGGCGGCGCGACGGGCTGYTGCTGAGGYTGCTGGTACTGCGGCGCAGCAGGTTGCTGATAGGGTTGCGGCGCAGGCGCGGCAGGCTGCGATTCTGGCATTACGCCAGGTGTGAACAGCGGTTCAGTCGGGCCGTCATCCACCAGCGCCTTCATCGGAGAGAAGTCAAAATCAGCCGGAGAGAAAGGCGTTGCCCCGGCGGGCTGCTCACCCGAATAACGCTGTTGCTGAGCGGCAGCAAACTGGCGCGCCAGTTCCGCTTCCGCAACCTCATCTTCATTTACTTCAGTGCCGGCCTGATCGTGCTGATACTCATCGCCATAGCGACTTTGCTGCGTGGAAGCAAACTGACGGGCCAGTTCGTCCTGCTGCATGGCGTCCGCTTCATCCTCAGAAGCGTAATCCATTTCACGGGCGCGCTCTTCCGCCATCCGCTGGGACGGCAGTTTAATACCATAGGACGCCAGTTCACGACGCGTCGGCACCCGTACTCGATTCGGGCGCGGCAGCTGCGGGCCAATGCCCTCTTTTACCTGCGGACGTGGCGCGCCGCTACCGGCAAGGCTGAATACCGGCCCGGCGGCGGCAGCGCCCGTAGCAGCGGCGGTTGAGGCTTCTTTAAGCGCGGCGGCCGGTGCAACGGGTGCAGGCTCAACGACTGGCGCAGCCGGTGCCGGGGCAGATTTTGGCGCAGGTTCCGGCTGGGCTGGTTCAGGTATCGGCTGATACCATGCGGCTAGCTGCTCCCGCTCACGGGCGCGCTTCTCTTCTACTTCTTCGAAATAGTAAAGCGGCGGACGGGTATGTTTAATTTCTTCCGGTTGAGGCGCAGGCTCCGGCTCCACTGCCGGCGGTTCCGGCTGCTGCCACTGCTGCTGAACGTGCAGCTCCGGTTCCGGCGTGACCGCGGCATAGGTTTCTGGCTCGGGGTAGACCGGTGCCTGTGCCGCGTAATTTTCATGTTCATGCACTGGCGGCTGAGGCGGCTGATAGTATGACGGCTCTTCCGGCGCCGCATACTGCGCCACAGGAGGCTGCTGGACAGGTGGCGCCACATAAGGCGGCTCGGCCACTGGCTGAGCCGGTGCCTGCATGACAGGTTCTACCGGAGCGCTCCATGCCTGCGCCGCCGTGGTCGCCACGGCTGCTGCCGCAAGGGGTTCGCTGACGCTATGCCCGCTCAGCAGCGGATCGTATTCATCCCACTGCGGCGCGCCTGTCGCTTTAGTGCTGGAGAACAGCACGTCATCGGCATCCGCGGCCACGCCGCGGGCGCTGTACTGAATCTCTTCTTCATCGTCCATCCGGCGACCGGAGAACAGCGCCTCGTCGGTTTTACGACCCAATGGATTAGCAAATTTTTCGGCGACGCGTTTACGGCGCGCCAGGGCGCCGCGCATGATCCGCGCCCGGCGTGATTCACGCTGTACGGGGGCGTCTTCTTCGTACTCGTCGTCTTCATAGTCGTCTTCATCGACCCAGGTGTCGTCGCGACGGGTGCGGTTACTGGCGAAGGTCAGGATATTAAGGATGACGCTGCCAATCTTTTCCGCGATGCTGACCCAGGACCAGCCGGTAAAGAGCGTAAGCCCCGCCCCCCAGATAAAGAGTAGCGCAAGGGTTCCGCCACTGCTGTGCAGCAGCGGCATCATGGCTGTACTTAACAGGCTGCCGATCACGCCGCCGGAGGCAAAGTACCAGATATCGTCGGCATTGATAGCCGCAAGGCCGCAGGAGGTGAGCACCAGCGCCAGCACGCCGATCAGACGCAGCGAGACGGCGAAGTAATCAATGTAATCTTCCGTCGCGCGGTGACGATACGTAAACCAGCAGGCACCGACAATAATCACCGGAATGGTGTAAGCCATCACCCCAAAGATAAAGAACAGGGTATCGGCCAGCCATGCGCCCGGCACGCCACCCAGATTATGGATAGGTTCATGCCATGCGGTCTGTGACCAGCTGGGATCGGAAGGGTTAAAGCTGAGTAGCGCTGCCATCAACCAGACAGCAAACAGGGCAACCAGAATCAGCAGTGCTTCGAGTAGACGACGCCCGCTGCTTAATCTGGTCAGTGTGACTTCTTTGTCTTCAGTATATTCCTGGCTCAAGTAAGGCTCTCCAGGTCCTTGATGCTAAAACGGAGAACAGCGCCAGGTTGCCCCGGCACTGTTGCTGTATGGATTAACAGGAGTGTAATCAAACTACACCGATTTTGCACCTGTTCCGTGTTAGCGCGTCTTAATAACCAGACGATTGCTTTGTTTAACTTCTTCCATAACAACATAGGTACGGGTGTCGTTCACGCCCGGCAGACGCAGCAGGGTTTCCCCTAACAGTTTGCGATAGGCCGACATATCCGGCACGCGTGTTTTCAACAGGTAGTCGAAATCACCGGATACTAAATGACACTCTTGAATTTCTTCAAGTTTTTGTACTGCGGCATTGAACTGCTCAAACACATCCGGCGCGCCACGATTCAGAGTAATCTCAACAAAAACCAGAAGTGATGCATCCAGATAGTGCGGGTTTAACAGTGCTGTGTAGCCCTGAATAAAACCCTGTCTTTCAAGCCGGCGCACGCGCTCAAGGCACGGCGTTGGAGAAAGTCCTACTCGCTTTGAAAGCTCGACGTTGGAAATACGCCCATCCTTTTGCAGCTCGTTAAGAATGTTACGATCGATACGGTCGAGATCTTTCCCAGGGCGCTTCTTGCTATCTACCATTATTATTGTCTCTCTGTATTCCTTCCCTACTCCTGCCTTGACCCTGTGCACTTCACTGTTGAGAGTCTTTGCCCGTCGGTTTATGCATCGCTGGTTATTGTTAGTTGCGCTACATATTCCAGGGGTCTGTATTGAGAAGACCGTTGCCAGCGGCAGCTATTAATATCGCGCATGGCGTCTGTCCACGCCGTGCGTCGATTTCAATAACCCGGTAAAATGGCATTTGCATGCATGAATTTGCGTCATGCGCGAAACACTGCTTTTTTTCTTCCTCGAATGTTTTCGCAAATGCGCAGGGGATTGTCAAAGCAAAACATCTTTTTTTAGTACAACATGCCAGATATTCATCAACACCTCCCGGCAAACCTCATTTTATCGCCTTATAACAGGCCAAATTTCAGTAGAATTTATTATGGATCTCCCCGCCGGGGTGGATCCATCGGCTACACAAATCATTAACATAGTTGCTGCACCCTTTTTTTACGCCCGTAAATTCCCTACAATCCTGCGCATTGTCCGCTAACTATAATGAGGATCTCATGGGCACGGCTAAACACAGTAAGCTGCTTATCCTTGGTTCAGGCCCCGCTGGTTACACCGCTGCGGTCTATGCTGCACGCGCTAACCTGCACCCGGTACTGATCACCGGTATGGAAAAAGGCGGCCAGCTCACGACCACCACTGAAGTGGAAAACTGGCCTGGCGATCCGCATGATTTGACCGGACCGCTGTTGATGGAGCGTATGCATGAACACGCTGCGAAATTCGAAACGGAAATTCTTTTCGATCACATCAGTAAAGTGGATCTGCAAAACCGTCCGTTCCGTCTGACCGGCGACAGCGGCGAGTACACTTGTGATGCGCTGATCATAGCCACCGGCGCCTCCGCCCGCTATCTCGGCCTGCCGTCAGAAGAAGCTTACAAAGGACGCGGCGTGTCCGCCTGCGCCACCTGCGACGGATTTTTCTACCGCAATCAGAAAGTAGCGGTGATTGGCGGCGGCAATACGGCGGTTGAAGAAGCGCTTTATCTGGCGAACATCGCCTCGGAAGTGCACCTGATCCACCGCCGCGACACCTTCCGCGCGGAAAAAATTCTGATCAAACGTCTGATGGATAAAGTGGCGAGCGGCAATATTGTGCTGCACACCCACCGTACGCTGGAAGAAGTGACCGGCGACCAGATGGGCGTAAGCGGCCTGCGCCTGCGCGATACGCAGAACAGCGATAACGTAGAATCTTTAGAAGTTGCCGGTTTGTTCGTCGCCATTGGCCACAGCCCGAACACCGCTATTTTTGACGGTCAGCTGGAGCTGGAAAACGGCTACATCAAAGTGCAGTCGGGGATCCACGGCAACGCGACCCAGACCAGCATTCCGGGCGTGTTTGCGGCGGGCGATGTGATGGATCATATCTACCGTCAGGCGATCACCTCTGCCGGAACCGGTTGTATGGCCGCGCTGGATGCTGAACGTTATCTCGACGGTCTGGCTGAAAACAGTAAATAATTTCAGCGAGTAAGGCACTTAAAGACAAAGTAAAGAAGGCGACTATCAGTCGCCTTTATTTTTTCGCCGTTGTAACATTGCCGTGCATAAATTTATGGTCACTTTACCTGCTAAGCGCGCAATGAATAAAACCCGTCAACAAGAACTAACCCGCTGGCTAAAACAGCAAAGCGTAATTTCCCGTCGCTGGCTGATGACCTCCCGCATTCTGGGGCTTGTCAGCGGCATATTGATCGTGGCTCAGGCCTGGCTGCTGGCCACCATCCTTAATCACATGATTATGGAAAATATTCCCCGCGAGGCGCTGTTGCTGCCCTTTGTGCTGCTGGTGCTGGTGTTTATTCTCCGCGCCTGGGTAGTGTGGCTGCGCGAACGCGTCGGCTTCCATGCCGGTCTGCACATCCGCTATGAGATCCGCCGTCTGGTGCTGGACCGTCTGCAACAGGCAGGCCCGGCGTGGATCCAGGGAAAACCGGCGGGCAGCTGGGCGACGCTCATTCTTGAGCAGATCGACGACATGCATGATTACTATGCTCGCTATTTGCCGCAGATGGCGCTGGCTGCCAGCGTACCGCTGTTGATTGTGCTGACGATTTTCCCGACCAACTGGGCCGCTGCGCTGATCTTGCTCGGCACCGCGCCGTTGATCCCGATGTTTATGGCGATGGTCGGCATGGGCGCCGCAGATGCTAATCGCCGCAATTTTAAAGCGCTGGCAAGGTTAAGCGGGCATTTTCTGGATCGCCTGCGCGGTATGGAAACGCTGCGCATTTTTGGCCGGGGTGAAGCGGAAACCGAAAATATTCGCCAGGCATCCCAGGATTTCCGCAGCCGCACGATGGAAGTGCTGCGCATGGCGTTTTTATCTTCCGGCGTGCTCGAATTCTTTACCTCCCTTTCTATTGCGCTGGTCGCGGTTTATTTCGGCTTCTCTTATCTGGGCGAGTTGAATTTTGGTCACTATGGCGCAGGCGTCACGCTGTTTGCGGGCTTCCTGACGCTGATCCTCGCGCCGGAGTTCTTCCAGCCACTGCGCGATCTGGGCACCTTCTATCATGCAAAAGCGCAGGCCGTCGGCGCGGCTGACAGCCTGAAAACCTTCCTCGAAACGCCGCTGGCATGGCCGGAACGCGGCGAACGCACGCTGAATACCGATGAGCCGGTCAGCGTGGTGGCCCGCGGCGCGGTGATTAAATCACCGGAAGGCGCAATCCTTGCCGGACCGCTCGATTTTACCCTTCCTGCCGGGCAGCGCGTGGTGCTGGTCGGGCAAAGCGGTTCCGGGAAAAGCTCGTTGATTAACGCCCTCTCCGGTTTTCTCAGCTATGAAGGATCGCTGCAAATCAACGGCGTCGAGCTGCGCGATCTCGATCCGCTGGCGTGGCGCAGGCAGCTAAGCTGGGTCGGGCAGAATCCACAGCTTCCGGCGACCACTCTGCGCGAAAACGTACTGCTGGCCCGGCCGGACGCCAGCGAAGCAGAGCTTAAAGCCGTGCTGGACGCCGCCTGGGTAAGCGAATTTTTGCCGCAGTTGCCGCAGGGGATCGATACGCCAGTGGGCGATCAGGCGGCGCGCCTGTCCGTCGGCCAGGCCCAGCGCGTGGCCGTTGCGCGTGCGTTGCTGAATGCCAGCCAGCTGATGTTGCTGGATGAGCCGTCCGCCAGTCTGGATGCGCACAGCGAACAGCGTGTCATGCAGGCGCTGAATACCGCCTCGCTGCGTCAGACCACCCTGATGGTGACCCACCAACTGGAAGGACTGACGGACTGGGACAGTATCTGGGTGATGCAAAACGGCAGGCTGGTTGAACAAGGCGATTATACCGCTCTTGCCGCCGCAGGCGGGCCTTTTGCCGCCCTGCTCGCCCATCGTCAGGAGGAAATTTAAATGCGCGCGCTCCTTCCCTATCTCGCATTATATAAACGCCATAAATGGCTGCTGACGCTGGGCGTGGTGCTCGCCATTGTGACCCTGCTCGCCAGTATTGGTTTGCTGACGCTGTCCGGCTGGTTCCTCTCCGCCTCGGCGGTGGTTGGCGTGGCGGGTATTTACAGTTTTAACTATATGCTTCCCGCCGCCGGGGTGCGTGGCGCGGCCATTACCCGCACCGCTGGCCGCTATTTTGAGCGGCTGGTCAGCCACGATGCCACCTTCCGCGTTCTTTCTCATCTTCGCGTTTCCACCTTCAGCAAGCTACTGCCGCTTTCCCCTGCCGGGCTGGCGCATTTCCGTCAGGGCGATCTGCTAAACCGCGTGGTGGCGGATGTGGATACGCTGGATCATCTCTATCTGCGGGTGATTTCGCCGCTGGTGGGCGCGCTGGTCGTCATCCTTGTGGTGACGCTGGGTCTTGGCGTGCTGGATGTCACGCTGGCGCTGACGCTCGGCGGCATTATGCTGCTTACCTTACTCCTGCTGCCGCCGCTGTTTTACCGCCTGGGTAAATCCACCGGTGAAAAACTCACCGCGCTGCGCGGTCAGTATCGTCAGCACCTGACCAGCTGGTTGCAGGGCCAGGCTGAGCTGACCATTTTTGGCGCCAGCCAGCGCTACCGTGAGCAGATGGAGAATACCGAATTAAGCTGGCATGACGCCCAGCGTCGTCAGTCAGAGCTGACTGCGCTTGCCCAGGCGCTGATGCTGTTGATTAGCGGCTTTGCGGTGATTGCCATGCTGTGGCTGGCGGCGGGCGGCGTGGGCGGCAATACCCAGCCCGGTCCGCTGATTGCGCTCTTTGTTTTCTGCGCGCTGGCCGCCTTCGAAGCGCTGGCGCCAGTGACAGGCGCGTTCCAGCATTTAGGCCAGGTGATCGCCTCAGCCCGTCGTATCACCGAGATCACCGATTGCCCGCCGGAAGTGACTTTCTCTGCCGGGGAAACGGCCATGCCTGCGCAGGTCGATCTGCGGCTTGACGCCGTGTCCTTCACCTATCCGCAACTGGTACAGCCAGCGCTGAAAGGCGTATCGCTGGAAGTGCCCGCCGGGCAGCGCGTGGTCATTCTGGGACGCACCGGCTGCGGTAAATCAACGCTGCTGCAACTGCTGACGCGGGCATGGGATCCGCAGCAGGGCGAGATCCTGCTGAACGGTCAGCCGCTGACAAGCCTCAGCGAAGCCGCCCTGCGCGCCACCATCAGCCTGGTGCCGCAACGGGTGCATCTGTTCAGCGCCACGCTGCGCGATAACCTGCTGTTAGCCTCCCCTGCCGCTTCCGATGAGGCGCTGGCGACGGTGCTGACTCAGGTCGGGCTGGAAAAGTTGCTTGATGACGGCGGGCTGAACAGCTGGCTGGGCGAAGGCGGCAGGCAGCTCTCCGGCGGCGAACTGCGCCGTCTGGCGATCGCCCGTGCCTTGCTGCATGATGCGCCGCTGTTTTTGCTGGACGAACCGACCGAAGGGCTGGACGCCACCACTGAAAGTCAAATCCTTGATTTGCTTGCTGAAGTGACGAAAGGCAAAACGGTGCTGATGGTTACCCACCGTTTGCGTGGTTTGTCGCAATGCGATCAAATAATAGTGATGGACAACGGTGAAATAATTGAGCAAGGTAATCACGCAGCGTTAATGGCAAAACAGGGTCGCTACTACCGGTTTAAGCAACGGCTGTAAATTTGAATCATTCCTTGTTGCGTTGTGGAGCGTTGTGGTCATGCGCCTGGTTCAGTTATCTCGTCATTCTGTTGCTTTTCCCTCGCCCGAAGGGGCGTTGCGTGAACCTAACGGGCTGCTGGCGCTGGGCGGCGATCTCAGCCCTGCCCGCCTGCTGATGGCTTATCAGCGCGGCATCTTTCCCTGGTTTTCTCCGGGCGACCCTATCCTGTGGTGGTCGCCGGATCCACGCGCCGTCCTGTGGCCGGAACAGTTTCACCTCAGCCGCAGCATGGCCCGCTTTCATAAGCGTTCCCCTTACCGCGTCACCCTCAATCATGACTTTGGACAGGTGATCGCAGGCTGCGCCCAGGATCGTGATGAAGGTACCTGGATCACGCCGGATGTGGTGCTGGCTTATCATCGCCTGCATGAGCTGGGCTACGCCCATTCCATCGAAGTCTGGGAAGGGGATGAGCTGGTTGGCGGCATGTACGGCGTGTCGCAGGGTGCGTTGTTTTGCGGCGAGTCTATGTTCAGCCGCCGGGTGAACGCCTCGAAAACGGCGCTGCTGGTATTGTGCGAGGATTTCCTGCGTCAGGGCGGCCAGTTGATCGACTGCCAGGTATTAAATGAACATACCGCCTCTCTCGGCGCGACAGATATTCCGCGGCGGGAATATCTGCAGCACCTGAATGCGATGCGTCTGCAAAAGATGCCGCCGCATTTTTGGGTGCCGCGGACGTTATTTATGCCCGCGCGGTGAATGTTTTCGGCACATTTCTTGTCAGAGTGTTATAATGGACGCGCAGAGTAGCTTCTGCCTGTTGCCCCGCCACCGTTTGGGACTAGCTCGAATCAGGTAACGCCCTTCGTTTATCTTGTCGCTCCCCTTTACGTTCGCGCTTTTACGCGTCGGTTTATAATGTGGGCAATACGCCAAGGTTACTTTGCTGCGCAATTATCCGCGCAAATCTTTACTTAACAGATGAATTTCGGCATTATCTTGCCGGTTCAAAAAAATTTTGGTAGTGATACCCCC
The DNA here is from genome assembly GCF_030291195.1 of Enterobacter sp. PGRG2. Taxonomy (NCBI): domain Bacteria; kingdom Pseudomonadati; phylum Pseudomonadota; class Gammaproteobacteria; order Enterobacterales; family Enterobacteriaceae; genus Enterobacter; species Enterobacter sp. PGRG2. The sequence continues at coordinate 2,755,673 of NZ_CP127837.1, read as the reverse complement.
GAGGACTAGATGGCCAAAGAAGACAATATTGAAATGCAGGGTACCGTACTGGATACGTTACCTAATACCATGTTCCGCGTTGAGCTGGAAAACGGTCACGTGGTAACTGCGCATATCTCCGGTAAAATGCGTAAAAACTATATCCGCATTCTGACGGGCGACAAAGTGACTGTTGAGCTGACCCCGTACGACCTGAGCAAAGGCCGCATTGTCTTCCGTAGTCGCTAATAGCTAT
>NZ_CP127837.1:2742305-2755355 GCF_030291195.1 Enterobacter sp. PGRG2 | reverse complement strand
CATAAAAAAACCGGGTTTTCACCCGGTTTTGTTTTATTTAAAAGAGATTAATGCGCGGCTTCGGCTTTGTGCTTCTGGGCACTCTGAAAACCGTAGGTCAGTTCATTTTTCTCTTTATCCAGCGCCACTGTCACCTGGCCACCGTCCACCAGCGAACCAAACAGCAGTTCGTTGGCGAGCGGTTTTTTCAGGTTATCCTGAATGATACGTCCCATCGGACGCGCACCCATGGCACGGTCATAGCCTTTCTCTGCCAGCCAGTCGCGCGCTTCCTGGCTGACTTCCAGCGACACGCCTTTCTGATCCAGCTGCACCTGGAGTTCGACAATAAATTTGTCGACCACCTGATGGATAACCTCGGTAGAGAGGTGATCGAACCAGATAATATTGTCGAGACGGTTACGGAATTCCGGCGTAAAGATCTTCTTAATCTCGCCCATCGCATCGGTGCTGTTATCCTGGTGGATCAGGCCGATGGATTTACGCTCGGTTTCACGTACCCCGGCGTTGGTAGTCATCACCAGCACCACGTTACGGAAGTCTGCTTTACGCCCGTTGTTATCGGTCAGCGTGCCGTTGTCCATCACCTGCAACAGCAGGTTAAAGACATCCGGGTGCGCTTTCTCGATCTCATCCAGCAGCAGTACCGCATGCGGATGCTTGATCACCGCATCCGTTAACAGTCCGCCCTGATCGAAGCCGACGTATCCCGGAGGCGCGCCGATCAGACGACTGACCGTATGGCGTTCCATATACTCGGACATATCAAAACGCAGCAGCTCAATGCCCAGCGCTTTCGACAGCTGCACCGTCACCTCGGTTTTCCCGACCCCGGTTGGCCCGGCGAACAGGAAAGAGCCAACAGGTTTGTGATCCTGGCCAAGACCGGCACGGCTCATCTTAATCGCTTCGGTTAACGCCTCAATCGCATTATCCTGCCCGAAGACCAGCATTTTCAGGCGGTCGCCGAGGTTTTTCAGCGTATCGCGATCGCTCTGCGAGACGCTTTTCTCAGGAATACGCGCGATGCGGGCCACCACGGATTCGATGTCCGCCACGTTGACGGTTTTTTTACGTTTGCTGACCGGCATCAGACGCGCACGCGCGCCCGCTTCGTCGATCACGTCAATCGCCTTATCCGGCAGGTGACGGTCGTTGATATATTTCACCGCCAGCTCCACCGCCGCACGTACCGCTTTCGCGGTGTAACGCACGTCGTGGTGCGCTTCGTACTTCGGCTTCAGCCCGTTCAGGATCTGCACGGTTTCTTCTACAGACGGCTCGGTGACGTCGATTTTCTGGAAACGACGCGCCAGCGCACGATCTTTCTCGAAGATGTTGCTGAACTCCTGATACGTGGTGGAACCCATCACGCGGATCTTACCGCTGGAGAGCAGCGGTTTGATTAGGTTTGCGGCATCCACCTGGCCACCCGACGCAGCGCCCGCACCGATAATGGTGTGGATTTCGTCGATGAACAGAATACTGTTGGTATCCTGCTCCAGCTGCTTTAACAGCGCCTTAAAGCGTTTTTCGAAATCGCCGCGGTATTTTGTGCCCGCCAGCAGCGAACCAATATCCAGCGAATAAACCGTACAGTCGGCCATGATTTCCGGCACGTCGCCCTGCACAATACGCCAGGCGAGGCCTTCAGCAATGGCGGTTTTACCCACGCCGGACTCACCCACCAGCAGCGGGTTGTTTTTGCGACGACGGCACAGAACCTGAATGGTGCGCTCCAGCTCCTTATCGCGGCCGATCAGCGGGTCAATTCCGCCGACACGAGCAAGCTGATTAAGATTGGTGGTGAAGTTTTCCATACGTTCCTCCCCGCCTGCCTGCTCTTCAGTATTAGGTTGGTTGCCGGGTTCGGACGACTGGCCTGGCTCATCTTTACGCGTACCATGTGAAATGAAATTCACGATATCAAGACGGCTAACTTCATGTTTGCGCAGCAGATAGGCTGCCTGCGACTCTTGTTCGCTGAAAATGGCGACAAGCACGTTCGCACCGGTCACTTCATTGCGGCCGGATGACTGAACGTGGAAGACCGCGCGCTGCAACACACGCTGGAAGCTGAGCGTAGGTTGGGTATCCCGCTCCTCTTCGCTGAGCGGCAGCACGGGTGTGGTTTGTTCGATGAAGGCTTCAAGTTCCTGACGCAGCGCGACCAGGTCCACGGAGCACGCTTCGAGTGCTTCGCGAGCTGATGGGTTACTGAGCAACGCCAGTAACAAGTGCTCTACGGTCATAAACTCATGTCGGTGCTCGCGCGCTCTGGCGAAAGCCATGTTTAAACTGAGTTCCAGTTCCTGGTTGAGCATTGGGCACCCCCCTCAATAGTTTGCCTTGATCAGGCTTTTTCTAACGTACACAACAATGGATGTTCGTTCTCCCGGGCATACTCATTCACCATCGCCACCTTGGTCTCCGCAACTTCGGCGGTAAACACACCACAGATAGCTTTCCCGTGATAGTGAACGGTGAGCATCAATTGCGTTGCGCGTTCTACATCATAAGAAAAGAACTTTTGTAGCACGTCAATAACAAATTCCATCGGCGTGTAATCATCGTTCATTAACATTACTTTATACATGGATGGCGGTTTTAGCGCTTCGCGCTGTTTATCTGCCGCCAGCTGGTCGAAATCCAGCCAGGTATTGGTCTTGCCCATCGCTCGTATTCATCTTCGGTTGAAGTTGCCAACAGCGTGCACGCTGTCAGTAACTTGAGTCTAGATGCATTTTGAATCTACATCATAAGTGAGATAACTATCATCTATCATTGCCATCCGCGATGGCTGTCACAAACTACCGCAATTGCGTTAACTGCTTCAAAATTTTGACTCAATCATGCTTCGCTGCACACCCTAACGCTTGACCCAAAGCCCGAAATATCTAAATTGTACAGGTCGGGAGTTGGCGACGTTTTGAACAACTGCCCTCTCTGCCACCGGTTCATTCCATCTTACTTAAATAAGATTTACGAAGGATGTCGAAGCATGGAAACGGGTACTGTTAAGTGGTTCAACAACGCCAAAGGGTTCGGCTTTATCTGCCCTGAAGGCGGCGGCGAAGACATTTTCGCTCATTATTCCACCATCCAGATGGATGGTTACAGAACGCTCAAAGCCGGGCAGATGGTCCGGTTTGATGTACATCAGGGACCGAAAGGCAATCATGCCAGCCTCATTGTCCCCCTTGAAACGGAAGCCGTTGCGATTGCCGAGGCCGTCGCGTAGTCCTGCTTCGTTTCATTGTGTACAGCCTGCCAGTAAAATGCCAGCCCGCGGGCTGGCATTTTTATTTACTCACGCGCCAGCGCATCCACCGGATCCAGCCGCGCCGCATTGCGCGCGGGTAGCCAGCCAAAGAGCACGCCGGTGAAAGTTGAACAAACAAACGCCGTCAACAGCGCCACCGGTGAAAAACCAATTTCCCAGCCGGGCAGGAAAATTTGCAGCGTAAAGGCAATCAGCATGGATAAACTCACGCCTAGCGCCCCGCCCACCAGACACACCAGCACCGCTTCAATAAGAAACTGTGACAGCACGTCGCTGGCCCGCGCCCCGACCGCCATCCTGATGCCGATCTCACGCGTACGCTCCGTCACCGACACCAGCATGATATTCATCACGCCAATACCACCGACCAACAGCGAGATCACCGCCACCAGCGTCAGAAACAGCTGTAATGTACGTGTGGTCTTTTCCGCCGTTTTCAAGATGCCGTCCATATTCCAGGTGAAGAAATCTTTTTTACCGTGGCGCAGGGAGAGCAGCCGCGTCAGCTGCTGATCCGCCTGTTCGCTGCTGTAGCCCTCTTTCACCCGCACGGTGATCGAGTTAAGCCAGGACTGCCCCATGATGCGCCCGGACATGGTGGTATACGGCAGCCAGACGCGCAAAATTTTGCTGCTGCCGAACATCGACTGCTTCTCTTCCGCCACGCCTATTACCGTCGCGGGCATATTGCCAACGAGGATCACCTCGCCCACCACTTTCGCTTTATTGGGGAAAAGCTGCCGCCGGGTATTGGCGTCCAGCACCACCACCTGCGCGCGCCCTTTCAGCTGTTCGTCGTTAAAGGTCGCCCCTTCGCTGAAGGTCATGCCGTAGACGTTAAAATACTGCCCGCTGACGCCGTTGGCGCTGGAGGCGACGTCAATGCCGCCGTAACGTAAACGCAGGCTTTGCGATACCGCAGGCGTGGCGGAGCTGACCCACGGCTGCTTCTGAATGGCCACCAGGTCGTCATATTTCAGCGACTGCTGATACTGCGGATCGTCATCGCCAAAATCTTTGCCGGGATAGACATCAATGGTATTGGTGCCGATGGCGCGTATATCCGCCAGCACCAGCTGTTTCGCCGCATCGCCGACCACCACAATGGAAACCACCGAGGCGATGCCGATAATGATCCCCAGCATGGTCAGCAAAGTCCGCATTTTGTTCGCAGCCATCGCCCGCCAGGCCATGGTCAGCGCTTCGCGAAATCCGCTGCTGAACTGTCGCCAGCCGCTTTCCGGCCGGGTATTCACATGGCGATCCGCGCTGGCGGCGGCGCGGGATCGCGGCGGCGGATTACTGATGATTTCCCCGTCGCGGATCTCAATGATGCGTTCGGCCTGCGCCGCCACCAGCGGATCGTGGGTGACGATGATCACCGTGTGACCGTTGTCGCGCAGCTGATGCAGGATCGCCATCACTTCTTCGCCCGAACGCGAGTCCAGCGCCCCGGTAGGCTCATCGGCGAGGATCACCTGGCCGCCGTTCATCAGCGCGCGGGCAATACTGACGCGCTGCTGCTGGCCGCCGGAGAGCTGGGACGGCTGATAGCTTTCCCGCTCCCCCAGCCCCAGCCGTTGCAGTAATTCATGCGCCCGCTGTAAGCGCGCTTTACGCTCGGTACCGGCGTAGACCGCGGGCACTTCGACGTTCTGCGCCGCCGTCAGGTGCGACAGCAGATGGTAGCGCTGAAAGATAAAGCCAAAATGCTCGCGGCGCAGGCGGGCCAGCGCGTCTTTATCCAGCAGGGCGACATCGCTGCCCGCCACGCGATAGGTGCCGCTGGAGGGCTTATCCAGGCAGCCCAGAATATTCATCAGCGTCGATTTACCGGAGCCAGACGCGCCGACAATCGCCACCATTTCACCCGCTTCAATGCTAAGGGTGATCCCCTTCAGCACCTCCACCTGGCCTTCGCCGGAGGGATAGCTGCGGCGAATGTCATGCAGTTCGAGCAGCGCCGTCATGGCGTCACTCCGGGCGTTGTAGTGCCCGTCACCACTTCATCGCCCGCTTCCAGGCCTTTGGTCACTTCCACATCGGTGTCATTACGCGCGCCGATAGTCACTTCGCGCTCGCGGGTTTCGCCATTACGCAGCAGCGTGACCTTGTAACGGTTATCGCCAATGGGATCGCCCAACGCCGACAGCGGCACGGTAAGCACATTTTTCACTCCTGAAAGCTGAATATGCACCTGCGCGGTCATCTCCAGACGCAGCACACCTTTCGGGTTCGGCACTTCAAAACGGGCATGATAAAAAATCGCGTCGTTCACTTTTTCCGGCGTGGGCAGAATATCTTTCAGCACGCCTTCATAGCGGGTGAGCGGATCGCCCAGCACGGTAAACCAGGCTTTCTGGCCGGGTTTAAGATGAATGACGTCCGCTTCCGAGACCTGGGCTTTCACCAGCATGGTGCTCATATCCGCCAGCGTCAGAATGTTCGGCGCCTGTTGCGCCGCGATCACTGTCTGGCCCTGCAGGGTGGTGATTTGCGTCACTTCCCCGGCCATAGGCGCGACGATGCGCGTGTATTCGAGGTTCGTTTTAGCCGTATCCAGCGTTGCCTGATTACGTTTAATTTGCGCGTCGATGGTACCGATTTGCGCCTCTTTTACCGCCAGCTCAGTGATGGCAGTATCCAGATCCTGGCGCGACACCGCCTGGGTTTTCGCCAGTTGCTGCTGACGGCCCAGCGTCACCTGCGCCAGACGCCTTTCCGCATCTGCCTGGCGGCGCTGCGCGCACAGCTCCATTAATGTGGCTTCCACCTCTTTGATCTGGTTCTGCGCCTGCTCCGGATCGATAACGCCCAGCAGCTGATCTTTCTTCACTTTATCGCCAATATTCACCGACAGCGTTTTCAACTGACCGCTCACCTGCGCACCCACGTCAACTTTGCGCAGCGCATCCAGTTTGCCGGTGGCCAGCACGCTTTGCTGCAAATCACCCGGCCGGACGATCAGCGTCTGGTACTGCGGCAGCGGCGCATTGAGCTGCCGCCACAGCCAGAATCCGGCAATCAGCGCCAGCACGGTCAGCAACAATATGACCTTCCTGCGTTTTCCCTTTAGCTTCATATAAATTCCAGTAATTGAGCTGACTTCAGTAATGATGAATTCTACCTAAACGGAGGGTCAACGAAACCCCACCTTTATTTTATCCCGCAAACCCATTGAGGTGGCGTTGAGAGTGCCCTTGCTGAAATGAATGCCTGGTTATTACGCGCAGGTTTATCATGTCTACATTCGTTGCCACTCCACACTCCGCATTGCCACAACCTGAAACAGGCTGGCAGCTTTTCCGCCATTTAGCCAGCGGAATGCTGATCCCCGGCCTGGCCTGGCAAAACCCGGCCTACCGCCGGAAATTTGTGCTTCGCTCGCTGGCGACGCCCTTCGCTACCGCAAAGTGGATGTCCATTCTGGTCAGACAGCCGTGCCTGCTGCAACTTCTTAACGCGCAGCCGGGCCTGCCGTGCCGTCTGCATCGCCCCTGGCTGTCGGTGAACATCTCCCGGCAGACGGCGATTGACGCCCTGCGCTGGCATTACCAGAGCCTGATGCAGCAACTGCCTGCCAGCGTGCTCAATGGCTACCTTTCCCGTCACGGTGTGGCGCTGGCGACCCTTAACGGCAAAAACGATCAGCCCTACAGCCTGCGTCTGCGCGCGGATGCGATGCTGGACAAAGAAGGCGAAGCGACGCTGGTGTTTTGCGATGCTGAGCAGACGGTGCTGGCGGAGCTGACTTTTACCCTCTGCCCGGTGGAGGGCAAAAACACGCTCTATATTGGCGGCTTACAGGGCGCGAAAGCCCATATCGATCATCAGTTGATCCAGAGCGCCACCAAAGCCTGCCACGGCCTGTTCCCGAAACGCCTGCTGGTGGAAGCGGCCATGGCAATGGGTGAAAAGCTGGGGGTGGAGCAGATCCTCGCGGTCAGTAACCATACGCATATTTATCGCAACTGGCGCTACCGCCAGAAAAAGCAGGACAAACTGCACGCCGATTACGACGGCTTCTGGCTGTCGCTGGGCGGCGAGCCGACGGCCAGGGGCGATTATCAGATGCCGCTGGCGATGCCGCGCAAGCCCATGGAGGAGATCGCCAGCAAAAAACGCGCGGAGTATCGCCGCCGTTATGAACTGCTCGACAGCCTGCTGACGCAGGTGCAGCGCGCGATGGACTAATCTGCCCGCCCGCGTGCCAGCCACAGCACGCGGGAAAACATCTTGCGCAACAGCAGCGGCACGGCATCCACACCGCGTCGCCCCGCTTCCATCGCCACTTCTATCGCCAGATCCGGTTTCGATGAGCGGTGAATGGCTTTGATGATCACCCGCCGCATATTCATTGGCACATTTTCCGGCAGTTGCGCCACTCGGTGATAAACGTCGGCGAAGCCTTCGCGATACATAAAATGTTCCATGTCCATCGCCGGTAAGGGCGTCAGGTGATCGCGTTCATGATCGCGATTGCCGTCCAGCATACTGCGGGCGGTGGCGGCGTATTTTTTCCCGGCCTCGTCACCATCCACCAGCACATGCCATTCAATCCCCATGCGACGGGCGAATTTGATCAGCGGTTTCAGGCCGGACTGGGCGAACTCGATCACTTTGATCCCTTCGGCGTCAAAATGATGACCGCACTGGCGCGCCAGTTCGCTGATCACCCAGGTTTCCGTTTCCCCTTCCACCAGCAGCCAGCAGCGGGCAAACAGCGACGAAGGGCGGTTGGCGCGGATATGAAATGCGATGCGGCGGCTGTCTTCGGCGTTCATACCGCCCGGTCCCAGTCGCCATGCGGCGATACGGGAGGAGCCGCGCACCAGCCGACAAACATGTTCCACCGGCGTCAGCGACAGCAGTTCGCCGGAGTTAGTGGTGGTGATGCGCTGCAACGGCAGCAGGTTCAGCAACTGCCAGGCCACCGACAGCATGATTGGGTGCAGGCGGGTCTCCGGATCTTCAATCAGCAACAGCGGCCTCGCGTCTTTATCAAGGCGTATTGTGCCTTTCGCCTGTAACAGGGTGGAAAACAGCCCCAGCAAAATGACCCTGTGGCTGCGACCGCCAGGTTTGTCGATCATCCGGTTGATAATATCGAGATAGCGCCAGCTGCGCTGCTCATCGTGAGCGTGGCGGCGCAGCAGACGATGCCGCGCCTCGGTGGTGCCCTGTTCGGCAAAATAGTGCTCCAGCAGCTGTACCATCGCCGTCAGCCCGTGACGTATCTGCCCGTCGCTGAGGTTTTGCGGACGCGACACCAGTTCGCGGGCCAGGAAATCAAGCTGCCGGGCGGTGACGTCCACATCCGGCGCTTCCGGCACCGTACCGTTGCGAATGCGGCGCATAAAACGGGCATCCCGCAGGCGCAATACCGGCATCAGACGCACCAGATGCCGCGCCTGTTCATCGATGTTTGTCAGCGGCAGCAGTTGCCCTCCGGCATCCAGAAAACCGCGCAGGGTCATCACGCTGCCGTCTTCTCCCAGCTCGCCCTCCAGCCGGTAAAATATCCGGTGATAGCCATCGTCTCCGGCCACCCAGCAATCGGTCAGCGGCCGGTAACGTCGGGCATGGCGGTGCCCCGGCTCGGTTTCACGAAAGGTCAGAATGATATGCAGATGGTGTTCGCGCCCCATAACATCGCCCGGGGGAAACCAGAAATCATCGCGCGTGAAATGATAAAGCGTGGATTCAGGTGATAATAACAGCGTCAGCGCATCCAGCAGGCTGGATTTACCCCACGCGTTTTCGCCGATCAGAACATTATTTTCTTCCAGCAGCAGAGATAATCGGTTAATACCGCGAAATCCGGCAATGTCCACGCGTTCCAGCAGCATAACTCCTCCGGCAATAATGGCGCTCCATTGAGTACAACAGTATAGCGGGCCGGAAAAAAGTAAAATATATCAAGACCTGAGAGAATATACGGACATCACATCTGCATAATTTTTCTTTATTTCTGCTTCTTTACTCACTTAAGCGGATTGAGTAGTGTGTTACGGCGCTATTTCATTTTTAAGCAAAGGATCCAGGCTGTTCATGTTATCAGGACTACTCATCATACTTATCCCGCTTATCGTGGGTTATCTCATTCCCCTGCACCATACCGCCGCCCTTAAGCTGATTAACCGCTTATTAAGCTGGATCGTATACGTCATTCTTTTTTTTATGGGGATAAGCCTGGCCTTTCTCGATAATCTGGCGACCAATCTGCTGGCCATACTGCATTATTCCGCGGTCAGCATCGTCATTATTATGCTGTGTAATATTGCCGCCCTGTTATGGCTTGAACGCGCCCTGCCCTGGCATCATCAGCACCAGCAGGAAAAATTACCGTCGCGGGTGGCCATGGCGCTGGAATCCCTTAAGCTGTGCGGCGTGGTGGTGCTCGGTTTTATAATTGGCCTCAGCGGGCTGACATTCCTGCAGCACGCCACCGAAGCCAGCGAATATACGCTCATTTTCCTCCTGTTCCTGATTGGCATTCAGCTGCGTAATAACGGCATGACCTTAAAGCAGATCGTGCTGAACCGCCGCGGAATGATTGTCGCCGTGGTGGTACTGTTAAGCTCGCTGGCGGGCGGCATAATTAACGCGCTGATCCTTGATCTGCCGCTGAAAACCGGTTTAGCTATGGCGTCCGGTTTTGGCTGGTATTCCCTCTCCGGCATCCTGCTGACCGAATCCTTTGGCCCGGTCATTGGCAGCGCCGCCTTCTTTAACGATCTGGGCCGTGAACTGATCGCCATTATGCTGATCCCGGCGCTGGTGCGCCGTAGCCGTTCTACCGCGCTGGGATTATGCGGCGCCACCTCCATGGACTTCACGCTGCCGGTACTGCAACGCAGCGGGGGGCTGGAGATGGTTCCCGCCGCCATTGTGCACGGTTTTGTGTTAAGTCTGCTGGTACCGCTGTTAATGGCCTTTTTCTCCGCCTGATACCCCTCCGGCGGTAGTTCGCTACCGCCTGAAATTGCGTTAAATCAATCTCCCTGCAAGTAGTCATACAAATCACTTTAAACCCCTGCGTCAGCGGCATAAGCTTAAACATGCATTTCAAATATAACTTATACAGGTGTGATCATGTTTTGTGTGCAATGTGAGCAAACTATCCGTACTCCGGCTGGCAACGGCTGTTCTTACGCGCAGGGGATGTGCGGTAAAACCGCAGAAACTTCTGATTTGCAGGATCTGCTGATTGCGGCGCTGCAGGGGTTATCCGCCTGGGCGGTAAAAGCCCGTGACTATGATCTCATCGACCATGAGATCGACAACTTTGCGCCACGCGCCTTCTTCTCCACCTTAACTAACGTAAACTTCGATTCGCCGCGTATCGTGGGTTATGCCCGTGAAGCCATTGCGAAACGTGAAGCCCTGAAAGCGCTGTGCCAGAGCATCGATCCGGCGGCCTGCGTGGATCATCCGCTGGCGGATCTGCAACTGGTGAGCGACGATCTGGGCGAGTTGCAGCGTCAGGCAGAAGCCTTCACGCCGAACAAAGACAAAGCCGACATCGGCGACAATATTCTCGGCCTGCGCCTGCTGTGCCTGTACGGCCTGAAAGGGGCGGCGGCCTATATGGAACACGCTCACGTGCTGGGCCAGTACGATAACGCCATCTACGCCCAGTATCACAAAATCATGGCGTGGCTTGGCACCTGGCCTGCGGATATGAATGCGCTGCTGGAATGTTCGATGGAAATCGGCCAGATGAACTTCAAAGTGATGAGCATCCTCGACGCCGGTGAAACCGAAACCTACGGCCATCCGACCCCGACCCAGGTGAACGTCAAAGCCACCGCCGGTAAATGTATTTTGATCTCCGGTCATGATCTGAAAGATCTCTATAACCTTCTGCAACAGACCGAAGGCACCGGCGTGAACGTTTATACCCACGGCGAAATGCTGCCGGCGCACGGCTACCCGGAACTGCGTAAATTTAAACATCTGGTGGGTAACTACGGCAGCGGCTGGCAGAACCAGCAAGTGGAATTCGCCCGCTTCCCTGGCCCCATCGTGATGACCTCTAACTGCATTATCGACCCGACGGTCGGCGCGTATGACGATCGTATCTGGACGCGCAGCATCGTCGGCTGGCCGGGCGTAAGCCACCTGGAAGGTGACAATTTCGCGCCGGTGATCGCCCAGGCTCAGCAGATGGCGGGCTTCCCGTTCAGCGAAATTGAACATCTGATCACCGTGGGCTTTGGTCGTCAGACGCTGCTTGGCGCGGCGGATACGCTGATCGATCTGGTAAGCCGTGAAAAACTGCGTCACATCTTCCTCGTCGGCGGCTGCGACGGTGCACGCGGCGAGCGTAACTACTTTACCGATTTTGCCACCAGCGTGCCGGATGACTGCCTGATCCTCACCCTCGCCTGCGGGAAATACCGCTTTAACAAGCTGGACTTCGGCAACATCGAAGGGCTGCCGCGTCTGGTGGATGCCGGTCAGTGTAATGATGCTTATTCGGCGATTATTCTGGCGGTGACGCTGGCGGAAAAACTGGGCTGCGGCGTGAACGACCTGCCGCTGTCGCTGGTGCTCTCCTGGTTTGAACAAAAAGCGATTGTTATTCTGCTGACGCTGCTGTCGCTCGGCGTCACCAATATCGTCACCGGTCCGACCGCGCCAGGCTTCCTGACGCCGGATCTGCTGGCGGTACTGAATGAGAAATTTGGTCTGCGTTCCGTGACCACCGTGGAACAGGACATTCAGCAACTGCTGAGCGCGTAAGGAGGACGTTATGACGATGCCCGTAGCCCAATGCCCATGGCGTATGCAGGTTCACCACATCACACAGGAAACGCCGGATGTGTGGACGCTGTCGCTGTTATGCCATGACTACTACCCGTACCGTGCGGGCCAGTATGCGCTGGTCAGCATTCGTAATTCCGTCGATACGCTGCGCGCCTATACGCTCTCCTCAACGCCTGGGGTCAGCGAATACATCACGCTGACTATCCGTCGTCTGGAGGGCGGCGCAGGCTCAGAGTGGCTGACCCGGGACGTGAAGCGCGGCGACTATCTGTGGCTTTCCGATGCGCAGGGGGAATTCACCTGTGATAACGAACCTAACGATCGGCTGCTGTTGCTGGCGGCGGGCTGTGGCGTGACGCCGATTATGTCAATGCGCCGCTGGCTGGCGAAGTATCGCCCTGACGCCGATGTGCAGGTGATTTTCAACGTCCGCTCGCCGGAAGATGTCATTTTTGCCGATGAGTGGCGTCGTTATCCGGTAACGCTGGTGGCGGAAAACAATGCCACTCACGGTTTTGTCTCCGGACGCCTGACCACGGAACTGCTGAAATCCGTGCCGGATCTGGCCTCGCGCACCGTCATGACCTGCGGCCCCGCGCCTTATATGGATCTGGTGGAAAAAGAGGTGAAAGCGCTGGGCGTAACCCGCTTCTTTAAGGAGCAGTTCTTTGTACCCGCCGCCGCCGCAGCAACGGGCGGGCTGAAAATCAGCAAACTGCAACCGGCGCGGGATTTTTACGCCCCGGTCGGCAGTACGTTACTGGAAGCGATGGAAAGCAATAAGGTGCCGGTTAACGCCGCCTGCCGTGCGGGCGTATGCGGTAGCTGTAAAACGCGGGTGCTTTCCGGGGATTACAGCGTAACCAGCAGCATGACGCTGAGCGATGCGGAGGTGGCAGAGGGCTATGTGCTGGCCTGCTCCTGCCATCCGCAGAGTGATTTAGTGTTGGCGTAATAAATAGCGCCGGGTGGCGGCTTACGCCTTACCCGGCCTG
>NZ_CP127837.1:2731921-2742297 GCF_030291195.1 Enterobacter sp. PGRG2 | reverse complement strand
AAAAATGCCGGGTGGCGGCTTACGCCTTACCCGGCCTACACAACTGCACAACTGTAGGCCCGGCAAGCTTGCGCCGCCGGGCAAGGCTATTATCGCCATTCTGCCGAGGGCGCAACGGAATACCGTCCCGCGCCTAACAATGCCACCGCAATCGACGCCACAAAGAAATAGACCAGGCTTTCAATTGCCCATGCGCCGGTCACATCCAGCGCGCCGGTTTTGTTAATGCCGACCATCAGCCAGGCCACCACCATCGTAAACGCAATGCCCAGCGCCGCCGGACGCGTCAGCACGCCCAGGATCACCAGCAGCGGACACAACACTTCCCCCAATAGCACGCCGTAGGCGATAAAACCCGGCAACCCTTTTGCCACCAGCATGCCGCTGATGCCGTCAATCCCGTCAAAAAGCTTATGCAGTCCATGAAACAACATCAGCCCGCCCACCGTCAGACGCAGTAAAAACTTACCCGCATCTTCATGCGCAAACATTCTGTTAACCGCATTTAACATTGATTTAACCATTTGAAATGATTCCTGTTTTCATTATGTGGTTTGCAGATTATTCCGAATGCCGGCGGAAATAAACCCCTGTTAGCTGTAGGGCTGATAAAAGTGTGACGGCCATTTTCATCTACGCTTGTTAACGAGACTTTTAACAAGGACACCAGAGATTATGAAACAGACCGTAGCGGCATTTGTCGCCAAAACACTCGAACAGGCAGGCGTAAAACGCATCTGGGGCGTCACCGGCGATTCCCTGAATGGCTTAAGCGACAGCCTCAACCGTATGGGTACCATTGAATGGATGCCGACCCGCCATGAAGAGGTCGCCGCCTTTGCCGCCGGTGCCGAGGCGCAGCTCACCGGTGAGCTGGCCGTCTGCGCCGGATCCTGCGGGCCGGGCAACCTGCATCTGATCAACGGCCTGTTTGACTGTCACCGCAACCGCGTGCCGGTTCTGGCGATTGCCGCGCATATCCCCTCCAGCGAAATCGGCAGCGGCTATTTCCAGGAGACCCACCCGCAAGAGTTGTTCCGTGAGTGCAGCCACTATTGCGAGCTGGTTTCCAGTCCCGAGCAGATCCCGCAGGTACTGGCCATCGCCATGCGCAAAGCCATTCTCAACCGCGGCGTGTCGGTGGTGGTACTGCCAGGCGACGTCGCGCTTCAGGCCGCGCCTGAAACCGCCAGCGCCCACTGGTATCACGCGCCGCAGCCGGTGATCACGCCGACGCATGAGGAGCTGAAAAAACTGGCGCAGCTGTTGCGCTACTCCAGCAATATCGCGCTGATGTGCGGCAGCGGTTGCGCCGGGGCACACCAGCCGCTGATCGAGTTTGCCGCTAAACTGAAAGCGCCGATTATCCACGCCCTGCGCGGCAAAGAGCACGTGGAGTACGACAACCCGTATGACGTTGGCATGACCGGGCTGATCGGTTTCTCATCCGGCTATCACGCGATGATGACTGCCGATACGCTGATCCTGCTCGGCACCCAGTTCCCGTACCGCGCGTTTTACCCGACCGACGCCAAAATCATCCAGATCGATATCAACCCCGCCAGCATTGGCGCGCACAGCAAAGTGGATATGGCGCTGATCGGCGACATCAACGCCACCCTCACCGCCCTGCTGCCGCTGCTGGAGGAGAAAACCGACCGCCGCTTCCTCGATAAAGCGCTGGAAGATTACCGCGATGCGCGTAAAGGCCTCGACGATCTGGCGAAGCCAAGCGAAAAAGCGGTGCATCCGCAATATCTCGCCCAGCAGATCAGCCATTACGCCGATGACGACGCGATTTTCACCTGCGACGTCGGCACGCCAACCGTCTGGGCGGCGCGTTATCTGAAGATGAACGGCAAACGCCGTCTGCTCGGATCCTTTAACCACGGCTCAATGGCAAACGCTATGCCGCAGGCGCTGGGTGCAAAAGCTACCGCCCCGGACCGGCAGGTAGTGGCGATGTGCGGCGACGGCGGCTTCAGCATGCTAATGGGCGATTTCCTTTCGGTGGTACAGATGAAGCTGCCGGTGAAAATTATCGTCTTTAACAACAGTGTGCTGGGCTTTGTGGCGATGGAGATGAAAGCCGGGGGCTATCTGACTGACGGCACCGATTTACAGGATACCAACTTCGCGCGTATCGCCGAAGCCTGCGGTATCACCGGTATTCGCGTCGAGAAATCCTCCGAAGTGGACGACGCCCTGCAGCGTGCCTTCGCCATTGACGGCCCGGTTCTGATCGATGTGGTGGTCGCTAAAGAAGAACTGGCGATGCCGCCGCAGATCAAACTGGAGCAGGCCAAAGGCTTCAGCCTGTATATGCTGCGCGCGATCATTAACGGGCGCGGTGATGAGGTCATGGAACTGGCGAAAACCAACTGGCTCAGGTAAAACAGAAGGACAATTCTGAGTCAAAATAAGGAAATGCCGTGATCGACTTACGCAGTGATACCGTCACCCGCCCCGGGCGCAATATGCGTCGCTATATGATGGCCGCCCCGGTCGGGGATGACGTGTACGGAGATGATCCGACCGTGAACGAACTTCAGCGTTACGCGGCGGAACTCAGCGGCAAGGAAGCCGCGCTGTTTTTACCCACCGGCACCCAGGCGAATCTGGTGGCGCTGTTAAGCCACTGTGAGCGCGGCGAGGAGTACATCGTCGGCCAGGGCGCGCATAACTATCTGTATGAAGCCGGTGGTGCTGCGGTGCTGGGCAGTATTCAGCCGCAGCCCATCGACGCCAGCCCGGACGGCACCCTGCCGCTGGACAAAGTGGCGGCCAAAATCAAAGCCGACGATATTCACTTCGCCCGCACCCGCTTACTGAGCCTGGAGAACACCCATAACGGCAAAGTGCTGCCGCGCGACTATTTACAGCAGGCGTGGGACTTTACCCGTGAGAAAGGCCTGGCGCTGCACGTGGACGGCGCGCGCATTTTTAACGCCGTGGTGGAATACGGCTGCGAGCTTAAAGAGATCACGCAATATTGCGACTCCTTCACCATTTGCCTGTCGAAAGGCCTGGGCGCGCCTGTCGGCTCGCTGCTGGTGGGCAACCATGACTACATCAAACGCGCGCTGCGCTGGCGGAAAATGACCGGCGGCGGGATGCGCCAGGCGGGATTTCTGGCGGCAGCCGGTCTGTACGCGCTGAAAAATAACGTCCAGCGTCTGAAAGAGGATCACGACAACGCCGCCTGGCTGGCAGCGCAGCTGCGTGATATCGGGGCGGACGTCAGCCGTCAGGAAACCAATATGCTGTTTGTGCGCGTGGGCGAAGAAGATGCCGCGGCGCTGGGCGAATTTATGCAGGCGCGCGGCGTGCTGCTGAACGCCTCGCCGGTGACGCGTCTGGTAACCCATCTTGACGTCAGCCGCGAACAGCTGACGGAACTGGTGGCGCACTGGCAGGCCTTTTTACAACGCTAAGGCGCGGAAGGCCACATCACGCGCCCGACAGAACAAAATAGAGAGAAAGTCTGAATGGAAGCGGTAATCTTTCACCTTTCCCATTGCAACCAGCCGTTTTTCACGGAAGAATGCGCACGAAATTCTTTTCAACACAGTGGATTGCTATGAAGGTTCTGGTCACGGGCGCAACCAGCGGTTTAGGCCGAAACGCGGTCGAGTTTCTGCGGCAGAAAGGCGTCAGCGTCAGGGCGACAGGTCGCAATGAAGCGATGGGCAAGCTGCTGCAAAAAATGGGTGCTGAATTTGTACAGGCCGATCTGACGGAGCTGGTCTCTTCCCAGGCAAAAGTGATGCTGGCAGGCGTGGATACGCTGTGGCACTGCTCCAGCTTTACCTCGCCCTGGGGCACCCAGGAAGCCTTCGATCTGGCTAACGTGCGCGCTACCCGTCGTCTGGGTGAGTGGGCGGTGGCCTGGGGCGTGCGTAACTTTATTCACGTCTCCTCGCCGTCCGTCTATTTTGATTATCACCATCACCGGAACATTCAGGAAGATTTCCGTCCGTTGCGCTACGCCAACGAATTCGCCCGCAGTAAAGCGGCGGCGGAGGACGTGGTGCATATGCTGGCGCAGGCGAACCCCAACACCCGCTTCACCGTGCTGCGTCCACAGAGCCTGTTCGGACCGCACGATAAAGTGTTTATCCCGCGTCTTGCCCAGATGATGCACCACTACCGCAGCGTGCTGTTGCCGCGCGGCGGTGATGCGTTAGTGGATATGACCTATTTCGAGAATGCCGTGCACGCGATGTGGCTGGCCAGTCAGGAGGTGTGCGATGCGCTGCCGTCGGGCCGGGCGTACAACATCACCAACGGCGAACCGGTGAAGCTGCGGACTATCGTGCAGCGATTAATTGACGAACTGGGTATCGATTGCCGTATCCGCTCCGTGCCGTGGCCGATGCTGGATATGATCGCCCGCAGTCTGGAGCGTTTTGGCGATAAAAAAGCGAAAGAGCCCGCCCTGACCCACTACGGCGTGGCGAAGCTGAACTTTGATTTCACGCTGGATACGTCACGCGCGCAGACGGAGCTGGGCTATCAGCCGCAGGTTACGCTTGATGAAGGCATTCGCCGCACGGCGCTGTGGCTGAAAGATCACGGTAAGTTACACCGCTGAGGCCTGTTCAGCCCTGCCCGTACTTTTCCAGCAGCGCTTCGGCAATCGCCAGGCTCTGCGCATCCGCCACGCCGTCCCAGCGCGCCGGGCGGAAATGCATCTGGAACGCCACTATCACCCGCTTTTTCTGCGCGGGCGTCATCTCCGGTTTCACCTCATAGCCATAACGTGCCAGCAGATCCAGCAGCTGCGCCTGATCGACGGGTGTCGCGGGATCGCGCCCGTTTAAGTAGAAGGCCACGCGGTCATCGTCCGGCCATGCGCCAATCCCCTGCTGCGCCAGCGCCTGCCACGGGAATAACGGACCTGGGTCGTCCTTACGTTGTGGCGCGATGTCCGAGTGTGCCACGACGTTCTGCGGAAGTATGTTGTAACTATGGATGATATTTTTCGCCAGCGGCACCAGCGCGGCAATTTGCTGCGGCTCAAAGGGCGTAAAGCGCTTGCTGCCGGCAACCTTTTGCCAGCCGCGGTTTTCCAGTTCAATGCCGATGGAAGTATCGTTAATGCGCGTTGCGCCGCGCCAGAAGCTGACGCCCGCATGCCAGGCCAGATCCTGCTCGGGCACCAGCTGCCAGATCCGCGGCTTGCCCTGATGCAGCGGCGGCCGCGCCGGGATCAGGTAGTGCGAACTGACATGTTTGTCGGTCAGCGTCGCCAGAGAGGCGTCAAAATCGTCGGCGGTGTAGTGGATCACCAGCACCTTGATACGCGGATAGGCCGCCTGCGCCTGGTGCCGCGTATCCAGCTGATAGCCAGCTTTATCCACCACGCCCTTTTCGCTGGCGCAGCCGGTCAGCAGCAGCGCCAGCGCAATCAGCCCAAACCAGCTTTTCATCAGCGGGTTTTCACTGCCGTACCGCTGATGCTCACCATCAGCATACTGCTGTCCTTACCGACGGTTTCGTAGTCGATATCAATACCGACTACCGCGTCTGCGCCAAGCGCTTTCGCCTGTTCTTCCAGCTCGCGAAAGGCGATTTCCCGCGCTTTACGCAGCTCTTTTTCATAAGCGCCTGAGCGACCGCCGACAATGTCGCGGATCCCGGCAAAAAAATCGCGGAAGATATTCGCGCCCAGAATCGCCTCCCCGGTGACCACGCCGCAATATTTTACAATCGGCTGGCCTTCAAGCGTTGGGGTGGTTGAAAATTGCATGGTGCTTCTCCTTTTAACGTTCAGTGCCTAACGCGCGCATAATCAAACCGATACGCTATCATTGAACAGACAGTAGGTTAATAAGGAAATCATTATGCGCTACTCATTTTTATCCGTCATTGTACCCTGCGCGCTGGCGTTGAGCGCCTGTACAACGGTAACCCCCGCGTTCAAGGATATTGGCACACGCAGCGGCCCCTGTGTCGAAGGCGGTCCTGACAGTGTGGCACAAAAGTTCTACGATTTTCGTATTCAGAACCGCAGCACTGATGCTACCGCGCTGCGACCGTACCTGAGCGACGATCTGGCGAAGCTGCTGGCCGACGCCAGCCGTGATACCAAAAACACCGCCTTCCTGCGCAGCGATCCGTTCTCCAGCCGCACCACCCAGCCGGAAACCGCCAGCGTCAGCAGCGCCTCAACCATCCCTAACACCGATGCCCGCAATATTCCGCTGCGCGTCACCCTCACCCAGGGCAGCCAGACGTGGCAGGACGAAGTGCTGATGATCCGCGAAGGTCAGTGCTGGGCGGTTGATGATGTGCGTTATCTGGGCGGCAACGCTCACGCGCCTGCCGGATCGCTGCGTCAGTCTGTCGAGCATCGCTGATAAATTATGCATCATTAACGGGTTAAATCTGTTAACCCCCGTAAAATGTCTGGCATTCCACGGTGAATGCCGACATTTCTACCTGCATCACACCACGTCCAGGGTTTTGTGCTAACTTTATTACTGGATGCGCTTTATATTTACCTTTTCACGCAGAAATATTGCATAACTATTCTGTCAACGTTACTATTTGCGGCCTCAATAGCTATTAGATTGCCTCGATGAGTATTCAATTAAACGGCATTAACTGTTTCTACGGCGCACATCAGGCGCTGTTCGATATCAACCTGGATTGCCCTGAGGGCGAAACGCTGGTGCTGCTTGGCCCAAGCGGTGCAGGCAAAAGCTCCCTGCTGCGCGTACTCAATCTGCTGGAGATGCCGCGCTCCGGCACGCTCACTATTGCCGGCAATCAGTTCGATTTCTCAAAGGCCCCGTCTGACAAAGCGATCCGCAGTCTGCGGCAGAACGTCGGCATGGTGTTCCAGCAATACAATTTATGGCCGCACCTGACCGTGCTGCAAAACCTGATCGAAGCCCCCTGCCGCGTGCTGGGTCTGAGCAAAGATCAGGCGCTGGCGCGCGCTGAAAAGCTGCTTGAGCGTTTGCGTCTCAAACCCTACAGCGATCGTTTCCCGCTGCACCTCTCCGGCGGTCAGCAGCAGCGCGTGGCCATTGCCCGTGCGCTGATGATGGAGCCGCAGGTGCTGTTGTTTGATGAGCCTACCGCCGCGCTCGACCCGGAAATCACCGCGCAGATCGTGAGCATCATCCGCGAACTGGCGGAAACCAATATCACCCAGGTGATCGTGACCCACGAAGTGGAAGTGGCGCGCAAGACCGCCAGCCGCGTGGTGTACATGGAAAATGGTCATATTATCGAGCAGGGGGATGCCAGCCGCTTTGCCGCGCCGCAGACCGATGCTTTTAAACACTACTTATCTCACTGATCTTTTCGGGACTATGACAATGAAAAAAGTACTGATTGCCGCCCTGCTCGCCAGCGTCAGCCTCTCCGCCGGTGCTGCCCAGACTATTCGTTTCGCCACCGAAGCAAGCTACCCTCCGTTTGAATCCACGGATGCCAGTAACAAGATTGTCGGCTTTGACGTCGATCTGGCCAACGCGCTGTGCAAAGAGATCGATGCGACCTGTACCTTCACCAACCAGGCCTTTGACAGCCTGATCCCGAGCCTGAAATTCCGTCGTTTCGACGCGGTGATGGCCGGTATGGACATCACGCCGGAGCGTGAAAAGCAGGTGCTGTTCACTAAGCCTTACTACGACAACTCGGCGCTGTTTATCGGTCAGAAAGATAAATTCGCCAGCATTGACGCGCTGAAAGGCAAAAAAGTTGGCGTGCAGAACGGTACCACGCACCAGAAATTCATCACTGATAAGCATCCGGAAATCACTACCGTGCCTTACGACAGCTATCAGAACGCGAAGCTTGATCTGCAGAATGGCCGTATTGACGCCGTATTCGGCGATACCGCCGTGGTGACCGAGTGGCTGAAAGCCAGTGACAAACTGGCCGCCGTGGGCGACAAAGTGACCGATAAAGATTACTTCGGCACCGGCCTCGGCATTGCTGTTCGTCAGGGCAACACTGAACTTCAGCAGAAATTCAACGCTGCGCTGGATAAAGTGAAGAAAGATGGCACCTACGAGAACATCTATAACAAATGGTTCCAGAAGTAATCCTTGATGAATGACATGTTCCCTTTAGCAAGCGCCGCCGGGATGACCGTCGGCCTTGCCGTTTGTGCGCTGATCATTGGCCTCGCGCTGGCGATGCTGTTTGCGGTATGGGAATCCGTCAAATGGCGTCCTGTCGCATGGGCGGGATCGGCGCTGGTCACTATTTTGCGCGGCCTGCCGGAAATTCTGGTGGTGCTGTTTGTCTATTTTGGCTCTTCACAGCTGCTGTTAATGTTATCTGACGGCTTCACGCTCAATCTGGGCGTGGTGCAAATTCCGCTGCAAATGCAGATTGAAAACTTTGATGTCAGCCCGTTCCTGTGCGGCGTCATTGCGCTGTCGCTGCTCTACGCGGCCTACGCCTCCCAGACGCTGCGCGGGGCACTGAAAGCCGTTCCGCTGGGGCAATGGGAATCCGGCCAGGCGCTGGGCCTGTCGAAAAGCGCGATTTTTTTCCGTCTGGTGATGCCGCAGATGTGGCGTCATGCGCTGCCGGGGCTGGGCAATCAGTGGCTGGTGCTGCTGAAAGACACGGCGCTGGTATCCTTGATCAGCGTGAACGATTTGATGTTGCAGACCCGCAGTATCGCCACCCGTACTCAGGAGCCTTTTACCTGGTATATCGTGGCGGCGGCCATTTACCTGGTCATTACCCTGCTCAGTCAGTACATCCTCAAACGCATTGACCTGCGCGCGACACGTTTTGAGCGGAGAGCCGACTGATGCTTGAGTATTTACCTGAACTGATGAAAGGGCTGCACACCAGCCTGACGCTCACCGTGGCGTCCATTCTGGTGGCGCTGGTGCTGGCACTACTATTTACCATTGTGCTGACGCTGAAAACGCCGGTGCTGGTGTGGATTGTGCGCGGTTACATTACGCTGTTCACCGGTACGCCGTTGCTGGTGCAGATCTTCCTGATTTACTACGGTCCGGGACAGTTCCCGACGCTACAGGAATATCCGGTACTGTGGCATCTGCTCTCCGAACCCTGGCTGTGCGCGCTGCTGGCCCTGTCGCTGAACAGCGCCGCCTATACCACGCAGCTGTTTTACGGGGCCATTCGCGCCATTCCGGAGGGCCAGTGGCAGTCCTGCTCAGCCCTGGGGATGAGTAAAAAAGATACGCTGGCGATTCTGCTGCCGTACGCTTTTAAACGCGCCCTCTCGTCCTACTCCAACGAAGTGGTATTAGTATTCAAAAGCACGTCGCTGGCATATACCATCACGCTGATGGAAGTCATGGGCCACGGACAGCTGCTGTATGGCCGGACGTATGATGTGATGGTGTTTGGCGCAGCCGGACTTATCTATCTGATTGTAAATGGTTTACTGACGGTAATGATGCGTCTTATCGAGCGTCGGGCGCTGGCTTTTGAACGGCGAAACTAATGCTTAAAAACAGGCGGGCCAACCCGCCTTTTTTACGCCCACAGAAATATAATTAATCATTTATATTGCATATAAATTCATTAAATGGCATGGTTAGCCCATGCCGCAGACACGGTAAAAACAATAAGACTGACAGACAGGAGTTCCACCATGAAAAAGTTAGTTCTGGCCGCTATTCTTGCCACCTTCGCAGCCGGTGCCAGCGCCGCCGACAAAATCAGCTTCGGCGTTTCCGCTACTTATCCGCCGTTTGAATCCCTGGATGCCAGCAATCAGATTGTCGGTTTTGATATCGATCTGGCGAAAGCGCTGTGCAAACAGATGCAGGCAGAGTGCACCTTCACTAACCACGCCTTTGACAGCCTGATCCCGGCGCTGAAGTTTAAAAAATATGACGCGGTGATCTCCGGCATGGACATTACCCCGGATCGCAGCAAGCAGGTGGCCTTTACCGAGCCGTACTACGCCAACTCAGCGGTGGTGATTGCCAAAAAAGGCGCGTTTAAATCTTTTGAAGAGCTGAAAGGTAAACGCATCGGCATGGAAAACGGTACCACGCACCAGAAATACCTCCAGGATCAGCATCCGGAAGTGAAAACCGTGGCCTATGACAGCTACCAGAACGCGATTATCGATCTGAAAAATGGTCGTATCGACGGCGTGTTTGGTGATACCGCGGTGGTGAACGAATGGCTGAAAACCAACCCGCAGCTGGGCACCGCCACGCCGAAAGTGACCGATCCGCAGTATTTCGGCACCGGCCTCGGTATTGCCGTGCGCCCGGATAATAAAGCCCTGCTGGAAAAACTGAACGCCGCCCTGAAAGCCATTAAAACCGATGGCACTTATCAGAAAATCAGCGACCAGTGGTTCCCGCAGTAAGATGCCCTTTCCGCCCGGCGGCGCTCCGCTTGCCGGGCCA
>NZ_CP127837.1:2717355-2731906 GCF_030291195.1 Enterobacter sp. PGRG2 | reverse complement strand
AGTAGGCCGGGTAAGCGCAAGCGCCACCCGGCATTAATCACGCACCAAAAACGTCAACACTTCGTAATGCGCGGTATGCGGGAACATATCAAACAGCTGCACACGCTCGATGCGGTAACCCGGCAGTTCGCGCAAATCCTTCGCCATCGTCTGCGCATTACAGCTGGAATAGATAATAAATTGCGGGGCCATACGGCTCAGGTAATCACACAGCGCGTTGCCGATACCGCGGCGCGGCGGGTTGACCAGCACCAGTTCCGGCACCTCGCCCTGCGCGGTGGCGAAACGCGTCGAATCCAGCGCCTGAAACTGTATGTTTTGCAGCCCCAGCGCCCGGGCTGACTCCCTGGCGCAGGCAATGGCTTCCGGGGCGATCTCGATACCCGTCAGCTTCATTTCCGGCGTGGCGCAGTGCAGGCCAAAACCGCCGACGCCGCAAAACAGATCCCACATGTGCGTCACCGGCAGCGCCCGCACCCAGTCCCGCGCCGTAGCGTAAAGGCTTGCCGCCACCTGCGGGTTGGTCTGGAAGAAACTCTGCGGGCGGATCCACAGCGGCACGCCGTTAAAGTTCTCGGCCAGCGCCTGTTGCCCGGTGAGATAAATCTCCTGCTCCCCTTCCATGATCGCCATATGCACCGGCTGAATATTCGCGGTGATGACTTTCAGCTGCGGCAGCTGCGCCTGCAATTCCGGCAGTGCTGCGCGCAGCTGGGCCAGTTTGGCATCGGAGCGCAGCACAAAACGCAGCATCATGCCGCCGTCCTGCTGGCTTTCGGTGAGTAACAGATATTTGAGTTCGCCGCGTTTACGCGCCACGTTGTAGGGCGTGAGGCCCGCGCGGGCGATAAAAGGCTTTAACGCCGCAAAGACCGGGTAAAACGAGGCCGGATAGAGCGGGCAGCCGGTAAGATCTTCCGGCGTGCCGTCACGGTGCAGCATACCGAGCAGCGGTTTTTCCACGCTGCCGCTGACCACCATTTTCGCTTTATTACGAAAGCCCTGCTCCGGGCCGCTTACCGGTGCGCACCACCCGGCTACGGGCATACCTTCCAGCAATGTGCGGAGGTCGTCCATTTTGGCGTCGAGTTGTCGGGCGACGGGCTGTTCGATCCACTGACAGGATCGGCAACGCCCGGCGTCATAGAGTGCGCACTGCATGATGAAAACCTTAAAATTTGCGGGGCGGGGATTGTACCACCGTTAACGCAGATGGAAAAAGCGTCGGCTTGGCGAGGGCACAAACAGCAGAAAAAGGATCAGCAGATCCGGCAGTTTTTGCATAAACAGCGAGTGCAGGATCTCGCGCTTCGATTCGCCGGCAATGCTGAACAGTTCCGGATAGCCATAGCCGAGGGATGCTGCCCACAGATAGCCGGTCGCCACGATCTGCGAGCAGAGATAGAGCCAGCGCGCCCAGTTACGCCCTTTGCCCATGGAAAACGCACAGTAAAATTCGACAAACAGCAGCACCAGACTGCCGAGAAAAATCAGCGTCAGATCCCAGGTCTGCGCGCTGCGACGGACAAAGTCCACCACGCCGCGCACGCCCAGCAGGTCGAAGAGCATGATCAGGTCAACGCAGCGCGTGGTGATGATGGCGATAGCCGCCACCTGTACCAGCGCCGGGACGTTGAGCCGGGCATGCATCCCTGGTCTTTTGCTCATTAAATCCAATGCGTTATCTTCCCTGCGAAAAAAATGCCGCGACAGGCGCGGCATTGCGTTCTTAACGAGATTTTAGTGCCATCAGCCGCGTCTTGCACGCTGGATGTCACGCACTCGCTGCTTTTCTGCCCGCGCCATAATATACCAGGCGATAAAACCAACAATTCCCACCACGCCAAGGATGATCGACGCCAGGGCGTTGATTTCCGGATTGACCCCCATACGCACGCTGGAGAACACCAGCATCGGTAAGGTGGTCGCGCCCGGCCCGGAGACAAAGCTGGCGATCACCAGATCGTCCAGGGAGAGCGTAAAGGCCAGCAGCCAGCCAGAAATAATCGCCGGCATGATCATCGGCAGCGTAATGATAAAGAACACTTTCAGCGGCGTTGCGCCCAGATCCATCGCCGCTTCTTCGATGGACTTGTCCAGCTCCCGTAATCGCGCGGAGATCACCACCGCCACATAAGCCGTGCAGAAGGTGACGTGCGCCAGCCAGATGGTCAGCATCCCGCGATCCGCAGGCCAGCCGATGGCATGGGCCAGCGCCACAAACAGCAGCAGCAGCGACAGACCAGTGATGACATCGGGCATCACCAGCGGCGCGGTGATCATAAAGGCAAAGCCGTTCGAGCCGCGAAAACGCCCGAAACGCACCATCACCACCGCCGCGATAGTGCCGAGGAACACCGCCATGGTCGCCGCGCAGGCGGCAATCGTCAGGCTTAATCCTACGGCGCTCATCATGGCGTCATCACGGAACAGCTCGCCGTACCAGCGGGTCGACCACCCTGCCCATACCGTCACCAGTTTTGAGCTGTTGAACGAGTAAACCACCAGCATCAGCATAGGCGCGTACAGGAAGGTGAAGCTTAGCACGAGGATCAAAATACGCCACGGCGAGCGCACTACCGGTAAGTTGTTCATGCGTGGTCTCCCGTGCCTTTACTCTGATACTTGTGGAACCACATGATCGGCACAATCAGCAGCAACAGCATGATGATCGCCACCGCCGAGGCCACCGGCCAGTCGCGGTTATTGAAGAACTCCTGCCACAGCACGCGGCCAATCATAATGCTGTCCGGGCCGCCCAACAGTTCCGGGATGACAAACTCGCCCACCGCCGGAATGAATACCAGCATGGATCCGGCGATAATCCCGCCTTTGGTCAGCGGCACAATGACGCTGAAAAAGGTTTTCAGCGGACGCGCGCCGAGATCGAGCGAGGCTTCCACCAGCGAATAATCAATGCGCGTTAAGGCGGTGTAGATCGGCAGCACCATAAACGGCAGATAGGCATAGACGATACCGATATAGACCGCGAGATTAGTGTGCAGAATGGTCAGCGGCTGATCGATAACCCCGAGCCACAGCAGGAAGTTATTCAGCACGCCGTTGTTTTTCAGGATCCCCATCCAGGCGTAAACGCGGATCAGGAACGAGGTCCAGGACGGCAAAATCACCAGCAGCAGCAGGATATTACGCGTCGAGGGTTTGCTGTGCGCCACCGCCCACGCCAGCGGATAACCAATCGCCAGACAGCAGAGCGTGGAAACCGCCGCCACCTGTAACGACTGCAGATAGGCTTCAAAATAGAGCGGATCGTCGGTCAGCTGCAGGAAGTTATTAATGTTCAGCGTCAGGCTGAGCTGCCCGTCTTCCCATGCCATCAGATCGGTATACGGCGGGATCGCGCGCGCCATTTCCGCAAGGCTGATTTTGAAAACAATCAAAAACGGCAGCAGAAACAGCAGGCACAGCCAGATGTATGGCAGGGCAATGACCAGCTTGCGCCCGTGCCTCATCTGCATCCGCGCCAGCCACAGCGTCAATCCGCCCGGCTTGCCAGCACGGGCCGGTGCTTCAGGTATACTCATCGCCGCTCCTTAAACCGTCAGTACCACACAACTGTCGGCATCCCAGCACAGGCGTACTTCATCGCCCCATGTCGGTAAGCCTTTGCGGTAGCGGTGCGCGTTCTGTAACTGCGCGCTGATCATCTGCCCGCTGTGCAGGCGTACGTGATAAATCGACAGATCGCCAAGATAGGCAATGTGCACCACTTCCCCTAAAGCGAAGTTGTAGCCATCGGCAGGCGGATCTTCGCAGAGCATGATTTTTTCCGGGCGCAGCGCCACGTAGACCGGCACGTTGTCCACCACTGAGGCATCGGGATCGACCTTCAGCGGATGCACCAGCCCCGGCGAGTCGATCACCAGGCCGTCTTCCTGACGCGCTTTCAGCAGTCCTTCAAAGACATTCACGGATCCGATAAATTCGGCGCTGTAGCGGGTGGTCGGATGCTCGTAAATCTCTTCCGGCTCGCCAATTTGCACGAACTTACCGCGGTTCATGATGGCGATACGTCCGGCCATGGTCATGGCTTCTTCCTGGTCATGGGTGACCATCACGCAGGTGACGCCGACGCGCTCCAGAATATCCACCACTTCCAGCTGCATACGGTCGCGCAGTTTTTTATCCAGCGCGCCCATCGGCTCATCAAGCAGCAGCAGCTTCGGGCGTTTCGCCAGGCTGCGCGCCAGCGCCACACGCTGACGCTGGCCGCCGGAAAGCTGATGCGGTTTACGCTTGGCAAATTCCGACATGTGCACCAGGCTGAGCATTTCGGCGACGCGGCTGGCGATTTCCGCTTTCGGCAGCTTGTCCTGCTTCAGGCCAAAGGCGATATTCTGCTCCACCGTCATATGCGGAAAGAGCGCATAGGACTGGAACATCATATTGATCGGGCGCAGGTAAGGCGGAACATGGGCGAGATCGACGCCGTCGAGCATAATCTGCCCGGTGGTGGGCTGCTCAAAACCGGCCAGCATACGCAGCAGCGTGGATTTACCGCAGCCGGACGCCCCCAGCAGGGCAAAGATCTCGCCTTTATAAATAGTGAGGCTGACATCATCGACAGCGTGCTGACCATCAAAGGATTTGGTCAGATTTCGGATCTCCAGCAGCGGCGTTAACGCCTTGCGGGACTTCGCCTGTGGGCGGGGGGTAGCCTCATTCACGGGGTGCTCTCCGGCATAGAACAAATATGAGTGCAAACGCACCGGCATGGTGCGTATCGCCGGGCGGCGCTTTGCTTGCCCGGCCTACGGTCCTGCGAACTTGTAGGCCCGGTAAGCGAAGCGCCACCGGGCAACTATTTCAAATGACGTTATTTACCGCTTTTCACTTTGGTCCACGCACGGGTTCTGACGCGGTCGATTTTCGGATCCTGCACTTTCAGGGTGTAAAGCTTGGCGAACACGTCTGCTGGCGGATAGATCGCCGGGTTGTCACGCACTTCCGCGCTCACCAGCGGCGTAGAGGCTTTGTTGCCGTTGGCATAGAACACGTGATCGCTGACGTGAGCAATCACATCCGGACGCATCAGATAGTTGAGGAACTGATACGCTTCGTCTTTGTTTTTCGCATCCGTCGGCATCGCAAAGACATCGAAGAACGCCAGCGCGCCCTCTTTCGGAATGATGTAAGAGACATTCACGCCGTTTTTCGCTTCTTTCGCGCGGTTGGCGGCCTGCCAGACATCCCCTGCCCAGCCGATGGCCACGCAGATGTCGCCGTTCGCCAGATCATTAATATACTGGGACGAGTGGAAGTAACGGATATTCGGACGCAGTTTCAGCAGCAGATCGGTGGCCGCCCCGCTGTAGTCAGAGGCAGTCGAGCTGTTCGGATCTTTGCCGAGATAGTTCAGCACGGTGGCAAAAATCTCTTCCGGGGCATCCAGGAAAGCCACGCCGCAGCTTTTCAGTTTTTCGAGGTTCTCCGGCTTCATCACCAGATCCCAGCTGTCGATCGGCACGTCTTTGCCCAGCGCCGCTTTCACTTTATCGACGTTAAAGCCGATGCCGGTGGTCGCCCACAGGTACGGCATCGCATATTTGTTTTCCGGATCGTGCTTCGCCACCAGCTTCAGCACTTCCGGATCCATGTTCTTCCAGTTCGGCAGTTTGCTCTTGTCGAGGGGCTGGAACACGCCAGCGGTCAGCTGACGCTCAAGGAAGCTGGCGGACGGCACCACCAGGTCAAAACCGGTGCTGCCGGCCATTAATTTGCCTTCCAGCACTTCGTTGGAATCGAATACGTCGTAGACGACTTTAATGCCCGTCTCTTTTTCGAAATTCGCTACCGTGTCCGGCGCAATATAGTCAGACCAGTTATAGACATGCAGCGTTTTTTGTTCAGCGGCGAAGGTGCCGGCAGTGACCGCCATCAGTGCACCCGCAACCAGACCGGACAGCCATTTTTTATTCAGGGTGGTCATATCTCATTCCTTCTGGAAAGTTCGTTAACATTCGAACTAAATCGTCGCCTTTACGCTATGCAAGAATCGTGCATAGTTTGTCACTCACCGCTGCAACGGATAATTTGAATTACCCGGCAGACGCTGCATGCTATTGAAGCCCCGCAAGAATAACTGTAGCCAGGGTTCGAGGCTATAGGTCAGATTAAAAAACGCCTTTTACTAATTTTTTATGCACGATCAGTCTATGTGATAAGCCGAAACGGCCTGAAGTGGGGTGAAATATTCTTTAAAGAATAGTTAAAAGCAGAATAAAACGAGGAATTATGCAGCCGCCATGGCAGCGACTGCGTTTAAATCAGGGGCGCTTAGTGAAGAAAATTGTGCGGCGCGGCGTCGGCGTTCGGATCCTCTTCTTCGCTGGTAAACAGCATCTGATGCGCGCTGGCCTCAAGGATCACCATGGAAATCTGTTCTTCGCTCTGGCGCATAAACCAGGAGAACTGTTTAAAAGTAATGCCAGGCGCGGCGAATAAAGACTGGCAAACCACCAGCTTTGGCAGATTATCATCCTGTATATCCAGGAAGGCTTTCACCGTCAGCGAACTGGCGTTGATCGCCGACAGATCGGACGCCAGCGGCAGCAGCGCTGAGGGCTTCACTTCCGCCATCGCCGAGAAGAGAATAATGTCGTCAACCAGATCGACTTTGGCATCGTAAATACCGTCGAAATTCTGCATATGCGGCAGATGCAATGCCTGGCAGGTATCACACTCATAAAAACTGATGCCCAGCTCGTCAAGCCACTGACGTAACGTGTCCAGACCGGGAACGACGAGTGAATCCATAGAATGTGCTACCTCTTAAAAAATTATGCGGCCATTAGCTTACGCAAAAATGCCGATCCATACCATTGCCGAAGTCGATAAACCGCTCAGCCGCCGGTTTTCAGACAGAAATCCGGCGTGGCCTGGCGCTCGATCCAGGCGATCATGCGGTCGGCGATATCCACGCCGGTGGTTTTTTCAATGCCTTCCAGCCCCGGCGAGGCGTTAACCTCCATCACCAGCGGCCCACGGTTCGCCCGCAGAATATCCACGCCTGCCACGTCAAGGCCGAGGGTTTTCGCCGCCATAATGGCAATTTCCCGCTCGCGCAGCGTAATGTTCGCCACCGTCGCCGCGCCGCCGCGATGCAGATTAGAGCGGAAATCCCCCGGCTTGGCCCGCCGTTCAATAGCCGCCACCACTTCATCGCCCACCACCAGGCAGCGAATATCTGTCCCCTTCGCTTCCTCAATATACTCCTGCACCAGGATATGCGCGTTCAGCCCGCGAAAGGCGTCGATGACGCTTTCCGCCGCCTGCCGCGTTTCCGCCAGCACCACGCCGATCCCCTGCGTCCCTTCCACCAGCTTCACCACCAGCGGCGCGCCGCCCACCATGTCGATCAGATCGCTGGTGTCATCCGGCGAGTGGGCGATACCGGTCACCGGCAGGTCAATGCCCTGGCGCGCCAGCAGTTGCAGCGAGCGCAGTTTGTCCCGGGCGCGGGTGATGGCAACGGATTCATTAAGGGGAAAGCTGCCAAGGATTTCAAACTGGCGCAGCGCGGCGGTGCCGTAAAAGGTGATGGCCGAGCCAATGCGCGGGATCACGGCGTCAAAAAAGGGCAGCTGGCGGCCTTTATAATGAATGGACGACGCCGCCGGACTGATATTCATATAACAGGACAGCGGATCGAGGATCTCGACGAGATGACCGCGACGTATCGCGGCTTCGCGCAGGCGTTTGCACGACCAGAGCGTTCCATCCCGGGACAATATGGCAATTTTCACCCTGCACCTCTCTGACAAGACCTGGAAAAGCCTGCGTATAATACACGCAGGCGCGCGCAGGATGAACGTGATTTATCGCGTTGCCCAGCCCTGCTGATGCAAATAATCGAGAATAAAGGGGCGGTTTTCTTTAATGATGGTGCGGCGAATATGATCGCTCCAGGTATCGCGGCGATTATTGCTGCCGCGGGTCAGATAATACTCCGCCAGTTCATCGTCATAGGCCGCAAGTAAAGCATCATCCACCGGCTGGTAGCGATTCTCATGCACCACCATGGCCGCAGGCAGGCGCGGCTTCACGTCCGGGTTATCCGCGGGCCAGCCAAGACACAGGCCGAACAGCGGCAGCACATGTTTCGGCAGCGCCAGTAATTCCGTGACCTCCACAATGCTGTTACGGATACCGCCGATGTAAACGCCGCCAAGACCCAGGGATTCCGCCGCCGTCATGGCGTTTTGTCCCATCAGCGCGGTATCCACCACGCCAAGCAGCAGCTGTTCCGCCAGGCCTAACTGCGCGTCCGGGCAGATCTGCAGGTGGCGATTGAAATCAGCGCAGAACACCCAGAACTCCGCCGCCTGCGCCACATGCTGCTGTCCGCCGGTCAGGGTGACAAACTTTTCACGCAGCGCCGGATCGGTTACGCGAACAATGGAAGAACACTGTAAAAAGCTGGAGCTGGACGCCGCCTGTGCGCTAGCAATGATGGCATCGCGCTGCGCCCGGGTAATGGGCTCACCGGTAAAATGACGAATGGAACGATGGGCAAGCAGCAGGTCAATAGTCGGTGTCATTACATCTCTCCGGGTAAAAAAGGCTGCGATTATAGATGAAATTATCTGACAGCTTTTGGCGAAACATAGCCTTACGATATCAGACCAACAGGTAAAACCTGCTTTCCCTGCCTGACCATAATCGCCATGATGGTTCCATTCGCCGTCAGGCCTCAAGCATTAAGGAGAGTGTATGTTCGCTGTAATTTTTGGTCGCCCGGGATGCCCGTATTGTGTACGCGCTAAAGAACTGGCAGAAAAATTAACTGCTGAGCGCGATGATTTTAACTATCGCTATGTGGATATTCACGCGGAAGGTATTACTAAAGCCGACCTGGAAAAAACCGTCGGTAAGCCTGTGGAAACCGTGCCGCAGATTTTCCTCGATCAGAAACACATTGGCGGTTGCACCGATTTCGAAGCGTACGCCAGAGCCAATCTTGGCCTGTTCGCTTAACAGTAATAAAAAAGGGGCGTTAACTCCGCCCCTTTTTACTCATCATGCTACTGACAAACAGATAGCACAGCGCCCCCAGCGCGCACCAGAAAACCGCACTGAATAACCACGCCAGCTCCTGCCAGAATTCACGCTCCTGCGCGATAACCATGCGCATCAGGACAAAGCACAGCGGCGCGGCCAGCATCGCTCCCATCAGCGGCAACAGCACCTGACGCTTACGGGATACAAAGCTTGCGACGGCACCGGGTATAACAAAAAACAACAGGCCCAGCTCCGGATGACCAGACGCGCGAAACGCCCCTTTCATCTTCAGCGCCAGTGACAGACACACCACAATAAACAGCAGAAAGCAGCAAAACGCGCTTGCCCAACCACGTTTAGATTTCAAACAATCCTCCTGACACTGCCTCTATCAAGCGCCTCGTGCGTTCCTGCGGAACGCCCGGTCAGATAAAGCTTTGCAGCAATCCTTGCCAAATTACCCACCCACTTACATGCACGATTCTGACTAGCCGTGGTTTCTTAATACGACTAAACTACGGCCTGATTATGTTTGCAGGCTATTTTTGGTCAGTGAATTTGTTTTAATTAACGTCTGGCCTTAAGCAAAACATTAGCGCAATTTATTATTTCTTTCAACAGCTTACAAGTAAACAAGAAGTTAGACTCCGTGAATATAAACGTCGCAGATTTGTTAAATGGGAATTACATACTGTTATTATTCGTGGTACTGGCTCTCGGGCTCTGCCTCGGAAAATTGCGCCTTGGCTCCATTCAACTGGGTAATTCCATTGGCGTTTTAGTCGTTTCTTTATTACTGGGCCAGCAGCATTTTGCGATTAACACCGACGCGCTCAATTTAGGCTTTATGCTGTTTATTTTTTGTGTCGGTGTGGAAGCCGGACCCAACTTTTTTTCAATTTTCTTCCGCGACGGCAAAAACTATCTGATGCTGGCGCTGGTGATGGTCGGCAGCGCGCTGCTTATCGCTCTTGGTCTGGGTAAATTATTCGGCTGGGATATTGGTCTGACGGCCGGGATGCTCGCCGGATCCATGACCTCGACGCCGGTGCTGGTGGGCGCTGGCGACACGCTGCGCCACTCGGGTATGGACAGCGGGCAGCTTTCCACCGCGCTCGATCATTTAAGCCTCGGCTATGCCTTAACCTACCTGATTGGCCTGGTCAGCCTGATTGTCGGCGCGCGTTATCTGCCTAAACTGCAACATCAGGATTTACAGACCAGCGCCCAGCAAATCGCCCGCGAGCGCGGCCTGGATACCGACGCCAGCCGCAAAGTCTATCTGCCGGTGATCCGCGCCTATCGCGTGGGGCCGGAGCTGGTGGCGTGGGCCGATGGTAAAAACCTGCGCGAACTGGGCATTTATCGCCAGACGGGCTGCTACATCGAGCGCATCCGCCGCAACGGCATCCTGGCCGCGCCGGATGGCGATGCGGTATTGCAGATGGGCGATGAGATCGCGCTGGTCGGCTACCCGGATGCCCATGCGCGTCTGGATCCGAGCTTCCGCAACGGTAAAGAGGTGTTTGACCGCGACCTGCTGGACATGCGCATCGTCACCGAAGAGATCGTGGTGAAAAACCATAACGTCGTGGGTCGCCGCCTGGCGCAGCTGAAGTTAACGGATCACGGCTGTTTTCTTAACCGCGTGATCCGCAGCCAGATTGAGATGCCCATTGACGACAACATTCTGCTTAACAAAGGCGATGTATTGCAGGTGAGCGGCGACGCGCGACGGGTGAAAACTATCGCCGACCGTATCGGCTTTATCTCCATTCACAGCCAGGTCACGGATCTGCTGGCCTTCTGCGCCTTCTTTATCGTCGGGCTGATGATCGGCATGATCACCTTCCAGTTCAGCAATTTCAGCTTCGGCATCGGGAACGCCGCCGGTCTGCTGTTCGCCGGGATCATGCTCGGCTTCCTGCGTGCTAACCATCCGACTTTTGGTTACATCCCCCAGGGCGCGCTGAATATGGTGAAAGAGTTCGGCCTGATGGTATTTATGGCTGGCGTCGGGCTGAGCGCGGGGAGCGGTATCGGTCACGGGCTGGGCGCTGTCGGCGGCCAGATGCTGGCGGCAGGTTTGCTGGTCAGCCTGGTGCCGGTGGTGATCTGTTTCCTGTTTGGCGCTTATGTGCTGCGCATGAACCGCGCCCTGCTGTTCGGCGCCATTATGGGCGCACGCACCTGCGCTCCGGCGATGGAGATCATCAGCGACACCGCACGCAGTAACATCCCCGCGCTGGGCTACGCCGGGACTTACGCCATCGCCAACGTGCTGTTGACCCTTGCCGGTACGCTGATCATCATTATCTGGCCGGGGCTAGGATAAGTCTCAACCTGACCGGAGTGGCAAATTATTTATGCTTTCGCGAGAACTTTTCCGCAAAGCGCCAGTCATAACTATTGCCACTGCTTTTCTTTGATGTCCCCATTTTGTGGAGCCCATCAACCCCGCCATCTTTGGTTCAAGGTTGATGGGTTTTTTATTGCCTGAAATTTGTGACAAGATAACCTGAACCTCAGGCGCGTCCCCCCTCTCCCGGACACCTTCATTACCAGGCAAGGAGGCACTATGAAGAGTTTTGATTCTGTCGCAGATATTATCACTAACGAATTTATGACCTCTCCGGTGGGTACACTGACCGGCATCTTCAGCTTAATTGGTGGTATTTACGCTGTATTCCTTCTGATAAGAAAGTTTCTTACGGCTCCCATTAAAGGAAAATCGGAATTTCTTTCGCAGGCAGGTATTCCGGCATGGCCGCTACGGCTTTTTTATGTCAGCCTTCCCTTAAAGACGATCCCGAAAAATACCCGAACCGATCTATTCTTTGGTTTTCTGCTTATCATCTTTGGCGCAGGTTCGGCGTCATACCTCTCCGCTATGCACATTAAAACCCTGCTAACACCGCAGGACTGGACATTGCTGGTGTATAAGCCCACCAATGAATTCTTTTATTTAACCCATGACAGCGCAAAATCCGCATCGCTATTTTCCGGTCACTCCTTAGTCGTAACGGCTGAGCAATGTGACAAAACTCCGGTTAACACCCTGGCGCAGCGAAGCAGACTGTCCGGGGATCTGACGGGATTCATTTGCGACATGTTCAGGAGAAAGGAACATACCCGGTACATTTCGCAAGAAATTGCCAATTTTGAGAAGAGTAAAACCGTACTCTATGGCGCGCTAAGCACATTTGAAACCGGTTTATTTTGGCTGGCGATCAGCGCGATATTGACACTGTATTACCGAAAAATAGTTCGGCAACATATTATCGAACAACACAAAAAAGCTGAAAGCTATCTTATGTAATGATAAAGACACGCTAATGACGTCATGTTCTTCATCACACTGCTCCCGTAAATCCCATTACCGTCTAAGGTTATTAGACCCTGAACAGTCTTACGGAGCTGAGATGAAATTCCCCCTGTACCTCCTTACTGCCCTTATTCTTTCCGGTTGCGGCGGCAGCAGTTCACCCTCAAAAGTCACCGCGCCTGGCGCTGAAACCTCCGGTAAATTGCAGCTGCTGGAATCCGGCGCCAGCGTGATGCAGTCCAGGCCGCCGATTGACGCCATCAATACTTATCTCGACGGCTTCCATTTTTATAACGGCGATCAGAATGGGCAGATGGAAGCGCACCATTACGTCACCGTATTGAACGAAGACGTGATGCAGGCCGTGATTTACGACGGTAATACCCGCGATGCCAAACTGATGGGCGTGGAATACATTATCAGCGAGCGGCTGTTCAATACCCTTCCGCCTGAAGAGAAAAAACTCTGGCACAGCCACCGTCATGAAGTGATGTCGGGCAGCCTGATTGGCCCTGGCTTGCCTGCGCCTGCGGAAAAAGCGCTGATGGGCAAAATCGTTAATACCTACGGTAAAACCTGGCACACCTGGCACACCGATCGCGACAAAACCCTGCCGCTGGGCATTCCGGCGCTGATGATGGGCTTTACCGCTGACGGCCAGCTTGATCCCGCTCTGCTTGCCGAACGCGATCGCCTTTTTAACGTGAATACGAAAGAAATCCGCGAATCGCGCCGCGATCTGGATGCGCACCCGGTCGCCCCCGGTGCCGATGCCTGGCAGCGTGGCGAAGTGATCCAGCTTAAGCGTGGACAGGGCGGCGGCGAGCATGCGCACGGTAAAACCCGCTTTGCGCCTGCGGAAAAACGCCCGGCAACGGTTCAATAATAATTAACATTGCGGGTTTACCCTCTTTTGCAGAATGCCGTACACTTTTGCTTCACAACGGAGATTTTGCATGAACGCACTGACGCACTCGCCCCGCAAGGCACTGCAACGCCGCACCTGGGCGTTATTTATGTTTTTCTTTATACCCGGCCTGTTAATGGCTTCCTGGGCCACGCGTACCCCCGCGATACGCGACACCCTGTCTGTTTCTACAGCCGGGATGGGCGTGGTGCTGTTCGGTTTGTCCGTCGGCTCGATGAGCGGCGTCCTCTCCTCCGGCTGGCTGGTTAAGCGCTTCGGCACCCGCAGCGTTATCCGCACCGCCATGTCCTTCAGCGTGGTCGGCATGATTATCTTAAGCGTGGCGCTGTGGTTCGCCTCGCCGCTGCTGTTCGCCTGCGGGCTGGCAGTATTTGGCGCGAGCCTCGGCTCTGCCGAAGTGGCGATCAACGTCGAAGGCGCGGCAGTGGAGCAGGCGCTGGATAAAACCGTGCTGCCGATGATGCACGGCTTCTACAGCCTCGGTACCCTGGCGGGCGCAGGCGTCGGCATGGGGCTGACGGCGCTCGGCGTGAGCGCTAATCTGCATATTCTGCTGGCGGCGCTGGCCACCATTATGCCGATTATTATCGCCATCACCGCCATACCGGACGGCACCGGCAAGGGCTCCTCTGAGGAGAACGGTCAGGGCGGTAAAGGCGTGCCTTTTTATCGCGATGTCCAGCTGATGCTGATCGGCGTGGTGGTGCTGGCGATGGCCTTTGCGGAGGGTTCCGCCAATGACTGGCTGCCGCTGCTGATGGTGGACGGGCACGGGTTCAGCCCGACCTCCGGCTCGCTCATCTATACAGGCTTTACGCTGGGTATGACCGTGGGACGCTTCACCGGCGGCTGGTTTATCGACCGCTACAGCCGCGTCGCGGTGGTGCGCGCCAGTGCGTTGATGGGCGCACTGGGCATCGCGTTGATCATCTTTGTGGACAGCGCCTGGGTGGCGGGCGTGTCGGTGATTTTGTGGGGACTGGGGGCATCACTCGGCTTCCCGCTGACCATTTCCGCCGCCAGCGATACCGGCCCGGATGCGCCGACGCGCGTCAGCGTGGTCGCCACCACCGGCTATCTGGCGTTTCTGGTGGGACCGCCGCTGCTTGGCTTCCTCGGCGAGCACTACGGTCTGCGCAGCGCGATGATGGTGGTGCTGGGGCTGGTGATCATTGCCGCGCTGGTGGCCCGCGCGGTGGCGAAACCTGAGCCACAAAATCAGCCCTGCGAGAATTAGTTCTGATGTGCCCGGCGGCGCAAGCTTGCCGGGCCTACAG
>NZ_CP127837.1:2714344-2717345 GCF_030291195.1 Enterobacter sp. PGRG2 | reverse complement strand
CTATGACAACGCGTTACCGACGGATTTATCCTTCAGGAACACCACCATCAGCGCCAGCCACAGCAAGCCGTTCGCCAGATTAAACAGGCTGAACAGGCCATTGCCCCCTGCCAGAAATGCGTGTTTGCTGACCTCAATGCCGACGGTGAAAATCGCCATCTGCAGCATTCCCATGGCAGCAGACACCGTGCCTTTACTCATGTCGCTGGCGAACAGCGTCAGGCGCACCAGTCCTGCGTTAGCAAGGCCAATACCAAAGGCATAAATACTCAGCCCGGCGGTCATCCACAAATAAGCATGGGATGACGCCACGGTTGCCACCGCCGCCAGCAGCAGACCACCCACGATCGGCCCGCCGCCTATGATAATCAGCGAGCGCACGGTACGGCGCGAGGTGAGACGCGCCAGCACCAGGTTACCAATAATCAGCGCGCCAAAAATCGGCACCTGCAACAGGCCGTACTCGTAGCTCGACATGCCTTCGGCGCTGATAATGATAATCGGCGACTGGGCGATCCACGCCAGCAACGGCAGACTGACAAAACCCGTCGCCAGCGCGCCCGCCACGAAGCGGCCATTTTTCATTACCGCTTTATAATCCCGCCCCAGCGCATTAAGGGATAATGGCTCCCCCAGCCGCGTGGCGGTTTCCGGCATGGCGCGATGCAGACCGAAAAAGGCAATAGCCGCCAGCACCGCGAACAGCACAAACATCCCCTCCCAGGGCGCAGCATGCACCCAGGCGGCGCCCACCAGCGGGCCAAGCAACGGCGCAATCAGCGCCACGTTCGCCATCAGCGCGGTGATCTTGATACAGGTCGCCTCGTCAAAGGATTCCTGAATGGCGGCATAGCCCACGGCACCGATAAAGCACAGGCTCACACCCTGTAAAAAGCGCAGGATAGTGAACTGTTCAATGTCCTGCGCCAGCAGGGTTGCCAGACAGGTGACGATAAACCACACCACGCCGGTTAACATCACCGGGCGGCGGCCAATACGGTCTGACAGCGGCCCCAGCAGCCACTGTAAAAACATTCCCCCCGCCAGATAAGCGGTCATGGAGGTCGGCACCCACTCAATGCCGGCGTTGTACTGCTCAACCACCGCCAGCATGCCCGGCTGGATCATGTCGTTCGCGATATAAGTTGAGAATTCGTACAGGACCAGACAGAGCGGAAACAACAACGCCTGGCGTCCTAAACGGCGGCCAGGTAAAGCATGGTTTGGCATGAAATTTTTTATCCTGAAAAATCGCGCAAAGTGTAATGAATGCGCCGTCCCTGTAACAGCGAATTTTGCGACCTGCACAAAGTTTCGCACATTTTACGGCATTAACCGCCGTTTTCCCGTGGGCTATTTTGCCACGGTTTAAGCGGGCTCCGGCATGCTCTTATCGCAGAGTGTTCATTCCGGTTGCTCACAAGCGCCGGACAACTAAGACAAAACTGGTTTACCGGCGAAGGCGGTGATCCTAAGGTGATCCCTTTTTCAACGCGCCACTACAGGTAGCCTGCGGCAAAAGAGTGACAATACGATGCTGGAAGATCTGAATTATACCCTGTTCGCCTGGATGAATGCG
Organism: Enterobacter sp. PGRG2; assembly: GCF_030291195.1. Classification (NCBI taxonomy): domain Bacteria; kingdom Pseudomonadati; phylum Pseudomonadota; class Gammaproteobacteria; order Enterobacterales; family Enterobacteriaceae; genus Enterobacter; species Enterobacter sp. PGRG2. Next base: position 2,715,766 of record NZ_CP127837.1, on the reverse strand, counting down.
ACGCCGGACTCCCCCGCCTGGCTGATCCAGGCTGCCATTATCATTGCCCGCGATCTGATCCACATCGTGCCGCTGCTGGCCGTGGTGCTTTGGCTGTGGGGGCCTGCCCAGCGGCAGTTAGTGGTTAAAATGGCGCTGGCGATCGTCGTCAGTCTTGTGGTGTCCTGGGTAATGGGGCACGTTTTCCCCCACGATCGTCCGTTTGTCGAGGGCGTGGGCTATAACTTCCTGCATCACGCGCCGGATGATTCCTATCCGAGCGATCACGGCACCGTCGCCTTTACCTTTGCGCTGGCGTTTTTGTTCTGGCACCGCATCTGGTCCGGCGTGGCGATGATGGGCGTGGCGCTGCTGATCGCCTGGTCGCGCGTCTATCTCGGCGTGCACTGGCCGCTGGATATGCTGGGCGGTTTGCTGGTGGGCATCAGCGGCTGTCTGACGGCGCAGATGCTGTGGCAGGCGTTCGGCGAGTCGTTATACGCCGCCCTGCAACGGGCTTACCGCGTCTGTTTTGCTCTGCCGATCCGCAAAGGCTGGGTGCGTGACTAAGCCTGCCGGCACAGGTAAGATTGAGCACCCCGCAGCGAGCGGGGTTTTCATCATGCCAGGGGATTTATGGAAACGAAACGTGACGAGCGTTTAGGCCTGTTGTTACAGGCGCTGAAGCGTACCGACAAGCTGCACCTGAAAGAGGCGGCGGCGTTATTAGGCGTTTCAGAAATGACCATTCGTCGCGATCTCGGCGCCCGCAATGCGCCTGTGGTCCTGCTTGGCGGTTATATCGTGCTGGAGCCGCGTACCGCCAGCCACTATCTGTTAAGCGATCAGAAAACCCGTCTGGTGGATGAAAAGCGTCTGGCCGCGCAATATGCCGCTAAGCTGGTGCAGGCGCACCAACTGGTATTTTTCGACTGCGGTACCACCACGCCATGGATCATTGAGGCCATTCCTCAGGATCTGCCCTTTACCGCCATTTGCTACTCGCTGAATACTTTTATGGCGTTGCAGGAAAAGCCCTTGTGTCGGGCGATCCTCTGCGGCGGCGAGTTCCACGCCAGCAATGCAATTTTTAAACCGCTGAACTTTAACGAGACGCTGAATAACCTGTGCCCGGATCTGGCATTTTATTCAGCGGCGGGGGTGCACCCGGTCCAGGGAGCCACCTGTTTCAATCTGGAAGAGTTACCGGTGAAGCACTGGGCGATGGCCCATGCGCAGTATCATGTGCTGGTGGTGGATCACAGTAAGTTTGATAAAGTGCGCCCGGCGCGTATGGGCGATCTGGACGCTTTTGACGCCATCGCCAGCGACCGCCGCCCGGACGAGGCGTTATGCGCGCTGGCGAAAGCGAAACAGATCACGTTGATGTATTCAGACGCATAGTGCGGGTTGTGTTGCCCGGCGGCGCAGACTTGCCGGGCC
>NZ_CP127837.1:2705406-2714292 GCF_030291195.1 Enterobacter sp. PGRG2 | reverse complement strand
ACCGGTCCGGTTACGAGAACCAGCTGCCAAACCACTCGTGGAATTTCATCAGCACAAAGTCCCACATCCGGCTGACGAAACCGCCCTCTTCCACCGCTTCCATTACCAGCAGTGGCCGTTGTTCAATCACTTTGCCGTTAAGCTGGAAATCGATCGTGCCCACCACCTGGCCCTTTTTCAGCGGCGCGGTCAGCTGCGGCTCGGTCAGTGTCCAGGTCGCTTTCAGGTTCTTTAACTGACCTTTCGGAATGGTAATCGACCCGGCTTCCCCTGCCCCCAGCTTCACCTCTTTGCTGTCGCCAAACCACACGCGGGTGCTGACAAAAGTCGCATCCGGCTTAATTGGCGTGACGGTCTCAAAGAAGCGGAAGCCCCAGGTCAGCAGCTTTTCAGATTCATTAAAGCGGATGCGATCCGTTTTACTGCCCAGCACCACTGAAATCAGGCGCATGTCGCCCTGGGTCGCGGAGGCCACCAGGTTATAGCCCGCCCCTTCCGTGGTGCCGGTTTTCATGCCGTCGACATTCAGGTTGGTGCTCCACAGCAGACGGTTACGGTTCGGCTGGCGAATATTATTGAAGGTAAACTCTTTCTCTTTATGGATGGCGTACTCTTCCGGCACATCGTGGATCAGCGCTTTGCCGAGCAGCGCCATATCCCGGGCGGTACTGAACTGCCCTGGCGCATCCAGACCGTGCACGGTTTTAAAGGTGGTATTGGTCAGCCCCAGCCGTTTTGCATAGTTGTTCATCAGGCTGACGAAGGAATCCTGGCTGCCCGCCACGTAGTCGGCGATGGCGATGCTGGCATCGTTGCCGGACTGGATGATCACGCCTTTATTCAGTTCGGAAACCGGCACCTGATCGCCAGGCTTGAGGAACATCAGCGACGAGCCGCGCAGCGCCGGGTTGCCTGTCGCCCAGGCGTCTTTGCCTACCGTCACCATATCGTTAAGATGAATTTTTCCCGCCTTCAGCGCCTGTCCGACCACATAGCTGGTCATCAGCTTGGTGAGGCTGGCCGGATCGAGCTTCTCGTCGGCGTTGCCTTCCGCCAGCACTTTACCGCTGGCGTAGTCCATCAGTATCCAGGCGCGGGCATCCACTGCCGGTGCCGCCGGAACCTGTTCAACCGCATACAGCGAAGGGGAGAAAAGAAATAACAGCGCAGAGCCCGCCGCCAGGCTACGCAGGGATAAAGCGAAATGCGTCATAAATGCCACCCGTGTATCCATTCAAAACAAATCGCGTCACGTCACCGCTTCGCAATAAACGGTGAGTAATAACGTACTCAGGCATGGAAACCAATCATTAACCGGTAAAGTTTTTTAAAGTTTATGCAAATTACGGGATCGATGCCGCAAGTGGAGGATTTTTTTTGTAAGTCGTTGCCTGAATGTTAAATTTATTTCAACATAGAGGATCAGACGTGCCTGGCGCGCGTTCCCGCTGTCCACCGAGAAGGAATTTATATGATTACCCTGTGGGGCCGAAATAATTCCACCAACGTCAAAAAAGTCCGCCTGACGCTGGAAGAGCTTGAACTTCCTTACACGCAAATTCTGGCCGGTTTACAGTACGGCCTGAATCATGATGCGGAATACCTGGCGATGAACCCGAACGGTCTGGTGCCGTTGCTGCGCGATGACGAAACCGACAGCGTGCTGTGGGAATCCAATACCATCGTGCGTTTTCTGGCCGCGCAGTATGGTCAGGGACGCTTATGGATCGACGCCCCGGCTGCCCGTGCGCAGGCGGAAAAGTGGATGGACTGGTCAGCGACTACGCTGGCGCCCCGCCACAGCGTGATCCTTAAAGGACTGGTGAGAACCCCGCCGGAGCAGCGCGATCGGGCAGCCATTGACGAGGCGATTGCCGATTGTGATGGCCTGCTCGGCATCCTCGACGAGGCGCTGGCCAGCACGCCGTGGTTCTCCGGCAAGGAGTTTGGTCTGGGGGATATTGCCCTCGCGCCCTTTGTTTACAGCCTGCTGAATGTGCACACCGCCTGGACGCCGCGCCCGAACCTGACGCGCTGGTACCAGCAGCTGTGCGAGCGCCCGACGGTGCAGAGCGTGGTGATGATCCCGATCACCTGATGCGCTGACTGCTGGCGCGAACCTGCAATTTTCCCACCAGCTTAATGTGCGCCGCGGCATCTTCCCCGGCGCACAGATACTCCACCGCCATTCTGCCCAGTTCGTTATAGGCCAGCTGTATACTGGTGAGCATCGGCGTCAGCTGATGCGAAATGCGCTGATCGTCGTAGCCGCATACCAGCACATCTTCCGGAATACGTTTCCCCAGCGTGGCGAGCGCCTGATAGCAGCCGAGCGTCATCCAGTCGCTGGCGCAGAAGATCGCCTGCGGCGGCTGCGGCAGCTGCATCAGTTCCAGCGTGGCGGCAAAAGTCGCGTTCAGCGACCAGTCGGTTTTATGCACCAGCGCCGCATCCGGTTCGATCCCGGCGTGGCGCAGCGTCTGCTCATAGCCTTCGAGACGTTCCTTGCTGGCATCCATCCATTCATCACCGGAAATATGGGCGATACGGGTGACCCCCTGATCCAGTAGATGCTGTGTTATCTGGCAGGCGTTGGCGCGATCGTCGGGTAAAAAGGTGGGCAGCAGCGGGCGCTGCTGGTCGTACTGATTAAGCAGCACGACCGGAAAGTCGCACACGCCCTCGAACGGCGAGAAATCAAAGGGGCGCGTCACGGGGCTTGCAAAAATCACCCCGGCGCAACGGCGGCTGGCCAGCTGACGCAGGATATGCCGCGCCAGCTCGCTGTCCTCGCCGTAATCGTACACTGACAACAGCGTATCGTGCTGCCAGGCACAGGCGCTGGCTTCACTGAGCGCATCGCCAAAGGGATCGTAGCCGGGCATACCGCTCACCAGCAGCGCCACTTCCTCCTGCCCTTCCGGGCGGTGCTGCACCGCCAGCTTCTGATAACCCAGCGTTTTCGCGGCATCAAACACGCGCTCTCTTGTGGCGTCGCTCAGCCGGATGGTGCGGCTGTTATTCAGCACCAGCGATACCGTCGCCTGGGAAACGCCCGCCAGGCAGGCAATATCGCTCATGGTAATTTTATTTTTCTTCTGCATTTTCCGTCCTCATGCCCCGGCTGACTATATCACATCAGGCGCCTTCTTCCGGCTCGCTGTTTTGTGAATGGAATAACAGTATCGGGACGTAAAAACGCTCACTATTTGCGCGCACTAATAAATATTAGCTAATAATATTCAACCAGGGAGGACGTTATGAGAACACGCTGGAGTAGTGAGCAGGCAAAAGGCTGGTATCAGCAACACGGCTGGGCCTGCGGCTTTAATTATCTGCCGCGCACGGCGGTAAACTGGACGGAGATGTGGCAGGCGGACACATTCGATCCGATCACCATTGATGAGGAACTGGGCTGGGCGGAGCGCTACGGCTATAACAGTCTGCGCACCAATCTGCCGTTTATCGTCTGGGAAAGTGACCGCGATGGCCTGTTGTCGCGTATTGATACCTTTCTCAGCCTGGCCGCCCGCCACGGTCTGAAAGTCATGCTGACGCTGATGGACGACTGCGCATTTTCCGGCGATGAGCCGTTCACCGGGCCGCAAAAGCCCCCCAGACCGGCGGTGCATAACAGCCAGGCGGCGGCCAGCCCCGGACGCAAAATCGTCATGGATCCAGGCCAGTGGCCGCGCGTCGAAGCCTACGTGCGCGACCTGATCGGCAGCTTTGGCGACGATGATCGCATCACTATCTGGGATCTCTATAACGAACCCGGCAACCGCGGGCTGTTCGTCTCGCCGGTCGAATATGCCGAATATGACGAGGCGCTGGAGGGCTTTGCGCTGGAGCTGGTCTATCGCGCGTTTGACTGGGCGCGGGATGTGGATCCCGTTCAGCCGCTCACCATTGGCGCATGGCATGCGGACGTGGCGGCAAACAAAGCCTTTCTGCATCCCATTGATATCGCGGCGCTGGAGCAGTCGGACATCATCACTTATCACGCCTACGCGCCGACCATGATGCAGCTGGAGATCCTGCATTCGCTGGCGCAGTACGACCGGCCCGTGCTGTGCACCGAGTGGCTTTCACGTCATACCGGCTGCGTGTTCAGCGAGCAGTTGCCGCTGTTCAGCCTCTATCAGACCGGCTGTTATCACTGGGGGCTGGTGCAGGGCAAAACCCAGACCTGGCTGCCGTGGCCGGGGGTGAATAAAACCCATCCGGATCCGCAGTCGCTGTGGTTTCACGATGTGCTGACGCCGGAAGGCGAACCCTGGCGCGAGCAGGAGATGCACCTTGTCAAACGCCTGACCGCCCGCCAGCAGCAGATCCAGCAGTACGCCTTCGGTAATGAGGAGTGAATCATGAAAAGACTCTTACCTCTCCTTATTGCCTGTTGCTGCGCCAGCGCGGTGGCCCCCGCGTTCAGCGCCGATGCGGTGACGCTGCGCTTCTCCTGGTGGGGCGGCAAGGATCGCCATCAGGCGACGCTCGCCGCCCTGCAGGCTTTCGAAGCGAAGTATCCGGACATTAAAATAAAAGCGGAATATACCGGCTGGGAAGGCTACTTCTCACGACTGACCACGCAGATCAACAGCGGAACGGAAGCCGATCTGATCCAGACCAACTGGAACTGGCTGACTCTGATGTCCAGAAAAGGCGATGGCTTTTACGATCTCAATAAGCTTGCGGGTACGCTCGATCTAAAACAGTTTTCCCCTGCCGCGCTGGCCACCACCACGGTTAACGGCAAGCTCAACGCCCTGCCGTTGTCCACCAACGTAATGGGCTTTTATTACAATCAGGCCAGCTGGCAGAAAGCCGGGCTGCCGCTGCCGAAAAGCTGGGATGAACTGCTGGCGGCAGGGGCGGTATTTAAGGAAAAGCTCGGCGATAACGCCTATCCGATCTACGTCGGCGAGCAGGACTGTATGTTGCTGGTGTTTTCGTGGATGTATCAGCAGGATCAAAAGCCGATGATCGACGTAAACAGAAAACGTCTGGCCTGGGATCGGGCCGATCTTACCAGGGCATTCGGTTTCTATAAAAAGCTGGTGGATAACCATGTACTGCCCGATACCAAAGTGCTGGCCTCCTACGGCGCGAAAAGCACGCCGATTTATGAGCTGAAACCCTGGATGGAGGGCGAATGGGCGGGCAGCTATAACTGGAACGTGCTCTACCCGTCCCAGAGCGTGACGCTGAAAAATCCCGCCGATCTGGTGCCAGGCCCCTATCCACTGTTGCCAGGGGCGAAAGATGCCGGACAGTTCCGGAAAACGGCGATCATGTACTCGATAGGCCGGACCACGAAGCACCCGAAAGAGGCGGCGCTGCTTCTGAACTTTCTGGTGAACGAGCCGGAAGGCGTGATCCCGGTGGGGCTGGAGCGCGGCGCGCCTTTGAGTCAGGCGGCGGATAAACTGCTGCGGGAAAAAGGCATTTTGCAGGACAGCGATCCGGTGATCGCCGGGCTGTTGCAGTCCTACGCCCTGCCGAATAACTTTGTCGCCACCCCCTATATGGAAGATATGCAGTTTGGCGCGCTCTTTACCGCCGTACGTGAAAAGATCGACTACGGCAAAATGAGCGTCGAGGACGCGGCCAGCGATTTTGAACAGCAGGCCAACCGCATCCTGAAACGCGTGATGCGTTAACCTTCCCTGCGCGCCGGTACTGCTGGCGCGCAAATCAGGTCTGCGGGCTGACTTTCAGCAGCTCGCCATCAGACTCATCGGTCAGCACGTAGAGATACCCGTCCGGCCCGACGCGCACATCGCGGATACGCTGATTGCGATCGCCGAGAATGCGCCCGTCTTCGCTGACTTTATTACCGTTCACGCTCATGACGATCACGTCCTTGTCCTTCAGCGCGCCGATAAAGAGTTTGTTCTGCCACTGCGGGAAGGTCGGACTGTTATAAAACGCCATACCGCTTACCGCCGGGGACTGCTTCCAGTAAAAGATCGGCGGCTCGGTGCCTTCCACGATCTCGCCCTTCGCTTCCGGGATCTTCAGCCCGCTGTAGTTAATGCCGTGGGTCGCCAGCGGCCAGCCGTAGTTTTTGCCGCGTTCGGGAATATTGATTTCATCGCCGCCGCGCGGGCCGTGCTCGTTCAGCCACAGGGCGTTGCTCCAGGGATTCATCGCCATGCCCTGCGGGTTACGAATGCCGTACGACCAGATTTCCGGCCGCGCACCGGCTTTACCGGCCCACGGATTATCTTCCGGCACCTGGCCGTCCTCGGTTAAGCGCACCAGTTTGCCCTGGTGTTTGTCCAGCTCCTGCGCCGTGGGTCGCTGGTTATTTTCCCCCAGCGCGATAAACAGATGCCCTTTACCATCAAATACCAGCCGTCCACCGAAATGGTTGCCGGTGGAGAGTTTTGGCGTCTGGCGGAACACCGTCTGGAAATTCTCCAGCCGCTTAAGATCGTCGCTCAGTTTGCCGTAGCCTACCGCTGTACCGGCATTGCCGTCGCTGTCGGCTTCGGCGTAGCTCAGCCAGACGCGGCGGGAACTGGCAAAATCCGGTGCCAGCGCCACATCCAGTAACCCGCCCTGGCCGTTAGCCCAGACGCGGGGTACGCCGCTTATCGGATCCGACAGGCCGCCGTTTTCCTGCCAGTGGCGTAACTGGCCGCCGCGCAGGGTAATGAGCATGCCCTTGTTGTCCGGCAAAAACGCCAGCGACCAGGGGTGATCAAGTTTGGTTTGCAGGACATCAACCTTGACCGGCGCAGGGGCGGCAAATATTGATGTGCTCAATAACAGGGCAGGAATGACCAGCAGGGGGGAACGGCGCATATTGCTCTCCTTTAATCGCACTGGATAAAGGTTAGCCAGTCAGGACGGCTGCGCTTTGACTTTTACAAAAGCTTTAACTTCAGCAAACTGAAGGGGGAGTCGCCTCCCCCCGGGGATCAGGCCTCTTCGAGGGAAGTATGCTCGTCCAGCCCATCAATGCAGGTGTTCAGGGCATTCAGGCAGCGGTCAAGTTTATCGGCATTAACCGCGATAAAGGTCGGGCTGTCGTGATGGCCGCTCATCAGGCAAACCGCCGCAGAGGACAATGCGCCCTCCGCAAGTCGCAACGCTTCCCACTCATGACGGGTCCAGGGGGCAGATGGCTGTTCCGCCAGATCGCGTATTTCAGTGGCAAGCTTAAAGAAGTTGTCACGTAATTGATTACTTTCGCTGACCGACATATAGCCTTTCGCCTTAAGAAGCTGGACGTAAGCGGCCAGTTCGAGTCTGGCGTGGGTCAGTTTCTCCATCAGATGGAACTGAAGCCTGTCAACGTTCATCGCCTTCCTCCTCTCACTCATCAAACAGGGTGTAAATTTATCTTAAGTTCACTTTTTAGCCAGATACATGCACCAGATCAATAATTGTAGTCTTGTTAACATTTTTTTACCGTGCATTAACCTGTGAAAACCTTCGCCCTCCCGAATCAGAAGTAGAGCGCCGCCCAAAACCCGTGTAAAATCGCCCGGTTTTTATTTTCCTGTTTACTTTGTGAGCGTATGAGCATGCAACAACCCCGTATTGGCTTCGTCTCCCTCGGCTGCCCGAAAAACCTGGTGGATTCTGAACGCATCCTGACAGAGTTGCGCACTGAAGGTTACGATGTGGTGCCTAATTACGACGACGCCGATATGGTGATCGTGAACACCTGCGGTTTTATCGACAGCGCGGTCCAGGAGTCGCTGGAAGCCATCGGCGAAGCCCTGACTGAAAACGGCAAGGTGATAGTCACCGGCTGCCTCGGCGCGAAAGTGGATCAGATCCGCGAAGTGCACCCGAAGGTGCTGGAAATCACCGGCCCGCACAGCTATGAGCAGGTGCTGGAACACGTGCACCACTATGTGCCGAAGCCGAAGCATAACCCGTTCTTAAGCCTGGTGCCGGAACAGGGCGTGAAGCTGACGCCGCGCCATTACGCTTACCTGAAAATTTCCGAAGGCTGTAACCACCGTTGCACCTTCTGCATTATTCCGTCGATGCGCGGCGACCTGGACAGCCGTCCGATTGGCGACGTGCTGGCGGAAGCGAAACGTCTGGTGGACGCGGGCGTGAAAGAGCTGCTGGTGATCTCTCAGGACACCTCCGCCTACGGCGTTGACGTGAAGCACCGCACCGGTTTCTATAACGGCGAGCCGGTGAAGACCAGCATGGTCAGCCTGTGCGAACAGCTGTCGAAGCTGGGCGTCTGGACACGTCTGCATTATGTGTATCCGTACCCGCATGTGGACGATGTGATCCCGCTGATGGCGGAAGGCAAAATCCTGCCGTACCTGGATATTCCGTTGCAGCACGCCAGCCCACGAATTCTGAAGCTGATGAAGCGTCCTGGCTCCGTTGACCGCCAGCTGGCGCGTATCAAACAGTGGCGTGAAATCTGCCCGGAACTGACCCTGCGCTCGACCTTTATCGTCGGCTTCCCGGGCGAAACGGAAGAAGATTTCCAGATGCTGCTGGATTTCCTGACCGAAGCGCGTCTGGATCGCGTGGGCTGCTTCAAATACAGCCCGGTTGAAGGCGCAACCGCCAACGAGCTGCCGGACCAGGTGCCGGAAGAGATCAAAGAAGAGCGCTGGAACCGCTTTATGCAGCTGCAACAGCAGATCTCTGCTGAACGTCTGCAGGAGAAAGTGGGCCGCGAAATCATGGTGATCATCGACGAAGTGGATGAAGAAGGCGCGATTGGCCGCAGCATGGCGGATGCCCCGGAAATCGACGGCGCGGTGTACCTGAACGGCGAAACTAACGTGAAGCCGGGGGATGTGATCCGTGTGAAAGTGGAAAACGCCGACGAGTACGATCTGTGGGGTACGCGGGTTTAACTCCCCTCACCCTAACCCTCTCCCACAGGGAGAGGGG
>NZ_CP127837.1:2680389-2705350 GCF_030291195.1 Enterobacter sp. PGRG2 | reverse complement strand
ACTACCCTTTTATCTTCGGATCCAGCGCATCCCGCAGGCCATCGCCTAACAGATTAAACGCCAGCACCGTCAGGAAAATCGCCAGGCTCGGGAAGAGCGCCACGTGCGGCGCGATCACCATATCCGCCCGCGCTTCGTTGAGCATTGCGCCCCACTCCGGCGTTGGCGGCTGCGCGCCGAGGCCCAGAAACGACAGGCTCGCCGCCGAGATAATCGACGTGCCGATGCGCATAGTGAAATAGACCACAATCGACGAAATAGTGCCGGGCAGAATGTGGCTGAACAGAATGGTGGCATCGCTGGCCCCGATACTGCGCGCCGATTCGATAAAGGTCTGCTGCTTCAACACCAGCGTATTGCCGCGCACCAGACGGGCAAAGGCCGGAATAGAAAACACCGCCACGGCGATGATCACATTCGCCATCCCGCTGCCCATCACCGCCACCACCGCGATAGCCAGCAAAATCCCCGGAAAGGCGAACAGCACATCGCACAGGCGCATGATCAGCCGATCCCACCAGCCCTCGTAATAGCCCGCCAGCAGGCCCAGCACGGTGCCGATCGCCGCGCCGATCAGCACCGCGAAGACGCCCGCCGCCAGCGAGATCTGCGCTCCGGTCAGCACGCGGCTGAAAATATCGCGCCCCAGCGAATCGACGCCGAACCAGTGCAGCATGGAAGGCCCGTCGTTTAAGCGGTCATAGTCGAAATAGTTTTCCGCATCGAAAGGCGCGATCCAGGGGGCTATCGCCGCCACCACAATCAGTAATACCACAAACAGCCCCGCCGCCATGGCGACCGGCTGCTGACGAAATCGCCGCCAGAACTCATGCCACGGCGTACGCACATGGTCCGGTTTCAGACCGGGCATGGCCTTTAATATCGCCTGACGACGCCAGTTTAAAAGTCGCATCCTTACTTGTACCTGATAGCCGGGTTAATGGCGGCGTAAAGCATATCCACCACTAAGTTGATAAGAATAAATTCCAGTGAGAAGAGCAGCACTTCTGCCTGGATCACCGGGTAATCGCGCATTTCCACCGAGTCCACCAGCAAACGCCCCAGCCCCGGCCAGTTGAAGACTTTCTCCACCACAATCGAGCCGCCGAGCAGAAAGCCGAATTGTAAGCCCATCATGGTGACCACCGGGATCATGGCATTACGCAGACCATGCTTGAGGATGATCCACTTCTCGCTCACCCCTTTAGCGCGGGCAGTACGCATGTAATCTTCGTTCAGCACATCGACAAAAGAAGCGCGGGTAAAGCGCGCCATCACCGCCGCCACCGCCGCGCCCAGCGTGATGGAGGGTAAAATATAGTGCCGCCAGCTGTCAGCGCCCACCGTCGGCAGCCAGCCGAGTTCGACGGAAAAGACCTGCATCAGCAGCATACCGAGGGCAAACGCCGGAAAGGAGATCCCGGTGACGGCGAGCGCCATGCCGAGACGATCCGGCCAGCGGTTACGCCAGACGGCGGCGGAGATCCCCGCCGCCAGGCCAAACAGCATCGCCCAGCTCATGCTGGCCAGCGTCAGCCACAGCGTCGGCATAAAGCGGCTGGCGATCTCATCGGCCACCGGACGGCGTGACACCATTGAGTTGCCGAAATCCCCCTGTAATACGTCCGTAATGTAATGCCAGAACTGCACATACAGCGGCTGGTCAAGGCCGAGCTGCTGGCGCACCATCGCCACCACCTGCGCATCAGCCTCCGGGCCGGCCACCAGCCGTGCCGGATCGCCTGGCAGCAGATGGACAAATAAAAACACCAGCACCGCCACAATCAGCAGTGTCGGGATAAGACCCAGCAGGCGTTTGAGAAAATAGTTAAGCATGTTCTACCCTGAATCCGATGCCCCTTTTCCCTGCCTTCTTCACAAACAAGAGGGGCATTCTCACTATTTCAAATCCGCATCGTCAAAACTGAAGCCTGTATCCGGCATGATGTAGAACCCGGTCAGATCTTTGTTATGCGCTGATACCAGTTTTTCCACCACCAGCGGCACCCAGGGCGCGTCTTTCCAGATGGTATCCTGCACCGCTTTATACAGGCGGGCTTTCTCTTCCGAACTGGTGGTCTTCAGCGCCGCGACCAGATCCTGATCCACCTGCGGATTGCTGTAGAAGGCGGTATTGAACTGCGTAGGCGGCCAGTTTTGCGTGGTGAACAGCGGCGACAGCGCCCAGTCAGCCTCGCCGGTAGACGCCGTCCAGCCGGTGTAGAACATCCTCACCCCGCTCTCTTTCTGTCCCTTGCCTTCCACTTCTGACGCGCGCTGCCCGGCGTCCATCGCCGTCACCTGCGCCTTGATGCCCACCTGCGCCAGTTGCTGCTGGGTGAACTGCAACACTTTCTGCGCGGTGCTGTGATTATGAGACGACCAGAGTGTAGTGCTGAAGCCGTTCGGGTAGCCTGCCTCTTTCAGCAGTTCGCGGGCTTTCGCCGGATCGTAAGGCCACGGCTGATAGCTTTGCGCGTTGGCCAGGGTCGGCGGGATCACGCCGGTCGCCGGGGTGGCGTAGCCCGCAAAGGCCACTTTCACCAGCGCCTGACGGTTAATGGCGTAGTTGATCGCTTCACGCACTTTGGGGTTGTCGAACGGCTTTTGCGTCACGTTCATGCTGATGTAGCGCTGCATAATGGACGGGCTTGCCACCAGCTCCAGCTTGCTGTTTTTTTGCAGCACCGCCGCCTGCTCGTAAGGGATCGGGAAGGCAAACTGCGCCTCGCCGGTTTGCAGCATGGCCGCGCGGGTGTTGTTATCCACTACTGGCCGCCAGGTGATGGTGTCGAGCTTAGGCAGCCCTTTTTGCCAGTAATCAGCAAATTTCTTCACCTTCACAAAATCGGTCTGGTTCCAGGTCTCAAGGGTATAAGGACCGGTGCCCACCGGGTGGAAGCCAATCTCTTTACCGTATTTAGAGAGCGCTGCCGGGGAAATCATCGCCGTCGCCGGGTGCGCCAGAATATTGATAAAGGCGGAGAACGGCTGTTTCAGGGTAATTTTTACCGTCGACGGATCCACGGCTTCGGTCTGCGCGATATTTTTATACAGGTTATAGCGCTTCAGGCTGCTGGCCGGATCGCTGGCACGGTCGAGGTTCACCTTTACCGCTGCCGCGTTAAAATCGGTGCCGTCCTGGAACTTCACGCCCTGACGTAGTTTGATGGTATAGACCAGGCCGTCGTCCGACACGGTATAACTCTCCGCAAGGACGTTTTTCAGCTTCATGTCTTTATCCAGCCCGAACAGCCCCTGATAGAAGGACTTCGCCACCGCCTGTGAGAGGGTGTCGTTGGCGTCATAAGGATCGAGGGTGGTGAAATTAGAGGCCACCGCCACCACCACGTCTTTCGCGGCCAGCACCGGTGCGGCAGCAAGAACAGAGGCGACGCCGAGCGCAACCTGCCATTTCCGCGCAACAAATTGTGTCATGTTAATCTCCTGAGTTTCCCTGTCTGTCCGGGAATATTATTGTCATTAAAATGCAGATGAAGTGCTGCCTGGTGTTGTGCGTGCGACCAGGTGATCCGGCGCAACCTGGTGCAGCTGCACGCGGCGCGGCGGATCGCCCAGTTTGCGGATGTTGCTCGGCATCTCGTCCGAGAGCAGCACCCGCTGCGGCCGCTGGTGGCCCGGATCGGCCACCGGCACCGCCGCCATTAACTTACGCGTATAGGGATGCTGCGGGTTTTCGAACACCGCGCGCCGGGGGCCGATTTCCACGATCTGCCCCATATACATCACCGCCACGCGATGACTGATGCGCTCCACCACCGCCATGTCGTGGGAGATAAACAGATAAGCGATGCCCATTTCCCGCTGCAAATCGAGCAGCAAATTGATGATTTGCGCGCGGATAGACACATCCAGCGCCGAGACGGACTCATCGGCGATAACCACTTTTGGATTGAGCGCCAGCGCGCGGGCAATGCAGATGCGCTGCCGCTGGCCGCCGGAAAACTCATGGGGATAGCGCCAGGCGTGCTCCGGCTTTAAGCCGACGCGCTCCAGCAGCCAGGCCAGACGGCGCTCCGAGGCCTGCGTATCCAGCAGACCGTGTACCCGCAGCGGCTCCATAATCGAGTAGCCGATGGTTTTACGCGGATCGAGGGAGGCAAAGGGATCCTGGAAAATACACTGAATATCCCGGCGCAGCGGCTGAAGCTGGCTGTCGGGCAGCGTGTCGATGCGCTGACCGTTAAAGGTGATGGTGCCGCCCTGGGAGGCCACCAGCCGCAGCAGCGCGCGCCCGGTGGTGGATTTTCCGCAGCCGGACTCCCCCACCAGCGACAGCGTCTCCCCCGGCCAGAGATCAAAGCTGACGCCTTCCACCGCGTGTACTTCGCGGGTCACGCGATTGAGAATGCCGCTGCGTATCGGGTAACGCGATACCAGATCCCGCACCTGCAAAATGGGCTCCCCCGCCACCACTGTGTCCTGACCATTTCCGGCGTCGGGCAATATTGCGGCGCTGCGGGACGGCAGCGGGAAACGGCGCGGCAGATCGCTGCCGCGCATGGCGCCGAGGCGCGGCACTGCCGCCAGCAGGGATTTCGTATAGGGATGCTGCGGCGCGTTGAAGATCTGCTCCACGCTGCCGGTTTCCACGGCTTCGCCCTGGTACATCACCAGCACCCGGTCAGCAATATCCGCCACCACGCCCATATCATGGGTGATAAAAATCACCCCCATCGCCATCTCTTTTTGCAGCACGCTGATCAGTTGCAGGATCTGCGCCTGGATAGTCACGTCCAGCGCGGTGGTGGGCTCATCGGCGATCAGCACCGCCGGGCGACAGGAGAGCGCCATGGCGATCATCACCCGCTGACGCATCCCGCCGGAAAGCTGGTGCGGGAAGCGGGATAAAATGGCATCCGCCTCGGGAATACGCACCTGCTCCAGCATGCGTCGGGCTTCTTTCAGCGCGGCATCGCGCCCCAGCCCCTGATGCAGGCGGATCGACTCGGCGATCTGCTCGCCGACGGTAAACACCGGATTGAGCGAGGTCATCGGCTCCTGAAAGATCATCGCCATATCCGCTCCGCGCACGCTGCGCATCTGAGCATGACTTAACCCATTCAGATCCACCACCTGACGGCTTCGGCGTTGCAGACGAAGCTCATCGCTGCTGACCATGCCGCCGGACTGCGCCAGCAGACGCATCAGCGCCAGCGCCGTAACGGATTTACCAGAGCCGGATTCGCCGACAATCGCCAGGGTTTCCCCCCGTTTCAGGGTAAAGGAGAGATCCCGCACGACGTGCGACGTGCCGCCTTCGTCCGGAAAACGAATATTCAGTTTACTGACCCGCAGCACTTCACTGGCGTCTGACTCAAGCACGTGCGACCACCCTCTGACCTCTTACTGATTGAGTGCCTGAAAACAGGCATGAATTTTGACTATAGAAAGTCAAATCAACGAAGTAAAGCAACCTGACCGGTAAGGCACATATTGATTACATTCAGCCGAACCGGGTTTTCTGCCATAATAGGCGTTTTGAATGCACGTTCAGATTGCCAGTCAGGAGCACACATGGAGTTTTCCGCAGGCCTTATGCCACTGGAGACAGCGCTGTCTCAGATGCTGTCCGTTATTACCCCGATCACCGCGTACGATACGCTGCCGCTGCTGGCCTGTTTCGGGCGCGTCACGGCGCACGACGTGGTTTCGCCGCTGAATGTCCCCGGCTTTGATAACTCCGCAATGGACGGCTACGCCGTGCGGCTGGCGGATCTGGCGGCGGGCGCGCCCCTGCCGGTTGCGGGAAAGGCCTTTGCCGGGCAGCCGTTTAACGATGTGTGGCCTGTCGGCACCTGCGTGCGCATTATGACCGGCGCGCCCGTTCCTGCGGGCTGCGATGCGGTGGTGATGCAGGAAGAAACCGAACAGAGCGAT
This sequence comes from Enterobacter sp. PGRG2, assembly GCF_030291195.1. Classification (NCBI taxonomy): domain Bacteria; kingdom Pseudomonadati; phylum Pseudomonadota; class Gammaproteobacteria; order Enterobacterales; family Enterobacteriaceae; genus Enterobacter; species Enterobacter sp. PGRG2. Next base: position 2,699,449 of record NZ_CP127837.1, on the reverse strand, counting down.
GCGGGCGTGCGTTTTACCCGCGAGGTGCGCGCCGGGCAGAATATCCGTCGCCTCGGGGAAGACATCCGCGCCGGTGAGGTGGTGTTTAAGGCCGGGCAGACGCTGACGGTGGCCGAACTGCCAGTGCTGGCGTCGCTGGGTATCGCCAGCGTCGACGTGGTGCGTAAAGTGCGCGTGGCGCTGTTTTCCACCGGCGATGAACTGCAACTGCCGGGACAGCCGCTGGGCGACGGACAAATCTACGATACTAACCGGCTGGCGGTGCATTTAATGCTGGAGCAGCTTGGCTGCACGGTGATCAACCTCGGCATTATTCCTGACGATCCCGCCCAGTTACGGGAAGCCTTTATTGCCGCGGACAGCCAGGCTGACCTGGTGATCACCTCCGGCGGCGTATCTGTGGGTGAAGCGGACTACACCAAAACGCTGCTTGAAGAGCTGGGTGAAATCGGCTTCTGGAAGCTGGCGATCAAGCCCGGTAAACCTTTCGCCTTCGGCAAGCTAAGCCAGAGCTGGTTCTGCGGGCTGCCGGGCAATCCGGTATCAGCGGCAGTGACTTTCTATCAGCTTGTGATCCCGCTACTGGCGAAACTGGGCGGTAAAAATGACAGCGCGCTGCCGACGCGTCTGCGCGTGCGCACCGCCACCCGCCTGAAAAAATCACCGGGCCGCCTCGATTTTCAGCGCGGCCTGTTAACCCGCAATGAACAGGGCGAATTAACCGTCAGCACCACCGGGCATCAGGGCTCGCATATCTTCAGCTCCTTCAGCCAGGGCAACTGTTTTATCGTGCTGGAAGCGGAGCGGCAGAACGTCGAAGCGGGCGAATGGGTTGAGGTGGAGCAGTTTAATCATCTGTTCGGAGGGCTGTAATGGCCATTGAACTGAGCGATGGCGAGATGATGCGCTACAACCGGCAGATCGTGCTGCGCGGCTTTGACTTTGACGGTCAGGAGCGGCTGAAAGGCGCACGGGTGCTGGTGGTGGGGCTTGGCGGGCTGGGCTGCGCAGCGGCGCAGTACCTGGCGGCGGCGGGCGTCGGCCATCTGACGCTGCTGGATTTTGATACTGTCTCCCTCTCGAATCTGCAACGGCAGACGCTGCACAGCGACGCCACGCTTGGCGAGCCCAAAGTAGAGTCGGCCCGCGCGGCGCTGGCGCGTATCAATCCGCACGTCTCCTTTACCCTGCTTAACGCGCAGCTGGACGACGACGCCCTTAACGCGCAGATCGCCGCCCACGATCTGGTGCTGGACTGCACCGACAACGTTGCGGTCCGTAATCAGCTTAATGCCGGATGTTTTCAGGCGAAAGTGCCGCTGGTCTCCGGCGCGGCGATCCGCATGGAAGGCCAGATCAGCGTCTTCACCTGGCAGCCGGGCGAGCCGTGCTACCGCTGCCTGAGCCGTCTGTTCGGCGAGAATGCGCTGACCTGCGTGGAAGCGGGCGTGATGGCCCCGCTGGTGGGGGTGATTGGTTCGTTACAGGCGATGGAAGCCATCAAGCTGCTGGCGCATTATGGCACGCCCGCCGCCGGGAAAATCGTGATGTACGACGCCATGACCTGCCAGTTCCGCGACATGAAATTAATGCGCCATGCCGGATGCGAGGTGTGCGGGCAATCTTAGCCGCTATGCCCGGCGGCGCTGCGCTTGCCGGGCCTACATAAATTCGTCGCATTCGTCACCGTAGGCCGGGTAAGGCGCAGCCGCCACCCGGCGATTCAGGTTTGGTAGGCCGGGTAAGCGCCAGCGCCACCCGGCAATTTACAGCCCCAGCCGCCCAAACGCTCCCTGCCAGTCCTGCTCAAACTTCTCGATAGCCGCCTCCACCGCCGGAGCGGCGATAAACTGCTGCGCCACGTCCAGCGGCAGCGTAATAGATTCACAGCCCGCCAGCAGGCAGTCCAGCGCCTGACGCGGAGTTTTAAAGCTGGCAGCCAGCACTTTTGCCCCTGGCGCGTGCAGACTTAACAACCGCTGCAAATCGCACACCGTCTGAATACCGTTTCCGCCCTGCGCATCCACGCGGTTCACATAGGGCGCAACATATTCCGCGCCCGCCAGCGCGCTCAACAGCCCCTGCCCTGCGCCGTACACTGCAGTACCGAGCGTTGGAATGCCTTCCGCCTTCAGCAACTTTATGGCTGCCAGACCTTCAGCGCTGACCGGTACTTTCACCACGATATCCGCCATGATGCTGCGCAGCTTACGGGCATCCATCACCATACCTTCAGCTGTGGTCGCCATCACCTGGGCGAATAACCGGCCCCTGCCACCCAGCGCGTCATGCAGGGCGGGCAGTAGCTCCTCCAGCGGCGTTTTACCCGCCGCAACAATGCTCGGGTTAGTGGTCACGCCTGCCAGCGGGAAAATACGCGCCAGTTTTCTGACTGCCGCAACGTCGGATGTATCGAGATAAAGTTCCATGATCTGACCTTCAAAATGTGAGATGTAGCATGCGCTGAAACTTACCTCAGCCAACCTGAATGATACTTGATCGGCGTCAAAATAACTTTCATTCGAAAGTCATTTAATCTTCATACGTAAGATGAGGCACAATCATGATATTCAATATTCAGCGCTACTCCACCCACGATGGCCCCGGTATCCGTACCGTGGTGTTTCTTAAAGGCTGCTCGCTTGGCTGCCGCTGGTGCCAGAACCCGGAAAGCCGTTCGCTGAAACGCGATCTGCTCTACGACGCCCGGCTGTGTCTCGACGGCTGCGATCTGTGCCAGAAAGCCGCGCCCGCGGTCATTGAACGTGCGCTGAACGGCCTGCTGATCCATCGCCAGCCTCTCAATGAGGCGCAGCTGGACGCGCTGAGGGCATGCTGCCCGACCCAGGCGCTGAACGTCTGCGGCGAAACAAAACCAGTGGAAGAGATCATGACCACCGTCCTGCGCGATAAACCCTTTTACGATCGCAGCGGCGGCGGCATCACCCTCTCCGGCGGCGAACCCTTTATGCAGCCTGCGCTGGCCGCCGCGCTGTTTAAGGCCAGCCATGAGGCGGGCATCCACACCGCGGTGGAAACCTGTCTGCATGTGCCCTGGCACTACGTTGAGCCCTCTTTAGATAATGTCGATCTGTTCCTTGCGGACCTGAAACATGTCGACCGCGAGAAATTCAAAGCCTGGACCGATGGCTCGGCTAAGCGCGTGCTGGAAAACCTTAAACGCCTCGCGCGCAAGGGCAAACTGCTCACCATTCGCGTACCGCTGATCCCCGGTTTTAACGCCGATGAGACGTCGCTCCGCGCCATTACCCGTTTTGCCGCCGACGAACTCAACGTCCGCGATATTCATTTTTTGCCGTATCACACGCTGGGCATGAACAAGTATCACCTGCTCGGCCAGACCTACACCGCGCCAGACAAACCGCTCGACGCCCCGGATCTGCTGGCTTTTGCAGAAAACTACGCGCGCGAATGCGGCCTGACCGCCACGTTACGAGGATAACCTTATGACTACCTTACGTCTCGACACCCTGACTGACCGCATCAAGGCGCATAAAAACGCGCTGATCACCATCACTAAACCGCCGGTCTGCACCGAGCGCGCGCTGCACTATACCCAGGCTTATCAGCAGCATATGGATAAGCCGATCCCGGTGCGCCGCGCCCTCGCCCTCGCCCATCACCTGGCGGAACGCACTATCTGGATCAAGCATGACGAGCTGATCGTCGGCAACCAGGCAAGTATGGTTCGCGCCGCGCCGATCTTCCCGGAATATACGGTGACCTGGATTGAAAATGAGATCGACGATCTTGCCGATCGTCCGGGCGCAGGCTTTGCGGTGAGCGAAGAGAACAAGCGCGTGCTGCATGAAATCTGCCCGTGGTGGCGCGGCCAGACGGTACAGGATCGCTGCTACGGCATGTTTACCGACGAGCAAAAATCGCTGCTGGAGACCGGCATCATTAAAGCCGAAGGCAATATGACGTCCGGCGATGCGCACCTGGCGGTGAACTTCCCGCTGGTGCTGGAACTGGGCATGGATGGCCTGCGTAAAAAAGTCGCTGAGCGCCGCTCGCGCATCAACCTGACGGTGCTGGACGATCTGCACGGCGAGCAGTTCCTCAAAGCCATTGATATCGTGCTGGAAGCCGTGAGCCTGCATATCGCACGCTTTGCGGATCTGGCGCGCACCATGGCGCAGGCAGAAACCCGTGAAAGCCGTCGCGACGAACTGCTGGCGATCGCGGAAAACTGCGACATCATCGCCCATCAGCCGCCAAAAACGTACTGGCAGGCCCTGCAACTGTGCTATTTCATCCAGCTGATTTTGCAGATCGAATCTAACGGTCACTCGGTGTCCTTTGGCCGCATGGATCAATATCTGTATCCGTATTACCGCCGTGACGTGGAGCTGGACCAGAGCCTGGCGCGGGAAGACGCCATCGAACTGCTGCATGCCTGCTGGCTGAAGCTGCTGGAAGTGAACAAAATCCGTTCCGGCTCGCACTCCAAAGCCTCGGCCGGTAGCCCGCTGTATCAGAACGTCACCATTGGCGGTCAGAAACTGGTCAACGGTAAGCCGCTGGATGCAGTAAACCCGCTCTCTTATGCGATCCTCGAATCCTGCGGCCGCCTGCGCTCCACCCAGCCGAACCTGAGCGTGCGTTACCACGCGGGGATGAGCAACGATTTCCTCGACGCCTGCGTGCAGGTGATCCGCTGCGGCTTCGGTATGCCAGCCTTCAATAACGACGAGATCGTTATCCCGGAATTTATCAAGCTCGGGATCGAACCGGCAGACGCTTACGATTATGCGGCGATTGGTTGCATCGAAACCGCCGTTGGCGGCAAATGGGGCTATCGCTGCACCGGCATGAGCTTTATTAACTTCGCCCGCGTGATGCTGGCGGCGCTGGAAGGCGGACGGGACGCCACCAGCGGCAAAGTATTCCTGCCGCAGGAACTGGCGCTGTCGAAAGGCAATTTCAGCGACTTTTCGCAGGTGATGGACGCCTGGGATACGCAGATCCGCTACTACACGCGCAAATCCATTGAGATCGAGTATGTGGTGGACACCATGCTGGAAGAGAACGTGCATGATATTCTCTGCTCGGCGCTGGTGGACGACTGCATCGAACGCGCGAAAAGCATCAAACAGGGCGGCGCGAAATATGACTGGGTTTCCGGTTTGCAGGTGGGGATCGCCAACCTCGGCAACAGCCTCGCGGCGGTGAAAAAGCTGGTGTTCGATCAGGGGGCGATTGGTCAGCAGGAACTCGCCAGAGCGCTGGCGGAAGATTACGAAGGGCTGACCCACGAGCAGCTGCGTCAGCGTCTGATCAACAGCGCGCCGAAATACGGTAATGATGACGACAGCGTGGATCTGCTGCTGGCGCGCGCCTATCAGACCTACATTGAGGAGCTGAAGCAGTATCACAATCCGCGCTATGGCCGTGGTCCGATCGGCGGTAATTACTACGCCGGTACCTCGTCCATTTCCGCCAACGTGCCTTTTGGAGCCGCAACCATGGCGACCCCGGATGGCCGTAAAGCCCATACCCCGCTGGCGGAAGGCGCAAGCCCAGCCTCCGGTACCGACCATTTAGGGCCGACGGCGGTAATAGGCTCGGTGGGTAAACTGCCGACGGAGGCGATCCTGGGCGGCGTGTTGCTGAACCAGAAGCTGAATCCGGCGACGCTGGAAAACGACAGTGACCGTCAGAAGCTGATGATGCTGCTGCGCACCTTCTTTGAAGTGCATAAGGGCTGGCATATTCAGTACAACATTGTATCGCGCGAGACGTTAATCGCCGCGAAGCAGCATCCGGATCAGTATCGTGACCTGGTGGTGCGTGTGGCAGGGTATTCGGCGTTCTTCACCGCCCTGTCGCCGGATGCGCAGGACGATATTATCGCCCGTACCGAACATACGTTGTAATCCCCCTTGCCCGGTGGCGCTTCGCTTACCGGGCCTACCCGTTTGATAACGACGGGCAAACTTTCGAATGAAATAAAATTGTGCTTCTGCTCACATTGTTATTAGAATGTTTCTGGTCGCAGTTACATTCAGGAGCGCAATGCATGACCGTTAAAGTTATCGTCACCGATATGGACGGAACTTTCCTTGATGATGCCAAAACCTACGATCGCGATCGTTTTCTGGCACAGTTTGAGCAACTACAGCGCCGCGGTATTGAATTCGTGGTCGCCAGCGGTAACCAGTATTATCAGCTCATCTCCTTCTTCCCGGAAATTCAGGATCGTATTTCATTCGTCTCAGAAAATGGCGCGCTGGTCTATGAACACGGCCAGCAACTTTTCCACGGCGAGCTGACCCGCCATGAATATCAGATCGTGCTCGGCGAGCTGCTGAAGGACAGAGGGCTGAACTTTGTCGCCTGCGGGCTGGAGAGCGCTTATGTGAGCGATCGCGCCCCGGACGCCTTTGTCGAACTGATGTCGCACCATTATCATCGTCTGAAACCGGTGCGCGACTATCACGACATCGACGATAAAATGTTTAAGTTCTCCCTCAACCTGCCGGACAGCGACATTCCGCAACTTATTGACGCGCTGCATGTCTCCCTCGACGGCATCATGAAGCCCGTCACCAGCGGCTTTGGCTTTGTCGATCTGATCATTCCCGGTCTGCACAAAGCTAACGGCATTACCCGCCTGCTGAAACGCTGGGGCATATCGCCGGGGGAATGCGTGACCATCGGCGACAGCGGCAACGATGCCGAAATGCTGCGTATGACGGATTACTCCTTTGCCATGGGCAATGCCGGCGACGCCATTAAAGCCATTGCCCGTCACCGCACGGACGATAACAATCACCAGGGCGCGCTGAATGTTATTCAGGCGGTGCTCGACGGTACCGGCCCCTTCACGGCCTGACCTTTCTGATGCCGGTGCGTCCTGCGCTGGCATCACACTTTTCCCGCTTTGTGCACCTCATCAAGTTTTTAAACTTGCATTAACTTTTTTTTAACTTAAATTAGCATATGTAAGTTATTTTACTTTCGAATGAAAGAAAAGTGAGGTCATTATGGCTGTAATCTTTGCCAGCGAAACGCTGCCTGCCGATCACAAAGCGGCGATCCGTCAACTCAAGCAGGCGCTGCGCGCGCAAATCGGCGACGTGCAGGCGGTATTTAACCAGTTAAGCGAGCGTATTGCCGCCCGCGTCACGGAAATCAACGCCCTGAAAGCCCGCGGCGAACCGGTGTGGCCGGTGATCCCTTTTGCCGATATTCAAAACGGCACCCTCAGCGAGGCGCAGCGCGAGGCGGTAAAACGCCGCGGCTGCGCAGTGATCAAAGGCCACTTCCCGCGTGAACAGGCGCTGGGCTGGGACCGTTCGATGCTGGAATATCTCGATCGCAACCATTTTGACGAGGTGTACAAAGGACCGGGCGACAGCTTCTTCGGCACGCTGGAGGCATCCCGCCCGGAGATCTACCCGATTTACTGGTCGCAGGCGCAGATGCAGGCGCGGCAGAGCAGTGAAATGGCGCAGGTGCAGTCTTTTTTAAACCGCCTGTGGATCTTTGAGAGCGAGGGCAAACAGTGGTTTGATCCGGATGTCAGCGTGATTTACCCGGATCGCATCCGCCGCCGTCCGCCGGGCACCACCTCGAAAGGGCTGGGGGCGCACACGGATTCCGGCGCGCTCGAGCGCTGGCTGCTGCCTGCCTATCAGCAGGTGTTCGCCGCCGTATTTAACGGCAAACCGGAGCAGTACGATCCGTGGAATGCCGCGCACCGTACCGAAGTAGAAGAATACACCGTCGATAACACCACCAAATGCTCGGTGTTCCGTACCTTCCAGGGCTGGACGGCGCTGTCGGATATGCTGCCGGGCCAGGGCTTGCTGCATGTGGTGCCGATCCCGGAAGCGATGGCGTATGTGCTGCTGCGTCCGCTGCTTGACGACGTGCCGGACGACGAGCTGTGCGGCGTGGCGCCGGGCCGCGTGCTGCCGATCTCCGCCCAGTGGCATCCGCTGCTCATTGAGGCGCTGACCAGCATTCCGGCGCTGGAGGCCGGGGATTCGGTCTGGTGGCACTGCGATGTGATCCACTCGGTCGCGCCGGTCACCGATCAGCAGGGCTGGGGCAACGTGATGTACATTCCTGCCGCGCCGCTGTGCGAGAAAAACCTCGCCTATGCGAAACGCGTTAAAGCGGCGCTGGAAAAAGGCGCATCGCCGGGCGACTTCCCGCGCGAAGACTATGAAACCAACTGGGCGGATCGCTTTACGCTGGACGATCTGAACGAGCACGGCAAGCGCGCGCTGGGCATGCCGGTTTAATCATCRTACARCCCTTCCCTTTCCACGGCGGTGCGYCTTTTGTCCGGGCGTATCCGCCGCACTGACTCCCGCACCGCCAGCCTGCCATTGAGTAACAGCGTGCCGGTGGGCGCGTCGGGGCGGATCAGCCGCTGCTGTAACAGATGCACCGCTTCTTCCCCCAGCTCGTCGCGCGGCACATGTACCGCGGTGAGCGGCACGTCCTGGATGGCCGCCAGGTTAAAGCCATCGATGCTCATCACCGACACGTCCTGCGGCACCCGCAGCCCGCGCTTTTGCAGCGCTTTCACTGCGCCCGCCGCCAGAAAATCACCGCCCATCAGAAAAGCCGTCGGCAGCGCTTTCGCGGGCTGGGCGTCAAGCCATTCCCCCACCCGGTCTTCCGCCTCGCGGGCGCTGAAACTCTGCACCAGCAGCACGTCGCGGTTATCGCTGAAGCGGAGATTTTGCGCGCGCCAGGCGTCACGAATGCCCGCCAGCCGCAGCTCCATGGTGTAGCGCCGCAGGCAGAGTACGTTCATCACGTGGCGATGGCCCATTTCGAACAGGTAACGGGCGGCAAATTCGCCGATCAGCCGGTGGTCCGGGGCGATGGCGGGCAGGCGCATTTTGCGATCCCGGCTGTTGATCAGCACGCAGGGCTTTGCCAGATCGGCGGCCAGATCGTGAATATGTTCATCGTCGATGCCGAGCAGGATCGCCGCCTGGGTGTCGCTGTCGTTCATTTTCGCCAGAAACAGGTTGGCATCGCTGTCGTTCTCCTCCAGCGCGCAGTAACGCAGGTGCACTTCATGCGGTGCCAGCGCTTTGCTGATGCTCTGGATCACCCGGTAATAGAAGATGTCCGAACGTTCATCAAAGGCGCGCTGCGGGGCAAACACCAGCAGACTGTTGAGCAGCAGCCGTCCGGCGGCCATACCGTCCATCACGCCCAGTTCACGGGCGCAGGCCAGCACCGCCGCCCGCGCCTTTTCGCTGGTATTGGCTTTTCCCGCCAGCACCCGCGATACCGTGCTGGCGGACAGCCGGGTGCGGGCGGCGATTTCGGCGATTCTGAGCTTTTTGTCCATTTTGTGATCTGCGCCCGTTCGTTAAATGAAAGAATTTTCATAAGCGTGCTTTCACGCTATATCTGTAATGCATGTCATTTTCGCCGGATGTAAGGCAAATTAATGAGAAAAGTTGCACAAAATCCGCTATTGCCCGGCAATTAATTTTCATAACCTCAAAAGGACGCACAACTTCCATACTAGTTGTGTAATGACTCTGTAATTAAAACCATAAGTATCAAACAGATACCCCTACAAAACGTCCTTCGGAGAGTGTTATGAGTCAGGACATTAATAACGACATCGCGGTCGGCAAGCCGCGACGCATCATCAAGAATCTTCGCTGGTGGGTGCTGGTGCTGTTTTTGCTCGGCGTCACCGTCAACTACATCACCCGTAACTCGCTGGGTATTCTGGCTCCGGAGTTAAAAGACAGCCTCGGCATTACCACGGAACAGTATTCGTACATTGTTGGCGCGTTCCAGCTCGCCTATACCCTTTTTCAGCCGCTCTGTGGCTGGCTGATTGACGTGATCGGCCTGAAGCTGGGCTTTATGATCTGCGCTGCGCTCTGGGCGCTGGCCTGTATTTTACATGCCGGGGCCGGAAGCTGGCTGCAACTGGCGATCCTGCGTTTCTTTATGGGCGGCGCGGAAGCGGCGGCGACCCCGGCCAATGCCAAAACCCTCGGGGAGTGGTTCCCGAAATCAGAACGCCCGGTGGCGGCAGGCTGGGCGGGGGTCGGATTTTCGATTGGCGCGATGCTGGCCCCGCCGATTATCTATTTCGCCCATGCTTCTTTCGGCTGGCAGGGCGCCTTTATGTTCACCGGTGGGCTGGCATTGCTGTGGGTGGTGCTGTGGTGGGCGTTCTACCACAACCCGGATAAACACCCCAATCTGAGCAAAGAGGAGCTGGCGCATATTCAGCAGGATAATGAGCCGCTCACCGAAAAACTGCCCTTCTTTACCGCGCTGAAAACCGTCTCGAAAAATAAACGCTTTTACGGCATCGCCATTCCGGCCTTTATGGCGGAACCGGCCTGGGCGGTGATGAGCTTCTGGGTGCCGCTGTATCTGGCGAAAGAGCACGGCATGGATCTGAAACAGATCGCCATGTTCGCCTGGCTGCCGTTCCTCGCCGCCGATCTGGGCAGTATCGCCAGCGGCTATCTCACCAAACTTTATACCCGCTGGTTTGGCTGCGCGCGCATCAATTCTATTGTTGCCAGTTCGGTGACAGGCGCGTTTCTGATGATCTCGCTGGCTGTCGTCACCCTCACCCGCGATCCGATCATTATCATCGCGCTGATCTCCATTGGCGGTTTTGGCCATCAGATCATCTCCTGCATGCTGAGCGCGCTGGTGGTGGAGTCCTTCGACAAGGGGCAGATGGCGACGGTCAACGGCATGCGCGGTTCCTGCGCGTGGATCGCCAGCTTCCTGTTCTCGCTGCTGATTGGCGTCACCGCCGACAAGATCGGCTTCAACCCGCTGTTTGTCGCCATGGGATTCTTTGACCTGATCGGCGCTTTTTTCCTGGTGGCATTTATTGCTGAACGTCGCGCTAAACGCGCCTGATAGTGGATGTAAATCGATATGAAAACGTTGAAAAACTGGACGCTGCACGCGCAGACTGACCACCACCTTGAACTGCTGGTCGACGGGCAGCACAAGCTCTGCCTGTACGTACTGGAAGAAACGCTGTTTGGCGTGCTGGTAAAACGTAAGGGCGAGCTGACGCTGGACAGAACCTGGAGCATCGCCCCGGCGCAGGACGTGCCCTGGGAAGGCCGCGCCCGCGACGATCTGAGCGGTTTTAGCTGCCCGGCGTGGACGCTCTCCCGCACCGATGACAGCCTGACGGTGGAGAGCGCCGCCCTGCGCGTTACCGTCCACCAGCCGCTGTGGCTGGAGTGGCATTATCGCGATGACGCGGGCGAGTGGCAGTGGCTGACGGGGGATCGTCCCACCAGCGCCTATCAGCTCAATGCCCACGGCGACGGCGTGGCGCACTATCTGCGCCGTGAGAAAAATGAACGTTTTTACGGTCTGGGCGAAAAGGCCGGGGATTTACAGCGCAACGGCAGGCGTTATGAGATGCGCAATCTGGATGCGATGGGCTATAACGCCGTCAGCACCGATCCGCTGTATAAGCATATTCCCTTCACCATAACCCGCCGGGATGACGTCAGCTACGGCCTGTTTTATGACAACCTGAGCAGCTGCTGGCTGGATCTGGGTAATGAGATCGACAACTATCACACCGCCTATCGCCGCTGGCAGGCGGAAGCGGGCGACATCGATTACTACGTCTTTACCGGTAAACGGGTGCTGGACGTCACCAAAGCCTTTGTGCGCCTGACCGGCAAAACGCTGTTCGGCCCGAAATGGAGCCTCGGCTACAGCGGCTCGACCATGCACTACACCGACGCGCCGGATGCCCAGCATCAGCTGATGAATTTCATCCGCCTGTGCGCGGAGCACGCCATTCCCTGCGATTCATTCCAGCTGTCGTCCGGCTATACCTCCATCAATAACAAGCGCTACGTCTTTAACTGGAACTACGACAAAGTGCCGCAGCCGAAGGTGATGTCCGGCGCATTTCATGAGGCGGGCATTAAGCTGGCGGCCAACATCAAACCCTGTCTGTTGCAGGATCACCCGCGCTATGAGGAAGTGGCGCAGCAGGGGCTGTTTATCCGCGATTCCGAAAGCGACGCGCCGGAGCGCTCCAGCTTCTGGGATGACGAAGGATCGCATCTTGATTTTACCCATCCACAGACCATCGCCTGGTGGCAGAACGGCGTTACCACGCAACTGTTGGAGATGGGTATTGATTCCACCTGGAACGATAACAACGAGTATGAAGTCTGGGACGGCGAAGCGCGCTGTCACGGCTTCGGGCGCGAAATCGCCATTAAGCATATCCGCCCGGTGATGCCGCTGTTAATGATGCGCGCCTCAATGGAAGCCCAGCAGCGGTTCGCGCCGCACAAGCGCCCGTATCTGATCTCCCGCTCCGGCTGCGCCGGGATGCAGCGCTACGTGCAGACCTGGAGCGGCGACAACCGCACCAACTGGAATACGCTGCGCTATAACACGCGCATGGGCGTGGGCATGAGCCTGTCAGGACTGTTTAACGTCGGCCATGATGTCGGCGGATTTTCCGGCGATAAGCCGGATGCCGAGCTGTTTGTCCGCTGGGTGCAGAACGGCGTGATGCATCCGCGTTTCACCATCCACTCATGGAATGACGATCGCACGGTCAACGAGCCGTGGATGTACCCGGCGGTAACACCAGCCATTCGCAGCGCCATCGAACTGCGCTACCGCCTGCTGCCCTATCTCTACACCCTGTTGTGGCAGGCCCATGCCGATGACGAGCCCATGCTGCGTCCGACCTTTCTCGATCATGAGCATGACGCGCAGACCTTCGCCGAGTGCGACGATTTTATGCTCGGCCGCGATCTGCTGGTGGCTAGCGTCGTGGAACCGGGTCAGCGCCAGCGTCGCCTGTGGCTGCCGGATAACCACAGCGGCTGGTACGATTTTTACAGCGGCGACTGGTACAGCGGCGGTCAGTGGGTGACGCTCGACGCGCCGCTGGAAAAACTGCCGCTGCTGGTGCGCGCCGGGGCGGGACTGCCGCTGAGCGAGCGCATCACTCATGTTGACGCCTGCGCGGATACCAGCCGCGAGCTGAAACTCTACCCGCTGAAAGGCGTCGGTAAAACGTCCGGGCTGCTGTTTGAGGATGACGGGGAATCCTGGGGGTACCAGGAGGGTAACGCGCTGTGGCTGACATGGGAAATGACCTGCGATGCCGGATCTATATCACTGAATATCACCCCGCGCGGCGATTATAATCCGGCGTGGAAAGCGTTGCAGGTGTCGTTACCGGCTGGTGAAAAACGGCAGCTGTGGGTGAACGGCGTGGCCACCAGTGAGTGGCGCTTTGGCTGATTCGCCCCGCTCCTGACAGCGCACAACGGATGTGGCAACTTATCTATCAGGGAGGAAATGATGGCCTTACCGGCAGATTATTATCAGCGCCTGTACGCGGGCGTGCTGGGGAAATTAATCGGCGTCTACTTAGGACGCCCGTTTGAAGGCTGGCGCTATCAGGAGATCGTCGATCGGCTTGGCCACGTCGATTATTACGTGCATGATAAATTCGACCGCCCGCTGGTGGTGGCGGATGACGACGTGGCCGGTACCTTTACCTTTATCCGCGCCCTGGAAGACTATGGGCTTGCGGATACGCTCACCGCGGAACAGATCGGCCAGTGCTGGCTGAACTACATTATCGATAAGCGCACCATTTTATGGTGGGGCGGCAACGGTAATTCCACCGAGCAGACGGCCTGGCTTAACCTCAAAAAAGGCATTCCCGCGCCGTTAAGCGGTGCGGCTTCTACCAATGGCAAAACCATTGCCGAACAGATTGGCTCACAGATATTTATTGATGGCTGGGCGCTGGTCGCGCCCGGTCAGCCCGCCCTTGCCGCCTCTTTAGCGCAAAAAGCTGCCAGCGTCAGCCATGATGGCGAAGCGGTATGGGCGGCGATGCTGTGGGCAGCCATGGAAGCCCAGGCTTTTATCTGTAGTGATATTCAGCAGCTGCTGGAGGTGGGCCTGTCGTTTATTCCTGCCGACTGTGAAATCGCCCGTATGATCGCCGACGTTCGCCGCTGGCACCGGGAGGACGGCGACTGGCACCTCACCCGCGAGAAGATCGACGCGCAGTACGGTTACGACAACTACCCCGGCAACTGCCCGATGGTGCCCAATCATGCCCTGATGATCATGGCGATGCTCTACGCCCCTGATAATTTTCAGCAGGCGCAGTGCATTATCAATACCTCCGGTCGGGACACCGACTGCAACGCCGGTAATGTCGGCTGTCTGTCGGGGATCATGACCGGACTGGCGGGCATTGACGCCGGGCCGGACTGGCGCGGGCCGCTGGCGGATCGTTTGCTCATCTCCTCGGCGGACGGCGGTTTTTCCATTAATAACGCCGTGCGCATTACCGATTATCTGTACGATCTTGGCCACCAGCTCGCCGGGCTGCCGCGCCCGGCGCCCCGTAAAGATGGCGCACAGTTTCACTTCTCGCTGCCCGGCAGCGTGCAGGGTTTCCGTTCCCTGGCGCCCTCGGTGCAGGTGGGCAATGCAGCCTGTCAGGGGCGGAATATGCTGTGCCTTGACTACCCCGCCCTGCCGCCGGACGCGCCCGCCTGCGTCACCACCCTCACTTTTTCGCCGCCGGAAGTGGCCGATATGCTGAGCTACGCCAGTTACGATCTGCTGGCGACGCCGCTGATTTATCCCGGTCAACAATTACGGGCCACGCTGTTTGCCCCGCCGGATAACCGGCAGATCGTCACGGTGCGGCTCTGCTACCGGGTTTATGACGAAAACAGTGAACGGCAACTTTACTACGGTGAGCCGCAGCCGTTGCCGCCGGGCGGCGGGATCACGCTCGCCATGACGCTGCCGGACTGCCAGGGTCAGCCCATTGCCGGGGTGGGCATTGCGCTGACGGCCCCCTCTGCCGGACGGGTGCTGATGGATACCCTGCGCTGGGACGGTACGCCGCAGCTCACCCTGCGCAAACCCGCAGGCATAAGCGATTTCTGGTGGCGATCCTGGGTGAACGGCGCGGATTTACTCTCCCGGCACTATCCGGATCGTATCCGTATCTCCAGCGAACGGGACGAAGGGGTGTTGATCCACGGCACCCGCGAGTGGCGCGACTACCGCATCCAGTGCGATCTCACCCTGCACCTGGGCGACTACGGCGGGCTGGCGTTCCGCTTCCAGGGGATGCGCCGTTATTACGCCGTGCGCCTCACCGCTGATGAAAAGCTCCAGCTGATACGGGTGCGCGACGATAAGGTTAAGGTTCTGGCCGAAGCGCCGCGTACCTTCGTTTTCGAGCGCGAGATCGCTTTTGATATTCGCCTGCAGGGGAGGCTGATTGAAGCCACGGTGGATCATCTCCGGCTTAGCGTGATTGATGACGACGACAACGCTTTCACCGACGGCGGCTGCGGGCTGTTGGTGTTTGCCGGTGCTATCTCCACCGCCGCGATGCATATTTCTCCGGTTCATTAATCTGCCGCTTATCCGGCGGAGAGGATATTCCGCCGGTTAATCATTCACTGAGAGTAAGGCTGACCGTACAGTGATGCATTTCATTAATTAACCACTTAATGTTTGTCTTGCCCGCCTTATCTCCCGTAAGATGGACGATGTAACTCTATTAATGGAACTTGTAAGGTTATGTCCCCTACCATTTATGATATTGCGCGCGTGGCGGGTGTTTCAAAATCTACCGTCTCGCGGGTACTCAATAAAAAAACCAATATTTCGCCGCAGGCGAGGGATAAAGTTCTGAAGGCGATGAGCGAGCTAAATTATCATCCCAATAAAGCCGCCCGTGCGCTAACCTCATCCGGCTTTGACGCCATTATGGTTATTTATACCCGACCGACAAAAACCACTGCCGGTAATCCTTATTTCTCTGAAGCCTTACATGCCATTACCGAAAAAGCGGAAGATGCAGGTTTTGACGTTATATTACAGACGTCGTTAAGCCCCGCCGATGAACTGCAAAAATGCGAAAGCAAAATCATGCAGAAGATGATCAAGGGCATTATTATGCTCAGCTCTCCGGCGAATGAGTTATTTCTGGCGCAGCTTGATAAGCACGGTATTCCGGTGGTGGTGATCGGTAAAGTGGAAGGCCAGTTTCAAAACGTCTATTCGGTCGATACCGATAATTATCACGACAGTATCGCCATTACCGATGCGTTAATTAAAGGCGGTCATAAAAATATCGCCTGTATTCACGCCCCGCTGAGCTATCACGTTTCCATCGATCGGGTTAACGGCTTTAAAGCCAGTTTGCAGGCCAGCCAGTTGCCGCTGCGTGACGAGTGGGTCATCGACGGCGGCTACAGGCAGGAGAGCGCGCTGGATGCCGCCCGCGCCTTACTGAGCCTGCCCACACGCCCCGACGCGATCTTCGCCACCGACAGCCTGAAGCTGATGAGCGTCTATCGCGCGGCGGCAGAGCAAAACATCCGTATCCCGCAGCAGTTGACGGTGGTGGGCTACCTTAACGAAACCCTCTCTTTTATTCTCAACCCGCCGCCCGGGGGCATTGACGTGCCGTCCCAGGAACTGGGCGCGCAGAGTTTTGATCTGATCTTTAAGCTGATTTCCGGCAAGCCCTGCCCGCGAAATGTGATTGTGGCAACGACCATTATTTGAGGGCACCTGATGAAAAGAGTGGCACAGGCGTGCCACTCTGGCGATCAATCTCAGAACGCGTAGTTGAAGCCGACCCCGACGTAGTGGAACTTGTCGTCGCTGCCTTCGTCATGACCCTGCCATTCAAACGCATAGTCCAGCGTCATGGACAGGCCGTTCTGGAAATCGTACGCGTACAGCATACCCAGACGGTTCATGTCATGGTCTTCGCGGGTAATATCATCCTGCCAGTCCCAGTTTGACCAGCGGTCGAGGTCAAGGCGGGTGTAAGGCGTTAAGGTGGTATTACCTAACGAAATCGGTAAATAGGCACGGATTTGCTGGGTGGAGAACTCGCCGTTATTGCGCCCGCTGTCCATGTTAAATCCACGCTCCAGATAGTAGTTGGTTACTACCGAGAAGGTATCGTTGATTTTATATGTAAAGCCGGTTTCCGTTTCCACGCGGCTGTCTGCATAGCCGGTAGCGTTGAGATCGTTGGCAAACTGGTACAGCGCCAGCCAGCCGCCAAAACTCCAGGCGTCGTTAAGCTTCAGGTTCCAGTCCGGGGCGATTTTCCAGCGCTGCATATTCGCCGTACCGGCATCTTCATTATGTTCATCCTTGAAGTGATAACCATAATTACGGAAGCCGCCGGTCAGACCGAGGGAGAAATCTTCCCGGTCAATAAACTGATAGTGAATTTCCAGTTCCGGACGATCAAACCAGGTGCCACGCGTACCGCCGCTGTAATCCACCGGGCCTTCCTGATAATAAGCCACCGCCACGCGCCAGGGGCCTTTAGAGGCATTGAACCAGACCGACGGTTCATACAGCCCGTCCATGTCCTCCCCCTGACCTTCGACGTTTTCACTTTCGTACATGGCGCCAATATTAAACTGCCAGTCGTTGTTTTCAGTTGCCTGCGCGCAGAATGTTCCGGCGCACAGGATCAATGCGGCACGGCTCAGTAAGATTTTCATTTTCATTCCTTAGAAAAATAAAAATGTCATGCCGGATGAATCTATCCGGCGATATATTTATATAGTTAAGCGGCCAGTTAAATAGCCTGTTCGGTTTCCGCGTCAAAGAAATGACACTTATTCATATCGAAGTGAATGTTGATATTATCTCCCGCATGATAATCATTAACTGCTCCGGCACGTACCACTAACTCATGCCCCCCGACGGTGCTGTATAGCATAAATTCCGCACCGGTTAATTCCGCCACGCTGATACGCGCGGCGACACAATTTTCTTCCTGATGCTTTGGATGAATATCTTCCGGACGAATTCCCATCACCACCGCTTTATGCTGGCAACCGCTGGCCTGTAAAGCGCTTAATTTATTTTGTGGAATGGTTAATTTAAGGGTTTCGGTAATAAACTGGTTGCCGTCGATGGTGCCGCGAATAAAATTCATGGCCGGTGAGCCAATAAATCCCGCGACAAACATATTGGCCGGATGGTTATAAACCGTTTTCGGCGCGCCTACCTGCTGAATAATACCGTCCTTCATGATCACAATACGCGTCGCCATGGTCATGGCTTCGGTCTGATCGTGGGTGACGTAAATCATGGTGGTGTTCAGCTTCTGGTGCAGCTTGCTGATTTCCGCGCGCATCTGCACGCGCAGTTTGGCGTCCAGGTTAGAGAGCGGTTCGTCCATCAGGAACACCCCGGCTTCACGCACGATGGCGCGCCCGAGGGCGACACGCTGACGCTGGCCGCCGGAGAGCGCGCCCGGCTTGCGCTTTAAGTAATCGCGCAGGCCAAGGATCTGCGCCGCCCAGTTGACGCGCTCGTCGATAATCGCCTTATCGATCTTCTGCATTTTCAGGCCGAACGCCATGTTGTCGTAGACGCTCATGTGCGGATACAGGGCGTAGTTCTGAAACACCATGGCGATGTTACGCGCCTTGGCGGGCACGTCGTTGACGCGCTTGCCGTCTATCATCAGGTCGCCGTCGCTGATCTCCTCAAGCCCGGCGATCATGCGCAGCGTCGTGGATTTACCGCAGCCTGACGGCCCCACAAAAACAATAAATTCTTTATCCTCGATCTCCAGGTTGAAGTCTTTTACCACGTGGACCTGGTTGTCATAAATCTTCTGGATATGTCGCAACGAGAGTTGTGCCATTTTGTGTCCTTACTTTCTGTGTTGCCAGAATGCTGATAAACGCGGCCACGTCAGTTCTTCCGTAGAGGAAAGACGCAAGGTTGCGTGCTTCAGGGTGTCGCCAATGCCGATGGACGCCATGCCGCAGGCATTGATGGCGTCAATACCGGCCTGCGCATCTTCCACGCCGATACAGGCTTGCGGGTCGACGCCCAGCCCGGTGCAGGCGTTAAGAAAGATTTCCGGATCCGGTTTCGAGTGGCTGATGCGTGACGCATCGGCGCAAAAGCCAAACAGCGCCGTCATCTCCAGTGCCTCAAGGATCGCCGGGGCATTCAGGGAGACGGACGCGAG
>NZ_CP127837.1:2617576-2680345 GCF_030291195.1 Enterobacter sp. PGRG2 | reverse complement strand
TGATGCCTGGCAGCACGGCATGCGGGGTAAGCTGGCGCAGTGAATCGACATAAATGCCGTTTTTACGCGCTGCCAGCGCCGCGCACTGCGCCGGATTAAAATCCTGCTCCCGGCCGCCGTGTACCAGAATGCGCCGCAGCGATTCCATGCGGCTGATGCCTTTCAGGGTGGCGTTAAAGGTTTCGTCGATGTCGATGTCCACCTCTTTCGCCACCTGTCGCCAGGCGTGAAAATGCAGTTCAGCGGTATCGGTGATCACGCCGTCAAGATCGAAAATGACGGCCTGTAGTTGCTGTGCCATGGCTTAGCGCCCCTCCGTGGTAGCGGTCCCGGTCGTGGGTAAATAAAAATCGCGCAGCGCACAGGTCAGCTCGCCGTCCACCGTCAGCGGCTGCTGATGGGGATAAAGCCTGACCGGGGCAGTGCTGCGAATGCGGATCTGCTGCGCGTCGAGAGTGATGTGCAGCGACACGCCCTGCCAGCGCAGCGGGAAGTCGAGCTGCTGCCAGCCGTGGGGTAAACGCGGCGACAGATGCAGTTCGCCATGACGCACCGACAGCCCGGCAAAGCCCTGGATCGCGCCGAGCCAGATCGCTCCGGTGGCGGCGGCATGAATACCGTCGTCGCAGGCGTGGGGATCGTCCCCCAGGTCAATTTCCGCCCCTTCGCGCCAGAAACGGTAGGCGGTGTCGGTGTCGCCGCAGCCCGCCGCCACGATGCCGTGGATCGCCTTGCTGAGGGACGAGTCGTGAATGGTACGCGGTTCGTAAAATTTCAGGTTCGCCAGACATTGCGCCGGGGTGAACAGCTCCGGCAGCATATAGGCCAGCATCACCACGTCCGCCTGCTTGAGGATCTGCATCTCGTTAACTTCTGCGCGCGAGTAATCCAGCAGAATGGTCTGTTTGCCCGCTTTCGCTTTATAGGCGCTGAGATCGATAACCGGTTTTTGCAGGAAGCTGTCATCCTGCGGCAGCACGCCGTCCGCCTGCGGTTGCGGCAGCCACAAACGCTGCAGAAAACGTTCCGCCTGGCTTACAAAGGCCTCGTCGCCACAGGCGAACTGACGGGCAAAATGTAGCGCCTGCGCCACGTTGTAATGCGCCAGGTAGCTGGTGTAGGCGTTATTGTTGACGTGCTCGGTGTACTCGTCGGGGCCGATGACGTCGTGGATCTCCAGCCGGTTATTCACCTCCACCGCGCGGCTGATCCAGAACTTCGCCGTGTCGATGAGCAGTTCAAGCCCTTCATGCGCCATAAAGCAGTGGTCGCGGGTGGCGTGCCAGTAGGCCACCACCGCCCAGGCGATATCCGCCACCAGGTGATGCTCCGCCAGGGCTGACGCGACTTTTTGCCGCACGCCGGTGCGGATATTGATTGCCGCGAATTCCGGCGTTTCTTCGTCGCCGCTACGGGCGCTCTCCCACGGAAAGAGCGCGCCCTGCCAGCCGTTTTGCCGCGCTTTTTTGCGCGCGCCCGGCAGATTGTGCCAGCGGTAGCGCAGTAAACGACGGGCGATGTCCGGCTGGCTGAACAGGTGGAACGGCAGCAGGAAGACTTCGGTATCCCAGAAAATATGGCCTTTGTAACCCTCGCCGGTCAGCCCTTTCGCGGCAATACTGCTGCGCTCGTCGTGGCCCGGCGTCATGATATGCAGATGATACAGGGCATAATCCAGCGCCTGCTGATCCCGCGGATCCTGACTCGTTACCTGCACGCGGCTGCGCGCCCAGAAGGTCTGCCAGGCGGTGTCCGATGCGTGGCGCAGCGCGTCATAACCCTGTGCAACGCAGCGCTCAAGCTCGGCCCGCCCCTGCTGGCTCAGCGATTCCGGCGACCGGGTGCGGTCATCACTCCAGGCGATCCAGCTCAGTTTTTCCAGCGTGATGCTCTCGCCCGCCGCGACATTCGCCACGTTATGTTGCAGAAGCTGGCGGTTTTTTGCGGTAAAGCAGGTGCTCGCCGCCCCGCTCACCCGGCACCAGCTGGTGATGGCGACATCCGCCGTGCCGTCCTGGGTGGCGTAGATGCCCTGCAACCAGTGTTCGCCGAAGACCCGCAGCTGCACTTCATCCAGATGCTGACGCCCGCAGTTAGTCTGGGTGGCGTCAATGCCGGTGACCAGCGACACACGGGCATCGCTGTTTAACGGCGTGATGGTCAGCGTCATGGCGAGCAGCGGTAACTGGGCGGCAGAGGCGAAACGGCGGCTGCTGATGCGGTAGTGCGCGCCCTTTGGCGAACGCCAGACCAGCGAGCGCGTCAGCTCGCCGGTGGCGAAATCCAGTTCGCGCTGCCAGTCGCCGATCTCGCCGCCTGCGGTGGTAAAAATCTCGCCGTTGAGTTCGATCTGCACGCCGACCAGATCCGGCAGGTTCACCAGTTCGCTGGTTTCCCCTTTGCCCGCGCAGTGATACAGCCCGGCAAGATACATGCCGCGGGTTTGCAGCGGGCAGGTTTCTTCATGGCTGGCGCGGATGCCCATATAACCGTTGCCGGTGGTCATCAGCGAGGCGTATTTGTTCAGGCTATGCAGACTGCATTCCGTTTGCCTGAGCGTCGAAAGCTTGATCATAATTCCACACTTGTCCCTGTTTCGGCGGCCTGATAGAGCGCGGCCACCAGCTGCTGCACGATGCGTCCCTGTTCGGCGTCGGCAATCGGCACCGCCTCGCCCTGCACATGACGCACAAAAGCATCCATGCTGCGTAAATGGCGGTTTTCATCGGCCTGTTCGCGGGCAAACAGCGTTTTCAGCTCGCCGCCCTCGTCGGTGTACACCTGGGCCGGGAACAGCTTCGCCCCGGCCTTATCGCCGCAGAAGGTCACATTCATGATCGACTGCGCGGCCATGTTGAGCGCAAACGAGGTTTCCAGCCGCAGGATGCCGCCGTTATGAAATTCAATGGTGCCGAACAACGCGTCTTCCACGCTGTAGCTCGCCGGATCCCACTCGCCAAACTGACCGCTGTTTTTACGGTTGCCGATCTTCTGAAAGCTGTGGGCGCTGACGCGTTTGACCGCCGGGAACCCAAGCACGTAGAGCGCCGCGTCCAGCATATGAATGCCGATGTCGATCAGCGGACCGCCGCCGGAAAGGGCTTTATTGGTGAAAACGCCCCACCCCGGTACACCGCAGCGGCGTAGCGCCGTGGCAGTGGTGACATACACTTCGCCCAGCGCGCCGTCGATCACCTGCTGGCGCAGCAGTTGCGCATCCAGCGCGAAACGGTGGTGAAAGTCGTAAGCCAGCACTTTTCCGGCGCGGCGGGCGGCGCTGCACATGGCTTCCGCCTGCTCCGGCGTCATGGCCGGCGGCTTTTCGCACATCACATGGCAACCGGCCGCCAGCGCCATCATCACGTGATCATAATGAAAACGGTTGGGGGAGCAGACGCTGACAATGTCGGGTTTCACCGCGTCGAGCATGGCCTGGGGATCTTTCCAGACCTCTATATGCGCGCCGTACTTTTCTGCCATCGCCTGCGCCTGAGACAGGCGGCTGTCACAGACAGCCACCAGTTTCACAGCGTCATGGGTGCAGTAGTAGGAAGCATGTACTTTATCCGCCACTTGTCCGGCGCCGATAATGGCGACGCGCAGCGGTAAAGTCGTGGTTGCACTCATCACAGAGAACCTCTTAGCAGGTGCGCAAAAAGGCCAGTGACTGACGGTAGGCCGCACACGGATCTTCTGCCCGCACGCGCCCTTCGTACACCACGTATCCCTGATAGTTATCGGCGCGCAGCTGATCGAACAGGGCGCGGAAGTTCAGCGTGCCGCTGCCCGGCTGATAGCGATGGTTGTCAGCAATATGCACATGTCCCAGCAGATCGCGGTTGTCGTGCAGCGCTTTCGCCAGATCGTCTTCTTCGATGTTCATATGGTAGAAATCGCCGATGATCTGCACGTGTTTCAGATCGTTTTCCACGATATAGCGACGGGCGTCAGCCAGGGTGTTGATCATATGATCCTGGTAACGGTTAAGCGGCTCCAGGTAAACCGTGGTGCCGGTGCGCGCCGCAACCTTATCCAGATAAATAAGCGAATCGCTGACCGCTTTGCGATCGCCCGCCAGGCTGCGCGGCGAGGTCATCGGCGGCAGACGGAAGGTAAACATGCCCCAGGCCGCCGGGACGATGATCCCCTGCCCGCCCACTTCCGCCAGCGCTTCCAGAATGCGTTCAATCTGTTGCAGGCCATTAAGACGGCGCTCTTCGATAAAGTCGCCGATCCAGCCGTCGTAGCCGCCGCAGGCGGTGGTCACCGGCAGGCCGGTTTCTTTGATGGCCGCTTTTACCGCGTCAACATTATTGACCAGCAGCCTGCCGTCGATTTCAAAGCCATCGAAGCCCATTTCCTTGATAAAGCGAAATTTTTCCAGAATGTTTTCCGGGAAGAAGGCCTGGTTCTGTGTTCCGATTTTCATGTTCAGTAATCCTTTACCTTAAAAGGTGACGCCCATTTTGATGCTCTGTTCCGGGTGACGGTCGACGAACTGCATGTAGCTTTCCGCGCTGCTGGCGAAGGTCACTACCGGATCGATCAGCTCTTCGCAGTCGAGATAGCCGTTCATCAGCAGTTCCCAGCAGGTTTCCTCGATGCGCTTACGGCTCCAGCGCGGGTAGTCCGGGTTCGGCTCGCTACAGGCGCGGGAGAAGACAATTTTCGCGTTGTTGAAATGCGCTTCGCGGCCGAGGTTGAAGCCTTCGGCAAACGGCTTGGCGAAGGCGACGTAAGAGATGGTGCCGCCGTAGGCCAGCCCGCGCAGCGCTGACTGCAACGCATCGGCGTAGCCGCTGGTTTCGATGATCACGTCCGCGCCCTGTTTGCCGGTAAGCTTTTTGATCTCCAGACCCACGTCGGTGCCGATTGGGTTGAGGCAGAAATCCGCCCCGTGACGGCGGGCGATATCACAGCGGTGTGCAATAGGATCGACGCCAATTACCACCGAGGCCCCGGCTTTTTTCGCCAGCTGGACCGCGATCTGGCCGATTGCGCCTAAGCCGACAATCACCACGAAATCCCCGACGCGCACGTTGGCGTCACGCACGCCGCTCATGGCGAACTGCGCCGGATCGTAGCAGACGGCGTTTTTCCACGAGCTGCCCTGCGGCATTTTGCGCAGTTTGTAGTTATTTACCGCATTGATGATGACGGTTTCCGATAACGGGCCGTAGCCGCATACCCGATCGCCAATGGCGTAGTCGGTGACCTGCGCGCCGCGTTCGATAACCTCGCCCACCACCATGTTGCCGAGCTGGAACTTGCCAAATTCAATACCGCGCGGCGCGTCTGCCGGACGCGGGGTAAACATCTGCCATTCAGCGTTGAATTCCTCGTCGATAAACGGGCTGGCGGCGCGAAAATCCACCACTTCCGTCCCGTGTTTTGGCGCACCGAACATGACGCGGATTTTGACTTCGTTCTCCGCCACGGCGCGATCTTCATACTCCACCAGCGCCGCAACACGCGGTTCGGTCGCCACTAACTTCTTCATACCAGTCTCCTGTTAAAATCAGGCCGCCTTAGCCCTTAACGCCACCGGCGGTCAGTCCACTTTTGATAAAACGTTCAGAAAGCGCATACATGATCACCACCGGCAGCGCGGTCACCAGCGAGGCCGCCATCATGCGTCCCCAGATATAATCCGGCGTGCTGAACAAGGTGTTCAGGCCGACCGGCAGGGTGAAGTTGCTGGCGCTGGAGAGGAAAATCGAGGCGAACAGATAGTCGTTCCAGGCCACCATAAAGCAGTAGACAAAGACCGACACCAGCCCGGATATCGCCAGCGGCACGGTGATGCGAAAGATAATTTGCAGGCGGTTGAGGCCGTCCATCATCGCGGCTTCTTCGATCTCATCAGGGATGGTGTCGAAGTAGCTTTTCAGCATGAACACGGCGGTAGGCAGCGTCTGGGTCACCATGGTGATGATCAGCGCCATTTCGGTATCGTAGATGCCAAGGGCGGTGATGATCTTGAACAGCGGCACCACCAGCAAAATGCCGGAGAACATGTACACCGTGTAAAAGCTGGCGTTGATGGTCATGCGGCCCTTAAAGCGCAGGCGGGAGAGCGCATAGGCTCCCAGGGTACCGAGAAACACCGCCACCGTGGACGACACCACCGACACCACCATGCTGTTACGGAAGTAATCGACGAACGGGAAAATCAGCGGATTAAAAATGTCGATATAGTGTTCCAGCGTCCACTGCTGCGGCAGCAACGTCGGCGTAAGGGAAATCGCCTCTTTCGCGCCTTTGAACGAGGTCATCAGCATCACGAAAAACGGAAACAGCGTGATGATGAGAAAGGCAGCCAGCCCGACGTAAAACCCGATGCGGCTGAGGGTACGTTTACTTGTTGCCATTGAGATTCACCCGTTTTCTGGTCAGCAAAATTACCGCGAAAATAATGACGAACAGCACGATAGAAATGGCCGCTGCTTTTCCTAAGTCATTAAATGCGAAAGCCGTTTTGTAGAGATAGACGCCGAGGATATCGACCTTGGTGGTCAGCAGATAAACGTCGGCGAACATGTAGAACATCCAGATGGTGCGCAGCGTCACCACTGTCGCCAGCACCGGCATGATCGCGGGCAGCGTGACGATGCGAAAACGCTGCCAGGCGTTCGCGCCGTCCATTTCGGCGGCTTCGTACAGCGATTTATCGATGGTCTGCAAAATCGCCAGAAAGGAGATAAAGGCATAGGGGAAGTAGCGCCATATGGCGAACAGCACCACCAGCACAAAGCTGCTGCCCGGATTATCGAACCACAGCGGCGCCCGATCGTAGAGATGCAGCAGATCGACGCCCAGATAGTTCACGATGCCGTAGCCATTGTTGAACATGTACTTCCAGGCAAAGACCAGCGAAATCGACGGCGTGACGTAGGACAAAATCACCAGCGAACGCGCGGTTTTGCGCAGACGAAACTCGCGGTTAAAGAAAATCGCCACCGCCAGACCGAGCACGGTACTGCCCGCCACCACCAGCACGGTGTACCAGACCGTCATCCACAATGAATGCCAGAAACCCGGATCGCTTAAGATACGGATATAGTTTTCCAGCCCGACAAAAGTCGCGTCGATGCGCGGGTTCAGCGGCAGGCGTAAAAAACTGATTTCAATATTTGATACCATCGGCCAGGCTACGAGGCCCCCCAGCAAAATTAAGCTGGGGGCCAGTAGCAGCATGGCGAAAGGCATATCAGAACGACCTGAAAACAACCTTTTCATAACTGCAATTCACATCCTTTGATTAACGTTGTTTTACAAGTTCTTCCAGCTTCGCCTGCCCTTCTGAAAGGGTCTGGCTGAGATCTTTTTTACCTACCGTGACGTTATGCACCGCGCGGTTGATCGCCCCGGATCCGGTGACATCGCCCATGCGGGTAAAGTTTTTATCGCCGACGGAGCCGAAGACTTTCATATTCGGATACTGGGCGATCAGGTCATACGGCAGCTGACCAAAGGCCTTGATCACCTCGTTGTCTTTCCACAGCGCGGTGTCGGTGACGCCTTTATTGGCCGGGAAAGCCGCGCCGGGCGACATCATTACCCACTCCGCTTCGTTTTCAGCTTTGTGCATAAAGGTGACGAATTTCTCTGCGGCGGCGGTTTCGTCAGCCGACTGGCCGTTACTGATGGTCAGCGAAGTGATGGTGCCGAACACCGCGGCGGATTTTTCAGTGGGCACCATAAAGCCGAGGTTGGCCGGATCACCCTCTTTAAACACTGCGGGCAGGATGTAGGTGGAATAGATCGCCATCGGTGCGGCACCGTTCATAAAGGCGTCTTTAATTTCCATGACGTTGTTGGAGCCAGGCATGGTGGTTTCCGCCAGCTGACGGTACATTCCCAGTGCCTGTTCCATTTCCGGCGTGTTGAACGTGATGCTGCCGCTGGCGTCAAAGACGTTGGCGTCGTTGGAGAGCGCAAACTGGGAGAACGCCTGCTCGGTCATCACGCTTTCTGCCGTCGGCAGTGCGATACCGTATTTTTTCTGCGCCGGATCGCTGAGCTTCTGCGCCGCCTCCAGCAGTTGCTGCCAGTTCTGCGGCTCGCTCAGACCGGCATTTGCCAGCACATCTTTTTTGTACCAGACGCCCTGTAGCCAGGCGCTGATCGGCACGCCGTTCCAGGCCGTTCCGTCTTCGGTACGCACGATGCGCAGCACGCCGTCATAGAAATTCTGCTCGCCCACAGAGGCGATCACTTCGCCGATGGCCTTACGATCCACCAGCTGTTCTTTGTCCATCACTTTGGCGTAGTCGTGGCTGGTTTCGATCACTTCCGGCAGCGCGCCGGTACGCGCCAGGGTAATGATTTTGGTGTTGAAGGCGTCTTCTTCCACCGGCACCTGTTTTACGGTGATGTCCGGGTTTTCTTTCTGGAACCGATCGATCAGGCGGGAAATAACCGCCTGGCGCTCCTGTTCAACGGAGGAGTGCATAAACTCAATGGCGACCATCTTTTTTTCTTCCTTACAGCCGGAAATAAGGGCGCACGACACCAGTGCTGATAACAGCACGACTTTTGCTTTAAACATAAGATGTTCCTTTATTGTTTTTTGATCCACATGACCTGCCACGGACGCAGGGTCAATTCCGCATGAGGGACAGGACATTCACTTATTAAATCAAAGCCTGTACTGTGGACTTTTATTTTTTGTTCGGCGTTACTGATATTAAATAATGCCTCCAGCGTCTCGCCATTTTTAGTGGTACGGGTAATTTGCATTACCTGCGGCGTGAGACTATTGATAGTGAACGCGCTGTCCGGATGGAAAACACTGCTCTGGCGGCGGAGCACAATCATTCTGGATAAAGCGTGATAAACACGATGCCGCAGGGAGCCGCTGGCCTGTAGCTGACTTTCAATATCGTCCTGATGATATTTCTGGCGATTAATAGCGCGGTTATAGCCTAAACGTTCAACGCCGTCATAATCGTTACGCGATCCCATAATGCTCTGAATATAGATCGCCGGCACGCCAGGGAAACTCAGCAGAATGGCATGGGCAAGCAGGAAACGGGCCAGACGTTCATCATCGGTGCTGTCCCGCGCGCTTAACGCGTCCATATAGGTGACGTTCACTTCGTACGGGCTACGGGTGCCGTCCGGGTTATTTTTCCAGTTAACTAACGCGCCTTCCTGACGCAGCTGCTCCACTAAGTGCAGGATTTCCTCTTCCGGCAAAATGCCGCGTAACGGGTTAAGACCAATGCCATCGTGAGAGGCGAGGAAGTTAAACCAGGTGGTGTCGCGACCCGGCAGCGCCAGCCCCTGCGCCCACTGGCACAGCGCGGTGACATCCTGACGGTGCACCGCATGCAGCACCAGCGGCGGCAGCGAGAACTGATACACCATGTGCGCTTCATCGCGCCCGTTGCCCAGATAAGAGATATTGTCTTTATGGGGAACGTTGGTTTCAGTAATGATCGCCGTACCCGGCGCGACCTCGTCTGTTATGGCGCGGAACAGCTTGATCAGCTGGTGGGTTTTCTGCAGATGAATGCAGCTGGTGCCCGGCGTTTTCCACATGAAGCCAACCGCATCCAGGCGCACGTAATCCGCCCCCTGCGCCAGATAGTGCAGCAGCACCTCGATCATCGCCAGCAGCACGTCCGGCTCGTTATAGTTAAGGTCAATCTGATCGTCGCTGAAGGTAGTCCACAGGTGGCGCTGCGAACCGTCATGCAGCGTGAAAGGCGTTAATAACGGCAGCGCGCGCGGGCGGGTCACCGCCGATAAATCGGTGGACGGATCCATGGCGAGAAAGAAATTCTCAAAGCCTGGCTTCTGTTGCAGATAATTGTTGAACCATTCGCTTTTTGCCGACATATGATTGCAGACAAAATCAAACATCAGCCGCGCCTGTTTGTTTAATTCGGCAATATCGCTCCACTCCCCTGATTCCGGCGCGACGCGGTGATAATCCATTACCGAAAAGCCGTCGTCAGACGACCATGGATAAAATGGTAATAAATGGACATGCGAGAAAACAGATTTAAACCATTTATAATAGAAATCGTTAAATACCGCTAAGGGCTTAGCCTTTTCATGATGAAATTGATCGGCGTAGATAATTAACACCACATCGCTTTCATCCCATTTCTGTTTACGGTTTTGAGTAATAAGCGGCCGGTATTTCTCAATACAGGCCGTTAATTTTTCATAATGTGTGTCGGTGAAACGCCCGGCATAAACTTCCCGAAGCAGTGTGTTAATGTTTCCGTTCATTTGACTTTCCGTGGTATCGGTCCCATGACGCGGAAAATTACTCCTCCTGAAATGGGGTGTCAACGTAGCGGGGCCGTGATAAAGCGGGTTATGACGAAATTAAATGCATATTTGTGAGCTGTCGCAAATTTAAAGAAAAAGAGATTTTCTTTTATATCACGGCTTCAGGGAAATATATATTCAGGGGGCAAATAGTTAGAAGTGAGTTATTTATAATATAAATATAAAGCACCGCTCCCCATCAGTTCGGGGAGCAGTGTGAGGGGCAAAATCAGTCGATACCTTTGCTGCGCAGGTAATCTTCGTAGTTGCCGCTGAAGTCGATCACACGCTCAGGGGTGATTTCGATCACGCGGGTCGCCAGCGAGCTGACGAATTCGCGGTCATGGGAAACGAAGATCAGCGTGCCCTGGTACATTTCCAGCGCCATGTTCAGCGATTCGATGGATTCCATATCCAGGTGGTTGGTGGGTTCATCCATCACCAGGATATTCGGGCGCTGCATCATCAGCTTGCCAAACAGCATACGGCCTTTTTCACCACCGGAGAGGACTTTCACCTGTTTCTTGATGTCGTCCTGGCTGAACAGCAGACGGCCCAGAATACCGCGCACCACCTGCTCGTCGTCGCCCTCCTGTTTCCACTGGCTCATCCAGTCGAAGACGGTCATGCCGTTTTCAAACTCATATTCGTGATCCTGGGCGTAGTAGCCAATTTTCACGTTTTCCGACCACTTCACAGTGCCGGTGTCCGGCGTTAAATCGCCGACCAGGGTTTTCAGCAGGGTAGATTTACCCACGCCGTTGGTGCCGAGGATCGCCAGCTTCTCGCCCACTTCAAGCAGCAGATTAACGTTTTTGAACAGCGGGCCGTTATCAAAGCCTTTGCTGAGCTGCTCCACTTCCAGCGCATTACGGAACAGTTTTTTATCCTGCTCAAAGCGGATGAACGGGTTTTGGCGGCTGGAGGCTTTGACTTCGTCCAGCTTGATTTTGTCGATCTGACGGGCGCGGGAGGTCGCCTGACGGGATTTGGAGGCGTTGGCGCTGAAGCGGCTGACGAAGGCCTGCAAATCGGCAATCTGGGCCTTCTTCTTGGCGTTGTCCGCCAGCAGACGCTCACGCGCCTGGGTCGCAGCGGTCATGTATTCGTCGTAGTTGCCGGCGTAGACGCGCAGCTCGCCGTAATCCAGGTCCGCCATGTGCGTACACACCATGTTCAGGAAGTGACGGTCGTGCGAGATGATGATCATGGTGCTGTTACGTTCGTTAAGCACCTGCTCCAGCCAGCGAATGGTATCGATGTCGAGGTTGTTCGTCGGTTCATCGAGCAGCAGAATGTCAGGGTTGGCGAACAGCGCCTGGGCCAGCAGCACACGCAGTTTCCAGCCTGGCGCGACTTCGCTCATCAGGCCGTAATGCTGTTCCAGCGGAATGCCCACGCCAAGCAGCAGCTCACCGGCGCGGGATTCGGCAGAGTAGCCGTCCATTTCGCCATACTGCACTTCCAGATCGGCCACTTTGTAGCCGTCTTCTTCGCTCATTTCCGGCAGGCTGTAGATGCGGTCACGCTCCTGCTTCACTTCCCACAGCTCGGTATGCCCCATGATCACCGTGTCGAGCACGCTGTACTCTTCGAAAGCGAACTGATCCTGACGCAGCTTACCGATGCGCTCGTTGGGATCGAGGGAGACGTTGCCCAGCGTCGGCTCTAAATCGCCGCCGAGGATCTTCATAAAGGTGGATTTTCCGCTACCGTTGGCGCCAATCAGGCCGTAACGGTTGCCGCCGCCAAATTTGACGGAAATGTTTTCAAACAGCGGCTTAGTGCCGAACTGCATGGTGACGTTGCTGGTAACTAACACGGCGTTATCCTAAAAATGTGTGACAAACCGTGCATTATGCCACAATTCCGAATTGAAATCGCGCACCGTGATAAGCGGCTACACTGTAGGTTTCAGAAAAAAATGTGATTTCGTACACATCTGAATTCCATGCGCGGGGGAATGCACATATAATGCGCTCCCATCTCCATTAAGACTTTAACTCAACGGCCGGATGGCCAGTGGCAAAGATACCTCGCACAACATGAAAATTAAATTAACAACGATTTTAGCGGCGGCTTTCGCGGTAGTAGGGTTTTGCAAATCTGCCTCTGCAGTAACTTATCCACTGCCAACCGACGGCAGCCGTCTGGTTGGCCAGAACCAGGTCATCACCATTCCGGAAGGGAACCAGCAGCCGCTGGAGTACTTTGCGGCGCAATATCAGATGGGCCTGTCTAACCTGCTGGAAGCGAACCCGGGCGTGGACACTTACCTGCCGAAAGGCGGTAGCGTGCTGAATATCCCGCAGCAGCTGATCCTGCCGGACACCGTTCATGAAGGCATTGTGATCAACAGCGCCGAAATGCGCCTCTACTACTACCCGAAAGGCACCAACACGGTGATCGTGCTGCCGATTGGTATCGGTCAGTTAGGCAAAGATACGCCGATCAACTGGACCACTAAAGTTGAGCGTAAAAAAGCCGGCCCGACCTGGACGCCGACCGCCAAAATGCATGCGGAATATATTGCCGCCGGCAACCCGCTGCCCGCAGTAGTTCCGGCTGGCCCGGATAACCCGATGGGTCTGTACGCGCTCTACATTGGCCGTCTGTATGCCATTCACGGCACCAACGCCAACTTTGGTATCGGCCTGCGCGTAAGCCACGGCTGCGTGCGTCTGCGTAACGAAGACATCAAGTTCCTGTTCCAGAACGTGCCGGTCGGCACCCGCGTTCAGTTTATCGATGAGCCGGTGAAAGCCACCACTGAACCGGATGGCAGCCGTTATGTGGAAGTGCACAACCCGCTGTCGACCACCGAAGCGCAGTTTGAAGGCGGGGAAATCGTACCGATCACCCTCACCAAAAGCGTGCAGAGCGTGACCAGCCAGGCTGACGTTGACCAGGCCGTTGTCGAGCAGGCGATTGAAAACCGCTCCGGTATGCCGGTTCGTCTGAACTGATCCTGCCCCGGCAGTAAACAAAAAAAGCGATGGGAAACCATCGCTTTTTTTTATCCGTGATTCACCATGATAATGCCGCCATGATCGTAGCGATAATGGCAGTGGGCATACTCCAGCGGCGTGCCATCTTCCAGATAAACCACCTGCTCCACTTCCAGCACCGGATCGGTGTCATCGCAGCTCAGCCAGCGTTTATCCTCGGCGTTCGGCTTTAGCGCGCGCACCACGCGGTACGAGCCCATAAGTTTCAGCGCCAGGGTGTCCTGCACATAGCGAAACACGGAACTTTGCAGATGGCCGCGGTTAAGGCCGGGCACCAGCGCCACCGGCATTAGCGTAAATTCCAGCGAGACCGGTTCGCCGTCAAGCAGCCGCAGACGCACAAAGTCATAGACCGGCGCATCGGCGTCGATCAGCAGCGAGGCCTGCTCTTTTTCATCGGCAAAGCGTAAATCGAAGCGGATGATCTCGCTGGTGACGGTGCCGACGTTTTCCCAGGTTTTGGTCGCGCCGAAATAGTCGCTGCCGGGCAGATCCCATTGCGAGAGCTGAAGGAAGTTCTTGCGGATAAAGGTGCCCTGCCCCTGACGGGTATACACCAGCCCTTCGACGATCAGCTGGCGTATCGCCTGCTGGATAGTCATGCGGCTGGTGCTGAACTCCGCCGCCAGAGCGAACTGATCGGGCAGCGGCTCGCTGGCAGAATACTGCCCGCTCATGATGCGCTGCTTAATTTCCCGCGCGATAGAAACGTATTTCGCCGACATTGCCCGTTCCTTTTATTATTCGACTATCCCACTGTTTTTTAAGGCCACTCGCTCGGCTATTTTGAGGAAAGGCAGGTAGAAGAATACACCAAAGACGATGATTATCAACTGAACCACCACCGCCCGCCAGTCCCCCGCCGTCGCCAGCCAGGCGCTTAAAACCGGCGGCGTGGTCCAGGGGATCATCACCACGCAGCGCGACATCAACCCGAGAGTGGTGCAGATCCAGGCAAAGAAAATCCCGATAGCAGGCAAGAGCACAAAGGGGATCATCAGCGGAATGTTAAACACAATCGGCAGACCGAAAATCACCGGCTCGTTGATGTTAAACAGTCCCGGTGAAATGGACAGACGCGCCACCTGTTTCGCCGCCTTCTGGCGCGAGAACAGAAAGATGGCGATAAGCAGCGACAGCGTGCTGCCGGTGCCGCCAATCATGCCGAAGGTCGGCACAAAGATATTGTTGATGATATGCGGGATAGGCTGCCCGTTGGCAAAGGCGATCATATTTTCGTTGGTGTTGATCAGCAGGAAAGGCTCCAGCACCACGGCGTTAACCACCGACTGATGAATACCCAGCGTAAACAGAAAATTGCCGAAGCTGTAGATAAAGAGCGTGCCCGGCAGGCTGGTATTGATCAGACGCAGCGGCTGCTGGATCAGCGTGGTGATCAGGTGGATCAGATCGGTATGCAGCACGTTCGCCAGCAGCGCGGCGATAATGGCGAAGGTGGAAAGCGTAAAAATGGTCGGCAGCAGCGCGGAAAAGGATTTGCTCACCGCAGGCGGCACGTTTTCGCCCAGGGAAATATCGAGCTTTTTGATCCCGGCAATGCGGATAAACAGCTCGGTGGACAGCAGGCCGATGATCACCCCGGCGAAAATCCCGGTGGTGCCGATGTTGGCGAACGACAGCAACTGGCCGACAGTTACCGTCGTCGTACCGCCCACCGGCACCACGTCGAGCTGGATCGGCATCATAATGATAAAGCTGGATAAGGCGATCACCACTGCCGAGACCGGGTTGTCGAAATTTTTGTTGCGCGCCAGCGACCAGGCGATCATTGGCGCGATCAACAGCGCCGCGATGTTCAGCGTGCCGTTGATAATGACATCGCCCCACACTTTAAAGCGCGTGAGTAGCTCCCCGTCCATCACCCAGGGAAACACCACGTTATTCACCAGCACCGCCAGTCCGGCGAGAATGAAAATGGGCATCACCGCCGCAAAGGCATCGCGCAGCGAGCGCAGATGCACCTGGTTGGCGATACGGGCGGAGAACTCAACAAATCGATCAACAAACGACTGCATATTCGGTTTCATGTTTGCATCAGACATTGCAGATACCTTCCCTTCAATCAGTCACAAAACGGTCCGGCAGGCGGGATCACATCTCGTCGCCGTTACTGTGGATCACACGTTTAAACCAGGCGTAGCTCTTTTTCGGCACCCGTTTCAGATCTTTCAGATCGTGGTTTTCACGGTTCACATACACCACGCCGTAGCGCTTACGCATGTCCCCCTGCGAGCTGAGAATGTCAATCAGTCCCCAGCCGAGATAGCCAATCACCTGTGCGCCGTCTTCAAAAATGGCGTCTTTCATGGCCTGCAAATGTTCGCGGTGATACTCGATGCGGTATTGGTCGTCGATGGGATTGACCCCATCCCAGGATTCGATCACGCCGATGCCGTTTTCAATGGGGAACACCGGCAACCGCCAGTCGTTGTAATAACGGGTGATAATGGTGCGAAAGCCGAGCGGATCGATCTGCCAGTTCCATTCGGTAGCCTTCAGGAACGGATTATTTTTATCGCCGTGCAGCAGGTAATAGTTCACCGGCGTACCGTCAGGGATGGCATCGCTGTCCAGCGTTTTACTGGCGTAGTAGCTGAACGCCATATAATCATTTTTCACCCGGGCGATCTCTTCCAGATCCTCGTCGCGAAAAATATCCTGGAAGCCCTCACGCTCCACTACCGCCATCACCGCCGGGCTGTAGCCCTGTCCGGCGTAGACGCGTAGCAGGTTCTGGTTGAGGAATTCGTCATACTGCTGGGCGCAGAAAATATCCTGCGGCTTACAGGTGGCGGGATAGATCAGCTGATGCGCCAGCATGCCACCCATCAGTTGCCCCGGTTTGGTGTCATGCAGATAGTGCGTTAGCCGGACATGGGCCATCATCACGTGATGGGAGATCTGGTACAGCTCGCGCAGCGTTTTTTCGCCTTCCAGATAACCGCCGACCTTAAAGGCCTCCGGCATGTGGTAGATGTTCTGCTCGTTAAAGGTCAGCCAGTACTTCACGCGGTCGCCAAAGCAGTCGATCATCTTTTTACCGTAGCGAACGAACGCCTCCATGACGTGACGATCGGTAAACCCGTTATACTTCTGCGCCAGCGCCAGCGGCATATCGAAATGGTACAGGCAGACCATTGGCTCGATACCCCGCGCCAGCAGATCGTTGATAAAGCGATCGTAAAAGGCGATGCCCTCGTCGTTAAATTCCCCGTCGCCCTGCGGGCAGACGCGGCTCCAGGCGATCTGGAAGCGGTAGCAGTTCATGCCGAGATCCTGCATCAGATCGAAATCTTCGGCATAGCGATGGTAGGAGTCGGTCGCCACTTTCCAGTCGGAGGCGAATTCGCTGGCTTCGCGAATATCGTAAACCGACGGCCCTTTTCCCCCTTCGTCCCACGCCCCTTCCGTCTGCATACTGGATACCGAGTTGCCCCACAAAAAACCCGCCGGTAAGGATTTAGTCATCATCTGATCTCCGCTGGTGATTATGTAAAGTCATTTAGTTTATATGACTAGTCATATAGCGGATGCGGATAAGGCAGGCAAAGAGAGGGTGCTGGTTTTGTGACCAGCGCCGTAAAGATCGCGTAATGATCTCTTGCATGCGGCAGGTTGCGCTTTTATTGATGGTGGTAGGTTGCGCTCTTATTAATGTTGCGGAACAACGGAACACCGGATGGCGAGAGCACGCAAGGGGCGGCCAGTCGCCGCCGCCCCCTGCACCCCCGGGCTCCCCMCACACTTCATGATTTCTAAATAAATTAACTCAGCAGTTCCTGTAAGTTCWGACAAACASAAAGCCACTCAGTCGCTTTATAAAAAACAGAGATATTAACGCGAGGGGTTGAGTCCCCGCTGAAACCGGCGAGCCGGAGGCCGGATGACAAGGGCTGGACGCCATGGATGGCGGCCAGAGGCGAAATGAGGCAGGAKGCCGAATMGAGCCGACCGCGGGCAGACGGTCGGGAGGTGAGCGCAGTGCGCAGCAYCGGTTTCTTTGCGGGGCCGCGGGGATTGCTAAGGGGGCCGCGGTGGCCCCCTTAGCACGTTCACCGTCAGCGGTGTTACGCCTGACACGAAACGCAAAGTGAACGGAACATTCCACTAAACCGAACATACCAGTGAACGGAACATTCCACTTAAAGGGACCCTGATTAACCCGCCTCCCGCATCTCAAACATCCCGTACGGATGGATCTCCAGGAAATAATTCTCCCCCACGTCCGGCTGCAATCGCGTCGCATTCACCTGCAACAAAATCTCCTGCCCATGCCACGCAACAATCACCTCATACTGCGGTCCCATATAGGCCACATGACGGATCACGCAGCGCTGGCTTTCGCTGCCATGCTGCCCGAGGGTGATCGCCTCCGGACGCACGCCCACCTGCCCGCTGCCCACGGTGGCGAACTGCGCCGGGCGCGGTAGCCGGTAACCGTAAATATCCACATGATCTGCGGAGAATGCTGCCGGGAACAGGTTGGCATCGCCCATAAAGCTGGCCATAAAGCGCGACGCAGGCTGACGATAGAGATCCTGTGGCGAGCCCATCTGCATGATGTGGCCTTTATTCATCACCAGCACGGTATCGGATACCGCAAAGGCTTCGCTCTGATCGTGGGTGACATAGAGCGACGTGATATTAAACTGCTTTTGCAGCTCGCGAATTTTATCGCGCATGCTGCGGCGCAGGTTGGCGTCGAGGTTGCTGAGCGGCTCATCAAACAGCAGCACTTTGGGCTTTAAGATCAGCGCGCGCGCCAGCGCCACACGCTGCTGCTGACCGCCGGAAATCTGATCCACATAGCGATCCTCAAAGCCGTCCAGATCGACCATCGCCAGCGCCTCTTTGACCCGGGTTTTGATCTCCGCGCGCGACACGCCGAGCATCTTCAGGCCATAGCCGACGTTCTCGCCCAGCGACATGTGCGGGAACAGCGCGTAGGACTGGAACACCATGCAGATATCCCGCTGCTGGATCGAACTGTCGGTCACGTCTTCACCGTCGATAAAAATCTGCCCGGAAGTCGGTTTTTCCAGCCCCGCCACCAGCCGCAGCACCGTGGTTTTACCGCAGCCGGACGGGCCGAGCAGCGTTACCATCTCCCCCTGCGGGATCGCCAGGTTGATATTTTCAATCACCACATTGCTGCCAAAGGTTTTACCCACGTTGCGCAGCTCAACAAAATGTTTCTGAGTCATAAATTTACGCCTGGTTTTTAGCTTTTGAACGGGAGATACGCGCCTCACCGATCAGCCAGTCAAAGAGGAAGATGATCGCCAGCATCACCACAATCAGGATCGAGCCGTAGGCAATGGCCACGCCGTACTCGCCGTCCTCAACACGGTTTAAGATGTAGGCCGTAGCCACACGGGTGTCCGGGGTGACGAGGAACACAATGGCGCTCACCGTGGTAATGGCGCGCACAAAGCTGTAGATCAGCGCCGAGAGGATCGCCGGGCGCAGCAGTGGCAGCAGAATGTGCGTAATGGTACGTAGTGATCCGGCGCGCAGGCTGAGGGAAGCTTCATCCAGCGATTTGTCGATCTGGCCGAGACCGGCGATCCCGGCGCGAATACCCACCGGCACGTTACGCATCACCATCGAAATAATCACAATGGCCGCGGTACCCGTGAGATACACAGGGGCGCTGTTAAAGGCGAGAATATAAGAAACGCCCGCCACGGTGCCCGGTACGGCAAAGCACAGCATGGTGGTGAATTCGATAGTCTTTTTGCCGCGGAACTGCTGGCGCACCACCACCCAGGCGATCAGCAGGCCAAAAATGGCGGTGATCGGCGCGGCAATACCGGCGTACAGCAGCGTATCGAGCAGTGACGGCCACGCGCCATCGCTCATCCCCTGACCGAACAGCTTGATAAAGTTATCCAGCGTCAGGGTGTAATCCACGCCCCAGTTGACGGTAAAGCTACCGTAGAAAATGCTGCCGTACAGCAGCGCATTGAACGCCACCCACACCGCCAGCAGCGCCATCACGCCCCACACCAGCGTCACCGGCAGCGGCTGCACGTCGCCCCGGTAGGATTTACCGGAGACGGTGACGTAGGAGCGTTTACCGATCCACATATACTGGATGCAGAACACCAGCAGCGAGAACAGCAGCAGGAACGCGCCCAGCGTACTGGCGGCCTGATAATCCAGCTGCGAGCCGGTGATATAGAAATAGATCTGCGTCGCCAGCACGTCGAAGTTGCCGCCCAGCACCAGCGGGTTACTGAAGTCCGCCAGCGACTGCACGATGACAACTAAAAAGGCGTTCGCCAGCGCCGGTTTTAAGAGCGGCACAAAGACGCCGTTAAAGGTCTGCCAGCGGCTGGCGCGCAGGGTATAAGAGGCTTCTTCCAGCGACGGATGAATGGTTTTGATGGCGCCATCGAGGATCATAAAGGCCATCGGCGTAAAGGCCAGCACCTGCGCGATCCAGATACCGGTAAAACCGTACAGCCAGTTAGTGTTGGTCAGGCCGAACCAGTCGACCATCAGTTCAGTCACATAACCGGAGCGGCCCATCATCAGCGTCACGCCCAGCCCGACCACAAAGGGCGGCGTAACGATCGGCAGAATAGAGAAAATACGGCCAATAATGGCGCTGCGCCGGGCGATGCGCGTGGTGTAGATCGCCAGCACCAGCCCGAAGAAGGTACAGCCCACGCCCACCGCCATCGACAGCAGGATCGAGTTGACGATCACCTGCACGATATGCGCCTGCGACAGCACCGTCATAAACGCCAGCGGCGCGAATTCCCCGCTGTCGGTGGTGAACATCGGAATAAAGATGGCGATACTCGGCCAGACGATAAAAATGCCGATCAGCGCGATAATGGCGATCAGCGAGCCAATCACAAAGCGGTCGCCGCTCAGCCATTCAAGGCGGGTCAACGCCAGCGTCATGATCGCGCCAAGGGAAATGAACAGCATGATGGTGGCATAGCCCAGCCCGCGCCCGGCGAGCGTCGCGCTGATAACGATAAACGCCATACAGGCCAGCGCCCAGCCGGCGTCAAACCAGTGGCGACGGCGTTGATCGCGGCTGGCCGCGCTGAACGGGCGCAACAGCAACAGGCTGGGGAACAGGTACCACAGCAGGCTGACGTTAAGATGCGACCAGGCGTACGCATCAAGAATTTCGTCCGCCGTGGATTCAAACAGGCCATAATCCAGGCTCCAGCTCGGCAGCAGCGCGAACGCCAGCCAGCCTAAAAGCAGCCAAAGGAAGACCGCATCCCGCTTTCTGGCGGGATGGAGTGCAAGTGTGTGTGACATAAGTGTTCCGGTGTTGGGAAAGTTGTAGGCCGGGTAAGGCGTTAACGCTGCCACCCGGCAGTGACCGTCGTGGGGTTATTTCCCCATCTTCACATCGCTGACCCATTTATTGATCAGCGCCTTACGCACATCCGTTGAGCCGTATTTGTCCATGTCGTAGCTGATCAGCTTCAGATCGTCGAGCTTGAGCGAGTTCGGCGAAGTTTCCGCCGTGGTGTTGGTCAGGATCTGATAGGACTTGCCCTTCTTCCACGCCAGCTCCTGCGCTTCTTTTGACAGCACCCAGTCAACGAACAGCTTCGCGTTGTCGGCATTGCGCGCGCCTTTCAGAATACTGACGCCGCCGATTTCATAGCCGGTGCCTTCGCACGGCGAGATCAGCTCCAGCGGCGCGCCCTGCTCCTTTTCCAGCGAATAATCGTGCAGGAAGCCGATGCCGATAGCCGTTTCGCCGCGGGCGGCGTTACGCGCCGGGGCGATCCCGGATTTGGTGTACTGAGAGATATTGGTATTAAGCTGCTTCAGGTAATCGAACGCCTGATCTTCGCCCCACAGTTGTACGAAGGTGGCGAGCGCGGTATAGGCGGTGCCGGAACTTTGCGGATCGGCAATCTGGATCTCACCTTTGTATTCCGGTTTGGTCAGATCTTTCCAGCATTTCGGGATCGGCAGGTTTTTCTCTTTCAGCTTCTCGGTATTAACCCCGAAGCCGAGAATGCCGACATACACCGCCGACGACAGGTTGCCTTTCACTTTGGCCGGATCGCGGAACTGCGTCATGATCTGCTCAAGGTTCGGGGATTTATACGGCTGCAACAGCCCCATTTCACCGGCCTGCGACTGCGGATCTAAGGTGCCGCCGTACCAGACATCCGCCTGCGGGTTTTTCTTCTCCGCATCCACTTTCGCCAGCGTACTGCCGGAGCCGTTACGGATAAACGAGGTTTTCACATCGTATTTTTCGCCGAAGGCTTTGGTTTCGGTTTCACACATTTCATTGGTGGCGCTGCAATAGACCACCAGACGGCCTTTTGCCTGTGCGCCGCCGCTTAATGTTGCAAGCGCGATGCCGGTGGCTACCAGCGTAGAGAGCAGAGTCACTTTCATGTTTTTATCCTTTGCGTGTTAGAAGCCGTAATGCCCGCCATCAACAGCGGCATCAGCAGTAAACCCATCAGTGCCGCCGCGACGGACAGCAGGGTAAACATCCCCGACCAGCCGTAGCCTTCGATCACCTGTGACAGCGGCCAGCCCGCCAGCGCCGCCCCCAGATAGGCGAACAGCCCCAGAAAACCGGTGATGGAGCCCGCCGCCCCTTTGTGACCGCACTCCACCGCCGCCAGACCAATCAACATCTGCGGGCCGAAAACAAAAAAGCCCACGGTAAAAAAGCACATCGCCAGCAGCGCATAATGGTGCACCGGCGCGAGCCACAGCGCGGCGACGGAAACCATCAGCCCGAGGGTGAACAGCAAAATCATCGGCGCACGCTGCCCGCTGAACATCACATCCGATCCCCATCCGGCAAACAGCGCCCCCAGCAGCCCGCCCACTTCAAACAGCATCACAGTGGCATTGGCGCTGAGCAGATTGACGCCGTGATTCTCCGCCAGCCAGATGTTCCCCCAGTCGTTGAGCGCAATGCGGATGAGGTACACCAGCACATAAGAAACGCCCAGCAGCCAGATCATCGGGTTTTGCAGCATGGTGGTGCGTAACATCTGCCACAACCCCATCGGCGGGCTTTGCTGCTCCTGCCGTAACTCCAGCGGATCCTGCCGCCACTCCCCGACGGACGGTAATCCCTCTTCCTGCGGTGTGCCCCGCAGTTGCATGGTTAACCACACGCCGAGCGCCATGCTGATGATCCCTGGTGTCAGCATCGCGGCCTGCCAGCCCCACCAGTGGGCGGCAAAGGCACAGATCAGCGGGATAATCGCCCCGCCGATATTGATGGAGGTATTCCAGCAGCCCCACCAGAAGCCGCGCTCGTTGCGCGAATACCAGTGGGTCAGCAGGCGCGCGCATGGCGGCCAGCCCCAGCCCTGGAAAAAGCCGTTCAGCGTCCAGATGAACAGCAGCGTCGGCAGCGAATCGCCAAACGCAAAGAGCACGTTTAACAGCCCGGTGGCAAATAGCCCGATGCCCATAAATACCCGGCTGCCGTGGCTGTCGTGCCAGAGGCCGGCGGCAAACTTCGACAGGCCATAGCTGAGATAAAACAGCGAACCCAGCAGACCGATGTCGCTCTTGCTTAAGCTGAGATCCAGTTGCAGCGCGGGCAGCACGTAATTGACGCTTTTGCGCGTCAGGTAAAAGGCCGCGTAACCCACCACCATCGACAGCAATAAACGCGGACGTAGTCGGCGGTAGCGCTGGCTAATGGCAGTGGCTGACAGTTCCTGCATAGGGCCTCCGGTGACAATGACTATATGAAAGCGAACGAAAAAGGGGATGAGAGAAAGTCCGCAGTGACTAAGACTTTTTCCTGGTTAACGGGGGCTTTGTGGCAAAAGTGTGGGCAGGTTAACAATTACGCGCGTGCCCTGAGCGGACTCCAGCACCAGATCGCCCCCCAGCGCATGCACCCGCTCGCGCATCCCCTGAATGCCGAAGCCAGGGGACTGCCCGGCCGGTAGGCCGATACCGTTATCCGCGACCGTCAGCCAGATCTGCCCGTCGCGCGGCTCAAGGACAATGCTCACCCGGCTGGCCTGCGCATGCTTGCAGACGTTGTTCAGCAGCTCCTGCAACAGGCGGTAAAGGGTAAAAATCAGGGTTTCGTTTTCCGGCGGCGCGCTGAGCCGGTAATCAAAGCGGCAGGTGATGCCGCGCTCGGCAAAGGCGAACTCATTCACCAGATGGTGCAGCGCCTCGCGAAAGGAGAGCTCATCCAGCACCGGCGGACGCAGTTGTCGCAACAGCTGGCGGGTGGAGGTGTGAATGCGCCGCGCCAGATCGTTAATCTGGCTGGCGGCGTCCAGCGCCTGGCTGCTGCCCGCGCTGCGTTTTACCAGCTGCGACTGGATCTGAATGGCGGTGATGTTCTGGCCGATCTCATCGTGCAGCTCTCTGGCAAGGCTTTTGCGGGTGTCTTCTTCACTGTGGATCAGCTTCTCCGCCAGCGCGCGGCGCGCCTGTAACTCCACCTCCAGCCGCTGACGATAGCGATCGAGGTTTTGCGCCAGATGCTGCTGGCGGCTGATGGCGATCCCAAGCCCGATGCCGAGCAACGCCTGGGTGGCGAGGAAAATCTCCAGCTCCAGCAGATCGCCAAAACCGATGCCCACCTGTCGGGCGATGGTGATCATCATGCTGCCGAGCAGCCCCGCCAGCACCCCGCCCTGCCAGCCGAATTTCCACGCCATGATGACGTTAGGCAGAAACACCACGATCAGCAGCAGCCGTTCGATTTCCGGCGACAGCACCATCTGCGTGCCGATGCCGATAATAAAAAACAGGCTGCACCAGATAATCAGCGAGGTGTGCAGCGGCGGGTTGCTGGTGTCCAGCCCCAGCAGATGATAGCGATGCTGCTGGCGCAGAAATTCAAAAATCAGGTAGACGAAGGGCGTCAGCAGCACGCCGCCGGTAAAGCTGGCAAGGCCGATTAGCGTGGACTTACTTTCCAGAAAGGGGGCCAGCAGCAGGGTTTGCAGCAGGGCGCAGGCGGTGACCGCCGTCAGCAGCAGCGTCAGGCGATGCCAGTAGAGGGGAAAACGGTGCCAGTAATAGTGCGCCACACGCGCCACCGGTAGCGCGATTAAGGGGGCGGCCAGCATGGTGTAACCAGTGAGCAACTGTTCGCTGTGCAGCCAGAAAATCATCGCCAGCAACGGCAGTAACAGCGCCGGCCAGAAGCGGCGCGACAGCAAAATCAGCAGCGCCAGAAACACGCCCTGCGGCAGAAACAGCACCGCCTGCTGGCCGTTATGGGTGAGATAAAAACTCAGCGTCCACAGCATCAGCCAGCCCGGTCCCCAGGCCAGAACGATAAACAGCGACAGCACCATAAAACGCCGGGACGCTGACGACATCAGTGCCCCGTCAGCAGCTGGTGGTCGAGGGCAAAATGCACCAGCTCAATGGTGCTGCTGCACTGTAATTTGCCCAGCACATTGGCACGGTGAACATGAACGGTTTTATGGCTTAGTTCGAGCTTATAGGCGATCTCTTTAACGCTGTCGCCCTTGACCAGCAGATCGAATACTTCCCGCTCGCGGGGGGTGAGAATATTCAGCACTTTACCGGAGGGTTCGCCGCCGCGCAGGGCGCGCAGGGCATCGGCGCACAGATAGTGACCGCCCATGCCGACGGATCGCACCGCCTGCACCAGCTCTTCCGGGCCGCAGCGCTTGGTGAGATAGCCGCTGGCTCCGGCGTCGAGCGCACTTTGCACAAAGGCCGGGGTATCATAAATGCTGAGAATAATGGCGCGAAAGCCAGGGCGCTGTTGACGCAGGCGTTTCAGCAGGCTGAGGCCGTTTTCATCGGGCATGGCGACATCCAGCACTGCCACGTCAACATCATCCTGAAGCAGTGCGGGCCAGGCCTCCGCAGCGGTGCTGAACTGCCCGGTCACGCACACATCGTCTTCCAGGCCGAGGAGCTGGGCAAACCCCGACCGTACCACCACATGATCA
The DNA here is from genome assembly GCF_030291195.1 of Enterobacter sp. PGRG2. Lineage (NCBI taxonomy): Bacteria > Pseudomonadati > Pseudomonadota > Gammaproteobacteria > Enterobacterales > Enterobacteriaceae > Enterobacter > Enterobacter sp. PGRG2. The sequence goes on along the minus strand of NZ_CP127837.1, from coordinate 2,655,099 downwards.
TCCACCAGTACGACACGGACCATTAGCATCACTCCCTTCTCTTTCGCGACATGATGCCGGGTCAGACGGCGCTGGCAATGCTCTTATGGATGATATGTTATGGATGTAACAAAATTGCAATAAATTACTGCGCAGCCAGCTGCTTGCGGCGGTATTCGCCCTGACGTTCCAGCATCCAGCCCGGATATTCCCGCGGCAACGCGCTGACCGCATCCAGCTGTTGCAGTTCGTCGTCGCTCAGGCGAATGCTGGTGGCGGCGATGTTATCCAGCAACTGTTCTTCGCGCTTCGCGCCGATGATCACGCTGCTGACCACCGGCTGATGCAGCAGCCAGGCCAGGGCAATCTGCGCCACGCTCACGCCCTTCGCCTCGGCAATGGTGCGCATCACGTCCACGCAGTCAAACGCGCGATCTTTATTCACCGGCGGGAAGTCGAATTCCTGGCGACGGCTGCCCGCTTCCGCCTGCCCGTCGCGGCTGTATTTTCCGCTTAACAGGCCGCCCGCCAGCGGGCTCCAGACCATCAGGCCGACGCCTTCGCTCTGCATCATCGGCACCAGCTCGCGCTCCAGTTCCCGTCCGGCGAGGGTGTAATAGGCCTGCAGCGAGGCAAAGCGCGTAAGACCCAGCCGTTCGGAAATGCCCAGCGCTTTGGCGATCTGCCAGGCTGCCCAGTTGGAGACGCCGATATAACGCACATGGCCGTGCTGCACCAGATTATCCAGCGCGTACAGCGTCTCTTCGATAGGCGTCGCCGGATCAAAGCCGTGCAGCTGATAGAGATCGATATGATCCAGTTGCAGGCGCTGTAAGCTCTGCTTCACGCCTGTGATAATGTGGTGGCGGGAACTGCCGCGGGAGTTCACCCCTGCCGTGCCGGTTTCACCGAACACTTTGGTGGCGACAATGACGTTTTCCCGCGGCACCTTCAGGTTTTTCAGCGCCTGCCCGGTGATGATTTCCGAGCGGCCCCCGGAGTACACATCGGCGGTATCAATGAAATTGATCCCCGCATCCAGCGCGCTACCGACCAGGCGATCCGCGTCGCTCTGACTGAGCTTGCCGATTTTGCCCCACATGTCGTCTTCGCCGCCAAAGGTCATGGTGCCAAGGCACAGTTCCGACACAAACAGACCGGTATTGCCAAGTTTCTGGTATCGCATAGAACCTTCCTCATAAAGATGCTGCCGTGAATGTTCTGTAGTTATACCCGCCCTGCCGCTTATGCGAATGTGGCGATCCTGCGCGTTTCTTGCCCAATCCTCTGAAAGTTATCCGCGCGGCGCGTCGCCAAACACGGCGTAGTCAGGCATCTGCACGTTCTGGTATGGCTCCCAGCCGCCGCCGAGGGCTTTATAGAGCGCCACCAGATCGAGGCTGGTCTGCACCCGCGCCTGAGCCCGCTGCTGTTCCGCCTGGGCTAACTGGCGCTGGGCATCCAGCACATCGATAAAGGTGGCGATCCCCTGCCGGTAGCTGTCGCTCGCCAGATCGAAGGCGTTTTGCAGCGCGGTGATGGTTTTGCTCAGACCGGCTTCACGCTGCTGATCGGTGCGGTAACTGACCAGCGCGTTCTCCACATCCCCGAGCGCGGTCAGCACTGTCTGCCGGTAGTTGAGCACCGCCGCCCCCTGCTGCGCCCGCGCCAGTTTGACGCTGGAAACCAGCCGTCCGCCCTGGAAAATCGGGATCGAAACCTGCGGGCCAAAGCTGTAGAAATGGCTGCTCCAGTCGGTGAGCCAGTTGGTTTCGCTGTTACGCAGGCCAAACTGTCCGGTCAGCGACAGGCTGGGGAACAGCTGCGCCACCGACACGCCGATCTGCGCGGTGGCGGCATGTAAATTCGCTTCCGCTTCGCGCACGTCCGGACGACGCCGCGCCAGGGTGGACGGAATGCCGGTCGCCACCAGATCCGGCAGTTTCGGCAGCGGCTGTGGGTTGCGCAGTTCAGCGTCCAGCGCACCCGGCGGCTTGCCGAGCAGGATCGCCAGCGCATTCATCGCCTGCCGCTCCTGCGCCTGATACTGCGGCAGTTGCGCTTCAAGATTGCCAAGCTGTGCGCGGGCGTTTTCCACATCCAGCTGCGGCGAGAGTCCCCCGCGCTGGCGGTTTTCCGTCAGCGAGAACGTTTCCTGGGCGGTAGCAATCTGCGTATTCATGGTGGCGATAATGCTCTGCGCGCCGCGCAGTTGCAGCCAGGCGCGGGCGACTTCCGCTTCCAGCGATACCAGCGCGTCGTTGCGCTGTTCAATGGCCGCCTGCTGCTGCGCCTGCGCCGCTTCCACCTGGCGGCGCACTCTGCCCCACAGATCGATCTCCCACTGGGCATCAAAGCTACCCTGATAGAGATTCACCGGCTGCGTCAGGGTGCCAAGCGCCCCCTGCAATTCGGGATCAACGTCATTCAGCTGGCCGTAAACGTCATGGGATTTCAGCTCCCCTTCCAGCCCGAGCTGCTGACGGGTGGCCTTCAGACTGCCGTTTACCGCCGGCAGCAATGCCCCGCCCGCCTGATTGATCTGCTCCCGCGCCCCGGCGATGCGCAGCACGGTCTGCTGCAACGACAGGTTATCGGCAATTGCCCGCTCGATCAGGCTGTTGAGCTGCGGGGAGTTGAAGGTCGTCCACCAGCGGGGATTGACCGCCTGGGACGCCGTCTGCGACTTCACATTGCGGTCGCCCTGATCGTTCCAGTGGCTGACCGCCGGGGCGGCGGGCTGCTGATAATCCGGCCCGACGGCGCAGCCTGCCAGCAACAGCGCCAGCAGGGTGAAAGTGGGATGAGTTTTCCTGTGCATCTTAATGTGCTCCTGCGCTGCCTTCGCTTTTCACCGGCGAAAGCAGTAAACAAAATGGGATCAACAGAACGGCCACCAGACTGAGCAATGTGAAGACATCCACGTAGGCGAGAAAGCGCGACTGCTCGATTAAGGTCTGGTACATCTGCCCGCTGGCAATGGCGGTGGGATCGCCCACCTGCGAGGTGAAATTGCGTATCGCCTCTGCTGAGCTACGGATCGCCTGCTGGAACTGCTCGTCAAAAGGCGAGGCATGTTCGCTGAGATAGGCGCTGTGCACCTGGGATCGTTCGGTAATAGCGGCGGTGGAGAGCGAAATGCCCATCGATCCCGCAACGTTACGGAACATGGTGAACAGCGCCGCGGCGTCGGCGTTCAGCTGCCGGGGTATGGTAATAAAGGCGATGGTGGTCAGCGGCACGAACAGGAAGCCAAGACCAATCGACTGGGCGCTGCGGAACAGCACCAGGGTTTCAAAATCGATGTCCGGCGTCAGGGTGCGCGACCAGAAGAACGACAGCGCGAGGCAGGCAAAGCCAAAGGCGATGATCCAGCGCGTCTGCACCACCGGCATCAGTTTCAGCACCAGCGGAATGGTCAGCACGATCAGTATCGCCCCCGGCGACAGCACCAGCCCGGACCAGGTGGCGGTATAGCCCAGATCCTGCTGAGCCAGCTGCGGGATCACCACCGAGCTGCCGTAGAGGATCATCGCCATGCCCGCCATCAGCAGACTCGACACCGCAAAGTTTTTATCCTTCATACATTGCAGGTTGACCACCGGTTTTTTGGCGTAAATCAGCCAGTAGATAGCGCCGATAATGCCCACCAGCGTCAGCACCGCAAAGGTGCGGATAAAGCCGGAAGCAAACCAGTCGTCGTCTTCGCCGCGATCCAGCATCACCTGTAAGCAACCCAGACCCAGCGCGATCAGGCCAATGCCCGTCCAGTCGATGGAGAGTTTTTCTTCCGATTTACGCTCCCACGGCGGATCTTCCAGCAGCTGATAGATCGCCAGCACCGTGATGATGCCCACCGGGATATTGATAAAGAATACCCAGCGCCAGGAGTAGTTGTCGGTGATCCAGCCGCCGAGCGTCGGGCCAAGCACAGGCGCGACGATAATGGCGATAGAGGACAGGCCGAACGCCTTGCCGCGATCTTCCGGCTTAAAGTAATCCAGCAGCACCGACTGCTGCGTCGGCTGCAAACCGCCGCCAAAGAAGCCCTGCAAGATACGGAACAGGATGATTTCCCACAGTTCAGTGGCGATACCGCACAAAAACGAGCAGACGGTAAACATCACGATGCAGATCAGGAAGAAGCGTTTACGGCCAAACACCCGGCTTAAAAACGCCGAGATGGGCAGCACAATACCGTTCGCCACCAGATAACTGGTCAGCACCCAGGTCGATTCGCTGTAGCTGGAGGAGAGCGATCCGGCGACGTGCGGCAGCGCCACGTTAACGATAGTGGTGTCGAGGATCTCCATAAAAACCGCCAGCGTGACGACAATCGCCACCGCCCACGGATTGCTGGCGGGTTTCCAGCTTTCATGGTTGTGATCGGTCATTCCAGCGTAACCTTCGGCTCAACAGACAGACCCAGCGGCATCGGCTTGTTGGGATCCAGCCCTTTGTCGATGACGATTTTCACCGGCACGCGCTGGACAATCTTCACAAAGTTACCGGTGGCGTTTTCTGCCGGGAAGGCGGAGAAGCGCGATCCGCTGCCCTGCTGAATACTGTCGATATGCCCTTCCAGCTCCATATCCGGCCAGGCGTCGATGCTGATGGTGACTTTATTGCCGGGGCGCATACGCTCCAGCTGCGACTCTTTAAAGTTAGCGACCACCCAGATGTCCGGCGACACCAGCGAGAACAACGCGCTGCCCGCCTGCACCAGAGTGCCGGTCTGCACGTTACGTTTGGTGACGTAACCGTCGAAAGGCGCGCGCACTTCGGTATAGGAGAGATTCAGCTCGGCGTTTTCCAGCTGCGCCCGCGCCTGATCGACCTGACGCTGGCGCGCTTCGACGTTAGTTTCCTGCTGGCGAATTTGCAGCTGCACCTGCTCGGCCACTTCCGCCTGCGCCTTAGCGCTGGCCAGCTGGGCCTGCGCGCTGCGCAGTTGCGCGTTGGCGGTATCAATATTTTGTTGCGTGGTGGCGCGGGGATCGACGCCGCGCTGACGGCGGTACGCGGCCTCGGCATTGGCCAGATCTGCCTGCGCTTTCAGCACCTGGGCGCGCGCTTCATCCCGCTGGGCGGGATACTGCACTTTCGAGAGCGCCAGCTGCGCCTGCGCCTGATGCAGTTGCGCGGTCGCCAGACCCAGCTGGGCCTGCGCCTGATCGCGCTGGGCGCGGGTATCGCGCGGATCGATGGTCACCAGCAGATCGCCCTTCTTCACCCGCTGGTTATCTTTCACACGCAGCTCGGTCACGTAGCCCGCGACCTTGGGCGCAATAGTCACCACATCGCCATCGGTGAAGGCGTCGTCAGTGGTTTCTTCATTGCGGGTCAGCAGCCACCACACCAGTGCGCCGACCACCATGACGATCACCACGATGCCAAGGATAATAATCGGCTTTTTGCCGGGGCGTTTGCGTTCTGTTTTTTCGTTATTATTGTCGATTTTATTGTCGTCTTTTTGCGTCTCGTCAGACGCGTTCATGTTCTCAGCCATAGCGTTACAACGTTCCTGTCAGTTAACGGCGCGGCAGGTGCGCCGTTAACTAAAGTTAGGAGGTTGCTATACATTTGCCAGGAAAAACTGACAATTGAGCACTAACTGAGAATAAAAAGACCGTAGCCGACCAGCGCCGCCCAGACGAGCAGCGGTAGCGACCAGAGGTGAAAACGCCACCAGATGCGGCGATCCTGCGCCATGCGCAGCGCGATGAGATTCGCCAGCGAGCCGGGCAGCAGCCCGAAACCGCCGACGTTAACCGCCCAGGCGAGCAGCTGATCCGGCGGTACATAGTTAAGCAGTAAAATGGTGGCCGGAACGTTGCTGATAAACTGCGACAGGCCAATGGCGGTGAGCCACAGGCCGGGCGCGGATAAGTTGCCGACGTCGTTCAGCGCCCCCTGCAATACCGGCAGCTGGATCAGCAGGTGCACGTCGATAAACATCGCCATAAACACCAGCAGCAGCGTCCAGTCGACGCTCAGCACCACGCGGCGTGCGAGGATCAGAAAACCGACAGCGATGGCCGCCAGCCCCCACAGCTCCTGTTTCAGCTCCAGTGAAATAAGAAACACGATATAGAGCGCCAGACAGCTCCACACCAGCCGCGGCTGCCAGTCGGCGCTCTGGCTGCCGCTATGGTAATTGAGGGCTTTTTTCGGGAAGGCAAACCAGCACAGCGCCAGTAATGTCAGCATCATCGCCAGCGCCAGCGGCGCCATCTGCGCGCAGAAGGCGGCAAACGACAGTCCGGAGCGCCCCCATAGCAGGATATTTTGCGGGTTACCGATGGGCGTAAGCAGCGAGCCGGCATTTACCGCCAGCGCTTCGAAGATGATCAGCCGGTTGACCGGGATCTCACAGAGTTTTTTCAGCGTGATGGTCAGCGGCACCACAATGAACAGCGCCACATCGTTGGTCAGAAAGGTCGACAGCAGCGCCGCCGCCAGCACCATAAAGATCGCCAGACGGCGTTCGGTGGCGAAGCGGCGCACCATGCGACGCCCCACCACATCGAAATAGCCCGACAGCTCGACGCCTTTGGTCAGCAGCATCAGCCCGCTGAGGGTAATAATGGTGTGCCAGTCGATGGCTTTACCCCAGCCCGCCGGGGCAAAGGGGACGAAAAAGCTGAGGAGCACGCCCACCAGCAGTAACAGATGAAAGAATCGGTCGCGGGCCAGCGCACGCACGAAGGGCAGCGTCATTCTGCGTTCTGGCCCTGTTGCAGGGTAAACAGACGGAAACGCTCAAGGGTTTCTTCACTGACGTGGTGTTCCATCCCTTCCGCATCGCGGCGGGCGGTATCCGGGCTGACGCCGAGCACCAGCAGAAAACTTTCCACAATCTGATGACGCTCACGGCTTTGCTGCGCCAGGGTCTCCCCTTCAGGCGTCAGGAACACGCCGCGCCAGGGGATCTGTTCGATCAGGCCGACGCTGGCCAGTCGTTTTAACATTTTGGCTACCGTCGGCTGCGAAACGCCCAGCCGCGCCGCCATGTCCACCTGACGCGCTTCGCCCACTTCGCGGATCAGATCGGAAATCAACTCAACATAATCATCGATTAACTCGCGGCGATGCGCCTCGCGAACCTGGCGAAATCCTTCGACATGTTCTTCAACATTAACCAGTTGCGTCACTTTTTTTATTGTTGGCGTACCTGCGCGACGACTCATAGTGCTTCCTCATTGACGTGACGCGAATACCGCATCCTCTAAGCGAGCGGCCATTGTAAACCATCGCCTGAGGAGTACAAAAAATTAACGCATTAGCCATAGCTATAAAATATAGCCTATGCTATATCTGTATGTAATGCAGTCACCCTTCACGGACGGAATGGTTTTTATCTGGACAGGAGGTAACTAATGAACGAATTCAGGAGATGTATGGCCGTGTTCAGTCACTCCCCTTTTAAAGTGCGTTTACTGCTGGTTAATCTGTTGTGCGATATGTTCCACAGCAAACCGCAGCCGGACGATAAACCTTCACGCTAATGCGGCGTCGCGGTACGCCGCTTCATTTTTCTGTCACATCCCCCCGTCATACTGATCGTTTCTATAGAAATTTCTTATTATTTGTTGGTTTTGTAACCATTATCGCAAAACATAGCCCTGACGCCTGTTGACCTTCATGGCGGCTCGCTCTATCTTCTCGCAGCCCTGCGCAAATGCGGCTTGCGGATGACGGCCCCCTCCTCATTCTTCACGCATTGTCCCGCAGGTTTTGACCCTCGACGCCAGGGTGAGCACATGGCGTTTTCGCGATAGTGTCATATGAATTTAATCATAAAAGAAACCCTCGCTGCACGCGGGCTGAACATCAGCCCGTGGACAGGTTTTTATTTTTTGCAGTCCTTACTTATTAACTACGCCCTTGGCTATCCTTTCAGCCTGCTGTATGCCGTCGCCTTTGCCCTGGTCTTACAGCTGCTATGGCGTCACGCCCCGCGGGTACAGAAAGTGCTGATCGGCCTTTGTACCCTGGTGGCGGCGTCCTACTATCCGTTCGGTCAGGCTTATGGCGCGCCCAACTTTAATACCCTGCTGGCGCTGCACTCCACCAATATGGAAGAGTCCACGGAAATATTGACGATTTTCCCGTGGCACAACTACGTGATAGGCCTGTTTATTTTTGGCCTGGGCGTGATCGCCGTGCGCCGCAAAGCGGCGGAACGTCCGGCCTGGGGTAAATGGGATCATCTGGGTGTCGCCTTCTGTCTCGCGGTGGTGTTCGTGCAGCCGGTAAGCAACCTCTACTACGGCTGGGGCTTCCATCTGAAAGACACCGGTTATCCGGTAGTGCGCTTCGTGAAAGATGTGGTGGTGAATAACCGCGAAGTGCGGGAAGAACAGACCCGCATGGCGGAATTGTCCGGCATGAAAGATACCTGGACGGTGCTGGGCGTGAAGCCGAAATATCACACCTATGTGGTGGTGATCGGCGAAAGCGTGCGTCGCGACGCGATGGGCGCCTTTGGCGGGTACTGGAATAACACGCCCTTCGCCAGCCAGGTTAACGGCACCTTCTTTATCGACTACGTGGCCGCCAGCGGCTCGACGCAAAAATCCCTCGGCCTGACGCTGAACCGCGTGGTGGACGATAAACCGCAATACCAGGATAACTTCGTCACCCTGGCGAACCGCGCCGGTTTCCAGACCTGGTGGTTCTCCAATCAGGGACAAATTGGCGAATACGATACCGCCATCGCCAGCATCGCGAAACGCGCCGATGAAGTGCAGTTCCTGAAAAACGGCGATTTCGAAGCGGATAAAAACGTCAAGGATGAGGCGCTGCTGAAAATGACGGCCCAGGTGTTGTCCACGCCGCGCAGCCAGCCGCAGCTGATCGTCCTGCACCTGATGGGTTCCCACCCGCAGGCCTGCGATCGCACCGAAGGTAAATATAAGGTGTTTGTGCAGTCGAAAGAGACCTCCTGCTACCTCTATTCCATCACCCAGACCGATGAATTGCTCGGCAAACTCTATGCGCAGTTGCAGGGCGCGGGGGACAGTTTCTCGATGGTCTATTTCTCGGATCATGGCCTTGCCATTAAAGAGCGCGGCAAAGACGTGCAGTATCTGGCCCATGGCGACACCTTCCAGCAGAACTTCCAGGTGCCCTTTATGGTGGTCTCCAGCGATGACAAGACCCATCGCGTGATCAAAGCCCGTCGCTCGGCCAATGATTTCCTGAACTTTTTCTCACAGTGGACCGGCATCAGCGCGAAAGAGATCACCAATAAATACCGTTTTATGTCCTCGCAAAAAAGCGGCACCACCTGGGTGACGAATTTCAAACTGCAGAAAGTGGATTACACCCATCTGGGCACGGATATTTTTGATACCAAAACGCGGTAAACCCTACGACCGTAGCCATTCGTTTCCATAAAGCAAAAAAAAATCCGCCCGAGGGCGGATTTTTTATCATCACAGAAGTGATTAGAAGCGGTAGCCAACGCCTGCGATCCAGGTGCCAACGTCAACGCTACGGATACGGCTCTGCTCGTAGGACACGTCCAGAGCAACGTTTTCCATCGGGTTGAACTGCATACCTGCACCGTAAGAGAAGCCATAATCGCTGGTGTCAGCGGTTTTGAAGCCATCTTCGCGCTGCTGGAATTTACCGTAACCAACACCCACTACGCCATAGATGCTGGCCCAGTCGTTGATACGGAAAGCAGGACCACCGGTCACGCCGTAGTACTGTGCTTTGTTATAAGCGCCGTCTTCGGTACGATCTTTTTCGGTGTAAGTGAAGGAACCGATGTAGCCCAGCGGAGTATCATTTTCGTAACGGTATTTCAGGTTGAAACCGTTTGTTTTGTTCGCTACGCCCTGCGCATCGCTCTGAGCGTAACCGCCAGAAACGGTGGATGCAGCTACTGCGGAACCTGCGGTAACGGCCAGAATCGCGGCCAGCGCTGAAAGACATGCAATTTTTTTCATAACCACCTCAAATGTGCTTCAAGTAAATCCTAAGTTTTAAATATATCAAAAATAGTCAGGAAACTCCTGGCGGTTTACGTTGTCTAAGGGCTCTTTTCCTGTAACAGAACGTTTCCAGCACTGACTATCTCTTTCAAAATGCAGCGGTTTTCCCACACAGGACGCTATTTTTACGCGAGAAACGCAACATATTCATCCAGATTAATCCTAATCAAACGGCGATTAATCCATCAACTATGGCCTATTGTACGGATTTGCGGAGACTTTTTTTCAACGAAGGTTCAACCGTGGGCAGGTATTTCCATTACACTGCCTTCTTTTACTTCGTTTGACATAAATTGACAGGAGAAAGGATGCCTGGATTGTCCCGTAAAACGCCGGTATGGATGCCCGTACTGGTGATCCTCATTGCCATGCTCTCTATACAGAGCGGGGCTTCGCTGGCGAAATCGCTCTTTCCGTTAATTGGCGCGCCCGGCGTCACTGCCCTGCGTCTGGCCCTCGGCACGCTGATCCTTGTGGTTATCTTCAAGCCGTGGCGCTTACGTTTTACTAAAGCGCAGCGCAAGCCGCTGCTGCTTTATGGATTATCCCTCGGGGCGATGAACTATCTCTTTTACTTATCTATCCAGACGGTGCCGCTGGGGATCGCGGTGGCGCTGGAGTTCACCGGCCCACTGGCGGTGGCGCTCTTTGCGTCCCGGCGCGCGGTGGATTTTATCTGGGTGGCGCTGGCGGTGCTCGGACTGTGGTTTCTGCTGCCCCTCGGCCAGGATGTCTCACATGTTGATCTGACCGGTGCGGCGCTGGCTCTTGGCGCGGGGGCCTGCTGGGCTGTCTATATATTAAGCGGCCAGCGTGCCGGGGAAGAACATGGTCCGGCAACGGTGGCCATTGGTTCGCTGATCGCCGCGCTGGTGTTTGTGCCGGTCGGTGTCTGGCAGGCGGGCGATGCTCTGTGGCACTGGTCGGTCTTACCGCTGGGGCTGGGCGTGGCGATCCTCTCCACGGCGCTGCCCTACTCGCTGGAGATGGTGGCGCTAACCCGTCTGCCGACCCGCACCTTCGGTACGCTGATGAGTATGGAACCCGGACTGGCGGCGCTGTCGGGCATGGTTTTCCTGGGGGAAAACCTGACGCTGACCCAGTGGCTGGCTCTGCTCGCTATCATTACGGCGTCCATGGGATCGACCCTGACGCTGCGCCGTGAAGCGAAAATTGAGAAAGTGGATATCAGTTAAATTATATTTCCGGGCGCCAGGCGAAGCGCCCGGAATAATCCCTGCGCTGTTTCGCTTTATTTTCAGTAATATTTATTCACACTCTTCTGTCCCGGTCAGAATTAAGAATCATTCCTAAAAAAATCATCAAGTCACTGAAATTTAATAGGATTTAATTTTTCCTATCGTTGTCGCTATTAAACCGATAGGCAGAGACGAAAAGCAAAGCCAGGATCCGCTGCTATACTTAGTTCCAGTAATTACCCGGGACATAAACATCAAGAGGATATGAGATTATGAGTACCGCTAAACTGGTAAAAACGAAAGCTTCCGATCTGCTTTATACCCGCAATGATGTCTCTGATAACGATAAGAAAGCGACTATCGAGTTGCTTAATCGTCAGGTGGCCCAGTTCATTGACCTGTCTCTGATCACCAAGCAGGCGCACTGGAACATGCGCGGCGCAAACTTTATCGCTGTTCACGAAATGCTGGATGGCTTCCGTACAGGCCTGGTGGATCACCTGGATACCATGGCAGAACGTGCTGTACAGCTGGGCGGTGTTGCACTGGGTACCACTCAGGTTATCAACAGCAAAACCCCGCTGAAAAGCTACCCGCTGGACATTCATTCCGTTCAGGAACACCTGAAAGAGCTGGCCGACCGCTACGCGGTAGTGGCAAACGATGTGCGTAAAGCCATCAGCGAAGCGCAGGATGAAGACACCGCTGACATTCTGACCGCCGCATCACGCGACCTGGATCAGTATCTGTGGTTCATTGAATCCAATATCGAATAAGTATTGTGATTTGCTATGACCCCTCGCCCCGGCGGGGGGTTTTGCACATTTATGGTGCATCCTTTCTTCCACTCCTGCCGTCAATCGTGAAAAAGATGTAATAATCACTTCACACAATCGTTAATAAAAGATTGTTTCCTGCCCATTTCCTGCGTTAAAAATAGACGTCTCCCGGTGCCCGGCGTAACTGCACTAAAATAGCGCCCCATCATGGTGCATTCCGTTGCCGTTGCGCTGCTTTTAGTGCACCCCGGCGATGACACGTCTTTACAAAACAACAGGTTGTAAACCTGGCACGATTTTTTCATACTGCACAGGTTCTCTCAGGGGATCGCCCCGTGGATATAAAAGGAAATGCTATGAAGTCTGTATTAAAAGTTTCCCTGGCTGCTCTGACCCTGGCATTTGCGGTTTCGTCTCACGCCGCCGATAAACTGGTTGTGGCAACAGATACTGCTTTCGTTCCGTTCGAATTCAAACAAGGCGATAAATACGTTGGTTTCGATGTGGATCTGTGGGCTGCCGTGGCGAAAGAGCTGAAGCTGGATTACCAGCTGAAACCTATGGATTTCAGCGGCATTATCCCGGCTCTGCAAACCAAAAACGTCGACGTGGCGCTGGCGGGTATCACTATTACTGAAGAACGTAAAAAAGCGATCGACTTCTCTGATGGCTACTACAAGAGCGGTCTGCTGGTGATGGTGAAAGCCGACAACAACGACGTGAAGAGCGTAAAAGATCTGGACGGTAAAGTCGTTGCCGTGAAAGGCGGTACCGGCTCTGTTGACTACGCAAAAGCGAACATCAAAACCAAAGATCTGCGTCAGTTCCCGAACATCGACAATGCCTATATGGAACTGGGCACCAACCGTGCCGACGCGGTGCTGCATGACACGCCGAACATTCTCTACTTCATCAAAACCGCCGGTAACGGTAAGTTCAAAGCGGTAGGCGATTCTCTGGAAGCGCAGCAGTACGGTATCGCGTTCCCGAAAGGCAGCGACGATCTGCGTAACAAAGTTAACGGCGCACTGAAAACCCTGAAAGAGAACGGCACCTACAACGAAATCTACAAAAAATGGTTCGGCACCGAGCCTAAATAATAATCATAAGTTTTAACAAGTTAGTTCAGGGGCGACCATTCGCCCCTGCTGTTTTTAAACCACGGTTTACAGGAATTCATCATGCAGTTTGACTGGAGTGCCATCTGGCCTGCCATTCCGCTTCTCTTAGAAGGCGCCAAAATGACGCTGTGGATCTCGGTCCTCGGTCTCGCTGGCGGCCTGCTTATCGGTCTTGCCGCCGGTTTCGCCCGCAGTTTCGGCGGCTGGCTGGCTAACCACATCGCGCTGGTCTTTATCGAAGTGATCCGCGGCACGCCTATCGTCGTGCAGGTGATGTTCATCTATTTTGCGCTGCCCATGGCGTTTAACGACCTGCGTATCGATCCGTTCAGCGCCGCCGTCGTGACCATTATGATCAACTCCGGCGCCTACATTGCCGAGATCACCCGCGGCGCCGTGCTGTCTATTCATAAAGGCTTCCGCGAAGCGGGTCTGGCGCTGGGGCTGTCGCGCCGCGAAACCATTCGCCACGTGATCCTGCCGCTGGCGCTGCGCCGTATGCTGCCGCCGCTGGGCAACCAGTGGATCATCAGCATTAAAGATACCTCCCTGTTTATTGTTATCGGCGTCGCCGAACTGACACGTCAGGGCCAGGAGATCATCGCCGGCAACTTCCGCGCGCTGGAAATCTGGAGCGCCGTTGCGGTCTTCTATCTGATCATCACCCTGGTGCTGAGCTTTATTCTGCGTCGTCTTGAAAGAAGGATGAAAATCCTGTGATTGAATTTAAAAATGTTTCCAAGCACTTTGGCCAGACCCAGGTGCTGCACAATATCGATTTGAATATCAAACAGGGTGAAGTGGTGGTGATTATCGGGCCGTCCGGCTCCGGTAAATCGACGCTCTTACGCTGCATTAACAAGCTGGAAGAGATCACCAGCGGCGATCTGATTGTTGACGGTCTGAAAGTGAACGATCCGAAGGTGGATGAGCGGCTGATCCGTCAGGAAGCCGGTATGGTGTTCCAGCAGTTTTATCTGTTCCCGCACCTGACCGCGCTGGAAAACGTGATGTTTGGCCCGCTGCGCGTGCGTGGCGCGAACAAAAAAGATGCCGAAGTGCAGGCCAAAGCGCTGCTGGCGAAAGTCGGCCTTGCTGAACGTGCGCATCACTACCCGTCGGAGCTGTCCGGTGGGCAGCAGCAACGTGTCGCTATCGCCCGCGCCCTGGCGGTGAAGCCGAAAATGATGCTGTTTGATGAGCCAACCTCAGCCCTGGATCCGGAGCTGCGCCATGAAGTGCTGAAGGTGATGCAGGATCTGGCGGAAGAAGGCATGACGATGGTGATCGTGACCCATGAAATCGGCTTTGCCGAAAAAGTGGCCTCACGCCTGATCTTCATTGATAAAGGCCGCATTGCCGAAGACGGCAATCCGCAGGCGCTGATTGAAAATCCGCCAAGCCCGCGTCTGCAGGAATTCTTACAGCACGTGTCGTAACTGCCCGGCCCTCTCTCCCGGAGAGGGCTGTTTTCCACCCCGCCTGGATTTCTCCCATTTCCCGTCGCCGCCCTGCCATCCTCTATACTTATCCTTTTGTTGTGCTTTTCTCAGGAGGAGTCCGTGAAGTGGATCTTGTTGCTGCTTAGCCTGTTCTTCATGCCGCTGCACGCGGCGACAATTCCTGGCGTCACGTCAGGCGCCACTGCCACCCCGGCCGAAACCACCCCCGCTGAGCCAGATGCCGAGCAAAAAAAAGCCGCCTATGGCGCGCTGGCGGATGTGCTGGAAAACAGCGCCTCGCGGGAGGAGTTGATCGGTCAGTTACGTAATGCGGCCGCCGCGCCAGCCACAGGGCAAGCGCCGACTATCACGCCGCCGGTAGTGGTCGAAGAAACTACCGTGCTGGAGAACGTCACCGCCGTCACCCGCCATTACGGCGATGAACTGGCCTCCCGCTTCGCGCAGCTGTATCGCAACATTACCGGTTCGCCGCATAAAGCGTTTAATCCGCAGACCTTTTACAACGCCGCCTCGCATTTTCTGATGCTGGCGGTGAGCGTGTTCGTCTTCTTCTGGGTGGTGCGCTTTAGCGTCTCGCCGCTGTACCGCAAAATGGGCACCTGGGCGCGGCGTAAAAACCGCGAGCACGCCAACTGGTTACAGTTACCGGCAATGATCATAGGCGCATTTATTATCGACATCATGCTGCTGGCCCTGACGCTGTTTGTCGGCCAGCTGTTGAGCGATAACCTCAACGGCGGTAACCGCACTATCGCCTTCCAGCAGGGGCTGTTCCTGAACGCTTTTGCGCTGATTGAGTTTTTTAAAGCCATACTGCGGCTGATTTTCTGCCCGCGCTTTCCCGATCTGCGCCCGTTCCCGGTAAAGGATGAGGCGGCAAAATACTGGCATCTGCGCCTGAGCGCCTTAAGCAGCCTGATCGGCTATGGCCTGCTGGTGGCGGTGCCCATTATTTCCAATCAGGTGAATGTGCAGGTGGGCGCGGTGGCGAACGTCATTATCATGCTCTGCATCACCAGCTGGGCGCTGTATTTGATCTTTCATAACAGGATCACCGTCCAGCAAAATCTTATCCATCTGGCGGAGCGCTCGCTGTCGTTTTTCAGCCTTTTTATCCGCGCCTTTGCGCTGGTGTGGCACTGGCTGGCCAGCGCTTACTTCGTGGTGCTGTTCTTCTTCTCGCTGTTCGATCCCGGCAACAGCCTGAAGTTTATGATGAGCGCGTCGTTGCACAGTCTGGCTATCATCAGCGTCGCCGCCTTTGCTTCGGGAATTTTGTCGCGCTGGCTCACCAAGACCATCACCCTGTCGCCCCATGTGCAACGTAACTATCCGGAGCTGCAAAAGCGCGTTAATGGCTGGATCTCCGCCTCGCTGAAAGTGGCGCGTATTCTGGTGGTCTGCGTGGCGATCATGCTGCTGCTCAATGCCTGGGGTCTGTTTGATTTCTGGAACTGGCTGCATAACGGCGCAGGCGAGAAAACCGTGGATATTCTGATCCGCATCGCGCTGATCCTGTTCTTCTCCGCCGTCGGCTGGACGGTGCTGGCCAGTCTTATCGAAAACCGCCTGTCTTCCGATATTCACGGCCGCCCGCTGCCGAGCGCCCGTACCCGTACCCTGCTGACGCTGTTCCGTAATGCGCTGGCGGTGGTGATCAGCACCATCACGGTGATGATTGTGCTGTCGGAGATTGGCGTGAACATCGCGCCGCTGCTGGCGGGTGCCGGGGCGCTGGGTCTGGCGATCTCTTTTGGTTCGCAGACGCTGGTGAAAGATATTATTACCGGGGTGTTTATTCAGTTTGAAAACGGGATGAACACCGGCGATCTGGTGACCATCGGGCCACTAACCGGCACGGTGGAGCGCATGTCGATCCGTTCGGTGGGGGTGCGCCAGGATACCGGCGCGTACCACATCATCCCCTGGTCATCTATCACCACCTTCGCCAACTTTGTGCGCGGTATTGGCTCGATTGTGGCTAACTACGATGTCGATCGCCATGAAGATGCGGATAAAGCGAATCAGGCGCTCAAGGATGCGGTGGGGGAACTGATGGCGCGGGAGGATATTCGCGGGCTGATCATCGGCGAACCGACTTTTGTCGGCATCGTCGGCCTGACCAACACCGCCTTTACCCTGCGCGTGACCTTCACCACGCAGCCGCTCAAGCAGTGGACGGTGCGCTTTGCGCTCGACAGCATGGTGAAGAAATACTTCGATCTGGCAGGGGTACGCCCGCCGGTGCAGACTTATCAGGTGCTGGCGCAGCCTGCCACGCCGCCATCTGCCGCGCCGCAGGAACTGCCGCCGCCCGCTGCCCCTACGCTTTAAAGCGGGTATTTGCCCAGCGGCGACGCTGGGCGTCATCCATAAAGGTCCAGGCGATAAAGCGACTCTGCTTTTGCCCCTGGGCCATCTCTTTTTTCACCACTTTCACCGCCCCGGCTTCGGTCAGCGCGCGGTACAGCGGCGGCAGGTTTTCCCCGCGTGACACCAGCGAGCTGAACCACAGCACCTGACGACCAAAGGCCTGGCTTTCGGCGATCATCTGCGTGATAAAGGCCACTTCCCCGCCTTCGCACCACAGCTCCTGCTGCTGACCGCCAAAGTTCAGCGCCTCGCTGCTCTGACCAAGGTTACGGCGCTTGCGCTCGTTGCCGGCGCGGGCGGCGGCAGCCGAGTCGTGGAACGGCGGGTTACAGAGCGTGGCGTCGTACTGTTCGTTTTTGTGGATGATCCCGTTAAGAACAGACGCAGGATCTTTCTGACGACGCAGACGCACGGCGCGGGTCAGGCCAGGATTGCCGTTAATAATCGCTTGGGCGCTGGCAAAAGCCTCGTTGTTGACTTCCGTGCCGGTAAAGCGCCAGCCGTATTCGTGATGGCCGATCAGCGGGTAGATGCAGTTCGCGCCCACGCCCACGTCCAGCACGCTCGCCTGACGCGGCACAGCGCCGTCGGCGCTTTCCGCCAGCAGATCCGCCAGATGATGAATATAATCCGCGCGGCCCGGCACCGGCGGACAGAGAAACCCTTGCGGAATATCCCAGTGGGCGACGCCATAGAAATGCGCCAGCAGCGCTTTATTCAGGGCTTTCACGGCGAGGGGATCGGCAAAGTTCACCGTCGCCTCACCCGTTGGCGTGGCAATAATATAGCCACGCAGCTCCGGACAGTCGTGACAAAGGGCGTCAAGATCGTAGCGGCTGTGATGGCGGTTTCGCGGGTGTAATCCCGGCTTCTGGGCAGTCATGGCATTCTCCTTTCAACAGCGGCGTAAGATACCCGTTGACGGCGGCGCGGTAAATAAGTGACGCTCGCTATTCTGATTTAATCGTAAAAACAGGTGAACTATGTATTTTTATCAGCCAGCGCTGGGGCACGGTCTGCCCCACGATCCGCTGAATGCCATTATCGGCCCGCGTCCCATTGGCTGGATCGCGTCGCAGGATAGTCAGGGACAGCGTAACCTCGCGCCCTACAGCTTTTTTAACTGCTTTAACTATCGCCCGCCGATCATTGGCTTCTCCAGCACCGGCTGGAAAGACAGCGTACGAAACATCACTGAAACCAAAGAGTTCGTCTGGAACCTGACCACTTATGATCTGGCAGTGCGAATGAATGAAAGCTCTGCGTCCCTGCCCCACGACGAGGACGAATTTGTGCGTGCCGGTCTGACGCCGGTGGCAAGCCAGGTGGTGAGCGTGCCGCGCGTCGCCGAAAGCCCGGTCAATTTCGAATGCCGCCTGTCCCAGTGTATTCAGCTGACCGCCGCCGACGGTACGCCGATTGACAGCTGGCTGGTGCTGGGCGAAGTGGTCGGCATTCATATTGATGAATCCCTGCTGGAAAACGGTATTTATCAGACGGCTAAAGCCCGTCCGGTACTGCGTGCGGGCGGCCCGTCTGCCTACTACACCATTGACGAATCCCAGCGCTTCGACCTGGTTCGCCCCGACGCGCGCTAAGCCTGTCGTCCTGGCTTGTCTGTACATGGTCTAAACTTAAGGTATGTACAGAGAGAAGGAGAAGGCGATGGCATCCGGTTGGGCAAATGATGGCGCAGTGCAGGATCAAATCGACAGCACTGTTGAAGACGCCGTGGCACGTGCACGGCGCGATCTGCCGAAGGGCGAAAGCCTGAAGGAGTGCGAAGAGTGCGGCGAACCTATTCCGGACGCGCGTCGTAAGGCGATCCCCGGTGTGCGTCTGTGCGTAAACTGCCAGCAGAAGAAAGATTTAAAAAATCAGGCTAACTCAGGATATAATCGCAGAGGTTCCAAGGAAAGCCAGTTACGTTGACCTTTCCTGACGTAATATGACAGCGCAAGCGGTTGCGGGTAAGACCACAAAAAAACGCTCAGAAAGTAGCAAATCGTGCCGCTAACGCCGCTGTCGCGTCGTCCTGCCCGGCTTTATACCCATTCATCTGAAAAATATATTACTAATCAATTAATTAACGATCGTTCAATTTTTTAGAACAAGGTCGTCAATTCTCTTAGATTTTATCTTTCGCAAAATACTGTGATACTTATCACATCGACGGAACATCGTCCCCTTAACAGAATTATCTGCGAGAGTTTACCAATGAAAACCATTAAATATGCTGTTGCCGCCATCGCCCTTTCCACCCTGTCATTCGGCGCGTTTGCCGCCCAGGCAGTGACTGCTGAACAGGCGCAGAATATGAGCAAAATCGGCGTTGTGGCAGCCGACGGCGCGACCACGCTGGACGGTCTGGAAGCACAGCTGGCGCAGAAAGCGGCTGAAGCTGGCGCGACCGGTTACAGCATCACTTCCGCTAACACCAGTAACAAAATGAGCGGCACCGCGGTTATCTACAAATAATCGACTGAATGCTTTACACCTGCGGGCTACCCGCCCGCCGGTGCGTTTTACCCTCATCATATGTTGTATTTTGCAATACCAGAGTGTTATTACCCTTGTTGCCCGTCCGGCCCTGGACGGGCTTTTTTTTGCCTTAAAAACGGGCGTTGACCTGCGCCAGCCCCGCCTCAAGGGAATCGGCCTGACCTGCGGCATACAGGCAGCAGGCCATTTGCGTTTTCAGTGATTGCGGTACCGCTTCGCTGCCCACTATGCAGCGTTCGATCCAGCGCGCGGTGGTGTGTGGATCTTTGGCGTCTGGCAGCGAGACGTCAGTTTGCTCTTCGGCCTGGCGCTCAAGGATGACGCGCGCGCCCTGGCTGTCTATTAATGTCATCTGCGGGCAGCGCTGCGGGTTGGCATACACTTCCCCTTCGGTGCCGTGCATCAGCAGGCCGCGTCCGCCAATATCACTGAAGAATTTCGCCACGCGTGGCACATACTCCGGATGGGAAACGCTGGAGAGGCGCAGGGCGGCGTCTTCGGCGAACGGCGTCGCCAGCTTCGCCAGCGTGTGGGCGCTGTTACGCACCCCCATGCGCCAGCGCATCGCCAGCTGGTTTTCCAGCGGCGGACAGAGGGCGCTGACGGGAATATAAACTGGCTGATGACCGTCCAGCTTCGCCTGCGCCTGACCCGCCAGATGCGTGGCCTCAATACCGAGCAACGCGAAAATCGTTTCCGTCACCACACGGGTGGGATCTTCGCTGACGCCGTGCACCACCACCGGAAAACCGAGTTTATGCAGCAGGATCGCCAGCAGCGGCGTCAGGTTGGCCTGTTTACGCGCGCCGTTATAACTCGGGATAACAATCGGCATCGGCTTTGCCACCGGCGGCGTCAGGCTCATAGTCTGCTGCTGCATGGCGTCATAGAAGCCGAGCATTTCCGCTTCGCCCTCGCCTTTGATGCGCAGCGCGATCAGAATGCCGCCCATTTCCAGCTCCGGCACCTCGCCGTTCAGCATGTGCGTGTACAGCGCGCGTGCGGTATCAAAATCCAGATCGCGGGCGTGATTTTTGCCGCGCCCGACCTCTTTGATGATCTTGCGATAGTCCATGAAATCTCCTTCCCGTGCCCGGATTAGCGTCGTCGGCGACGGCTCTGTTTTGCGTCTGCTTTTGGTTTACTTTTCACTATAACGTCCGGGACGGCCGGTTGTGAAATAGGAAATACCGGTAGCGCGTTAAGCAGACGCTTGCCATAGCTTTTGGTGAGCAGACGTTTATCGTAGATCACCACTTCGCCGTGACAGCTATGGCTTCTGATCAGTCGCCCCACCTGCTGGATCAGGTTAAAGGAAGCGCTCGGCAGACTCTGCACTTCAAAAGGGTAGCGGTTGAGGCTTTTCAGCCATTCGCCTTCGGTGATCACCACCGGGCTGTCGATAGGCGGGAAGGCGATTTTATGGATATGCACCTGCGTCAGGTAATCGCCTTTCAGATCCAGCCCTTCGGCAAAGGATTGCAGGCCGACCAGCACGCTGCGCTCGCCGCCGTCGATGCGTTTACGGTGCAGTTCCACCAGCCGGTAGCGTGGCTGATCCCCCTGCACCAGTAGCAACAGCCGCAGGTCAGTGACAAAGGTCAGAAACAGCTGCATGGCGCGTCCGCTGGCAAACAGCACCAGCATGCCTTTATGGACTTTGCTCTCCAGCTGTTCCCGAAAATAGGTCGCCATCTCCGCGATGTGCCGCTCTTCATGCTCCATCAGCGGTTCGTACTTCATCTGCGGGATGACGATTTTTCCCTGCTCGACATGATTAAAGGGCGAATCCAGCGCCACAAAACGGTCCCCCGCTTTCTCTTTCAGGCCGCTCATCTCCTGAAGCCGGGTGAAGCTGTTCAGCGAGCGCAGCGTGGCGGAGGTGACGATAATGTGCGGCACGCTGCGCCACAGCAGCTTTTCCAGCTGATCGCTGACGCGAATGCCGACGCAGTGGAAGAACAGATGCAGCTGGCCGTCGCGCAGCTCGCGCGTCGCCCATTTCGATACCGGCGCGCCGGACGCCTGCGCCATAGACGCCAGCCGCCACAGCTTGCTCTGGCCTTCAAACATGCCGAGGGCGCGGTTCATTTGCAGGATCACCCGGTGCAGACGCACGATGTCGTGCTGGCCGGTCTTCTCGCTCAGATCGCTTAAGAAGAGATCCGCTAACCCGCGCAGCATGTCGGTGAGCTTTGCCAGCCGCTGGCAGATCTCCATGATTTCATCCGGCAGCTCGCCCATCGCAAAACGATGCTCAGCCGCCTGGCCTGCAGGCATGTACAGATTCAGAATATTGTTCAGCGAGGCGATCAGTTCATACAGCTCCTCGCAGTGGGCATTCAGCCGCTCCGGCGTCGCCAGCGGCGGCGTGGTTTTCGGGCGGAACTGCTCCATGCAGGTGGACACCAGTTTGGTGAACAGATCCAGCTGCAGGCGGTACCAGGGCGCGCTGATCTCCGCGCTCATCTCCAGCGCATCCCGCGCCACATCCGGCAGATGATGGCCTTCATCCAGTACCAGCAGCAGGTTTTTCGGCTCCGGCAATACCGCTTCGGACTCCATCGCCGCCATCACCAGCGCGTGGTTTGCCACCACCACTTCCGCTTCCTGCACTTCCCGGCGGGCGACAAAGAACGGGCATTCCTTGTAGTAGTGGCAGTTACGGTTCAGACAGCTGGCTTTATCGGTTGAGAGCCGCGCCCAGAGCGCGTCTTCAATGTTCTGATCGGTGTGATCGCGCAGGCCGTCCCATTTGTAGCTGTCGAGATCGGCTTTAAGCTTTGCACAGCGCTGCTGCTCTTCTTTGCTGCCCGGCGTCAGCTCGTCGTCCATAAAGGCCAGCAGATCCTGTTGCATGGCGTCGCTGCTGGCAAGGGCCGCAAGATTACGCGGACAGACATAGCGCCCGCGCCCGAAGGCGGCAGTAAAGCGCAGATCGGGGATGATTTTCTTCAGCAACGGCAGGTCTTTACTGAAGATCTGATCCTGCAACGCCACGTTAGCGGTGCTGACCACCAGCGTTTTTTGCTCCTCGCGGGCGATAGCGATGCCGGGGATCAAATAGGAGAGGGTTTTACCGACGCCGGTGGGCGCTTCGATCGCCAGATGCCGCCCCTCTTCACCGGCGAGGGTTTTCGCCACATCGGCAATCATCTGCCGTTGCGGTGCGCGGGGAATAAAATCCGGGATCTGTTGTTGTAGCGCCTTGTACCAGGCGGCAATCTGCGTTTTTAGCGCGGCGGATAAGGCCATCGGGAAACCTGAAATACTGTATAAACAGCCACTATTGTGGCATTTTTAGCGTTCAGGCAGTACCTTTTTTTGCCGCCTCTGGAAGGCGGCTCGTAAAAACGGGAGAAGTTACCTTCTCCCGCTCCGCTTAGCGCAGTTCAGGCCAGTACTCTTTGTTGGCCTCGATCAGCGCATCCAGCACTTTGCGGGCTTTTTTCGCATCCACAATGGTGCGGTTGAGGGTCAGCGCCTGCAACGCTTTGGTGTAAGAGCCTTCAAACCAGGCCTCCACCGTCAGTCGCTCATAGGCAAACTGCTGCTCGATAAGCCCTTTGTAGAAGGTGGGGATTTTGCCGACGCCATACGGACGCGCGCCGTTAACGCCGATTTCCGCCACCACTTCCACCATCACGTCGTCGTCAAGGTTCTCCACCAGACCGTTGTTTTCCAGCATGACGATGAATTTCTTCTTCAGATTGAAGGCGATGGCTTCCGCCAGCTCAACAATCATGTCGCCGTGCGCGTCGTTATGCACGACTTTAACGTTTTGGGTGGTGCCTTCCGCCACCGCCGTGCGGCACTCCTCAAACACGCGTTTTTCGCGACCGTTCATCACTTCGTTGGCGCGGGTAAAATTCGGATCCAGCTTCGAGAACTTGTATTCCGGATAGAGGTAGTACTGCAAATAGGTATTCGGCAGATAGTCCGGGAAATCACGCAGCATATCGGCGACGGCGGCGTAGGTGTCCAGCCAGGACTGATCGCGCTGCTCGGCATCCGCCGGTTTAAAGCCATTGTCGGAAATAATGGCTTTTAATTCCGGCACCAGATCGACGCCGTTTTCATCGTACAGGTGGGTGAACCAGCCGAAGTGGTTAAGGCCAAAATAGACCGGCTCGAAGTTTTCCGGATTGCGCCCCAGCAGGCGACCGTAGGAGCGCAGCAGGTTCACCGGCTGGTCGCAGATATTCATAATGCGATCGTCGTCCGGGAAACGCTGGTTCAGCGCGTCGGCGACAATGGCCGCCGGGTTGGTATAGTTGAGGATCCACGCCTTCGGTGAGCGGGCGCGCACATCTTCCACCAGCTGGATCATGTCGCGGATCGAGCGCATACCGTAGGCGAAGCCGCCTGCCCCACAGGTTTCCTGACCGATCACGCCAAGGCTCAGCGGAATTTTTTCATCTTTTTCGCGCATCGCGTAGCCGCCGGTGCGCATCTGGCAGAAGATGAAATCCATATCGGTGAAGGCCACGTCTTTATCCGTGGTGTAGGTAAATTCCAGTTCCGGGTATTCTTCCCGGAACAGCACTTTCGCATACTCGCCAATGACCGCCTGGCGCTCTTCATTCACATCAAACATCACCAGTTTCTTCAGCGGCAGACGCGCCTTGAGTTTGCATAATGCTTTTAATAAACCCGGCGTCCAGGTGGAACCACCGCCAACTAATACGATATTAAAAGTGTTTTTCATCATCAGTTCTCTTATTGCGTCTGTTGAATTAAATTTTGTTTTACGGCGCTGGCGATGCTTTCCACCTGCGGTCCGTAAATAACCTGAAGATCGTTCTCCGTCGTACGAATAAACCCACTGGCTCCGCTCTGTTTCAGCGCGGCTTCGTCCACTTTCGCCATATCGCGCAGTTTCACGCGCAGACGGGTAAAGCAGCAGTCAACGTGCTGAATATTCTCGCTGCCGCCCAGACCTTTCACGATCAGCGCGGTTTCACCGGACGGTTCCCCTGCCCCTGCCAGTACGCTGCGCACACTCTCTTCATCTTCACGCCCCGGCGTTCTGGCATTGGTGCGTAAAATGACCCACTTGAAAACGAAGTAGTACGCCGGCGCCCAGATAGCGCCCTGTAGCAGACTGAACCACCAGTGGGTTTTCGTGCCGCCCAGTACGCCGAACACCATAAAGTCGATAAAGCCGCCCTGAATATTGCCGATCATCACCTCCAGCAACTGCGCGCTGGCAAAAGAAAGCCCGGACATAATGGCGTGGAATATGAACAGAATGGGTGAGACAAAGATGAAGCTGAATTCCAGCGGCTCGGTGATGCCGGTGGTAAACGAGGCCAGCGCGCCCGCCATCATCAGCGCTTTAACCCGCTGTTTATGCTCAGGGCGGGCGCAGCGATAAATAGCCAGCGCGGCAGCGGGTAAACCGAACATCATTACCGGAATTTTGCCCTGCGCCAGGAAACGCGTGGCTTCGCGGGTAATGTCATCCGCCAGCGCGCCAGGATGCGCCAGCGCGTAATTGAAGATAGAGAGCGCGCCGATCACGCTTTCGTTATCGACATGCACCATGCCGCCGACCGGGGTGAAACGCACGGTTTCATTAAGAATATGGTGCAGGCCGGTCGGGATCAGAATGCGTTCGGTAAAGGCATAAACAAAGGTGCCGAACGGCCCGGACTCGCCAATAAATTCGCCGATATGAATAATCGCCGTGGCAATAACTGGCCAGATTAACGACATTAAGACGCCGACCAGCGGCAGGACCACCACGGTAATAATAGGGACAAAGCGGCGGCCACCAAAATAGGCGATGGCCGCCGGGAGTTTAATCATATAAAAACGGTTATGCAGCAATACCGTGACCATACCGGCAATCACCCCGCCGAGTACGCTCATCTGATAGGAAAATATCCCCAGCGTGCTGGCGAATTCCGCGGAATACATCACCGCTTCGGTCTGGCTGTAACCTTTTTCAACAAAGGCGGCTACAGAGGTGGTGGCGGGCGTTAAGCCCTGCACCAGCAGGCTGAAATTGACGCCGACGTGAAAGGTAATAAAGCCGATCACCGCTGCCAGCGCCGCCGTGGGTTTTTCATCCCGCGCCAGACCGATGGCGGCGGCAATGGCAAAGAGCAGGGGTAAATTAGCAAACAGCGATCCGGCCACTTTGCGTATAAAGCCGATGATGTGCTGCATCATCTGCGCATTCATCATCTCGGCACTGACAATCGCCGGATTCTGCAATGCCGCTGCAAGGCCAAGAAATATCCCGGCGGCGGCAATCACCGAAATCGGCATCATTAATGCCTTTCCTAAATCTTGTAAAAACTCGCCAGCGCGACTCATAGCGTGATCCTTATTGAAGTAAGTGATTTACGGATCGAAAACCTGCCATGAGTATAGCCAGCCAACATGTATAGTTGTCTAGCCCACTTATTTTATAACCAGAGATGGATCACAAATTCGCCGTTATTTACGGCCGTTCAGCGGTCAGCGTGAAGCGGTAATGCTGTTGGTTGTAATAGATTTCAGAAACTTCGAAGGGAATGCCTTCCGCAAGCCAGGCGACGGAAGTGGCATGGAGTACGGGTTCGTCACGATTAATACCGAGCATATCCCGCACGTCCTGAGACGGCAGCTCGGCGCGGATCTCTTTCTCTGAGCGGGCGACGGTATGCCCCTTGCGGCTGATGTAAGCGTATTTCGAGGCGTTGAGATCGGCTTCGCTCAGATCGGAAAACGGGGCGAGTAACATCCACGACTGCTCAAACACGAAGGGGATGTCATCCAGCAGGCGCAGGCGTTTCATAAACCAGACCTCTTCCCCGGCCTGCAATTGCAGCTTGTCGGCAATATCGCCGGGCGCAGGCTGGCGCGACAGGCAGATCAGGCGGTTTATCACCGGCTCTTCAAGACCGAGCGTGGCTTCGCTGGAGGAGAGATGACGATCGAGAGGTAACGGAATGCGGAGGATTTTTTTCGGATGGGCGACAAAGGTGCCCTGCCCGCGACGGCGCTCGACTTTTCCCTGCCGCACCAGATAATCCACGGCTTTGCGCGCGGTCATGCGCGACACCGAAAACTGCTGGCAGAGTTCATTTTCCGACGGAATGACGTCGCCCGGACGTAAATCACCGGCGCAGATACGGCGGGTCAGATACTGTTCAAGCTGTAAATATACCGGGACGGCAGAATGTTTATCGATCATCAGAGCGCTCCGCACAGAGTGAAGCGTATGTTAGCGATCCGCTGACAAAGTGACAACGCGGATTTTCCCTCTCCCGCAGGAGAGGGCGTTCCGGTTACTGGGCCGCCGGTTTGCGCGGACGCGGACGACGGGGTTTTTCACCGGCCGGTTTTGCCTCGCTGCTGCGGCGCGCGCCAGGCGCTGCGCTGTCGTTACGGCGTGGCTGCTGGCTGCGGCCATTGCCGCCCTGCCCGCGTCCACCGCCGCCGCCACGCTGCTGGCGACCGTTCTGAATAGGTTCCGCCTTGATGGACGGATCCGGCTCATAGCCCGGTACGGCGATACGCGGGATCTCTTTTTTCAGCAGACGTTCAATATCGCGCAGCAGTTTGTGCTCATCGACGCACACCAGCGATAGAGCCTCGCCGGTGGCGGCAGCACGGCCTGTACGGCCAATACGGTGCACATAGTCTTCCGGCACGTTTGGCAGTTCATAGTTCACCACGTGCGGCAGCTCTTCGATGTCCAGTCCACGGGCGGCGATATCCGTCGCCACCAGTACACGCAGATCGCCGGATTTGAAATCAGCCAGCGCCCGGGTACGTGCGCCCTGGCTTTTATTGCCGTGGATCGCCGCGCTGCGGATGCCGTCTTTGTTCAGCTGCTCCGCCAGATGGTTCGCGCCGTGCTTGGTACGGGTAAACACCAGCACCTGCCGCCAGTCGCCCTGGCCGATCAGCTGTGACAGCAGTTCCCGTTTGCGTTTTTTATCCACAAAGTGAACGTGCTGGGTGATCTGCTCAGAGGCGGTGTTGCGACGCGCCACTTCGATTTCCAGCGGGTTGTGCAGCAGCTTTTCCGCAAGACCCTTGATCTCATCAGAGAAGGTGGCGGAGAACAGCAGGTTCTGACGCTTTTTCGGCAGCTTCGCCAGCACACGGCGGATGTCGTGAATGAAGCCCATGTCGAGCATGCGATCTGCTTCGTCCAGCACGAGGATCTCCACGCTGTCGAGCTTCACGGCGTTCTGGTGTTCCAGATCCAGTAAGCGTCCCGGTGTCGCCACCAGTACGTCCACGCCGCCGCGCAGTTTCAGCATCTGCGGGTTAATGCTCACGCCGCCGAACACCACCAGCGAGCGGATATTCAGGTATTTGCTGTATTCACGGACGTTTTCGCCCACCTGGGCCGCCAGCTCACGGGTTGGCGTCAGGATCAGCGCGCGCACCGGACGGCGGGCTTTGCTGTGCGGCTCGTTGTTCACCAGGTGCTGCAGTAACGGCAGCGTGAAGCCTGCGGTTTTGCCGGTACCGGTTTGAGCGCTGGCCATCAGGTCGCGCCCCTGCAACACGGCCGGAATGGCCTGCTGCTGAATAGGAGTAGGTTCGCGGTAGCCCTGCTCGGCAACGGCGCGCAGGATCTCAGGGTTTAAACCCAGTTCATCAAAAGACATAACAACTCCGAACCGCCCCGACCGTTACCGGTGTAGTTTTCAGGGAGATCAGTAACGTGACGGATGACAAAAACCACAATGTCATGAAGAGGCGGAGTGTAGCAGCTTTTGTGACATACCGCATAAATTATCCCGAAGGCGGTTGTCAGCAAAATAAATCACTGTACTGGACAAGGTCAAAAAACAGGCATAATGTTAATCAATCGATTGATTAATTTTTAATGACGCCATGAATGCATCCCTGAAAACCAGTAAAGGCGAACAGGCAAAAGGCCTGCTGATCAAAGCAGCGCTGGCGCAGTTTGGTGAGTATGGCCTGAATGCCACCACCCGTGAGATCGCCGCCCAGGCCGGGCAAAACATTGCCGCCATCCCCTACTATTTTGGTTCGAAAGAGGATCTTTACCTCGCCTGCGCCCAGTCGATTGCCGACTTTATCGGCGAGAATTTCCGTGCCCATGCCGAGGCCGCCGAGCGTCTGCTGGCGCAGCCCGCACCGGATAAAGCCGCCATCCGCGAGCTGATCCTCCGCGCCTGCAACAATATGATCCAGTTGCTGACCGAAGATGAAACCCTGCCGCTGAGCAAATTTATCTCCCGGGAGCAGCTCTCCCCTACCCGCGCCTATCACCTGATCCATGAGCAGGTGATCGATCCCTTACACAGCCATTTAACGCGCCTGATCGCCGCCTTTACCGGGCGCGACGCCGGGGATACGCGCACGATTCTGCACACTCACGCCCTGCTCGGCGAAATCCTCGCCTTCCGTCTCGGACGGGAAACCATTTTACTGCGTGCAGGCTGGCAGGCGTTTGATGCCGGGAAGTGCGCGCAAATCTACGAAGTCATCTGCTGCCATCTCGATCTTATCCTCGAAGGATTAACGTTAAGGAGTCAGGAGTCATGAAAAAACCGGTGATTATCGCGCTGGCGATGGTGGCGGTGCTCGCTGTTATCGGCGCGGGGACGCTGTGGTATCAGAGCCGTCAGGATCAGCCGCTGACGCTGTACGGCAACGTGGATATTCGCACGGTGAATCTCAGCTTTCGCGTCGGCGGCCGTTTGCAGACGCTGAACGTCGATGAAGGGGACCGGCTGAAAGCGGGCCAGACGCTCGGCGTGCTGGATCGCGCCCCTTATGAGAACGCGCTGTTGCAGGCGAAGGCCAATGTCTCCACCGCGCAGGCGAAATACGATCTGACCATTGCGGGCTACCGTGATGAGGAGATCGCCCAGGCGGTGGCGGCGGTCAATCAGGCGCGCGCGGCCTATGACTATGCGCAAAACTTTTATCAGCGCCAGCAGGGGCTGTGGAAAAGCCGGGTGATCTCCGCCAACGATCTGGAGAACGCCCGTTCGTCACGGGATCAGGCGCAGGCCAGCCTGAAATCGGCGCAGGATAAGCTCAGCCAGTTCCGCGCCGGGAACCGGCCGCAGGAAATCGCCCAGGCGAAAGCGGGCCTTGAACAGGCACAGGCGCAGCTGGCCCAGGCGGAGCTGGATCTGCATGACACCACGCTGGTCGCGCCGTCCGACGGTACGGTGCTGACCCGCGCCGTGGAGCCGGGCAGTATGCTGAATGCGGGCAGCACGGTGTTAACCCTGTCCCTCACCCGCCCGGTGTGGGTGCGCGCCTATATCAATGAACAGAGCCTCGGCGAGGCGCGACCTGGCCGCGAAATCCTGCTCTATACCGATAGCCGCCCGGATAAGCCGTATCACGGCAAAATCGGCTTTGTTTCGCCAACGGCGGAGTTCACGCCGAAAACCGTCGAGACGCCGGATCTGCGCACCGACCTGGTGTATCGCCTGCGCATTATCGTCACCGATGCCGACGATAACCTGCGCCAGGGGATGCCGATCACCGCCACCTTCCAGGATGCCGCGGCGCATGAGTAATGACGGCATCCAGTTAAGCGGCCTGGTTAAACGCTTTGCCGGGATGGACAAGCCCGCCGTGGCGCGGCTGGACTGCGGGATCGCCTCCGGCTACGTCACCGGCCTGGTCGGGCCGGACGGCGCGGGCAAAACCACGCTGATGCGGATGCTGGCCGGGCTGATGAAGCCTGATGAGGGGGAAGCGCGGGTGCTGGGCTTCGATCCTGTCCAGGACGACCGCGCTCTGCATGCGGTGCTGGGCTATATGCCGCAAAAATTCGGCCTGTACGAAGATTTAACGGTGATGGAAAACCTTAATCTGTATGCCGATCTGCGCAGCGTCACCGGCGAAGCGCGAAAACAAACTTTTGCCCGGCTGCTGGAATTTACGGCCCTTGGCCCCTTCACCGGGCGGCTGGCGGGAAAACTTTCCGGCGGTATGAAGCAGAAGCTGGGGCTGGCCTGCACGCTGGTGGGCGAGCCGAAAGTGCTGCTGCTGGACGAGCCGGGGGTCGGCGTCGATCCCATCTCCCGCCGGGAGCTGTGGCAGATGGTGCATGAGCTGGCCGGGGACGGCATGCTGATTTTGTGGAGCACCTCCTATCTGGACGAGGCGGAACAGTGCCGCGATGTGCTGCTGATGAACGAAGGCGAACTGCTGTATCAGGGCGAGCCAAAAGCGCTGACGCAAACCATCGCCGGACGCAGTTTTCTGCTGCACAGCCCGCAGGAAAATAACCGTCGTCTGTTGCAGCGCGCGCTGAAGCTGCCGCAGGTGAGCGATGGCATGATCCAGGGCAAATCGGTACGCCTGATCCTCAAAAAAGAGGCCACTGCCGATGACATTCGCCAGGCGCCCGGTATGCCGGACATTGAGATAGCTGAAACCGCGCCGCGCTTTGAAGATGCCTTTATCGATCTGCTCGGCGGCGCGGGGGCGTCGGAATCGCCGCTAGGCGCTATTCTGCATACTGTTACTGGCAGCGCCGACGAAACGGTGATCGAAGCGCAGTCCCTGACCAAAAAATTCGGTGATTTCGCCGCCACCGATCACGTGGATTTCAGCGTCAAACGCGGGGAGATCTTCGGCCTGCTCGGGCCGAACGGTGCGGGGAAATCCACCACCTTTAAAATGATGTGCGGCCTGCTGGTGCCGACGTCCGGTAAAGCGCTGGTGTTAGGGATGGATCTGAAAGTCAGCTCCGGCAAAGCGCGGCAGCATCTCGGCTATATGGCGCAAAAATTCTCGCTGTACGGCAACCTGAGCGTTGAACAGAACCTGCGCTTTTTCTCCGGCGTCTATGGCCTGCGTGGGCGGGCGCAGGAGGAGAAAATCAACCGTATGAGCGAGGCGTTCGGCCTGAAAACGCTGGCCGGACAGGCGACGGACTCTCTGCCGCTCGGTTTTAAACAGCGGCTGGCGCTGGCCTGCTCGCTGATGCACGAGCCGGATATTCTGTTTCTGGATGAGCCGACCTCCGGCGTCGATCCCCTCACCCGCCGTGAATTCTGGCTGCACATTAACAGCATGGTGGAAAAAGGCGTCACCGTGATGGTGACCACGCACTTTATGGACGAAGCGGAGTACTGCGATCGTATTGGCCTGGTGTATCGCGGCAAGCTGATCGCCAGCGGTACGCCGGACGATCTTAAAGCGCAGACCGCCGACGATGCGCAGCAGGATCCGACCATGGAGCAGGCCTTTATCCGCCTGATCAACGACTGGGACGAGGAGCATGCCAATGAGTAGTTCCGCTATAAGCTGGCGGCGGGTGCGCGCGCTGTGCGTGAAAGAGACGCGGCAGATCGTGCGCGACCCCAGCAGCTGGCTGATCGCCTTTGTCATTCCGCTGCTGTTGCTGTTTATCTTCGGCTACGGCATTAACCTTGATTCCAGCAAGCTGCGCGTCGGCGTGTTGCTTGAGCAGCGCAGCGAAGAGGCGCTGGATTTCACCCATGCAATGACCGGCTCCCCCTATATTGACGCCACCATCAGCAACAGCCGTCCGCAGCTGATTGAAATGATGCAGGCGGGACGCATTCGCGGTCTGGTGGTGATCCCGGTGGATTTCGCCGAAAAAATGGCGCGCCCCGGCGATGATGCGCCGGTGCAGGTGATCACCGACGGCAGCGAGCCGAATACCGCCAACTTTGTGCAGGGCTATGTGCAGGGCATCTGGCAGCTGTGGCAGACCCAGCGCGCCAGCGATCGTGGGGAAACCTTTGAACCGCTGATCGACGTGCAGATGCGCTACTGGTTTAACCCGGCGGCCATCAGCCAGCATTTTATTATTCCCGGCGCGGTGACCATCATTATGACGGTGATCGGCGCAATTCTTACCTCGCTGGTGGTGGCGCGGGAGTGGGAGCGCGGCACCATGGAGGCGCTGCTTTCCACCGAGGTGACGCGCGGCGAGCTGCTGCTGTGCAAGCTGATCCCCTACTATTTTCTCGGCATGCTGGCGATGTTGCTGTGCATGCTGGTGTCGGTGTTCGTGCTGGGCGTGCCCTACCGGGGCTCGCTGTTGATACTGTTTTTGATCACCAGTCTGTTTTTACTGAGCACCCTCGGTATGGGGCTGCTGATCTCCACCATCACCCGCAACCAGTTTAATGCCGCGCAGGTGGCGCTGAACGCCGCGTTTCTGCCGTCGGTGATGTTGTCAGGCTTTATCTTTCAGATCGACAGTATGCCCGCCGCCATCCGCATGGTGACCTACATTATTCCGGCGCGTTATTTCGCCAGTACCCTGCAAAGCCTGTTTCTGGCGGGGAATATCCCGACGGTGCTGGTGATCAATACGCTGTTTCTGGTGGCCTCGGCGGTGATGTTTATCGGCCTGACGTGGATGAAAACCAAACGGCGGCTGGATTGATTTTGCCCGGTGGCGCTGCGCTTACCGGGCCTACAAGGTCGCCAGGATCGTTTTAAGGAGCAAACATGTTTCACCGACTCTGGACGTTGATCCGCAAAGAACTGCAATCGCTGCTGCGCGAGCCGCAAACCCGCGCCATTCTCGTGCTGCCGGTGCTTATCCAGGTGCTGCTGTTTCCCTTTGCCGCCACCCTGGAAGTGACCAACGCCACCATTGCCATCTATAACGAAGACAACGGCAAACATGCCATTGAGCTGACCCAGCGCTTCGCGCGGGCGAAAGCCTTTACGCACGTCCTCATGCTCAACAGCCCGCAGGAGATCAAACCGACGATCGACCAGCAAAAAGCCCTGCTGCTGGTGCGCTTCCCGGCGGATTTTTCGCGCAATCTGGATAGCTTCCAGCCCGCGCCGATGCAGCTGATCCTCGACGGGCGTAACTCCAACAGCGCACAGATCGCCGCCAACTATTTACAGCAAATCGTCAAAGACTATCAGCAGGAGTTGCTGGGGGATCGGCCAAAACCGAATAACAGCGAACTGGTGGTGCGCAACTGGTATAACCCGAATCTGGACTATAAATGGTTTGTCGTGCCGTCGCTGATTGCGATGATCACCACCATCGGCGTGATGATTGTCACCTCGCTGTCGGTGGCGCGCGAGCGGGAACAGGGCACCCTGGATCAGCTGCTGGTGTCG
Organism: Enterobacter sp. PGRG2; assembly: GCF_030291195.1. Classification (NCBI taxonomy): domain Bacteria; kingdom Pseudomonadati; phylum Pseudomonadota; class Gammaproteobacteria; order Enterobacterales; family Enterobacteriaceae; genus Enterobacter; species Enterobacter sp. PGRG2. Next base: position 2,621,609 of record NZ_CP127837.1, on the reverse strand, counting down.
CCGCTGGCGACCTGGCAGATCTTCGTCGGCAAGGCGGTACCGGCGTTAATCGTCGCCACCTTCCAGGCCACCATCGTGCTGGCCATCGGTATTTTTGCCTATCAGATCCCCTTTGCCGGATCGCTGCTGCTGTTTTATTTCACCATGGTGATTTACGGACTGTCGCTGGTGGGCTTCGGGCTGTTGATTTCGTCGCTCTGCGCCACCCAGCAGCAGGCGTTTATCGGCGTATTCGTGTTTATGATGCCGGCGATTTTGCTCTCCGGCTATGTGTCGCCGGTGGAAAACATGCCTGTCTGGTTGCAGAATCTGACGTGGGTGAATCCGATCCGCCATTTCACCGACATAACCAAGCAAATTTATCTCAAGGATGCGAGTCTGGGGATCGTATGGGGAAGTTTATGGCCGCTACTGGTGATAACGGCCACGACAGGTTCAGCGGCGTACGCGATGTTTCGTCGTAAAGTGGCCTGAGTTTTTATCTTTCATCAGCAGCGAAATGATGGCCGGACCGGCGAGGATCACCACGCCGGCCAGCGCCAGCAGCAGGTTATTTTGCAGCACGCGGGAGAGCAGCCACAGCACGATCATCGCCGCGCCAAAATACCAGGTGGTGGTCAGCTCTTCGAGGAAATCCCCCAGCTCGCGCCATTTCGCCTCATGGTGACGTTGCAGCGCCAGCATCAGCAGCACGGTGACGCCATAGACCACGCACAGCCCCAGGCCGACATGCACCAGCGACTTGCTCATCCAGCCCATTATCAGCACTGCGACGACCATTAAATGCAACACAATCTGCCAGCAACTTAAGCCTGTTGCGACACGAATACGTTGTTGCCATCTCATGGCTTATCTCCTTAACGGATATCTAACTGTATTGAGAGTACCGGACTTTACGGAAAAATCCGTAAGGCCGCATCTTTTTGTGACAAGGACTACACTTTATTTTCATCAGGATAGTGACGCGGGAAGGATAAAAATGACGCAACAAACCCGACAGTTTTCTTTGAAAGTGCTCACCATTAATACGCACAAGGGCTTCACAGCATTTAATAAACGCTTCATTTTGCCTGAGTTGCGCGATGCGGTGCGCACTGTCAGCGCAGATATCGTCTGCCTCCAGGAGGTGATGGGCGCGCACGAAGTACACCCGTTACACGTCGAGAACTGGCCGGATACCACGCATTATGAATTCCTCGCCGATACCATGTGGAGCGACTTTGCCTATGGCCGCAATGCGGTCTACCCTGAAGGGCACCACGGCAATGCCGTGCTGTCGCGCTACCCGATAGAACACTATGAAAACCGTGATGTGTCGGTGGAGGGCAGCGAAAATCGCGGTCTGCTCTACTGCCGCATTGTGCCGCCGCAATATGACCGGCCAATCCACGTGATTTGCGTCCATCTGGGCCTGCGCGAGGCGCATCGGCAGGCGCAGCTGGATATGCTGGCTGAGTGGGTAAATGCCTTCCCGGAAGGTGAGCCGGTGCTGGTGGCGGGTGATTTTAACGACTGGCTGCAAAAGGCCAATCGTCCCCTACAAACGAAGGCCGGACTGGAAGAGATTTTTACGCGGGCGCATGGCCGTCCGGCGCGTACTTTTCCGGTTAGTTTCCCGGTGCTACGTCTTGATCGTATTTATGTGAAAAATGCCAGTGCCAGCGCGCCCACGGCGCTTCCGCTGCGCAACTGGCGTCATTTGTCCGATCATGCGCCGCTGAGCGCGGAGATCCATTTATGAAATGTGGCTGGCGAGAAGGGAACCGTATCCAGCTTCTGGAAAACGGTGACGAATATTATCCCGCGGTGTTTGATGCAATCGATCATGCACAGCGCAAAGTGATCCTCGAAACCTTTATCTGGTTTGAGGATGAGGTCGGCAAACAGCTGCACGCGGTGATCCTGCGCGCGGCGCAGCGCGGCGTGGATGTGGAAGTGCTGCTGGACGGCTACGGCTCACCGGATTTGAGCGACGAATTTGTCAGTCAACTGACGTCTGCGGGCGTGGTGTTCCGCTATTACGATCCGCGCCCTCCGCTGATGGGCATGCGCACCAACGTGTTCCGCCGAATGCACCGCAAGATCGTGGTGATCGACAATACCATCGCCTTTGTCGGGGGCATCAACTACTCTGCAGAACATATGTCCGATTACGGACCAGAAGCCAAACAGGATTACGCAGTACGGGTGGAAGGCCCGGTGGTGCAGGATATTCTGCAATTTGAACTGGAAAACCTGCCGCAGAACGCGCAAACCCGCCGCTGGTGGCAGCAGCGTCGTCGTCATCTGGCGGAGGAAAACCGCACGCCAGGCGAGGCGCAGGCGCTGTTTGTCTGGCGCGACAACGACGATCACCGGGACGACATTGAGCGTCACTACTTGAAAATGCTGGCCAATGCCAAACGCGAAGTGATCATCGCCAACGCCTATTTCTTCCCCGGCTATCGACTGCTGCATGCCATGCGCAATGCGGCACGGCGCGGCGTGCGGGTGAAGTTGATCGTACAGGGCGAACCCGATATGCCGATTGTGAAAGTGGGCGCGGAACTACTGTACAACTATCTGCTAAAAGGCGGCGTGCAGGTCTATGAATACCGTCGTCGCCCGCTGCATGGCAAAGTGGCGCTGATGGATGACCACTGGGCAACCGTCGGCTCCAGTAATCTCGATCCGCTCAGCCTGTCGCTGAATCTGGAAGCCAACCTGATTATTCATGACCGCGAGTTCAACCAGACGCTACGCGAGAATCTCAACGCGATTATCGCTAATGACTGTAAGCGCGTGGATGAAACCATGGCGCCGAAGCGCACCTGGTGGAACCTGGCCATCAACGTGGTGGTGTTCCACTTCCTGCGTAAATTCCCGGCGCTGGTGGGATGGTTGCCAGCCCATACGCCGCGGCTGGCGCAGGTGCCCGCGCCGGTACAGCCGGAAATCGAAACCCAGGATCGCGTCACTCCCGAAAACTCTGAGGTAAAACCCTGATGGCAAAATCGCATCCGAAGTGGCGTCTTGCCAAAAAAATCCTGACATGGGTGTTTTTTATCGCCATGGCGGTTCTGCTGGTGGTGTATGCGCGTACGGTGAACTGGGAAGATGTCTGGGAGGTGATCCGCAACTATAACCGCACGACGCTGCTGATTGCGCTGGGTCTGGTGGTGGTGAGCTATCTGCTCTACGGCTGTTACGATCTGCTGGCGCGCACCTACTGCGGGCATAAGCTGGCGGCGCGTCAGGTGATGCTGGTGTCCTTCGTCTGCTATGCCTTTAACCTGACGTTAAGCACCTGGGTTGGCGGTATCGGCATGCGCTACCGGCTCTATTCCCGCCTGGGGCTGCCGGGCAGCACCATCACGCGTATTTTCTCCCTGAGTATCACCACGAACTGGCTGGGCTATATTCTGCTCGGCGGCATTATCTTCACCTTTGGCGTGGTGGAACTGCCCGCCCACTGGTATATCGACGAAGGTACGCTGCGTATTGCGGGCGTGGTGCTGCTGGCGTTTATCGCCGCCTATATGTGGTTCTGCGCCTTTGCCAAACGTCGCCATGCCACCATCAAAGGCCAGAAGCTGGTGCTGCCGTCATGGAAGTTTGCGCTGGCGCAGATGGCGATCTCCAGCGCCAACTGGATGGCGATGGGGGCTATTATCTGGCTGCTGCTGGGCCAGGAAGTGAACTATTTCTTCGTGCTGGGCGTCCTGCTGGTGAGCAGTATCGCCGGGGTGATTATTCATATCCCGGCGGGTATCGGCGTGCTGGAAGCGGTGTTTATTGCGCTGCTGGCGGGGGAACATACGTCTAAAGGGGCAATCATCGCCGCCCTGCTCGCTTACCGTATGCTGTATTACTTTATCCCGCTGCTGCTGGCGCTGGTGTGTTATCTGCTGCTGGAAGGCCGGGCGAAGAAGCTACGGGCGAAGAACGAGAAGGCGATGGCGAAGTAAGATTAGTATCGCCCGGTGGCGCGCAGCGATCCGGGCCTACGCGCTCTGTAGATAACGTAGGCCGGGCAAACAACGTGCCGCCCGGC
>NZ_CP127837.1:2582859-2617566 GCF_030291195.1 Enterobacter sp. PGRG2 | reverse complement strand
TCAGCGGCGGTTACCGAAAATCCGCAGCAGCATCAGGAACAGGTTAATAAAGTCCAGATACAGCGTCAGCGCGCCGAGGATCGAATAACGACGCAGGTTAGTGCTGTCACGCGTATCGATATTCTCGCCGATGTTTTTCAACTTCTGCGTGTCATAGGCCGTCAGCCCCACAAACACAATCACCCCGATATAAGTCACCGCCCACATCAGCGCTTCGCTTTTCAGCCAGAAGTTAACCAGCGAAGCCAGCACGATACCGATCAGCGCCATAAACAGCATGTTGCCGAAGCCGCTCAAATCACGCTTAGTGGTGTAACCGTAGAGGCTCATCGCGCCAAACATCCCGCCTGCCACTACGAAGGTGCTGGCGATGGACGAGTAGGTGTAGACGATAAAAATACTGGAAATCGTCAGCCCTGTGAGCGCGGAATAGAGCATAAACAGCGTGGTGGCCATACCCGCGCTCAGGCGATGCACCATGCCGGAAAGCACGAACACCAGCGCCAGCTGCGCAATCACCAGTCCGAAAAAGGTAATTTTGCTGGAGAAGACGAACATCATTACCGCCGGGGTATTCGCAGAATACCAGGCAATAAAGGCGGTCAACAGCAGACCGCAGGTCATCCAGCCATACACCTGCGCCATATAGGTTTGCAGCCCGCTGCGCGCCTCGACAATCGAACCGCTTCCTGGGTATCTGTCCATGATTAACTCCTGATTAAGTGAAGAGACTATAAGGTTAACACATCCCTGCGAAAGCGGGTCACCAGCGTTCGGCGGCCTGCTTATCGCTGTCACGCGCGTCCACCCAGCGGCTGCCTTCCGGCGTGGCTTCACGCTTCCAGAACGGCGCGCGGGTTTTCAGATAATCCATAATAAACTGCGCGGCTTCAAAGGCGGAACTGCGGTGCGCGCCGGTGACGCCGACAAACACGATTTCATCGCCCGGCCATAATTCCCCGATGCGGTGAATAACGGATACCCGTTGCAGCGGCCAGCGCGCGCGGGCGTCGCTGACGATCTCAGCCAGCGCTTTCTCGGTCATACCGGGATAGTGTTCAAGGGTCAGCGCGCTGACGCTGTCGCCCAGATTATGATTACGCACTTTGCCGGTAAAGGTGACCACCGCCCCGTCTTCATCGCAGGCGGCCAGCCACTGATATTCGTCGCCGACGCTGAAATTTTCATGGCCGACGCGGATACGGGTATTTTCCATCAGCTTAACCTCCGGTTACCGGCGGGAAGAAGGCCACTTCGTCGCCATCGCGCAGCGGGTGGTTAAAATCCACCAGCGTCTGATTGACCGCCGCCAGCAGCTTGCCGGACTCCAGCGCCAGCGCCCAGCGATCGCTTTTCGCCGCCAGCGCCGCGCGCAGCTGTTCTACGCTTGCATATTCGGCATTAACATCCAGCCCGTCGCAGGCCACCAGTTCGCGCACCTGCGCAAAAAACAGCACCTTAATCATCGCTATCCACCCTGAAATCGCCGGATTTGCCGCCGCTTTTCGCCAGCAGGCGCAGCGGGCCAATGACCATGTCCTTCTGTACGGCTTTGCACATGTCGTAAATAGTCAGCGCCGCCACGGAGGCGGCGGTCAGCGCTTCCATTTCGACGCCGGTTTTTCCGGTCAGCCGGCAGAGGGACTCAATGCGCACACGGTGATGTTCGGGTTCGGCGCTAAGATTCACTTCCACTTTGCTGAGCATCAGCGGATGGCACAGCGGGATCAGATCCCAGGTGCGCTTGGCGGCCTGAATGCCCGCAATGCGCGCGGTGGCAAACACATCGCCTTTGTGGTGACTGCCGTCAATGATCATCTGTAACGTTTCCGGGCGCATGGTGACAAAGGCTTCGGCGCGCGCTTCACGCACGGTTTCAGCCTTGCCGGACACATCCACCATATGCGCTTCGCCTGCGGCGTTAATGTGGGTCAACTGAGACATGGTTTATTTCTTTAAATGAGGGTGAAAATTGCACGGACGGGTGCGCGCGTCGAGCTGCGGGGCGATGATATTTTCCCAGGCGGTGCGGCAGGCTTTCGTCGAGCCGGGCATGGCAAAAATCAGCGTGTTATTGGCGATGCCCGCAATGGCGCGGGATTGCAGCGTCGAGGTGCCGATCTCTTCGAACGACAGCATACGGAACACTTCCCCGAAACCTTCCACTTCGCGGTCAAACAGCGGCAGCAGCGCTTCCGGGGCCTGATCGCCGGCGGTGAATCCGGTGCCGCCGGTAATTAATACCACCTGCACATCGTCCGAGGCGATCCACGCGGAAACCTGCGCGCGAATGGCGTAGCGGTTCTCTTTAACGATCGCTTTATCGACGATGTGATGCCCGGCTTCCTGCGCGGCGTCGCGCAGATAGTGGCCGGAAGTATCGTCCTCTTCGGTGCGACGGCTGGTGACGGTTAAAATGGCGATACGGGTCGGGATAAAATCTGCACTGACCTGACTCATAAAGGATCTCCTTATTCGGTGTTACCCGCCGATGTACGACAGATTTTGCGTAATACCGGTATTGCCCTGATGCAGGAAATGGGTCTGTTTTTTATGCGTCAGCGCCTCTGAAATTCGCGCCTCCAGCGCCGCCTGCTGGCTGTCATCGGCAAGCAGATCGCGCAGGCTGACGCCGCCGTCGCCAAACAGGCACAGGTGCAGCTTGCCGACGGACGAGACGCGCAGACGGTTGCAGGTGGCGCAGAAGTCTTTCTCATACGGCATGATGAGGCCGATTTCGCCTTCATAGTCCGGGTGGCAGAACACCTGCGCCGGGCCGTCGCTGCGCTGGCGGAGCTTCTGGATCCAGCCACGGCGCAGCAGTTCATCGCGCAGCACCATGCCGGAGAGATGATGTTTGCGGAACAGCTCGCTGCCCTCGCCGGTTTCCATTAGTTCGATAAAGCGCAGCTGGATGGGACGCGACTGGATCCACGCCAGGAAGGTATCCAGCTGATGATGGTTAACATTGCGCATCAGCACGGTATTCACTTTGACTTTCTCAAAGCCCGCGGTAAAGGCGGCGTCGATACCGTCCATCACCTGGCGGAATTTATCCTGGCCGGTAATGGCGTGAAACTGGCGGGTATCAAGGCTGTCGACGCTGACGTTAATCGCCGTCAGCCCGGCATCGCGCCAGCTCTGCACGTCGCGCGCCATACGATAACCGTTGGTGGTCACCGCAATCTGGCGGATAGCGGCGTTTTCGCGTACCGCGGCGATAATGTCGGTGAAATCGCGGCGCAACGAGGGTTCCCCGCCGGTCAGACGCACTTTTTCCGTGCCGAGCGCGGCAAAGGTACGGGTGACGCGACGAATTTCGTCGAGGCTGAGAAAGCTTTTGTTCGTCACGCCACCCGGCTTGTAGCCATCGGGCAGACAATAGGTGCAACGAAAATTGCACACGTCGGTAATCGACAAACGCAGGTAATAAAACTTACGCGCGAATGCATCGGTAAGTTGTGAGGCCATGTACACCTTTCCAGATTCGGGAGGTGCAGTCATTTCTTCCTGCACCCTGGTGGCAGTTTGCCACGGCCAAAGCACCGTATCATTAAGACGTAGGCACAGAGGCTAGAGTGTGTTTAGTTAGCAAGCTCAGGCGATAATATCGCGATACGACCTGTTCCGCCATCCTTGCATAGCGCTATATAATTAACTACATAGCGACATAATCGTGCATTTTCATTACAGACTACGCGATAATCCCGGCCTTGCATTGATATGTGTCATCTTCCCCCCGACGTGACATCGTCATAAAGGGGTATTTCGGGTAACGTAACGTGATTTTTTCGACAAAAGGACTGGCTATGCGCAATCGCACTCTTGCGGATCTCGACAGGGTTGTCGCCCTTGGCGGCGGGCACGGGCTGGGACGGGTGATGTCTTCCCTCTCCTCGCTCGGCTCCCGTTTAACCGGCATCGTGACCACCACCGATAATGGCGGCTCGACCGGACGCATTCGTCGCTCTGAAGGCGGCATCGCCTGGGGCGACATGCGTAACTGCCTCAACCAGCTGATCACCGAGCCAAGCGTCGCCTCGGCGATGTTCGAATACCGCTTTAGCGGTAACGGCGAGCTGGCCGGACATAATCTTGGCAACCTGATGCTCAAAGCGCTGGATCACCTCAGCGTCCGGCCGCTTGAAGCGATCAATCTGATCCGCAATTTGCTGAAGGTGGATGCCTTTCTGATCCCCATGTCAGAGCAGCCGCTGGATCTGATGGCGCTCGACAGCGAAGGCCATGCGGTATATGGCGAAGTGAATATCGATCAGCTGACGCAGCCGGTGCAGGAGCTGATGCTGTTCCCCAGCGCCCAGGCCACCCGCGAGGCGGTGCAGGCCATTGCCGAAGCGGATTTGATTTTAATCGGGCCGGGGAGTTTTTACACCAGCCTGCTGCCGCTGCTGCTGCTCGACAATCTGGCGCAGGCGCTGCGCCGCACCCCGGCTCCGGTGGTTTATATCGGTAATCTTGGCAAAGAACTCAGCGTCGCCGCCGCCAGCCTCAGCCTGAACGACAAGCTGGCGCTGATGGAGCAGTACGTCGGCAAACGCATTATTGACGCGGTGGTGGTTGGCCCGACGGTGGACGTTTCGTCGGTGACAGACCGCATCGTGATCCAGGACGTGCTGGAAGCCAGCGACGTGCCCTACCGCCATGACCGCCGCCTGCTGCGCGCGGCGCTGGAGCGTGCGGTGCAAAGCCTTGGCTGACAGCTTTCCCCTCGCCTGTTACGAGGGGAAACACTTTACTCAGCGCTTTCTTAAGTTCTTAAGGTTGGCTTAACCCTTGTCTGTGAACATGCCTGGTATATTCTCACAGGATCTTCACTATGCGCCGTATTCCGCTTCGCCGCCCTGCAATGAGTCGCCTGACTTTTTTGCTGCTGTTTTCTGTTTATATTGCTGTTTTCCTCAACCTCATTTATTACCGTCAGGCCTGGGCTCTGTTACCCGTTAACTCGGCTTACAATCTGGCGGTGTTTCTGTCGATGCCGCTGGTGGCGTTCAGCGTGATTAATATCATCGCAACGCTGGCTTCTTTTCTGTGGCTGGATCGGCTGGTGATCGCGGTGTTTATTTTGCTCAGCGCCGCCACGCAGTATTTCATCTGGACCTACGGCATCATTATTGACCGCTCGATGATTGCCAATATGCTGGATACCACGCCAGCGGAATCCTTCGCCCTGATGACGCCGCAGCTAATTTTGACCATAGGCCTTTCCGGTATTGCCATGGCGATCCTCGCCTTTGTGGTGAAATTCAAAAACAGCCGTACGCGTGTACATAGCGCCGCTATGCGCTGTGTGAATATTCTCGCGTCTGTGGCGATGATATTGCTTATAGCCGCCTGCTTTTATAAAGATTACGCCTCGCTGTTTCGCAATAATAAAGAGCTGGTGAAATCCCTTGGCCCGTCGAACAGCATCAGCGCGCTCCTGTCTTATGATGTCCATCACCGTATGGATAATCTGCCGCTGGTCCGGCTGGGCGAGGACGCAACACTTACCCCCGCGATGCACAAGCCGCAGACCAAACACCTCACCATTCTGATCGTCGGCGAAACCTCGCGGGCGGATAACTTCGCGCTGTCAGGTTATCCCCGTGATACCAATCCGCTGCTGTCGAAAGACAATGTGGTCTATTTCCCGAAAACCACCTCCTGCGGGACGGCGACGGCAATTTCGGTGCCCTGCATGTTTTCCGGTATGCCGCGCAAAAATTACGACGAACAGCTTGCCCGTCATCGCGAAGGCTTACTGGATATTGTGCAGCGGGCAGGCATTTCGGTGTTGTGGAATGAAAATGACGGCGGCTGTAAAGGCGCCTGCGACCGTGTGCCGCATCAGGATATGACGAAACTGAATCTGGCGGATTATTGCATTGCGGGCGAATGCCAGGATGACATTCTGTTTCACGATCTGCAAAAATCTATCGACAGTTTTCCCGGTGACGGTCTGATCGTATTACATACTATCGGCAGCCATGGGCCGACCTACTATAACCGCTATCCGCCGCAGTTCCGCAAATTCACCCCAACCTGCGACACCAATGAAATCCAGACCTGTTCCCGCGAGCAGCTGGTTAACACCTATGATAATACGGTGCTGTACGTGGATTATATTGTCGATAAGGCGATTAAATTATTGCAGGCGCAGCCGGATAACGTCACCACCAGCCTGATGTATCTTTCCGATCACGGCGAATCCCTGGGTGAAAATGGCGTTTATTTGCATGGTCTGCCGTATTCCATCGCGCCGGATTCACAAAAACATATTCCGATGGTGATCTGGCTTTCCGACCAGTATCAGAAAGGTCACGCCGTGAATTACAGCTGCCTGAAAAAACGCGCCAGCACGGAAGCGTTTTCCCAGGATAATCTGTTCTCAACGATGTTAGGGTTAGTGGGCGTACAAACCAGCGAGTATCATGCGGCAGATGATATTCTCGCGCCATGCAGGGGGTAAGGCTGATGAAAATCTTAGTGGTGGAAGACGATACCCTGTTATTGCAGGGCCTGCTGCTGGCGATGCAGTCCGAAGGTTACGCCTGCGATGGCGTCTCTACGGCGCGGGAGGCCTCGCAGAGCCTGGCGATGGGGCATTACAGTCTGATCGTGCTGGATCTGGGGCTGCCCGATGAAGACGGCGTGCATTTCTTGCAGCGACTCCGGCGCGAAAAATGCGCCCTGCCGGTGCTGGTGCTCACGGCGCGCGATACCGTTGAGGATCGCGTATCGGGACTGGATGCGGGCGCGGATGATTATCTGATGAAGCCCTTCGCGCTGGAGGAGCTTAACGCCCGCATCCGCGCCCTGCTGCGCCGTCAGCATAATCAGGGCGACAGCGAACTGACGGTGGGCGATCTGCAACTGAATGTGAATAACCGTCAGGTGAAGCTGGCGGGCAGGCCGCTGGAGCTGACGCCGAAAGAGTACGCCCTGCTTTCGCGCCTGATGTTAAAAGCAGGCAACGCGGTGCACCGGGAAATTCTATACAACGATATTTACAGCTGGGATAACGAACCGGCCACCAACACCCTGGAAGTGCATATTCATAATCTGCGCGACAAAGTGGGTAAAGATCGCATCCGTACAGTGCGGGGCTTCGGCTATCTGCTGGTAAAAACGCCGGGAGAGCAGTAAAGCATGAATTTCCGACACTGGACGCTGCGGCGTCGCTTGCTGCTGACCATTGGCACCATTCTGGTGGTCTGCCAGCTGGTGAGCGTGTTCTGGCTGTGGCATGAAAGCAAAGAACAGATCCAGCTGATTGTGGAAAGCGAGATCTACAAAGCCAACAATCACAGCAATATCACGCATGAAGTGCACGAAGCAGTCGCCAGCCTGTTGATCCCAAGCCTGATCATTATCGGCCTTGCGCTACTGCTCTGCTTACAGGCGATAAAACGCATCACCCGACCATTGAAAGATTTGCAGCATGAACTGGAGATCCGCACGCCGGACAATCTGCAACCCATCGCGCTGGAGAAACCCGTGCCGGAGGTGGAAGCGGTGACCACGGCGATTAACCAGCTGGTGGCCCGCCTGACGGTGACTCTCGATCGGGAGCGCCTGTTCACCGCGGACGTGGCCCACGAGCTGCGCACGCCCCTCGCCGGTCTGCGGCTGCATCTGGAATTGTTGTCAAAAAGCCATGCTATTGACGTCAGCCATCTCATTTTACGTATTGAGCAGATGACGGAAAACGTCTCGCAGTTACTGCAACTGGCGCGGGTGGCCCAGTCGTTCTCGGCGGGAAGCTATCAGCAGGTGATGCTGATCCGCGATGTGATGCAGCCCTTGCAGGACGAACTGCTCACCATGCTGAGTACACGCCAGCAGAAACTGGTGTGGCCGGAAAACGCCGAAGATATCGCGGTGAGCGGCGATGCGCCACAACTGCGCGTACTGCTGAGAAATCTGGTGGAAAACGCGCACCGTTACAGCCCGGAGCAGGCCACCATTACCCTCACCGTCAGCGATGACGACGCCCCTGTACTGGCCGTTGAAGATGAAGGCCCCGGCATTGATGAAGCCTCCAGCCACGAGCTCAGCAAAGCCTTTGTGCGTATGGACAGCCGTTACGGCGGCATGGGGCTGGGTCTGAGTATCGTCAGCCGTATCGCCCAGTTACATGACGGGGAGTTATTTTTGCATAATCGCCACCCCGGACCTGGGCTGCGTGCAGGGGTACGGTTTCCGGATGTCCGCGCTCAGGCGGCGCTCAGACGGTAAACCAGGTATGCAGGAAGCTGGCGACGATCATCAGCGTGGCAGCAAGGGCGAGTAATTGTACGGAAGTTATTTTTTGCATGGCACTGTCCTCATTAAGCTGAGGACAGTGTCGCTGCGCAAGATTAAGGTTAGATTAAGCCGCATGAATAAATGCGTTACGATGTGATGCCCCTCTCATTCTCCGTTTCGTAACGCGTTCCGAATGCGGACCAGCGCGCCAGCACCGCGTACAGTACCGCCATCACGAAGCAGCTCAGATTAAACAGCACCCAGGGCGCATACTCCAGCGTCGCCACACCAAGGGTTTTCGCCATAAACATCCCGGAAATGGTCCAGGGGAACAGCCCTTCCAGCAGCGTCGCGCCGGACTCCATGGCGCGGGACATGTTTACCATATGTAGCTTTTTGGTTTTAAAGCAGGGATCGTACATGTTTTTGACGAGGAAAAAGCTGATCACCGCATTGCCGGTGCAGGCCACCAGCAGTGAACTGGTCAGCATAGTGGCGAGCACGGTGCTGGTTACCGAGGTCAGTTTTTTCACCAGCCGCTGCAAAATGACGTTCAGTCCGCCGGAGACCTCCAGCGCCGAGGCAAACAGAAACGCGCACAGCATCACCACTATCGGGCTGACCATCGAATACATCCCGCCCCGGTTAAGCAGCGTGTTGATATTTTTACTGGTCGCCTCGTTCATCGGCACCGAACTGAAATCCGGGATCATGCTGGTGTGAAAGCCATTAATCGTCGCCTTAACCAGATCCGCCAGCGCGAACGGCTGCGCAAAAGCGGCAAGACCGAGCGCCAAAAACGACGAGGCGACGAGCACAATCACGGTGTCCCATTTGCGCATGGCACCGACAAATACCAGCAGCGCCGGGACCATCAGCAGTGGGTTCAGCCAGAACAGCTGTTCAAGGGCATTTTTCATGACCGGAATGGTGTCCAGTTGCAGCGCCTCTGTCGCCTGCAAATCCGAACCGGCAATCCAGAAGCCGAGGCAGGCTAACAGGAATGCCGGGGCCGAGGTGTACATCATGTGGCGGATGCTCTGGTACAACTCCGCTCCGGCCGCCAGCGCCGCCATATTGGTGGTATCGGACAGCGGCGAGAGCTTATCGCCAAAGTAAGCGCCGGAGATCACCGCCCCGGCGGTCACCGGCAACGAGACGTTCATGGCGGCCGCCACCGCCACCAGCGCCACGCCAATGGTGCCCGCCGATCCCCATGAAGTACCGGTAAAGGTTGAGATGCACACCGTCACCAGAAAGGCCGTCAGGTAAAGATAGGCCGGATTAATAATTTCCAGGCCGTAAAACACCATCAGCGGAATGGTGCCGCTGACCATCCAGCAGCCAATTAACATGCCGATGGTAAGCAGGATCAGCATTGCCGGCACGGCATCTTTTATTTTGCCGATAAAGGTCTGCATGATCTCCTGCCAGCCTGCCCCGTAATAGCGGGCAAAAAAGCCGGACACAATAGTGATGATAATAAGAATAAATTCCACCGGATAATTTAACATACCGATGCCGGTAAAAAATACGATAAAGACTACCGCTAATAACAGCATCGCAGCGGTAAAGCCCGGTTCCCTGTTAGCGTTCATCATCTTTCCTGTATATTCAGCAGTTTTTTATGGCGCTAAAAGCGCGATGCAAATCGGCGATCAATAATTGCGGACTTTCCTGGCCGACAGAAATACGAATTAATCCTGCCGCCATACCGTCGTGGGCAATATCTGCCTCGTTATAACCGCGATTAGGGGAAATAATCAGGCTTTCGTAACCGCCCCAGCTGCATCCGGGTTTGAATATTTTACAACTATCAATAAAGGTTTTTACTTTCTGAAAGCTGCCGTTACGTAATTCAAAGCTGAATAAACCGGAGAGTCCGTACATTTGCGCGGCAATTAATTCCCGGCTGCGTGTGTCCGCCACCGCCGGGTGACAGAGTTTTTCCACGTCTTCGCAGTCCGACAGCCAGGCCAGCACCGCCAGCGTATTTTCCTGATGCTGCTTCATGCGCAGCGGCAGCGTGCGCAGACCGCGGATCACCAGCCAGGCGCTGTCCGGCGCCAGCACCGCGCCGAGCAGCTGATGGGAAAAATCGCGGATCGCGTCAATATGCTCGCGGCGGCCCACCACCGCCCCGGCGGTTAAATCACTGTGGCCGCCAATGTATTTGGTGCAGGAGTGCAGCGTCAGATCGAAGCCGAGCGTCAGCGGCTTCTGGAACAGCGGCGTGGCCCAGGTGTTGTCAATAACGGTGGTAATGCCGTGCGCTTTTGCCAGCCGGGCGATGGCGCGCAGATCCACCACCCGCATGGTCATGGTGCCGGGGGATTCGGTATAGATCATCCGCGTGCCGGGGCGGATTTTTGCCGCGATGTCTGCCGCTTCGCCGCTCAGTACCACGTCAAAGGCAATGTTAAATCGCGCCTGCATTTGCTTAACCAGTGCCAGCGTCGGACCATAGACGTTATTAGCGAGGATAATGTGATCCCCGCTGCGCAACAGCGCGAACAGCGTGGCGGCAATCGCCCCCATACCGGAGGCAAAGGCTTTGCAGGCTTCGCCCCGCTCAAGGGCGGCGAGTTTATTTTCCAGCAGTTCCGTGGTGGGATTCAGCCCGCGGGAATAAATATAACGCTCCGCCTCGTGCTGCATGTCGTCACAATAGCGCTGATAATCCTGCTGCACGAATAAACTGGTTTTCACCAGCGGTGGGCTGACCGCGCCATAATTTTTATGATGTTCCTCGTTAATACCTGAACAGGTAAGAACATCTTCCATGGCATATTCATTTTCTCTTAACAGACATTTTACCGATTCCATTCTCTTTTCCTGGTTTTTACGGGAGGGATAATAAAAACCAGCTTAATAAAAAAGCGCAGAAAAGATCCTGTTTATTTTGCCATCAATTAATGAAGGGAGGCATTTATGCAAAGATCAGCGTTATTCAGATCACAGCAATTAAAAATAGGGATTGGGGTTAATTAATGGGATTAATAAGAGCGGTAAATAATATTATGTAGCATTATTATTCCGCCCAGTCTTCAAGGATCAAACCCGGTATCCGCGCAAATTCACGTATATTATTAGTCACCAGAATAACATTGGCGGCGATAGCATGTCCGGCGATAGCGGCATCGTTGGCACCAACAGGCGTACCCGCCGCCGCCAGCGCAACCTTGATCCTGGTGGTGGCATCAACGGCAGCGCGATCCCAGGGCAGTATGGCATCGAGGCGGGCGCAGAACGCCTGCACCAGCTGCCCGTGGCGCGGTGGGGCTTTTTTACCGATAGCGCCAAACTGCATTTCTGCGTAGGTAATAGCGGATACCACAATACGGTTGCGGCGCATTACAGCCTGCTCCAGCCGTGTTAATACCGACGCTGGCTGCTCACGCATAATAAATGAGCAAATATTGGTATCCAGCATGTAGGTCATGCTCATAATTTAAAACGTCCCTCGTCGCTGACGATATCTTCACGCTCCTGCATGAAATCCTTGTCGGCTTTTTCTTCCTGCGAAAATGAACCCCAGGAGGGTTTGACCGGTCGCAGGATGATGGTGTCGCCTTCCCTTATGATTTCCAGTTCATTCACGCCGTCAAAATCCAGATCACGGGGCAAACGTATTGCACGGTTATTGCCATTTTTGAATATCGATACCGTTCTCATCTTTTACTCCTCCCGGGCAGGGACAACTGCATTCAGAGAAGTATATGCCTGGCATATGCTGAGGCGCAATAAACAAACCGCGCTATACCATAGCGGCATAGCGCGGCCGGGATCAGGACGCCGCGATAAACAATTCCCGCAGCTGGTGCAGCTGGTCGCGCACGGCAGCGGCTTCTTCGAACTCCAGATTTTGCGCGTGCTGCATCATCTGCGCTTCCAGTTCGTGGATCTTCTGCTGCATCGCTTTTGGCGTCAGCAGGCGTTCCAGGCTCTCTTCCACCACCGGCGAGCGGGACTTACCGCGGCCTTTCGCTTTGGTTTTCGCGATGTTCTCGCCCAGCGCCAGAATATCCACTACTTTCTTGTTCAGACCCTGCGGCGTAATACCGTGCTCGACGTTGTACTGGTGCTGTTTCTCGCGACGACGTTCGGTTTCGCTGATGGCTTTCGCCATCGACGCGGTGATGCGATCGCCGTAGAGAATGGCTTTACCGTTAACGTTACGCGCCGCGCGACCGATGGTCTGGATCAGCGAGCGTTCAGAACGCAGGAAGCCTTCTTTGTCGGCATCGAGGATCGCCACCAGCGACACCTCCGGCATATCCAGCCCCTCACGCAACAGGTTAATGCCCACCAGCACGTCAAATTCGCCAAGACGCAGGTCGCGGATGATCTCCATACGCTCCACGGTATCGATATCTGAGTGCAGATAACGCACCTTCTCGCCGTGCTCTTCGAGGTACTCGGTCAAATCCTCGGCCATACGTTTGGTGAGCGTGGTGACCAGCACACGTTCGTTGATGGCGACGCGCTTGCGGATCTCGGAAAGCAGATCGTCCACCTGGGTCGCCACCGGGCGCACTTCGATAATCGGATCCAGCAGGCCGGTCGGACGCACCACCTGGTCGACAATATCTTCCCCTGATTTTTCCAGCTCGTAAGGACCCGGCGTCGCCGACACGTAGATGGTCTGCGGCGCCAGGGCTTCGAACTCTTCAAATTTCATCGGGCGGTTATCCAGCGCCGACGGCAGACGGAAGCCATATTCCACCAGCGTCTCTTTTCGCGCGCGGTCGCCACGGTACATGCCGCCGATCTGCGGGATGGTGACGTGGGATTCGTCCACCACCAGCAGGCCATCCGCAGGCAGATAGTCAAACAGCGTCGGCGGCGCTTCCCCCGGCCCGCGACCGGAAAGGTAGCGGGAGTAGTTTTCCACCCCGGAGCAGTAACCCAGCTCGTTCATCATTTCGAGGTCAAACTGGGTGCGCTGCGTCAGGCGCTGCTCTTCCAGCAGTTTGTTATTCGCCAGCAGGGTCTGGCGGCGGTCGGCGAGATCGACTTTGATCTCTTCCATCGCCTGCACGATACGTTCGCGCGGCGTTACATAGTGCGTTTTCGGATACACGGTAAAGCGCTGGATGGACGATTCCACATGCCCGGTAAGCGGATCAAACAGCGACAGGCGCTCCACCTCTTCGTCGAACAGTTCGACACGCAGCGCCATATCGTCGGATTCCGCCGGGAAAATATCGATCACTTCGCCGCGCACGCGGAAGGTGCCGCGCTGGAACGCCTGATCGTTACGGGTGTACTGCAGCTCCGCCAGGCGGCGCACGATAGCGCGCTGATCGATGATCATACCGGTGGTCAGATGCAGCATCATTTTCAGATACAGGTCAGGATCGCCCAGACCGTAAATGGCCGATACGGAAGCCACCACCACCACGTCACGACGCTCCAGCAGCGCTTTGGTCGCCGACAGACGCATCTGTTCGATGTGCTCGTTTACCGACGAATCCTTTTCGATAAAGGTGTCAGAGCTCGGCACATAGGCTTCCGGCTGGTAGTAATCGTAGTAGGAGACGAAATATTCCACGGCGTTATCCGGGAAGAACTCTTTCATCTCGCCATAGAGCTGCGCGGCCAGGGTTTTGTTAGGTGCCAGCACCATGGTCGGACGCTGAAGGTCGGCGATCACGTTAGCGATGGTGAACGTTTTCCCTGAACCGGTTACCCCCAGCAAGGTTTGATGCGCCAGTCCGTCTTCCAGACCTTCTTTCAGGCGACGGATGGCCTCTGGCTGATCGCCAGAAGGTTTAAACGCAGAATTCAGTTTGAACGGTTTACTCATGAACGGCTACCTGGTGGAGGAATGAGCGGGCAGGTGATTAATTTTACTCGCGACGGCGATTTTTGCCAATAAAAAATACTGGATGAAAAACCAGTATCAGGCTAGTTTATGAAAGTGGAGGCGTAAACCTGCGCGCGCAACGGGCGGGACTTTATCCTGCCTGCGGCATAAAACGCTGCGCTAAAAAGGTTATCCCCAAAAAGTTTTCCTATTTAACATTTGTCAAGTGATGTCATGAAAGTTTTGTGGCAGTCAGTGACACTTTTTTTACAGGCATTGCTTTTATACAAGTTATTGATATTAAATAAATATACTGAAAAGCCGCGTTTCGCATCAATTCATGTCCAGGCCGCATGAACTCTCGCTTCTCACGTGTTTTCTAACTCTAATGCACATGGTTATCCACAGGAATAGTGGATAACTCCCGCCAGGCCATATCCCCTGCCGCTCAGCAAATTCCCGGTTTCAGGCGAGACGGCAATAACAAAAAATTTTTATCACTAAATTTTGCGTGGAACAAAGTGTGCCGTCGGGTAAAAGCCTGGCGATTCGGTGACCAAACCGTTCCGCTGATGCACCTTTTTCGCCTGCCACGCACTCACAGCGTGCAGGATTTTCTGCGGCAATCTCAGCGTGCGGTAAATTCCCGTCTTTTTGTTCATCCTGCTCCGAAAAATACGACTTTTGTCGGAGGTGGCAAGTCTTTTGCAACATCTCGTTTACAGAGTCAGCGCCAGCAGCCACCAGCAACAGGAGAAGCCCGATGTTACGTCTACGCGCAGTAAATCAGTATTACGGCGATCAGCATACGCTGTGGAACGTGGATTTAGATTTAGTGCCCGGCACCTGTACCACGGTGATGGGCTTACAGGGGATGGGGAAAACCACGCTGGTAAACTGTATCACCGGCAATCTGCCCATAGAGAGCGGCAGCATCGTCTGGCAGGAAGCCAGCGCCCCACCGCTGGATCTGTTACAGGTGACGGCGGCGCACCGAACGGCAATGGGGATTGGTTATGTGCCGCAGGATCGGCGGATCTTTTCCCAGCTGACGGTCGAGGAAAATCTGCATATTGCGATGCTGGCGGCGGGCGAGCCGGGCTGTGCGGTGACACCGGCGATCTACGATCTCTTCCCGGAACTGTACGCGCTGCGCCAGGTAAAGGGCGCGGGCTTGTCCGAAGACGACCAGTATCAGCTGGCGCTGGCCCGCGCACTGGTCACCCAACCGCGTTTGCTGATCCTTGATGAACCGACGCGGGGCGCGGGCCAGGCCTTTATCCATAAGCTCGGCAATTTACTGGTGCGGCTGAATCAGGATCTCGGCATGACCATCCTGCTGGCGGAGCAGCATTTGTCGTTTATCCGCCGCGTTGCCGACCGCTTCTGCCTGCTGCATCGCGGGCGCAACGTGGCGCAGGGGCATGTGCATCAGTTAGATGACCAGCTTATTTCCCACTGGATGACGCAGGATCAAGACCGCTGAGATCAAGATAATGACCGTTTTGCCGTTCCAGCGGCGCGTCTGCCAGCCAGGGGATCTCCCCCAGAAAAGGGGCGGGCAGCACGCGTCGCAGCGT
Organism: Enterobacter sp. PGRG2; assembly: GCF_030291195.1. NCBI lineage: Bacteria > Pseudomonadati > Pseudomonadota > Gammaproteobacteria > Enterobacterales > Enterobacteriaceae > Enterobacter > Enterobacter sp. PGRG2. Next base: position 2,601,927 of record NZ_CP127837.1, on the reverse strand, counting down.
TTCCAGATACTCCGCATGACGTTTGCCCGGCGGCTGCACGTCGTTGGCGATCCAGCCTGCCAGCCGTAACCCCGCCTGACGTACCGCCAGCGCGGTAAGCATCGCGTGGTTAATACAGCCGAGCTTTACGCCAACCACAAGTATTACCGGCAGCGCTTCCTGTCTCACCCATTCCGCATAACTCTGGCGTTCTGTCAGCGGCGTGAACCAGCCGCCAGCGCCTTCCACCAGCACCCAGTCCGCCTGTGTTTCAAGCGCGCGTAAGCCTGCTGACATCACGCCAAAATCAATGGGGATCCCCTGATCGGCGCTGACGATATGCGGCGAGGTCGGCTCGGCAAAGATATAGGGATTCACCGCCTCATAGTCCAGCGTCAGGCTGGCGTGGCGTTGCAGGGCCAGCGCGTCGCTGTTGCGCAGCCCGTCCGGGGTCATCTCGCTGCCGGAGGCCACAGGTTTATAACCCGCAGTGCGTTTTCCCCGCGCGGTTGCCGCCTGCAACAGCGCGCAGCTGGCGACGGTTTTCCCCACTTCGGTGTCCGTACCGGTGACAAAATAGCGTTCAGTCACGTTCAATTACTCCCCAGAAAAGTGAATAAGTCAGCGGATAGCGTCCCGCGCGTTGCGGCCACGCCAGCTGCAGCCGTTGCAGTTGTCCGCGGGTCAGCGCCTGAGCCTGACGCCCTTCATGCAGATGCGTGGCGCCGATGCCCTTCAGCGAACGCATGGCGCTGAGCGCATCATCAAAATCCAGCGTGATATGCGCGATCCCGCTGCGGCCGCGCCAGCGACTCACCGTGTCGGTCAGCTGCTGCGACGGTAAAAAACGGTTGGCGTGCGGGTGATGATCCACCGCCTGCCAGGCCTGATTCAGCTCCGGCAGGGAGCCTGCCGCCAGCGTGGTAAAGGCCACCGCGCCACCGGGACGCACTACGCGATAAAGTTCGCTTAATGCCTGATGCAGATCGTCGCACCACTGCACCGCCAGATTGCTCCACGCCAGATCGAACTGCGCGTGGGCAAAGGGCATAGCCTCAATGTCTGCCAGCACGTAGTGATGCGCGGCCTGCTGGCGGCGGGCTTCGTCAAGCATGGGCGCGGAGAGATCAAGCGCAGTCACCTGCGCGCCCTGCTCACGCCAGTAACGGCTGAGGGTTCCCGGACCGCAACCGGCGTCGAGCACCCGTTCAACGGATCGTTCACCGGTCATCGCCAGCAGCAGCTCCGCGCTTTGCGTCTGTAACTGCGCATGGTGGGTGTAGCCCTGAGCGGCGCGGCCAAAGGCGGCGGCGACCGCAAATTTATTCACCGGCGTCATGCAGCGCCTCCAGCAAGCGATCAATGTCCTGCGGTTCATGATCTGCCGTCAGGGTCAGCCGCAGACGCGCGGTGCCCGGCGGCACGGTGGGCGGGCGGATCGCCGTCACCCAGCAGCCTGCCTGCCGCAGCCGCGCGGCCAGATCCAGCGCCCGGGCGTTATCGCCGACGATCAGCGGCTGAATGGCGCTCTGTGACGCGGTCATGCTGACATCCAGCGCCTGCGCGCCTGCGCGAAAACGGTCAATCAGCGCGCCGAGTTTTTCCCGCCGGGCAGCGCCATCGGCCTGGCGGATCACCGCCAGCGAGGCGCTGATGGCCATCGCCTGGGCGGGCGGCATGGCGGTGCTGTAAATCAGATGGCGGGCAAACTGCACCAGGTAATCTGCCAGCGCCTCGCTGCACAATACGGCCGCGCCGCTGACGCCAAAACCTTTGCCAAAAGTGACGATCAGCAGTTCCGGGCGGATGCCTGCGGCGTGACAGCTGCCGCGTCCTTCCGGCCCGGTGACGCCGGTGCCGTGGGCGTCATCCACCAGCAGCCAGGCGGACGCGCTTTGCGCGGCGGCGGCAATCTCCGCCAGCGGCGCGCTATCGCCGTCCATGCTGAACACCCCTTCGGTGATCACCAGCTGTTGTCCGGCGCAGGGCTTATCCAGCAGCCCCGTCAGGCTTTGCACGTCATTGTGCGCATAGCGCCGTAGCTGCGCCGGGCTTAACGCCGCCGCTTCCAGCAATGAGGCGTGGCTGAGCTTGTCGGCGACCAGCCGGTCATCCTCACCCGCCAGCGCGGCGATCACCGCCTGATTAGCGGCGAAACCTGAAATAAACAGCAACGCGCGCGGGTAGCCCAGCCAGTCCGCCAGCTCCGCTTCCAGCGCCTGATGCGCCCCGGTGTAGCCGCTGACGTGCCCGGAGCCGCCGCTGCCTACGCCATAGCGTTCCGCGCCCTGCTGCCAGGCGCGGATCACCTGCGGATGCTGGCTGAGGCCGAGATAGTCATTGGAGGAAAAGTTACAAAAGCGCTCGCCGTCGTGTGTCAGCCAACGCCCTGCCCCCTGCTCCATCACGCGCCGGGTGCGCAGCGCCTGCGCCGCGCGACGTTTGTCGAGCGCCGTATCGATGCGCGTCTGCCAGCTCATACCGCCGCCGCGTTGTAATACTGGTCGGTGTCGGCGTTACGCAGTTGTTGTTCAAGCTGATACTGCTGCTCGTTATCACCATTGACGACGTCGGTTTGCTGCGGATTAAGACCCAGCTTGCGGAACAGCTGCACGTCTTTATCCTCTTCCGGGTTTGGCGTGGTCAGCAGTTTGCAGCCGTAGAAAATGGAGTTCGCGCCGGCCATAAAGCACATCGCCTGCGTCTGCTCATTCATCTGCTCGCGCCCGGCGGAAAGACGTACAAAGGAGGTCGGCATCATGATGCGCGCCACGGCGATGGTGCGGATAAAATCGAAAGCGTCCACGTCGTCGTTATCCGCCAGCGGCGTGCCTTTCACCTTCACCAGCATATTGATCGGCACGCTTTCCGGCGGCGTCGGCAGGTTCGCCAGTTGCAGCAGCAGACCGGCGCGATCGGTGACGGTTTCACCTAAGCCCACGATACCGCCGGAGCAGACTTTGATCCCCGCATCGCGCACTTTATCCAGGGTGTCGAGACGCTCCTGATAGGTGCGGGTGGTGATGATGTTGCCGTAAAATTCCGGCGAGGTGTCGAGGTTGTGGTTGTAGTAATCCAGCCCGGCGGCGGCAAGGCGCTGCGCCTGACTGTCTTCGAGGGTGCCGAGCGTCATGCAGGCTTCCAGCCCCATCGCCTTCACGCCCTGCACCATCTGCTCCAGATAGGGCATATCGCGCTCGTGCGGGTTTTTCCACGCCGCGCCCATGCAGAAGCGTGTCGAACCGGCCGCTTTGGCTTTACGGGCCGAATCCAGCACCTGCTCCACCTCCATCAGCCGCTCGGTGGCCAGCCCGGTTTTATAGCGCGAGCTTTGCGGGCAGTATTTGCAGTCTTCCGGACAGGCGCCGGTTTTGATCGACAGCAGCGTACTGACCTGCACCTGACGCGGATCGAAATGCTGACGGTGTACGGTTTGCGCCTCGAACAGCAGATCGAGCAGCGGTTTGTTAAAGAGTTCGGTGACTTGCGACAAAGTCCAGCGGTGAGCCATGGGGCGTCTCCAAAGGTGTGTTACGTTTTGATTTGGTGTAGACTCGTAAACCTAAATGTTTTTAATTTGGTTTACAAGTCGATTATGACACCGAACGATCTCGCCTTTGATAAGCGCCATATCTGGCATCCTTACACTTCCATGACCACCCCGCTGCCGGTCTACCCGATGCAGTCTGCCCACGGCTGTGAGCTGCATCTGGCGACAGGCGAACGGCTGGTGGACGGCATGTCGTCCTGGTGGGCGGCGATCCACGGCTATAACCACCCGCAGCTCAATGCGGCGATGAAAGCGCAGATTGATGAGATGTCCCATGTGATGTTCGGCGGCATTACCCATCAGCCCGCGGTGGATTTATGCCGCAGGCTGGTGGCGATGACGCCGGAGCCGCTGGAGTGCGTGTTTCTGGCGGATTCCGGCTCGGTGGCGGTGGAAGTGGCGATGAAAATGGCGTTGCAGTACTGGCAGGCGAAAGGCGAGCCGCGCCAGCGTTTCCTCACCTTCCGCAATGGCTATCACGGCGATACCTTTGGCGCGATGTCGGTATGCGATCCGGATAACTCCATGCACAGCCTGTGGCAGGGATATTTGCCGGATAACCTCTTTGCCCCTGCGCCGCAGAGCCGTTTTGACGGCGAATGGGATGAACTGGACATGGTGCCGTTTGCCCGGCTGATGGCGGCGCACCGTCATGAGATCGCCGCGGTGATCCTCGAACCCATCGTGCAGGGCGCGGGCGGGATGCGGATGTATCACCCGGAGTGGTTAAGACGCATCCGTAAGATGTGCGACCGCGAAGGCATTCTGCTGATCGCCGATGAGATCGCCACCGGCTTCGGGCGCACCGGCAAGCTGTTTGCCTGCGAGCACGCTGGCATTGCGCCGGATATTCTCTGCCTCGGCAAGGCGCTGACCGGCGGCACCATGACGCTCTCCGCCACCCTGACCACCCGCGCAGTGGCAGAAACCATCAGCAACGGCGAGGCGGGTTGTTTTATGCATGGCCCTACCTTTATGGGTAATCCGCTGGCCTGCGCGGTGGCGAATGCCAGCCTGCAACTGCTGGAGAGCGGCGACTGGCGCGAACAGGTGGCGGCTATCGAAACCCAGTTAACCCGTGAACTGGCAGAGATCCGTGAGGCGGATGCGGTGGCCGACGTACGGGTACTAGGCGCGATCGGCGTTGTCGAAACCCGCCAGCCGGTCAATATGGCGGCCTTGCAGCGCTTCTTTGTGTCCCGCGGCGTATGGGTGCGGCCTTTTGGTCGGCTAATCTATTTGATGCCGCCTTATATCATCACCCCGCAACAGCTCTCTGCACTGACACGGGCGGTATGCGATGCGGTTCGGGAGCCGGAACATTTCATGCCATAACGGGTGGCGTGCAAAATTGGGTAAATATTTCGTGATATTGCAGCCGATTTAAACAATCGGCTTCCCGTTTCGCTCAACTTAGTATAAAAAAGCAGGCTTCTAAGGAATTCATTTTAACCTGATAGCCTGGAGCATCCCTTGAACACATTTTCGGTTTCCCGTCTGACGCTGGCACTGGCTTTTGGCGTGACACTGACTGCATGCAGCTCAACGCCACCGGACCAACAACCTTCCACGCAAGCCGCACCGGGGACTGCCTCCCGTCCGGTATTGTCTGCGAATGAAGCACAGAATTTTGTCCCGGCGCGCTATTTCGCGTCTATGGATCCGAACGCCGCGCCATGGAGCCCGTCCGGCATTCGTCTGCCGCAGCAGGCGAACTTTGTCGTCGGCCCGGCTGGCACTGCCGGTGTCACGCATACCACCATCCAGGCCGCCGTGGATGCGGCTATCAATAAACACACCAGCGATCGCCAGTACATTGCGATTCTGCCGGGCGAATATGAAGGCACCGTGTATATTCCGGCAGCGCCTGGCAGCCTGACCCTGTACGGCACCGGCGAAAAACCGCTGGACGTGAAAATCGGCCTCGCGGTGGATTCCGAAATGGACACCAACACCTGGCGTCGCCTGGTGAATCCGGCCGGGAAATATATGCCGGGTAAACCTGCCTGGTATATGTTTGACGCTTGTCAGAGCAAACGTAACGCCACGGTAGGCGTGATGTGTTCGGCGGTCGTCTGGTCACAGAACAATGGCCTGCAACTGCAAAACCTGACCATCCAGAACAGCCTGGGCGACAGCGTCGACGCGGGTAACCACCAGGCGGTGGCCCTGCGCAGCGATGGCGATAAAGTGCAGATCAACAAGGTGAACATTCTGGGTCGCCAGAACACCTTCTTCGTCACCAACAGCAGCGTGGATAATACCCTGCGTACCGATCGCCAGACCCGTACGCTGGTGAAAGACAGCTATGTTGAGGGCGATGTGGATCTGGTTGCCGGTCGCGGCGCGGTGGTCTTTGACAACACCGATTTCCGCGTGGTGAATTCCCGCACCCAGCAGGAAGGCTATGTCTTTGCGCCTGCGACGCAGTCCAATATTTTCTACGGCTTCCTGGCGGTGAATAGTCGTTTCAGCGCCGCCGGTGAAGGCGTGGCGCAGCTGGGCCGCTCGCTGGATATTGATTCCGCGACCAACGGTCAGGTGGTGATCCGCGACAGCGTGATCAACGAAGGCTTTAACGTGGCGAAACCCTGGGCCGCGGCCGCAGGTACGCAGCGCGCCTTTGCGGGTAACACCGGCAGCGTGGATGACAAAGGCAACGTGACGCGCGATCTGAACGATGCGCAGTTCAACCGCATGTGGGAGTTCAACAACCGCGGCGTGGGCAGTCAGGTTGTGGCAGAGCCGAAGCAGTAACCTATGAGTAATAAAAAAGCCCGCCAGATGGCGGGCTTTTTTTTCGTCCGGTTTAGTACGCGTTAACCACTACCCACATCGGGCCCTGACCGACCGCATAACGGCCCTTCTCTTCCAGTAAGCCCTGCGCGCCGCTGATTTCATACAGCGCGATATGGTGCGACTTCTGCCCGGCAGCAATCAGGAATTTACCGCTGTGATCGATGTTAAAGCCGCGCGGCTGGGTCTCCGTCGGCTGATAGCCTTCGATCGCCAGCACGCTACCGTCTTCCGAGATGCTGAACACGGTGATAATGCTCGCGGTACGGTCACAGGCATACAGATGACGTCCGTCCGGGGTGATATGAATATCCGCCGCCCAGCGGGTATCGGCGAAATCGGCCGGCATCATATCCAGCGTCTGCACGCATTCGATCTCGCCGTGCGGGTTCTTCAGCTGCCAGACATCGACGCTGCTGTTCAGCTCGTTCACGCAGTAAGCGAACTGCTGGTTCGGGTGGAACGCCATATGGCGCGGACCGGCCCCTTCCACGGTTTTCACTTCGCCCGGCTCCTGTGCCGACAGCGAGCCGTCCTCGCCCAGCGTGAACAGACAGATGCGATCCTGTTTCAGCGCCGGGACCCACAGCGTGCGGTTGTCCGGGGAGATATTCGCAGAGTGGCAGCCTTCCAGCCCTTCGGCAACCGTCACGGTTTCACCCGGAATACCGTCATCGAGACGCGTCACGCTGACGCAGCCCGCGTTATAGGAGCCGCTGAACAGGAAGCGACCGCTGTGATCGGTGGAGATATGCGTCGGGCTGCCCGGCAGCGGCGCTTCGGCGGTGTAGGTCAGCGCCCCGTCTTCCGCAGAAATGCGGTACGCCAGCACGCGAAATTCCGGGCGCACACCGACGTATAAAAAGCGTTTATCCGGGCTTACGACCATCGGTTGTACCTGCCCCGGCACATCAACAACCTGGACCAGCGTCAGCGCGCCTTCCGGGTTCAGACGCCAGACGTGGATCTGCTGGCTTTCCGGGCTGGCGGTATAAACGGTTTGTTTCATGAATTCTCCTTGATCACAAAGCAGTGAAGTAGATTACCAGGATAGTCTTTTTTAACAGTGAATGCTGGATTTCTGCGCGTGGATTTTGTCCGACCCCGTATCGGGTGTACCATTCCGGCAGCTGATTTCTCATCATTCATATGGAATACGACATGACCTCGCGCGTTATCGCTCTTGATTTAGACGGCACCTTACTGACCCCAGGCAAAACCCTGCTTCCCGCCACGCTTGAGGCGATGAACCGTGCGAAAGCCGCGGGGTATCAGTTAATTATCGTGACCGGTCGTCATCATGTTGCCATCCATCCTTTTTATCAGGCACTGGCGCTGGATACACCTGCAATTTGCTGTAATGGCACTTACTTGTATGATTATCATGCAAAAATGGTGCTGGAGTCCGATCCGCTGCCGGTCGATCAGGCGCTGCAACTGATAGATATGCTGAATGAGCATGAGGTGCACGCCCTGATGTATGTCGACGATGCAATGGTCTATGAAAAGCCCACCGGCCATGTGATCCGCACCCGCAACTGGGCGCTGAACTTACCGGAAGCCCAGCGCCCGACCTTCACACAGGTGGCCTCTCTGAAACAGACGGCGCAGGAGGTGGAGGCCATCTGGAAATTCGCGCTCACCGATGAAAACAGCGATAAGTTAAATGCCTTCGCGCTGCATGTTGAGCAGACACTGGGGCTGGAGTGCGAACGTTCGTGGCACGATCAGGTGGATATCGCCCGTCGCGGCAACAGCAAAGGCAAACGCCTGGCGCAGTGGGTGGCGGCGCAGGGCCTGTCAATGCAGGACGTGATTGCCTTTGGCGATAACTATAATGATATCAGTATGCTGGAAGCGGCGGGAACCGGCGTTGCGATGGGCAACGCCGATGACGAGGTTAAAGCGCGGGCGGATGTGGTGATCGGCGATAACACCACTGATACCATCGCCGAATACCTCTACAAACATCTGCTGTGATCAGGCGGTTATCGACACGCTTTTAATTTGCGCGTACAGCCAGAGGCCGGGTTTGATCGCCAGTTCATCCCTGGCCCACGGGCTGATGCGCGCCCAGATCGTCCGGCTGCCCACCTCCAGTTGCACTTCAACCTGCCCCTGATCGTCCAGACACTGCAACACCTTGGCGCGCAGGATATTACGAATGCTGCTGTTAAGCGGCGGCTGTAGCACCAGCGAAACATCCGTCGCCTGAATACGTATGCGCAGCGTGGACTGCAACGGGCGATCCAGCCTGTTGACCCATAAATGCTGATCGCCCAGCGCCAGCGCGGTCATCGCATAGTGCGGGTGATGCTCCAGCACGCTGACCTTCAGCACGCTGCTTTGCTGATCCGGCGGCAGCCAGGGGTTCATCACCCGACTGCCCCAGACCTCCTCCAGCGAGCCAAAGGCTTTCACCGCCCCGCCCTCCAGCACCATCACTTTATCCGCCAGATGCAGGATCTCATCCAGCGAGTGGCTGACGTAGAGCATCGGAATGTGAATTTCCCGCGCCAGCCGTTGCAGGTAGGGCAGCAGCTCACGCTTGCGCGGCACATCCAGCGAGGCCAGCGGCTCATCGAGCAGCAGCAGCTCCGGCGCGGTGAGCAGCGCCCGGCCAATCGCCACCCGCTGTTTTTCACCGCCGGAGAGCGTGCCCGGCAGCCGATCGAGCAGCGGCGCAATGCCGAGCAGTTCCACCAGCTTGTCGAACTGTCCGGCCATGCTTTTCGCCATGCCGTAGCGTAAATTGCCGCGCACCTTATAGTGCGGAAACAGACGCGCATCCTGAAAAACGTAACCCACGCGGCGTTTTTCCGGGGCGAGGAAAATGCCCTTTTCGGCGTCGTTGAGCACGCGATTATTCAGCACAATGCGCCCCTGCTGCGGACGCGTCAGGCCGCTGATGGCGTTAATCAGCGAGGTTTTACCGGCCCCGGAAACGCCAAAAATGGCGGTAATACCGCTGGCAGGCAGGGTTTCGTTAATCTCTAAACGGTGCGTGCCCAGCGTCTGGGTAAAGTGAAGTTCCAGCATGATCAGCGCCCCGTCCGTTCGCGGCTGACGCGCGCCAGCCATTCAGAAATCAACAATGAAATTAACGCCAGCACAATGGAGATCACGCACAGCCGTGCGGCGGCGCTTTCCCCGCCCGGCGTCTGGATCAGCGTGTACATGGCGGAAGGGATAGTGCGCGTTTCGCCGGGAATGTTGGAGACGAAAGTAATAGTCGCGCCAAACTCCCCCAGCGAACGGGCAAAGGCCAGCACCGTACCGACGATAATGCCGGGCAGCGTCAGCGGTAAGGTGATGGTAAAAAAGACGCGCCAGCGCCCGGCGCCCAGCGTGCGGGCGGCCTGCTCCAGCTTGATGTCCACTCCTTCCAGCGCAAGGCGAATGGCGCGCACCATCAGCGGAAAGGACATCACGGCTGCCGCCAGCACCGCCCCGCGCCAGCTGAACGCCAGGGTGATGCCGAACCAGTCGTGCAGCCAGCCGCCGATCACCCCGCGCCGCCCCATGCTGATGAGCAACAGATAGCCCACCACCACCGGCGGCAGGACAAGAGGAAGATGCAGCAGGCTGTCGAGCAGCGCTTTGCCCGGAAAGGTGCAGCGCACCAGTAGCCAGGCAAAGAAGATCCCAAAGGGCAGACTAAAGAGTACGGCCAGGGATGAGATTTTCAGGCTCAGCAAAACCGCCTGCCATTCGGGATCGGTCAGTATCATTGGTGCGTTGTAAATCCATAACGTTTAAAGATTTCAGAAGCCTGCGGGCCTTTGAGATAGTCGTAAAACGCGCTCACCGTCGCGTTCTTATGACCGTCGACAATCGCCAGCGGGTATTCCACTTTTTTGTGTGAATCTTCCGGGAAAGTCCCCACCACTTTCACGCCTTTACTGGCCACCGCATCAGAGCCGTAAACGATGCCGAGCGGCGCTTCGTTACGCTCCACCAGCGCCAGCGCGCCGCGGACATCTTCCGCCGGGGCGAGTTTGGGCGACAGCGTATCCCAGGCGCCCAGTTTTTGTAACGCCTCTTTGGCATAAATGCCTGCCGGAACGTGCTCCGGATCGCCTACCGCAAGACGGCCGCCGTTCAGCAGGGTTGTCCACTGTGTTTGCGCGTTAATGGCGATCGGCCCCTGGACGCTGGCTTTCGACGCCACCACCACCAGGCTGTTACCCAGCAGCGTTTCGCGGCTGTCGGTTTCAATCGCCTTTTTCTCCACCGCATAATCCATCCATTTCTGATCGGCAGAAATAAACAGATCGGCGGGCGCACCGGCTTCGATTTGCCGCGCCAGCGTGGACGATGAGGCAAAGGACGACACCACCTCAACGTTTTTCTCTTTTTTGTACTGCGTGGCAATATCCTGCATCGCGTTGGTCAGCGAGGCGGCAGCAAATACGGTGATTTTACTTTCATCGGCCAGCGCAGCGCCCGCCAGTGAGAGGGAGAGCGTGGCGCCTGCCAGCAGACGTAAACCGGTACGGATCATTTTTTAACTCCTGTGCATTTCGTTATATACTTTATGATATAACGATAGCCATACAAATTTACAGGACTAATTGGTACTACTCTGGTGTTAACGGGGCGGCAGAGAAATTATCGGCAGGCGGGGGCAAATCCTGAATAGCAAAACGCCCGCTGAGCGGGCGCTTTTTTTGAAATCAATGTGATTGTCTGGATTTATCTTTGTGGCCGATGCCGGAAAAGATATTGAAGACTTCACCGAGGCCGTAGATGAGGCCAAGAATGATCGCCATTACCACCGGTACCATGATGACCGCAAATACCAGACTTTTTAATAATTCTAACATGGTCGACTCCACAGTGAGTTAAGCGTTTATTCTAACCCGATCCGCGAAAATTACACGTCCCTTTTGTGCGGTGCCCGTTGCGCCAGGGGCGAATTCCGTCACAATACCCTATTTGCCAGGACATTGTTATGCAGGCCGAAATTCTCCTCACTCTCAAACTTCAGCAACGGCTTTTTGCCGATCCGCGCCGCATTTCCCTGCTCAAACAGATCGCCGAAACCGGCTCCATCAGCCAGGGCGCGAAGAACGCCGGCATCAGCTATAAAAGCGCCTGGGATGCCATCAACGAGATGAACCAGCTGAGCGAACAGACGCTGGTGGAACGCGCCACCGGCGGTAAGGGCGGCGGCGGCGCGCTGCTTACCCGTTACGGACAGCGGCTGATCGCGCTTTATGATCTGCTGGTGCAGATCCAGCAAAAAGCCTTTGATGTGTTGAGCGACGACGATGCCCTGCCGCTGGACAGCCTGCTGGCGGCCATCTCACGTTTTTCCCTGCAAACCAGCGCCCGCAATCAGTGGTTCGGCACCGTGGTCGCCCGCGAATCCCACCAGGTGCAGCACGCCATTGAGGTATTGCTGGCGGATGGCAGCACGCGTCTGAAAGTAGCGATCACCGCGCAAAGCAGCGCCCGGCTCGGGCTGGTGGAAGGTAAAGAGGTGCTGGTATTGCTGAAAGCGCCCTGGGTGAAGCTGACACAGGATCCGGCGGTGGCGGCGGGCATGGATAATCAGCTACCCGCGACTGTCAGCCATATCGAACGCGGGGAAACCCAGTGCGAAGTGCTGATGACACTCCCGGACGGGCAGACGCTGTGCGCCACCCTGCCCCAGGCGCAGGCGAAGGATCTGGCTGAAAACAGCGAGGTCATCGCCTGTTTTGCCGCCGACCAGGTGATTGTCGCGACATTGTGCTGAGTGCATTGACAAAGCATCCGCTGCCACGTATTCCTGTATTTTCTGCTGCAAAAAACGGGATACACAATGTCTTTATTGCATATTTCGCAAGGCACGTTTCGCATTAGCGACACCCGCACCTTACAGATCGCCGATTTGTGCCTGCACACCGGGGAAAGCTGGGCCTTTGTCGGCAGCAACGGCAGCGGCAAATCCGCCCTTGCCCGCGCGCTGGCAGGGGAACTGCCGCTGCTGAAAGGCGAGCGCCAGTGCGACTACGCCCGCGTCACCCGTCTCTCCTTTGAACAGCTGCAAAAACTGGTCAGCGACGAGTGGCAGCGCAATAACACCGACATGCAAAGTCCCGACGAGAACGATACCGGGCGCACCACCGCGGACATCATCCAGGACGAGATCAAAGACAGCGAACGCTGCGCAGCGCTGGCCGCGCAGTTTGGCATCAGCGGCCTGCTCGATCGCCGTTTCAAATACCTTTCCACCGGCGAGACGCGAAAAACCCTGCTCTGCCAGGCGCTGATGGCCTCCCCTGAACTGTTGATCCTGGATGAGCCTTTTGACGGACTGGATGTGGCATCCCGCGCACAGCTGGCGGAACACCTCGCCCTGCTGAACGGCCAGGGCATTACGCTGGTGCTGGTGCTTAACCGCTTTGATGAGATCCCCGAATTTGTGCAGCACGCCGGGGTAGTGGTGGACTGCGCGCTGGCGGAAACCGGCGAAAAGGCGGCGCTGYTRCAGCAGGCGCTRATCGCCCAGCTGGCGCACAGTGAACGGCTACAGGGCATCGCCCTGCCGCCGCCGGATGCCCCCTCCGCCCGCCACGCCCTGCCGCCGGAAGCGCCGCGCATCGTGCTCAGGGACGGCGTGGTCTCTTATGATGACAGGCCGATCATTAATCATCTGAGCTGGACGGTAAAACCGGGCGAGCACTGGCAGATCACCGGGCCTAACGGCGCGGGGAAATCGACGCTGCTGAATCTGATCACCGGCGATCATCCGCAGGGGTACAGCAACGATCTGACGCTGTTCGGCGTGCGTCGCGGCAGCGGCGAAACCATCTGGGATATTAAAAAGCATATCGGCTATGTCAGCAGCAGCCTGCATCTGGATTACCGCGTCAGCACCAACGTGCGCAATGTGATTTTGTCCGGCTATTTTGATTCCATCGGCATCTATCAGGCGGTGTCGGACAAGCAGCATAAGCTGGCGCAGGCATGGCTGGATATTCTGGGCTTTGACGCCCGCACCGCCGACGCGCCCTTTCATAGCCTGTCATGGGGGCAGCAGCGGCTGGCGCTGATCGTGCGTGCGCTGGTGAAACATCCAACCTTGCTGATCCTGGATGAACCGCTTCAGGGACTGGATCCGCTTAACCGCCAGCTGGTGCGCCGTTTTGTGGACGTGCTGATTAGCGAAGGGGAAACGCAGTTGCTGTTTGTCTCCCACCACGCCGCGGATGCCCCGGCCTGCATTACGCACCGGCTGGAATTTGTGCCGGACGGCGAGGGATACCGTTACCATCTCGCCGCCGTGCGCTGACCCTTTCGCGCCTGCTGTCCGACAGGCGCTCACTTTCAGACAAATTACAGCGCCACCCCACTATCTTATTGATTTATAGTAGCCTTTGACGCGCCGGCGATCCTGAAATGCGTTAGTGTAAACGATTCCACTATTTTCGGTCGTGTCACACTTTTTCCCGCTCTGTTATGCTATGTTTATTACATAACATACGCCTGATGGAGTGTCATATGCGAGTTCTGGTTACTGGTGGTAGCGGTTACATTGGGAGTCACACCTGTGTGCAACTGCTGCAAAACGGCCACGAGGTCATTATTCTCGACAACTTATGTAACAGTAAGCGCAGCGTGTTGCCGGTGATCGAGCGGCTGGCGGGCAAATCCGTTACCTTCGTTGAAGGAGATATTCGTAACGAAGCCCTGATGACCGAGATCCTGCACGATCACGCCGTGGATACGGTGATCCACTTTGCCGGTCTGAAAGCCGTGGGCGAATCCGTCGCCAAACCGCTGGAATATTATGACAACAACGTCAACGGCACCCTGCGCCTGATTAGCGCCATGCGCGCGGCCAACGTTAAAAACTTCATTTTCAGCTCGTCGGCCACCGTCTACGGCGACCAGCCTAAAATCCCTTACGTTGAAAGCTTCCCCACCGGCACGCCACAAAGCCCGTACGGTAAGAGCAAACTGATGGTTGAGCAGATCCTCACCGACCTGCAAAAAGCGCAGCCGGAATGGAGCATCGCGCTGCTGCGCTACTTCAATCCGGTCGGCGCGCATCCGTCGGGCGATATGGGGGAAGATCCGCAGGGCATTCCGAACAACCTGATGCCGTTCATCGCCCAGGTAGCGGTAGGCCGTCGCGAGTCGCTGGCGATTTTCGGCAACGACTACCCGACGGAAGACGGTACCGGCGTGCGCGATTACATTCACGTTATGGATCTGGCAGACGGTCATGTGGCGGCCATGCAGCAGCTGGCAGGTAAATCCGGCGTGCATATTTACAACCTCGGCGCGGGCGTCGGCAGCAGCGTGCTGGACGTGGTCAACGCTTTCAGCAAAGCCTGCGGTAAACCCATTAACTACCACTTTGCCCCGCGTCGCGATGGCGATCTGCCCGCTTACTGGGCCGATGCCAGCCGTGCTGATAAAGAACTGAACTGGCGAGTCACCCGCACACTGGACGAAATGGCTGAAGATACCTGGCGCTGGCAGTCACGCCATCCGCAGGGATATGCAGATTAAGGAATAGTGATGACGCAATTTAACCCGGTCGATCATCCGCATCGACGTTATAACCCGCTTACCGGGCAATGGATTTTAGTTTCACCGCATCGTGCCAAACGTCCGTGGCAGGGCGCACAGGAGACGCCGTCGCAGGAAACCCTGCCGTCTCACGATCCTGACTGCTTCCTCTGTCCGGGCAACACGCGCGTAACGGGGGATAAAAACCCGCAGTACACCGGCACCTTCGTGTTTACCAACGATTTTGCCGCACTAATGAGCGATACCCCGGAAGCGCCGGAGAGTACCGATCCGCTGATGCGCACCCAGAGCGCGCGCGGCGTCAGCCGGGTGATCTGCTTCTCGCCGGATCACAGCAAAACGCTGCCGGAGTTAAGCCTGCCTGCACTGGAAGAAGTGGTCAAAACCTGGCAGGCGCAAACCGCCGATCTGGGAAAAACCTACCCGTGGGTGCAGGTGTTTGAAAATAAAGGCGCGGCCATGGGCTGCTCTAACCCGCATCCGCACGGCCAGGTGTGGGCGAACAGCTTCCTGCCGAACGAAGTGGAGCGGGAAGATCGCCTGCAGAAAGCCTATTTCGATGAGCATCAGTCGCCGATGCTGATGGATTATGTTCAGCGCGAACAGGCGGACGGTAGCCGCACCGTGGTGGAAACCGAGCACTGGCTGGCCGTGGTGCCCTACTGGGCGGCATGGCCGTTCGAGACGTTGCTGCTGCCAAAAGCGCATGTCCTGCGCATTACCGATCTGACGGACGCCCAGCGCAGCGATCTGGCGCTGTGCCTGAAGAAATTGACCAGCCGTTACGACAACCTGTTCCAGTGCTCTTTCCCCTACTCCATGGGCTGGCACGGCGCGCCGTTCAACGGTGAAGAAAACCAACACTGGCAGTTGCATGCGCACTTCTATCCGCCGCTGCTGCGCTCCGCGACGGTGCGTAAGTTTATGGTCGGCTATGAAATGCTGGCAGAAACCCAGCGTGACCTGACGGCTGAACAGGCCGCCGAACGTCTGCGCGCGGTCAGTGATATCCATTTTCGTGCATCCGGAGAATAACAATGCCTCTGAAAGATAAAACGCAATCCCTGTTTGCTGAAAAATTCGGCTGCCCTGCAACTCATACCATTCAGGCGCCGGGCCGTGTGAATCTGATCGGTGAGCACACCGATTATAACGATGGCTTCGTGCTGCCGTGCGCCATTGATTACCAGACGGTGATCAGCTGCGCGCCGCGTCAGGATCGTACCGTGCGGGTAATTGCCGCCGATTACGACAATCAGTCAGATGAATTTTCCCTGGATGCGCCCATTGTGGCCCACGACAGCCAGCAGTGGTCTAACTATGTGCGCGGCGTGGTGAAGCATCTGCAACAGCGTGACAACAGCTTCGGCGGCGCGGATCTGGTGATCAGCGGCAACGTGCCCCAGGGCGCGGGGCTCAGCTCGTCGGCCTCGCTGGAAGTGGCGGTCGGCACCGTATTCCAGCAGCTGTATCACCTGCCCCTCGATGGCGCGCAAATCGCGCTCAACGGTCAGGAAGCGGAAAACCAGTTTGTCGGCTGTAACTGCGGCATCATGGATCAGCTGATCTCTGCCCTCGGCAAAGAAGGCAGCGCGCTGCTGATCGACTGCCGTTCGCTGGGCACCAAAGCCGTCTCCATGCCGGAAGGCGTGGCGGTGGTCATCATCAACAGTAATTTCAAACGTACGCTGGTGGGCAGCGAGTACAACACCCGCCGCGAGCAGTGTGAAATCGGCGCGCGTTTCTTCCAGCAGCCGAAACTGCGTGATGTGTCGCTGGATCAGTTTAACGCCGTGGCTCATGAACTGGATCCGCTGGTGGCGAAACGCGTTCGCCATGTGCTGACTGAAAACGCCCGCACCGTGGAAGCGGCCAGCGCGCTGGAAAAAGGCGATCTGACCCGTATGGGTGAGCTGATGGCGGAATCCCATGCCTCTATGCGTGACGATTTCGAAATCACCGTGCCGCAGATCGACACCCTGGTGGACATCGTCAAAGCGACCATTGGCGACAAAGGCGGCGTGCGTATGACCGGCGGCGGCTTCGGTGGCTGCATCGTGGCGCTGGTACCGGAAGCGATGGTGCCAGAAGTGCAGAAAGCCGTGGCGGAACAGTACGAAGCGAAAACCGGCATCAAAGAAACCTTCTACGTTTGCAAAGCATCACAGGGGGCAGGACAGTGCTAAACGAAACGCCTGCGCTGGCCCCGGACGGGCTGGCTTATCGTCTGATCACCCTGCGCAATGGCGCAGGGATGGTGGTGACGCTGATGGACTGGGGCGCAACCCTGCTCTCCGCGCGCGTACCGCTGCCGGATGGCACCGTCCGTGAAACTCTGCTCGGTTGCCGTACACCGCAGACTTATCCGGAACAGACCGCCTACCTGGGGGCGTCAATCGGACGCTATGCTAACCGCATCAGCAAAAGCCGTTTTCGCCTCGACGGGCAGGAATATCAACTGCTGCCAAGCCAGGGCGAAAATCAGCTGCACGGCGGGCCGCAGGGCTTTGACAAGCGCCGCTGGCGCATTGTGCGGCAGAACGACAGCGAAGTGCTGTTCTCCATCGACTCACCGGACGGCGATCAGGGTTTCCCCGGCAATCTCACCGCCAGCGCCCTGTTCCGTCTGACGGACGACAACCGTATCCGCATTGAATATCGTGCGACCACCGACAAGCCGTGCCCGGTGAACCTCACTAACCACGCGTATTTCAATCTGGATGGCGCGCAGGGAGACGTGCGTCAGCATCAATTGCAACTGCTGGCGGATCACTATCTGCCGGTTGGCGAAGACGGTATTCCGGACAGTGGCCTGAAAGCCGTCGATCAGACCAGCTTTGATTTCCGCCGCCCGAAAACCCTGGCGCAGGATTTCCTCAGCGATGACGATCAGAAAAAGGTGAAGGGTTACGACCACGCCTTTTTACTCCAGGCGAAAGGCGATCTCAGCCAGCCCGCGGCGCATTTGTGGTCCAGCGATAACCGCCTGCAGATGTCGGTCTATACCACCGCCCCGGCGTTGCAGTTCTACTCCGGTAACTTCCTCGAAGGGACGCCGTCGCGCGAGCTGAAAGCGTATGAGGCCTGGCAGGGGCTGGCGCTGGAAAGCGAGCTGTTGCCGGACAGTCCGAATCATCCGGAGTGGCCGCAGCCGGATTGTATTCTGCGTCCGGGCGAGGAATATCTGAGTATTACCGAGTACCAGTTTATTCCGTCCTGATCCTTTCGTTTTGCCCGGCGGCGTTTAGCCTGCCGGGCGTTCTCTGTTTTGCCGTGACTTTTTTGTTCATTTCGCTGAAATAAACGCCATTTACCGACAAAAACATAACCCTGCATTCACATGCACCTTACACTGCGCGACTATTTTCGCTATGGTTAAGGTTATGCGTTGCTGCTGACGGCGTCACGGCAATATAATGAGAATTGTTATCATTCAATCAGTTTTTGGAGGAGTAGAGTATGGCAGTTACTAAGCTTGTTCTGGTTCGTCACGGCGAAAGCCAGTGGAACAACGAAAACCGCTTTACCGGCTGGTACGATGTAGACCTGTCCGAAAAAGGCGTCAGCGAAGCGAAAGCAGCAGGTAAACTGCTGAAGAGCGAAGGCTTCAGCTTCGACTTTGCGTACACTTCTGTGCTGAAACGCGCTATCCATACCCTGTGGAACGTGCTGGACGAACTCGACCAGGCCTGGCTGCCGGTTGAAAAATCCTGGAAACTGAACGAGCGTCACTACGGTGCGCTGCAGGGCCTGAACAAAGCTGAAACCGCTGAAAAATACGGTGACGAGCAGGTTAAGCAGTGGCGTCGCGGCTTCGCGGTAACCCCGCCGGAGCTGACCAAAGATGATGAGCGCTACCCGGGCCACGATCCGCGCTACGCTAAACTGACCGACCAGGAGCTGCCGACCACCGAGAGCCTGGCGCTGACCATCGATCGCGTGATCCCGTTCTGGAACGAGTCCATTCTGCCGCGCATGAAGTCCGGTGAGCGTGTGATCGTTGCGGCGCATGGTAACTCCCTGCGCGCGCTGGTGAAATACCTGGATAACATGAGCGAAGACGAGATCCTCGAACTGAACATCCCGACCGGCGTACCGCTGGTGTATGAGTTTGACGAGAACTTCAAACCGCTGAAACGCTACTACCTGGGTAACGCTGACGAAATCGCTGCAAAAGCGGCGGCAGTCGCTAACCAGGGTAAAGCGAAGTAATA
>NZ_CP127837.1:2573187-2578146 GCF_030291195.1 Enterobacter sp. PGRG2 | reverse complement strand
CGCGACGCGCTTTCACCGCTTCCGCTAACTGACGCAGCACCACGCCGGTATCTTCCCAACCGATGCAGGCATCGGTAACGCTCTTGCCATATACCAGGGGTTCGCCGCTTTCCAGGCTCTGATTCCCTTCCACCAGATGGCTTTCGATCATCACGCCCATAATGGCTTTTTCACCGCCCGCGATCTGCTTGCAGACGTCTGCGCCCACGTCCATCTGACGTTTAAACTGCTTGCTGGAGTTGGCGTGACTGAAGTCGATCATCACCTGCGGCGGCAGCCCGGCCTTAACCAGCCCCTCTTTCACTTCAGCCACATGGCGCGCGCTGTAGTTCGGCTCTTTGCCGCCGCGCAGAATGATATGGCAGTCGCCGTTACCGCTGGTGTTCACGATCGCCGAATGACCCCATTTGGTCACAGACAGGAAGCAGTGCGGCGCACCGGCGGCATTAATGGCGTCAATGGCCACTTTAATGGTACCGTCGGTGCCGTTTTTGAAGCCCACCGGACATGAAAGACCCGATGCCAGCTCACGGTGCACCTGGGATTCCGTCGTACGCGCGCCTATAGCGCCCCAGCTCATCAGATCCGCCACGTACTGCGGCGTGATCATATCCAGAAACTCACCCGCTGCCGGCAGGCCAGTGTCGTTAATATCCAGCAGCAGCTTACGGGCGATACGCAGGCCGTCGTTGATCTGGAAGCTGTTGTCCATATGCGGATCGTTAATCAGCCCTTTCCAGCCCACTGTGGTACGCGGTTTTTCAAAATAAACACGCATCACCACTTCCAGCTCGCCTTTCAGTTCATCACGCAGCGCCAGCAGGCGGGCGGCATACTCTTTCGCAGCCTGGGGATCGTGGATGGAACAGGGGCCGATCACCACCAGCAAACGGTCATCTTGACCGCTAAGGATGTTATGGATCGCTTTACGGGCGTGGGAGACGGTATTGGCAGCCGTTTCTGTCGCAGGAAATTTTTCAAGGAGTGCAACCGGGGGTAATAACTCGTTGATTTCTTTAATACGTAAGTCGTCGTTCTGATAATTCATGGGGATCCCAGCTTTGCCATACAAATAGAAGTGATTGCAATACTCCCAATCTAACTGCTCGGCATTAAAGTGTAAACGCGCTTTTACACTTGATACGGATAATTCCTGAAAACCAGCTAAAAAGCTCCAGATAGTAGCGAACATCGGGTTCGTAGCTAAACTTTTTTACTGTAAGCACTTTATTTGTTTGTTTTAACGAGATCCCATTCTGCCTTACCGGCTGGATTTGGCACCTTTCACCACTGGGCGATGAATTCGTATCACATCTGCACTGTTGGACCCATTGTCCAATCAAATGACGAGCACAGGAGCAATATGATGAAAATGACTAAATTAACTGCACTTTTCCTGACGACGACATTAACGCTGGCCAGCGGCGCAGCACTGGCGGCGGATGCTGCTTCTTCCGATAACAACGGCAACGCGAATGCGGCAGCGAGCGCGGGTCAGGTTGCCCCGGATGCTCATCAGAATGTAGCGCCAAACAGTGTGGGTAATAAAGACATCAACACCGGCAATACCAATACTGCAACTGGTACCAATACCACCACCGGTACTACAGCGCCGGGTATGACTGGCGGCAACACCAGCGCCTCTGGCGAGACGATGAGCAAAGACGACATCCACAAAAATACCCAGTGTAAAGACGGCAAATGCCCGGACATCAATGAAAAAGTTCAGACCGGCGACGGTGTGAATAACGATACCAACACCAAAACTGATGGCACGTCCCAGTAACCGACAGCCATAAGTTGATAAAGAGGAGAGCTTCGGCTCTCCTTTTTTGTGCCGAAAACAAAAAAATCTGTAATGATGTAAGGCGCTGATTATTAACCATGCCGGAATTATAAAAATGGCGCATTCGCACTCTCATTCTCACCCGCCCGCCGATGAAAACGGACGCCGTTTACTGCTGGCGTTTGGCGTCACCACCCTGTTTATGATCATTGAAGTCGTGGGTGGCCTGGTTTCCGGCTCGCTGGCGCTGCTTGCCGATGCCGGTCATATGCTGACCGACTCCGCCGCCCTGCTTTTCGCCCTGCTGGCAGTAGGATTTGCCCGTAAGCCGCCCAGCGGCCGACATACCTTTGGCTGGCTGCGACTGACCACCCTGGCGGCCTTTGTGAACGCCATTGCGCTGGTAGTAATCACTCTGCTTATTGTCTGGGAAGCATACCAGCGTTTCCGTCATCCGCAGCCGGTAGCGGGCGTCACCATGATGGCGATTGCTTTCGCCGGTCTGGTCGCCAATCTGCTGGCATTCTGGATCCTGCACCGGGGCAGTTCGGAAAAAAATCTGAATGTGCGGGCCGCTGCCCTGCATGTGCTGGGCGATCTGCTGGGTTCGGTCGGGGCAATTGTTGCCGCGGTGGTGATCCTGTGGACGGGCTGGACACCTGCCGACCCTATCCTGTCGGTGCTGGTGTCCTGTCTGGTGTTGCGCAGCGCGTGGCAGCTGTTACGGGAAAGCGTCAATGAATTACTGGAAGGCGCGCCGGTGTCGCTGGATATTAATGCCCTCAAGCGCCATCTGCGCCGGGATATACCGGAAGTTCGCGACGCGCACCATGTGCATGTGTGGACGATTGGTGAAAAGACGGTGATGACGCTGCACGTGCAGGTGGTGCCACCGCACGACCATGATGCCCTTCTGACGCGCATTCAGCACTTTCTGGCGCATCATTATGAGATTGAGCACGTCACCGTGCAGATGGAGTATCAGCCCTGTAGCGGACCGGACTGCGAGCTGAATTCGCTGCCGTCCGGTCATGCACATCACCATCATTAACGGCTGAGCGCGCGTGAACCACGTTCCCGTGCGCTTTTGATCCACATCCGGCTGCCGTTGAGGGCAATAAACGTCAGCAGCAAGTATTCCAGCGACATCGCGTAGACGCCCTGACGGGCGAAGATCACCACGCTTATCACATTGATAACCACCCACAGCAGCCAGTTTTCCACATACTTGCGCGTCATCAGGATCATCGCCACGATGGACAGCACCATCATGCAGGAATCCCAGAACGGAAACGCGTCCGGCTGAAGTTCCGGCATCGCCACGTTAAGCCCAAGGCTCTGCATCAGCGCCACGGCGATACGCGTTAAGAACGCGAAGACCGGGTTGATCCACACCGTCATCAGACCGATTGCGACGACGCAGACCGCAAGCCACGTGATAGCCTTCGACAGCGGTAGCCAGCGGATTTGCAGTACGGCTTCGTTTTGCGTGGTTTGCCGTGACCAGGCGTACCATCCGTAAATATTGGCGGCGAAGAAAAACAGTTGTAATAACAGGCTGGCGTAGAGCTGGATCTGGAAGAAAATAATCGCAAACAGCGTGACGTTGATTAAACCAAACGCGTAGTTGCTGATTTTTTCCAGGCTGGCGAGCCAGATACAGAGCAATCCCGCCAGGGTGCCCACCGCTTCGATCCATGATAAATCATAGCCACCCGCGCCAATTGGGATGTGAACCAGAATGTTCTGCGTGCTAAAAAAATCCATCTTTTCCCCAAATGATTGTTTACGTTGATGAACGTAGTGTAGCTGCAAAATCCAGCATGCGGTTTAACGGCCTGAGAGCGCCTTCACGCAGCGCGGCGTCAACATGGATCTCATGCTCAGCGCCACCGCTTCTGAGGCCGTCAGCGATAGCCTTCAGGCCGTTCATCGCCATCCACGGACAGTGCGCACAGCTGCGGCAGGTTGCCCCCTCGCCTGCGGTCGGCGCTTCCAGCAGTTCCTTTTCCGGCACTGCCTGCTGCATCTTATAAAAGATCCCGCGATCGGTGGCCACAATCAGCTGTTTTTGCGGCAGCCTTTTCGCAGCGGCAATCAGCTGGCTGGTAGATCCCACCGCGTCAGCCATCTCCACCACCGCCTGCGGGGATTCCGGATGCACAAGGATCGCCGCATCCGGATACAACCCTTTCATGCGCGCCAGCGCCTGAGTTTTGAATTCGTCATGTACGATACAGGCTCCCTGCCAGCACAGCACATCCGCGCCGGTCTGTTTTTGTACATAGTTGCCGAGATGCCGGTCCGGCGCCCAGAGGATTTTCTCTCCGAGGCTGTCGAGATGCTCGATCAGCTCAACGGCGATGCTGGAGGTCACCACCCAGTCGGCGCGCGCTTTGACGGCGGCAGAGGTGTTGGCATAGACCACCACGGTGCGATCCGGATGGGCGTCGCAGAAGGCGCTGAATTCATCCGCCGGGCAGCCGAGATCGAGTGAACATTCCGCCTGGAGGGTTGGCATGAGGATGGTTTTTTCCGGGCTGAGAATTTTGGCGGTTTCCCCCATAAAGCGGACGCCCGCGACCAGCAGCGTCGAGGCGGGATGTTTTGCGCCAAAGCGCGCCATCTCCAGCGAATCAGAAATACAGCCGCCGGTTTCCTCCGCCAGCTGCTGTATTTCCGGATCGGTGTAGTAATGGGCAACCATTACCGCATCCCGCGCTTTCAGAAGACGTTTAATTTCTTCGCGGTACGCCTGTTTTTCATCACGGCTTAAGGGCGCAGGCTTTGGCGGAAAGGGATAAATCGCGGTTTCCGGATCGAACATCACGCTCATGTGGCTTTCTCGTTTTGCTGACTTAACAAATATCGGTTCATAAAGCGATAAATTGCTTATCAAAAACCAGCTGTGTTTTATATGCTAAACAAGCATAGCCGATTCGCAGGGGAAAGTCACAGAGATAACGATGCTGGCGGACGTTTTTTTGCGGGAAGAGGTAAACGCCCGGCGGCGCAAGCTTGCCGGGCCTACACGTACGCTGCAGGCCGGGTAAGCGCAGCGCCACCCGGCAAAAAACCTGCATTTCGCGCATAGCAAAAAGGCGCCTTTAGGGCGCCTTTCTACATTGGTGGGTCGTGCAGGATGACTCGGCTTCGCCTCGCCCTTCGGGCCG
>NZ_CP127837.1:2530605-2573135 GCF_030291195.1 Enterobacter sp. PGRG2 | reverse complement strand
AGTGGTGGGTCGTGCAGGATTCGAACCTGCGACCAATTGATTAAAAGTCAACTGCTCTACCAACTGAGCTAACGACCCCTTAGGGGATTTTCTTCGAAGTGGTGGGTCGTGCAGGATGACTCGGCTTYGCCTCGCCCTTCGGGCCGTTGCTGTCGCAACGTTATCCTTCACGTCTCACTATCATGGTCCACCGATGGGTTGGTGGGTCGTGCAGGATTCGAACCTGCGACCAATTGATTAAAAGTCAACTGCTCTACCAACTGAGCTAACGACCCATTCAGGGTGTTGACTTCGAAGATTTAAATCAGGCAAGAATAATTGGTGGGTCGTGCAGGATGACTCGGCTTCGCCTCGCCCTTCKGGCCGTTGCTGTTGCAACGTTATCCTTCACGCTTAACTACTGCTTTCCACCTGAGTATTGGTGGGTCGTGCAGGATTCGAACCTGCGACCAATTGATTAAAAGTCAACTGCTCTACCAACTGAGCTAACGACCCGAGTGGTGGGTGATGACGGGCTCGAACCGCCGACCCCCTCCGTGTAAAGGAGATGCTCTACCAACTGAGCTAATCACCCACTCAAATTACTCATCATTCTGTTACTACTGCGTTCAATCGAAAGATTGGTGGGTCGTGCAGGATTCGAACCTGCGACCAATTGATTAAAAGTCAACTGCTCTACCAACTGAGCTAACGACCCACTATAACGCTTTTTTGCGCTGCTTCAGGTATGTCTCATATCCCGTGGCAACGGCGGCATATATTACTGGTTTATGAATCTGGCGCAACAAAAATTTCGATATAGATCACTTAACTGCTTATGATTCATGCGACAAGACCAGAAATTCCGCGATTTCTGGTCATGCAGCATTCATTACATCGCGCTAAGTCGTTTTTGCGCTTGTTTTGCGCCTTCAGTGCCGGGGTACTTGCTGATCACCTGCTGATAAACCGCTTTGGCTTTCGCAGTGTCCCCTTTGTCTTGCATGATCACGCCGACTTTAAACATCGCGTCCGGCGCTTTCGGTGATTTCGGGTAATTTTTCACCACGGAGGCAAAATAAAACGCCGCATCATCCTTTTTACCCTTGTTGTAATTCAGCTGACCAAGCCAGTAATTTGCATTCGGCTGGTAAGTGGAATCCGGGTAATTTTTAACGAAGTTGCTGAACGCGGTAATGGCTTCATCCTGACGGGACTTATCCTGCACCAGCGCAATAGCAGCATTGTAATCCGTATTGGCATCACCGCTCTGTACCGGCGCTGATGGCGTTTGCGCCCCGGCGTCCGGCGTCGCGGTCGCTGCGCCTGTTTGATCGCCTGTCGCTGGCTGTGCGGCGGCACCACCGCTGCTCAGACCATCAAGCTGCGACTGCATCTGCTTCTGGCGTTCCACCATCTGGCTCAGCTGATACTGGCTTTCCTGGATCTGACCGCGCAGGGAATCAATATCGGACTGGTTATCAGAAAGTTGCTGCTGAAGCTGAGTTAAAAGCTGGCTGTGAGCGTTAGAAATACGCTCAAGTTGGGTGACACGGTCTTCGACCGAGCCTGAGCCGACACTACTGATTGGCGCCTGAGCAAAAGCGGCCCAGGGGGCCGCTATGCCAACCAGTAACGACAGACTCATCAGATGATGTCTGAAGTTACTGCTCATGCAATTCTCTTAGTAAACCAGTACGGCACGACGGTTTTTAGCGTAAGCCGCTTCGTCATGGCCCAGTACTGCTGGTTTTTCTTTACCGTAAGAAACGATAGAGATCTGGTCAGCGGTAACGCCTTTACCCTGCAGGTACATTTTAACAGCGTTAGCACGACGCTCACCCAGGGAGATGTTGTATTCCGGGGTACCACGTTCGTCAGCGTGACCTTCTACGGTGACTTTGTAAGACGGGTTGCTACGCAGGAAGTTAGCGTGCGCGTCCAGCATTGCAGCGAAGTCAGAACGGATGTCGTACTTGTCCAGATCGAAGTACACGATGTTGTTCTGTTGCAGCTGCTGCATCTGCAGACGAGCCTGCTCTTCAGAAGACATGTTGCCGCCGCCGTTAGCGTCCATACCAGTGCCGGCACCCAGCATGCCTTCGCCGCTCTGGTCGTTGCTTGCGTTCTTGTTAGAAGAACACGCTGCGATTGCCATAACCGGCAGAGCGAGCATCAGCCCTTTCAGCACTTTGTTCAGTTGCATTTCTTTGATTCCTTTAATAATCAATTATTTATTATTACAGATACGGCGACCAGGCAGGGAATTTGACCTGTCCATCAGTTGCCGGAATACGCGCTTTGAAACGCCCATCTGTAGAAACCAGGTTCAGCACGGATCCCATCCCCTGAGAAGAGCTGTAGATAACCATAGTGCCGTTAGGTGCCAGACTTGGCGTTTCATCCAGGAACGTTGACGATAAAACCTGCACGCCACCCGCTACCAGATCTTGTTTGGCAATGTGTTGCTGACCGCCGTTAGAGGTCACCATTACCATAAATTTGCCGTCAGAACTCACGTCAGCGTCCTGGTTCTGCGAACCTTCCCAGGAAATACGCTGCGGGGTACCGCCGTTAATATTCACTTTATAAACCTGCGGACGACCAGCCTGATCGGAGGTGAACGCCAGGTTCTGGCTATCCGGGAACCAGGTCGGTTCAGTGTTGTTGCTGCGACCATCAGTCACCTGGCGGATCTGACCAGAAGCAAGATCCATCACGTACAGGTTCAGACTGCCGGTTTTAGACAGAGCGAAAGCCAGTTTTTTGCCGTCAGGCGAGAAGGCCGGTGCCCCGTTGTGACGCGGGAAAGAGGCAATCTGACGCGTTGCGGTGCTTGCCAGATTCTGCACCACCAGCGCAGAACGACCGCTTTCGAAAGTGACGTAAGCCAGCTGGTTACCATCAGGAGACCAGGCCGGGGACATCAGCGGCTGCGGTGATTTGTGCACAACAAACTGGTTATAACCGTCGTAGTCAGACACGCGCACTTCATACGGGAACTGGCCGCCGTTGGTTTGCACCACATAGGCGATACGCGTACGGAAGGCGCCTTTAATCCCGGTCAGCTTTTCAAAGACTTCATCGCTGGCGGTGTGACCCGCAAGGCGCAGCCATTGTTTGTTAACCTTAAAGGTGTTTTGCGACAGCACGGTACCCGGCGCGCCGCCGGTGTCCACCAGCTGATAAGACACGCTGTAGCCGCCGTCCGGAGTAGGCGTAACCTGTCCTACGATAACCGCGTCAATACCCAGCGCAGACCAGGCGGCTGGCTGAACTTCCTGAGCGGAAGCCGGTTGCTGCGGGAGACGAGAACGATCCAGCGGATTGAATTTACCGCTGTTCGCAAGGTCAGCGGCAACGATACCGCCGATATCTTCCGGCGCTGCGCCCGGACCTGCCCATTTGAACGGGACCACGCCAATAGGACGCGCAGAGTCGACACCCTGGGTGATCTCAATGCGCACTTCTGCATGCAGCGCCGCTGCAAACAGTACCAGAAAACCAAACACTACACGTAATGCCTGCTTCATCATATCTCCCTTATCCAGGCTGAAAACCTGCGATAATTTAGCAGAATGTTAACAAACTCAAATAGACAAAACTATCGAAACCCCGTGACTAAAATAGTCCCTTTTCCGGCGTTATGTGGAAAAGTGTATCTTAAGGTTTGAAGTCCAGTGGCGCATTTTTAAACACTTCATACACCGCCTGCGTCGGCGGTTTCGGGAGCTTCGCCTGACGGGCTGCAGCAAGTGCGGCCTGACAAAGCGCGGGATCGCCCCCTTCAGACTGAATATCTTTCAACGTACCATCTGGCTCAAGCCTGATGCGCAGCGTACATACCTTGCCAGTATAGGATGCGGCATCATAGAACTTGGTTTCGATGGCTGCTTTTATCTGACCAGCATAGTTGCTGATATCAGCCCCTGAAGCGCCATTGTTTTTAGTGTTACCACTTCCTGCTGGCGCTGCATTACTTCCTTTCGCTCCACCGCCGGTTTTCGGCGCATTCTTACCGGAGCTGAGGTCGCCAAACAGGTCATCAACATCAGACGCGGCGGCTTTCTCTGCCGCGGCTTTTTTCGCAGCGGCGGCTTTTGCTGCTGCGGCTTTGTCGGCGGCTGCTTTCTTATCGGCAGCGGCTTTCTCAGCTGCAGCTTTTTTATCAGCGGCGGCCTTTTCAGCAGCGGCAGCTTTCGCGGCCGCGGCTTTTTCGGCGGCGGCAGCAGCTTTCTCAGCGGCAGCCTTTTCAGCAGCGGCTGCTTTCGCCGCAGCAGCTTTTTCAGCGGCAGCGGCTTTTTTAGCGGCTTCAGCCTGTGCTTTCTTCTCGGCGTCCTGCTGCGCTTTTTTCGCAGCTTCTGCTTCGGCTTTTTTCGCAGCATCGGCGGCGGCTTTGGCGGCTTCTGCTTCCGCTTTCTTCGCGGCGGCGGCAGCGGCTTTGGCAGCCTCGGCTTCTGCTTTCTTCGCGGCATCCGCGGCGGCTTTCGCCTGGGCGTCAGCCTGCGCTTTCGCATCGGCGGCAGCTTTGGCAGCGGCTTCTTCAGCCTGCTTTTGCTGCTCCTGCGCTTTCTTCGCCGCTTCTTCTGCCTGTTTCTGCTGTTGTGCCTGTTCGCGGGCGTTTTCCTGCGCCTGCAAACGTTCTTTTTCGAGCTGTTTTAAGCGCTCCTGCTCGGCGGCCTGCTTCTCGCGAAGCTCTTCCGCCTGCTGTTGCGCCTGCTTTTCACGCTGTTCTTCAGCGCGTTTCGCGCTCGCCTGTTGCTGCTGCTCACGGTTGTACTGCTGTACAACGGCGCCGGGATCGACCATAACGGCGTCGATGGACGAACCACCGCCGCCGCCAGCAGAGGCGTCTATGTGCTCATCGAACGAACTCCAGATCAGCAGTGCAAATAAAATCACATGCAGCACCGCCGAGATGGTTATCGCCCGTTTAAGCTTGTCGTTTTGTTCGGTTGCCTTTGACACTATCGGTTCCCAAAAACTGTTCGCCTGTTATGCAGGATTAAATAGGCTGCGTCATCAAGCCAACCGACTTCACACCCGCGCTGTGTAACAGGTTCAGCGCTTTGATGATTTCATCATATGGCACCTCTTTCGCACCACCGATTAAGAAGACCGTTTTCGGATTCGCCTGCAGGTGACGCTGCGCTTCGGCAATGACCTGTTCAGGCGGCAGTTGATCCAGACGATCTTTTTCAATCACCACGCTGTACTGCCCCACGCCAGAGACCTCGATAATGACCGGAGGATCATCATTGGTACTGACGCTCTGTGATTCTGTCGCATCCGGCAGATCAACCTCAACGCTCTGGGTGATGATCGGGGCGGTTGCCATAAAGATCAGCAACAGCACGAGCAGGACGTCCAGCAGCGGTACAATGTTGATTTCGGACTTGAGTTCGCGACTTCCTCGTCCACGCTTTCTGGCCATGGCTTACCCCTTGTTGCTCTCGCTGCTGGTAAACGCCTGACGATGCAGAATAGCGGTAAACTCTTCCATAAAGTTGTCGTAATTCTGTTCCAGTTTATTCACGCGCTGGTTCAGGCGGTTATACGCCATAACAGCCGGAATAGCCGCAAACAGACCGATTGCCGTGGCAATCAGCGCTTCGGCGATACCTGGCGCAACCATTTGCAGCGTGGCCTGTTTAACGGCACCCAGTGCGATAAAGGCATGCATGATCCCCCATACCGTACCGAAAAGGCCGATATAAGGACTGATGGAACCGACCGTGCCCAGGAACGGAATATGCGTTTCCAGCGCTTCCAGTTCGCGGTTCATGGAGATACGCATCGCGCGGGATGCCCCTTCCACTATCGCTTCCGGCGCATGGCTGTTGGCGCGATGTAAACGGGCAAACTCTTTAAATCCGCTGTAGAACATCTGTTCTGAACCGGAGAGCGTTTCGCGGCGGCCCTGACTTTCCTGATACAGGCGAGACAGCTCGATGCCAGACCAGAATTTGTCTTCAAAGGCTTCCGCTTCACGCCCGGCTGCGTTAAGTATGCGCGTGCGTTGAATGATGATGGCCCAGGATGCGATTGAAAAACCAATCAAAATCAACATGATAAGTTTGACCAGAAGGCTTGCCTTCAGGAACAAATCAAGGATGTTCATGTCAGTCACTGCTTAAACTCCGCGACAATAGACTTGGGAAGCGCACGAGGCTTCATTAAGAGTGGATCAACGCAAACAATCAGTACTTCAGCTTCATTAAGCACGGTGTTCTCTGCGTTGACGATCCGCTGCGTGAAAACCAGAGAGGTTCCACGCACTGATGTAATTTCCGATTGGACTTCGAGCATATCGTCGAGTCTGGCGGGCGCAAAATAGTCCAGCGTCATTTTACGCACCACGAAGGCGACGCGCTCTGCCAGCAAAACCTGCTGACTAAAGTTGTGGTGGCGCAGCATCTCTGTGCGTGCCCGTTCATAAAAAGCGACGTAGCTGGCGTGGTAAACCACACCACCGGCATCGGTGTCTTCGTAATAGACACGAACCGGCCATCGAAACAGCGTTGTATTCACTTTACATCCCGGTAATGCAATAAAAGTTAGCGCTCAAAAACGTTGCTACTATACGCGCGGGAATGTTGCTTTGGAATGGGTTCAGGTGAACGGAGAGTAAAAATTTATGGGCTTTTACAAGCCCATGACGTTAACGGACAGTTCTTAGTCAAAAGAAAAAATAAAACAGCGCGGCAGCCAGCACGATGTCTGCGATGAGCGGGCAAAATATGCCCTGCCAGTGAACGGCAGCAGGACGAAAACCAACCCCGTGGATCACGCCGCTACAGACGGCCCACATCATCAGGAAACCTTGCCAGATTTCGTAGTCGCTGGTCTTCGCGGCAAAGCGGGCAGGATCCCAGAATACGCAGCCTGCCAGCACCAGCGCCATCACTAAGGAAAGGGCCCGAAGCGGGCCCTTATCCATTACCGCATAGAGTTTTGCGATAATAGCGTTCATCAGTGTTCTTCTTTACCTGCCTGAGTCGCTTCTACGTGCTCAAGCGCCAGGGCGGTGATCACTCCGAATGCGCAGGCAAGAAGCGTTCCTAAAATCCATGCGAAATACCACATTGTATGCTCCTTACTTAGTACAGAGAGTGAGTGTTGCTTTCAATGTCTTCTTTGGTGATGCGACCGAACATCTTCCAGTAACACCATGCGGTATAGAGAAGAATGACAGGTACAAACACCGCCGCAACCCAGGTCATCAGATTCAGCGTCATCTGGCTGGAGGTCGCATCCCACAGGGTCAGGCTCACGTTCATCATCGTGCTGGACGGCATAATGAACGGGAACATGGCGATGCCCGCGGTGAGGATGATGCACGCCAGCGTCAGTGATGAGAAGACGAAGGCAAACGCCGGTTTCTCAAGGCGTGACATCAGGGCGGTCAGCAGCGGCAGTACGACGCCCAGCGCCGGTACCAGCCACAGGATCGGCGTGTTGTTGAAGTTCACCAGCCAGGCACCGGCCTGACGCGCCACTTCTTTCGTCAGCGGGTTAGAGGCGGCATGATGATCGATAACCGAGGTCACCACGTAACCGTCAATACCATACACTACCCACACGCCTGCCAGCGCGAAGCACACCAGGGTTACCAGCGCGGCGATCTGCGCCACGCCACGCACACGCAGATGCAGTTCACCGACGGTACGCATTTGCAGATAGGTTGCCCCCTGGGTGACGATCATCGCCACGCTCACCACACCGGCCAGCAGGCCAAACGGGTTCAGCAGCTGGAAGAAGTTGCCGGTGTAGAACAGGCGCATGTATTCATCCATATGGAAAGGCACGCCCTGTAACAGGTTGCCGAACGCCACACCAATGACCAGCGGCGGTACGAAGCTGCCGATGAAAATACCCCAGTCCCACATGTTGCGCCAGCGGGTGTCTTCGATCTTCGAGCGGTAGTCAAAACCAACCGGACGGAAGAATAACGACGCCAGCACGAGGATCATCGCCACATAGAAGCCCGAGAACGCGGCGGCATAGACCATCGGCCAGGCGGCGAAGAGCGCGCCGCCAGCGGTGATAAGCCACACCTGGTTGCCATCCCAGTGCGGGGCGATGGCGTTAATCATGATACGGCGTTCCGTGTCGCTGCGACCCAGCACGCGGGTTAACATCCCCACGCCCATGTCGAAGCCGTCGGTGACCGCAAAACCAATTAGCAGAATGCCAACCAGCAGCCACCAGATAAAACGTAATACTTCATAATCGATCATTTGACGACTCCTGTCTTAGCGTGCCGGCTGAGAAGCCACGGTAGGCTGCTCGTGATGATAACGACCTGTTTTCAGACTGCTCGGCCCAAGGCGAGCGAATTTGAACATCAGGAATACTTCCGCCACCATAAACAGCGTGTACAGACCGCAAATCAGGATCATCGAGAACAGCAGATCGCCGATGGTCAGCGAGGAGTTCGCTACGGCAGTCGGCAGCACCTCACCAATCGCCCACGGCTGACGGCCATATTCTGCGACAAACCAGCCTGCTTCGATGGCGATCCACGGCAGCGGCATACCGTACAGGGCAGCGCGCAGCAGCCAGGGTTTAGAACCGATACGGTTGCGGCAGACGGTCCAGAAAGAGAAGCCGATGATAAACAGCATCAGAATGCCGCTGCCTACCATGATACGGAAGGCGAAATAGAGCGGCGCAACGCGCGGAATAGAATCTTTGGTTGCCTGCTGAATTTGCGCTTCGGTGGCGTCAGTGACGTTCTCGGTATAGCGCTTAAGCAGCATGCCGTAACCCAGGTCTTTCTTCATGCTGTTGAACTGATCGCGCACGTTCTGATCGGTTGATCCGGCACGCAGCTCTTCCAGCAGCTGGTAGGCTTTCATCCCGTTACGGATACGCTCTTCATGCTGCACCATCAGATCTTTCAGGCCGATAACCTGCGTATCAACGGAACGCGTGGCGATAAGGCCCAGCGCATACGGGATCTGGATGGCGTATTTATTTTCCTGGGTTTCCTGATCGGGAATACCAAACAGGGTAAAGGCCGCCGGAGCCGGTTGCGTTTCCCACTCGGCTTCAATCGCCGCCAGTTTGGTTTTCTGCACGTCGCCCATTTCGTAACCGGATTCGTCACCCAGTACGATAACAGAGAGGATCGCCGCCATACCGAAGCTCGCTGCAATGGCAAAAGAGCGTTTGGCAAAGGCCACATCGCGGCCGCGCAGCAGGTAGTAGGCGCTGATGCCGAGGATGAACATTGCGCCGCAGGTGTAACCCGAGGCTACGGTGTGAACAAATTTCACCTGCGCGACCGGGTTCAGCACCAGCTCGGAGAAGCTCACCATTTCCATACGCATGGTTTCGAAGTTGAAATCCGACGCGATAGGGTTTTGCATCCAGCCGTTAGCAACAAGGATCCACAATGCGGATAAGTTAGAGCCCAGCGCCACCAGCCAGGTGACGGCCATGTGCTGAACTTTACCCAGACGATCCCAACCGAAGAAGAACAGACCTACAAAGGTGGATTCGAGGAAGAAGGCCATCAGACCTTCAATGGCCAGCGGCGCACCGAAGATATCGCCCACATAGTGGGAATAGTAAGACCAGTTAGTCCCGAACTGGAACTCCATGGTCAGGCCGGTTGCCACACCCAGCGCAAAGTTGATACCAAACAACTTGCCCCAGAATTTGGTCATATCTTTATAAATCTGTTTGCCGGAGAGGACGTACACCGTTTCCATGATCGCCAGCAGGAACGCCATACCGAGCGTCAGTGGCACAAAAAGGAAGTGGTACATCGCGGTCAAGGCAAACTGTAAGCGCGACAGTTCGACTATATCTAACATCATGACTCCTTGCTCAACGCATGAAGACTTCGGGAGTAAACCCGGCAAACGGATTTACACACATGCCCCATTACAAAAATATCCGCGCTGTTCTTTGTCGCTGTTATTCGAATGAAAGTGACAGGCGCAAAGAAAAGTTAAAGATACGTTAAAAAACACCCTAAATTGATCCCGCAATATATTACGCCGCAAAACCCTTACAATAAACAGGTTTTTATTGATGCTCTTTTGAGTTTTTCGACGGGGATCAATTTATCGGCATTCTACTACTTTTCAACCAATTTGATCGGGAGCAATTTAACGTTTTTTGAAGTCTTTTTCCACGATTTAAATATTGATTTAAATCAATTTTTGGCGCGTTTGTTAACGTTGTGTCACCAATGAATGTATTGGTAAAAACCATGTTAAAATTATGTTTATAAAAGGAGTCAATATTTACCTGATTCCTGCATTTTAATAATAAATTTCGCACAACGTAATTTTTAATTTCACAACGAGGTGTTCGCGCCACGAAAATAATTTCCCGGGGCGCGACTTTTATAAAGGGATGAATGTTAAAAAACCGATAATTAATACGAGATGAGAATGAGCTTATTCAGGAAATGCCACCTCCAGCGTCACGGACTGTCCCGGCGATAAGCGCTGCCATTCCTCTTCACCCCGCTCACGGGGATGCTCATCCATACCGGTTTCGCGCAGGCTAACCGGATCGCTGAAGGCCAGCCGCGTCCCGCAGCGGGTGGTCGCGGACGGGTTAAACAGCCTGATGATTAACCTGTCCCGATCTTCTGCTTTTTTGAGCGCGCTCAGCTGGCAGCCATACGGCGGCAGGGTCAGCAGACTGTAATGCGCCGGCGTCACCTGCGGCGAAGGGTTGAGCTTCATCGCGTTCCACGGGATTTTGTTGTAGCACTGCACCGGCGTCAGCCAGCGGCGCGCCTGCTGCGCCACCCCGGCATCAAGGGGATCGCCGCTGAAGCTCCACAGGCTGAACCGGCTTTGCAGCCGCCCGCGCAGCTGAGAGTCGGGGACCGGCAGCCCAATGCCCGACGGTCTGCCGGGGCGCAGCAGCAGATCGCTTTTGCCAAGCATTCCCACGCCGCGCAGCAGCGTCAGGGCGAAGGTTTTCTCCCCTTCCCCGACAATTTCAAATTCACGCAGCCCTTCGCTGAACAGCGCCAGCCCGTGCTCCGCCTGTTGCAGCACGGTATAGCTGAGCATATTCCACACCGGCACCGGCGCTTCTTTCCATCCCTGCGCCTGCCAGTCCGCCATCGCGCTGTCATTAACCGGGCGTGAAACCGTACCGAACTGCGTATCCGCCAGCACGTGATCGGTGACGAAAGGTGTGGGGATCAGCACCCGCACGCGGTGGTCATCCGCCTGGTTATCCAGCTGTACCTCAATGTCGATACGGCGGCTGTTGTGACTTAACGTGACATGGAATTCCGCCCCGAGCGACCCGCTGGTAAGACGCGCCGCCCGCTCGTCCAGGTTAAGTGGAACCGCCAGCGCGACGCGAATAACCGCCCTGCTCTGCCAGGCCTCGTGGATCACCTCATGGGTATGTGTCGACTGTAAAGAGGTGAGCAGCCACTCTTTGCGCGCCGGGGAGTAGTCATATTCATCGCCGTCGTCAGAACTTTCTTCCAGGGTCAGCACCCGGTCATAAACCTGCCCGTTCGCTTTATCGCGCAGATGCAGCGTGCCATCGTCATTCAGGCTGATTTCCCAGAAGCTGTTTTCCATAAGCGCCGTGCGCGGGGATGCGAGCGGCGCGGCCAGCATGCCGGGCACGTCAGGCTCGATAAACAGCGTGCTGTAGCCCATGGCGGGCAGCGTCTGTATCAGCTGTATGTCAAAGGCCATAAAGGGATCGTAATTGCCATAATGGACGATTTGCCGGTCAATCAGCCCCGGATCGATCTCCCGCTTACCGCGAATAAAATACGCCACTTCACGCCCGTCGACATCCCGCAGGCGGAACTGGCTGGCGCGTAAAATCAGGGTGGTGTTGATCACCTCTTCGCGCGGGTACGGCATCAGGTTGAAGAGCACCAGCTTGTCGCCATCGCCGGGCTGGCCGTCGGCGATTTTGCGCTGGGTGAAGCGCAGCAGATTTTCTGCCATGTCCTCCGCCTGCTGAAAGCGCGCCAGGATTTCGCGATGCACCTTATCGCTGCAACAGCAGCCAATGCTATCGTGAGCGTGATTTTTTAAAATCGTTTTCCACATCATCTCCAGCAGTCCGTGCGGATACTCAAAGCCCAGCCGCCAGGCGATGGTGCACAGCGGCTCCAGCAGATTCACAATGCGGTTTTCCATGCGCGCGTGGGCCAGTTTTATATCCATGCGCGTCGATCCTATGGTGCGGTGCACGCGCATGTATTTGCCGTCGATAAACTCGCCGGTCAGCCGCGGCAGCTTCTCCCGCTGCTGTTCGATCAGTTCAAAAACGTCTTCGAAGCGGCTCATCAGAAACTCGCGCTGCGGCCAGATGTGGCGCATTTTTTCCATTACCGTAAAGATATTTTGCTGGAGCGGCATCTGGTCGTGACCATTCGGCAGCAGAATTTCGCCGGTCAGCGAGGCCTTTTCCAGTACCGCAAAGTAACTCTCCAGCCGCTTGCGCAGACCCGCTTCGTCTTCCGGGAGATATTTGCCGATCGCATAGCCCAGCGGCAGCACCTGGGCGATGACTTCGCTACCGTCGCGGCTTTGCCAGATAAACTCGGTTTTGTCGGTGCCGTGGCGCTCTGAACACCCGCGCCAGAACATGGCGCGGGTGATGCCAAAGCCGTTATAGATGTGCGGCAGCTGGCCGGACATGCCGAAGGAGTCCGGTAGATAGCCAATTTTCATCGGCTCGCCAAAGGCCCGGCAGTCGCGCATGCCGTACAGCAGATTGCGCACAATCGACTCCGCCGCCACGATACGGGTGTCGGTCTGGGTATACCAGGGGCCGACGATCAATTTTCCCGCCTGGACCTGCGCTTTGATCCGCAGCGCGTTCTGCGGTTTGGCGGCGAGATAATCCTCCAGCACCGCCGTTTGCCCGTCGAGCACATAGTATTTGTACTCCGCATCCTGCTCCAGCCGGGTGAGGATCTCCTCCATATTGTTGACCAGTAAAATACGCGACTCTTCGCTGGTGAAGTACCATTCACGATCCCAGTGCATATGCGGCGTGATGTGCACGCGCGATACCTTTTTCATCGTTCTGTCCTTTAATGGCGATCGGTAAGATATGTGCCGCTACGCACCGCGTGAGCACGCCATGCCAGCAAAATAGCGGTGGAAATTGCCGCGCCCAGCAGCGCCGCGGCAAACCAGATGGCGGCGGCGGTAACGCCCCCCAGCCCGTTGTCATGCAGTAAAAACAGCGAGAAGATCCCCGCCCCCGGCGTCGACAGCCCGATGCCCGCGCTACCCACCAGCGCCCCCGTGACCAGCGATCCGATCACAAAAGCGCCGATCACCCGCAGCGGATCGTCAATCGCCATCGGGATCGCCCCTTCGGTGATCCCCGCCAGCCCCAGCAGCCAGGTGGATTTACCGGTTTCGATTTCAAATTCTCTGAACAGGCGGGGAGCAAGCAGGGTCGAGGCGGTGACGGTAAACGCAGAGACCATTTTTACCGCCGCAAAAATGGCGTAAGGCCCGTATACGCCGTTCGCCATCGCCCCCAGGCAGAAGGCGTAAGCGGCTTTATTCACCGGGCCGCCAAGGTCAAAGGAACACATAAAGCCGATAATAGCGCCCAGCAGCAGTGCATTGCTGCCGGACAAGCCGTTCAGCCAGGCGGTGAGTCCCTGGTTCAGCCATGCCACCGGCTCACCGATGACAAACAGCATCAGGCTGCCCGCCCCCAGCGTGCCCAGCACCGGATAGAGATAAAAGGTCAGAAAGCCGTTATAACGGCTGCCCAGCCGGATATGGGTTTTCACCTGGCGCATCAGGTAGCCAGCGATAAGCCCGCCCACCACCGCACCCAGAAAGCCCGCGCCTATCATATTGGCCGCCAGCCCCGCCGCGAAGCCTGGGGTCAGCGCCGGTTTATCCGCCAGCGAATACGCAGTGTAGGCCGCCAGCACCGGCACCATCAGGGTGCCGAGCATGCCGCCGCCCAGTTTGCGGTACAGCCACAGCCAGGAGTTTTCCAGCTCGAACAGGTGTTGCAGACCGAAAATCTGCGCCAGCAGCACCGACACCGCCAGCACGGTTCCGCCCGCGACGATGAGCGGCACGGCAAAGGAAATACCGCTCAGCAGCGCCTGCTTCAGCTCGGTTTTAACGCTAAGGGGTGCCGCCGTCCGGGGTTCGGTGCTGGCATCAAGCGCCAGCGCCCGGGTAAGCAGCGCATCGGCCTGTTTTATAGGTTCCGCGACCGGCACCGCCAGTGTCGGAATGCCATGAAAGCGTCCGGCGTCCTTTACCGCCACATCAGCCGCCAGGATACAGGCGCGGGCGGCTTTCAGCTGCTCGCTGGTTAAGCGCCCCTCAATGCCGTTCGCCCCCTGCTTTTCAACATACACCTGAATGCCGCGCCTGCGCCCGGCGTTTTCCAGATATTCCGCCGCCATATAGGTGTGGGCGATGCCCGCCGGACAGGCGGTGACGCAGACCACCGTCGGCGCATCGCGCAGGGTTAGCGGCGTTTTCTCTGCGGGTGCCTCTGCCAGCAGCGCCAGCAGTTCGTCGGCGTTGTCTGCCCCCTGCACCTGTTCGCGCAGGGCGTCATCCGCCAGCAGACTGGTCAGCCGGGTCAGCAGTTGCATATGGGTGGTAGCGGCTTCGGCGCAGGGAATGGCAAGCAGAACAATCAGCGTCACCGGCTCCGGGCCATCGATACCTTCCCACATCAGCGGCTCACGCAGGGTGGCGACAGCGAAGGCCGCCTCTACAACCGCATCGGTTTTCCCGTGCGGCACCGCCAGCCCTTCCCCGAGCGCCGTCGGGCCATCCGCTTCGCGGCGCAGCACTTCGTTCACAAATTCATCCAGATTGCTCACGTTGCCCCGCTGGTGCAGCCGCGCGGCCAGCGCACGAATGGCGTCGTCCCGGCAGGCGAACTGCGTCTGGATCAGGCAGGCGTCCGGGTGAGTTAATGCCGTCAGGTTCATCTCTTCCTCATTGAGTCTTGGGTAAGCCGCCACCATGACGGCTTCAGACGAAGGCATTCTGCGGGATCTAACCATACAATTTTGCGATCAAATTCAACTTACTGAATAATTGTATTGTATTTGTATTATTTACATCAGCGCAGCGACGGGCATAATCGACGATATTTGTCTGGTACAACATGAGGGTTCCATGAGCAGACAACCGATGTATCGCCAGATCGCCGGGGCGATCCGTACACAAATCGAAAGCGGCGAACTGAAGCCGGGGGATGCGCTGCCTACCGAGTCGGCCTTACAGGCGCAGTTTAGCGTCAGTCGGGTCACGGTACGTCAGGCACTGAAACAGCTCACGGAACAGGGGATTATTGAAAGCATTCAGGGCAGCGGCTCCTATGTGAAAGAGGAGCGCGTGAATTACGACATCTATCAGCTGACCAGCTTTTCAGAAAAGCTCGGCGATCGTCATGCGGATACGCACAGCGAAGTGCAGGTGTTCGAGGTGATCAAAACGGATGAAACGCTGGCGGCGCAGCTGCACCTTGCCCCTGGTGATAAAGCCTGGCATGTGAAGCGGGTGCGTTTTATCAGGCAAAAGCCGGTGGCGCTGGAAGAGACCTGGATGCCGCTTGTGATTTTTCCTGATCTCACCTGGGAGGTGATGGAAAACTCCAAATACCATTTTATCGAGCAGGTGAAAAAGCGGGTGATCGATCGCAGCGAGCAGGAGATCGTGCCGGTGATGCCCGACGAGGAAGCGGTCGCCGCGCTGGGGATTGATCCTGCCAGACCGATCCTTGAGAAGATCTCACGCGGTTTTCTGAAAAGCGGGGAAGTGTTCGAGTACAGCCGCAATCTGTTCAAAAGCGACGACTATAAATTCACGCTGGTGGCAAAACGGCGGCAATAAAAAAGGCCATCTTGCGATGGCCAACCATGTCGAACGTTATTATTGTCTTACTTCAGTAAGATCAGATGATGCTTTTCAGCGCTTCGCCGATGTCTGCCAGGCTGCGTACGGTTTTCACGCCTGCTGCTTCCAGCGCTGCGAATTTCTCATCCGCCGTGCCTTTGCCGCCCGCGATGATCGCGCCTGCGTGGCCCATACGTTTGCCTTTCGGCGCGGTCACGCCTGCGATGTAGCCGACAACCGGTTTGGTGACATGATCTTTGATATACGCCGCCGCTTCTTCTTCCGCGCTGCCGCCGATCTCACCGATCATAACGATCGCTTCGGTCTGCGGATCTTCCTGGAACAGCTTCAGGATGTCGATGAAGTTAGAGCCCGGGATCGGATCGCCGCCGATGCCCACACAGGTGGACTGGCCGAAGCCGTAGTCGGTGGTCTGCTTAACCGCTTCATAGGTCAGGGTACCGGAGCGGGAAACGATGCCCACTTTACCCGGCTGGTGAATGTGGCCCGGCATGATGCCGATTTTGCATTCGCCCGGCGTGATCACGCCCGGACAGTTCGGGCCGATCATGCGCACGCCCGCTTCGTCGAGCTTCACTTTCACGGTCAGCATATCCAGCGTCGGGATGCCTTCGGTGATGGTGATGATCAGTTTAATGCCTGCGTCGATAGCTTCCAGAATGGAGTCTTTGCAGAACGGCGCCGGAACGTAGATCACGGTCGCGGTCGCGCCGGTGGCTTCTACTGCTTCGCGCACGGTGTTGAACACCGGCAGGCCGAGGTGCGTGGTGCCACCTTTGCCTGGCGTTACGCCGCCAACCATCTGCGTACCGTAGGCAATCGCCTGCTCAGAGTGGAACGTGCCCTGACTGCCGGTGAAGCCCTGGCAGATCACTTTGGTGTTTTTATCGATCAAAATGGACATTATTTCCCCTCCACTGCGGCAACAACCTGCTGTGCTGCATCCGTCAGACTTTTCGCTGCAATAATATTGAGGCCGCTGTCAGCCAGTTTTTTCGCGCCCAGTTCGGCGTTGTTACCTTCCAGACGAACCACGACCGGCACGTTCACGCCCACTTCTTCAACCGCACCGATGATGCCGTCAGCGATCAGGTCGCAACGTACGATGCCGCCGAAAATGTTAACCAGAACGGCTTTCACTTTGTCGTCAGAGAGGATGATTTTGAACGCTTCGGTTACGCGCTCTTTGGTCGCGCCGCCGCCCACGTCAAGGAAGTTAGCCGGTTCGCCGCCGTGCAGCTTAACGATGTCCATGGTGCCCATTGCCAGGCCCGCACCGTTAACCATGCAGCCGATGTTGCCATCGAGCGCCACATAGTTCAGTTCCCACTGTGCCGCCTGAGATTCACGGGCGTCTTCCTGAGAGTGGTCACGCATTTCGCGCAGATCCGGCTGGCGGAACAGCGCATTGCCGTCAGCGCCCAGTTTGCCATCGAGGCAAATCAGATCGCCCTGGGTGGTGATCACCAGCGGGTTGATTTCGATCAGCGCCAGATCGCGCTCAAGGAAGATGTTCGCCAGGCCCATAAAGATCTTGGTGAACTGCTGAACCTGTTTACCTTCCAGACCCAGTTTGAACGCCAGTTCGCGTCCCTGATACGGCATCGGGCCGGCCAGCGGATCCAGCGCTACTTTATGGATCAGGTGTGGGGTTTCTTCCGCCACTTTTTCGATTTCCACGCCGCCTTCAGTAGACGCCATGAACACCACGCGACGGGAGCTGCGATCCACTACCGCGCCGAGATACAGTTCTTTATCGATGTCGGTTGCGGCTTCCACGAGGATCTGGTTAACCGGCTGACCGTGGGCGTCTGTCTGGTAAGTTACCAGACGCTTGCCGAGCCAGTGCTCAGCAAAGGCACGGATCTCTTCTTTGCTCTTCACCACTTTCACACCGCCCGCTTTACCGCGGCCACCGGCGTGAACCTGACATTTTACCACCCACGGACCGGCACCGATTTTAGACGCGGCTTCTTCGGCTTCGCGCGGAGTGTTGCAGGCATAGCCTACCGGCGCGGGCAAACCATAGCGGGCAAAAAGTTGTTTTGCCTGGTATTCATGTAAGTTCATGTGTTCTATCCACTTTTCAGGTAATCGTTTTTTAGATCCGTAGGCCGGATAAGGCGGTAACGCCACCATCCGGCGATGGTGCAACGCCTGATGGCGACGTTGTCACGTCTTATCAGGCCTACGGAGCAGGTGATCTTCTTATTACTACACGTCCAGCAGCAGACGCGTCGGATCTTCCAGCAGCTCTTTAATGGCCACCAGGAAGCTCACCGATTCACGGCCATCGATCAGGCGGTGATCGTACGACAGCGCCAGATACATCATCGGCAGGATCTCAACCTTGCCATCCACCGCCATCGGGCGATCTTTGATGGCATGCATGCCCAGAATGGCGCTCTGCGGCGGGTTGATGATCGGCGTGGACATCAGGGAACCGAACACACCACCGTTGGTGATGGTGAAGTTACCGCCGGTCAGATCTTCAACGGTCAGTTTGCCGTCGCGACCTTTCACCGCCAGATCTTTGATGCGTTTTTCAATGTCGGCCATGCCCAGCGCGTCAACGTCGCGCAGTACCGGCGTGACCAGACCACGCGGGGTGGACACCGCCATGCTGACGTCGAAATAGTTGTGGTACACCACATCATCGCCATCAATGGAGGCATTCACTTCCGGGAAGCGTTTCAGGGCTTCCACCACTGCTTTCACGTAGAAGGACATAAAGCCCAGACGGATGCCGTGACGTTTTTCGAAGGCGTCACCGTACTGCTTACGCAGATCCATAATCGGCTTCATGTTGACTTCGTTGAACGTGGTCAGCATGGCGGTTGAGTTTTTCGCTTCCAGCAGACGCTCGGCCACGCGCTTACGCAGACGGGTCATCGGCACGCGTTTTTCGGAGCGGTTGCCCAGCGCTGGCGCAGACTGGGACGGCGCGCTGGCAGGAGCCGGTGCAGCCGGCGCTTTGTCTTCTTTCGCGGCAGGCGCTTTCGCCAGATGTTTTTCAACATCTTCGCGGGTCAGGCGGCCACCCACGCCGGTGCCTTTGATCGCACCCGCTTCAAGGCCATGTTCAGCCAGCAGGCGACGGATCGCCGGGCTTAAGGCCTCGTTATTCTGTTCTTCCAGGGATGCCTGCTGGCGCTGAGCCGGAGTGGACTCATTGCTGTCAGACTTCGCGCTGCTCTCTTTACCTGCGCTGTTGCCTTCGCGCAGACGACCCAGGATCTGGCGGGAGGTGACGGTGGTCCCCTCTTCTTCCAGCACCGCGTCCAGAATGCCGTCGGCCGACGCCGGTACTTCCAGTACCACTTTGTCAGTTTCGATTTCTACCAGCACTTCATCACGGGTAACCGCATCGCCTGGTTTTTTGTGCCAGGTCGCTACAGTCGCGTCTGCAACGGATTCAGGCAGGTCGGGAACAAGAATATCTACGCTACTCATTATTTATCCTTTAATTAATCGACGTTCAGCGCGTCATTGACCAGATCTTGCTGCTGTTTCTGGTGAACGGACATATACCCTACCGCCGGAGAGGCGGAGGCCGGACGACCGGCATAACGCAGAGCGGACCCAAACGGGATCACTTCGCGGAAATGATGCTGACTGCAGTACCATGCGCCCTGGTTCAGCGGCTCTTCCTGGCACCAGACAAAATCATGCACATGGGCATAAGGTTTTAAGGCTTCC
The DNA here is from genome assembly GCF_030291195.1 of Enterobacter sp. PGRG2. Taxonomy (NCBI): domain Bacteria; kingdom Pseudomonadati; phylum Pseudomonadota; class Gammaproteobacteria; order Enterobacterales; family Enterobacteriaceae; genus Enterobacter; species Enterobacter sp. PGRG2. The sequence continues at coordinate 2,553,579 of NZ_CP127837.1, read as the reverse complement.
TGCACCGCCTGGTGCGGGAACGGATACAACTGTTCGATACGGATGATGACGACGTTTTTCTGGTCGTTCTTACGACGTTGCTCAAGCAGGTCGTAATAAACCTTACCAGAACAGAGCACGACCCGCTTCACGCCCTGCGGATCGATATCGTCGATCTCGCCAATAGCAGGCAGGAAGGTGCCGTTCGCCAGTTCGTCAAGGCTGGATACCGCCAGCGGATGACGCAGCAGCGATTTCGGCGACATGACCACCAGCGGACGGCGCATACCGCGCAGCGCCTGGCGGCGGAGCATGTGGTACACCTGCGCCGGTGTAGACGGTACGCAGACCTGCATGTTTTGTTCTGCGCAGAGTTGCAGGTAACGCTCCAGACGGGCGGAGGAGTGCTCCGGACCCTGACCTTCATAGCCGTGCGGCAGCAGCATCACCAGACCGCACATACGGCCCCATTTCTGCTCGCCGGAGCTGATGAACTGGTCGATCACCACCTGCGCGCCGTTAGCGAAGTCGCCGAACTGCGCTTCCCAGATGGTCAGGGTACGAGGTTCTGCGGTGGCGTAGCCGTATTCGAACGCCAGCACCGCTTCTTCAGAGAGCACGGAGTCCCAGACGCGGAAAGTGCCCTGTGAATTGTGCACGTGATGCAGCGGCGTCCAGGTAGAGCCGTTGGTCTGGTTGTGGATCACCGCATGACGGTGGAAGAAGGTGCCGCGACCGGCATCTTCGCCGGACAGACGCACAGCGATGCCTTCATCAACCAGGGTCGCGTAAGCGAGGTTTTCCGCTGCGCCCCAGTCAAAGAGCTTCTCACCTGCCGCCATCGCCAGGCGATCGCCATAAATTTTCGCCACGCGGGACTGCATTTCGATGGCGTCCGGCACCGTACTGATGCGCTTCGCCAGCTCCTGCAGACGTTTCATCTCTACCTTGTTCGGGTAGCTTTCATCCCACTCGTGGTTCAGATACGGCGACCAGGTGAACGAATGCATGTTCATCGGACGGTACTCTTTCACCACGCATTCACCCGCATCGAGCATATCGCGGTAAAGATTGACCATTTCGGTGGCATCTTCCAGGGTGGCGACCTTTTCCTGCTCCAGCTTGTCGGCGTAGATTTTGCGCGGCGTCGGATGTTTTTTGATTTTCTGGTACATCAGCGGCTGGGTTGCGCTTGGCTCGTCGGCTTCGTTATGGCCGTGACGGCGGTAGCACACCAGGTCGATAAACACGTCGCGCTTGAAGGTGTTACGGAAATCCAGCGCCACACGGGTGACGAAAGCAACGGCTTCCGGATCGTCCGCATTCACGTGGAAAATCGGCGCCTGCACCATTTTACCGATGTCAGTACAGTACGGCGTGGAACGGGCATCCAGCGGGTTAGAGGTGGTGAAGCCTACCTGGTTGTTGATCACGATACGCACGGTACCGCCAACTTCGTAGCCCCGCGCTTTGGACATGTTCAGGGTTTCCTGCACCACGCCCTGGCCGGTTACCGCCGCATCGCCGTGAATGGTGATCGGCAGTACTTTGTTGCTGCTCGGCTCGTCCAGACGATCCAGACGGGCGCGCACAGAGCCCATCACCACCGGGCTGACGATCTCCAGGTGCGACGGGTTAAACGCCAGCGCCAAGTGCACCAGGCCGCCTTCGGTTTCGATATCCGAGGAGAAGCCCATGTGGTATTTCACATCGCCCGTGCCCAGATGTTCTTTATGCTTACCGGCGAATTCGTCAAACAGATCCTGGGATTTTTTGCCCAGCACGTTGATCAGCACGTTTAAACGTCCGCGGTGCGCCATACCCAGCACCACTTCGCGCGTGCCGCTCTTACCGGCATGGCGGATCATCTCTTTGAGCATCGGCACCAGCGCATCGCCGCCTTCCAGCGAGAAGCGTTTCGCACCGGGGAATTTTGCGCCCAGATAGCGCTCCATCCCTTCCGCCGCCGTCAGTTCGCTGAGGAAGCGTTTTTTCTCTTCGGCGCTGAAAATGCCATGACCCGTTGCCGATTCGATACGCTGCTGGATCCAGCGCTTCTCTTCGGTGCTGGTGATGTGCATGTACTCCGCGCCAATCGAACCGCAATAGGTTTGTTTCAGCGCTTCTAACAGCTCGCCCAGTTTCATGGTGTCTTTGCCGATGGCAAAAGATCCCACGTTGAAACTTTCTTCCAGATCGGCTTCGGTCAGGTCGTGATAATCGAGGGAGAGATCGGCCACGCGCTCTTGTTTCCACAGTCCCAGCGGATCGAGATTCGCATGCTGGTGGCCGCGGAAGCGGTAAGCGTTGATCAATTGCAGGACTTTAACCTGCTTCACGTTGGTGTCAGGGTCAGAAACGGAAGAGGTATAACGTGAGGCATCCTTCGCGAGACGACGGAAATAATCACGTGTTTTGGAATGGAATTGGTCCGGTTTGATACCGGTCACCGGTAGCTGCTGGAACATAGAGCGCCAGTTTTCATCTACCGAATCAGGATCGGTTAAGAAGTCTTCATAGAGCTGTTCTATCCAGCTCTGGTTGGAGCCAGAGAGGTAAGAAGAGTCCAGCCAGGCTTTCATTGCGCCGTTCTGCATCGTGATCCCTTAAGCATTGGTATGCTTATTCGCCGTGGATAACTACACCGTACACCGCCAGGCGCACGTACCAGGGTTCACTTGCGAGCTCTTTTCACTGAGTTGGCCCGCGAAGGAACCTTTAAAAACTGTCTCTCTGTCAGGGCAGTTTTTAGAGGTTTCCTGCATTTTCACTCGGTTTGCCCGGTGGCACTGCGTTTACCAGGCCTACTTAACTGTAGGCCGGATAAGCGCAGCGCCATCCGGCAATCTTACTTATGCACTACGTTGCAGCAGCATCGACTTAATATGGCCGATGGCGCGCGTCGGGTTCAGCCCCTTCGGACACACACTGACGCAGTTCATGATGCTATGGCAGCGGAATACGCTGAAAGCATCGCTCAGCCCTTCAAGGCGCTGGTCGGTTTCGGTATCGCGACTGTCGATCAGGAAGCGATAGGCCGCCAGCAGACCCGCCGGGCCGATGAACTTGTCCGGGTTCCACCAGAATGACGGACAGGATGTGGAACAGCATGCACAGAGAATACACTCGTACAGCCCATCCAGTTTTTCACGCTGCTCTGGCGACTGAAGATGCTCGCGAGCTGGCGGATTATGTCCATTATTCAACAAGTAAGGCTTAATCTTCTCATATTGGGCATAGAATTGCCCCATGTCCACCACCAGATCGCGAACCACCGGTAAACCGGGCAGCGGGCGGATGACAATTTTCTTCGTGCCGTTACCCAAAGCCGAAATCGGCGTGATGCAGGCGAGGCCATTCTTGCCGTTCATGTTCAGGCCGTCGGAGCCGCATACGCCTTCACGGCAGGAGCGACGAAACGCCAGCGTCGGATCTTTTTCTTTCAGCTGCATCAGCGCATCAAGCAGCATCATGTCGCGGCCTTCTTCGCCTTCCAGGGTGTAATCCTGCATACGCGGCGCGTCGTCGACATCAGGGTTATAGCGATAAATCGAAAATTCGAGTTTCATTTATCCTGTCTCCGCATTAATAGGTACGAATCTTCGGCGGGAATGCCGGACGCAGTTTCGGTTCCATATTGACGCTACGGCGCGTCATGGATTCCGATTCAGGCAGATACAGGGAGTGGCACAGCCAGTTTTCGTCGTCACGATCCGGGAAGTCAAAGCGGCTGTGCGCTCCACGGCTTTCAGTACGGAAGTTCGCCGATACTGCCGTGGCGTAAGCCGTTTCCATCAGGTTATCCAGCTCAAGGCATTCGACGCGCTGGGTGTTGAAGTCGCTGGAGGTATCGTCCAGACGCGCGCTTTTCAGACGCTCGCGGATCTCTTTCAGCTGCTCCAGCCCTTTCGCCATCGCATCCCCTTCACGGAATACCGAGAAGTTATGCTGCATACATTCCTGCAACGCTTTACGAATGGTCACCGGATCTTCACCGCTACGGGTGTTATTCCAGCGATTCACGCGGGTCAGGGAAGCTTCGATATCGGATTCGCTGGCATCGCGCAGTGCGCCCTGCTCGGCGATAGATTCCTGCAAGTGCAGACCAGCCGCGCGACCAAATACCACCAGATCCAGCAGTGAGTTGCCGCCCAGGCGGTTAGCGCCGTGTACCGATACGCAGGCGATTTCGCCTACCGCGAACAGGCCCGGGATCACCACGTCTTCGCCCTGGGCGTTAACGGTCAGCGCCTGGCCGGTCACTTTGGTCGGAATACCGCCCATCATATAGTGACAGGTCGGGATCACCGGGATCGGCTCTTTCACCGGATCGACGTGCGCAAAGGTGCGGGAAAGTTCCAGAATGCCCGGCAGACGGGATTCCAGCACTTCTTTACCCAGGTGATCGAGCTTCAGTTTCGCGTGCGGACCCCACGGACCGTCGCAGCCGCGACCTTCACGGATTTCGATCATGATGGAACGCGCCACCACGTCACGGCCCGCCAGGTCTTTAGCGTTCGGCGCATAACGCTCCATAAAGCGCTCGCCGTGTTTGTTCAGCAGATACCCACCTTCACCACGGCAGCCTTCTGTCACCAGAACGCCTGCACCGGCGATGCCGGTCGGGTGGAACTGCCACATTTCCATATCCTGCACCGGCACGCCAGCGCGCAGCGCCATGCCAACACCGTCGCCGGTATTGATGTGGGCGTTAGTGGTGGACTGGTAAATACGGCCTGCGCCGCCGGTCGCCAGCACGGTAGCGCGGGCTTTGAAGTACACCACTTCGCCGGTTTCGATGCATAACGCCGTACAACCCACCACCGCGCCATCCTGGTTTTTTACCAGGTCAAGGGCATACCATTCGGAAAAAATGGTGGTGTGATTTTTCAGGTTCTGCTGATAAAGGGTATGCAACAGCGCGTGGCCGGTACGGTCAGCCGCTGCGGCGGTACGTGCCGCCTGCTCGCCGCCGAAGTTTTTCGACTGGCCGCCAAACGGACGCTGATAAATGGAGCCGTTTTCCAGTCGGGAGAACGGCAGACCCATATGTTCCAGCTCCAGAATCGCTTCCGGGCCGGTTTTACACATATATTCAATGGCGTCCTGGTCACCGATATAGTCGGAACCTTTCACCGTGTCATACATGTGCCATTCCCAGTTATCTTCATGGGTGTTACCCAGCGCAACGGTAATACCGCCCTGCGCAGATACGGTGTGGGAACGGGTCGGGAATACTTTGGAGAGCAGCGCACAGGTCTGGCCGCTCTGGGAAATTTGCAGCGCCGCGCGCATACCTGCGCCGCCGGCACCAATGACGACTGCATCAAACTCTCTGACTGGTAAATTCATCACACACCCCACACCACAACAAATCCATAAATAACGTAAACCAGCAGCGCAACCACAATGGCGAGTTGCAGACCAAGACGCAGGCCCGTTGATTTAACGTAGTCGGTCAGCACCTGCCACATGCCAATCCAGGCATGAATTAACGTGGAGAACAGCGCCAGCAGGGTGAAGACTTTGGTAAAGGCGGATGAGAAGAAACCCGTCCAGACGTCATAAGTGATCTCGCCGGAAATGGCGAAAAAACCGACCATATAGATGATGTAAAGCGTCAGAACGAGGGCGGTAGCACGAACCAGAATGAAGTCATGTACGCCGTTGCGTCCGAATGCGGAGGCGTTGCTTACCATACGAGGACTCCTGCGAGAATTGAAAGCACGACAGTAATACCAATAGCGACCCAGGCAGAACGTTTCCCGGCTTCGAAGGTCTCTTCAAGATAGCCCACATCCATCAATGCATGACGAATACCACCGACGGCGTGATACGCCAGCGCGGTGAGAATGCCCCACATGATGAATTTAGCGAAGAAGCCGTCCATGATGGCGGCGGCTGACTGGAAGCCTTCTTGAGAGGAGAGCGACAGGCCCAGCAACCACAGCAGGATCCCGACCGCCACAAAAGTGATGACGCCAGAAACACGGTGCAGAATGGACGCTATAGCCGTAACAGGAAACCGGATCGTTGTCAGATCCAGATTGACAGGTCTTTGTTTTTTGACATTTTTTATCATGAATAACGCCCACATGCTGTTCTTATAGTTCCTTTCCTCCGGTCTGCAGGCGGGTCAGACAGCGTCCTTTCAATAACCGCACGTTATGCAAATAACATCGCTTCCAGATGCTCAACGACACGTTACAACGCTGGGTGGCTCGGGACGGCAGAGGATTCCGGAGACCTGGCGGCAGTATAGGATGTTCACAAAATCATTACAATTAACCTACATATAGTTTGTCGGGTTTTATGCGGAACAGTGACCGTCATCACGATAACAACATATTTTTAATTTTTAACCATGGGATTTGACAATAGTTAAACATTATTGTTACAAACGACAGCCGAAAAGGCATATAATTCGTAAAAGTTATGGGGTCTCTCTTTCACCTGAGATTTAGTTATGTAAGAGTGAGAAGGATTGACCGACGTTATCAGTACAGTTATTAGTGATAGACAGATTTGACAAATTCGGACTGCTAAGACCCTGATTTGCTGTTGTTTCACTGGTTTTTCAATGTTTGCCTGCCAGCGCCCATCGCTCTGTACCCTGGTACCACCTCTCTGCAGAGTGTCGTGCCAAATAACAAATTGGTAACATTGATTTTCGCTATGAATGCAAATCCGGCTTCTATGCAGTCTTAAGCATAAGGCGCTAAGGAGACCGTAAATGGCTGATAAGAAAGCAACCATCACTTACAATAGTGAAGATGCTATTGAACTGGATGTGCTAAAAGGCACGCTCGGTCAGGATGTTATTGATATTCGTAGTCTGGGTTCGAAAGGGGTATTTACTTTTGACCCTGGTTTCACCTCTACCGCATCTTGCGAATCCAAAATCACCTTTATCGACGGTGACGAAGGTATCCTGCTCCATCGCGGTTTCCCGATTGATCAGTTAGCCACTGAATCCAACTATCTGGAAGTGTGCTACATCCTGCTATACGGTGAAAAACCGAGCCAGGAAGAGTATGACGATTTCCGCACCATCGTCACCCGTCACACCATGATCCACGAGCAGATCACCCGTCTGTTCCACGGTTTCCGTCGCGATTCACACCCGATGGCCGTGCTGTGCGGCGTGACCGGCGCGCTGGCGGCTTTCTATCATGACTCGCTGGACGTCAACAATCCGCGCCACCGTGACATCGCTGCATTCCGTCTGCTGTCCAAAATGCCGACGGTCGCCGCCATGTGTTACAAATATTCTATCGGCCAGCCGTTTGTTTATCCGCGTAACGATCTCTCCTATGCCGGTAACTTCCTGCATATGATGTTCTCCACGCCGTGCGAGCCGTACGAAGTGAACCCGGTGCTGGAACGCGCTATGGATCGTATCCTCGTGCTGCACGCGGATCATGAGCAGAACGCTTCCACTTCTACCGTACGTACCGCAGGCTCCTCCGGCGCGAACCCGTTTGCCTGTATCGCGGCAGGTATCGCTTCCCTGTGGGGACCGGCACACGGCGGCGCGAACGAAGCTGCGCTGAAAATGCTGGAAGAGATCAGCACCGTTGAGCACATTCCGGAATTCGTGCGTCGCGCCAAAGACAAGAACGATTCGTTCCGTCTGATGGGCTTCGGGCATCGTGTTTACAAAAACTACGATCCGCGCGCCACCGTAATGCGTGAAACCTGCCACGAAGTGCTGAAAGAGCTGGGCACCAAAGATGATCTGCTGGAAGTGGCGATGGAGCTGGAACACATCGCGCTGAACGACCCGTACTTCATCGAGCGTAAACTCTATCCGAACGTGGATTTCTACTCCGGTATCATCCTGAAAGCGATGGGTATTCCGTCTTCCATGTTTACGGTGATCTTCGCGATGGCCCGTACCGTTGGCTGGATCGCTCACTGGAACGAAATGCACGACGACGGCATCAAGATCGCCCGTCCGCGCCAGCTGTACACCGGTTACGAGCAGCGTGATTTCAAATCGGAACTGACGAACCGCTAAGGTTTGTGGCGCCCGGCGGCACTTCGTTTGCCGGGCCTACGAATTCAGCCAGTAACCACAGGCCGGGTAAGCGTCAGCGCCACCCGGCTTTTCACATCAAATCTGACACCCCGGACACCAGTAAAACGGCCGCGACGACAGCGTGGTTTTCTCAATGATCCCCCCGCACCGCTCACATTTCTTCCCTGCCCGGTGAAACACCTTAAAGCGAAACAGCGCCCCGTGATGTTTGTTCTCTTTTGCCTTGCCGCGCGTCTGGTACGAGAGCCTGGGAATATCCAGCAGCGCCTGCGCCAGCACCTCGATCTGCGCGTCACTTAATTGCGCCGCTTTATGCGTTGGCGCAAGCCCGCTGTGCCAGAGGATCTCCACCCGCAGATAATTCCCCAGCCCGGCGAGAAACGCCTGGTCCAGCAGCAGACCGGAAAACTGTCGGCGACAGAATTTTGGCGAGCACAGCCGCGCTTTCACCTCCTCCACCGTCAGGCTCATGTCCAGCACGTCAGGGCCGACGCGCTGTAAGAACGGATGGCTTGCCAGCTGCTCCGGGGTCAGCATCTCAATGTCCGAGGCGCTGTAGAGCAGGATCGCGCGCTCAGCGGTCTGCAACTTCACCCGCAGAATGCGCGTCGTCTGCGGCGTTTCCCCCGCTTTTACCACGCGCCAGACGCCGTACAGCTGATTGTGACTGTACAGCGTCAGGCCGCCGGAAAAATGCGTCAGCAGCGCTTTGCCGCGCGTCTCCATATGGGTCACATGCTGGCCGATAAGATCAGCGGCGTAGGGTTGCAGACGGTCAAAGGCGAACCAGGCATCGGTCAGCGGTTGCCCGCCGATAGCCGCTTCAAGGGTATCCGCCGCCCGGCGGATCTCCGGACCTTCAGGCATGATGCACCGCCGAAATGGTAATGTTTTGCGCCTCAAACGCCTGCCGCAGGCGGCGCGCAAAGGCCAGCGCATGATCGCCGTCGCCATGCAGACAGACGGTTTGCGCGTTCACCTTCACCCAATTGTCGTGAATGCTTTTCACCCGGCCCTGCTGGATCATGGTCAGCGTCTGCGCCAGCGCCTGCTCTTCATCGCTGATGAGCGCGCCGGGCTGCGAGCGCGGCACCAGAGTGCCGTCGTCCTGATATCCCCGGTCGGCAAAGACTTCTTCGCGCGTTGGCAGGCCATAGTGCCTGCCCGCGTCGATGAGCTTGCTACCCGCCAGCCCCACCAGAATGAGCGTCGGATCCAGATCGTGCACCGCGCGGGCGATGGCATCCGCCAGCACCGCGTCCTGCGCCGCCTGGTTATAGAGCATGCCGTGGGGTTTGACGTGCTGCACCTGCCCGCCCTGCGCCCTGGCAATGGCCGCCAGCGCGCCGATCTGATACAGCATCTGCGCATAAACGGTGTCCGCAGGCAGCGTCATCGCCGTGCGGCCAAAGTTTTCCCGATCCGGGAAGGAGGGGTGCGCGCCAATGGCGACGCCGTTTTTCAGCGCTTCGCGTACCGCGTCCTGCATCATCTGCGCGTCACCGGCGTGAAAACCGCAGGCGATGTTGGCAGAAGAAACCAGTTGCAGCAGCGCGGCGTCACAGCCCGCGCCCTCCCCCAGATCGGCATTAAGATCAACGATCACCGCGCACTCCGTAAGCCAGCTGGTCAAGGAACAGCCGCTGCTCGCGTCGCGCCTTCAGCGCTTCTTCTAACGTGCAGGGCACAAAATGGATCGGATCGCCGAGGCGGATCTGCGCCAGATGATACATATCCGCTTCGATCACACAGCCGATACGCGGATAGCCGCCGGTGGTCTGGGCGTCGTTCATCAGCACAATCGGCTGACCGTTGTGCGGCACCTGAATGACGCCGGGGATCAGCCCGTGGGACAGCAGCTCGCGGGTGTCGGTGCGGGTCAGCTGCGCCCCCTGTAAACGATACCCCATGCGGTTACTCTGCGGGCTTAACTGCCAGGGTAAGCGCCAGAACGCCTCAAGGGAGTTTTTATCGAAGGAGTGATATTCCGGCCCCGGCAGCACGCGGATGCGGTTGCCCCAGAGTAACTGTTTGACGCCCTGCGGACCGCTGAACTGCCGCGACGCGGGCAGCACCGGCAGCACGTCGCCCTCTTTCAGCAACCGGCCCTGAAAGCCGCCGGTGCCGGTTTTTAAATCGGTACTGCGCGAGCCCATCACTTCCGGAACATCGATCCCGCCCGCCACGGCCAGATAACTGCGCATACCACGCTGCGGGCTTTTCAGGGTCAAACGCTGCCCTGCGCTCATCGCCTGACGCCAGCCGGTCCACACCGCTTTGCCGTCAAGCTGCGCGTCGCAGCCTGCGCCGGTCAGCGCAAACCAGCCGTCGTGGGTAAATTCAATTTCACACTGGCCTAGCGTGATTTCCAGCGCGGCGGCGTCGGCCTCGTTGCCCACCAGCGCATTGGCGATTTCCAGCGCCGGGCCGTCCATCGCGCCGCTATAGCTGATGCCGGACTGGCGCAGCCCTTTGCGTTTTCCGGCCTGTACGGAGGTATACATCCCCGCGCGAATAATCTTCAGCATATGCCCTCCTTTTGCGGCACAAAGCGCACGGTGTCGCCGGGGCGCAGCAGAACAGGTTCAGCGCTGTGCGGATCAAAGAGCGCCAGCGGCGTGCGGCCAATCAGCTGCCAGCCGCCGGGCGTCGGCAGCGGATAGATGCCGGTCTGCTCGCCGCCGATGCCCACCGATCCGGCAGGCACGCTAAGGCGCGGCTCCGCATGGCGCGGGGTCGCTAACTGTGCGGGCAGGCTGCCAAGATAGGGAAAGCCCGGCTGAAAACCGAGAAACCAGACCTGGTAATCCACCGACGCGTGCAGCTCCACCACCTGTTTTTCGCTCAGGCCGCAGTGGCTGGCGACGTGCGGCAGATCGGGGCCGTCCTCTTTGCCGTAGATCACCGGGATTTCAATCAAGCGCGGATCCGGCTCCAGCGCCTCGCTCTCCTCCCACCAGCGCTGTAAACGCTCAATGGCATCCAGCGCGTTTCCCTGGGGATCGCGCAATACCACGGTGACATTATTCATACCGGGAATGACATCCACCACATCGGGGATGGTCATCGCCCGCTGAACCAGTCGCCAGATCCGCTTCTGGCTGGCCAGCGTGACCGGCGGCTCAAGTTCAAGCACGACAGCCGTTTCACCTAACAGATAACAACGCGCTCGCTGCACTTTCGCTCCTCGCATCAGGCTGGATTAGGAATATCAATAAAGGTGACGTCCAGATCGGTATTTTCCGTCAGCCATTCGCTCAGGGCGCGAATACCGCCGCGCTCGGTGGCGTGATGACCCGCCGCATAGAAATGCAGGCCCTGCTCACGGGCGGAGTGAATGGTCTGCTCCGAAACTTCGCCGGTGATAAAGGCATCCACGCCAAAACGCGCGGCGCTGTCGATAAAGCCCTGACCGCCGCCGGTGCACCATGCGACACGCCGGATCTCCTCCGGCCCGGTGTCGCCACACCACAGCGGCCTGCGCCCCAGACGCGCTTCGATCCACGACGCCAGCTCCGGGCCAGGCACCGGGATCGCCAGCTCGCCCCAGGGCACCAGATCGTCCACCTGACCCATCACCGTGATGCCGAGCAACTTCGCCAGCTGCACGTTGTTGCCCAGCTCCGGGTGCGCGTCCAGCGGCAGGTGCCAGCCGTAGAGGTTGATGTCGTTAGCCAGCAGGGTTTTCAGGCGGTTACGCTTCATGCCGCGAATGATCGGCGCTTCGTTTTTCCAGAAATAGCCGTGATGCACGATCACCGCGTCCGCGCCCAGGCGCACGGCTTCATCCAGCAGCGCCTGGCTGGCGGTGACGCCGGTAATAATTTTTTGTACGCTGTCGCGCCCTTCAACCTGGAGTCCGTTCGGGCCGTAATCGCTGAACGCGCCACTGTTGAGTTTGTCGTTGATCAGTTTTTCCAGATCGCTATTTTTCATCGTGCCTCTCCTTTACGATTTTCGCGCGGCTTCGTACGCCGCCAGCGTGGCAACGCGGGCCTTTTTATGATCTACAATGGGGCGAGGATAATCGAGGGTCACGCCCTGTTTATCGGCCCAGTTCCACGGCTCATGCAGCGCGGCGGCGGGCACCTTCGCCAGCGCCGGAATATAGCGGCGAATAAATTCACCGTCTTTATCGAATCGCTCGCCCTGCGTCGTCGGGTTAAAAATACGAAAGTACGGCGCGGAATCATTGCCGGTGGAGGCCGCCCACTGCCAGCCGCCGTTATTGGCCGCCAGATCGCCGTCAATCAACTGAGACATAAAGTACCGCTCTCCGGCGCGCCAGTCGATAAGTAAGTCTTTGACCAGGAAACTGGCGGTGATCATGCGCAGCCGGTTGTGCATCCAGCCGGTTTCATTCATCTGACGCATGGCGGCATCGACAATCGGGTAACCGGTGTTACCCTCCTGCCACGCCCGGAAATGCGCGTCGTTATCCTGCCACTGTACGCGACGCGTCCAGTCGATAAAGGGCTGGTGCTTGCACAACTCCGGGTGAAAGGTCATCAGATGGCGGTAAAACTCGCGCCAGATCAGCTCGCTGAGCCATACCGCCCCTGCGCCGCCGCCCAGCGCATCGGGCTGCTCTTTCAGCAGGCGATGCAGACACTGGCGCGGCGATAACGAGCCAATCGCCAGACAAACGGATAAGCGGCTGGTGCCGTCGATAGCCGGAAAATCCCGCCGCGCCTCATATTCCCCTGCCCCCTGTTGGCAGAATTCCCGCAAACGGGCGATGGCGGCTTTTTCGCTGCACGGGAACAGCTCACGATCAAAATCCTGTTGCGGATAGTTCAGCTCGATGGGCGTGAGAGGGTCGCTGAGTGCGCCGCCTTCACGTACTTTTGGCGCGGGGACGCATTCGGGGAGATCCTCACGCAGCCGCCGTAAAAAGGCGTTCTTAAAGGGCGTGAAGACTTTGTACATCTGATGATTGCCGGTGACGACGCTGCCCGGAGCAAGCAGCACACTGTCATCGAAGCCCTGAAACACCACCTCCGGCAGCAGTTTTTCCACTGCGCGGTCGCGCTGGTGCTCGTTGATTTCATACTGATAATTATAAAAAAGATGCGTGACCTGCTGCGCCTCGCAGAGTTCTTTTACTACCTGCTGGCTGGCAGCAAAGTCATCCACTTCTTTAAAAATCAGCGGAATGCCGCGCTCCGCCAGTGACTGTTGCAGATCGTTTAACTGCGCCTGCATACAGGCTGCCTGACGGGGCGCCATCAGGTGATTTTCCCACTGCTGTGGCGTGGCGATAAAGAGTGCCAGTACGCGGGCATGGGGATTGCGGCAGGCCGCCGCGAGCGCAAAATTATCGTTCACGCGGAGATCCGCGCGAAACCAGACCAGATGCGTGGTCATAACTCTCCTGAATTAATGTCCGTAGCGAAGACGAAGCGTTTCCGGCCAGGGATCAAAATAGCGCTGTCCCGACAGATAAGCGTCCGGGAATTCGGCCATATAGTGTTTAAGTAAGGTGACCGGGGCGAGCAGCGGCTGCGTGCCCTGACGGTAGCGGTCAATAAGCGAGGAGAGCTCTTCGCGCTGGCGCGCGTTAAGCTGTTTGCGGAAATAGCCCTGCACGTGCATCAGCACGTTTGTGTGGTTGCGCCGCGTGGCCTGATGGGAAAGCAGATCCATCAGCCGCAGACGATATTCGACAAACCACTCCTCCAGCGATGACCATTCATGTATGGCCGCCACGAAGCGTCCCAGTTCGCGGTATTTGGGCTGTGAATGAGCCAGCAGCAGGAGTTTGTAGCGGCTGTGATAGGCGATAAGCTCGCCGCGCGTCAGGCCGCGCTCGCGCACGCTGTTCAGCTCATGCAGGGCATAGACGCGCTCGACGAAGTTTTCGCGGATCATGGGATCGTGCAGCCGCCCGTCTTCTTCCACCGGCAGCCAGGGGAAAGTTTTCATCAGCACGTCGGTATAGATGCCGCGCCCGGCTTTACGGTTATTATTGTTTTCCGGTTCGTAGACGCGCACCCGCTCCATGCCGCAGCTGGGGGATTTAGCGCAGACGATATAACCGCACAGGCGGTCAAACTGGCTGATGCGTTTTTCCGCAAAGTCGATCATGTCCTGCGTCAGGTCGCCTTCGCGCCCGTCGCTGAAGCGCAGCGAGAGGTCACCCGTATCCTTTTTTACCAGCCGCAGCGCCGGACGCGGCACCGGCAGGCCAATCGCCATTTCCGGGCATACCGGCTCAAATTTCATCAGCGGCGATAACTCTTCAACCGCAAACGCCAGACGCTTATGGCCGCCATCAAAACGCACCTGTTCCCCTAACAGACAGGCGCTGATGCCAACAGGGATTTTCTCACTCATAACGACTCCTTTTAGCCCGTAAAATGAGTGTAGCCTGAGAACATCAAAAAATACCGCGCCGGTTTGCACGGAACACGCGATGGACAGCTGACTGCTGGTAAAAGCAGCAACCGAACACGTTTCACAATGAATAGCGGATCTACAGGCATAAAAAAACCGCCAAATCAGATTTGGCGGTTTTTCTTTTTTTGCCGCATGGGCTTGTAGTTTGCTGTGTGCGCTTTGCTTCTTAGTAGAAATCGCAGGCGACTTTCTCGGCCTGATCCATCCACACCGGCTTATCGCTGGTTTTCGCCCAGACCCGATGCAGATAGCTGTAAAAACGTGCACGATCTTTCCAGAATAACATCACCGGTAATGCGATGATGCCTGCCGCAACGGCGAAAGCGCGGCGTACGAAAATGACGTGTGCAGGATATTCCCGATATAAAGACATAAGCTTCCCCCTTTTGTTGGTCGGTAACATTCACCGTAAAAATGAATCTGCTGAACTGGTTAAAATAGTACCGTTTTGTTTGTAATTTTACTACTCATCCGACCACTATTTTTCACCTGTTTAGCCAATATTTACACATCCCGCCGTAATTAAGTTACAAAATAGTTAAATAAATACTAACCCTTAGTTAAATTGTGCCATTTTTCATTTTTATACTTTTTTTACACCCGCCCGCCTGATTTTTGCGAAATCTTTGCACCGAAAATCCTACCTTCACTGCGTTAACAAAAGACACCTGGAGGTGGATTGTGAGTGCAGGCGTAATAACCGGTGTGGTACTGGTTTTCCTGTTGTTGGGCTATCTGGTTTACGCCCTGATAAACGCGGAGGCCTTCTGATGGCGGCTCAGGCGTTTTTACTGATCGCCAGCTTTATGCTGGTGCTGATGGTGCTGGCGCGACCGCTGGGCGGCGTACTGGCAAAAATGGTGCGCGGTGCGCCCCTTGCAGGCACAGGGGGCGTTGAAAACCTGCTGTGGCGCGGGCTGGGCATTAATCCGTCGCCGATGAACTGGCGGCAATATCTGTTCGCCATTCTTGCGATCAATATTTGCGGGCTGGCGCTGCTGTTCGCGATGCTGATGGTGCAGGATCATCTGCCGTTGAACCCGCAGCAACTGCCTGGCCTGTCATGGCATCTGGCGCTGAATACTGCGGTGAGTTTTGTCGCTAACACCAACTGGCAGTCGTATGCCGGTGAAAGCACGCTCAGCTATTTCAGCCAGATGGTCGGGCTGACGGTACAGAACTTCCTCTCTGCCGCTACCGGCATTGCGGTGCTCTTTGCGCTGATCCGCGCGTTCGCCCGACAAAGCGTTAATACGCTGGGTAACGCCTGGGTCGATCTGACGCGCATTACCCTGTGGATCCTGCTGCCGCTCTCGCTGCTGCTGGCGCTGTTCTTTATGCAACAGGGCGTGTTGCAAAACGTCGATGCCTATCAGCCCTTTACCTCGCTGGAAGGGGTGAAATCGATGCTGCCGATGGGGCCGGTGGCCTCGCAGGAAGCCATTAAACTGCTGGGCACCAACGGCGGCGGTTTCTTTAACGCTAACTCCTCGCATCCGTTCGAAAACCCCACCGCGCTGACCAACCTGGTGCAGATGCTGGCGATCTTTATCATCCCCGCCGCGCTCTGCTTCGCCTTTGGCGACGCGGTCGGCGATAAACGCCAGGGTCATATGATCCTCTGGGCGATGTCCATCATCTTCGTGGTCTGCGTTGCGCTGGTAATGTGGGCCGAGCTGCACGGCAACGCTAACCTCACGGCGTTTGGCGCAGACAGCCACATCAATATGGAAGGCAAAGAGAGTCGCTTCGGCATTCTGGCGAGCAGCCTATATGCAGTGGTCACCACGGCGGCCTCCTGCGGCGCGGTTAACGCCATGCATGACTCCTTCACCGCGCTGGGCGGCATGATCCCGCTGTGGCTGATGCAGATCGGCGAAGTGGTGTTCGGCGGCGTCGGATCAGGTCTGTACGGCATGTTGCTGTTCGTCCTGCTGGCGGTGTTTATCGCCGGGCTGATGATTGGCCGCACGCCGGAATACCTCGGCAAAAAAATCGACGTCCGCGAGATGAAAATGACCGCGCTGGCGATCCTCGTCACCCCGCTGCTGGTGCTGCTCGGCACCGCGCTGGCGATGATGACCGAGGCCGGACGCGCAGGCATGTTAAACCCCGGCACCCACGGCTTCAGCGAAGTGCTGTATGCGGTGTCGTCTGCCGCGAACAACAACGGCAGCGCCTTTGCCGGGCTGAGCGCCAACACGCCGTTCTGGAACTGTCTGCTGGCGGTCTGCATGTTCGCCGGGCGCTTCGGGGTGATCATCCCGGTCATGGCTATCGCCGGGTCGCTGGTGATGAAAAAACGCCAGCCCGCCGGTAACGGCACCCTGCCCACGCACGGCGCATTGTTTGTCGGTCTGCTGATCGGCACCGTGCTGCTGGTGGGTGCGCTGACCTTTATTCCCGCGCTGGCCTTAGGTCCGGTCGCAGAACATCTTTCCTTACGTTAAGGCGCACACAATGAGCCGCAAGCAACTTGCCCTGCTCGAACCCGCGCTGGTTCGTCAGGCACTTTTAGATTCTTTCCGCAAATTAAGCCCGCGTGCGCAGTGGCGCAACCCGGTGATGTTTATGGTCTGGCTGGGCAGCCTGCTCACTACCCTGCTGTGCGTGGCGATGGCCACCGGGCAGATGTCGGGCAGCGCCGGATTTACCGGCACCATCAGCCTCTGGCTGTGGTTTACCGTATTGTTCGCCAACTTTGCCGAAGCGCTGGCGGAGGGCCGCAGTAAAGCCCAGGCCAACAGCCTGAAAGGGGTGCAGAAAACGGCGTTTGCCCGCAAGCTGCGCGCCCCGCGTCACGATGCGCAGCAGGATCAAGTGCCCGCAGCCGATCTGCGCAAGGGCGATATTGTGCTGGTGGAAGCCGGTGACATTATCCCCTGCGACGGCGAAGTGATCGAAGGCGGCGCGTCGGTGGATGAAAGCGCCATTACCGGTGAATCCGCGCCGGTGATCCGCGAATCCGGCGGCGATTTTGCCTCGGTGACCGGCGGCACACGCATTCTTTCCGACTGGCTGGTGATCCAGTGCAGCGTTAACCCTGGCGAAACCTTCCTTGATCGCATGATCGCCATGGTGGAAGGCGCGCAACGCCGCAAAACGCCGAACGAGATCGCGCTGACCATTCTGCTGGTGGCGCTGACCATTGTTTTCCTGCTGGCGACGGCGACCCTGTGGCCGTTCTCGGCTTACGGCGGCACGGCGGTCAGCGTAACGGTGCTGGTGGCGCTGCTGGTGTGTCTGATACCGACCACCATCGGCGGGCTGTTATCCGCCATCGGCGTGGCGGGGATGAGCCGTATGCTGGGGGCAAACGTGATCGCCACCAGCGGGCGCGCGGTGGAAGCGGCAGGCGATGTCGATGTGCTGCTGCTGGATAAAACCGGCACCATCACCCTCGGCAACCGTCAGGCCTCCGCCTTCCTGCCGGTAAAAGGGGTGGAAGAACGGGCGCTGGCAGACGCCGCGCAGCTCTCCTCGCTGGCGGATGAAACGCCGGAAGGCCGCAGCATCGTGATCCTCGCCCGTCAGCGCTTTAATCTGCGCGAGCGGGATATTCAGAGCCTGAATGCGACTTTCGTGCCCTTCACCGCCCAGACGCGCATGAGCGGCATCAATATTCAGGATCGCCTGATCCGTAAAGGCTCGGTGGATGCGCTGCGCCGCCATATCGAGGCTAACGGCGGCCACTTCCCGCCGGATGTCGACGCGCTGGTGGAAACCGTCGCCCGTCAGGGCTCCACGCCGCTGGTGGTGGCAGACGGCGCCACGGTGCTCGGCGTCATCGCCCTGAAAGATATCGTCAAAGGCGGCATCAAGGCGCGTTTCGCCCAGCTGCGCGCCATGGGTATCAAAACGGTGATGATCACCGGCGATAACCGCCTGACCGCCGCGGCTATTGCCGCCGAAGCGGGCGTCGATGATTTCCTCGCGGAAGCGACGCCGGAAGCGAAACTGGCGCTGATCCGTCAGTATCAGTCCGATGGCCGCCTGGTGGCGATGACCGGCGACGGCACCAACGACGCSCCGGCGCTGGCGCAGGCAGATGTGGCGGTGGCGATGAACTCCGGTACCCAGGCCGCGAAAGAGGCGGGTAACATGGTGGATCTGGACTCCAACCCCACCAAGCTCATCGAAGTGGTGCATATCGGTAAACAGATGCTGA
The DNA here is from genome assembly GCF_030291195.1 of Enterobacter sp. PGRG2. Lineage (NCBI taxonomy): Bacteria > Pseudomonadati > Pseudomonadota > Gammaproteobacteria > Enterobacterales > Enterobacteriaceae > Enterobacter > Enterobacter sp. PGRG2. The sequence continues at coordinate 2,534,992 of NZ_CP127837.1, read as the reverse complement.
TGACGCGCGGCTCGCTCACCACTTTCAGTATCGCCAACGACGTGGCGAAGTATTTCGCCATTATCCCGGCGGCGTTCGCGGTGACCTATCCGCAGCTGAACGCACTGAACGTGATGCACCTGCACTCCCCGGCGTCGGCGATTTTAAGCGCGGTGATCTTTAACGCGCTGATCATCGTGTTTCTCATTCCGCTGGCGCTGAAGGGCGTGAGCTATAAGCCCCTGAGCGCCTCCGCCATGCTGCGCCGTAACCTGTGGATTTACGGTCTCGGCGGCCTGGTGGTGCCCTTTATCGGCATCAAACTGATTGACCTGCTGTTGTCGCTCACCGGTCTGGTGTAAGGATCCTGAAAATGGCTGTTTTACGTCCTGCTGTTCTGCTGTTGTTATTCTTAACCTTGATCACCGGCGGGCTGTACCCGCTGGTCACTACCGTGCTGGGCCAGTGGTGGTTCCGCGACCAGGCGAACGGCTCGCTGATCCGCGTGGAAGACGAGGTGCGTGGCTCGCGGCTGATCGGGCAAAACTTTAGCGCGCCGGGATATTTTCACGGTCGCCCTTCTGTAACTTCAGATTCGCCTTATAATCCGCTGGCGTCCGGCGGCAGTAATCTGGCGGCCAGCAATCCGGCGCTGGATACGGCGATCCGTGAGCGCGTCGCCGCGCTGCGGGCGGCCAACCCGCAGGCGGATCAGCGCGTGCCGGTGGAGCTGGTCACCGCCTCGTCGAGCGGGCTGGATTATGGCCTCAGCCCTGCGGCGGTGCGCTGGCAGATCCCGCGCGTGGCGCAGGCCCGTGGGCTGTCGGCACAGGTGCTGTCGCAGCTGGTCGAACGCCATACGCAGCAGCCGCTCATCGCGTTTAGCGGCGAGCCGGTGGTGAATATCGTTGAGTTAAACCTCGCGCTGGACGCGCTTAAGGATAATCCTGAATGACAGACGAGCCGTTGCGCCCGGATCCCGACCGCCTGCTGGAGCAGGCTGCTGCCCCCCATCGCGGCAAGCTGAAGGTGTTTTTTGGTGCCTGCGCCGGGGTCGGCAAAACCTTCGCCATGCTGGCGGAAGCGCAGCGCCTGCGGGCGCAGGGGCTGGATATTTTAATCGGCGTGGTGGAAACCCACGGCCGCCCGGAAACCGCGGCGATGCTGACGGGGCTGGCGACGCTGCCGCCCCGCCGTATCGCTCACCGTCGGCGGGAGCTGGATGAGTTTGACCTGGATGCCGCCCTGGCGCGGCGTCCGGCGCTGATCTTAATGGATGAGCTGGCGCACACCAACGCGCCCGGCTCACGCCATCCAAAACGCTGGCAGGATGTCGAGGAGCTGCTGGAAGCGGGCATTGATGTGTTCACCACCGTCAATGTGCAGCATCTGGAAAGCCTTAACGATGTGGTCAGCGGCGTCACCGGGATCCAGGTGCGGGAAACCGTGCCGGATCCCTTTTTTGATGCCGCCGACGAAGTGGTGCTGGTCGATCTGCCGCCGGACGATCTGCGCCAGCGCCTGCACGACGGCAAAGTCTACTTCGGCGGCCAGGCCGAGCGCGCCATCGAACACTTTTTCCGTAAAGGCAATCTGATCGCCCTGCGCGAGCTGGCGCTGCGCCGCACCGCCGACCGGGTGGATTCGCAGATGCGCGCCTTTCGCGGTCGCCCCGGCGAGGAGAAAGTCTGGCATACGCGGGACGCCATTTTGCTGTGCATCGGTCACGGTACCGGCAATGAAAAACTGGTGCGTACTGCCGCGCGTCTGGCGGCCAAACTCGGCAGCGAATGGCATGCGGTGTATGTTGAAACCCCCACTCTGCACAAACTGCCGGAAGCGCAGCGCCGCGCTATTCTCAGCGCGTTACGTTTAGCTCAGGAACTGGGCGCGGAAACCGCCACCCTTGCGGATCCACAGCAGGAAAAAGCGATTGTCCGCTACGCCCGTGAGCATAATCTCGGCAAAATTATCACCGGCCGCCGTGCATCGCGCCGTTTCTGGCAGCATGAAACCTTTGCCGAAAGGCTGGCGCGGCTGGCTCCCGATCTGGATTTGATGATCGTCGCCCTGGAAGATAAACCCGCCCCTGCCGCCGCCCGTACGACGGACACCCGGCCGTGGCTGGATCGCTGGCGCGTGCAGCTCACCGGTACGCTGGTGGCCGTCGGGCTGTGCGCACTGATCACCCTGATCGCCAGCCAGTGGCTGATGGCCTTTGACGCCGCCAACCTGGTGATGCTCTACCTGCTGGGCGTGGTGATAGTCGCGCTGTTTTATGGCCGCTGGCCGTCGGTGCTGGCGACGGTGATTAACGTGGTCAGCTTCGATCTGTTTTTCATCGCCCCGCGCGGTACCCTGGCGGTGTCGGACGTGCAGTATCTGCTGACCTTCGGCGTCATGCTCACCGTCGGGCTGGTGATCGGTAATCTCACCGCTGGCGTGCGCTATCAGGCGCGGGTGGCGCGTTACCGCGAGCAGCGTACCCGGCATCTGTATGAGCTGTCGAAAGCGCTGGCCGCCGGGCGTAACGAGCGCGATATCGCCGCCACCAGCGAAGCCTTTATCCGCTCCACCTTTCACGCGCAAAGCCAGCTGCTGATTGCCGGACCGGACGGCGCTCTGACCGCCCTCACCCGCCAGCCGGGGCTGACGCCCTGGGATGACGCCATCGCCCAGTGGAGCTTTACCAAAGGCCAGCCTGCGGGCGCGGGCACCGATACGCTGCCCGGCGTGCCCTATCAGATTTTGCCGCTGAACAGCGCCGATAAAACCCGCGGCCTGGTGGTGGTGGAGCCCACCAGCCTGCGCCAGCTGATGATCCCTGAACAGCAGCGGTTGCTGGAAACCTTCACCCTGCTGGTGGCGAACGCCCTGGAGCGGCTGGCGCTCACCGCCAGCGAACAGCAATCGCGGCTGGCGAGCGAGCGGGAGAGCGTGCGCAATGCGCTGCTGGCGGCGCTGTCCCACGATCTGCGCACGCCGCTGACGGTGCTGTTCGGCCAGGCGGAGATCCTGACGCTGGATCTGGCCAGCGAAGGCTCGCCCCACGCCACCCAGGCCAGTGAAATACGCCAGCATGTGCTGAACACCACGCGGCTGGTGAATAATCTGCTGGATATGGCGCGTATTCAGTCCGGCGGCTTTAATCTTAAAAAGGAGTGGCTGACGCTGGAAGAAGTGATCGGCAGCGCGCTGCGCACCATGGAGGCGCTGCCCGGCAGCCGGCAGATTGCCCTTGAGATGCCGGATCCGCTGATGCTGGTGCATATCGACGGGCCGCTGTTCGAGCGGGTGCTGATCAATCTGCTGGAAAACGCCCTGAAATACGCCGGGCCGACGGCGCAGATCGGCATTTCCGCCCGTGTCGAACAAGAGGAATTCCGGCTGGCGGTATGGGATAACGGCCCCGGCATTCCGGAGGGGCAACAGGCGAGTATTTTTGATAAATTTGCCCGTGGTCATAAAGAGTCGGCGATCCCCGGCGTCGGGCTGGGGCTGGCGATCTGCCAGGCGATTGTCAGCGTGCACGGCGGCACCATTACCGCCGCTAACCGTCCTGAAGGCGGCGCCTGCTTCTGTGTTACACTGCCGCAGGGATCCCCCCCGGCCCTGACTGAACTCCCCGAGGATCTGTGATAAGCGTACTCATTGTTGAAGATGAACAGGCCATTGTCCGCTTTCTGCGCACCGCGCTGGAGGCCGATGGCCTGCGCGTTTACGACGCCGGAACCTTACAGCGCGGTCTGCTCGAAGCCGCCACGCGCAAGCCCGACCTGGTGATCCTTGACCTCGGCCTGCCGGACGGCGACGGCATTGATTTTATTCGCGATCTGCGCCAGTGGAGCCAGGTGCCGGTACTGGTGCTGTCGGCGCGCATTGAGGAGAGCGACAAGATCGCCGCCCTCGATGCCGGTGCCGACGATTATCTCAGCAAGCCGTTCGGCATTGGCGAGTTACAGGCGCGCCTTCGGGTGGCGCTGCGCCGTCATGCCGGGGCGCGGCAAAGCGATCCGCTGGTCAGTTTTTCCGATATTCAGGTCGATCTGGCGGCGCGGCGCATTACCCGTAATGACGAAGAGATCCACCTCACGCCCATTGAGTTTCGCCTGCTGGCGGTGCTGTTAAATAATCACGGCAAAGTGCTGACCCAGCGCCAGCTGCTAAGCCAGGTGTGGGGGCCGAATGCTGTTGAGCACAGCCACTATCTGCGCATCTATATGGGCCACCTGCGCCAGAAGCTGGAAAGCGATCCGGCGCGCCCGCGTCATCTGTTAACGGAAACCGGCATCGGCTATCGCTTTATGCTGTAAACGTCCCTGTTAACACGTCTTCTCTTGCGTATGAATAAAAACACGCAATCCTTCTCGCTTTATTCATGTATTTGAGGCCCGCAAGCCATTTATTT
>NZ_CP127837.1:2507468-2530596 GCF_030291195.1 Enterobacter sp. PGRG2 | reverse complement strand
GAATAAAACAGCGAAAATATAATAAAACCAGTTTTATAACATCTATTTAACCTTTTCACGCAACCAGGTGATCCATTCGGCGTTATTCACTTTTAACGACTAAATATTTCTGATCTGCGCTGTTTTTGTTGATCACCCTCACAGACTACCCGTATTTCCAGGATAAAATGACCGCGCTTTCAAACAGCAAAAGGATTTTATTATGGAAAATAACAGCAGGCTGATGCCTCATATAAGACGCACCACCCATATTATGATGTTTGCCCACCGTAACAGCTTCGACTTTCATTTCTTTAACGCCCGATAACCGTTCTGGTTTCGGGCCTGCCCTCTTTTCCTGATTTCAGCGATTTAGCTGACGTCTGGTTTCGCGCACGCCCAACATAAATACAAATAACGTTTTCACTGGAGTTTATTCTCCGGCGCTGACGCTTATTTAAAAATCATATCAATTCCCCTTATGGGAGTTGCGGGACGCCCTGTCCCTTTAAACAAGGAAAGATTATGCAACGCTTAAAAATTGCGGTCAGCCGCGCCTGTCCGGACTGTTTTACCACCCAGCGTGAAATAGTAAATGTTAACGACACCGATTATATGGATGTCGCCGCGGTCGTATTATCCATTAACGATATTTATAAAGGGATCGTCGAAGAAATAGAAGAAACCGGTTTTGGCATTCCGCTTTTTGTCGTCAGCCATGAAGGGGAATTTGTGCCGTCGGAGTATCTGGCGCGCATTCAGGGGGTATTTGAATATCAGGATGCCTGCCATGATTATTATGGCCGCCAGCTCGAAGCCGCCGCGCAAAAATATGAGCGCGCCTTACGTCCGCCGTTTTTCAGCGCGTTAGTGGATTACGTAAAACAGGGAAACAGCGCCTTTGATTGCCCCGGCCATCAGGGCGGACAATTCTTTCGCCGCCATCCTGCCGGTAATCAGTTTGTCGATTTCTTCGGCGAGACGCTGTTCCGCGCGGATCTCTGTAATGCCGATGTGGCTATGGGCGATTTACTGATCCATGAAGGCGCACCCTGCATTGCCCAGCAGCACGCGGCAAAAGTCTTTAATGCCGATAAAACCTATTTCGTGCTTAACGGCACCTCATCGGCGAATAAAGTGGTGCTCAATGCGCTGCTGACGCCGGGGGATCTGGTGCTGTTCGACCGTAATAACCACAAATCCAACCACCACGGCGCGCTGTTGCAGGCCGGGGCGACGCCGGTGTATCTGGAAACGGCGCGTAACCCCTACGGTTTTATCGGCGGCATAGACGCCCACTGTTTTGCAGAAAACTATCTGCGCGAGCAGATTGCGGAAGTTGCCCCGCAACACAGGAATACGCCCCGCCCGTTCCGCCTGGCGGTGATCCAGCTTGGCACTTATGACGGCACCATTTATAACGCGCGTCAGGTGGTGGATAAGATCGGGCATCTGTGCGATTACATCCTGTTTGATTCGGCCTGGGTCGGCTACGAGCAGTTTATCCCGATGATGGCCGACTGCTCGCCGCTGCTGCTGGAACTGAATGAAAAGGATCCGGGCATTCTCGTTACCCAGTCGGTGCATAAACAGCAGGCCGGATTTTCCCAGACCTCGCAGATCCATAAAAAAGACAGCCATATCAAAGGCCAGCCGCGCTATGTGCCCCATAAGCGCCTCAATAACGCCTTTATGATGCACGCCTCCACCAGCCCGTTTTATCCGCTGTTTGCCGCGCTGGACGTTAACGCCCGGATGCATGAAGGCGAAAGCGGGAAACGGATGTGGATGCGCTGCGTCGAACAGGGCGTGGAAGCGCGCAAAATGATCCTGCAAAACTGCAAGTTCATCCGCCCCTTTGTGCCCGCCACCGTCGATGGCCGTCCGTGGGAAACCTTCGAGACGCACGACATTTGCCGCGATCTGCGCTTCTTCCATTTCGTGCCGGGGGAAAACTGGCACGCCTTCGAAGGCTACGCGCCGCACCAGTATTTTGTCGATCCCTGCAAACTGCTGCTTACCACGCCGGGCATCAACGCCCGCACCGGCGAGTACGAGAGCTTTGGCGTCCCGGCCACCATTCTGGCGAACTATCTGCGTGAGAACGCCATCGTGCCGGAGAAGTGCGATCTGAACTCGATCCTCTTCCTGCTCACCCCGGCGGAAGGCATGGGCAAACTTCAGCAACTGGTATCGCAGCTGGTGCAGTTCGAGAAACTGCTGGAAAACGATGCGCCGTTACAGGAGGTGCTGCCGTCGCTCTATCGCCAGCATCAGCAGCGTTATGAAGGCTATACGCTGCGCCAGCTGTGTCAGGAGATGCACGATCTCTATGCGCGTAACAACGTCAAACAGCTGCAAAAAGAGATGTTCCGAAAAGATCACTTCCCGCCGGTGAAGATGAATCCGCAGGCGGCAAACTACGCCTATATCCGTGGCGAAGTGGAGCTGGTGACGCTGCGCGATGCCGAGGGGCGGATCGCCGCGGAAGGGGCGCTCCCCTACCCGCCGGGGGTGCTGTGCGTGGTGCCTGGCGAGATCTGGGGCGGCGCGGTGCTGCGTTACTTCGCCGCGCTGGAAGAAGGCATCAATCTGCTGCCGGGCTTTGCGCCTGAACTGCAGGGTGTCTACATCAAAGAGATCGACGGACGAAAACAGGTGTGGTGCTACGTCATTAAGCCGCAAACCGCTGAACCGGCGCTGTTGAAAGGGGAAACATTATGAGCAAATCCAACAAGATGGGCGTTGTGCCGCTCACCATTCTGACGATGGTCAATATGATGGGCTCCGGCATTATTATGCTGCCCACCAAGCTTGCGGAAGTGGGCACCATCTCGATTATCTCCTGGCTGGTGACGGCGGTCGGCTCCACGGCGCTGGCGTGGGCCTTTGCCAAATGCGGGATGTTCAGCCGTAAGTCAGGCGGTATGGGCGGTTACGCGGAGTACGCTTTCGGTAAGTCCGGCAACTTTATGGCGAACTACACCTATGGCGTATCGCTGCTGATTGCCAACGTCGCCATTGCCATTTCCGCCGTCGGCTACGGCAGCGAACTGCTCGGCGCCACGCTCAGCCCGGTGCAGATAGGTATCGCCACTATTTGCGTGCTGTGGATCTGCACGGTGGCGAACTTTGGCGGCGCGCGCATTACCGGGCAGCTCAGCAGTATCACCATCTGGGGGGTGATCATTCCGGTGATCGGCCTGTCGGTGATCGGCTGGTTCTGGTTCAGCCCGGAGATGTACGCTCAGTCCTGGAACCCGCATCAGGTGCCGTTCTTTGATGCCGTGGGGTCGTCCATTGCCATGACGCTGTGGGCTTTTCTGGGGCTGGAATCCGCCTGCGCTAATACCGAGGTGGTGGAAAATCCGGAGCGCAACGTGCCCATCGCGGTGATGGGCGGCACCCTGGGGGCGGCGGTGATTTATGTCGTCTCCACCAACGTTATCGCGGGAATTGTGCCGAATATGGATCTGGCAAACTCCACTGCCCCGTTCGGGCTGGCTTTCTCGCAGATGTTCACGCCGGGCGTCGGGAAAGTGATCATGGGACTGATGGTGATGTCCTGCTGCGGTTCGCTGCTCGGCTGGCAGTTCACTATCGCGCAGGTGTTCAAATCTTCCGCTGACGAAGGCTATTTCCCGAAAATCTTCTCGAAGGTGAGTAAAGCGGATGCGCCGGTAAAAGGAATGCTGACCATTGTCATTATTCAGAGTGGACTGTCGCTGATGACCATCAGCCCGTCGCTGAACAAACAGTTCAACGTGCTGGTGAATCTGGCGGTGGTGACCAACATCATTCCGTATATTCTGTCGATGGCGGCACTGGTGATCATTCAGAAGGTGGCGAAGGTGGATCCGCGTAAAGCGAAGGCCGCTAACGTGGTGGCGCTGATGGGCGCGCTCTACAGCTTCTATGCGCTCTACTCCTCCGGGCCGGAAGCGATGCTGTATGGCGCGATCGTGACCTTTATGGGCTGGACGCTGTACGGGCTGGTGTCGCCGCGCTTTGAGCTCAAAGATAAGCACGGCTGAAAAAAAGCCTCCCGGTAAAGGGAGGCTTTGGTGTTTTTCGCCCGGCGGCGCAGGCTTGCCGGGCCTACGGGTCATGTAGGCCGGGTAAGGCGAAGCCGCCACCCGGCAACAAGATCACGCGTTTTTCAGCCATGTAGGCCGGGTAAGCGCAGCGCCACCCGGCAACAGGATCACGCGTTTTTCAGAACTTCGCTGACAATCTCTACCGCTTCTTTCTCGATCAGCTTACGGTGCTCTTCGCCGAGGAAGCTTTCGCAGTAAATCTTGTACGCATCTTCCGTACCGGACGGACGCGCCGCAAACCAGCCGTTTTCGGTCATCACTTTCAGCCCGCCGATAGACGCGCCGTTACCCGGCGCCGCGGTCAGACGCGCAGTGATCGGATCGCCTGCCAGGGTGTCTGCGCTGACCATTTCCGGTGACAGCTTAGACAGCGCCGCTTTTTGCGCCGACGAAGCAGACGCCTGTAAACGGTTATAGCTCGGCGCACCAAAGCGTTCGGCCAGCTCGTCATAATGCTGCTGCGGGTTTTTACCGGTTACCGCGGTGATTTCTGCGGCCAGCAGGCACATGATGATGCCGTCTTTATCCGTCGACCACGGGGTGCCGTCGAAGCGCAGGAAGGACGCGCCCGCGCTCTCTTCGCCACCGAAGCCGAAGCTGCCGTCGTACAGACCATCCACAAACCATTTAAAGCCCACCGGCACTTCCACCAGCTTACGGCCCAGCGCGTCCACCACGCGGTCGATCATCGCCGAAGAAACCAGGGTCTTACCGACGGCAACATCCTGACCCCACTGCGGGCGATGCTGGAACAGGTAGTTGATGGCGACAGCAAGGTAATGGTTCGGGTTCATCAGGCCAGCAGGCGTGACGATACCGTGACGGTCATAGTCCGGGTCATTGGCAAACGCCAGATCGAACTTATCGCGCAGCGCCAGCAGGCCCGCCATCGCGCACTCGGAGGAGCAGTCCATACGGATCGCGCCGTCTTTATCGAGATGCATAAAGCGGAAGGTCTGATCGACGTGATCGTTCACGATAGTCAGGTTCAGGTTGTAATGGCTGGCGATACGTTTCCAGTATTCGATACCGGAGCCGCCCAGCGGATCGACGCCCAGCGTCAGGCCCGCTTTCTGGATCGCCGCCATATCTACGATCTCCGCCAGCCCTTCAACAAACGGCTGCACCAGATCCTGTTCTTTAATATGGCCGGAGGCCAGCGCTTCATCCAGCGACAGGCGCTTCACGTCTTTCAGGCCATCGGCCAGCAACTGGTTGGCGCGATCTTCCACCACTTTGGTGACGTTGGTATCGGCCGGGCCGCCGTTTGGCGGATTGTATTTAATACCGCCATCTTCCGGCGGGTTGTGCGACGGGGTGATGACGATGCCATCGGCCTGAGCGCCGCCTTTTTTGTTGTGCTCCAGGATCGCATTGGATACGGCAGGGGTCGGCGTATAGCCGTTATTTTCCTGCACCACCACGTCCACGCCGTTGGCTGCCAGCACCTCCAGCACGGAGTTAAACGCAGGCTCTGACAGCGCATGGGTATCTTTACCCACATAGCATGGACCGGTAATGCCGTTTTTCGCGCGGTTTTCCGCAATCGCCTGGGCGATAGCCAGAATGTGCGGCTCGTTAAAGCTGTGACGGGCAGCGCTGCCACGGTGGCCTGAAGTGCCGAATTTGACCGCATGTTCTGCATGACCCACTTCCGGCTTCAGCACATAGTACTGAGAGGTAAGTTGGGCGACGTTAATCAGATCGCTCTGCTGTGCAGGTTGTCCTGCACGTGGGTGGTTAGCCATTGCCTGGTCCTTCTTATGCAAGGATTAAATTGTGCCGCAAACCTTTTCGATCAATTCCGCCGGGAACTGCATCGACTGCATGATGTGTTCGATCATGCCGCATTTACGGCCCGTATTAGTGTTGGTGATCACCCAGTAAGGTGTGCCTGGCACTTCTTTGGGTTTGGTCTGGTTTCCGCTTTGCAGCAGCGTCTTCGCATCTGCTGCAAAGTAGACGCGCGTACGGCCATGTAATGACTCGGTGGCGTCGGCGAAACCTTTTGCATCCAGTGAATACAGTGTAGACAGCACCAGCATAAAACGATTAACCGCGCGCTTCTGATCGGCATATTCGTCAGAGAGCAGCAGTTCACGCATGGCGCGGACTTTATCTTTTACCGGGTTGGATACGACATCAGGGGCAGGGCTGACAGCGGCAGCCGGCGCGGCTTTGGTCACAGGGGCCGCAGACTGCGCGGCGGCAGAAAACTTCAGCATGCGCCTTAAAATGTCGGATGCACTCTCGCCAATGTGTTTCGTGTGGCTGGCAATGTAGGTGTAGAGTTCATCATCAACTTCGATCGTTTTCATCTTAATCCAGTGAGGTCACTTTTCTGAATACAAGTCATTGAGATTATAGGGGCAAATCTCAACAGCGGATAGCGGCCAGGCTTTTCTGACGCAAAAGTCAGATAAAGATGATCCCTTGCAGCCGGGCGGCAGAATGGTCAACATGATACCCTAACCTGAGAGAGCGAAAAAAAGAACTTTGCCATGAAATTGAATACCCGCGCGCAAACTGCACAACAATCGCACAACAATTCTCCCATCGTCCTTGTTCACGGCCTGTTTGGCAGCCTGGATAACCTCGGGATCTTAGCCCGCGATCTGATTAGCGACCACGACGTGGTACAGGTGGATATGCGCAACCACGGTCTTTCCCCGCGTTCGCCGGAGATGACCTACCCGGCGATGGCGCAGGATCTGCTGGATACCCTTGACGAATCAGGGATCGAAAAAGCCACCTTTATTGGTCACTCCATGGGCGGTAAAGCGGTGATGGCGCTGACCGCGCTGGCCCCCGAACGCATCGACAGGCTGGTGGCGATTGATATGGCGCCGGTCGCTTATCCGGTGCGCCGCCACGACGAGATTTTTACCGCCATCAATGCCGTTACCGATGCCGGGGTGAGTACCCGCCAGCTGGCCGCCGCCGTGATGCGCGAGCATCTGGACGAAGAAGGCGTGATCCAGTTTCTGCTTAAATCCTGGGCCGACGGCGGGTGGCGCTTTAACGTGCCGGTACTCTGGGATCAGTATGAGAACATCATCGGCTGGAAAACCGTCCCCGCCTTCGATAAACCGGCCCTGTTTATTCGCGGCGGCAACTCCCCTTACGTGACCGATGCGTACCGTGATGCGCTGCTGGCGCAATTCCCGCAGGCGCGGGCGCATGTGGTCGCCGGTGCCGGGCACTGGGTGCATGCGGAAAAACCCGATGCCGTACTGCGGGCGATACGTCGCTATCTTGCTGATAATGCCAGTTGATTAAAAACCCGGCGACCGAGCGCCGCGGCGCGCCCGGTCGTTGGCGTGCCCCTCTCCCTGATGTATGATGGCGCGCTAATTGCGCAGGGCCTCCACCAGGCAGCTTGTTTTTCCCCCGACGTCACTCAAAATCATGGCTAAAGAACAAACGGACCGCACGACACTCGATCTGTTCGCGAATGATCGTCGCCCAGGACGACCGAAAACGAATCCGCATTCGCGTGACGAACAGTTGCGCATTAATAAGCGGAATCAGCTGAAACGCGATAAGGTTCGTGGCCTCAAACGCGTCGAGCTAAAACTGAACGCGGACGCCGTCGAAGCCTTAAATGAACTGGCCGAGGATCGTGACATCAGCCGTAGCGAACTGATTGAGGAGCTTTTAATGGCTCAGCTCGCGCTGCTGCGCGGCCAGGGGATAGTCTGAAAATCCCGCTAAATAACACTTTCATGTAGCACAGAGTGCAGTCTGAGGCGTTTGCAGTTTCCGCGTCCTTCTCTGTTCTGCTATGATTGCCCTTATCCGTGGGCATTGCGCCACCACCATATCATTAAGTTTCAAGAGGTTATTTTACTCATGGCAATCACAGGCATTTTTTTCGGCAGCGACACGGGTAATACCGAAAATATCGCGAAAATGATCCAAAAGCAGCTTGGTAAAGATGTTGCGGACGTGCATGACATCGCCAAAAGCAGCAAAGAAGATCTCGAAGGTTACGATATTCTGCTGCTGGGCATCCCGACCTGGTATTATGGTGAAGCGCAGTGCGACTGGGACGATTTCTTCCCGACGCTGGAAGAGGTCGATTTTAACGGCAAATTAGTCGCCCTGTTCGGCTGTGGCGACCAGGAAGACTACGCGGAATATTTCTGCGATGCGCTGGGCACCATCCGCGACATCATTGAGCCGCGCGGCGCGACTATCGTCGGTCACTGGCCGACCGCGGGCTATCATTTCGAAGCCTCCAAAGGTCTGGCGGACGACGACCACTTCGTCGGTCTGGCCATTGATGAAGATCGCCAGCCGGAACTGACCGCTGAGCGCGTGGAAAAATGGGTGAAGCAGATTTCTGAAGAACTTCATTTAGATGAGATCATCAACGCCTGATTTTTGTGCGGCGTAACCTGTTGGCTGCGCCGCATTAATAGATATAACCAATCAAAATAATTGCTACAATTTTTTAACTTTCGCACGCATACCTGTACAATATCCCCTGATTGAACGTGATTGCTTACGGGTTTGTTAGTGACACCACGTTTTATACGCATACTTTGCTTGAGGACTTGCAGTTTTCATTTAGACATGGCAGTTCTATAATGAGACGCATTAACTCAACGTCATTCTCATTAACTTCCATTTGGAAGTGAATCGTTTAGCTACAGGACAGATTCCGCATGACTGACAATAACACCGCACTAAAGAAGGCTGGCCTGAAAGTCACGCTTCCTCGGTTAAAGATCCTTGAGGTACTCCAGGGACCTGACAACCACCATGTCAGTGCGGAAGATTTATACAAACGACTGATCGACATGGGCGAAGAGATTGGCCTGGCGACGGTCTACCGCGTGCTTAACCAGTTCGATGACGCCGGTATTGTGACCCGTCATAATTTCGAAGGCGGTAAATCTGTTTTTGAACTGACGCAGCAGCATCACCACGATCACCTGATCTGCCTCGACTGCGGCAAAGTGATTGAATTCAGCGATGATTCCATTGAATTACGTCAGCGTGAAATCGCCGCTCAGCACGGGATCCGCCTGACCAACCACAGCCTTTACCTCTACGGCCACTGCGCTGAAGGCGATTGCCGCGAAAACGACACCGCGCACGATATTCGCAAATAACGTTGCTGCACATTGCCCGGCGGCGCAAGCTTGCCGGGCCTGCGTTATATTGTAGGCCGGGTAAGCGTCAGCGCCACCCGGCAACCCCGCCAGAATTAAATCTCAATCACCGCACGGCCACGGATCTGCCCGTTCAGCAGTTTTTCCGCCACGTCAATGGCATCGCTCAGCGGATAAGTGGCACTCAGTTTATCCAGCGCCGCAGGCGTTAAATACTGACAGGCTTTCTCCCAGATCGCCGGACGTTTTTCGCTGCTCACCATCACGCTGTCGATACCGCGCAGCGTAACGCCGCGCAGAATGAAAGGCGCCACTGTCGCCGGGAGATCCATACCCTGCGCCATGCCGCATGCCGCGACTATGCCGTCATAACGGACGCTGGCGCAGACGTTGCTCAGCGTATGGCTGCCGACGGTATCGATCGCCGCCGCCCAGCGCTCTTTCTGTAACGGTTTACCCGGCGCGCTCAGCTCATCACGGTTGATAATGTCGCTGGCCCCCAGCTGTTCGCGCATCCATCCGGCTTCCTGCGGACGGCCGGTCGACGCCACCACCTGATAGCCCATGGCAGAAAGAATGATCACCGCGCAGCTGCCCACGCCGCCGCCCGCGCCGGTCACCAGCACCGGGCCGTCTTCAGGCTTCACGCCGTGATCCAGCACCGCCTGCACGCACAGCATGGCGGTAAAGCCCGCCGTACCGATAGCCATCACCTGTTTTGCATCCGCGCCGGACGGCATTTTCGTCAGCCATTCGCTTTTGACCCGCGCCTTGCCTGCCAGTCCGCCCCAGTGACGTTCGCCCACGCCCCAGCCGGTCAGCAGCACGCGGTCGCCCACGGCAAACGCCGCGCTGTCGCTGGCGGTTACGGTCCCGGCGAAATCAATACCCGGCACCATAGGGAACTGGCGCACAATCGGGCCGCGACCGGTAATAGCCAGCGCATCTTTATAGTTAATGGAGGAGTATTCCACCGCGACGGTGACGTCACCTTCCGGCAACGCCTGCTCGTCCAGCTCCACCAGGGATGCCGAATACTGTCCTTCCGCTTTATCAATCTGAATGGCTTTAAACATGATGACCTCATTACATTAATCAAACTTGCCAGTCGCGACGGCCTTTGCGGGCCGATCGTCTACAATTACCAGCGACGTTAATACCCCCAGGCGCTGACGGCAAGCTTTATCAATCCGTTAGCTTAGAAATTAATTAATTATTAATTTATGAGTTAAGACTATTCTTAGATTGATGGGGTGATAATCATCCGATACATTTACCCTCCCTGCGGCTAAGTGGAATCTTACGTTGTGAAAAATAAATTAATACTCACCAATTTATTAACAAATCACTATGCAGATCATTGTTAATAACTGGAAAGTTGAGCCGTCGTTAAACGGTCTGGTACACCGGGAAACGGGGGAGATCCGCCGCCTTGGTGAATTCCATTTTATTATGCTCGAAACGCTGGTTAATCATGCCGGGGAGGTGGTGTCGCGTGATTTTCTGATGAGCGAAGTATGGAAAAACCGCGTCGTCGGAAATAACAGCCTGCTGACCGCTGTCTATGCTCTGCGGGTAGCGCTGGGGGACGATGGCCGGGTACAGGAGATCATCAAAACCATCCCGAAAAAAGGCTATCTGCTGAATAAAGACTTTGTCGTCCTGCTGCCGGATGAGCCGCTCTCTGCGTCCCAGCCCCTGACTCAGCCCGATCCTGAACCGGTTGCCGACGTGACGGATGCCCCGCCCGCCAGCGCGCCTGCGCCGCGCAATAAACACCGCCTGATTGTCCTGGCGGCGCTGTTGCTGCTGCTTGGCTGCGGGCTTATCTGGCTGATTTATCCCGGGGGGCAGAATTCTGCGCCGCTTGCCACTTCCCGTCTGTCGATTAAAGAAGAGCTGTCGCCGCAAAATGACAAAATTAAATTATTTCGTCTGCACCGCACGGGCGTGAATACATCAGGCGCGGTATTGTCGTCGCATATTGCGGAGTCGCTGGAAGGCATCAATATGCTGCTTACGGCGCATAAGGCAACGCTGACGATTTATTATTACGGGGCGGTACAAAAAATGTCGGTGATCCTGCTGGTGCAAAATCAGTGCGGTAAAGAATATCAGTTGTTAATGGAAATACGCAGCTGGCAACAGGATGTTAAAAAACTGGGTCAATTAATTCACACGGAAACGGAGCGCACGCTTAATGAAATGCCTGCCTGTTCGTAATGTTATCGCGGGTCTGCTGCTCGCCGGTATCGCCGGTAGCCTTCAGGCTGCGCCCGTTATTGCCCGCACCCAGGTCGGGATTTACGATCTGGCAACGGCTGAACACGCGGTTTATAACCTGACCACCGCCCCTGCGGAGCGGGGAGCGCGTCTGGTTCTGACCCGGCCAGGGGATGAGGCTTTTGCCCTGCAAATGCAGCTAATCGCCTGTACCGCCCCCGGCGGCGAACAGAGCGGCGAGTCGTTCTTACGTCTGCAGAACGCCCACGTCACCGGCACGGACACCACGCTGTTCCCGGTGCTGGGCTTTATCAATGATAACGATCTGCAAAGTGTGAGCGTGCCGCTGGGCGACGCTCGCCAGCTGCTGTTTAATCAGGACAGCGCCACCATGTTGATCACCGAAAAAGGCCTGCTGCAACCTGACGGGCAGCCCTGCCCGAAACGTTAATCCAGCAGGCTGCGCACCGTCAGCTTCGACAGATTCGCCTGGCCATTAATCGCCTGCGCCAGCACCTCATAATTATGGCTGGCCGCATCCAGGGTTCCCGCCAGCCGCGCGGAGGCCTCCACCGCACTCTGCGACTGCGCAAAACGCGACATATCGTCAATACGCTGGCGGACTTTCTCCTGCTGGAGCGCCAGCTGCTGACGCTGTGCGCTTACCTGACTGAGCGTCTCCTGCACCACGCGCTGCGCCTGCTGCCCGCTGGGGAGCGCGGCGGCAAGGGTTTCCGTCTGCGCCGGATACGCCGCCACCGCAATGGCGCTTTTCTGCCCCGCCCCTTCCCGCTGCGCGGCGAAGCTGTTTTGCAGCTGCGCCCAGTGCTGCTCACTGGCAGTAAAGCCCTCCTGTCCTTTCAGGGGCTGCACGCCGACGCGGCGTAATGCGGTGCTGATTTTCGTCGCCCTCTGTCCGGCATCGCCGTTGCCGTTAATATTCAGCCCGGACAGCAGGGTTTTCCGCCCGTGCTGTACGCTGAACAGCAGTTTCTGCGGGCCATCCGCCGCCAGCGCCTGGCTCAGCTGCGGCGCATGAAAGCGCACCTGCGCCTGCCCCTGTAGCACCGGTTGCAGTTCCCGGTCCACCGCGCCGCCGGTCAGCGCCAGACGACCGTCGAGCAGCGACTGCACGGTCGCCGGATCCCGCTGCCCGCCGTGGCGATAATCCACCAGCGCGCGCTCCAGTTGCCCCAGCCAGTGATCCGCCTGCTGCAACGTGGTGAGCTGATCGTTAAGCTGTACGCTGTAGCGCTGCGGACGGGTGGCGATGAGTGGTGATGCCGGGTAGTCGCCAGACGGCGCTTTATCGCTGACGGGAGCGGTGCGCCCGACGCCCGGCTGACGAACGGCAGACGTTAGTCCGCCGGTACGGGTATGCGTTGAAGTTTGTAAACCAACCTGCATGATGATCCTGGGCGTGGAAGTCGTTAAATAACGCTAAAAAGGTTCAGCTCACTCACTTTCGAGTAAGTCTTCATGGTGGCTTCCATGGCCATTTCCAGTCCGGTAAAAGTGATGCTGGCCGGGCCGTAATCCAGATCGCCAAGCTGACCAATTAAATCGGCATTAGCATCGGAAATGCCGGTCTGGGCGTCGCTCAGCATACTCATGGTGTTCTGCCGCTCGCCGAGGCTGGCGATGGCGGTGTTCAGCGAGTCAGCGCTTTCATCAATCAGGTTGATGGCATGGGAAATATCATCCTGCATCGCCACAGGATCGACCGTGGGATCCTGCATCTCTTTCGCGAGGTCATCAAGGGTGTTGAAAAGCTCCAGCCCCTGACCAAAAATCTCCCCCACCGAGACGTTAGTGTCCATCACCACGCCGTTCGAGACGGTGGCGGTGCGGTGATTCATATTGCCGTGATAGACGTATTCATCCCCTTCCCCGTCGCCATCGGTATCGTCATAGGTGATGGGCGGGGTGTCGTTCACCGTGCCGCCAAAAATATAGTGACCGTCTTCATCCTGATAGTTGAGCGCCGCCACCATAGATTCGGTCAGCGACTGGATCTCCTGGCCGTAACCCGCCAGGGATTCGGCGGTATTGGTGCCGTTTGCCGCTTCCAGCAAGTCATCGCGGATCGCCAGCAGGCTGTTGTTGACGCCGTCCAGCACGCTCTCCTGCTGGCTCATACTGGCTGAGACGCTGTTGATATTGCTCTGATACTGTTCGATGGCCGCCTGCTGGCGATCGAGCTGGGTGATCCTTGCGGCGGCAATGGGGTCATCTGACGGCAATATAATGCGTTGCCCGGTGGCCATCTGCGTCACCACATGCTCCAGCTGCGCCGACAGGTTAGTGAAGCGGGTGGTCATGGTGCTGTAGGATTGTTGAGTGCTTACGCGCATAGTCTGTCGTTTCCGGTTGCTCAGAACATCTCAAGTACGGAATCAAAAATCTCCGCACCGGTAGAAATCACTTTCAGGTTGGCCTGATAAATCTGGGTATAGGTGATGAGGTTGACGGCCTCCTCATCCATGCTGACGCCGCTGACGCTCATCTGCTGGTTTTGCGCTTCGTTGTAAACATTGCTGGCAGACTGTGCCTCCGTCTGGTTCTGGCGGTTGTAAATACCGATATTGCTGATCAGCGTCGAGCAGGCGTTGCCGACGGTGACGCTGCCGAGACCCTCGATCTCCATCGGTTCGGTGGAGATGTTTATCAGCGCCTGTAAGTTATCGCTGTTGCCGGATTCGTCCGGCGAGCCGGAGAACGCCAGCTCGTCTTCGCTGATGTCCGGGTTAACCAGCAGCGGGCCGTCCGGATTGGTGGGATCGTAAATAAACAGCGGCGCGCCGGGATTGCCATTCAGATCGTAACCCGCCGCCAGCTGGCTGTTGACGGCGCTGGTAAACTGTTCGGCGATGCTGTTGATGGTAGCGGTCAGCGGATCCAGCACGTCGCTCTGGTAGGTAAAGAGCGCCCCCAGCGCGCCGCCGGTCTCCTCCGTCATGGTGTAGGTGGTGCCGGCGAAGGTCAGCTCCATGCACGGCGTGCCGTCTGCATTGCTGCTCATCGCAATGGTCGAGCAGTCCTGGCCGCTGACCAGCGGCTGGCCGTTCGGCAGAGAGATGTTGTAATTACCGCGATCGTCTATCTGCACCTGCACGTCCACCAGGCCGCTCAACTGCTGCACCATCTGGTCACGGGCGTCATAGAGCGCGGACGCGTTATCGCCGTTGGCTTCCGCCTCGGCGATCTGCTGGTTATAGCCCGCGATGCCGGAGGTCAGGCTGTTGATCTGCGCGATGGTTGCCTGCTCCTGACTGAGCAGTTCATCGCTCTGGGACTGAATGTAGTCGCAGGTATTGTTAAAGCGCAGCGCCAGCGCGTTCGCTTCGCTGATCACCTGCTGGCGCAGGGCGGAGTCGTCCGGGTTGGCGGACGCCTCGTTAAGCGCGGCAAAAAAGTTATCGAATCCGGCGCTCAGGCTGCTGTTCGGATCGCTTAACACGGTTTCCAGCTGCGTCAGGTACTGCTGCTGGGTGCTGTAAAAGCCGTTGTCGCTGGCGGCATACCAGACCTGATTGACCAGATACTGATTTGACACGCGGCAGATGCTGTCCACCTGCACGCCGTTGCCCGCGCTGTTTACCGCGCCACCGCTTGCGCCAATGGTGCTGGTCATCGCCACCTGCCGGGTATAGCCTGGCGTCATGGCGTTGGCGGTGTTCTGCGCCGTGACGTTCAGCTGCACCTGAGCCGCGGATGCCCCGCTGTAACCAATATTTATCATGTCCATCTGGTACTCCTCGTCGGGTCAGGCCCGGCTAAAAATTCGCGTTAGCAAGCTAAAGCGACCGGACCGCGCCCGTTCTTAAACCTTAATCGTGATGCTGTGCCGACAGCTGCTTGACCAGCATCTCCGCGATGCCGATCCCCTGGCGTTTAGCCAGTTCGTCGCACAGGGCGTCGTCGTAAAAACCCTGCATAGTGCGCACCGCATCGCTGTTAAAGGGGTTATCTTTCGAGTCGAACAGCGCATTGACCTTGCGCATCTCTTTCAGCAGGCTGCGCATGAAAATCGCCTCGAACTGCGCGGAGGCTTCTTTTATGTCATGGTCACGCACCGCCGCCGCGTCGCGGCTGTCAGAGGCGCGCAGGGCGTGCGTAATGGCGTTAAGGTTTTCCATTTAAATCACCTCCAGATCGGCATCCAGCGCGCCCGCTTCATGCAGCGCCTGCAAAATCGACATCACATCGTCCGGCGACGCGCCAAGACCGTTCAGCACACTGACGAGGGTTTTCAGGCTGGTGGACTCCGGCAGCGCCACCATTTGCGCACGCGCATGATCGACGTTGACGTTGCTGTCCGGCGACGCCACGGTGCGGCCACGGGACATGGCGTTCGGCTGGCTGACGCGGGTGGTTTCCGAGATCGACACCGTCAGATTGCCATGAGACACCGCCGCCGCATGCAGCGCCACGCCGTCACCCATCACCACCGTGCCGGTACGGGCGTTAAACACCACTTTCGCCCGTACCCGCTCCGCCTGCACCTGCACATCCTCCAGCTGCGACATAAAGGCCACGCGCGCACCGGCGTCGGTGGGGGCGATCACTTCGACGTTAGTGGAACTTTTCGCCGTCGCCAGGCCACCGCCAAAGGCGCGGTTGATGGCCGCCGCAATGTTATTGGCATCCTTAAAGCTCGGACGCTTGAGGTTAAGCATCACCGCATTGCTCATGCCGAAGTCGCTGGGAATTTCCCGCTCCACCGACGCGCCGTTAGGGATGCGCCCGCTGGTGGGCGTGTTGACCGTGACGCTGGAGCCGCTGGCCCCGCTGGCGTTCATGCCGCCGACCACCACGTTACCCTGCGCCAGCGCGTAAACTTCGCCATCCGCGCCGTGCAACTGCGTCAGCAGCAGCGTGCCGCCGCGCAGGCTTTTTGCATCGCCAATGGACGACACCGTCACATCAATATTCTGTCCGCGAGCGTACATCGGCGGCAGCGTGGCGCTCACCGCCACGGCGGCGACGTTTTTCACCTTCGGATCGATTTTCGCCGGCAGCTGCACGCCGAACTGACGCAGCATGTTGGTGATGGTCTGGTTGGTGAACTTCACCTGATTTTTATCGCCGGTGCCGTCAAGACCGACCACCAGGCTGTAACCGATGAGCTGGTTGCCGCGCACGCCCTGAATATCCACCAGCGACTCCAGCGACTGAGCATGGACGGTAAACAGCGTCAGCATCAGGGTAATGAGCAGCAGCCAGCGCCCCTGTGGACATGTAAAACACTTCATAAACAACTCCGGGTTACAGCGGGAACAGAGGATGGTTGAACAGCCGCGTCAGCCAGCCTGCGGCATTGGCGTCGCTGAGCGCCCCGCGCCCGGCGTAGGAAATACGCGCATTGCCGATCCGCTGGGAGGAAACGGTATTGTCGTTCTGCACATCGTCGGCACGCACCAGCCCGCTCAGGCGGATATATTCATCCCCCTGATTAAGGGTCAGCCACTTCTCGCCGCGGATCTCCATCACGCCATTTGGCAAAACCTGATGAACCGACACGGTGATCGAGCCGTGAAGACTGTTTTGCTGCTGTGAGCTGGCCCCGCCATCAAAGCTGCGGTCAGCGTCAGCAGAGCTTTCCAGTTTGTCTTTGGTTTTGCCAAAAATCGTGGGGGCGGCGATATCCAGACTGCTGCTCTTGTCGAAATTGGTTTTCGCCTGTTTGCTGGACTGGGTGGACTCATCGAGGATCACCGTCAGAATGTCCCCCACCCGGTAAGCGCGGCGATCCGCCGTGAGCGACCAGTTATAGCCCGCCTGAAAGACCCCGCCCGCGCGTCCTTCCGGCGTCGGCGCTACCGCCGCGTCAGGCGGAGCAAAAGCCGCATCGTCTTTGTTGACCAGCATCGCCTGCGACTCGCAGCCGCTTAACAGCGGCAATGCCATGATTAACCACAAATATTTTTTCACTTTCATTCCTGTGACTTCACACGGGCCGCGCACAGGCGGCCCTTAGCCCTACATGTTCTGATTGATGTACTGCAACATCTCGTCGGCGGCGGAGACCATTTTGGCGTTCATCTCATAAGCGCGCTGGACGGTGATCATCGCCACCATTTCATTAACGATGTCGACGTTGGAGCCTTCCAGCGCCCCTGCCTTCAGGGTGCCCAGTGCGTCCTCGCCCGGCGTGCCTTCCGTAGGCTGGCCGCTGGCGGCAGTTTCCAGATAGAGGTTGTCCCCTTCCGCCATCAGCCCCGCCGGGTTGGTAAAGTTCACCAGCGTGATCTGCCCCAGTTCGGTCGGCTCGGCTTCGCCCGGCATCATCGCCATCACCGTGCCGTCTTCGGCGATGGTGATGTCAGTGGCGTTGGCGGGCACGTCGATTTCCGGCTGGATCGGCAGGCCCTGGGCGTTGGTCAGCACGCCGTCGGCGTTAACCTGCAAATTACCGTCACGGCTGTAAGCGCTGTCGCCGTTGGCCTTCTGCACCTGGAAAAAGCCCTGCCCCATAATGGCGACGTCCAGCGGATTTTCGGTGGTCTGGATATTGCCTTCGGTGAAGGTTTTCTGCGTGCCGACCACGCGCACGCCGCTGCCGTACTGAATGCCGGTGGGCGCAATATTGTTCTGATCAAGCATTGCACCCGGCGCGCGCTGATTCTGATAGAACAGATCCTGAAACATCACCCGGTCACGCTTGAACCCGTTGGTGTTGACGTTGGCGATGTTGTTGGCGATAGCGCTCATTTCGGCGTCTTCCGCCGACAGACCGGTTTTACTGATCCATAAAGCTGCGTTCATTTTTTATCCTGATCACGCGGCTCCTCAGGAGCCACGAAGTAAACGGTTACCGGATTCGCTCAGTTCTTCCGCCGCCTTCATCATTTTGATCTGCGCTTCGAACTGGCGGTTTAAGGAAATGGAAGCCAGCATTTCCGCGACGGCTGAGACGTTGCTGCCCTCCAGAAAGCCGCCGCTGACCCTGACGTTTTCATCGGGCTGCGCGGGCTGGCCGTCGCGGGTGATCATCATGCCGCGCTCATTTTTGCTGAGGTTGTTTTGCGCAATAGTCACCAGCTTCAGGCGGTCGATATCCATGGTGGCGGTAACATCGCCGTCGTCCGGAGTGATGGACAGGGTGCCGTCGCTGCCAAAGGAGGCGATGGCGTTCGGCGGCAGCACAATGGGGCCGCCGTCGCCGAGCACCGGATGTCCGTCGATGGTCAGCTCGCCCTGGTCGTTCTGCTGGATATTGCCGTTGCGGGTGTAGACCTCCTGGCCGTCGTCATCCAGCACGGCGATGTAACCATCGCCCTGAATGGCCACGTCCAGCGGCCGCCCGGTTTCCTGAGCATCGGCAGTGGCGCTGTTCACCCCGCCGGGCGTCTGTTGGCTCATCACGCGAGTGGCGAAACCGTTGCCGTTCACCGGCAGGCTTTGCGACAGCGCCAGATCGGCGCGAAAACCTGTGGTACTGGCGTTCGCCAGGTTATTGGCGCTGATCGCCTGCCCCTGCAACGCATGGGTCGCTCCGCTCATGGCGGTAAAAAGTAAACGGTCCATGTCTTACATCGCCTGGAACAGCGCCTGATCCAGCTGGGTGCTGGTGGAGATCACTTTGGTGTTGGCCTGATAATTACGCTGCGCCGACATCAGCGCCACCAGCTCGCCGGTAATATCGACGTTCGAGCCTTCCAGCATGCCGGTGCTCAGCGTGCCGCAGGCCCCGGATCCGGGCACGCCCAGCAGCGGGGTGCCGGATTCGCCGGTCTGTACCCATGAGGTACCGCTCACCGCTTCAAGGCCGTTTTCGTTCGGGAAGGTCGCCAGCACCACCTGCCCCTGCAACATGCGCTCGCCGTTGCTGTAGGTGGCATAAACTTTGCCGTCGCTGTCCACCTGCACGCCGTTCTGCTCCGCCGAGGCGTAACCATTGGCGCTGTTGGTACTGACAGCGAATTCCGAACCGAACTGGGTACAGGTGCCGTAATCCATGGTCAGGGTCAGCGGATCCGCACCCGGCACGTCAAAGCTCAGTGCCACCGGCGTGGTCGGGCTGGTGAGCTTACCGGCGCTGTCGAAGGCCAGTTCGGTGGTAGTGCTTTGCGTTTCGCCATCAAAGCTGTAATGCACCTGCCAGGTGTTATCCGCCGTTTTGGTGAAGTACTGGCTGACGGTGTGCTCGTTGCCCAGCGAGTCGTAAACCGTGGTGGTGTAGGTGTCGTTGTAAGACGCGGCATTGGTGGCATCAAAGGGCACCGCGGCGGTGTCGATGGCCTCGTCGCTGGCGTCGAAGTTGGCGCCGAAGCTCACGCTGTCGGTAGCTTTCGCCGGAATATTGCCGGTCTGGATTTGCAGATCGGTTACCGTACCGGTTTGCAGCGTACCGCTGTCATCCACCGGATAGCCCTGCAAATAGTCGCCGGAGGTGTTGACGATATAGCCGTCTTTATCGGTGGTAAATGAACCGGAGCGGGTGTAACAGACGTTGCCCGCGCTGTCGCAGGTGACGAAAAAGCCGTCGTTGTTAATCGCCAGATCCAGCGCATTGCCGGTGGACACCATTGAACCGCCGCGGGAGATGCTCTGCGCCGTGCCGCTGACGCTGACGCCCATCGCCTGGCTGCCGGCATACATCGCCGAGAACTCGGTGGTCATGGATTTGTAGCCCACCGTCCCGGCGTTGGCGATATTGTTACTGATGCCGTCCAGCTGTTCGTTAACTGCGTTCAGCCCGGTTGCTGCAATTTCATAACTCATAAAATAATCCTGTGTTCCTTGTAAGGGTTAAACCAAAACGTCATCGGCAGGCGCGACATCATCCGGCACGCCGAACTGGCTGATCATGGTGAAAGGCACCTCGCCGATGCCGCTGACGTTGAGCACCGGCGTGCTGCCGTCGAGCGGAATGCGCACATCGTTGACCACGCCCGCCACCTCAACCGGCACTTCCTCTTCGCCGGTGTTGGTCACCACCGAGACTTCGTAATCACCGGGAGGAATGCCGTAATCCGCCGGATCGATATCGAAACTCACCTGGCCCGGCGACTGCGTGCCGAGTGGCACCACGTAGTCGTTACCGGCTTCGTCGGTGAAATGGAGATCGACGGTGGTACAGGCATCATCAATGGTTACGCGACCGTGAATGGCGCTGTCGTCAACGCTGAGCGTGGTGGTCTGCACCATGATCGGATCGCCCACCAGATTGCCGAGGGCCATCACCTGGATGTTGCTCATCAGCACCGCGTTAGTATTCATCTGCACCGACATCTCCTCCGCCATCGCCACCTGCGCCATCGACGACAGCTGGGTGATGTATTCCGTCGGGTCAGTCGGATCGGTCGGATCCTGGTTCTGGATCTCCGCCACCAGCAGGGTCAGAAAGGTGTCCGCCATTGAGCTGCTGGTGGAGGTGGTGGTCTGGTCACCAGGGTTACTGCTCACCGGGGCGGCGCTTCCCTGCGTCGTCGCGCCCGGCTGGGTGCTGTTTACTGCCGTGACGCTCATGCGTTTTCTCCCAGCCGCAGCAGGCTTTGCTGCATACTTTTCACGTTATTGAGCACATCGACGTTGGTTTCGAAATCCCGCGACGCGGACATCATGTCGGCCATCTGTTCGACGACGTTCACGTCCGGATACCAGACGTAGCCGTTCTCATCCGCCATCGGATGATGCGGCTCGTAGCGGCGCACGGCGGTACCGGTTTCCACCACGTCCTCCAGCCGCACGCTGGCGCCGGTCATCTCATGATGCCCCGTCGCCGCCAGGCTGCTGTGGTACTCCGCCGCAAACACCGGGCTGCGGGCTTTGTAGGTGGCGGCCTCGCTGGCGGCAGGCGAATCGGCGTTGGCGATATTGCTGGCGACGGTATTCAGACGCACCGTCTGGGCGCTCATCGCCGAACCCGAAATCTGATAAATGTCAGCAAAAGACATGGTTACTTCCCTTCAATAGCGGCGCGCAGGCCGCTGATTTGCAGATTTAAAAACGTCAGGCTGCTCTGATAATCCATACTGTTTTGCGAAAACCGCGCCTGCTCCGCGTCCAGATCGACGGTATTACCGTCCTGACTCGGTTGCAGGGGCACGCGGTACATCGCCACCGCCTTTTCCGCTGGCTGGTGAAAATTTGCCCGTTGCATCTCGGCGGCAAAATCAATATCTTTAGCCTTGAAATTTGGCGTATCCACGTTTGCCAGGTTGGCGGTGATTAGCTCGGTCCTCTCAAGACGTAACGCCACTGCCTGCGGATGTACACCAAATGCTTGCTGAAAACTGATGCCCATTCTTCTGCAACTCTCCTTCACTAAATTCTGACTGGCTGGCCCTTTAAGCAATTGGCGTGCCAATTTTTTAATTTATTGAAAGGTAACGTTTTTATGAAGAATACCCCGTCGCCGCGGAAAGCCTTTTTCCGCCTTCCTTTTCCGCTGGCGGAAGCCCTGACGGCGGCCCTGCTGCTGCTGACATTCCCCGCCTGCGCGGTGATAACCGACAGCGCGCGACAGCAAATTAACCAGGGCGCGATCCAGCTTGCTGAGCAGACGGTAAAGAACCTGGCCGCGCAAAAGCAGTGGCCCGATTACCATTCCCGCTTTAACGTCTTTATGCCCGCCGCCGTCGCCAGCACCGCTCCCTGCCCGCAACCGCCGATCTTTACCGCCAGCGCGAAAACGCTGCCGCGCCTCGGCTACAGCGTGCTCTGTCCTGGCGCTGCGGGCTGGCGCTTTACCCTGACCGTGAAAGCCGATATTTACCTGCCGGTAGTGATGCCCGCGCGTGAGATCGCGCGTGGCGAAAGCCTGACCGCTGACGCGCTGACGCTGAAAAAATTCAATATCAGCAATCAACGTGGTGAGCTGGTGATGAAGATGGAAGAGGTGCTCGGCCTGACGGCCCGCCATGCGCTGCGGGTGAATACGCCGGTGAAGGCGAACGATGTGGATCGGCCGCTGTGGGTGAAGCGGGATCAGGCGGTGACGCTGGTGTCGCGCAACGGGGAGATCACCGCGCAGACCAGCGGGGTGGCGCTGAAAAGCGGGCATCAGGGGGAGGTGATTAAGGTGCAGAATGCGAGCAGCCAGCGGGTGGTGAGTGCGACGGTAGAGGCGCCAGGGGTGGTGGTGGCAGCGGTGGCGCAGTGAGCGGGGTGGTTAAGTGTGGTGGAATGTTCCGTTCACTTTGCGTTTCGTGTCAGGCGTGACGCCGCTGACGGTGAACGTGCTAAGGGGGCCACCGCGGCCCCCTTAGCAATCCCCGCGGCCCCGCACAGAAACCGGTGCTGCGCACTGCGCTCACCTCCCGACCGTCTGCCYGCGGTCGGCTCGATTCGGCMTCCTGCCTCATTTCGCCTCTGGCCGCCATCCATGGCGKCCAGCCCTTGTCATCCGGCCTCCGGTTCGCCGGTTTCAGCGGGGACTCAACCCCTCGCGTTAATTACGATGACGGTTTGTTACGACTGAGTGGCTTGAAGTTTATTTGAACTTACAGGAACTGCGATATTGGGTTTATAAAAAATCTGGAAGTGTGGGGAGTCCGGCTGAAAATCGCTGAGGCGTTCMCTTACGGCCGGGGCAGCSCGCATGGATGCGGGCTGAGGGCGCGACTTGCAGGGACGCTGCATCGCGCCCGACCCGAAGCCGGAAGGGATAAGCCGAGGGCACCGCGAAGCGGCGATTTTCYTGCCGGGAGCCCGGGGGTGCAGGGGGCGGCGGCGACTGGCCGCCCCCTGCGCGCTCTGTGC
>NZ_CP127837.1:2425100-2507383 GCF_030291195.1 Enterobacter sp. PGRG2 | reverse complement strand
CCCCAGAAAAAAAYCCCCTCCCCCCGTTTAAGTTTTCCTCGCTCCGCGCCGCTTTACACCAGTATCCAGGGCCTATCACCGCCCGCAGACAGGACAAACCCTGCTTAATCAACGAGTAAACACCATGGCCATCACTAACGAGTCAGGTATGAAAATCACACAGCTGCCGCTGGCATCGCGCCCGACGACCACGTCGTCGCAAAAAAAATCTGCGGACGCGGCGGCGCAAACGATCGCCAACCTGCCGGGCGCAGAGGACATCACCCAGCAGGGGCTGCACACCGCGCAGTCCAGCCTTGACGGCGACGACAGCGAAAACGTCGACACGACACGCGTCGCAGAAATGCAGGCGCTGCTGGCTTCAGACGATTTTACCGTCGACACCGACGCGCTGGCCGCCTCGATGCTGGCCTTTTTCCAGTCGTAAGAGACATGCCCATGACCACCCGACTTGAGCAGGTAAAAAGCCTGCTGCGCGGCATCCGTCAGGATGAAGAAGATTACCGTCAGCTGCGCGCGCAGCTCGACGAACAGCGCCTGTGCATGATCCGCCGCGACAGCGACGCCCTGCTCGCCGTCAACGACGCCATCCACCAGCGCTATCAGCGTCTGAGCGACAGCGCCCGCGCCCGCCGCGAGACGCTGCTAAACCTTGGCGTCAGCGCTGACCGCGACGGCATCGCGCAGGTGTTCAGCTGGCTGCCTGCGGCACAAAAACACGCGGCACAACAGAGCTGGCAACAGCTGGAGCGCCAGGCGGCGTCCTGTCAGAGCTGTAACGAAAAAAACGGCGAACTGCTGACCATGCAGTACGAATTTGTGCAGACCTTCCTCGGCACGGGGCCCGATTTTATCTACCGGGGCTAGTCCCGGCGCGTATGAGAATCCTATGAACCAGATTGAGTGTTACGAACCGGCGTTTATCCGCCACTACCGGGCGCAGCATCCCGCCGCCATCCGCCAGCCACTGGTGATCAACTGGCAGCATGAAGCACGTTGTAGCCTGCTGTTAGACGATCCCGACTGCTGCGAAGCGGTGCTTGGCTCGCCGGAGGCGTTCGTTTTGCAGGTCAAAATGACCGAGCCGGTACCGGGCGTGGCGGCGCTGCCGCAACATTTACAGGTGCTGAATCAGGCGGCGCTCGACATCGTCACCCTGCCCGATCTGAGCATTGACCTGCGCCTGTACGCCCTCGGCGTGATGCTCTCTTACGCACAAAAATTGCCTGCCGACAGTGATGATGCGCTGGAAACACTGAAATCGCTGCCGCAGACGCTGGCGGGTTACGCCGCCCGCGGCACGCTGGCGGAGATGTTCGCGCAGTTGCCGGTGATTGCCGGACCGCAGCGCCAGCTGATCGGCAGCCTTGGGCGTCTGCTTTTTGACTGGGATCGCCTGGTGGACTGCACGCGCAAAATGAGCCTGCCGTTGCAGCTCAGCCTGCTGGCGCTGGCTGATGCCAACAGCGAAGCCCTGATGCAGCAACAGCTGCTGGACGTATGGGCGCGTGAAGGTCAAAAGGCCTTTGCGGACAGGCCATGGATCTGGACCAACTATCTGGTGTATCGCCTCTATCATGAGACGTTTCCAGGCCAGGATCATCACGACATGCTGACCGGCTATCTGCACCTGGTGAGCGACTATTTTCTGCTGCGTTCGCTGTTCAGCCTGTGGCTGATGGATGGCTCGACCATCAGCCATGCGCAGGCCATCAGCCTGTTCAGCGTTTTCGAAGCCTGGCGTCTGGATGAAAAATCCACCGCTGAACGCGAGGCGCTGCTGGCAGATCAACAGGATCCGCTGCTGACGGCAATCTCCCTGCTGGTCAGTTGATACCGCTATGTCACATCTTTCGCCAAAACCCAGTCTGATCGCCGCGCTGCTGGACAACGCCGCCCCGCGCGGCGCTCGCCCGCTACCCTTTGTCAGCGTGGTGACGCCCACCTGGAACCGCGCTGCTTTTCTGCCCTATCTGCTGTATATGTTTCGCTATCAGGATTATCCGGCGGATCGGCGCGAGCTGATCATTCTTGATGACTCCGACACCAGCCAGATCGACATTATTAACGCCCTGACGCACAGGGATCCGGCGCGCTTTAATATTCGCTATATCCATCATCCTGAGCGGCTGGCGCTGGGCAAAAAACGCAATATGCTTAACGAGCTGGCGCGCGGGGAATACATTGTCTGCATGGACGACGACGATTTTTATCCGTCGGATAAGCTGTCGTATACCGTCAGTATGATGCAGCGTCATGGCGCGCTGATTTCCGGCTCCGATCGGATCCCCATCTGGTACAGCCATATTAATCGCATCTTTAAAACTCACGCCTTCGGCGAGCAGCATATTCTTAACGGCACCTTCGCTTATCACCGTAACTACCTGAAAAAACACCGTTACGACGATAACTGTAACCTCGGCGAGGAGCAGGCCTTTACCGATAATTTCACCGTCAACCCCTTACAGCTGCCGTGCGAGCGCACTATTTTGTGCATCTCTCACAGCCAGAACACCTTCGATAAAGATTTTATCCTCGGCAGCAGCCAGCCCGTCAGCCAGACGCTGGAAGAGGTGGTGACGGATCCGCTGCTGCGGGCCTGGTATCAGAGCCTGCACAATGCCACCGGCGGGCAGCCGGTGCAGTGGTCGCGTATCGACAAAATCCTTGTCATCAACCGCGATGCCCGCCCCGACCGCTGGCAGCAGATGCAGCAGACGCTGGCGGCGCTTCAGGTTCCGGCAGATAAAGTGCGGCGCGTGAGCGCCTGCGAGCATCCGCAGCCTGCGCTGGGCCGCACGCGCTCGCATCAGCAGGCGTTGCAGATGGCGCAGGATGAAGGCTTTACCAACGTGCTGGTGCTGGAGGATGACGCCCTGCTGCTCAGGCAGGAAAAACACATCAGCGGACTAAATGCGCTGCTGGCGGCGCTGCCGCATCTTGCGTGGGAAGTGGTGCTGCTCGGCGCGCAGGTGACAAAGGGCCAGCCGATGAAAAGCCTGCCGGGAATGGTACGCGCCAGCGACAGCGAAAAAGCCTGCGCGTATCTGGTCAACCGGCCTTATTACCCGGCGCTGCTCAAACAGCTGCAGGAAGATCCGGCCGTGCAGCTGGAAGCGCGCTGGCAGCCGTTACAGGCGCGCGGAAAGTGGCTTTCCTTCTACCCGTGCATCAGCTATCAGCGGCCTGGCTTCAGCGATATCGAGCAAAAAGATACTGACCATATCCATTTCTATTTCAGCAAAATGGGCGGTAACCACCTGGCGGAAAAACGTAAAGCGCAACAGCCGCCGGTGGCAAACCGGCTGGGGAAAACCATCGGTTTTTATCTGGAAACCGCCTTTCATTATCAGCTTTATCAGCCGATGATCGCCCCACTGCTTGCGGCCGGTTATCCCTGCGATCTGTTGATAAGCGATCAGGTGCCGCAGGGATTGCGTCATGAACTGCAGCAGTTGCTGGCGGCGCTGGATGAGCCGCGCCTCAGCGGCAGCCGCCTTAGCGAGGCGATCAATCGCCGCCAGCAGTATGCCTGCCTGGTCAGCCCCTATTACACGCCGATGCTGAAATCGCTGGCAAAGGTGCAGGTTCGGGCGATGTATGGTCTGGCAAAAGAATCCTGGAATCATGCCTGGTGGAACGCCTTTTATGACCATATTCTCTGCTTCAGCCACTACAGCCAGCAGGCGCTGAACATCAATGGCAATGCAGTGGTGGTGGGCAATCCGCGCTTCGATAAATGGCATCGGGGCGACGTGGATCTGTCGGCGCTGGCGGGCCTGCGGCTGGATACAAAAAAACCGACGCTGCTGTATGCCCCCACTTTCGGCGCGTTAAGCTCTATACCGCACTGGGCGGGATCGTTGTCACGTCTGAGCCGTGAATATAACCTGGTGGTGAAACTGCACCACGGCACGCTGCACCGCGTCGAAGAGGCGGATGACCTGACGTTAATCAAACGCCATTTCAAAAAATGCGTCACCCGCCATGATTTAACCCTGCCGCTGCTGGCATGCGCCGACTATGTGCTGTCAGATAACAGCGGATTTATTTTTGATGCCATCCACGCCGGGAAACGGGTTATTTTGCTCGACTGGGCGGGGATGGACGATCTGCTGACTCAGGATGTGACTTACAGCAACCCACACAGCGCCGAGCAAAAGATCCGCGCACTGCTGCCGGTGGCCGGCGATATGATCCAGCTTCGCCAGCAGCTGTCCGCTGACTCTGACTGGGCCTCGCGGGAGGCTGCGCTTGCTGACATCCGCCATCATTATTGTGACGCCTTCCGGGATGGTAACGCCGGGCAACGCGCCGCGGCGTGCCTGATGGCCGCCGTGGATACGCCAGCCGATCCGCAGGCCTTCAGCCTGCTGCACAGCCTGCGGCAGAAACTATTTTAAGGATGGCTGAGAACGCGTCCGGCCAGTTCGATTATGGACGTGGTGGAAACCGAAGGGGTGCGTGGCAGGTAAATCACCTGACACATATCCCTGAGATCGTCAAAGCGCCCCTGCCAGTCATCGCCCATCACCAGAACGCTGGCCTGGTGCTGGCGGATGTAAGCGCGTTTTAATTCCAGAGACTGTTCAAGAAAGACCGCATCGACGCATTTTAACGCGCTGATGATTTGCAGCCGCGCCTGCTCATCATAGAGCGGGGTGCGCGACTTTTTTTGCCGGTTCAGTTGATCGGACGACACGCCCACCACCAGCCGATCCCCGAGCTTTCTTGCCCGGTTAAGAATATGCAGGTGGCCGATGTGAAAGACATCGAAGGTGCCAAAAGTAATGACGGTGCGCATGCCTTTACTCCGGCCGCTTACGCTGGCGCAGCCAGCACTGGCTGGCGATCTCATCAAGCGATTTCTGGGCGTGGGTTTGCTGTTCGTGCCTCAGCGCCCGGCGCTGGTCGTCGAGGGTCAGGGCGACGATTTTTTCGTCGCAGGCGGCGCGAACGAGGTTTTTCTGTATGCGGTTAGCTTTGATTTTCGCGAGGGTTTTCTCCTGCTCCTGCCAGGCGATGACCCGTTGCAGGCTGCCTTTGTAGCCGGTGACGTTTTTGAGAACCTCCACCGATGGCGCGTCGCTGCCGTTAATCTGCGTTTTATCGAACAGGTAGCCGAGCGCTTTGATATTGCTGTCGTAACGGGCGCACAGCTGCTGCTGTTCGGCGAGCTGTACGGTGATGTCTTTCACTCTGCGGTCGCGCAGCCGCTGAAGCTGCGCAAGGGTGGCGATCATTGGCTTCATTTTTTCACCTCTGCCTGTTTAGCGGCGGGAAAGAGCGCGCTGAGCTGCGCCTGTACGGCGTCGAGAGGCGCCGCCTCGTGCATCTCCTGACGCAAAAACCGCTCGATGGCCGGAAAGAGTTTTACCGCTTTATCCACGGTAGCGTCGGCCCCGGCGACATAGCCGCCGAGGGGGATCAGCGGTTTGATTTCCATATAAGCGGCGTAATGCTGTTTAAGCAGCCGGGCGGCGCGCTGATGGGCAGCGGGAATAATCTGCGTCATACAGCGGCTGATGGACTGGCTGATATCAATGGCGGGATAGTGCCCCGCTTCCGCCAGTTTGCGCGTCAGCACAATATGCCCGTCGAGCACCGCGCGGGCGCAGTCGACGATGGGATCCTGCTGGTCATCCCCTTCCGCCAGCACGGTGTAGATCGCCGTCATCGAGCCATGACTGTCGCTGTTGCCAGCGCTCTCCACCAGACGGGGAATAATGCCAAAAGCCGACGGCGGATAGCCTTTGGTGGCGGGGGGCTCGCCGAGCGAGAGGGCAATTTCCCGCTGCGCCATGGCGTAACGGGTGAGCGAATCCACCAGCAGCAGCACGTCATAACCCTGGTCGCGAAAAAATGCGGCGATGGCGTGGCACAGTTCGGTGGCCTTGAGACGCATCAGCGGCGAGGCATCCGCAGGCGCCGCCACCACGATGGATTTTGCCAGGCCCTCGTCGCCCAGCGAGTGTTCGATAAACTCGTTAACTTCGCGTCCGCGCTCGCCGATAAGCCCGACCACCACGATTTGCGCCCGTGTCTGACGGGTGATCATGCCGAGCAGTACGCTTTTGCCGACGCCGCTGCCTGCCATCAGGCCGACGCGCTGGCCTTTGCCAATGGTCAGCATACCGTTGATGGCTTTCACGCCCACATCCAGCGGTTCCGCCACCGGCTGGCGCGTCAGGGGGTTGATGGCGGGCGCGAGCGGCGCTAACAGATGGCTGCCGCCGGTTTTGCCTTTGCCGTCAATCGGCTCGCCCAGCCCATTCACCACCCTGCCGAGCCAGCTTTCGCCGATGAGGATCTCCTGCGCTTTCTCTTCGGGGAAAACGCGCGCCCCGGCCATCAGCCCGGTGGGCGTTTTAAAGGGCATCAGGTAGGTGATGTCGCGGTTAAAGCCGACGGCCTGAGCCTCGATCAGCTCGCGATTAGCGCTTTCCACCCGACAGAGTTGCCCGGTGGCCAGCGGGCAGCCGACGCTCTCCAGCAGCAGGCCGTTCATGCGCACCAGCCGCCCGGCGACGCGGGCGAAAGAAATGGATTCAATGGAGCGCAGGGCACTGTCAAACAGCGGATCGTCACGCATCCGGCGCGTCCGGCACCAGCGTGTCGGTTAACACGCTCATGCATTGTTCGAGGCGGTGTTCACAGCCGACGTCCAGTTCGGAGGTGGGCGTCACCACGCGGCACTCCCCCGGCTGGAGATCGGCGGAGGGGGCCAGCCCCCACTCTTTCACTTTCGCCGGGGCGACGCTCTGAATGCGGGCGAACTCCTCGCTGCTTAAATAAACCTGTAGCGACTCCGGCACGGCGGGCAGCGCGGTGATCGCCTCCTCCACCAGCGCCAGCAGTTGCGTCGGTTGCAGCGCCAGTTCACAGCGGATCACCTGGCGGGTGACTTTTTCCACCAGTTGCAGCAGGTCGTCCCGTTGTTTGCGTTCGCAGTGCGCCAGATAGTCGTTCAGGCGGGCGGCAATCGCCTCCAGCGGCGCGGCGGCCTGATTAAACTGGCTCCGCCCTTCCTGCTGACCGGCGAGACTGCCCTCCGCGAAGCCCTGGCGATAGCCCTCTTCCTGACCCTGTTGCAGCCCTTCTGCATGCCCCTGCGCCTGGCCTTCGCTGAGGCCCTGGGCAAAGCCTTTTTGCAGCCCTTCCTGAAAGCCGTCCATCAGCTGACGCTGAAAGTCGGCCGCAGAAAGCCCTGCGGCGGCGGGCGCGGTGGCAGAAATGGCGTGGCGCGGCGGGAAACGGTGTACCCGGTAGCGGCCGCGAAGCGTATCCATTGGCGTGTCTCCTATTCTGCGGTCTGTTCGGCAAACAGCTGAAGCTGGATGTCGCCCGCTTCTTCCATTTCCCGCGCCACCGCCATGATCTCACGGCGCACCTGATCGATACGGCTGACCGGCACCGGCCCGAGGCGGGAAGTGATGGTTTCCAGCTGCTGCGCCTGGCGTTTGGGCATGACGGCGAAAATCGAACGCCGCAGCGCCGCTTCGGTACCCTTGAGCGCCACCGCCCAGTCTTCCATCGGGATCTCATCCAGCAGGCGACGGCGTACTTCTTCGCTCTGGCGGCTGAGGATAAAGAAGTCGTACATCTCATCCTGCAACTGCTCCAGCACCTCCTCATCCAGATCGCGAAGCTGTTCGAGGATCTGCTGCTGGTTGCCCTGAATACGGTTGACGATGTCGGCGGCCTGCTTGATGCCTTTCACCTTCGAACCGTGCTCCGCCAGCACCGACAGCCCGCGCTCGATCAGCCGATCCAGCTCGTCCACCACGTCGCGGTTCACGTCGCTTAAGCGGGCGATGCGGTAAAGGATCTCGTTCTGCACCGCGTCAGGCATAAAGGCCAGCACGGTGGCGGCGATTTCCGGCGTCAGAAAGGCGAGGAATACCGCTTGCAATTGCAGATGTTCTTCGGCGATCAGCGCCGCCAGCTGGCGCGGCTCCACCCATTGCAGGCGCGCCATCCGCGAGCGGATCTCATCGCCGTAAATACCGTTAATGACGCTGCTGGCGATTTCGCCCCCCAGCGCTTTATTAAGAATGCCCTGCAACAGGCTGCGGGACGCGCCGTTGATGCCGCTCTGCTCGCGGAATTCGTCGAAAAAGTTGTTGATCACCCGCCGGGCGTGGCTGGTTTTTACGCCGGACAGACGCGCCATGTTTTCACTTAAGCGCACCACTTCTTCGCGGCTGAGTTTTTGCATCACGGTGGCGGCGGCTTCTTCACCGAGGCACAGCAGCAAAATCGCTGCCTGCTCCAGATAGCTGCCCGCGCTGCCGGGCTTATTTATTGTCAATTCGCTCATTACTGGTAATCCATTGTCTGATCACTTCGGCAACGCGATCGGTGTCGCTGATCGCCAGTTTCTGGAGGAACTCCAGCTTGATTTCCAGGCCGGAACTCTGGGCCGGTAACGCGTCGTCTCCGCTGAAGGTCGGCAGCTCGATACTTTTACGCTCGTCTTCGTCGGTGGCGGTGATCGCGGGCAGCGTGGCGTCTTCCGGTTCGCTGACCGGGCGCGCCGCCAGTTCCGCACGGCGTTTCTGGCTGGCGATGGTCTGACGCACCAGCGGGCGCACTACCATCAGCAGCAGTAACAGGCCGAGCAGTATCAGCCCGCCGAGCTTCGCCCAGCCGAGAATGCTGTCGTTCTGCCACCATTTTTCCGGCGTGATGACCGGCGCGGCCTGGGGGATAAAGCTCAGCATCGACAGCGAGAGTTTGTCCCCACGCGCCGGGTCGATACCGGCGGCGTTATTTAGCATGGTGGTGACCTGGGCTATCTGTTCCGGCGTCCAGCTTTTGATGCTGGCAGCGCTCTGGTTGAGCACCACCGCCACATTGAGATGTTTAATGGCAAAGCCCGGATGCTGAATATGCTGAATGGTGCGATCCCAGCCGTAATCACGATCGCTTTCGCTGCGCTCGGAACGGGCGCTGTCATTTTTTGCGCTGTCGGTCTGCGGCTCTGCCAGCGGCGGGCGGTTGCTCAGCGAACCGGGAATACCTGCCGCCTGCGGATCGATAGTCTTGTCGGATTCCAGCCGTTCGTGGCTGACTTTCGGCGCATCCCCCAGCCGCTCCTGGGTTTCGTCAATGGCGCTCAGATCCAGCTCCGGCATCACGCTGATGCGGAAGTTGTCTTTACCCACCAGCGAGGTCAGCACATTGGCGAGGCTGGCGTGGGTTTTATCCTGAATATTTTTCAGCAGTTCGTTGTTTTTGCGCGTCATGGCGCCGGTGCGCGAGTCTTCGCCGACCTCTTCCGACAGCAGATTTCCCGCCTGATCGACCACGCTCACCTGTGAGGTTTTCAGTCCCGGCACGCTGCCGCTCACCAGATGCAGAATAGCGTTCACCTGCTCAGGGGTCAGCGTGCTGCCATAATGCAGACGCAGCACCACCGAGGCGCTGTTCTGCGGTTCGGCGCTGACCACGAACGAGCTGCTTTCGTTCAGCGCCAGATGGACGCGGGCGGTTTCCACCGCGTCGAGGGTCATGATGCTCTGCGCCATTTCCCCTTCGAGACTGCGCTTGTAGCGGATGTTCTGCACAAACTGGCTGCTGCCCAGCACTTCGTCTTTGTCCATCAGCTCATAGCCGGTGGGACTCAGCGCCTGCACGCCCTTCCCGGCCAGCGTCATGCGGATCTTAGAGAGCTGGGTTTCCGGCACCAGAATTTGTCCGGAACCGGGATCAATGCGGTAATCCACTTTTTCGCCGTCGAGCACCGTGATGATCTGCGACAGCGGCAGATGTTCCTGCGCGCCGTACAGCGCGGTATAACCCGCCTGGCTGTGCCACAGGCTGCCGACGATCACCGCGGTCAGCAGTACCGCCGCGCCGCCAAGCAGCGGCCATTTTTTATTGCCGCCCATCAGCGTCGTCAGGGCGGACAACGGGGCGGAAAAGCGTTCAGAGAGTGAGAGTTTCATGGGCTTATACGGACATGTTCATCAGATCGTTAACGCCGCTCGCCACTTTATTGCGTACCTGCACCAGCGCGGAAAAAGAGAGCGCCGCCTGCTGGCTGGCGATCATCGCGCCGACCAGATCGTCGCTGTCGCCCATTTCCACTGCGTTCTGCTGCATTTCGGCGTCCTGTTGCAGGCCGTCCACGCGGGATAAGGCCTGGCTGAAAATCTGATGGAAGGAAACTTCGCTGCCCGGCCGCATCTCGCCTGCGGTAACGGGAACGCCATTCGCAAGATCCTGCATCCGGTTCATCTCCTGCATCATATGGAGCTGCGAGGCGTTCGGGGTGAGGCGGGTGATCGTAGTCATTGCATACTCTTGTTGATAAATAGGGATGGATAGCGGCAGTTAAAAGCAGAGGTCGATGCCCTGCTTACGCATTGAGGCCAGCCGGTAACGCAATGCCCTGGGGGTAATGCCGAGGAAGTCAGCGATTTTGCTGCGGTTGCCCTGATACTGGCGCATCAGATCGGCGATGTACTGATATTGCGCGTGACGGCCATGCTGTTGCAGGTTGTCCTGATTCAGGCAGAGGACGTCGCTGAGGCTGCGCGCCGGAACCTGCTCGTGGTTCTGCGCCAGCGGAATGCCCAGCGTGCTGGCGTGGATCACCCCGTCCTGGCTTAAAATCATCCCCCGCTGAATGGTGTTTTCCAGCTGGCGCACGTTACCCGGCCAGCGGTACTGCAACAGGGCGGTTTTCGCCCCTTCGGACAGGCGGATGGATTTGCCCACCATGCGGGAATATTTTTCGATAAAGGCCTGCGCCAGCGGCAGAATGTCGCCCACCCGTTCACGTAAGGCGGGCACGCTGATCGGCACCACCGAAATGCGGTAAAACAGATCTTCGCGAAAACGCCCGGCGGCCACTTCCGCTTCGAGGCTTTTATTGGTGCAGGCGATCAGCCGGAAATTGAGTTTGATGGCGCGATTGCTGCCCAGGCGTTCCACCTGATGCTCCTGTAATACGCGCAAGAGTTTGGCCTGCAACGCCAGCGGCATATCGCCAATTTCATCTAACAGCAGCGTGCCGTTATTGGCCATTTCCAGTTTGCCCGGCACGGCATTAACCGCGCCGGTAAAAGCGCCTTTTTCATAGCCGAATAACGTCGATTCGAGCATGGTTTCCGGGATGGCGGCGCAATTAATGCCAATAAAAGGCGCATCTTTATCTTCGCCAAAGGCATGAGCGTGAATATATTTCGCCACGCACTCTTTACCTGCGCCAGTTTCGCCCTGGATTAATACCGGGATATTAAAACTGGCAACGCGTTTTGCTAATGAAAAAGCTTTCCTGCTGGCGGAGGCTTCAGCAATAAGAGTCGGCATTTTTTCTCTCACAGTTATGGATAAAGGTGATAGCGGATGGAATATAAATCACGAGAGAACAATATCATTAAGCGGAAGAAAACAGTGTAAATTAATAAATCAAAAAATAATTAATGCTTAAAAATCAATAAATTAATTAATAAGTCACCAGGGTAGCGGGCATAGCTAAGGCGCAGCAATAATAAGCCACGCTGATTAATAACAGATTAATAATAATATTGACCGCAAGCGCTATTGTGATTTTTACCTTATTCCGGTTAAATGCGACCTCTCTTTTATGTGCGGCCTGATAAGTACAGGCGACAATGATAAAGAGAAAATTAAAGGTCAGACTGTTTTAATTATCAGAATGTGAGTTTGTTCTCATAAACAGTTTTTCAGTGCGCCGGTATTCACCAAGAGATATAACACCAATGTTGAAGTACAGCCAAACCCGTGGAATATTCACGCTGGAGGGAAACCGTCTCGGTCGTCCCTGGCATCGCCTGCCGAATATGTTCACCCGCCGCTTTGACATTATTGAGTCGCGTATCGGTAGCTATTTCCTGAAAAAACACCGCTCCAGCGTCAACCTGAAAAAAATCGGCTGCAAAATGGATGTCAGAAATAAACAGGCGGACCTGCTGGCCTCGCCGGTGGGTAATCTGGCCTTTGATATCGATCGCCCGCTGCTGCTCACCCTGCTGAATAATTTTTATGGCCTGGAGACGCAGCTGGAAAACGCCGCCAGCGGCGAGCGGCTGCCGACCAAAACGGAGATCCGCCTGCGCAACCGGCTGGCGCTGGATATCTGCCAGATGCTGTTCAGCGAAGACACCCTCGGGCTGCCGCTGGCCATCAAAGCCGATAACAGCAATATTTGCAGCCAGTGGGCATGGCAAATCACCTTCCAGCTGGACGACGACGGCAAGCGCAACTTTTACCTGCTGCTGGATAACGCGCACACCGATTACATCCTCAATATGCTGCGCAAAACCGAAAAACCGCAGCATACCGACACCCATGCCGAACGGCAGGCGGCGCAAAAAGCGCTGGTGCGCCAGGTGATCGATACCCTGCCGCTGTGCCTGAATGTGCGGGTGGCGGAGTTAACCCTGAGCGTCGCGGATCTGACGACCATCAAAGCCGGCGATATTTTCCCGGTAGCTTTACCTGACAAATTCCCTGTGTTCATCGGCCAGTCAGAGCTGTTTAAGGCGCTGATTGTCGAAGATCACGACAAGCTTCTGCTATCTGACATTCGCGAAACCCTCGCCGGAAAATCCTATGACTAACGAGATCGATTTACTTGAACAGGGCTTCGAGCTGGCTGACGACGCCGGTGAAGCCGCCCCTGCCGCCCCTGCCGCGCCCGCCGCGCCGCTCACCGATTCCATGGGCCTGCTGAAACGCATCCCCGTCACCCTGACGCTGGAAGTGTCCTCTGTCGAGGTGATGCTGGCGGATCTGCTGAACATTGACGACGACACCGTTATTGAGCTGAACAAGCTGGCGGGCGAGCCGCTGGACATCAAAGTGAACAATATTCTGCTGGGAAAAGCGGAAGTGGTGGTGGTCAACGAGAAATATGGTCTGCGGGTGCTGGAGTTTAATACCCGGGACATCAACGAACTGACGCCATGAAACGCTCACTGATCTGGCTTTCCGGCAGCGTGCTGCTGCTCTCTCCGGCCGTCTTCGCGCAGGGGGGCGACATCACGCTGTTGCAGGTGGCGACGCACGGCGCGACCCAGGATCTGACCGTCAAGATGCAGGTGCTGATCCTGATGACGCTGGTCGGGCTGCTGCCGACCCTGCTGTTGATGATGACCTGCTTTACGCGCTTTATCATCGTGCTGTCGCTACTGCGCCAGGCGCTGGGCCTGCAACAGACGCCGCCGAACCGTATTCTCATCGGCATTGCCCTGTCCCTGACGCTGCTGGTGATGCGCCCGGTATGGCTGAATATTTACGATCATGCGGTGGTGCCCTTTGAAAACGACCAGATCACCCTGCCGCAGGCGCTCTCCACCGCCGCCGCGCCTCTGAAGCGCTTTATGCTGGCGCAGACCAATAAAAAGGCGATGGCGCAGATCATGACTATCGGCGGCGCGAAGGGTGAAGCGGCGGATCAGGATCTGTCGATTGTGGTGCCTGCCTTCGTGCTGAGCGAGCTGAAAACCGCTTTCCAGATCGGCTTTATGATTTACATCCCCTTCCTGGTCATCGATCTCATCGTCGCCAGCGTGCTGATGGCGATGGGCATGATGATGCTGTCGCCGCTGATCGTCTCGCTACCCTTTAAGCTGATGCTGTTTGTGCTGATTGACGGCTGGGCGCTGACCGTCGGCACGCTCACCAGCAGTATTCGCGGACTGGGGCTGGGCTGATCATGATAACTATTGATGTGGCGGCGGATCTCGTCGCCAGCGGCATTAAGGTGGTGATCGTTCTGGTATCGGTGCTGGTGGTGCCGAGTCTGCTGGTCGGGCTGTGCGTAAGTATTTTCCAGGCGGTCACGCAGATCAACGAGCAGACGCTGAGCTTTCTGCCGCGCCTGATTGTCACGCTGATCGTACTCGGCGTTTGCGGTAAATGGATGATCGTGCAGTTAAGCGATCTCTGTACCCACCTGTTTGCCCAGGCCGCGCTGCTGGTGAACTGAGATGACCACGCTCACTATCACGCAACTGATGAACCTGGTGCTGGGGCTGTGGTATCCCTTTGTGCGCATTATGGCCTTTTTCCACTATGGCCCGGTGTTCGACAGCAAAGCCTTCAGCGTGCGCATCCGCATTGTGATCTCCCTGGCGCTGGCGGTGATGATCACCCCGCTGGTGCCGCATCCGGTGCCGGAGGGATTGCTGACGATGTCGATGCTGATCCTGACGGTGGAGCAGATCCTATGGGGGCTGCTGTTCGGCCTGATGATGCAGTTTATCTTTCTGGCGTTACAGCTCGGCGGGCAGATCCTCTCCTTTAACATGGGGATGAGCATGGCGGTGATGAACGATCCCAACAGCGGGGCGTCCACTACCGTGCTGGCGGAGTTTATCTATATCTATGCCGCGATCCTGTTTTTCGCTATGGACGGGCATCTGCTGCTGGTCAGCATTCTTTATAAAGGCTTTCTCTACTGGCCGATTGGCAACGCCCTGACGCCGCAGACCCTGCGCAGCGTGGCGCTGGGGCTGGGCTGGGTATTTGCCTCCGCCACCCTGCTGGCGCT
The DNA here is from genome assembly GCF_030291195.1 of Enterobacter sp. PGRG2. Taxonomy (NCBI): domain Bacteria; kingdom Pseudomonadati; phylum Pseudomonadota; class Gammaproteobacteria; order Enterobacterales; family Enterobacteriaceae; genus Enterobacter; species Enterobacter sp. PGRG2. Next base: position 2,492,856 of record NZ_CP127837.1, on the reverse strand, counting down.
GCCGACCACCTTTATCATGCTGGTGGTACAGGGCGGGTTTGGCCTGCTTAACCGCGTGTCCCCGGCGCTGAACCTGTACTCCCTCGGTTTCCCCATCAACATGCTGGCGGGACTGGTGTGCTTTGCCGCCCTGCTCTATACCCTGCCGGATCACTATCTGCATCTGGCGAATTTTGTCTTAAGCCAGTTCGACGCCCTGAGGGTGCCCCATGGCTGACGCCCCGCAGGATGAAAAAACAGAAAAGCCCTCGGCGCAGAAACGCCGTAAGGCGCGACAGGACGGCCAGCTGCCGCGCTCCAGAGATATGGGGCTGGCGGCCAGCCTGCTGGCGGCGTTCATCGTGCTGGTGAACAGCTTTCCCTGGTACTGCGACTTTGTGCGCGAAGGCTTTATTACCGTTCACCAGTACGCGCAGGAGATCAATAACCCGGACGTGCTGGGGCAGTTTTTGCAGCATAACCTGCTGATCCTGATGAAGTTCATTCTGACGCTGACGCCAATGCCGCTGGCAGCGCTGGCGGCGTCGCTGGTGCCCGGCGGCTGGCTGTTCGTGCCGAAAAAGATCTTACCGGACTTCAATAAGATCAACCCGATCAAAGGCGTCGGGCGGCTGTTTTCCAAAGATCACCTGATTGAAACCGGCAAGATGGTGCTGAAAAGCCTGGTGGTGCTGGCGCTGCTGTGGTTCAGCGTACGGCACAATTTTGCCGCCTTTATGGCGCTGCAATCGCAGCATTTTGCCAGCGCCGTGTACCACGGGCTGTCGTTATACGCCAGCGTGATGCAGAACCTGGTGATGCTGTTCGTGCTCTTTGCGGTGCTGGATATTCCGCTGGCGAAACATATGTTTACCCGCGGGCTGAAGATGACCAAACAGGAAGTTAAAGAGGAGTACAAAAACCAGGAAGGGAATCCGGAGATCAAAGCCAAAGTGCGCCGTATGCAGCGCCAGATCGCCATGGGGCAGATCCGCCGCACGGTGCCCGCGGCAGACGTGGTGATCACCAACCCGACCCATTACGCCGTGGCGCTGAAATACGACACCGCCCGCGCCGCCGCCCCCTTTGTAGTGGCGAAAGGCACCGACGACATCGCGCGCTTTATCCGTGAGGTGGCGCAGGAGCACAAGATTGAGATCGTCGAATTTCCCACCCTGGCGCGCTCGGTGTACTTCACCACCCAGCTCAATCAGCAGATCCCGCATCAGCTTTTCCGCGCCATCGCCCACGTGCTGACCTATGTCCTGCAACTCAAATCCTGGCGCGCCGGAATGCAGGACAAGCCGCAACTTAACCGACATATTTCCATCCCTAAAGAGGTTCTGAAACAGGATGCAGAAAAACATTAAGCAACTTCTGACGACCGTGCGGGCCGGGCATCTCGGCGTGCCGCTGGTGCTGTTGTCTATTCTGGCGATGGTCATTTTGCCGCTGCCGCCGATGCTGCTGGATATTCTTTTCACCTTTAATATCGTGCTGGCGGTGCTGGTGCTGCTGGTGAGCGTTTCGACAAAACGCCCGCTGGAGTTCAGCCTGTTCCCGACGGTGTTGCTGATCACCACCCTGATGCGCCTGACGCTGAACGTCGCCTCCACCCGCGTGGTGCTGCTGTTCGGTCATGAAGGGATGGGCGCGGCCGGTAAGGTGATCGAGTCCTTCGGACAGGTGGTGATCGGCGGTAACTTTGTGGTCGGTTTTGTGGTGTTCATCATCCTGATGATCATCAACTTTATCGTGGTGACCAAGGGCGCGGAGCGTATTTCTGAAGTGTCCGCGCGCTTTACCCTCGACGCCATGCCCGGTAAACAGATGGCGATCGATGCCGATCTGAACGCTGGCCTTATCAATCAGGCGCAGGCGCAGGCCCGCCGTAAAGAAGTGACCAGCGAAGCGGATTTCTATGGTGCGATGGACGGGGCCTCGAAGTTTGTGCGCGGCGATGCCATTGCCGGGATGATGATCCTCGCCATCAACCTGATCGGCGGCGTATGCATCGGCATTTTTAAATACAATTTAAGCGCCGACGCAGCCTTCTCCCAGTACGTGCTGATGACCATCGGTGACGGCCTGGTGGCACAGATCCCGTCGCTGCTGTTATCGACGGCGGCGGCGATCATCGTCACCCGCGTCAGCGACAGCGGCGAGATCGCAGGCGAGATTAAAAAGCAGCTGCTGGCTACGCCATCGGTGATCTACACCGCCAGCGGCGTGATGTTTATTCTCGCCATCGTGCCGGGGATGCCGCACCTGCCCTTCCTGGCGTTTTCAGCGCTGCTGGCCTTCGCCGCCTGGCGTCAGAGCAAGCAGCCAAAAACCTCCGAAGCCGAGGTCCAGAGCCTGACCACGCTCAGCAAAACCCTGACGGAAGCGCCGGAGCAGCAGGTGAGCTGGGAGACCATCCCCACCATTGAGCCGGTGAGTATCAGCCTCGGCTATAAGCTGGTGGCGCTGGTGGATAAAAGCAAAGGCAGCCCGCTGACGCAGCGCATTCGCGGCGTGCGGCAGGTGATCTCCGAGAGCAACGGCATACTGCTGCCGGAGATCCGCGTGCGGGAGAACTTCCGCCTCAAGCCCACCCAGTACGCCATTTACATTAACGATATTAAAGCCGACGGCGGCGATATTGTCGCCGATCGGCTGATGGCCCTGCCCTCCGGCGAAACCTAGGGCGAGATCGACGGCGTGCTGGGCAACGATCCTGCTTACGGGCTGCCGGTCACCTGGATCACCCCGGCGCAGAAAGCGAAGGCGCTGAATCTGGGGTATCAGGTGATCGACAGCGCCAGCGTGATCGCCACCCACCTTAATAAAGTGCTGCTGAGCCATATTCCCGATCTGTTTAACTATGACGATGTCACCCAGCTGCATAACCGGCTGGCGGCGCAGGCCCCGAAGCTGGCGGAAGATCTCAGCGGCGTGCTGAATTACAGCCAGTTGCTGAAGGTCTACCGCAGTCTGCTGATGGAGCGCGTGTCGCTGCGGGATATTGTCACCATTGCCACCGTGCTGGTGGCGAGCGGCGCGGTGACGAAGGATCCGATTTTGCTGGTATCCGATGTGCGTCTGGCGCTGCGGCGCAGTATTACCCATAACCTGGTGCGTAATGGGGCGCTGGCGGTCTATACCCTCGCCGGTGAACTGGAAAATCTGCTGCAAAACGTGGTCAATCAGGCGCAACAGGGCGGCAAGGTGATGCTGGACAGCGTGCCCATCGAGCCGAATATGCTCACCCAGTTCCAGGAAAATATGCCGCAGGTGCAGGAGCAGATGAAAGCCGCCGGAAAAGAGCCGGTGCTGCTGGTCGCGCCGCAACTGCGACCGTTGCTGGCCCGCTACGCCCGACTGTTCGCGCCGGGACTGCATGTGCTTTCCTATAACGAAGTGCCGGATGAGCTGGAACTGACTATCCTCGGCCACCTGAATTAATTATCAATTCGTTATCATTAATCGGGCCATCGCTATGGCCCTGAAGGTAAATCTGAGACAATCCAGGGAAAAGGATCTCAGTAATATCATCCAGGGATGAGGATAATGTCAGAGAAAAATAAGGACCCGCACCGCATTCCGACCGATCGATACTATAAATCGATGGAAGAATTTGTCCGCGAGCAGGAAGTGAAACGCCTGCGGGAAAAAGCCCGTGCGGAAGAAGCGGCGCAGGCCGCCGCGGGCGGCGTGGTAAGTCTGGTCGACGTGGTGGTGATTATCCTCATCTTACTGTTATTCGTCTGCCTGCTTCCCCTTGTCGACGTTTAATTGATCAGCGCACGGTGTTATTCATTATCACCCGACGTCCGCCCAGAAAATGTCGCTGCCAGTATTCGGTATTGAGATCGCTGATGCGGATCCGCTCCCCGGTGCGCGGCGATTCAATAAAGCGCCCGTCCCCCAGATAGACGCCCATATGATCCGCTTTACGATCGCTGTGAATGCGGAAAAAGAGTAAATCGCCGCGTTGTAAATCCCGATCGGCGATATTTCGCGCCTGCGGGAAGTGGTACATCTGATCGGCGGTGCGCGGCAGTCTGGTCGCCAGCATGCTGTTATAGGCGTAATAGACCAGCCCGCTACAGTCGAATCCCTCCTCCGGCGTCTCGCCGCCCCAGACATAAGGCTTGCCCAGTTGCTGTTGCAGACGGTTGATGATGGTATCGGTCACGTGCAGCAGGTAGCTGTTGCTCACCAGTCCGGTGCCGTCCTGCAAATGGGCGCGCATCGGGGTAAACCATTCCGGATGCTGCTCCAGCCTGCGGCGGTTTTGCGCGCGCAGGGCCGCTTTTGCCTGCGCATTACCGCGCACCACCGGCGTGGTATGGGCGATTTTCAGTTGCTGCCTTGTGCGTAACAGTTCGCGGTTATGCTGGCGCTGGCGCGCGGCATAGCTGAGAGTTTTCTTCACCGGCGGCGCGTGAGGGGCGGAAAAGGCGTTGCTGCTGGCGACAAGCGTCGTCAGCAGCACGAGGGTTTTCACTCTGAATACGAACATAAGCGTTTAAGGTGATAACTCAGGGATCTTTGGGGAGTTGCTGGTCAAGCTTCGCCGCCAGGGGTTTAACGATCTTCTCTCCCTGCGAGCCAAAGAACTGGTACAGGGTGTCGGCGGCGGAGTGGGTCAGCACCATGATTTCGATGCGGCGGTTATCGGCCCCGGCAGGATCTGCCGCGTTAAGCAGCATCTGATCCGCCATGGCGCTGACCTGCATCACTTTACCGGCGGGCATACCCGCCTGCTCCATCACCCGTCGTGCTGACAGCGCCCGATCGCCGGAAAGATTCCAGTTGTTGTACTGGCGGGCATCGCCTTTATAGGGCATGGCGTCGGTATGGCCGGTGATAATGATTTTGTTATCCAGCGAGTCAAACACCGGCGTCAGCTCGCTGAGCAGTACGCGGAAGAACGGCATGATCTTCGCGCTGCCGCGCTCAAACATATTGCGGTTCTGGTTGTCCTTGATCAGAATGCGCAGCCCCTGGGGGACGATCTCCATCTCCAGGTTGCTTTCCATGTGCGCTTTCAGGGCGATCTCGTTGATGCTGTTCGCCAGCTCGCCCAGTTCGCTGGCGGATTTTTGCTTCATCTCCGCCATCTTTTTGCTGGTTTCCCGCGCTTTTTCTTCGCTCTCTTTATCAAGGGCGGCGTTTTTGTTCTCACCCGGATGCGGAATGGGTTTGCTGTTGATTTTCTTCGCCAGGCTGCTTAACGGCGAAATACCGTTGCCGCTAAAAATGGAGTGGCCGTGCAGCGCGGCGACGATATTTTCGCGATCGGTCTGGCTGACGCTGTTGACGATCCACAGCGTCATAAACAGCGCCATCATCGCCAGCGTAAAGTCGGCAAAGGCCACTTTCCATGCGCCGCCGTGGTGTCCGGCGTGACTCTTTTTGATCTGACGGCGGATGATGGTGGTTTGCGTGCCACGGTTGCGGCGGTTGGCAGGGCGCATTACTCCTCCTGCTCCAGCATGGCGTTCACCCACGCATCCAGATTGGCGAACGTCGGTTTTGACGCCAGGTGCAGCAGTTTACGTCCGGCGTCCACCGCCAGCAGAGTCGGTTTGCCGCCCGCCTGCGCCACCAGCACGGTACGCACGCACTCCAGCAGCGAGTGTTCGGCGCGCGCCTGTTGTTCCATGGCGTTCGCCAGCGGATCCATAAAGCAGTAGCAGAAGAAGACGCCGAGGAAAGTCCCCACCAGCGCCGCCGCCACTTTCAGGCCGATGAGTGCAATGGAGCCGTCGATGGACTGCATGGTGATGATAATGCCGAGCACCGCCGCGCAGATGCCGAAGCCTGGCATGGCCTCTGCGGTACGTTGCAGGGAGCGGGACGGGGCCATCAGCTCGCCTTCGATGGTTTCCAGCTCCTGGTCGAGAATATTTTCCAGTTCGTGGGCGTCGATTTTGCCCATCGCCATCAGGCGGAAGTTGTCGGCGATAAACATCACCAGCCGTTTTTGCTTCAGCACCAGCGGGAATTTTTGAAAGATGGTGCTCTCGTCCGGCTGTTCGATATGCTGATCGAGGGTGCGCAGGCCGCCGGTCTGCACGGCTTCCAGCAGTTCATACAGGCACATCAGCAGCTGGCGCTGAAATTCCGCGCCCATATTCTTTTTGCTGATCACCCCCTTAATCTGATGGACGATCTCTTTTAAGACGTGCAGCGGATTACCGATAATCATGGCGCCAAAACCGGCCCCTAAAATAATGACGATTTCCGCGGGCTGCCAGATAGCAATTAACTGCCCGCCCGCTTCGAAATAACCGCCAAATACGCAACCTAAGACAATGAGTAAACCAAATAACTTTTGCATAACACCTCTGCGAACCTGCGCGGCAGGCTCTTATTACGTAAATAAGAATTAATGTGTGGCGAAATAATCTTTAAGTTTTTGCGCGATCTTTTTATTCAACTGGCAAATTCGCGCTTCCGTCAGCCCGAGCACTAAGGCGATCTCTTTAAAATTCATATCCTGCTGGTAATAAAGAAACAGGATCTGCTGCTCTTTTTCGCTAAGGCTGCCGAGCGCTTTACCGAGCATATGCTGGGTGATCACCTGCTCTTCCAGCCGACGGCTTTCCAGCGGTACGGCGCTCTGATCGGCATCCAGCAATTCATCCAGGCTTGCGAGGCTGCCCGCCCCTTCCAGACTCAGGTATTCCCGGTAATCCTCCGCCGTGATGCCTTCAGCCGCCAGCTCGTGCGCCTCAGGTTCGCGCCCGAGGGTTTTACGCACCGCGCGGATGGCGTCATTGACCTGATGGAATTTTTGTCGCAGCGAGCGCGGACGCCAGTCCAGACTGCGCAGTTCATCCAGCACCGCGCCGCGTATGCGCTGCACCGCGTAGCCGCCAAATCCCGTATCCGGCGCGCCGTAGCGCCGGATCGCTTCCAGCAGGCCCATCAGCGCGATCTGTTCCATATCCTGCCGGTCCATCACCGCGCTGCACTGCGGCGCGAGCTGGCGAACCACTTTGCGCACCAGCGGCAGGTAAGCCTGTAAATAATGGCTCTCCTCCGCGGGCGTTAATGACGGCAGGGTCTGGAATTCCTGAATTTCCCAGGCGAGTGTCATGGTGTTATTTCCGTTATTTACCGGCGATTACTGATAAACCACTTTTTTCAGTAACACGTCGCTGTAGGGCGCGGAAATATCCCGGGCTTTTAATTGCGTTTTCAGAGCGGTGAGCAGGGTTTGTTTTATTTCGCTGACTTTTAATTTGCGCACCTCGTCGTATTCCATATCCGATAAGGTGGACACAATGATGCTCTGATATAACGGCTCGTCGGCGAGGATTTTTTTCGAGGCTTTTTCATCGTCGGCCACCATCGCCACTTCCAGCAACATATAACGATCGTTGCCGCTATTATCGTGCAGCGTGATCAGCGATTCCGGCAGGGTGACAAAGACGTCATCACCCTCTTTTTTCGCTTTCTGTTTCGTTGCGCTGGCAGCCGCCGCGTCACCTGACGCCTGGGGGGCCTGGTCTTTCATATAATAAATCGCGCCGACGGCAGCGCCGCCGCCGACGAGGATCGCGAGAGTGGCGGCAAACATGCCGACCATAAGCGTTTTTTTCATGGGCCTCTACACTTTGATCAGGACAGAATCATTCTGTCGGGTGGGGGTATCTTCTTCTTCCAGTTCGACGGCAGAGCGGATCTGCGCCGACTGCTGCTGTGACTGTCTTTCCTGCTGCTGTTGCGACTGCCCATCCTGCGAGACGTGCACCTCAACGCCGACAAAGTTCTGCCCGGTGAGCTGCTGGCGCAGGTTGTCGCTGAGCTGTTGCAGCGAGCGGCATACATCCGCCTGGCTGGCGCCGATGTGCACCACCAGCTTGCCCGCCTCCATATGTATGGCGATCTCAATCTTGCCGAGCGACGGCGGATCCAGACGAATGGTTGAGCTTTGCTGCTGCTGACCGATCTGAAAGTGGATGCGATCTTTCAACAGGCTGGTGAGCTTATCGCCCCACTCCGCGCTGTCGGTTGACAGATTCAGCGGCTGCGTCCGCGCATCGAATTCCTCCGGCGGACGCATTTCACGGGTAAAGGTGGTGCTCGCCAGTACGGACAGCGTGAGCTTGTCTTGGCGTGGCGGCGCGGCAGTCTCCACGCGGGGAGCGCTGCGCATGACGCGGGGCTTCGCGTCGGCCTGCGGCGCAGCCGTCTGGCGCGGGGCGATAGCCTGCAAATTTTCCGCCGCGCTACGCGCCAGCGTGGCCTGCTGCTGCGGGGTGTCGCCGGTGAGCGGTTGCGCGGCAAGCAGCGTCGCCATCACCGCCTGGAGTTTTGGCGAGTCGGTCAGCAGACTGGCGAGCGGATCGATCATCGGCTGCGCGTCGGTTTTGCTCTGCTCTCCCGCGCGGGCGGCCATCTGCATCAGCGGCGCAACGGCGTCGGGCCTGGGATCTGTGGCAGAGGGCGTCAGGAAGTGCGCCAGCAGCAGATCCAGCTGTTCGCGCGGATCGGCAATGATTTTCTCCGCCGGATGCGGCTTTTCAGCGTGCTTGCGATGATGATCGTCAGGCAGCGAAAAGCCCGCCACGCTGCCCTCCCCTTGCGGCTTCACAGGGAGCGCGGAAAGCAGTTGCCCCATGGCTTCGGAAAGTAATGACAGGGTTTTCATGATTTTTGCTCCGCCACCAGATTGACCATCGAATAGGCCAGCCGCCCCTCCTGCTGCTGACGGTGCTTTTCCATCCGCGCCGCAAGCTGAGCGGCACGCGCCTCGCGGCGGGCGATCATCTGCGCGAAGCCGTCACGCAGGCGGGCTTTCACCTGCGCCAGTTCGTCAGGGGAAGGCGCGGCGTCGCGGTACTGCGCAAACAGCATCATCAGCCGCTGGCGCAGCGCGGGCAGGCGTCGCCAGCGCTGTTTGTCGAGGCTCTCGTTCATCGTGTCCAGCAGGCTCTCTATTTGCAGGCGTAGTGCGTTGCTTGTCATAGATCAGCCCAGTTTTTGCGCCAGGCCTTCCCAGCCTTCGCGCAGGTTAGAAAGGATCAGCACCACTTCGTCGACTTTCGCCGTCGACATCTGGCCGCTGGCTTCATACAGGCGGTAGACGCAGTGGTCATAAAGCCGCGCGAGGTTGAGCACCAGATCGCCGCCGTTTTCAAACTCCAGCGAGCTGGTCAGGGCGTTAAGAATGTCGATGCATTTGTTGATGCTTTGCGCTTTGCGCTCGTAGCGTTTGTTTTCGATATGGCTCTTTGCCCGTTCCAGCTCGTCCATCAGCCCGGCGTAGAGCACCAGCACCAGATCCAGCGGCGAAGCTGACGCGGTGCGGGCGGCCAGATCCATCTCTTTGTATTGGGTGTAACCATTATCTGAAGCGTACATCGTTGTTTTGACCTTTTTGGACGGCGGCTTACATGAATGCCGCCATGCTCATTTTCATGCTTTCAATTTCAACCAGCGTGGAGGTGAACTCCTCCAGATAGCGTTCGTAAGAGGTGTTGTAGCGGGTCTTCAGGTCATCCACGCTGTTGGTGACTTTTTCCTGTTTGTCGTCGAGGTTGCTCTGCCGCTGCGAGATGATGCCGTCGGTGTCGTCAAGCCAGGTCTCCATCAGGCTGTCGAGCTGGGCGGTCATGCTGTCCGGGCCGACAAAAAGCGCGGTCAGGCCGTCCGGGTTTTCTTCCATCGCCTCGTCGAATTTTTCGCTGTCGATTTGCAGGTGCCCGTCAGGATCCAGCGTGATGCCGTAGTCGACGATGGACACGCCGTTATAGCTGGCGTGGGTGATGTCCTCGATCTGGCGCTCCAGCGAGGAGATCCCCGCGTCCCCCGCCAGCGGCCCGGCCGATCCGGTGCCGCCGCCGTTGGTGGTCAGCGCGTCCAGGGTATCCACCAGCGTGTTATAGGCATCGACAAAGGTCTGCACCTTTTCCTGCGAGGCGCCGGAATCGTTTTTGACGTTGAAAGTCAGGGGTTCACCCTCGGCGGATTCTTCGGCGAAGGTGATGCTGACGCCGGGAATAAGATCGGTGTAGGTGTTGCTGCTGCTGGTGATCATTACGCCGGTTTCCGGCGAGCTGCCGAGATACACCACCGAGTCCTGCGCCACCGCCAGATCTTTCTGGTTGCTGATGTCGGTGGCGAACGCCGACGCCGGATCGACGCCGCTGGCGGAGACGGTAAAGGCGTTTTCCGCCCCGGTTTCATCGGCGGTAAGCATCAGGGTGGTGCTGCCATCGGTGTTGACGATGGTGGCGGTGACGCCCGGATTGTCCGGCGAATCGTTAATGGCATCCGCCAGCTCTGCCACCGATACGCTGCCGTCGCCACTGGAATCGACCGTGCTGAGATCGATGTCCATTTCACTGTCACCCATGGTGATGGTGAAAGTGCCGCTATTCGGAATATCGCCGTCGGCAAAGGCCAGCGTGGACTGCTGCGCGGTGGCCAGCTGGTCGACGAAGAAGGTGTAAGAGCCTTCCGCAGCGGTGGAGTCGGCAGTAATGGTCGCCGAGTCGTTGTTGGCGGTAACGGTGTTAACCACCGGGCCGCCCGTCTCGCTGTTCAGCGCATCCACCGCGCTCTGAAAGGCGGTCAGGGCGCTGTCCAGACTCTCCAGCGCGCTGGTCTGGGTATCGATGTCGTTTTGCTGGCGCGCCAGCGACGATGCCTTGGTGGAGATATCCATCAGGGCGAATTTTTTCGCAATCTGCTGCGGGTTAATCATTTTTTGCTCCGTTCAGATTTCATGGCTCATAATTAGCAATTGCCATGCCAATAATTTTACCCATTAAAATCAATAAGATAATTACAGGCGGAAAGGCGTTTTCCGCTTCGCGCGGAAGGTTTTTTCCCTCTGTGCGGCAGCGGGCGGCAAAAAAAAACACCGCCCGAAGGCGGTGCTTTGACTGGACGTCAGGCCGATTACTGCAGCAGGCTGGAAACCATGCCGGACATGCTGTTGGACTGTTTCAGCATGGTGATGCTGGTCTGCATCAGCACCTGCTCTTTGGACATGTTGGACGCTTCCGCCGCGTAGTCGGTATCCATGATGTTGCCGATCGCCACGTTGGTGTTGTCCTGCATGCTTTGCAGGTTGTTCGCGGTGTCGTTCAGACGGTTGATGGACGCACCAAGCGTGGACTGGATTTTGCCAACCGCGCTCATCACGTTCTGAATGCTGTCGATCGCGGCGGTCGCGGAAGCAGAAGACATCAGCTCAGTGCCGCTTACGCCGGTGCCGCCGCCTGCGCCGTCAGTACCGAAGTCATCCGCAAAGGAGGCGCTCAGGGCGCTCAGGGACGTGGTCAGCGCGTCAACCTGGGAAGAGATGTTGACGGTCATCTGGTCAGTGGCTTCAGAACCCACCTGGAAAGTCACGCCGGATGCCTGGGTGAACAGACCGCTGGCGGATTTGTTGAACAGGTTGGTGCCGCCGTAAGTGGTGTTCTGCATCATGTCAGACATTTCCTGTCCCAGTTCGTCGAACTCGGACTGCATGGCTGCACGGTCATCATCGCTGTAGGTTCCGTTCGCTGCCTGTGTAGCGAGGTCTTTCATGCGACCCAGAATGTCATTCATCTCGTCAAAGGTGCCGTCAGCGGTTTGCAGCATCGCAGTTGCATCGGCGATGTTGCGCTGGGCAACCGCCATGCCGTCAGACTGTGCAGTCAGGCGGTTAGCAATCTGTTTGCCTGCCGCATCATCCGCAGAGGAGTTGATACGGTTACCGGTGGCCAGGCGTTCCATGGACTGGCTCAGAGAGGCATTGCTTTTGTTGATGGCGTTGACAGCGGCCATAGAGGCGGCGTTGGTATTAATAGATAACATTTTCCTGCTCCTTGAATTTTATGGGTCTCAGTCGAGATGTAGTGGTAAAGCGACCACCGGGAGCAAAAATTAAATGGCGGGAAAAAAAATTTAAAAAAAACCCGCTCAGCGGAGCGGGTGAGGAAATCCGGCAACTGCCGGGGTCAGAAAATGGTGAATGGCGCGATAACGATAAACTTCACGTCACGCTCATCCTGGAAGATGTTGCCGTAGCCACCGCTGTAGCTGGGGATGTCGGAGTGGTTGCCGTACTGGGTGAAGTGCAGCTTAAACATCGTACCTTTGGCGCGACCGTCCTGCAGGGTATACACCGCATCGAGGCTGTAGGCCGATTCTTTCAGGCGATAGTTCGGATCGTAGTACGCATCCGGCGTCGCCATCTCTGCCGGTTTCGCGTCCCAGGCATAAACATAAGACGCGCCCACCTGCCAGCCCGGCAGATTGAAGTTTTTCAGATCGTACATCGCACCGAAGAACACCGCTTTTTCACCGTCGGCGTTAAAGTCGGAACGGTTATCCCACCACACGTCCAGTCGACCATTCGATGAAGCATAGGTTGGCGTCATACGTTGCAGGAAGTAGCCCTGCTGCCCTTCCGCTTTTACCCAGGTGCCTTCGAGACGCAGATCGACATCCCCTATTTTATAGCCGAAGGTCAGCGCCTGTAGCCAGGCGGTGCTGTCATAGATGTCGTTGACGCTGCCGTCGCTGACCTTATCGCGGGTGCCGTAGAACTGGTATGAGGTGGAGAGCGGGCTGCCGGCAATATCAAACTTGTAGCTGGCTTTCGCGAAATACTGATCGATATAGCCTTCGGCCTGACCAAAGGCGGCTTCCAGCAGCAGATCGTTTTTAAAGTCATACTTCGCCCCCAGCGAGTGCAGATAATCCACTTTGGTTTTCTGATCGTTCTGGTAGAAATCGTCCATCTCCAGATGCCAGGGCGCTTTGTACTCGTTGGTCCACATGTACGAGAAGCTTAGCGCGCCCGCGTCGCCATAGTCGAAGTTAGCGCCCGCTTCCGCGCCTTTATAGGTGCCCGGCATAAAGCTCCAGTGTGGGGCCAGCAGCGTTTGTCCGGTGGGCTGAATATAGCCCGCCCGCGCCCAGACCGGGCCGTATTTAAACTTAGCGGCGGCTTTGTACAGGCTGACCCCGCTCTTATCGCCGGACCAGTCTTCGTCGTAGGCTTTGTTGCTGGAGGAGAATGCGATTTCGTTCGGGTGGCCGCTGTCGCCGTTTTCCGCCATTTCGATGGCGGTAAAGGCCGCAATGTCGATACCAAACATATCGGCGGCATAGCCCGACTGGAAATCGAGGTTGGCGTTCCAGGTGGAGTGCGAAAGGTTGGTTTTGTATTTGTCTTCGTTGACGTCTTTCCGGTCGCGCTCGCGCTGCCAGTAATAGACGCCGCCGGTAAGGGTGGAGTCGTCAATAAATCCGGCGGCGCTCGCCTGCCCGGACAGCCCCCAGCCCGACATTGCGGTGACGCCGGCAACAGCCAGCGCCAGCGTACTACGTTTGCCACTGAACGTACGCATAATGGTTCCTCTTTGACATAATAAAACTCGCCTGCAAGCGCAGAAGCGATAAATAAAAAAAGTTAAATATAACCGTCGCTTATGAGTCATAAACTCGCCGTTCCGGTGCCATAAAGATTATTTTTCGCGTCGCGAATTATCAACACAATTTACCGGGGAAAAGATGAGACTATGACGCAGTGCACATAAAAAGTTACATCTGGCAACAGGCGGCTGAGCAGTACACTGTACGGGGGATGTTCAGACGGAAAATAAGCCCGCGCTGAAACGAAGCGCTGAGTTTAATTTGCAGCGCGAATGGAAGAGAGTGAGGAGATCATGGCCATAAAAAATGCCGGTCAGCGTTCACTGACCGGCATTCTGATAGCCTGAGATTGACGCGATTACTCGCCGACTTTCGCCCAGGTATCGCGCAGACCTACGGTGCGGTTAAACACCATTTTGTCGGCGGTGCTGTGGCGACCATCGAGGCAGAAATAGCCTTCGCGCTCGAACTGGTACGCTTTTTCTGGCTGCGCGGCCTTCAGACCTGGCTCCGCAAAGCCCTGTTTGATCACCAGCGATTCCGGGTTGAGAGTGGCGAGGAAATCTTCCGCCGCGCCCGGGTTCGGCACGCTGAACAGACGATCGTAGAGGCGGATCTCAACCGGCAGCGCATGGGCGGCGCTCACCCAGTGGATCACCCCTTTCACCTTGCGGCCGTCAGCCGGATCTTTACTCAGCGTCTCCGCATCGTAAGAGCAGAAGATGGTGGTGATGTTGCCTTCCGCGTCTTTTTCCACGCGCTCAGCTTTGATCACATAGGCGTTACGCAGACGCACTTCTTTACCCAGTACCAGACGCTTGTACTGTTTGTTGGCTTCTTCGCGGAAGTCAGCGCGATCGATCCAGATTTCACCGCTGAACGGCACCTCACGGCTGCCCATTTCCGGTTTGTTCGGATGATTCGGCATGGTGACCATTTCGCTTTCATTCTGCGGGTAGTTTTCGATAACCAGCTTAACCGGGTCGATAACCGCCATCGCGCGCGGCGCGTTTTCGTTCAGATCTTCACGAATGCAGGACTCCAGCGACGCCATTTCAATGGTGTTGTCCTGTTTGGTGACGCCGATACGTTTGCAGAACTCGCGAATGGCCGCAGCGGTGTAGCCGCGACGACGCAGACCGGAGATGGTCGGCATACGCGGATCGTCCCAGCCTTCCACGTGCTTGTCGGTGACCAGCAGGTTCAGCTTACGCTTGGACATCACGGCGTATTCCAGATTCAGACGCGAGAACTCGTACTGACGCGGGTGAACCGGAATGGTGATGTTATCCAGCACCCAGTCGTACAGGCGACGGTTGTCCTGGAACTCCAGCGTACAGAGCGAATGGGTGATCCCTTCCAGCGCATCGCTGATGCAGTGGGTGAAATCGTACATCGGGTAGATGCACCACTTGTTGCCGGTCTGGTGGTGTTCGGCAAACTTAATGCGGTACAGCACCGGATCGCGCATCACAATAAACGGCGAAGCCATGTCGATTTTGGCGCGCAGGCAGGCGGTGCCTTCTGCGAAGCCGCCGGTACGCATTTTTTCGAACAGCGCCAGGTTCTCTTCCACGCTGCGATCGCGGAACGGGCTGTTTTTGCCCGGCGCGGTCAGGGTGCCGCGGTATTCGCGGATCTGATCGGGGGTCAGTTCGTCAACGTAGGCAAGGCCTTTGTTGATCAGCTCAACCGCATACTGATGCAGTTGATCGAAATAATCAGAGGAGTAGCGCACGTCGCCGGACCAGTGAAAACCAAGCCACTGCACGTCGTTTTTGATCGAGTCTACGTATTCGATGTCTTCTTTTACCGGGTTGGTGTCATCGAAACGCAGGTTGCACTGGCCCTGATAATCCTGGGCGATGCCAAAGTTCAGGCAGATGGATTTCGCGTGGCCGATATGCAGATAACCGTTCGGCTCCGGCGGAAAACGGGTGTGCACGGTGCTGTGCTTACCACTGGCCAGATCTTCATCAATAATCTGGCGGATAAAGTTACTCGGGCGGGCTTCTGCCTCACTCATCGCGGATTCCTCAAAGCGTCAATAACGTATAACGGGATATGATCTTATAAGCCGGACGCCGAGACAACCTTTAAGTTGCACAAAAAGCGCGATTACGGGAATGACAGGCAAAAAAAAGCGGCAGGATGATCCCGCCGCCTTTATCACTGCGTGGTGTGATTAGCCTTTGATTTCAAACAGCGGCGTTTGACCCGCCACCACATGACCTTCGGCGTTGATCACCAGGCCACGGAAATCGTCAATGTTGCTGCACACGACCGGGCTAATCATGGAACGCGCGTTAGCGTTCAGATAGTCCAGATCCATTTCCAGCACCGGCTGACCAGCCGTGACCGTTGCGCCCTCTTCCACCAGACGGGTAAAGCCCTGACCGCCCAGCGCCACGGTATCAATACCCATGTGCACCACGATCTCAGCACCTTTGTCGGTTTCAAGGCAGAACGCATGGTTGGTGTTGAAGATTTTTACGATAGTCCCGGCCGCCGGGGAAACCACCAGTTTATCCGTCGGTTTCACCGCTACACCGTCACCAACAGCTTTGCTGGCAAAGGCTTCATCTGGCACCTGATCCAGCGCCACGACGTCACCCGTTACCGGCGATACTAACTGCGCGATAGTCGCGGCATTCGGCACGGCCTGGGCTGCGGCAACCGGCGCGGCAGCAGCAGGGGCGGTGCTGGCAGCGGCACCGGTTGCCGGCGCTGCCGGAACATCACCGGTGGTTTTCATGGCATTGGCAATTTTTTCCGCCACAAACCCGACGATAATCTGCACGCTGGTTTTGTTCAGACGGATCACGCCGGTTGCGCCGAGGCGTTTTGCCAGCGCTTCGTTGACCTGCGAGGAGTCTTTCACGTTAAGACGCAAACGGGTGATACAGGCATCGATACCGGTCAGGTTGGCAGAGCCGCCGACCGCCGCGATGTACTGACGCGCCAGGCCGTTGATATCCTGATCTTTACCGTCGGTGCTGATATTCACGTCCTGACCATCGGATTCATCACCGGCAACCGCCAGCTCACGACCCGGGGTCATCAGGTTGAATTTGGTGATCGTGAAGCGGAACACCACATAGTAGATCACGAAGAACACCAGACCCTGCAGGATCAACATGTACCAGTGCGTGGCCAGCGGGTTGCGGGACGAGAGCACCATATCCACCAGACCGGCGCTGAAGCCGAAACCGGCAATCCACTGCATGCTGGCGGCGATGAATACGGAGATACCGGTCAGCACGGCGTGAATAACGTACAGCACCGGCGCCACGAACATGAAGGAGAATTCCAGCGGTTCAGTGATGCCGGTAAAGAAGGCGGCAAAGGCGCCAGCCATCATGATACCCAGCACTTTCGCTTTGTTCTCCGGACGCGCGCAGTGATAAATCGCCAGCGCTGCCCCCGGCAGACCGAACATCATGATCGGGAAGAAGCCCGCCTGATAACGACCGGTGATACCGACAACCGCTTTACCTGCTTCGATAGACTGTGCGCCGCCGAGGAAGTTAGGGATGTCGTTGATGCCCGCCACGTCGAACCAGAACACGGAGTTCAGCGCGTGGTGCAGACCCACCGGGATCAGCAAGCGGTTAAAGAAGGCGTAAACGCCCGCGCCCACGGAGCCGAGTTTCTGGATCTGTTCACCGAAGTTCACCAGGCCATCAAAAATCACCGGCCAGATGTACATCAGAATAAAAGCGACGATGATCATCACAAAGGAGGTGAGGATCGGCACCAGACGGCGACCGCTGAAGAAGGAGAGCGCCTTCGGCAGTTCTACGCTGCTGAAACGGTTGTACAGCTCAGCGGAGATAATACCCACCAGGATGCCCACAAACTGGTTGCTGATTTTGCCGAATGCTGCCGGTACCTGGTCCAGAGGGATTTTCTGGATCATGGAAACCGCTGCGGGCGAGCAGAGCGTGGTTAATACCAGGAAACCAACAAAGCCGGTCAACGCCGCCGCGCCGTCTTTGTCTTTTGACATGCCATACGCCACGCCAATGGCAAAGAGTACGGACATGTTGTCAATAATGGCCGACCCGGATTTAATGAAGAACGCCGCCAGTGCGTTATCACCACCCCAACCCACGGGGTCAATCCAGTAGCCGACACCCATTAAAATTGCTGCGGCAGGCAGCGTGGCGACCGGCACCATAAGCGCGCGGCCAACCTTTTGCAGATAGCCTAAAATACTCACTTTTATTCCCCCTATGAAACCCTGTCAGGCTTCATCACAAGCAGTTTTTTTTATAGTCCGACCAGCCTGAAGCAAAGGCTATTTTTCACTTACTGAATGAGTGTGTAAAAAATTAATTCGCCCCGCAAATTAAACACCCTTTTTTTGTGATTAAAATCACCAAATATCGTTATTGACCCTCCCTTCCGCTGGCTAACAAACAAAACTTATTTTATGATTCAAAAAATCAAGACGGATTGTTGCCACTCGACGGCTATACTGCGTTACCCTTACAAGAGCAGGCAGAATGCCCAACCCGTCCATTTATTTATCTAAATTGTAGAGGTGAAACATGAGACTGATCCCCCTGGCAACCGCCGAACAAGTCGGAAAATGGGCTGCCCGTCATATCGTTAATCGCATCAATGCCTTCAAACCAACGGCGGATCGTCCGTTCGTGCTGGGTCTGCCAACCGGGGGCACTCCCCTCACTGCGTATAAAGCTCTGGTAGAAATGCATAAAGCGGGCCAGGTTAGCTTTAAGCACGTGGTCACCTTTAATATGGATGAATATGTCGGCCTGCCGAAAGAGCATCCGGAAAGCTATCACAGCTTTATGCACCGCAACTTTTTTGATCACGTTGATATTCCCGCAGAAAATATCAATCTGCTGAATGGCAATGCGCCAGATATTGACGCAGAATGCCGTCAGTATGAAGAAAAAATCCGCGCGTACGGCAAAATTCACCTGTTTATGGGCGGCGTGGGCAACGATGGGCACATCGCGTTCAACGAACCGGCGTCCTCACTGGCTTCCCGTACCCGTATTAAAACGCTGACCCACGATACCCGCGTGGCGAATTCCCGCTTCTTTGATGGCGATGTGGATCAGGTGCCAAAATATGCGCTGACCGTGGGCGTGGGTACGCTGCTGGATGCGGAAGAAGTGATGATCCTGGTGCTCGGCAGCGTGAAAGCACAGGCGCTGCAGGCGGCGGTGGAAGGCAACGTCAACCACATGTGGACCATCAGCTGTCTGCAACTGCACCCGAAAGCGGTGGTGGTATGCGATGAGCCGTCCACCATGGAGCTGAAAGTTAAAACGCTGAAATATTTCAACGAATTAGAAGCTGAAAATATTAAAGGTCTGTAATTACGTTTCCGTCCTTCCTCTACGATCTGTGAAGGACGGAACGCCATTTTTACCGGGGGTCGTTATGTATGCTTTAACCCAATGTCGGATTTTTACCGGCCATGAAATTCTGGATGACCATGCGCTTATTGTCGCCAATGGCCTGATCGACCGTCTCTGCCCGCTGGCGGATCTGCCGCCTGATATTGAGCAGCGTTCACTGGCAGGCGCCATACTGGCCCCCGGCTTTATTGACGTGCAGCTCAACGGCTGCGGCGGCGTGCAGTTTAACGATACCGCAGAAGCCGTCAGCATCGAAACCCTGGAAATCATGCAGCGCGCGAATGAAAAATCGGGCTGCACCAGCTACCTGCCGACGCTGATCACCACCAGCGACGATCTGATGAAACAGGGTGTGCGCGTGATGCGCGAGTATCTGGCGAAGCATCCGCATCAGGCGCTGGGTCTGCATCTGGAAGGGCCCTGGCTGAATATGGTGAAGAAAGGCACGCACAACCCGGAATTCGTGCGTAAGCCGGATCCCGCGCTGGTGGATTTCCTCTGCCAGAACGCCGATGTCATCACCAAAATCACTCTCGCGCCGGAAATGGCGGGCAGCGACACCATCAGCAAACTGGCGGCCGCCGGTATTGTGGTATCCGCCGGACATTCCAACGCGACCCTGAAAGAAGCCAAAGCGGGCTTCCGCGCAGGGATTCGCTTTGCGACGCATTTATTCAATGCCATGCCGTACATCACCGGACGCGAACCGGGTCTGACGGGTGCTATCCTCGACGATGCAGATATTTATTGCGGTATTATTGTTGATGGTTTACATGTTGATTACAGTAATGTGCGTCTCGCTAAGCGTCTGAAAGGCGAGAAACTTTGCCTGGTGACGGATGCCACTGCCCCGGCAGGCGCAAACATTGAACAGTTCATTTTTGCTGGTAAAACAATATACTACCGGAATGGACTCTGCGTTGACGAAAACGGCACGCTGAGCGGTTCTGCCCTGACGATGATCGAGGGGGTTAAGAATCTGGTGGAGCATGTGAATATCGCGCTGGATGAAGCCCTGCGTATGGCCACGCTCTACCCGGCTCGCGCCATTGGCGTTGACAAGCAGTTAGGCAGTATCGCGCCGGGGATGGTCGCTAACCTGACCGCCTTCACCCGCGATTATAAAGTAATCAAGACCATCGTTAATGGTAACGAGGTCGTCACCGGGTAAGTAAAAGAATGACATCAGGCGGACAAGCTCAAATTGGTAACGTTGACCTCGTTAAACAACTTAACAGTGCGGCCGTTTACCGCCTGATCGACCAGCACGGGCCTATCTCGCGTATTCAGATCGCCGATCACAGCCAGCTTGCGCCCGCCAGCGTCACCAAAATCACCCGCCAGCTCATTGAGCGTGGGCTTATCAAAGAAGTCGACCAGCAGGCCTCCACCGGGGGCCGCCGGGCGATTTCTATCGTCACCGAAACCCGCAATTTTCACGCCATCGGCGTCCGTCTGGGCCGTCATGACACCACCCTAACGCTGTACGATTTGAGCAGCAAAACGCTGGCGGAAGAGCACTACCCGCTGCCGGAACGCACCCAGGAAACGCTGGAACATGCGTTGCTGAATACCATCGCTTCCTTTATAGAGAGCTGTCAGCGCAAAATCCGCGAACTGATCGCCATCTCGGTGATCCTGCCGGGGCTGGTGGATCCGGAAAGCGGCGTGATCCGCTATATGCCGCACATTCAGGTGGAAAACTGGGCGCTGGTGGAGGCGCTGCAAAAACGTTTTAACGTCACCTGTTTTGTCGGTCACGATATTCGTAGTCTGGCGCTGGCGGAGCACTATTTTGGCGCAAGCCAGGACTGTGAAGACTCCATTCTGGTGCGCGTGCACCGTGGCACTGGGGCTGGGATCATCTCCAACGGGCGAATTTTTATTGGCCGTAATGGTAATGTCGGCGAGATCGGCCATATCCAGGTAGAACCGCTGGGGGAGCGCTGCCACTGCGGTAACTTTGGCTGCCTGGAAACCGTCGCCGCCAACGCCGCTATCGAACAGCGCGTGCGTCATCTGCTGGAACAGGGCTATCAGAGCCGCGTGACGCTGGAAGATTGCTCCATCAAAGCCATCTGTAAAGCCGCCAACAAAGGCGATCCCCTCGCCTGCGAAGTGGTTGAATATGTTGGCCGTCACCTCGGGAAAACCATCGCCATCGCCATTAACCTGTTTAATCCGCAGAAAGTGGTGATTGCCGGTGAGATCGTTGAGGCGGAAAAAGTGCTGCTGCCGGCCATTGAAGGCTGCATTAATACCCAGGCGTTAAAAGCGTTCCGTAAAAACCTGCCGGTGGTGCGCTCGACCCTCGATCACCGCTCGGCGATCGGCGCCTTTGCGCTGGTTAAACGTGCCATGCTTAACGGCATTCTGCTGCAACGGTTGCTGGAAAGCTGAGGCGATCATATAGTCGGGCCTTCATTTTTTATCCGGGTAGTCCATGACCATTAAGAATGTAATTTGTGATATTGACGGCGTGCTGATGCATGACAACGTTGCTGTACCGGGCGCCGCTGAGTTCCTGACGCGGGTGATGGAAAAAGGCATGCCGCTGGTGTTGTTAACCAATTACCCGTCACAAACCGGCCAGGATCTGGCGAACCGCTTTGCCTCGGCGGGCATTGACGTGCCGGACAGCGTGTTTTACACCTCCGCCATGGCGACCGCTGATTTTCTTAAGCGTCAGGAAGGAAAAAAAGCCTACGTGGTGGGCGAAGGCGCGCTGATCCATGAGCTGTATAAAGCCGGATTTACTATCACCGATATCAATCCTGATTTTGTGATTGTCGGGGAGACCCGCTCTTACAACTGGGAGATGATGCATAAGGCGTCCTTCTTTGTAGCCAACGGCGCGCGCTTTATCGCCACCAACCCGGATACGCACGGTCGCGGCTTCTATCCGGCCTGCGGCGCGCTGTGCGCGGGCATTGAGAAAATCTCTGGCCGCAAGCCGTTCGTGGTCGGCAAGCCCAGCCCGTGGATCATCCGCGCGGCGCTGAACACCATGCAGGCGCACTCTGAACATACGGTGATCGTCGGCGATAATCTGCGCACCGATATTCTGGCCGGTTTCCAGGCCGGGCTGGACACCATTCTGGTGCTCTCCGGCGTCTCGCAGATTGATGACATTGATGATATGCCGTTCCGTCCGAGCTGGATTTACCCGTCTGTCGCTGAAATCGACGTGATCTGATGCACAGTTGCCCGGCGGCGCATGCTTGCCGGGCCTGCGAACTGCCGGGCGTTATTTCGTTCCCGGGTAAATCACCCCATTCAATAAAACCCGTCAAAAATTACCGATCCGTTAATTATTGCGGTCTTCTCCTGTGCAATTTTCATGAATCGACAACGCTCATTGCACTATTTATTGCCGACCCGCTAAAAGGCTTGCGCCCCCTGCTCCTTTGCGGCATTTTCATTAACAGGCGATAAGACAACGCACCATTACAGGGTTAACGGAGAAGGTTATGTGTTCGATTTTTGGCGTACTGGATATTAAAACTGACGCGGTTGAGCTGCGTAAAAAAGCACTGGAGCTGTCTCGTCTGATGCGCCATCGCGGCCCGGACTGGTCCGGCGTCTATGCCAGCGATAAAGCCATCCTTGCCCATGAGCGTCTGTCGATTGTTGACGTCAACGCTGGCGCCCAGCCGCTGTATAACGAACAAAAAACTCATGCGCTGGCCGTTAACGGTGAAATCTACAACCATCAGGCGCTGCGCGCTGAATACAGCGAACGTTATGCCTTCCAGACCGGCTCTGACTGCGAAGTGATCCTCGCGCTGTATCAGGAAAAAGGCCCGGAATTCCTCGACGATTTGCAGGGGATGTTTGCCTTCGCCCTCTATGACAGCGAAAAAGACGCTTACCTGATTGGCCGCGACCATATCGGTATTATCCCGCTGTATATGGGCTACGACGAACACGGCAACATGTTTATCGCCTCAGAAATGAAAGCGCTGGTGCCGGTGTGCCGCACCATTAAAGAGTTCCCGGCAGGCAGCTATTTGTGGAGCAAAGATGGTGAGATCCGCAGCTACTACCAGCGTGACTGGTTCGACTATGACGCGGTGAAAGACAACGTCACCAATAAAGAACAGCTGCGCAATGCGCTGGAAGAGGCGGTGAAAAGCCACCTGATGTCTGACGTGCCTTACGGCGTGCTGCTCTCCGGCGGCCTGGATTCATCGGTTATCTCGGCTATCACCAAAAAATACGCCGCGCGCCGCGTGGAAGATCAGGAGCGTTCAGAAGCCTGGTGGCCGCAGCTGCACTCCTTCGCCGTGGGCCTGGTCGGTTCACCGGATCTGAAGGCCGCGCAGGAAGTGGCGAACCATCTGGGCACCGTGCACCATGAAATTCATTTCACCGTGCAGGAAGGGCTGGACGCGATCCGCGACGTGATCTATCACATTGAAACCTATGATGTGACTACCATTCGCGCCTCGACGCCGATGTATTTGATGTCGCGTAAAATCAAAGCGATGGGCATTAAAATGGTGCTCTCCGGCGAAGGGTCTGACGAAGTGTTCGGCGGCTACCTCTATTTCCATAAAGCGCCGGATGCCAAAGAGCTGCACGAAGAAACTGTGCGTAAATTGCAGGCGCTGCATATGTTCGACTGCGCCCGCGCCAACAAAGCGATGTCCGCCTGGGGCGTGGAAGCGCGTGTACCCTTCCTGGATAAAAAATTCCTCGATGTGGCGATGCGTATCAACCCGCAGGATAAAATGTGCGGCAACGGCAAGATGGAAAAACATGTGCTGCGCGAATGCTTCGAGTCCTATTTACCGGCCAGCGTGGCATGGCGTCAGAAAGAGCAGTTCTCTGATGGTGTAGGCTACAGCTGGATCGACTCGCTGAAAGAAGTGGCGGCGCAGCAGGTGACCGATCAGCAACTGGCCACCGCAAGCTACCGTTTCCCGTACAACACGCCGTCGTCAAAAGAAGGCTACCTGTACCGCGAGATTTTTGAAGAGCTGTTCCCGGTGCCAAGTGCCGCAGAATGCGTGCCTGGCGGTCCGTCAGTGGCCTGTTCGTCGGCCAAAGCCATTGAATGGGATGAAGCCTTCAAAACCATGAACGATCCATCAGGCCGCGCGGTGGGCGTTCACCAGTCCGCTTACAAATAAGTCCGTGTTATTATTACAGGCCCTGCGGGGCCTGTTTGCTTTGGTTGCTGAATAATGCGCCAGGCTGTTCACAACCCAACCAAACAGTCACAATCCGGCAATTTTCGATGAAAAAGGTGTTGACCATCATCGACCCAATACGCATAATGCGCCCCGCAACGCCGATAAGGTAACGCGAAAAAAAGATGGCTACGTAGCTCAGTTGGTTAGAGCACATCACTCATAATGATGGGGTCACAGGTTCGAATCCCGTCGTAGCCACCATCTTTTTTTGCGGGAGTGGCGAAATTGGTAGACGCACCAGATTTAGGTTCTGGCGCCGCAAGGTGTGCGAGTTCAAGTCTCGCCTCCCGCACCATTCCCAGTAAGCGTTGCACGGATGGGGTATCGCCAAGCGGTAAGGCACCGGTTTTTGATACCGGCATTCCCTGGTTCGAATCCAGGTACCCCAGCCACTTTTCTTCGACTCCTGTGTATTAACACGTCAGTCGTTGGGGTATCGCCAAGCGGTAAGGCACCGGTTTTTGATACCGGCATTCCCTGGTTCGAATCCAGGTACCCCAGCCAGTCGATGGCTGGTAAAGCAGTAAAATTTGGCTACTTAGCTCAGCTGGTTAGAGCACAGCACTCATAATGCTGGGGTCACAGGTTCGATTCCCGTAGTAGCCACCATATTCTGGAAGCGTCTTATAAAGAGGCTTTAGCAGTAAAAAATTGTTGGGGTATCGCCAAGCGGTAAGGCAGTGGATTCTGATTCCACCATTCCGAGGTTCGAATCCTCGTACCCCAGCCAATTTATAGCAACACCCTGTTGGGGTATCGCCAAGCGGTAAGGCTCTGGTTTCTGATACCAGCATTCCGAGGTTCGAATCCTCGTACCCCAGCCATAAAAAACAAAAAAGCTCGCTTCGGCGGGCTTTTTTGTTTTTGTCCTTTCATAAACGTCCCCGGCAACGTCCTGTCGCCGGGCTGAAACTTACAAGCCTAACGCATACTTCAGCGCCTTCGTTTTCAGCACGCCTGCTCGCTGTGCCGCCATCAGGCCCAGGTTTCGCACCACCCGCAGCGGCCTCAGATTATTGCTGAATCCGGCATAGAACAGATCCATGCCGCTCTGCATGATGAAGTTATCCGCCATGCGACGGCGCTGGTAGCGTTGCAGAACGCTGTGGCTGGCCCAGGGCTCGCCGACGCTGCGCGCCTCTGCCAGCACGTCCAGCAGCGCATCCACATCGCGGTAGCCCAGGTTGACGCCCTGCCCCGCCAGCGGATGAATGGTATGCGCCGCATCACCCACCAGCGCCAGACCCGGCTGCACATAGTGCCGCGCATGACGGCGGGTCAGCGGGAAAGCGCCCGCCTGCACCGGTGTGACTTTTCCCAGCCGCGCCGGGAAGGTTTTTTCAATCTCCCGCTGCAGCTGCATCATATTGAGGGACTTCAGCTGGCGAATGCGTGCCGGGCGGTCGTACCAGACCAGCGACGCCCAGTTATCAAACAGCGGCAGAAAAGCATGCGGCCCGTCAGGGGTGAACTGCTGCCAGGTGGCGTCGCCCGGCGGGTTTTCGCACTGAACGGTGATCAGCATGCAGGATTGTTCATATTGCCAGGCGTGGATACCGATCCCGGCCCACTGGCGTACCTGTGAATTCGCCCCGTCTGCGCCTGTTACCAGCCTGGCGCACAGGGTATCGCCATCGACAAACTCCAGCACATGATGCTCGGCCTCGCGGTGCATAGCGCGAAGACAGGCGGGCGCGCGCAGGGTGATATTCGGCTGGCGCTCCAGCGCCTCCCACAGCGCGCGTTGCAGCACGTTGTTTTCCACCATGTAACCCAGCAGCGGCAGTTTGAGTTCAGCGGCGTCGAACAGAACGTGCGCGCTCTCCCATTCCCAGGTTTCCAGCTGCCGGTAAGGATGACAGCGCATATTCTCGATCGCCTCCCAGACGCCAAGACTGCGCAGCAGAGAGACAGAGGCGGCGCTGATGGCCGATATGCGTACATCCGGCGCGGCCGCGCTATCAAAGACGGGCGGCGTCGTCTGCTCGATCACCGTTACCTGAAAACCGTGCTGCGCCAGCCCCAGCGCCAGCGCGCTGCCGACCATCCCGCCGCCGACCACGGCCACTTCCGTTGGTTGATTCATCATGGTCTTTTTTCCTTATTTTTAATTCCCTTAAGTTTACCGGATTTTTCATTTTCGTGGGGCGGGACATGAACTATGGTCAGCGCCGGGTCAAAGCATTACAATACGCGGCCTGCATTCCTGGCGATTAACAGAGCAAGTCGATGACAAAAAAACTCCATATTAAAACCTGGGGCTGTCAGATGAACGAATACGATTCATCAAAGATGGCCGATCTGCTGGATGCCACCCACGGGTATCAACTCACCGAGGTGGCGGAAGAAGCCGATGTGCTGCTGCTTAACACCTGTTCGATTCGCGAAAAGGCGCAGGAAAAAGTCTTCCATCAATTAGGTCGCTGGAAATTATTAAAAGAGAAAAATCCTGACCTGATCATTGGCGTCGGCGGCTGTGTCGCGTCCCAGGAAGGCGATCTTATTCGTCAGCGCGCCCACTATGTCGACATCGTTTTCGGGCCACAGACCCTGCACCGCCTGCCGGAGATGATCAATTCCGTGCGCGGCAATCGCAGCCCGGTGGTGGACATCAGCTTCCCGGAAATTGAAAAATTCGACCGTCTGCCAGAACCCCGCGCCGATGGCCCGACCGCCTTTGTCTCCATCATGGAAGGCTGCAATAAATACTGCACCTACTGCGTGGTGCCTTATACCCGTGGCGAAGAAGTCAGCCGTCCGTGCGATGATATTCTGTTTGAAATCGCCCAGCTGGCCGCCCAGGGCGTGCGTGAAGTGAACCTGCTGGGGCAGAACGTCAACGCCTGGCGCGGTGAAAACTATGACGGCACCACCGGCTCCTTTGCCGAGCTGCTGCGCCTGGTGGCCGCCATCGACGGTATTGACCGCGTGCGTTTTACCACCAGCCATCCCATCGAATTTACCGATGACATTATCGAAGTCTACCGCGATACGCCGGAGCTGGTGAGCTTCCTGCACCTGCCGGTACAAAGCGGTTCCGATCGCGTGCTTAACCTGATGGGCCGTACCCATACGGCGCTGGAGTACAAGGCGATTATCCGTAAGCTGCGCGCGGCGCGTCCGGACATTCAGATAAGCTCTGACTTTATCGTCGGCTTCCCCGGTGAAACCACCCAGGATTTCGAGCAGACGATGAAGCTGATTGCCGATGTAAACTTCGACATGAGCTATAGCTTTATCTTTTCCGCCCGTCCGGGTACGCCTGCCGCCGATATGGTGGACGATGTGCCGGAAGAGGACAAAAAGCAGCGGCTGTACATTTTGCAGGAGCGCATCACCCAGCAGGCAATGGCCTGGAGCCGCCGTATGCTGGGCACCACCCAGCGTATTCTGGTGGAAGGCACCTCCCGTAAGAGCGTGATGGAGCTTTCCGGCCGTACTGAAAATAACCGCGTGGTGAACTTCGAGGGCACGCCGGAGATGATCGGCAAATTCGTCGACGTGGAAATCACGGATGTTCTGACCAACTCCCTGCGCGGCGTAGTGGTACGCACGGAAGATGAGATGGGCCTGCGCATCAGCGAAACGCCGGAGTCGGTGATCGCCCGCACCCGTAAAGAAAATGAGCTTGGCGTCGGTCTTTTCCAGCCATAATCATTGCGGCCTGCCGTCGCTGGCAGGCCTTGTTTTGCCCCCTCCAGCCCCCATATCCAATACCATGCTTGCGCCTTTTCCCCATGCCGTAAATACTTTCGGTAATGATGACATCACGCCCGTCAGCCTTTTGCTGGCAGGCTTAAAGGTATAAGAGGATTAATTTGAATACAGAAACCCGCGAAATCAGCCTTGAACCCGCCGATAATGAACGTCTGTTAAGCCTGTGCGGCCCGTTTGATGACAACGTGAAACAGCTTGAGCGCCGTCTGGGTATCGAAATTAACCGCCGCGATAACCACTTCAAACTGACCGGTCGCCCGATCAGCGTGAACGCGGCTGCCGATATTCTGCGTAGCCTGTACGTCGATACCGCCCCGATGCGCGGTCAGACGCAGGAGATCGAGCCTGAACAGATCCATCTGGCGATCAAAGAAGCCCGCGTGCTGGAACAGAGTGCGGAAAGCGTGCCGGAATACGGCAAGGCGATCCATATCAAAACCAAGCGCGGGGTGATCAAACCCCGTACGCCGAATCAGGCGCAGTACGTGGCTAATATTCTCGATCACGACATCACCTTTGGCGTAGGGCCTGCCGGTACCGGTAAGACCTATCTCGCCGTGGCTGCCGCCGTCGACGCCCTAGAGCGCCAGGACGTGCGCCGCATTCTGCTGACCCGCCCGGCGGTGGAAGCCGGTGAAAAACTCGGCTTCCTGCCCGGTGATTTAAGCCAGAAAGTGGATCCTTATCTGCGCCCGCTGTATGACGCGCTGTTCGAGATGCTCGGCTTTGAGAAAGTTGAAAAGCTTATGGAGCGCAACGTAATCGAAGTGGCACCGCTGGCGTATATGCGCGGCCGTACGTTAAACGATGCGTTCATCATCCTGGATGAGAGTCAGAACACCACCATCGAACAGATGAAAATGTTCCTGACCCGTATCGGCTTTAACTCGAAAGCGGTGATCACCGGTGACGTGACGCAGATTGACCTGCCGCGTAACCTTAAATCCGGCCTGCGCCACGCTATTGAGGTGCTGGCCGAGGTGGATGAGATCAGCTTTAACTTCTTCCACAGCGAAGACGTGGTGCGCCACCCGGTGGTTGCCCGTATCGTTAACGCTTACGAGGCCTGGGAAGAGGCCGACCAAAAACGTAAAGCTGAACTGGCCGCCGAGCGCAAACGCGAAGCCCAGCAGCAGGAGCAAAAATGAGTTCTGTGATACTCGATTTACAACTGGCCTGCGAGGATACCGCAGGCCTGCCGACTGAAGCCCAGTTCCAGGACTGGCTGAATGCGGTGATCCCGCAGTTTCAGGAAGAATCAGAAGTTACCATCCGCGTGGTGGACGACGCCGAAAGTCATGAACTGAATCTGACCTACCGCGGTAAAGATAAATCCACCAACGTGCTGTCGTTCCCGTTTGAAGCGCCGCCGGGGATTGAAATGCCGCTGCTGGGGGATTTAATTATCTGCCGTCAGGTAGTGGAGCAGGAAGCCCGCGAACAGGGAAAACCGCTGGACGCACACTGGGCGCATATGGTGATCCACGGCAGTTTGCACCTGCTGGGTTATGATCATATTGAAGATGACGAAGCAGAAGAAATGGAAGGCATCGAAACAGAGATAATGCTTGCTCTGGGCTATGAGGATCCGTACATTGCCGAGAAGGAGTAGTCTGTGCGCCGGTTTACCGGCGCGGCTGCTTTTCATGCCGTCTGGCGCTGAGTTTACGCGTGACGTGCGACATTTTGATTAACATGAGATCCCACACGACGCCATGAGCGACGACAATTCCCACAGTAACGATACACTTAACAGCAAAAAGGGATTTTTTTCCCTCTTACTGAGCCAGCTTTTCCACGGTGAACCTAAAAACCGCGATGAATTACTGGCGCTAATCCGTGATTCCGGGCAGAACGATCTTATCGATGAAGATACGCGTGACATGCTCGAAGGGGTAATGGATATTGCAGACCAGCGCGTCCGCGACATCATGATCCCCCGCTCGCAAATGATCACCCTCAAACGCAATCAAACGCTGGATGAATGTCTCGACGTTATCATCGAGTCTGCCCACTCGCGTTTTCCGGTGATCAGCGAAGACAGAGATCACATTGAAGGGATTCTGATGGCCAAGGATCTGCTGCCGTTTATGCGCAGCGATGCCGAAGCCTTTAGCATGGAGAAAGTGTTACGCCAGGTGGTGGTTGTGCCGGAAAGCAAGCGGGTGGACCGCATGCTGAAAGAGTTCCGTTCACAACGTTACCACATGGCGATCGTCATTGATGAATTTGGTGGCGTTTCAGGTCTGGTGACCATTGAAGATATTCTTGAGTTGATCGTCGGTGAAATTGAAGACGAATACGATGAAGAAGAGGATATCGAATTCCGCCAGCTCAGCCGTCATACCTGGACGGTGCGCGCGCTGGCCTCCATTGAAGACTTCAACGAAACCTTCGGTACCAACTTCAGCGATGAAGAAGTGGATACCATCGGCGGCCTGGTGATGCAGGCGTTCGGGCATCTGCCTGCACGCGGCGAATCCATCGACATTGATGGTTACCAGTTTAAAGTTGCGATGGCCGACAGCCGCCGTATTATTCAGGTTCATGTCAGAATACCGGATGATTCTCCCCAGCCAAAACTGGACGAATAAAACCACTACTGGATGAATAAATGGTTTTTGCCCCATTAATGGAACGCCAGCGCTATCGCCTGCTGCTGGCGCTGATACTCGGAGCCAGCGGAACGCTGGCTTTTTCTCCTTATGATATCTGGCCTGCCGCGCTGCTGTCTCTGATGGGGCTGCAGGGGCTGACCCTCAACCGCCGCCCCCTGCAGGCCGCCTGGATTGGTTATTTCTGGGGGCTGGGGCTGTTTGGTTCCGGCATCAACTGGGTTTACGTCAGCATCGCGCAGTTCGGCGGCATGCCCGGCCCGATCAATATTTTCCTCGTCGTACTGCTGGCCGCCTATCTGTCGCTCTATACCGGTCTGTTTGCCGGGATCCTCTCCCGCCTGTGGCCGAAGACGAACTGGCTGCGCGTGGCGATTGCCGCGCCTGTCGTCTGGCAGCTGACGGAATTCCTGCGCGGCTGGGTGCTGACCGGCTTCCCGTGGTTGCAGTTTGGCTACAGCCAGATCGACGGCCCGCTGAAAGGGCTGGCGCCGGTGATGGGCGTGGAAGCGATCAACGCCCTTCTGATGATAGTCAGCGGCCTGCTGGCGCTGGCTATCGCGACCCGCAACTGGCGTCCGCTGGCGGCGGGCGTGGTGCTGTTCGCGCTGCCCTTCCCGCTGCGCTATGTTCAGTGGTATACGTTGCTGCCGGAAAAAGCCACGCAGGTGTCGCTGGTGCAGGGCGATATTCCGCAGTCGCTGAAATGGGATGAAAACCAGCTGGTGAATACGCTGGAGATCTACCTTAGCAACAGCGAGCGGGAGATGGGCAAATCGCAACTGATCATCTGGCCGGAGTCCGCCATTCCGGATCTGGAAATCAACCAGCAGCGCTTTTTAAGCTCGCTGGACGCGCAGCTGCGTGACAGAGACACAACGCTTATCACCGGCATTGTGGATGCGCGTCTGAATCAGCAGAATCGCTACGATACCTACAACACTATCATTACGCTGGGTAAAGACAGTCCGTATCGTTATGACTCCACCAATCGCTACAACAAAAACCATCTGGTGCCGTTTGGCGAGTTCGTGCCGCTGGAGTCGATCCTGCGTCCGCTGGCGCCGTTCTTTGACCTGCCGATGTCGTCATTCAGCCGCGGGCCTTACGTGCAGCCGCAGCTGCATGCGCACGGGTTTAATCTGACGCCCGCCATCTGCTATGAAATCATTCTCGGCGAACAGGTGCGGGACAACTTCCGTCCGGATACGGACTTCCTGCTGACCATTTCCAACGATGCCTGGTTCGGTAAATCTATCGGCCCGTGGCAGCACTTCCAGATGGCGCGTATGCGTTCGCTGGAGCTGGCACGTCCGCTGCTGCGCAGCACCAACAATGGCATTACCGCCGTGATTGGTCCGCAGGGCGACATTCAGGCTATGATCCCGCAGTTTACCCGTCAGGTGCTGACGGCAGAGGTCACGCCGGCACGTGGCCTTACGCCTTATGCCCGCACCGGCAACTGGCCGCTGTGGATCCTCACCGCGCTCGCCGGTTTCGGCGCGCTGGTGATGAGTCTGCGCCAGCGTCGTCACTAATCCCTCTCCTCCAGGACCGGTCGCACACAGTGCACCGGGCCTGCACTCCTTCAAAACTGGCACACCTCTTGCTACCCATTAGCAGGGAACAGCGATTTTTTGCGGCTCTGCAACCTTGATGCACCAGCACGGATCGGCGGCGGCACTAATTTGGTGCAAGCAGCGATTTATGCCTCTAAACGGTGCGGAGCGCCTCGCAAAAATAAACAATATCGCAGCAAAATCTTTACATTAAGCCAGACTAAATGTTAACAAACACGCATAACACTGCACGCTTAAGCAGCAGGATATAACAACACAATCACTCACACTGGGTATCAATGCGTCTCTGGCGCTGACGATGAAGGAGTTGGATATGCAATTACGTAAACTGGCCACAGCAATGCTGGTGATGGGAATGTCCGCCGGCGTAGCGCAGGCTGAAGATGCAGCCCCTGCGGCCGGGCAAAGCACGCTGGAAAAAATCGCCAAAAACGGCGTGATCGTGGTCGGACACCGTGAATCTTCCGTACCGTTCTCCTACTACGATAACCAGCAAAAAGTGGTGGGTTATTCGCAGGCTTACTCCAACGCCATTGTTGAAGCGGTAAAGAAAAAGCTTAACAAGCCGGATCTGCAGGTAAAACTGATCCCTATCACCTCGCAAAACCGTATTCCGCTGTTGCAGAACGGCACCTTTGATTTCGAGTGCGGCTCCACCACCAATAACCTGGAGCGCCAGAAGCAGGCCGCTTTCTCTGACACTATTTTCGTTGTCGGCACCCGTCTGCTGGCGAAAAAAGGCGGCAACGTAAAAGACTTCGCCGATCTGAAAGGTAAAGCGGTCGTGGTGACGTCAGGCACCACCTCTGAAGTGCTGCTGCACAAGCTTAACGAAGAGCAGAAAATGGATATGCGCATCATCAGCGCGAAAGATCATGGTGACTCCTTCCGTACCCTGGAAAGCGGTCGTGCCGTGGCCTTTATGATGGACGATGCCCTGCTGGCGGGCGAGCGTGCGAAGGCGAAAAAACCGGATAACTGGGAAATCGTCGGCAAGCCGCAGTCACAGGAAGCCTATGGCTGCATGCTGCGTAAAGGCGATACCGAATTCAAGAAGCTGATGGATGACACCATCGCGCAGGCGCAGACGTCCGGCGAAGCGGCGAAATGGTTTGATAAGTGGTTCAAAAACCCGATCCCGCCAAAAAATCTGAATATGAACTTTGAGCTGTCGGATGAGATGAAAGCGCTGTTCAAAGAACCTAACGATAAAGCACTTAACTAATTACAACCATTAGGGGCGGGTTCTCCTGCCCTCTCGATTGATATGAAGCACGGACAGACTATACGCTGAAGGGTCGTTCCCCTTTCAGCACGAATATTACAGCTTCTTATTAATCTTCGGGGGTAGCGCTGCTACCCTTTTTTTTCAGAGGTAGATTATGTCAATAGACTGGAACTGGGGAATTTTCCTGCAACAAGCCCCGTTCGGCAACACCACCTATCTTGGCTGGCTGTGGAGCGGTTTTCAGGTCACGGTCGCGCTGTCGATCACCGCCTGGATCCTTGCTTTCCTGGTCGGCTCACTGTTTGGCATCCTCAGAACCGTGCCTAACCGGTTCCTGGCAGGCATCGGGACGCTTTACGTCGAACTCTTCCGTAACGTGCCGTTAATCGTGCAATTCTTTACCTGGTATCTGGTCGTGCCTGAACTGCTGCCGGAAGATCTCGGCATGTGGTTTAAAGCCGAGCTCGATCCCAATATCCAGTTCTTCCTGTCGTCAATGATCTGCCTCGGGCTGTTTACCGCCGCCCGTGTGTGCGAGCAGGTGCGTGCGGCAATAGAGTCGCTGCCGCGCGGCCAGAAAAACGCCGGGCTGGCGATGGGCCTGACGCTGCCGCAAACCTATCGCTATGTGCTGCTGCCGAATGCCTATCGGGTGATCGTGCCGCCAATGACGTCTGAGATGATGAACCTGGTGAAAAACTCCGCCATCGCCTCGACCATTGGTCTGGTGGATATGGCGGCGCAGGCGGGTAAGCTGCTGGATTACTCCGCCCACGCCTGGGAATCCTTCACTGCTATTACCCTTGCCTACGTCCTGATTAATGCCGTGATTATGCTGGTAATGAACCTGGTAGAACGTAAAGTCCGCCTGCCTGGCAATATGGGAGGCAAATAATGTACGAGTTTGACTGGAGTTCCATTATTCCGGCGATGCCCTATCTGCTTGACGGACTCTGGGTGACGCTGAAAATTACCGTTACGGCGGTGATTGTCGGTATCGTCTGGGGCACTATTCTGGCGGTGCTGCGCATGTCGACGTTCAAGCCGCTGGCGTGGTTTGCCACTGCCTATGTGAACGTTTTCCGCTCCATCCCACTGGTGATGGTGCTGCTGTGGTTCTATCTGATTGTGCCGGGTCTGTTGCAGGATGTGCTGGGGCTGTCGCCCAAATCGGATATTCGCCTCATCTCCGCGATGGTCGCCTTCTCGATGTTTGAGGCCGCCTATTATTCGGAAATTATTCGCGCGGGTATTCAGAGTATTTCACGCGGCCAGTCAAGCGCTGCGCTGGCGCTGGGCATGACCCACTGGCAGTCGATGAAGCTGATTATTCTGCCGCAGGCGTTCCGGGCGATGGTGCCGCTGCTGTTAACCCAGGGCATCGTGCTGTTCCAGGATACCTCGCTGGTGTACGTGTTAAGCCTGGCGGACTTCTTCCGCACCGCCTCCACCATCGGCGAGCGCGACGGTACCCAGGTTGAGATGATCCTCTTTGCCGGCTTCGTCTATTTTGTTATCAGTCTCAGTGCTTCACTGTTGGTCAGCTATCTGAAGAAAAGGACAGTTTAATGATTTCCCTGAAAAACGTTTCAAAATGGTATGGTCACTTTCAGGTGCTGACCGACTGCTCCACCACGGTTAAAAAAGGTGAAGTGGTGGTGGTATGCGGCCCGTCCGGATCCGGAAAGTCGACGCTGATCAAAACCGTCAACGGCCTTGAGCCGGTGCAGAAAGGCGAGATCGTGGTGAACGGCACCACCGTGACCGACAAGAAAACCAACCTGGCGGAGCTGCGCTCCCACGTTGGCATGGTGTTCCAGCATTTCGAGCTGTTCCCGCATCTGTCGATTATCGAAAACCTGACGCTGGCGCAGATCAAAGTGCTTAAGCGCGATAAAGCCGCCGCCCGTGATAAAGCCAGCAAACTGCTGGAGCGTGTGGGTCTTGCGGCACACGCCACCAAATTTCCGGCCCAGCTGTCCGGTGGCCAGCAGCAGCGTGTGGCTATCGCCCGCGCGCTCTGTATGGATCCGGTGGCGATGCTGTTTGACGAACCCACCTCGGCACTGGATCCGGAGATGATCAACGAAGTGCTGGACGTGATGGTCGAGCTGGCGCAGGAAGGCATGACCATGATGGTGGTGACGCACGAAATGGGTTTTGCGCGTAAAGTCGCCAGCCGCGTGATTTTTATGGATGAAGGCAAAATCGTTGAAGACTCGCCGAAAGAGGAGTTCTTTGCGAATCCGGCCTCCGATCGCGCAAAAGATTTCCTCGCCAAAATCCTGCATTAATCTTCCTGGCGCGCAGGGCATATCTGCGCGCCGCTTCACGTTTTCTACCCGCCTTTATCGTCTGCCTTTCAGTGACGCGTTACCCTTGTCACAAAACAACACGGATAAGGAATACCAATGGCACTGCCCGTAATAATTGATTGCGATCCAGGTCATGATGACGCTATCGCCCTCGTACTCGCCCTTGCCTCCCCGGAACTGGACGTCAAAGCCGTCACCTCTTCCGCCGGAAACCAGACGCCGGACAAAACCCTGAATAACGTGCTGCGGATGCTGACGCTGCTTAAGCGCAGCGACATTCCGGTGGCGGGCGGTGCGGTAAAACCGCTGATGCGCGAGCTTATCATCGCCGATAACGTGCACGGCGAAAGCGGGCTTGATGGCCCGGCATTACCGGAGCCGGGTTTTGCGGCGCAGCCCTGCACCGCCGTTGAGCTGATGGCAAAAACCCTGCGCGAGAGCGCGGAGCCGGTCACTCTGGTGGCTACCGGGCCGCAAACCAACGTGGCGCTACTGCTAAACAGCCATCCGGAACTGCATGACAAAATCGCGCGTATTGTGATCATGGGCGGCGCAATGGCACCGGGTAACTGGACGCCCGCCGCCGAATTCAATATTTATGTCGATCCGGAAGCGGCGGAAATCGTCTTCCGCTCCGGCATTCCGGTGGTGATGGCGGGGCTGGATGTCACCCATAAAGCACAGATCCACGCCGCGGATGTGGAGCGTTTTCGCGCCATCGGCAATCCGGTGGCTGTGATTGTGGCCGAACTGCTCCACTTCTTTATGGAATATCACAAACAGGAAAAATGGGGCTTTGTGGGCGCGCCGCTGCACGATCCCTGCACCATCGCCTGGCTGCTGAAACCGGAAATTTTCACCACGGTGGAGCGCTGGGTCGGCGTGGAAACCCGCGGGCAGTACACCCAGGGTATGACGGTGGTGGATTACTATTTCCTGACCGGCAATACGCCGAATACGACGGTGATGATGGATGTCGATCGCGGGGCTTTTGTGGATTTACTGGCCGAACGACTGGCGTTCTACGGAGAATAAAGCGTGATGGCCGGAAACGCCTGAAGGCGCTCCGGCCTTAAAATTTACGGCTCGAAAGGACGACGCTGGAACTGGTCATGACCGCACTTCGGACATAACGGCAGCGCATCCGGCGTGTAAACCGCAAGATGGAAATGGCACTTTTCACAGACCAGGTTACCCAGCCCCACCACTTCCCCGCTGTGATAGACCCCGTGGTGATTGAGATCGGAAAAGACTTCCCGCCACTCCAGCTGGGTTTTATCGGTAATATCCGCCAGCTGCTGCCAGACGCTCTCTTTGATCACCCGCATAAAAACGCTGTCGGTCAGTTCGCCCTGGCTTTCCCCATAGCTGCGCGCAAACTCCTCCAGATCGCGGCGAATGGCGCGCAGCAGTTCATCAATTTCGGTTCGCGTTAACTCCCCGGTCTGGGTGGCGCGCAGTCTGGCCTGTTCCACAAGCGCGTCGATGTCGCGCTCGCCGTTTTGCAGGCGTTCGGTCAGCGTGCCGACCAGTTCACGGTAGTATTGAGCAACCTTGTTCATCCTTTCGCCTCCGGGCTTAGTAACACCTTCTAATAATAGACGTTATTTCCGGCATACTTTGCCAGCCGCCCCACAGAGTGTGTAAATTCCTGCAAGGATCGGCATCCCTCCTTTTGTGCGAAAGGCTGTTTTGAGGCGGGCGTTTGGGCTATGCTATGCGGATCTGAGACATCACATCTAATGCTACGCTTGTAGCTGTATTGAAAACAGGATCACTGGCTGCCATGCAAGAGCAATACCGCCCGGAAGAGATAGAATCAAAAGTCCAGCAACACTGGGACGAGAAGCGCACATTTGAAGTAACCGAAGACGAGAGCAAAGAGAAGTATTACTGCCTGTCGATGCTTCCCTATCCTTCTGGACGACTACACATGGGCCACGTCCGTAATTACACCATCGGCGACGTTATTGCCCGTTACCAGCGCATGCTGGGCAAAAACGTCCTGCAGCCGATTGGCTGGGATGCGTTCGGCCTGCCGGCTGAAGGCGCGGCGGTGAAAAACAAAACCGCTCCGGCCCCGTGGACGTACGACAATATCAATTACATGAAAAACCAGCTCAAAATGCTGGGCTTCGGTTACGACTGGAGCCGCGAGCTGGCGACCTGTACGCCGGAATACTATCGCTGGGAACAGCTGTTCTTCACCGAACTGTATAAAAAAGGCCTGGTGTACAAGAAAACCTCCGCAGTGAACTGGTGCCCGAACGACCAGACCGTGCTGGCGAACGAGCAGGTTATCGACGGCTGCTGCTGGCGCTGCGATACCAAAGTTGAGCGTAAAGAGATCCCGCAGTGGTTTATTAAAATCACCGCCTACGCTGAAGAGCTGTTAAACGATCTGGATACGCTGGACCACTGGCCGGACACCGTTAAAACCATGCAGCGTAACTGGATTGGCCGTTCCGAAGGCGTGGAAATCACCTTTGATGTGCAGGGCCATGACAGCAAGCTGACCGTCTACACCACCCGCCCGGATACCTTTATGGGCGCGACCTACCTGGCGGTAGCTGCGGGTCATCCGCTGGCGCAGGCGGCGGCGGAAAGCAATCCAGAACTGGCTACCTTCATCGACGAATGCCGCAACACCAAAGTGGCGGAAGCCGATATGGCGACGATGGAGAAAAAAGGCGTTGATACCGGCTTTAAAGCCATTCATCCGCTGACGGGCGAAGCGATCCCGGTATGGGCAGCAAACTTCGTGCTGATGGAGTACGGTACGGGCGCAGTGATGGCCGTTCCGGGCCACGATCAGCGTGACTATGAGTTTGCCAGCAAATACGGCCTGACCATCAAGCCGGTTATTCTGACGGCAGACGGCGCGGAGCCGGATCTGTCTGAACAGGCGCTGACGGAAAAAGGCACCCTGTTTAACTCCGGCGAATTCAACGGCCTGAGCTTTGAAGAGGGCTTTAACGCCATTGCTGACAAGCTGGCGGCACTGGGCGTCGG
Source organism: Enterobacter sp. PGRG2 (assembly GCF_030291195.1). Lineage (NCBI taxonomy): Bacteria > Pseudomonadati > Pseudomonadota > Gammaproteobacteria > Enterobacterales > Enterobacteriaceae > Enterobacter > Enterobacter sp. PGRG2. Next base: position 2,454,439 of record NZ_CP127837.1, on the reverse strand, counting down.
CGAGCGTAAAGTGAACTACCGCCTGCGCGACTGGGGCGTTTCCCGTCAGCGTTACTGGGGCGCGCCGATCCCGATGGTGACCCTGGAAGACGGTACGGTGATCCCGACCCCTGCCGATCAGCTGCCGGTGATCCTGCCGGAAGATGTCGTCATGGACGGCATTACCAGCCCGATCAAGGCCGATCCGGAGTGGGCTAAAACTACCGTCAACGGTCAGCCTGCGCTGCGTGAAACCGATACCTTCGACACCTTTATGGAGTCCTCCTGGTATTACGCGCGTTACACCTGCCCGCAGCACACCGACGGTATGCTGGATCCGAAAGCCGCCAACTACTGGCTGCCGGTAGACATTTACATTGGCGGTATTGAACACGCCATCATGCACCTGCTCTATTTCCGCTTCTTCCACAAACTGATGCGCGACGCGGGCATGGTTACCTCCAGCGAACCGGCGAAGCAGCTGCTGTGCCAGGGCATGGTGCTGGCGGACGCCTTCTACTATGTGGGTGCTAACGGCGAGCGCAACTGGGTGTCCCCGAAAGACGCCATCGTTGAGCGCGACGAGAAAGGCCGCATCGTGAAAGCGAAAGACGCCGACGGCCATGAGCTGGTGTATACCGGCATGAGCAAAATGTCCAAGTCGAAAAACAACGGTATCGACCCGCAGGAAATGGTTGAACGTTACGGCGCGGACACCGTGCGTCTGTTTATGATGTTTGCCTCACCGGCAGACATGACGCTGGAATGGCAGGAATCCGGCGTGGAAGGCGCGAACCGCTTCCTGAAACGCGTCTGGAAACTGGTGTATGAGCATACCTCTCAGGGCGAGGTTGCCGCGCTGAACGTGGCGAGCCTGAGCGAGGATCAGAAAGCGCTGCGCCGTGATGTACATAAAACCATCGCCAAAGTGACCGATGATATCGGTCGTCGTCAGACCTTTAACACCGCGATTGCGGCTATTATGGAACTGATGAACAAGCTGGCGAAAGCGCCGCAGGATGACGAGCAGGATCGCGCGCTGATGCAGGAAGCGCTGCTGGCCGTGGTGCGTATGCTCAACCCGTTCACGCCGCACGCCTGCTTCACGCTGTGGCAGGAACTGCATGGCGAAGGCGATATCGACAACGCGCCATGGCCGCAGGCTGACGAAAACGCGATGGTGGAAGATTCCACCTTAGTGGTTGTGCAGGTGAACGGCAAAGTACGCGGTAAAATTACCGTGCCTGTCGATGCTACCGAACAACAGGTTCGCGAACGTGCGGGTCAGGAACATCTGGTCGCGAAATATCTTGAGGGCGTTACCGTGCGTAAAGTGATTTATGTCCCGGGCAAACTGCTCAATCTGGTCGTTGGCTAAGCGCGGGAGGAAGCGTGCGATATCTGGCAACAGTTTTACTATCACTGGCGGTGCTGGTCACCGCCGGGTGCGGCTGGCATTTACGGAATACCACCCAGGTTCCTGCCGAAATGAAAACCATCATTTTCGACTCTTCGGATCCTTATGGTCCGTTAAGCCGTGCGATTCGTACCCAGCTGCGGCTGAACGGAGTTGAAGTGGTTGAGAAAGGCAGCACACGTCAGGATATTCCTTCGCTCCGTCTGGGTACCGCCAGTCTTGTACAGGACACGGCCTCTATTTTCCAGAACGGTCGTACAGCGGAATACCAGATGGTGATGGACGTATGGGCATCGCTGATGATCCCTGGCAAAGGAATTTATCCTTTAAAAACCAAGGTTTATCGTTCCTTCTTCGATAACCCGCAAAACGCGCTGGCAAAAGATGCGGAACAGACGATGATCATCCAGGAAATGTATGACAAAGCGGCGGAACAGCTGATCCGCCAGCTGCCAAGCGTACATGCCAATAGTGAGGATGCCGATGTGCCGGTGACCACGCCTGATGTTGCGCCCAGCGCCCCAACATCATTAGGTAACTGATGCTGAAGCTGTACCCTGAACAACTCCGCGCGCAGCTCAATGAAGGGCTGCGCGCGGCGTATCTGCTACTGGGTAATGATCCGCTGTTATTGCAGGAAAGTCAGGATCTGGTGCGCGCCGCGGCGATCGCCCAGGGTTTTGATGAGCATCACAGCGTGACCATTGATGCCAGCACCGACTGGTCCGCCCTCTTTTCACTGTGCCAGGCCATGAGCCTGTTTGCCAGCCGTCAGACGCTGTTATTGCAGCTCCCCGATAACGGCCCGAATGCCGCCATCAATGAACAGCTCGCCACGCTGGTCAGCCTGCTGCACGGCGATCTGCTGCTGATGGTGCGGGGCAACAAACTCACCAAAGCGCAGGAAAATGCCGCCTGGTTTAGCGCGCTGACAGAGCGCTCCGTGATGGTCACCTGTCAGACGCCGGAACAGGCGCAGCTGCCCCGCTGGGTGGCGAACCGCGCAAAACAGAACAACCTTCAGCTTGATGAAGCGGCCAGCCAGTTGCTGTGTTATTGCTATGAAGGCAACCTGCTGGCGCTGGCGCAGGCGCTGGATCGGCTGGCGCTGCTGTGGCCCGACGGCAAGCTGACGCTCCCCCGCGTGGAGCAGGCCGTTAACGACGCGGCGCACTTTACCCCTTTTCACTGGGTGGATACGCTGCTCGCCGGGAAAAGCAAACGCGCGCTCCATATCCTGCAACAGCTGCGTCTGGAAGGCTGCGAGCCGGTGATCCTGCTGCGCACCCTGCAGCGGGAACTGCTGCTGCTGGTGACCTTAAAACGTCAGTCCGCCAGCACGCCGCTGCGCACGCTGTTTGATAAGCATCGCGTCTGGCAGAACCGCCGCGCGGTGACCAGCGAGGCGCTGAACCGGCTCAGTAACGAACAGTTACGTCATGCGGTACACCTGCTCTCCCGCACTGAATTAACGGTAAAGCAGGACTACGGGCAATCGGTATGGGCGGAGCTGGAAGGGCTTTCTCTGCTACTCTGTCATAAGGCACTGGCAGATATTTTTATTGATGGATGAGATGAATCAGTTACAGGCACTGTTTGGCGGCACTTTCGATCCGGTTCATTACGGGCACCTTAAACCCGTGGAAGCGCTGGCGAATCTGATCGGCCTGTCGCAGGTGATCATCATGCCCAATAACGTGCCGCCGCATCGTCCGCAGCCGCAAGCCAGTTCGCTACAACGTAAAACCATGATCCAGCGGGCAATTGCCGATAAACCGCTGTTCAGGCTGGATGAGCGGGAACTGCAACGCGATACGCCCTCCTGGTCATCGCAAACTATTCAGGCATGGCGGGAAGAGCAAGGCCCGACGCGACCGCTGGCTTTTATTATCGGCCAGGATTCTCTGCTCTCCTTCCCCACCTGGCACCGCTATGAAACCATTCTTGATCACTGTCATTTGCTGGTCTGCCGTCGTCCCGGTTATCCACAACAGATGAGTGACGAGGCCAGCCAGCAGTGGCTGGAGCAGCACCTCACCCACCGCATCGACGATCTGCATGCCCTGCCCGCCGGGAAGATTTTCCTCGCGGAAACGCCATGGCTGAATATCTCCGCCACGCTGATCCGCGAGCGACTGTCGCGCGGCGAAGCGTGCGACGATTTGCTACCGGAGAGCGTGCTTGATTACATCAAACAGCAGGGCCTGTATCGCTAAGCACCGCCTGCATCGCGTCGATCAAGCTGTCGTTCTCCTTAAGGCTACGCACCGCCACCCGATAATAGCGTTCGTCCAGCCCCGGATAGTTACTGCAACTGCGGATCAAAATATGCTTCTCCAGCAGCGCCCGCTGTAAATCCAGCCCAGGCACCTCGCAGCGCAAAAACAGATAATTCGCCACCCCCGGCCACAGAGTCAGCCCTGTCAGCGCGCTCAGCTCCTGATACAGGCGTGGCCGTTCCCTGTTGATCCACTGCCAGGTGGCGCGCTGGTAATCCGTATCCTGCAACAGGATCTCGCCGGCCAGCGCGGCAAAGGCATTAATGGACCACGGCATCTGCCGCTGGCGTAAGCGCCCGACCGCCTGCGCATCGCTGTTAATCAGATAGCCGAGTCGCAGCCCCGGAATGGCATAGAATTTCGTCAAGGATCGCAGCACCCAGACGTGCGGGTTCGCCGCAAGATAAGGAATAAATCCGCAGTGGCCTTCGATAAAATCGATAAAGGCTTCATCGAGGATCAGCGCGATCCCAAGCGCCCGGCAGCGCGCGGCAATGGCCAGCAGCAAGCTTTCATCGGGCAGTAAGCCGGTCGGATTATTGGGCGTACAGAGAAACAGGCAGTCGAGATCGGCGGTCAGCGCATCCAGAATGTCCCCGGTGAGCTGCCATCCTGCGTCTTCACGCAGCGCGAAATCTTCTATGGCACACCCGGCCCGCTTAAGCGCGCGGCGGTACTCCGCAAAACCCGGCGTAACCAGCATTGCCCGGCGCGGCGCAAGGCCATCGACCAGGGTGAAAATCGCTTCCGTTTCGCCGTTGCCCGCCAGCAGCCAGGAGGCAGGCAGCTGATGATGCGCGGCAAGGGCCTGATGCAGATGCTGATACTCCACATCCGGGTAACGTTCGGCAAGACGCAGATTATCCACCAGCGCCTGGCGCAGCGTATCGGGCATCCCGGCAGGATTAATATTGGCGCTGAAATCCAGCAGGGCGTCAGGCGCGATCCCCAGCATGTCCGCCGCCTCGCGGATATTACCGCCGTGGGCGCTGTGAAACAAAGCCATCGGTGAACTCCTGTTAAAGCGGCTATCGGAGCGAAAAAACCGCGCCCGCTCAGCGCGCAATGGTAGACTTTATGCAGATAATATCCGGAGGATAGCGTATGCGATTATGGCTTGTACGTCATGGAGAAACCGAAGCAAACGTCGCCGGGCTGTACAGCGGCCATGCGCCGACGTCACTGACGCCGCGCGGCATTGCCCAGGCCACGGCGCTGCATTCGCTGCTGCGGGAGGTGCCTTTCGATCAGGTGCTGTGCAGCGCCCTGGAACGCGCGCAGCATACCGCCCGGCTGGTACTGAACGACCGTGATATTCCGCTGCACACCACGCCCCTGCTCAATGAGATGTTTTTTGGCGACTGGGAACTGCGCCATCATCGCGATTTAAAACAGGAAGACGCAGATAATTACGCCGCCTGGTGTCTCGACTGGCAGAACGCCGTGCCGACCAACGGCGAAGGGTTTCAGGATTTTTCACAGCGCGTGCAACAATTTATTGCCGGGCTGCGTGACTGGCAGCACCACGATAACGTGCTGATTGTCAGCCATCAGGGGGTGATCAGTCTACTGATCGCCACGCTGCTTAACATGCCTGCTGCCTCGTTGTGGCATTTTCGCGTCGAACAGGGGGCGTGGAGCGCCATCGATTTTCACGAGGATTTTGCCACCCTGAGCGTACTGAACAGCCGCGCGGTCTGGCAGCCGGACGCCGGATAATCGTCCTGCGCGTCATTACATGATTGACACGCCCGGCAAGGCTGTTATCCTCCGCTGCCGGACTTGCCCCGCCATGCAAAGTCTTTAAGAAATTGTTTTACAAAAATGGCGATGCAATCTCCTGCCGCGGGTGGGATGATAGCCCACTTTCAAAAATCTTACTGGCGGCATGTGTCCCGCCAGAATGACAGTTCAGTTATACTGTCATACCTTCATTAATGACTATATGTACGCTCCCAGGGGGAACACTTGCAGGGTAAAGCACTCCAGGATTTTGTTATCGACAAAATTGATGACCTGAAAGGTCAGGACATCGTGAAAATTGACGTTCAGGGTAAGTCCAGCATCACTGATTGCATGATTATTTGCACCGGCACCTCCACCCGCCATGTGATGTCGATTGCCGACCATGTGGTGCAGGAGTCACGCGCGGCGGGCATGATGCCGCTTGGCGTGGAAGGCGAAAACGTCGCCGACTGGGTGGTGGTCGATTTAGGCGAAGTGATTGTTCACGTCATGCAGGCAGAGAGCCGTGCGCTGTACGAGCTGGAAAAACTCTGGGGTTAATGCGTGAAGCTGCAACTGGTCGCCGTCGGCACCAAAATGCCGGACTGGGTACAAACCGGCTTTACTGAATATCTGCGTCGTTTTCCGAAGGATATGCCGTTCGAGCTGGTAGAAATTCCCGCCGGAAAACGCGGTAAGAACGCCGATATCAAACGCATTCTCGATAAAGAGGGTGAGTTAATGCTGGCTGCGGCTGGCAAAAACCGCATCGTCACCCTCGATATTCCGGGCAAACCCTGGGATACGCCGCAGCTGGCTCATGAACTGGAACGCTGGAAGCAGGACGGACGCGACGTCAGCCTGCTGATCGGCGGGCCGGAAGGGTTATCCCCTGCCTGTAAAGCGGCAGCTGAACAAAGTTGGTCTCTCTCTGCACTGACGCTACCCCACCCGCTGGTTCGGGTACTGGTGGCGGAAAGCCTCTATCGTGCATGGAGCATTACTACCAACCATCCTTATCACCGAGAGTAATGAGACCAGGTAGATTACGCAGCGGATGAAATTACAGAATTCTTTTCGCGACTATACGGCTGAGTCCGCGCTGTTTGTGCGCCGGGCTGTGGTCGCCTTTACGGGGATTTTGCTGCTTTCTGGTGTCCTGATCGCCAACCTTTATAATCTGCAAATTCTCCGGCATACCGACTACCAGACGCGCTCGAACGAAAACCGCATCAAACTGGTGCCCATCGCCCCCAGTCGCGGCATTATTTACGATCGTAACGGCATCCCCCTGGCGCTGAACCGCACCATTTATCAGGTGGAGATGATGCCGGAAAAAGTCGACAACGTGCAGCAGACGCTGGATGCGCTGCGTGGCGTGGTCGATTTGACTGATGACGACATCGCCAACTTTAAAAAAGAGCGCGCCCGCTCGCACCGCTTCACCTCGATTCCCGTGAAATCAAACCTGACAGAAGTGCAGGTCGCGCGCTTTGCCGTTAACCAGTACCGTTTCCCTGGCGTGGAAGTCAAAGGCTATAAACGCCGCTTTTATCCGTATGGCTCCGCCCTGACCCACGTGCTTGGCTATGTTTCCAAAATCAACGATAACGATGTGAAGCGCCTCGATAAAGAGGGCAAGCTGGCTAACTACGCCGCCACTCATGATATTGGTAAACAGGGAATCGAACGTTATTACGAAGACGTCCTGCACGGGCAGACCGGCTATGAAGAGGTTGAAGTTAACAACCGTGGCCGGGTGATCCGTCAGCTCAAAGAAGTGCCGCCGCAGGCCGGTCATGACATTACCCTGACGCTGGATCTGAAGCTACAGAGCTATATCGAAACCCTGCTGGCGGGCAGCCGCGCGGCGGTGGTGGTGACCGATCCGCGCACCGGCGGCATTCTGGCGATGGTATCCATGCCAAGCTATAACCCGAACCTGTTTGTCGACGGCATCTCCAGCAAAGATTACAGCGCCCTGCTTAACGATCCGAACACGCCGCTGGTTAACCGCGCGACCCAGGGCGTCTATCCCCCGGCGTCAACGGTGAAGCCTTACGTCGCGGTATCAGCCTTAAGCACGGGGGTGATCACCCGCAATACCAGCCTGTTTGACCCAGGCTGGTGGCAGCTGCCGGGCTCCGAGAAGCGTTATCGCGACTGGAAAAAATGGGGACACGGGCATCTGAACATCACCAAGTCCCTGGAAGAGTCGGCGGATACCTTCTTCTATCAGGTCGCCTACGATATGGGGATTGACCGCCTTTCCGAATGGATGAGCAAGTTCGGCTACGGCAAATACACCGGCATTGATCTGGCTGAAGAGCGCTCCGGCAACATGCCAACCCGCGAATGGAAGCTTAAGCGCTTCAAAAAACCCTGGTATCAGGGTGACACCATTCCGGTGGGTATCGGCCAGGGTTACTGGACGGCAACGCCGGTCCAGATGAACAAGGCCATGATGATTTTGATTAACGACGGCGTGGTTAAAGTGCCGCATCTGTTAATGAGCACGCTGGAAAATGGTCAGCAGATCCCGTGGAAACAGCCGGAACAGCCGCCGGTGGGCGATATTCATTCCGGTTACTGGGAAATCGCCAAAGACGGTATGTATGGCGTGGCTAACCGCGCAAACGGCACCGGGCATAAGTATTTTGCCGATGCGCCTTACAAAGTGGCGGCCAAATCCGGTACTGCGCAGGTCTTTGGCCTGAAGGCCAACGAAACCTATAACGCGCATAAGATCGCTGAACGTCTGCGTGACCATAAACTGATGACGGCCTTTGCGCCGTACGATAAACCCCAGGTCGCGGTGGCGATTATTCTGGAGAACGGCGGCGCTGGCCCTGCGGTCGGTACCATCATGCGCCAGATCCTCGACCACATTATGCTGGGCGATAACAATACCGATTTGCCTGCGGAAAATCCGGCAACCGCGGCAGCAGAGGACCAATGATCATGACGGATAATCCGAACAAGAAATCGTTCTGGGATAAAATCCATATCGACCCGACGTTACTGCTGATTATTCTGGCCCTGCTGACCTACAGCGCGCTGGTGATCTGGAGCGCCAGCGGCCAGGACATTGGCATGACCGAGCGCAAGATCGGGCAGATTGCCATGGGACTGGTGGTGATGGTGGTGATGGCGCAAATCCCGCCGCGCGTCTACGAAGGCTGGGCGCCCTATCTGTATATCATCTGCGTTATTTTACTGGTGGCGGTGGACGCCTTCGGCGCGATCTCAAAAGGCGCGCAGCGCTGGCTTGATCTCGGCATTGTGCGTTTCCAGCCCTCCGAGATCGCCAAGATCGCCGTGCCGCTGATGGTGGCGCGCTTTATTAACCGCGACGTCTGCCCACCCTCGCTGAAAAATACCGCTATTGCGCTGGTGCTGATCTTTATGCCAACGCTGCTGGTGGCGGCGCAGCCGGATCTGGGTACGTCGATTCTGGTCGCGCTTTCCGGTCTGTTCGTACTGTTTTTATCCGGCCTGAGCTGGCGTCTGATCGGCATTGCGGCGATCCTGCTGGCGGCCTTTATCCCGATCCTGTGGTTCTTCCTGATGCATGATTATCAGCGACAGCGCGTGATGATGTTGCTCGATCCGGAAACCGATCCGCTGGGCGCGGGCTATCATATTATTCAGTCGAAAATTGCCATTGGCTCCGGCGGGCTGCGCGGTAAAGGGTGGTTGCATGGTACCCAGTCGCAGCTGGAATTCCTGCCCGAACGGCACACTGACTTTATCTTTGCGGTAGTGGCGGAAGAGCTGGGTCTGGTGGGCTTCCTGGTGCTGCTGGCGCTCTATTTGCTGCTGATTATTCGTGGGCTGTATATTGCCGCCCGCGCGCAGACCACCTTTGGTCGTGTGATGGCCGGTGGCTTAATGCTGATTTTGTTTGTTTATGTCTTCGTAAATATTGGTATGGTGAGCGGTATTCTGCCGGTGGTAGGGGTTCCTCTGCCGCTGGTCAGTTATGGAGGCTCCGCTCTCATCGTACTCATGGCCGGGTTTGGTATTGTGATGTCTATTCATACCCACCGGAAAATGTTGTCAAAAAGCGTATAAGAGGTGCGCAATGCGTAAGCAATGGCTTGCAGTCTGCATAGCAGCAGGATTACTGGCAGCATGTACAAGTGACACTCAACAACAGCCCGCGCCGGTTGCGCCGCAGCCTGCGGTATGTAACGGCCCGGTTGTTGAAATTGGCGGGGCTGAGCCGCGCTACGAGTCACTTAACCCTGCCGTGAATCAGGATTACGAACGCGATGGCAAGCGTTATAAAATCGTCCAGGATCCGTCGCGCTTCAGCCAGGCGGGTCTGGCGGCCATTTATGATGCCGAACCCGGCAGCAATCTGACCGCCTCCGGCGAAGCCTTCGATCCCATGCAGCTCACCGCCGCGCACCCGACGCTGCCGGTACCGAGCTATGCGCGGATCACCAACCTGGCGAACGGCCGTATGATCGTGGTGCGTATTAACGATCGCGGGCCTTATGGTAACGATCGCGTGATTTCCCTGTCGCGTGCCGCCGCGGATCGTCTGAACAACTCCAACAATACCAAAGTGCGCATCGATCCGATTATCGTGGCGCAGGATGGCACGCTGTCAGGGCCTGGCACCGCCTGTACGACGGTGGCGAAACAGACATACGCCCTGCCCGCCCGTCCGGATCTGACCGGCGGCATGGGCAGCGCCTCCAGCCTCCCGCAGCCTGAGCAGGCACAGGCTGACGTGCAGCCGATCAGCAACGATACGCTGAAAAGCGAAAACACGCTGGGCGCACCGGTCAGCAGCGGCGGATTCCTCGGCGCGCCGACCACACTTGCAAGCGGCGTGCTGGAAGGTAACGAACCGCCTGCCGCTCAGCCACAGCCTGTCGTGGCTACCCCGGCGCATGCCGCCGCACCGGTTACGCCTGCCGCGCCAGTCACCGCGCCCGGCTCCGTGCAGGGTAGCGTTGCAGCGCCAGCCGCCGCAGGTGCTGCCAGCGGCTATGTCGTGCAGGTGGGCGCGGTCAGCGATCAGACTCGCGCGCAGCAGTATCAGCAGCGTCTGGCACAGCAGTTTTCCGTGCCGGGTCGGGTGGTACAAAACGGCGCGGTCTGGCGTATTCAGTTAGGGCCGTTTAGCAGCAAGGCTGACGCCAGCGCGTTACAGTCACGTCTGCAGAGCGAAGCTCAGCTGCAATCCTTTATTGCCAGCGCGCAGTAAATACCAACAGGGCATCTTACTTTGTCAATTTGTGTAAGTTTCATTCACAAATCATGCGGAAAGTCAGATGCCTGCCCTTATAGCTTTTGCTATAGTAAGGCACTTTTTTTCACTCCATCACGGATGTCGTTGTTCTGACCATGAAGACCACTTTTTCCGTTCGTTTCGTGAAGCGCCTCGCGCTCACCACCGCGCTGACAGCCGCAACTCTGTCTGCTGCCCATGCCGATGACCTGAACATCAAAACCATGATCCCCGGCGTGCCGCAGATCGATGCCGAGTCTTACATCCTGATTGATTACAACTCCGGTAAAGTGCTGGCGGAGCAGAATGCCGATGCTCGCCGCGATCCGGCCAGCCTGACCAAAATGATGACCAGCTACGTCATCGGTCAGGCCATGAAAGCAGGCAAGTTCAAGGAAACGGACCTGGTAACCATCAATAACGATGCCTGGGCAACCGGCAACCCGGTGTTCAAAGGCTCTTCGCTGATGTTCCTGAAACCAGGCATGCAGGTGCCGGTATCCCAGCTGATCCGTGGTATCAACCTGCAATCCGGTAACGACGCCTGCGTGGCGATGGCCGATTTTGCCGCGGGCAGCCAGGACGCTTTTGTCGGCCTGATGAACAGCTACGTTAACGCGCTGGGCCTGAAAAACTCCCATTTCCAGACCGTTCACGGCCTGGACGCTGAAGGTCAGTACAGCTCCGCCCGCGATATGGCGCTGATTGGCCAGGCGCTGATCCGCGATGTGCCAAACGAATACTCTATTTATAAAGAGAAAGAGTTCACCTTTAACGGCATCCGCCAGACCAACCGCAACGGTTTGCTGTGGGACAACAGCCTGAACGTTGACGGTATTAAAACCGGTCATACCGATAAAGCAGGCTATAACCTGGTGGCTTCGGCAACCGAAGGCCAGATGCGTCTGATTTCCGCCGTGATGGGCGGGCGCACCTTTAAAGGCCGTGAAACCGAAAGCAAAAAACTGCTGACCTGGGGCTTCCGTTTCTTTGAAACTGTTAACCCGATCAAAGCAGGTAAAGAGTTTGCTTCTGAACCCGCCTGGTTTGGCGACAGCGATCGCGCCTCCCTCGGCGTGGATAAAGATGTTTATCTGACCATTCCGCGCGGCCGCATGAAAGATCTGAAGGCCAGCTATGTGCTGACCAGCACGGAGCTGCACGCGCCGCTGCAAAAAAATCAGGTAGTGGGCACCATTAACTTCCAGCTTGATGGCAAAACCATTGAACAGCGTCCGCTGGTGGTGTTGCAGGAAATTCCGGAAGGCAATTTCTTTGGCAAAATCATTGATTATATCAAGCTGATGTTCCACCACTGGTTTGGTTAAAAATTCAGCACTTGAAAGTCTGAATTTCATCCCCATATACTATGCATCAATAAAACTCCCGCCCTGTGGCGGGAGTTGTTCTTTTTTGTAACGCCGGAGCTGACATGAAAACCAAACTTAACGAACTGCTTGAATTCCCGACTCCCTTTACTTACAAAGTAATGGGTCAGGCGAAACCGGAGCTGGTTGATCAGGTGGTGGAAGTGGTACAGCGCCATGCGCCTGGTGACTACTCTCCGCAGGTAAAACCGAGCAGCAAAGGCAATTACCACTCGGTCTCTATCACTATCACCGCGACGCATATTGAGCAGGTTGAAACCCTGTACGAAGAGCTCGGCAATATCGACATCGTGCGTATGGTACTGTAATTAACAGGCGTGTTACCTGGGCATCTCAGGTAACACGTCATTATGATATACTCCTGCCACCCTTCCCTCTCTCCGGAGATGCTGTTTTGCTTCAGGATACGATCCTTATCCGTCACCTTGGTTTACAGCCTTACGAGCCCGTCTCCCTGGCAATGCATGAATTCACCGATACCCGCGACGACGCCACGCCTGATGAAATCTGGCTGGTGGAACATCATCCGGTGTTTACCCAGGGCCAGGCCGGAAAAGCCGAACATGTGCTGATGCCAGGGGATATTCCCGTGATCCAGAGCGACCGTGGCGGCCAGGTAACCTATCACGGACCGGGTCAGCAGGTAATGTACGTGCTGTTAAACCTGAAACGCCGCAAGCTGGGCGTACGCGAACTGGTCACCCTGCTGGAACAAACCGTGGTGAACACGCTGGCGGAGTCAGATATTGAAGCTTATCCCCGCGCGGATGCGCCTGGCGTCTATGTGAGCGGCAAGAAAATCTGTTCGCTGGGACTGCGCATTCGCAAAGGCTGTTCTTTTCACGGCCTGGCGTTAAATATCGCCATGGATCTTGCTCCTTTCCAGCGCATTAATCCCTGCGGTTATGCAGGAATGGAAATGGCGCAAATGAGCCAGTGGGTTGCTGACGCCAGCACCGATAAAACCGGCCCGCGATTAGTCGCTAATTTCCTAAATTTACTTAATAATCCCCCGCATCAACATATTAGCGTCTAATATATTATTCATGCTGACGATTTCATCTGGGGTCAGCAGGAAAATCAAAGCGCAGGGCAATCACTGCTGGTGATTGCCTGTCCTGCGCGCTAATAATCATCACACTTATTTGTTATGCATTATTCATCGCATGAATAAATTCGGAGTTTACGCGTGGATTATAATGACCCGTCGGAAAATCGAATAACAGAACGTCCCGAGGACGCAAAACCGCAGATCTTCCGTACATTGCGCAATATCGATCTTAATTTATTGACGATTTTCGAAGCCGTTTACGTGCATAAAGGCATTGTGAATGCGGCAAAAGTGCTTAATCTCACTCCGTCAGCCATCAGCCAGTCCATTCAGAAGCTCCGTACTATCTTTCCCGATCCGCTGTTTATCCGTAAAGGCCAGGGCGTGACGCCAACGGCCTATGCGACGCATTTGCACGAATATATCAGCCTGGGACTGGAGTCTATTCTGGGGGCGCTGGATCTCACCGGTAGCTATGATAAACAGCGCACCATTACGCTGGGCACGCCGCCCTCGCTTGGCGCGCTGGTTATTCCGACCATTTATCAGGCTATCAAAGCACAGTCGCCGCATTTGCTGCTGCGCAATATTCCCATTAACGACGGGGAAAGCCAGCTCAGTCAGTTTCAGACTGATTTAATTATCGATACGCATCTGCCGAGCACCCGCGCGCTTAATCAGCATGTGCTCTATTCTGACCGTCTGGTGCTAATGTGCCGAAAAGATCATCCTTGCCTGCAACAGCCCATTACTGAAGAGGCGCTGCGCCAGTATGAGCACACGATGTTGATGCTGGAAGGACAGCACCTGAGCGTATTACGTCAGCGCATACAGGAACTCTTCCCTGAGCGTCAGGTGAGCTTTAGCAGTTACAATATGTTCACCATTGCAGCACTGATCGGCAACAGTGACCTGTTGGGGCTGATGCCCTTCCGTTTATTTACCCTGTTCAGCGCCTGCTGGCCGTTACAGGAGATTGAATTCCCGGCAGTCAGCAATGAGCAGATTGAAATTTCTCTGTATTACAACAAGTTGAGTATGCGCGATCCGGTACTGGAAAACGTCATCAATGTAATATCCCGTGCATTCTGACGGGAGAGTTTGCCTGACATAACGGCGGCGTGCCCTGGCAGTAAAGGCACAAATCAACAACTATTTTACAATTTGCCGGGCCGTCAGGCTGCTTTATCACCCTTTTCAATGGTATACTGCGGCGCAGCTAATTCAAAAATAGTTGATAAATACAACATTCCCTTGAATTGAAAAGCTTTCCTTCGTTATTCGCAACTGGAACACGCACGCTATGAGTAAACCCATTGTGATGGAACGCGGTGTTAAATACCGCGACGCCGATAAGATGGCTCTTATCCCGGTCAAAAACGTGGTAACAGAGCGTGAAGCCCTGTTAAGAAAACCGGAGTGGATGAAAATCAAACTCCCGGCAGACTCCACCCGTATCCAGGGTATCAAAGCGGCTATGCGCAAAAACGGCCTGCACTCTGTTTGCGAAGAGGCGTCATGCCCGAACCTTGCGGAGTGTTTCAACCACGGCACCGCCACCTTTATGATCCTCGGCGCGATTTGTACCCGCCGTTGCCCGTTCTGTGACGTTGCTCATGGTCGTCCGGTCGCGCCTGATGCGAATGAACCGAATAAACTGGCGCAAACCATCGCTGACATGGCGCTGCGCTATGTGGTGATCACCTCCGTGGATCGCGACGATCTGCGTGACGGCGGCGCACAGCACTTTGCTGATTGTATCACCGCCATCCGCGAGAAAAGCCCGACCATCAAAATCGAGACGCTGGTTCCCGATTTCCGTGGTCGTATGGATCGCGCGCTGGACATCCTGAACGCCACGCCGCCGGATGTGTTTAACCACAACCTGGAAAACGTGCCGCGCGTCTACCGTCAGGTACGCCCTGGCGCGGACTATAACTGGTCGCTGAAGCTGCTGGAGCGTTTTAAAGAAGCGCACCCGGAGATCCCGACCAAATCCGGTCTGATGGTCGGCCTGGGTGAAACCAACGCCGAAATCATCGAAGTGATGCGCGATCTGCGTCGCCACGGTGTCACCATGTTGACGCTGGGTCAGTACTTGCAGCCAAGCCGCCATCACCTGCCGGTACAGCGCTACGTCAGCCCGGACGAATTTGATGAGATGAAAGCCGAAGCGCTGGCGATGGGCTTTACCCATGCCGCCTGCGGCCCGTTTGTGCGTTCGTCCTATCACGCCGACATGCAGGCGAAAGGTCTGGAAGTAAAATAAGCACGACATATTTACTTACAGATGCGCATAAAAAAACCGGCCTGATAAGCCGGTTTTTTTGCAAGCCTGGGGCATTGCTATCACTCTTTGTGAGTGAGTTTCTCTGCGGCGATGTCACCGTCTACGGTTTTCTTCGCGCTGCTGTCATCGTCGTTCATGGCTTTCTTAAAGCCTTTGATGGCTGCGCCAAGGTCACCGCCGAGCGTACGTAACTTTTTGGTACCAAACAGCAGCACAACCAGAGCGGCTACCACCAGCAGTTTGGTAATACTAATCTCACCCATAAATACCTTCTTTCATAAAACAGGCTGCGAAATGCGCCCTAAAACCTGACGTTATTAACGGTCATATGACGCGCGCACACAATAGCAATCTGTAACAAGGTGAATCAAGTGTTGTTTAAAAAAACATCACAATAATTGCGGTGGCGCAAAGCGACGGTTTTTAAGCACCGGCAGCTTTTCGCGCGTCTGCATTATACGCTCTCGCGTTAGCTCTGCAAAAATCAGCTGCGGGTCTTCAGCGGCGGCCGCCAGCGTCACACCCTGTGGATCGATAATCCGGCTCTGTCCGATGTTGCGATTACCGCACTCCCCGGCGGCGATCAGATAACAGGTGGTGTCGAGCGCACGGGCCGCCAGCAGCGTAGCCCAGTGCTGCTCTTTCAGCGGGCCGCGCACCCAGGCGGCGGGTAACACCAGCAGATCCGCGCCCCCTAATGCCAGCGACAGCGCCAGCTCCGGAAAACGCAGATCGTAACAGGTCATCAGCCCGACATTCATGCCATCAATCTCAATCAGCGGGGCAATATTATCTCCCGCGTCCACCTGTGCGGATTCCAGCATACTGAAGGCGTCGTAGAGATGCAGCTTGGCGTAATGGGCGATAATCTCGCCGCCGCGGATCGCCACCAGCGTATTGACCGCCCTGCCCGCCGTGGAAGGCACATGCAGGGTCAGCACCGTGGTCATAGTATTGCCGTGGCTTGCCTGCAACAGGCGCGTAATAAAGCCGCCATCCAGCGGCTGCGCCGATTTCACCGACAGCGTCGGGTCGTCATCCCGGCGCGCCAGTAAGGCTTCCGGCAGCACCAGTAAAGCGGCCTGTTGCACGACTGCCTGTGCCATGAGGTCGGCACAGATCTGCGCATTGGTTTCCCAGTACGGCGTCACCGCAAATTGTCCCGCTGCCACCCGCATCGTCACTCCTCAGCTTTTTGCGATAGTCATATTATTCTGACAGCATTACACTCATTCCTCTGACAAATCAAATAGCAGGACATGGCGGTGGGACAACTTCTTTTGGCGGTATTTATTGGCGGCGGAACCGGAAGTGTACTGCGCTGGTTTTTGAGTCTGCGCTTAAATCCTGCTCATCACGCTATCCCTTTGGGGACGCTGACGGCGAACCTTATTGGCGCATTTATTATCGGTATGGGGCTGGCCTGGTTTAACCGGATGACGCATATCGATCCGCTATGGAAGCTACTTATCACTACCGGCTTTTGCGGCGGACTGACCACCTTTTCCACCTTCTCAGCGGAGGTCGTTTTTTTATTACAGGACGGGCGTTTTGGCTGGGCGATGCTGAACGTTGCGCTGAATCTTTTTGGCTCTTTTGCCATGACCGCGCTGGCGTTCTGGATTTTTTCCACCGTCAATGCGCAGTAACCGCTGCGCTCAGCGCAAAAAAAACCCGCTTCTCAGCGGGTTTTTGAATTCTGTCTTATCGCTAACTTAGATAGGCATTACGTTAGCAGCAGAAGGGCCTTTGGCACCGTTAGTGATTTCAAACTCTACGCGCTGACCTTCAGCGAGGGTTTTGAAACCATTGCTCTGGATTGCAGAGAAGTGTACGAACACATCTTTGCTGCCATCTTCCGGAGTAATGAAACCGAATCCTTTGGACTCATTAAACCACTTAACGTTACCTTTAATCTTAGACATCTAAATTACCTTTACATGAAAATACGACACAAATGCTGTGTCGGGTATCAGTACAACAATTGTTATGGGTTTTGTCCAGTCGATATTTACGAAAAAGTGATTAATGTCGCGAACTTTTTTGCCTGCATGGGGGCAACGCCTTTGGCGTTTTCGACAATGAAAGTGTTTCTTTTTACTGGAAAAAAGCGCCGGCAAAGCGCAGCAGCGCAGGGTTGGGGTGCGCAAAATCGTGGTTACAACGCGCCAGCATATTTAGCATGTGTATAGACGTACAGCGTGAGAAGCTGCTTTACTCGTCTGTTTATTGATTTCAATCAGCTATTTTTGCCCATTAATTCGGCACATTGCGTCTTTGTTTTTTCATTTACTTATTTTTTCACAGAATGCTTTGCCGTGTTCTGTCTCTCCGGGGATACCATGTTAACGTTTATTGAACTGCTTATCGGGGTCGTGGTGATCGTGGGCGTCGCGCGCTACATCATCAAAGGCTATTCCGCAACGGGCGTGCTTTTTGTGGGCGGTCTGACGCTGTTAATCATCAGCGCCCTGATGGGTCATAAGGTACTGCCCGCCAGCGCCACCAGCACCGGCTATAATGTCACCGACATCGTCGAATACATAAAAATTCTGCTGATGAGCCGTGGCGGCGACCTCGGTATGATGATCATGATGCTGTGCGGCTTCGCGGCTTACATGACGCATATCGGCGCCAACGACATGGTGGTCAAGCTGGCGTCCAAACCGCTGCGTTATATTAACTCTCCCTATGTGCTGATGATTGCCGCTTATTTCGTGGCCTGTCTGATGTCACTGGCGGTTTCCTCCGCGACCGGCCTTGGCGTATTGCTGATGGCCACCCTGTTCCCGGTCATGGTTAACGTAGGCATCAGCCGCGGCGCAGCGGCGGCAATCTGCGCCTCGCCGGCTGCCATCATTCTGTCGCCGACCTCCGGCGATGTGGTGCTGGCCGCGAAAGCTGCAGAGATGCCGCTGATTGATTTCGCCTTTAAAACCACGCTGCCCATCTCCATTGCGGCCATTATCTGCATGGCGATCGCGCACTTTTTCTGGCAGCGCTATCTGGATAAAAAAGAGAACATCACCCCGGAAATGCTGGATGTGAACGACATCGTCACCTCAGCGCCGTCGTTCTATGCCATTCTGCCGTTCACGCCCATTGTCGGCGTACTGATTTTTGACGGTAAGTGGGGCCCGGAACTGCACATCATCACCATTCTGGTGATCTGTATGCTGCTGGCCGCCATCCTGGAGTTCCTGCACGGCTTTAACACGCAAAAAGTGTTCTCTGGCCTCGAAGTGGCGTACCGCGGTATGGCCGACGCCTTTGCGGGCGTGGTGATCCTGCTGGTGGCGGCCGGCGTCTTCGCCCAGGGCCTGAGCACCATTGGTTTCATCCAGAGCCTGATTTCCATCGCCACCTCTTTCGGTTCCGCGAGCATTATTTTGATGCTGGTGCTGGTGATCCTCACCATGCTGGCCGCCATGACTACCGGCTCCGGTAACGCGCCTTTTTATGCCTTTGTGGAGATGATCCCCAAACTGGCCCACGAAGCGGGCATTAACCCGGCCTATCTGTCGATCCCGATGCTCCAGGCGTCTAACCTTGGCCGCACCATTTCACCGGTTTCCGGCGTGGTGGTAGCGGTGGCCGGGATGGCAAAAATTTCGCCGTTCGAAGTGGTAAAACGCACCTCTGTTCCCGTTGTCGTGGGTCTGATTGTGGTGATCGTCGCCACGGAAATCCTGGTGCCGGGCATCGCTGGTTAATCTTCGCATTAGCCAGGGGCGCAGTGTCATAAAGACGCTGCGCTTTTTTGTTTGTGTTTTCTCCTTTAGCCCCCTTCGCGACCTGCGTCACATTTCCCCTTCACCGCATTAAAAATCCAGTCAATGCATTATTTATCCGGTAACCCGTCCGCTAAACCCTCACCATAATCCCCTCAGTCCCACTCATATCAGGAGTTCATCATGACCAAAAAACTTATCGCGCTCTGCGCCTGCCCTATGGGCCTTGCCCACACTTTTATGGCCGCCCAGGCGCTGGAAGACGCCGCAAAAGCCGCAGGCTACGAGGTAAAAATCGAAACTCAGGGCGCGGACGGGATCCAGAACCGCCTGACCGCGCAGGACATCGCCGAGGCGACGATCATCATTCACGCCATCGCCATTACGCCGGAAGATAACGAGCGCTTTGAATCCCGCGACGTGTACGAAATTACGCTTCAGGACGCCATCAAAAATGCCGCCGGAACGCTGAAAGAAATTGAAGACATGATCGCCGCAGAACACTAATCCCTGGTAATAGGATCAGCACATGGCCATTAAAAAACGCAGCGCAACCGTGGTCGCCAGTCCTTCAGGGGCAGCGGCGACGGTCAACAACACTGTGGCCACCCGTCGTCGCTTTTGGGGTGAGTTACCGCAACATATTATGTCCGGCATTTCACGCATGGTGCCGACGCTCATCATGGGCGGCGTTATCCTCGCGTTTTCACAGCTTATCGCTTACAGCTGGCTGGATATTCCCGCCGATACCGGCATCATGGACGCCCTGAATTCCGGGCAATTCACCGGCTTTAATTTATCGCTGCTGAAGTTCGCCTGGCTGTCGCAGTCGTTCGGCGGCGTGCTGTTTGGCTTTGCCATTCCGATGTTCGCCGCCTTTGTCGCCAACTCCATCGGCGGCAAACTGGCGTTTCCGGCGGGATTTATTGGCGGGCTGATGTCCACTCAGCCCACGCAGTTGCTGAGCTTTGACCCGACCGCGCTGCAATGGGTTACCACCGCGCCGGTGCCGTCGACCTTTATTGGCGCGCTGATCATCTCTGTTGCCGCCGGTTATCTGGTGAAGTGGATGAATCAGACGTTCCGCATGCCTGATTACCTGCTGGCGTTTAAAACTACCTTCCTGATACCGATCCTGTCGGCGATTTTTGTCATGCTGGCGATGTACTACGTGATCACGCCCTTTGGCGGCTGGATCAACGGCGGCATCCGCACCCTGCTGACCGCCGCCGGAGAAAAAGGCGCGCTGATGTATGCCGTCGGCATCTCCGCCACGACGGCCATCGACCTGGGCGGGCCGATCAATAAAGCCGCCGGTTTTGTCGCCTTCAGCTTTACCACGGATCACGTCCTGCCGGTCACCGCCCGATCTATCGCCATTGTCATTCCGTCGATTGGCCTTGGCCTTGCCACCCTGCTTGATCGCCGTCTGACCGGCAAACGCCTGTTCAGCGCCCAGCTGTACCCGCAGGGCAAAACCGCGATGTTCCTGGCGTTTATGGGCATCAGCGAAGGGGCGATCCCCTTTGCGCTTGAAAGCCCGCTCACCGCTATCCCGTCCTATATGATTGGCGCCATCGTCGGCTCCACCACCGCCGTGTGGCTTGGCGCAGTGCAGTGGTTCCCGGAATCGGCGATCTGGGCGTGGCCGCTGGTGACTAATCTTGGCGTCTATATGTTCGGCATCCTGCTTGGCGCGGTGATCACCGCCCTGCTGGTGATTGTCTCGCGCAATATGCTCTATCGCCGGGGCAAACTGATAATCGACAGCCTGTAATGACAAGGATAAATACCATGACACTGCTTAGCCGCCTGCGTGACTGGCTGTCGGACAATGCGCTGGATGCGGTGCTGATCGCCTCCCGGCAAAATAAGCTGCCGCACCTGGGCATCGCCACCAGTTCAGGTTATGTGCTGATCACCCGTGAACAGGCGCATATTCTGGTGGATTTTCGTTACTTTGCCGACATCGTCGACCGGGTTAAGGGCTACCAGCTGCATCTGCTGGATGCCACACATACCATGCCGGTAGTGGTCAATTGCCTGCTGGCCGCTGAAAACATCGCCACCCTCGGCTTTGAAGGCGAGCACGTCAGCTGGCAGACCGGTAATCAGTGGCGCGAGGCGCTGAACGCCAGCCTGGTCAGCGTGTCGCTCGATCCGTTACGGCAGATAAAAAACACGGCGGAAATCGCGCTGATCCGTGAAGCCTGCCGCATTGCCGATGTCAGCGCCGACCACATTCGCCGCTTTATCGCCCCCGGGATGCGTGAACGTGAAGTGGCCGCCGAACTGGAGTGGTATATGAAACAACAGGGGGCGGAAAAGCCCTCGTTCAACACCATTGTGGCCAGCGGCGCGCGCGGTGCGCTGCCGCATGGCAAAGCCTCAGAAAAAGTCATAGTCGCGGGTGAGTTCGTCACCCTCGATTTCGGCTGCCAGTACCAGGGATACTGTTCGGATATGACGAGGACTTTCCTTGTCGCCGGACGCGACACGCCGCCCGAAGAGACGCCGCTTTACGACATTTATCAGATCGTCTTACGCGCGCAGCGGGCGGCGATTAACGCCATCCGCCCCGGCGTGCTGTGCCGGGAGGTGGATGCCGCCGCACGCCGGCTCATCGCTGATGCAGGCTATGGCGATCGCTTCGGCCATAACACCGGCCATGCGGTCGGAATAGATGTGCATGAAAATCCGCGTTTCGCGCCTTCTGACGCCACGCCTTTACAGCCGGGCATGGTGCTGACCGTCGAGCCGGGGATTTACCTGCCCGGCGAAGGCGGCGTGCGCATCGAAGATATGGTGCTGGTCACCGACAGCGGTCATGAGGTGCTGTATCGCCAGCCAACGGAACTGCAACTGACGGGAGAATGCTGATGGATGTCGCATTACTGAAAGCGCTCAGTGAGGCGGATGCCATTGCTGCCGCCGAGCAGGAAGTGCGGGATATTTTCCTTCGCGAAGCGCAGAAGTACGGCAAAGCGGTGCAGTTTGACGGGCTGGGGTCGGTGCTGATCCGGCTTAACGACAGCGCCGGGCCAAAAGTAATGATATGCGCCCATATGGATGAAGTTGGCTTTATCGTACGCAGCATCAGCCGCGACGGGGCGATTGACGTATTGCCCGTCGGCAATGTGCGCCTGAGCGCGCGCACCCTTCAGCCGGTGCGCATTACTACCCGCGACGGACAGAAAATTCACGGCCTGCTGGACGGCGACGCCCAGGGCGGAAATCTGCGCGTCGATATCGGCGCCGCAAGCCAGCAGGAGGTCAGCGCCGCAGGCATTGCCCCCGGCGATCGCGTCACCTTTGCCAGTCCATTTCAAAGGCTGCCCGGGCAGCGGGTGATGGGCAAAGCTTTTGACGATCGCCTCGGCTGCTGGCTGTTGCTGTCACTGCTGCGGGAATTGCACGCCACGCCGCTGCCCTGTGAGGTCTGGCTGGTCGCCAGCTCCAGCGAAGAAGTGGGTTTGCGCGGCGGGCAGACTGCCTCCTGGGCGGTGCAGCCTGATGTGGCGCTGGTGCTCGACACCGCCTGCTGGGGCAATAATTTTGATTACGGCCCGGCCAATAACCGGCAGATCGGCAAAGGGCCGATGCTGGTGCTGTACGATAAATCGATGGTTGCGCCGCCGAAGCTCGCCGCGGCTGTGCAGCAGGTGGCGCATGACTATGGCATTACGCTGCAAAACGATATGTTCAGTAACGGCGGCACGGATGGCGGCGCGGTTCACCTGTCCGGTACCGGCGTGCCGACTATTGTGCTGGGGCCGCCCACGCGTCACGGTCACTGCGCGGCCTCCATTGCCGATCTGACGGATCTGGCGGACACACACCGCCTGCTGGTGGCGCTGATCAACGCGTTTACTGCCGCAACGGTCAACGATCTGACGGATTTCAGGTCAGGTTCTCTTTCAGGGAGTCATTTATGTTAACCATCCCCTTTTACTGCCCGCTGCCAAACGGCCTGCATGCGCGTCCCGCCTGGGCGCTGAAAGAACAGTGCGCCGCCTGGCACAGCGATATTCGCTTTATTAACCTGCGCCTCAACACCCAGGCCGACGCCAAAAGCTCGCTGGCGCTGGTGAGTACCGGCACACTGTTTAACGACAGCTGCCGTCTGGAAATCAACGGCAGCGATGAAGAGGCCGCCCGCCGGGCGCTGGAGCACTATCTCGAACATCAGTTTATTGACAGCGACAGCCTGCCGCCCCCGCAGGCAGCTCCGTCTGCCACGCCGTTGCCGCGCTCGCTGGCCCGGCTTAATCCCACGCTTATTCATGCCAGCGTACTGGCAGGCGGCATAGGCGCAGGCCGTCTTACCGTCTGGCAACACGATAATCTTGATCGTTACCGGCAACTGCCCGCCCGCGCGGAAGATAACGCGCGGCTGGAGCACAGTCTGGCGGCGCTGGCCGAACATCTGAACGGGCAGTTGCAGGCGCTGGATGGCGAAAGCAAAACCATTATCAGCGCCCATCTGTCGCTGATCCAGGATGCCGAATTCAGCGGTAATATCCGTCGGCTGATGAGCGAGCAGCGCCAGGGGCTGGCGCAGGCGATCATCACGAATATGGAGCAGGTATGCGCGAAACTGGCGGCCTCCGCCAGCGACTATCTGCGTGAGCGGGTCAGCGATATCCGCGACATCAGCGAGCAACTGCTGCACATCACCTGGCCTGAGGTGCGGCAGGGCAGCAGCCTGACGCTGAATCAGCCGACGATTCTGGTGGCGGAAGACGTCACGCCGAGCCAGTTTCTCGGCCTCGATTTAGATTATTTAAAAGGCATGGTGCTGGAAAAAACCGGGCGCACCTCGCACACGCTGATCCTCGCCCGCGCCCACGCTATTCCGGTATTAAGCGGCCTGCCGCCTGCCTCCCTCAGCCTGCATGATGGCGCTGAGTGCATACTCGACGGCGAATGCGGCGTGCTGGTGATGGCGCCGGACGAGGCAGTGAACGGCTATTATGCGCTGGCGCAAAAGCTGGCGATGAAACGCCACCAGCAGCAAATCAACGATGCCGGTTTACCGGCGATAACCCGCGACGGACACCGCGTTGATATCGCCGCCAATATCGGCAGCGCGCTGGAGGCCCCCGCCGCCTTTGCCAGCGGCGCGCAGGGCGTCGGCCTGTTCAGAACGGAAATGCTGTTTATGGATCGCGACAGCGCCCCGGACGAGCAGGAGCAGTTCGAAGCCTGTCAGCAGGTGCTGGTCAGTGCTGGCAATCAGCCGGTGATTTTCCGCACCATGGACATTGGCGGCGACAAACATATTCCCTATCTGCCGATCCCTCATGAGGAAAACCCGTTCCTGGGTTATCGCGCGGTGCGCATTTATCCGGAGTTTGCCGATCTGTTTCGCACGCAGCTGCGCGCCATTCTGCGCGCCAGCGCGTTCGGCAATGCCCAGTTGATGATCCCGATGGTGCACAGCCTCGATCAGATCCTGTGGGTGAAAAATATGCTGAAGTCGGTGCGTGCCGAACTGAAAGCGGAGGGATTGCGCGTCGCCCCCACCCTGCCGCTGGGCATTATGGTCGAAGTCCCGTCGGTGTGCTTTATCATCGACCACTTCTGCGAGGAGGTGGATTTCTTCAGCATCGGCTCGAACGACATGACGCAATACCTCTATGCGGTGGATCGCAATAATCCGCGCGTGTCGCCGCTGTATAACCCCATCACACCGTCGTTCTTGCGTATGCTGCGCCAGATTGTCAGCACCGCGCACCGCCATCATAAGCGGGTGGGCATTTGCGGCGAGCTGGGCGGCGAAAGCCGTTATCTGCCGCTGTTGCTGGGGCTGGATCTGGATGAACTCAGCATGAGCGGACCACGCATCGCGCCGGTGAAAGCGCTGGTGCGCCAGCTGGATTATGCGGCATGCCGTGAGCTGGCGGAGAAAGCCTGCGAGTGCCGCAGCGCAGAGGAGATCGAGCTGGCGTTAAATAATATCGTGGTGCATGAAGCGCCGCGCCCGCTGCTGGCGCTGGAAACCATTTGCGTTGGCGAGCCGCTCGCTTCACGTGAACAGGTGATCCAGTATTTGTGCGGCAATCTGGCGCTGCATGGCCGTACCGATGCGCCGCAGGCGCTGGAGGAAGATGTCTGGCAACGGGAGGAAATTGTCTCGACCGCTATCGGCTTTGGCGTGGCGATCCCGCATACCAAATCCCCGTGGGTGCGCCATTCCAGCGTCAGCATTGCCCGTCTGCCGCAGCCCATAAGCTGGGGCGCTGACGGGGGCGACGTGGAGATGGTGATTATGCTGACGCTGGGCGAAAGCGAAGGCATCAGCCATGTGAAGGTATTTTCGCAGCTGGCCCGTAAGCTAATGAATACCGCCTTCCGCGACGCGCTCTTTGCCGCCGGAGACGCACCGGCCATTCTGGCGCTGTTGCAGGCGGAGCTGGAGCTGTAAGCCTACTGAAAACGCGCCCGGTACTCCCCCGGCGTCAGCCCGAACTGACGCCGGAACACGCGGCAAAAGTAATCGCTGTCGCGAAATCCACAACGCAGCGCCACCTCGTGTATCGGCAGGTGATATTTCTGCAAAATCATCCGCGCCTTTGCCATACGCACCTGGCGCACATAGTCCACAAAACTCATGGTGCCCTGCCGGGAAAACAGACGCGATAAATGGTTTGGCGTGATGTTAAACAGCGCGGCGACGCTCTCGCGGGTCAGCGGTGTGGCGTAGTTATCCTCGATCCAGTTACAGAGGCTTTGATAAAGGAAATCCGCCCGCGGCAGGGAGCGACCCGGCAGGCTGTTGACCACCTTGCGGCACAGATGCAGCAGACTTAGCACCAGCGGCTGAATAATGTCCTGATCCTGCGGTGTGCGGGCGAGGTGTGTGAGCGCCGTCAGCATCGCCTCCCCTTCCCCGCGCTGCGGATGGGGCAGCTCAATGTTGCGCAGCGGCTGCCGTCCCCGGCTGTCGTGAAAGGTCAGCCCCAGCCACGCCGGGGCGAACACCAGACTTAACACCATCGCCGGTTTATCTCCCGTCTGGCGGATCGCGGTCCGCGCCGGGATAAACAGCATTTCGCCTTCGCCCAGCGCACCGTATTCGCCGCGCAGCACAATATCCAGCCGCGGCCATTCTGCCAGGCTGCCGCCAGCCGCGGGTACGGCAAACCAGATGCGCCCCAGCCGCTGTGGGTTAAGTACCAGGCCACTGAGCAGGTCGGCGAAAAATTGCTGATCGGCGGGTAAGGGATTCTCTGGCATGGGCGCTCCGGTAAAAATCAGCCTGTTATCTTAGCGGATCCTGTGCGGCGGAAAGGCGAAATCATTCAAAAAAAGCGGCGCGGAAAAACGTGGGTGTGAGCTATATCACTTCAATGATCGGGCAAGAATGAGTATCATCGGATCTGCTAAACCCTCGCCGTCTGACGGTGAGGGTTTTTCTTTGGATTAATTCGGTGAATGTCACCGGGAACGACATGGAGTAAGAAATGTCCAGACCTGCCATTATCATTAATGAACGAGACGCCGGGCGCATTGATCGGCTGCTGGAGCAGGCGCCCTACGCCGGGCTGCCCGTTGCCGCCGCGCTGACCGCGGAACTGGATCGCGCGCAGATGTGCGCGCCGGAAGAAATGCCAGCCGATGTGGTGACCATGAACAGTGAAGTGAAGTTTCGCGATCTGACCCGCGGCGAAATCCGCGTGCGTACGCTGGTTTATCCGGCGCAGATGAGCGACAGCACGAAACAGTTATCCGTACTGGCCCCGGTTGGCGCGGCACTGCTGGGCCTGCGCGTGGGTGACAGCATCCAGTGGGAATTACCCGGCGGCGCCTCCACCCACCTTGAAGTGATTGAAATCCTTTATCAGCCCGAAGCGGCCGGTGAATTCAATCGCTAACTCTTCTGATTAAGCCCTGCGCTTTGTCTTGCAGAGGATGCCTGCGCATCCTCTTTCCGGCACGCTCTTTTGTACAATCCTTTCCGTTACGCCTGACTTTTACAGGATGCATGACAAACCTTACAAAAATTGCGGGTTAGTTATGGTTGAATAAGCCCTGGAACTAACAGGGAGACGTAATTATGTATAAGTCCATCATTATGCCGGTTGATGTTTTTGACATGGAACTCAGTGAAAAGGCGATCCGTCACGCCGAATTTCTTGCGCAGTCCGATGGAATTATCCATCTGCTGCACGTGGTTCCCGGCTCGGCGCATCTGAGTTTATACCGCTTCGCCGCAGATATTCGCCGCTTTGAAGAGCATATCCAGAATGAAGCACAAGCGCGTCTGCAAACCATGCTCAGCCATTTTTCACTGCCACCTGAACGGCTCAAAACCCATGTGCGGGTTGGCAGCGTACGCGATGTGGTGAATGAAATGGCCGAAGAGCTGCATGCGGACGTAGTGGTGATCGGCTCGCGTAATCCGTCAATGAGCACTCACTTACTCGGGTCCAACGCTTCAAACATTGTCAGCCATGCGCATGTGCCTGTGCTGGTGATACGTTAAGCCGTTCTGATAAAAACAAAGGCCCGGAAGCTGACGCCGCCGGGCCTTTGATGCAGGTGTATCTTACTTTCTTATCAGATTTTGGTACGGATCAGGTGATCAAAGGCGCTCAGTGACGCTTTTGCCCCTTCACCGGTGGCAATAATAATCTGTTTGTACGGCACGGTAGTGCAGTCACCCGCCGCGAACACACCTTTCACGCTGGTTTCGCATTTGGCGTCGATGATGATTTCGCCCATGCGGTTGCGCTCAATGGCGCCTTCCAGCCAGTTCGTATTCGGCAGCAGACCAATCTGCACGAAGATCCCTGACAGTTCCAGCTGGTGCGTATCGCCGCTTACACGGGCACGATACTCAAGGCCGGTCACACGGGTGCCGTCGCCTTTCACTTCCGTGGTCTGCGCATTCAGGATGATGTCAACGTTTGGCAGGCTGCGAACTTTATTCTGCAATACCTGATCCGCTTTCATCTCTGGCGCAAACTCCAGCAGGGTTACGTGTTCAACGATACCCGCCAGGTCAATGGCCGCTTCCACACCGGAGTTACCGCCGCCAATTACCGCCACGCGCTTGCCTTTAAACAGCGGGCCGTCGCAGTGCGGACAATAGGTTACGCCTTTGGTGCGATATTGATCTTCGCCCGGCACGTTCATGTTGCGCCATTTTGCGCCGGTGGCAATGATCACGCTGCGCGCTTTCAGCACCGCGCCGGAGGCGGTTTCAATCTGGTGCAGGCCGCCTTCTTCTGCCGCCGGGGTCAGTTTGGTGGCGCTTTGCGTGTCGATAACATCAACATCGTAATCATCCACGTGCGCTTTCAGCGCGCCTGCCAGCTTCTGACCTTCAGTTTTCGGCACGGAGATATAGTTTTCAATATCTACAGTGTCGAGCACCTGGCCGCCGAAACGCTCGCCCATCAGACCGGTACGAATACCTTTACGTGCAGAGTACACGGCCGCTGCTGCGCCCGCCGGGCCGGAACCGACGATCAGCACGTCATAGGCCTCACGCTGGTTCAGCTCATCGGCTGCGCGTTTTTCCGCGCCGGTGTCCACTTTGGCGACGATCTCCGTCAGCGTCATACGACCCTGGCCGAACTCTTTGCCGTTCATATAGACTGCCGGAACGCCCATCACGTTGCGATCGGTGATTTCGTTCTGGAACGCGCCGCCGTCAATCGCAGTGTGTTTGATGCGCGGGTTAAGTACCGCCATCAGGTTCAGCGCCTGCACCACGTCCGGGCAGTTGTGGCAGGTCAGCGAGTAGTAGGTTTCAAATTCGAAATCACCGTCGATGTCGCGGATCTGCTCCAGCAGAGACTGCGCTTCTTTTGACGGATGACCGCCCGTCCACAGCAACGCCAGCACCAGCGAGGTAAATTCATGACCCAGCGGCGAGCCAGCGAAACGCGGGCCCTGATCGGAGCCTGGGTTAGCAATACGGAACGACGGCTTACGTACCGCCAGGCTGTTATCTTCAACAAAGGTCACTTTGTCAGACAGTTCGGCGATTTCGACCAGCAGTTCCCTGATTTCCGCCGATTTGGCGCTGTCATCCAGCGTGGCAGTCAACTCAACAGGCTTTGTCAGACGCTCAAGGTAGGCCTTAAGCTGGGTTTTCATATTTGTGTCGAGCATTTTTAATCTCCTGCTAAAAAACATCATCATGCAAGCTGCCTTATCCGGGCTGCCTGAATGCAACTTGAATCATGGTGTTGGGGGAAAACGGGTGCATAGCTGCACCCGG
>NZ_CP127837.1:2403221-2424966 GCF_030291195.1 Enterobacter sp. PGRG2 | reverse complement strand
TTAGATTTTGCCAACCAGGTCCAGAGATGGAGCCAGAGTCGCTTCGCCTTCTTTCCACTTAGCCGGGCATACTTCGCCTGGGTGGGAAGCAACGTACTGAGCGGCTTTGATTTTACGCAGCAGGTCAGAAGCGTCACGGCCAATGCCTTCAGCGGTCACTTCGATCGCCTGGATGATGCCCTGCGGGTCAACGATGAAGGTGCCACGGTCAGCCAGGCCTTCGTCTTCACGCATGTTTTCGAAGTTACGGGTCAGTGCGCCAGTCGGGTCGCCGATCATCGCATATTTGATTTTTGCGATGGTTTCGGAGCTGCTGTGCCATGCTTTGTGGGTGAAGTGGGTATCGGTAGAAACGGAGTACACGTCTACGCCCAGTTTCTGCAGTTCTTCGTAATGATCCGCAACGTCACCCAGCTCGGTCGGGCAAACGAAGGTGAAATCAGCCGGATAGAAGAAGAATACGCTCCAGCGGCCTTCGGTATCTTTCTCGGTAACTTCGATGAATTCGCCGTTTTTGAACGCCTGGTTTTTGAAAGGTTTGATTTTGGTATTAATTAAGGACATCTATACTTCCTCCGTGGTTTCGTTGAGTGCTAAGTTACGCAAGTTTTACTGCCACGGCTAATGCGTTTACGTTATCAACTCAATAGGCAATATCTAACAACCTGCCCCGCCGCAGCCTAAAACTCACTTTTACAGTTTATATTCAAGGCCTTGATATGTTAAAGCGTGTAGTTCTGATGACCCTTTTACCTGTTTTCGCACAAGCAGACGAGCTGCCTGATGCGGTTAAAGCTATTGAGAAACAGGGTATCACCATCATTAAGCCGTTCGATGCGCCCGGCGGCATGAAGGGTTATCTGGGAAAATATCAGGATATGGGCGTGACCATTTATGTCACGCCGGACGGTAAACATGCCATCTCAGGATACATGTACGACGGCGCGGGCGCCAATCTTAGCGAAAAGCTGATTGAGAAAGAGATCTATGCCCCTGCCGGACGAGAGCTCTGGCAGCAGATGGAAAAAGCAGAATGGATCCTCGATGGTAAAAAAGACGCGCCGAGGGTGGTCTATGTCTTTGCCGATCCTTTCTGCCCTTACTGCCATCAGTTCTGGCAGCAGGCGCGTCCGTGGGTGGATAGCGGAAAAGTTCAGCTGCGCACCCTGCTGGTAGGCGTGATCAAACCGGAAAGCCCGGCGACTGCCGCCGCGATAATGACCTCAGCCGATCCGGCAAAAACCTGGCACGATTTTGAGCAGTCCGGCGGCAAGATGAAGCTTAACGTGCCCGCGACACCCGCAGACAAAGCCATGCGTTCGCTTAATATGCATCAGCGCCTGATGGATAGCCTGGGGGCCAGCGCGACTCCTGCTATTTATTACATGAATGAAAACAACGTGCTGCAACAGGTGGTCGGTCTGCCGGATGAGCAAAAGCTGAAGGTGATAATGGGCGAACAATAAACGCCTGCGTCAGACCAGAACAATTGCCAGTTTGAGGGTCGCGTTTTGCGGCCCTCAACTTATTTCGGGTCGCACCTTTCAAATATCGCTTTTCATGATATATTCATCTTATCAAACAAAGTCATGTTTGGTATTCGCAAAGGATTGTATTTATTTTTTTCTTCACCATCGTGAAACAATCATCAGATAAATAAATCATAGTCAATAAATCAGGATGACCTAATGGCTAATCTTTATGATCTTAAAAAATTCGATCTTAATCTGCTGGTGATTTTTGAGAGTATTTATCAGCATCAAAGTATCAGCAAGGCGGCTGAGACGTTATTTATTACGCCTTCTGCCGTCAGTCAGTCGCTGCAACGCTTGCGCGCCCAACTTAATGACCCGCTATTTGTTCGTTCCGGTAAAGGCGTCACCCCGACCACCGTGGGCATAAACTTACATGCTCACCTGGAAGAAAACCTTAACGATCTGGAACGAACCATTAATATTATGAATAACAGTGAGCTAATGAAGACCATTGTTGTTTATAGCCCCCAGATCCTGGTTTCGAACGGCATGGTGAGTTTAATTAACCGGCTGCGTGATAACGCCCAGTATAATATCGTGCACCACGACATTTTTATCGCCCCGGAAACCGCCGAAGACCTGCTTAACTATCGCAAGGCCGACCTGGTGCTCTCCCTGCTGCCGGTCACCAATCGTTCTATTGTCTGCACCCGCTACAGAACCGATCCGCTGGTGCTGGTATGCAGCAAATCGCACCCGCGTATTAACGATACCATTAGCGTTAGTGACCTGCTGGAAGAGGGTTTTACCGCCTTTTCGACCCCTGCACAGGGGACCCGCGAAATTTTTACCAGCATTGAAAAAGAGTTACCGCAACGGAAAATACTGTTCCGCAGCGATTCATTCATTTCTGTTTTGAATATGATTAGCCATACTGATTTAGTCGGCATCGTCCCCCTTAAATCCTTCAACTATTATAAAGCATCGCTTAATCTTAAACAGATTAACGCTGGCGTCTCGCTGCCCACCATTGATGTTTTTATGATGTATAATCGCGCTTCCATGAATAGCGCTGTTTTCGCGCAACTGGTAGAAAGTATTGACCAGGATCAGTAACCTCCCGCTGATATATACGGCCTGACATTATCTCCGGCCGTATTAAATTCCCGGGATAAAGTATTGCTGTTTTTACTTACATTAACAGCATTGACGAATCTTCCTCCAGCCAACAGAATATATTCTCTTCGCGGGCTTTCCCCGCATCTTCATACCAGTGTTTTTAATCATGGTTTAACTTACTGGATTAACACTCATGTCAATTCATAAGATTGAGTTAATGGAAAACGTATTTGAAGCCAGTATTGGCCGAATACGCTGGACCTTAGAAAATCTGCCCCGCGTTTGCGTTTCTTTTTCTGGCGGCAAAGATTCCACCGTTATGCTGCACCTCACCGCCCTGCTTGCCCGACAGATGAATAAAAAAATCCACGTGTTATTTATTGACTGGGAAGCGCAGTTCGCCTGTACCATAAAGCATATTAATAAAATGCGGGAGGAGTATCAGGATGTCATCGAAACCTTCTGGTGGATTGCCCTGCCGCTGACCACGCAGAACGCCCTCTCGCAATTTGAACCGGAGTGGCAGTGCTGGGAGCCTGGCAAAGCCTGGGTGAGGCAGCCCCCCGACTGCGCCATTACCGACCCTGCCTGTTTTCCCTTTTACCAGCAGGGTATGACCTTCGAAAGTTTCGTTTACCAGTTTGCGGACTGGTTTTCACAGCAACGCCCCGCCGCCATGATGATCGGCATCCGCGCCGATGAATCCTATAACCGCTTTCTGGCCATCGCCTCTTCGCGCAAGCAGCGTTTCGCCGATGATAAACCCTGGACGACCTGCACCCCACGCGGCAATAGCTGGTACATCTACCCTATCTATGACTGGAAAATCGCCGACGTCTGGACCTGGTTTGCAAAATCAAAAGCCACCTATAACGTGCTGTACGATCTGATGCACAAGGCGGGCGTCCCCTTACGCTATATGCGCATCTGCGAACCTTTCGGCCCGGAACAACGGCAGGGCCTGTGGCTGTATCACGTACTCGAGCCGCACACCTGGGCACGCATGTGTGAACGGGTCAGCGGCGCGCGAAGCGGCGGTCTGTATGCCGGGCAGGATAATCAGTTTTACGGCCACCGCAAGCTGTACAAACCCGAAGGCCACAGCTGGCGCTCCTACGCTCTCTTTCTTCTCGACAGTATGCCCGTCTCTACCGCCGAACATTACCGCAACAAAATCGCCGTTTATCTCCGCTGGTATGAGAGACAAGGCATGGAAGATATTCCGGACGTTCAGGAAGGCGACATCGGCGCGAAGGATATTCCGTCCTGGCGGCGCATCTGCAAGGTGCTGCTCAATAACGATTACTGGTGCCGCGCCCTGTCATTCAGCCCGACAAAAACCAGCAACTATAAGCGCTACAACGAGCGTATGAAAAATAAACGTAAAGAGTGGGGAATTTTATGCGGCAACGACTGATATACGACTTAAAGGATTACTTAAGCTCGCTGGAGGAAGCGGATCGCATTGACGCCATTAATGCTTTTCGTCAGGCGCTGCACGAGCTCAGCCCGTTTCGCGAGCAGCCGGTGGACTGCGTGCTGTGGGTCAGGCACGAAGCCATCAAACCGAACAGCTACAATCCAAACAATGTGGCGCCGCCGGAAAAGCGTCTGCTGCTGAAATCGCTGGAGATGGATGGCTTTACTCAGCCGGTCGTCGCCATCCGTACCGGCGCCCACGAGTATGAAATTGTGGACGGCTTTCACCGGCATGAACTGGGTAAGAGCAAACCGGCGCTGAAAAAGCAGCTTAAAGGCTACCTGCCGGTCACCTGTTTACGCGCTTCCCGTACCCGCAAGTCCGAGCGCATGGCGGCGACCATCCGCCATAATCGCGCCCGCGGGCGGCACCAGATCCAGGAGATGTCAGAGATCGTGCGCGAACTGGCGCAGCTGGGCTGGGAAGATGAGCGCATCGGTAAAGAGCTGGGAATGGACAGCGACGAAGTGCTGCGCCTGAAGCAAATCAACGGTCTGCTGGAGTTGTTTGCCGACCGTCGATTTTCCAGCGCCTGGACCGTGGAGTAGCTACAGCTTACACAGCCGTTCGGCGGCGGCGAGCAGCGTGGCGCTCTGCTTGGCAAAGCACAGGCGGATCAGCTTATGCGGGAAGGGATCCGCGCAAAATACCGATAGCGGGATGGCGGCCACGCCAGCTTCTTTTGTCAGCCACTGGCAGAAGCTGACGTCATCCAGATCGGAAATGGCGCTGTAGTCCGCCAGCAGGAAATAGGTGCCTTCGCAGGGCAAAATCTCCAGACGGCTGTGGCTTAACGCCTCCACCAGCAGATCGCGCTTCTGCTGATAGAAGGCGGGCAGTTCGCGGTAGTGATCAGGCGCTTCGCGCAGCATGTCCGCCAGCGCCAGCTGCGCCGGGGTATTAACGGAAAAGGTCAGATACTGATGCACTTTGCGCAGCTCGGCGCTGATGGCCGCCGGGGCCACACAGTAGCCCACTTTCCAGCCGGTCATATGATAGGTTTTGCCGAAGGAAGAAACCGCTACCGCCCGCTCGCGTAGCTGCGGATGAGCCAGCACGCTGGCGTGTCCCTCCTGTGCAAAGCAGATGTGCTCGTACACCTCATCGCTGATCACATAAATTTCCTGCTCTGCAATGGCCTGCCAGAGGGCGGCAAAATCCTCTTTTTCCCACACCGTCGCCGACGGGTTATGTGGGGTGTTGAGGATCACCAGCCGGGTTTTCTCGCTCAGCAGCGCGGCGAAATTCTGCCAGTCGACGCGAAAATGCGGCGGCTGTAAGGCAATGCGTTTTAACACCCCGCCGGAGAGCTCAACGGCAGGCGCGTAGCTGTCATAGCTGGGATCAAAGCAAATCACCTCGTCACCCTGGCGCACCAGCGCGGTAATGGCGGCGTACAGCGCTTCGGTGGCCCCGGCGGTAACGGTCACGTCGCTGTTTGCATCCGGCAGGTAACCGTACAGCGCTGCGGTTTTATCGGCAATCGCCTCCCGCAATGCCTGCACGCCGGTCATGGGCGCGTACTGATTCGCCCCCTGCGCCACATGATACGCCAGCCGTTCCTGCAAATAGTGCGGGCCATCGTAATCCGGGAAGCCCTGCGACAGATTGATCGCCTGATGCTGCTGGGCGAGCGCGCTCATCTGCGTAAAGATAGTGGTGCCGAGGGCGGGAAGTTTGCTCTGTGGGATCAGCGGGTTATTGCTCATGCGTGGTTGCCTGCCTGTGATACTTGTGTTGCTGCCACTATAACACGATGTTAGTATTTGGCAATCAAGACGCTTAGACGTCTAAACCATAACGATATTCCTGCCTTACGGCTATAAAGGAAGACACTGAATGACAGACAATCTGCAACTCTCCCCCCTCGTCGACGCCTGTCACTGGATTGGCGCGAAAGGCTGGGCCCCCGCCACCGGCGGCAACATGTCTGTGCGTGAAGACGCGGACTGGTGCTGGCTCAGCGAATCCGGCAAGGACAAAGGCAGCCTGACGCCCGACGATTTTCTGCGCGTGGAGATTGCCACCCACCGCGTGCCCTCCGGCCGTACGCCGTCGGCGGAAACTGGCCTGCACACGCTGATCTACCGCCTGTTTCCCGAGGCTAATGCGGTACTGCATGTGCACACGGTCAATGCCACCGTGCTGTCGCGGGTGGAGAAAAGCACGCAACTGATGCTGCACGGCTACGAAATGCAAAAATCCCTCAGCGGGCAGCGCACTCATCTGGACTACGTTCCCGTGGCTATTTTCGATAACGACCAGGATATCGACGCCCTCGCCCGCCGCATTGAAGCCTTCGCACAGGATCATCCGCTGCAATATGGTTTCCTCCTGCGCGGCCATGGTTTAACCTGCTGGGGACGCAGTGTGGCGGAAGCCCGCCGTCATCTGGAAGGTCTTGAGTTCTTATTCGAATGTGAAATGCAGCGCCGCCTGCTGGAGAGAGAATGATCCGCGCGATAGTTACCGATATTGAAGGCACCACCAGCGATATTCGCTTTGTGCATGATGTCCTGTTCCCCTATGCCCGTGAGCGGCTCGCCGCCTTCATTACGGCGCAGCAGTATGGCGAACCGTTCTCCTCGATTCTCGATAATCTGCGCGACGAAATCGGCCAGCCGGACGCCACCACCGCGCAGCTTATCGACACGTTATTCCGCTTTATGGATGAAGATCGCAAATCCACGGCGCTGAAAGCCTTACAGGGCATTATCTGGCGCGAAGGCTATGTGCACGGCG
Organism: Enterobacter sp. PGRG2; assembly: GCF_030291195.1. Classification (NCBI taxonomy): domain Bacteria; kingdom Pseudomonadati; phylum Pseudomonadota; class Gammaproteobacteria; order Enterobacterales; family Enterobacteriaceae; genus Enterobacter; species Enterobacter sp. PGRG2. The sequence goes on along the minus strand of NZ_CP127837.1, from coordinate 2,418,150 downwards.
ACTTTACCGGCCATCTCTACCCGGACGTACTGCCGTCGCTGGAAAAATGGAAGGCGCAGGGTATTGATCTCTATGTTTATTCCTCCGGCTCCGTCGCCGCGCAGAAACTGTTATTTGGCTACAGCGACGAAGGTGATATTACTCATCTGTTCAGCGGCTATTTTGATACGCACATCGGCGCGAAGCGCGAGGTAAGTTCCTATGCCAGCATCGCTGAACAGCTGGGCCTTGCCCCGTCGCAGATTTTGTTCCTGTCGGATGTTCATCAGGAGCTGGATGCGGCAGCCGAGGCCGGGCTGCGTACCGTGCAGCTTATTCGCGGTGATGACGATGCCGCCAGCCATCATCACCAGGTTCATCGTTTTGATGTTATCAATCCGGAGCAGATCCCTTCATGAGCGCCCTGACCATTTTTTCAGATACCGACGCCAGCCAGCCCACCTGGCACAGCACCGATGCCACAGAGATCCAGCAGCAGCTTAACGCTAAAGGTGTGCGTTTTGAGCGCTGGCAGGCGGATCGCGATTTAGGGGATAACCCGTCTGCCGATACGGTGATCCATGCCTATCAGTCTGCTATCGACAGGCTGGTTGCTGAAAAAGGCTATCAGAGCTGGGATGTGATCAGCCTGCGCGCGGATAACCCGCAAAAAGATGCATTACGCGCTAAATTCCTGAATGAGCATACGCACGGTGAAGATGAAGTGCGCTTTTTCGTGGAGGGTGCCGGGCTGTTCTGCCTGCATATCGGCAATGAGGTGTATCAGGTACTGTGCGAGAAAAACGATCTGATTTCAGTGCCTGCCGGCACGCCGCACTGGTTTGATATGGGTTCCGAGCCGAATTTTACCGCCATTCGTATTTTTGATAATCCCGAAGGCTGGGTGGCGCAGTTTACCGGCGATGCGATTGCCGATGGCTATCCGCGCCTGGCATAGGTTATTCCCCTCTCACCCGTGAGAGGGGCAACCCGTTAACCTTTCGCCTGGGTAAACAGCGTGTCCCACATGCCCAGCACCAGCGCCTGATCGCGCGGGGAAAGCTCACCGGCCTGAATCGCTTTTGACAGGCTGGCGCTGACGTTAGCGTGAACCGCTTCCGGGGAGTGGTCATCGCCATGCTCCAGTTCAGCGACGGCCAGCGTCAGGTGGCCACGCAGATAACCGCTGGCAAACAGCTCATCGTCTCCGGCCGTATCTACCATGTCATCAATTAACGCCAGAATGCGTGCTTCAAACTCCGCGATCATCTTCTTTCCTCTTTAAATCGTGGCTTCAGTTAAGATCTTCCGGCCACGGAAACTGTGCTGCCGTTAGCGGCGGCGTATGATAATAATCCTGTAATGCCTGGATAAAGCGCGCCGGACGCGGAGGGATCCCCTCTTCCAGATACGTCATCAGCTGGGCATGTACCCGGCGCTGAAAAGCGATGCGATCGGGTTCGAAATCGCCGTCCAGATTGTCACAGCTGATATTGAACGGGAAGCCCGCCGCCACGCAGAATAACCATTCCAGCGCCTGCGGCTTAACTTCCACGTCTTCAAACTGCCCCTGAGTGGTGGCATCGCGGCCGTCCGGGCAATACCAGTAGCCAAAATCCACCTGCTCGCGACGCGCTTTCCCGGCGATACACCAGTGGGAAATCTCATGTAAGCCGCTGGCATAAAAGCCGTGCGCAAAGACGATGCGGTTATAGGGCACGTCGGCATCAGCAGGAAGATAGATCGGTTCGTCGTCGCCTTTAATCAGACGGGTATTAAAATCACCGGCAAAGCAGCCATCAAAAATTTCTATTAATTGCTCGTAAGTGTGCGTCGTGTTCATCAGTTCATCCCCAGCCAGTGAAGGATCTCCTGTCCATGGCTGTCAAAAAGCAGTTTTATACTCATTACCGCTGAGACAATCACAATCATCGGGCGAATGAGTTTTTGTCCTTTGCTCAGCACCAGCCGTGATCCCATACGCGCGCCAAGAAACTGTCCGGCAAGCATCACGAAGCCGGTGGCCCATACCACTTTGCCGCCAATAATAAAGAGTAACAGGCCGCCGAGATTGGAGGTGGCGTTCAGCACTTTGGCGTGGGCGGTGGATTTGGCGAGGTTGAAGCCACACAGCGTGACGAACGCCAGCGCGTAAAAGGATCCCGCGCCAGGTCCGAAAAAACCATCGTAAAAGCCCACGCAGCCACCGGCGACCAGTGCAAACGGCAGGCCATACAGCCGCCGTTGACGATCCTCTTCGCCAAGCTTCGGCATCAGCAGAAAATACAGCCCGATGCAGATAACTAAGATCGGCAAAACCTGCCGCAGCACGTCAGACTTTACATACTGCACCAGCAGCGCGCCTGAGGTGGAGCCGATAAAGGTCATCAGAATATTCAGTTTCTGATCCGCCAGATTGACGACTTTCAGGCGCACAAAATAGATCGAAGCAGACAGCGAACCGCCGCAGGCCTGTAATTTATTGGTGGCCAGCGCCTGGGCAGGCGTCATGCCCGCCGCCAGCAACGCCGGTACGGTCAGTAAACCGCCCCCGCCCGCCAGCGCATCGATAAATCCTGCCAGTAAGGCCACAAAAAACAGTACCGCCAGCAGTAACGGCGACACCATAAAGAGATCGATAAAGTTGTCCATTAAAGTGCATGCTCATCCAGTAGCGCCTGGCAGGAAGGCGGCAACGGCGGCGGTGTCTTCTTCTCAGGCTTCGTTATCGGGGGTTTTGCGGGTTCAAACCAGCTTTGTAATTCCGCGCCGCATCCATCGCCTGGCGGCGGCAGCGGTTGATCTTCACATTCAAGGCTGTCCGCCGGGCAGCGCAGGCGCACGTGCATGTGCGCGCGGTGCTGGAACCACGGACGAACTTTTTGCAGCCAGTCGCGATCCGTTCCGGCATCCAGACATAACTGCTGTTTAATGGCCGGATTGACGAAAATACGCGTCACGTCATTATCTTCCGCCGCCAGCTTGATCAGCTGGCTAATCTGCGGCTGCCACAGCGAAGGCACCACACGCTTACCATCGGATGACACCAGATCCAGCGCCTGGGGTTTACGCAGCTGCGCCGCCGTCCAGCGGGTTTGTGGCAACTGCAGGAAAATATCGACGTCCAGCCCGGTCTGATGGCTGGCGTGACCGCCGTTGAAACGGCCCCCGGCGGGCATGCCCATGTCGCCGATCAGCATGGTTCCCAGCCCCAAATTATGCACCTGGTTCCCCAGACGCTGAATAAACAGCACCAGATCCGGGTGACCAAAGTAACGCCGCTGATCGGTGCGCATCACCTGATAGGTATCCGACTGTAAAGGCAGCTCGCTGGCCCCCACGATGCAGCCATTGGAAAAGGCCCCGATGGACTGCGGGCTGCCCACCACCGGATGGGTAATTTTTTGCCAGGGCGTGGCGGCGAGGCTGAACTGGCTGACGAGCAGCGCCGCCAGCGCAATGACACGTTTTTTCATAGTTACCAGCGTGGCAATGTGGTTGTGACGTCCCCGTTCTGCGCCCGCTGGCGCATGAAGTGATCCATCAGCACGATGGCGAGCATCGCTTCGGCAATGGGCACGCCGCGAATACCCACGCAGGGATCGTGACGGCCTTTGGTGATCATTTCGATCTCTTCACCGGCGCGGTTAATCGTGCGCCCCGGCACCGTAATGCTGGAGGTTGGTTTGAGCGCAATATGGGCGACGATCTGCTGCCCGCTGCTGATGCCGCCGAGAATGCCGCCGGCGTGGTTGCTCTGAAAACCTTCTTGTGTGATTTCATCACGATTCTGGCTGCCGCGCAGCGCAACAGCACCGAATCCTTCGCCGATCTCCACGCCTTTAACGGCGTTGATGCTCATCAGCGCGTGAGCGATGTCGGCATCCAGACGATCAAACACCGGTTCGCCCAGGCCCGCCGGGACGCCATCGGCCACCACGGTGATCTTCGCACCAATGGAATCGCCCTCTTTTTTCAGGCCGCGCATCAGTTCGTCCAGCGCCTCGATTTTATCGGGATCCGGGCAGAAGAACGGGTTTTGTTCCACCTGCGACCAGTCTTTGATCTCAAGCGGAATGTCGCCCATCTGGGTCAGACAGCCCCGAATGACGATACCGAATTTTTGCGCCAGGTATTTCTTGGCAATAGCGCCTGCGGCCACGCGCATAGCGGTTTCCCGCGCGGAGGAACGTCCGCCGCCACGATAGTCGCGCAGGCCGTATTTTTGTTCGTAGGTGTAATCGGCATGGCCCGGACGGAAGGTGTCTTTAATGGCGCCGTAATCCTGCGAGCGCTGATCGGTGTTTTCGATCAGCAGACCGATACTGGTGCCGGTGGTGACACCTTCAAAGACGCCGGAAAGAATTTTCACCTGGTCCGGCTCGCGACGCTGCGTGGTGTAGCGAGAGGTGCCCGGACGGCGGCGATCCAGATCCTGTTGTAAATCGGCTTCGGTCAGCGGAATGCCCGGCGGCACGCCGTCAACAATGCAACCTAACGCCAGACCGTGTGACTCGCCAAACGTGGTTACGCGAAAGAGTTGTCCAATACTGTTTCCTGCCATCACGGCTCCGTTATTTTGTTGTGTTGTTGTGCGGCTTAGTTGTGCGGCTTAGTCTTTATAAATGCTGAAGTGTTCCCGCGCGGCGACCAGCTGTGCTTTGGTCAGCATGAAGACGCCGTCGCCGCCGTTGTCAAACTCCAGCCAGGTGAAGGGCACATCCGGATACTGCTCCATCAGATGTACCATGCTGTTACCCACTTCACAAATCAGGATGCCGTCATCGGTCAGGTAGTCCGGTGCACAGGCCAGAATGCGGCGCGTCAGCTTCAGGCCATCGCTGCCGGAGGCAAGACCCAGTTCCGGCTCGTGACGGTATTCGTTCGGCAGATCCGACATGTCTTCTTCATCGACATACGGCGGATTGGTGACGATCAGATCGTACTGTACCTTCGGCAGATCGCGGAACAGATCGGAGCGGATCGGCGTGACGTTGTGGATCAGGCCGTGCTCTTCGATGTTGTGCTCCGCCACCGCCAGCGCGTCCGGGGAGATGTCCACCGCGTCCACTTCCGCTTCCGGGAATTCATAAGCGCAGGCAATGGCGATGCAGCCGCTGCCGGTGCACATATCGAGAATATGCTGTGGTTGCTGGTTGATCAGGCCCGCGAAACGGCTGGTGATCAGTTCGCCAATCGGCGAGCGCGGCACCAGTACGCGTTCATCGACAAAAAATTCGTGGCCGCAGAACCAGGCTTTATTGGTGAGATAGGCAACCGGGATACGCTCGTTGACGCGACGGATCACGCGCTCAACGATGCGGTGGCGTTCGCTGGAGGTCAGGCGCGCGTTACGCATCTCTTCCGGAATATCCAGCGGCAGGTAGAGCGTCGGTAACACCAGCTGGACGGCTTCGTCCCAGGGGTTATCGGTACCGTGCCCATACCAGATATTGGCCGCGCTGAATCGGCTGACCGACCAACGTAACATGTCCTGAATGGTATGCAGCTCACTGACTGCTTCATCGACAAAAATTTTATCCACACTATCCTCCAGGACATGCATTGCTGTAAATTCGGCGGCTAGTTTGCCATGAAGACGCCGATAAATCAGCATTCTCGCACCTGCCCGGCGGGGAAAAATGCGTTTTGCCTGCACACAGGCCGCATCGAGTCGGGTAAACTGGCGGAAATAAAAGATGAGACAGAAAAATGAAAAAGAAAGCATCGCTCAGCGAGGAGGATCAGGCGCTGTTCCGGCAGCTCATGACAGGCACGCGCAAAATCCAGCAGGACACCATTGTTCACCGCCCGCTGCGTAAAAAAGTGACGGAGGTGCCGGTGAAGCGCCTGTTATCGGAGCAGGCGGATGCCAGCCACTATTTTTCTGATGAGTTTCAGCCGCTGCTTAATACCGACGGCCCGGCAAAGTATGTGCGCCCGGACGTCAGCCATTTCGAATTGAAGAAGATCCGCCGCGGTGATTACTCCCCGGAGCTGTTTCTGGATTTGCATGGTTTGACGCAGATGCAGGCGAAGCAGGAGCTGGGCGCGCTGATTGCCGCCTGCCGCCGCGAACATGTGTTTTGCGCCTGTGTGATGCATGGCCACGGGAAGCATATTCTCAAGCAGCAAACACCATTATGGCTGGCGCAGCATCCGCACGTGATGGCCTTCCATCAGGCACCGAAAGAGTACGGCGGCGATGCGGCCCTGCTGGTGCTGATCGAAGTGGAAGAGTGGCAGCCGCCAGAACTCCCCTGAGCACGTGCCCGGTGCCGGGATGCCCGGCGGCGCAGGCTTGCCGGGCCTACGAATTCGTAACCCGTCGGTCGGGTAAGCACAGCGTCACCCGACAAAACCAGCCACCAGTTGTAGGTCGGGTAAGCGAAGCGCCACCCGACAAAACCCCAGCCGCCAGAAACAACAAGAGCCGCATCAGCGGCTCTTTTTACAGGGTCAGGCGGGATTAAATCGCTTTCGCCATTTTCAGATTGCAGGGACTCATTTGCCAGTTAAACACCCCTTTCCCTGCGTTATCCAGCGTAACGCTGGCAATCGCTGAGGTAGAAAACATTGGCGGCGTCAGGGTCGGGCACAGTTCTGACACCAGGTAACCCACCAGCGGCAGGTGCGAAATCACCAGCACCGAAGATACTCCTTCGTTAGTCAGCGTCTGCAAATACGCGCTGACCATACGCACATCACCACCGGGCGTCAGCTCGGGCAGGACGTCGATCTCCACATCGTCCGGCAGGTTCATGCACTCCCCTACCTCGCTCAGCGTCTGTTCGGCACGCAGAAACGGACTGACCAGTACACGCTCGATGTTCACTTTTTGGCTTAACAGCCAGGTTGCCATTTGACGGGACTCATCACAGCCACAAGAAGTCAAAGGGCGAACCGAGTCACTGGCTGCATCCAGAGCAGCGTCGCCGTGACGCATGATAAAAACTTGCATATTGCACCGCTTTTGTTAACCAGAAGCATTGAACCGCCCGAATGAAACAACATGTTTACACCGGAACAGACAATGGCCGGGCATTGTGCCTTATCCATTCGTTGAATGAAACGCTGTGTTTTACATCAATGGCGTAAGTATAGTCAATCACTGTTTATAAAATGAACAGTACCGACACATTCAACGACAGATTTACCCTTTACTGACCTTAACTTACAGGATCAGTGTTATTAGCAGGCCAGAACGTTTCGCCCTGCGCCGCCATTTGTAACAAGTATTCACAAGGCGTAAATCGTGGGCCGTACTGCGCCGCCAGACGCTCCAGCGTCGCCACGATATTCCCCGCGCCGCGCGTATCCATATAGCGGAACGGCCCGCCCAAAAATGGCGGGAACCCGATGCCAAATACCGCGCCAATATCGCCATCACGCGCGCTGCGGATCACCGACTCATCGAGGCAGCGCGCCGCTTCGTTGAGCATCATCATCACACAGCGTTCCGCGATCTGATCCGCCGACAGTTTCGCATTCCCGGATGCGCCAATCAGCGGGTAAATCGCCGGGTCCACTTGCTTCTTGCTTGTACGCCCTTTCACACCGTAAAGATAGAATCCACGACCATTTTTTCTGCCTTTGCGATCGTCGTTCAAAATTGCAGAAATGACCTTTGCAGGCGCGGAAAAACGCTCTCCATACGCGCTCTCCAGCACAGGGATAATTTTAGTGCCGGTATCGATTCCCACCTCATCCAAAAGTTGGATTGGGCCGACCGGGAAGCCAAATTTTACCAGCGCACGATCGATATGCTCGACCTGCTCGCCTTCCGTCAGCATACGCATCGCTTCGTTGATGTAGGGCGCAAGAATGCGGTTGACGTAAAAGCCCGCTTTATCCGCCACAACGATCGGCGTTTTACCCTGCTTTTTCGCCAGCATCACCGTGGTGGCAATGGTTCGCTCTGAGGTTTGCGCATGCGCAATCACCTCTACCAGCGGCATTTTCTCCACCGGGCTGAAGAAATGCAGGCCGATGATATTTTCCGGCCGCGCGGCTTTCGCAGCAATATCGCCAATCGGCAACGACGAGGTGTTAGAAGCAAAAATGGTCTGCGGCGAGCAGTGCTGCTCCACTTCCGCCACCATCTGCTGTTTTAGCGCCAGATCTTCGAATACCGCCTCAATCACGATATCGCGCCCGGCAAAACCACGGTAATCGGTGGTGCCGGAGATCAGCGCCATGTCGTTGTCACGCTCCTGAGGACGGATATGGCGGCGACGGACTTTTTTATCAAGCTGCTGCCAGCTGTACTGCAGCGCATGGTTGATACCGGCAGGTTTAATATCCTTGATGCGCACCGGCAGTTTGCCTTTGCTGGCAGTGACGTAAGCAATGCCGCCGCCCATCAGACCACCGCCCAGAATGCCCACCGCACGTAACGGCGCGGGTTCGACGGCGCTGCCCGGATCTTTTTTGATGTCGGTACTGGTAAAAAAGATATGCCGCAGCGCACGGGACTGCGGGGTCATCGCCAGCTCGCCGAAGGCGCGGGCTTCTGCCTCATAACCGCTGCTGCGCCCCTGGGCGAGCCCCGTCTGTACCACGTCCAGAATGCGCGGCGCGGCCGGATAGTTGCCGTGGGTTTTCTGCTGCGTCTTTTTCTCCACCATACGAAACAGCAGGGTGCGCCCGAGCGGGCCGGCCATGATACGTTCGCGCACGGGTAAACGACGCCCGGTCGGTTTGCCTTTTTTTGCCAGTTCCACGGCCGCGTCCAGCAAAATCGACAGCGGTACGACATCATCCACCAGCCCCACTTTACGGGCCTGGCGCGGACGGAGCATTTTGCCGGTGAGGATCATCTCCAGCGCCGTGCTGACGCCAATTAAGCGCGGCAGGCGCTGGGTGCCGCCGGAGCCGGGTAACAGGCCGAGCTGCACTTCCGGCAGCCCAAGCTGGGTTTTGGGATCGTCAGTACAGACGCGCCCGTGGCAGGCCAGCGCCAGCTCAAGACCGCCGCCAAGACAGGCACCGTGGATCGCCGCAATCACCGGGATGGTAAGGGCATGAATTTCCGCCATCACCTGTTGCCCCTGACGGGCCAGCTCTTCCGCGTCTTTAGCGGTTTTGCAGCGGTCGATCATATGAATGTCAGCCCCGGCGACAAAATTGTCTGTTTTCGCCGAAATGAACACCACGCCACGCAGATCTTTGTTCTCGCGGATTTGTTTCAAAATTGCCCGCACCTGAACGCCGAATTCCGCCTTCAGGGTATTCATTTTTTCGCCGGGCACATCAATGGTCACCACGGCGATCTGATCCGGGCGCACAATCAGGGAGAATGCAGTTGTCATGTCCATTATTCGGCCTCCAGGACCATTGCCGCGCCAAGTCCGCCTGCGGCGCAGGCCGTCACCAGGCCAAATCCCCCGCCCCGGCGGCGTAATTCATGCAGCGTCTGGGTGATCATGCGCGCGCCGGTGGCGGCGAACGGATGGCCATAAGCGATGGAGCCGCCCAGCACGTTAAATTTGCTGTCGTCCACTTCGCCGGTGGCCTGACTGCGACCCAGCACCTCGCGGCTGAACTGGTCGCTGGCCATCAGCTTGAGGTTTGCCAGCGTCTGGGCGGCAAAGGCTTCATGCATATCAAACAGCGTCAGATCGTTAAGGGTGATGCCTGCGCGCTCCAGCGCCAGCGGCGTCGACCAGGCCGGACCCAGCAGCATGTCCTGCTGCACACCGACGGCGGTAAAGGCATAGCTGCGCAGGAATCCGAGCGGCGTCAGCCCCAGTTCCCTGGCGCGGGATTCGGTCATCAGGATCACCGCCGCCGCGCCATCGGTCAGCGGCGTACTGTTGGCCGCTGTCACGCTGCCGTGTTTACGGTCAAACGCCGGGCGCAGTTTGCTGTAATCAGCAAGCGTGGAGTTGTGGCGAATATTATTATCCTGCACCACAGGATCACGGTACGGCGGCACGTAGGCGGTCATCACCTCGTCCGCCAGTTTACCGTCCGCCCAGGCCTGCGCCGCCAGCTGGTGGGAGCGATGTGCCAGCGCATCCTGTTGCTCGCGGCTGATGCACCAGGTTTTTGCCATTTGCTCGGCGGTATCGCCCATGCGTAAACCGGTGGAGTATTCCGCAACGGCGGGCGGCACGGGGAGTAAATCCCGCGGGCGCAGACGGGAAAAGAGTTTTAGCTTCTGCCCTGCGGTGCGGGCTTTGCTGAGATCAAGCAGCGTACGCGCCAGGGTTTTGCTGACGCCGATGGGCAGTACGGAGGTGGAATCCGCCCCGCCCGCGATACCGGCGCGAATGGTACCCGCCATCAGGCTTTCGGCAACGTTCGCCACCGCCTGAAAGCTAGTGGCGCAGGCACGGCTGACGCTGTACGCATCGGTATGAATGTTCATGCCGGTGCCGAGCACAATTTCGCGGGCAATGTTTGGCGCTTCCGGCATCTGCACCACCTGACCAAACACCAGTTGTTCGATAACGTCAGGCGGAATTTCGCTGCGGGCGAGCATTTCGCCCACCACCATTTTCCCGAGGCTAATGGCCGGTATGCCGTGAAAGGCGGTGGCCTGGCGGGCAAAAGGGGTACGCAATCCGGTGACAATGGCAATGCGATCGCCCTGACGGGTGACAAGCGGTAATGCCTGACTCATAACACTCCCCTGTAAATAACATCATGCAAAGTGGTCTGACCTGATATTAGTCTTAACCTTTTTTTTACATTTAGCCAACTGGCTGAGGGGATTTTTGCGAGCTAATACACAGAGATGATGGAGAAAACGCTCCTGAGGATCAGGAGCGTGATAAGGGGGATTTAACGCAGGCCGAGCTGGAAGATCAGGGTTTCCGCTTCGCAGGCGAAAACAAAATCAATATCCAGACGCACACCCTCTTCAACGTCGGTAAAGGTGGAGGTGATCTGGCACGGGTCTGACTCCACGCTGCGCGCCTTTTCCGTTAATGCGGCAAGCGTCGCTTCTGCGTCGGCACGTGTGGTAAATACGCGGCTGTAAGAGGCGGTGCAGTCGGTATTATCCATAATGGTGCCCACATCCATACAGCAGCAAACCGGGGTTTCATCAGCACTGCATTTACTCATTGTAGATTTCCTCTGTATTTGCACTCGGGGTGCCATAAACGATGTGGTTATTTTACGCGCCCCGTAAAAGTGGCTCCAGTTGTTAATCTCACAATTGCCGGATAGTGACCGTTATCACAGCTTAAAATGATCTAAAACAAAATTCGCCGTTGCTCATAACCGTAACGGTGCACAAATTTGCCACGCAGATCGCGTTTCGAAGATCACATTTGAAAAATCTTATAAACATCCTTGCAACATTCCCTCTGGTCGGACCTATACTTCCGCCACTGGTCTGATTTGTAAGTCGTACCTCAGACCCTACACTTCGCGCTCCTGTTACGGTACGTAACAATTAATGCATAAAAATAAATGTATGAGGTTATGGTCATGAGCCAGAAAACCCGGTTTACCAAATCTGCACTCGCAGTTGCAGTGGCAATTGTCTCTACACAAGCCTGGTCTGCGGGCTTCCAGTTAAACGAATTCTCTTCCTCTGGCCTTGGCCGCGCTTATTCAGGTGAAGGCGCTATTGCGGATGACGCAGGCAACGTCAGCCGTAACCCGGCATTAATTACTTTATTCGACCGCCCGGCCTTTTCCGGCGGCGCGGTGTATATTGATCCGGACGTGAATATTTCCGGCCGTTCGCCTTATACCGGCCGCAGCACCAAAGCCGATAATATTGCGCCGACTGCCTGGGTGCCTAACCTGCACTTTGTTGCGCCAATTAATGAACAATTTGGCTGGGGCGCATCAGTCACCTCGAATTATGGTCTGGCAACAGAGTTTAATGATAACTACATCGCGGGCGAATACGGCGGTAAAACCGATTTAACCACCCTTAACCTCAACCTCAGCGGCGCTTATCGCTTAAATGACAACTGGAGTTTTGGTCTTGGCTTTGACGCCGTTTACGCTGACGCGAAAATTGAGCGCTATTCCGGCGAGCAGACCGCTGCATTGCCGAAAAACAGTTCTAAAATCGCAAGCCTCGAAGGCGATGAATGGGGCTTTGGCTGGAACGCCGGTATCCTTTATGAGCTGGATAAAGACAACCGTTACGGTTTTACTTACCGCTCAGAAGTAAAAGTCGACTTTGACGGGGATTATAAAAGCGGCATCAGCCCACTGGCTAACCGCTTACCTGGCGCGGGCACGGCTTTCCCTGCCGGTACTGGCGGCCAGACTATTCCAGGCTCGCTGAGTTTGCATCTGCCGGAAATGTGGGAGCTGTCCGGTTATAACCGCGTCGCGCCACAATGGGCTGTACACTACAGCATCGCCTACACCAGCTGGAGTCAGTTCCAGGAGCTGAAAGCCACCGGCGATGGCGACCGCACGCTGTTCTATAAAGACGAAGGCTTTAAAGATTCCTACCGCCTGGCGCTGGGTACCACCTATTACATGGATGATAACTGGACCTTCCGTACGGGTATCGCCTATGACGACAGCCCGGTTCCGGCTGGCAAACGTTCTATTTCCATCCCGGATCAGGACCGTCTGTGGCTGAGCGCCGGTACGACTTACGCCTTTAATGATAATGCGTCGGTTGATGTGGGTGCGTCTTATATGCACGGTCAGAAAGTTACCGTTAATGAAGGCCCGTATACCTTCCATTCAGAAGGTAAAGCCTGGCTGTTCGGCACTAACTTTAACTACGCATTCTGATAAACCCGTCATATAAAAAAAGGTGAACTTCGGTTCACCTTTTTTTATTGCCTGCTTTGCGGTTATTCAGAATCAATATCTTTTAAATCGTCCTGAATAGCCTGCGCATTCGGGTTTTCGTCAGGTTTTAACTGACCGCCGTTAGCGATAAAGTCGTGGCGCTGGAAATAGGCTTCGCGTACCAGAATATAAGGATCGGACGACTGACGCAGCAGGCCGTCGGAATCCAGCAACTGCGCGCGGGACTCGATACCTTCTACCGTCCATTTACCTACTGAGAGCGGCCAGGTCAGCCAGGAGAGCACCGGATACAGCGTATCCGCCATATCGCCGCCGTCTTCACGCAGGGTAAAGCTGCCATAAAACGGCAACTGAACGTACGGACCGTAACCCACGCCATAATGACCGAGGGTGCTCCCGAAACGGTGCGGCTCCACACGTTGCAGTTTTTCGTTAGATAATCCCGCGACGTCAATAAAGCCGCCCATACCCAGTAAGGTATTCAGGAAGAAGCGGGTAAAGTGCACCATGCCTTTATAGGGATCGCCCTGGAGGAAATAGTTCACCATAATGGCGGGCTCTTCCAGGTTACTGGTGAAATTGCTTAAGCCATTACGCGCGGGCTGCGGTACATAATCACGCCAGCCCACGGCAATTGGCCGCAGCACATAGGGATCCAGCACGTTGAAGTTAAAGTTATACATGGTGCGGTTAAATCCTTCGAACGGATCCGAGCGCCCCTGTTGCTGCTCACCAGAGCTGGCGCAGCCGACCAGTAATGTAGTTCCCAGCGCGAGCGCCGACAGGCGAAATTTCATGGATGTCTCCCTGTAATAAATGGTCATCGCAAAATATCATCCGTGACGGATAAACGCGCAGCGCTCAGGTTTCCGCCTGGAATACGCAAGCGATTGTATCAGCACGTTTAACGATGTGCACGTCAGCGGCAGCACGAGCTGTCACGCATTGAGCATAGCTTGTCTTTCTCTTCTCGTTTCGCCTTCAATTTTATACGTTCTCTGCGATCCTGTTATCACCTTTTTTGCCCTTTGCACAATTTAGGAAGAAGCCCGCTGCTTTAGCACATAAAGCCGCTACGCTTATTAGCATGATCCCCGGAAAGATGAAGCAAAAATGGATGAACTGAAAAACGAAAAATTAGATAAGCACACCGACGACATTGAAGTCGAGAGTGAGGAAAAAGATCGCGGTGAAGAAATCGAGGTGGATGAGGAGCATCTGCCTTCACGGGCAATGGCGATCCATGAACATATTCGTCAGGACGGGGAAAAAGAGCTGGAGCGTGATGCCATGGCCCTGCTCTGGTCAGCCATTGCGGCGGGCCTGTCAATGGGCGCATCGTTTCTGGCAAAAGGCATTTTCCACGTCCAGTTTGAAGGTATTCCCGGCGGCTTTGTGCTGGAAAATCTCGGTTATACCTTCGGCTTTATTATTGTCATCATGGCTCGTCAGCAGCTGTTCACCGAGAACACCGTCACCGCCGTACTGCCGTTTATGCACAATCCGACCTGGGGCAATGGCGGTCTTCTGATGCGACTGTGGGGCGTGGTATTGCTGGGTAACCTGATCGGCACCGCCATCGTCGCCTGGGCGTTTGGTTATATGCCGGTATTTGACGACCCGACGCGCGATGCCTTTGTCAAAATCGGCATGGACGTGATGAAAAATACCCCGCTGGAGATGTTTGCCAATGCCATTATTTCCGGCTGGTTGATCGCCACTATGGTATGGATGTTCCCTTCTGCCGGCTCGGCGAAAATCGTGGTGATCATTCTGATGACCTGGCTGATTGCGCTGGGCGATACCACGCATATCGTGGTGGGCGCGGTGGAAATCTTTTACCTGGTGTTTACCGGCTCGCTGCACTGGAGTGAATTCCTCTGGCCGTTTGCGCTCCCGACCCTCGCCGGGAATATCTGCGGCGGTACCTTTATTTTCGCCCTGTTAAGCCATGCACAGATCCGTAACGATATGAGCAACAAACGTAAGGCGGAAGCCAAAGCGCAGGCCGACGAGGCGAAAAAGAAGGTGAAAGCAAAGCAGAATAACGCTTAAGTGGCGACACTTTGAGCATTCAGGCGGTCACGCGCTTAACGCAGTGCGGAAATGACGTTATACTCGTGCCGCCTTGTCCCCTTAGTTAAATGGATATAACGAGCCCCTCCTAAGGGCTAGTTGCAGGTTCGATTCCTGCAGGGGACACCAG
>NZ_CP127837.1:2379720-2403175 GCF_030291195.1 Enterobacter sp. PGRG2 | reverse complement strand
ACCTTTGTCACTTTCATCAATATTCAAACTGCCGGTAATAGCGGCGAATATCCAGACTGTGTCCGGTGTAGTGCTCGAAGTGAGCGGCCAGCCGATCCACAAGCAGGGTCGAGGCCACGCAGGGGGCCATGATCCAGCGGAATTCATCGTCGATGCCGGTGAGGGTATACTCCTGCGGATCGATGACCACCAGGTTATCGGTAATTTTACGGGCAAAAGCCTCAATACGATCGTCAAGCGGTCGGCACTTCCCTTCCCCTTTCACCAGAAACAGCGGGACGTCTTTTTCCAGCAGCTCCAGCGTGCCGTGGAAAAACTCCGCTGAACTGACGGACTTGGTGCGTTTCCACTGCATCTCTTCGAGAATACACATTGAGAACAGATAGACTTCGCCCCACATCTCTGCGCCGCCGATCCACATCATGTAATCTGCGGTATGGTAACGACTGGCAATCTCATCGGCGCGGTCGTTAAACTGGCGTTTGGCCTGCAGCAGGTTTTCCGGCAACAACTCCAGCTGGCTGGCAAAACGGTCATAGCCGTCAAATTCGCCGTTAAGCGCCACCAGCCGGAAGAACAGCCAGTACAGCAGCATGTACTCATATTCCACGCCGTTTTTATGCTGCATCGGAATATGCCAGGTGGCCGCAGCGGCAAGCGGTGAATCGGCGTTTTTGGTGATGGCCACCACGCGGATGCCCTGCGCTTTACACCACTGCGCAATAGCGACCGATTCTTTGGTATCGCCCGATTTGGACAGCGTAATAACGACAGATTTTTTGGTGAGCTTTTTATTTCCCTTACAGAGTAATTCCGCCGCCTGTTCGGTATAAACCGGCAACGCGGTCACCTCTTTGGCAAATTCCTGCATTGCCATCATGGGTGCCAGCGAGCCCCCTACCGAGGCGAAAAAAATATTACTAAAACCCGCCTGATGAATATTTTCTGCAACCTGCTCAGCAATTTTGCGCGCAGCAATGATGTCACGAGCACTGGTCAGGTACTCGTCCTGATTAAAACCTAACATAGCTATTCTCCTGATAAGGAATTAAATTTTGCTTTTAAGCACCTTGTCGAAATCGTCGAAAATACGCACGCTTAAATCGATGCCTTTCGCCTTTGAAATATGAAAGGCGAGAAGCTGAAATGGCACAATTAATAACAACGGCGCGAAATGATGGTTTAAGGGATAATTCAGCGCCAGCGTATGGGGATCATTATTTTCTTCCGTCAGCGTGACGGTAAATACGGCATCCACGGCGGGCTGCATATAATCCCGGAGGGCGCGGGTACGCGTATGGACACTGTCCTCAATAAAAAACAGCGTATGACTGGCGCTGGCCTCCAGATACGGGCCGTGCATATAGGCTTCCAGTTCAAAACCACTGGACGGCAGGCGCACGGTTTCCGTGAACTTGGTTTCAAATTCTTTCGCCACGCCAGTCAGCGCGCCGTAGCCCGTCGCCACAAAGCGCGACGCCTGAATAAAGTGTGACCGGTGGCGGTCAAAGAAAGCGTTGGTTTTTTCAATGACGTCCGGGATCGCCTGCGCCGCGTCTTTGAGGCTCGCAAGGGTTGCCGCGCGTTCATCCTCTTCGATTTGCCTCCGGTGTTCAGCCACCAGCAGCGCGATAAGCAAAAGATTAAGCACAGTGGCGCTAAAGCCGCGCGTCACAAAACCGACGCTTTCAATGCCGGTATTAATATCGAGTATGCCGTCCGCCTGCACCGCAGCCGGACTCTGCGGACTCGAAGTCAGACAAAATACCGGAATATCTTCCGCCTGCACTTTTTTCATGGCATCCAGCGTCGAGGCGCTTTTCCCGCTCTGGGACACCGCAATAACTAAATCCGTTGCTGGATCAATGCGTTCATAATGGGTGAAATTATACGGCTCTTTAATATCTACCAGAATGCCGAAATGGGTTTCGAAATAATAGCGGGCACACAGCGCAGCATTCCATGATGATCCTGTTGCGAGGATCATGATCTTATTCACTGGCCGTGAAGCCAGCCAGGTCACTAATGGCGCAAGCTTCTCAGGATATTCCTGTATTATGCGCGTGAGCGCATCTGACTCCTGGTCTATATAATCCAGCATGGTTGACATCATTTTCTCCTCAGAATAACCCAATCCACGATCCCGCTATGCCGACCACGGCCATACCACCCAGAATGGCGAGCGGTTTAACCTTGCGGCCCAGCAGCCAGTAAACGATCCCGAAGCTCAGCAGCGGCAACAGCGCGGGCATAATGTCGTTGATGATGTCCTGCACATGGGTTTTCGCCTCGCCCGTGCCGAAGGTCACCGGAATGGTGATATTGATCATTGAGGCAGTCATCGCGCCCACCACCATCAGACCGATGATGGAAGCGCCGTAGGTGAGGCTTTCCATCATGCCGCTCTTCTGGATGCGTTGCAGCACGCCGGTACCCAGCACATAGCCCCAGCGGGTAAACAGGTAACGCGCCGCCAGATGGGGAACGTTAAATACCAGCAGAAAAAGGATTGGCCCGAGAATGCTGCCCTTGAGCGCCAGGCTGGTGCCGATACCGGTAGCGATAAGGCGTAACGTTCCCCAGAAGAATGAATCCCCGAGCCCGGCGAGCGGCCCCATTAGCGAGGCTTTTACGCTGTCGACGGACGCCGCGTCCATGCCCTTTGAACTGCTGTTTTTCTCCTCCATCGCGGCGGTAATGCCGAGGATCAGCGTGACGATATGCGGCGTGGTGTTAAAGAACACCAGATGCCGTTTGAGCGCGCCGGCCAGATCCTCTTTGCGGGGATAGAGCTTTTTCAGTACCGGGATCATGGCATAGACAAAGGCCAGGTTCATTTGCCGCTCATAGTTCCAGGAGAACTCCATCTGGAACGATCGCCAGAACACGCTGCGCAACTCTTTGCGGGTAATAATGTTTGTGGCGTCGTCGGCCACCTGAGTTTCCTCAGAAATCGTCTTCATCGTCATTCTGGACTCCTTGCGCCGCCGTCGGACGGGGGGAATTAAATTGCATCACGTTCACCATCACCACGGCCGTAATGGCCCCGAGAATGGCAATGCCGGTCACCGGGATCTTCAGATAGGCCATCAGCACAAATCCGAGGAAGAAATACGGGGCGACCTTTTTGTTGATCAGCAGGCGGGCCAGCATGGCGAAGCCCAGCGCCGGAATAATGCCGGTGGCAACGCTCAGCCCGTGTTTGATGAACTCCGGAATGGCATCCAGCAGGCTTTTTACCGCTCCGCTACCAACCATAAAGGAGACGCTCACCACGGTGGCCAGCATCAGCGAAAGACCAAATCCGGCGATCAGATGCATCCGCTCAATGCCGCGCGTATCAGCCCGATCGGCGTAGGCGTCTGCCTTCTGGTTAAGGGTGGGAATAAACAGCCCGAGATAGATATTTTTCAACACCAGCGTCAGCGTGGCGATAGGCAAACCGAGCAGCAACGCGGTTTCGGTGCCTGCGCCGGAGGTGATGGCAAAGGCCACGCCAAGGATCCCGCCGGTGACCACATCCGGTGGAATGGATGCCCCTACCGAGAACGAACCGATAAACGCCAGCTCCAGCGTTGCGCCCATTATGACGCCGGTTTGCACATCACCTAATACCAGCCCGGTCAGTAACCCGGTGACTATCGGGCGGGAAATTAAGGAGGTGCCTAAGGCATATTCCGACTGGGCAATAAAGGCCACCAGTCCGAGTAATAATGCTTCTAACATAGTGCGTCCCTCGTCATTCAAAGACAGTCAGTGAATAACAGTTTTCTGTCATCAGGCACCTGCCGGATTTCCACTTCCGTACCCGCTTTAACCAGTTCATTGAGCATTGTCACCTCCTCTGGCAGGACGTTTATTGCTTTTGAAATATTCTGGCTCCCTTCTTTGGCTTTAATACCGCCAAGATTAATACTTTTAATTTCCGGTACTGCGCAGGCCAGACGCCAGGCATCTTCGACGGATTCTACGACGATAAATAATTTATATTTATCGGTAACGCCGCTTTTAATAGCGGCAATCGCATCATCAATATTTTTCATAACCAGCTTAACAGCTGGCGGTTTAGCCAGCTTGATGGTGGTCTTGCGCAGTTCGTCATGCATAACCGCATCGTTGGCGATCAGAATGCAGTCCGCGCCAATATATTGTGTCCAGGAAAACGCCACCTGGCCGTGGAGTAAACGGTGGTCAACCCGCAGGAGTGT
Organism: Enterobacter sp. PGRG2; assembly: GCF_030291195.1. Lineage (NCBI taxonomy): Bacteria > Pseudomonadati > Pseudomonadota > Gammaproteobacteria > Enterobacterales > Enterobacteriaceae > Enterobacter > Enterobacter sp. PGRG2. The sequence goes on along the minus strand of NZ_CP127837.1, from coordinate 2,398,967 downwards.
TATCATTTTTAGATCCTCGCTTAGAAATCTTTATCCGCCACCAGCGCAGCATCAAGAGTCTGATTACAGTACTGAATGCTTTGCCGGGCGTTAGTCAGGGAATCGGTAATAAGGGATGGCAGCGCCTCGTCCTGAGGGGCGATGAGCATTTCGATAATCAGCGGCAGGTTAAGCCCGGCAATGAGATGAAAACCGGGACGTTTAATAAAGCGGATAAATTCGTTGTTGACACTACCGGCGAAAATATCGGTGATCACCACCAGTTCATCTTCGGCGGGAAAAGCATTAATAAGTTGCTCAACCTGTTCGGTCAGGTCGTCCCCTTCGTTAATATAAGCACAGAGCGTATGGATATTATTTTGCCTGCCGAGGATAAGCTCGACCGAATTGAGAATGCCGTGAGCGAAAGTGCCATGGCTGGCAAAAATATAGTGTCGTTTCATCCTGACCTCGAAAATAAATTCCACCTGTTAATGCAGATATTGCAACCGCCGTGCCAGAAATAGTGGCACGGCGAACAGGTGAAAATGTCAGGGGCAGGAAAACGTCAAAACTCTTGATCGTACTGAAGAAATTCCGTTTGCAGATGCAGAAGATCGTGAATATAAAAAAGCTCCGCTTCAGGGATTTGGACACTATAGCTCGACTCAATGACACTAAAGGCTTCGCGCAACGCCGGAAGGTGTTGGCGTTGACACTGCGCACGGTGCCCGGCGTAGTTGTGGATCGCCGCCTGACGGATCAAACGTTCAATCAGGCAGCTCACATGGATATAAAGCGCGACTTTACGGTCGTTCGGCACAGCCATCGCCGTCAGATGCTGATAGCGCGTCAGAAATTGCTCGACCTGATTTATCACCTTGCTGGTATCAAGAATGGTTACCGATTCGATCACCCGGCGCAGAGAGAAATTTTTCACGATGCGTTCGTTAATCTGTATGACATCCGCGGGACTGATAAGCGCGCCGAACAGTGTCATCAGCGTTTCCTTACCCTGTCCGGAGATCAGCGTATCCAGTGAAATCCAGGGCACATCGGGAATTCCGGGATCGAGGGTGCCGACCAGCGCCAGCACGTCAAAGCGTGAAAAGATGGGCTCGCGCAGTTTGTTTTCTGCGAGAGTGTCGTACTCATACGCCACCACTTCTATGCCCAGCTCGTGCGGAATACTCGCTTTCAGCAGGCTGCATAAATTGCTGGCGGCGCCAATTCCCGTCGCGCAAGTGGTAATGATCGCCTTTGGCTTGTTCAGTTCCGGCCAGATGATTTTATGCTCCACCGGTACATCGGCGGCAATATCTGCGGCGATGGTTTCCAGATAATCGCCCTGTAAAATGCGCTCGCCCACGTACAACGCCATGCGCGTGGAGACGTTATTGATGATCACCACCGGCATCGTCACCTGACGGCTGAAGTAGTGGTGGATGTCATTGAGCGATCCCATATCCACCAGGATCACCAGACTGCTCGCCAGCGCGTTTCGCTCCACGTACTGCGTGACCTGTTGGGCGATGGCCTCCGGCGTGACGTCAAGCGGCATGTCAAAGGATTCATAGACGGTTTGTTTTAGTAGCCGGTTTGCCACGTTAGCAATGCTGCTGGCGGTGGCGTAACCGTGAGCGAGAATAACCGCTTTGGTGACCAGCTGACTGCTCTGCACGCCGGTTTTATTCAGCCACAGCAGTAACAAAATACGATCCATGGCCTGAATACGCAGATCCAGTCTGCGGGCCAGCGACGCCAGCACCTCTTCGCAAAACAGGTACAGCAACGGGTATTTCTGCTCTAAAAAGCGATCGAGCTGTTTGCACATTTCGACGTTCAGCCGCGACGGTTCACTGGTCGACCGATGAACCAGATAATGCCCGATGGCGTAGATGCCGTTGCCGTTGTACTGGATGTTGTAACTTTTTTCCAGCCGGTAAAACTCCTCCCTTACCTGGCTGGTCACCAGCATCAGCATCTGTGAACTGGTTTTGTCCTGGTTATCGAAGATCAGCCGATCGAACAGATTTTCGATTTCATGACCGATGCGCTGCTCGATGTCATCCCATGAATGCGGTGCCGTACGGTATTTTTCAAACAGCGTCAGTACGCTGAGCTGCGCATCGTGGATCAGCACCCGTCCGGCATTTTGCGTCTGGAGCAGCCACGGCAGAATGGTATTCTCATCCAGCCGTATTTCTTCGCCCTGCCCGGTTGTCGCCTCGCTGAGCGCGGGCAACTGCGCCATCACCGGCTCCGGTAAATCATGGATGGTCACATGCAGCGGCTGCCCGCCGCCCTGTCTGGCAAAAGCCGAGGCCACCACGTATTTGACGACGTTTTTTAGTTCGCCAACGTTGCCGCGAAAGACATAATGCGTCAGCACGGACAGCAGGCGCGGGCTGATACGCAACGCCAGCGCCACCTTTTTGCTCTCCCGCCAGAAGAATTGCAGGATCAGCGCTTCCTTCTCTTTTCGACTGCGGCTTTCCAGATCAGGCAGTACCACCTGAATGGGGATACGCCGAATAAAGGTGGTGAGGAAGGTACTGTGAATGTCTTCGGTAGTGGCGAAGATCAGCCGCACGGCAACACGAAGCCCGCTGGCGGTTTCTCCCAGCCGATAAATTTCCCCGCGATCGAGCCAGGTAAAGAGTTTCTCCTGCCCTTCCGCATGCAGCCGGTGCACTTCATCCAGAAACAGGATCCCGCCATCCGCGGCTTCAAAAGCCCCGGGTTTATCACTGGTCGCGCCGGTAAAAGCGCCTTTGACATAGCCGAACAGATTGGCGGCGAGCAGTTCAGGATTATTGGCATACTGGGCGCAGTTCAGGGTGACAAAGGGCGCGTCGGCATCGATCAGCCCCTGTGCGATGGCGTAATCGTGCATCAGGTTCGCCAGATAACTTTTGCCGGTGCCGCTGTCGCCTGTGATCAGCAACGGCAGGCCGCCATCCGGATAAAACAGCGCGGTCTTTAATTGTTCTATCGGCTTTTTCAGCGAACCTTCGTGACCGATCAGCAAGGAGAAGTGATCCTGTTGCACGCGCTCGCCGTCGTTTTCTGCCAGCAGTTCGTCGAGGCTGGCAAACTCTGTACGGGACAGCGGAAAAAATTGCTGCTCGAAGCTGGCCTTATGCAGAAAGTACACCGGACGGGTATTAATTTTTATCAGGACGCCCTGTGTCACCAGTTGATTGAGGTAGTGGCTGGCGGTATTGCGCTGTAACCCGAAGCGCTGCGCCAGATGACGGGCAGTGAAAATCTCACTGACGTCGTGCGGATCAAAGAAATCAGTCTGGTTGATTAAAAAGGTGAGTAAATCGTCTTTACGCATCGGACGTTCCTTTTACTGCGCTGAAAACCAGTTGCTATCATGCCGTGAAAGGTGGCGACACCGGGGAATGCATCAGGAAGGATTTTTGTTTTGTGGGCGATAGCACAAAAGGTGGTGTCACTTTTTTGTCACTTATGCCTTGCAGCACACTATCGTAAAGTCGTTAAAACCGAGACGTAGCTCACAATTTAACCTTATAAATCAAGCAGGAAAAAGGGAGTTTTCATTAAGGTAAAAAGCGTCGCTCAAGCTCAATTTATTACCTCAGGAAATTAAAGTGTCGCCGTTCCCCGACACAAGCTAAGTGACGGAAAGTATTTAAGAAAATGCCACTTGTTTCCCGGATTTATTAAGCGTACATTAGCGCCGTCTGGTGTGAATCACACCTGAATTCTGAGGTGCTGCCGCCACCCTAAACGAGATAATTCTCATTTTGATTCTGGCCTGGCGTCATCTCTCTATAATCAGTCCTGTCTTGTTCATGAATGCATACGATGTGTGTGCGGAGCGATGAAAAGTGAAATATTTCTTTATGGGCATTTCGGTAATGGTCATTGTATGGGCCGGTACTTTCGCCCTGATGATCTGAGCAACGTTCATACGAAAAACAGGAGCCGCTGGCTCCTGTTTTTGTTTATTCCGCGTCTTCGGTGAGCGGTCTGGCGGTGGTAGGGAGCAATCCATCAGCGCGGAACATGGCTTTGATGCCCCGCACGGCCTGACGGATACGATCGCGGTTCTCGATCAGCGCAAAGCGCACATGGGTATCGCCATAATCGCCGAAGCCGATCCCTGGTGACACGCACACCTTCGCCTCGTTCAGCAGTTTCTTGGCAAACTCCAGCGATCCCATCGCCGCGTACTGTTCAGGGATTTTCGCCCACACGTACATTGACGCTTTCGGCATTTCCACCATCCAGCCCGCTTCGTGCAGCCCTTTGACCAGCACATCGCGACGGCGTTTGTACTGGGCGGCAATGTCCTTCACGCACTGCTGATCGCCTTCCAGCGCGGCAATCGCGGCCACCTGCAGCGGGGTAAAGGTGCCGTAATCGTGGTAGCTTTTAATCCGCGCCAGCGCGCTAACCAGCTCCTGATTCCCCACCATAAAACCAATACGCCAGCCGGCCATATTGTAGCTTTTCGACAGGGTAAAGAATTCCACCGCCACATCGCGCGCGCCCGGCACCTCCATGATGGACGGCGCTTTCCAGCCGTCATAGACGATGTCGGCGTAAGCCAGATCGTGCACTACCAGCACATCATAACGCTTCGCCAGCGCCACCACTTTCTCGAAGAACTCCAGCTCAACGCACTGCGCCGTCGGGTTCGACGGGAAACCGAGGATCATCATCTTCGGCTTCGGATAGCTTTCACGAATGGCGCGCTCCAGTTCATTGAAGAAGTCCACGCCCTCCACCAGCGGCACAGAACGTACCTGCGCCCCGGCGATCACCGCGCCATAAATATGGATCGGGTAGCTGGGATTCGGCACCAGCACGGTATCGCCATGATCGAGCGTGGCCAGCATCAGGTGCGCCAGTCCCTCTTTCGAGCCGATGGTGACAATAGCTTCCGTTTCCGGATCGATATCCACCTGATAGCGCTCCTGATACCAGCGCGAAATGGCGCGGCGAAGGCGTGGAATACCACGTGATGTGGAATAGCCATGGGTATCCGGGCGTTGCGCCACGGTGCAGAGCTTTTCGACAATGTGCGGCGGCGTAGCGCCGTCAGGGTTGCCCATACTGAAATCAATAATATCTTCACCGCGGCGACGCGCGGCCATTTTCAGTTCAGCGGTAATGTTAAAAACATAAGGGGGAAGACGTTCGATGCGCGTAAAGCGACGTACTGGACTGGAGTCAGCCATAGATTCCTCGATGTAACGTTAGCGCCCGGACCGTCCGAGCGACGCTGCCACTGCGTGGCATGTTTAGAAAATAGCCTGAACAAATTCCCGCTGTCGAGGGGCAACGGAAAATAATTTATCAGCCACGAAAAAGCGGAAGGCATTTTTCGTCTGACCAGACAAGCTGCACGATATAAGCCACAAATAAAACAGCAAGTTAACATGATGATAAAAAGAGCATTACCCACCATTGACGTTTTTCACGGCGGGCCATTCGCTGACTGCCCGTCCGTCACAATCCCCTTTTGAAAACAGGGTTTTTCCTCTTAACCCTTTGCGGAAGTTAACTGGTCATCCGGCGTCAGATTTTTTATCATCTCTTTTCCACGCTATTCACACGAGTTTTCCGTGCACGAAATATTTAACATGCTGCTGGCGGTCTTTGATCGGGCGGCGTTAATGCTGATTTGTCTGTTCTTCCTGATCCGCATGCGCCTGTTTCGCGAACTGCTGCATAAAACCGCCCACTCGCCTAAAGAGCTGCTGGCCGTAACGGCCATCTTTTCCATGTTTGCGCTGTTCAGCACCTGGTCCGGCGTGCCGGTGGAGGGGTCGCTGGTCAACGTCCGTATTATTGCGGTGATGTCCGGCGGGATCCTGTTCGGCCCCTGGGTGGGGATTATTACCGGCATCATTGCAGGTATTCATCGCTATCTGATCGATATTGGCGGCGTGACGGCCATTCCCTGTTTTATCACCAGTATTATTGCCGGTTGTCTGGCGGGCTGGATCAACCTCAAAACGCCGAAAGCGCACCACTGGCGCATCGGCATTATCGCCGGGATGCTGTGCGAAACCCTGACCATGATCCTGGTGGTGCTCTGGGCGCCTACAACCGCGCTGGGGCTGGATATCGTGTCGAAAATCGGTATACCGATGATCCTCGGTACCGTATGTATCGGCTTTATTGTGCTGCTGGTGCAGAGTGTCGAAGGCGAGCAGGAAGCCAGCGCCGCACGGCAGGCCAAGCTAGCGCTGGATATTGCCAACAAAACGCTGCCGCTGTTCCGCCATGTGAATACGGAATCCCTGCGTCAGGTCTGCGATATTATCCGCCGCGATATTCATGCGGATGCCGTCGCCATTACCAATGTCGATCATGTGCTGGCCTACGTCGGTATCGGAGAAAACAACTACCGGGACAGCGATGACATTATCAGCCCCACCACCTTTGAAGCGATCAACTCCGGTAAAATCATCATTAAAAACAATGATGAAGCGCATCGCACGCCGGAAATCCACTCCATGCTGGTGATCCCGCTGTGGGAAAAAGGCGTGGTTACCGGCACGTTAAAAATCTACTACTGCCATGCGCATCAAATTACTTCGTCGTTGCAGGAGATGGCGATCGGCCTGTCGCAAATCATTTCCACGCAGCTGGAAGTATCCCGCGCCGAGCAGTTGCGGGAGATGGCCAATAAAGCGGAACTGCGTGCCCTGCAAAGCAAAATTAACCCGCATTTTCTGTTTAACGCCCTGAACGCTATTTCGTCCTCCATTCGCCTTAATCCCGATACCGCCCGGCAGCTGATTTACAATTTATCGCGCTACCTGCGCTATAACATTGAACTGAAAGACGATGAGCAAATTGATATTAAGAAAGAGCTGTATCAAATCAAGGATTACATCGCTATTGAGCAGGCGCGCTTCGGCGACAAACTGACGGTGATTTATGACATCGACGAGGAAGTAAACTGTGTGATCCCAAGCCTGCTGATCCAGCCGCTGGTGGAAAACGCCATCGTGCACGGCATTCAGCCCTGTAAAGGAAAAGGCGTGGTCACCATCAGCGTGGCAGAGTGCGGTAACAGGGTGCGTATCGCCGTGCGCGATACTGGCAACGGTATCGATCCGCAGGTCATTGAGCGGGTCGAGGCCAATGAGATGCCCGGCAATAAAATCGGCTTACTCAATGTGCATCACCGCGTAAAACTGCTGTACGGCGAAGGGCTGCATATTCGCCGCCTGGAGCCGGGAACGGAAATCGCCTTCTACGTGCCGCACGACCGCGCGCCCCTGCCCGCGCCGGTCACGCTGTTGCAATAATCAGGAGAGTCACCATGAAAGTCATCATTGTTGAAGATGAGATCCTGGCGCAGCAGGAGCTGAGCTGGCTCATCAAAGAACACAGCCAGATGGAGATCGTCGGCACCTTTGACGACGGCCTGGACGTGCTGAAGTTTTTGCAGCACAACAAAGTGGACGCGCTGTTTCTGGATATTAATATCCCGTCGCTGGACGGCGTTTTACTGGCGCAGAATATCAGCCAGTTTGCCCATAAACCCTTTATCGTATTTATTACCGCGTGGAAAGAACATGCAGTTGAAGCCTTCGAGCTGGAAGCTTTTGACTATATTCTGAAACCTTATCAGGAATCACGCATCATCAATATGCTGCAAAAGCTGGAGACTGCATGGCAGCAGCAGACTGGCGCAGGTTCCGGCAGCCCGGCGGTGCGTGAAAACGATACCATCAATCTGATTAAAGATGAGCGCATCATCGTTACCAGTATTCACGATATTTACTATGCGGAAGCGCATGAGAAGATGACGTTCGTGTATACCCGGCGCGATGAATTTGTGATGCCAATGAACATCACGGAGTTTTGCAGCAAACTACCGGCAGCGCATTTCTTTCGCTGTCACCGTTCATACTGCGTAAATCTGGACAAGATCCGTGAAATCGAACCCTGGTTTAACAACACCTATATTCTGCGACTGCGGGATCTTGATTTTCAGGTCCCGGTCAGCCGCAGCAAGGTCAAAGAGTTCAGGCAGTTAATGCACCTGTAACCCTTACAGGTAATAGCCCAGCGTCTGACGTAAATGCGCGCCCGCGCCAAGCAGGCCCGGGTTGTCGTGCACGATCAGGTAGACCGGAATATCCTGCACGTAGGATTTGAAGCGGCCTTTGTCTTCAAAACCGCCACGAAAACCGGAGGCGGTAAAGAAGTCGAGGAAGCGCGGCACAATGCCCCCGGCGATATAYACGCCGCCGAAGGTGCCCAGCGTCAGCGCCAGGTTACCGCCGAAACGTCCCATGATCACGCAGAACAGCGAAAGTGCGCGGCGGCAGTCGATGCAGCTGTCTTCCAGCGCGCGCTCGGTAATATCTTTCGGCTGCAGGTTTTCCGGCAGACGTCCGTCGGATTTCACAATCGCGCGGTACAGATTCACCAGCCCCGGACCAGAGAGCACGCGCTCAGCCGAAACGTGGCCGATTTCACTGCGCAGCTCTTCAAGGATAATCCCCTCTTCTTCGCTGTTCGGCGCAAAATCCACGTGACCGCCTTCGCCCGGCAGACTGACCCAGCGCTTATCGACGTGCACCAGGTGCGCTACGCCAAGGCCAGTGCCCGCGCCATACACGGCAATCGGTTTGCCTTCCACCGGCTCGCCGCCGCCGAACTGCGTCAGATGCTCATTTTTGAGCATCGGGATCGCCATGGATACGGCGGTAAAATCGTTAATAATTTCCAGATGCGCAAAGCCGAGATTTTTCTTCATTTCCGCGATGGAGAATTCCCAGGTGTGGTTGGTCATCGCCACCCAATCACCGGTGATCGGGCAGGCAATGGCGATGCAGCCATCCTCAACCTCTGCGCCCGTCTCGTCCAGATAGACGCGGACCACGGCTTCCAGCGTGGGATAATCCAGCCCGGAATAGGTTTTGGCGCGGGAAATCTCGCCGCTGTCGACATTACACAACGCCAGGCGTGCGTTAGTGCCGCCCACGTCACCTACTAATGCATACTTTGTCATTCTTTTTACTGCTCCGCTGAAGTCAGAAAAATTCTTTGGCACACTGTAAATTCAAGGCGCTTTAACAACAATGACCATAGCACGAGTGCCTGTATATTATTGAGCTTCATCACAGAATAACTTTACCGTTTCAGCAAAGTCTCAAAGCTGGTGTAAACGTATACACTGATGTTACGTCTGCCAATTGAGGATTATTGCATGGTTTATCAGGCCGATCCTGAGCGCTATAAAAAGATGGAGTTCCGCCGCTGTGGCGAGAGCGGTTTAAAGCTACCGGCGGTGTCGCTGGGGCTGTGGCATAACTTCGGAGACGCCACCCTGGTAGAAACCAGCCGCCAGCTGCTGCGCCGGGCTTTTGATCTCGGCATCACTCATTTCGATCTCGCCAACAACTACGGGCCGCCGCCGGGCTCCGCTGAGCGGCACTTTGGCCGTATCCTGCAGGAAGATTTTAGCCCGTGGCGCGATGAGCTGATCATCTCCACGAAGGCAGGCTACACCATGTGGGAGGGTCCTTACGGCGACTGGGGGTCGCGTAAATATCTTATCGCCAGCCTCGATCAGAGCCTGAAACGCATGGGCCTTGAGTATGTGGACATCTTCTATCACCATCGCCCGGATCCGGAAACGCCGCTGAAAGAGACCATGCGCGCGCTGGATCACATCGTACGCCAGGGCAAGGCGCTGTACGTGGGTCTGTCGAATTACCCGGCGGATATGGCGCGGCAGGCAATTGATATTCTTAACGATCTCGGCACGCCCTGCCTGATCCATCAGCCAAAATATTCGATGTTTGAGCGCTGGGTGGAAGACGAATTGCTGGATGTGCTGGCGGAGAAAGGCGTCGGCAGCATTGCTTTCTCGCCGCTGGCGGGTGGACAGCTGACCGACCGCTATTTACAGGGCATTCCTGCGGATTCCCGCGCTGCCAGCGGTAGCCGTTTCCTCAACCCCGATCAGCTTACCGAGGAAAAACTGCACAAGGTACGTCAGTTAAACGATCTGGCGCAGCAACGCGGCCAGAAGCTGTCGCAGATGGCGCTGGCCTGGGTGCTGCGTGACGATAAAGTAACGTCCGTACTGATCGGCGCAAGTAAAGTGGCGCAGATCGACGATGCGGTCGGCATGCTGGCGAATCGCCACTTCAGCGCGGATGAATGTACCGCCATCGACCAGATATTGAACAGCCCGGAATAACAGCACTTTTAGCAAATAATGCTGCCCTTCATGATTTAAGAGTTAAACCAATGCACCGGGGCTTTACAGCCCCGTAATATTGCATTAACAGGCCGTTTCGGCCCCGATCGTGAAGGAGATAAGTATGTTCAGGTCACTGATACTGGCAGCTGTTTTAATGGCTTCTGCCCCGCTGGTGGCAAATGCCGGCGAAATCACCCTGCTGCCCTCAATAAAATTACAAATTGGCGATCGTGATAATTACGGTAACTACTGGGACGGCGGCCGCTGGCGCGACCGTGATTACTGGCATCATCACTATCAATGGCGTGAAAACCGCTGGCGTCCACACGATCGCGGCTATCACCGCGGCTGGGACAAACGTAAAGCCTACGAGCGCGGCTATCGGGAAGGCTGGCGCGACCGCGATGACCACGGTGGACGCGGTCGTCACGGGCATGGTCATGGCCATCATCATTAATACAAAAAAAGCCCGGCATTGCCGGGCTTTTTAATAACGAATTAAAGACCTATTACTGTTCCCACCAGCAGCCACATATTCAGCACCACCACCAGCAACACGATCAGCCAGCCAATGCGTTTTACCAGCGGCGTGTTGACCAGCTCGCCCATCAGTTTGCTGTCGCTGGTAAAGACCAGCAGCGGCACCAGCGCCAGCGCAATACCGAAGCTTAACAACACCTGGCTCATCACCAGAATGCGCGTCGGATCCAGCCCCATCAAAATCACAATAAACGACGGCAGCATAGTCACGGTACGGCGCACCCATAACGGAATATGGAAGCGGATAAAGCCCTGCATCACTACCTGTCCCGCCAGCGTGCCGACGACGGTGGATGACAGCCCTGCCGCCACAAGGCTAAGGCCAAAAATGGTGGCCGCCGCGTGGCTCAGAAGCGGCTCCAGCGTCAGATAGGCTTCATCGAGATCGGCCACGCCGGTGTGGCCGCTGAAATGGAACGCTGCCGCCGCGGTCGCCATCATCGCCAGATTAACAAAACCGGCGATGGTCATGGCGATCGCCACATCCCATTTGGTGGCCGAATAGCGCTCTTTGCGCGATCCGCCATGCAGATGCTGCGTCAGCGAGGAGTGCAAATAGATCACGTGCGGCATAATGGTCGCGCCCAGCACGCCCGCCGCGAGAAACACAGCCTCGGTAGTCGGCAGACTGGGGATCAGCATCCCTTTACCTAACGCCGCCAGTTTTGGTTGCGAGAAAAACAGCTCGACGATATAGGCCGCCGCCACAAACAGCAGCAGGCCGCCGATCACTTTTTCCAGCGGTTTTTGGCCGCGTTTTTGCAGCATCAGGATCAGAAAAGTGGCGATGCCCGTCAGCACCGCGCCCTGCAGCAGCGATACGCCGAGCAGTAATTTAAAGCCGATGGCCGCGCCGATAAATTCCGCCAGATCCGTCGCCATAGCGATGATCTCCGCCTGCACCCAGTAAAACCACACCAGCGGGCGCGGATAGTGGTCGCGGATCTGTTCGGCCAGGTTTTTACCGGTGGCAATGCCCAGTTTGGCAGACAGGATCTGAATGAGCATCGCCATCAGGTTCGCCCAGACCACTACCCACAGCAACTGGTAGCCAAAACTGGCTCCCGCCTGAATATTGGTGGCAAAGTTGCCCGGATCGATATAACCGATAGCGGCAACGAACGCAGGTCCCATTAATGCGAACCTAAGCTTGCGCGCCGCACGACCACTGTTACTCTCAACGCGACTGTCGTTCATTCATGCCCCTGATATAGCCTTTGCTATGTTTCATGCTAACAAAATGAGAATGATTATCAAGATCACCTGATTTGGTTAAACTGATTGTTCTGATAGCCCGGAACGATAGCCGGAAGGAATGTGCAGGTGGAAAGGCGCTCTTAACATTTGCCTCATCAATTTGTTAAAAGCTTAGCAGCAATAATAGCCTTTTCTCATCTTTACGTAACATAACAGAAATGTATGTTTGATCACTATTTTTGAGATTCGTCACAGGTAGTTACTATAGTGTGTTTTTGATCTCGTTTTCTTTACGCTTGTTGCATAGAATGTGCACGGAAATTAAACCTGCCTCATATTTGGAGCAAATATGTCCCGCGTTCTTCACTTTGTTCTGGCGCTTGCCGTTGTGGCCTTGCTTGCCTTGTTGTTAAGCAGCGACCGCAAAAAAATTCGCATTCGCTTTGTTATTCAACTTCTTGTTATTGAAGTTTTACTGGCCTGGTTCTTCCTGAACTCCGATGTCGGTCTGGGCTTTGTAAGAGGCTTCTCCGAAATGTTTGAAAAACTGCTCGGATTCGCCAATGAAGGGACAAACTTCGTCTTCGGCAAAATGAATGATGAAGGCCTGGCATTCTTCTTCCTGAAAGTGCTGTGCCCTATCGTCTTCATTTCTGCGCTGATCGGTATCCTGCAACACATTCGTGTGCTGCCGATTGTGATCCGTGCCATTGGTACCGTGCTGTCAAAAGTCAACGGTATGGGCAAACTGGAATCCTTTAACGCCGTCAGCTCGCTGATCCTGGGGCAGTCAGAAAACTTCATCGCCTACAAAGACATCCTCGGCAATATGTCCCGTAACCGCATGTACACCATGGCGGCCACGGCGATGTCTACCGTGTCCATGTCCATCGTGGGCGCGTATATGACCATGCTGCAGCCGAAATACGTTGTCGCCGCGCTGGTTCTGAACATGTTCAGCACCTTTATCGTGCTGTCGCTTATCAACCCGTACCGTGTTGATGAGAGCGAAGAGAATCTGCAAATGGCCAATCTGCACGAAGGCCAGAGCTTCTTTGAAATGCTGGGTGAGTACATTCTGGCGGGCTTCAAAGTGGCGATTATCGTGGCGGCGATGCTGATTGGTTTTATCGCGCTGATCTCTGCGCTGAACGCCCTGTTTGCGACCGTGTTTGGTATCTCTTTCCAGGGTATTCTGGGCTACATCTTCTACCCGGTCGCCTGGGTGATGGGTGTGCCGTCTCATGAAGCCCTGCAGGTGGGCAGTATTATGGCCACCAAGCTGGTATCTAACGAATTCGTGGCGATGATGGATCTGCAAAAAATTGCCGGCACCCTCTCCCCGCGCGCAGAAGGCATTCTGTCTGTGTTCCTCGTTTCCTTCGCAAACTTCTCGTCCATCGGTATCATTGCCGGTGCGATTAAAGGTCTGAATGAAGAACAGGGTAACGTAGTCTCTCGCTTTGGCCTGAAACTGGTCTACGGCTCGACGCTGGTGAGCATCCTGTCTGCATCAATCGCCGCGCTGGTACTGTAATTCTGCGGTGTTAATAAAAACCGGGCTTGTCCCGGTTTTTTTATTTAGTCGCCTAAAGGCTGCGGTTTACCCAGTAAATATCCCTGCAAATATTCCACGCCCAGCTCCAGCAGCAGCTCACGCTGCGCCTGCGTTTCCACAAATTCTGCCACCACCGTCAGCGATTTCGCTTTCGCCAGCGTGCAAATCGCCTGCACGATCATCGCATCTAACGGGTCACGCTCGATGTCTTTTACGAAGGTGCCGTCAATTTTAATAATATCCGCATGCAGACGTTTTAAGCGCTCAAAATTGGCATAGCCGGTTCCAAAATCATCAATGGCGATTTTAAAGCCGAAATCACGCAGTTGCTGAATGTTATGCAAAGTGGCTTCGGCATGGGAAAAGGCCTGCTCTTCAGTGATCTCGATAATCACGCACTGTGGCGACACGCCGTAACGCGTAAAGAGCGCGATAAGTTCTGTCGCCGACGCCTTTTGCATCAGCGTCATGGGCATCAGGTTGACGGAAAAACGCGCCCCGTCGCAGGGGACCGGATGCGCCCGTAGCCAGCGCAACAGGGTTTCGACCACCAGCATGTCAAAGCGCGGACTGAGATTAAAACGGCTGATCACCGGGATAAAACGATCCGGGGTAACGATTTCGCCGTCGCATTGCAGACGGGTTAAAATCTCGTGGTAGCCGCTGCCATCCGCCCTCCGGACCGGCTGGGCGTAGAGCACCAGTCCCCCCTCTTCCAGCGCGCGCTTTACGCTGTTCAACATCAGCACCTGCCCGGTAGTCTGGTCGGTGACTCTGTCGATACTTTGCGTCAGCGCCAGTACGCGCTGTGTCGTGCTGGCCTGACCGGAAAGCCAGCTAAGCTGTCCCAGCGTATGGTGCAGGTTTTCGCCCGCACCTTCGATAACGCCCCAGGACGCGCCAAATTCAATCTCAATCGGCGTGTTGTGCCAGAAGATTTTCCGGCTGTTGAGATAATCCACCATATGCTGCAAACGCGCTTCTGGCTCCTGCCCATCCAGCACCAGTAATAACTCGCTTCCCGGCAGGCGGAACAGCTTCTCATGCGCCAGCATCAGCGGTTGCAGGTCGCGGGCAATGCTGCGCTTACAGTGCACGCGCATCATCATGCCGTAGTGACGGCTTAAAAATTCCAGGTTTTGCAAATGCAGACAGCACACGACCACGTGGGGATGCTGTTCCAGATGCTGCTCCAGGGCGCGCAGATTGGGCAGGCCGGTCAGCGGATCGGTAAGCGCCTGGGATTTCCATACCCGCCTGAGCCACTCGCTACGGTGATAAATATGCGCCGTATAGAGAATGCAGATCGTCACCGCGATGAGCACCGACAGCACAAAAGCCAGCGAATAGTCCGTGCCGACGCCATGCAGAAAATTGCGATTGTAGGCCACCAGGAACCACGCGGCGATCCCCCAGCTTAACGCGATCAGCGGCGGCGTGAATTCCCGCACGGCGACCATAAACAGGATGAATACGATTGGCACCAGGTAACCGGCGATGTATTTCGCTTCGATGGGACTACAAAGAACAATCAGAATAAAACTTAAAGCCAACAACCAGCTAACAGTAAAAATACGTTTACGCAAAGAAAAAATCGGAATAATACTGCGACGCCAGAAAGTACGGGCATAGTGCGGGTTCACCAGCATGCGTAGCGGATAATAAAACAAGGGGGTGAAAATTAGCACGGCGCAGATAAGACTTTGCAAATCAATAATATTATAAATAACCGACGTGGGATCCGAAAAGCTGGAAAGGGAAACCGGATAATCGAACCATTCATTCGCTAAATACATTGAGAGTTTAATACCGGCGGGCGCGAAAAATCCTAACCAGAATATCCGGACACCCATGTATTTATCGGGAAAGGCGTAACGCCAGCGGCTGCCCAGCCGCCAGCGCACCAGGGCGCAGGCCAGCAGTACCGGCGCGATCTGACAAAAGAGCAGTAACACGGCCTCACGTAAGGAGAGATCCATCAGCCAGTGATTTATTAACGCGAAGGCCACGACGATCGGCAATATACTGCGTCGACCAAAGAGCAGAATAATGGACAGCATCGCGCTCAAGGGTAACCAGGCCAGAAAAGCATCCCCCGCCTGGACCAGCGCTGTTGGTGAAAGAATTCGGGAAGTTGTAACGGCTGCGAGACAAATAATGAATGCAAGTATAAATAGTGTTGCGTGTTTATAAATATTAATTTTCATTATGTTTACTGATTTAATCTCACCAACCGCGTTAATCCCAGCCGGAATAATAAGTTCATTCTCAATATCAGGCAAGTTAAGCGCGGGATATTAGCGCGGCAATACAATAAACAGAGGTTTGCAGGAATTATCCAGGATAAACAGAAGAAAACTGACATAACAGGACGCGGTATTTGCAACAGACATAAAAAAACCCCCGCCACAGGCGAGGGTTCAAATTTTGGTGGAGCTAAGCGGGATCGAACCGCTGACCTCTTGCATGCCATGCAAGCGCTCTCCCAGCTGAGCTATAGCCCCACAATGTTGTTTACGCACCAAATCTGTTGGGATCAGAATTTGGTGGAGCTAAGCGGGATCGAACCGCTGACCTCTTGCATGCCATGCAAGCGCTCTCCCAGCTGAGCTATAGCCCCAATGCGTAAAGCGTGTCGTGTTGACGGGCGGCATAATATGAATTCCGCCGCGAGGTGTCAACGGCAAAATCAGAAAGCGCCGCTCAATCGCTGAAAAAGCAGTCAAATGAATGACATTGCGAGCCTGCTCGCAGACGTTAGTTAAACCCGTCACACTTTCCTGTTAAAGGGTGCTATAAGATGAACCACTAACCCCCACATCTCGTCAGGAAATTGCATGATCAAGGAACGGATGACGCCGGATGAGCTCGCCAGGCTCACGGGATACAGTCGCCAGACCATCAATAAATGGGTGCGTAAAGAAGGCTGGGTTACCTCGCCAAAACCAGGCGTTCAGGGTGGAAAAGCCCGTCTGGTGCATATCAATGAGCAGGTGCGCGAATTTATACGCAATGCGCGCCGCGCGATCGATGACAGTACCGGTGACGAGGCGTACGGCCTTGAGCCCTCGCTGGAAGCGCTTTTAATGACGCTGGCGAAGGAAATGACCCCGGCAGAACAAAAACAGCTGACTTCCTTGCTGCTACGCGAGGGCATCAGCGGCTTATTACAACGGCTCGGTCTGCGCGACCAGAACTAACATGATGAAAATACCTGATAGATTAACCACTGAAGAGCTGGCTGATTATGTTGGCATGACAAAACAGACGGTGAATCGCTGGATCCGCAGATACGGCTGGCACACCGAAAAGATCCCCGGCGTAAAAGGTGGACGAGGAAGGCAGATCCTTATCGATAATAAGGTGCGGGCTTTTATTATGAAGCTGCCAAAATTTCGTCATCTTGCAGCTGGTCGTTTACTGGCTGAAGCCCCTGCCCCTTATGGCAATATATCGCCAGCACTGCGTCAGATCGTCAGCGTTTTACAAACAATGACGTCTTCCGAAGAAACGCAACTGGATCGTCTGTTGAAGAGGGAAGGATTGCAGTACATGCTGAGCCGCCTCGACATCCATGACAGGGACGCCGCAGGCAAATAAAAAAACGGCAGGATAAACCTGCCGTTCGTTTTTATGCTGACCTGAAAGAATTACTGCTGGCTTTCGCGTGCGGCAATATATTCCAGCGCTTTATTGATACGCTCAACGCTGCGGGTTTTACCGATGGCATGCACGGTAACGTCCAGCGCCGGAGACTGGCCTGCGCCCGTCACCGCCACACGCAGCGGCATCCCCACTTTGCCCATCCCCACTTCCAGCTCGTCTGCAGTAGCCTGAATAGCGTGATGCACATTTTCCGCCGTCCAGTCGGTAATGGCCGCCAGCTTGTCGCGCACCACTTCCAGCGGTTGACGTGCTACCGGACGCAGGTGTTTTTTCGCCGCATCCGCATCCAGCTCATCGAAGTCCTGGTAGAAGTAGTGGCAGCTCTCCGCCATCTCTTTCAGGGTTTTGCAACGCTCGCCCAGCAGTTTCACCAGATCCGCCAGCTGCGGGCCGTTACGGGTGTCGATGTTCTGCTGCTCGATATGCCATTGCAGATGGGTGGCAACGTATTCCGGCGGCAGGGTGTTGATGTAATGGTGGTTCAGCCACTGCAGTTTTTCGGTGTTGAACGCACTGGCAGATTTGCTGACCGCGCCGAGTGAAAACAGCTTGATCATCTCTTCACGGGAGAAAATTTCCTGATCGCCGCTGGACCAGCCGAGGCGCACCAGATAGTTGAGCAGCGCTTCCGGCAGATAGCCGTCATCGCGATACTGCATGACGCTGACCGCGCCGTGACGTTTGGACAGTTTTTTGCCATCGTCGCCGTTGATCATCGATACGTGCGCATACACCGGCACCGGCGCATTCAGCGCTTTAAGGATGTTAATCTGGCGCGGGGTGTTATTGATATGGTCTTCGCCGCGGATCACGTGGGTGATCTCCATATCCCAGTCGTCCACCACCACACAGAAGTTATAGGTCGGGGAACCGTCGGTACGGCGGATAATCAGATCGTCCAGCTCCTGGTTGCTGAATTCAATCGGGCCGCGGATCTGATCGTCAAAAATCACCGAACCTTCCTGCGGGTTGGCAAAACGCACAACGCAGGGTTCGTCGTCAGCGTGATGCTCATGACCGTGACGGCAGCGGCCGTCGTAGCGCGGCTTTTCGCCCTTCGCCATCTGTTCTTCACGCAGCGCGTCCAGGCGCTCTTTAGAGCAGTAGCATTTATACGCCGTGCCAACTTTCAACATGTCGTCGATCACCGCGTTGTAGCGATCAAAACGTTTAGTCTGGAAATACGGGCCTTCATCCCACTCCAGGCTCAGCCAGTTCATGCCGTCCATGATGGCTTCGATAGCCTCCGGCGTAGAGCGCTCAAGATCGGTGTCTTCAATACGCAGCACAAACTCACCGTCGTGATGACGTGCAAAAAGCCAGGAATAGAGCGCGGTACGCGCACCACCAACATGCAGATAGCCAGTGGGGCTTGGCGCGAAGCGAGTTTTAATTTTCATGAATTGGCCTTACGTTGATAAAGATGCCGATAACCGGCAAGTCCTGGAAAATCGAGTGGGCAATATTCTATCACTCCAGGCTGATTCCTCAATGTTGTTACCGCCATGGGCGTGGCAAATCCGTTTTTTGTTGAGAAATCATGCGCGAATGCAGGCTTTGTCGCCACGTTGTTTAATTTTACGACGAACAAACAAAATCTTTAGAAAAGGCGTTGACTCATTTTCAACTCTCCCTATAATGCGACTCCACACAGCGGGGGTGATTAGCTCAGTTGGTAGAGCATCTCCTTTACACGGAGGGGGTCGGCGGTTCGAGCCCGTCATCACCCACCATCTACTTAAAGGTAGACCCGCAGTGCAGATAAGACTTGAGACGTGGGGTGATTAGCTCAGTTGGTAGAGCATCTCCTTTACACGGAGGGGGTCGGCGGTTCGAGCCCGTCATCACCCACCATATCTCACCTTATCAACAGCAGTACCGAAATGGGTGATTAGCTCAGTTGGTAGAGCATCTCCTTTACACGGAGGGGGTCGGCGGTTCGAGCCCGTCATCACCCACCATTTCGGGTCGTTAGCTCAGTTGGTAGAGCAGTTGACTTTTAATCAATTGGTCGCAGGTTCGAATCCTGCACGACCCACCAATGTGGAAAGGCGCCCTAAAGGCGCCTTTTTGCTATGCGYGAAATGCAGG
>NZ_CP127837.1:2379535-2379668 GCF_030291195.1 Enterobacter sp. PGRG2 | reverse complement strand
GGCGGCGACGGCCCGAAGGGCGAGCGAAGCGAGTCATCCTGCACGACCCACCAATGTGGAAAGGCGCCCTAAAGGCGCCTTTTTGCTATGCGTTTTTTGCCGGGTGGCGCTGCGCTTACCCGGCCTACAAGAT
>NZ_CP127837.1:2364252-2379523 GCF_030291195.1 Enterobacter sp. PGRG2 | reverse complement strand
ATGCCCGGCAAGCCTGCGCCGCCGGGCATGAGTTACGCTTGTTGCGTCAGCGCCGCCAGCAAACCCGCTAACACCGGCGTCACCTGTTTTTCCTCATACACCACATACAAATCCGCGGGAATACGCTCTTCTAGCGGGCGAAATGCCACTCCAGGCCACTGCATTTGCGCGTAGCTGTCCGCCATCAGGGTGATGCCCATCCCCATGCTGATCATCGCCAGCACCGTTTGCGGCTCCACCGCTTCGCGCACAATCACCGGCGAAAATCCTGCCCGCTGGCAGACCCGTTGCAGGAACGCCCAGTCAGAATGCACCGACGGCAGCGTGACAAAATGTTCATCGCGCAATAGCGCCAGCGGAATGGATGCGCGGGCCGTCAGCGGATGCTCATCCGGCATCGCCACCAGAAACGCCGCCTGCTGCACCCGCTGGCGGGTCAAACCGGCGGGCAAATCCTGCGCCATCCGCCAGATGCCGGCATCCAGCTCCCGCCGCTCCAGCAGCGTCTGCTGCCTTCCGGGTGATTTCTCACGAAACCGCACCTCGACGTCCGGATTGTCCTTCAGAAAGCGATACAGGACGTTACGCATGCCGCCCCACAGCGCCGTGCCCACCACGCCCAGCTCAATGCGCCCTGCCTCGCCTCGCCCGATCTGCTCCACCCGCGCCAGCGCCTGGTTGACGTTACTCAGCAGACAGCGCGACTCCTCCAGCAAAATCTTTCCCGCATGGGTTAACACCACGCTGCGGGAATGGCGGACAAACAGTTGCGTCCCCAGCTGGTTTTCCAGGTCTTTGATGTGAAAACTCAGGGGCGGCTGCGACATGTTAAGGCGGGCCGCAGCCCGCCCGAAGTGCAGTTCTTCTGCCACAGCCAGAAAATAGCGCAGCAGTTTCAGGTCGATTTTGTACAGCGGTTCCATCAGATTCGCACGCCTGCGAGGATCATTAAGCCTCTGAACGTACCACATCTGCGCGCTTATCAGGTTGATGTTTATAGTTAAAGGCGAAATAAAAGATCACCGCCAGCGCCAGGGCATAGCCAGCAAACACCAGCCAGATGGTCTGCCAGTCCTTCACGCCATCAACGGAAAAATAATCCACCGCCAGCCCGCTCAGGATAGAGCCGACATAGGCCCCGACGCCATTGACCATGGTCATAAACAGACCCTGCGCGCTGGCGCGGATCTCTGAACTGACCTCCTGCTCAACAAACACCGAACCGGAAATGTTGAAGAAATCAAAAGCGCAGCCGTAAACAATCATCGACATCAGCAGCAGCATGCAGCCGAACGGCGACGGATCGCCAAAGGCGAACAGCCCAAAGCGCAGCATCCACGCCACCATGCTCATCAGCATCACCGTTTTTATGCCGTAACGCCGCAGAAAAAACGGGATGGTGAGGATAAAACCGATCTCCGCCATTTGCGATACAGACAGCAAAATCGACGGGTATCTCACCACCAGGCTGTCGGCAAACTCCGGCTGGCGGGCAAAGTCATGCAGGAAGGGGTTGCCAAACACGTTAGTGATTTGCAGCACCGCGCCCAGCAGCATGGCAAAGAGAAAAAACACCGCCATACGGGGATTTTTGAACAACACAAAAGCATCGAGGCCGAGCTTACTGCTCCACGACTGCGACACTTTTTTCGCCACCGTCAGGATTCTGGGCAGCGTTAAGGAGTAGGCCGCAAGACACAGGGATGAAGCGGAGGCAATATAGAGCTGCGCGCTGCTAAGCTCCAGATCCATCAGGCTTACCGTCCACATAGCAATGATAAAACCCACTGTACCGTAAACGCGGATCGGCGGAAAATGGCTTACCGTATCTAACTCTGCCTGCTCAAGGCAGGAATACGAAATACTGTTCGACAGCGCAATGGTCGGCATAAATGCCATCGCATTGACCAGCATCACCCAGAACATCAGATCTGGCGTACTGACGCTGGCGGCATAAAACATCGCCCCGGCACATACCAGATGGCAAAGCAGGTAAGCCCGCTCCGCCCGCAGCCATTTATCGGCGATGATCCCCATAATGCCCGGCATGATAATAGCCGCCAGCCCTTTCGAGCTGTAGACCATCCCCACATTTGCGCCGGTAAAATGCAGGGTATTGATCATGTACGAACCGAGGGTCACCAGCCAGCTTCCCCAGATGAAGTACTGCAAAAACGACATGATTTTTAAGCGAACCGTGATCCCCATAGCCTTTTCCTTGTCGCAGAAAGACAAACCGCCCCGGCCAGCGGAGCGGTATTTGTGATTATCAGGCCAGCTTGCGCAGGAAACCGCAAATCAGGTCGATGAAGTTCTGCCGCGAAAGTTCCGCTGCGGCGAGGGTCTGCGCATGGGAAAGCTTCACGTCCCCCAGCCCTTCCGCCAGGTTGGTGATGGCCGACACCGCCACCACTTTCATTCCGCAATGGCGGGCGGAAATGACTTCCGGCACCACGGACATGCCCACCACATCGCCGCCGATAATCTGCATCATACGGATCTCCGCCGCCGTTTCGAAGTTCGGGCCGGAGTAAGAGACGAACACTCCTTCACTGAGCGGGAAACCCGCTTCCTGCGCCACGGTGTGCAGCAGCGCGCGGTAATCCGCGTCATAGGCGTTCGCCAGGGAGAAAAACCGTTCGCCGAAGCGGTCATCGTTCGGCCCGCACAGCGGCGATCCCGGCATAGTGTTGATGTGATCTGAAAGGGCGACAAGACTGCCCGGCCCGACTTCCGGACGCAGCGATCCGGCAGCATTGGTACAGAACAGCAGTTCACAGCCCAGCAGCTTAAAGGTGCGCACCGCATCGGTCATTACCGTCATCCCGCGGCCTTCATAAAAGTGCCCACGGCCTTTCATACACACCACCGGCACGCCCGCCAGCGTGCCGAGCACCAGCTCGCCCGCGTGACCGTGTACTGTGCTGACCGGGAAGCCCGGCAAGTCTTCATAAGAGATGGCTACCGCATCCTGGATCTGATCTGCCAGCGCGCCCAGCCCGGAACCTAAAATAAAGGCCACGCGCGGGGTGAAGTTGGGTTTGCGTGCGCGGATGATGTCAGCACAGGTAAAAGGATGATCGGAAAAATGCGAAGAGGTCATGGCGCGTCCTTAATCGTTATGTATTGCCATGCGGAGAGGGTTCCGCGGGTACTCTGGCTTTATAACGAGTCAGCGGCTTTCCTGACCAATACACTTTTTGGTGCCTATTGATAGCGCCTCTGTATCAATGGCGGGGGTCAGCAAATTGTCGTCAGAATTATTTACGCTGGTAATGATAAAGAGCGCGAGTATCAAGCTCTGCTGAAAAATGCCGATAAAACAATTTTATGGCAAACAAGGAGTTCATCATGACCACCATCTCGACGACCACCCCGTCAGTGCAAACCGGCGGCAGTACTGGCTCGTCCAGCGCAGGGAACGACACCGCGGCGCAGATCAGCCGTCTGACGCAGAAAATCAACAAACTGACCGCGCAGCTGAAAGAAGTGGCGAACGGCTCAGGCACTGTCGAAGAAAAGCAAAAGCAGCAGGAGCAGATCCGCGCGCAGATCCAGATGCTCCAGGCACAGCTGGCGCAGCTGCAAAACGAGCAGGCCAAAGAAGCGGAAAAGAAACAAGAGCAAAAACAGCTGACCCAGGCCGAAGGCGTCAATAACCCGTCTGACGACCACAAGATCGATATTTATATTTAACCGCGCAACTGCATCTGGCTCCGGCTTTCCGCCGGGCCTTTCCCCCGCCCTGCCTTTTTTACTCTTCTGAATTGCACGTATCGGATCCTTAACCTATCTGTTTCATAAATGAATGACAGAAATGACTTTTATTTCGCAGAGAGAAAAACGCAGAATAACGATACTGACTTCAGGAGTGTTTATGAAAATTTTCCGCATTCTCGATCCCTTCACCTTAACGCTGGTGGCGGTGGTATTACTGGCGTCGTTCTTCCCGGCGCGCGGTGGGTTTGTGCCCTTTTTTGAGGGGCTGACGACCGCCGCCATCGCCCTGCTGTTCTTTATGCATGGCGCAAAACTCTCCCGCGAAGCCATTATCGCCGGCGGCAGCCACTGGCGGCTGCATCTGTGGGTGATGTGCAGCACCTTTGTGGTGTTCCCGGTGCTGGGCGTCCTGTTTGCCTGGTGGGCGCCGGTTAACGTCAGCCCGGAGCTGTACACCGGTTTTCTGTATCTGTGCATTCTGCCCGCCACCGTGCAGTCCGCCATTGCCTTTACTTCCCTTGCCGGGGGTAACGTGGCCGCGGCCGTCTGTTCGGCGTCAGCGTCGAGTCTGCTGGGGATTTTCCTGTCGCCGCTGCTGGTGGGCCTGGTGATGAATATGCACGGCGCGGAAGGCAGCCTTGAGCAGGTAGGAAAAATTATGCTGCAACTGCTGCTGCCGTTCGTGCTGGGCCACCTGTCGCGTCCGTGGACCGCAGGCTTTGTGACCAAGCATAAAAAATGGATTTCGAAAACGGACCAGACGTCGATCCTGCTGGTGGTCTATTCAGCCTTCAGCGAGGCCGTGGTGAACGGCATCTGGCATAAAGTGGGCGCAGGCTCGCTGCTGTTTATTGTCGTCGTCAGCATTGTGCTGCTGGCGATTATCATCGGCATCAATATTTTTGCCGCCCGCCGCTTCGGGTTTAACAAAGCCGATGAGATCACCATTGTTTTCTGCGGCTCGAAGAAAAGCCTCGCCAATGGTGTTCCGATGGCGAACATTCTTTTTCCCGCTTCGGCGGTGGGCATGATGGTGCTACCGCTGATGATTTTCCATCAGATCCAGCTGATGGTCTGTGCGGTGATGGCGCGACGCTATAAGCATCAGACAGAGGTGTCGCAGGCGCAGGAGGCTGCTGCCTCCGACGCCACGCGGGGTTAAGGACGTCGCAGGGGCTGCACCAGCTGCGTCAGCCCCTCAGTTTTTATCAGCAGGGTGAATGCCATCAGCTGACCAAGATGCCCGGCGGGGAATTCATCCTTACGGGCAAACCACAGCAAATACTCTTCCGGTAAATCAATCAGCCTGCGCCCTTTGTATTTCCCAAAGGGCATTTCGGTATTGGCGATTTCAATCAGCTGCGCTTTATCCATTTCACGCACCCAATAAACGGATCATCTCCGCCTCGTCGATCACCTCTATCCCCAGCTCCTGCGCCTTCGCCAGCTTCGATCCGGCGGCTTCGCCTGCGATCACCAGATCGGTTTTCTTCGACACGCTGCCCGCAACCTTCGCCCCCAGCGCCAGCAGCGCCGCTTTGGCATCATCACGTGACATCTGGCTCAGGCTGCCGGTCAGCACGATGGTTTTACCGGCGAACGGACTGTCGATTTCTTCGGCGTTGACCACCACAGGCGCCGCCCAGTGGATCCCCACTTCTTCCACCAGTTGGCGGATCACGTCCCTATTGCTCTCTTCATCCAGAAAGTGACGCACATGGGTGGCGACCACAATGCCGACGTCCGGCACTTTTTGCAGTTCGTCGATGGAGGCGGCAATCAGCGCGTCCAGCGTGCCGAAATAGGCTGCCAGCCCGGCGGCGGTGGCTTCACCCACTTCACGAATGCCCAGCGCGTACAGGAAACGGGCAAAGGTGGTCTCTTTCGATTTTTCCAGCGCGTTAACGATATTCTGCGCGGATTTCGGCCCCATGCGATCCAGCCCGGTGAGTTTCCCGGCGGTGAGTCTGAACAGATCCGCTGGCGTATGGACGTACTCTTTCTCCACCAGCTGGTCGATAATTTTATCGCCCATGCCGTCGACATCCATGGCACGGCGCGAGACAAAGTGCTTAAGAGATTCTTTACGCTGCGCGCCGCAGATCAGGCCGCCGGTACAGCGGGTTACCGCTTCGCCTTCTACGCGCTCCACATCCGAGCCGCAGACCGGGCAATGGGTCGGGAATTCTACTTCGCGGGTATTCGCCGGACGCTCCGACTCAATGACGTTCACCACCTGCGGGATAACATCCCCGGCGCGGCGGATCACCACTTTATCGCCGATTTTCAGCCCCAGGCGGGCAATTTCATCGGCGTTATGCAGCGTGGCGTTACTGACCAGCACCCCCGCGACATGCACCGGCTCCAGACGCGCCACCGGCGTGATGGCACCGGTACGCCCCACCTGGAATTCAACATCGCGCACCCAGGTCATCTGCTCCTGGGCCGGGAATTTAAAGGCCACCGCCCAGCGCGGCGCACGGGCGACAAAGCCCAGCTGCTCCTGGAGATCCAGCGAGTCCACCTTGATCACCACGCCGTCAATATCGAAACCCAGCTGCGGGCGGTCTTCTTCGACCTTGTGATAAAAATCCAGCACCGCCTGCGGCGTGTCGCAAATGCGGATACGGTCGCTGACCGGCAGTCCCCAGCGTTTGAACTGCTGTAACCGTTCAAGATGGCTGCGCGGTAGTTCGCCGCCTTCCAGAATACCGACGCCGTAGCAGAAGAAGGTTAACGGGCGTTTGGCGGTGATGCGCGGATCAAGCTGGCGCAGCGAGCCCGCGGCGGCGTTACGCGGGTTGGCAAAAATTTTACCGCCAGTGCGCCGGGCTTCCTCGTTGATCTTCTCAAATCCCGCCTGCGGGAGGAACACTTCGCCGCGCACTTCGAGGCGCGCCGGAATATTGTCACCGTGCAGCTTCAGAGGAATGGCGCGGATGGTGCGTACGTTGGTGGTGATGTCTTCACCGGTCGTGCCGTCGCCGCGTGTGGCAGCGCGGATCAGCACACCGTTCTCATAAAGAATACTCACCGCAAGGCCGTCCAGCTTCAGTTCGCAGCAATAGCTCAGCGCGTCTGTGCTTTTCAGTCGATCCTGCACGCGTTTGTTAAAAGCCAGAAAGCTCTCTTCATCAAAGACGTTTTCCAGCGACAGCATGGGCACTTCGTGGCGGATCTGGGTAAAGGCGCTTAAAGGTGCGGCGCCCACGCGCTGGGTTGGCGAGTCGGGGGTGATCAGGTCGGGATGCTGCGCTTCCAGTTCACGCAGTTCACGCAACAGCCGATCGTATTCAGCATCGGGCACTTCCGGCGCGTCCATCACGTGATACAGGTATTCATGATGGCGAAGCGTGGTTCGCAGTTCTGTGAGTTGTTGTTCGATTGATTCCATAACACACCATCAATAATAAAAACCCCCGACAGGCGGGGGTTCAGGAAGGGGTTAAAACAGCCATACGCAGTTTACGCGTTTGCCTCTTTAACTTCGCGAATGCGGGCCTGATACTCACGCAGCTTTTGCGGCGTCATCATACGGCGCTGATCGTCTAACACCATGCCGCCGACTTCATCAGCAATGTACTGAGCAGATTGCAGCATAAGCTTGAAGTTTTGCAACTCATCGCCATAAGACGGCACCTGCATAAAGATAGTGACGCCAGGCGTGGTGAAGTTGCCGGTCATTTCCGGATCGAAGGTACCAGGATTGACCATGTTTGCCAGGCTAAACAGGGCCGGGCCGCTGCCGTCCGGGCTGAGGTGACGATGGAAAATGTTCATGTCGCCAAACATAAAGCCGGCCTGTTGAATGCTGTTAAGCAGCACGTCGCCGTTCAGCTCAGTGCCCTGATGCGCGGCCACGCTCATCACAATCACCGTTTCTTTACGCTTCGGCGGCTCAGGCGCGATAACCGGCTCTTCAACGACGGGCGCTGGAGCGGGTTCTGGCTGCTGCGGCGCGCTGTACTGCGGCTCGACGTGCGGCGCAGGCTGCGGTTGATGCGTGACAGGCTGCTGGTGAACAGGCTGTTGTTGAGCCGGTTGCGGATGAACTGGCTGTTGATGTACGGGTTGCGGCTGAGCCGGTTGTTGATGCACTGGCTGTTGATGAACAGGCTGCTGCGGCTGCTGTACCGGCTGACGCGGCGGCTCCTCATAAGCCACCGGCGCGCTGTCACGCGGCGGCACGGGTGCCGTCGGGCGAGGCTGTGCCGACGCATAAGGCGGCTGATACTGGTGCTGAGGCGAACGCGGGGCATCCTGCTCAGGGGCTGTTCCCGGTGCAGGGTTAACCCGGTGAACCCGAACTTCACCTACGCCATCGTCGGCGTCTTCGTCGATGTCATCCTCAAAAGGTTCATCATCGCGACGCGACTTCATGCGTTTTAATGGGCGATCGCGGAACATAGAAGAGCGCTCTTTCCGGCTGGTCCAGAACCCATGTACCAGCAGAGCGATTATGGCGATCGCGCCAACAATGATTAATATCAGACGCAAATCCTGCATCATTATATTCTCTGTTGTTCTAACACCTTGCCACCACGGCAAACATTTACTCACTAAGAGTATTTGCCGATTCCCGCAAGTGCAAGTGCACACATGGCTTTCACTGCATAAAGATGAACAAAATCGTGCTTTTTGCTGTTTTTTCGAACATTTCCGAACTAGCCAGCGGCGCGTAAACCGCTAATATAGCCGTGCACTTTCCCTGGCTGTTAATAAAGGAGTCTGGCCTGATATGGGTTTATCATCTGCAACCGCGCCTCGTAGCGGCGTCTGGTACTTTTCTCAGGGCTGGAAGCTCATCACCCTCCCCGGCATTCGCCGCTTTGTGATCATGCCGCTGCTGGTCAATATTCTGCTGATGGGCGCCGCGTTTTTATGGCTCTTTTTACAGCTCGACAGCTGGATCCCGCAACTTATGTCCCACGTACCCGACTGGCTCCAGTGGCTGAGCTATTTACTGTGGCCTCTGGTGGTCATTTCGGTGGTGCTGGTGTTCGGCTATTTCTTCTCAACCCTCGCCAACTGGATCGCGGCCCCCTTCAACGGCCTGCTGGCGGAACAGCTGGAAGCGCGTCTGACCGGCGCAACGCCGCCGGATGCAGGGATCGCCGCCATCATGAAAGACATTCCGCGCATCATGAAGCGTGAATGGCAGAAACTGGCGTGGTATCTGCCGCGGGCCCTGGTGTTGCTGCTTCTTTATTTCATCCCTGGCATTGGTCAGACGGTCGCTCCCGTGCTGTGGTTCCTGTTCAGCGCCTGGATGCTGGCGATTCAGTACTGCGATTATCCCTTTGATAATCATAAAGTGCCCTTTAAAACCATGCGCGAGGCGTTACGCCAGCAAAAGGTCACAAATATGCAGTTTGGCGCGCTGACCAGCCTGTTTACGCTGATCCCGTTCTTTAACCTGGTCATCATGCCGGTGGCAGTGTGCGGCGCAACGGCGATGTGGGTGGACTGTTATCGGCCAAAACACGCGCTGTGGAAGTGAGTGGATTATTCCTCTTCTTATTCCATACTTGTTGTCATTATTTCTCATCAGCATATAGATATGCGAAATCCTTACTTCCGCATCATTCTTAACCGCGTATGCTGATGACGTTCCCAAATTCATACAGTTAAGGACGGGCTATGAGTAAGATTTTTGAAGACAACTCGTTGACTATCGGTCATACGCCGCTGGTTCGACTGAACCGCATCGGCAATGGACGCATCCTAGCGAAGGTTGAATCCCGCAACCCGAGCTTCAGCGTGAAATGCCGTATCGGTGCCAATATGATTTGGGATGCCGAAAAACGTGGTGTGCTGAAACAGGGTGTTGAACTGGTTGAACCGACCAGCGGCAACACCGGTATCGCGCTGGCCTATGTGGCTGCCGCGCGCGGTTACAAGCTGACGCTGACCATGCCGGAAACCATGAGCATTGAACGCCGCAAACTGCTAAAAGCGCTGGGCGCGAACCTGGTGCTGACCGAAGGCGCGAAAGGTATGAAAGGCGCGATCCAGAAGGCGGAAGAAATTGTCGCCAGCGATCCATCGAAATACCTGCTGCTTCAGCAGTTCAGCAACCCGGCGAACCCGGAAATCCACGAAAAAACCACTGGCCCGGAAATCTGGGAAGATACCGACGGACAGGTTGATGTGTTTATCGCAGGCGTGGGCACCGGCGGTACGCTGACCGGAGTGAGCCGTTATATTAAAAATACCAAAGGCAAAACGGATCTCATCACCGTGGCGGTTGAACCGACCGACTCCCCGGTGATCAAGCAGGCGCTGGCGGGCGAAGAGCTTAAGCCAGGCCCGCATAAAATCCAGGGTATCGGCGCAGGCTTTATTCCTGGCAACCTGGATCTTAAGCTTATCGACAAAGTGGTCACCATCACTAACGAAGAAGCCATCGACACCGCGCGTCGTCTGATGGAAGAAGAAGGTATCCTGGCAGGCATCTCTTCCGGAGCCGCCGTTGCGGCAGCATTGAAATTGCAGGAAGACGAAACCTTTACCAACAAGAATATTGTCGTTATTCTCCCTTCTTCAGGTGAGCGTTATTTGAGCACTGCGCTGTTTGCCGATCTCTTCACTGAAAAAGAACTGCAACAGTAATGTCTGCACAGTAAAATCGCGCAAAAAAGCACCTGTCAGGGTGCTTTTTTGTGGCGCACGTCAAACTTTCCACTCGCGCAGCATTGCGTCGCCCCTGCAGGTCTGGTATTTAAGCACCACATTTATTTCGAAGCGCGAAATTAATCGAATTGTGACTTTGTGCCAGCTGAATCGATTTAATCATTTGGTTCAGGTCTCGCTTTCGCGGCATAATGATTAATGACGGACGAAACCTTAACGGCCAGAAGTTTCCGGCCCGGATTTGCGTCAACACGCTTCTGTATCGCGTCCCGTTACTCTCGGCGCTAACAATACAGGCTAAAGTTAAGCCGCCAGGCTAGACTTTAGTTCCACAACACTAAACCTATAAGTTGGGGAAATACAATGTTCCAGCAAGAAGTTACCATTACCGCTCCGAACGGTCTGCATACCCGCCCTGCTGCTCAGTTTGTTAAAGAAGCAAAAGGCTTCTCCTCTGAGATCACTGTGACCTCCAATGGCAAAAGCGCCAGTGCTAAAAGCCTGTTCAAACTGCAAACTCTGGGTCTGACTCAGGGTACTGTGGTTACGCTGTCCGCAGAAGGCGAAGACGAGCAGAAAGCCGTTGAGCATCTGGTTAAACTGATGGCTGAACTCGAGTAAGTTCACGGGTTCTTTTAAAAATCAGTCACAAGTAAGGTAGGGTTATGATTTCAGGCATTTTAGCATCCCCGGGTATCGCTTTCGGCAAAGCATTGCTGCTGAAAGAAGACGAGATCGTCATCGACCGGAAAAAAATTTCTGCCGACAAGGTTGATCAGGAAGTTGAACGTTTTCTGAGCGGTCGTGCCAAGGCATCAGCGCAACTGGAAGCCATTAAGACTAAAGCTGGCGAAACTTTCGGTGAAGAAAAAGAAGCCATCTTCGAAGGGCACATTATGCTGCTCGAAGATGAGGAGCTTGAGCAGGAAATCATAGCCCTGATTAAAGATAAGCACGTCACTGCTGATGCAGCCGCGCACGAAATTATCGAAGGTCAGGCCACCGCTCTTGAAGAGCTGGATGACGAATACCTGAAAGAACGCGCCGCTGACGTGCGTGACATCGGTAAACGTCTGCTGCGCAATATCCTTGGCCTGGCGATTATCGATCTCAGCGCAATTCAGGATGAAGTCATCCTGGTCGCTGCCGATCTGACTCCGTCCGAAACCGCACAGCTGAACCTGAAGAAGGTGCTGGGCTTTATCACCGACGTTGGCGGCCGTACCTCCCACACCTCTATCATGGCGCGTTCTCTTGAGCTGCCAGCGATTGTGGGCACCGGTAGCGTCACCTCGCAGGTGAAAAACGACGACTATCTGATTCTGGATGCCGTAAACAATCTGGTTTACGTCAATCCGACCAACGAAGAGATCGAAAAACTGCGTGCCGTGCAGGAACAGGTCGCCAGCGAAAAAGCTGAACTGGCGAAGCTGAAAGATCTGCCGGCAATCACGCTCGACGGCCATCAGGTTGAAGTGTGCGCCAACATTGGTACTGTCCGCGATGTAGACGGTGCTGAGCGCAACGGCGCGGAAGGCGTCGGCCTGTACCGCACCGAATTCCTGTTCATGGATCGCGACTCTCTGCCAAGCGAAGAAGAGCAGTTTGCGGCCTATAAAGCGGTTGCAGAAGCCTGTGGCTCGCAAGCGGTTATCGTCCGTACCATGGACATTGGCGGCGATAAAGAGCTGCCGTACATGAACTTCCCGAAAGAAGAAAACCCGTTCCTGGGCTGGCGTGCGGTACGTATCGCCATGGATCGTAAAGAGATCCTCCGCGATCAGGTTCGCGCCATCCTGCGCGCCTCCGCCTTCGGCAAACTGCGCATCATGTTCCCGATGATCATCTCTGTAGAAGAAGTGCGTACGCTGAAAAAAGAGATCGAGATCTACAAACAGGAACTGCGTGACGAAGGTAAAGCCTTTGACGAGAGCATTGAAGTGGGCGTGATGGTGGAAACCCCTGCCGCAGCGACCATTGCCCGTCACCTGGCGAAAGAAGTTGATTTCTTTAGCATCGGTACCAATGATTTAACGCAGTATACGCTGGCAGTTGACCGTGGTAATGATATGATTTCACATCTTTACCAGCCGATGTCACCGTCCGTGCTGACGCTTATCAAGCAAGTCATTGATGCTTCTCATGCTGAAGGCAAATGGACTGGCATGTGTGGTGAGCTAGCAGGCGATGAACGTGCTACACTTCTGTTGCTGGGGATGGGTCTGGATGAATTCAGTATGAGTGCCATTTCTATCCCGCGCATTAAGAAGATTATCCGTAACACGAACTTCGAAGATGCGAAGGTATTAGCAGAGCAGGCTCTTGCTCAACCGACAACGGACGAGTTAATGACGCTGGTTAACAAGTTCATTGAAGAAAAAACAATCTGCTAATCCACGAGATGCGGCCCAAATTACTGCTTAGGAGAAGATCATGGGTTTGTTCGATAAACTGAAATCTCTGGTTTCTGACGATAAGAAAGATACCGGAACCATTGAGATTATCGCTCCGCTGTCTGGCGAGATCGTCAATATTGAAGATGTGCCGGATGTAGTGTTTGCTGAAAAAATCGTTGGTGATGGCATCGCTATCAAACCAACCGGCAACAAAATGGTGGCACCGGTTGACGGTACCATCGGCAAAATCTTTGAAACCAACCATGCCTTCTCTATCGAATCCGATAGCGGCATTGAGCTGTTCGTTCACTTCGGTATTGATACCGTTGAACTGAAAGGCGAAGGTTTCAAACGTATCGCCGAAGAAGGCCAGCGCGTTAAAGTTGGCGACCCGGTCATCGAGTTCGATCTGGCACTGCTGGAAGAGAAAGCCAAGTCTACCCTGACGCCGGTTGTTATCTCCAACATGGACGAAATCAAAGAGCTGATCAAACTGTCCGGTAGCGTGACCGTGGGCGAAACCCCGGTTATCCGCATCAAGAAGTAATTCTTGCCGCACATAAAAAAGGCACCGTCAGGGTGCCTTTTTTTTGCCTGTCGCTTTGCGTTCAGACCAGGTCTGGCGGCAGCAGCAGTTCATCACGGCCGGTATCCAGCGTATAACGCATCACCTCAAAAACCCGCGTTCCCGCCTTTTTCACCGCGTCGCTCAGGCTTAAGCCTTTTACGATGCCGCTGGTCAGTTCGGCGCAGAACAGATCGCCGGTGCCTTTTAAATCTGTCGCCACGCGCGGATGGGTGATCACTTCCACACTGTCTGCCGTGACCAGCACCACGTGCATGTCGTCGCTGTCGGCAACGCCCGGCGCACTGGTGATAACAATCCATTTCAGAGAATCAGAGAGCAGCCCTTTGGCGGCGGCGATGGCGCTGTCATGATCGCGGCACGGTTTGCCGGTCAGCACTTCCAGTTCGAAAACGTTCGGCGTCAGCCCCTGCGCCAGCGGCAGCAGATGCTGGCGATAGGCGTCCGGCAGCTCCGGCTTGACGTAAATACCGCTGTCGATGTCGCCAATAACCGGGTCCACCAGGATCAGCAGATCAGGATGCTGCGCCTTCAGCGCCGTCAGCCAGCGCGCCAGAATAGCAATCTGCGACGCATTGCCCATATAACCGGTGGTCACCGCGCGTACCTGGCGCAGCGCATCCCGCTCCTGCAACGCTTGTAAATAACCGCTGAACCATTCGTCGGGGATCACGCCGCCGTAGAAGGTATCGTAATGCGGGGTATTACTGAGCAGCACCGTCGGAACGGCGATCACATTGAGATGGTGACGTTTGATGGTCGGCACGCCAATGCTGTTACCGACGCTGCCGTAAACTACCTGCGACTGCACGGCGACAATATCCGCCTGTAACGCTCTGGTTTTATCGTTGAACAACACCATGTTCATTGTTGCCTCCTTTAGATGCCTGAACCCTGAGAATAACTCTCTTCACCAAACACGCCGGTGGAGAGATAACGATCGCCGCGATCGCAGATAATGGCCACCACGACCGTGCCCGGCATGGCCTTTGCCACGCGTAACGCCCCGGCGACCGCGCCGCCGGAACTGACGCCGCAGAAGATGCCTTCCCGGGTGGCCAGCTCGCGCATGATATTCTCTGCTTCACGCTGATGAATATCCAGTACCTCGTCCACCAGCGCGGCATTAAAGATCCCCGGCATATATTCAGCGGGCCAGCGACGGATGCCAGGAATGCTGCTGCCCTCTTCCGGTTGCAGACCGACAATGGTCACCGCTTTTTCCTGCTCGCGCAGAAAACGGGATACGCCGGTGATGGTGCCGGTGGTACCCATGCTGGAGACAAAGTGAGTGATCCGTCCGCCGGTTTGCTGCCAGATTTCCGGCCCGGTGGTGGTGTAGTGTGCGTAAGGGTTATCAGGATTATTGAACTGATCCAGCAGCTTGCCTTCGCCGCGCTGCGCCATCTCAGCCGCCAGATCGCGTGCGCCTTCCATGCCCTGCTCTTTGCTGACCAGCACCAGTTCAGCGCCATAGGCGCGCATTGCCGCCCTGCGCTCCTGGCTCATGTTGTCCGGCATCAGCAGTTTCATGCGGTAGCCTTTCATCGCGGCGATCATCGCCAGCGCAATGCCGGTATTACCGCTGGTGGCCTCGATCAGCACATCGCCGGGTTTAATTTCACCGCGCTTTTCCGCCTGAACGATCATCGATAAAGCCGCACGATCTTTCACCGATCCAGCCGGGTTATTGCCCTCCAGCTTGACCCAGATTTCACTGCCATTATCCGGAGTCATGCGCTGGAGTTTCACCAGCGGCGTATTGCCGATAGTGTCTTCTAATGTATTCACAAACGCTGTCCAATAAAAAGCCCGGTGGCGCTACGCTTACCGGGCCTACATGCATAACCCAGACCTGGACCACCCGGCAAAAACAAGATGGCGATAACTTATCAGCCACGCCCGGTCAGGTCTATATTCACTGTGACGTTTCTGT
>NZ_CP127837.1:2355138-2359108 GCF_030291195.1 Enterobacter sp. PGRG2 | reverse complement strand
TATGTAGGCCCGGTAAGCGAAGCGCCACCGGGCATTACGTCCTCACGCGGATTCCGCCAGCGGCAGTTCTTCGTGATTTTCGATTCGCTCATTGCCGTGGTACAGGCGCGCGTGTTGCAGGCCGACAAACAGCCGTTCGCCGCGCACCGGCGCATCATCTCCGCGCATCACCACGGCTAAAGGTTCGTCATACCAGCCCAGAGGCTGCACCACCAGCTGCGTATAATGCCCTTTCGGGCTGGCTTCGATAACCTGCACCGGCAGCGGTGAATCCAGACTGGTGCGACGGCTGATGTCCACTTCCCACGGGCGCAGGAACAGATCCACGTCCCCCTGATGGGCTGGCGTATAACCCAGCGGCCAGCGGTGCGCGCCGACGTGGAACTGCCCACCGCGTACCGTGCCTTTCAGACGGTTCACTTCGCCCATAAATTCCAGCACAAAGCGGGTCGCCGGTTCGCGCCACACCTGCTCCGGCACATCAACCTGCTCGATGTTGCCCTGACTCATTACCACCACGCGATCCGCGACTTCCATTGCCTCTTCCTGATCGTGGGTGACGAACACGCTGGTGAATTTCAGTTCTTCATGCAACTGACGCAGCCAGCGGCGCAGTTCTTTACGCACCTGCGCATCCAGCGCGCCGAAAGGCTCGTCGAGCAGTAAAATCTGTGGATCTGGCGCCAGCGCGCGGGCCAGCGCCACACGCTGTTTCTGGCCGCCGGAGAGCTGCGCCGGGTAACGATCGGCGAGATGCGCCAGCTGCACCATCTCCAGTAATTTGGTCACTTTCGCTTTGATGGCGAGGGCATCCGGACGCTCGCGACGCGGCAGCACCGTCAGGCCAAAGGCGATGTTGTCGAATACCGTCATATGGCGGAACAGCGCGTAATGCTGGAACACGAAGCCAACTTTACGATCGCGGGCATGCAGACGGCTGACGTCGGTGCCCTGAAAACGGATGCGACCGCTGGACTGGTGCTCCAGCCCGGCAATAATGCGCAGCAACGTGGTTTTCCCGGAGCCGGACGGCCCCAACAGCGCTACCATTTGTCCGGAAGGAATATCCAGCGAGATGTCATTGAGCACCTGGGTGCGTCCGAATGACTTCTTAATGTTGGCGATCTCAATGCTCATGATGTTCCTCCTGTTGCGCGCGTTTTTCCTGATTGTGCAAACGCCACTGCAACCCACTCTTTAAAAACAGGGTCAAAATAGCCATCAACGTCAGCAGGGCGGCGGCGGTAAAGGAGCCTACCGTGTTGTAATCCTGCTCCAGCAATTCTATCTGTAACGGCAGCGACAGGGTTTCACCGCGGATCGAGCCGGACACCACCGACACTGCGCCAAACTCGCCGATGGCACGGGCATTGGTCAGCACCACGCCATAGAGCAGCGCCCAGCGGATATTGGGTAAGGTGACGCGGCGGAACATCTGCCAGCCGGACGCGCCGAGCAAAATGGCGGCCTCATCTTCATGACTGCCGTGGCTTAACATCACCGGCACCAGCTCGCGCACCACGAAGGGACAGGTCACAAAGATGGTCACCAGCACCATGCCTGGCCAGGCAAACATGATCTGCATATCATGCGCGTCCAGCCAGCCGCCGAGGGGTCCGTTGGAGCCATAAAACAGCAAATAGACTAAACCGGCCACCACCGGCGAGACGGCGAACGGAATATCCAGCAGCGTCAGCAACAGCTGACGGCCCGGAAAATCAAAGCGCGTCACCAGCCAGGCCAGCAGAATACCGAACACCAGGTTCACCGGCACGGTGATCAGCGCAATCATTACCGTCAGCCAGATGGCGTGCAGCATGTCCGGATCGGCAAGGTTTTGCAGCACCGGCATCAGCCCTTTGCTGAAGGCCTGCACGAAGATATAGATCATCGGCACCAGCAGGATGAATGCAGAAAGGATCATCCCGGTGCCGATCAAAAACCATTTGCCCCAGTTAATACGGGGCGCGTCAAAGCGTTTCAATTGGATAACGTCCGCCATTAGTGACCTACCACACGCCGGCCAAAGCGACTTTGCAGGGTATTGATGGAAAACAGCAGCAGTAAGGATGCCGCGAGGATCACCGAGGCAATGGCGCTCGCCGCCGGATAATCAAACTCCTGGAGGCGCACGAAAATCATCAGCGATGTCACTTCCGTTTTCCACGCGATGTTACCGGCGATAAAAATCACCGCGCCAAACTCCCCCAGACTACGGGTAAAGGACAGCGCCACGCCCGCCAGCAGCGCCGGGGAAAGCTCCGGCATCACCACTTTGCGGAAACTCTGTAAGCGGGTTGCGCCCAGGGTTTGCGCGGCTTCTTCGTATTCCGGGCCTAACTCTTCCAGCACCGGCTGTACGGTACGAACCACAAAGGGGATGCTGGTAAAGGCCATCGCCACCGCGATACCAAGCCAGGTATAGGTGACTTTAATATCGAACTGCGCCAGCCACTGGCCGTAAAAGCCGTTAACGGAAAACAGCGACGCCAGGGTTAAGCCCGCCACCGCCGTGGGCAGCGCGAAGGGTAAATCCATCAGCGCGTCGAGCAGCGTACGCCCCGGAAAACGGTAACGGGTGAGGATCCATGCCATCAGCAGGCCAAACACGCCGTTGAAAATGGACGCCACAAAAGCCGACAGCAGCGTGACTTTGTAGGCCGCCACCACCTGCGGATTAGTGATCACTTCCCAGTACTGCGCCCAGCTCATTTGCGCCAGCTGCATCACCAGCGCGCTTAACGGCAGTAATAAAATCAGGCAGACGAACAGTAAACTGGTGCCAAGACTCAGGGTAAAGCCCGGCAGCACGCGCCGGGTCGACATGGCAAACATCAGCTACGCCCCGCCGCCAGCAGTTTGTCCAGCTCGCCGCCGGTGGTGAAGTGGGTTTTCATCACCTCAGGCCAGCTGCCGAACTGATCTTCCACGCGGAACAGGTCGGTCTGCGGGAATTTATCCTGCAGTTTTTCCATTACCTGCGGATTGTTCACGCGGTAGTAGTAATCGGTGATGATGGTCTGCGCCTGCGGGCTGTACAGCCAGTTCAGATAAGCTTTCGCCGCTTTTTCTGTGCCATTGGCCTTAACGTTTTTATCCACCCAGGCGACCGGGAATTCCGCGAGGATATTCACCTTCGGCACCACGACTTCAAAGCCCTGCGCTTCATACTGTTTGCGGATGTTGTTTACTTCCGATTCAAAGGTGATCAGCACATCGCCGAGGCCGCGCTCCACAAAGGTGGTGGTCGCGCCGCGTCCGCCGGTATCAAAGACTTCGACGTTTTTCAGGAACTGGGTCATGAATTTTTCAGTTTTGGCTTTATCGCCGCCGTCGGCTTTTGCCGCAGCGCCCCAGGCCGCCAGATAGGTATAACGCGCGTTACCGGAGGTTTTCGGATTCGGGAAGATCAGCTTCACGTCAGAACGCACCAGATCGTTCCAGTCGTGGATATTTTTCGGGTTACCTTTGCGCACCAGGAACGCCATGGTGGAGTAAAACGGCGAGCTGTTATTCGGCAGACGGCTCTGCCAGTCCGCCGGGATGAGCTTGCCTTTATCATGCAGGATCTGCACGTCAGTGACCTGGTTATAGGTCACCACGTCAGCCTTCAGGCCTTGCAGGATCGCCAGCGCCTGTTTTGAAGAACCGGCATGGGATTGTTTGATGGTCAGTTTGTCGCCGCCATTGTCCTTCGCCCACTGCTGTTCAAACGGCGGATTCAGGGCGGCAAACAGCTCGCGGGAGACATCATAGGAGCTGTTAAGCAGTTCCGTTGCCTGCGCCTGAGCCACCAGCAACAGGGATGCTGCAAGCGTCAGATATCCTTTTTTCAGTTTGGTCATGGCGGTGCGCACCCTTATAAGTAGAAAGACTGTTCGGATCACAGTTTATTTATAAGCAGTACGAAAGGAGTAACGGTTTTATATACCGTTTGGTGATTTGCAAGTTGAAAAGAGAATAAGGCAGC
>NZ_CP127837.1:2315824-2355068 GCF_030291195.1 Enterobacter sp. PGRG2 | reverse complement strand
CCGCGACAGCGACGGCGCAAAGTAGTAGCCGCCGGTGACCGGACGGGTGAAGCGCAGCATGGCGTCGCGCTTGCCATCGGTGTCGCCAAACATGCTCAGCAACTGCTGTTCGATGTTATACAGGCGGGCGCAATAGGCGCAGAAGTAAAGACCGTGGGTGCCGCTGGCTTTACCGTAAGGCAGGCTCTGACGGACGATTTTCAGCCCCTTGCCGTTTTCTTTCAGATCGACGCGGGAAAGATGCGAGGTGACCGGGCGCGCATCGCCGTCGATCTCTTCATTGGCGACTTTTGTACGGCCAATCATCATCTCCTGATCCGGCACGCTCATGCGATTGAGCTGTTTCAGGTTATGCTCCCAGCGCTGCACAAATACATAGCTGCCGCCCGCGTCCACGCCGTCTTTGATCACCGCCACCTCAGTGCGCGTTTCCACGCCCGCCGGGTTTTCGGTGCCGTCGACAAACCCGCTCAGATCGCGATCTTCCACCCAGCGGAAACCGTGCACTTCTTCTTTCACCTCCAGCGCATCGCCGAAGGCTTCCAGCGCCGCCTGGGCGACGGAGAAGTTAATATCATGACGCAGGGATAAAATGTGGATCAGCACGTCGTACTGGGTCGCGGGGGCCAGCCCTTTACCGTAAGGCACGAAATCTTTCAGTTCGGCTGCGCCCACGCCGCCGCTCAGCTCGCGCCAGACGTTATGCCCGAAGGCCACCACCGCGCCGAGGGCGGCGTCCGGGTACGCCGCCTGAAAGGTGGCCAGTTTATCGGCAAAAATTTTACTGCCTGCGCGCAGGGCGTTGATGTCGCCCCTGACGTTCGCTTCCATCCATATTGCCGCACGGCAATGTTCCGGCAAAATGCCGCTCTGTACCTGAGACATCGATCGCTCCTGAAAAAAAGATGCCACGCGACCGTGGCATTGATGGGCGTATTGTACCCGTTTTTTCTCAGGGACAGATGATCCGCCGCAAATTAGCGACGCCAGATAATTTTCGTCAGCGTCCAGTTTTTCAGGGCGTCATCGGCAGGCATCAGGTTTTCCGGGCCGCTCCAGTTTCCGCTGAACAGATAACTGATGTGCTGGCTCTCTTTCGCCCGGCATTCTACGGCGTTGCTGTCGTCGCCGGTGGCTTTTTCACAGTTGCCATAGGCTTTGTCATAGAGATCGCCAAAAGGCGTGCCGATGGCGGTACCGCTGGCGGTTTCAATATCTTTGTCCAGCACGTCGATACGGCTGACCGTCCCCTGCTCGCCCTGGATCACCATCGCCAGTTCGTCGCCTTTCAGCGCTTCGAAATAACGCACAATGGCGCCGTTTTCGGTTTTCATGCCGCTGCGCAGGCGATAATCTCCGCCCAGCGCCGCGTTGATGGCCTCTTCGTTGAGCGCCGTGCTGCCCGTCAGATCGCCGACGCCCTCTTTGGTGACTTCCAGTGACGAGCCGAACCAGTTCCACGGATTCGCCGCCGACCAGTTAACGTTGCTGAGCGTGGAGCAGCCGGTAAGCAGCAGTGGCGTAGCGCATAACAGTAAACGCAGCGATTTCATGATGACTTCCTTTTTATTTCAGTTAACGCCAGTTGGAGTACCAGAACGGCAAAAAGTGCCGTGATTACGCCTCCGGCGTGAAGCAGGCGCGCAGACGGCGGTCGGTGAGCAACCACCAGAGGGCAAAACTGTCGATCGCAAGCAGGGTTAATCCCGTGCCGGTGATGTCCTCGCCCGTCAGCCACAGCAGCGGTTGCCAGACCAGCAGCGCCAGTTGCGCCAGGATCAACAGGCCACGCAACAGCGGCCACAAGCGCGGATAGTGCTGACGACGCCCGCTGAACAAAAACGTCAGCACTGCCGGAAGACCCGGTAACAGCCCCCACCAGAACAGATCGTGGTCCGGATAAAACAGGCTCAGCAGCGCGCTGCCCTGCTCGCGCGATGCCCCCGCCATGACAAACAGCACCCAGGTGCGCGCCTGTAATAACAGCACGCACCAGAGCATCAGGGGCAGGCGTAAGCGTCCGTGCTGGTCAAAATCGGCGGGTAAAAACTCAATATTCTTCATCTTCAATCAGGCGCTTGCCCAGATTGAGCACGTCGGCGTGCTCGTAGCCCAGACGTTCATACATGCCGAGCACCACGTCGTTATCTTCACGCACCATGATCTGGATTTTCGGGCAGCCGCGGGCAATCAGCTTTTTCTCAAGACGATTGAGCAGCGCATTGGCGATGCCGCGCCCGCGATATTCCGGATGCACGCCAAGATAGTAGGCCGAACCGCGATGCCCGTCGTAGCCACCCATTACGGTACCCACCACTTCCCCGTTCACTTCCGCCACCAGAAACAGGCTGACGTCATGATTTACCTTACGTTCGATATCCATTTCCGGATCGTTCCACGGGCGCAGGAGTTCACAACGCTCCCACAGGGTAATGACTTCTTCGAAATCGGCCTGGCGAAATACGCGTATCTCCATGGTTTGACCTACTCTTTTCAGGCTAAAACGTTGATTATGGCGTGAAGTGCCGGGGAAACCAATATCCGGCGAAGTCAGCGCGAAAAAATGGCATAATAGGACTCTGTCACGTATTGAAATGAAAAGTAAAACAATTCTTAACAACGAGTGTCGTAACGGATAACACGATACGATATAACACCACGGACCCCTTTTTTACAGTTCAGGCCGTATGAACACATTCAAACCCTTAAAAACACTCACCTCGCGTCGCCAGGTGCTCAAAGCCGGTCTGGCCGTTCTTACGCTGTCCGGCATGTCAAAAGCCCTCGCCAAAGAAGAAGCGTCGCTGAAGGTTGCCAACAGTCATAGCCAGCCGAAGGCGAAAAAAAGCGGCGCACGCCGTGTCGTGGTACTGGATCCCGGTCATGGCGGTATTGATACCGGTGCGATTGGCGGTAACGGCTCGAAAGAGAAACATGTGGTGCTGGCGATCGCCAAAAACGTGCGTTCCATTCTGCGCAGTAAAGGCATCGATGCCCGTCTGACGCGCACCGGGGACACTTTTATCCCGCTCTACGATCGTGTGGAGATTGCCCATAAGCACGGCGCGGATCTGTTTATGTCGATCCATGCGGACGGTTTTACCAATCCCAGCGCCGCGGGTGCGTCGGTGTTTGCCCTCTCCAACCGGGGGGCCAGTAGCGCGATGGCGAAATACCTGTCGGAGCGCGAGAACGCCGTTGACGAGCTGGCCGGTAAAAAAGCCACCGATAAAGATCACCTTTTGCAGCAGGTGCTATTCGACCTGGTGCAGACCGACACCATCAAAAACAGCCTGACGCTGGGCTCGCATATTCTGAAGCAGATTAAACCGGTGCACCGTCTGCACAGTAAGCACACGGAACAGGCGGCGTTTGTGGTGCTGAAATCGCCCTCCGTGCCCTCGGTGCTGGTGGAGACGTCATTCATCACCAATCCGGCGGAAGAAAAATTGCTCGGCACCGCCGCCTTCCGTGAGAAGATCGCCAGCGCCATTGCGTCAGGCGTCATCAGTTACTTCAACTGGTTCGATAACCAGAAAGCGCATTCGAGAAAACGTTAATGACCACACCTGACGCTAACCTGGTAAAAGCCTTCCTGCTGCAATTACAGGACGAGATCTGTCAGCAGCTTTCCGCCGTCGACGGCGCAGACTTTCTGGAAGATAACTGGCAGCGCGAAGCCGGTGGCGGCGGGCGTACCCGCGTGTTACGCAACGGCGGCGTGTTTGAGCAGGCGGGCGTGAATTTTTCCCACGTTTATGGTGCGGCTATGCCCGCCTCGGCCACCGCCCACCGCCCGGAGCTGGCCGGACGCTCTTTTGAGGCGATGGGCGTCTCGCTGGTGGTGCATCCACATAACCCGTATGTGCCCACCAGCCATGCCAACGTGCGCTTTTTCATTGCCGAAAAGCCCGGCGCCGATCCGGTATGGTGGTTTGGCGGCGGTTTTGATCTGACGCCGTTTTACGGTTTTGCAGAAGACGCCGTGCACTGGCACCGTACCGCCCGGGATCTCTGCCTGCCGTTTGGCGAAGACGTCTACCCGCGCTACAAAAAATGGTGCGACGACTATTTTTTCTTAAAACACCGCAACGAGCAGCGCGGCATCGGCGGGCTGTTCTTTGACGATCTGAATACCCCGGACTTTGCGCAGTGCTTTGCTTTTATGCAGGCGGTGGGCGAAGGTTATACCCGCGCCTATCTGCCGATTGTCGAAAAACGCAAATCGCTGCCGTTCGGCGAGCGCGAGCGCGCTTTTCAGTTGTACCGTCGCGGGCGTTATGTGGAATTTAATCTGGTGTGGGATCGCGGAACGCTGTTTGGCCTGCAAACCGGCGGGCGCACCGAATCGATCCTGATGTCGCTGCCGCCGCAGGTGGCGTGGGAATATAACTATCAGCCGGAAACCGGTAGCCCGGAAGCGGCACTGAGTGAATTTATTCAGGTCAGGGACTGGGTCTAAGCCCAGCCCCTGCTCTGGATCTTAATGCGCGACGCCGTGATTCTCGCGGCGATAGGCTCCCGGCGGCTGATGGAAAGTGCGGGTAAAAATTCGCGTAAAGGTCTGCTGTGAATCAAAGCCATATTTCAGGCAAATATCGTAAACCTTCTGATCGGTGTCGCGCAGATCCCGCGCGGCCAGCCGCAGTTTACGTTCCCGAATATAACGCCCCAGACTTTCACCCTTGTAATGCATAAACAGGCGTTGCAGGTGCCACTTTGAGTAACCTGCGTGGCGGGCGATGTCATCAATCCGCAAAGGCTGATGCAGATTGTCGTCGATCCACTCGACGATAGTGTCGATAACCTGAGCGGAAATAGTCATTTTTCTCCCCCTCTGCTCTTCGAAAGTTATATCAGGATGGATTACCGCCACCAGGCGCTGAACTGCTGTAGCGCGTCGGCGGCATGTACAGGTTCGCCCAGGCGCGGCGTAAGCAACCGGTAATCCCGGTTCTCACTGGCCGCGGCCAGACGTTTGTACGGGTCGTCCCAGGTGTGTTTTGCCAGCACAAAGCGTCCGGCGTGACCGGGTAAAACGGCGCGGGCATGCAGATCAACGGCAGCCTGCGCGGTTTCTTCCGGCATCATATGAATGTATTTCCAGTCTTCGTCGTACTGACCGTTCTCAAGGATCGCCAGATCGACGCTGCCGAACTGCTCGCCTATCGCCCTGAAATGCGGGCCGTAGCCGGTGTCGCCGCTGTAGTAAACCTTGCGCGCCGGGGTTTCCAGCATAAAGCTGGCCCACAGCGTCTGATTGCGCTTCAGGCCGCGCCCGGAGAAATGCCGCGCCGGGAGCACGTGCACGCGTAAATCGTCGCTGATGTGCACCGCCTGGTTCCAGTCAGCTTCCGTGATGATCGCCGGATCCATACCCCAGTAGCGCAGGTGCGACCCCACGCCAAGCGGCGTCACCACCCGCTTCACTTTCGGCAGCAGCGCGGTGATGGTGGCGTGATCGAGGTGATCGTAATGGTCATGGGAGATGATCAGCAGATCGATGTCCGGCATCGTCTCTGCCCGCCACGGATACTCCCCGGCAAAGGCTTTATTGATAAAGGAAAACGGCGCGGCGTAATTGCTGAACACCGGGTCGATGAGAATACGTTTGCCCGCCAGCTGCATGTACCAGGATGAGTGCCCCAGCCAGACGACGGTGTCTTCCTGCAACGGCAGGCTCGCCAGATCGGTGTTCACCATCGGCAGCGGCTGCGCCGGACGGGCGTTCTCGCGTTTGGTAACCAGAAACTCCCACCACGCCGCCAGCATATTTTTCTTACCGGTAAAACCCGGCGTGGGCAGCGCGTTATGAAACTGACCGTCACGATAGTGCGGCG
Organism: Enterobacter sp. PGRG2; assembly: GCF_030291195.1. NCBI lineage: Bacteria > Pseudomonadati > Pseudomonadota > Gammaproteobacteria > Enterobacterales > Enterobacteriaceae > Enterobacter > Enterobacter sp. PGRG2. The sequence goes on along the minus strand of NZ_CP127837.1, from coordinate 2,349,228 downwards.
ATTTTTCCACTTCAGTAAGCTGTGCGCCCTGCGGCGGCTGGCCGAAGCCCGCATTCAGGACAAAAGGTAAACTGGCCGTTGCTGCGACTAACATGACAATAACCACGCTGAAAAGGAGTCGTTTCATATCCTGGCTCAAAAAAAATCGCTCCTGTCCGCTGGAACGATAAGTGCAAACTTGATTATGAGTGAGTAAGCACTCATTATAGAAAGGCATCGAAAGTCGTCAAGTCGATTTTCGATCTTTGACACAGAGCGTTGCGACATCGCGTCTGGCATGATTCAATCAGCGTTTTTGCCCAATGTGAGGAAATCTGTAGTGGCTCGTCCGAAAAGTGAAGATAAGAAGCAGGCCCTGCTGGATGCAGCGACAGAAGCTATTGCGCAATCCGGCATCACGGCGTCCACCGCGCTCATTGCCCGTAAAGCGGGCGTGGCGGAAGGCACCCTGTTTCGCTACTTCGCCACGAAAGACGACCTCTTAAACGCCCTCTATGTGCATCTGAAAAGCGATCTCTGCCAGGCAATGCTGGCGGATCTCGACCGTTCGGAGAGCGATCCAAAGCGTTTTACCCGCCATATCTGGAATCGCTATATCGACTGGGGCATTTGTAATCTCAACGGCCATGGGGCGATCCGCCAGCTCGCCGTCAGCGAAAAGATCACCCCCGAAACGCTGCAAATCGTGGAAGACATGTTCCCGGAACTGCGTCAGCTGTGTCGCCGTTCATTGTTGCCGGTATTTATGACGGAAGAATTTCGCGCCTTCGGCGATGCGCTGTTTTTATCGCTGGCGGAAACCACCATGGAGTTCGCCAGCCGCCAGCCCGCGCGCGCAGTGGATATTAAAGCCCACGGCTTTGAAGCGATGTGGCGCGCCCTGTCCATTGAGGACGAATAATGGACAGCAAAACACTTCAGGCCTGCGCGCATCGCGTGGCGCTGGAACTCCCCTTTACCGAGCACTGCTGGCCCTTTGGTCCTGACATCGACGTCTTTAAGGTCAACGGTAAGATTTTCATGATGACCGCCACCGCCCGCGGGCGTCCGCTGGTCAGCGTGAAAGCCGATCCGCAAAAATCGCTGCTCAACCGGCAGATCTACCCGAGCATTGAGCCGGGCTGGCATCTGAATAAAAAACACTGGATCTCAGTCTACGCGGGCGAGGATATCAGCGAAGGACTGGTGGAAGATCTGGTCCTCGACGCCTGGCATCTGGTGGTGGACCGCCTGCCGAAAAAAGCGCGTCAGCGTATTCGCCCGGAATAATACTGCCGCTGCTTAGCCGCGCGCCAGAAATGCCAGCGCCTGCTCTCCCGCCGCATCGACCGGCAGATAAACCAGCAGCCGCGAGCCGTTACGCGGCGCGGAATACCAGTACATCTGCTGCAAGGTGAATTCCCCCAGTTGCGGATGGCTGAAGGTTTTTATTTTATTTTCTACGCCAGACACCTCATAGCGTTTATGCCACAGCGCCTCGAATTCCGGCGAGACGGCAAAAAAGCGCGCCAGTTTATTCTCCCAGAACGGCTCGCCCCGGTGTTCCGCCATCGCCGCGCGGAAATAGGCCACAAAGGTCTGCAACACGGTATCACTCACTCCCAGGCGGCTGCGCCAGACGGGATTGGTGAGATACAGATAGATACAGTTGCGCTCATCATCGGGGATCTGCGCGAAATCAACGCCCATCAGACGGCTAAAGCTGTCGTTCCACGCCACGATGTCAAAGCTCGGGCGCTGGATGCTGGCGGGCTGCGGATTGAGACTGTCGAGCAGTCGGCGCGTGCCGTCGCTGATCAGTTCGCAGCCGGACAACGGCGGGATTTCACCAGGCGTTAAGCCAGCCAGCACAAACAGATGCCGGGTTTCGGTGGGGGAACATTGCAGCGCAGTGGCAATGGCCTGCATTACCGTTGCCGAGGGATTCACCTCCCGCCCCTGCTCAAGCCAGGTGTACCAGGTGACGCCGACATCGGCGAGCATCGCCACCTCTTCGCGTCGCAGGCCTGGCGTGCGCCGCCGCCCGCTGCGCGGCAGTCCCAGACGCTGCGGATCAAGGCTTTCCCGCCGCGCACGTAAGAACGCGCCAAGCTGTTTGCGGTTCTCATCCTGAATGGTCAGCGTCGCCGCCCGGTCAACCAGCATCGTCATAATCATCCCCAGCGTGGTAGTACCAGTACCAGTATAAGCAAGAACTGGTACCCGTTTAATGATTCCGCGATGCTACGTCCATCTGATGAATGACGCAATGGAGTTACCATGCATACCTCTGCTGTTTCGCCGGGTCGGGCGGCGCTGATCGTCCTGCTGACCGGACAAATGTTACCGCTGATCGACACCTCAATTACCAATGTGGCCCTTGATTCCATTACCGGCTCGCTGCATACCAGCGCCACCCAGCTGGAGCTGATCGTCGCCCTGTACGGCGTGGCCTTTGCGGTCTGTCTGGCGATGGGCAGTAAGCTCGGCGACAACCTTGGTCGTCGCCGGGTATTTATGTGGGGCGTGGCGGCTTTTGGCCTCGCCTCGCTGCTGTGCGGCATGGCGAACTCGGTTGGCGCGCTGCTGGCTGCCCGCACGTTGCAGGGCATGGGCGCGGCGCTGATCGTGCCGCAAATTCTCGCTACCCTGCACGTTACGCTGTCGGGCAGCGCGCGGGCGAAAGCCATCAGCCTGTACGGCGGCATTGGCGGCATCGCCTTTATCATCGGGCAGATGGGCGGCGGCTGGCTGGTGTCGGCGGATATCGCCGGGCTGGGCTGGCGGAATGCCTTTTTCATTAACGTGCCGATCTGTCTGCTGGTACTGGCGATGACGCCTCGTTACGTGCCGGAAACCCGCAGCGATGCGCCGTCACGTATCGACTGGCGCGGCACGCTGCTGCTGGCGCTGATCCTCTGCTGTCTGCTGTTCCCGCTGGCCCTCGGCCCGGAACTGCACTGGCCGTGGCCGACAACGGCGGCGCTGCTGGCGGTGATCCCGCTGGCGCTGTGGATGCGCAGCGATGCCGCGCGCCAGCAACAGCGTGGCCTGCAACCGTTGCTGCCGCCACGCCTGCTGAAGCTCGCCAGCATCCGTTTCGGTATTCTTATCGCCCTGCTGTTTTTCAGCGCCTGGTCCGGCTTTATGTTCTGTATGGCGCTGACGATGCAGGCGGGTATGGGCATGGCGCCGTGGCAGTCGGGAAACAGTTTTATCGCCCTCGGCGTCGCCTATTTTGTTTCCGCCTGCTATGCCCCCAGACTGATTGCCCGCCACGCCACCAGCACCATTTTGCTGACCGGCATCGCCATTCAGGTGCTCGGCCTGCTGGCGCTGATCGCCACGCTGACCGCCTCCGGCCGGGTGGTGGGCGCGCTGGCGCTGGCCCCGTCCACGGCGCTGATTGGCTACGGACAGGCGTTAATTGTGAACAGCTTTTATCGTATCGGGATGCGGGATATCGCCGCCCGTGATGCCGGAGCGGGCAGCGCCATTCTCAGCACGCTGCAACAGGCGACGCTCGGCCTTGGCCCGGCGGTGTTAGGGGGTCTGTTCCTGCATCTGCTGGCGCGCAGCCAGGGAAATTATTCGTCGGCGCTGAGCGGCTTTCTCGCCGTGGAAGTGGTGATGATGCTGGCGCTGGCGACGGCAGCGGTCTGCGGTCGTCAGCACCTGATGCCGGTCTGCACCGACAAACAGTAACCCTACGCAGGCAGCCGTTTTACCATCCGCCAGCGGAACCAGATTTGCGCCACCAGGATCAGCACGCCGCCGATGATCTTCTGCAGCGGCAGCCGTTCGCCGTACCACACCGAGGCGGCGATCACCGTCAGCAGCGGCTCCAGCACCATAATGATGGCGGCGCTGGCGACGGCGGCGTGTTTTTGCCCCTGCAATTGCAGGCCAAAGCGCAGCGCAGTGGCGATGAAAATACTGGCGATCAGCCAGCCAAAGGTGCTGAGGCTGATGCCCTGCGTCCAGGGCTCAAACAGCGCGGAGATCAACAGCGCGCTCAGGCCGGTGATGGCCAGCTGCGCGGTGGTGAGCGGGATCAGCGGCACGTCGCGGGCGACGCGACTGGTGTAGCAAAAAGAGATCGACTGCACAAAGGCGGTGAGTAAAAACCAGCCCTGGCTGGCGTGAAAGGTGATGGGCACGTGCAGGCTTAACAGCGCCAGCCCGATAATCGCCAGCGGCAGGCACTCCCAGTAGGCCCGCGCCGGGCGCACGCCCATCATACCCCAGGCCACCAGCGGCACGAACAGCATGGAGAGGCTCATAATAAACGCCCCCTCCCCCAGCGATGGCGTCACCGACACTGACCAGATCCACAGGCACAGGTTGAGCGCCATCCATAAACCGCTGATGATCACCGGCTTCAGCTGGGTACGGGCAATGCGCTGGCCGCGGCAGAACGGCAGCAGTACCAGCGCGCCGCCGCAAAAACGCAGCGCAAGGAAAGCGAATACCGGCATCCCGGCAATGGCTTCACGGGAGAAGATCCAGCCGCAGGCGGCGATCATGGTGGTCAGGACGAGAAAAAGATCAGCTTGTCGTTGCCGGTTCACCGGTAACACTCCCTTAAAAAACTACGCGCTGAGGCGAGAAATATAGTGCCAGTCCATCATCACCCGCTGGGCGGGCGCGTCCGGGTTATCAATTTTATTCAGCAGTAACCCGACCGCGGTGCGGCCAATGTCCTGAGAAGGCTGCTCAACGGTGCTGAGCGGCGGCGAAACCATCTCCGCCAGCGCCGTGCCGTCAAAGCCGACGACCGCGATATCTTCCGGCGTTTTCAGCCCGGCGTTAGCAATTGCCAGCATCGCCCCTGCCGCCAGGGTGTCCGATACCGCAAAGACCGCGTCCGGGCGCACGTCGCCCTGCAACAGTTTTTCCATCGCCGCAACGCCCGCGCGAAAGCTCAGTTCGCTGGCATATTCCACGGCGTTATAGTCCAGCCTGGCCTGATGCAGTCCGGTTTTATAGCCGCGCTCGCGCAGCCGGGCATATTTATAGCTGAGATCGTGGTTGATCAGCGCAATGCGCTGGCGTCCACCGGCCACCAGTTTCCCGATCACGTGCTGGGCGGCGTCAACGTCGTTAATGCCGACGCAGGAGACGTTGCCGGAATCGGCGTATTCGGCGCACTGCACCCAGGGGGCCTGGCCAATCATGGCGGTCAGTTCCGGCAATTTGCTGAAGGCGTCCATGGTGATTATGCCGTCAACGATTTTGCCGGAGAGCAATTTCAGCGCCGAGGTGGAACGCGCCACGTCAGAGCCGGAATTACACAGCAGAATGCGGTAGCCGTTTTTTTCGGCTTCTCCTTCAATGCCCTTCACCACTTCCGCGCAAAAGGGGTTGGCGATATTGGAAACCAGCACGAGGATCATATAGCTGCGCGCGGTGCGCAGCTGACGGGCCAGCAGGTTGGGCTGATAATTGCTTTCCTGAATAGCCGCCAGCACCCGTTCGCGGTTTTTCGCTTTCACGGAGTCGCTGTTGTTGAGCACGCGCGACACCGTGGCGACGGAAACGCCCGCCAGCCGGGCGATTTTCTGAATTGACATAACGAGGACACATCCTGCGGTTGACGCAATGCAATGTTTGCAGGCTATCACAAAATTGCTGCCCGGCGAACCGGGCTGTGGTTCAGGATGCCACGCGGATCCAGCGCTGCTGCTGGTGGCTTTTTATAATCGCATCAATGATAAACATCACGTTCGCGCCGTCTTCAAAAGTAGCGAACGCGGCCGTCCCGGCGTCAGGCATTTTTCCGGCGCGCACCGCCTGGTAAAAGTGCAGCATCATATTTTTAAAGGCGTCCGGCCAGCCTTCGATATGTCCGCCGGGAAAGTGGGCGCTGGCGGCGGCGTCCCGCGCCATCAGGCCCGGATCGTCGGTGAGGATCTGATTAGGCTGGTTACGATGACCTATCCACAACTGCTGCGGCACTTCCTGATCCCAGGCCAGCGAGCAGGCGCTGCCGTTCAGCTCAAAGCTGAGGCGATTTTTGCGTCCGGCGCTGACCTGCGAGACGCTGAAACAACCTTTGCTGCCGTCGTCAAAACGCAGCAGCACCGCGCCGCCATCTTCGGTGGTCACCGGTTGATCCTCATACTGCGCGGCCTCATCCCCCTGGCTGAAGGTCGCCCCGCCGTCGGTGCGCGCTTTACGCGTTGGCCAGACGATCGCCAGATCTGCCATTACCTCGGTGATGCGCCGCCCGGTGACAAACTGCACCGTGTCGCACCAGTGGGAACCAATATCCGCCACCGCGCGGGAGAGGCCGCCCTTCGCCGCGTCCACCCGCCAGTTATAGTCGGTTTCCAGCAGCATCCAGTCCTGCAAATAGCTGCCGTACACCGAGAACAGCCGCCCCGTCTGCCCGTGGCGCTGCATACTCGCCGCCTGCTGCACCATCGCAAACTGGCGGTAAACGAAGCTGACGCCATGCACCACGCCCGCCGCCTGCGCCAGCGCCACCAGTTCGCGGGCTTCTTCCGGCGTCATGCAGAGCGGTTTTTCGGAAAAGACATGCTTCCCGGCGCGCAGGATCTGCCGGTTAATGTCCGCATGCAGATGATTGGGCGTGCAGTTGTGCACCACGTCCAGCCCCGGATGCGCCAGAAAATCCGCCACCGTGCCGTAGGCATGCGGCACGTTCAGCGCCGCCGCTTTCTCCTGCGCCGCCGCCAGCGAGCTGTCGCACAGCGCCACCACCTCAACGAAGCCCGGACGGCGCAGGGCTTCGATATGCGCCGGGCCGATAAAACCGCTGCCGATGATACCGACCCTGATCATGAGGCGTCTCCCAGTCCCAGCATCCTGCGCACGCTGGCGCGATCCGACGCGCTGGCGGCGAAATCATCAAAGGCGCGATCCGCCACCGGAATGATATGACGGCGGATAAACTCGCTGCCTTCCCGCGCACCCGCGTCGCCTGTTTTCAGGCAGCACTCCCACTCCAGTACCGCCCAGCCGTCGTAGCCGTACTGCGTCAGCTTGCTGAAAATCGCCCCGAAGTCGATCTGCCCGTCGCCCGGCGAGCGAAAGCGTCCGGCGCGGTCGATCCACGGTTGATAGCCGCCGTAGACGCCGCTGCGCCCGTTGCTGCGGAACTCCGCATCCTTAACGTGAAAGGCTTTAATACGCGCATGATAGCGATCGATAAACGCCAGATAATCGATGTGCTGTAGCAGCAGATGGCTCGGATCGAACAGCATATTGCAGCGCGGGTGATGATCCACTAACTCAAGAAAGCGCTCAAAGGTCGCGCCGTCGTGCAGATCTTCCCCCGGATGGATCTCAAAGCAGACGTTAACCCCGTGGCGATCAAAAACATCGAAGATCGGACGCCAGCGGGCGGCCAGTTCATGAAAGGCTTCCTCCAGCAGTTGCGCGTTGTGCGGCGGCCAGGGATAGAAATAGGGCCAGGCCAGCGCGCCGGAAAAGGTGGCGTGCGCCGTTAAACCAAGCCGCTGTGACGCCCGCGCCGCCTGCTCAAGCTTCTCCACTGCCCACGCCTGACGCGCCGCGGGGTTGCCGCGCACCTCCGGCGGGGCGAAACCGTCAAAGGCCGCATCGTACGCGGGATGCACAGCGATCAGCTGTCCTTCCAGATGGGTAGAGAGTTCGCTGATGACCAGCCCGTGGCCCGCCAGCCTTGCGATAATATCGTCACAGTAGGCCTGGCTTTCCGCCGCCTGCGCGACGTCAAAAATCGCCGGATGGTGGCAGGGAATTTGCAGCGCTTTATAACCGCGCTCCGCCGCCCAGGCCGCGAGGCCGTCCAGCGTGTTAAATGGCGCGTCGCTGCCAATAAACTGCGACAGGAAAATACCCGGTCCTTTAATGGTTTTCATAACCTCTCCCACAACTTAAGCCTGTTCTTTATCGTCGTATTTAAATGACAACATGAAAATCAGCGCGATCACCGCGGCGGCGACCGCCGGGATCCACCAGAACGTTACCCATGCCTGCGGCACGCTTTGCCCGGCCACCAGACGGTTATAGAGTGCGCCGGAAATCTGCGAGCCGAGCAGCATGCCGATACCATAAGTGAACATCACGATCATGCTTTGCGCCTGGCCTTTCACCTTTTCCCCCGCCACGCGATCGGTATAGATAAAGCCGACCACGAAGAAGAAGTCATAGCAGATGCCGTGCAGCAGGATGCCGAGATAGAGCAGGAAGCGCCCCTCTTCGCTGACGCCCAGCGCAAAAAAGGCGTAGCGCACGAACCAGGCGAACATGCCGATCAGCAGCATGTATTTCACTCCCAGGCGGCGGAACAGCAGCGGGATCACCAGCATGAAGAAAATCTCGGACATCTGCCCGAAGGACATGGCGGTGCTGACGTCCGCGACACCGGCGTCGGCAAGATAAGACGCGGTATAGGCATAATAGGTGCCCAGCGGCACGGAAATGAGCATCGCGCACAGCGAAAAGACAAAGAAGTGGCGGGTTTTGAGCAGTGCAAAGGCATCGGCGCAGAACAGATCGCGCACCTTCACCGGCAGCCCTTTGGCAGGCGCGGGCGTGTGCGGCAGCGTCAGACTGTAAATCGCCAGCGCCACCGAGCAGATGGCCGCCACCATAAAGATGCTGGTGCTGGAGGCGATACCGGTGACGCCGATAAAGATCCCCGCCACAATCCAGCCGATGGTGCCGAACACGCGCACCACCGGGAAGGTTTTATCGATGTTGCGCAGGCTGTGAAAGGCAATGTTGTTGGTTAACGCCAGCGTCGGCATGTAGCACAGGGTATAGCCAAACAGCAGGCCAATCAGCAGCGCGCCGTTTTCCGCCACCAGCGCCTGCGGCACAAACCAGAGAATGACCGCCCCTGCGAGGTGCATCACCGCCATTACTTTTTGCGAAGCGAAAAAGCGATCCACCAGCATGCCGAGCACAAAGGGCGAGAGAATGGAGGCGATGGGACCGGCGGAAAAAGCATCGCCAATCAGCAGCGACATATTGTGCTGCGTCATCACCAGACCGAGGGTCACTGACCAGCTTCCCCAGATAAAAAACTGTAAAAACATCATCAGCGACAGCCGCGGTACGAGTAACCGGTGCTGCGCCAGATTGCTTCCGCTACTTTCGGTTGTTGACACCATTTTATTGCCTCACCTGAAAAAAGTAATCGATTACAAATTGTCTTCAGCTAAAAAGTAATCGATTACAAAATAAGGTGCATGGTGATCGTATGGGATCCGCGAGGCGGATCACGATAAATAATCAGGGACTCCCCTCACCGTGGGATGAGGGGAAAAGGATCACGCTTTAGCGCGGCGCATTACCTTAAAGGCGACAAACAGGAAGAGGATCCACACCGGCAGCAGAATGGCAGACGTACGCATACTTTCCATGGTGCACATCAGGCCGAGGATCATCAGCAGGAAGGCGATGCACAGGTAGTTGCTCGCCGGGTAAAACAGCGCTTTGAACTGGGTATCACGTCCCTTGCGGCGCATGGCGGCGCGGAACTTGAGGTGCGCGAGGCAGATCATCAGCCAGTTGAGCAGCAGGGTGGCAACCACCAGCGCCATCAGCAGACTAAAGGCTTCCTGCGGCAGCAGATAGTTCACCAGGATCACCAGCGAGGTGATGGCCGCTGACAGGAACAGGGAGTTCACCGGCACGCCGCGTTTGTTGACGCGGGTTAAAAACGCCGGGGCGTTGCCCTGCACCGACAGGCCGAACAGCATACGGCTGTTGGAGTAAACGCCGCTGTTAAACACCGACAGCGAGGCCACCAGAATGATGAAGTTCAGCGCCGAGGCGACGATATTGCTGTTCATATCGTGGAAAATCATCACAAAGGGGCTGCTGTTGGCTTTCACATCCACCCACGGATAGAGCGCTAACAGCACCACCAGCGAGCCGATATAAAACAGCAGAATGCGGTACACCACCTGGTTCACCGCTTTCGGGATGGTGGTTTCCGGGGAGCTGGCTTCCGCCGCCGTAATGCCAATCAGCTCCAGCCCGCCAAAGGAGAACATGATCACCGCCAGCGACAGGATCAGCCCGTGCCAGCCGGTGGCCAGAAAGCCGCCGTGCTGCCACAGGTTGTCGATACCGGCACGCTCGCCGCCGCTGCCGGAGAACAGTAGCCACAGGCCAAAGCCGATCATGGCAATAATCGCCAGCACTTTGATCAGCGCAAACCAGAACTCCATCTCACCGTACAGGCGCACGTTCACCAGATTGACGGCGTTAATGAGAATAAAGAAGGTCGCCGCCCATACCCAGGTCGGGACGTCCGGCAGCCAGTACTGCATATAAATGCCCGCGGCGGTGAGTTCCGCCATGCCCACCAGCACGAACATGACCCAGTAGTTCCAGCCGGAGAGGAAGCCGGCGAACGGGCCCCAGTATTTATAGGCGAAATGGGAAAAAGATCCGGATACCGGCTCTTCGACCACCATTTCACCCAGCTGGCGCATGATCAAAAAAGCGATGATCCCGGCCAGCGCGTAGCCGAGCAGTACCGCCGGGCCCGCCATCTGGATCGCCGGACCGATGCCGAGAAACAGTCCGGTACCAATAGCGCCGCCGAGGGCGATAAGCTGAATATGTCGGTTTTTTAAGCCCCGTTGCAGCGTCGGCCCGGTTTCCGGCGCGACTTGTGACGCGTTTTTCACGTCTTTCCCCTGTGTGTCTTTTATTTGAAGGGGCACGTTTTAACATTTAGCGCCGGAGGTAGCAATTATGATGGGCGTCCCTGCCCGTCATAACGAGGTGCGGGGGATCAGAAATCGTAGCTCATGGAGACTTTCAGCGTGCGTCCTTCGCCCTGGAAAATATAGGTGCCGAGATCTTCCACGCCGGACCAGTATTTCTCGTTGGTGACGTTATCCACGCCCACGCGCCAGAACATCTCGTTCTGCGCCTCGTTAAGCCGCATCCGGTAGCGCATGCCGAGATCCAGGGTGGTGTAACTGTCGAGCTTTTTCGTGTTGGCGGCGTCGGCATACTGTGAACCGGTGTGGTTGACGCGCGCGGTGGCGGTCAGGCCGTCAACCGGTTTGATGTCATACTCCGCGCCCACCACCATGAAGAAGTTCGGTACGCCGATGGCGTCTTTGCCGTCGTTGATGCCGTCTTTGGTGCGGGTCATTTCCGGATCGATCCAGGTGGTACTGCCGTTCAGACGCAGGCCAAGTACCGGCTCGCCGAAGACGTTCAGCTCCACGCCACGGTTACGCTGCTCGCCGTCCAGCCCGTAACGTTTTGTGGCGCTGTCCAGAATGGCGGAGGGCTTTTTGATTTCAAACAGCGCCAGCGTCCCGCCGACACGCCCATAGTCGACCTTTACGCCCACTTCGTTTTGCTTCGCGTGAATGATACCGACGGATTCAAAGGCGTTGGCGGCGTCTTTCGGCGCGTTGCTGCCTGGCTGTAAAGATTCAGTATGGTTAGCGTAGAGCGATACCTGTTTCCACGGCTTATACACCACGCCATAGGTTGGCATCCAGCGGCTTTCGGTATAGCGCGCGGTCAGGGTTTCCGCGCCGGTGGCGTTGCTGTAGTTACGCACCACCACTTTCTGATGACGGGCGGCGACGGTCAGTTGCAGGCGGTCATCCAGCACGCCCAACGTATCGCTGAACAGCCAGCCCTGGGTGCGGTTGCGGCTGGTGGTCAGCGGATCGAAATAGTTACCGCCCACGGAGTTATAACCCGGACGCGGTACGCTGTCGGTATCATAGATATTGATCAGCGGACGGTTCGCTTCGGCGGTGGATCGCCAGGCGGTGTTGTCTTTTTTGGTCAGCGCCGAATAACCGGCATTCACCTTGTGGGACACCACGCCGGTATCAAACTGCCCGCGCAGACCCGCCATGCCGCTGAAAGAGTCGGAAATACGGTTGGTATCCAGACGGCCGATCCAGGCATCGCCCTGCTTATTGATGATTTCCGGCGAGCTGTACAGCCCGGTTTCATGGGCATGCTGGCCGCCGAACGCCGTGTACGCCGTCCAGGCATCCGTCACATCAAACTCGGCGCGCGCCATGCCGAATTCGTTTTCGATATCGCTGTAGCCCCACTGCTGGCTGTAGTTGTGCGTGGGATCCGGCAGATCGGGAATGAAATCGACCTTGCTGATTTTGATGCCAACGTTGCTGCCGTGGAAGGTTTTCTTCTGGTAGCCCACGTCCAGCGAGGTGCGCAGACGCTCGCCGCGATAATCCAGCCCGATGGCGGCCAGCGTGGTGCGACGGTGATCGTCATCCACTGCCCCCTCGCCTTCCCTGTGCAGCAGATTAACCCGCGCCCCGAACTGGTTGTCATCGCCAAAACGACGCCCCAGATCCAGCGAGCCGCCGATCTGCGCCTGGCTGGCGTAATCCACGCCAACGCGTGTGACAGGCGTGTCTTCCGCGTGCTTAGGTTCAAGGTTGATCATGCCGCCCACGCCGCTGGCCGCCGCGCCGTTCAGCAGACCATTCGCACCTTTGAAGATCTCCACACGTTCCAGCATCTGCGTATCCACCACCTGACGCGGCACGATGCCCGGCAGACCGCCCATGGTCATGTCGTCGCCATCGAGCTTAAAGCCGCGAATGCGGTAGGTTTCCGCGAAGTTGCCGTAGCCCTGCACCGCCTGCACGCCCGCGTCGTTGCTGACCACATCGGCGATGGTTTTCGCCTGCTGATCCTGCACCGCTTTCGCGGTGTAACCGATGACGTTGAACGGCACGTCCATTGCGTTTTGCTCGCCGAGCATCCCCAGACGCCCGCCGTGCGCCACCTGTCCATCCAGGTACGCGGGAACCAGCTGGTCGCCGCCAGCGGTAAAATCACTGCCCGCCGCCTGGACCACTATCGTATCTTCCGTCGCCGCCGGGGGCTGGGTTTCCGCCGTCGCGGTATGGGTTACGGCACCGATCGCCAGCGCCAGCAACGTCTTATGCAAAGGAGCAGTACTGTTCATTGTCATCTTTTATGAGAAAGGGATAAAAGGCCCGTCGCCGGGCCGGTTCGGTTATTTATTCAGGTCAATACGGACCACGCTGTCCGGGCCTTTGGTGGAGTGATCTTTATTAAACGCCTGCTTGACGGTGACAAACAGCGTCTGGCCGTCAGCGGAAAGCAGCAGGCTGTTCGGGTGTGGCGGCAGATCCCAGGATTTTTTCACCGCGTAGGTAGCGGCGTCGAGGCTCAGCACTTTGCCGGAATCACGCTGGGAAATATAAAGCTCGTTGCGTTTGGCATTGAATTTCACTGCCAGGGAATCGCCGACCGGCAGTTGTTTGATCACCGTGCCGGTGTTGATGTCCAGCACCAGCGTGGTTTTCGCCTTCGAGTTATCGGTGACGAACAGGCGGCCGGTGGCGCTGTCTTCTGCGATATTCAGCAGCAGCGCCTCTTTTACGCCGAGCGGCTTCCAGCGTTTTTCGACGCGGTTGTTACGCGGGTTGATCACCAGGATCTCGCCGCCGCCGTTCGCGGCATAGATGCGCCCGGTTTTTTCCGAGTAATGCAGGCCGGTCATCCATTTGCCGGTGTTTTTGATGCGCGTTTTCAGCTTCATGGTTTTCGCATCCACGACCCAGATCAGCGCCGGATCGGCGACCGCGCCGATATACAGCAGGCCGTTGTGCAGCAACACCTGACGCGCGCCGTACGGGAAGCCTTCCGGATTACGTTCCGGGAACAGGGCGCGGTCGATGACTTTACCGTCGGCGGTATTGATGGCGCTGATCCCCGCGTCCAGCGAGTTGGTGACGTACAGGGTTTTGCCGTCTGCCGACATATCCACGCCGAAGTTTTTAAGATCGGTATGGGTGACGCCGAGGGTTTTCAGCGTTTTCGGATCAAGTTTGTAGACCATCCCGCCCTGCACATTTTTGAAGCCTTCTGCGCTGGCGACATAGAGCGCATCGCCCGCCGGGCTTAACGCCAGTTCGTACACGCCTTCCGCCAGCACGCGTTTTACCACACTGCTGTCAGCCTGGGCGGTGGTCTGGGTTTTCGGCGCATCAGCCGCTTTTTTTGTGTCGGAGCTGTGCGGCGCGCTGCACCCGCTCAGGGCAACCGCAACCAGCAGAGCCAGTGCAGACGTTTTCATTTTCATGTGGAAAATCCTTTGCCTTCAATGCGAATAGTCAGGGAGGTAGCGCTCATGCGCCATAACAATAAAGAGAATGAGAACTATACGCATTATGTTTCTGCAAGCAAGATCATTTGCCACAATCCTTAACGAATTGTCAGCAGCGGTAACAGGCGGCAAAACCTCCGGAAAAAATCCGCAATAAAGAAGGGGTTGATAGTTCAGATGATAAGGATTATCTTTCTCATTACTGAATAGTTGAGCAAAACACTCAGGTATTCAGCACGACATTGCTCACATTGCTTCCAGTATTATGTTGCCCGCCTTGTGCGGGCTTTTTTTTGCGCAAGCGCCCCACCGCTGCCCTGCCACTGAAATAAAACCGTCATACATGCCCTGTAGGATTCAGATAATTCTTATCTCAGGGAACACGCGGATTTTCATGGATATTCCTCTTTCCTCCCGACAGCTTAACGCAGGAATGTTGCGTATTGACGTTCCACATGTCACCCCCGATTCCACCAATCTGCGGGTGATGGCGCTGTTTACCGAACATAAATCTTTGATTGGCCTGCCGGTGCTGGAAAATAATCGCCCGGTCGGCATGATCAATCGCCATATTTTTCTCTCGCAGATGAGCCGCCCGTTCTTTCATGAGCTTTACGATCAAAAAAGCTGTATTGCGTTTATGGATAAGACGCCGCTGATCGTCGAGGCCAGCGCCGGGCTGGAGTTTCTGGCAGGCCAGGTGGTGGAAACCGGCGATAAAGCGGTGACGGAAGGCTTTATCCTGACGGAAGACGGTCAGTACATCGGCATCGGGCTGGGCATCGACCTCATCAAAACCGTGTCGGATTTACAGGCCAAACAGCATTTTCAGATTATGCAGAGCATTGAATATGCGCGGGTGATCCAGGAGTCGATGCTTTCCCGTTCACGGCAGAGCATTGAGGAAACCCTTAACGACTGGTGCCTGTTCTGGCAGCCGCGCGACTGCGTGGGCGGCGATATTTATGCGTTCCGTCGTGATGAACAGGGCTGGCTGGCGGTGATCGCCGACTGTACCGGCCACGGCGTTCCCGGCGCTTTTATGACCTTTATCTTCGCCTCGGCGCTGGAAAAAGCGCAGACCCTGGCCGCGCCGCATGAGCCGGAGCGCCTGCTTGCCATCATCAACCGCTATATCAAACAGACGCTCAGCCAGCTGCACCCCAGCGCCGATCTCAGCCAGTCCAACGACGGCTGTGATGCCATCGCCCTGTATGTCGATAACCAGAATGCGCAGATGATATGGGCGAACGCGCAAATGCACGCCTTTGTGCTGGGGGCGCAGGCGGAGGAAGTCAGCGTGCTGGAGGCGGATCGTAAAGGCCTGGGCTACAGCGATACGCCGTCCGATCACCAGTGGCGTCGCTATCAGCGTCCGCTTGTGAAGGGCGATCAGGTGCTGATCGTCACCGACGGGCTGACCGATCAGATCGGCGGCGAGCGGGGCATTATGCTCGGCAAAAAACGCATTCAGTCGGTTCTGCTGCAGGAAAGACACCTGCCGATGCAGGATCTCTCCCGCGCGCTGGGCTCGGCGTTGCAGACATGGCAGGGACAGGAGTTGTCCCGGGACGACATTACATGGTTTGGTTTTCGCTGGTGAGTGATGAGATGAAATTTAATGACCTCCAGGCCAAAGAGGCGGTGCTGCTGCCGCTGATTAGTCTGCAACGGCAAAGCGCCGTCGAACTGTTTTACACCGGCTATTTTTCCCAGGCGCACATTGTGTCGATGGGCGATGTGGTGCGGGCGTGGCTGGATAAACATGAAGCCTCGCTGCCGCTACGCCGCCGTCTGTTTTCAGTATTTATCGAGATGGGCCAGAACA
This sequence comes from Enterobacter sp. PGRG2, assembly GCF_030291195.1. Taxonomy (NCBI): domain Bacteria; kingdom Pseudomonadati; phylum Pseudomonadota; class Gammaproteobacteria; order Enterobacterales; family Enterobacteriaceae; genus Enterobacter; species Enterobacter sp. PGRG2. Next base: position 2,333,305 of record NZ_CP127837.1, on the reverse strand, counting down.
TCGTGCGTTACTCCTGCGATGAACGCTACCTTGGCTGCGGGGCTGACGAGCGGCGTTTTGGTTCGCTGTGCTTTCACACCGATGCCGGTAACTATTATCTGGAGACCGCCAATCTGGTCGGGCATGAAGCCTCTTCCTTACTGCAAAACAATCTCGACGTGCTGCGCACCATGACGCAGGCCGAAATTAAACAGGCCTGGAAAGAAGGCTTACGCAGTGAAGCGCCTGCCAGCAGCAAGGGCGCAAATATTGGATTGTTGACCATGGCGCGGGAGACCAGCGAACCGCTGGAATATCGCATCCATCCTTTAGCGGCCAGCACGTTGTCCGCTTTTCATCTTAAGGCCACTTTCGCCCATGACTGATATGACACTGACGCCTGCTATCGTGCTGGCCGCCACCCCTGCCACCCCGGAAGTGAATTTCGATTTCGCGGCCCGCCGTCTGGTGCTGAAAGGCGAATCCTGGCCGGAAAACGCCGCGGCCTTTTTCCGCCCGCTATTGCTGGCGGTGGAAACCTGGCTGGGAGAACAACCGGCCAATACCCCGCCTTTGCAACTGCATGTGGCGCTCAGCTATTTCAACAGCTCCAGCACCAAACTGCTGTTTGAGTTTTTCGAACTGCTGAACGGTTTCGCCCTGCGGGGAACAGCCTGCGAACTGCACTGGTATTACGACGCAGACGATGACATCTCGGAAGAGTTTGGGCAGGAAGTGAGCATGGATTTCCCGGCAATCGCCGTCTTTTTAAAAGCGGACCTGAGCGCATGCTAGATATTAACGAGCTTTTTCAGGAAGAGTATAACGTCCTGGAAGACGCCCGGATCGCCGCCGCCAATGCGCAGCTGCCTGCGGAGGTCTGCCGCGAAAAGCTGTGGACCATCGCGAAGCATTATCAGCGTTTGATCCGTGAATCTTACCGCCTCATCTCCCGCAGCGATCGCGCCGAGCGGGAGTTAACCCGCATCAACGAGGAGCTGCAAAAGCTGGCGGCCAGGCTGGAATATGAAGCGACGCACGATCCGCTCACCGCGGTATACAACCGCAGCGCCATTATTAATCAGATCGATAAATCTCTGCTGACCGGCGACGTGGCGCTGATCCTGCTGGATATCGATCATTTCAAGCGCATTAACGATGAGTACGGCCATCCGACCGGGGATCGGGTGATCTGCTCGCTGGTGTCACGGGTGCGGCGTGCGCTACCGGATCACGCCGCAATCGGGCGGGTCGGCGGGGAAGAATTCACGATCCTGCTGCCCCGCGCGCGCATTGAAGAGGCGATGCTGATCGCCGGTTATCTGCATGCATCACTGAACGCTTCGCCGCTGGAATGTCTGCCGGATCGGTACGTGACCGCCAGCTTTGGCGTCAGTTTAGGGGTGCGTAATAGCGATTTTGAAACCCTCTATTCGGCAGCGGATACGGCGCTGTATGACGCAAAAAGGCGTGGCCGTAACCAGGTGGCGCTGCATGAGGATTTTTTTCGTCCGGGCATAAAAAAGCCTCACATCGCTGCAAGGCTCTCTTCGGGTCGGGATTAACGCGCCCCGACCAGGCGTTTGTCTGCATGAACGTCCGGCGTATAAACCACCGTTCTGGCCATCATCGCTGATTTACAAAATATACATTTTGCGCCATACGGGTTGCTTTCGGTCATGTCAAAAGGTGATGTCCTGTACTGCGAACCGTGGCAACGCGGACAGGTGAAGTGCATAGAAGTTGTTGTCATTGAGTATTTTAACCTTTTCTGTGGGCCTTTTGGCCAGAGATGGTCTGAAATACAGAGTTTAATCAGCGCTTAAAAAGTGGAGGCTCAAAGAAGAGGTATCAAAGATACACTGAGAAATGAGGACTGCTTTAGTTAACTACCCGAGATAATGTCTGCGTATCAAACCGACTGATCCATTAACGCACGTCTGATTTGGGAAAGCAACACTTATTTGAGGTGTTATTTTTAACGCTGAAGGCTCTGGCACAAAAATAAAATGTCGGTACATCCGTGCACCTGATACCTGAGCTTAGTAGGGTTAATCCCATTCAGCAAATGATGTCCCGGCGATTGCGATAAAATAATTTTAGCGGGCGCAATATGCAGTAATTCTCCGCAGTGAAATCATTAGTCGTCAGATAACGCTCGATATTCGCATCCGGCTTCCACAAGGCAGTCAGCGCATCATAACGCATTGTTTTATCGCCATCCGGCGTTTCCACCCGATACTCTCCGCTTTGCAAATAGCCGGATGAGAACTGCAAATGGCTGTCGCTGGCGCCACTCACCTGATGTTCAATTTTACGAAAACCAATCGGAACCAGATGAAAAAGATAAAAAGGCAATGTTTTCAGTTTTAAATCCGAGAAGCTTGAAATTATTTCACCATCGCGGGTGAGGATCACTTCCTGTAAGGAAACCGGCGATGACGGTAAAAGTTCAGGAAAAGGGCATTCAGCTTTGAAATAAATTATTTGCATAGCGGTACCTCAGGCGGGTCTGTTTTTTTTGTCACATATTATTTTTATAGTCCAACTGCGTCAGCCATTCCTCATTTTAGGACTTTACATAGAATACTTACCTGAAAATTACGCCAATTTACATGCGCAGCGGCAGAGCTAAATAGTCTTATAATCATTAAGTTTAATTGCTGCTTAATACAAAATAAGCATCACTAATTATTGCTGTCTTAAGGTATTCTTAAGGTAATGTAAATATAGTGATGGCGATCAAGTTTTACTTGCTCCAGGTTTCAGAGGTGGTTACTATTTGCCCGCTTTTGAAACATCGGTTTACAGATGAACGAAATTTTTGTCGGTAGGGGATTCGATGTCGCCTTACCGACTTTCTTCGTCTCACCCTCCCTGCTTTGCATCTTCCCGTTCGCTTCCCAGCCAGTGACTTAATAAAGGCCCTTTTGCGCCATACACCGGATCGCATGCCGGAAACGGCGTCGTGGCAATGCTTTTCAGCATCTCCGGCGACGGCGCAGCCCGACAAATATCCGCACTCTGTCCCGGCGGATATGCCCCCACCACCGTAAAGTCATCGCTGCTGCCTTTATTACAGTGCCCGGTTCCGGCAGGCAGCAACGCAATATCTCCCGCATGCACGGTGACTAAGGTCCCGCCAGGCCCGCCCAGCATGACCTGCGCCTCCCCCTGCGTGAAAGCCAGCACTTCATGGGCTTCGCTGTGGTAATGGTGATAATTGAAAATGCCGTCCACCCACTGCGCCGGCCAGCCGTTATCGGCAAACAGCCGTTCCACATCGGCGATGGCCTGGGCGCCCGGCGTGAAAACGCCACGATATAGCAGCACCGGCAGGCGGGGATTGTTCGGCACCCAGTCATGGGCCTCCAGCAGCAACACTTCGACATTCGGGTAAGAAATTTCCGGCATAACAACACTCCAGCGGCTAATGATTTTTTAAGCGTAGCCAGGCTTTATTGTATTCTCGCCAGTACCTTCTATATTTCGGAAACAGAATGCATATCGGGAGTTGTAGCTATGAGATTTAAGGGACTAACGAAAGGATTTTTCATCCTGATCCTGTTTGTCGTCACGCTGGCGTTTTTTGATGTCCTGTCGCCCTATTTCTCGGCGATTTTGTGGGCCACTATCCTCGCGGTGATCTTCCAGCCGCTGAAGAACAAGCTGCGCGAAAAGATGGCGGATAAAAACGGTATCGCCTCGCTTATCACCGTGTTAATCATCTGTCTTATCGTTTTCACACCCTTAGCCATTATCCTGTCATCGCTGGCCTTTGAAATTAACGTTGTGTACCGCAAGTTACAGGAGAACAACACCCAGTTCCCGGTAGTGATTGCCGATTTGCTGCGCCATCTGCCTGACTGGGCGCGCAATTTCCTTGCGGAACATGAGCTGAATAACGCCACACAGATCCAGCAGGCGCTCTCCGGCGTCGCGCTGAAGGGCGGGCAATATATGGCGGGCAGCGCCTTTATTATTGGTAAGGGCACCTTTGGCTTTACCATCAGCTTTGGCGTCATGCTCTACCTGCTCTTCTTCCTGCTGAAGGATGGCCCGGTGATCGTTCATCAGGCGCTGGAGGCGCTGCCCCTCTCCCGCTACGTTAAACATCATTTATTCGCCAAATTCGCCACCGTATCGCGGGCGACGGTAAAAGGCACCGTGGTGGTGGCCGTGGTCCAGGGCGTGCTCGGCGGCATCGGCTTCTCCATTGTCGGCATCGATGGCAGCATTCTGTGGGGCGCGCTGATGGCGTTCCTGTCGCTGATCCCGGCAGTAGGCTCGGCGATTGTCTGGGTTCCGGCGGCGATTTTCCTCTTCTCCACCGGGCAGATGTGGCAGGGCTTCTTTATTGTCGGCTTCTTTGTGGTGATCGTCGGTCTGGTGGATAACCTGCTGCGTCCGCTGCTGGTCGGCAAGGACACCAAAATGCCGGACTACCTGATCCTTATCACCACGCTCGGCGGCATGGAAATTTATGGCATCAACGGTTTTGTGATCGGCCCGCTGATCGCCGCGCTCTTTATCGCCTGCTGGAATTTACTCTCCGGTAAAGATCATCAGGGCAATGTTGACGAGCTGGACGATGACTTTATGGAAGAAGGCAGGCGCGAACAGTAAACCCACCTACCAGAGTTTGTAGATCGCAGTTGATGCTGCTGGCCGCTTCGCTTAATGTCGCGGCCAGCAGCATAAAACCCGATAAGAAACCACTTATCCCACAGTAAATACCAGAAATTTGCCCTGAGCGCCCGAGAACTTTCACTACGCCATAATTTGTCCCTAAAGAAAATTCCCGCCTGCCGATAATTCCTCTCAGGGATGCCATTCGTGAGCAGGGTAATGATAAGTCTAAAAACCAATGCGTTTTCACTGAACGCCGGGAACAACCTCAGCAAAAGCGCCTCGTCGCTCGACCAGGCGATCCGTCGTTTATCTTCCGGGCTGCGCATTAACGGTGCCAGCGATGACGCCGCAGGCCAGGCCATCAGCAACCGGCTTTCCAGCCAGCAGCACGCGCTGGCGCAGGCACAGCGTAACGCCGGGGATGGGCTGTCGCTGGTGGACACGGCGGAAGGCGCGATGAGCGCCATTAACGGCAGGCTGCAACGCATTCGTGACCTGACGGTTCAGGGGCTTAACGACACATGGAATCAGCAGGATTCAGACGCCATTCAGGCAGAAATTAACCTCAACCTGAAAGAGATCGACCGCCTGACCACGGCGACCACGTTTAATGGCATTAACCTGCTGGATGGCAGCGCCGGTAAACTCGGTTTCCAGATCGGCGCTTACGATAATGAAAAAATCGATCTCGACCTTTCCTCACCGGGCTTCAGCGTGGATGAACTGGGCTTAAAGGATCTGATCATTCGCGGCATCAGCGGTAAAGTGACCGATGAAAACACCGTCACGGGCATCGCCAATAATATTTCCCTGACCAATGGTTCGGCGAGCGTGAGCTATGCCACCCCTGCCGGGATCACCGCCCCGCAACTGGTACGCAGCACCGCCAATAATCAGCTCTATATCCAGGGCAACGACAGCAACGGCCAGGCGACCTTTTTCCCGGCCACCTACAATGCCACCTGGTACACCGCCACCGGCAGCGGTACGGTTTCCGTGGGCACCACCAGCACTTCGCCGCTGTACAGCCCGGTCGCCAGTCTGCCCGCCCGCACTATTCCGTCCGTGAATTTTACCGACCCCAGCGGCACGCCTTTAAGTGCCAGCCCGCCCCCGGCGCTGACCATGGATAGCGGTCAGTATTATATTGAGCAGAATAATACCTGGTATCCCGCCACGCTGAGCTTTGGACCGACCGGTGCGGTCAGCGCGCAAATGTCCAGCGCGACCGGCCTGCTGGATACCGATTTTGCCACCCTGCCGACGGCGGTGACCAGCACGCCCGTCGCCGATGCCAGCACCGCAAGCTTTACCGATGCCAGCGGCAATCCGGTGGCAGGCACGGCCCGGCTGGTGAAGAACGGCAGTCAGTATCTGATGGAAGTCGATAACGGCGGCGGCAACGTACAGTATTACAACGCTTCGGTGACCGCGACATCGAACGGCACCACCACCAGCATGCAGGTCAGCGCCCTGAGCGCCACCAGCCAGAACGCTTTCATGGCGGTGAATTCAGTTAACGGTATCTCAGTGGTAACCATGGATCGCGCTAACGTCGAGCTGCGTTATACCGATGCCGATGGCCGTTCCACCAATGATGTGCTGCGTCAGGATGCCGACGGCAACTATTTTATGGACGCGTCAGGCTCCACCACGGGGAAAACCGCAACCCTGGTCCGGCAGAATGATGCCGCCAGTACGCTGATGCTGAAAACCCTGCAGGGCGTGGGCGATGTGCAGATCTATTTCGCCACCACTTACAGCGCCACCACCGATGCGTTAACCAACGCCACCACCATGAGCATTGCGGAAGTGGGGGATGAGATCCGCTTACGCAATCCGGATAACCCGCTCGCCACCCTCGATAAAGCCATCAGCATGGTGGACGCGCAGCGCACGAAGCTCGGCGCAGTAGCCAATCGCCTCTCTTCTGTGCAGAATTTACAGAGCGGCGCGACGGCATCTATCGCCGCCGCCCGATCGCGTATTGAAGATGCCGACTACGCCACGGAAGTCTCGGCGATGTCCAGAGCGCAGATCCTGCAACAGGCGGGCGCGCAGGTGCTAATGAAAGCCAACCAGACGCCGCAAATGGTGCTGGCGCTGTTAAACGGCTAACGCATTCAGCGGCGCGGTAATGTCCAGCTGGCTGAGCACGTTAAGCAGGGCATCCACTTTTGGCAGCCACTGCTTACGGCGCGGCCAGACCAGCGACAGCGCCAGACCGTCGGGCTGCAATTCCGGCATAATCACTTTAAGCTCCCCGCGCAACAGCGGGGCGCGCACCAGCCAGGTGGGCATTTGCGCCACGCCCAGCCCCGCCACCACTGCCTGCAGCTGGGCATCCACATCCCCCAGCGCCATGCGGGACGGCACGTTTCGCCAGTTCTGATGCCCGTCGGCGGTAGTGAACAGCCAGGGCTTGGTGCTGCCATCCACCCGCTCGTAAAGAATGGCGCGGTGCTTTATTAATTCCTCTACCGTGCGCGGACAGCCCTCGCGGGCCAGATAATCCGGCGCGGCGCAAAACACCATTTTCTCGCGCCCCGACAGGCGACATCCCAGCGACGCGGGCAGATCCACCGAGCCGCCAATACGCACCGCCACGTCTATTCCTTCATCAAACAGATCGATGAAGCGATCGGAAAACGTCAGGCTAAGCTCGATTTCCGGGTGTTGCTGACAAAACGGCATCAGCAGCGGCATCACCGCCAGCCGCCCGTAGGTATTGGGCACCGCCAGCCGTAAACGCCCGGAGGGAATGGTGCGCTGGGCGGCGAGCACCGACTCGGCTTCTGACAGCTCCTCCAGAATGCGCATACAGGTCTGATAATACGCGTGCCCGGCGTCGGTCAGTTGCAGGTGCCGGGTAGTGCGTTCCAGCAGGCGCGATCCGAGGCGCGCTTCCAGGCGGCTGACGCTTTTACTTACCGCCGATCCGGTGACGTGCAGGTGTTCCGCCGCGGCGGTAAAGCTTCCTTTTTCGACGCTGGTGACAAAAGGGACAATATCTTTCAGACGCTGGTCGTGCACGAATTGATGACCTCAGGTTAAGGATCTTGTGAATTTATACCAGAGCCGGGAATGACATTCTCTATTAGTCTGTATCTATCCCCTGTTACGAGGTAAACAAACATGACTAAAAAAGCATTAATCGTCGGTATCAGCGGCGTAATTGGCCGCGCGCTGTCAGAGAAATTATTGCAGGACGGCTGGGAAGTGACCGGCCTGTCCCGCGGGCGCGGCGAGGTGCTCGCAGGCTGTACCAGCCTGACGGCGGATCTCACTGACGCAGCGGCGGTCAGCGAAGCGCTGAAATCGGTCAAACCTGACGCGGTATTTTTCAGCGTCTGGGCGCGTCAGGAAAACGAAAAAGCCAATATCCGCGTCAACGGCGCGATGATCAAAAACGTGATTGACGCGCTGGGCGAATGCCTCCACGGCGCGCATGTCGCGCTGGTCACCGGCCTGAAACACTACCTTGGCCCGTTCGAGAACTACGGCAAAGGCAGCGCCGCCGTCACCCCGTTCCGCGAAGAACAGGGGCGTCAGCCGGTAGATAACTTCTACTACGCTCAGGAAGATGAACTCTTTGCCGGCGCCGAGAAGTACGGCTATCGCTGGAGCGTTCACCGTCCCCACACCATCGTCGGCTATGCCGTGGGTAACGCCATGAACATGGGCCAGACGCTGGCGGTCTACGCGACCCTGTGCCGCGAAAAAGGCTGGCCGTTTATTTTCCCCGGCTCGCCGGAGCAGTGGAACGGCGTGAGCGACGTTACCGACGCGGGCCTGCTGGCAGAACAGCTCAGCTGGGCGGCCACCAGCCCGACGGCGGCGAACGAAGATTTTAACGCCGTAAACGGCGACGTGTTCCGCTGGCGCTGGCTGTGGCCGCGACTGGCCGCCTACTTCGGCATTGAAGCCGCAGATTATCCGGCGCAGATGATGCCGCTGGAAGGCCGTATGCAGGAAGCGGCAGCCGCCTGGCAGACCATCGCCGCGCAGCACCAGCTACGCGAGAAGGATATCAATAAGCTGGTTTCCTGGTGGCATACCGACGCCGATCTGGGTCGTCCGATGGAAGCCTTTACCGACATGAGTAAAAGCCGCAAAGCAGGCTTTACCGGTTATCGCAGCACGCTGGACTCCTTCACTACGCTGTTCGACAAACTGAAACAGGAAAAGATTATTCCTGGTTAATGCCGCGCCTGCGTTTACCCTCTGCACAAGAGGGTAAGCGCTTTATTTGTTATGCGCTCCGGCCAAAACAGTCCGTGGCTATCGCCTGGAAATCATCGAAGCTGGCGCTGTTAACCAGTCTTCGGGTTGCTTTTTCACGGATAAACGTCATAAACAGATCGTAAATTCTCACCGCCTCATCGCTGTCTTCTTTGCTGATCGCCAGTAAGAAAATTACCTGCGCCACCTCATCTTTATTGCTCCAGGCCACGCCGTCAGGTGCCAGAATAGTCACCACTGCCGTCTTTTTTGCCCGCAGACCCAGCGCATGGGGAATAGCAATGCCGTCGCCGAGCAGAGTGGACATAATGGATTCACGCTCAAGCAGCGAGGGATAAAAATCATCCGCTGTAAACCCCTGCTCTTTCAGCAGATTGCAGGCGCGTTTAAATAATGCTCCTTGTGTCATCGGCCCGTTAATCCGCATAAAACGTCGTTCATTGAAAAAACGGGCAAAAATCCATGGACGCGTGCGATCAACCATTACCAGGCGGCCAATCTGCTCTATTTGCCAGGGGGTCGGAAACAGGGCAATGCGGACCACGGGCTTATTTTTCTGGGTCAGGCGCAGCGTCGAGATAATGAAATCTTCCTCAACGTGAGGCAATTGCTCGTAGTCACGCAGGGCAATAACGCGTTCGACGACGATTTGCGGGAACTGGCGCAGAAGCTTTTCTTCGATCATGCGCAGTACTGAAATACCGGAATCACTGACGATAATCACCCTCGGATGGCGTTCAAAACCAGAACTGTAATTACGCTCCAGCCCGACGCCAATATGCACCGCCAGATAACCGGCCTCATCCTCATTGACGGTATAAGGCACGCAACTGGCCATTTTCGATAAGGCGCTGAGGGTCACGTCCCAGGCAAAGGGATAATAGGTTTTGATATCAGCAAGCAATGGATTGGGCGTACTGACCTGATATTTTACCCGGGTCAGCATTGCCACCAGGTGTGTCGTGAGATCGTCACGCAGCTGGCGGTCGTGCCGTAAATCGTAGTTATAGGTGCCGTGGATAAAATTAAGCATATTATCCACCAGTTCCGCGCTATTGATTTCGGTTTTCAGCTCATCAGCGGATCCAATAACCCGCCGGGCGGCAATCTGAATTTGCAGCCAGGCCAGCTCGGCGGCTGAATATTCACTGCCGAGAAAAAACGACAATCCCTGCGCAATATCCTGGCTGGCTTTGTCTATCACCGGATCGTTATCGCAGGCCGTGAGATGGATGATTTCATGGCCGGAGGTGATGCGCACTATGGATACCGCACACACCATGCTCAAATAGTGAAGCGCATCGTGGCTCAGCTTTATATCAAAACGATCCACGCTATTTTGCAGAATTTTAGCCAGGTGATGCAGATCGATATTCATCAGGAATTCCTGCACCGCCATGGTCATCAGCGGCTTATTGGCGGCGACGCTCATCTGCCAGATAACATCGGCAATCGCGTTGCGGATCGCAGGCTCCGTTCCGCTGACGCGGGATCCAGACCAGGGGCGTGTTTCCAGCGCGAGCTGATATTTTTTTAAAGCGTCTTTCACCTCGTTCATATCCCGGTGAACCGTGCCACGGCTGACACACCATTCATCAGCGATAAGGTCAAGTTTGACAGGCGCAGCCTGGGTCAGAAAGCGCAGCAGCAAAAGATGTATGCGATCTTTACTGCTGCGGGGAATGATTTTTTTCCGCCCTGCGGTCTGCGGCAAGGCGGCAAAAGCCCGTTGATCGTCAACAATCAGGCGATAGCCCGTCCCCCGCTCATAATGGATATGCGCCCCATAATCCTGGAGGGCGTCATTGAGTATCCCGATGTCGGTGCGGATCGTACGCGCCGACACCTGAAAACGCATCGCTAACTCATCCTGCGGCAGGGTTTCTGCCTGGATCGTCTCATACAGTTCAGCCAGTCGCTGATAAGGAAATAGCATCACTGCACGCCCCCCTTCCATGGAAATTAACGCAGCCGGCATGGTTATCTGTGCTTTTGATGCGCCTGTTTCAGGTTTTCATACATCGGGGCCGTAACATCGCGCAGCACAGGGAATAATGGCCGGATTGCTTTATTTTGAATGTCTGTCTTGCCGAGCGTTATACACTCTCCTTCATAAGGCGCTTTACAAATCACCGGACTGCCCGGGATTTTAGATCCGCAATCGCCTGCTGCGATAATACAACCGCCACCCCAGTAGGTTGTTTCACCCTCCTGCCCCACCAGATTGGTGTAGATAAAATCAACAGTATTCTCCATCGCCCGGGCTTTCACGATTGGTTCAAAAATGTCTTTCTCAAAGGCAGGTGAACCTGATATACCCACAATGACATCGGCCCCTTTCAGCGTAAGTAATCGTGCCAGTTCAGGGAAGAAGATGTCGTAACAAATCAACGCACCAATGCGGCCAATGGCAGTGTTATAGACCTCAAGTTCACCTCCATGACTGAAATAACGTCGATCGGGGAACGCACCCGCTCCGCCATTATCAGTGGCATGGCCCGGCAAAGTATTTTTTCGCCAGCCTCCAATATAACCTTCAGGCCCCACCAGTGCTGCTGCGTTATACAGGATGCCGGGCAGCGTTTTTTCCACCATGCCCCAGATAATATGAATGCTATGCTGACGGGCAAGCTGCGTGAAATAATCCGTTGTCACGCCGGGGAGCGTTTCCGCCACCTCAAAAAAACGATCGCCGCAATGATAACCAGTCAAGGCAAGCTCTGGAAAAACTATCAGCTCAGCACCCTGCTGAGCTGCCTCCAGAACAAAGCGCGTCATTTTTTCGAGGTTGGCATTTTTGTTGGCGGTTTCTGGCGTAATTTGTGCAATGGCAATGTTCATCTGTTTATCCCTTTCAGAAAGCATCCACAATAAAGGTAACAATCTCATTGGGCTGTAACCGCCCGACGCGAATAACGCCGGTAAGGGCGTTGAAGCTCATGTCGCCGGGGATTTCCTGCTCGTTGAGCGTCGCGCGTCTGACACGGTTGAAGCATGTGGTGTTAAGCCGCAACTGCACGTCATCTGCTTTATCCGCCAACTGATTGACCAGCCGCAGAATAAAACCCGGCCCCTTTTCGCAGCGCTTAAAGGCCATCACGCTAATGTTCGGGGTTTCAACCGCAAATAACGTCATTGCGTCCGCCAGGCTCCCCCGCTTGCCGCGCGGCGTTGTCGCCAGCAGCGGCAACTGCCAGCGATCTGCCTCGGCCGCAATATCGCCCTCGGACGATGGCAAATACATAAATGCATACTCAAGGGTATGGTCGCCGGGCATCAGGCTGTCCGGCACAGGTACATGCAGCCCCGAGCGCCGTCCCGGACGATCCACCAGATCCTGCTTGCCCATATAATCCATGGTGCAAATCAGCGGCACCGAAACGACCGGCGTAGCCCCGTCACTGTTTATTTCATAGGTGACGAGTCCCTTATTAAAAATCAGCACTTTGCCGCTGGCGTGTTCAAATCCCATATAGCGTTGCTGTGGGTACAGGGCGTAATAGCGCTCTTCCCATCCTTCGCGCTGCCAGGCATCGGGATCCGGAACGCTGTTTTCCCGATAAAGCATACCGTACTGTTGTTCAGCAAAATGTCGCCTGCCCGGCTGGTTATCAGGAAAAGTAACGCACACCCGATGATTGCGGGCCTGATTATGGAGAGTGGTACAAAAATCTACCCGTCGTGAGTCTTTACTGATGCGCAGAATACATGCTATTCGCTGATCAAGGGTTTCATCGCTGCGTTTATCGGCACCCGTATCGGCAGGTACGGCGAAATTAAAAATAAGTCTGACCGCTGCCGACAGCGAGGAATTATGCAGCACCTCAATATCCGGCAGGCCATGATGGGGATGGCACAGCCGATCGCTGACCGGCGGCGAATAGTCATATTCATCACCGGCATTTCCGTTCTCGATGAAATAATTAAGATCCGCAAACTGTTCGCCCGTTGCCCGGTCGGTATAGGTTAATGCCCCATTTTGCTGAACGGTCAGAGTAAAAAAGTCGGTGGTAAAGGTCGCGGTACTCTCGTTAAACAAAGGCTGACCCTTTGCTTCGCTTTGCGGCATAGATCGTGGGATCATATACAGCGCCTGATAGCCGAAGCCCGGAAACCTGACCTTAATTGCCATATCATAACGGTACAGCAGACGATCCTGGTTTTTTTGCCCGATTTCGATCTGCGCATCATTCTGGTTAATGGCGCTGACAGCGCTGATTGCGAAATCAACAGGCTGCCCTTCGCTGTCGATAAGGGTGAAATCTTCAGCGGGCGTGACAAAAGAGACATTTTCATAGCCACTCCGCGCCGATCCGGAAAAATTAAACAGCACCAGCGGCGTACCCTGCGTTTTATACGCAATATGGTCACCGATGTATTCGGAGGCATCCTGTAACAGCATGGCAGAAATTTGCTGCGCATTATGATAACGCTGCATCATTTGCGCATGGGTGCTGTCAGTGCAGACGCAGCAAATGGAGTCATGCGCATGATTTTGTAGAATATATTTACAGGCTTGGCCAATAAGTTCGTGCTGGTAAGGTTGACCAAAAAGAGCGCTCATGCTCATCAACGGTTCGGCCATCCGTTGCAGCTGCGTCTGCGTATGATAATTCGTAATTTTAATATCAAGGCGCGTCATACCAATGCTGACATGCACCCGCATATATTTTCCTTTGCGAAACTCCCCCTCCACCACTTTTTTATCACCCTGCTTAAATACCGCCGCAAGATAATCTGTAAGCGCGCCGATGCGGAAATTATGCTCAGGCAGGTCAGCATTCAACTGTTTCACGATCTCCGGCAGTAGTGGGTTTGCATTGCGCTGGTCAAAACCGCACATCAGCAGCATGTTGCGCTTATCGGATCTGGCGTACAGGGCAGCAAGATTATTCTTTATGATGCTGACGTTATTATCGGGATCGTCATTCAGCAGGCGCGCGTTGCCATATCCTTCCGCCAGTACCGTGGTTTTTACCGACGAGCCATCCGCACTTCGCCAGATAAAATCCACATCAGGGCATTCATCTTCTGTTATGCCCCGCCAGAACACCGCGTAGTCAATGCCAAACCCCTGCAGCAGCTGCGGCAGTTGCGCCGCCTGTCCAAAGGAGTCCGGCAGATAACCCACCTGCATACTTCCGCCGAAAGCGGCTGCAATGCGCTGACCGATGAGCAGATTGCGGATCTGGAATTCTCCGCCGGGAATGAACTCATCCGGCTGAATATACCAGGGGCCGACGATAATTCTCTTGTGGGCAATTAACTGCTGCAACTGCTGTTTTTTGTGCGGTTTAATTGCCAGATAATCCTCAAGCACGATGGTCTGCCCGTCCATCATAAAAGAGGGATAATGCGGATTATGTTCTAACAGCTCGATCAGATTATCGAAAAATATCACCAACCGGACCCGGTATTCTTCGAAGGTTTTATGCCACTCACGATCCCAGTGCGTGTGCGAAATAATATAGAAATCCATAATAACGTCCTCTGTTTATTACGCGTTTGTCCGTTCGATAAATTCTTTCTTCAGGGTAATCGCGCACAGCGCGGTAACCGCAACGCCAAAAAGAAAAGCGCCCATAAATAATAACGGGTGCCGGAAGAAGGGCACGACGAATATGCCACCGCTCGGCACGGACGCTTCTACGCCCATTCCCAGGGCCAGCGCCGCCCCTGCCGCAGATCCGGTGACAATGGATAAAATTACGCGCCAGGGATCGGCCACCGCAAAGGGGATCGCGCCTTCCGTAATGCCGGTCAGCCCCATGATTGCGGTGGCAATGGCACTGCTTCGCTCAGCCACGCTGAATTTTTTGGGTGCCAGACGGGTGGCCAGCGCCAGTCCTGCGGGCGGCGTCATAATGCCGATCCAGCAGGCGGCCATAGGGGCATAAACTCCCTGTGCCAGCATGCCGACGCAAAAAGCAAAGGCCACTTTATTAATCGGGCCACCCATATCAATCGCCATCATCGCGCCGATGATCATGCCCATCACAATCAAATTTCCGCCCTGGAGGGATTTCAGTCCGTTTTCCAGTAAAACAGATAATTGTGCAATGGGAACGCCCACCGTATACATCACCAGCGCCACCAGCCCCGATCCCAGCAGAGGAATAATAATAATCGGCTTAAGCTGCGTCAGATAAGCATGCATGGGGATGCGTTTTAGTTGATTAACAATAAAGCCTGCGACAAATCCGGCAACTATGCCGCCCAAAAAGCCTGCGCCAATTTCTCTGGCAATTAAGCCCCCCGCCATGCCCGCAACGATGCCAGGTTTATCCGCAATGGAATAAGAAATATATCCAGCGATAACCGGCACCATTAACGAAAATATCAGCACGCCAGTCTGTACAGTCATATGTGCAAAGCCGGTTTTTTGATCGCCGCCGCCCAGCAACAGGCCGAGGGTCAGAATTAAGCCTCCGGCGACCACAAACGGCAGCATAAAAGAGACGCCGGTCATTAAATGACTTTTAGCGTCGTCCAGCAGTTTGCCGATAGTCGATTTCTCTTTACCTGCCGTGTTAACAGCATCACGGGGGATATTCTCGCCTTTCTTTTGCGTTTCCGCCTGCTTCAGCGCCTGTAAAATAACAGCCTGCGCATCCCTGATGGGATCGGACACTGATACTTTTACCTGCGGCAGATGGTCATAGCGTTCGGCCTCTTTTACCGCCACCGACACCGCAAATATCACCGCGTCAGCCTCACGTAATTGCTCAGCGGTATGTTTACCTTCTATGCCGTTCGCCCCCTGCTTTTCAACCCGGACAGTGACCCCTAGCGCCTTCCCGGCTTTGACCAGCGCGTCGGCGGCCATATAGGTATGCGCCACACCCGCGGGACAAGCGGTCACCGCCAGCAGCGTTTTCTGGCACTGCGCCGTCTGATCGGCGGCGGCGACAGGGATATCAAGATTGTGAATAAAGGCATCGGGGGTGGGGGAGGAAAATAAGCGCTCGCTGTATTCTTCATCGCCCATGTTTTGCATCAGTTCTGCCAGCAGCGCCAGATGCGTACTACCGGCTTCGCTTTCCGGGATCGCCAGCATAAAAATATGCTGAACACCGTCATCTTCTTCAAAAGATTCCCAGTCCATGACAGGCTTTTTTGTGGTCATCACGGCAAAACAGGCTTCTTTCACGGCGGCGCATTTCCCATGAGGCAGCGCGAGGCCTGCTCCCATTCCGGTTTCGCCCAGCGCTTCCCGCGCATAAACGGCCTGCAAAAATGCTTCTTCCGACGTCAGTTTTCCGCTTTCAAACAGTTTTCGGGCCAGCGTGCGAATAATCTCGTCTTTCTTATCGGCGTCACTGTTAAGTATTATTAGAGCGTTAGTGGTTAATGTTGATAGTTGCATATATCCTCTTCCCTTTTGACCATCCTGGTAAAATGCCTCACTGCTTTTCGACGTATTTACCCTAACAGCTCTCACTTGCGAGTTTTATTCTGAAAATTTCCCCTCCGAAGTGGAAGTAAACAGAACAGCATTGAATTACCTCACATTCAGTTACCCTTCTTTGCCACAAGCCCACCGATCGCAGCCATACTAAAGACACTGAATGCAGGAGGAAAAAGATGTCTGTACACACCACAACCATTCCCGACACCATGACCGCAGTTGAGATCACGCAGCCCGGCGGCCCGGAGGTTTTACAGCCCACCACCCGCCCGGTGCCGAAGCCACAGCCGCATGAAGTGCTGATCCGCGTGGTCGCCGCGGGCGTTAACGGCCCTGACATCATGCAGCGTAAAGGCCAGTATGCGCCTCCGCCGGGGGCGTCTGATATTCCGGGGCTGGAAGTCTCAGGGATCGTGGCCGCAGTCGGTGCGGATGTGAAAAGCTTTAAGATTGGCGATCATGTCGCCGCCCTTATTCCGGGCGGCGGTTACGCAGAGTATTGCGTGGCCCATGAAACCAACGCCCTGCCGCTGCCGCCGGGCTTAAGCCTGATCGAGGCCGCCGCCCTGCCCGAGACCTTTATGACGGTATGGCTCAATATGTTCGAGCGCGGCCAGTTTAAGGCGGGCGACATTATTCTGATCCACGGCGGCGCGTCCGGTATCGGCACCACCGCCACCATGCTGGCGAAGGCGTTCGGCGCGGCAAAAATCATCACCACCGTGGGATCAGAAGAGCATCACGAAGCCAGCCTGAAGCTCGGGGCGGATACCGCAGTGCTGTATAAAGAAGCGGATTTTGTTGAAGTCACTAAAGAGGTCACGGACGGCCACGGCGCGGACATTATTCTGGATATAGTCGCGGGCGATTACGTGGCGCGGAACTACGAGGCGGCGGCGATGAATGGCCGTATCGTGCAGATCGGCGTAATTGGCGGCGCAGCCAAAGAGCTGAATCTGTTCCCGATGCTCAGCAAGCGCCTGACGCATATCGGCTCGACATTGCGTTCCCGTTCGCCGGAAGAGAAAGCCGCGCTGATCAAAGCGCTCACCGAGAACGTCTGGCCGCTGCTGGAAAAAGGCACTGTCAAACCCCAGGTGTGCAAAACCTTCCCGTTTGAGAAAGCCGGTGAGGCGCATCAGATGATGGACGACAGTAAACATATCGGCAAAGTGGTGCTGATAATGAATGAAGAGGCGCACCGCTAAAATATTAAGGGG
>NZ_CP127837.1:2305326-2314507 GCF_030291195.1 Enterobacter sp. PGRG2 | reverse complement strand
GTCCCCGCCATCGTAAAATCCGGAGATACACGCCTCAAAGGGATTACCGCCCCGCCAGCCCTGCCTACCCCATAAGAGGTGAGTCGCCCGTCAATGCATAGCGAATTGATTTCACGCAATATCCCTGCTCGCTGTCCTGTTATTTTCGCCGCCGTAAACACGTCATAACAAGTCAAAACATTGGGGATATGATGGACGTCAGTCGCAGAAAATTTTTTAAAATTTGCGCCGGCGGAATGGCAGGAACCACGGCGGCGATGCTGGGCTTTGCCCCCACCGTTGCACTTGCGGAAACGCGCAATTACAAACTGCTGCGCGCGAAAGAAACCCGCAATACCTGCACTTACTGTTCCGTAGGCTGTGGATTATTGATGTACAGCATGGGTGACGGCGCGAAAAATGCCAAATCCAGTATTTTCCATATTGAAGGGGATCCGGATCATCCGGTCAGCCGCGGGGCGCTGTGCCCGAAAGGCGCGGGTCTGCTGGATTATATCCACAGCGACAGCCGCCTGCGCTACCCGGAATACCGCGCGCCTGGCTCTGATAAATGGCAGCGCATCAGCTGGGACGAGGCCTTTACCCGCATCGCCCGCCTGATGAAAGATGACCGCGACGCTAACTTCATTGAGAAGAACGAACAGAACGTCACGGTTAACCGCTGGCTCTCCACCGGCATGCTGTGTGCCTCGGCAGCCAGTAACGAAACCGGAATGCTGACGCAAAAATTTGCCCGCTCGCTGGGCATGCTGGCAGTCGATAACCAGGCGCGCGTCTGACACGGACCAACGGTAGCAAGTCTTGCTCCAACATTTGGTCGCGGTGCGATGACCAACCACTGGGTTGATATCAAAAACGCCAACGTGGTGATGGTGATGGGCGGTAACGCCGCTGAAGCCCACCCGGTCGGTTTTCGCTGGGCGATGGAAGCCAAAAACAACAACGATGCCACGCTGATCGTGGTCGATCCGCGCTTTACCCGCACCGCTTCGGTGGCGGATATCTATGCGCCGATCCGTTCCGGCACCGACATTACCTTCCTGTCGGGCGTCATCCTGTATCTGATTTCCCACAATAAAATCAACGCCGAATACGTCAAACACTACACCAACGCCAGCCTGCTGGTACGGGATGATTTCAGCTTCGAAGACGGCCTGTTCAGCGGCTACGACGAGGCGAAACGCCAGTACGACAAAACCAGCTGGAACTATCAGTTCGATGAGAACGGCTATGCGAAACGCGACGATACGCTCCAGCACCCCCGCTGCGTGTGGAACCTGCTGAAAGATCACGTCTCACGCTATACGCCTGACGTGGTGGAACATATCTGCGGCACCCCGAAGGCTGATTTCCTGAAAGTGTGCGAAGTACTGGCCTCCACCAGCACGGCGGATCGCACCACGACATTCCTGTATGCGCTTGGCTGGACGCAGCACACCGTCGGCGCGCAGAACATTCGTACCATGGCGATGATCCAGCTGCTGCTCGGCAATATGGGCATGGCGGGCGGCGGCGTGAATGCGCTGCGCGGCCACTCCAATATTCAGGGGCTGACGGATCTGGGCCTGCTCTCCACCAGCCTGCCGGGGTATCTGACCCTGCCGTCGGAAAAACACACCACGCTGGAAAGTTATCTGGCGGCCAATACGCCGAAAGCCACGCTGCCGGGCCAGGTGAACTACTGGGGCAACTATCCGAAGTTTTTCGTCAGCCTGATGAAAGCCTTCTATGGCGACGCTGCGACCCGGGAAAATAACTGGGGCTTCGACTGGCTGCCGAAGTGGGATCAGTCTTACGACGTGCTGAAGTATTTCGACATGATGGATCGTCAGCAGGTCACCGGCTATATCTGCCAGGGCTTTAACCCGGTCGCCTCCTTCCCGGATAAAAACAAAGTGGTCGCCAGCCTCAGCAAGCTGAAGTATCTGGTGATCATCGATCCGCTGGTCACTGAAACCTCAAACTTCTGGCAGAACCACGGCGAGATGAACGATGTCGATCCGGCCACCATCCAGACCGAAGTGTTCCGTCTGCCGTCCACCTGCTTCGCCGAAGAAGATGGCTCGATTGCCAACTCCGGCCGCTGGTTGCAGTGGCACTGGAAAGGCGCAGACGCGCCGGGCGAAGCGCGTAACGACGGCGAGATCCTCGCGGGTCTGTACCACCGGATGCGCGACATGTATCGCACCGAAGGCGGTAAAGGCGTGGAGCCGCTGCTGAAAATGGGCTGGCACTACGAGCAGCCGGATCATCCGGAATCGGACGAAGTGGCCCGGGAGAACAACGGCTACGCGCTGGAAGATCTCTTTGACGCCAGTGGCAATCTGCTGGCGAAAAAAGGTCAGTTGCTGGACTCCTTTGCGTTGCTGCGTGACGACGGCACCACCGCGTCTGCCTGCTGGATCTACGCCGGGAGCTGGACGGCGAAAGGCAACCAGATGGCGAACCGTGACAATAGCGATCCATCCGGGCTGGGTAACACCCTGGGCTGGGCCTGGGCATGGCCGATGAACCGCCGCATCATTTACAACCGCGCCTCCGCCGATCCGCAGGGTAAACCCTGGGACGCGAAACGCATGTTGATCAAATGGAACGGTACGAAATGGGTCGGCAACGATATTCCGGACTACAACACCGCGCCGCCGGGCAGCGGCGTCGGGCCCTTTATCATGCAACCGGAAGGCCTGGGTCGTCTGTTTGCCATCGACAAAATGGCGGAAGGGCCGTTCCCGGAACACTACGAGCCGTTTGAAACGCCGCTCGGCACCAACCCGCTGCACCCGAAGGTGGTGTCGAACCCGGCAGCGCGTCTGTACGCCGCGGATGCCCGACGCATCGGCAAACGCGATGCCTTCCCGTATGTCGGTACCACCTACCGTCTGACGGAGCACTTCCACACCTGGACCAAGCATTCGCGGCTGAACGCCATTGTGCAGCCGGAGCAGTTCGTGGAGATCAGCGAGCGGCTGGCGAAAGCGAAAGGCATTGCCAATGGCGATCGCGTGAAGGTCAGCAGCAAACGCGGCTTTATTCGCGCCGTCGCGGTGGTGACGCCACGCGTGCGCACGCTGTATGCGGGCGGTCAGGAGGTGGAAACCATCGGTATTCCGCTGCACTGGGGCTTTGAAGGCACGGCGCGTAAGGGTTATCTCGCCAATACCCTGACGCCGTCCGTCGGCGACGCCAACTCGCAAACGCCGGAGTACAAGGCGTTTCTGGTCAACATTGAGAAGGCGTAAGGAGCGATATTATGTCCATGCAATCTCAGGATATTATCCGCCGTTCAGCGACGAACGGCATGACGCCGCCGCCTCGTGCCCGCGACTATAAAGAAGAGGTCGCGAAGCTGATTGACGTCTCCAGCTGTATTGGCTGCAAAGCGTGCCAGGTGGCCTGTTCGGAGTGGAATGACATCCGCGACGAAGTGGGCCACTGCGTCGGGGTGTATGACAACCCCGCCGATCTGAGCGCCAAATCCTGGACGCTGATGCGCTTTAGCGAGACGTCGCAGAACGGCAGGCTGGAGTGGCTGATCCGTAAGGATGGCTGTATGCACTGCACCGATCCGGGCTGCCTGAAGGCCTGCCCGTCGGCGGGCGCAATCATTCAGTACGCCAATGGCATCGTCGATTTTCAGTCGGAACACTGCATTGGCTGCGGCTACTGCATTGCCGGTTGCCCGTTCAACATTCCGCGTCTGAATAAAGACGATAACCGCGTCTATAAATGCACGCTGTGCGTTGATCGGGTGAGCGTGGGCCAGGAGCCAGCCTGCGTGAAAACCTGCCCGACGGGGGCCATTCATTTCGGCACAAAAAAAGAGATGCTGGAGGTGGCGGACGAGCGCGTGGCGAAGCTGCAAAAGCGCGGCTATCCGCACGCGGGCGTCTATAACCCGCAGGGCGTGGGCGGCACGCACGTAATGTATGTGCTGCATCATGCCGATCAGCCGGAGCTGTATCACAATCTGCCGAACGATCCGCACATCGACACCCCGATTTCCCTGTGGAAAGGGCTGCTGAAACCGCTGTCGGCGGCAGGTTTTATCGCCACCTTCGCGGGGCTGATCTTCCACTATGTGGGCGTCGGGCCGAATGAAGAGGTGGATGAAGACGAGGAGGAACACCATGATTAAGCAGAGCAGGATGATCGTCAGGACGAAATTCATTGACCGCGCCTGCCACTGGACGGTCGTGATTTGCTTTTTCCTGGTGGCGCTCTCCGGCATCGCGCTGTTCTTCCCGACGCTGCAATGGCTGACGGAAACCTTCGGTACGCCGCAGATGGGTCGTATTCTGCACCCGTGGTTTGGGGTGCTGATCTTCATCGCGCTGATGTTTATGTTCGTGCGTTTTGTGCATCACAATATTCCCGATAAACACGATATTCCGTGGGTGAAAGGCATTGTCGAGGTGCTGAAAGGCAACGAGCATAAAGTGGCGCGGGTCGGCAAATATAACGCCGGGCAGAAGATGATGTTCTGGACCATTATGAGCATGATTTTTGTGCTGCTGGTAACCGGCGTTATTATCTGGCGTCCGTGGTTTGCCGATTATTTTCCGATCAAAGTGGTGCGTTATAGCCTGCTTATTCATGCCACCACGGCGATTATTTTGATCCACGCCATTCTTATTCATATGTATATGGCGTTCTGGGTCAAAGGCTCCATCAAAGGCATGATTGTCGGCAAAGTGAGCCGCCGCTGGGCGCAGAAGCATCATCCGCGCTGGTACCGTGATGTCGAAGCGATGGAAGCGAAAAAAGAGAGCACCGAAGGGCTGTAAGTCGGGGGCTGATAAACAAACCGTCAGGGGAAACGCTGGCGGTTTTTTTTACGTCGATAGACGACGCTAAATGCCAAAACGGATAAAACGTACCAGGGAAGAAATTTAATCGAAGGGCGTGAGCGAAAGCAGAATGGTACGCCCTACAGGGCTCGAACCTGTGACCTACGGCTTAGAAGGCCGTTGCTCTATCCAACTGAGCTAAGGGCGCGTTACGCGGATGTCACACCTTTTATGGTGGAAACGCCTCAGATTATACGGTCAACCTCCATTGAGTCAATGGCTTTGCATCTGGATGCGCGGTAAATGAGCATCCTGAACTGCTTCACGACGCTGCCGCAGGTGAATTTCATAAAGGTTAACTGACAGCGCCTCCCGCTTCTGACAAAATATAGCCATCCCCACTCTTCTATTCACAGACGGAATCTTCTCTCTGATGGCAGCAAAGATTATTGACGGTAAAACGATTGCGCAGCAGGTGCGCTCTGAAGTTGCGGAAAAAGTGCAGGCACGTCTGGCTGCAGGAAAACGCGCACCAGGGCTGGCTGTTGTTCTGGTTGGCAGCAACCCGGCTTCGCAAATCTATGTGGGCAGTAAACGCAAAGCGTGTGAAGAGGTGGGCTTTATCTCCCGCTCTTACGATCTGCCTGAAACCACCACCGAAGCCGAACTGTTGATGCTTATCGACAGGCTGAATGCCGACAGCGCTATCGACGGCATTCTGGTGCAGCTGCCGCTGCCTGCGGGCATCGACAACGTAAAAGTGCTGGAGCGTATCGCGCCGGATAAAGACGTGGACGGTTTCCACCCCTATAACGTGGGTCGTCTGTGCCAGCGCGCGCCGCGTCTGCGCCCCTGTACGCCGCGCGGCATCGTCACGCTACTGGAGCGCTACAACATCGATACCTACGGCCTGAATGCCGTGGTGATTGGCGCCTCCAATATCGTTGGCCGTCCGATGAGCATGGAGCTGCTGCTGGCCGGTTGCACCACCACGGTGACGCACCGCTTCACCAAAAACCTGCGCCAGCATGTGGAAAATGCCGATCTGCTGATCGTCGCGGTGGGCAAACCGGGCTTTATCCCTGGCGAGTGGATCAAAGAAGGCGCAATTGTTATTGATGTCGGGATTAACCGTCTTGAAAGCGGTAAAGTAGTGGGCGATGTGGTGTTTGAAGACGCCGCCGCGCGCGCTGCGTACATCACGCCAGTACCAGGCGGCGTCGGGCCGATGACGGTCGCCACACTCATCCAGAACACGCTACAGGCGTGCGAAGAATATCACGACGTTAAGGAAGCATAAGATGGCAACATTCTCCCTGGGCAAACATCCGCATGTTGAACTCTGCGATCTGCTCAAGCTGGAAGGCTGGAGCGAAAGCGGCGCGCAGGCGAAGATTTTTATCGCCGACGGTCTGGTGACGGTGGACGGCGAGGTGGAAACCCGCAAGCGCTGCAAAATCGTCGCCGGTCAGACCGTGAGCTTTAACGGGCAGAGCATCACCATCACCGCCTGATCCCCCTTTACCCTCTCCGCCGGAGAGGGTAAATACCGCCCTTCTCCCCGCGCCCGCCAGGGGCATTACCCGATCGACTTCAAAAGAATAACAAAATCCTCTGACGTGCCACGTGATTTCAGTTGCGGTAAAACCGCGCTTAACTGACATTAGGTATAACGTTTTAGTAGAACGTTATACTCACAAAAATAAGCGCCCAAAAAAGGCGTCTGCATTCGGGGGATAAGGCATGACTATGCTGTCAGGTTTCATTAAGTCGTTATCAAAATTGTCCATGATTGGCCGCGCGCTGATGCTGCCAATTTCGTTATTACCCGCCGCCGGTCTGTTACTGGCGTTCGGTGATAAATTCCAGCTGCCGCTGATGATGAATGCCGGGGGCGTTATCTTTGATAACCTGCCGATGCTGTTCGCCATTGGTTCCGCGGTGGGTCTGGCGTCTGAGTCCGGTATTGCGGCGCTGTCAGCGGCGGTGTCGGTGTTTGTCACTAACATCACTATAGGTACGGTGCTGTCGATCACGCCGGAAATGGCCTCGCAGGGCGGTAAGTATGCGATGGTGGTCGGCATTCCGACCTTACAGATGGGCGTGTTTGGCGGGCTGATCTGCGGCATTCTCGCCGCCTGGTGCTACAACCGTTTCCATACGTTGCAGCTGCCGGAATTCCTCGGCTTCTTCTCGGGTAAACGTTTTGTAGCCATCGCCACCGCGTTTCTCTCCTTCCTGCTCGGTCTGCTGCTGCCCTATGTCTGGCAGCACATTCAGTCAGGCATTGATGCGCTGTCGGTGGTGGTGAACGGCGATAATCAGGCGGCCTCAACCTTTATCTTCGGGCTGGTTGAACGTGCGCTGATCCCGCTCGGTCTGCACCATATCTGGTATCCCTCTTTCTGGTACTCCTTCGGCGATTACACCACGCAGGCCGGCCAGGTGATCCATGGCGACCAGACCATCTGGTTCAAAATGCTGGAAGAAGGCGTGAAATCCTTCAGCAGCGACACCTACCAGAACGCCGGTAAGTTCATGCAGGGCGAGTTCCCGCTGATGCTGTTCGCGCTGCCTGCGGCCTGTCTGGCGATGTATCACGAAGCCCAGACCAAAAACAAAAAGATTGCCGCCGGTATTCTGTTCTCCGCCGCCCTCACCTGCTTCCTGACGGGGATCACCGAGCCGGTGGAATTCACCTTTATCTTTGTCGCGCCGGTGCTGTACGTGTTTAACGCCATCATGGCGGGTCTGTCGTACATGTGTATGTATCTGCTGCATGCGCATATCGCCAAATCCTTCTCGGCGGGCTTTATCGACTACCTGTCGTTCGGCATCCTGCCGTCTTTCAACGGCTTCCAGACCAACTTCCTGAGCGCGATTATCGTCGGCGTGCCGATGGCGTTGATCTACTACTTCACCTTCCGCTTCGTGATCCGTCGTTTCGATGTCAAAACGCCAGGCCGCACGGAAATTACCGCCAGCGTCAGCGATAAAACCGATGATGAACTCGCCACGGAAATCATCGCCCTGCTCGGCGGCGAGCAGAACATTAGCTCGGTCGGCGCCTGCATCACACGTTTACGTCTGGAAGTGGCGAAGGGCACACTGGTGGATAAAGACGGGCTGAACAATCTGGGCGCACGGGGCGTGGTGTTCGTCGGCGATCAGGGCGTACAGGTGATTTTTGGCGCGCGCGCACAATTTATCGCACAAACCCTGTCCGGTATGATGGGCAGATAACCCGAAACTGTTAAGGTGATAACGTCTTCTGCCCGCGCAGGAGACGTTGTCATATTTGGCTGATTATCCGGTGATTTCAGGGAGCGCGTTTGAAGAAGGTCAGCATTATTGATGTCGCAAGGCATGCGGGGGTTTCTGTTTCGACCGTTTCGCTGGTGCTGCGTCAGAAAGGGAAAATTTCGGCGGCGACCATTGAGAAAGTGCAGGCGTCCATCACCACGCTCGGCTACGTGCACAACGTGGCGGCAGCCAATCTGCGCGCCAGTACCTCCAATCTTATCGGCCTGATTTTACGGGATTTCAGCGACAGTTTTTCTATCAAAGTGATGGCCAGCATTGTGCAGGAGCTGGAGAAACAGGGTTTTATGGTCTTTCTCGGCCAGCCGCTCAACGATGAAGAACACCTGGAGCGCTGTCTGTTATCGTTCAAGCAACAGGGCGTGGCGGGGGTAATCTATCTGGCGGCGGATGCCTCGCGGGCGAACGTACCACAGCAGATCCGGGAATGTCCGCTGCCGCTGGTGGTGGTGTCGCAATCCCTGCTGGATGAACCCTGCGACTTAGTGATGCGCGATAACCGTCAGGCGGCCAACCTTGCCACGCGTTATCTTATCGAGCGCGGTCACCGTAATATCGCCTATATCGGCGGCAGTGAAAATAATCTTATTCGCCAGCAACGGCTGCTGGGTTTTCGTAGTGCCTTAACGCAGTACGGCCTGGTGACGCGGGAAGAGTTTACCCCGGCCTGCTGCGACGGCACGCATGCCGCCAGCCACGCCACGCGTCAGTTGCTGGAAAAGAACAATAAGATCACCGCCCTGCTGTGCCATTCGCCCGATGCGGTGATTGGCTGTTTGTCCGGCATCAGCCAGGTCGGGCGCACGGTGGGTAAAGATGTGTTTCTGACGCAACAGGTGGCGCTGGTGGGATTTGAAGATATGCTGCATGTGAATCTGACGTCGCCATCTTTCACCTACGTGTCGTCAGCGAGTGAAGAGACCGGACGCCAGGCGGCGGCGTTGATCATACGTAAACTGAAAGAGCCGGATCTGCTTACCCAGCGGATAACCCTGTCCGGTCAGTTAGTGGCGCGGGAGTCCGCGTGATTTGCCGTTGCCGGGTGGCGCTACGCTTACCCGGCCTACAACACA
>NZ_CP127837.1:2300634-2305255 GCF_030291195.1 Enterobacter sp. PGRG2 | reverse complement strand
TGCTTACCCGGCCTACAACACAATTTGTAGGCCCGGCAAGCAACGCGGCGCCGGGCGTTACTGACTTACTTACGACGCCAGGTGGTTCCCTGCGGGCCGTCTTCCAGCACGATCCCCATCTCATTGAGACGATCGCGCGCCGCATCGGCGGCGGCCCAGTCTTTCGCCTGACGCGCATCCAGGCGCTGTTTGATTAAGGCTTCGATCTCGGCCACTTCGCCATCATCGGCCTGCGCGCCGCTTTGCAGGAACTGTTCTGCATCCTGCTCCAGCAGGCCCAGCACGCCCGCAAGCTTACGCAGCTGCGCGGCCATGCCGTTCGCGGCGTTGATATCTTCCGCTTTCAGGCGGTTAACCTCGCGCGCCATGTCGAACAGCACCGAATAGGCTTCCGGGGTGTTGAAATCGTCGTCCATCGCTTCGATAAAGCGCGCTTCAAAGGCCTCGCCGCCTGCCGGAGCCACGTTTTTATCGGTGCCGCGCAGCGCGGTATAGAGACGCTCCAGCGCGGAACGCGCCTGCTTGAGGTTCTCTTCGCTGTAGTTCAGCTGGCTGCGGTAGTGACCGGACATCAGGAAGTAGCGAATGGTTTCCGCGTCGTAATACTTCAGCACGTCGCGCACGGTGAAGAAGTTGCCGAGGGATTTCGACATCTTTTCACGGTCAACCATTACCATGCCGGAGTGCATCCAGTAGTTAACGTATTCGCCGTCGTGGGCGCAGGTGGACTGCGCGATCTCGTTTTCATGATGCGGGAACATCAGATCCGCGCCGCCGCCGTGAATATCGAAATGGTTGCCCAGCTGTTTGCAGTTCATCGCCGAGCACTCAATATGCCAGCCCGGACGGCCTTCGCCCCACGGCGAACTCCAGCTCGGTTCGCCCGGCTTGGACATTTTCCACAGTACGAAATCCATCGGGTTGCGTTTGATGTCCGCCACTTCGACGCGCGCACCGGCCTGCAACTGATCCAGATCCTGACGCGACAGCTTGCCGTAGTTCGGATCAGTGGGTACCGAGAACATCACGTCGCCGTTGTCAGCCACATAAGCATGACCACGCTCAATCAGACGTGCGGTGATATCGATGATCTCGTGAATATGGTGAGTGGCGCGCGGCTCGCTGTCCGGACGCAGAATATTCAGCGCGTCGAAATCCGCATGCATTTCGCCGATCATACGATCCACCAGCGCGACGAATTCCTCACCGTTCTCATTGGCACGCTTAATGATTTTGTCGTCAATATCGGTGATGTTACGCACGTATTTCAGCTGATAGCCCAGGAAACGCAGATAGCGCGACACCACATCAAAGGCCACAAAGGTACGGCCATGGCCGATATGACACAGATCGTAAACGGTGATACCACACACGTACATGCCCACTTCACCGGCATGGATAGGTTTGAATTCCTCTTTCTGGCGCGTCAGGGTATTAAAAATTTTAAGCATCGAAGATTCCGTTTAGACGTGTGTGGAGAATATCTTTCTTATCATAACCATATTTCGGCAGCGAAGCAGCACCCTTTGCAAGGTGATCGAACCTCAGGGTTATGCTATAAAAGGCGATTATCTCTGACCCATTGCCGGGTCTACGCGACTTACCAAACAGAACAGGATGCAACAATGGTTACTTTCCACACTAATCACGGCGATATCGTAATCAAAACCTTTGATGATAAAGCACCTGAAACCGTTAAAAACTTCCTCGACTACTGCCGCGAAGGTTTTTACGACAACACCATTTTCCACCGTGTGATCAATGGCTTTATGATCCAGGGCGGCGGTTTTGAACCGGGTATGAAGCAGAAAGAGACCAAAGAGGCGATCAAAAACGAAGCCAACAACGGTCTGAAAAACACCCGTGGCACGCTGGCCATGGCCCGTACTCAGGCGCCGCACTCTGCGACTGCGCAGTTCTTCATTAACGTGGTTGATAACGACTTCCTGAACTTCAGCGGCGAAAGCCTGCAGGGCTGGGGTTACTGCGTATTCGCCGAAGTGGCGGAAGGCATGGACGTGGTTGATAAAATCAAAGCCGTTTCTACTGGCCGCAGCGGTATGCACCAGGACGTGCCGAAAGAAGACGTAATCATTAAAAGCGTGACCGTCAGCGAGTAATCGGTGGCGACACTCTTTATTGCAGATCTCCATCTGCAAACAGAAGAACCGGCGATCACCGCCGGTTTTCTGCGTTTTCTGACCGGTACAGCCCGGGAAGCGGACGCGTTGTACATTCTGGGCGATCTGTTTGAAGCCTGGATCGGCGATGACGATCCCAATCCCCTGCACCGGCAGATCGCCGCCGCGCTGAAAGCGCTGGCGGATTCCGGCATCCCGGTGTATTTCATTCACGGCAATCGTGATTTTCTGCTCGGCCAGCGTTTTGCCCGGGAAAGCGGCATGACGCTGCTGCCGGAAGAAAAAGTCCTTGAGCTGTACGGTAAACGGCTGCTGATCCTGCACGGCGATACTCTGTGTACCGATGACGCGGGCTATCAGGCGTTTCGCGCTAAAGTCCACCAGCCCTGGCTGCAAAAGCTGTTTCTCGCCCTGCCGCTGTTTATCCGCACGCGCATCGCCGCGAAAATGCGCGCTGGCAGCAAATCCGCCAACCGCACTAAATCCCAGGCCATCATGGATGTTAACCCACAGGCGGTGGTGAAGGTGATGGAAAAGCATCAGGTGCAGCATCTGATCCACGGTCATACCCATCGCCCGGATATTCACGCGCTGACCGCCAACGGTGAACCCGCCAGTCGTTATGTGCTGGGCGCCTGGCACAGTGAAGGCTCAATGGTGAAAGTGACCGCCGACAATATTGAGCTGATCGCGTTTCCCTTCTGAGAAAACGCCTGTATTTGACCTTTACCGCGTTACGCAACCGTTTTCCTTGCTAATTATCCATGCTATTCTCTGTGGCCTTAAAAGCAGTCTGAAGCACACCCACAGGAGTTTTAAGGCGCATGTCTTCCCGCAATAATCCGGCGCGTATCGCCATCGTGATGGGGTCCAAAAGCGACTGGGCAACCATGCAGTTCGCCACTGAAATCCTCGATTTTCTGCACGTTTCTTACCATGTTGAAGTGGTCTCCGCCCATCGCACCCCCGACAAACTGTTCAGCTTCGCCGAAAGCGCAGAGCAGAACGGTTATCAGGTGATCGTTGCCGGCGCAGGGGGGGCTGCACATCTGCCGGGCATGATTGCGGCGAAAACGCTGGTGCCGGTGCTGGGTGTGCCCGTGCAAAGCGCCGCGTTAAGCGGTGTCGACAGTCTTTACTCCATCGTACAGATGCCGCGCGGTATTCCGGTGGGCACGCTGGCGATTGGTAAAGCCGGTGCCGCCAACGCCGCGCTGCTGGCGGCGCAGATCCTCGCTACTCAGGATCGCGAGCTGCATCAGCGCCTGGTTGAGTGGCGTCAAAGCCAGACGGATGAAGTGCTGGATAACCCGGATCCGCGGAGCGAAGCATGAAACAGGTCTGTATTTTAGGTAACGGTCAGCTGGGCCGGATGCTGCGCCAGGCCGGTGAGCCGCTGGGTATCGCCGTATGGCCGGTGGGACTGGATGCGGAGCCGGAAGCGGTGCCTTTCGCGCAAAGCGTGATCACCGCTGAAATCGAGCGCTGGCCGGAAACCGCCCTCACCCGCGAGCTGGCGCGTCACCCGGCGTTCGTCAACCGCGATGTATTCCCGATCATCGCCGATCGACTGACGCAAAAGCAGCTGTTTGACACCCTCGGGCTTGCCACCGCGCCCTGGCAGTTGCTGGCCAGCCGCGATGAATGGTCCGGCGTGTTTGATCGCCTGGGCGAGCTGGCGATCGTCAAGCGCCGCGTCGGCGGTTATGACGGACGCGGTCAGTGGCGTCTGCGCGCAGACGATACCGACCAGTTGCCGGATGACTGCTACGGCGAGTGCATTGTCGAGCAGGGCATTAATTTTTCCGGCGAAGTATCGCTGGTAGGCGCGCGCGGACATGACGGCAGCACGGTGTTTTATCCCCTGACGCACAACCTGCATCAGGACGGTATTTTACGTACCAGCGTGGCCTTCCCGCAGGCGAACGCCGCCCAGCAGACGCAGGCGGAAACCATGCTCAGCGCGGTAATGAATGAACTCAATTACGTCGGCGTGATGGCGATGGAGTGCTTTGTCACCCCTGGCGGACTGCTGATCAACGAGCTGGCCCCGCGCGTGCATAACAGCGGGCACTGGACGCAGAACGGCGCGTCCATCAGCCAGTTTGAACTGCATCTGCGCGCCATTACCGGGCTGGCGATGCCGCAACCGGTGATTAACAGCCCGTCGGTAATGATCAACCTGATCGGCAGCGATCTCAACTACGACTGGCTGAAGCTGCCGCTGGTGCATCTGCACTGGTACGACAAAGAGGTGCGCCCGGGTCGTAAGGTCGGGCATCTGAATCTCAATGATGCCGACACCGACCGCCTGAGCGCCACCCTCGAAGCCCTGCTCCCGCTGCTGCCGCCGGAATACGCCAGCGGCATCGCCTGGGCACAGTCAAAATTAGCGTAGCACTATCGCCCGGCGGCGCAGGCTTGCCGGGCCTACAAANNNNCCCCCGTAGGCCGGGTAAGGCGCAGCCGCCACCCGGCAA
>NZ_CP127837.1:2268638-2300623 GCF_030291195.1 Enterobacter sp. PGRG2 | reverse complement strand
AATTTTTTCCCCACCGCACAAATGAACGCGTAAAATACGGCGTTCTGACGTAAAACGTCGCCCTTTGATGTGCAGAAGGAAGTCTCATGAACACTGGCATGGATTATTGCGCGATCCTCGCCGCTGATACGCCCCTGCTGGACGTGCGCGCCCCGGTTGAATTTACCCAGGGTGCAATGCCGTCGGCGCTCAATCTTCCCCTGATGAACGACGAAGAGCGCGCGGCGGTCGGCACCTGTTATAAACGCCAGGGCCCGGAAGCCGCGCTGAAGCTCGGGCATCAGCTGGTATCCGGCGTTACGCGCGAGCAGCGCATACAGGCCTGGCGTGATGCCTGCCTGCGCCATCCTGACGGCTATCTGTGCTGCGCCCGTGGCGGCCAGCGCTCCCATATCACTCAGCAGTGGCTGCGCGAGACGGGCATTGATTATCCGCTCATCCCCGGCGGTTATAAGGCGCTGCGCCAGGCGGCGATCCAGGCAACAGAACAGCGCGTACAGAGTCCTCTGGTGCTGATCGGCGGCTGCACCGGCAGTGGCAAAACGGATCTGGTACGCCAGCATGCGGACGGCATCGATCTGGAAGGTCTGGCCCGCCACCGCGGTTCGTCATTTGGCCGCACGCTCAGGCCGCAACTTTCCCAGGCGAGCTTTGAGAACGCGCTGGCGGTGAAACTGCTTAAGCGGGATGCGGCGCGCTGGGTGCTGGAAGATGAAGGCCGTATGATCGGCGCTAATCATCTGCCGGAGTGCCTGCGGGATCGCATGGCGCAGTCGCCCATCGCGGTGGTGGAGGATCCGTTCGACCTGCGGGTGGCGCGTCTGCATGAGGAATATTTTGTGCGGATGCAGCGCGATTTTACCGTGACGTACGGCGAAGACGCGGGCTGGCTGGCCTATGCGGAATACCTGCATCACGGGCTGTACGCCATTCGTCGCCGTCTGGGCTTGCAGCGCTTTGCCGAACTCAGCGCGCACCTTGATACGGCGCTGGCGAGCCAGCGGCAGCACGGCGACACCCAAGGTCACGATGCCTGGCTGGTGCCGTTACTGAAGGAGTATTACGATCCGATGTACCGCTATCAGCTGGAAAAGAAAGCCGCGAAGATCGTCTTTCGCGGCTCATGGCAGGAGGTCAACGGCTGGCTGCTACAGGGGTAATCAGTGGCGGCCCCGCTTGTCCGCCCGCGCGGCCAGCCAGTCGCCCAGCATCTGCACCACCTGCACCAGAATAATCAGCGCGATCACCGTCACCACCATCACCTGGGTTTCGTAGCGGTAGTAGCCATAGCGGATCGCCAGATCCCCCACGCCACCGCCGCCGACGATCCCCGCCATCGCGGAATAACCAATCAGGCTGACCAGCGTGATGGTGAGGCCGCGCAGCAGCCCGGCGCTGGCCTCCGGCAGCAGTACGGTGCAGATGATACGCATCGGGCTGGCGCCGAAGGCTTCCGCCGCTTCGATGATGCCCTTATCCACTTCCCGCAGCGCGCCGTCCACCAGCCGCGCATAGAAGGCAATGGCGGCCACCGACAGCGGTACGGAGGCGGCAATCGGCCCGATGGTGTTGCCTAGCAGAAACTGCGTTAGCGGCAGCAGCAGCACCAGCAGGATCACAAAGGGCACCGAGCGGATGATATTCACCAGTACGGAACTGATGAGGTAAACGCCGCGATTCTGCCAGAACAGGTGGCGATCGGTGACGAAAATCAGAAAGCCCAGCGGTAAACCGCCGACTATCGCCAGCACCGTCGAAATGCTCAGCATCTGGAAGGTTTCATTAAACGCCAGCATCAAATCCGGTAATAACTCATCCACGGATCACCTCCACGCGTGCCGTACGGTTGCGAATATAATCAACGGCGGCGTCCACCGCCGTCGGGTTATCGGGAGCGGTGAGCTGCACGACCAGAATGCCGAGCGCCCGCTCGCCGAGGTATTCGATTTTGCCGTGCAGGATGTTCACCGCCACGCCAAACTGGATCGCCGCGTCGGACAACACCGGCTGCTCCGCCGAATCGCCAATAAACAGGATCTTCAGCAACTGCCCCGGCAGATGCTGTTGCAGACGTTCCGGCAGCGTCAGGTTCAGGGTGTGCGAGACCAGTTGCTGCGTGAAGGCATGCTGCGGGTGGGCAAAAATATCAAACACCTCGCCCATCTCCACCACTTTGCCGCCGGACATCACCGCCACGCGATCGCAGATAGTTTTGATGACGTTCATTTCGTGGGTGATCAGCACGATGGTGATGCCGAGGGTGTCATTGATCTGCTTTAACAGCGCCAGAATGGTGGCGGAGGTTTCCAGATCCAGCGCGGAGGTCGGCTCATCGCACAGCAGCACGTCCGGGTGATTGGCAATAGCGCGGGCAATACCGACGCGCTGTTTCTGCCCGCCGGAGAGCTGTACCGGGTAGCGATTCGCTTTATCCGCCAGCCCTACCAACTCAAGAATTTCCGCCACGCGCGGGGTGATTTTCGCCCGCTCCCAGCCTGCCGCTTTCAGGCTGAAGGCGACGTTCTGCGCCACGGTACGGGTGTGCATCAGGTTAAAATGCTGGAAGATCATGCCGATACGTTGCCGCGCGCGGCGCAGGGTGACGCCTTCCAGAGCGGAGATCTCGACGCCATTAATTTTGATGCTGCCCTGCGAGGGACGCTGGAGCGCGTTCAGGGTGCGCAGTAAGGTGCTTTTGCCCGCGCCGCTGGTGCCGACAATGCCAAAAATTTCGCCCGGCGCAATGCGCAGGCTGACGTCATCCACCGCCCGGGTCGTCGGGCCGCGGCCTGCGGGAAAGTCCACGCAGACCTTATCTATCTCAATCATGCCGTCCTCGAAATGCAAAAGGCAGGCCGCAGCCTGCCAGAATTAATCCTGTGCGCCGCTTATTTTTTATCCGCAGCAACCATCCATTCAGGTTTCTGGAAGGCGCTGTAAACGTTGTCTGGCGAGTCGATCACCGCGCGGTAAGCCGGAGATTTGACCACGGCAACAATGTCTTTCGCGAAGGGTTTTTCGGCGTCTTCGCTACGTACGGCGATGATGTTTTTCAGATTATCATCCAGCTGTTCCTGCTTCAGCGCCGAGTCCAGCTTCATGCCTGCGGCGATAGCAAAGTTGCCGTTGACCAGGGCGGCGGTGGCGCTGTCGAGGGTACGCGGTAGCTGAGCGGCTTCCAGCGGTTTGAACACCAGGCCTTTCGGGTTGCTGGCGATATCGCGCTCGGAAGCTTTGGTCGGATCGATATTGTCTTTAATGGTGATAAGACCGAGGGATTGCAGGAAACGCAGGCCGCGCGCCAGGTTGGTGGGATCGTTAGACAGGGTAACGATATCCCCCTTCTTCAATTCATCCAGACTTTTGATTTTGTGCGAGTAAAAGCCCATGCCGGCAGTCGGCACGTTAATCAGCTTCGTCAGCTTGAGGTTTTTATCGGCAACGAATTTGTTGAAATAGAGCGAGTGCTGGAACAGGTTGGCGTCGATGCTGCCGTTGGACAGCGCCATGTTCGGCTGTACGTAGTCGCTGAATTCGCGCACCACCACTTTATAGCCTTTCTCTTTCAGTGACGGCGCGATGGCCTGTTTCACCATGTCACCGTAGGGGCCTGGGGCGACGCCGAAGGTGATGGTTTGTGGATCGCTGGCCTGAGCAAGCCCGCAGGTTAACAGTAATGCCCCGACGGCGGCGCGCACGCTGAAACGACGTCCCATAATTTCTCCTGATCAATGTGATATGTGCTGTGTGACGCGCCGTGCTACGCGGCGCATTCAGAATTTGACGGTTTAAGATGGCATAAAGGCGGCGCGGCAGTAATTGAAAATATTTCATGATGCTACGGAGTATGTCACTGAATGACAGGGGATCGTCAATGCCCTCACCCCGGCCCCCTCCCGGAGGGAGAGGGGGAGCGATGGACGATGCCCTCTCCCGCAGGGAGAGGGGCAGAGAGAATCAACCGCTGAACTGACGAAACAGCGCTTTGCCTTTCAGTAACCGTGTACCAAGCCAGCCGCCGCACAGCGACAGCAGCAGCGCGCCGGAGAGCGGCAGCACCAGCCACAGCCGCCAGTCCGGCTCCCACGGGAAGTCGAACACACGCGTCTGCAGAACTGCCAGCGCCGTTTCCGCGCCGATAGCAGCCACCAGCCCGGAGACAAAACCGAGCAGCGCGAACTCGCACCACAGCGTGGTACGCAGCAGTTTTTTGCCCGCGCCAAGAGTGCGGTATACCACCAGTTCCTGATGACGCTGACGCATTCCTACCTGCACCTGCGCCAGCAACAGCAGCACGCCGCACCCGGTCACCAGCACCACCATCACTTCCAGCGCGCGGCTCACCTGTTGCAGCACCTGACCGACCTGTTGCAGGATCGCGCCGATGTCCAGCAGGCTGACCGTCGGGAATTCGCGGTTAAGCTGCGTCAGCATCTCGTTGCCGTTTTCCCAGCGGAAACTGGTCAGCCAGCTTTGCGGCTGTCCGTCCAGCGCGCCAGGCGGGAAGATGAAGTAGAAATTAGGCCGCAGGCTTTCCCAGTCCACTTTACGCAGGCTGGTAACTCTGGCGGTGAAATCCTGGGTGTCGCCCATAAAGGTCACGCTGTCGCCCAGCGAAATATTCAGCCGTTTCGCCAGCTCCTGCTCCATCGACACTTCCCCGGTTTTCGGCGGCCAGCTGCCTGCGGTGATCGGATTGTGATCCGGTTTTTGCGACTGCCAGGTCAGGTTCAGCTCGCGGTTTAAGGCTTCATCCTGATTGCCGTCCGTGGATGTGCCGTTAATCTGCGTCAGCCGCGCCCTTACAATGGGATAGAAGGATTCCGGGATCACCTGATGTTCCGAGAGAAACCCTTTCAGCGGCGTGACCTGCTCATAAGCAATGTTGATCAGGAAATAGTTCGGGCTTTCCGGCGGCAGCTGTTGCTGCCAGCGGTCAAGCAGATCGCCTCTGAGCACCAGCAGCATCGCCAGCAGCATAAACGACAGCGAAAACGCCGACAGCTGGCTTAAGGTTGACCAGGGCTGGCGCAGCAGGCGGTTTACCGCGAGGCGCAGCGGCAGCGCTTTCAGCGTCAGGCGTTTTAACACGTTAAGCAGCATCCAGCCGAGCAGTCCGCACAGCGCCGCCAGCACCACCGCACCAGCCAGCACTGCCCACAGCAGCATGCTGCCGCCCATCAACCAGGCCAGCAGCAGGACAGTGACGATACTGATAGCCGGGATATAAAACTTCAGCGGCCAGACGCTGGCAACCGCATCGCGGCGCAACACGCGTAGCGGCTGCGTTGCCAGTAACAAACGATACGGACGCAGCCCTACCAGCAGGGAGATCACCACCATGGTGCCCACCGCCCACAACCACGGCCACAGGCTGGCAGGCGGCAGCGCGGCGGGCAGCACGGGTTTCAGCAGGATCATCAGCACCCGTTCAAACACCAGGCCGATGGCGCCGCCTGTAATGACTGACAGCCCCAGCACCATCAGCCACTGGCCGACGATCAGCTTGCGCAGCTGGGCGCGCCCCGCACCGAGGGTTTTGAGGATCGCCACCAGATCGTAGCGGCTGCGGCAGTAATGCCCCATCGCCACCGCTACGGCGGCAACCGCCAGCAGCAGCGTCAGCAATGCCGACAGCAACAGGAATTGCTGCGAGCGCTCAAGGGATTTGCCGAGCGCCCCTTCGTCCTGCTCAAGGCCGTACCATTTGTGCTCCGGCTTTAACTGTGGCAGCAGCCATTTCTCGTAGGCTTCCAGCTGCGAGGGCGTGCCGCCAAATTTGATGCGCCAGGTGACGCGGCTGCCGGGCTGTACCGCGCCGGTTTTAGGCACATCCGCGACGTTCATTAACAGGCGCGGCGCCATCTGGAAGGGATTGAAACCGGCATCCGGCTCCTGGATCACTTCACCGGCAATGCGTAAACGGGCATCGCCGACATCGATTTCATCGCCGGTTTTCAGTTTCAGCAGCGCCATCAGACGCGGCGCAAGCAGCACGCTTCCCGGCTGCGGCTTTACGCCAGCCGGGCGGGTTTCCAGCTCGCCGTACATCGGGTAGATGTCATCAACCGCCTTGACGTTCGCCAGCTGCGGCGTGTCATCGGCAAAGGTCATGGTGGCAAAGCTGATTTGCGTGCCGACTTTCAGGCCAAGCTTACGCGCTTCATCCAGCCAGGCTTCGGGGATCTCCCGCGAACTGCGCAGCGCGCGGTCGCCCGCCATAAAGTCGCGGCTCTGCTGACTTAAGCCTTTTTCCATGCGATCGCTGATGTTGCCGAGCGCCAGCACGCAGGCGACAGCGAGGCTCAGCGCCATCCAGACGATCAACAGCGAAGGCGAGCGCCATTCGCGCCAGAACCAGCGGGCGATCATGCTTCCTCCTGCAGCAGGCCGTTAACCAGCCGCAAACGACGATCGCAACGGGCGGCGAGCTGCGGATCGTGGGTGACGAGGATCAGCGTAGTGCCGTACTGCTGGTTCATGGAAAACAGCAGATCGGCGATTTTATCCCCGGTCTGGCGATCGAGGTTGCCGGTGGGTTCATCAGCAAAGAGCACGCCGGGACGCCCGTTAAAGGCGCGCGCCAGCGCCACGCGCTGCTGTTCGCCGCCGGAAAGCTGCGCCGGAAGGTGATCAAGACGCTTCGCCAGCCCCAGCTCGCTTAACAGCGCGCGGGCATTTTCCCGGCTCTGGCTGCTCTTTTCGCCGCGCAACAGCGCCGGGAGCTCGACGTTTTCCAGCGCGTTCAGCGTTGGGATCAACATAAAGGACTGAAAGACAAAGCCGACGTTCTGCGCGCGCAGGGCTGCCCGCGCTTCTTCATCCATACTGTGCAATGGCTGCCCCAGCAGGTGCACCTCACCGCTGCTGCCATCATCCAGCCCGGCGAGGATCGCCAGCAATGTGGACTTGCCGGATCCGGATTCGCCAATCAGCGCGATGGTCTGCGCGGGTTTGACAACCAGCTCAACTCCGGTGAGGATGGACAGCTCATGTTCCCCCTGACCGACGGACTTCTTAAGATGATGAACTTCAACAATGTTTTCCGCTGGCATTTGCCCTTCCTTTTTATGCTTCTGTTAACCTGTCGCGCCGCCTTGGCGGACACGTTGTTGGTTCTGGGTGACAGCCTGAGCGCCGGGTATCGCATGGCGGCAACGGCGGCCTGGCCGGCGCTGCTCAACGATAAATGGCAGCAGAAGACGCCGGTGGTTAATGCCAGTATAAGCGGCGATACCTCGCAGCAGGGGCTGGCGCGTCTGCCCGCCCTGCTGAAAAAGCATCAGCCGCGCTGGGTACTGGTGGAACTGGGCGGCAATGACGGCCTGCGGGGTTTCGCACCGGCGCAGACCGAAGCCACGCTGCGTAAAATTTTGCAGGAAATAAAAGCCGCCGACGCGCAACCGCTGCTGATGCAAATCCGTCTGCCGGCGAACTATGGCCGTCGCTACACTGAGACGTTCAGCGCCATCTATCCCAAACTTGCCAGCGAGTTCGATATTCCTCTGGTGCCCTTCTTTATGGAAGAGGTCTATCTGAAACCGCAGTGGATGCAGGACGATGGTATCCATCCTAATCCTGACGCCCAGCCGTTTATCGCCGACTGGATGGCGACACGCCTGGCACCTTTAGTAAACCACGCCTCATAAATAATCGGGAAAGCCGACGGGTAAAGTTATGCAAAAATCGGTCTTAATTACAGGATGTTCCAGCGGAATTGGTCTGGAAACGGCAGTGGAGATGAAGCGTCAGGGATTTCATATCCTTGCCGCCTGCCGCAAACCCGATGACGTATCGCGGATGAATGCGATGGGTTTTACCGGCATTTTGCTGGATCTGGACTCGCCGGAAAGCGTGGAGCGCGCCGCCGATGAGGTGATTGCGCGCACCGACAATCGTCTGTACGGCCTCTTTAATAATGCGGGTTACGGGGTCTATGGCGCGCTTAATACCGTATCCCGCGAGCAGATGGAGCAGCAGTTTTCCGCCAACTTTTTTGGCGCGCACCAGCTCACCATGCGCCTGCTGCCCGCGATGATCCCCCACGGCGAGGGCCGTATCGTGATGACATCGTCGGTGATGGGGCTGATCTCCACGCCCGGCCGCGGCGCCTATGCCGCCAGTAAATATGCGCTGGAAGCCTGGTCGGATGCGCTGCGTATGGAGCTGCGGCACACGGGCATTAAGGTGAGCCTGATTGAACCTGGTCCCATCCGCACCCGCTTTACGAAAAACGTCAATCAGACCAGCGACAAGCCGGTGGAAAATCCGGGTATCGCCGCACGTTTTACCCTCGGCCCGGAGGCAGTGGTCGCCAAAGTGCGCCATGCTTTTGAGAGTAAGCGGCCAAAAGTACGTTATCCGGTGACGCTGGTCACCCATGCGGTAAGGGTATTAAAACGCCTGTTACCGGATCGTCTGATGGATAAAATTTTACGCGGCTGAGTTGAAGGCTCCACGCCTGACCCCATGTAAAGATAAACGCGAAAACAGAGAAAACGTTATGTCCGTACAAAATATTGTCAATGTTACCGAAGCGAACCTACAGCAAACGCTGGAGCAGTCTGTCGCCACGCCGGTGTTATTCTATTTCTGGTCCGAGCGTAGCCAGCATTGTCAGCAACTGACGCCGGTGCTGGAGTCGCTGGCGGCGCAGTATAACGGGCAGTTCCTGCTGGCGAAGGTCGATTGCGACGCCGAGCAGATGGTGGCCTCGCAGTTTGGTCTGCGCGCCATCCCGACCGTTTACCTGTTCCAGAACGGCCAGCCGGTGGATGGTTTCCAGGGGCCGCAGCCGGAAGAAGCCATCCGCGCGCTGCTGGAAAAAGTGCTGCCGCGTGAAGAAGAGCTGAAAGCGCAGCAGGCGATGCAGCTGATCCAGGAAGGCAACTATGCCGACGCCCTGCCGCTGTTAAAAGAGGCCTGGCAGCTTTCAAATCAGGCGAGCGAAATTGGTCTGCTGCTGGCGGAAACGCAGATCTCCCTTAACCGCTCCGAGGATGCGGAAGCGGTGCTGAAAACCATTCCGATGCAGGATCAGGATACCCGCTATCAGGGGCTGGTGGCGCAGATCGATCTGCTGAAACAGGCGGCGGATACGCCGGAGATCCAGCTGCTGCAACAGCAGGTGGAAATCGATCCGGCAAACGCAACGCTCGCCACGCAGCTGGCGCTGCAACTGCATCAGGTGGGCCGCAATGAAGAAGCGCTGGAGTTACTTTTCAGCCATCTGAGCAAGGATCTGAATGCCGCCGACGGCCAGGCGCGCAAGATGTTGCAGGAAATCCTGGCTGCGCTTGGCACGGGTGATGCGCTGGCGTCGAAATATCGCCGTAAGTTGTATTCTTTGCTGTACTGACGTGGGTTTCGCCGGGCGGCGCAAGCTTGCCCGGCCTACGGAGTGCTGTGGTATTGTGCCAGCCTGCGGGTTACCACTTAGTCTGAAAAGTCATATTCCGTACTTGCCGTGCGGTCTTATCCTGTTGCATAAAGCGTCCGCATCTTTTGATTTCATTCCCGCCCTTTTTCACCCTCAGGATTAACAGGGGTGCCTGGTGACGATAAAAGTTATACTTACCCGTAATGAAATGGATCTAATTCAATACCCACGGATTTAATAACAGGAGGTTTTATGCTTATCGTTATCCCAATTCTTATCTTTGTTGCTCTGGTGGTGGTCGGCGCGGGGGTGAAAATCGTGCCGCAGGGTTATCAGTGGACCGTCGAGCGCTTCGGGCGTTACACCCACACCCTGCAACCGGGGCTGAGCCTGGTGGTACCTTTTATGGACCGCATTGGCCGCAAAATCAATATGATGGAGCAGGTGCTCGACATCCCGTCCCAGGAAGTCATTTCCAAAGATAACGCCAACGTATCCATTGATGCGGTGTGCTTTATCCAGGTGATCGACGCGCCGAAAGCCGCCTATGAGGTGAGCAATCTGGAGCTGGCGATCATCAACCTGACGATGACCAACATCCGTACTGTGCTGGGCTCCATGGAGCTGGACGAAATGCTGTCGCAGCGCGATAACATTAACACCCGCCTGTTGCATATTGTCGATGAAGCGACGAATCCGTGGGGTATTAAGATCACCCGTATTGAGATCCGCGATGTGCGCCCGCCGGCTGAACTGATTGACGCCATGAACGCGCAGATGAAAGCGGAACGTACCAAGCGCGCCTATATTCTGGAAGCCGAAGGTATTCGCCAGGCAGAGATTGTGAAAGCCGAAGGTGAGAAGCAGTCGAAGATCCTGAAAGCGGAAGGCGAGCGTCAGTCTGCCTTCCTGCAGGCTGAAGCGCGCGAGCGTTCGGCGGAAGCGGAAGCCGAGGCGACCAAGATGGTGTCTCAGGCGATTGCCGCCGGTGATATTCAGGCGGTGAACTACTTTGTGGCGCAAAAATATACCGAAGCGCTGCAACACATTGGCTCGTCTAATAACAGCAAAGTGATCATGATGCCGCTGGACGCCAGCAGCCTGATGGGATCCATCGCCGGGATTTCAGAACTGCTCAGCGACAGCGCCACTGCGCGGAAGAAATAGCCATGGACATCCTGCTCGCGCATCCGCACATTTTCTGGTTAAGCCTCGGCGGGATCCTGCTGGCGGCTGAAATGCTCGGCGGCAACGGTTATCTGCTGTGGAGCGGCGTGGCCGCGGTGGTGACCGGCCTTGTAGTCTGGCTGCTGCCCTTTGGCTGGGAGTGGCAGGGGGTGATGTTTTCCCTGCTGACCATGCTGGCCGCCTGGCTGTGGTGGCGCTGGCTGGCGCGGCGGGTGAAAGAACAAAAACCTGCCGATGCCGCGCTGAATCAGCGGGGCGTTCAGCTGGTGGGCCGTCACTTTACGCTGGAAACGGGGCTGGTGAATGGCCGCGGACACATGCGGGTGGGCGACAGCTCCTGGCCGGTGAGCGCCGATGAGGATCTGCCTGCCGGGACGCCGGTGGTGGTGATMGCCGTTGAGGGGATCACCCTGCGGGTACGCGCCCGCTGATCCCTTCCCCCGATGGCCGCACCTTTACCCGGAGCGGTCATCGCCCTCCGGGCTTTTCATCTGCTTCTGCCACTTTTCCCGTCCCGGATACGCCCGACCAGCAGCGATCTCCTGCGCCCAGCGCCGTGACTCCACGCCCTTCACCGGACCGCTAAGCAGCGGATCGTCGGTTTCTCGCATCCAGTTTGCCACGCGCTCACGCAGCCGGGCGGCGATGGCCTGATAGTCAGGATGAGCGATAAGATTATTTTTCTCCAGCGGATCCAGATGCAGATCGTACAGCTCCTCCGGCTCGTTTGGCACGTACAGCCGCTCCCGCACCGCAAGCCCAGACAGACTCAGATGCGCATCTACGGGAATATAGACCAGCGGTCCGTCGGCAAAATTTTTGACGTAGCTGTAGCGGGCGGTACGCACGCCGCGCATAGGGTGGTATTTGTCGTGCCAGGTCAGCTCGGTAAAGAACGACTCCCGCCCTTCGTCGCACGGGCTGTGCAAAAGCGAAGCAAAACTTTTACCGTCAAGCCCGTGGGGACATTCTGCGCCAATAAGTTCAAGCAAGGTGGGCATCAGATCGATATTGCACAACAGCGCCTGCCGACGGCCGGTGACAGCCGCTTTGCCCGGCAGCACGATAATCAGCGCCGTCTCCAGCCCCGCCGTTTTTAGGGTGCCTTTCGCCAGCGGAAAGGCGACGCCATGATCGGTGGTGAACACCACTATGGTGTTATCGCCCAGTCCCGTTGCATCCAGCGCCGCGCAAATGCGCCCCACAGCGCTGTCCAGCATCTTTAACGCGCCGTTAAACAGGGCGATATCCTGGCGAACGGCATCAACATCCGGCAGAAAATCGAATACCTCCACCTCGTCAGGCCGATCCGCAACCGGCTGATATTCATCGAAATCGCGGTGGGTTTCAAAAAAACCGGCGTTAAGATAAAACGGGCGATCGTCATGCTGATGGCGGAGGAGAAAATCGATCACCGAATCGGCAACCTGTGACGCGCGCTCGCCGGGCACCGGGTTATAGTCATCGTAGCCAAGCGCGGTAGTGGAGGAAAATACCCGTTCGGCGACCGGCGGCGCGTTATTAATGGTTTCATGACTGAGCCCGATGAGCGCCGTGTAATAGCCGTTTTTTTGTAATTCTTTTGGTAAGGTCGTCACACCCTCTGAAATACAAAAACCGAGATGCGCAAGCCCGATAAGGCCATTATTATGCGGGTATAAACCGGTTAATAACGCGCCCCTGCTGGGGCTGCATTGCGGGGCAGGACAATAACAATTGTCAAATTGCAGGCCGCGCTGCGCCAGCGCATTAATATGCGGCGTGGCGACCCGATAACCGTAGTTCTGAAATTTACGTCCGCTGTCATGGGAAATCATCAGCAAAATATTGGGCTGCATCATCGGAATTCCATTTGCGAAGAATATCGCCTCCATCGTGGCACTGCGCGCGGTTTCTGTCCAGAAAAACTACGGTGAACAGCACGGATAACTTATAAACAATATATTCATAAAATCAATAAATTAAGTGTATTGACAGTATAAAAAAGCGCGTGTAATTATCCGGGGCGGCACCCGACACTTCAGGACGAAAATCATGAAAGGAACGCTGGAGGATAACGCCAGTTCGCTGCTTACACTTATTGGCGGGAGTAATAATATCATTTCCATGGGACATTGCCTGACGCGATTACGGCTGGTACTGCATGATGAGAAGCGTATTAATATTCAGGAACTGGAAAGCAATGATTTAGTTAAAGGTTGTTTTAACGCTAACGGGCAATTTCAGATTATTATCGGCCCCGGTCTGGTGGATAAGGTTTACGAGGAAATTTCCCGGCAGCGCGGAAATACGCCAGTTCCTTCCCAAAAACCACCCGAGAAACGCGGTAACCTGTTACAGCAACTGATAAAGAATCTTGCCGATATATTTATTCCGGTCCTGCCAGCGATTGTCGCCTCCGGGCTATTACTGGGACTGAATAATATTCTGGTTAATCCGGGGCTGTTTTTTGACGATCCGCTGATAAAACATTATCCCTCCTGGCAGGGCGTTTCCGGCATTATTAATCTTATCGCCAACACCTCTTTTCTGTTTTTACCTGCGCTGATTGGCTGGTCGGCGGTGAAAAAATTCGGCGGTAATCCGGTGCTGGGGATTGTGCTTGGCCTGCTGCTCATCCACCCGGATTTAATGAGCGCCCAGCAGTTCTCAAAAACGCCGGATCAGGTGCAGTACTGGTCCATTATGGGCCTGGAACTGAAAAAAGTAGCCTATCAGGGGCAGGTGATCACCGTACTGCTTTGCGCCTGGTTACTGGCGCGTACTGAGCGTTTACTGGCGCGCGTGGTTCCGGATATGGTACAGGTGATTATCGTCGCGCCCGTGACCCTGTTGGTCACCGGCTTTGCGGCATTTTTAGTGATTGGTCCGCTGACCATGCTGCTGGGAAACGGCATGACCGGCAGCATTTTGTGGTTGTTTGACGTCGCGCCTGGGCTGGCGGGCGGGGTTTTCGCCGCTATCCTGTCGCCGCTGGTGGTAACAGGGATGCATCATCTGTTTTTAGGGGTGAATCTGCAA
Organism: Enterobacter sp. PGRG2; assembly: GCF_030291195.1. Classification (NCBI taxonomy): domain Bacteria; kingdom Pseudomonadati; phylum Pseudomonadota; class Gammaproteobacteria; order Enterobacterales; family Enterobacteriaceae; genus Enterobacter; species Enterobacter sp. PGRG2. The sequence goes on along the minus strand of NZ_CP127837.1, from coordinate 2,287,035 downwards.
ATGATCGGCACCCTGGGGTACACCACCCTGTGGCCGATTCAGGTGATGGCGAGCCTGGCCCAGGGAATGGGCGCGATGACGATTTTCTTTCTGGTACGCAATAAAAAGATGCAGGGCGTGGCCGCAATCGCTGCGGTATCGGCCTGGCTTGGCGTCACGGAACCGGCGATTTTTGGCGTTAATCTGCGCTATCGTTTTCCCTTTATGGCGGCGATGTTCGGCGCAGGCATCGCGGGCAGCATCGTCGCCAGCTATCAGGTGAAAGCACCGTCGATTGGCATTTCCGGGCTGCCGGGTTTTCTGTCGGTGTTTACGGAACACTGGACGATCTACTTTGTTGCCATGGGCACGTCGCTACTGTGCACCGGCCTGTTTACTTTGCTGTTATCGCGTACCCGCTGGTTTCGCCAGGCGCTTTCGCCGGGGGAAGCAGGCTGATTATGCCTGCGCCTTGCGATGGCAGCAGCCCGAGAGATTATCAATAATCGGGCAGTCGGCGCTGTCATCGCCCGGACAGGAGGCCGCCAGCGTCAGCAACTGTTCGCGCATCGATTGCAGCTCAACAATGTGGCGCTCAATCTCCGCCACTTTTTGCAGCGTGCGCGCTTTCACATCAGCGCTGTGACGCGCCGGATCGTTAAACAGCCCCACCAGCTCGCCGCACTCCTCAAGATTAAATCCTACCTGCCGCGCCTGACGCAGCAGCGTCAGTTCATCGAGATGTTTTTGCGTGTAGTGCCGGTAACCGTTGTCACTGCGCAACGGCGGCGTCACCAGCCCTTTTTCCTCATAAAAACGGATCGCTTTGCTGGTTAACCCGGTTTTTTTCGCCACATCGCTGATATTCATCTTTCCCCCTTGACCTTCCCCTTGATGGAAGGTTTAACCTTTATAACTGTAATCAATGTGTGTATTGGTTCAACCGAAATTACAGGAGTTTAATTATGTCGCAAACCATCGCTTTAGCGCTTGATGGCCTCACCTGTGGCCACTGCGTGAAACGTGTTAAAGAAAGTCTGGAGCAGCGCCCTGACGTTGAACAGGCGGAAGTGACGCTGACCCATGCCGACGTGACCGGCAGCGCCAGCGCGGCGGAGCTCATCGATACCATTAAACAAGCCGGATACGACGCGAGCCCCGAATACCCAAAGGCTAAACCGCTGGCAGAGTCATCACTCCCGTCGGAAGCACTGACAGCGGCGCAACCTGAGCTTCCGGCAGCGGATGACCTGCAAGACAGCCAGCAGTTGCTGTTAAGCGGCATGAGCTGCGCCAGCTGTGTCTCCCGCGTGCAAAAAGCCTTACAGGCGGTACCGGGCGTCAGCCAGGCACGGGTCAATCTGGCGGAGCGCTCTGCGCTGGTAATGGGCAGCGCCTCCGCCGCTGAATTAGTGAGCGCGGTGGAAAATGCCGGCTACGGCGCGGAGATCATCGAAGATGATGTGAAGCGCCGCGAGCGCCAGCAGGAAACCGCCCTTGCGACCTTAAAACGTTTCCGCTGGCAGGCCATTGTCGCGCTGCTGGTCGGTATTCCGGTGATGCTGTGGGGCATGACGGGTGACAATATGATGGTCACCGATGCCAACCGCACCCTGTGGCTGGTGATTGGCGCGATCACTCTCGCCGTGATGGTGTTCGCGGGCGGGCATTTTTACCGCAGCGCCTGGAAAAGCCTGCTGAACCGCACCGCCACCATGGATACCCTTGTCGCGCTGGGGACGGGCGTGGCCTGGATCTATTCCATCAGCGTCAACCTCTGGCCGCATGCCTTCCCGATGGAAGCCCGCCACCTCTACTATGAAGCCAGCGCGATGATCATCGGCCTGATTAACCTCGGGCATATGCTGGAAGCACGGGCGCGGGCGCGCTCGTCAAAAGCGCTGGAACGTCTGCTCGACTTAACGCCGCCCTCGGCGCGCGTGGTCACCGACGCGGGTGAGAAAACCCTTCCGCTGGCGGAGGTGCAGCCGGGCATGATCCTGCGCCTGACCACCGGCGATCGCGTGCCGGTCGACGGCGAGATCGTCCAGGGCGAGGCCTGGCTGGATGAGGCGATGCTTACCGGCGAACCGGTGCCACTGCAAAAAAGCCAGGGTGATGCGGTTCACGCCGGGACAGTAATGACCGATGGCAGCGTGCTGTTCAAAGCCAGCGCCGTCGGCAGCCACACCACCCTGTCGCGCATTATCCGCATGGTGCGCCAGGCGCAGAGCAGCAAGCCGGAAATCGGTCAGCTGGCGGATAAAATCTCGGCCATTTTTGTGCCGGTGGTGGTGGCCATTGCGTTGTTCAGCGGCGCGATCTGGTATTTCTTCGGCCCCGCGCCGCAAATCGTTTATACCCTGGTGATCGTCACCACGGTGCTGATCATCGCCTGTCCGTGCGCGCTGGGGCTGGCCACGCCGATGTCGATTATCTCCGGGGTCGGGCGCGCTGCTGAATATGGCGTGCTGGTGCGCGATGCCGATGCGCTGCAACGCGGCAGCCAGGTGGATACGCTGGTCTTTGATAAAACCGGCACGCTGACGGAAGGCAAACCGCAGGTGGTCGCCGTCACCCTGACCGGCGCTTATGAAGAACGCGAGGTGCTGCGGCTGGCGGCGGCGCTGGAGCAGGGATCCGGCCATCCGCTGGCCCGCGCAATCGTCGAAAAAGCCGCTGACGACGCGCTGCCGGAGGTGCGGGATTTCCGTACCCTCGGCGGGCTGGGGGTCAGCGGCACGGTGGATAATCACGCGCTGTTGCTGGGCAACCAGGCGCTGCTTACTCAACAGCACGTTGATACCCGCGCGCTTGACGAGGCGATTGCCGCCCGGGCGGCGCAGGGCGCGACGCCGGTGCTGCTGGCGGTGGACGGCATCGCCGTGGCGCTGCTGGCGATCCGCGATCCGCTGCGTTCCGACAGCGTGAGCGCGCTGGCGCGTCTGCATCAGGCCGGCTACCGGCTGGTGATGCTCACCGGCGATAACCCGATCACCGCGAAAGCCATTGCGCAGGAAGCCGGGATCGACGAGGTGATCGCCGGGGTGCTGCCGGACGGTAAAGCCGATGCGATTAAGAAATTGCAGCAGGAAGGCCGTCAGGTGGCGATGATCGGCGACGGCATCAATGATGCCCCGGCGCTGGCGCAGGCGGAAGTGGGGATCGCCATGGGCGGCGGCAGCGATGTCGCCATCGAAACGGCGGCCATCACCCTGATGCGTCACAGCCTGACGGGCGTGGCGGATGCGCTGGATATTTCGAAAGCGACGCTGCGCAATATGAAGCAGAACCTGCTGGGGGCCTTTATCTATAACTCGCTGGGTATTCCCATTGCCGCAGGGGTGCTGTGGCCGCTGACCGGCTCGCTGTTAAGCCCGGTAGTGGCGGGCGCGGCGATGGCGCTGTCGTCCATCACCGTGGTGAGCAACGCCAACCGCCTGTTGCGCTACAAACCTAAAGCCTGATCCGCACCGGCGGCCTTCCTGCGGGAGGGTCGCCGTCAGCCGATTTGCACCCACCTTCCCCGCGCGCTAGCATGGTTCTTTCTTTTGCGGGAGCCTGTATGAGCCTGTTTAGCCGGTTAAAAGTTTGGTTTGACGCACTGCGGGCCCCCCGTTATCCGTGGCCCGCGATAGATTTGACGCTGCCCGGCGGGCGTCATCTTCATCTGGTCGGCAGTATTCATATGGGTACGCGCGACATGGCCCCCCTGCCCGCTGGCTTGCTGAAAAAGCTTCAGCAGGCGACGGCGCTGATTGTCGAGGCCGATGTCTCCGGCCAGGCCTCGCCCTTCAACGATCTTCCGCCGCGCGCGCCGCTGGCGGAACGGCTGACGGACGCGGAACAGCGCGATCTTGAAACGCTGCTACAGACCTTATCCCTTGCCCCTGACATCTTTGACGACCAGCCCGCGTGGAAAATCGCGCTGGTGTTGCAGGCTACCCAGGCGCAGCGGCTGGGCCTGCGTCCGGATTTCGGCATTGATTATCAGCTGTTGCAGGCGGCAAAACAGGCGGCGCTTCCGGTGATGGAGCTGGAAGGGACGCAGAATCAAATCGATCTGCTGAGCCAGTTGCCCGACGACGGCAAAGCCCTGCTGCTGGATACGCTGGAGCACTGGCACACCAATGCCCGGCTGTTGCAGGTGATGATTGGCTGGTGGATGAATAAACCGCCCACGGAACGGGACATCGCCCTGCCGTCGACCTTCAGCGAGCCGCTGTATGAGATCCTGATGCATCAGCGTAATCAGGCGTGGTGTGAGCATTTACTGGCGTTGCCGCCGGGGCATTATGTGGTAGCCGCGGGCGCGCTGCATCTGTACGGAGAGGGGAACTTGCCGACGCTGTTGCGGCAAAAAAATGGCCAATAATCATATTGGCCCGTCAAAGAGGAATTTCATCATTATTGTAGTTCTGGCGTTAACGCCAGTGCGCGCTAATTGTCGCTCAAAGTTAGCGCAACTGCCAACACTATTGCGCAAGATGGTACTATTTTTGCGCCCCTTACCCGGCGTATGCTGGCTGTGTGATACCTCAGTGGTAAGAAGGATTTTTATGACACCCGCCGTTAAATTACTGGAAAAAAACAAGGTTACTTTTCAGCTTCACGCTTACGATCACGATCCCAGCGAAACGAATTTTGGCGATGAAGTGGTGCGTAAGCTCGGCCTGAATGCCGATCAGGTTTATAAAACGCTTTTGGTGGCGATAAACGGCGACATGAAGCAGTTAGCCGTCGCCGTCACGCCGGTGGCCGGACAGCTGGATCTGAAGAAAGTGGCGAAGGCGCTGGGCGCGAAGAAAGTGGATATGGCCGATCCGATGGTGGCGCAGCGCACCACGGGATACCTGGTTGGCGGCATCAGTCCGTTAGGGCAGAAAAAGCGTCTGCCGACGCTGATCGACGCCCCGGCGCAGCAGTTTGCCACCATTTATGTGTCGGGCGGCAAACGCGGGCTGGATATTGAGCTGGCGGCGGCGGATCTGGCGAAGATCCTTGATGCGAAATTCGCCGATATTGCCCGCCGCGAGTAAGTCCCTCACCCCGGCCCTCTCCCCAGGGAGAGGACAAGAGAAAGGGTTACTGCCAGACCACCTCGCCTTTCGGCTCAAAGGTCGCGGCATCCAGCGGTGAATTCTGCTGGATAAACTGCTTGAGCACTTCCGCGTCAATAAAGCCGGTATTTACATAGCCCGGCTTTTCATCAATGCGCGGGTAGCCATCGCCGCCGGTGGCGTTAAAGCTCAGCGTCGCCATGCGGTAGGTTTTGGCGTCATCCACCGGTTCGCCCTTGATTTTGAGATCGTTAAGCTGGCCGTTCGCAGAAGTGAAGCTGACGTTAGCAAACTGCGGATAAGCGCCGGAACCTGGTTTCATTTTCGCCACGGCGCTCAGGTACTCTTTCACCTCTTTGCCGCTCATGTCGACATAGACCACGATGTTGCCAAAGGGCTGCACTTTCAGCACGTCTTTGTAGGTGATGTCTCCGGCCTCAATGGAATCCCGAATACCGCCGCCGCTCATCACCGCGAAATCGGCAGTGGTGCGCGCCATTTGCGCCGCAAGGATCAGATGCGCCAGGTTGGTCTGCACAAAACGCACTTTGCTGCGATCGCCTTCCAGGTGCGCGTTCACGTTACCAATTTTCACATCCAGCTGGGCTTTGCCTTTGTTCTGGAACGGCGTCAGCAGGGAGAGCATCTGGGCGTTTTCCGGGATTTCCGGCGTGTAGAGCACGCGTTCACTGTCGCCGTTATCATAGGTCACTTTTTTCTTCAGGTTGACCGGGATCAGCTGGTAACGCACCATTTTCATCTCGCCGTTGCGGAATTCAAAATCAGCCCGTCCGACGTATTTTCCCCACTCATGGGCCTGTACGATCCAGATACCGTTCTGGCGATCCGGCGCGCAGGGCGTCCCTGGCACGTAATCCACCTGTTTTTTGTTTTCCGACGCCATGCATACCGGGTTTTGCGAGTGACCGCCGACAATCATCGTCAGCGCGCCCGCCGGCAGGCTGCGTGCCATTTCCACATCCCCAGCCGCATTGGAGCCGTGCTCGCCATTATCGTAATGGCCCATATGCGTGGTGGCGATCAGGATGTCCGGCTTCTCGTTGGCATTCAGCTCCTGAATGACCAGCTTCGCTTCTTCCGCCGGCTTGCGGAATTCAATGTCGGTGAAATACTCGGGATTGCCGATTTTTGCCGTGTCATCGGTGGTCAGGCCGATTACGGCAATTTTTAAGTCCTGGCGTTTGAAAATCGCCCAGGGCTTGAACAGTCGTTCGTTGGTGCTTTTCTGATAAATATTGGCGGAGAGGAACGGGAATTTCGCCCACTTTTCCTGCTGGCGCAGCACGCTGAGCGGGTTATCAAACTCGTGGTTGCCGACGGCCATCGCGTCATAACCAATCAGATTCATGCCGCGAAAATCGGGTTCGGCGTCCTGCAGATCGGATTCCGGCACGCCGGTATTGATGTCGCCGCCGGAGAGCAGCAGCACGCTACCGCCCTCTGCCGCCACCTCTTTGCGAATACCGTCCACCAGCGTTTTTTGCGCCGCCAGACCATATTCACGGTAATCGTTACGCCAGAAATGGCCGTGATGATCGTTGGTATGCAGAATGGTGATTTTATAGGTTTTATCTTTTTCGTAGGCCTGAGCCGGTAAAGTCGTCAACCCCAGTGCCGCCAGCATTGCCAGCGCGATGCCCTGCTTTACAAATTTCATGCTTCTCTCCCTGATCCTTAACAGACGCAAAAAGTAGCGTGCCCGGCAATATTAGACAAATAAGTTTTCAGAATTGCGACTTCCTTCAAACCTTTCGGGCAGGTATGTTAGGCAGATAATTATTAGTCATCTTTATGATAAACACCTGCCCCTTCCACCATTAAAAAGAAGTGAATTTTATGGCAATAAGTGAACCCGCCCCGGCCTTGTCGGGATCGCCTGCGTCGCCGCAGGCGCGCACCTCGTTTGGTATTCTGGGGGCGATCAGCGTCTCTCATCTGCTTAACGATATGCTGCAATCGCTGATCCTCGCGATTTATCCGCTGTTACAGTCTGAGTTTTCCCTCACTTTCGTGCAGATCGGTCTGATCACCCTGACCTTCCAGATGGCCTCGTCGCTGCTGCAACCGGTGGTCGGCGCTTATACCGATAAACACCCGATGCCGTGGTCGTTGCCGATTGGCATGTGCTTTACGCTGAGCGGACTGGTGCTGCTGGCGCTGGCGGGCAGTTTCGGCATGGTGTTGCTGGCGGCCGCGCTGGTGGGCACAGGATCGTCAGTGTTCCACCCGGAGTCATCCCGCGTGGCACGCATGGCCTCCGGTGGACGTCATGGCCTGGCGCAGTCCCTGTTTCAGGTGGGCGGCAACTTCGGCAGTTCACTCGGCCCTTTGCTGGCGGCGTTAGTGATCGCCCCTTACGGCAAAGGCAACGTTGCCTGGTTCGTGCTGGCTGCGCTGCTGGCGATCGTGGTGCTGGCGCAGGTCAGCCGCTGGTATGCGGCGCAGCATCGCGTCAATAAAGGCAAACCGGCGGTGAAAGTAATCAATCCGCTACCGCGCAATAAGGTGATCCTCGCCGTTTCCATCCTGCTGATGCTGATTTTTTCGAAATATTTCTATATGGCGAGCATCAGCAGCTATTACACCTTTTATTTGATGGAAAAATTTGGTTTATCGGTGCAAAACGCCCAGTATCATCTGTTTGCGTTTCTGTTTGCTGTGGCCGCTGGCACCATGATTGGCGGCCCTCTCGGGGATAAGATTGGCCGTAAATATGTGATTTGGGGCTCGATCCTCGGCGTTGCGCCCTTTACCCTTGTTTTACCCTATGCATCTCTGTACTGGACTGGCATTTTAACGGTGATCATTGGCTTTATTCTCGCCTCGGCGTTTTCCGCCATCCTGGTCTATGCCCAGGAGCTGCTTCCGGGGCGGATTGGCATGGTTTCCGGTCTGTTCTTCGGCTTTGCTTTTGGCATGGGAGGCCTTGGCGCCGCTGTGCTGGGGCTGGTTGCCGACCATACCAGTATCTTTTTGGTTTATAAAATCTGTGCTTTCCTGCCATTACTGGGGATCTTAACGATATTCCTGCCCGATAACCGGCAGAAAGCGTAATTTACGGGCGACCAAACCGTGTGGGTGGTCGCCCGATCCTCCCGCCCCATCAGCCCGCCAGCCCCTCTCCTTTCAGATCCTGGCTGATGCCCGATTTTTTAGCACAGGTTGCTCTTTTCTTCAGAATTCAACAATTATTCATCAACATAATGGTTAAAATTGTCATAAACTGTAATTCGGGCTTTTGGTTTTCGACCAAAAATGGATACACACCTTCACGAAAGGAGATGGGATGCATCACGCCACACCGCTTATCACCACCATTGTCGGCGGCCTTGTGCTCGCTTTTATCCTCGGCATGCTTGCCAACAAATTACGCATTTCGCCACTGGTGGGCTATTTGCTGGCGGGTGTGTTAGCCGGACCCTTTACCCCGGGCTTCGTTGCCGATACCAAACTGGCGCCTGAACTGGCCGAGCTGGGCGTGATCCTGCTGATGTTTGGCGTGGGGCTGCATTTTTCGCTGAAGGATCTGATGGCGGTAAAGTCCATCGCCATACCCGGCGCTATCGCACAGATTGCGGTGGCAACCCTGCTGGGCATGGCGCTCTCGTCCCTGATGGGCTGGTCACTGATGACCGGTATCGTGTTTGGTTTATGTCTTTCCACCGCCAGTACGGTGGTGCTGCTGCGCGCCCTTGAGGAGCGGCAGCTTATCGACAGTCAGCGCGGGCAAATCGCCATTGGCTGGCTGATCGTTGAAGATTTAGTGATGGTGCTGACGCTGGTGCTGCTGCCTGCGGTGGCGGGCATGATGGAAAAAGGCAATGTCGGCCTCGCCACCCTGGCGCTGGATATGAGTATCACCATCGGTAAGGTGGTGGCCTTTATCGCCATCATGATGCTGGTGGGCCGCCGTCTGGTGCCGTGGATCCTCGCACGCAGCGCGGCGACCGGATCGCGGGAACTCTTTACGCTTTCGGTGCTGGCGCTGGCGCTCGGCATTGCTTTTGGCGCGGTGGAGCTGTTCGACGTTTCCTTTGCCCTCGGCGCGTTCTTCGCCGGTATGGTGCTGAACGAATCCGAACTGAGCCACAGGGCGGCGCACGATACCCTGCCGCTGCGCGACGCCTTCGCGGTACTGTTTTTTGTGTCGGTGGGCATGCTGTTCGATCCGCTGATCCTCATCGATGAACCGCTGGCCGTTCTCGGCACGCTGGCAATTATTATCTTCGGTAAATCCGTGGCCGCCTTCTTCCTGGTGCGCCTGTTCGGTCACTCGCCCCGCACGGCGCTGACCATTGCCGCCAGCCTCGCGCAGATCGGTGAGTTTGCCTTTATTCTCGCCGGGCTGGGGATGGCGCTGGATTTACTGCCGCAGACCGGGCAGAACCTGGTGCTGGCCGGGGCGATCCTGTCGATTATGCTGAACCCGATCCTTTTCGCCATCCTTGAAAAATACCTCGATAAAACCGAAACCCTGGAAGAGCAGACGCTGGAAGAAGCCATCGAAGAAGAGAAGCAGATCCCGGTGGACATTTGTAATCATGCGCTGCTGGTGGGCTTTGGCCGCGTCGGCAGCCTGCTGGGTGAAAAGCTGATGGCGCAGGGTATTCCGCTGGTGGTGATCGAAACCTCCCGCTCCCGCGTCGATGAGCTGCGCGAGCGGGGTATCCGCGCGGTGCTCGGCAACGCCGCCAACGAAGAGATCATGAATCTGGCGCATCTCGACTGCGCCCGCTGGCTGCTGCTGACGATCCCGAACGGCTATGAAGCCGGGGAAATCGTGGCCTCGGCGCGGGAGAAGTGCCCGAATATTGAGATTATCGCCCGCGCGCATTATGACGATGAGGTGGATTACATCACCGAACGCGGTGCTAATCAGGTGGTGATGGGCGAGCGTGAAATTGCCCGCACCATGCTGGAACTGCTGGAAACGCCGCCTGCGGGCGAAGTGGTGACGGGATAAAGTGAGGTTGCCGGACAGGACTTAATATCCTGTCCGGCCTGTAATCACGAAATCAGCGCTCCCAGTAGGCTTCTTCGAGGCTGTCTTCGCGCTCCGGCAGACCGCGGGTCAGACGTGGCGAATGCTGGTTCAGCACCTGATAGCTCACACGGTTGGCGTATTTGCACATCTGCGCCAGCGATGAGTAGCTGAGCCAGGTGTAGTTATGCTTACTGGAGTTCGGCACGTTAGTGCGATGGAAGTTATTGGCGGTGATATCGTGCAGCAGCGCCGCCAGCGCGCCATCCCCTGCGCCATTGGTGTTCATGATTTTCTCCGGGCCGCCCATGTAAGGCGCGATGTGGGAGAAAATGCGCAGCGGCTGCTGGCAGTCCTGATGACGCATGGCGCGGCTGAACTCATACTGGTTGAATTCCGGGATAGCGCCCGGCAACAGCGGGTGCTGAGTTTTGCGTTTCGCCTGCTCTTCCGTGAAGCCTGCCATATATAAACCGACCGGTCCGGCTGTGCACAGCACCAGATCCACCCAGTCCAGCGCGCTGTTACAGGCCAGCAGCGGATCGCTCTCGCCGGTCAGCGCTTCCGCTTCCTCTTCGTTCATGGCGAGGATCGAGACATTCTCTTTCAGGAAATCACGCCACCACTGCGGGTTATCGGCGATAACGTATTTGGTGCCCAGCGTCAGTACCACCGGCACGTTATGCTTTTTGGCGTACTCGACGGCTTTCATGGTCGCGTCGCGCATCGGCTCGTCCGGTTTGCAGCGCACCAGGTAGGAAGTCAGCACCAGCGCCGAGGCACCGGCTATCACCGCTTCCGGAATGCTTTCCGGGCGCAGCTGGTTCATCGCGCCAGGGCTGATTGCAAAGGTTCGCTCGCCGGAGTCGCTCACCAGCGTAAAGCAGCGCCCTATCGGGCCATCAACGCCCTGAAGGTAGTTCAGATCGGTACGGCTGGAGGTGTTGCACAGGTAGCGGTAAGCGTAGCCGCCAATCTCGACGTTGCTGCACATTACGCCCAACAGCACCGAGCGGTCATCCGCCAGCACCGAATAGTTGTGCATGGTGTTGCCGATGGTGCCGCCGGCAAACTGGTGCGTGATGAGGTTGTCGCGCATCAGTTCCTGATACAACGCTTCCGCTACTTCATCGCTGATCACCAGCGAATGTCCGGCGCTCAGACCATAACGTTCAACAAACGCGTCATCCACTTTCGCTTCGATATCCACAAGCGTCTGATCGATACCCACCACCCAGGAAGTACTGGCGTCGCTGACCGGCTGAAGTTGTTGTAACAGCGGATCGCGGGCGTTAACAGGAAAGTAGTGTTTGGATTTGCGTTTGCCGGGAAATTTCATAGTCAGTAATAGTGAAGAATTGGGCCGCAAATGGTAGCACACTCGCGGCCCGCTTCGCGATCAGCGATAAGGGGCCGTCAGGCTGACCATCATCTCAATATGATCGGTTGAATCATTAAGCGCCGGAATATATTCATATTTTTCGCCGCCCGCTTCGAGGAAGAATTCGCGGTTCTGCACGGCGATTTCCTCCAGCGTTTCCAGGCAGTCAGCGGCAAATCCCGGGCACAGCACCTGGATGTGCTTAACGCCCTTTTCACCGAGCATTTTCAGCGTCTCGTCGGTGTACGGCGTCAGCCACGGCTCGCGGCCAAAGCGCGACTGGAAGGTCATCATCACTTTTTCCGGCGGCAGGCCAAGGGCGGAAACCACTTCACGGGTGGTGTCGCGGCAGCGCTGCGGATAATCATCCCCTTCGTCAGCATAGCGCTGCGGGATCCCGTGATAGGAGAGCAGCAGCAGATCCGGCTCGCCATGAACGGCAAAGGAGGCGCGAATGCTGTTTACCAGCGCGTCTATATAGGCTGAATTGTCGGCGTAATCGCGAATAAAAGAGACGCCGGAAATACGGCGTTTTTTTGCCAGAATACGCGCCAGCTCATCCCAGACGGCAGCCACGGTGGAGCAGGAATATTGCGGATAGAGCGGCAGCACCACCAGATGTTCCACCCCCTGCGACAGCAGTTCGTCCACGGCACTTTCCAGCGATGGCGAGCCGTAGCTCATACCGAGCGCCACCGGCATTTCCGGCAGACGGGCGGCCAGCGCCTGTTGCTGACGACGGCTGTAGACCATCAGCGGCGAGCCTTCTTCCATCCACACGGACTGATAAAGTTTGGCGACGCGCGGTGAACGGATCGGCAGGATCACGCCGCGCAACAGCGGCCACCACAGCAGACGTGGGGTATCGACCACCCGCCGGTCGCTTAAAAACTGCCGTAAATAGCGTTTAACGGCCTGGGGTGTGGGTGCATCCGGGGTGCCCAGATTCGCCAGCAGTATGCCGGTTTTCGCCTGACTCATTCGCGCCTCTTATCCTTTTAAACGGGCGATAATTGTAGCTGAATTGCAGGTAAACGAAACCAATTGTAGCGAAAGGGAAAACAGAAGGGAGTTCCCCGGTGAGATCACCGGGGATAAGCATTAGCCGAGGATGTTGGCCAGCTCTGCGCGAACGTCGCTCACCGCTTTGGTGCCGTCGACTTTCACATATTTGGTGTTGCCGGCTTCGGCTTCTTTCTGGTAGTAGCCGATCAGCGGCGCGGTCAGCTGATGGTATTCCACCAGACGTTTACGCACGGTTTCTTCCTGATCGTCTTTACGGGTGGTCAGCTCTTCGCCGGTAACATCGTCTTTGCCTTCCACTTTCGGTGGATTGAATTTGATGTGGTAAACACGGCCAGAGGCCGCATGAACGCGACGGCCAACGATACGGTCAACGATCAGTTCGTCCGGTACGTCGAATTCCAGGACGTAATCCACGTTGATACCGGCTTCTTTCATGGCGTCAGCCTGCGGAATGGTACGCGGGAAGCCGTCTAACAGAAAACCGTTGCGGCAATCTTCCTGAGAGATACGTTCTTTCACCAGCGCGATAACCAGCTCATCGGTAACCAGTTTACCGGCGTCCATGATGTCTTTTGCCTGTTTGCCCAGCTCGCTGCCGGATTTAACCGCGGCACGCAGCATGTCACCTGTGGAAATTTGCGGAATGCCATATTTCTCCATGATGAACTGTGCCTGAGTTCCTTTCCCCGCGCCTGGAGCGCCAAGCAGAATGATACGCATTGCGAAAATCCCCTCAAAGGTTATCAAAATTTTTTAAAAAAGCGCTAAAAGATACCATTATCACGCCTTCGCCTCAAGAAAGGCGCCCGACGCTGAAACGGTTAATGGGGAATTATAAGAAAAGCGGTAATTCTGGCGAAAAAATGCCGGATGGCGCTGACGCTTATCCGGCATACAGGTTGATCGTCCAGACAGGATAAGCGCAGGGGCTTATCCGGCAGGAAATGACGCTATCAGGAAACCAGCAGCTGGTTCATACGGCGGATAAACTGGTTCGGATCTTCCAGCGTGCCGCGCTCGGCAAGCAGCGCCTGATCCATCAACAGTTCAACCCACTCTTTAAACTGCGCGTCGTCCTGGGTATCGGCGGCGCGTTTTACCAGCGCGTGATCCGGATTCAGTTCAAAGATGTACTTCACGTCCGGAACGGCCTGGCCCGCAGCGGCAAAGAGTTTCGCCATCTGGGTGCTCATTTCGTCGTTATCGGTGGTGACGATGGCTGGCGTGTCGGTCAGACGGTGCGTCAGGCGCACTTCTTTGACGCGCTCGCCCAGCAGGGTTTTCACGCGCTCAACGAAAGGCTCCAGCGCTTTTTCCGCTTCTTTCGCGCTTTCGTCCACTTCGTCGTTCAGCTTGTCGAGTGACTCATCGGCTTTGGCGACAGACTGGAACGGCTTGCCGTCGAACTCGGTCAGGTAGCTCATCATCCACTCATCGATGCGGTCAGAGAGCAGCAGCACTTCGATGCCCTTCTTACGCAGCAGCTCCAGGTGCGGGCTGCTCTTCGCGGCCGCATAGCTGTCAGCGGTGATGTAGTAGATCTTCTCCTGGCCTTCTTTCATGCGCGACACGTAATCGGTGAGCGATACCGTCTGCTCTGAAGAATCAGTGTGCGTGGAGGCAAAGCGCAGCAGTTTAGCGATGGTTTCCTGGTTGGCAGGATCTTCCGCCGGGCCTTCTTTCAGCACCAGACCGAACTGCTTCCAGAAAGTGAGGTATTTTTCAGCATCGTCTTTCGCCAGTTTTTCCAGCATTTGCAGAACGCGTTTGCTCAGCGCGCTGCGCAGGTTGCGGGTGACGTTGCTGTCCTGCAGGATCTCACGGGACACGTTCAGCGGCAGATCGTTGGAGTCGATCAGGCCACGCACGAAGCGCAGGTAGTTCGGCATGAACTGTTCGGCGTCGTCCATAATGAACACGCGCTGCACGTAGAGTTTCAGACCGTGCTTGTGATCGCGGTTCCACATGTCAAAAGGCGCGCGGGACGGAATATACAGCAGGCTGGTGTATTCCTGTTTGCCCTCAACGCGGTTGTGGCTCCAGGTCAGCGGATCGGTAAAGTCGTGGGCGATGTGCTTGTAGAATTCGTTGTACTCGTCGTCTTTGATTTCCGACTTGTTACGGGTCCACAGGGCCTGGGCTTTGTTGATTTTTTCCCAGCTGACGATGGTTTCGCCGTCTTTCTCTTCCTGTTTCTCGATTTCTACCGGCAACGCAATGTGATCGGAGTATTTGCTGATGATAGAGCGCACGCGCCAGTCGTTGAGGAAGTCGTCTTCCCCTTCACGCAGGTGCAGGGTGATCTCGGTACCGCGATCCTCTTTGGTGATATCGGCAACGGTGTAGTCGCCCTCACCGGCAGATTCCCAGAACACGCCGTTTTCCGCGCTGTCGCCTGCCGCACGGGTGCGCATGGTGACTTTATCGGCCACGATAAACGCCGAGTAGAAGCCGACGCCGAACTGACCGATCAGTTGGCTGTCTTTCGCCTGGTCAGAGCCCATGGCTTCGAGGAAAGATTTGGTGCCGGATTTGGCGATCGTACCCAGATGGTCGATGACCTCGTCACGGTTCATACCAATACCGTTGTCGGCAATGGTCAATGTACGCTTCTCTTTATCGAAGGAGACGCGTACGCGCAACTCACCGTCGCCTTCATAAAGATCGGGATTCGACAACGCGCGAAAGCGCAGTTTATCTGCCGCATCCGAGGCGTTAGAGATAAGCTCACGCAGGAAGATTTCTTTGTTGGAATACAGCGAGTGGATCATCAGATGCAGAAGCTGTTTGACCTCTGACTGGAAACCGCGTGTTTCTTGTCCTTTCATCGAAAAAATACCTCAACAATGCCATTTGGTGTTGAGGGGGAAATGGGGATATGCGGGAAGAATTTCAAGCGGGGGCAAAGAAATGCCCCCGATTTTTTTTACTGATTTTTACTAAAGGTGGATCTTGTGACGCCCGGCCAGCGAGTGCGACAGCGTAGTGCCGTCGACCATCTCCAGCTCGCCGCCCACCGGCACGCCGTGGGCGATACGGCTGGCATCGACGCCATACTGCGCGCACAGCTCCGCAATATAGTTGGCGGTCGCCTCCCCTTCCACCGTCGGATTGGTGGCGAGGATCACCTCTTTCATCTGTTCAGACGACAGCCGCTGCTCAAGCTTATCAAGGCCAATGTCGTTCGGCCCGATGCCATCGAGCGGCGACAGATGCCCCATCAGCACAAAGTAACGGCCGGAAAACTGTCCGGTCTGCTCAATGGCGTAGATGTCAGCAGGACTTTCCACCACGCAGATTTGACCGTTTTCCTGGCGACGCGGATTTGCGCAGATATTGCACACTTCCTGTTCGGTGAAGGTGCGGCACTGTGCGCAATGACCGATTTCAGACATTGCGCGCGTCAGGGCCTGTGCCAGTCGCATACCGCCGCTGCGATCGCGCTGGAGCAGCGAAAACGCCATACGCTGCGCGGACTTCGGGCCAACGCCCGGCAGACTGCGCAGTGCTTCCATCAGCTGATTTAACAGCGGGCTGGCTTGCATCAGAACGGCATCTTAAAGCCTGGCGGCAACTGCATGCCGGAGGACACGCCCGCCATTTTTTCTTTCTGGGTTTCTTCAATACGACGCGCCGCATCGTTGAAGGCTGCTGCCACCAGATCTTCCAGCATGTCTTTATCGTCTTCGAGCAGGCTCGGATCGATTTCCACGCGACGGCAATTATGCGCGCCGTTGATGGTCACTTTAACGAGGCCCGCGCCGGATTCGCCGGTCACTTCCAGCTTCGCGATCTCTTCCTGCATCTGCTGCATTTTTTCTTGCATCTGCTGGGCCTGTTTCATCAGGTTACCCAGACCACCTTTACCAAACATAGGCTTCTCTCTCAGGCTAGGGGTGATTTACCGGTCAGGTAAGTCACATTCAGGGTTGGCGACAGTCAGCACCGCTGGCTGTCAAATGGGGCGAATACTTTCGTCATCCAGCTCCGCGTCAAAAAAGCGCCGCAGCGTCTGGATATTATTATCCGCGACAATCGACTCGCGCGCCTGCGCGAGTTTTTCTTCATAAATCGTCTGCCGCCATTCCAGCGGCGTGCGTACCGACGGATTATCATCTTCAATGATAGTCAGTTCAACTGCTTCGCCGCATAAGGTCGACAGCGCTTCCGTCAGCACCTTAGCCGCGCCCGCCGAATTCAGATGGCGCTGGGTCGGACGCAGATGAAGGCAAATGCGGTTGCCGTCCTGCTCTTTCCAGGCGTTGAGCGCCACCTGCTCCACCAGTTTCGGCAGATTAAGCTGGCTGACCTGCGCCGCCCAGGGATCGCGGGCAATGGCTTCTTCCGCCAGCTTTTTCGCCAGCTCCGGCGTTCTTTCATGCTCCAGCGCTTTTTTCAGCGCTTTCGGCGTGGCGACTTCTTCTTTTACCGCTTCGGTGACCGTGGTCGTTTTCCAGCGATAGGCTTCTTTTTTAGCAGGCGGAGCCTCCTGGGTCGATGAGGCGGGACGCGACTGCACGCGTTCGCTCATGGTCGCCAGGCGCTCCAGCGCAGCGTTATTCACCGGCCGCGCGCGGGTTGCCGCTGCCGGTTCACTCTTTTTTGCTTTGGTCGCTCCCTGGGCACGAAGCTGATTACGCGCCGCCAGCACCTGACTGGTGGTATCCGGTAATGGCGCGTCATGGCTTATTGCCTGTGGGGCGACGGCGTGTTGTTGCGGGGCGACCTGCGTCGGGTTCAATACGGCCGTGGGGGCCACCGGCGCGAAAGACTGTTGTGGAGCCTGCGGCTCCGGCAGCGGCTGGCGCGGGTGGAAGGCCAGCGCGCGCAGCAGCGTCATTTCGACGCCCATACGGCGATCCGGCGCGTACGGCAATTCTTTGCGGCCAATCAGCATCGCCTGGTAGTAGAGCTGTACGTCAGTCGGCGGCACAGTGCGGGCCAGCTCACGCATACGGTGCTCAATGGCGGCCATATCGCTGCTGAGTGCGGCGGGGGACAGTTGCACCATGGCGATGCGGTGTAAGAGCGTTTGCATCTCCACCAGCAGGGCTTCCCACTCCACGCCACGGGCGGCGGCGTCGTTGATCAGCGCCATGACGCGTTCGCCGTTGGCTTCCACCACCGCTTCAATCAGCGACAGCGCCTGATCGTCGTCGAGCGTGCCGAGCATCTGGCTGACGGCCTGGGTGGTCAGCTGACCGTCGCCGCTGGCAATCGCCTGATCGGTTAAGCTCAGGGCATCGCGCAGGCTGCCGTCGGCGGCGCGCGCCAGCAGTTGCAGGGCGCGCGGCTCGTGCGTAATTTTTTCTTCGTCGAGAATGTGCTCAAGCTGCTGGCGGATCTGATCGACGTCCAGCGCTTTGAGATGGAATTGCAGGCAGCGCGATAAGATCGTCACCGGCAGTTTTTGCGGATCGGTGGTCGCCAGCAGGAATTTGACGTGCGCAGGCGGCTCTTCCAGCGTTTTCAGTAACGCATTGAAGCTGTGGCGCGACAGCATGTGCACTTCATCGATCAGATAGACTTTGAAGCGGCCACGGGCTGGCGCGTACTGCACGTTATCCAGCAGATCGCGGGTATCTTCAACTTTGGTGCGGGAAGCGGCATCGATCTCAATCAGATCGACAAAGCGCCCCTGCTCGATTTCACGGCAGTTATCGCAGACGCCGCAGGGCGTGGCGGTGATCCCGGTTTCGCAGTTCAGTCCCTTCGCCAGCAGACGGGCAATGGACGTTTTACCGACGCCGCGGGTGCCGGAAAAGAGATACGCATGATGAATGCGTCCCAGGGATAAGCCGTTCGCCAGGGCGGTCAGCACATGTTCCTGGCCGACAACGTTAGCAAAAGTTTGTGGTCGCCACTTACGGGCTAAGACCTGATAGCTCATTGGCAGGCTCTGCAACGCTGAAAGGTGATTTACGAGGGGTTATGCTAACACAGCAACAG
>NZ_CP127837.1:2250525-2268588 GCF_030291195.1 Enterobacter sp. PGRG2 | reverse complement strand
ATGACGGGTATTAGTGACCCGGGAATGGCACCAGGCTAAAGCATTTAATACCCTGTTTTTCAAGGCGCTGCTCGCCGCCGATATCAAACAGGTTAATGATAAAGGCCGCGTCTGTGACGTCGCCGCCCAGACGGCGGATCAGCTTCACGGTGGCTTCGATGGTGCCGCCGGTCGCCAGCAAATCGTCCACCACCAGCACTTTGTCGCCAGGCTTGATGGCATCGACGTGGATCTCTAACTGATCGGTGCCGTATTCCAGCTCATAGCTTTCCGCGATGGTTTCACGCGGCAGTTTACGGGGCTTACGCACCGGAACGAAACCAACGCCCAGCGCCAGCGCAACCGGTGCGCCGAACAGGAAGCCGCGGGCTTCAGTACCAACAACTTTGGTGATACCGGCATCCTTATAACGCTCAACCAGCAGTTCAATGCTGAGGGCGTAGGCTTTCGGGTCTTCCAGCAAACTGGTGACATCACGGAACAAGATGCCCGGTTTCGGATAATCCTGGATACTTTTGATGCTGTCTTTTAAATATTCAAGCTGCTGCGCAGTCGCGGTCATGGATTTTTTGCCTGATAGAAACGGTGTTACTCACGGCACGCTGAGAAGGATCAAATGCAACCATTGTTTAACATTTAACCAGGAGTGCCCGTGCTCGAAAACGCTCGAATTTACTGGCTGCGCGCGACAAATGCAACACACTTCCGTTCGTGTCACTGATTTTGTTGTTTTTCGTCAACCACCGGGATGCGCCACATAAAAATCAGCAGGCAGGCGAGGATGCATAACAACAAAATGCGTACCCACATCAGCTTTACCAGCCATAATGACAGCGCAAAGGTGAGCAGGATCACCACGATTGCGCGGGGCTTCGCGCCCGGCGGCATGGCGCGGTGCTTTTGCCAGTGCCGCAGATAGCCGCCAAACCATGACCGATAAAGCAGCCACTGGTGAAAGCGCGGCGAGGAGCGAGCAAAGCACCAGGCGGCAAGCAGGATAAACGGCGTAGTCGGCAACAACGGCAGCACGACGCCCAGCGTCCCCAGGACTACCGCCAGCCAGCCGATGATGATTAAAATAGTGCGTTGCATGATAGGGATCGTTATCTGATGTTAGGGTCACTGTAACACAGGCTTTGAATTTATGACCGGAGAGACGGGTGAAAACGATTCGACTTTTACAGACGCTCGCTGAGCAACTGGCGGCATTACGGATGCAGGTTGCGCCCCTTGCCGGCCATGCCACCGTCAGCGCGCGCTTCGATCGCCAGCTTTTCCGCACGCGCAGCACGCTGATGTCCGCCTGTCTTGAGGAGGCGGAAGCCAATCTCGCCGCCCTTCGCCATGCGGTGGAGAAAGCGCAACTGGCGCAGGTAAGCTGGCTGGCGGAGCATCTCAGCGCGCAAATTGCCGCCCTGATGCGCGAAACCGCCACCTGGTCGCTCAGGCAGTGGGATCATGCGGCGCCGGGGATCGCAAAATGGCAACGCCGCCGTTTGCAGCATCAGGAATTTGAGCGCCGTCTGATCGAAATGAAACAGACACGGGAAGCGCGATGCCGCGCAGCCGTCGACCCGGCAGAACAGCAGAAACTGCAACAGGAGATCGTGGCGCTGCAAGGCCGGCTGTCCCGCTGTCAGACTGCATTACATCGTATTGAGTCCGTGCTGGCACGGATGACCCGCTAAGGAAGACGTTATCATGTCATTAGAGAATGCCCCGGACGACATTAAACTGGCGGTGGATTTGATTATGCTGCTGGAAGAACACGCCATTCCGCCGGATACGGTGCTGAAAGCGCTGGAGATCGTACGCCGGGATTTTGAAAAGAAAGTGGCGGCAAGCGCCGCCACAGAGTGACCCTCTCCCACAGGAGAGGGTTGGCGGATGTCTGTCAGGCGATGCCTGGCGCGGAATTATCACCGCTCAGATCACGTTTCACTTCGGTATGCTCGTCGCCTTTGGTATTACGCAGGTGGACTTCCAGCTGGTTAAAGGCGATGTCGATGCCGTTTTCACGGCACAGGCGGTCAATAGTGCGGTTCAGCTCATCCACGGTGTAGCTGCGGTCGCGCAGTTCACGCACGTACAGACGCAGTTCGTGATCCAGCGTGCTCGGCCCGAAGGTGGTGAAGAACACCGCCGGTTCCGGATCGTGCATCACTTTCGGATGCTCCATCGCCGCTTTCAGCAACACCTCTTTGACCTTCTCCAGATCCGAACCGTAAGCCACGCCAAGGCGCACCACCACGCGGGTGATGGTATCGGACAGCGACCAGTTGATCAGCCGCTCGGTCACAAAGGCTTTGTTCGGGATGATCACCTCTTTACGGTCAAAATCGGTAATGGTGGTAGCGCGAATACGGATCTTACTGACCGTACCGGAGAAGGTGCCGATAGTCACGGTATCTCCAATGCGCACCGGACGTTCGAACAGAATGATCAGACCGGAGACGAAGTTACCGAAGATCTCCTGCAAACCAAAACCCAGACCGACCGAGAGCGCCGCGGCAAGCCATTGCAGTTTATCCCACGACACGCCGAGCGAGCCGAAGACCGTCATCGCGCCGACGGCGATAATGACGTAATTAAGGATCTGCGTGATGGCGTAGGACGCGCCCTGACGCATTTTCAGCCGTGAGAGCACCAGCACTTCCAGCAGACCCGGCAGGTTGCGGATCAGCGCCCAGGCCACCACCAGCGCTATCACGGCAAACAGCAGACTGCCCATGGTGACGTTTTTCACCACGTTAACGCCCGCTTCGCTGCCGTTGTAATGCCACAGCGTAATGCTGTCGAGATAAGCGAAGACGGTGATTAAATCAGACCAGATCGCCCAGAACACCACGCCGAACAGCGCAATCATCACCAGCATGGTGATACGCAGGGTTTGCTGGTTGATCTGCTCCAGCGCCATGGTCGGCTCTTCCTGCGGCTCGGCTCCTTCTGCGCCCTCTTTCACCAGATTCTGTCGACGCGCCAGCGCCCGACGATAGGCGATACGGCGCGCCGCCACGCTTAAACCGCGCAGGACGGTCTGGTACAGCAGGTTCCAGATAATCACCAGGTAGACGGTTTCAATCCAGCGGCCGGAGAGGCGCAGCGTGGTATAGAAATAGCCCGTGGCCGTCAGCACCATCAACGCCACCGGCACAATCGACAGCACGGTAATGGTGATCAGACGAATGCTGTGCGACTCTTTATCGTGCCAGCTTTCGCGAAACATCGGCCAGATAAGCGCGGAGATAACCAGCAGGTTAAGCAAAATCACCACCTGCCCTATCACATCATCCATCAGGTGCAGCGGTGACAGTTCCGATACCACCGACCAGAAATGCAGCGGCAGCAGGGCGAGGCTTAACCGCACGATCTGCCGACGCCAGTGGCTGGTCAGCGCGGGAGGCATGTTGAAATGCTTCACGGCGACGCCATCTTTTTCCAGCACTTTCCAGCACAGGCCGAATACCAGCCAGTAAAGCGCCAGTTTTTTACTGAACGCCCACAGCAGTTCGCTGATATTGAGCTGCATGGTGAGCAGGATCAGGCCAGCGGCGAGGATCAGCATGCATACCGGCAGCGCGCGGATCAGATCGATAAGAATGGCCTTTGGCGTATGCAGCTGGCTGTCGTTACGCAGCTGTCCCACTTCATCCGCCAGCTTCGCCTGATACTGTTTCAGCCAGCGCAGACGCCAGCGGATCAGACCGGCAATCAGCAGCAGCGGCAATCCGGCGAGCAGCGCGATAGCCACCGCAGGCCAGGCTTTTTCCCAGTTAACGGTGATTTTGGTCGATTTGATCTGCTCTTTCAGCGCTTCGGGGAAGGCTTTCAGCCACTCCCAGTCCATCGGCTTATTACTGTTGATCCAGAATATTTGCTGGGTAAGGATTTCCTGCAGGCTTTTGGAGACGCTCATCAGCTGCTGCTGATTCACCTGGAGGTTAATCGCCATCATCAGCTGATTGCCCAGTTGCTTGTTCAACTGATCGAGAAGCTCGCGGCGCATATCCACCACCTGAAGCAGCGCGTCATGCACTTCATCATTCACCTCGCTCTGGTGGCCCTCTTCCAGCTTCGATACGAAGGCGTCGTTCTGGAACAGCGCGTCACGTTGCTGGTTGATTTCAAACTGTTCCAGACGCAAATCCGCGATGCGGTTGGTCATGTCTTCCAGCTCATCCGCTGACGGCAGCGTCTGTTGCTGCTGATACAGAATGCGGGATAACAGCAGACTGCCTTTCAGCACCGCGATCTGCTCTTTGACGTTGCGTTCGGATTGCAGGGCGCGATCGAGCCAGTTTTTGACTTTGATATTTTGCTGCACCAGCGCGTTGCCGCTTTCGGTGGCATCAATCAGCCGCTGGCTGAGCTGATGGTTAATATCAAGCTCCTGTTTCACCAGCGGATTCGCCTGGATACGGGCGGTTTCGTCCGGGTTGACGGCTTCCTGGGCGGTTTTTTCGGTAAGCGTCAGGCGCTTATTATTGACCGCATCCTGTAACAGCTGTAGCTGATGCTCCAGCAGATTACTGTTGGCGGTGACGTAATCGCGCTGTTTTTGCAGCGTATCCTGCAGCGTGGTATTCCCTTCGAGGCTTTTCCGCTGCTGCTCAATTTGCGCGTTCAGCAGCGCCTGTTGCGCCATCAGCAGCTCTTGCTGCGTAGGACGCAGCGCCCCTTCCCCGGTCATGGTGCCGTTCAGACGGTTACGGATCTGCTGCAACTCCTGGGAGGCGGCATACATGGCGTTCTGCACCCGCTCCGGCTGTGTCTGTAAGGAGACCAGTTGACTGTTATAGGTGGAGAGATCGTTTTGCGCCGTCTGCAAATCATCCAGCACCTGAGCAACGCGGGATTCCAGCTGACGCAACGACAGCGCGGCCAGGGTTTTACGCGTTTCGTCGTCATTGTCTTTATCGTTTAACGCATTCAGCCCTTCCGTCGCCTGACGGAGTTTTTCCGGGGCCTGGGCGACTTTCTGTTTCAGCAGCGCCGTTTCCTGTTTGACACGCTCGATTTTATCAAGCGTGTCCAGGGTTTCGGTCAGATCTTCAATGACCAGTTTATCCTGCGGGCTGTGGGTTTTTTGCTTGTTCAGCGCATCCAGCCGACTTTGCGTTTCGGCGCGGGAAGGCAGATCGGTTGCGGCCTGGGCTACGTTTATCGTGACGCAAAATGACGCGACGAATAAACACAGCGCAAAGGCAAACGCGGAAATCGGGTTTTGCGGGCGTATGGTGTGCAGCATAATTTTAGTGTGAATGTGTTCTTAACCGGAAAGCGGCCGGAAATAGCCTGGCACGGAGAATATCACGCCCGCCAGCGACTACCTAGCGGCGCGCAAAGCCTCCAGGATAAATCCTGGCGACGGAGATTTTGTCTTAAGCGGACAGAGTGCCGGGCGCTTTACACATCGTCGGGCAGAACTGGAACATCTCCAGCAAAATCGCCACGTAATCCCGCGCTTCTTTTTTGAGATCAAAGGATTGTGGCGCGAGCAGCCAGTTTTCCATTATGCCGGAAATATAGCTGCGCATAAGGATCGCCGCCCGACGGGTCAGCAGATCTGCCGGTAACATTTTCGCTTGTATGCAGCGCTTAAGGTTTTGCTCAATACGATCGTAACTTTCAAGACATAAACTGCGCTGTGCCTGTTGCACAATTGCCATTTCACCGACAAACTCACACTTGTGATAAATGATTTCCATCATTAGCCGACGGCGCTCTTCAATAACTGTCGCCTCCAGAATATAAACCAGGATTTCCCGCAAAACTGAGAGTGGATCGTCCGGGAATTTTGCCTGATACTCAAGCTCAAGATCGCTAATGCTGGACTCTGACAGCTCCCAAATTTCACCAAATAAGTCTGACTTATTTTTGAAGTGCCAATAAATCGCGCCGCGAGTCACACCCGCCGCCTGCGCAATTTCAGCCAGCGAG
Source organism: Enterobacter sp. PGRG2 (assembly GCF_030291195.1). Lineage (NCBI taxonomy): Bacteria > Pseudomonadati > Pseudomonadota > Gammaproteobacteria > Enterobacterales > Enterobacteriaceae > Enterobacter > Enterobacter sp. PGRG2. The sequence goes on along the minus strand of NZ_CP127837.1, from coordinate 2,262,648 downwards.
GTGGAAGAGACACCTTGCTGAGAGAACAATCGCATTGCCACGTCAAGAATGTGCTGACGTGTTTCTAACGCTTGTTGTTTGGTTTTTCGTGCCATATGTAGGTGATTTTACAGGAGTCAGATTTACATACATTTATGAATGTATGTAACATAGCATGACCAGAATATAAACGCAGCAATGGGTTTGTGGACGCTTGATCCATTGATCAATTTGAAATCGGATACTCGAGGTTTACCTATGAACAAAAACAGAGGGTTCACGCCTCTGGCGGTCGTTCTGATGCTTTCAGGCAGCTTAGCGCTTACAGGATGTGATGATAAACCGGCTCAGCAACAGGGTGCCGGACAGGCGCCAGAAGTTGGGATTGTGACACTCAAATCTGAACCTCTGCAAATTACCACTGAATTGCCTGGCCGTACCAGCGCGTATCGCATCGCGGAAGTCAGACCTCAGGTCAGCGGCATTATTTTAAAACGCAATTTCACCGAAGGTAGCGATGTCGAAGCGGGTGTCTCGCTTTATCAGATTGATCCAGCCACCTATCAGGCCTCTTATGAGAGCGCCAAAGGCGATCTGGCGAAAGCGCAGGCCGCAGCGAAAATTGCGCAGGTTACCCTTAACCGTTATCAGAAACTGATTGGCACCAATTACATCAGTCAACAGGATCTGGATACGGCGCAGGCTGATGCGATGCAGGCCAATGCCGCTGTCGTGGCCGCGAAAGCCGCCGTTGAAACCGCGCGTATTAACCTCGCTTATACCAAAGTCACCTCCCCTATCAGCGGTCGTATTGGTAAATCCGCCGTAACGGAAGGCGCGCTGGTGCAGAGCGGTCAAACTACCGCGCTGGCTACCGTGCAGCAGCTGGATCCGATTTATGTGGATGTCACCCAGTCGAGCAACGATTTCCTGCGTCTGAGGCAGGAGCTGGAAAGCGGCAAGCTGAAACAGGAAAACGGCAAAGCGAAAGTAGAACTTATCACCAGCAACGGTGAAAAACTGCCGCAAACCGGTACCCTCGAGTTCTCTGACGTGACCGTTGACCAGACCACCGGCTCTATTACGCTGCGTGCTATTTTCCCGAACCCGAATCATTCCCTGCTGCCGGGTATGTTCGTACGCGCTCGTCTTGAAGAAGGTGTTAACCCGAATGCGCTGCTGGTGCCTCAACAGGGCGTGACCCGTACGCCGCGCGGCGATGCGAGCGTGATGGTGGTTGGCGAAGGCGACAAAGTTGAACAGCGTCAAATCACCGCCACTCAGGCGATTGGGGATAAATGGCTGGTTACCGATGGCCTGAAAACGGGCGATCGCGTCATCGTCACCGGATTACAAAAAGTTCGTCCTGGCGCTCAGGTAAAAGTGCAGGAAGTGAAGGCTGAGACGAAAGAGCAAGCCGCAGGCGGCGCCCAGTCAGAACAGCCTAAGTCTTAACTTAAACAGGAGCCGTTAAGACATGCCTAATTTCTTTATCGATCGCCCCATATTTGCATGGGTGTTGGCGATCATCGTCATGCTGGCCGGGGGGCTTGCGATTATGCAGTTGCCGGTAGCGCAATATCCTACGATTGCGCCGCCTGCTGTAACTGTATCCGCAAACTACCCTGGCGCTGACGCTAAAACGGTGCAGGATACCGTAACCCAGGTTATCGAACAGAACATGAACGGTATCGATGGCCTGATGTACATGTCCTCAAACAGTGACTCCACCGGTTCGGTGCAGATCACCCTGACCTTTGAATCCGGTACTGACGCAGACATTGCACAGGTTCAGGTGCAGAACAAACTGCAGCTGGCGATGCCGCTGCTGCCGCAGGAAGTTCAGCAGCAGGGTGTAAGCGTACAAAAATCAGCGAGTAGCTTCCTGATGGTGGTCGGGGTGATTAACACCGATGGCTCCATGACCCAGGAAGATATTTCTGACTATGTTGCCGCCAACATGCAGGATCCGATCAGCCGTACTAACGGCGTGGGCGACGTTCAGCTCTTTGGTTCGCAATATGCGATGCGTATCTGGATGGATCCGACCAAACTGAACAACTTCCAGTTAACGCCGGTTGATGTTATCAACGCCATCAAAGCGCAAAACGCCCAGGTGGCAGCAGGTCAGTTAGGCGGTACCCCGCCGGTGAAAGGGCAGCAGCTTAACGCCTCTATCATTGCGCAGACGCGTCTGACCTCGACGGAAGAGTTTGGCAAGATCCTGCTAAAAGTGAATCCGGATGGCTCGCAGGTGCGTCTGAAAGACGTGTCTCGTATTGAGCTGGGCGGTGAAAACTACGACATTATCGCGCGCTTTAACAACCAGCCGGCCTCCGGTCTGGGGATTAAACTTGCCACCGGTGCGAACGCCCTGGATACGGCAAACGCGGTACGTGCTGAACTGGAACGCATGAAAGAGACGTTCCCGGCCGGTCTGGAAGTGGTTTATCCGTATGACACCACGCCGTTCGTAAAAATCTCCATTAACGAAGTGGTTAAAACCCTGGTCGAAGCGATCGTGCTGGTGTTCATCGTGATGTATCTGTTCCTGCAGAACTTCCGCGCCACGCTGATCCCGACCATTGCTGTACCTGTTGTTTTGCTGGGGACCTTCGCGATCCTCTCCGCCTTTGGCTATTCGATAAACACCCTGACGATGTTCGGCATGGTGCTGGCGATAGGCCTGCTGGTGGATGATGCCATCGTGGTGGTGGAAAACGTCGAACGTGTAATGACCGAAGAGGGTCTGCCGCCCAAAGAAGCCACGCGTAAGTCCATGGGCCAGATCCAGGGCGCGCTGGTCGGTATCGCGATGGTGCTGTCGGCGGTATTTATTCCGATGGCCTTCTTCGGCGGCTCTACCGGTGCGATCTATCGTCAGTTCTCCATCACTATCGTTTCCGCGATGGCGCTGTCGGTTCTGGTTGCGTTGATCCTGACCCCGGCCCTGTGTGCCACTATGCTGAAACCGGTCGCCAAAGGCGATCACGGCGAAGGCAAGAAAGGCTTCTTCGGCTGGTTCAACCGCATGTTCGATAAGAGCACCAACCATTACACCGACAGCATAGGGAATATCCTGCGCAGTACCGGTCGTTATCTGCTGCTCTATATCATCATCGTTATTGGTATGGCCTACCTGTTCGTACGTCTGCCAAGCTCCTTCCTGCCGGACGAGGATCAGGGCGTGTTCCTGACCATGGTTCAGTTGCCTGCGGGCGCGACCCAGGAGCGTACGCAGAAGGTGCTGGATGAGGTGACCGACTACTACCTCAAAAACGAAAAAGCGAACGTAAACTCCGTGTTTGCGGTTAACGGTTTCGGTTTTGCAGGTCGTGGACAGAACACCGGTATCGCGTTCGTTTCCCTGAAAGAGTGGGGCGAGCGTCCGGGCGATGAAAACAAAGTGGATGCGATCACCGGTCGCGCTATGGGCACCTTCTCGCAGATCAAAGATGCGATGGTCTTCGCCTTTAACCTGCCGGCGATTGTTGATCTCGGTACGGCGACGGGCTTCGACTTCCAGCTGATCGACCAGGGCGGTCTTGGCCACGAGAAACTGACCCAGGCGCGTAACCAGCTGCTCGGCGAAGTCGGCAAGCGCTCTGATGTGCTGGTTGGCGTGCGTCCGAACGGTCTGGAAGATACGCCGCAGTTTAAAATCGATATCGACCAGGAAAAAGCACAGGCGTTGGGTGTATCCATTAGCGATATTAATACCACCCTCGGCGCGGCATGGGGCGGCAGCTATGTAAACGACTTTATCGATCGTGGTCGTGTGAAGAAAGTTTACGTCATGTCAGAAGCCAAATACCGTATGTTGCCGGAAGATATTGGCAACTGGTATGTGCGCGGTAACGAAGGGCAGATGGTACCGTTGAACGCCTTTGCCACCACGCACTGGGAATACGGCTCACCACGTCTGGAACGCTATAACGGTTTACCGTCGATGGAAATTCTTGGCGAAGCCGCACCGGGTAAAAGTACCGGTGAAGCAATGGATCTGATGGAAGAACTGGCGGGCAAACTGCCGGCAGGCATCGGTTACGACTGGACGGGCATGTCCTATCAGGAACGCCTCTCCGGCAACCAGGCCCCTGCCCTGTATGCCATCTCGCTGATTGTCGTCTTCCTCTGTCTGGCGGCGCTGTACGAGAGCTGGTCGATTCCGTTCTCGGTCATGCTGGTGGTACCGCTGGGGGTGCTGGGCGCGCTCCTTGCTGCGACCTTCCGCGGTCTGGGTAACGACGTTTACTTCCAGGTGGGCCTGCTGACAACCATTGGCTTGTCGGCGAAGAACGCGATATTAATCGTCGAATTCGCCAAGGATCTGATGGAGAAAGAAGGCAAAGGCCTGATCGAGGCGACGATGGAAGCGGTACGTATGCGTCTGCGTCCAATCCTCATGACCTCGCTGGCGTTTATCCTCGGCGTTATGCCGCTGGTTATCAGCTCGGGTGCCGGTTCCGGCGCGCAGAACGCCGTAGGTACTGGCGTAATGGGCGGGATGGTCACTGCGACCGTACTGGCTATCTTCTTTGTGCCGGTGTTCTTTGTGGTGGTTCGCCGCCGCTTCAGCCGCAAATCGGAAGATATTGAGCATTCCCATAAGGTTGAGCACCATTAAGCCATGATGTTTTAACAAAGGCCGCGCAAGCGGCCTTTTTCTTTTTCGCAAAAAATGATAAAACCAGCTTATTGTCTGTGCGTTTATATTATGCAATGAAAATAAGTCATATAATTCTTAAGGCTTAAGTTCACTCTTAAAAGTATGGGTAAAAATCTTAATTATTGTGAATTTTGCTGTTCAGTAAGATTATTCCTAAGTAATTTTCTTAGTCGTGAACATGGCAATAACATCCGACCAGTTAATCCCGGATAACCTAATGAAACCTAAGGATGCATTAAAGGCGCTGAAGATTTAACGCGCCCCACAGCGGCAGATTAACCCTCGGAAATAACCTTACTGACAGACATAAGTTGTAATAATTGTAATTTTTCGTAATAGCGCCAGGAAATATTATTCAGTCTGGCTTATAGTTAAAATGAGACGTAAGAGCAGCTTACGCGGCAGGTCACAGTGTTGTATCCATCCCGATACGGTGTTCGGTTAGTAAAAAAAAGTCACTCAGAAGGGGATGCGTTATGGACGAATACTCGCCAAAAAGGCATGATATTGCGCAGCTGAAATTTCTTTGTGAAACCCTGTACCATGATTGCCTCGCCAATCTGGAAGAAAGCCACCATGGCTGGGTAAATGATCCAACTTCAGCAATCAATTTACAGTTAAACGAGCTTGTTGAGCATATAGCAACCTTCGCACTTAATTATAAAATTAAGTATAATGAAGATAATAAGCTGATCGCCCAAATCGATGAATACCTCGATGACACGTTTATGTTGTTCAGCAGCTACGGCATTAACACAGAAGACTTACAGAAATGGCGTAAATCAGGGAATCGCTTGTTTCGCTGTTTCCTCAATGTGAGCAGGGCTAACCCCGTTAGCCTCTCCTGTTAGAACTATTACAAAGGTGAAGTTATGTCTGATAAACCATTAACCAAGACTGATTATTTGATGCGCCTGAGGCGCTGTCAGACTATTGATACGCTGGAACGCGTCATTGAAAAGAATAAATATGAGCTGTCGGATCCGGAACTGACCGTATTTTATTCAGCGGCGGATCACCGTCTGGCTGAACTGACCATGAATAAGCTGTATGACAAAATTCCGTCGTCGGTATGGAAATTTGTCCGTTAATCCCTGTGATGTTTTTTGAGGTTGTATCGTAGAGCTCTCCCATAGCCTTTGTCAGGCGGCTTCTCCCGACGATGAACAGCGAGTGCCCATGTGATCGCGATCACAAGCCCTCGCGAAGGTATTATCCTTTCCGGTTATCTCACTTTACGGTGTTCACTGTTAATTTTACTGGTGAGAAAGCAATGAGCGACGAGAAACAAAAAATGATAGCCGGTCTGCCCTACCGGCCATCGGACGACACCCTGCGCGCCGACCGTCTGCGCGCCAGAGAAATCATTCATCGATACAACCACTCCGCGCCAGATGAAAAAGCGGCACGTCGCGCTATGCTGGCGGAACTGCTTGGCGACAGCGGCAATGCGTATATCGAACCAAATTTCCGCTGCGACTACGGCTACAATATTTTCCTCGGCAAAGACTTCTACGCCAACTTTGACTGCGTTTTCCTGGATGTCTGCCCGATCCGCATCGGCGATAACTGTATGATCGCGCCCGGAGTACATATTTATACAGCCACGCATCCGCTGGACGCCACTGCGCGCAATAGCGGTCTCGAGTACGGCGCGCCGGTCAGCATTGGTCGAAACGTGTGGATCGGCGGACGCGCGGTAATAAATCCTGGCGTCACCATTGGCGATAACGTGGTGATTGGCGCGGGCAGCGTGGTGATCCGCGATGTCCCGTCTGACGTGGTGATTGCCGGGAACCCGGCGCGCATTATCAAAACGCTGACGCCTGGCGCCGTCTGACTGTTATTGTTTTTTGCCGTGCGACTGTTACTTTTTTTCAGACTCTGCGGGCGCGTAAAATAGGCGGTTTCACCTGCACCACGTCCGAATAAAAAGGGAAATAAATGACCGAGATCCAGCGGCTGCTCATGCAAACTATCGATGAGCTTAATACCCGCGAGAAACGCGACAACAGGCCGCGCTTCAGCATCAGCTTCATCCGCAATCATCCCGGATTATTTGTCGGTATGTACATCGCCTGGTTTGCCACCCTGGCGGTGATGTTGCAGTCTGAAACCCTGGCAGGCTCCGTCTGGCTGCTGGTGGTGCTCTTTGCGCTGCTTAACGGCTTTTTCTTTTTTGATGTTTATCCGCGCTACCGCTATGAAGATATCGATGTGCTGGATTTCCGCGTCTGCTACAACGGCGAGTGGTACAACACCCGCTTTGTACCGCAAACGCTGATTGACGATATCCTCAGCTCGCCTGCGGTCAGCGAGAAAGAGAAATTACAGTTACAGCAGATGATGGCCCGTAAGGGCGAGCTGTCGTTTTACGATATCTACACCCTGACGCGCAAAGAGGCGGCAAAATAATTGCCGCCCGTTTCTTCTTTATCCCTCAACGTCTTTTCTTTTTCCCCTGCACCGCTTTAAAGCGCGGGTTCGATTTGCAAATCACGTACACCCGCCCTTTACGGCGCACCAGCTGACAGTCCGGGTGACGTTGTTTCGCACTGCGTAATGAATTCAGCACCTGCATCTTTTAGTCCTTCTTAGAACTGATAAAACGACCGAATCGCTGCTGGAATTTTGCAGCGCTGCCCTCATTGGTGAACGTCTTCTGCTTACCGGTATAGTACGGATGTGACTTTGATGATACTTCAATGGTCACATAGGGGTAGGTCTTGCCTTCAAGCTCAATTTCGCGATCGGTTTTGATGGTCGATCCTACTTTGAAATATTCGTTGGCGCTGGTGTCGTGGAACACCACCGTCCGGTAATGGGGATGGATATCAGCTTTCATAATGCCTCAGATGTTTTGTTATAACATAACAAAATTCTATCCCGGTAATAAAAGGAATACAACTCTTTAAAGCACATAAGGATGCGAAAGCAGGGAAGAATCAAAGAGAGGAAGTAAGCAAATGTCGGCGCGCCGTCTGGCGCACCGACGTTAACTCAGGTGTCCGGCTGATCTTTTCCGACAAGGATCGTCGTTAAGATGAAGGAGAGCACCAGCGCTATTACCACGCCTGCGAGGGCGAACATAAAGTACGGGCCGATATAGGCAGGCAGACTGAAAATGCTCGACAGAATATAACCGTACAGCCGCACGCCAAAGAAGGCAATGAACGCCGAGGCCAGCGAACTGGCGATGGTCGCGGCGATAAAGGCTTTTTTGTAGCGCGTCAGCACGCCGAACAGCGCCGGTTCAGTGATGCCCAGCAGCGCGGAAATCCCCGCCGATAAGGTCACGGTGCGATCCTGGCGGTTTTTACTGATGCGCCAGATAGCAAAGGTAGAACCGGCAATCGCCATGTTGGCCATAAACATCATCGGCATCAGCATGTCGTAACCACGGTCGCTGAAGTTTTGCAGCGCAATCGGCGTCATCGCGTGGTGCATACCGGTGAGGATCGCCACCGGGCGGATCGCCCCGACCACCAGACCGGCAAAGCTCGACGACACGCTGAACAGCCCCTCGATAAACAGCGCCAGTCCTTTGCCGAGGTAAATACCGATCGGGCCAATCACCACCAGCGCCGCCAGCGCGCCGAGGAACAGCGTCAGCGTTGGCGTAAATACCGTTTTCAGCACGTCCGGCATTATGCTGTCCACCCAGCGGTGGATATAGCTGAGCGCCAGCACCGAGAAAATCACCGGAATGACGCTGGCAGAATAGTTAAACACCGACACCGGAATGGCGTTGAGCAGCCAGAAGGCCGACACCGCTTCAGGCTGGTGCGCCGCCAGCGCTTTTGCCGCCTCAATCAGCGACGGATACATCAGACAGGCCGCCACCGCTGCCGCCAGATATTCATTGGTTTTGAAAATTTTCGCCGCCGATACCGCCAGGAAAAACGGCAGGAAATAGAACACGCCGCTGGCGATCAGGTCGATCACCACCACGGTGTCGCTTTTCGCGGAAACCAGCTTCAGGGCAATCAGCCCCGCCAGCAGTCCTTTGATCATCCCGGCACCGGCAATCGCCGGAACAATCGGCCCGAACACACCCGAGACGGTATCCATAAACATCGACACCAGGCTTTTGCGGCCTTTCTGTGCCGGTGCGTCGTTGGTTCGATTGTCGCCGCCGAGCGTGGCCAGCATTTGCTCATACCAGCTGTTCACTTTCGGCCCGATGATGATCTGAAACTGGTCGCTTTGCAGTTGCGCACCGAGCACGCCCGGCAGCTTTTTGATTTCGCCCTGATCGACTTTGTTATCGTCAACGAGATCAAAGCGTAAGCGCGTCATACAGTGCCACACTTTGTTAATATTACCCTCGCCGCCCACCAGACGGATAATATTGTTAATGGCGTCTTGCGTTCCCATAAAAGCTCCTGCCGGAAGTGTTGTCGTTTTAATATCTGTCACTCATGGTAGGTAAATCGTCACCACAAAACAAACCAATAAAATATGAATTTCGTCACAATTCCGCTCTAACAGCAGCATCAAAAGGTCATATAACGAAAATTGGTATGGTATTTAATTAAAATAAATCCAAATAACTGACCAAAATATTTATAAAAAAAACGGTTTACCTTTTCCGGAAATTCAGGGGATGATAATAGCCATTACGATTCATCTGGCCTGAAAAGGAGTATTCCCTGTGACGCCAACCATTATCAAAAATATCGAATGTTTTATTACCCGCCCCGATCGCCACAATCTGGTTACCGTGCGGGTCACCACCGATAAAGGCATCACAGGACATGGATGCGCCACCTTTCAACAGCGCCCGCTGGCGGTGAAAACCCTGGTCGACGAGTACCTGAAACCGCTGATGGTCGGGCGCGACGCTAACCATATCGAAGACGCCTGGCAGATGATGAACGTCAACGCCTACTGGCGTAACGGCCCGGCGATGAACAACGCCATTTCCGGCATTGATATGGCGCTGTGGGACATCAAGAGTCAGCTCGCCGGGATGCCGCTCTATCAGCTGCTCGGCGGTAAATCCCGCGACGCCATTCCCGCCTATTCCCACGCCAGCGGCGAAACCCTGGACGAACTCTTTGCCGCCGTCGACAAACTGGTGGCGCAGGGCTATCGCCATGTACGCTGTCAGCTGGGTTTTTACGGCGGCACGCCAGCGAATCTGCATACTCCTGACAACCCCACGCCGGGAGCCTATTTCGATCAGCAGGAGTACATGAGCAACACGGTGGCGATGTTTGCCGCGCTGCGGGAGAAATATGGCTATCAGTTGCATATCCTGCATGATGTGCACGAGCGCCTGTTCCCGCAGCAGGCGGTGCAGCTGGCAAAACAGCTGGAGCCGTACCAGCCTTATTTTATTGAAGATATTCTGCCGCCGGCGCAAAGCGCGTGGCTGGAGCAGGTGCGGGCGCACAGCACCGCGCCGCTGGCGATGGGTGAGCTGTTTAACAACCCGGCGGAGTGGCACGATCTGATCGTCAACCGCCGCATCGACTTTATCCGCTGCCATATCTCGCAGATTGGCGGCATCACCCCGGCGCTGAAGCTGGCGGTGCTCTGCCAGACCTTTGGCGTTCGTCTTGCCTGGCACGGCCCTGGCGATATGACGCCGATTGGCGTGGCGGTAAACACCCATCTGAATATTCACCTGCACAACGCGGCGATCCAGGAATTTATTCCCCGCTCCGCCGGTACCGATGCGGTATTCCCCGGCGCGCCGGTGGCGAAAGACGGCTTTGTCTGTGCGCCGGAAACGCCGGGTATCGGCGTTGGTTTTGACGAGCAAAAAGCCCTCGCCAGTCCGGTGGTCTACCGCCCCCATGAGTGGACGCAAAGCCGCCTGCCGGACGGCAGCATCCACACGCCTTAACTGCCGCCCTGGCGGAAGGTCAGATTGTCGCGGTTATAAGGAATGATGTAGGTGCAGGTGTAATTGATGTCGATAATATCGCTGATCTCATACACCTGACCGCCTTCCAGAATGCCGCGGTTGCTGATATGCATCGCCGGGCTGCCCTTCTTGCAGCCCAGCAGCACCGCCTGTTCACGGCTGACGCTCACCGCGCGGTAGGTGGTCAGCAGATGGGACACCTGATAACCCTTGCTCAGCACGTACTGCTGCAATGAGCGCTCGATCACCTGCTGATTCAGATCCGGAAAATCCGCCACCGGCATACGGGACACTTCGATCTGCACCGCCTCTTCATCCACAAAACGCAGGCGGCAAAACTGCCAGATAAAGCTCTCTTCCGGCAGGCCGAAGATCTGCTGTTCATCGCGGTCAGGCCGTTTTTTATGCAGGCTGATCATGCGAAAGCGGATCTGATCGAAGCGCTTTTCAGTGATCGAGTTGTACACCAGCGGATTACTGCGCGACTGTTCGTTGATCCAGATCCCCGAACCCTGGACAATACGTACCACTCCGATGCTGGCCAGTTTTTCCAGCGCCTGGCGAATGGTAAAACGCGACACGCCGTATTCGCTGGCTAACTGGCGCTCCGGCGGCAGTTTACGCGGGCCCGGCTCGCGGTTCTGATAAATTTTGCTCAGCAAATCCTGCGTCACAAACTCTTTTTTCTTCATCTGACGCATCCTGCAATAATGTATTAATTAGCCGTGATATAACGCTATCATTCCACAAGGTGTGGTGAACATCAAAACAGGGACTTTTGATTATGAACAACCGACGGCTTATCAGCGTCATCACTGGTGTACTGCTCCTGGCGGTGCTGCTCCCCGTCGGGCTGAGCATCTGGCTGGCGCATCGTCAGGCAGAGGAGAACTTTGCCAGCGAGATGGGCAATTACGCCTCGCGGGTGGTGATGCGCACGGAACAGGTGATTGAGCAGGGCAAACGCGCGCTGGATGATATTGAAACCTTCAGCGGCAAGCCCTGCGGACCGGAACACCTGCTGGCAATGCGCCGCGTCTCCTACGTAAATCGTTATATTCAGGAAGTGATCTATCTCGACGGCTTCAGGCCGCGCTGCTCCTCTCTGGAAAGCCTGAGCACTGAAGGCATCTTTCCGGCGACCGCCAAAGTGACCCGCGACGGTTATCGCGCCTGGCTCACCACCCAGAACGACATCGGCCTGCAACGTACCATGCTGGCGCTGGGGGGAAAGCGCCATGTGGTGATGATCGATCCCCAGTCGTTGATTGACGTGCTGCCGTTCGGTAACTGGTCGATCAGCACCGCGCTGATTGGCACCGACAGCAACCAGGTGATCGCCAGCAGCTTTGCACTGACCCCTGCGCTCTGGCAGCGCCTGAAACAGAACGGCGATGAGCAGCTTAAATTCCAGGGCGCGATCTATACCATGAAGTATTACCCGCAACTGGGCGTGGCCATTGTCACTTCCGCCTCCCTCGCGCCGCTGGAAAAAAGCTGGCACCGCCAGCTGTTGATCTGGCTGCCGTTCGGCCTGTTGATGAGTCTGCTGCTGGCGCTTTTCTTGCTGCGCTATCTGCGTCGTTTGCAGTCGCCGCGC
>NZ_CP127837.1:2240191-2250464 GCF_030291195.1 Enterobacter sp. PGRG2 | reverse complement strand
CGCTCAGTAATGGCAGGATCGTCGGCGCAGAAGCCCTTGCCCGCTGGCCGCAAGTGGATGGCACCTTTCTCACGCCCGATGTGTTTATTCCGCTGGCGGAGAAAACCGGCCTGATGCCGCGCCTGACGCAGCTCATTATCGAAACGGTGTTTGAGGATTTGGGCAAATGGCTGCAACAGCATCCGGAAATACATATTTCTGTGAATCTGGATCCGGGCGATCTGACCTCCGAAACCCTGCCCGTGCTGCTGCGTGAACAGCTGGCGCGCTGGCAGCTCTCCCCCGCTCAGATTGCTCTTGAGCTTACCGAGCGCGGTTTTGCCGATCCGGAGATCAGCGCCCCGGCCATCGACGCGCTGCGCAAGGCAGGACACGCCATTTACATCGACGACTTTGGCACCGGCTATTCCAGCCTCAGCTATCTGCAAAACCTGAACGTCGATATTCTCAAGATCGACAAATCCTTTGTCGATGCGCTGGAGTATAAAAACGTCACGCCACAAATTATTGAGATGGCGAAAGCGCTGGATCTGGCGATGGTGGCGGAAGGCATTGAAACCGACAGCCAGCAGGCGTGGCTGCGGGAGCACGGCGTGCAGTATGGTCAGGGTTGGCTGTACAGCAAGGCGCTGCCGAAAGCGGCCTTTATTCTGTGGGCCGAAGCGAATCTGCGCACTGCTAAGCGCGATTAAATCAACGCGGGCAGTCTTGCTGCCCGCGTCAATCGGGGGTTAGCGGCGTTGCTGCCAGCTAAAGCGATAGTGCACGCGATCCTGCGCCAGAATAAACTCCGGCGACACGCTCGGACTCCAGGAATCATCCCCGCCCACGCCCATATGGAAGGCATCCAGATGCAGCCAGCAACCCGGCTCCTCGCGCAGCAGGTGGTGGTGCGTGGTCGCCTGTAACTGCGCCTGACCGTAACGGCTGAGGGCAAAGTGGAAGCGTCCGTTCAGCTGATGCGCGCCGTAGCGCAATTCGCGGGTATCGCAGCGCAGGCCGTTATCACCGGGGAAAATGTACGGCGTATGCAGCGCCGCCAGCGGCAGCGTCCAGCGCCCCTGGCGTGCCGCCAGTTTACGGTCCGGATAGTTTTCATGCGGCCCCAGCCCCGTCCAGCTCACCGAGGGCTCCACATCCGCCAGCTGACAGGTGATGCCAATACGCGCTGGCGGCGGCGCGTCGGTCGCCACTGCAACATCAACCTCGCCGTGCAGCACGCCGTGGCTGTCGATGCGCCAGCGCTTGTGGCTGATAAACAGCACTTTCCCGCCAGCCTCCCAGCAGTGGCGCGTTTCGATACAGACCTCGGCGGCGGTGCGTTCCGCAGCGCAGTGCAGCAGGCGCGGCGTCATGGCGTACATTCCCGCCGCCTTCCAGCGCTCCACCCAGGCATTGGGATCGATACGCGTCACTTCGCTGACGCCGATATCGTTATCCAGCGGCGCGCGGGTGAACTGATCGCGCACCGGCGTAAGCAGCGTTGGCGTCTCCCCCTGCCACCACTGCGTCAGCTCGCCGCTTAAGCGGGAGAACTGCCAGCGCTGCGTCTGATGGGTGATCACATAATCTTCATCGCTGATGGCGAGCGCAGGCGCGGTGCCGCTCACCACTGGCGGCGCCACAAACAGCGGTGCCGGTAAGCGCCACTGATCCCAGGCGCAGAGATGATCTGCCGGTGACCAGTCCGTCGCCTCGCGCTGATAAATATCTACGTTCAGCCAGACTTCCCCCGGCGCGGCGCTCAGCGCGGGCGCGTCAAGGGTAACGCGCTGTGTGCCTTCAGGGGCAATGTCCAGCGCCAGCTCGCCGGTCGCCAGCACGTCGCCATCGCGGGCAATCGACCAGCGCAGCACTTCATTATTCGCCGTGCGGAACAGGTACTCGCTGGTGATATCGATGACCAGCGGTGAGGTGCTCTCCAGCCGGAACCGGAAGAACTGCTGGGCGCGCTGGGCTTCATATAGCGCCGGATGCGGCGTGCGATCCGGGAACACCAGGCCGTTCATGCAGAACTGGCGATCGTTTGGCGTGTCGCCAAAATCGCCGCCGTAGGCCCAGAAGCGCTCGCCGTTGTCGCCGGTTTTGGTCAGCGCCTGATCCACCCAGTCCCAGACAAAACCGCCCTGTAAACGGGGATAGTCGCGGAACGCCTGCCAGTATTTGGCGAAACCGCCGAAGCTGTTGCCCATGGCATGGGCGTACTCGCATAAAATCAGCGGGCGCTGCTCATCCGGCATACTCAGCCACTTTTTGATCGACCATTTCGGCACCGCCGGGAACGGCTGATCCTGATCTACGCGGGCATACATCGGACAGATAATATCGGTGGCCGCCGTATTGGCTCCGCCGCCTTCATACTGCACCGGGCGGGTCGGATCGCTGCTTTTCACCCAGCGATAGAGCGCATCGTGACTGGCGCCATGCCCGGACTCATTGCCCAGCGACCAGATGATGATCGACGGATGGTTGCGATCCCGCTGCACCATGCGCGTCACGCGCTCGCTCATCGCCGGGAACCAGCGCGGATCGTCAGACAGGCGGCGCATCGGCACCATGCCGTGGGTTTCGATGTTGGCTTCGTCCACCACGTACAGGCCGTAGCGATCGCACAGGCGATACCACAGGGGATGGTTCGGATAGTGGGAGCAGCGCACGGCATTAAAGTTATGCTGCTTCATCAGTTCGATGTCCTGGCGCATGGTCGCTTCATCAATCGCCTGACCGCGCTCCGGGTGATGCTCATGGCGGTTCACGCCGCGCAGCAGCAGCGGTTTACCGTTCAGCTTCAGCAGGCCGTTGCTGATCTCCACGTTGCGGAAGCCCACGTCGCAGGCTTCCGTCTCCAGCAGTTTGCCGTTGCCGTCCAGCAGCGACACCACCAGCCGGTAGAGCGCCGGATCTTCCGCGCTCCACAGGCGTGGTTTATCCACCGGCATGCTGACGCTGAGTTTTTCCGCCCAGGCGCCGCGTTCATCAATAATCTCGCTGCCCGGCCCCTGGCTGGCCTGCGCGATAGCCTCATCGCCGTGCCACAGCGTCAGGGCCACCTGGCAATCCGCATACTCCCCCGCCAGTTCAACATCCACCACCAGCTGCGCATGGGTAAAATCGGCGTTGAGATGGGTGGCGACCTGATAATCGGCGATATGGGTCGCCGGTTTATGCAGCAGCACCACGTCGCGGAAAATCCCGCTCATGCGCCACATATCCTGATCTTCCAGATAGCTGCCGTCGCTCCAGCGCAGCACCATCACCGCCAGCCGGTTAGCGCCGGGTTTAAGACAGGCGCTGAGATCGAATTCCGCCGGCAGGCGGCTGTCCTGGGAATAGCCGACCCATTCGCCGTTGCACCACAGGTAAAATGCCGAATTAACGCCTTCAAAAATAATCCGCGTCTGTCCGGCTGCCAGCCAGCCCTCGTCCATCTCAAATGTGAGCGAGTAACAACCCGTCGGGTTCCCGGCCGGGACAACAGGCGGCGTCACCGGGATGGGATAGGTCACGTTGGTATAAATCGGCGTGTCGAAGCCCTGCATCTGCCAGTTGGACGGCACCGGCATGGCGACGGCATCGTCAAGCTCCTGTGTCAGCCACTGTTCCGGCACCGCTTCCGGCGCGGGGAAAAGACGAAATTGCCAGTCGCCGTTTAACAGACGGCGGGACGGCGATGCCGCCTCGCGGGCCGCGTCTTTGGCGTTACGCCAGCTGTTCATCGGCGCATGGGCGGGCAGACGGTGCCACTGGGTGACGACCGGGTTTTCCCAGTCGCGGCGGGCTATCAGGGTGGACAAAGCAGATGCAGACATAGTGACCTCTGAATTTTGCGAAGCGCTCACAATTATCAGTACCATGCCTGTTTCTTCACGGCGGGTAAAGGATCGGATCCGCCAGAAGCGGCGTCGATCACAAAAGCGTTAACGCCTCTCCAGCCGCGCCGCCAGCACCGCCAGTTCATTCAGCCGCTGCGCCAGCGTTTGGCCGTCGATTGCCTGCCCGCCGGGTGCGGCGGTAGAGCCGCGTACCACCAGCGTGACCGGGCAGCGGGTCTGGCTCAGCTCACTGCGGCCTGCGGCTTCCCCGCCCAGCAGCCAGTCGACGCTGCGCTCACCCGCCTCTTTAAAAGCCTGACGCACGGTGGTCAAGGGCGGAGAAAACCAGGCGCTGTCGGCGGTATCGTCATAGCCCACCAGCGACAGCTGCTCCGGCACGCGAATGCCCTTTTCTGCACAGGCGCGGATCGCCCCCAGCGCCATCTGATCGTTCGCCACGAGGATCGCTTCGGTGTGCGGCGCGCTGGCCAGTAGCAAATGGGTTTTCTCATAGCCGGAGGCGGCGCTCCAGTCACCATGAGCGCGGGCGACCGGGGCAAGGCCGGCCTCATCCAGCGCCGCCAGCCAGCCCGCAAAACGTGCGCGGGCCGACACCGAGCTTTCCGGACCGCCCAGCAGCGCAATATGCCGGTGGCCGAGAGAAAGCAGTTGCGCCGCGCCCAGGCCTGCGCCCTGCGCCGCGTCGAACACCAGACTGTCGACCGCCGCCGTCGGGCTGACGTCCAGAAACAGCACCGGCGTTGGTCGTGCCTGCGCCGCCAGCGCCTGCGCATCCTCGTCATCCAGCGGGATATTCACCAGCAGGCCGTCCACGCGTTGCGACAATAACTCCTGTAGCGCCCCCTGACAGGCCGCCAGATCGTGACGTTCCACCATGGAAATCAGCGTGCCGCAGCCCGCCTGCCCGGCGCGGGTTTTCACCGCCGAGGCGATTTGCGACGGCGCATGCAGCGCCAGATCGGTGGTGATCAGCCCCAGCGTGCGGGTGCGTTTGCCCGCCAGCTGCTGCGCGCCGCGGTTGGGAATGTAGTGCAGTTCCGCCATTGCCCGCTGCACTTTTTCGCGCGTGCGGGCGGAAACATGCTCCGCCTGATTAATCACGCGGGAGACGGTCTGGTAGGAGACGCCCGCGAGGCGGGCCACATCGTACAGGGTTATCGGTTTCATCACTCACACCGCAACGGTCAGAATGGCGTGAGTGTACCTCAATCTAAAGCATGATGTTGTGAGCGCTTCGCCCGTTTAAACAACCGGGGTTTGCGGCAGCGGAACCTCTACCGGTTGCGGGCGCGGACGAAACCACGGCAGACAGAGCTGGATCAGCGGGCCGATGGTCAGGGCGTACAGCACGGTGCCGACGCCAAAGGTGCCGCCCATCGCCCAGCCCAGCAGCAGAACGGTGATTTCAATCGCCGTGCGCACTGAGCGTACCGACCAGCCGGTGCGGGCATTGATGCCGGTCATCAGACCGTCGCGCGGGCCGGAACCAAAGCCTGCGCCAATGTACATACCGGTCGCCAGCGCGTTAACCACAATAGCCGCCACCAGCAGGACGCTGCGCGCGACCAGCGATTCCAGCGGCGGCATCAGCGCCAGCGCCGCATCGGCAGCCAGACCAATGACAATCACATTGCTGATGGTGCCCAGTCCCGGACGCTGACGCAGCGGGATCCACAGCAGCAGCACCAGCGCGCCGGTGGCAATCATCACCACGCCGATATCCAGCGACAATAGCTTACCGACGCCGAGGTGGAAGACATTCCACGGATCGGCCCCCAGATTAGCGCGCACAAACATCGCGGTGGAAACGCCATAAAAACTCAGACCGATATACAACTGGATCAAACGCCGAACCATCTCTCACCCCGAAAACTGCGAAACAGAATGACATCATGGCCCTGGCTGGCATTATGATTAATGACCAGTTTTCAAAAAGTGGACCGCTATGTCACCTCGTCGCACCGGAAGTCAGTCCCTGGTACGCCTGCTCGGCCAGTGGCAACAATCCGCCTCCCGTACGCCCTTATGGCGGCAGCTGGCGCAGGCCCTGCGTTTGCTTATTCTTGATGGCCGACTGGCGCTGGATACGCGTCTGCCCGGCGAGCGGGAGTTAGCCAGCGCGCTGGGCATCAGCCGCACAACCACCGCCAGCGCTCTGGCGCAGCTACGGGAGGAAGGCTATTTGCTGAGCCGCCACGGCAGCGGCTCAGTGGTGCTCCTGCCGGAAAGCAAACGCGTGGTGCCGACCCGCATGGCGCAGCCGACCGCGCTTGATCTTTCTGCCGCTTCGCTGCCCGCCGGGCCGGAGATCCACCAGGCTTATCAACACGCGTTGACGGCGATGCCGCCGCTGCTGTCCGGCACCGGCTACGACCAGCAGGGTTTACCGGCGCTGCGGGAAGCCATCGCCCGGCGTTACGTGGCGCGGGGGCTGCCGACACGCCCCGACGAGGTGATGATCGTCAACGGCGCGGTCAGCGGCCTGGCGCTGATCCTGCGGCTGCTGACCGGGCCGGGGGATCGTGTGGTGGTGGATCACCCCACCTATCCGCTGGCGATTGCCGCCATCGAAGGGGCGTCCTGCCGTCCGGTGGGCGTGGCGTTACCCTCTCAGGGCTGGGATGTGGACGGCCTCGCCGCCACTATCGCCCAGACCTCGCCGCGCATCGCTTATCTGATGCCGGATTTCCACAATCCCACCGGCCGCTGTATGGATGCGCCGACGCGGGAAAAAGTCGCCCGCCTGGCAGCGCGCACGCGCACCACGCTGGTGGTGGATGAAACCATGGTCGATCTGTGGATGGACGCGCCGCCGCCTCCCCCGCTGGCCGCCTTTGATACCGCCGCGCCGATCATTACCCTTGGCTCCGCCAGCAAAAGTTTCTGGGGCGGGCTGCGGGTGGGCTGGATCCGCGCCCCGGCGCGTACCATAGCCGCGCTGGTACAAATGCGCGAAACCCTGGATTTAGGCTCGCCGCTGCTGGAACAGCTGGCGACCCGCTGGCTTGTTGAAAACGGCGAGCGTTTTTTACCGGCGCGACGGCAGATGCTGATGGCGCACCGGGATGACTGCGCGGCGCTGTTGCAGGAATTCTTCCCCCGCTGGCAGTGGACGACGCCGCAGGGCGGATTATCGTTCTGGGTGGAACTGCCCGATGCGCTGGCGACGCTGTTTGCCACCCACGCGGAAAGTACCGGTATCAGTCTGGGAACGGGAACGCGTTTCGGTTTACAGGGGGCTTTTGATCGCTTTTTACGGATGCCGTTTTCACAGCCGGATGAAGTTTTGCGCGAGGCCTTTATGACGCTGCAACCGATCTGGGCGTCTCTGGTCAGTCAGCCGATGATGTTACGGCAGCGGAAAGTGATCTGAGAAAATAGCGACGAGCCGAACGGCTCGTCGTAATCATCATCCATAATGAACATGAGATGGTTGTGTGACGTTGTATTTTCGGACAGGTTCTCATATTCGGATGTTATTTCGATGACGCCTGCATGACAACATAATGACTATTGTCGCGGGATAGGAAATCCCTTAATCGAAATAATAAAATGCTCGCCATCTTTTTTGATTCTGGCACCAGCATCACACCAGTCAGAGGCTATGCGAAAAAATTCATCGGTGCCGACATTCCAGTTCAGGCGTACGGTTTTCACATGGCCGGATCGCAATAACTGACAGGCTTCGCCGTAGCTGGTCGCGGTCTTCTGGAGATGTTGTTTCATTTTTTCTTCTTCAGAATTTTTCTCAGGGCTTTGATTTCTTTGGAAGTTAATGGTGAAGCGTTATCTTCTTCGGTGTGCTGACTGTCGATCTCTTCTTCTGAAACGCTGGTTTCTTCGTCCGATTCCAGTGCCAGCAGTAAGAGCTTCTCAGTGGCCGTGCTCAGGTTTTCGTTATTGGCTTCTGCGTAATGGCGAAGTTTCTCTTTGACTGCCTCGTCAATTTTAACATTTAAAACTGCACTAACCATGATTATCCCTTACCCATTGAATTACCCACGATTAATCTGCCATGCATTTATGACACTATAATGACAATAACATTTCATTTACATGACAGCGCAATAATATGCTGAGGGGTATCACATAACGCAGCGGGAAATTCAGGTGCGGCTAATAAGAGGGATTGACGAGGCGAAACACAGCGAGTTATGCGGGGCACAAATGGGTGGGGGCCCTGCCAGCTACATCCCGGCACACACGTCATCTGCTCTGGCTGCTTCCTTCCGGATCTGACCTGGTAAACAGAGTAGCGTTGCGGGAGAACCAACAGGGCCCCCATTGAGAGCGTTGTTAACCAACGCGCAGGCGCATTATCCCTGTACACCCCGGCAATTGCAAGCGCGCGCCTGTCGTATGCTGGTTTATTGCGCAGCCCCCTCTTCACAGTGTCCGGCTGGCTGTTTATCCTGAAGAATCAATACTCAGGAGATACTATGGATCCGCAGGACTCTTTTCCCCAGCGCGTATGGCAGATAGTTGCCTCCATTCCCGAAGGATTTGTCACCACCTATGGCGATGTGGCGCGTCTTGCCGGATCGCCCAGAGCCGCGCGCCAGGTGGGCGGCGTACTGAAGCGCTTACCGGAAGGTACGACGCTGCCCTGGTATCGGGTGGTCAATCGTCATGGGGCTATTTCCCTCAGCGGGCCGGATCTGCAACGACAGCGACAGGCGTTGCTGGCGGAAGGGGTTCAGGTATCAGGAGACGGGCAGATTGATTTACAGCGCTATCGGTGGGTGTACTCATAAAACCGCTGACCCGGCAGCAAAGGCCGCCGGGCAGTAAAACTATTACATCTGGGTCGGCGCTGGCGTAGAAGCCGAAGGCACCACCTGCGTCGGGGACGTAGAAGGTACCGTGGTGGTTGCGCCACCGCTCTGCTGCAACGGGATCGCCGTCTGCTGCACCGGCACCAGGTTCAGGTCGATTTTAGTCCCGCCCTGGTTAACCGCCGGTTTCACCGTATCGGTGACAAACACCAGTTTATCGTTCACGGTGATGGCCGCACTCAACAGAATGCGCGCGTTCGGCTGGATGTCAGCCGGGTTAAACGGCAGCACAAAGCTGAACGGCGCCTGTTTACCCTCGGTACGCACCGCTTTCTGCGCGATCACTTTCGACGGCGCATCGGCCTGCGAAGCGTCGGCCAGGGTCACGGTCAGCACCGCATCCGGCGGCAGCGCCACTTTCTGGCGGATCCACACAGAACCGGAGACATTAGGCTGCGCAATAGTCGATTGGGTAGCGTTAATAGACGTATTTGGATTTGGTGCAGGTGTCGGAATATCCGCGCTCTTATCCGCGCAGGCAGCCAGCGAAACAGCGACCGCAACACCACTTAACATGTGCACGAGTTTCATTGAGTTCTCCTTATCTTCAATGCACCAGAAGGATTTATTCCTGCCAGAATCAGTGGTTAACACTTAGATAACGGGAATAAGTGTGGCACATATCACTCATTTCTGCCTGGAAATGGCCGGTTATTCAGATTTTTGCACCCATCGGACCACTGACGATCCTGCGTTATACTTAGACCGAACCCTCCGGTCTGGCGGATTTTATTTTTATTGAGGAAACATATGAGTCAAGCGTTGAACAATCTGCTGGCATTATTAAATCTGGAAAAAATCGAAGAGGGCCTGTTTCGCGGACAAAGCGAAGATTTAGGGCTTCGTCAGGTATTTGGCGGGCAGGTTGTCGGGCAGGCGCTGTATGCCGCCAAAGAAACCGTGCCGGTTGAACGCCTGGTGCACTCCTTTCACAGCTATTTCCTGCGCCCCGGCGACAGTGAAAAACCCATTGTTTACGACGTGGAAGTGCTGCGCGATGGCAACAGCTTCAGTGCGCGTCGCGTTGCGGCTATCCAGAACGGTAAGCCGATTTTCTATATGACCGCCTCCTTCCAGGCACCGGAGCCGGGCTATGAGCATCAGAAAACCATGCCTGACGCTCCCTCACCGGATACGCTGAAATCAGAAACCGACATTGCCCGCTCGCTGGCGCACCTGCTGCCGCCGCAGGCTAAAGAGAAGTTTCTCAGCGACAAGCCGCTGGAGATCCGCCCGGTAGAGTTCCACAATCCGTTGAAAGGCCATGTCGCCGAACCCACCCGTCAGGTGTGGATCCGCGCGAACGGTAACGTGCCGGACGATCCGCGCGTGCATCAGTCGCTGCTGGGTTACGCCTCTGATTTCAACTTCCTGCCGGTGGCGTTACAGCCGCACGGCGTCGGTTTTCTTGAGCGCGGGATGCAGGTCGCGACCATCGACCATTCCATGTGGTTCCACCGTCCGTTCAATATTAACGAGTGGCTGCTGTACAGCGTGGAGAGCACCTCGGCGTCCAGCGCGCGCGGCTTTGTCCGCGGTGAGATCTATACCCAGGATGGCGTGCTGGTAGCGTCGACCGTGCAGGAAGGGGTAATGCGTAATCGC